>CBDCGS010000010.1:0-869110 GCA_965216915.1 Alphaproteobacteria bacterium
CGACTGCAGGCACTCGGCGGCGAGCAGGTAGGCCTGCTTGATGTGGTCGAACAGCAGGTTTTCGCTCCACGCCGGATCGCGGAACCGGCGGTCGTCGCGATCCGGCGTCGCGACGGGCTCGCCTGCCGGCTCTCCTGCGGCGCGCCGCGCGGTCTGCTGCCAGAGCTGGAGATAGCCTTCCCACAACTTGGTTTGCGCCTCGATCAGGGGGGCGGGGTTGGCCAGCAGGCGCGACGCCATCTGCGCGAAGGCCGGCGCCATGTTGAGGGGGTCGAGCGTGTTCATGTCCTTCGTGTTCCGTAGTCTCGCGAGGAACTCGTCGACGATCCGCTGACTTTGATTCGCGATCTCATCGAAGTCGGCCGCCATCTGCGCGGGATTGCCGCTCTGTTCCGTTCTGTTGTCCGTCATCGTCGCCTCGCGCGGCGGATCGGCGAAAAAAGCATACCAGCCGCTCACAACGCAAAAAAATTGATCGGGGGGTGAACTATGCTACTAACGTTACCAAATGGCTCATCATCGTGCGTCAGTCACGGGTCGCCTCGGGTAGATACCATGGGCGGAACGGCTTCGACCGATCAAATTGCCAATCTGCGACGTCGGCTTGCCGTGCGGCGGGTGCTTGCTCGCCGGTCCCCGGCGCTCGCGCTCGCGGTCGTCGGTGCGCTGATGCTCGCGGGCTGCTCCACGTTCGAAGACGTCGCGTCGATGATCGAGGACGATGACGAGATCTTCGGTGACGGCACCGAGCCGGTGGAGGACGAGTCCTTCCGCAATCTCGCCGACGTACCCGATGAGCCGCGGCCGGCGTCCGAGCCGGCTGAGCGCGCGGCTGTCGCCGAGGGGCTGATCGCGGACCGTGAGCGTGCGCAGTACACGGATGAAACGCTGCGGAGCAGCTATGATGCCGCGCAGGGCTCGGCGCCGGCGCTGGACGAGCCGCTTGACGCTGGCCCGATGGCGCAAGCCGCTGACGAGATGCAGGACGAGATGCCCGTGACGGCCGCACTCGAACCGGCCGCCTCCGAACCGCCCGCCCCCGAGCCGCCGGCCGATGAACCCGCGGTCGCGGCACGGGACGACCCGGTCATGACGGTGGCACCCGATGCCTCCGATGCGTTGCCCGAGATCGAGCCTGCATCCCGCGCCGTTCTCGCGGCACAGGCGGGGGCGGCGGAGACCTCCAGTCGGGCGCGCCTTTCAGCGCGTGTCGGCGAGGATGCGAACGCCGACGATCAGCTGAGCGAGCGGGCCCGTGCGGTCCGCGAGCGCGCTGACCGCCAAGCCGCGCGCACCGCGGAATTGGCCGCCGAACGCAGGCGTGCCGCAACGGGCACCCGCGACGCCCCGGCGTCGGCGTCAGACAGACGGGCCGTCCAGGCGGCGACCGTCGCGGATGGCGCGGCCGCGCCGGCAAACGATTTTCGCTCCCGCTTCGAGGCGCAGCTGGCCGCCTCGGGTGGCGCGCCGGGCTCCGCCGTCACCGCACCCGAGAGCGCGCCCCCGCTCGCGGGGCAGACCACCACCGATGGCTATGACCGCGGCGGCAACGATGGGCGGAGCTACGCCGCGCTCGACCGGCCCGGCCTCGGCCCGGTGATCCAGTCGAGCGGAGTGGCCGGGCCGAGCGTCTCCTTCGAGGCGACGACGATCTATTTTCGCAACGGCTCCTCGCGCCTCTCGAACGATGATCGTGCGAAGCTGCGTCGCGTCGTGTCCCTCCATCAGGAGCTCGGTGGCGTCGTGCGCGTGATCGGTCATGCGAGCCAGCGCACGCGCGACATGGAGGGAGACCGCCACAAGGTGATCAATTTCGGTATCTCGCTCGATCGTGCGCGCGCCGTCTCCGAAGAGCTGCAGCGGCTCGGCGTGCCGACCGAGCGTCTTGTCGTGAGCGCGGCGGGCGACAGCCAGCCCGTGTCGCTCGAATACATGCCCGACGGCGAAGCGCAGAATCGCCGGGCCGAAGTCTTCATCGAGTACTGACCCCGTGATCCGGCCACGCCCACCCTGGCCGACGCCTCCGCGTCGCCACGCGCCCACGCTGCCCGTCGCCTGCGGGACGCGGGCCAGCAGCGCCCGCGCGCGCTGCCGCTCGGGCACGGTGCGATGACGGCGCCGCTTCGCATCGGCATCGCGGGGCTCGGCACGGTCGGCGCCGGCGCCGTGCGCCTCTTGCGCGACAACAGCGACCTCCTCGCCGCGCGTTGCGGGCGCGCGCTCGAGATTGTCGCCGTCTCGGCCCAGGCGCGTGACAAGGATCGGGGTGTCGATCTCTCCGGCCTGCGCTGGCATGAGGATGCGCTCGCACTCGCGGCCGATCCCGCGGTCGACGTCGTCGCCGAGCTGATCGGCGGCGCCGACGGGGTGGCGCTCGCGCTCTGCGAGGGGGCGATCGCGGGCGGCAAGCATGTGGTGACGGCAAACAAGGCCCTGCTCGCCCATCACGGCGGCGCCCTTGCGCGCGATGCTGACCGGGCCGGCGTGCATCTCGGCTACGAGGCGGCCGTCGCGGGCGGCATTCCCATCATCAAGGCGCTCCGCGAAGGGCTCGCCGGCAACCGGGTGAGCAGCGTCCACGGCATCCTCAACGGCACCTGCAACTACATCATGACGGCGATGCACGAGGCCGTCTCCGCCGGCGCACAGCCCGACTTCGCGTCGGTCCTCGCCGAGGCGCAGCGGCTCGGCTATGCCGAGGCCGACCCGTCGACCGATATCGACGGCATCGACGCGGCTCACAAGCTGGCATTGCTGACCAGCGTGGCCTTCGGCTGCCCGGTCGACTTCGATGGCGTCCACATCGAGGGCATCGGCGGCGTCAGCGCCGTCGACATCGGCTTCGCGATGGAGCTCGGCTACCGCGTCAAGCTGCTCGGCATCGCGCGCGACACCGGTGCCGGCATCGAGCAGCGCGTGCATCCCTGTCTGGTGCCCGCGAGCGCGCCGATTGCGCGCGTCGACGGCGTGCTCAACGCCGTGGAGGTGCGCGGCGACCAGGTTGGCACCGCCGTGTTCGAGGGGCCGGGCGCCGGGGCCGGGCCGACGGCCTCCGCCGTGGTTGCGGACATCGTCGACATCGCGCGCGGCGCAGTGTTGCCCGCCTTCGGCGTGCGCACCGAGGGCCTCGCTACGCGCCCGCTGGTGCCTATCGCGCAGCGTGTCGGGCCGTATTACATTCGTCTCATGGTGGTGGACAAGCCGGGCGTGATCGCAGGCATCGCCGCTTGCTTGCGGGATCAGGACGTCTCGCTCGAGGCGCTCTTGCAGCGCGGGCGCAACCCCGGTGACAGCGTGCCGATCGTGCTGACGACCCACGAAGTCGAGGAAAGCGCGGTGGCGCGTGCATTGGCGGCGATCGACCGGCTCGACGCCGTGCTCGAGCCGCCTCGGATGATCCGCATCGAGCCGGACGCCGCGGCCGGACGCACCGCTTAGGGGGGACCATGGCAGACACCGTCGCGATAGACCGAAATCTCGCCCTCGATGCCGTGCGCGTCACCGAAGCGGCGGCGCGCGCCGCCTCTCGCCTGATCGGCCGCGGCGACGAGATGGCCGCCGATCAGGCCGCGGTCGATGCCATGCGGCGCGGCCTCAACGCCCTCGATATCGAGGGAGTGGTGGTGATCGGCGAGGGCGAGCGCGACGAGGCGCCGATGCTCTATATCGGCGAGGCGGTGGGCACCGGCAATGGACCCAAGGTCGACGTGGCGCTCGACCCGCTCGAGGGAACGACCATCTGTGCGACCGGCGGCCCGAATGCCCTCGCCGTGCTGGCGATGGCGGAGGAGGGCGGGTTTCTCAACGCGCCCGACGTCTACATGGACAAGATCGCGGTCGGCGACGGCCTGCCCGACGACCTCGTCGACCTCGACGATCCGCCGGCGCGCAACCTCGCCCGCCTCGCCCGCGCGAAGGGCTGCGAGGTGAACGACCTCGTGGTGTTGATCCTCGATCGGCCGCGCCACGAGAAGCTCATCGCCGACGTGCGCGAGGCCGGCGCGCGCATCCAGCTGATCCGCGACGGCGATGTCGCGGGCGTCATCGCAACCACCCGCCTCAATCGCTCGGTCGACATCTATATGGGGATCGGCGGCGCGCCCGAGGGTGTGCTCGCCGCGGCCGCGTTGCGCTGCATCGGGGGTCAGATGATGGGGCGGCTCCTGTTCGACAAGGACGACCAAAAGGCGCGCGCGCGCAAGATGGGGGTCGAGGATCTCAACCGGAAATACACGCTCACCGAGCTCGCGTCGGGCGATGTGATGTTCTCGGCGACGGGCGTGACCGACGGCGCCATGCTGCGCGGCGTGCAGCGTTTCGCGGGCGGGGCGCGCACCCATTCGGTGGTGATGCGCTCGCGCACCGGCACGCTCCGCCTGATCGAGGCGGAGCACGACTTCACCCGCGAGCCCAACCGCGTCGGCGCCTAGATCGGATGACGGCGGGCGCGCGCGATCCGGAGGCCGGTGCGCCGGTTCTCGGGGTCGCGCGCTCGTTCCTCGGAAACACCTGGATCCCGCGCCTCGCCGACCCGCGCGCGGGCAGCGCGCTCGCCAGCACGCTCGAGCTGCCGGCGTTGGTCGGTCAGGTGCTGGCCGCGCGCGACGTCACGCCCGAGGCCGCCGACGACTTCCTCAATCCGACGCTCCGCCGCCTCTTGCCCGATCCGCTCCACCTGCGCGACATGGATGGCGCGGTCGCGCGCCTCGCCGCGGCGATCACGGGCGGCGAGCGCATCGGCATCTTTGGCGACTACGACGTCGACGGCGCGACCTCGAGCGCGCTGCTCGAGCGGTTTCTGCGTCACGTCGGCGCCGAGGCCACAGTCTACATCCCCGACCGTGTGCGCGAAGGCTATGGGCCCAACACGCCGGCGCTTCGCATGCTCGCGGCGCAGGACGTGCGGGTCGTCGTCACGGTCGACTGCGGCACGGCGGCGTTCGCCCCGCTCGAGGCGGCGGCCGAGGCCGGCCTCGACGTGATCGTGATCGATCATCACCTCGCGGAGGCTCGGCTGCCGCGCGCGCACGCCGTGGTCAACCCGAACCGGCTGGACGAAGAGAGCCCGCACCGCGCGCTCGCCGCCGTCGGGGTCGCGTTTCTGCTCGTGGTCGGGGTCAACCGCGCGCTCCGGGAGGCGGGCTGGTTTGGCGCAGAGCGCGGCGAGCCGGATCTTCGCGAATGGCTCGACCTTGTCGCGCTCGGCACCGTGTGCGACGTCGTGCCGCTGGTCGGGCTCAACCGCGCGCTGGTGCGCCAAGGCCTCCGGGTCATGGCGGGCCGGCGCAACATCGGGCTCGCCGCCTTGGCCGATGTGGGCGGCCTCGATCAGGCGCCGACGCCGTATCATCTCGGCTTCGTGCTCGGGCCCCGGGTCAATGCCGGCGGCCGGATCGGCGAGCCGAGTCTCGGCGCGCGCCTGCTGGCGACCGACGATCCGGAGGAGGCGGCCGCCATCGCGGCGCGGCTCGATGGCCTCAACCGTGAGCGCCGCGCCCTCGAGGCAGCCGCGCTCGAGGCCGCGGTCGAGCAGGTGGAGGCGGCGCGGCGCGCCGATGCGCCGCTCATCGTGGCCGCCGCGGCGGACTGGCACGTCGGCGTGATCGGCATCGTCGCGAGCCGCCTCAAGGAGCGCTACGGCCGGCCTGCGATCGTCGTCGCCGTCGAAAACGGCACCGGGCGCGCCTCCTGTCGCTCCGTGCCCGGCGTCGATATCGGCGCGGCGATCACCGCGGCGCGCCAGGCCTCGCTCGTGGTGAACGGCGGCGGCCATCCGATGGCGGCGGGCTTCACCGTGGAGACCGAGCGCCTTGCGGATCTCACCGTGTTCCTGGCGGAGCGGCTCGGGCCAGCGGTCGCCGCGCGCGGCACGGAGCGGCGCATCCGCATCGACGGCACGTTGAGCCCGGAGGGTGCGACGGTGGAGCTGGTCGACACGCTCGCCCGCATCGGCCCGTTCG
The DNA here is from genome assembly GCA_965216915.1 of Alphaproteobacteria bacterium. GTDB lineage: Bacteria > Pseudomonadota > Alphaproteobacteria > UBA828 > UBA828 > CBDCGS01. The sequence goes on from CBDCGS010000010.1 coordinate 5,961, forward strand.
GTGCGGGCAATCCGGAGCCCCGCTTCGCGATCGCGGACGCCCGCGTCGCCTATGCCTCGATCGTCGGCCAAGGCCATGTGCGCTGCACGCTCGCCGGGCGGAGCGGCGCGCAGCTTCGCGGCATCGCCTTCCGCGCCGCCGACACGGCGCTCGGCCAGGCCCTGCTCGGGGGTCGCGACGCGCTCGTGCATGCGACGGGCAAGCTCCGGGTGGATCGCCGCTTCGGCGCCGAGCGCGTCGAGCTTTTCATCGACGACGCCGCGTCGGCGGCATCGAGCGCACCGCAGGAGGCCGGCCACGCTTGATTTCCGCCCGCTCCGGGTCTACAAGCCGTGCCGCGCGCGACCCCTTCGTCTAGAGGTTAGGACACCACCCTTTCAAGGTGGAGACACGGGTTCAATTCCCGTAGGGGTCACCATGCGCTCAGCGCTTGTCGGTTGACCTGGGTGCCTGCGAGCCGGCACCTTTGGGGGGCGCGGAGGACGTGGAGTGTCTCGATGAGCGATCCGGGCCGGACCATATCCACGATGTGCCCCATGAATTGCCACCCGACGCAGTGCGGCATGCGCGTCGAGGTGCGGGACGGCACGCTTCTCGGCGTTAGCGGCGACAAGGACAATCCCGATAGCCAGGGCTTTCTCTGCGTGCGGGGCCAAGCTGCGCGCGAGATCTTCGACAACCCGAAGCGCCTGCTCACGCCGCTGGTGCGCGCGCGGCGCAGCGAGGACGCCTGGCGCGAGGCGAGCTGGGACGAGGCGTTGGATCTGATCGCCGCGCGCTGCGAGGCGGTGGGCCGCGAGGCGACGGCGTTTTGGGAGGGCCACGGCAACCTCGCCAACAATTACGGCGTCTTCACGGGCGTGCAGATGCTGGCGCGCTTCGCCAATCTCTATGGCTGCCAGTCGTGGGACGGCGCGATGATCTGCTGGGGGCTCGGCGGCCTCGGCCTCGGCCTCACCGGCGCGCTCGAGACCAACACCAAGGAGGACATGGGCGCCAACGCCGAGCTCATCGTCATGTGGGGCGCCAATCTCGCGAGCCAGCCGAACACCGCGCGCCATCTGGTGGCGGCGAAGAAGCGCGGCGCGCGGATCGTGGTGATCGACGTCCGGCGCTCGGAGGCGGCCGCCCAGGCCGACGAGGTGATGCTGATCCGCCCGGGCTCGGATGCCGCGCTCGCGCTCGCCATGATGCACGTGCTGATCGGCGAGGACCTGGTCGATGCCGCGTTCGTGTCGAACCACACCGTCGGTTTCGACGCGCTCGCCCGGCACGTGCGCCCGTTCAGCCCGGACTGGGCCGCCAAGGAGACCGGCATCGAGGCCGCGCGCATCGAAGCCCTCGCGCGGAGCTATGCGGCGGTCAAGCCGGCCATGATCGTCTTGGGCGGAAGCTCGATCCACAAGGGTGACAATCGCTGGCAGGCGGCGCGAGCGATCTCGTGTCTGCCCGCGCTCATCGGCAGCTACGGAATCGCGGGCGGCGGGCTCGGCCCGCGGCACGGCAGTGTCGCGCATGGCGCGGGCTTCGCCGATATCATGGCCGCGGAGCGCCGCCCGCCGGGCACCTACGTGCCCAACCAGATGTCGGAGATCACGGCCGCGCTCGCGGACGGGCGGGTGCGCGTGCTGATGCTGTTCGGCTCCAACATGCTGTCGTCATACTCGGATGCCGAGAGCCTCGCGGCCGCGTTCGCCAAGCTCGACCTCCTGGTCTGCCACGAGCTCTTCATGAACGAGACCGCGCGCCGGTTCGCCGATGTGGTTCTGCCGGGCACGGCGTGGCTCGAGGATATCGGCTGCAAGGCGACCCACACGCACGTCTATTTGATGGACCGGGTGCTGGAGCCGGCCGGCGAGGCGCGGCCGGTGCAGGAGGTCTTGAAAGGGCTCGCGGCCCGTCTGGGCGTCGACGACTTCTATCCGTGGGCCTCGCAGGAGGCGGTGCTCGATTCCGTGCTCGATCATCCGGCGACCGGGCATGCGACCGTCGCGTCGATGCGGGAGGGCGGGGCCAAGGCGGCCCTGAAGATTTCGCACACCGCCTATCCGACCCGCGAGTTCCACACGCCGTCGGCCAAGATCGAGTTCTTTTCCGCGCGCGCCGAGGCGGCGGGATTGCCGCCCTTGCCGGTTTACGAGGCGAGCGCGCGCGGGGATGCCGACACAGCCGCCGACTACCCGCTCGCCCTTTGCCAAGGGCGCACGCTGACGCAGTTTCATTCGTTCTACGATCACGGGCGGGCGCTGCCGGCGCTGGCAAAACGCGGCTCGGCACCCGCGCTTTGGATCTCGCCGGCGGATGCGCGTGCCCGCGGCCTCAGCGACGGCGATGCGATCCGCATCTTCAACGCGCGCGGCGCGTTCGAGGCGAAGGCCCACGTCACCGATCGGATCACGCGGGGCGCGGTGTGGATCCGCGACGGCTCGCCCGGCCTCAACCGCGTCACGTCCGGGGCGTCGGTCGTCCCCGAGGCGGCGCTTGGCCTCTTTCCGTTCTCGGTGGGCCAGACCGAATACGGCGCGAGGGTCGAGGTGGCGCGCGCCTGAGCCCGCAGCCGGCGGCAGACCGCCGAGACCTGGGGCGTCAGCGTTTCAGACCGGACAGATCCCAGCCAACCTGGTTGTACATGTCGGGCGCGTTCCAGAGCCCGCGCAGATACTTGATCTTGCCGTTCTCGATGAAGCAGATCTGCGAGAACTGGCAGTCGAAGCGCTGCCCCGTGCCAGGTAGGCCGAAATAGTCCTTGGTGATGGTGCCGCTCATCCAGCCCATGTCGCACACCGTGTCGCCTTGCACGCAGAAGGCCTCGATGTAGAGCGAGAGGTCGGGCACCGCGTCGAGCCAGCCCCCACCGAATGCGCGGATCGCGTCATGGCCGACGGCCGGGGGCAGGGTGATGTCGTGATAGACCCCGTCCTCGGCCATGACCGAGACCACCTGTTCGATATTCTGGCTCGACCAGCCCCGGCACTGGGTGTGCAGGAGCGCGAGATTGGCGCGCTCGTCGTCGCTCAGATCCGTGAAGCTCTCGATCGGATCGTCGGCCAAGTTGCGCTCGCTCATCAGCCATTCGCGCTTGCTCATTCGCTGCCTCCTGTCGATGCCTGCGGGCTAGGCCCGCTGCCGTTCATCCAGTTGCCTACAAATTACCCGGGCCGCTGTCACGTGAAATGCTGCGTTCCCCGCCGCCGGCGCGCCCGGCGTTAAGCAAACCGCGCCTGGCGGTTCGCCCGCCTCGCCCGGTCCTGCTACACTCGGGGCCCGTTGGGGGGCGCAACGCGGCAGGAGTGACACGTCATGGCGACCCCCTCGACGCCCACCGGACCAACCCGTGCGATCTTGCTGGGCGCAAACCCGCATCCGCGCACCGTCGCGACCATCCGCTCGCTCGGCCGCGCGGGAATTCCGGTCATCGGGATCGACCATGTGGCGCCGCCCCACCGGGGTGACTCGCGCTACCTGACACGGCGGGTCGCGGTCGAAAGCCTCGATGCGACGCTCGACTGCCTCGACGAGCTCGCGGCGGAGGGTGGCGTCGTGATCCCGACGCGCGACGACTACCTGCTGTTTCTCGCGCGCAACCATGCCAAGCTCGCCGGGAGCTTCGCGCTCTCGGTGCCGGCGTGGAAGGATCTGCGGAAAGTCGTGGATATCACGGCCTGCTACGAGATCGCGCGGCGCGTGGGCGTCGGCACGCCGGATTTCCACAAGCCCCGCGACGCCGCGGCGCTCAGGCAGATCGTCGACGGCTTCGACCTCGACAATGAGGATTACATTCTCCGCACCTCGCCCGGCACGGTGCCGGCCAACCCGGCGAGCGGCCGTTACACGCGGGTCGCCGGACGCGAGGCGGCGCGCATCATCGAGAGCTGCGAGGAGATCCGCGGGCGCCTCGGCGAGTACCCGACAATCGTCAAGGTGGTGCCCGGCGAGGCGCAGCAATGCGTCGGCGTCTCGCTCGTGGTCGACCGCACTCAAGAGGTCGTGGCGACCTGCTGCGTGCAGCGGCTGCGGCTCTACACCTATTCGCGCGACTACACGCACCATGGCGGCGTCATGACTCACCCCTACGCCCTGGGCGCGAACGTCTATTGCGAAAGCGCGCACGACGCCGAGGCGGTCGCGGCGGCGACGGCGTTGGTGCGTGCGGCGGGCTTTTACGGCGTCGTCACGGTGGAGTTTCGGCGCAACCCGGTCGATGGCAGCCTCATGCTGATCAAGTGCGATCCGCGCGTCGTCCGCGCGACATCGCTGTCGACGCGGGTCGGCGTGGATCTGCCGCTCCTGCTCCATCAGACCATGGCCGGCGCGACGCCGACGCCGGTGACCGCGTATCAGAGCGGCATCGCCTGGCTCTGGTTCAGTCAGTTTCTGCTCGCGCTCTGGGAGAACCGCGACGACATGCGCGTGCGCGCCGAGCTCTATGCGCTGCTCAAGAACGTGCGCCGGATCAAGGCGTTCGCGTTCTTCGACCTCCGCGATCCCGCGCCGTTCGTCATGCATTGGCTGTGGCAGCTCAGGACGTTCGCCGGCAAGCGCCTGCGCAATCTCGGCATTCGCCTGACCCGCCGGCGCGCCCGTGCCGAGGCGGTCGCAGCCTCACCCTGATTCTGACCCGATCAGGTGCGCGGCGAACCAGTCGCGCGCGAGGGTGGCGGCCGCGTCGGCGTGCGAGGTATAGACGTCGAAGTGGCGGCAATCGAGGAGGGCGAGGCGCTTCGGCTCGCGCGCGGCGGCATAGGCCTCGAGCTGGTCGTCGGTCGGGGTCACGGTGTCGCGCGCGGCGAGGATCATCAGCACTGGCGTCGGGGCGACGCGCGCGATGAATGAGATCGGCTCGTAGGCGAGCATCAGCTCGCGGCTTCTGAGGGTCAGCGCGTTGACGAACGCGCCCTCCTGGTCGGTGGCCGCGACCCAGGCCGCCTCCTCGGTGCCCTCCGCGATCACGGTGGTGAGCTTCGGCGCGTCGCCGCGCGCGCGGGCCTCGCGGTCGGTGATGAAGCGCTCGCCGAGCCGCGCCGCATCGGCCGCTGACATCCAGCGGTTCATCGTGCGGTAGCCGGAGATCAGCGGCGCCTGGGCAACGACGCATTTGATCCGCCGGTCGAGCGCGCCGACCACGATCGCGTGTCCGCCCGAGTAGCTCGTGCCCCACACCCCGATCCGCGCCGGATCGATGCCGTCGAGCGTCCGCGCGAAGGTGATCGCATCGCGCATGTCGCTCACCTGCTGCCAGGGGTCGGCTTCCTGGCGGGGCTCGCCGTCGCTGAGGCCGAAGTTGCGGTGATCGTAGAGCAGCGCGGCGAAGCCCGCCGCGACGAAGGCTTCGGCATAGCGCGCGAGGCCCATCGCGATGATGGCGGAAAGCCCATGGCTCATCACGATCACCGGCGGATTGGCGGCGGCGGGCCGATAGAGCCGGCCGCGCAGGGTCACGCCGCCCGCGTCGAAGGCGATCTCCTCGCGCATCGGATTGCTCCCGTGTCGGTCCAAGCAGCCCTCACAGATTATTCGCGTTAGGGTGCGCGCGGTAGGAGGTCGCCCGCATGATCATCAAGGACATCCGCACGCATCGTCTCTCGGTGCCGTTCGTCGACCCGCCGCAGACCGGCTTCTTGACGCTCGAGACCATCGATCTACTGGTCGTCGAGGTGGAGACCGAGGGCGGCGTCGTGGGCACCGGCCATCTTCATCCGCTCGCCGGCGGATTGCGCACGCTCGAGACGTGTATCCACGAGATGCTCAAGCCGCTTCTCCTCGGCGAGGAGGCGAGCGCGGTCGAGGCGCTCTGGCACCGCATGTGGCAGGCGACCTTCATTCAGGGACGCATGGGCATCACGGTGATGGCGATGTCGGCCCTCGACGTGGCGTTGTGGGACGCGCTCGGCCGCGCCCGTGGCATGCCGCTGTGGCAGCTTTGGGGTGGTCGCGCCGATCCGCTGCCGGCCTACGGCTCGGGCTGCTATCGGGGGCTTGGCCATGACGGCATGATCGCCAAGGCCGAGCGCCTCGTCGCCGCCGGTTTCGGCGCGGTCAAGATGCAGGTCGCGCATCTTTTCACCCATGACGAGGATGTCGCGAATGTGCGCGACATGCGGGCCGCGCTCGGCGATGCGGTCGAGATCATGGTCGATGTCAACCAAGGCTGGTCGGCGGACGAAGCCATCGCGGTCGGCCGGCGCCTCGACGCGTGCGGCATAACCTGGCTCGAGGAACCCGTGATGGCGGATGACTTCGAGGGTTACCACCGGGTCGCCGATGCCCTCCGCACGCCGGTGGTGGGCGGCGAAAACCACTTCACCCACCACGACCTCAAGCCGTTCTTCGCAAGCGGCAAGATCCCGATCCTGCAACCCGACTTGATGCGGGGCGGCTTCACCGAGCTGCGCGTGATCGCGGATCACGCCGATCGCGCCGGGATCGCGATCGCGCCGCATCTCTTTCCGGAGCTCAGCTTGCACCTGGTGGCGTCGATACCGAACCCGTCCTGGCTGGAATATATGGGCTGGTGCGATCACCTCTGGGTCGAGCCGGTGATCCCGCGCGATGGCATAATCACGCCGCCGGATCGCCCCGGTCACGGCATGGATTTCAAGCCGGAACTGTTCCAAGAGTTCCGCCATCGGGACTAGCGGAACGCAACGCATTGGTCAGCCAGTCCGCATGAAGGAGGAGCGATCTATGGCGACAACCGTGTTTCTCGAGGCGAAGGCCAAGCCTGGCCAGGTCGATGAGCTTCTAGCGCTATTGCGCGAGGTGCTGCCCGACACGCGACGCTATGACGGGTGTTTGAGCCTTGTGACGTTTCGGAACCAGGACGAGCCCGAGACCGTCCTGCTCGTCGGCGAATGGGAAAGCAAGGGTCACTACGAGCGCTATTTGAGCTGGCGCGAGGAGACGGGTGTGTTCGGGCGCTTCGCCGCCATCCTCGATGGAGACCCCAGCCTGCGCTTTTTCGACCGCACGGACATCTAGCACCGTCACCGATGGCACGCGTGACGCGTGTCTCGAGCCGCGCTCCTCCCCCTATCATGGCGGTCTTTATGCGGGGGGGAGAGCGCCCAGGGGTGTGATGACGCGCGACAAAGACAGAGGCTCCGCGCCCGCTGTCGTCGGGTGGCGCGTGTCGGCGGTGATGCGTCGTGCCGAGACGGCGGCGATCGAAGCGGCGTTGGCACCGTTCGCCGATGCCGTGCTGATCGAGGACGTCGACGGTGGCGAGGACGCGCCCAGCGCAACCGTGCGGGTCACGGTCCAGTGTGTCGGCGCCGCCGGTGCGGACGACCGTGCGGTGGCGGCGCACGATCTATTTCTCCGCAACGCGGCGCGCCTGCTTGCACTGCCGGCGACACCGGCACCGATCCACGATGACGACTGGCAGGGCCGGGCGCTCGCTGGCTTTGCACCGTTTCGCATCGGACGTTTCTCGATCTATGGCTCGCATGCGCCGGCGCTCCCGGGTGGTCTCGCGCTCGCGGTGGATGCCGGCGCGGCCTTCGGCTCGGGCCGCCACGAGACGACGCAGGGCTGCTTGACCACGCTCGAAGGGCTCGCGCGCTCCCCCCGTGCCGTGCGGCGTGCGCTCGATGTCGGCACCGGCTCGAGCATCCTCGCGCTCGCGATGGCCAGGCTTTGGCCGCGCGCGCAGGTCCTCGGCATCGACGACGATCCCCTCGCGGTCGCGACCGCGGCCGCCACGGTGCGCGCCAACGCCTTGGCCCGGCGCGTCGCGATCCGCGCGCATCGGTTCGGCGTGGCCTCGCACGCGCCTAGCCCTTCGTTCGACCTCGTGTGCGCCAACATCCGCGCGCGGCCGCTCATCGCCATGGCGCCGGCATTGGCGCGCACGGTCCGGCATGGGGCGCCGCTTATCCTGTCGGGTTTGCTCGTGGGTGAGCAGGCGCAGCTCGTCGCGGCCTTTCGACAGGCGGGCTTTCGCCTCACGCGGCGGATCGTTTTGGACGATTGGGCAACGCTCTTGTTGACGCGCCGCGCCGCGCGCTGGCACAAGGCGCGCGATGACTGATGCCGTGAGCGAGAGCGACATCGCCGCCGTCGCCGCGCGCCTTCGGGCCGCGGGCGCGGCGATCAGCGCCGACGCGCTCGGCCGGTTGCTGCGCGGCATCGCCGCCGCGCCGGTGCGCGACCGGGCGTGGCTCGGCTTGCTCGGCGGGACCATCGACGCCGCGCTCGCGCGCGACCTCGATGCGCTCCGCGCGCGCCTCGCCGCGGCGCCGGACGGCATCGGCGCGCCGGGCGCGACCGGAGATCGTGTGGCGGCGTTGCGCGCCGTGCTCGCCACACGCGATCTGGATGGCTTCGTCATTCCGCTGAGCGACGAGCATCAGGGCGAGTATGTCGCGCGCCGCGCGCAGAGGCTCGCCTGGCTCACGGGCTTCACGGGCTCCGCGGGTGTCGCGATCGTGCTTGCGGACAAGGCCGCGATCTTCGTCGACGGTCGCTACACGCTGCAGGCCGAGGCCGAGGTGGACCCGGCGCTGTTCACCCGTCACCACCTGATCGAGGACCCGCCCGACCGCTGGCTCCGCGCGGCGCTGAAGGAGGGCCAGGCGCTCGGCTACGACCCCTGGCTCCACACCGACGACGGCCGGGCCCGGCTCGACGCCGCGTGCCAAGCGGTTGGCGCGACCTTGGTGCCGGGCTCCGACAATCCCGTCGATGCGGTGTGGGACGATCAGCCGGCACGGCCGCTCGGGCCCATCGCGGCCCATCCGATCGAGTTCGCCGGGACGCAATCGGCCGAGAAGCGCGATGCGGTCGCGGTGGTGGTGCGCGAAGCCGGCGCCGGCGCCGCGGTGCTGAGCGCGCCGGATGCCATCGCATGGCTGCTCAACGTGCGCGGCGGCGACGTTACGTGCAGCCCGTTGCCGCAGTCCTTCGCGGTGATTCACGAAGACACGCGCGTCGAATGGTTCGTCGACGCCCGCAAGCTCCTGCCCGAGGTCGCGGCCCATCTCGGCAACGCGGTGGAGGTGCGCCCGCCCGACGCGCTCGACGCCGCGCTCGACGCGCTGGGCGCGGCGACGCGCGTCGTGATGGTCGACCGGGCGGGCACGCCCGTGTGTTTGGTGGATCGTCTGTCGGAGGCGGGCGCGCGCGTGCTGCGGCGGGGCGATCCGTGCGCGCGCTTGAAGGCCTGCAAGAACGCGGCCGAGCTCGACGGCGCGCGGGCGGCCCATCGCCGCGACGGCGCGGCGCTTAGCCGGTTCCTGGGTTGGTTGGAGGAGGCGGCCGCGCCGGGCACGCTGACCGAGATGATGGCGGCCGAAAGGCTCGCGGCCTTTCGCGAGGGGGGCGCGCATTATTGCGGGCCGAGCTTCGAGACCATCTCGGGTGCCGGTCCCAACGGGGCGATCGTGCATTATCGCGTGAGCGAGGCGACCGACCGCGCGCTCGAGCCGGGATCGCTCTACCTCGTCGATTCAGGCGGGCAATATCTCGACGGCACAACGGATGTCACGCGCACCGTCGCGATCGGCACGCCAAGCGCCGAGCACCGCGACCGCTTCACGCGCGTCCTGAAGGGCCACATCGCGCTCGCGCGTGCGCGCTTTCCGAAGGGCACGACGGGTGCGCAGCTCGATGCGCTGGCGCGGCAGTTTCTTTGGCAAGCCGGGCTCGACTACGACCACGGGACCGGGCATGGCGTGGGCAGCTACCTCAATGTGCACGAGGGCCCGCAGCGCATCTCGAAATTTCCGAGCACGGCGGGGCTCGAGCCCGGCATGATCGTCTCGAACGAGCCGGGCTACTACAAGACCGGCGCCTACGGCATCCGGATCGAAAACCTGGTCGCGGTCGTGGAGATCGACGCCGGGCCCGCTGCCGAGCGCGAGATGCTCGGCTTCGAGACGCTGACGCTCGCACCGATCGACCGGCACCTGATCGACGCCACCGCACTCGACACCGCCGAGCGCGCCTGGCTCGACGACTATCACGCGCGCGTGCGCGCGGCGATCGGTCCCCAACTCGCCGGCGATGCCGCGGCGACCGCGTGGCTCGACGCGGCCACGGCGCCTCTTGGGGACGCATCGCCGCCGACGGAACCGGATCAGCCGGCGGGCTGAACCTCGAGCAGCTCGATCTCGAAATGGAGCGTCTCGTTGGGCCCGATCACGCCGCCCGCGCCGTGCGCGCCATAGGCAAGCTCGGCCGGGATCCAGACTTCCCAAACCGCGCCCGGTTTCATTAGCTGGATCGCCTCTTGCCAGCCGGCGATCACTTGGCCGACCTGGAAGGTCGCCGGGGCGCCCCGGTTGTGGGAACTGTCGAACTCGGTGCCGTCGAGCAGCTTGCCACGGTAATGCACGACCACGGTGTCATCGGCGCGCGGTGAGGCACCGTCGCCGGCCGTGCGCACGGCGTATTGCAGTCCGCTCTCGGTGGTCTCCACGCCGTCGCGCGTCGCGTTCTCCGCGAGAAACGATGCGCCGATCTGGCGGGCTTCTTCGGCTGCTTGCTCGCGCATGGCTATGAGCTCCTCTTGATAGGCGATCGTTGCCGCCTCGATTTCATCATTCGACACGCGGGGGCTTTGTCCCGCCATGAGGTCTTTGAGGGCGAGCGCCATCGCATCGACGTCGATGTTCGGCGCGATCCCCTGCGAATACAGCATCTGCGCGACGCGCAACCCGACCCCGTAGCTAAACTTCTGCTTCGTGGTGTCGAGCGTTGGCGCGTCGTCGGCCGCGGCGGCTGTGGCCACGCACAGCAGCACGGCCAGGACGACCAGTCGTTTCACATGAGGCTCCTTGGTTTGCGCGGCCAATCGCGGATCAAGCTGCCCACCGAGACATGGTCGCGCCCAAGTAGGCTCCGAAGCCGCTCGACGACCGAAGGCGTTGGCCTGTTCGGCCTCCGGCGAGTCGGGCTCGGCTTCGCGCGATCATATCAGGGTTGCTTGCGCAATAAGGCGTTTGATCGTGCCGCGGCGGATTAATCTTCCGCGGGAACCTCGGGCGCGATGGGGCGTACACGGCTCTTTATCTTCGCGCCGACGCGGCGGATGAGCACGATCGCGTGCCCCTCGATGCCCTCGGGCTTGCCGGCGAGGCGCCACACGCACAGGTGGCTCGCGACATAGACCACGGCGCCGACGGCGACGGCGCTCAGGAACTGGCCGAGCAAGACACCGGTATCCGGTGATACCGGCCAAGCCTCCTTTAGGCCAAGCACGGCACCCGCCATGACGACCGTCGCGAGGCCGCTCCGCCAGGTCGCGCGCACGATGCGGAATGGATGAATGCGGAGGAGGTGCAGAACCAAGGTCACGGAGACGCTCGTGCGGATCGCGATCGCGCCGGTTGCCCCCCACGCCGCGCCGACCAGCCCGCCATGCACCGCGCCGAGATAGATCCCGGGGATCATGAACGCGAGGCCGAAGACGGCGAGCCCGGCCGTGAGCCTCGCCCGGCCGACTGCGAGGAAGGCCGGACGGTTGATCACACCGAGGATCTTGATCAGGCCAAAGATGGCAAGGATGCCGACGATCGGGATCGCGTCGAGCCACTTGTCACCGAGGAGAACGGGGATCGCGATGTCGGCGATCAAGTAGATCCCGACGGTCGCAGGCAGGATCAGCGCGACCATCATGTGGTAGGAGCGCACGAAGCTCTCGACGAGGCGCGCCGTGTTGTCGGCGAGCTTGGCGTAGCCGGGCAGCACCGCGCGCTGGATCGGCCCGGCCATCTCCGCGGTGGCGAGCGTCGAGATCTCGAGGGCGATCATGTAGATCGCAACCGGCGCCGGCCCGAGCAGCTTGCCGAGGATCAGGCGATCGGCTGCGATGCCGCCAAAATTGGCCAGGTTGGCCACCAGCAGCCACTTGGAAAAACCGAAATACTCGCGTGCGGCCGCGAGCGAGGGACGAGGCCGGAAGCTGTGAACGAGATAGCTGAGGCCGACGCGGATCGGCGCTTGCGCGACCAGCCCGGCCACGAGCGCCCAATAGTCGCGCCAAAGGAACGCGAGGGTCAGGGTGACGATGGTGACGCCGACCCGCTGTCCGAGGAGGTAACGAAACTCCTTGTCGAACATCAACTCCTTGCGGAAATCGACGACACCCGAATTTTCGAAGCCGCGGATAAAGGCCGCCGGCGCCAGCACGAGCAGGACCAGCGTGAGCCGGGGCTCTTCATAGAAGCCTGCGACCGGGCTCGCGACGGCCGCGAGAATGCATGCCGTCGCGAAACCCTTCGCCAAGTTGAGCGTCCAGACCGTGTCATAATGCTTGCGCGTCGCATTGCGCTGACGGATCAGCGGGATCTCGAAATTGAACTCGCCGAACGCGTCGATCAGATGCCAGACCACCGTGGCGAGCGCGACGATGCCGAAATCCTCCGGCACCAGCAGGCGCGCGAGGATCAGCGTTTGCACGAACGCGATGGCGCGCACCGCGAAGCGCAGCATGATCATCCACGCCGCGCCCTTCGCCATGCGCCGATCGATGTGTTGCGCGTCGGTGCTCATCGATCAGGCCTCACCGGCCCGGCCCGGTGGCGGCGCACCGACCGGCGCGGCGATCGCGACATCGCTCACGTCCAGCCAAACCTCTTCTTCACGCGCCAGGGCAGGGGCATCTGCGCCATGTGCTCGCGCGCGCCGAACCGCACCTTATTGTAGGGCACCGAGGCGATCGCGGGACATGCCTTCTCCACGATGCGCTGCGGCAGCACGTAGGGCTCGCAGCGATACGCAACCGGCACGGAGAGGGCGATCTCGAGGATCCGCCGGCTGTTCATCGGCGGGCTCACCTCGAGGATGGCCTCCTTGTACACGCTGCCCATCGCCGACCAGCCTCCCAGCCGGTTCTCCCAGTAGAACAGGTCCAGCGCGAGAAGATTGTCGACCTCCGGAAACGCGTCGAGCCAGCGCGAGAATTCATGATCCACGACGTCGTTGCCGCCGAACCGAGCGATCTCTTGGAGCCGGCGCGCGTCAAGTGAGGCCGGGTGCGCGCCGTCGGTGAAATAAAAGCAGCGGAAGACCTCGCCGCACAAACCGCTGCAATAGACCCGACCTCCGACCGCGGCTGCCTGGCTCGTCACGTTCGGCGCCGCTCGGTCGAAATACATATGGCCCGTGTTGATCGACAAATATTTCGCGACGTCCTCGTCGAAGTAGATCGCCGCGGTTGCATAATCTAATCCCAGGATTTTCGCGATTTTTTTAGGTGTCCATTTATCGAAGCTTTTGGTTTTCTCGGATACAAAAGTATAGAACTTCGCGGTCTTGCGAATCTCCTCCGGGCAGCACGCGATGATCATGCGCGAGTCGATTCCACCGGTGGCGGAAAAGGCGACCGGCCAGCGGTTGGCATGCGCCGTGATGGAGTTTGATATGAGGCCGATCATGTCGTCCGCGGCCGATTCGACTTCGCGGGGGACAAGATCCTGCCGCGGCCAGTATCTCTCGGCGACGCCGGTGTCGATCTCCAGATAGTGGTTGGGCAGGAGCTGCGCGACGCCGGGGAAGGGCAGCGTGTTCGCCGGCCAGCCTCCGGTGTTTGGGAGGCTCTCGAAGCGGGCGGCCATGGCGGTATCGCGCGCGATGATGCCGAGATGGTCGAGCAGCCCCGGCTGAGAGACGATGGTCCTCTGATCGGGCGATCCGGTCGTGTAGAAAACGGGCTTGAGCCCGCATGCGTCGTGGTAGAGCCGCGTCGTGGCGCCTTGGCTCACGATCAGGATCCAGCGGCCAGATAGCCCGTCGACCAGCGCCTCGATGCGCTCGAAGGGCACCTCGGCCGCATCGAGATCGTCAGCGATGTGTTGCACGACGGCGGCGTTGTCGCGCTCCGGGGCGGAGACGTCATAGAGGTTTCCGAGGCCCGTCACCTCGACCGCGCCGGAGACGCCCTGAACGAGCTCGAGGCGCGGGTGCGCCAACAGGCGCCAATGCGCGCCGATGGTTTTTTCCACCCACCCTTCGAGCCGCGACAGGTCGACCGCCGCGCGCGCGAGCAGAAACTGGTTGGCGAAGGCGAGGGCGGCGTTGGCCGGGCTCTGGCAATCGACGCTGCTCATTGGTCAATCCTATGAACCGCAGATTCGGGGCGGCGCGGCGTGCAAACCGTCAGGCGGCCCACTGAGAGAGGTCACGGCCGAGCAGTCCGCCAAGCCGTTCCACGTCGAATGCGATGGCCTTGCTCAGCCGCCGCCGGTCGCGCTCATTCATCGCGACACGTCGTGCTGGCTTGACGTTGAACCGGCGCAGGCGCCATTCGAGCCCTTCGCGAATCAGGCTCGGCACCATGCGATAATACCAGGGCTGCTTGCGCAGGAGATACTTGATCGCCTTGCTGCGGACCTTCTTGCGCGCGTTGTGGACCGCGAAATCGGGTTTGAACTGGGCGTCCACGCCGAGGAAACGGAGCGTCTCCTCATAGTCGGCCGCCGGGTTTGTCTGAAACTCTTCAAGCAGGATCACCTTGACATTGTCTTGCCCGAAGGCCTCGTAGAACCGCTCGATCTGCGGCGCGAAGCGCACGACCTCGGTGTATTGCAGGCCCTGCGGAAAATGCGCATCGGGCGGAATGTCCGCACCTCCCCGCCGCGCGTCCTCCGCGGCAAGCGCGTCGCTCAGCGACTTGAGCGTCTCATTGCCAGTGTAGAGAAACTGGGCATGCAGCGACGACACCAGCTCGATCGGGTTGCGCAGCATCGCGATGATCTTGCAATCGCGGTTCTGCGCGTGGATCTCCTGGGCGGCCGTTTCCGAGAGCAGGTACCAAACGGATTTCTCGCCCGCGATCTGGCCCGACCGCGCGCCCGCGAAGAGAGCGAAATATTCGTCGCTCGGCATGCGCCATGCGTGAACGAGGTCATGCCCGTAATAGACGGGCTCGCGCTCCTGGGGGAGCCAAATATCCGGATGCGCGCTGAGATAATTCTGCAGCGACGTCGTGCCCGATTTCGGCGCGCCCACGATGATGAAATCCGGCCCTCTCACGCCGAACCTCCCGCACATCCACACATATTCGCCAACACGGCATACCCTAGATGGGCCGGAGGCCCCAAAGAAACCGTAAATCCCGCGGCCGCCTCTTTGATATGGTGCGCGGCCCGTCATGACCCAGCCAAGCGATCCCGCGATCGACCCAAGCGGCACCGCCGAGCGGCCGGTGCCCGCATTCACGGTGCTCACGCTGAACGCCGGGCTCACGGCGGTCGATATCTTGGGGGTGCGGTTCTACGAGGATGCGCGCCATCTGGACGCGCGGGCCGCGGCGTTGGCGCCGGCGCTTCGTTCGGTGGCTGCCGATATCGTGGCGCTCCAGGAAGTCTTAACGCGGCGCGCCAAGCGGCGCCTCGCGGCCGCGCTGCACGATCTCTATCCCCATGCCGCCGGCGTCGAGGAGGACAGCCACATCTTCGGCAGCGGGCTCCTCATCCTCTCGCGCTTTCCGGTCGACGACCGGGCGTGCCTGCCCTTCGCGAGCCAGATGTTCGACGAGCGCGTGTTTGCGCCGCGGAGCCTGCTCGCCTGTACCGTCGATGTGCCGGTTTGCGGGCCGTGCCGCGTCGCGACGCTTCACACCACGGCCGGGGGCGCCCTGCGCCCGTTTGCCGATCGACGCACCCAGCGATGCCGCGCCAGCCAGCTTGCGGACGTGCTGCGGCAGGTCGACGGCGCGGCCGGTCACGCCGCGACGATCCTCGCGGGCGATTTCAACTGCGGGCCGACCGTCGTGCCGGACCTCTATCGGAGTTTCCTCGACGCCGGATTCCGCGACGCCCATGTCGAGGTGAACGGCTCAGATGAAAGTGCCGGCGGCGGAACCTGGGACCCGGCGAACCCGCTGAATGCTGCGGCTGCGGCCCGCACGGCACATCGCATCGATCACGTGTTCCTGCGCGAGCCGGGGCCGGCGCGGCTGCGGGCGGCGCGGGCCGCGCTGGTGCTGCAAGAGCCCTGCGTCGCGCTCGACGATGGCCGCGTCATCCCGATCTCGGACCACTACGGGCTCCTGGTTGCGTTTTCCCCCACAGAGGCCGATTGAGCGCTGCGTACGGCTGGCGTGCCGTGCCAGAATGGTCGTCCCGCTTCGCGCTCGGCGTCGGCGTGGCTGAGACCGAGGTCCTTCAAGAGACGGGGGTCGAGCGCGCGTAACTGACGGCGCTCGCGCGCTGTTGTTTGCCAATGTGCGATGCGGAGCGATGCGCGATTCAGCACCGTCGCGCATCGTGCGAGCGTTCTGAGCGCGATCCGCGTGAGTGACAGCCGCGCCGATATCGGAGCGTTCCAGGCGATTTGGGGCATGGCGTTTCTCCTTCGTCTCGGAGAAGGTGGACGCCACCGTTTGATCAATCAAACGAATTGTTATAATAGATATCATCACCATTATTGATGGATTGACAACGTGCAGGGCAACATCGACACGGATCTTCTGCGCACCTTCGTCGCGATCGCCGAAGCCGGGAGCTTCACCCGCGCCGCGGATCAGGTGGGGCGCACACAATCGGCGGTGAGCATGCAGATCAAACGGCTTGAGGAGCAGGTCGGGCCGAGCCTCTTCGTCCGCGAAGGCCGTCAGGTGGCTCTCACGGTCGACGGCGAGGCTCTGCTGGGCTACGCCCGCCGCATTCTGAAGCTGAACGACGAGGCGCTGTCGGTCTTGGCGACGCCCGCGGTCGAGGGGGTGGTGCGCCTCGGCGCGCCCGACGAGTACGCCATGGCGTTTCTCCCCGGGATCTTGTCGGGCTTCGCGCGGAGCTATCCGAAGGTGCAGGTGGAGCTGACCTGCACGACCACGCTGCAGCTTCGCCCGCAGCTGTCGGCCGGTGCGCTCGACCTTGCGCTCATCTCCGGCTACCCGGACAAGCCCGGCCCCGAAGTGCTGATGCGCGAGCCGGTGGTGTGGGCGACCTCTGAGCAGGCCCATCCGCACGAGGAGGAGCCGCTGCCGCTCGCCCTGTTCGAGCCGGGGTGCTGCTTTCGGCGCTGGGCGCTCGACGCGCTGGATCGCGTCGGGCGGCGTTATGAGGTGCGCTATTCGAGCCCGAGCCTCGCCGGTTTGACGGCGGCGGTCACGGCGGGCCTGGCGGTGACCGCGCTGAGCCAGAGCACGCTGATGCCGGGTCTACGCCAAATCGGCGAGCCGGAAGGGTTTCCCGCGCTGCCCTGGAACGAAATCCAGCTCGGGATTGCGCCGGATCGGCATTCCCTCGCGGTGGCAGGCTTGCGCGAGCACATCGTCGGCTGGTTCTCGGGCCGTCAATAGCACCGCCGGAAGGATTGGTCCGAGCCCATGCGCATCGTCGACATTCGAGAAACCGCGGTTCCGCTCAACGCGCCGATGCGCAACGCGGTGATCGATTTCAGCAAGATGACGGTCAGCGCCGTCGCCGTGGTGACCGACGTTGTGCGCGCCGGCAAGCCGGTGGTCGGGTTCGGCTTCAATGCAAACGGGCGCTATGCGCAGGGCGCCGTGATCCGCGAACGCCTGGCGCCCCGCGTCCTCGCGATGCCGCCGGATGCGCAATGCACCGCGGCGGGCGACACGCTCGATCCGCGGCGCGTTCGGGCGGCGATGATGCAAAACGAGAAGCCCGGCGGCCACGGTGAGCGCGCGGTCGCCGTGGCCGCGCTCGAAATCGCCGTGTGGGATGCCGCCGCCAAGATCCTCGAGCGGCCGCTTTGGTCGCTGATCGCCGATGCCGGCGGGATCGACTGTCCCGAGCCCGCGGTCTTCGTCTACGCGGCCGGCGGCTACTACGACCCCGAGAAAGGCATCGCCGGCCTCGAATCCGAGATCCGCGGCTATCTCGCAGAGGGCTACACGGTCGTGAAGATCAAGGTCGGCGGCGCCTCGCTCGATGAGGATCTGCGCCGCATCGAGGCGGTTCTCGCGCTGCTCGATGGCGACGGTGCGCGGCTTGCCGTCGATGCCAATGGGCGCTTCGACGAGGCGACCGCGCTCCGCTACGGCGCGGCGCTCGCGCCCTACGGCTTGCGCTGGTTCGAGGAGCCGGGCGACCCCCTCGACTTCACGCTCAATGCGACCCTGGCCGCCGCCTATCCGCACGCCATCGCGACCGGCGAGAACCTGTTCTCGGTGCAGGATGCGCGGAACTTGCTGCGCTATGGCGGCATGCGCCCCGCGCTGGATTACGTGCAGTTCGATCCCGCGCTGGCCCATGGCGTCGGCGAGACCATCGACATCGTGGCCATGATGGAGCGCGAGGGCTGGTCGCCACGTCGCTTTCTGCCCCACGGCGGCAATCTGTTGGCGCTCGCCACGGCGGGCGCGCTGCGGCTTGGCGGCTGCGAGGCCTATCCGGGCGTGTTTCAGCCGTTCGGCGGGTTTGGCGACGACATGGCGGTCATCGATGGCACGGTGCGGCTCTCGCAGGCGCCCGGCGCAGGCTTCGAGACCAAGGCAAATCTCGCCGCGTTGCTTCGAACGTTGCTCGAATAGGGCGAGCCGCCTAAAAAGGGGGCCAAATTTGGGGCGCGCAAGCGCGCGAGAAAGGGAGATCTATCATGGCAGACAAGGTCATCATCACCTGCGCGGTCACGGGGTCGATCCACACGCCGACCATGTCGCCCCATCTCCCGCTCACCCCGGACGAGATTGCGAAGGATGCCGTGGCCGCGGCCGAAGCCGGCGCCTCGATTCTGCATCTGCACGCCCGCGACCCAAAGGACGGCCGGCCGACGCCGGACCCCGAGGTCTTCATGGAGTTTTTGCCGCGCATCAAGCAGCAGTCCGATGCGGTCGTGAACATCACCACCGGCGGCGGTCACGGCATGAGCCTCGAGGAGCGCCTCGCCGCGCCGCTCCGCGCCAGCCCCGAGATGACATCGCTCAACATGGGCTCCATGAACTTCGGCATCTTCCCGATGCTCGAGCGCTACAAGGAGTTCAAGCATGAGTGGGAGCGCAACCATCTCGAGATGACCCGCGATTTCATTTTCCGCAATACGTTCAAAGATATCGAGCGCATCTTGAAGGAATTGGGCGAGGATCATGGCGTGCGCTTCGAGTTCGAGTGCTACGATGTCGGGCACCTCTACAACCTGGCGCATTTCGTCGACCGCGGGCTGGTGAAGCCGCCGTTCTTCGTGCAGACGATCTTCGGCATCTTGGGTGGCATCGGGGCCGATCACGAGAACCTGGTGCACATGCGCCGCATCGCGAACAAGCTCTTCGGCGATGACTACAAATGGTCGATCCTGGCGGCCGGCAAGTATCAGATGAGCTTCGTCACCATGGGCGCGATCATGGGCGGCAACATCCGCGTCGGCCTCGAGGACAGCCTCTATGTCGGCAAGGGCGAGCTCGCGAAATCCAACGCCGATCAGGTCGCCAAGGTGCGGCGCATCGTCGAGGACCTCTCGCTCGAGGTCGCGACCCCGACCGAGGCGCGGGCCATGCTCAACCTCAAGGGCGGCGATATGGTGGCGTTCTGACCGGGCCGGTCAGGACCAGAGCGCGGTGCTGAGATATTTGAGGCCGGAATCGCAGGTCACGACCGCGATGGTGGCGCCGGCGAGGGGGCCACGGAGAAGCTGCTGCGCCGCCGCCAGGTTGGCGCCGGTCGAGTAGCCGGCGAAGATCCCCTCGGTGCGGGCCAGCGCCCGGGCGCAGTCCCGCGCCTCTTCGCCAGTGACGGTCAGATGGCCGTCGACCGGGACATCAGCGAGCTGCGCGAGATCGGCCATGGCGTAGCCGCCGCCCTGGATCGGATGGTCGGGATCGCCGATCGGCGCGCCCGCGACGGCCGGCGCACCCGTCGGCTCGACGACATAGCAGCGAACGGCCGGATTTCGCTCCTTCAGATAGGCGGTCACCCCGGCATAGGTCCCGCCCGAGCCCACGAAATCGCAAAACGCGTCGATGGCACCGCCGCTTTGCCGCCAAAGCTCGGGGCCGGTGTGCCGATAGTGGGCGAGCCGGTTGCCCAGGTGGCGGAACTGGTCGGCGCGGAAGCCCCCGCGCGCCGCCACGATGCGCGCGGTCTCCTCCTCGACGCGCGCCAGGTCCGCGCCCGAGACCTGGCCCGGGTTCGCCCCAGGCGCTTGGTCGACGAGCACCACCTCGGCGCCGAGTGCGCGCATCATCTGCGCGCGCTCCGGCGAGTTGCCGGCCGACATCACTGCGACGAAGGGATAGCCCTTGATCGCGCACACGATGGCGAGGCCGGTGCCCATGTTGCCGCTCGTGAGCTCGACCACGGTTTGGCCGGGCTGAAGCGCGCCCGATCTTTCGACCATCTCGATGATCTCCTTGGCCGCGCGATCCTTCTTGGAAAGGCCCGGGTTGAGATGGTCGAGCTTGGCGAGGATGCGGCCGCTTGAGCCCGCGGTGAGCCGGTCCAGCGCGACGAGCGGGGTCTCGCCGATCGCCTCGATCACGGAGGTGCGTAGGGGGGTGCTCATCGCCTGCCCGCGCTACCCGGCGAACGCCTCGAAGGTGCGGAGCCAGTTGCCCCCCAAAATCCCCGCGACCTCGGCGTCGCTGTAGCCGCGGGCGAGGAGGCGCTCGGCGAGGTTGGGCAGGTCCGCGATGCTGCTGATGCCATCGGGATAGCGTTGGGTCACGAAGGCATCGACCGAGCCGAAGATATCCGGCCGGAGGGTGCGCCAGCGCCGCGATTCCGGGAGCACGACCTTCGCTTCCTGGTAGGCCGCGGTGAAATCGAGACCGATGCCGATATGCGCGGCCCCGATCAGGGCGCGATAGTGATCGGCGTGGTCGACCAGATCCTCGACGGTCGGCGCATGCGGCTTCACCGAAAGCGGCAGGCAGCAAAGTCCCATCATGCCGCCCTTGGCGACGATGGCGCGCGCCGTCTCGTCCTTGGTGTTGCGATCGTTGGGCACGTGGTGCCACGCGTTGGAGTGCGTGCACACCGGCGCGCGCGCGCGCGGCACGGCCTCGGCTCGCGAGCGGTGTCCGGTGTGCGAGAGGTCGAGCATCATCGGGGTCTCGTTCACCGCCTCGATCAGCTCTTGGCCAAGAAAGCTCACACCCGCGTCGCGCCGCTCGCCGCAGCCATCGGCGAAGAGCGTCGCTCCCGTATAGGCGAGGCCGAAGAAGCGGAAGCCGAGGCGCGCCAGCACGCCGACGCGGGTCAGCTCCGTCTCGATCATGCTCGAGCCCTGCGTGCCTGGGATCACCGCAAGCTTGCCGCTGGCGCGCGCGCGTCGAATGTCGGCCGCAGATTGCGCGAGGCTCAGCACAGGGCTCTGTTCGACGAGCGCGAAGCCCTCGTCGACGTTGCACAACGTTTTGTCCCAGGTGTTCTCCAGCGCGAACGACACGTTGCATGCGTCCACGCCCGCCTCCAGGCAGCGCGTCGCGTAGGGCTCGCTCAACACATAGAAGAGGCCGAGACAATCGAAGACGAGCGTGTCGCGGGTGAGCGCGCGGGCGCGTTCGCCGGCGTCTCGGCTGGTCGCAGACATCTAGGCCACCAAGAGCTCGGCGACCGCGCTGACCGATCCGCCGGCACCGAGAGCCGTGATGGCCTCCCGCGCAACCTCGGCGGCATCCGGAGATAGCGCGCGGGTGGCGCATCCCGAAAATTTGTCGGCGAGGTCCTGCGCGGCGAGCGCGTTGCGCGGATGGCCCTTGGGGTCGGCGACCCGGCGCGACAGCACACGGCCGTCGGTCGTGTGAATGTCGACGGCGGCGGATTGGGGATGCGCATCGACGTTGGCATCACCCGGTTGTGTTGAATCGGAATGCATGTGGACGCGCGCGGCCAGCGCCGCCACATCCGGGCGATTGAGGGCCTCGCGGTCGAAGGCGTCGAGCGCCAGGTGACCGTCGGTGAGCGCGCTCGCAAGCAGATAGTGCATACTGAAACGCGCTTCCATGGCATTGGCCGGCGTCGGGTAGGTCAGGTTCCGCGCGGCGACCTCGGGAACGTGGGTATCGACCCGTTCGATCGCACAGGCCTGGAGTCCGGCGTCGGCGCGCAACGCCAGGGCTGCGTCGAGCGGCCGGTGGGCGCTCGCGCAGCACGGATAAAGTTTCTGCCAGAGCCCGTGCTGCTCGATCGCCGGTGGCGCGCCGAGGCGGTCCAGCGCGGCGTCGAGCCGCGCGATGGGCGTGCCCGCATAGAGCGCGACGAAGCCGCGCGTGGCCTCGAAGACATCGTCCGCCGCCGTGACACCCGCCTCGGCCATCACGGCGGCGACGAGGCCGTTCTTCGCTGCAAGGCCCGCGTGAAGCGGCTTGGTCATGGTGCCGAACTGACGCTTGGCGCCCGATGCCATGCTCGTCGCCATGCTGATGGCGGCGCGCGCGCGATCCGCATCGAGCTGGAGGAGGCGCGCGCACGCGGCGGCCACGGCCGGCGCGCCCAGCGTCAAAGTGGTGTGCCAGCCCCGATAATAGTGCGCCATGTTCACCGCCTCGCCGAGGCGCGCCATGATCTCGACCCCCACGATGAAGGCGTCGAGGCAGGCCTTGCCGGCGGCGTCTCGCTCCATGCCGAGCGCGAGCAGGGCGGGCACGAGCGCGGCGCTGACATGCGCGTTGGCGATCTCGAGCACGTCGTCGTAGTCGAGCGCATGGGCCGCGGTGCCGTTGACCAGCGCCGCCCACGGGGCCGGAAGGCGCGCGTCGCCGCCGACGACGACGATGCTCGCACCCGAGCCCCAGTGGGACACCGCGCTTCGCGCCTTCAGGGCTGCGGGATCGTCGGCGCCGGCAAGCATGCAGGCGGTCGTGTCGACGAAGGCATCGGTGGCGCGATCGAGGGCGCGCCGAGACCAATCGTCGGGCGCCTCGGCGATCCAGCACGCCATGCGCTGGGTTGCCTGGCGTGAGCGCACCGCGCTCACATACGGATCCGTTCGTTCTTTGGATCGTAGAAAGGCTTGAGTGAGATTCGGGCGGGCACGCGAATGCCGCCGACATCCACCTCGTAGCGCCCACCGGTCAGGTAGTCGGCCGTGACAGGGCCCTCATCGTTTCGCACATAGCCCATGCCGACCGGCCGATCGAAGCCGTAGCCGAACGACGCTGAGGTGATGCGTCCGACGATCTTGTCGTCGCGGTAGATCGTCTCGTCGTGGAACATCAGCGGGTCGGGTTGCTCGAGCATCACGTGGACGAGCCGATTGCTCACGCCGGTTTCGCGTTGGCGCTCCAGGGCCTCCCGCCCGATGAAGCGCGCGGTCTTCTTGAAAGAAACGGCGAACCCGAGGCCGGCTTCCAGCGGCGTTTCCTCCGGCGTGATGTCATGGCCCCAATGGCGGTAACCCTTCTCGCTCCGCAAAGCGTCCATCGCATGCATGCCGCAGAGCGTGAGGCCGAGATCCTGCCCGGCGTCCCAAAGCCGATCGAACACGGGCACGACGAACTCGGTCGGCAGATGTAGCTCCCAGCCCAGCTCGCCGACATAGGTGATCCGCATGGCCCGCGCGCGCGCGTAGGCGACATCGATCTCCTGGCTCGTGCCAAAGGGAAACGCCGCGTTGGAGAGGTCGGCATCGCTCACGCGGCTCATGAGGTCGCGCGCCCGCGGGCCCATGATGGCGAGCGCGCCGAAACCTGAGGTCACGTCGGTCAGATAGACCTGGGCGCCTGCGCTCAAGTGGCGCTCGATCCACGCGAGATCGCGCGTCTGGGAGCCGGTCGCGGTGACGATGAGGTAGCGATCGTCGGCGAGACGCGTGACGGTGAGGTCCGCTTCGATGCCGCCGCGCTTGTTGAGCAGTTGCGTGTAGACGATCTTGTTCACCGGCACCGCGACGTCGTTTGCGCAGATGCGCTGGAGCTCGCGCTCGACATCGGGCCCTTGGGCGATGTACTTCGCGAAGGAGCTCAGGTCGAGGAGGCCCACCGCCTCGCGCACCGCGCGATGCTCGGCGCGCACATAGTCGAACCAGTTCTGGCGGCCGTAGGCATATTCGTAAGCCGGCTCGACCCCCTTCGGCGCAAACCAGTTGGCCCGTTCCCACCCGGCAGCCTCGCCGAAGCAGGCATTGTGGGCCTCGAAGCGCGCGTGCAGCGGGCTGAGGCGCACGGGTCGCGCGGTCTCGACCTGGCGGTAGGGCCAATGCATCTGAAACAGAAGGCCGAGGCTCTCGGTCGTCCGCTCGGTGAGATAGCGCGTGTTGTTCTGGAAACGCCCGAAGCGCGATATGTCGAGCTCCGAGAGGTCGACCGTCGGCTGGCCCTCGATGATCCATTCGGACATCACCTTGCCGGTGCCCGCCGCGCTGAGAACGCCTTGCGAGTTGAAGCCCGCGGCGACGAAGAAATTTCTGAGCTCCGGGGCTTCACCCAGGATGAACTTGTTGTCGGGCGTGAAGCTCTCCGGCCCGTTCATGAAGCGGCGGATGGGCGTGGTCTCGAGCGTCGGGATCATCTCGAGCGCCCGCGTCATCGGGAGCTCGAATTGATCCCAATCCTCCGGCAGCTCCACGAATTCGGCGCCTGCGGGAAGCTTGTCGAGGGGCAGGGGTTTTGCCTCGGGCTCGAACGCACCGACGAGCAGCTTGCCGGCCTCCTCCTTGACGTAGATGTAGCCGTCGGTGTCGCGCAGGATCGGCAGGTCGCGTGCCAGGCCCTCGATCGGTTCCGTCACGACATACATGTGCTCGGCGGCATAGAGCGGAACGTTCACCCCGGCCATGAAGCCGATGTCCCGCGCCCAGGCTCCCGCGCAATTCACGACGAACTCGCACGTGATCTCGCCTTTCTCCGTGGCAACCGACGTGACCGTGCCGTCGCGTTGGCCGATGCCGATGACCGGCGTCTCCTCGAAGATGCGCACGCCGTTTTGGCGGGCGCCCTTGGCGAGCGCCATGGTGGTGTCGACCGGGTTCGTTTGGCCGTCGCCGGGAATGTGGATGGCGCCCTTGATCTTCGACGGGTCCAGGAGCGGCCAGATCTCCTGCGCTTCGCGCGGGCTCACCTCGTTGACTTCGACACCGAAGCAATTGCCAAGCGCAACGGCACGCCGAATTTCGGTTAGCCGCTCGGGTGTTCGCGCGACCGGCAGGCTGCCCTTGCGCTGGAAACCGGTTGCCTGGCCGGTCTCGGCCTCGAGCGATTCGTAGAGATTGACTGCATAGCGCGCGAGCTCGGTGAGCGTCCAGCTCGAGCGAAGCTGCACGACGAGGCCCGCCGCATGCCAAGACGTGCCGCCGGTGAGATGGCCGCGCTCGAGCAGAACCACATCCCGCCAACCAAGCTTCGCCAAATGGTAGGCGATGCTGCAGCCGATGACGCCGCCGCCGACGATGACGACCCTGGCTTGGGTCGGGAATTCTTGGCTCATGCACATTCTCCCGTCGCGCGAGTCCTTCGCGCCGTGCCGCCGCCGGAACATAGCACGCCGGCTCGTGCGGACACGACAGAGCGGCGGGGAGGTGCTCTGACCGCGGCGGGGCGCTTAGCCTGGGATCGCGGCGCTGATGCTGTCGGCGGCGCGGCGCAGCGGCGGCAGAAAATCGCGCACCATGTCCTGCGCGCTCACCCGCGCTGCATGGCCGCTCGCGTTCAGCGCGGAGAGCACGCGCCCGCCGCGGCCGCGCACCGGAACCGCGATGCTACGTACGCCGATCTCCAGCTCCTGATCGACCAAGGCGTAGTCGTCGCGCGACACCGTATCCAAAATGTCGCGGAGTGCGCTCTCTTCGGTCACCGTCCGGAGCGTGAAGGCTTCCCGCTTCGCCGCGGCGAAATAGGCCGCGCGTGCATCATCGTCCAGCGCGCCGAGGAGAACGCGGCCCATCGAGGTGGCGTGCGCCGGAAGGCGCGTGCCGATGCTGAGCGCGACAGACATGATCCGTTTCGTCGGCACCCGCGCGACGTAGACGATCTCGGTGCCATCGAGCACCGACATCGAGCAGGATTCGTTCACCTCCTCCGACACCTGCTCCATGAACGGTTGGGCGGCGTCCCACAGCGGGCTCGACGAGAGATAGGCAAACCCCAGCCCCAGCACCCGGGCGGTGAGACGAAAACGCTTGCCGTCAAAGGAGACGTAGCCGAGCGCGCACAAGGTATGCAGGAACCGACGCGCCGCCGCGCGGGGAATGTCTGCCCGGCGGGCGACGTCCGCGAGCGTCAGTGCGCGGTGATCCTCGTCGAACGCGCGGATGACCGACAATCCCCGCGCGAGCGAGGTGACGAATTCAGGGTTCGAACTGACGACCGCCTCCATGCTTGACAGCCTTTGCGGAATCCGGGAGCATTGTTCGAAGAACGAACATATGTTCGCATAACGAACAAATCAAGGGCGATTGAACGTGCCGAGGCCGCGGAGAACAAGCGATCCGTCCAGTGGGTCGCGCGGCAATGGAGGAGCGGGACGATGACAGAATACACCACCGAGTTTGGCTCGCTGTCGAGCTATCGCAAAGGCGGCGTCCACGTGATCGACGACGATCCGCGCAACTACGTCTTCTCGAACGTGTTCGAGGTCGCCTCGAAATCGGCGCCCTTCGAGCGCATTTGCGTGGCCAAGAACCATGAGTATGTCGTCGAGGCCGCACGCGCCGAGGGCGCGTCGCCCTGGTTCGTGGCGCCCCATGACGAGTTTGTGTTGTGCCTCGATGGCGAGATCGTCGTTGAGCTGGTCAAGCCGACGGACGATCTCTCGGCCGATGCCGCCGATGGTGCGAGCCGCCTGGAGGAGGAACCGGCCGGTGCGCGCATGGGACGGATCACCGCGGGTCGGGGTCACATGGCCCTGCTGCCGGCCGGCGCAGCATACCGGCTTTCCGCGGCGCAGCCGAGCGTCGTGATCTTCCAATCGATCGATGGCCCCGTGACGGTGCACAAGTGGGCCGAGATCTGTCAGACAGACTAGAGGCGCGGAGGGACATTCATCATGGCGACCCAACTGGCCTACACGGCCTCTGATCCGGATAACTACACCGGCTATCGCAGCTTCGAGATCGGCAGCTTCGGCTTCCGGCGCGACGAGTATTTCGCCTATGTGCGCTGGCCCGATGGCGAGCATCTGATGCCGGTCGACCACTTCCTGCGCGCGCTGGTGCGCGAGGTGGCCTGGAACTTTTTCTACGGCACGCTCAATTTCGACGACGTGTTCGGCACCACCAACCTCTATGGCAGCGTCGAGCTCTATATTGGCCGCTACAACGACGCCTATCGCAACAACGACCGCGATTATCAGGAGACGATCGATTCAGACGAGCTGATGGCCGTGTTCAAGGCCATGCTCGACGACTGGACGAACACCGGCTACGACCCCTTCGCCGCGCCGCAGGAGACGGCGCAGCCGTTCGGGCGAAAGAGCGGAC
The DNA here is from genome assembly GCA_965216915.1 of Alphaproteobacteria bacterium. Taxonomy (GTDB): domain Bacteria; phylum Pseudomonadota; class Alphaproteobacteria; order UBA828; family UBA828; genus CBDCGS01. The sequence continues at coordinate 33,219 of CBDCGS010000010.1, forward strand.
GCAACCCAGACGCCCTGACCCGCGAGCGCGTGACCGCGAAGCGCATGGTCGGTGCCACCGACGACGCGGAGCTTCGCACGGACGCGAGCGGCTTTCCGGTGAACCGCATGTTCGCCGATGTGGCGCAGGACGAGCCCACGGTCGAGGCGGAGCCGGGCTTCGAGGACGAGGTGAAGGCGTTCAACCTGTTCGCTTACCTCTCGCGCTCGGATGTGACGTGGAACCCGTCGGTCTGCAGCGTGGTGCGCGACAGCCTGTTTTGTCCGACGTCTGAGGAGTTCTCTCTTCCCGTCGAGCATGGCAATGACCGCGCCGAATGGTTCATTCAGCTTTCCGACGAGATCGTGTGGGACGTGAAGGACAAGCGCTCCGGATCGCCCCGCGCCACGGTGACGATGCGGGCCGGCGATGTGGCATGTATGCCCGCCGATATCCGCCACCAAGGTTTCTCGCCGAAGCGGTCGATGCTGCTGGTCTGGGAGAACGCCTCGCAGAAACTCCCGGAGATGATCGCGAAGGGCGAGGCGCCGGTCGTTCCGGTCAAATTCTGACCAGCGCGTGGAGCTCGGTGACGCTCATGGATTTGCAAACACAGCTCTTCATCGACAACGAGTTCGTCGATGCCGCCGAGGGCGGGACGATCCCGGTGCTCAATCCGCACGACAACGCGACGATCTGCGAGGTCGCGGAAGCCCGGGCGAGCGATGTCGATGCCGCGGTCGCGGCGGCGCAGCGCGCGTTTCCCACATGGGCGGGCATGGCGGCGGCGGAGCGTGGCAACCTGCTGCTCAAGCTTGCCGACGCGATCGAAGCCGAAGCCGAGACCTTCCAGCGTCTCGAGGCGATGGACACCGGCCACCCGATCCGCGACACGATCCGCCTCGACGTGCCGCGCACGGTCGCCTGGTTCCGCTATTTCGGCGGCATGGCCGACAAGTTCGAGGGCAGCGTCGTACCCGTCGAGCAGGGCTTTCTGAACTACGTGCTGCACGAGCCGGTGGGCGTCGTCGGCCAGATCGTGCCCTGGAATTTCCCGCTCATGTTCACGAGCTGGAAGCTCGGGCCTGCGCTCGCGGCCGGCAACACGGTGGTGATGAAGCAAGCCGAGCTCACGCCGCTTTCCACGCTCAAGATCGCTTCCCTCGCGCGCGAGGTGGGCTTTCCAGCCGGTGTGCTCAACGTGGTGCAAGGCTACGGGCCGATCGCCGGCCAGCACTTGGCCGAGCATCCTGGCGTGAACAAGCTCTCGTTCACCGGCTCGACCGCCACCGGGCGCAAGGTCATCGAGGCCTCGGCCGGCAACTTGAAGCGGCTGCATCTCGAGCTTGGCGGCAAGGGCGCGAACATCGTGTTCGAGGACGCCAACATTCCGGCGGCGATCGGCGGCTCCGCGTTCGCGATCTTCCACAATCAGGGTCAGGCCTGCATCGCGGGCTCGCGGCTTCTTCTCCATGAGTCGGTCAAGGACGCCTTTCTCGACGGCTTTCTCAAGCTCGCGAAGTCGATCCGGCTCGGCAACCCGCTCGATCCCGAGACCGAGATGGGTCCGCTCACCTCCACCCACCACCGCGACCGCGTGATCACCTACTGCCAGATCGCGCATCAGGAGGGCGCAGAGATCCTGACCGGCGGCAAGGCGCCCGACGATCCGGCGCTCGCCGAAGGTTGCTATGTCGAGCCGACGGTCGTGATCGCGCAGCCGCGAGACCGGGTCTGCCAGGAAGAGGTGTTCGGCCCCTTCGTCAGCGTCACCACCTTCCGCGACGAGGACGAGGTCGTCGAGATCGCGAACGACACCGAATACGGCCTCGGCGCTGGGCTTTGGACGCGCGATCTGCAGCGCGGCCATCGCGTGGCGCGTCGTCTCGAAAGCGGCATGGTGTGGGTCAACTGCTACAAGCGCGCGAGCCCGGGCTCGCCCTTCGGCGGCGTCAAGGGGTCTGGCTACGGGCGCGAGATGGGCTTCGAGGCCATGCGCGAATACACGGAGGCCAAATCCGTCTGGGTCAACGTGGAAGCCCAGATCCCGCCGTTCTACCCGCGCTGAGCCATGGCCGAGATCACAGGCCTGCGCGAGGCGGTTCCGGCGCTGATCGGCGACGGCGACACCGTCGCGATGGAGGGCTTCACACACCTGATCCCGCATGCCGCAGGGCATGAGGTCGTGCGGGCGGGCCTGAAGGGCCTCACCCTTGTGCGCATGACGCCGGATCTGATCTACGACCAGCTCATCGGCATGGGCTGCGCGCGCCGCCTGGTCTTTTCCTGGGGCGGCAACCCCGGCGTCGGCTCGCTGCATCGGTTCCGCGACGCCGTGGAGAGAGAATGGCCCTGCCCACTCGAGATCGAGGAGCATAGCCACGCCGCGCTCGCGAACGCTTATGTCGCAGGTGCGAGCGGCCTCCCGTTCGCGACGCTGCGTGGTTATGTGGGCTCGGATCTCCCGGCGAACAATCCACGGATCAAAACGGTTGTCTGTCCCTTCACGGGCGAGGAGCTCGCAGCGGTGCCGTCGATCCGGCCGGACGTCACGGTCATTCATGCGCAGCGCGCGGACCGCAAGGGCAACGTGCATCTTTGGGGCATCGTCGGGGTGCAGAAGGAGGCCGTGCTCGCGGCGAAACGGGTCATCGTGACCGTGGAGGAGGTCGTCGACACGCTCGATGCTCCGCCCAACGCAGAGGTGCTGCCATCCTGGGTGGTGGATGCGGTCTGCCCGGTGCCGGGCGGGGCGAGGCCCTCCTATGCGCTTGGCTACTATAAGCGTGACAACGGCTTCTATCAGGCGTGGGACGGCATCGCGCGCGAGCGCGACGAGTTCCGTGCGTGGATGGAGCGCCATGTGCTCGGCACCGAAGACTTCGCCGCCTACGAGCGGAGCCTCGCGGCGAGCGTGGCGCCGGTCGCGGAGGCCGCGCATGCCTGACTACTCGGCCGACGAGATGATGACCGTGGCGGCCGCGCGCTTGCTCGGAAACGGCACGGTTTGCTTCGTTGGGATCGGCTTACCGAGTGCCGCGGCGAACCTCGCGCGCCTGACCCACGCGCCGGACGTCGTGCTGATCTATGAGTCTGGCACGATCGGGACGAAACCGGACGTGCTGCCGCTTTCCATCGGCGACGGCGAGCTCGCAGAAACCGCCGACGCGGTGGTCTCGACGCCGGAGATTTTTCGCTACTGGCTGCAGGGTGGGCGCGTCGACGTCGGGTTTCTCGGCGCCGCGCAGCTCGATCGCTTCGGCAACATCAACACGACCGTGATCGGCGACTACGCGGCGCCCAAGGTGCGCCTTCCCGGCGCCGGCGGTGCGCCCGAGATCGCCGCGCTTGCGGCGGAGGTGTTCATCATCATCCGCCAAAGTCCGCGCGCCTTCGTCGAGCGTCTCGATTTCGTGACCTCGGCCGGCCACCTCACCGGTGGCAATTGGCGCACCGAAGCGGGGCTTCCGGGGCGCGGGCCGACCAAGATCATCACCGATCTTGGCGTGCTCGAGCCCGATCCGGAGAGCCGGGAGATGATTCTCGCGGCGGTTCATCCCGGCGTCGCGCTCGACGATGTGATCGCGGCCACCGGCTGGCCGCTCAAATGCGCGCCGTCGCTTGGCGAGACGCCGGCGCCCGAGCCCGTCGAGCTCGAGACGTTGCGCGCCTTGAAGGAGCGCACGGCGGCGGCCCACGATAGCGCCGCGTGATGCGCGATTTCGTCTTTACCGCCAACCCCGCTCGCGTCGTGTTCGGCGCCGGCAAACGCGCCGCGCTGGCGAGCGAGCTCGATCATCTGGGCATCACGCGCGCGCTCGTGCTGTGCACGCCCGAGCAGCGGGCCCAAGCCGAGGCGGCGGCAGCCTCGGTCGGCGCGCGCGCGGTCGGTGTGTTCGATCGCGCGGTGATGCATGTGCCGGTGGAAACCGTCGCCGAGGCGAGCGCCGTGGTCGCCGAGACCGGGGCCGACGGCACGGTCGCGGTCGGCGGCGGCTCGACCACGGGGCTTGGCAAGGCGCTGGCGCGCGCCCATGGACTGCCGATCGTCGCCGTGCCGACGACCTTCGCGGGCTCTGAAATGACCCCGATCTGGGGGCTCACCCAGGACGGCATCAAGACCACGGGGCGCGACTCCGCCGTGCTGCCGAAGACGGTGATCTACGATCCCGAGCTACTCATGAGCCTACCCACGGCGGTCGCCGGGCCGAGCGGCATGAACGCGATCGCGCACGCGGTCGAGGCGCTCTATGTCGAGGCCACGAACCCGATCGCGCAGCTGATGGCGGAGGAGAGCATTCGCGCGCTCGCGGCGAGCCTGCCGCGGGTGATCGCGATGCCCGACGATATCGATGCCCGCGCGGAGGCGCTCTACGGCGCCTGGCTCGCGAGCGTCGTGCTCGGCACGGTCGGTGTCGCGCTGCACCACAAGCTTTGCCACACGCTCGGCGGCAGTTTCAACCTGCCGCACGCCGACACCCACACGATCGTGCTGCCGCATGCCGTTGCGTACAACGCACCGGCGGCGCCCGATGCGATGGCTCGCGTTGCCGCAGCGCTTGGGGTCGACGGCGATGCCGCCGCCGGCTTGTTCGACTTGGCGACGGCGCTCGGCGCCAGGACGGCGCTGCGCGACCTCGGCATGGCGGCCGGCGACCTTGATCTGGCCGCGCAGCTTGCGACGGAGAACCCCTACGACAACCCCCGGCCGGTCGAGCGCGATGGCATTCGCGCGCTCCTCCAAGACGCCTTCGACGGGCGGCGGCCGGGCACCTGACAGCCAAAGAGAAACGGGAGGACGACTGATGACGAAGGATCGCAAAACCCAAAGCACCGGCGTGACCCGGCGGCAGGTCGTGAAGAGCGCGGGCGTTGCCGGCGCCGCCGCGGCGGCGGCGAGCACGATCGGTTTCCCCCATGTCGCGCGGGCCGCCGACACGGTGAAGATCGGCTATGTGAGCCCGAAGACGGGGCCGCTCGCGCCGTTTGCCGAGGCGGACGAGTTCAACGTCGCCGCGATCATGGAAGCGATCGGCGGCAAAGTGGAGTCGGGCGGCAAGACCTACGACGTCGAGATCATCGTCAAGGACAGCCAGTCCAACCCCAACCGCGCCGCCGACGTCGCGAGCGAGCTGATCCTCTCGGACGAGGTCAATCTGCTGTGCGCGGCCAACACGCCCGAGACCACCAACCCGGTCGCCGACCAGGCCGAGGTCAACGAGGTACCCTGCGTCACCACGCTCTGTCCGTGGCAGCCCTATTTCTTTGGGCGCGGCGGCAATCCGGAGGAGGGGTTCCAGTGGACCTACCACTATTTCTGGGGCCTCGAAGATGTGATCGGCGTGTTCCTGAACCTTTGGGGCAAGCTCGAGACCAACAAGGTCGTCGGCGGCCTGTTCCCGAACGACGGCGACGGCAATGCCTGGGGCCATCCCGAGATCGGTTTCCCGCCGGTGCTGGCCGGCGAGGGCTATAGCCTGGTCGATCCCGGGCGCTATCAGAACCTGTCCGACGATTTCTCGGCGCAGATCGCCGAGTTCAAGGACAACAATGTCGAGATCGTCACCGGCGTCGTGCTGCCGCCCGATTTCACGACTTTCTGGACCCAAGCCGCGCAGCAGGGCTTCCGGCCGAAGGCGGCGACGGTCGGCAAGGCGCTTCTCTTTCCCGTCGCCGTCGAAGCGCTCGGCGAGGCCGCGCACAATCTGAGCTCGGAGATTTGGTGGAGCCCGTGGCATCCGTTCCAATCGAGCATCACGGGCCAGAGCTGCGGCGATCTCGCGCAGGCCTTCACGACCGCGACGGGTAAGCAGTGGACGCAACCGGTCGGCTATGGCCACTCCCTGCTCGAGGTGGCGATCGACGTGATTCGGCGCGCCGACGATGTGGGCGATCCCGAGGCGATGCTGGCCTCGATCGTCTCGACCAACATCAACACGGTCGCGGGTCCCGTCTCCTGGGGCAGCGGGCCGGTGAAGAACGTCGCGAAAATGCCGCTCGTGGGCGGCCAATGGCGGCGCACGGCGGACGGCCCCTTCAACTACGACCTCGTCATCACCGCCAACGAAACCGCGCCCGACATTCCGTCGGGCGGCACGATGGAGGCAATCGCCTAGCTGGCCGAGCGGATGGCGGGCGGTCGCACGGGGCGCTGCCCGCCACCACGCGCGCCATGTCAGCCCTCATCGAGCTGCACGAGGTTTCGAAGAGCTTTGGCTCGGTCAGGGCCAGCGACGATTTCAGCATGGCGCTGAACGAGGGCGAAGCGCTCGGCGTGATCGGGCCGAACGGCGCCGGCAAGAGCACCGTTTTCAACATCATCACCGGCGCAGTCCGTCCAAACGCCGGCCGCGTTTTCTACGACTCGCACGACATCACCAACAAGACGCCGCATGAGCGCTGTCGCATGGGGATCGGGCGCTCCTACCAGATCCCGCATCCCTTCGCGAACATGACGGTGTTCGAGAACCTGCTCGTCGGCGCAGCGTTTGGCGGCGCCCGCTCCGAGGCCGCGTGTTACGACGATTGCTACGAGATCTTGGCGCGGACCGGTCTGCTGCCAAAAGCCAACACGCTCGCAGGCGCGCTCACGCTGCTCGAGCGCAAGCGTCTGGAGATGGCGCGCGCGTTGGCGACGCGGCCTCGCGTGCTTCTGCTCGACGAGATCGCGGGCGGGCTCACCGAGCATGAATGCGAGGCGCTGGTGGAGACCATCAAGGCGATTCATGCGAACGGCGTCTCGGTCGTTTGGATCGAGCATATCGTCCATGCGCTTCTGTCTGTCGTGAGCCGCCTGGTGGTGATCAATTTCGGCCGCAAGCTCGCGGAAGGCGAGCCCAACGTGGTGATGGCAAGCGCCGAGGTGCGCGAGGTCTATATGGGGATCGACGCGGAATGAGCACGGCGCTCCTCGAGACCAGCGACCTCACCGCGTCCTACGGCGATTTTCAAGCGTTGTTCGGCATCGATGTGATGGTCGAAGAGGGCGAGACCATCGCGATCATCGGTGCGAACGGGGCGGGCAAATCCACCTTCTTGCGCTCGGTCACGGGGCAGCTTCGCTCGACGCCGGAGGCCGTGCGCTTCGAGGGAGAGGCGATCGGCCATCTCCCCGCGCATCGCATTGTCCAGCGCGGCATCGCGATGGTCCCGGAGGGCCGTCGCCTCTTTCCCTCGCTGACCGTGGAAGAGAATCTGCGGCTCGGGGGCTACGCGAAACGCGCCGGCCCGTGGGATCTCGCGCGCGTCTACACCCTGTTTCCGGTGCTTGCCGAGCGTCGCCAGACGCCCGCGACCGCGCTGAGCGGCGGCCAGCAGCAGATGTGCGCGATCGGCCGCGCTTTGCTGATCAATCCCACATTGCTGCTGTGCGACGAGATCAGCCTCGGCCTCGCACCGATCGTCATCCGCGACATCTATGACGCGCTGCCGACGATCACGGGCGAGGGCACGACGGTGGTTGTGGTCGAGCAGGACATCAACCAGGCGCTCACCGTCGCCGACCGCGTCTATTGCTTTCAGGAGGGGCGCGTGTCGCTCCGGGGCAAGCCCGCGGATCTCACCCGCGACCAGATCAGCACCGCCTACTTCGGGATGTGAGGCGATGGCCTGGGTCGATGCGATCATTCAGGGGACCTTGCTGGGCGGGCTTTACGCGCTCTTCGCGACCGGGCTGTCGCTGATCTTCGGCGTCATGCGGCTCGTCAACATCGCGCATGGTGATTTGATCGTGCTGGCGGCGTTTCTCGGTCTCGCCGTGGTCAATGGCACAGGCATCCACCCGCTCGTGAGCCTGATCCTCGTCGTGCCGGTGATGGGCGCGATCGGCTACGCCTTGCAGCGCGGGCTCCTCAACTTCACGCTCGGACGCGACATCCTGCCGCCCTTGCTCGTGACCTTCGGGCTCTCGATCATCATTCAAAACGTCCTGCTCGAGGTGTTCTCGGCCGACACGCAACGCCTGAAGGTCGGCGCGCTCGAGACCGCGAGCATCCAGCTGGGCGAGAAGATCGCGATCGGCTGGTTCCCGCTCATCGTGTTCCTCGCGGCGCTCGCGGTGATCGCCGGCCTGCAATTGCTGCTCTACCGCACCCGCCTCGGCGCCGCGTTCCGCGCGACCTCGGACGATCGCGAGACGGCGGGCCTCATGGGCATCGACAACCGGCACATCTTCGGGCTCGCGATGGCGCTCGCGCTCGGTGTCGTCGCGCTGGCGGGCATCTTCATGGCGGTGCGCACGAACTTCTCGCCGGCCATCGGGCCCGCCCGCCTGCTCTATGCCTTCGAGGCCGTCATCATCGGCGGGCTCGGCAGCCTGTGGGGCACGCTCGCGGGCGGGGTGATCCTCGGCGTCTCGCAGGCCATCGGCGCCAAGATCCATCCGGGCGCGCAGATCCTGGCCGGCCATGTTGCGTTTCTGCTCGTGCTCGTGCTCAGGCCCAATGGCCTCTTCCCGCGGATCCGCGACTGATGCGCGAAGCTGCCGCAGCCTATCGCGTGGAGCGTCAGACGCGGGCGAGCCGCTATGGCGCGCTCTTCGCCGTCATCGCGCTGGCGGTGCTGATCTCGTTGCCCTTCTGGGGTGGCCGCGCCGACATGCGCACGATCGTCGAGATCGCCTACTATCTCGCGCTCGCGCAGCTCTGGAACTTGCTCGCGGGCTATGCCGGCCTCGTCTCGGTGGGCCAGCAGGCGTTTCTCGGCCTGGGCGGCTATGCGTTGTTCGCGATGGCCATCAACGGCGGCATTCATCCCATCGCCGCGCTGCCGCTTGCCGGCATCGTCGCGGCGCTGTTTGCGGTGCCGACGGCGTTCATCGTGTTTCGCTTGCGCGGCGCTTACTTCGCGATCGGCACCTGGGTGGTCGCCGAGGTCTACATGCTCTCCTTCGCGCAGATCACCGCCCTCGGCGGCGGCTCGGGCATGAGCCTGCCGGCGTCGATCGTGAAGACGATCGCCTCGGGCCGCCAATGGCGGGACTCGGTCATCTATTGGAGCGCGCTCGTGATCGCGGTCGGCGTGATCGCGCTCGTCTATCTCCTGCTGCGCTCGCGCCACGGCCTCGCGCTCACCGCCATTCGCGATTCGGAGCCGGCCTCGGAGAGCCTCGGCGTCGATAATTTCCGCACCAAGTTCTGGATCTACCTGGTCGCCGCGTTCGGCACGGGCATGGTCGGCGCGCTGATCTTCCTCACCAAGCTTCGCATCTCCCCGGAGGCCGGCTTCAACGTTGTCGATTGGACCGCCAACGTGATTTTCATCGTGGTGATCGGCGGCATCGGCACGATCGAGGGGCCGATCATCGGCGTGATCGTCTTCTTCATCCTGCGCGAATTCCTCGCTGATTTCGGCAGCTGGTATCTCATCGTGCTCGGCGCCGTCGCCGTGGTGATGATGCTGCGCGCGCCCCAAGGCATTTGGGGCCTGATCGCTGAACGGTTCGATATCCGGTTCTTCCCGGTGCAGCGCCGATTGGTGTTCGACCCGGCCGACTTCCGCTTCGTCGCGCAAAAGCCCGACCAGGAGGGGCGCGGTCAGCGCTAATCCCGCGCAGGTGGCATCACCTGCGACGGCGCACCGTCGTTTACCGGTTGTTAGCCGTGTTCGCGCTAGCTGATCTTGGCTGGGAGGCGCGGCGCGTGGGATCCCATAGAAAACTCGAGCGTTGGTTCGACACGGCGGTCCGCCATCAGGTGGCCGGCGAGCTCGTGCGTGCGGAGGCGCTCTACCGCCGCATCCTGAGCGTGGCGCCCGCCAGCGTGCCGACGTTGATCAATCTCGGATTGGTGCTCAAGTCTCGCGGGGCGTTTGCCGCGGCGGAGGGAGCGCTCCGCCGTGCGCTCGACGCGGAGCCGGACAATCCGGAATGCCTCAACAATCTCGGCGGGGTGCTCATCGCGCTCGACCGGGCCGACGAGGGCTTCAACTATTTCCGCCGCGCCCTCAAGCTCCGCCCCGACTATGCGCACGCCCATGTCAGCTTGGGCACGGCGCTCCGCGCCTTCGGCCGGGTGACCGAGGCGTCGCAGCATCTCCAGCGCGCGATCGAGCTGGACCCGAGCTCGGCAGAGGCGCATCGCGAGCTTGCGACGGTGCTTCGGGAGCGCGGCCATGTCGACGAGGCGCGCGCACGCTTCGACCACGCCATTGCGTTGGCGCCGGACGATGTCGGGCTTCGGGTCAGGCGCGCGCTGCTCGTCCCCGTGATCCCCGACTCCGACGCGCAGCTCGCGCGCTACCGGCAAGACGTGGCCGATGCGATCGACCGCCTCACCGCTGAGCGGCCGACGATCCACAACCCGATCGTCGAGGTCGGGCGGGTCAACTTCTACATGGCCTATCACGGGCTCGATGATCGGCCGATCCAGGAGGCGATCGCGCGGTTCTATGAGGCCGCTTGCCCGTCGCTTTCCTACGTCGCGCCGCATTGCCGCGGACCCAAGCCGACGATCACCGGCCGGCGGATCCGCATCGGCTGCATCTCGCGCTACTTCCGTGATCACGCGATCACCTGGACCTTCCGGCACTATTTCGACGTCTATCCGGCCGATCGGTTCGAGATCTACCTCTACACGTTCGAGCGCGAGGAGAACGAGATCTGGAACGAGATGAGCGCGCGGGCGCACGCGTCGGCGATCTTGCCCGAATGCGACCTCGCGCGCGCCCGGCGCATGATCGCGCGTGACAAGCTCGACGTGCTGATCTACCCCGACATCGGGATGGAGCCGTGCACCTATTTCCTGGCATTTGCCCGGCTCGCCCACGTCCAATGCGTCGCCGGCGGTCATCCCGTGACGACCGGCATCGGTACCCTCGACTACTGGATCGGCAACGATCTCGGCGAGCCGGAGGATGGCGCCGACCACTATTCCGAGCAGCTGCTGCGGGTTCGCGGCATCACCAACTATTACCGTCGGCCCGTGGCGCCGGAGCGTCTCAAGGAGCGGGCGGCCCTCGGCTTGCCCGTCGATGGCCCGCTCTATGTTTGCGCGCAGAGCCTCTTCAAGCTGCATCCCGAGTTCGACGACATCCTCGGCGCGATCCTGCGCGCCGTGCCGCACGGCGTCGTCGCGTTATTCGAGGCGCCGGTCGCCGACTGGACGAAGCTGCTGCTCGAGCGGTTGCACCGTTCGATTCCCGACGTTGTGGACCGGGTGCTGATGCTGCCGCGCATGCCGTTCGCCGATTTCCTCAACGTGCTGGCCCGCGCGGATGTCATGCTCGACACGACGCGGTTCAGCGGCGGCAACACCAGCTTTCAAGGGCTTGGGCTCGGCACGCCGATCGTCACCTACGCCGATCGCTACGCTCGCGGCCGCGTGACGGTGTTGCTCTACCGCCATATGGGACTTCTCGATTGCGTGGCGGAGAGCCACGAGGCCTATGTCGAGATCGCGACGCGGCTCGGCCGTGATCAGGCGGAGCGGGTGCGTGTCAGCCGGGAGATCCTGGCGCGCTGCGGCGTGCTGTTCGACAACGCCGAGGGCACGGCGGAGCTGCGCGATTTCTTCCTCGATCTGTTCACCGGCGGCGCGGCGGCGAGCGACGGCGCGGCGGACGTTCCCGTCCACGCGCTCGCGGGCTGAGCCGGAGGCTGCCGGCCCATGACCACGATCGCGGTGATGCAGCCCTATTTCTTTCCCTACGCCGGCTATTTTCGGTTGCTCGCGGTCGCCGACTTGTTCGTCATCTATGACTGCGTGCAGTTTCCGCGACGCGGCTGGGTGCATCGGAACCGCCTGCCTGGCCACGACGGCAAGGCGCGCTGGCTGACGCTGCCGCTCATCAAGGCGCCGCAGGCGGCCCGCATCGACGCGATCCGGGTTGCCGCCGACGCGCCTGCGCGTCTGGCCGCAGAGCTCCCGCGCTTTCCGCTTGTCGCGGCGGCCGAGCGGGGGCATCCGCTGATCTGCGCGCTCCTCGCGCCGGGCGGCGGCGCGCTGGTTGATTATCTCGAGAGCGGGCTTCGGGCGGCGGCGCAAGCGCTCGGTCTGACGACTCCGATGGTGCGCTCGAGCGCCTTCGGCATCGATCCCGCCGTGACCGGTCAGTCCCGCATTCTGGCAATCGCCGAGTCCGTCGGTGCCGATTGCTACGTCAATGCGCCGGGGGGCCGCGCGCTCTACGACGCCGAGCTGTTTCGCGCGCGGGGGATCGCGCTGCGGTTTCTCGACGCCTATCCCGGCCCCGCGTGGAGCATCCTCGCCCGCGCTCTCGCCGAGCCGCCCGAGCGGCTTGCCGGCGAGATTCACGCCGCCTTGTGACACGGGGCGCCGAGGCCGTGCCAACCCCCCACCGCGAGCTGGTGATTTTCGGCGCCGGGCAAACTGCCGAGATCGCGCATTTCTACTTCACCCACGACAGCGATCACGAGGTCGTCGCGTTCACCGTCGACGGCACGCATCTCGGGTGCGACCGGCTATCGGGGCTTCCCGTCATTCCCTTCGAGGACCTGGCGCGTCACCATCCGCCGGAGCGCTGCGCCGCGTTCGTGGCGATGAGCTTCGCGGGCCTGAACAAGCCGCGCGCGGCCAAGCTGGAGGCCCTGCGCGCCGCCGGCTATCGCTGCATCAGCTACGTCAGCAGCAAGGCCGCCGTCTGGCCCGATCTCACGCACGGCGAGAACTGCTTCATCCTCGAACACAACACCATCCAGCCGCTCGTGACGCTGGGCGACGACGTGTTCTTGTGGAGCGGCAACCATGTCGGCCACCACACGACGCTCGGCAACCACATCTATGTGGCATCGCAGGTGGTGATCTCGGGCGCGGTCCAGGTCGGCGACTATTGCTTCATCGGCGTCAACGCGACGCTGCGTGACAACATTCAGATCGGCGCGGAGAGCGTAATCGGCGCGGGCTGCCTCATTCTGTCCGATGCGCCGGAGCGCAGCGTCTTCAAGGGTGCGGCGAGCACGCCCGCCCGCGTCACGAGCGATCGGCTGCGGCACATCTGATGAAGCAACGCTGGCGCAGCCTCGGCCGTCTCTTTCAAAGCGATGGTCAGCGCGACTGGATGATCTCGCATGCTTCGTGCCCGCAGGCGCAACACCTCTCAGGCGATGTCTTTCGGATTTGGTTCGCGCCGCGCGACCGCTCGAACCGAAGCCACTGCGGCTGGCTCGAGCTCGACATCACGCGACCCGCGCGCATCATCAGGCTCGCCGAAACGCCCGCGCTCGCGCCCGGTGGTCTCGGCGCCTTCGATGAGGCCGGCGCCATGTTCTCCTGGCTTCATGAGAGCGGCGGTGCGCAACGCCTCTACTACACCGGCTGGACGATCGGCGACACGGTGCCCTTCAGAAACGCGATCGGGCTTGCTGTAGCGGACGACCCCGACGCCCTCGTCTTCGAGCGCGCGAGTGTCGGGCCGGTCCTCGACCGCTCGGCCGCCGATCCCTATTTCGTCGGCAATCCCTGCGTCGTCGAGGCGGGCGACCTTTGGCACCTCTGGTACCTCTCCGGCACCCGCTGGCGCGCGCCGCACAACGGCACGCCCGCGCGTGCCGACTATGACCTGCGCCACGCGACCTCCGCCGATGGGCAAGTCTGGCAGCCGCACACTGGCCCGGCGCTCGGCTTCATGCATCCGGGCGAGATGGCGATCGCGCGGCCTGCAGTCGTCATCGAGCGGGATCTGTTTCGCATGTGGTTTTGCTATCGGGGCGAGACGTATCCGTATCGCATCGGCTACGCCGAGTCGCGCGACGGTGCCGCGTGGAAGCGCCGCGACGACGAGATCGTGTTCACCCCGTCGGGCGCGGATTGGGACAGCGACATGATCTGCTATCCCCACGTCTTCAGCCATCGGGGGCGGCACTACATGCTCTATTGCGGGAACGGCTTCAGCGCGGCTGGCTTCGGCCTCGCCGTGCTTGAGACATAAGAAGCCTACGTGCAGCTCACGAAGCGCTAATTTAGTGCGATCTCGCGGGTTTCTCTGGTCAAAGAACGATAAAACATAGGATGTCGCCAACATTTCTCCAATGGAAGGAAGGCTGCTGGTCTGAAGATTTCTTCGCGCAACGGTTTCACACCGTACTATCGGCGTGTCAACAGATCGGCGAATAATTCTTGGTCGTCACAAGGTTGGAAGAACGCGATGGCACGCTGACCGTGCTGAGCGGCGGCATCATCAACAACACGAACGGCCAATTCATCGGCATCGGCACGACCAACAGCGCCGCATCGGGGACGGGTGTGGCCAACGTGACCGGCGACATCAATCGCTTCGACGATATCGATGTCGGTGTCGTGCGCGACAATATCGGCAGCAGTTCGGGCACGGCCACGGGTCAGCTCACGGTAACTGGCGACGTCCACGCGACCCGACTGCAAGTCGGGCGCGCCGAGTTCTTCACGCTCGGTGATGCGAGCGGCGCCATGACGGTGACGGGAAGCCTGTTCGGCGACGGTGGCGGGGGTATCCGGGTCGGTGTCAAGGGCGGCTCCGGCGGCGTCGACGGCACCTTGGGCGTGGGTGGCGACGTGCTCAACGTTTTCAATGTCGAGGTCGGTGTCGCGAGCAGCTTTGCGTCGGGCAACGTGTCGGGTGATCTGACCGTCGGCGGCCTGATGCAGGGCACGTTTTCGGGCGGCTTGGTCGTCGGTCGGGTCGTCGATGGCGATCTTGCGGTTGGGACGGCGGAGATCGGCGGCGGAATCCAGGATCATCTGGCGGTGATTGTTGGGACCGGCGGCTTCATCGGAGCCGTGGGCTCGTTGGGCGATGGCACTCTGACCGTGTCGAGCGGCGGCATCACCAACAACACCAACGGCCAATTCATCGGCATCGGCGTGACCAACAGCGACGGATCGGCGAAAGGCGTCGCCGATATCACGGGCGGGATCGATCACTTCAACGAAATCGATGTCGGCGTCGTGGGTGGCGCCGGTAGCCAAGGCAACGCGACCGGTCGTCTCGCGGTGACCGGCGGCCCGGTGAACGCGGCCAACATCAGGGTCGGGTTCAGCGAGGGTATTGGCACCGCAAGCGCCACCGTCATCCTCGACGAGCTGCTCGCGACGATCGACGACACGCTGGCCTTGGGCGACGGCAGCACCTTGCAATTGAACATGGACGGCACCATCCGCGGCGTCAATTTCGCGGCCATCGACGCGAACACCGCCCTCCTAGATGGCGTGCTGAAGATCCTTTTCACCTTCGAGCTGACGGCGCTCACGACCTTCGACCTGATCATCTCTGGGTCGCCGAACGGCATCGGCGGCGACTTTGCGAGTTTCAACGTGATGGGCTTGGACAACGGCATCGTGACCAGCAAGGGGGTCGTGCTCGATAATTTCGGGGATGGCCCGGTCGAGGTCTACCGCATGATCGTCGACGTCCCGGAGCCCGGCACCACCTGGCTGCTCGGCGCCGGTTTGCTCGGTATGATCTTGGTGATGCGGATCAGGCGCCGTATTGCCGTCGCCTAGTGAGACGGGTCACTCCGCCATCTGCGGGCCGGTCGCGTTGAGGTTGCGCATGTCGGTCTTGAGGTGAATGAGGGCGGGGCGGTCTGCCACCGCGAGCGCCGCCTCGAGCGCCGGCAGGAACCCGGCGGTCTCCTCCACGGTCCAGGCGGCGGCGCCGTAGGCACGCCCGAGCGCCGCGAAGTCCGGGCTGTTCATGACCGTGCCATAGAGCGCATCGAGCCCGCCGCGGCGGTATTGGTGCGTCGCGATCGAGCCGTAAATCCCGTTGTCGCAGACGATCACGACGATCGGCAGCGCTTGCTGCACCGCCGTGACGATCTCTTGGCCGGTCATCAGAAAGCCGCCATCACCCATCATCGCGATCACCGGCACGTCCGGCCGCGCAAGCTTCGCGCCGAGTGCGCCCGGCATGCCGTAGCCCATCGCGCCGAGACAGGCCGCGAACTGGCTATAGGGCGAGCGGTAGGGATAGTGTCGATGCAGCCAGCTCGCGAAGGCGCCCGAATCGTTGACGATGCAGGCCTCGGCCGGCAGACGCGCGCCGAGCTGGCGCACGACCTCGGCCATGTCGACCGCGCCGACGCACCGCGCCTGCGGGTCCTGTCCGGGCGTTGAGAAGGCGCGGTGCGCGGCGTGCTGCGCGTCACGCCAGGGCCGGCGCGCGACCCCGTCGGCGATCTCGGGCATTAGCGCCGCCAGAGCCGGCAGGAGGTCGCTCTCGAGGGCAACCGTCGGGTTGGTTTGGGCGAAGGCGGCGGCCTCCGGGTATATGTGGATCACGATCTGGTCGTCGCGCAGCAGCTCGTAATCCTGGATCGAGGCGCCATCGGGCCGGGCGCCGGCGATGATCACCAGGTCGCAGTCTTCCCAATAACGCCATTGAAAGGGTGCGAGGGTGAGGCCGAAATGGCCGAGATTGGCCGGATGGTCGTGCGGCAGGATGTCTTGCCGGCGGAACGCGCTCACCACGCCCGCGCCGGTCGCCTCGGCAAAGTCCGCGAGTGCGGTGTGGGCGCGCTCGAAGCCCACCAACTCGCCGCCGAGGATCACCGGATGTTTGGCGGCGTCGATGAGCCGCGCCGCCTCGGCGAGGGATGCGGGATCCGAGGTGTGAGACCGCCGCGCGCCGGGCGCGGGGATGGCGACGTCGCCCGCTTCGCCCTCGGTCACGTCCTCGGGCAACACCACCGCGACGGGGCCGGGCCGGCCATCGACGGCGATCGCGAGCGCCTCGGCCGTCGCCGCCGCGGTATCCGCGGGGTTCATGACCTCGATGACCGCTTTGGTAAGCGGCCCGAAGGCGGCAGGGTAATCGATCTCCTGAAACGCCTCGCGGCCCATCTCGCGCGTCGGCACATGGCCGATGAACAGCACGAGCGGCGCCGAATCCTGCTTCGCCGTGTGCAGCCCGATCGACCCGTTGGTCGCGCCCGGGCCGCGCGTGACGATCGCGATGCCCGGCTTCCCCGTGGCCTTGGCGTAGGCGTCGGCCGCGAAGGTCGCACCGGACTCATGACGGTTGAGGACGAGGCGAATTCGGTTGCGCGCGCTCCTCAGCCCTTCGAGCACCGTGAGGTAGCTTTCGCCGGGTACGCAAAAGGCGAGCTCGACCTCGTGACTGAGCAGGGTCTGGACGAGCGCCTCGCCGCCGTTCATCTGTGATCTCCCGTGCGCTGGAGGCGGGAGTTTAGGCATGCGCCCGCGCGATGTCGCCCCCGATCTTGCGTTGGTTTGACCGCGTCTGCCGCTCGTCTATGATGCCCCGCCGCGCGCTGCGGGGCGCTCTAAATGATACGGACACAGGGGGAGACCATGGCCAAAGGCAAGGCGGTGATCGTCGGCGGGCTCGGCATGATCGGGCGCAACATCATTCACGCACTCGAGGCCGACGGCGGCTGGGATATCGTCGGCCTTTCGCGCCGGCCACCCAATTTCGAAACCGGGGCGACCTTCATCTCGGTCGACCTGCTCGACCCCGCGGATGCCGAGGCCAAGCTCTCCGGCCTCACCGACACCACGCACATCTTCTACGCCGCGCTGACCGGCGGCGTGGAGGCCGAGAACGTCGAGGGCAACCTCGCGCTCGTGCGCAACTCGGTCGGCGTGATCGAGCCGATCGCGCCCGACTTGCAGCGCGTGGTTCTAAGCCAGGGCGGCAAGTATTACGGCGTCCACCTCGGCCCGCACAAGTCGCCCTCGAAGGAGACCGATCCGCGTCATTTGCCGCCGAACTTCTACTATGACCAGCAGGATTACGTGGTTGACCTGCAGCAGGGCAAGACCTGGCACTACACGCTGCTCCGGCCCGAGGCCGTGATCGGCTATGCCGAGGGAATCCCGCTCAACACCGCCTCGCTCGTCGCCGTCTATAGCGTGATCTGCCGCGAGCTCGACATCCCGCTCAACTATCCGGGGCCGGAGGCCGCCTTCAAGGCGTTCAACAAGTTCATCGATGCGCGGCTCCTCGGCCGGTGCGCCGTTTGGGCCGCGACCGAACCGAGCGCCGCCGGTGAGGCCTTCAATGTGACTAACGTCTCGGGCATGCGCTGGTGCAACATGTGGCCGATGTTCACGGACTATTTCGGCTGCCGTCCGGGCACCATCGTGCCGATGCCGCTCAAGGCCTTCATGGCCGACAAGGGCCCGCTCTGGGATCAGATCGTGCAGAAATATCAGCTCAAGCCCACGCCGCTCGACCAAATCGGCGATTGGGGCTTTGCGGATTGGAACTTCGGCCGCACCTGGGACACGATCTTGGAAGACACGAAACGCATCCAGTTCGGCTTTGCCGAGGCCATCGACACCGAGCAGAACTTCATCGAGATCTTCGATCAGATGAAGGCGGAGCGCTTCATCCCGTCCTACTAGACGCGCCGCGTTCCCGTTTCCCATACGCGCGCCCACTGCCTAGAGTGGGCGCGCGTTGTCTTTGGAGAGGTCGGGAGGGACCGCGCATGCGGGGACGTGATGTCGTATTGGAGAGCCTGGTCGCCCACGGCGTCCGGCACATCTTCGGCAATCCGGGGACGACCGAAAGCCCGCTGACCGACAACCTTGCGGCCCATCCGTCGCTCTCCTACATCGTCTCGCTGCACGAGGGCGTCTCGATCGGCGCGGCGAGCTATTACGCCCAGGCTTCCGGCCGCGCGGGTGTGGTCAACCTGCATGTCGCGCCGGGCCTCGGCAACGCCATCGGCATGCTCTATGGCGCGCTCAAGACCAATTCGCCGATGGTCGTGACCGCCGGCCAGCAAGACACGCGGCTTCGTCTGCGCGAGCCACTGCTCGGGCACGATCTCGTCGGCATGGCGGCACCGGTGGTCAAGTGGAGCGTGCAGGTCGAGCGCGCGGATGAATGCGCCGACATCATGCGCCGGGCCTTCAAGATCGCGCACGACCCACCGGCCGGCCCGGTGTTTGTGGCGCTGCCGATCGACGTGATGGAGCAGGAGACCGCGCTCGGCGCCGCCGCGCCACGCCCGCTCTACCGCGTTCCGGCACCCGATCCGGCTGGCGTGCAAGCGCTGGCCGAACGGCTGCTCGCGGCGGAGGCCCCCGTCATCGTCGTCGGCGATGACGTGGCGCGCGCCGGTGCCGGTGCCGCTCTCCTGGCCCTCGCCGAGGCGGTCGGGGCGCCCATTTGGCACGAGGTGATCCACCAGCATTTCGCCGCGCCCACGGACCATCCGCATATGCGCGACGCGTTGCCGGCCACCGCGTCGCAGATCAGGGACACGCTCGGCGATGTGGACCTGGTCTTGCTCGCCGGTGGACCGTTCTTCGAGGAGGTCTGGTTCTCCGAGGGCACGCCGTTCCCGCCCGGGGCGGCCGTGCTCCAGATCGAGGAAAGCCAAGGCCGCCTCGCACGCAATTACCCGCTCGATGCCGGGCTGGTCGGGCGGTTGGCTGAGACCCTCGTCGCGCTCGGTGCCAGGGTCCGCCGCGATGCCACGGATAGGGACCGGGCGGCCGCGGAAGCGCGCCGCGTGCGGATCGCCGCCGACAAGGAGGCGCGAAACGAGGCGCAGCGCGCGCGCATCGAGGCCGGGCGGGACCGTCGGCCCATGACCGCGCCGTTTGCGATCGCGACGCTCGCCGAGGCGCTGCCCGATGACGTGGTGGTCGTCGAGGAGGCGATCACCGCAAGCCCCGATCTCACACGCACGCTCGATTTCGCGGGTCCGGGCGATTATTTCTGCGGTCGCGGTGGTGGCATCGGCCAAGGCATCGCGGGCGCCCTTGGCGTGAAGCTCGCCATGCCCGACCGCCCGCTGGTCTGCCTATCGGGCGACGGCTCGGCGATGTATAGCATCACGGCGCTTTGGACCGCGGCGCACCATGCGCTGCCGATCGTGTTCGTGGTCCTCGCCAACCGTGAATACCGCATCCTCAAGCACAATGTGGACGTCTATCGCGAGCGCTTCGCGATCGAGACCAACCGCCCCTATGCTCATCTCGACCTCGACGCGCCCGCGCTCGATTTCGTCGCGCTCGCAGCCGGCATGGGTGTTGAGGGGGTGCGTGTGAGCGAGCCGGGTGCTTTGGTCGATGCCCTGCGCGCGGCGTTCGCCTCCGGCACGCCACGGCTCATCGAGGTCGCGATCGAGGGCAAGGTCTAGCCTGGGGCGGAGCCGGCGAATGCAGTTCCCGACACCGCTCGTCCGCGCCATCCTGCATCGCCGCTACAAGCGCTTCCTGAGCGATCATGAGCTGGCCGATGGGACGATCATCACCGCGCATTGCGCCAATCCGGGCAGCATGCATGGCCTCACCGATCCGGGCGCCGAGACCTGGCTTTCGCGCGCCGACAATCCCAAACGCAAGCTCGCCTACACCTGGGAGCTGATCCGGGTCGGCCGCGGGCTCGTTGGCATCAACGCGGCCTTTGCGAACCGCTTGGCCGAGGAGGCCATCGCGGCAAGCCGCATCGCGCCGCTCGCCGGCTATGGCGCGTGCCGCCGCGAGGTGCGCTACGACGCGGGCTCGCGCATCGACCTTCTGCTCGAGGACCCGGCCCGGCCGCCCTGCTATGTCGAGGTGAAGAACGTGCATCTGAGGCGCCAACCGGGTCTTGCCGAATTCCCGGATAGCGTCACGGCGCGCGGCACGAAACACCTCGCAGCGCTTGCGAACATGGTGGAGCGCGAGGGCGCCCGCGCGGTGATGCTGTACGTGGTGCAGCGCGACGACTGTAACCGCTTTGCGCTCGCCGCGGACATCGACCCGACCTACGCCGAGGCGTTCGCCGCCGCCGCGGCGCGCGGCGTCGAGGTGCTCTGCTACGCGTGTGCGCTCACGCCCCAGTCCGTCGCCATCGCGGACCCGCTGCCGATCGCTATTCGAGGAACTGGATCGCCTTGACGAAGGCCGAGGAGGCCCCGCCCTCGTCGGCCTCCGAGGTGTCGACCGAGAGGCCGATCCCGGTGATCGCGGGCACCTGGTCGACGCCGTAGAACGTCTTGAAGGCGTTCTTCAAGTCGAATTCGGTGGTGACCGTTTCGCCCTCGCGCGGCCGGTCGACGCAGACGTAGCGGCCGCTCTTTTGGTGGTAGCGACCGACATAGCCGTGACCAACGCGGTCTTCGCCGGTGCAGAGAAACAGCCCGATGAAATAGGGCAGGTCGGGCACGAAGAACGAGCCGCTGCTGTGGGTCTCCTCACCGAAGGTGAAGTAGACCATGATCGCCTCGTTCTTCACCTCATTCTCATAGGAGGCGTGGCTCGGAAAGTCCTTCACGCCCCATTCGAGGCGCACGGTCGAATAGCGCTCGACCGCGAGATCCTCGGTGACGATCAAGCCGAACGCCGGCTCCCTGGCCTCGATCAAGAGCGCATCGCCCGCGCGCCCCAGCGTGATCTTGTCGGGGTCGTCGGCCTCTTGCTCCAGCTCGAAGCCCTTTTGCTCGAGCCAGTCCTCGATTTCGTCGGCCTCGAGGTCGGCGAAGTCGATCTCGTAGGTCACCTTTTTCAGGTCGGGTTCGAGGGCCGTCCCGGTGGCCTCGCCGCCGAACGCGGCGCCGCACCACAAGAGCGCGGCGACGCCGCAAACAAGCGCCTCTATCCGCATGGGTCGCTCCGTCTGTTCACGGTATGTTCCAGGATCGAGATCGCCAGTTCATAAGGCCGATTTCTAGCACGGGCGCGGCCGATCGGCGATGATTCGGTGGCGTCGTGGTAAATGCTCAAGCCCCGATCTCCATCACCTCCGCCGCGATCTCGAAGGAACGCAAGCGCGCGGTATGGTCGAACATATTCGACGTGACGATGATCTCGTCGGCCTCGGTGCGCGCCGCGAACTCCTCCAAGCCGCGGCGCACCGTGTCCCGATCCCCCGCCACCGAGCACGACAACCATTCGGCGAGCGCGCGCCGTTCCTGTGGCGCCAGACCGCCCTCGAAATCCTCGACCGGCGGGGGCAGGGGGCCGGGCTCGCCGCGGCGGAGCTTCAGGATCGATTGCTGCGCGGAGGATTTGAGGTAGCGCGCCTTCTCCTCGGTATCTGCCGCGAAGACGTTGAAGCCCGGCATGACATAGGGCCGGTCGAGCTGCTCCGACGGCTCGAAATTGCTGCGGTAAACATCGAGCGCCTGCATGAGCGCGCGCGGCGCGAAGTGCGAGGCGAAGGCGTAGGGCAGACCGAGCATGGCGGCAAGCTGCGCGCCATAGAGGCTGGAGCCGAGGATCCAGAGCGGCACGCGAAGCCCCGCGCCGGGCACCGCGCGCACATGCTGGCCGGGTTGGACGTCGCGAAAATATGTCTGCAGCTCGACCACGTCGCGCGGAAAGGCGTCGACATCGCCGTCGAGATTGCGCCTGAGCGCATGGGCCGTCAGCTGATCGGTGCCGGGCGCGCGGCCGATACCGAGATCGATGCGGCCGGGGTGGAGTGATTCGAGGGTGCCGAACTGCT
This sequence comes from Alphaproteobacteria bacterium, assembly GCA_965216915.1. Taxonomy (GTDB): domain Bacteria; phylum Pseudomonadota; class Alphaproteobacteria; order UBA828; family UBA828; genus CBDCGS01. Next base: position 55,542 of record CBDCGS010000010.1, read on the forward strand.
CGGCGATCACGAGCGGCGCGTGGTTGGGAAGCATGATCCCGCCGGCGCCGACGCGGATGGTCGATGTGCCGGCGGCGACATGGCCGATCACCACCGCGGTCGCGGCGCTCGCGATGCCGGTCATGTTGTGGTGCTCGGCGAGCCAATAGCGCGTGTAGCCCCAGCGCTCGGCGTGCTGCGCGAGGTCGAGCGTGTTGCGAAACGCCTGCGCCGCGTTGCCGCCCTCCGTGATGGGCGAGAGATCGAGGAGCGAGAGTGCCGTCATCACTGGTTCTTATCGTGGACACGGTGCGCGGGTGCAATCCCTTGGTGTCGCAGCGCCCGCGCTGGTCTCTCTTGACCGGGCGGCCAAAACATGCGGCGCTTGGATTGATGTGGTGATGACACACCGCGAAGCGAAGAGGGGAGAGACCGATGCTCAAGCGTCACAATCCGGATACCGTCGTCGAGGCCTATGGCGGCGGCTATAGCCAGGCCCTGCAGGTTGCGCCGGGTGCGCGGCTGCTGTTCACCGCCGGCCAGGTCGGCGTGCGCCCCGACGGCACGACCGTCGACGGCTTTGCCGGACAGGCCGACCAGGTGTGGGCCAACATTCTGGCGCTGCTCGCCGATGCCGACATGGGCGTCGAGGACATCGTGAAGCTCACGGGCTATGTCGTCGGAGCTGAGAACTTCCCGGCCTATGCGGCAGCGCGCAAGAAGGCGCTCGGTGGCCTGCGTCCCGCCTCGACCGGCATCATCGTGCCGGCGCTCGCGCTCCCGGAATGGCTGGTCGAGATCGAGGCGGTGGCCGCGAAGGCACCTTAAGCCGCGGCACGCGGCGGGCCCGCGGGCGGGCGGGCCCTCGCACCACCAACCGAGAGGAGATGCGCGATGCCGAGACACATCGCTTGCCTGACGTTCGACTTCGATGCCGTGTCCGGGATGATCGCGGTCGGCCTGCGTTCGCCGACGCCGATCAGCCGCGGCGAGTTCGGGGTCGTGGCGGTGCCGCGCATCCTCGATCTTCTGGCGCGTTATGACGTGCCGGCCACCTGGTTCATCCCGGGCCACACGATCGAGACCTACCCGGAGATGTCGGCGCGCATCGTCGAGGCGGGCCACGAGATCGGCCACCATGGCTGGACCCATGCGACGCCGCTTTCGATGACCCGCGCGGAGGAGGAGGCGGGACTCGTGCGGGCGATCGGCTCGATCGAGCGGCTCTCCGGCCGGCGTCCGCGCGGCTACCGCTCGCCCGCGTGGGACCTCAGCGAGCACACGGTCGACCTCCTGCTCGCCCACGGCTTCGTCTACGAGAGCAGCATGATGGGGCACGATTGCTCGCCCTACTACGCGCGCAAGGGCGACGTCGTGACGCTCGAGGAGCCGATGGTGTTCGGCGAGGAGACGAAGCTCGTCGAGATGCCGATCAGCTGGACGCTCGACGACTATCCACACTTCGAATATATGCGCAGCGCCGAGCGGACTCAGCAGGGCCTGATGGCCGCGTCGGGCGTGTTGGAGAACTGGCTCGGCGACTTCGACTATATGCGCCGCCACATCGATTGGGGGGTGCTCACCTACACCTGCCACCCGTACGTCTCGGGCCGCGGCCACCGCATGCTGATGCTCGAGCGCCTGATCGCGGGGCTCAAGGAGCAGGGTGCGGTGTTTCTCACGATGGAGGATGCCGTCGACGAGTGGCTCAGGCGGGAGGCATAGAGCATTTCACGCCCGCCTATGCTCACGCGAATGCTCTCTCTCATTGAAATTGACGCAAATGCGTCGTCGCAGGTGAGCCCACCTGCTCGGGATTTGCTCTAGCCGCCGCGTCTCTCTCTGGAGCGAGCAGCGGCGCCGCGGTCTATATAGACCGCGCGCCTCACGCGGCGCTCGAGCGCGATCTCGCGAGCCGGCCGGCCTCGACAAAGGCCCAGCCCGCCGCGCCGAGGACGAGAACGAGCTCGACCCAGCCCCAGAGGGCGATCGTCCCCTCGGCGCGGGCGAGCAGCCAGGCATTCGCCGCAACCGGCGCCAGGACCAGCGTGATCGCGCGGGCGCTCACGCCCGTGATGCCGGGGAACATCGGAATCCAGGGGAAGGTTTGGATTGTCCCGTCGCGTTCGTCGCGCGCCAGCCGAATGGCGTGGCGCAGCTGCACGCCCAAGACGAACAGCAAGGCGAACGTGATGATGGGTGCGGCGATGCCGGCCTGAAATTCACTGATGCTGATGCCGAAGACACTCAGGATCTTGGCGTCGCCGAGCCTGAGCAGCTCTTGCTGCAGCCAGTCCTTCGCGTCCCGGATCGAGCGCGTGTAGACGAAGGGCCAGACGGGGCGGAGTGGCTCGAACACGACGCCGGTCTCGTCAGGCTCGGCGAGCAGATGGTCCTGCCCCGTCTCCGAGAGCCAGGTGCGAAGAGATCGTCCATCGATGGGGCTCCGCTCGAACGTTTCGATGCCGTAGACATGGTGATGCTTGCCGGTGCCATCGTAGAGATGGAGCTGCACATCCATTCGACCATTGATCGCCGTGCCCCGGATGGCTAGGTCGTCCAGGCGATAGCTCTGATCTGGGTCGATATCGTTGAGGACGAGAGAAGCGAGCCGCCCGACGGGGAGGATCGGTTTGGTAACCGGCATGTCCTCACGAAAATCTCGATTGATCGCTTCGAGCGTGCCGTCCGCGATCCGCGGGCCGGTTTGGCTGAACGTCAGTGCCTGCGTGATGGTGCCGTTATCAATGTGGTCCCACTGAACGGTCGGGCCATCGTTGGCTGCCACGCGTCGGAAAAGCGCGTCTAGAAAGTCGTGCCGACTGACCAGATATTGGTCCGCGATGCTTTGCGCCCACGATCCGTATTCGCGGCTGTCGACGGCTTCCAACTGATCGAGGAACGCGTAGGCATGCTGATAGGTGGCGTGCCGGTTGGGGGAGAGCGCAAACAGCGACACCGCCACGAGAAGGGCGAGAAGCGTGCGATGGGTGAGCCTGAGGGCTTTGAGTGATTCGTCCAAACCGGCAACCTCAAACGTTGCGACGGCGCGCGTCGACGACGTCAGGCGTCACGCCGTTGCTGACCGACGAGTCTAGGCGAAATGCAGCGGAAGCGCTCTCCCGATCCCGCGGGGGACGGCGCCGCGCCGGTTGCAGCGGTCCCGCCGCTCGCATTCGCCTGCGAGTCCGGCGCGTGCTACCGTCCGCTGGTCCTGACGGTTGGCGGGAGATTTCTTCATGTTCACGATCATGGGCGCGATCCACCGCGGTGGGGCGTGGCGCGTGCCAAACCGGTTGCGGGTTTTCGCCGTGATGGGCGGGATCGATCTGGATTTTCGCGACGCAGAGTTTGCGCCGGGCCTGACCACGGTTCATATCACCTGCGTGATGGGCGGCGTCGCGGTGGCCGTGCCGCCCGCGCTCGCGGTGTCCTGCGAGGGCTCCGGTGTTCTCGGCCTCTCCGAGGCGTTCGAGCAGAAGGGCGATCCCGCGAACCCAGATGCGCCGCGGCTCCGCATCACCGGAACTGCGATCATGGGCGGGGTCGAGATCGCCGTGCGGTCACCGGGCGGTCCGATGAAAACCGATCCCAAGGCCCACCCCGGTCAATGGGGCGATCGGCGCGAGAGCGCGACGCCTGAGCGTTCGGGTTAGGGGAGGTCGGGCGCGCTCCGTTTAGGCTTCGGGTTCGGCCGCCGTGTCTGACCCGGCCATCGGATCGGCGGCCGTGATCGCGCATTCGCTCTCGCGCCACCAGAGGAAGGCCAGGTCTGACACATCGACCGAGCGGTCCCAGATACGGGCCTTGATCGGGCCGATCGCGGTCTCGAGCGTCTGGTCGAGATATTTGCCCTTGTAGATCGTCGTGCCGGTGGTGCACGGCAGCTGATTGACGCCGGGCTCGTCGATCGCGGTTCCGGCGGGGGCGAGGCGCACGCGCTCGGCGCGCACCGCGACGCAGGCCCGCTCACCGCGCGCAGCATGGCCCTCGCCGCTCCAGGCGCCGTTAAGCGTGAGATCGCCGATGCGCACTGTCGCAGTTTCGCCATGCACCGCTTCGAGTGTGCCCTCGAGCAGGTTCTCGACGCCCATGAAGTCCGCGACGAAGCGCGTGGCGGGCCTGTCGAATAGGTCGGTCGGCGGACCTTCCTGAACAACCTTGCCACGCCGCATGAGGAGGATGCGGTCGCTCATCGTGAGCGCCTCCTCCTGGCTGTGGGTGACGTAGATGAAGGTGAGGCCGAGCTTCTCGTGAAGGTCCAGCAGCTCGACCTGCATGTCGACGCGGAGCTTCTCGTCGAGCGCGCCGAGCGGCTCGTCGAGCAGGAGGATCGCAGGCCGGGTGACGAGCGCACGCGCCAGCGCGACACGCTGACGCTCGCCGCCCGAGAGCTGGTGCACACGGCGGGCATATTTATCCTCGAGCCGCACCAGCGCGAGCGCCTCCCGCGCCCGCTCCTGGCGCTCGCCTTTGTCGACGCCGCGCACGCGCAAGCCGTACTCCACGTTCTGGCCGACCGACATGTGCGGGAAGAGCGCGTAGTGCTGGAAGACCGTCGTGCAGTTGCGCCGCGAGGCCGGCACCGACGAGACGTCCACCCCGTCGATCGCAATACGCGCGATCTGGCTCGGCCGCTCCAGGCCCGCGATGATCCGCAGCAGGGTCGTCTTGCCGGAGCCGCTTTCGCCGAGCAGGGTCAGGAACTCGCCGCGCTCCGCCGTGATCGAGACGTCGTCGAGCGCCACCACGTCGCCAAAGCGGTGGGTGGCATGTTCGACGGAGAGGATCTGGCCGCCGCGCGCGGCCCCGGGCGCGGTGGCTGCTGCTTCATTAAGCGCCATGTCTCGGGCCTCCGAAGGCAAGCTTGATGGCGAGGAAGGTGAGCGCGATGCTCGCGATCGTGACGAGCGTGCTCATCGCGTAGATCAGCGGCACCGTGGTGTTGTGCGCGCCGGACTGGATCCAGAGATAGAGCGGCAGCGTGTCCTGCCCGGCACGCATGAAGATGCTGAACGGCAGCTCGTTGAAGGAGAGGAGGAAACCGAAAAAGCCCGCGGCGAAGATGCCCGGCTTGAGGATCGGCACCTCAATCTGCCAAAAACGCTGCCAGCGGCTCGCGCCAAGGTCCTCCGCCGCTTCCATGAGCCGCGTGTCGAAGCGCGAAGCCACGACGAGCATGGCGAGGAGCGCGAACGGGAAGGCCCAGACGAAGTGGGCGAGCGCGAGCGACCACACACCCATCTTCACGTGGATCACGAGCCTGTACCACATGAAAAGCCCGACGCCCGCGACGATTCCCGGCACCATGAGCGGCATCAGGAAGCCGATCAGAAGCGGGCCGCGCCGCTTGATGCGCGGTAGCACGGGGCCCACCAGCAGCACGCCGATCACGCAGGCCGCCGCCGTGACGAAGGCGAGCATGATCGAGAGGAGAAGCGGGTCGCCGACTCGGAAGTTGCTGCCATAGGCCTCACCGTCGCGCTGGGCGATCTCGGCGAAGATCACGTCCTCATACCAGGTGAGCGTCCAGTCGCCCGGGATGCCGGTCAGCGGCTCGCCGCTGATCGAGAGAATCATCAGCCAGACGATCGGCAGGTAGAGGATGAAGAGCACGCCATAGCCGAAGAAGAGGCCGGTGCCCCGCGGCATGCCGCTCAAGATGCGCCGCCAGAGCGGCGGGCGCACCCGCGCGTAGACGATGTGTTCGTGTGTGACCTCGGTCATCGCCGCAAGTTCGCAAACACTTGGTTGAGCCCGCCGACCGGGCGCAAGGCAGCCCAGAGCAGGACCTGGAATCCCAGCATGATGCCAAGCACCACCGCGGCGAGCGCGGCCGCCACCAGGAAGTTGGAGACGCCGATCAGACTCTGCACTTGCGCGCTCAGCATGAGCACATTGTTGCCGCCCATATGCTGCGCGACCACCGTGTCGCCGAGCATCGGGATGAAGGTGAAGACGATGCCGGCGACGACGCCCGGGAGCGCGAGCGGGAAGATGATATGGACGAGTGTCCTGAGCCGGCTCGCGCCGAGGTCGTTGCTGGCCTCGAGGAAATCGTTGTCGATCAGGCTGATCGACAGAAAGATCGGCCAAACCATGGTCGGGAAAAATGCGCCGAGGAAGCCGAAGTGGACGGCGAACTCGGAGAAGATGAGCCAGGTCACCGGCTCATCGACGACGCCGAGCCCGAGCAGCGCCTGATTGACCACGCCGTTGATCCCGAAGACCGAGCGCCAGACGATCACGCGCGCCGCCGGGCTCAGGAAAAACGGCACCGTGAGCGCGGTGAAGGTGAGCAGCCGGATCGTGTTGTTCTTGCAGCCCTTGGCGAGCCAGAGCGCGAAGGGGAAGGCGATCAGAAGCTCGATGAGCGTGATCGTCGCGGCGATGCGCACCGAGCGGCCAAGCAGCTCGCCGCCGCCATAGGAGAAGAACTTCTCATACTGCAGGAAGGTCGGATCGAGATTGATCCGGATGCCGCGTCCCTGGAGGAACGAGACCAGGATGATCGCGAGCAGCGGGATGACCACGCCGCCGAACCACACCACGCTGAAGCCGCCCAGGGACCAAACGCCCGCGGGCAGGCGGGGCATGACGCGGCGGATGAGATCTTGCGGGGCGGCTGGAGCGGCAGCGACCATCGGGACGAGGCGGTGTCACGTCCTGGCCTGCCCCGCGTCGCGCGGGGCAGGCCAGGCGTGCGTGCTTGTTGTTGAGGCGGACTTAGGCGTTGAGCACGCGGTCCATCTGCGCCTGCATTTCCTGCAGGTGCTCGGGCACCGCGCTGAACCAGAAGTCCTCCTTGGCGAACTTGATCTTCATCTTCTCCTGCGCCTCGGTCATCGGCGCGGAGATGTCATCCATGCCGTTGCTCATGGCATATTCGGTGGCCAAGTCGGGCCGGCCATTCAGGTAGCCACGGAGCGGCGTGATGGTCGAGGCGTAGCCGCCGCTCAGGAACCAGTTGAGCGCCGTGTAGACCTCCTCGAGGTTGCCGCGATCCTCGACCTGAGACGGGATGTAGGCCGCGTGCATCCACTTCGTGTAGAACTCCTTCGCAGTGGCATACACCCAATCGCCGCCGGCCTTGTTGGCTTCGCGCACGGCCGGCTCCCAGCACCGGATCGCGTCGACTTCGCCGTTCTTCATGTCGGCGACCTGGTCGTCGAAGATCTTCCAGAAGTTGCGGAACTGGCCGGCTTCCTTGCGTTCGATCAGGAAGTCCGCGGTCGCTTTGGCCTCTTCGGGCGAGGGGTTGAGGATGTCCTTGACCTCGAGCTGACCGGAGTTCTTGAGGTAGGCGAGTGCCTCCCAAAGGTAGATGTAGTTGTCACCGGTCGACGAGCGGCCCATGGTCTTCTCGCTCTCGAAGACGAGCGACCAGGAGGCCTCCTCCGGCGGGCGCGGCTCGTTGAGCTTCGCCGGCAGATAGCCGAAGCTATCCGCGTTCATCGCAAGCGGCATGCCCCAGACGTTGCCGCCGTCGGGACTGAGATCGCGCACCAGATAGGGCACCGCCTTGATGCTGTCCGGCATGCCGCCCCAGTTCGGCACGGCCGAGGTTTGGGCCTGCATGATGTAGCCGCCGTCGATCAGGGTTTGTTCCGTGCCGGACAGCGTGGACATCAGGTCGAAGCGATCGCCGGCATCGTTGACCTCGATCTCGGTGAGGAAGATGCCCGGATCGTCCTTGATCACGGTGTCTTCCATCTTGAGGCCGGTGTCCGCTTCGAAGCGCGTCCAGTCGCCCGGAATCATGGTCGGCGCGGTGAAGAGCATGCGGATCACGCCCTTCTCGGCGGCTTTCGAGCGGCGCGTCAAGCCTTGCAGGACGGCGGGCGCGCCCGCGATCACCGCGCCGGCCGCGGCGCCCTTGATCACCTGCCGGCGTGACAGCGGGAAATAAAGATGCTTGCTAACCTGTTTCGGTTTTCTGCTTTTCATGGTGGGTCATCCTCCGCAGACGTTCGTGGACTCCATGCCATCGGCTCCGAGGAACGATGGACACTATCCCTTTCACGATCCGGCGTTTTTCGCCGGATGCGTCTTACCGTCGCCACATTGTCGCACCCGATCAGGCGTGGTGCCAACCCAAAGCTGGTCGGTTCGAGGGGTTTCTCACGCGTTCGCCAGCACCAGATCGGCGCCCTTTTCGCCGATCATGATGGCGGGCGCATTGGTGTTGCCGGAGGTGAGGCGGGGCATGATCGAGGCGTCGATGACGCGGAGGTTCTCGATGCCGCGCACGCGGAGCTCGTCGTCGACCACCGCCAGCGGGTCGTCGCCCATCTTGCAGGTGCCGACGGGGTGGTAGAGCGTCGAGCCGGTGCGGCGCGCGTGGTCGAGCAGGGCCTCGTCGGTGTCGCAGGCGGAGCCGGGCAGGTGCTCGGCCTCGACATGCGCCGCGAGCGGCGTCGTCGCCACGATCTCGCGCGCGATGCGCAGACCCCCGATCAGCGCCTGCCGATCCGTCTCGGTCGCAAGAAAGTTCGGTCGGATGGCCGGGTGGGCGAAAGGGTCCGGCGATTGAATGTGGATGGAGCCGCGGCTCTCGGGCCTCAGCTGCGCCGGCCCAAAGGTGAGCCCGGGCCACCGGTCCAGCACGCGCTTCTTCGGATCGGCGAAGCTCGCATGCGCGATGTGATACTGCACGTCGGGGGTCGCCAATTCCGGCTTGGTCTTGACGAAGCCGACGATGATGCCGGCCGTGAAGGTGAGCGCGCCGCGGCGGGCGAGCGCGTATTTGAGCACTTCGCGCACCAGGCCGAGGCCCCGCAGACCCTCGTTGAGCGTCGGAACGCCGCGCATGCGCCATACCATGCGCGCGATGTAGTGATCTTGGTGATTCTCGCCGACCCCGGGCAGCGCGTGGTGCACCGAGATGCCGTGGGCCTGGAGCACGCTCGGATCACCGATGCCCGAAAGCTCCAGGAGCTGCGGTGACTGCACGGCGCCGGCGGAGAGGATGACGGCGCGGCCCGCCCGTGCCTCATGGGTGGCGCCTCGGCGGCGATAGGCGATGCCGACTGCCTTCTTGCCCTCCAGCAGAATCTTCGTCGTATGCGCCCCGGTGAGCACGCGGAGGTTCGCCCGCCCGCGCGCCGGGTGCAGATAGGCCCGCGCCGCGCTGTGGCGCCGGCCGCCTTTCTGCGTCACCTGGAAATAGTTGAAGCCCTCCTGGGAGGCACCGTTGTAATCCGCATTGCGGGGATAACCGGCGCGGTCTGCGGCGTCGACGACCATGTCGAGCAGCGGCGCGGTCTCGCGCATGTCGGCGACGTTCAGCGGTCCGCCGGTGGCGTGATAGGCGTCCGCGCCGCTTTCCCGGTGCTCCGCCTTCTTGAAGTAGGGCAGCACGTCTTGATAGGACCAGCCGCGATTGCCGAGCTGCGCCCAACCGTCGAAATCCTCCGCCTGGCCGCGCACATAGACCATTGCGTTGATCGAGCTCGAGCCGCCGATCACCTTGCCGCGCGGCACAGGGATCGGCCGATCATAGGTGGAGGGCTCGGGTTCGGTGTCGAAGAGCCAGTTCACCTCCGGCATCGCCATCGTCTTGATGTAGCCGACCGGAACGTGGATCCAGGGATTGCGGTCCGGGCCGCCCGCCTCGAGCAAAAGCACCCGGTGGCGGCCGCTCTCGGTGAGCCGATTGGCAAGCACACACCCCGCCGAGCCGGCGCCGACGATCACATAATCATAGGTTTCCATCGTGCTCCCCCTTTTCGGGGAGCCCTACCGCATGGATGGTGTCCTGGCAATCTCAACGCCCCGCGGCTGGCGTCGCGGCAAACGAAACGGGCGGCCGATGCGGCCGCCCGTTTGGATATCGAGAGCGGTGCGCTGAGACCGCGCCCGCTCGCGGGATGGAGGTTACGCGCCGTCGCCGTCGCCGCCGTCGTCGCCATCGCCAGCGTCGCCGTCGCCACCGTCACCGGCGTCGCCACCATCGCCACCATCGCCACCATCGCCACCATCGCCACCATCGCCACCATCGCCGTCGCCACCTTCGGCCGCGGCAGCCGCCACCGCGGCGCCGACAGCCGAATGCGAGGGCGCGTTGGCCTGGGCCGGGGCGGCTGCGTTGGCGGCATTCGCGATACCGGTCGCTGACATGCTCGGCGCCTTGCCGCTTTCCGCCGCGGCACCATCGCCATCGCCATCGCCATCGCCATCGCATCGCCGTCGCCGTCGCCGTCGGCGGCCGCTGCGCTCGCGGGACCGCCATTGCCGTGGCCATTGCCGTGACCGCCGCCATTGCCGCCGCCATTGCCGCCGCCGTTGCCGCCGCCATTGCCGCCGCCGTTACCGCCGCCACCACCGTTTCCGCCGGCGCCGCCGGCGCCACCGCCGCCGCCGCCGCCACCGCCGCCGCCGCCACCACCGCCGCCACCGCCGCCACCGCCGCCGCCTTTGGCGAAGGCGAGGTTCGCGGTGTCTGGTGGGGAGACGCTCTCGACGAGCGGTGCCGTCGTGGCGAGGATAAAGCCGAACGCGGCCGTGAAGCCGACGATCGCGGTGCGGGAATAGAGCGCAGCCTTCATGGGAGCCTCCGAGAATCCGTGGACTCCGCGCATTGCATCATCGCGCGGTGAAAAATTTCTCAGGAGAACCGGTAAATTTGCTGCAAATTCGCGCGGCGAATACCGATTGACGATGGTGCGCGTCAACTCCCGCCGCGGGGCGCGTCGTGGCTATCACGCGTCTCCGTCGACCACACTCTCGTGCCAACGCGCGTACTGCGTTTCGCGCGCTTCGGCGGTGTCGGGCACGACCGTCTCGAGGCGGGGCGCGAAATCACTCGCCTTGAGCGGTCGCGTCTCGATGACGTAGGAGCGGATGCTCTGCAGACCCTGATCGACCAAATCGGGAATGCGCGGATTCATTTCCGCGAGCATGGTTGCGGTCACCTCTTTGCAGAGGCGGGCGATCTCGCGTCCCGTCAGGCGCTCGGTTTTCTCGGCGAGCGCGTCATAGGAGACCGAGCGACGGTCGAGCGGAACGCCGCGTCCCTCGAGGTGAATGCGAAAGATCTCGGCGCGCGCCTCGGTGTCGGGCAAGCCGATGAGAACGCGCCGCTCGAAGCGCGAGAGCACGGCGGCGTCGAGGTCCCATGGGCGATTGGTGGCGCCGATCGTCATCACGAGGTTGCGCCGGCCCTTCTGCGCGAAGCCGTCGATCTCGGAGAGGATCGCGGCGAGCATCTGTTGGTGGTAGAGCTGACCTTCCTGGCCGCGGCTCTTGCAAAGCGCGTCGAACTCGTCGATGAACACGATCGAGGGCCGGCCATCGCGCGTGAACTTGCGCGCCACCCGGTAGAGCGTCGAGATCAGCCGGCCCGATTCGCCGACCCATTTGCTGACGATCTGGCTCGCCTTCACATTGAAGAAGGTCGCGCTGAGCTTGTTCGCGATGGCGCAGGCGAGCAGCGTTTTCCCGGTGCCGGGTGGCCCATAGAACATGATGTTCTGCCAGCCCTCGACCTCGAGGCCATCGGGCATCGTCGCCATCGCAAGCCCGTAGTGAAACTTGAGCTCCGTCTTGAGGGCGGTGAGCCCGCCGATGGACTCCCAGTGGATCGAGCGGGGACGGTCGTCGATGAGGAGAAGGATCTGCTGCTCGAGCGCATCCGATTCCTCGTCGGAGAACGCGACCTCGTCGGCCTCGTGGTCGGTCGACGGCTTCACGCGCCCCATGTCCATGCGGCCCTTGGAGACGAGCGCGCGGGAGCGCTGGCGATATTCATTCGCGCGCACCGTCATGGTGCGACGCTCCTCGCCCTCGTTGAGCTGCTCGATCAGCTGATCGGCGAACTGCGCCGCCTTGTTATAGGAGCGCGAGGCCTCCTCCGCCTTGCCGACGGCAAGGCGCGTGTTCGCCTCCGTCAACATCCGGTCGATCGAACGCCTCAGCGCGTCGGAGCCGGGCTGCATCGTGCTCTGGCCTCCATCGCGGTTTCACTGCCGCACGAGGCAGAGTCCTATATAGGAAACCGGGGCTGGAGGCGAGTTTGCGACGGCCCGACCCGGAGGTGGACAGTCGCTTTCCCCGAAGGCCGGCCGCGGCTCAGCCTTCGTCGACGGCGCCTTCCAGGCGGTCCCAGTCGGTGATCACGACGCCGTCGAACGGCCGCATGATCTCGATGGAGCCGTCGCGTTTGAGATCGGCAAGCGCGCGGCTCACGGTTTCGGACGCGAGGCCCAGATAATCGCCGATATCAGCCTGGCTCATTGCCAGCGGAACCCGCTCGCATCCGTCGCTCCCGTCGATCGGTATGGCAAGGCGCTCGGCGCATTCCACGAGAAATGTCGCAAGCCGCTCCTTGGCCGTTTTGCGTCCCAGCAGCAAGAGGCGTTCCTGCGCCGCGGCGAAGGACCGATCGAACTGGGCGAGCAGGCTTTTCTCTAGGGCCGGCGAACGCGTTGCCAGCTGATGCAGCCGAGCTCTCGGAATCGCGCACACCGTGACGTCGTCGATCGCCTCTGCGGCATAGGCGTAGGCACCGCCGAGCGAGAGACCGACAAGGTCTCCCGGGAAGAAAAACGCGACGATCTGGCGGCGTCCATCCAGGGTCATCTTATAGCCGGCGACCGTGCCGCTAATCAGGCGGTAGACGGTCTCGGCGTCGTCCTGATCGAAGAACAAGGTCTCGTGGGGCGTCAGTCGGCGCGTCAGGCCGATGGCCTCGAGCTGACCGACCGGTGCGGCCGATGATGGCCGATGCTCCGGACCACGTGTCACAAAATCCCACGGGCCGACTTCGTTAGCGATACGCTGACTTGCAACTCCGCTCATGGCGAGCCTCCCCCGCACGCTATCCAAGGCCAAGATCGCGATGGAAGCGCCCGGATGTAATTCGGGAGGCTCCGTACGGGAAACCCCGTATGCGCGGCGTGGGCTTCCCGGCGCGTGGTCCACCGGATAGGCTGCGGCGCGAAGGCGGTCGAGAAAGGAGCGCGCGCGATGAGCCAGATCTACGTCTATGGCGAGAGGCGGCCCCTGCCGGAGGATCCGGCGTTCGACTCGTTTTTGACTCCGGGGCGGACGGCCGTGGTCTCGATCGACATGCACGAAGGCCATCTGAGCGAGGATCCGGACTGCCCGTGCCCCGCGCCCCGCGCGCGGGAGATCGTGGCGCCCATCGACGCGTTTCACACCGCCTGCCGGGCCCGCGGCATCCCGATCATCCATGTGCGGACGGGGCTCCGCCCGTCGGGCCGCGACGACATCAAAGGCGGGGTGAGCGCCTGGCGGCTGGTCTTTCCGCTCCTCGTCGGGCCGATTCCCGGCGCCGACGGCCATGCGCTCGAGGGCAGCCGCTGGACGGCGCTGCGTACCCACGTCGCGCCCGAGGACGAGATGGTCACCACCAAGAAGCGGCTCTCGATCTTCCACCCGACTGATCTCGACTTCCTGCTCCGCAACATGGACGCGCGCGTCGTCGTTCTGAACGGCGGCTTCACCGACTGCTGCGTGTTGAACGCGGCCTTCGATGCCTCGAACCGCGACTACCGCGTTGTCGTGGCGCGAGACCTGGTGCGCGGCACCAACGAGGAGATGGAGGCTGCCGCGCTCAAGATGATGTCGATCCACATGGCCCTGGTGATGGACGCGGCCGATATCCTCCACGCGTGGGATGCCCGCGGCGCCTCGCAGGCGCGCGCGGCGGAGTAGGCGCGGGTGGAAAGTCGCACGCTCCGTTCGAGCCTCGTCACGGCCAACGGCAGAGCGATCGCCTAGAGCTGGGGCAACGCCACGGTTCAACACGTGGAGGACCCGCAATGTTGGTCAAGGCCATCCCGTTCGTTTTCGTCGTCGCGTTCATCGCGGTGAGTGTCGCCGCCCACGGTGCGGAGGCGGTCTCGCATCAAGGAGCGACGAATTCGCGGCCCCCCGCGGCGGGCTTCGACATCGCCAACCGACCCTGAGCGGCGCCGCGTTCCGACCTCACGACCCCGCCCTGGTGTCGAGGACGACAGACATGGAATTGGGCGCGCGCGTTCCGTCCCGCAAATAGAGCCCAATTTGACGGACGATGAGCTGGGCCGTCGCGACGCCATAGTGCAGCGAATCCCAGTAACGCGTGTCGTCCGTGGTGATCTCCGATGCGCGCATGTAGTCGAGAATCACCACGTTCTCGTAGCCGCGCGCGATGGTGGCGAGGCGGCTCTTGCACTCGGCGCGAAGCTCACTCCGCCGGCTGCCCGCACGCCCTTGGGCGAAGTTGTGGTAGGGGACGAACACGATCAGCTTGAGTGTTTCCGCCGGCAGCGCTTCCATCGCCTCGACGAACAGGTCGTGCACGCCGAACGCGATCGCCCGCCGTTCGTCGGGGCTCATCTCGGGCTCGGCGAGCGGTGGCAGCGTGGGCGTCGGCGGATTGTTGCCGTAGATCAGCGTGCGGGCACGCGCGAGATCGTACTCGGTCTGCGGCGGCAGGAAATTCTCGAAACCGTTCACCTGGTAGCGGCTCTCCTCACCGAGGCCGAATTCGTAGCCAAACATCCGCACCGCGATCTCGAGGGTCTTGCCATCGAAGAGGTGGAGCAGGTCGTTCCACGGGTTGTGGTCGTACATCCAAGGCGGAAACCGCCTGAACGTCAGGGTGTCGTAGTGCTCACCCTCGATGCACCAAACGTCGTCGATGCCCCATAGCACCGTGCGCAGGCGACGTGCCTCGCGCACCCGCACCTCCGCGACCAGGCGCGCCAGTTGCAGCTGTTCCCAGGCGGTCGCGCTGTTCATGGCGAGCGCCGCAAAGGCGCCGCCGATCTCGCGATCCAGATCGGCGGGGTTCAGCAGGCGGATCGACGAGGTGCCAAACACGGCGCTGTCGAAACGCCCATCGCGCGCGACGGAGGGATAGAGAAACCGCTGGTTGGTATCCATGAGCGGCACGTCCTCGATGCCGCGGCCGGGGATGTTCCGGTAGGGATTGGCCCAAACGATGAACGCCGCGACAACCACGACGAGCACGCAGAACGTCGCGATGAAAATACGGTTGAAGGATCTCCACGCGCGCATCGTCGGCCTAAAACTCGAAATAGATGAACTCGACGGACTGACCTTTGGAAAGCTCGAGCGTGATGACGAGCACCACGATGGCGGCGGCGACCGCGGTGACCTTGCCGATGATGCCGCGCGGCGTCGCCCAGCGATCCACGATGGTTTGGCTGTTTGGCAGGGCCAGCACGACGATCGCCGCGACGATCGCCAGGGTGCCCGGCAGCGCTTCTGCGACACGCGGCGCATCGGGCGCGAGCATCATCATCGAGGCATAGATGTTGCGCACGGTGGTGACGTCGGGGGAACGGAACAAGACCCAACCGAAGAGGATGAAGAGCGCCGTTGCGGCCCAGCCCAGAAGCGGCGGCATGCGGCCCCCGAAGTGTCGCCAGAGGACGAGCGCCGAGAGCCCGATCGCGTGCCAAAGGCCCCAGCCGACGAAATTCCAACCCGCGCCATGCCACAAGCCGCAGAGCATCATCGTGATGTGCAGATTGAGGATCTGGCGGCCCAAGCCGTGTCGGTTGCCGCCAAGCGGAATGTAAAGATAGTCGCGGAAGAAGCTCGACAGCGTGATGTGCCAACGCCGCCAGAACTCTTGGATCGACACCGCCCGATAGGGCGACGCGAAGTTGACCGGCAAGCGCAGCCCCATCAGGAGGGCAAGCCCGATCGCCATGTCCGAATAGGCCGAAAAATCGAAATAGATCTGGAAGGCGAAGCCGAGCGTGCCGCTCCAGGCGTCGAGCGCGGAGACGGCCCCGTTCGACGCGGCCGCGTAGACGGCGTCGACATGGGGCGCGAAACCGTCGGCGAAGATGAACTTCTTGACGAGGCCGGTCGCGAAGAGGAGGCACCCGAAACCGAACCGGAACGCCTCGAATGGGCGCTTCTCCACCCGCAGAAGCTGCGGAATCAACTGGTCGTGGCGGACGATCGGGCCGGCGATGAGCTGCGGGAAAAACGTGACGAAGAAGGCATATTGCTGCAACGGGTAGCGCGGCGCCTTGCCGCGTTCCAGGTCGACGAGATAGGCGATCTGCTGGAACGTGAAAAAGCTGATCCCGATGGGCAGGATCAAGCTTTCGGATTGATAGGGCGTGTCGAGAATCGCAAACAGGATCTCGGCGAAGAAATCCCGATACTTGAAATAGGCGAGGAGGCCGAGATTGACGACAAGGCCGGCGGGCAGCGCGAGTCGCGCGCGCCGCTCGTGGAGGAACCCGGCAAGCAGCCAATTGACGAGCACCGAGCCCACGATGAGCGGGAGAAACCGCACGTCCGCGTAGGCGTAGAAAAGGAGCGACGCCGCGATCACCAGGCGCTGCCGCCAGCGCTCCGCGTCGATCACGTAATAGAGAACGAGGACCGCCGGCAGGAAGACAAGAATGAAGATCGTCGAGTTGAAGAGCATGGCGGCGCCGGATGGGACGGGCGGAGGTTCGGTGCGAGGTAACGCGATGCGAGAGCCGAGCGCCTCAGGGCCGGAGTCGCCCAAAAAAGACCCGAATCAGTGCAACGCGACCGCACCGGTCCCGGTGAGCCGATGCTGCCTCATCGCAGCTGGGCGCGCAACGCGGTTGGCGGATCGGATTGGCGAGAGAGCGGTCGGGCCGGCGCTCGTTTACGGCGCACCCGGCGCCGTCGGGTCTGCGCGGTTCCCGCGGTACCAGGCTGCGGTCGCGGCGAGGCCGTCGGCGAGGTCGTGGGGCGGATGCCAGCCCAACTCGCGCTCGATTTTCGCGGTATCGACGGTCAGCGACCCCAGGAGGCGCCGCGCATCGCCGCCGC
This sequence comes from Alphaproteobacteria bacterium, assembly GCA_965216915.1. Classification (GTDB taxonomy): domain Bacteria; phylum Pseudomonadota; class Alphaproteobacteria; order UBA828; family UBA828; genus CBDCGS01. The sequence goes on from CBDCGS010000010.1 coordinate 72,321, forward strand.
GTCCCAGCGCCATCGCGGCGAGCGTGAGCGCGGCCGCGGGCACGGGGAACAGACGGGCCGGCCGGCCGAGCGCATCGGCCATGGCGCGCACCAGGGCGGCCGTCGAGACGGGCTGCGCGTCGGCCACGAGATGGAGACCCGTCACGGCCTCGCGGCGCGTGAAGCACAGCATCACGAGGTCGGCAAGGTTCCGAACGTAGAGCAGCGAGCGCCGGTTGCCGGCCCAGGCCAAGGGAAGCGGCAGGCCGCGGTCGACCGCGCGCAGAAGGCTCAGGAAGTTGGCGCGGACACCCGGTCCATAGACGAGGGGGATGCGGAGAACGCACACCGCCATCCCATGCGTCGCGGCGACGGTCGCGAGCTCCTGCTCGGCGTCCCACCGCGCGCGGGCATAGGCACCTTCGGGCGATGGCGGGTCAGCTTCCGTGTAGGGCGTCGCGCGGCCGTCGCCATTGACCTTGATCGAGCTGATGAACACGAACCGGGCGACGCCCGCGGCGGCGGCCTGCGCCGCGAGGGCGCGCGTGCCCTCCCGGGTCACGCGGCCATGGGCCGCCGCGTCGCGCGCGTTCCGTGCCTCATGCGCGCGCCCTGCGAGGTGGAGCACGGCATCGCACCCGTCGAGTGCGGCCGACCAATCGGTCTCGCCGGAGATCTCGCCGATGACGTGGGTGTCGGCGCCGAGCGGCGCCGCGGGCGGCCGGCGCACGGCGGCCCGCGACGATAGACCCCGCCGCGCCGCCTCGTGCAGGAACGCCCGGCCGATGAAGCCGCTTGCGCCGGTTACGAGCACGGTCATCGCAGGGAGACCTCGATCATGATGCCGCGCACCGCCTAGACGGTCACGACGCGGCCGGTGCGGGGGATGGGCCGGATGTCCGTCACCGCCCCGCCCCCGCGGGCGGTTGGCCGCGGCCCGCACGGCGAAGGCGCCTCACGGCGTTGGTTGCGTGGTAGCGCGGCGCCCAAACCGCCACAGGGTTGCGCGCCGGTTCAGCAGAAGCGCGCCGCCGCCGATCGCCGCCGCGACGTTGACGTACATGAGCGGGGTCAATCCCGGTTGCTTGGCGACGACGTTCACCAGCGCAAGCCCGGCCGCCTCGAACGCGAAGGCCGCGATGATGGCGGTGAGGATGCGACGCCATTGCCCCCGCCGGTTGAAATCGCCCGAGAGCAGCGCCGCCAGCGCGATCATCGTCAGCCCGAAGGTGAAGAGCGGCGAGACGATGCGGTTGTGCGCCTCGGCCAGGAACTTGTAGCGGTTGGCCTGCTCGCCCGGGCTGTCGCCCGGGAAGAAGAGCTCGTGGATGTAGCGCTCGCCAGCCTTGCGCCAGCGCTCGCCGCGTTGTTCGGTGAATTGGCTGAGGTCGAGCGTGTAGCGGTCGAAATAGAGCAGCGAGAGGTGGGTGCGGTCCTTGTTGATCTCCTGACGGTTGCCCTTGAGCAGGATGAACCGCGGCCCCTCCTCGGTGTTCACCAGGATGCCCTCCTCGGCCATCATGGTCACCGGCTGCTCGGCGTTCGAGGTGTCGTGGACCAGGATGCCCTTCAGCACGCCGGCGCTGTCGCGGGTGCGCACATAGACCGTCAGGTTGTCGAGCACGTTGTTGAACACGCCCTCTTGAATGAGGATCGAGGAGTAGTCGCTGCGGAGAACGAACTGGCGCTCCTTGAACTCCCGAAAGCTGTTGGGCACGAAGTACATGGTGATCGCGTAGGAGGCGAGGCACACCACGCCGGCGAGCATCAGGGCGGGTGCCGCGAGGCCCCATTGGCTTACCCCGCTCGCGCGGAGCGAGACGAGCTCGCTGTCGACCGTGAGCTTGTTGTAGGCGAAGAGCAGCGCGCAAAAGAGCGCAATCGGCAGAATCGCGCCGAGAAAGGTCGGCAGGACGAGCAGCGTCAAATAGCCAAACGCGACGATCGAGAGCCCCTTGTTGACCATCAGGTCGAGGAAGCGCAGCGACTGCGTGAGCCACACGATCGCCGTGAGCCCAACGGTGACGAGCAGAAAGGGCGCGATCAGCTGGCGCAGGATATACAGCTTGAATGCCGGCATCGCGCCATTATATCGGCCGGCGCCCGCGTCGCCGCAAGCGCCGTCGCCGGCGTGCAATACGCGAAGGCCCGCATTGCGGAGGAAGGGTCAGAACGACTGTGCCTTTGGCAACGTTGATGGGATCGGGTGGAAGCCCGTGAGAGCAGAATACGTCCTTGCGAGATGGGCGCGGTTGCTATCCGCGCAAAACGGTCATCAGCGCGTCAGGTGAGCTGAGAGAAACGCCAAGACTTTCTTGCGCACGTCGGGCAGTCCGTGAACATAGTGCCCCCGGTGGTCGATCACGAATGAGTCCGCATTTGATCTTCCAACGAAAAACTCTCCGCAATGGCCTTTGTCGTATTCTTCTTGAAACCACGGATCCTCGTCCGCAACGATCGCCAGGATGGGTTCATCCAAGGGCCCGGAGATACCAACGTACTCCGACCAGCCCGCATTGCACGTCCAGCCCAAAACGACCCGTCCCGCCAGTCCGCCATGCCCATATTTGGCAGCCGTGAGCCCGCCCTCGCTGAAGCCTATGATGAAAATATTGCGCTGATCGACCCACGGCATGGTCAGAGCGGCCTCGTGGGCATGGCGCGCCTCGGCGAGGCGATAGCGCAACGCCGATCGAAAAATACCACCTCGCTTCGAATCTGCGTCGCAATGTTTTTGCTTGTTCTGTCTCGCAAAACTATCCGGCGCGAGCACGGCAAAGCCAGCCGCAGCAATGAACTGCACTTCAGACCCCACGGAGCCTGCCACCCAACCATCGCAGCCATGCATGTAGATAACGAGCGGCATCTTTGATTCGGGCCTCAACCCGGCCAGTTGAGGTCTGACTTCGCGCAGCTTGCGGACCCAATAGGACGACCAGCGCTCCGAGAGAGAACCGTCGGGGAAGACCATTTGCGCGCTTTCGAGCGTGCGTGCCAGCTCATCGTGATCGCCAGCAGTGCCGCCTCCCACCGACGCGCAACCGCCAATCGCTCCGGCCATCAAGATCGCCGCCAGGGGCATGCGCGAATGGAGCATTCTCGACAGCCAAATCACCGCTGAAATCGCCATGTAGTTCGAATTCCTCCCCGTCCGCGCGGCGGAGAACACTTGTCTCCAGCCTTGCCGAGTATCGAGCAACCCCTCGATCCGATTGGTGCCGGCTGCAGGATTCGAACCCCAGAGCCGGTTCGGTTCGTCAGCATAGAAGTTCCGGTCGACCAGATCGCATGCGGGCCGAACTCGGTCGTCCCGGAAGGTCGTGCGACGCCTGAATACCAGCCGCTTTCATCAGCCGCTCCATCAGGCCATCTCTCCGGCGGCCGCTGTCACGGTCGGCCTGCTTGACCCAGCTGTGGACCGTCGCAACACAGGGCTCGAACTCACGCGCAAGGTCTTCGACGCCACGCCCGGAACGCGCCAGCGCAACGATCTGTTCCCTGAAGTCCGCAGGGTACGGGTTCCTCGTTCTCGGCATCAGAACACTCTCCTCTCAATGCGAAAAGGTGTCCACCAAACCGGGGGAACTCCACCATTCAAAGATCCCGCTGAGCTGGACCACCAAATTGAGGGACTGCGCAAGGCCGGATGGAGCGGCTAGCCCAACTCGTCGAGCAGTGCCTTGACTTCCCCGAGGTCGGGTGAGTCGAAGCCGTGGGTGAACCAGCCGTGGATCGGGGCAAGAGGATCTCGACTTTCTCGGTCTTGCCCCGGTCGCACCGGAGGAGAGCGAGGTCAGCGGGCATGAAGCGGGCGCCGCCGAGCGCCCGATTGCAGAACTGCTGTCAACGGATCCTCCGAAGGCGATCCTGGTTGGCGCAGCGCAACGACTGTATCCTCTCCCATGGCGTATCCCTCCCTCGTGGAATGGCGAGTTCAGCATCGCCAGGATACGACGCCCTCAACTCGACCCATCACCAACTTTCACCTATAGCCCGCGCGCAATTCCGCATGGGCATCTCCTATGAACGAGGCCTCGGGATCGAGGCGGTCAAGGATGAGGCCCTGACCTGGTACCGCAAGGCGGCAGGTGCCGGATTGACCAACGCAATCGAAGCCGTCGATCGCTTGGAACGGGAGGCGCAATAACGGCCCGGTCGCGATGGCGTGCCCGCCGGTGCTGGCCGCGATGGCGCTACTTCTCGGTGAGCTCGATGCGGATGCCCCTCTCGCCGGCCTCGAGGCGCTCGAGGTGAAGGCGCGCGAGCGGGTCGTCCGGGCTCATCTCGGCTAGGTCCGCGAAGGCGGCGCGCGCGGCCGGATCCCCCGCTTTTAGCTTTTCGAAGGCGTCGAGATAGGCCTTCGTGGCTGGCGAGCCCTCGGCGCCGCGGCGCAGGGGCTCGAACGCCGACACGGCGTGCCGCTTGCCCTTGAGCACGAGATCGCCGACCGGACGGAGGGCGATATTCGGGCAGCGCTCGGCGCAGGCGCCGCTCACGCAGATCCGCGTGCCCAGATGCTTGTTGACGGATTCGAGCCGCGCGGCGGTGTTCACCGTGTCGCCCATCGCCGTGTAGTCGAAACGCTCGGAGCCGCCGAAATTTCCGACTGTGGCCTCGCCCGTGTGCACACCGATCCGCGTGATGCCGAGCGTCACGCCGCGCTCGGCCCATTGCTGGATGAAGCCCTGCACGAACGCGTCCATGTTCATCGCGCAGACGACCGCGAGGCTCGCATGGTCGCTCCGCTGCCCCGGTGCGCCGAAGAACGCGACCACGGCATCGCCCACGAACTTGTCGATCGTCCCGTGATGGCGCAGCACGATCCGGCTCATGCCATCGAGATAATCGTTGAGCAGCGATACGAGCACGGTGGGCTCGAGCGATTCCGAGAAGGTCGTGAAGCCCGCCATGTCGGTGAAGAGAAAGGTCATCTCGCGCCGCTCACCGCCGGCTTTGAGCTGGTCTGGGTTGGCCTCGAGGCGTTTCACCATTTCGGGCGCGAGAAAATGCTGGAAGGCGCGGCGGATGAGCTGGCGCCGGGCGCGGTGCTGCCGGCCGGCGTAGGCGGCGGCGACGGAGCCCGTGGCCATGAAGGCGAGGCTCGGCGCGAGCAGCGGCATCAAGGGGCCCCCTTGGGAAAACAGATAGAAGCAGCCGATCCAGAGCCCCGCGAGAAGCGCCAGGCCGAGCGCGGCCTTCACGAGGATCGGCAGCCGCGGCACCAGGGCCAGGCCCAAGCCGAGCACGCCGACCACGAACGCGAAGAGCCAGGCGAGCGCCGGCGTCGGGCGCGGTTGCGCGCGGCTTTCGAGGATTTGCGAGAGGATGTGCGCATGCGCGACGACGCCCGCCATCTCGCCCGCGCCGCGGCGCGCCGAGAGCGGCGTGCGATGCCGATCGACATGCGCGAGGTCCGCGCCGATCAGGACGATCTTGCCGGCGAACCAGTCTGGCGGCAGCGCGGCCGCGACATGGGCGGGGAAAGCGGGGAAGGCAGGGGTTTCCACGTTCGGCCGGCCGCGATAGTCGATCCGAAACGTTGCGTCCGGTATGTCGCGCCCCAGCGCCGCCGCGAGCGCGGCCGGAAAGCTCGGCGTCCCGCCCGCGCCCACGCGCGGCCGATGGCGCCGCACCGTGCCGTCGATCGCATCCTTCGTGAGCCCGGCATAGCCATGGCCCGCCGTGCCGAGCATATCGGCGAGATAAGCCCGCCGCTCTTGATCGACCCCGAGCCTCTCGTCGGCCCAAGCCGCGACGACAGGGACGCCGAGGGTGGCCAGCGTGTCGCGCAGCAGCGCGTCCTTCTCGGGCTCGGTCGGCTGATCGAGAAGGATGTCGAGGCCGATCACGGCGGCGCCATGCTGCTCGACCGTCCTAAGCAGCGCCGCCAGGAACGCGCGGTCGACCGGCGAGCGGTAGGGAAGGGCGGCCAAGGTGTCGTCGTTGATCGCAAGGATCACGATATCCTCGCTGACGGCGGCCGGCGGCGTCAGATAGGCAATGCGGAGATCCGCCACGGCCTCCTCGGCGGATTGCACGATCGGTAGGATCTGGGGCAGGGCCGCGACCAGCGCCGCTGCCGCAAGCGACATCACCACGAGGATGATGCGCTCTCGAAGCTTGCGCGGAACCGCCTGAATTCGTTGAGCAATCGCCGTCACGTCTACGCGATCCGGCGCGTTCTGACGCCGCGCACCCCTTGTGTCATTCCTGTCATCGAAACGTGACGGCCATCATTTACCTTGGCGGCCCGCCCGCAATACCATGACGACCATGAACCGGCCACCGTCCGAGAACCCGGCCGGCCACGGCATGGCAAGGAGCGTGGGGCACATGAGGCTTCGCCTTCGTTGGATGGCAGGCGCTGTCGCGGCGCTGATGATCACGATCGGAAGCGCCCGCGCCGAGATGGTCGTGATCGCATCCACCGCGCCCGAAATCGACACCGGTCTGATCGTGGTGGCGGGCGATCGCCTGACGGTGCCCGACGGCGCGATGGTCACGCTGGTTGACCGCACCGGCCGCTCGGTGACGATCAACGGTCCGTTCTCCGACGTCGCGGACGCGCCGGCCGAAGTGGGCGGCAACGACGTGATGGTCGCCGTCGCAAGCCTGATCAGCGCGCAGGACGAATATGAGGAGTTCGGGGCGACGCGCGGCGTCCGCATCGGCGATGCCGGGGCTGCCGGCCGGTCATCGGGCGCCGCTGCGGACATCGACGTCTCCACCGGCGGTGTGTACTGCGTCGGCGCCGGGTCGACGCCGCAGCTGTGGCGCGCCGATTCGACCAATCCGGCGACCTATGAGCTCGCGTCCCGCGCGGGGGGTACGCGCGCGCGTGTCGCGTTCGCCGCCGGCGCGATGGATGCGGCCTGGCCGGGCGCGATCGCGCCGGCGGGCGAGATCGAGATCAAGCGCCTCGACCGGGCAGCCGCGCCGGCGACCGTCATGTTCAAGAGCGTTCGCGATGACGCGGCGAGCGAGCCGGAGCGCATTGCGGCGTTGCTCGCGGTCGGCTGTGACAGGCAGGCGGCGATTCGTGCAGCGGCGTTTCGCGCAGAGGTCGCGCCGCTTTCGCTCTATCTCACGAGCGACCGCGGTCGGGACGCGCAGTACCAGCTCGGCGAGACGATGACCCTCATCGCGCAGGCGAGCCGCGACGTCTATCTCTATTGCTTCTACCGCGACAGTGCGGGCGCTGTGGTCACGCTCTTCCCGTCGCGCTATTCGAAGGGCGCGCGGGTGCGCGGCAACATTTCCCTGGCCTTGCCGGGCGAGCGGCTTCCCGTGACGCTCCAATTCACAGCGCCGCCCGGCCGCGAGCAGATCGCCTGCTACGCGACCGAGCGAGACATGGGTGACCGGCTGCCGAAAGCGGTGACGGCCGGCGCCTTCGAAGCGCTGAGCCCGGCCCGCGCGGCCGAGGTCGAGGCTGCCTTCGCTGAGATGGCCGGCTCTGGCCTGGCGCAGGCGAAAGTCGATATATTGGTGCAATAGTCTGCGGGGTTGGGCGGTCCGACTCCCCGTTGGAGTTAAGGAGAAATCATGAAGACGCTGGGCAGCTATTTGATTGTAAGCGCGCTTTTTCTGTCATTGGCGTGGACTGAATCGACCCTGGCGACGCCCGCGAGCGAGGCCGGACCGACCATTGAGCCGATCGCCGCGGAGGCGCTTCACTTGGCGCAACAGATCTCCATCCCGACGGGCCGTAAGATCAACAAGGGTCTTCGTTCCAGGGCCACCAATGACGGGACGATCGCCGGCGGCGGCGGAAGCGGAAGTGGTGGTGGAAGCGGCGGCGGGAGCGGTGGCGGAAGTGGCGGCGGCGGCGGAAGCGGCGGTGGCGGCGGAAGCGGCGGCGGTGGCGGCGGCGGCGGTGGCGGTTGGTAGTGCCAGTCGCACCCTCGAGGGCGCCCGGCACGAGGCCGCGGCGCGGCGAGCTGGTGTCTTCGCGCTAGGGATGTTGGGATCGATGACGATGAGACGCTCGCCTCTTCTCGCGACGCTCGCACTGTGCGCGGCGCCGCTTGTCCTCGTGAGCCAGCCGGCCGTGGCCCAGGCACCGGTCTTGGATTGTGATCGGCTTGCCGCGCATCCAGCCGACCCGAGTAAGGTGGCGCCCGGCGTCCAATGGGACTTGATGGACGCGCGCGCCGGCATCCGGGCCTGCGAGGATGCGCTGCTGCGCTATCCAGGTGAGGTGCGGTTCAAATTCCAGCTCGGGCGCGCGCTGCTCCGCGCGGAGCGGCGGGACGAGGGCCTGCCCTACCTCTTCGAAGCCGCCGAGCAGGACTATCTCGTCGCATTCGCGAATATTGGCGGCACCTACCAGTTCGACCTCGGCAACTACGGCGAGGCGTTGAAATGGTATCGCCGCGGCGCCGAACGGGGCGACGTCAGCTCTCAGACGCATCTCGCCGAGATGTACCAGGAAGGCTGGGGCGTCGAGCGCGATCTAAAGGAGGCGCTGCGTTGGTACGCGCCCTCCGCCGAGGCGGGCTATCCGCTCGCCGAGTACAAGATCGGCGTCATCTACCTGCAGGGCGATCGCAATGTCCGGCGCGACCCCGAGAAGGCGGTGAGCTGGTTCCGGCGCGCGGCCGATCATGGCTTCGCCCGGGCGCAGAACGACCTCGGCTGGGCCTATGAGACGGGTGACGGCGTCGACACGCGGCGGAGCTGCGGCCCGCGCGCGGGGAGCAGCGGACGCGTGCAGCGTGAGACGGGTCCCTGCGGCGACTTTGAGAACGCCGCGATTTGGTATCGCCGCGCGGCGGAGCAGGGCTGGGCGCGGGCCCAGACAAATCTCGCGCGGCTCTACGAGAACGGGCTCGGTGTCGAGCGCGACCTCGTCGAGGCGGTGTATTGGTACCGTCTCGCGAGCGATGCGCGCATCGACCAGATTCAAGATCTCGCACGGTCCGGCGTGCGCCGGCTGCAGTCCCGGCTGAACAGCAGCGAGCTGGTCGAGGTTGACCGCCGCGTGGATGCGGTGCGCTACGTCACGGCCGCCGAGTCCGAGGCTTCGATCAAGCGCGCCGCGGCGCAAGGTTCGGGCGGTGGGCGCAGCGATGGCGGCGATGCCGTCGTGGACACGGACTACGTCCCGCCGGCCGCGGACGACACGGTCGACGCGGCCTATGTGCCGCCCGAGGACGATGTCGCGGCGGCCGCGGCGACGCAGCCGGTCGAGCCTGCGCGTGATGCCTTCACGGTGGTCGCGATGAACGACAGCATGATCGCCTTGAAGAACGCGAACGTGCGGGCCGCGCCGACGACCGAGGCGGCCAAGATCGGGCGCCTCCAAAAGGGTGAGGTGCTTGCTGCGACCGGCAAGGTCGAGGGCAGAAACTGGTACCGGGTCGCCCTCGCTGACGACGGCATCGGCTACGTGTTCGGAACCCTGCTGCTGTCGCTCTCGGAGGCGGCCGAGACGACGGTCGCGCGCGCCGAGCCGGAGCCTGCGACCGCGACGCGCGAGGCCGAGCGCGCCTCAGCGGCACCGGCCGAGCGCGAGGTCGCGAGCGCGGATCCCGCGATGGACCTCGGCGCGATCGATTTCGGGCGCTACCACGCGCTCGTGATCGGAAACAACGACTACACGGAGTTTCCGCGGCTCAAGACCGCCGTCAACGATGCCCGCGCCGTCGCGGAGACCCTCGAGCGGGACTATGGCTACGAGGTCAAGCTCCTGCTCAACGCGACCCGGGAGGACATCGTGCTCGCGCTCGACCGCTATCGTGCGAGCCTCGGCAGCAATGACAACATGCTGATCTACTATGCCGGCCACGGTTATCTCGATTCCTCGGCGGAGCGGGGCTACTGGTTGCCGGTCGATGCCTCGCCCGACACCAAGGTGCGCTGGGTCTCGAACGCCACGATCACCGACACGCTGAAGGCGATGGTCGCGAAGCACGTCATGCTGGTCGTCGATAGCTGCTATTCCGGGACACTCACCCGCGGCGTCTCGGTCACACTGCAAAGCCCCGACTACATCGAGCGCATGGCTGCGAAGCGTGCGCGCGTGGTGCTCACGTCGGGCGGCCTTGAGCCGGTCTCGGATTCGGGCATCGGCGGCCGCCACTCCGTGTTCGCCGAGGCGTTCCTCGAGGCGCTACGCAGCAATCAAAGCCTCATGGACGGCACCGAGCTGTTCCTCAAGATCCGCCGTCCCGTCATGGTTAACGTGCCGCAGACGCCGGAATATGCCGACATTCGCTTCGCCGGGCATGCCGGCGGCGACTTCCTCTTCGTCAAGAAGTGAGGTGACGCGCCTTTAAAGCGCCGCAATCATGGCTTGGCGCTTGCGGCTGTGCTCGATCTTCGAGATGAGGCGTTTCTTCAACAGGTCGTCGAGCAGGATGAGCGCGCGCTTCGGATCCATCTCCGACGGGCTAATGCGCTTGAGGATCTCCGCGCGCACCGTGACGAACTCCTCGGGAGAGAGCTGATTTTGGCGGAACCGCCGGTTGGCGTCGCGCAGGCTGTCCTCGATGCTGCCGGAGGGTGCCCGCGTTTGCGCCTCGCCGCCGCTGATTGCGCGGCGCTTGGTCTTGTACTCCTCCTCGGTGATCAGGCCGAGGGAGCGCAGCTCCTCGAGGCGGGCAAGCCGCTCGGCCGGCCGCAAGGACGCGCCGGCTCCGGCGCCGCTCGTGCTCGGCGCGGGATCGACCGCCGCGGTCTGCGTGCGCGGCTTCACCCGCGGAACCGGCTCGGGCTCCGGCGCGACGCGGACGACGGGCTCCGGCTCGACCACCGGCTCGGGCGCCGCGCTCGCCTGCACGCTCACATTCGCGACTGCCGCGAGGTTGCATTCGACGGTCGCGCCGTTCGAATCCCTGTAGTTCCAGTAAACCGGGAAGCGAAGCTGAGGGGCATAGTGGGTGAGCATCGAGGAGGAATAGAGGTCGACCCACCGGCGCTCGTTGATCGCCACCACCTCGACATCGCCGATGCTCCGCACATAGGCGAGTTCGCGCCCGGTCAGCGAGACCTTGTAACGCCAATTCAGCCGCTCGCCCGAGCTTCGGCGCTCCAGCACGTAGCTCGAGTAGCTGCTGCCGACCTGCAGTTGCCGGAGGTCCGCGAAGTCGTTCCGCGACGGGCCCATCGAGCCGGTCTGATCGCCGATCTTCTCGCGCGTGACGAGCGTCGTCCCGGTCAAGTAGTAAGGCTTTTCGTACCAGTTCTTCGAGAGGCCGCCATCCACCTCGACGCGGATGATGTCGCCGTCATGGGAGACGACCGAGTAGGTCTCGCGGAAGGACGGCCCGTCGCTGACGCTGCAATCGAAGCTGTATTGGCTGCCGACGTCGGGCGGCGCCATCGATGCAAGCGCGACGCCCGGGCCGAAGACGAGGGTCCCCGCCACGATGGCCAGGGCCCGGGCCGAAACGTTGCGGGGATCCTTGACCATGCGCGCGGGCTCCCATGACGGTAAACAGCGGGATGATAATCTTAGGTTTCGCGCACCGCGCAGGCAAGCGGGCGGCGGGGCGCGCATGGCGCCGCGTGTGCCGGGCCGGCCTCGCGGCCCTCATGCTCGCGCTGGCTGCGGTCGCGGCTACGGGGCGGCCGGCGCACGCGACGATGGACGATCTCGCCGTGACCTGGGCACGCGCCGAGGTTGCGGTGCCCGCCGGCGTCGCGGGGCCTCGGCCCGTCATCGGTGTCGCGAGCAGCGAGCCCGTGCGCAGGGCGCTGGCGCGGATCGTGGCCGGCGCGCGCGTGCCGGCCGTGGTGTTCCTGCATGGCTGCGATGGGGTGGGCGAGGAGGAGGAGAGCCTCAAGCTCATCCTGATGCAGAGCGGCTACGCGACCTTCATGCCGAACAGCTTCGCCCGCGCCGGCCGGCGCGCGAATTGCGTTCCGGGCGTTCAGGCCACCGGCCTTTTTCCAGAGGCGCTCGAGCTTAGGCGGCGCGAGGTCGAGTATGCGATCGATCGCCTGCACGATCTGGCCTGGGTCGACCAGTCGCGCATCTATGCCGTCGGCTTCAGCGAGGGCGCGATGGCGGTCGCGAGCTATGACCGGCCGGATGTCGCCGGTCTGGTGATCCTCGGCTGGCACTGCCAGGGCAATCCGCCGTTCGATGGGATCAAGGCGCGTGCCGACGTTCCCGTGCTCGCGGTGATCGGGGCCGATGATCCGTGGTACGCGGCGAAGCCGGGCGTGCATTGCGGCGACCTCTTCGACGGACGCGAGAACGCGCGCTCCCTCGTGCTGCCCGACAACGGGCACGTCCTGATCAACTCGCCGAACGTCGAGAACGCGGATCGCGCCAAAGCGGCGATCCTGGAGTTTCTGCGCACCTTCTGAGCACGCTCTCCGCGACGCGTTGCCCTGATCGCAGGGGCTGTGGCGTCAACCGGCGTTTGACGCGGCCGGCCCCAGCCGCCTTGGGGATCTCGCGCGGGCAATACATGGCGACTAAAATGACCCCGATCGACTGACAGGCTCGGCCTGCCCAACTTACTGTGTTCGCCAGCTGGTGTTCTGGCGACCCGCCCGCGTCCCGGGCCCGGAGAAACATGCCGGATATTCGCAGGCGCATCGCAGCCGCGCTTCCTCGGCTCTACGCCCCGCCCGAAGGCGCGTCCCGCGCTGTGAAACGGGTGTTCGCGCCCGCGGCCTACGCCTACTCCCTTGGGCTCGTGATGCACGCCGCCATGCTTGTCGCGTTCGCTGTTGCCGGCGTGTGGCCCCTGGCCGCGTTCAATTTATTGAGCGTTGCCGTGTTCGGCGCCGCGCTGGTGCTTCATGCCCGCATGCATCTGGTGGCGGCCGGATTGATCAGCACCGCGGAGGTGACGGCTCACCAGGTATTGGCGACGGTATTTCTCGGGTCCGAAACCGGCTTCTACCTGTACCTGCCCATCCCCGCGATGATTACGCTGGTGATTCCTGCCCTTCCTCGCGCGAGCCGGTACATCCTCGCGACGGCGATCACCGCGCTATTCGTCGGCATGGCGGTGTACGGATATATTGCGCCGCCGCTTCATCCGCTTTCCCCGAATTGGTCCGCGGGCTTTCTCGTGTTCAATACGATCGGCGTGCCGCTCTTGCTTTGCGGGATCATGGTGACCTTCAGCCGCGCCGCCACCAATGCGGAAGCGGCGCTGGACGCAGCCCATCAGGAATCCGAGTCGCTGCTGCGCAACATCCTGCCCGACGCCATCGCGCGCCGGCTGAAACGCCACCCCGGGGTCATTGGCGACCGCTACGAAGAGGCGTCGGTACTCTTTGCCGACCTGGTGGGCTTCACGGAGATGTCCCGACGCATGGCCCCCGAACAATTGGTGGCGCTTTTGGACGAGTTGGTCAGCGAGTTCGACGACCTCGCGGCGCGGTTCGAGGTCGAGAAGATCAAGACCATCGGTGACGCCTACATGGTCGCCGCCGGACTGCCGGAGCCCCAGGCGGACCACGCCGAACGGCTGGCAGACTTGGCGCTCGAAATGCGTGCTGCGGTCTCTCGGAAGGCAGGGGGCGCGACGTCTTCGCTCAGAATTCGAATCGGTCTCAATGCCGGTCCGGTGGTTGCGGGCGTGATCGGCAAGCGAAAGTTCGCCTACGACCTTTGGGGCGACACGGTGAATTTGGCGGCCCGCATGGAAGCGACGGCCGAGCCGGATACGATTCAGGTCGCGCCGACAGCCCATGCGTTGTTGAGCGATCACTTCCAATTCACGCCGATCGGCATGGTTCCGGTGAAGGGTGTCGGCGATGTCGAAACCTACCTGCTGGAAGGCCGTATCGAACGGAAGGCGGCATGAAACATCGGGCGACGATCGCCGCCAACCCGCGCGAGGGTCCCTCGACCCTAAACGGCAGCCGCTCGTCACCAGCCGCCGTCGAAACGGAAATGGGCGCAAACCGGCGCGATTGACCGGCGTTGGTTGGAAAATACCGTTTCACTGAAAATGGGTGCTCGCATGATCGTGCAAATGGGGCGCCTGCCTTGGGTCTACCAAATGGCTGCCGATCGCGCTCGAGGGGAGGCGATCGTGTTCAAATCAGAGTCGGTAATGAACGCTTGGACAGGCGTGTTCGCTCGTCAGACATGTCCGCCTGTGGCAGGCTGGTCGCGCAAAGAAAAGAGATTTTGCCGTTGGCGGGATGTCATTGATCGACGTCAAGGTCAGGGCGCCGCTGTTAGGTGAACAAGAACAGGACGATGCAAGGTGCTGCTCAGCGTCCGCACCGCTGGGCGGCCGGCCGATCTGAAACCGCGAGAGCCGTGATATGGCGACCAACCTGACCAGGTCCGATTTGATACGGGGTGCTGTTCGTTCAGCGCCGGCACCGGTTCGCCTCCCGTGGGCTCTGACGGAGGGTGCGTTCGCCGACACATGCACGCGCTGCGGCGATTGTCTGGCCGCTTGCCGAGAAAGCATCGTGACCCGGGGTCCGTCGGGTTACCCGCGGATCGATTTTACGCGCGGCGCGTGCACCTTTTGCGGCGCCTGCGCGGAGGTGTGTCAGCCGAAGGCGCTGGTCCCGGAGCGGGATCGCGCGCCCGGATCACCGCCTTGGTCCGTGACCGCTCGCGTCGGCGCCAACTGTCTCTCTGCGGCCGGCGTCGCGTGTCGCGCTTGTGGGGATCACTGCGAGGCCGGGGCAATCGCGTTTCGGCTCGAGGTCGGCGGCACCGCGAATGCCGTGGTCGACACCACGCGCTGCTCGGGATGCGGTGCCTGCGTCGCCCCGTGTCCCGTCGGCGCGATCGAGATCGTGTAGACGAAACGCCTCGGGGATCAAGCAATGAGCATTTGCGGTCTTGTCGTTCATGCCTTCCCGCGAGACGCGGATGCCGTCTCTGCGAAGCTCGGGTCCTTTGACGGTGTCGAGGTGCATGCGGCCACCCCGGACGGCAGGTTGGTGGTGACGATCGACCGGCCCGACGATCACGAGGCGGCCGAGCTATTCCGGACCGTTGAGGGGCTCCCGGGAGTCCTTTCTACAACGATTGCCTATAGCCACTGCGAGCAGGACCTCGCGGAGGAGGAGTGAGCCGATGACCATTTCGAGGCGCGACTTCATCAAGGCGGGTGCTGCGGCCTCAGCGGCGGCAGCGGCTGGGGTAACCCTGCCGACGAGCAAACCGGCCCTGGGCGCGACGGACGGAATCCGCTGGGACAAGGGCGTATGCCGTTTTTGCGGCACCGGGTGCGGCGTGCTCATCGGCGTGAAGAACGACCGCATCGTCGCCACCCAAGGCGATCCCGAAGCGCCGGTCAATCGCGGGCTGAACTGCATCAAGGGCTACTTCCTCTCCAAGATCCAATACGGCGAAGACCGGCTGACCAAGCCCTTGCTGCGCAAGTCCGGCGGGGCGTACGACAAGAACGGCACCTTCACCGAGGTGTCGTGGGACGAAGCGTTCGACGTCATGGCCGAGAAGTTCAAGGCAGCTCTGCGCGACAAGGGTCCGACGGCCGTCGGCATGTTCGGCTCGGGTCAATGGACGATCTGGGAGGGCTATGCCGCCGCCAAGTTCATGAAAGCGGGCCTGCGCTCGAACAACATCGATCCCAACGCCCGCCACTGCATGGCCTCGGCCGTCGGCGCCTTCATGCGCGCCTTCGGCATCGACGAGCCCATGGGGTGCTACGACGATCTCGAATACGCCGACGCCTTCGTGCTCTGGGGCGCCAACATGGCGGAGATGCACCCGATCCTCTGGTCGCGTCTGACCGACACCCGGCTGACCAAGCCGGGCTGCGAGGTGCACGTTCTGTCGACCTTCGAGAACCGCTGCTTTGAGCTGGCGGACAACGGCATCGTGTTCGCGCCGCAGACCGATCTCGCGATCCTCAACTACATCGCCAACCATATCATCCGCACCGGTGCCTATGACCGCGCGTTCGTCGAGAACCACGTCAACTTCACCGTCACGCCGACCGACATCGGATACGGTTTGAGGCCCGATCATCCTCTCGAGCAGCAGGCGAAGAACGCCGGCAAGGGCAAGCTCAGCAAGATCACCCTCGAGCAGTACGCGGACCTGGTCGCCGACTACTCGTTGGACAAGGTGAGCGAGCTGTCGGGCGTCCCGGCAGAGAAGCTCGAACACCTCGCCGCCGTCTACGCAAACCCCGAAACGAAGGTGTCGTCCTATTGGACGATGGGCTTCAACCAGCACACGCGCGGCGTCTGGGTGAACGGGCTGCTCTACAACGTCCATCTCCTGATGGGCAAGATCTCGGAGCCCGGCAACAGCCCATTTTCGCTCACCGGCCAGCCGTCCGCCTGTGGCACGGCACGAGAGGTCGGCACGTTCGCGCATCGCTTGCCCGCGGATCTCGTGGTCATGAACGAAGCGCACCGCCAAGCGGCCGAGGGCATCTGGAACCTGCCCGCCGGCACGATCCCGCCGAAACCCGGATACCACGCCGTGCTGCAAAACCGCATGCTGCGCGACGGCAAGCTCAACGCTTACTGGGTGCAGTGCAACAACAACATGCAGGCCGCGCCCAACATGAACGAGGAGACCTTTCCGGGCTATCGCAATCCGGAGAACTTCATCGTCGTCTCCGATCCCTATCCGACGGTCACCGCCATGGCGGCTGACCTCATCTTGCCGACCGCCATGTGGGCCGAAAAGGAAGGCGCCTATGGCAACGCGGAGCGCCGCACGCAATTCTGGCGCCAGCAGGTCAGCCCGCCCGGTGAAGCGCGCTCCGATTTGTGGCAGGTCATGGAGTTTTCCAAGCGCTTCACTGTCGAGGAGGTTTGGTCCGACGAGCTCCTCGCCGACAGGCCCGAGCACCGCGGCAAGACTCTCTACGAGGTGCTCTTCGCCAACGGCGAAGTCGACAAGTTCCCTCTCGCCGAGCGTCAGCAAGGGTTTCAGAACGACGAGGCGGAGCATTTCGGTTTCTACGTGCAGAAAGGGCTGTTCGAGGAGTATCGCCGATTTCAGTTCGAAGGCCCGAAGAAGGGTCACGAGATGGCCGACTACCAGGCCTATCACGACTCGCGCGGTCTTCGTTGGCCCGTCATCGATGGCAAGGAGACGCTGTGGCGTTATCGCGAAGGCTACGATCCGCACATCGCGCCCGGAGAGGGCGTGCGCTTCTATGGCAAGCCCGACGGACGCGCCAACATCATCTTCGCGCCATACGAGCCGGCGGCCGAATCGCCGGACGAGGAATACGATCTGTGGTTGTCGACCGGCCGTGTCCTCGAGCACTGGCACTCGGGGTCCATGACGCGGCGCGTGCCCGAACTCTATCGTGCTTACCCGGATGCCGTCCTCTACATGCACCCCGACGACGCGAGAGAGCGCGGGCTTAAACGCGGCCAACCGTGCAAGGTCGAGACGCGGCGCGGCGAGGTCGTCACGCGCGTTGAGACGCGTGGGCGCAACCGGCCACCGCGCGGGCTCGTCTTCATGCCGTGGTTCGATGCGGGCCAGCTCGTCAACAAGCTCACGCTGGACGCCACCGACCCCCTCTCAAAGGAGACCGATTTCAAGAAATGCGCGTGTCGCGTGGGCAAGGCCTAAGAACAATTTTCGGGCAAGAATGGCGGTGCGCAGGAGTTCGACATGAAACGCGGCCCGAGCCGGCGTCAGGTCATCGCGGGCGCGGCGCGCGCGGCGTGCGGCGCTGGTCTCGCCGGTCTTGCACTGGGTCTGCTGGCCAAGGGGGGCAAGGCCCTTCCGGCGGTTGCGTTGCGCCCGCCGGGTGCGCGTGAGGAGGAGGATTTCTTGAGCGCCTGCGTGCGCTGCGGCCTGTGCGTGCGAGATTGCCCCTATCCGACTCTGCGGCTCGCCGAGCTTGGCGACGAGATCCCGACCGGCTCACCCTATTTCGTCGCGCGCGAGGCACCCTGCGAAATGTGCGAGGACATACCGTGCGTCGCGGCATGTCCCACCGGTGCGCTCGATCCGGGCCTCGCGCGCATCGACGATGCGCGCATGGGTCTCGCCGTGCTCTCGGACGAGGAGACCTGCCTCAACTTCAAGGGCCTGCGCTGTGATGTTTGCTACCGCGTGTGTCCGCTGCTCGACGAGGCCATCACGCTTGAGCGTCGGCACAACCCGCGGACGGAAAAGCACGCGATGTTCCTGCCTACCGTGCATTCGGATGCCTGCACGGGCTGCGGCAAGTGCGAGCGCGCCTGCGTGCTCGATGAGGCTGCCATTCGCGTCTTCCCGCGTCGTCTCGTCAAGGGCGCCTCGGGGTCGCACTACCGTTTCGGTTGGGAGGAGCGCGACGGCGTGTCCGAGCCGCCCGCGCGGGCTGGCGAGGCCGGATCATGACGCTGCGCATCGACGCCCAGTCCCAAGGCCTGCCGAGGGGTTGGCTTGCCCGCCATCGCTGGCTCCTGCTGCGCCGCGTGGCGCAATTCGGTTTCCTCGCGCTGTTCCTGGCAGGGCCGCTCGCCGGGGTCTGGATCGTCAAGGGCACGCTCGCCTCGAGCGTGACCCTGGGCGTTCTGCCGTTGAGCGATCCCCACATCGTGCTGCAGTCGCTGGCGGCCGGTCACGCCATCGGTGTCACTGCCTTGACGGGCGCTGCGATCGTTCTCGGCATCTATGCGTTGATCGGGGGACGCATCTATTGCTCGTTCGTCTGTCCGATCAACATCGTCACCGACCTTTCGCACTGGCTGCGCGAACGCCTGCGCATACCCAAAGGCTGGCAGCCAACGCGGAACACGCGGTTTTGGATCTTGGTCGCGACGTTGGTGGTGTCGGCCGTCACCGGCACGATCGCCTGGGAATTCGTCAACCCGATCACGCTTCTCCACCGCGGCCTGCTTTTCGGCATCGGCTTCGGTTGGGCGGTCGTGCTGGCGGTTTTCCTCTTCGATCTGCTCGTCAGCCGGCGCGGCTGGTGCGGTCATCTCTGCCCGGTCGGCGCCTTCTATGGGCTCTTGGGCTCAGCCAGCCTGCTCCGCATCTCCGCCAAGCGGCGCGCCGCCTGCGACGACTGCATGGACTGCTTTGCGGTTTGTCCGGAGCCTCATGTCATCACGCCTGCACTGCGCGGAGCGGCACGCGGCGATGGACCCGTGATCCTGTCGCGCGACTGCACCAACTGCGGGCGTTGCATCGACGTTTGCGACAGGCGGGTGTTCGCCTTTGATCTGCGCTTCAACAACACCGCGCCCGCCGCGTTGGAGCTTTCCGTGCCCGGCAGCGAACGCAATCGACACGTCGCGCGATAGGGGCGAACGCAAGTGAGGAACAAACAATGATGAGACTTCCTTACACGATGATCCTCGTGGCTGCCGGCCTCGTATGGGCCGTGGCCGTCGGCGGCTCTGCGACGGCCCAGGACAGCGAGATCCAGTCGTTGCGCGGCGGCGTCGATATCGAGGGCTCGGCCGGGATCCCGGAGCTTCGGGATCAGAACGTCGGCCAGCGGTTTCAGCGCGCCTATCGGCAGCAGCCGCCGCTCATTCCGCACCGCATCGAGAAGTACCAGATCAACGTCAGGGTCAATCAGTGCCTCAACTGCCACGACTGGCCGTACAACGTGGAAGAGAACGCGCCGAAGGTCAGCGAGACCCACTACATCAGCCGCGAGGGCATCGCCCTCGACAAGGTGGCGGCGGCGCGTTGGTTCTGTAGCCAGTGCCATGTCCCGCAGGTCCACGCGCGTGCGCTCGTGCCCAATGCATTCAAGTCGGCCGTCGACGTTGAGTGAGGCGCTTGTCGATCACGGGTCGATCTAACGCGTTGCCGAGGGAGCAGGGGCCATGACCGAAAATACGAACCCTGAAAAGCGCAAGAACGGCTTCATCCGCCGTCTGTGGAGGTTCATCTCGCGTCCCAGCCCGCAGTTCGCGCTGGGCACGCTGGTGGTGGTCGGCTTCGCAATCGGCATCGCTTTCTGGGGCGGCTTCAACTGGGCGATGGAGGTCACGAACACCGAGACCTTTTGCGTCTCGTGCCACGAAATGGAGCAGAACGTATTTCGCGAATACAAACGCACCGTCCACTACAACAACAGAACCGGGGTGCGGGCGACCTGCCCCGATTGCCACGTGCCGAAAACGTGGATCCACAAGATCGCCCGCAAGGTTCGCGCCACGAACGAGCTCTACCACCACCTCGCCGGCACGATCGATACGCGTCGGAAATACGAGGATCGGCGGTTGAGGCTCGCGAAGAGCGTTTGGGCGACGATGTACGAAACCGATTCCCGCGAATGTCGGAACTGTCACAGCTTCGAGTACATGGACTTCACCGATCAGGAAAAGCGCTCGCGCGACCGCCACGAAGAGGCGATCGACGAAGGCAAGACCTGTATCGAGTGCCACATCGGCATCGCCCATGAATTGCCGGCCGGGGCCTTCGAAGCCGCGCGTCAGGTATTCAACGGACCAAGCCAGTAGGGCTCAGACACGGATTTGGCCGTTCACCACGTGGGCCGGAGTGACGATCCCCGATACTTTTCCTATCCGGGCCAAGGCGCCTGACCCGATGGGTTCTGCCTCCTCCCTCTTGCCCCGAACAGACACGTTCGCGAAGCCGACGCTGAAATTCGCAATCTCTCCAATCGGAGGATTTCCTACGGGTCTTCCATAGCTGACATGGCGGCATCCTCAATGAGGTGAGCGGCTGTGGCGGGCTAGCAGCACTCGAATAGCCTCACCGATCCACATCCACACCCGCTCCCCGTCTAGATCGCCCTTCTCGCGGAACCCCGCAGCTCGTCTCGCTGCCTCTTTCTCCGCGTCGTCGCCATGGTCGTCGATGATGAGGCGCGCGGAACGGTAGATGTCGAGGTCGGAGTGGACTCGGGAGAGGCACCCCGCAGCACGCTCTTGGCGAGTCGAGATGGCGTTGAAGCACTGAGTCCCAAATGATCTGCTACCCGGAGCGCTACCCACTGTGCGTTCTCCCAACGCAGCCGCCCCATAACTTACTGTTTTTATTGGTGCCGGCTGCAGGATTCGAACCCGCGACCCCTTGATTACAAATCAAGTGCTCTACCAGCTGAGCTAAGCCGGCACGGCTCGGCACTCTGTCGTGGTCGGGCGGGCTTGTCTAGCGGGTTGGCGGGGCCGCCGCGGGGGCTTGCGAGAGGGCGTAGAGCGCGATCGCGGCGGCGTTCGAGACGTTGAGGCTCGGCATGGCGCCCGGCATCGGGATCGCGGCGGTGAGGTCGCAGCGTTCGCGCGTAAGCCGGCGCAGACCGCCGCCCTCGGAGCCGAGCACCAGCGCCGCCGGCGTGGTCGCCGCGACGTCCGCGATCGCATGCGGTGCGCGGGCATCGAGGCCGAGGCACCAATAGCCGATGTCCTGCAGGATCACCAGCGCGCGCGCGACGTTGGTAACCCGCACGAGCGCGACCGCCTCGAGCGCGCCCGAGGCGGCTTTGGCGAGCGTGCCTGTGGCGTGTGGCGTGTGGCGCTCTTGCACGACCAGGGTGGAGACGCCGAAGGCGGCGGCGGAGCGGAGAATCGCCCCGACATTGTGCGGGTCGCTCACCTGGTCCAGCACGACCAGCCGTGCCGCACCGGCCCCGGCTTGGAGCGCCTGGCGTGCCGCCGCCGTCAGATCGACAGCGGGCAGGGGCGAGGCGTCGAGCACAATTCCCTGGTGCACCGCGCCGGGCGGGGCGAGCCGGTCGATCTCATGCCGCGACCGCTCCTCGGGCCCCTCGACCAGCGCGCGCGGGCCGGGGGCGAGCGCGCGTCCGGCGAGCGCAGCCTCGAGCGCGGCCGCGCCTTCCGCTGTCACCACCAGCCGATGACAGCGGCGCACGGGATTGGCAAGCGCCGCGGCGACCGCGTGCACGCCGTAGAGGCGATCGTGCCGCGGCCCCGCGGTCCGGGGCGCGGCCCCGTCGCGCCGCGGTTTCGATGGGTGCCGCCGGGGGCGGCGCTTGCGGCGCGGGCCCTCCCGTCGGCGCGGCGTGTCGGTGTCGTCGCCTGGCATGGCACGCACTATACTATAATATTGTGAGGCGCCGCCGGGACCGGGGCCCGGGGCCCGGGGCCCGGGGCGTCGCGCGCCGGGTGCCGGTTGGGTGCGAGCCGGCGCCGCGTTGTTGCGCGTGCGGTGGCATTAGGCGTTGACAAAGCGCGGAGAATGCCGATATTCCGCTCTCCCAGGATCAGGACATTGCCGCCTCAGCCCGGAGGGGTGGCCGAGTGGTTAAAGGCAGCAGACTGTAAATCTGCCGACGGAAGTCTACGTAGGTTCGAATCCTACCCCCTCCACCAGGAACGTGCGTCATCCCGGGTGCAGCGCGTGGGGCGGCGCTTGTAGTTTGAGCGGGTGTAGCTCAATGGTAGAGCCCCAGCCTTCCAAGCTGGTTACGTGGGTTCGATTCCCATCACCCGCTCCAGGCATCGGCGAGGCGGCGAGGCAAGAGTTTGGTCGCGCGCGCGTGGCGCGTGCGTTCGGGTCTTCAAAGAGCGGGGGCATTCGGCCCGACGCGGGCGAATGGCTGGAGTGAAAGAGAGCGATGGCGAAAGCGAAGTTTGAGCGGACGAAGCCGCATTGCAATGTCGGAACGATTGGTCATGTTGACCATGGGAAGACGACGCTGACGGCCGCGATCACGAAGGTTTTGGGCGAAGCTGGCGGTGCGGACTTTGTGCCGTTTGACGAGATCGACAAGGCGCCTGAGGAACGCGAGCGTGGGATCACGATCGCGACGGCGCATGTTGAGTACGAGACGGAGAACCGTCACTACGCGCATGTGGATTGCCCGGGCCATGCGGATTACGTGAAGAACATGATCACGGGCGCCGCGCAGATGGATGGCGCGATCCTGGTTGTGTCGGCTGCGGACGGCCCGATGCCGCAGACGCGTGAGCACATTCTGCTGGCGCGCCAGGTTGGTGTGCCTGCGCTGGTCGTGTACATGAACAAGGTGGACCAGGTTGACGACGAGGAGCTTCTGGACCTTGTCGAGCTCGAGGTTCGGGAGCTTTTGTCGACGTATGAGTTTCCGGGTGATGACATTCCGGTGATCCGTGGGTCTGCGCTTGCGGCGCTCGAGGGGGGCGACGAGGCGACGGGCCGTGCGACGATCATGGAGCTGATGGAAGCGGTCGACAGCTACGTTCCGCAGCCTGAGCGCCCGAAGGACCAGCCGTTCCTGATGCCGATCGAGGACGTGTTCTCGATCTCTGGCCGCGGGACGGTTGTGACGGGCCGTGTTGAGCGAGGCGTGATCAACGTCGGCGACGAGGTCGAGATCGTGGGGATCAAGGAGACGTCGAAGACGGTGTGCACGGGCGTGGAGATGTTCCGGAAGCTTCTGGACCAGGGCGAGGCCGGCGACAATGTTGGCGTTCTGCTGCGCGGGACGAAGCGCGACGAGGTTGAGCGGGGGCAGGTTTTGGCGAAGCCCGGGACGATCACGCCGCACACGAAGTTCGAGGCGGAGACGTACATCCTGACGAAGGACGAGGGAGGCCGGCACACGCCGTTCTTCTCGAACTACCGTCCGCAGTTCTACTTCCGGACGACGGATGTGACGGGGACGATCGAGCTCCCGGAGGGCACGGAGATGGTGATGCCGGGGGACAATGTGAACATGAAGGTTGAGCTGATCTCGCCGATCGCGATGGACGAGGGCCTGCGCTTCGCCATCCGCGAGGGCGGCCGCACCGTCGGCGCAGGCGTCGTCGCAAAAATCTTCGAATAGGAAAAACAGAGTCGCTTGCAGGACGGCAACGGCAAACTCGAGGAGTGTAGCTCAATTGGTAGAGCGCCGGTCTCCAAAACCGGAGGTTGGGGGTTCGAGACCCTCCACTCCTGCCACGTCGGCGCGGGTCGGGCGTGACCCGGGAGGGCGTTGATGGCGCGCACCTCGCCGCTGACCTATTTGCGCCAGGCGCGCCAGGAGCTCGCCAAAGTCACCTGGCCGACGCGCCGCGAGACCACGATCAGCACGATCATGGTGCTCCTCATGGTGATCTTCATGGCGGTGTTCTTCTTCCTGGTCGACCAGGTTTTGTCGGTGGGTGTGCGGGCGATCCTGGGCTTGGGCGATTAGCATGAGCAAGCAGTGGTACATCGTGCACGTCTATTCGGGCTTCGAGAAGAAGGTCGCGGCCTCCATCCGCGAGCAGGCGAGGCAGAAGGGCTTGGACGAGGAGATCGACGAGGTGTTGGTGCCGGCCGAGGAGGTCGTGGAGATGCGCCGCGGCACCAAGGTCAAATCCGAGCGCAAGTTCTTCCCGGGCTACGTGCTCGCGCATCTGGAGATGACCGACGAAAGCTGGCACCTGATCAAGAACACCCCCAAGGTGACCGGCTTCCTGGGCAGCGGCGGCAAACCCGTTCCCATCTCCGACGACGAGGCCAAGCGGGTCCTGCGCCAGGTCAAGGAGGGGGTGGAGCGGCCGAAGCCGTCGGTGACCTTCGAGATCGGTGAATCGGTCCGGGTGTGCGACGGGCCGTTCACATCGTTCAACGGGTTGGTCGAGGACGTCGACGAGGAGCGCGCGCGCCTCAAGGTGGCGGTGTCGATCTTCGGCCGGGCGACCCCGGTCGAGCTCGAATATTCGCAGGTCGAGAAGGCCTGAGGCAGGGATAGGCGATGGCAAAGAAAGTTGTGGGCTTGATCAAGCTGCAGGTGCCGGCGGGCCAAGCCAACCCGTCGCCGCCGATCGGCCCTGCGCTCGGCCAGGCGGGGCTCAACATCATGGAGTTCTGCAAGACCTTCAATGCGCAGACCCAGAACATCGAGCCGGGCACGCCGATCCCGACGGTGATATCCGCTTATCAGGATCGCACGTTCAGCTTCATCACCAAGACGCCCCCGGCCAGCTATTTCCTCAAGAAGGCGGCCGGGCTCGAGAAGGGCTCGGGCGAGGTCGGCCGCACCGATACCATCGGCTCGGTGACGCGCGCCCAGGTGCGCGAGATCGCGGAAAAGAAGATGGTCGATCTCAACGCCAACGACATCGAGGCGGCGTGCAAGATGATCGAGGGCTCGGCGCGCTCGATCGGCATTCAAGTGGTTGAATAGGACTCATGGCTAAGACCGCAAAAAAGATGAAGAACGCCCAGGCGTCGATCGACCGGGAGAAGCTCTACCCGATCGGCGACGCGGTGGCGCTCGTGAAGCAGAACGCGTTCGCCAAGTTCGACGAATCGGTCGAGCTTTCGGTCAATCTTGGGGTCGACCCGCGCCACGCCGATCAAATGGTGCGCGGCATGGTGTCGCTGCCGCACGGCACCGGCAAGTCGGTGCGCGTCGCGGTTTTCGCGAAGGGCGATCTGGCCGAGGCCGCGAAGGCTGCGGGCGCGGATATCGTCGGCGCCGATGACCTGGCGGCCGAGGTGAGCGCGGGCAAGATCGACTTCGATCGCTGTGTCGCGACGCCCGACATGATGCCGGTGGTGGGCAAGCTCGGAAAGATCCTCGGCCCCCGCGGCTTGATGCCGAACCCGAAGCTCGGCACTGTCACGAAGGACGTGGAGCAGGCGATCAAGGACGCGAAGGGCGGTCAGATCGAGTTTCGGGTCGAAAAGGCCGGGATCGTCCACGCGGGGATCGGCAAGGTCAGTTTCTCGGAAGACGCACTGGTGGAGAACGTGCGGGCGCTGGTCGATGCGCTCAACAAGGCGAAGCCGAGCGGCGTCAAGGGAACCTACATGAAGAAAGCAGCGCTGAGCTCGACGCAGGGGCCGGGGGTCAAGATCGATCTCCCCGAGTTGTTGGCTGGGTCGCCCGGCGCGTGAGGAGGATGCAAAGCGGGCGGCGGGGGACTCTATCCGTCGCCTGGGCGGGGCGCCCGCGAGGGCTCTCCAGCCTGTCGAAGACAGCAGGTGCCGCCGTGTGTGGCGCTGAAAGGGACGACCGCCTGCCGAGACGGGATCGAGACCGGGGTTTGCTTGAGCGGCGCGTCGCCGTAGGGCTCCCGGTCACGCGATCGTCTGGCTCGACGATGCGGGGTCCGGCATGAGGAGAACCGGAGGAGGCCGTGTATAGAGCAGACAAAGAGACGATCGTCGAAGCGCTCCGGACGATCTTCGAGAGCACCAATCTCGTGGTCGTCACGCGCTTCAGCGGGCTGACCGTGTCCGAAGCCTCTGACCTGAGGCGGGAGATGCGGGCCGCGGGCGCAACCTTTCGCGTCGCCAAGAACCGGCTGGTCAAGCGCGCGATCGACGGCACCCGCTTCGATGGACTGGCGGAGCTGTTCGACGGGCCGAGCGCGATTGCCTTCTCGGAGGATCCCGTCGCCGCGGCGCGCGTCGCGGTGAACTACGCGAAGCGCAACGAGAAGCTCGTTGTCGTCGGGGGCTCGCTCGAGGGCGAGATGCTCGATGCCGGTGGCGTCACGACGCTCGCGGAGCTGCCCTCGCTCGATGAGCTGAGGGCGCGCCTGATCGGCGTCATCTCGACGCCGGCGACACGGATCGCGGGCGTGCTGCAAGCGCCGGCCGGTCAGCTCGCGCGGGTGATGAGCGCCTACGCAGAAACCAAGGATGCGGCTTGATCGCGAACAGCGAGGCGGCCGATTGAACAACACGAAGTCAGTAAGTCCTAAGGAGACCGACACGATGGCTGATTTGGCCAAGATCGCAGACGAACTCTCGACGCTCACCGTGATTGAGGCGGCCGAGCTTTCGAAGATGCTCGAGGAGAAGTGGGGCGTTTCGGCGGCCGCGCCGGTTGCCGTGGCGGCCGTGGCGGGCGCGGGCGGCGCCGCCGAGGAGGCGCAGGAAGAGCAGACCGAGTTCAACGTGATTCTTGCCTCGTTCGGCGAGAAGAAGATCAATGTGATCAAAGAGGTCCGCGCGATCACGGGCCTTGGCCTCAAGGAGGCGAAGGATCTGGTCGAGGGCGTGCCGAGCGCCGTGAAGGAAGGCGTGCAAAAAGAAGAAGCCGAGCAAATCAAGGAGCAGCTCGAAGGCGCGGGCGCGACCGTCGAGGTCAAGTAATCGACTGTTGACGCTCAGCCGACAGCGCTTGGAGTTGGCGCGGCGCCGCACCGCGCCGCGCCGCCGTGCGCGCTGTCGGCGTGTGATGGAACGCACGCCGTACGCCGAACGATGAGCCGCCGCGGCCCCATCGGGGGCCGCGCGATGGCTCGTCTACAGATTTCGAGGGTCGAACATGTCGCAGACGATTAACGGTCGCCGCAAGCTCCGTCGCAGCTTTGGACGCATTCCCGAGGTCACCTCGATGCCCAACCTGATCGAGGTGCAGAAGAAGTCCTACGAGTTCTTTTTGCAACGCGACACGCGCGCGGAAAAGCGCCGCGACGCGGGGCTGCAGGAGGTTTTCAAATCGGTCTTTCCCATCAAGGATTTCTCGGACACGGCCTCGCTCGAGTTCGTGCGCTACGAGTTTGAGGAACCGAAATACGACGTGGAAGAGTGCCAGCAGCGCGGCATCACCTATGCCGCGCCGCTCAAGGTGACGCTGCGCCTCATCGTCTGGGATGTCGATGAGGACACGGGGCTGCGCTCCGTGCGCGACATCAAGGAGCAGGACGTCTACATGGGCGACATGCCGCTCATGACCAACAACGGCACCTTCGTCATCAACGGCACCGAGCGCGTGATCGTCTCGCAGATGCATCGCTCGCCCGGCGTGTTCTTCGACCATGACCGCGGCAAGACCCACAGCTCCGGCAAATATCTCTACGCCGCGCGCATCATTCCCTACCGCGGCTCCTGGCTGGACTTCGAGTTCGACGCGAAGGACCTCGTGTTCGTGCGCATCGACCGCCGCCGCAAGCTGCCGGTGACGGTGCTGCTTCGCGCCCTGTCGATGAGCACCGACGACATCCTCGAGCAGTTCTATCGGCAGGTGGTCTATCGCCGCTCCGGCGAGGGCTGGGCCGCCCCGGTCGATTTGGAGCCGCTGCATGGTACCAAGCTGATCGACGATCTGGTCGACGCAAAGACCGGCAAGACGATGGCCGAGGCCGGCAAACGCGTCACCACCCGGCTCGTCAAGAAGATCGAAGACGCCGGCATGACCGAATGCTTCTTTGCCCCTGAAAAGCTGGTCGGTCGCTATGCCGCCGAGGACCTGGTGGATGAATCGTCGGGCGAGATCCTCGCCGAGGCGGGCGACGAGCTGACGGCGGAGCTCATCGAGACGCTCGACGAGGCCGGCGTCTCCGAGCTCGCGACGCTCGCGATCGATCACATCAATGTTGGCGCGTACATCCGCAACACCATCGCGGTGGACCGCTCCTCGAACCGCGACGAGGCGCTGCTCGAGATCTACAAGATCATGCGGCCCGGTGAGCCGCCGACCGTCGAGACCGCGGAGAAGCTTTTCTACGATCTCTTCTTCGGCCGCGGGCGGCTGATGGAGGAGAGCGCGGACTGCTATGCCGAGCCCGATGGACGGAGCAAGACGCTCGCGACGTTGAAGCGCGCGGAGGTGAGCGAGCTTTGGATCCTCGAGCAGGAGGAGAACTGGCTCCGCGTCATCGTTCCCATCGCCTCGCGCCCGAAAGAGGTGGAGGAGCCGGTGTGGGTGCGCCTCGAGGATGTACAGCTCCTCGGCTCCGAGCGCTACGACCTGTCATCGGTCGGCCGTGTCAAGATGGGCATGCGGCTTGGCCTCGACGGCGACGACAGCCTGCGCGTGCTGCGCGCGAAGGACATCGTCGCCGTGGTGAAGACCCTCGTCGGCCTCAAGGACGGCACCGGCGACATCGACGACATCGACCATCTCGGCAACCGCCGCGTCCGCTCGGTCGGCGAGCTGATGGAAAACCAATACCGGATCGGCCTCCTGCGCATGGAGCGCGCCATCCGCGAGCGCATGAGCTCTGTCGAGATTGACACCGTGATGCCGCATGACCTGATCAACGCCAAGCCGGCGGCGGCGGCGGTGCGCGAGTTCTTCGGCTCCTCGCAGCTCTCGCAGTTCATGGACCAGACCAACCCGCTCTCCGAGATCACGCACAAGCGGCGGCTCTCGGCGCTCGGCCCGGGCGGGCTGACGCGCGAGCGCGCGGGCTTCGAGGTGCGCGACGTTCACCCGTCGCACTATGGCCGGATCTGCCCGATCGAGACGCCGGAGGGGCCGAATATCGGCCTGATCAACAGTCTCGCCACCTACGCGCGGGTCAACCAGTACGGCTTCATCGAGAGCCCCTATCGCAAAGTCGTGGACGGCAGGCTGACCGACGACGTGGCTTATCTCTCGGCGATCGAGGAGGGCAAGTACACGATCGCGCAGGCGAACTCACTCACCGACGAAGAAGGCGGCTTCACCGAGGCACTCGTGAGCTGCCGGCGCAATGGCGAGTTCGTCATGTCCGCGCCGGACCAGATCGAGTACATGGATGTCTCGCCCAAGCAGCTCGTCTCGGTTGCCGCGGCGTTGATTCCCTTCCTCGAGAACGACGATGCCAACCGCGCGCTCATGGGCTCGAACATGCAGCGCCAGGCGGTCCCGCTCGTGCAAAGCGAGGCGCCGCTGGTCGGCACCGGGATGGAGGAGGTCGTCGCACGCGATTCGGGCGCGGCGATCGTTGCGCGCCGGTCCGGCGTGGTCGAGCAGATCGACGGCACGCGCATCGTGGTGCGCGCGAAGGAGAGCGATGACGGCGGCTCCGCGGGCGTCGACATCTACAACCTGCTCAAGTTCCAACGCTCGAACCAGAACACCTGCATCAACCAGCGCCCGCTGGTGAAGGTCGGGCAAAGGGTCGTGCCCGGCGACATCGTCGCCGACGGCCCGAGCACCTCGCTCGGCGAGCTCGCGCTCGGGCGGAACGTGCTCGTCGCCTTCATGTCGTGGAACGGCTACAACTTCGAGGATTCGATCCTGATCTCGGAGCGCCTGGTCAAGGACGACGTCTTCACCTCGATCCATATCGAAGAGTTCGAGGTGATGGCGCGCGACACGAAGCTCGGCCAGGAAGAGATCACGCGTGACATTCCGAACGTCGGCGAGGAAGGCCTCCGCAATCTGGACGAGGCTGGCATCGTCTATATCGGCGCGGAGGTGAAGCCGGGCGACATTCTGGTCGGCAAGATCACGCCGAAAGGCGAATCCCCGATGACACCGGAGGAGAAGCTGCTCCGCGCCATCTTCGGCGAGAAGGCGTCCGATGTGCGCGACACCTCGCTCCGCGTGCCGCCGGGCGGCATGGGCACGGTAGTCGAGGTCCGCGTCTTCAACCGCCGCGGCGTCGACAAGGACGAGCGGGCGCTTGCCATCGAGCGCGAGGAGATCGAGCGGCTCGCGAAAGACCGTCACGACGAGCAAGCGATCATCGAGCGCGACATCTACGATCGGCTGAAAACGCTGATCGTCGGCAAGATCGCGGCACGGGGGCCCAAGGGCTTCGGCACGAACGTCAAGGTCTCCGACGAAGCGCTGGCCGATCTCTCGAAGGGTCAGTGGTGGCAGATCGTGCTCAAGAGCGATGCCGCGATGGCCCAAGCTGAAGCGCTCAAGGCCGAACTCGACGAGAATATCGCGCGCATCCAGGCGCGTTTCGACAGCAAGGTCGAGAAGCTGCAGCGCGGCGACGAGCTGCCGCCCGGCGTCCTCAAGATGGTCAAGGTGTTCGTCGCGGTGAAGCGCAAGCTGCAGCCCGGCGACAAGATGGCTGGTCGTCACGGCAACAAGGGCGTGATCTCGAACATCATCCCGGTCGAGGACATGCCGCATCTCGATGACGGCACGCCGGTCGACATCGTGTTGAACCCGCTCGGCGTGCCGTCTCGCATGAACGTCGGTCAGATTCTCGAGACCCACCTCGGCTGGGCGGCGCGGGGGCTCGGACGGCGCATCAACGAGCTGATCGAGGGCATGAGCAACGGTGGCGGCGCCAAGGATGCCGCGGCGCTCAAACACCTTCTCGGCGACATTTACGCCGACGAAGAAAACGGTGAGGCCAAGGGGTACCAAGCCCTCTCCGACACGGAGGCAGCGTCGATCGGCCAGAACGTGGTCGCTGGCGTGCCGATGGCGACGCCCGTGTTCGACGGCGCGCACGAGGCCGATATCGTTCGGATGCTGGACCTCGCCGGGCTCGACAGCACCGGCCAGGTCACGCTGATCGACGGCCAAACCGGCGTGCCCTTCGAGCGCAAGGTCACGGTCGGCTACATCTATATGCTGAAGCTGCACCATCTCGTCGACGACAAGATCCACGCCCGCTCGATCGGTCCCTACAGCCTGGTCACGCAGCAGCCCTTGGGCGGCAAGGCGCAGTTCGGCGGTCAGCGCTTCGGCGAGATGGAGGTGTGGGCGCTTCAGGCCTACGGCGCGTCCTACACCCTGCAGGAGATGTTGACGGTGAAGTCCGACGACGTTTCCGGCCGCACGAAGGTCTACGAATCGATCGTGCGCGGCGATGAGAATTTCGAGGCCGGCATCCCCGAATCCTTCAACGTCTTGGTGAAGGAGATGCAAGCGCTGGGTCTCGATGTCGATCTCAGGATCACGAGTTGAACGCGGTCCGAGCCCGCGGGTCCCTCGGCGGGCCCGCATCGTTGATGTGCCACAGCTCAGAGCGCGTTCGGAGGTAGTCAGATGAGCGAATTGATGAACCTGTTCGGCCCTGTTTCCGCGGACCAGCAGTTCAATCAGATCAAGATCTCGATCGCGAGCCCGGACAAGATCCGCTCGTGGTCCTACGGCGAGATCAAGAAGCCCGAAACGATCAACTACCGGACCTTCAAGCCGGAACGAGACGGGCTGTTCTGCGCGCGCACCTTCGGGCCGATCAAGGACTATGAGTGCCTGTGCGGCAAGTACAAGCGCATGAAGTATCGCGGCATCGTTTGCGAGAAGTGCGGCGTCGAGGTGATCCAGTCGAAGGTGCGGCGCGAGCGCATGGGGCACATCGAGCTCGCCTCTCCGGTGGCGCACATCTGGTTCCTCAAGTCTGTGCCGTCGCGCATCGGCCTCCTGCTCGACATGACGTTGAAGGAGCTCGAGCGCGTGCTCTATTTCGAGAGCCACGTCGTCACCGAGCCCGGCCTCACGCCGCTCAAGCCAGGCGAGCTTCTCAGTGAGGAGCAGTATCGCCAGCACCAGGATGAGCACGGCGTCGACGCCTTCAGCGCCGGGATCGGCGCCGAGGCTATCCGCGCGATGCTGACCGCGCTCGACCTCGACCGCGAGCGCGAACGCCTGCGGGAGGAGCTGGGCGAGACGACGTCGGAGGCGAAGCGTAAGAAGCTGGTGAAACGCTTGAAGCTGGTCGATGCGTTCGTGCAGTCGGGCAACCGCCCGGAATGGATGATCCTCGAGGTCGTGCCGGTAATCCCGCCGGAGCTTCGCCCGTTGGTTCCGCTCGATGGCGGCCGGTTCGCGACCTCCGACCTCAACGACCTTTACCGGCGCGTCATCAACCGCAACAACCGTCTGAAGCGGCTGATCGAGCTGCGGGCGCCCGAGATCATCGTGCGCAACGAGAAGCGCATGCTCCAGGAGGCGGTCGACGCGCTCTTCGACAATGGCCGGCGCGGCCGCGTGATGACCGGCGCCAACAAGCGTCCCCTCAAGTCGCTGAGCGACATGCTCAAGGGCAAGCAGGGGCGCTTCCGTCAGAACCTGCTCGGCAAGCGCGTCGACTATTCGGGCCGCTCGGTGATCGTGGTCGGGCCGGAGCTTATGCTCCATCAGTGCGGCTTGCCTAAGAAGATGGCGCTCGAACTGTTCAAGCCGTTTATCTACTCCAAGCTCGAACTCTATGGCATGGCGACCACTTTGAAGGCCGCCAAGCGCATGGTGGAGAAGGAGCGGCCGGAGGTTTGGGACATCCTCGAGGAGGTCATCCGCGAGCATCCGGTGCTTCTCAACCGGGCGCCGACGCTGCATCGCCTCGGCATCCAGGCGTTCGAGCCCGTGCTCGTCGAGGGCAAGGCGATCCAGCTGCATCCGCTCGTCTGCGCCGCGTTCAATGCGGACTTCGACGGCGACCAGATGGCCGTCCACGTGCCGCTTTCGCCTGAGGCTCGCCTCGAGGCGCGCGTGCTCATGATGTCGACGAACAACATCCTGAGTCCGGCGAACGGAAAGCCGATTATCGTGCCGAGTCAGGATATTGTGCTCGGTATTTATTATCTCACCTTCTCTCGCGGCGGGGAGCCGGGCGAGGGGATGATGTTCTCGAACGTCGGCGAGGTGCAGCAGGCTCTCGACGCGGGTGCCGTGTCGTTGCACGCGAAAGTCTCCTGTCGCTATCGGACGTTCGATGCCGACGGCGCGGAGACATTGCTGCGTGTGGAGACGACGCCTGGGCGGATGATTCTGTCCGAGGTGCTGCCGCACAACGCGAACGTGCCGTTCGAGAGCATCAACCGCCTCCTCACCAAGCGCGAGCTCAGCGCGGTGTTCGATTCCGTCTACCGCCATTGCGGGCAGAAGGAGACGGTGATCTTCGCCGACCAGGTGATGAATCTCGGCTTCCGCTATGCCACGCGCGCCGGCATCTCGTTCGGCAAGGACGACATGGTGGTGCCCGACAAGAAGGCCCAGCTGGTGTCGCAGACCAATCAGCTCGTCGGCCAGTATGAGCGGCAGTACACCGACGGCCTGATCACCCAGGGCGAGAAGTACAACAAGGTGATCGACGCCTGGTCGCAATGCACCGACCGCGTGGCGAGCGCGATGATGCACAGCATGTCTGACGTGGCCGTGCCGGCGGGCGAGCGCGGTGGCGCCTCTCTGAACTCGATCTATGTCATGGCGCACTCTGGCGCCCGCGGCTCCGAAGCGCAGATGAAGCAGCTTGCCGGCATGCGCGGCCTCATGGCGAAGCCGTCCGGCGAGATCATCGAGACGCCGATCATCTCGAATTTCAAGGAAGGGCTGACGGTCCTCGAATACTTCAACTCGACCCACGGTGCGCGGAAGGGCTTGGCGGACACCGCGTTGAAGACAGCCAACTCCGGCTACCTGACGCGGCGCCTCGTGGATGTCGCGCAGGACTGCATCATCGTCGAGGAGAATTGCGGAACCGACGGCGGTCTCACCGTCAAGGCGGTGATCGAGGGCGGCGAGATCATCGCGCCGCTCGGCGAGCGCATCCTCGGGCGCGTGGCGTCGTTGCCGATCGAAGACCCGGTGAGCGGCGACACGCTGCTCGATGCCGGTGAGATGATCGAGGAGCGCGATGTGGATCGGATCGAGGACGCCGGCGTCGAATCCGTCAAGATCCGCTCCGTTCTCACCTGCCAGAGCCAGGATGGCGTGTGCAGCCTGTGCTATGGCCGCGACCTTGCGCGCGGCACGCTGGTCAATGTGGGCGAGGCCGTCGGCGTGATCGCGGCGCAGTCGATCGGCGAGCCGGGCACCCAGCTCACGATGCGCACCTTCCACATCGGCGGGGCCGCCCAGCGCGGCGCCGAGCAATCCAGCGTGGAGGCCGCGCTGGCCGCGACGGTCTCGATCGAGAACAAGAACGTCGTCAATGACAGCGACGGCACGCCGGTCGCCATGGGGCGCAATCTCGAGATCGTGCTGCGCGATGGCCGTGGCGCCGAGCGTGCGCGTCACCGCATCCCCTATGGCGCGAAGCTGTTCGTCGACGACGGCCAGTCGGTCGAGAAGGGCGCGACCATGGCGACCTGGGACCCGTTCACCTTGCCGCTCATCTCCGAGCGGGCCGGCATGGTGCAGTATGTCGACATGGTCGAGGGGCTCTCGTTCCGCGAAGCGGTGGACGAGCAGACCGGCGTCTCCAACAAGGTCGTGGTCGATTGGCGTCAACAGCCGCGGGGCAGCGACCTCAAGCCGCGCATCGTCCTCACCGACGAGACGGGCGAGGTCATCACGCTCCCGAACGGGCGGGAGGCGCAATATTTCCTTTCGGTCGACGCGATTCTCAATGTGGAGCATGGCGACAAGGTGCACGCGGGCGACGTGCTCGCCCGGATCCCGCGGGAATCCTCGAAGACCCGCGACATCACGGGCGGTCTGCCGCGCGTCGCCGAGCTCTTCGAGGCGCGCAAGCCCAAGGACCATGCGATCATCAGCGACATCGACGGGCGCGTCGAGTTCGGAAAGGACTACAAGTCCAAGCGCCGCATCATCGTGGTGCCCGAAGAGGCGGACGAGGACGGCGAGAGCAAGGACGAGAAAGCCGCGGCCAAGCCGATCGAGTATTTCATCCCCAAGGGCAAGCACATCAGCGTGCGCGAGGGCGATATCGTGCGGCGGGGCGATCCCTTGATGGATGGCAACCCGGCGCCCCACGATATCCTGCGCGTGCTCGGCGTCGAGGCGCTCGCGACCTACTTGGTCGACGAGATTCAAGAGGTCTATCGGCTGCAGGGCGTCAAGATCAACGACAAGCACATCGAGGTGATTTGCCGGCAGATGATGCAGAAGGTCGAGATCACCGACCCCGGCGAGACCACGTTCCTGATCGGCGAGCAGGTCGATCGCGCGGAATATGACGAGGTCAATGGTCAGGTGTCGGGCGCGCAGGCCGGCAGCATTCCGGTTCTGCAGGGCATCACCAAGGCGTCGCTGCAGACCCGCTCGTTCATCTCTGCGGCCTCGTTCCAGGAGACCACGCGGGTGCTCACCGAGGCGTCCGTCGCCGGCAAGACCGACGACCTCCTCGGCCTCAAGGAAAACGTCATCGTTGGCCGCCTGATTCCGGCCGGCACCGGCAGCGTCGTCAACCGCATTCAGCAAGCGGCGGCGGCGCGGGCGCTCGAGCGCCAGGCCGAGTTGGCGGACCAAGAGGAAGAGGATGTTCAGGGCGGTGACGCGCTGTCGGCACCGGACGTTTCGACGGCGGCGACGCCGGCCGAATGAGGTTATTTTTCCGCGGCGTGCGGGGCTGGCGCGCGCCGCGGAAAAGCACGCTTTTGCAGCTTGACGGAGGGAGAGGCCGTTACTAGTATGCGGCCTCCCTTGCCGGGTGGGTCGGGAACCCCTTCGTTGCGCCCGACTTCAAAACAGGCGATTGAATCATCCTAGCCGACGGGCCGGCCTCTGCGTGCCCGGGAGAAGCGGCGCGTGTTGCTTCTCCGTTTTTGTATGGGCGTCGCTGGCGGCGCGTCGGATGGGATTGAGGTGGAAGTTCGCGGATGCCGACGATCAACCAACTGATTCGCAAGCCGCGCAAAGCGCCGGCCGAGCGTAACAAAGTGCCGGCGCTGCAGGCCTGCCCGCAGAAGCGCGGCGTCTGCACGCGCGTCTACACCACGACGCCGAAGAAGCCGAACTCGGCGCTGCGCAAGGTCGCGCGCGTGCGCCTGACCAATGGCTTCGAGGTGACGAGCTACATCCCGGGTGAAGGGCACAATTTGCAGGAGCACTCCGTGGTCATGATCCGCGGTGGCCGCGTGAAGGATCTTCCGGGCGTGCGGTATCACATCATCCGCGGCACGCTCGACACCCAAGGCATCCAGGACCGCCGCCAGCGGCGTTCCAAATACGGCGCCAAGCGCCCGAAATAGGAGAGCCGGGCCATGTCACGACGGCGCAAGGCCGAGAAGCGTGTGGTGAATCCGGACCCCCGGTTCGGCGATCTCGTCGTCGCGAAATTCATGAACTCGCTCATGCTCGATGGCAAGAAATCGGCTGCCGAGAAAATCGTTTACGGCGCGTTCGAGGCAATTCAGACGAAGACTGGTCAGGATCCGCTCAAGGTGTTTCACGAGGCCCTCGAGAACGTGAAGCCGGGCGTTGAGGTTCGCTCGCGGCGCGTCGGTGGCGCGACCTACCAGGTGCCGACCGAGGTGAGGCCGGACCGCCGGCAGACGCTCGCGATCCGCTGGCTCATCGGCGCCAGCCGGGCGCGCTCCGAGACCACGATGGTCGGACGGCTGAGCAACGAGTTGATGGATGCCGCGGCGGGCCGCGGCGTCGCCGTGAAGAAGCGCGAGGACACGCATCGGATGGCCGAGGCCAACCGTGCGTTCTCGCACTACCGCTGGTAATCCGGCTCAAGGGATCGAGTAGCCGCCATGCCCCGCACGACCCCCCTCGAGCGCTATCGCAACATCGGCATCATGGCGCACATCGATGCCGGCAAGACCACGACCACCGAGCGCGTTCTCTACTACACCGGCAAGTCCTACAAGATCGGCGAGGTGCACGAGGGCTCCGCGACCATGGATTGGATGGCGCAGGAGCAGGAGCGTGGCATCACCATCACCTCGGCCGCGACGACCTGCTTCTGGGGCGACCACCGGATCAACATCATCGACACGCCGGGCCATGTCGACTTCACGATCGAGGTCGAGCGCTCGCTGCGCGTACTCGACGGCGCGGTCGCGGTGTTCGACAGTGTCGCCGGCGTGGAGCCTCAATCGGAAACGGTGTGGCGCCAGGCGGACAAATACGCGGTGCCGCGCGTTTGCTTCGTCAACAAGATGGATCGCGTCGGCGCCGATTTTCGCCGCTGCGTCTCGATGATCAGCGAGCGGCTCGGCGCGAACCCGGTGCCGATCCAGCTGCCGATCGGCGCGGAGGCCGAGTATCAGGGTGTCATCGACCTGATCGGCATGCGCGCGATCGTGTGGCGCGGCGACGCGCTCGGCGCGGAGTTCGAATATGAGCCGATCCCGGATGCCTATCGGGCCGAGGCCGAGGAGCAGCGCGCCGCGATGATCGAGAGCGTGGTCGAAATGGACGACGGCGTGCTCGAGGCGTTTCTCGAAGGCGAGGAGCCCGACGAGGCGGCGCTCAAGCGCTGCCTTAGGATCGGCACGCTCGCGGGCAAGCTGGTGCCCGTGCTCAACGGCGCCGCATTCAAGAACAAGGGCGTGCAGCCGCTGCTCGACGCGGTGATCGACTACCTTCCGGCGCCGACCGACGTGCCGCCGGTTCGCGGCATCGTTCCCGACAAGGAGGACGAGGTCGAGCGGCCCTGCGATGACGACGCGCCGTTCGCCGGGCTTGCCTTCAAGGTCATGACCGACCCGTTCGTCGGCTCCCTGACCTTCGTGCGCATCTATTCGGGCGTGCTCAAATCAGGCGGCCAGGTGCTCAACGGCATCAAGGGGCGCAAGCAGCGCGTCGGACGCATGCTCCTGATGCACGCGAATTCGCGCGAGGACATCGAAGAGGCGCGCGCCGGCGACATTCTCGCGATCGCGGGCCTCAAGGACACGACCACCGGCGAGACGCTCTGCGACCCGGCGCACCCGGTGGTGCTCGAGCGCATGGAGTTCCCCGATCCGGTGATCGAGGTCGCCGTCGAGGCCAAGACCAAGGCGGATCAGGACAAGCTCGGGGTCGCGCTCGCGCGCCTCGCCGAGGAGGACCCGTCATTCCGCGTGACCAGCGATCCGGAAAGTGGGCAGACCGTGATCCGCGGCATGGGTGAGCTTCACCTGGACATTCTGGTCGACCGCATGCGGCGCGAATTCAAGGTCGACGCGAATGTCGGGCAGCCGCAGGTCGCCTACCGCGAGACGCTGACGCGCGCGGCGGAACTCGACTACACGCACAAGAAGCAGTCGGGCGGTGCCGGCCAGTTCGCGCGCATCAAGGTCGTGATCGAGCCGCTCGAGCCCGGCGAGGGCTTCGTGTTCGAGAGCAAGATCGTCGGCGGCGCGGTGCCGCGCGAGTACATTCCGTCGGTCGAGAAGGGGCTCAACGAGGCGCGCAACAGCGGTGTTGTCGCGGGCTTCCCGGTGATCGACTTCAGGGCGACCCTGGTCGACGGCGCGCATCACGACGTGGATTCGAGTTCGCTCGCCTTCGAGATCGCGGCGCGCGCCGCGCTTCGCGACCTCTTGCCCAAGGCGGCGCCCGTGCTGCTCGAGCCGGTGATGCGGGTCGAGGTGGTGACGCCCGAGGATTATCTCGGCGACGTGATCGGCGACCTCAATGCGCGGCGCGGCCAAATCGGCGGCATGGACCAGCGCGCCAACGCCCAAGTCATTCGGGCCATGGTGCCGCTCGCCACCATGTTCGGCTATGTCAATACGCTGCGCTCGCTCACCCAAGGGCGGGCGCAATTCACGATGGAATTCGATCACTACGAACCGGTTCCTCAAGCGGTGTCGGACGAGGTCCGCGCGCGCTATGCGTGAGTGAGGGGGTCTGAGGAGCGATGGCGAAAGCGAAGTTTGAGCGGACGAAGCCGCATTGCAATGTCGGAACGATTGGTCATGTTGACCATGGGAAGACGACGCTGACGGCCGCGATCACGAAGGTTTTGGGCGAAGCTGGCGGTGCGGACTTTGTGCCGTTTGACGAGATCGACAAGGCGCCTGAGGAACGCGAGCGTGGGATCACGATCGCGACGGCGCATGTTGAGTACGAGACGGAGAACCGTCACTACGCGCATGTGGATTGCCCGGGCCATGCGGATTACGTGAAGAACATGATCACGGGCGCCGCGCAGATGGATGGCGCGATCCTGGTTGTGTCGGCTGCGGACGGCCCGATGCCGCAGACGCGTGAGCACATTCTGCTGGCGCGCCAGGTTGGTGTGCCTGCGCTGGTCGTGTACATGAACAAGGTGGACCAGGTTGACGACGAGGAGCTTCTGGACCTTGTCGAGCTCGAGGTTCGGGAGCTTTTGTCGACGTATGAGTTTCCGGGTGATGACATTCCGGTGATCCGTGGGTCTGCGCTTGCGGCGCTCGAGGGGGGCGACGAGGCGACGGGCCGTGCGACGATCATGGAGCTGATGGAAGCGGTCGACAGCTACGTTCCGCAGCCTGAGCGCCCGAAGGACCAGCCGTTCCTGATGCCGATCGAGGACGTGTTCTCGATCTCTGGCCGCGGGACGGTTGTGACGGGCCGTGTTGAGCGAGGCGTGATCAACGTCGGCGACGAGGTCGAGATCGTGGGGATCAAGGAGACGTCGAAGACGGTGTGCACGGGCGTGGAGATGTTCCGGAAGCTTCTGGACCAGGGCGAGGCCGGCGACAATGTTGGCGTTCTGCTGCGCGGGACGAAGCGCGACGAGGTTGAGCGGGGGCAGGTTTTGGCGAAGCCCGGGACGATCACGCCGCACACGAAGTTCGAGGCGGAGACGTACATCCTGACGAAGGACGAGGGAGGCCGGCACACGCCGTTCTTCTCGAACTACCGTCCGCAGTTCTACTTCCGGACGACGGATGTGACGGGGACGATCGAGCTCCCGGAGGGCACGGAGATGGTGATGCCGGGGGACAATGTGAACATGAAGGTTGAGCTGATCTCGCCGATCGCGATGGACGAGGGCCTGCGCTTCGCCATCCGCGAGGGCGGCCGCACCGTCGGCGCAGGCGTCGTCGCAAAAATCTTCGAATAGGAAAAACAGGCGCGGCCGTCTTCGGGCGGCCGTCTTTTTTGAAGCAACCGAGCAACCGAGCACGATGGCCATCGACAGTCAGAACATAAGGATCCGGTTGAAGGCGTTCGACCATCGTGTGCTCGATGCCTCGACGAGCGAGATCGTCAACACGGCCAAGCGCACCGGTGCGCAGGTGCGTGGGCCGATCCCGCTGCCGACGAAGATCGAGAAGTACACGGTCTTGCGCTCGCCGCATATCGACAAGAAATCGCGCGAGCAGTTTGAGATCCGTATTCACAAGCGCTTGCTCGACATCGTTGATCCGACGCCGCAAACCGTCGACGCGCTGATGAAGCTCGATCTCGCGGCCGGTGTCGACGTCGAGATCAGGCTCTAGGAGGGTCCCATGCCGAGCGCCGCCGCACGCCGCCGCACCGGGCTGATCGTCGAAAAGATGGGCATGACCCGCGTGTTCAACGACGAGGGCGAGCACGTGCCCGTCACGGTGCTGCGTGTCGACGCTTGCGAGGTGGTCGGGCAGCAGACCGAGGAGCGGAATGGCTACACGGCGCTCCAGCTCGGCGCGGGCAACGCCAAGGTGAAGAATGTCTCGCGCGGCCTGCGCGGCCATTACGCCAAAGCGAAAGTCGAGCCGAAGCGGCATCTCGCGGAGTTTCGGGTCAGCCCCGATGCGCTGATCGATGTGGGCGCCGAGCTCACCGCCGAGCACTTTCAGCCCGGACAGTTCGTCGATGTCGTCGGCACGTCGATCGGCAAGGGGTTCGCGGGCGGCATGAAGCGCCACAATTTCGCTGGCTTGCGCGCAAGCCACGGCGTCTCGGTGTCGCACCGGGCGCATGGGTCCACCGGCCAATGCCAAGACCCCGGCAAGGTGTTCAAGGGCAAGAAGATGGCCGGCCACCTTGGGGCGGAGCGCGTCACAGTGCATAGCCTCGAGGTCGTCTCGAGCGATGCCGATAGCGGTGTAATCATGGTGCGCGGCGGCGTGCCCGGCCCCAAGGGCGGAACCATTCTGTTGTCGGACGCGAAGAAGCGCCCGCTCCCCGAAGACCTGCCTTTCCCGGGTGCGTTGCGCGAGGCAGCCGGTGATGCGGCGGCCGCCGACGCGCCGGCCTCCGAGGACGACACCGCCGATGCGCCGGCCGCGGATGAGGCGGCAGGCTCCGGCGAGAGCAAGCCGGACGACGCGTCATGAAGGTGCCCGTGACCGATCTCGACCAGAAGAAGGTCGGCGAGATCGATCTCGCCGATGCGGTGTTCGGCGTGGCCGTCCGGCCCGACCTCATGCAGCGCACCATCAATTGGCAGCTCGCCAAGCGCCGCGCCGGCACCCACAAGACGAAGGGGATCTCGGAGATCCGCGGCAGCACGCGCAAGCCCTTCAAGCAGAAGGGCACGGGGCGCGCGCGCGCCGGCTCGCGCTACGCAACGCAGTATCGCGGCGGCGCCACGACCTTCGGTCCCGTGGTGCGCGACCACGGTCACGAGCTGCCGAAGAAGGTGCGCAAGGCTGCGCTCAAGTCTGCGTTGTCGAGCAAGCAGGCCGAGGGCAAGCTGATCGTGGTGGAAACGCTGGCGCTGGACGAGCCGAAGACCGGCCCGCTCGCCAAGCGCCTCGGCAAGTTCGGCGTCGCATCGATGCTGGTGATCGACGGTGAAGAGGTCGATGGCGGCTTCGTCCGGGCGGCACGCAACCTTCCGGATGTCGTCGTGCTGCCCCAGCAAGGCGCCAACGTCTATGACATTCTCCGGCGCGACGCGTTGGTTCTCACCCGGCGCGCGGCCGAGCAGCTGGCAGCGCGGTTGTCATGAGCAAGGACCCCAAAGCGCGCTGGTACGACGTCATCCGGGGCCCGGTGGTTACCGAGAAGTCGACCCGTGGCAGCGAGCACAATCAGGTGACGTTCCGCGTCAGCCTGGACGCCACCAAGCCGGAGATCAAGGAGGCCGTCGAGGGTCTCTTCGAGGTCGGTGTGAAGCACGTCAACACCGTGCGCGTGAAGGGCAAGACGAAGAATTGGCGCGGCCGGCCCGGGCGCCGCTCGAACTGGAAAAAAGCCATCGTGACGCTCGCCGAGGGCGACACGATCGACATGTTGACGGGGGTCTAACCATCATGGCGCTCAAGACCTTCAAGCCGACCACGCCGGGGCGCCGCCAGCTCGTCCTCGTGGATCGTAAGGACCTCTGGAAGGGCAAGCCCGTCAAGACCTTGACCGAGGGCCTTAAGAAATCGGGTGGGCGCAACAACGCCGGTCGCATCACGGTGCGCCATCGCGGCGGCGGCCACAAGCGGCGCTACCGCGTGATCGACTTCAAGCGCAAGAAGCGCGACGTCGTCGGCACCATCGAGCGGCTCGAATATGATCCCAACCGCTCGGCCTTCATCGCGCTCATCACCTACGAGGATGGCGAGCAAGGCTACATCCTGGCGCCCCAGCGGGTCGGCGTGGGCGACAAGGTGATCGCCGCCGATCAGGCGGACATCAAACCCGGCAACGCGATGCCGATGCGCAGCATTCCGGTCGGCTCGATCATCCATAACATCGAGCTGAAGCCCGGCAAGGGCGGTCAGCTGGCGCGCTCGGCGGGCAGCTATGTGCAACTCGTCGGCAAGGATCAGGGCTATGCCCTGCTGCGGCTGCCCTCGGGCGAGCAGCGCATGGTCCGTGCGGAGTGCATGGCCACGATCGGCGCGGTCTCGAACCCGGATCACCAGAACATCAACCTCGGCAAGGCGGGGCGTTCGCGTTGGCGCGGCCGGCGCCCGCATGTCCGCGGCGTCGCGATGAACCCGGTGGATCATCCGCATGGCGG
Source organism: Alphaproteobacteria bacterium (assembly GCA_965216915.1). GTDB lineage: Bacteria > Pseudomonadota > Alphaproteobacteria > UBA828 > UBA828 > CBDCGS01. The sequence goes on from CBDCGS010000010.1 coordinate 115,257, forward strand.
CGGCGAGGGGCGCAGCTCCGGCGGGCGTCATCCGGTGTCTCCTTGGGGCAAGCCGACCAAGGGCAAACGGACGCGGCGCAACAAGAAGACCGACCGCTTCATCTTGCGGCGGCGGAAGTCTTAAGGGGAGACGCGCGGGAATGGCACGCTCCGTTTGGAAAGGGCCGTTTGTCGACGGCTATCTGCTGAAGAAAGCCGAGGAGGCGCAGGCCTCGGGTCGCAAGGACATCATTCGCACCTGGTCGCGCCGCTCGACGGTTCTGCCGCAGTTCGTCGGGCTTACCTTCGGCGTCTATAACGGGCGGAAATTCCTGCCCGTGCTCGTGAACGAGAACATGGTCGGGCACAAGCTCGGCGAATTCTCGCCGACCCGGACCTACTACGGCCACGCGGCCGACAAGAAGGCGCGGAGGAACTGAGATGGGCAAGGAGTCACGCCCGCGCCAGCTGCCCGAGAACGAGGCGAGCGCGGTTGCGCGCAATCTGCGCATCAGCCCGCGCAAGCTCGGCCTGGTGGCCGGCATGATCCGCGGGCAAGACGTCAACGACGCGCTGACCGCGCTTGCGCATTCGCGCCGGCGGATCGCGGCGGACGTGCGCAAGTGCCTTCAGTCGGCCATCGCGAACGCGGAAAACAACCACGAGCTGGATGTCGACCGCTTGGTCGTCGCGCAGGCCGATGTCGGCAAAGGCCTCGTGATGAAGCGCTGGCGTCCGCGCGCGCGCGGACGCGTCGGCCGCATCAAGAAGCCGTTCAGCCACCTCACCATCGTGGTGCGCGAGCGGGAGGAGGAGCGTCGTGCGAAAGCGCGCAAACGATGATGTGCGAAAGCGCGCAAACGATGACGTGCGACGGCGCGCCGGCATGGAGCGACGCATGAGCGATGCAATGCAACGTGTTGTAGGGGCTTGCTGATGGGCCAAAAAGTCAACCCCGTCGGGCTGCGCCTCGGCATCAACAGAACCTGGGATTCGCGCTGGTACGCGGATGATGAATATGCGCGGCTCCTGCACGAGGATCTGCGGGTGCGCGACTTCCTGTTCGGCCGCCTGAGCCAGGCCGGAATCGGCCGCATCGTGATCGAGCGGCCGGCCAAGAAGGCGCGGATCACCATCCACACGGCGCGGCCGGGTGTCGTCATCGGCAAGAAGGGCGCCGACATCGAGCGCCTGCGCACCGAGATCAGCAAGATGACCGACAGCGACGTTCATCTGAACATCGTGGAGATCCGCAAGCCCGAGGTGGAGGCCAAGCTCGTGGCCGAGAACATCGCCCAGCAGCTGGTGCGCCGGGTTGCGTTCCGGCGGGCGATGAAGCGCGCCGTGCAGTCGGCGACGCGGCTCGGCGCCCAGGGCATCCGCATCAACTGCAGCGGGCGTCTGGGTGGCGCGGAGATCGCGCGCACCGAGTGGTATCGCGAGGGCCGCGTGCCGCTCCACACGCTGCGCGCCGATGTGGATTTCGGCCGCGCGACCGCGCGCACGGCCTATGGCGCCTGCGGCGTCAAGGTGTGGGTCTTCAAGGGCGAGGTGATGGCGCACGACCCCATGGCGCAGGACAAGCGCGCCATGGAGCAGGCGACGCCGCGCTAGGGATCTCGGGTCATGCAGCAACCGAAATCGACCAAATACCGCAAGGCCCACAAGGGGCGCTTGCACGGCAAGGCCAAGGGCGGCACACAGCTCAACTTCGGCGCCTACGGGCTGAAGGCGGTGACGCCGGGGCGCGTGACCGCGCGCGAGATCGAGGCCGGGCGGCGTGCGCTCACGCGCCACATGAAGCGCGCCGGCCGTGTCTGGATTCGGATCTTCCCGGACGTGCCGGTCTCGACCAAGCCCGCCGAGGTGCGCATGGGCAAGGGCAAGGGCGCGCCGGATTTTTGGGTCGCACGGGTCAAGCCCGGCCGCATCATGTTCGAGGTCGACGGTGTGTCCGAGGAGGTTGCCACCGAGGCCTTCAGGCTCGCGGCGGCGAAGCTTCGGGTGCGCACGCGCGTCGTGGCGCGGGCCACCGAGGGGGCGTGACATGAAGGGCGAGGACGTGCGGGCCAAGACCGACGACGAGCTCAAGGGCGAGCTCCTGTCGTTGAAGAAGGAGGCGTTCAATCTGCGCTTCCAGCAGGCCTCGGGTCAGCTCGAGAACACCGCGCGCCGTCGCGTCGTTCGCCGCGACATCGCGCGCATTCAGACCGTGCTCACCGAGCGCCGCGCCAAGGCGGCGTCGTGACGGCGGGACGAGACGGAGGAGACGAGAGATGCCACGCCGTGTGATGCGCGGCTCGGTCGTGAGCGACAAGGGCGACAAGACCATTGTCGTGCGTGTGGACCGCCGCTTCATGCACCCGCTCTACAAGAAGGTGATCCGGCGCTCCAAGAGCTACGCCGCGCACGATGAGGAGAACCGGTGCAAGGTGGGCGACATCGTGCGCATCCGCGAGTGCCGCCCGATCTCCAAACGCAAGCGCTGGGTCGTGCTGAGCGATTCAGACGGCGCGGACGGCTAGCGCGCCCGGTCCGGCCCGCGCGCGCGATCGAGAGGATAGGCTGCCATGATCCAGATGCAGACCAACCTGGATGTTGCCGACAATTCCGGCGCCAGGCGCGTGCAGTGCATCAAGGTGCTCGGCGGCTCGAAGCGCAAGACCGCCTCGGTCGGCGACACCATCGTCGTGACCGTGAAGGAGGCGATCCCGCGCGGCAAGGTCAAGAAGGGCGAGCTTCACCGCGCCGTCATCGTGCGGACGGCGAAGGAGATCCGGCGCCCGGACGGCAGCGCGATCCGCTTCGATCGGAACGCGGCGGTGCTGATCACGGCGCAGGGTGAGCCCATCGGCACACGCATCTTCGGCCCCGTGACCCGTGAGTTGCGGGCGAAGCGTTACATGAAGATCATCTCGCTCGCGCCCGAGGTGTTGTGAGCGCGGAAGGCAATGGCAGCCATGGCGAAACGAAAGATCCGTAAAGATGACGAGGTCGTGGTCATCACCGGCCGCGACAAGGGCAAGCGCGGCAGCGTGCTGCGCGTCCTCACCAAGGACAATCGCGTGCTGATCGAGGGCGTGAACATGATCAAGCGCCACACGGCGCCGACGCGCGACGATCCGCAGGGCGGCATCGTCGAGCGCGAGGCGCCGGTGCATATCTCCAACGTGGCGCTGATCGACCCGTCGAACGACGAGCCGACGCGTGTCGGCTACAAGACGCTGGAAGACGGCCGCAAGGTGCGTTTCGCGCGCCGGTCGGGCGAGGTGCTCGATGTCTGAGACCAACGGCAACGGCAAGGACGGGAGCAACGGCACGGGCAACGGCCAAAGCCGGCTGCACACCTTCTACGAGACCGAGCTCAAGGCGCGGCTGATCTCCGAGTTCGGCTATGCCAACGCGATGCAGGTGCCGCGGCTCGAGAAGATCGTCGTGAACATGGGTGTCGGCGAGGGCGCGCAGGACCGCAAGAAAGTCGACGCCGCCGTCTCCGACATGACCTTGATCACGGGCCAAAAGCCGGTGATCAACCCGGCGCGCAAATCGGTCGCCGCGTTCAAGGTGCGGGCGGGCATGCTGGTGGGCTGCAAGGTCACGCTGCGGCGCGAGCGGATGTACGAGTTTCTCGATCGGCTGGTGACGATCGCTCTGCCACGCGTGCGCGATTTTCGCGGTCTTTCGGGCAAGGCCTTCGACGGGCGCGGCAACTACGCGCTCGGTCTGAAGGAGCAAATCGTCTTTCCCGAGATCGACTACGACAAGGTGGATGAGGTGCGCGGCATGAACATCGTGATCTGCACGACCGCCGCGACGAACGAGGAAGGCAAGGCCTTGTTGCGGGGTTTCAACATGCCCTTCGTCAACTAGGCCGCAACGCGAGGAGCGTTAAGGAACAATGGCAAAGAAGAGCGCCATCGAGAAGGACCAGCGCCGCCGCCGGATGGTCGAGCGCTATGCCGAGAAGCGCGCCGCGTTGCGCGCGATCGTGCGCGACCGGTCGCAGCCGGCCGAGGCGCGCTTCGCCGCGCAGCTCAAGCTCGCCAAGCTGCCGCGCAACAGCGCGCGCGTGCGGGTGCGCAACCGCTGCGGGCTGAGCGGCCGTCCACGCGGCAATTACCGCAAGTTCAATCTGTCGCGGATCGCCCTGCGCGAGCTTGCCTCGCAGGGCCAGGTGCCGGGCATGGTGAAGTCGAGCTGGTGAGCGTGCTGCCATGATGAGCGATCCCATCGCCGACATGATCACCCGTATCCGCAACGGGCAGCGGGCACGCAAGGCGTCGGTCGTGTCGCCGGCGTCGATCCTGCGCGGCTCGGTGCTCGACGTGCTCAAGCGCGAGGGGTATATCCGCGGCTATCAGCCGGGCACCTCGGACGACGGCAAGCCGACTTTCGAGATCGAGCTCAAATACAATGAAGGTCAGCCCGTGATCGAGGAGATCTCGCGCGTGTCGCGTCCGGGGCGGCGCGTCTATTCGGGGATCAAGGATCTCCCCCGGGTCTACAACGGGCTCGGTATCTCCATCCTCTCCACGTCGCGCGGCGTGCTCTCCGATCTCGAGGCGCGCCAGCAGAATGTCGGCGGCGAAGTTCTGTGTCGGGTGTTCTAAGATGTCACGTGTCGGGAAAAGTCCGGTGGTCGTGCCCGAGGGCGTCGAGGTCAAGGTCGACGGCGCCGAGGTGCGCGTGAAGGGCAAGCGGGGCGAGCTTTCCCTCACCGCCGCGCCCGAGGTCTCGGTCGCGCTCGAGGATGGTCGGGTCATGGTGCGCACCGAGGAGGACACCAAGCGGGGGCGCCAGATGTGGGGCCTCATGCGGAGCCTCGTGAACAACATGGTGGTCGGCGTCACCGAGGGCTTCACTAAGCGTCTTCAGATCGAGGGCGTCGGCTATCGCGCGGCCGTCGAGGGCAAGACGCTCAAGCTCGACCTGGGCTTTAGCCACCAGGTGGTCTATGCGATACCCCAAGGGATCGAAATCGCCTGCGAGCGCCCGACCGCGATTGCGGTGACGGGTGCGGATCGGCAGCAGGTCGGCCAGGTGGCGGCCGAGATCCGCAAGTTCCGGCCACCCGAGCCCTACAAGGGCAAGGGGATTCGCTACGAGGGCGAGTATGTCCGGCGCAAGGAAGGCAAGAAGAAGTAGGCGGCCATGAGCAATCGGCGCGAGCAATTCATGAAGCGGAAGGCGCGTGTGCGCGCCGAGCTGCGAGTCAAGGCTCACGGTCGGCCGAGGCTTTCAATCTTCCGCTCCAATCGCCACATCTACGCCCAGGTGATCGATGACGAGAAGGGCGCGACGGTGGCGGCCGCCTCGAGCGTCGAAGCGGCGCTGCGCGACGGCCTCAAGACGGGCGCGGACCGCGAGGCCGCCAAGCATGTGGGCACGTTGATCGGCGAGCGCGCCGTCGCCGCCGGGGTGAAGGAGGTCGTTTTCGATCGCGGCGGCTATCGCTTCCACGGACGCGTCAAGGTTCTTGCCGATGCGGCGCGCGAGGCGGGGCTCACGTTTTAGGCGGCGCTGGACGAACGAAAGAACAAGGCATGGCACGAGGAAACATGGGCGATCGCGGCGGACGCGATCGCGATCGCGATGATCCGGAGCTTTACGACAAGCTCGTCAGCATCAATCGCGTCGCCAAGGTGGTGAAGGGCGGACGCCGCTTCGGCTTCTCCGCGCTCGTCGTGGTGGGCGACCGGCGCGGCCGGGTCGGCTACGGTTCCGGCAAGGCGCGCGAGGTGCCCGAGGCGATCCGCAAGGCGACGGAGCAGGCGAAACGCGTCATGATCCGCGTGCCGCTGCGCGAGGGCCGCACGTTGCATCACGACATCACCGGCCGCTTCGGCGCCGGCCGTGTCGTGCTCCGCGCCGCGCCGCCGGGCACCGGCATCATCGCGGGCGGTCCCATGCGGGCGGTGTTCGAGATGCTCGGCGTGAACGACGTGGTCGCGAAGTCGATCGGCACCTCCAATCCGCAGAACATGGTCAAGGCGACCTTCGATGCGCTCGAGCACTGCGTCTCGCCGCGCGCCGTCGCGGCCAAGCGCGGCCGCAAGGTGAGCGAGATCCTCGGCCGCTCCGAGCGCCAGGACGATCAGACGCAGGCGGAGGCCTAGGCGGTGGCTGGCGGCGCCAAAGGGAAGGTGCGTGTCACCCAGATCGGCAGCCCGATCGGGCGTCCACGCGATCAACGCGCGACCTTGGTCGGCCTCGGCCTGAACAAGATGCACCGAAGCCGCGTGCTCGAGGACACACCGTCGGTCCGCGGCATGATCGACAAGATCCCGCATCTCGTGCGCGCGGAGCCTGTCGAGGAGGAAGCGGGCGGATGAGGATCAACGAGCTCTCCGACAACGCCGGTGCGCGCAAGACCGGAAAACGGCTCGGCCGGGGCATCGGCTCCGGCAAGGGCAAGACGTCGGGCCGTGGCCACAAAGGCCAGAAATCGCGATCCGGCGCGCGCATCAAGGGCTTCGAAGGCGGCCAGATGCCGATCTATCGGCGCTTGCCGAAGCGTGGCTTCACGAACCATCGCTTTCGCAAGTCCTACGAGGTCGTCAACCTCGGACGCGTCCAAAAGGCCATCGACGCAGGCAAGCTGAGCACCGACGAAACGGTCACGCAGGTGTCGCTGGCCGCAGCCGGCCTGGTGCGCAACCGCGGCGGTGATGGCGTCCGCCTCCTCGCGCAAGGTGCGCTCAAGGCGGCCGTTTCGTTCGAGGTCGCGGGTGCGTCGAAGGCGGCGATCGCGGCGGTGGAGGCCGCGGGCGGCTCCGTGACCGTGGCCGGCAAGGCCGCGGCACCGGCGGCAGGCGGCGAGGAGGCCTAGGGGCGCATCCATGGCGTCGGCTGCCGAGCAACTCGCAGCAAACCTCAACTTCGGGGCGTTCGCGAAAGCGAAGGAGCTTCAGAAGCGCCTGTGGTTCACGCTGGCTGCGCTGATCATCTATCGCCTCGGGACCTATATCCCGATTCCGGGCATCGACACGGTGGTGCTCGACCAGCTCTTCGAGCAGCAAGCGAACGGCATCCTCGGCATGTTCAACATGTTCGCGGGCGGCGCGCTCGGGCGGATGACGATCTTCGCCCTCAACATCATGCCGTACATCTCTGCGGCGATCATCATCCAGCTCATGAGCACCGTGTCGTCGCACCTCGCCCAGCTCAAGAAAGAGGGCGAGGCCGGGCGGAAAAAGATCAATCAATACACACGCTACGGCACCGTTCTTTTGGCAGCGCTCCAAGGCTTTGCCATCGCGTCGGGCCTCCAGGGGCAAACCGGCGAGGGCGGCGCGCCGCTGGTCCTCGATCCCGGGCCGTTCTTCCTCGTGTCGACCGTGGTGATGCTGACCGGCGGCACCGTGTTCCTGATGTGGCTCGGCGAGCAGATCACCGCCCGGGGTGTCGGCAACGGCATATCGCTCATCATCTTCGCCGGCATCGTTGCGGAGCTGCCGCGTGCTCTGGTGAACACCTTCGAGCTCGGGCGTACCGGCGTGCTCTCGGGTTGGCTGATGGTCGTGCTGCTGCTCATGGCGATCGGGGTCATTGCTTTCATCGTGTTCGTCGAGCGATCCCAGCGACGGATCGTCGTGCAGTATCCGAAGCGGCAGGTCGGGCGACGCATGTTCGGCGGCGAAAGCTCGCATCTGCCGCTCAAGCTCAACACGGCCGGCGTGATTCCCCCGATCTTCGCCAGCTCGATCCTGCTGCTGCCGATCACCGCGCTCGGCATGAACGCCGGCACCGGTCCCGAATGGCTCACCGCGGCCGCGAGCTATCTGGGCCGCGGGCAGCCCGCCTACATGCTGCTTTATGCGGCGGGCGTGCTGTTCTTTACGTTCTTCTATGTGACGGTCGTCTTCAATCCCGACGATACGGCCGACAATCTGAAGAAGAATGGCGGTTTCATTCCGGGCGTGCGTCCCGGCAAGAACACGGCCGACTATCTTCGGCATGTGCTCAACCGTCTCACCTTCTGGGGCGCGCTCTACCTCGCGGCCGTGAGCTTGCTGCCGGAGCTCTTGATCTCGCAATATGCCGTCCCGTTCTATTTCGGTGGCACCAGCCTCCTGATCGTGGTGACGGTGACGATGGACACGGTCGGGCAGATTCAATCGCATTTGCTCGCCCATCAGTATGAAGGCCTGATCAAGAAGGCGAAGCTGCGCGGGAGCCGCCGATGAATCTCATCCTCCTCGGGCCGCCCGGCGCGGGCAAAGGCACCCAGGCGCAGCGCCTGGTCGAGCGCTATAACATCGTGCAGCTTTCCACCGGCGACATGCTGCGGGCCGCGGTGAAGGCGGGCACCGCGCTGGGTGAGCAAGCGAAGGGCATCATGGAAGCCGGCAAGCTCGTGCCCGACGATCTCATGGTGGCGCTGATCGCCGAGCGCATCGGTGAGCCCGATTGCGGCAACGGCTTCATACTCGACGGCTTTCCGCGCACCACGGCGCAGGCCGAGGCGCTCGATGCGATGCTTGCCGAGCGCGGGCTCTCGCTCGACCGGGTGATTTCCATCGAGGTCGACGAAGAGGCGTTGATCGTGCGCGTGGTGGGTCGCTTTTCCTGCGCGAACTGCGGCGCGGGTTACCACGATCAATTCGATCCGCCGAAAGCCGAAGGCGTCTGCGACCGCTGCGGCAGCACCGAGTTCACGCGGCGCAAGGACGACAACCGCGAAACCATGACGGCGCGGCTTGCCGCTTACCGCGAGCAAACCGCGCCGATCATCCCCTATTACCGTGGCAAGGGCCGGCTCGCGGCGGTGGACGGCATGGGCGCGATCGATGCGGTGTCCGAAGCCATCCAAGCGGCTCTCGATGGTTGACGAGCGGCGGCCAGGTGGTGATAATCCGCGCGCCGTTCGAGGCGCGCGGCGGGTTGCCTGCTGCGCGCCCTCTGTGTTTTGCAGCGTGTTGTTCCGTAGCGCATCGATCCGTAGCGCATCGTTGTGCAACGGGTCGTCGTCCAGGGCATCGTGCGTCACGCGGACGGCGATGCACACCGTTCCAGGTAAGGAGGCGTGATTGGCTCGTATTGCCGGCGTCAACATTCCGACCAATAAGCGTGTCGAGATTTCGCTCACCTACATCCACGGCATCGGCCGGACCAAAGCGCGGAAGATTCGCGAACAGGTTGGGCTACCACCCCAGAAGCGGGTGAACGAGCTCAGCGATGCCGAGGTAATTCGGATTCGCGAGATCATCGACAAAGACCACCTCGTCGAGGGCGACCTCCGGCGCGAGGTGGCGATGAACATCAAGCGCCTGATGGACCTCGGCACCTATCGCGGCTTCCGCCATCGGCGCGGCCTTCCGGTCCGCGGTCAGCGCACCCACACCAATGCGCGCACCCGCAAGGGCCCGGCGCGGCCGATCGCCGGCAAGAAGAAGTAGGGGCTGAGCCATGGCGAGACCGACGCGCGTGCGCCGCCGCGAGCGCAAGAACATCTCCTCGGGCATCGCGCATGTTTGCGCGACCTTCAACAACACCATGATCACGATCACCGATGTGCAGGGCAACGCGATCGCGTGGTCGTCGGCCGGCAGCATGGGCTTCAAGGGCTCGCGCAAGTCGACCCCTTACGCGGCGCAGATGGCCGCCGAGGACGCGGGCAAGAAGGCCGCGGAGCATGGCGTCAAATCACTCGAGGTCGAGGTGAAGGGGCCTGGCTCCGGCCGGGAATCGGCATTGCGCGCGCTGCAGGCGGCAGGCTTCACGATCACGGCCATCCGTGACGTGACGCCGATCCCGCACAACGGTTGCCGCCCGCCTAAGCGCCGGCGCGTCTAGCCGCCGGACCGTTCTCGTCGAGGCGCCGTCGGGTGTGAACCGAGGGTCGCCCGGCGCTTATTCATAGTCGCTAATCCCACGAGGTGATGAGCGTGATTCAGAAAAATTGGCAGGAACTCATCAAGCCGTCGAAGCTCGAGATCGCGCCGCTCGGCGGCGCCGGCGACCGCGCGGCGCGGATCGTCGCGGAGCCGCTCGAGCGTGGCTTCGGCATGACGCTTGGCAACGCGCTTCGGCGGATCTTGCTGTCGTCGCTGCGCGGCGCCGCGGTCACGTCGATCCAGATCGACGGGGTGCTCCATGAGTTCTCCGCGCTCCAAGGCGTCCGTGAGGACATCACCGACATCGTGCTCAACATCAAGGCGCTGGCGCTGCGCATGCATGGCGACGGGCCGAAGCGCATGACCCTCAAGGCGAGCGGGCCGGGCGAGGTCAAGGCGGGGCAGATCGACACCGGACATGGCATCGAGATCATGGATCCCGACCTTGTCATCTGCACGCTCGATGACGGTGCCGAGCTCAACATGGAGCTCACGGTGCAATCCGGGAAGGGCTATGTGGCGGCATCGCAGAACCGGCCGGAGGACGCGCCGATCGGCCTCGTGCCCATCGACGCCCTCTATAGCCCCGTGCGCAAGGTGGCCTACAAGGTCGAGAACACCCGCGTCGGTCAGGTGACCGACTATGACAAGCTCACCATGCGGGTCGAGACCAACGGCACCGTGACGCCCGAGGATGCGGTGGCGCTCGCCGCCCGCATCATGCAGGACCAGGTGCAGCTCTTCGTGAACTTCGACGAGCCGCGCGAGCTGCCGCATCAGGCGGACGAGGTGGAGCAGCAGTTCAACCCCAACCTGCTGCGCAAGGTGGACGAGCTGGAGCTTTCGGTTCGCTCCGCGAATTGCCTCAAGAACGACAACATCATCTACATCGGGGATCTCGTGCAGCATTCCGAGGCCGAGATGCTGCGCACACCCAACTTCGGGCGCAAATCCCTCAACGAGATCAAAGAGGTGCTGACCAATATGGGGCTCCATCTCGGCATGGAGATCCCGAATTGGCCGCCCGAGAACGTCGAAGAGCTGGCCAAGAGGCTCGAGGAGCCCTACTAAGGGGCGGCGCGCGCCGGCGCTACGGGCAAGGGAGAACCGCAACCATGCGGCATCGCAACCACGGCAGAAAGCTGAACCGCTCGTCGAGCCATCGCCGCGCGATGTTTCGCAACATGGCGACCGCGCTGCTCAAGCATGAGCAGATCCGCACCACGCTGCACAAGGCGAAGGAGCTGCGCCCGATCACCGAGCGCCTGATCACCCTCGGCAAGCGCGGCGACCTTCATGCGCGCCGCCAGGCCGCGAGCTACCTGCAGGACGACGCGATCGTCCGCAAGCTTTTCGACGCGCTGGCGGAGCGCTACGCCGATCGGCCGGGCGGCTATACGCGGGTGCTGCGCGCCGGGTTCCGCTATGGCGATTCGGCGCCCATGGCCATCATCGAGCTCGTCGAGCGTGACGAGGAGGCCAAGGGCCAGGATTCGGGCCCGCGCCCGGAGGCCGAGGACGACGAGGAGGAGGAGGCCGAGGCCGCCGCGTAACCCGGCGCCGCGCCCGATCTCACCTCCCCGATGTCCGTCGCCGCGACGCGAGGCTGCGTCGCGGCGTTTGAGCGCATAGGCTTGTGTCATGGCGAATCAGGATGCGCCGCCCTCGCTGTTTGAAGCCGAGGCGCCGCGCCCGCTTGCGGACCGGCTGCGCCCGAACGCGCTCGACGAGGTCGTCGGCCAAGATCATTTGCTCGCCGCGGACGGTGCGCTCGGGCGCCTGCTCGCGGCGGGGCAGCTCCCCTCGGTCATCCTGTGGGGACCGCCCGGCTGCGGCAAGACGACGATCGCCCGCTTGCTCGCCGCGCAGACCGATCTCCAGTTCGAGCCGCTGAGCGCGGTCTTCTCGGGCGTCGCCGAGCTTCGCAAGGTCTTCGACCAGGCGCGAAGCCGCCGGGGCGGCGGGCAGGGCACGCTCCTCTTCGTCGATGAGATCCACCGCTTCAACCGCGCCCAGCAGGACGCCTTCCTTCCGGTGGTCGAGGACGGCACCATCGTGCTCGTCGGCGCGACGACCGAAAACCCGTCGTTCGAGCTCAACGGCGCCTTGCTCTCGCGCTGCCGCGTGCTGGTGCTGCACAGGCTCGGCGACGCGGCGCTGGAGACCTTGCTGACGCGCGCGGAGGCGAGCGAGGGGCGCGCCTTGCCGCTCACCGACGAGGCCCGCGCGATGCTGCGCGCGATGGCCGATGGCGACGGCAGGGCTCTGATCAATCTGGCGGAGGCGCTGCTCGCGGAGCCTGCGGCGGAGCCGCTCGACACGGCGGCGCTGATGGCGCGCGTCGAGCGGCGCGCGCCCCTCTACGACAAGGCGCAGGAGGGACACTACAACCTGATCAGCGCGCTCCACAAATCGCTCCGCGGGTCGGACACCGATGCGGCGCTCTATTGGCTCGCGCGCATGCTCGCGGGCGGTGAGGATCCCCGCTACATCGCGCGCCGGCTCGTGCGCTTCGCCTCGGAGGATGTCGGCCTCGCGGACCCCGCCGCGCTCCCCCAAACGATCGCCGCCTGGGAGGCCTATGAGCGCCTCGGCACGCCCGAGGGCGAGCTCGCGATCGCGCAAGCGGTGATCTATCTCGCCACCGCACCCAAATCCAATGCCGCCTACCGTGCGCTCGGCGCCGCCATGGCCGCGGCGAAGGAGACCGGCTCGCTCATGCCGCCGAAGCATATTCTGAACGCCCCGACGCAGCTCATGAAGTCGCTCGGCTATGCCGCGGGCTATGTCTACGACCACGACACGGCCGAAGGCTTCTCCGGCCAGAGCTACTTCCCCGACGAGATGGCGCGCCGGAGCCTCTACACGCCGCGCGACCGGGGCTTCGAGCGCGAGATCGCCAAGCGTCTCGATTATTGGCAAAAACTCCGCGCCCGCGGGGCGGCGCCGACCGACGATCCGGACGCGCCGTGAAGGTGCTCTTCGCCATCGCGGCGGGCGGTGCGCTCGGCTCGGTCGGGCGTTACGTCGTGGTCGGCGCGGTCGAGCGGTGGCTTCTCTCAGCGCTTGGCATCGGCTTTCCCTACGGCACGCTCGCGGTCAATGTGATCGGCTCGTTCGTGCTCGGCGCGCTGTGGCATGCGCTCGCGGTGCACCACGACGCGGGCGAGATCGTGCAGCGCTTCTTGTTCGTCGGCCTGCTCGGCGGCTTCACCACCTTCTCGGCGTTTTCGGGCGACAGCATCCGCCTGATCGAAGGCGGCGAGCTTGGCAAGGCGGGCCTTTACATCGGGCTCTCGGTCGTGCTCTCCCTCGCGGGCTTTTATCTGGGTCTCAGGCTCTTGCGCTGGGTGCTGTGATGGGTGAGGTCTCGATCGTCCCGGTGGCGGCGGAGGAGGCCGAGACCCGGCTCGACCGCTGGTTCAAGCGCCACTATCCCGCACTGGGCCACGGCGCCCTGGAGAAGCTCTTGCGCACCGGCCAGATCCGCGTCGACGGGCGCCGCGCGAAGGCGGGCACGCGCCTCGCGCCCGGCAACGAAATCCGCATCCCGCCGGTCGCGACGCGCGCGGCGCAAGCCGAGGGGGGCGCGGGACACAGCCCGTCCAAGCTCGATCCCGCCGATGCGCGGGCGGTCCGCGCGATGGTGCTGCTGCGCGATCGTCAGATCATCGCGCTCAACAAACCGGCCGGCCTGCCGGTGCAAGGCGGCTCCAAGGTCTCGCACCACCTCGATGCGATGCTCGACGGGCTGCGCGACGGCGCGCGTGAGCGGCCGCGGCTGGTTCATCGTCTCGACCGCGACACCAGCGGCGTGCTCGTTCTCGCGCGCACCGCGCCTGCGGCACGCGCGCTCGCAGCGGCGTTTCGCGAGCGGCGCGTGCGCAAGCTCTATTGGGCACTGGTCGCCGGCCGGCCGCGGCCGGCGACCGGTGAGATCGACGCGGCGCTCGCCAAGCGGCGCGTCGGCGACGGGGAGCGTGTGGTCTCCGTCGGGAAAGACGGCCAGGCGGCGAAGACGGCCTATGCGGTCGTCGACGCCGCCGCCAAGCGCGTCACCTGGCTCGCCCTGATGCCGCTCACCGGGCGCACGCATCAGCTGCGCGCGCACTGCGCCGAGGTGCTCGGCCACCCGATCCTCGGTGACAAGAAATATGGTGATGACCGGGCTGAGCGGCTCGGCCTTGCCCCGCGGCTTCATCTGCATGCGCGCGCCCTTGCGTTGCCGGGACGGCCGCCGATCGTCGCACCCTTGCCGGCGCATATGCAGGCCTCGTGGCGCCAGCTCGGGTTCGCCGAAGACCCGCCCGGCGACCCGTTTGCGCCGTTCGCGCCATGATCCGCCTCGTCGTGTTCGACTGCGACGGCACGCTGGTGGACAGCCAGCATGTCATCGTCCGTTGCATGCAGCAGGCGTTCGCCGCCGAGGGCCTGGCGGTGCCGGATGACGGCGCGGTGCGCCACATCATCGGGCTGGCACTGCCGCGGGCGGTCGAGGTTCTTGCGCCGGAGGCCGACGCGGCGCGCAACGCGCGGCTGGTCGAGGGCTACAAGGCGCAGTTCGTCGCGTTGCATCAGGGAACCTCGGTCGACGACCGATTGTTTCCCGGCGCGTACGAGGCGGTGTCGACGCTTGCGGCGGCAGGCTATGCGCTCGCCGTCGCGACCGGCAAGGGGCGGGCGGGCCTGGCGACGACCCTGTCAAGGCATGCGCTCGACGATCTGTTCCACTCCCTGCACACGGCCGATGACGCGCCGAGCAAGCCGCATCCGGCGATGCTGGAGCAAGCGATGGCGGAGGCGGGGGTCGGCCCGCGCGAAACCGTGATCGTCGGCGACACCGTGTTCGACATCGAGATGGGGGCCAATGCCGGCGTCGCCGCGGTCGGCGTCTCGTGGGGTTATCACGCGCCGGCCGCACTCCGCCAAGCCGGTGCGCGCGCCGTCATCGATCACTTCCGTGAGCTCACCCCCTTGATCGAATCTTGGCCGGGCGGGCGCTAGATGGCGCACGTGTGCTTGCCACCTCCGAACAACCCATCGATGATTTCGCGTCGACGACGTCGATTCCCCTGACGGAGTGAGCCATGCGCTGGTGGTTGCCTCCCGCCATTCTCGGCGGTCTCGTGGTTCTGGTGATCGTGGTCGGCGTCGTTCTGATCGCGACCCAGGACATCAGCGAGTTCAAGACCCTCCTGACCGAGAAGGTCGAAGACTCCACCGGTCGAAAGCTCGTGATCAACGGCGAGTTCGATCTCTCGTTCTCCTTCTCCCCGGCGCTTGTCGCGGAAGATGTGACCTTCGAGAACGCCGCGTGGGGCTCCGAGCCGCAGATGCTCAAGCTGAAGCGTTTGGAAGCCAAGGTCGCGCTTCTGCCGCTGATCGGCGGGCGCACCGAGATCAAGCGCCTGCGCCTGGTCGATGCCGAGATCCTTCTCGAGACCAATGAAGAGGGTGTGAGCAATCTCGAGTTCGACACCGTGGAAGAAGACGGCAGCGCGCCCAAGCCGGCCGAGGACGAGGAGAAGGGCGGGCTGCCGCTGATCGAGAGCGCCGAGATCGTCAACGCGGTCGTGACCTTCCGCGACGGCCAGACGGGCACCGAGCGTCGGATCGTGGTCGATCGCGTCGACGGCCGCTCGGAGGGCGAGGGCGAGCCGCTCCTGTTCGAGCTCGAGGGGCAGATCGACGAGGCGCGCGTGGTCGCCGAGGCCTCCGTCGGCCAAGGCCGCACGGATGTGCCCGTGACGGTCGAGGGCGAGATCGCCGGCGCCGAGGTGACGGTCGAAGGCGTGATCGGCGACATGGAGACCTTCACCGGCCTTGATCTCACCTTGAGCGCGGAGGGGGAGTCGCTCGCGGACCTTGCGGCGCTTGGCCTGACCGGCTTGCCGGATGCGGGCCCCTTTGCGCTCTCCGGGCGGCTCCAGAGCGCGGGCGAGGCCTACACGATCCGCGATATGGCGGGTCGGGTCGGCGAGAGCGATGTTGCGGGAACCTTGACGTTCACACCGGGCGAGCGACCACGGATCGACGGCGCACTGGCGTCGCAGCGGCTCGACCTCGACGCGCTCTTCGGGCAAGCGGAGCCGGGCGGCGCCGACGACGGCGACAGTGGCGGCGGCGGAGCCGCCGCAGATGGCGGCGGGCGCATCTTCTCGGATGAGCCGATCGCGTTCGACGGCCTCGACGCGGCCGATGCAACGATCAAAGTCGACGCGGCCGAGGTGCTCTACAGCGGGCTCACGATGAACGACCTCGCGCTCACGGTCGCCCTCGAGAACGGCCGGCTCGCGATCGAGCCGCTCACCGCGCGCCTCGCCGGCGGCACCATCGGCGCGGCGCTCGGGCTCGACAGCCGCGCCGATCCGCCGCGCCTCTCCACCGATCTCAAGCTGGCCGGCATCGACCTCGATGCGCTGCGCTCGGTCGTCGATTTGAGCGAGGTCGCGTCGGGCCCCTTGGACGCCGACATCGTTCTCGCGGGGCGCGGGCGCTCGGCGCACCAGCTCGCATCGACGCTCGACGGCCATATCGAGCTGATCGTCGGCCAGGGGCGCCTCCACTCCGAATATATCGATTTGATCGCGACCGACCTGTTCCGCTTCGTCTTGCCGGAGCTTGCGGATGCCGATGTCGCGGCGCTCAACTGCTTCGTCGCCCGCTTCGTCGTGGAGGATGGCCTTGCCACCAACAATGCGCTCCTGCTCGACACGGAGCTCACGACGACCGCCGGCAACGGTTGGATCGACCTCGGGGCCGAAACCGCCGAGCTCACCATCGTTCCACGGCCGAAGGACGAATCCCTGATCAGCCTCGCGATCCCGGTCGTGGTGCACGGCCCGGTGCAGGATTTGGGCTACGACCTGAAGAAAGAGGATGCGTTGATGACGGCGGCCGGCGCCGTGCTCGGCACCGCGCTGCTCGGGCCCTTCGGCATCATCATCCCCTTCGTCAGCACGGGCACGGGCGAGGAGAATGCCTGCGTGCATGCGCTGGCGCAGCCGGTCGACGAGGCCATCCCGGTCTACCAAGGCGCGGGGGCGGCGATCGTCGAGCAGCTTGGTGAGACCGCGGGCGACGTCGGAGAGGGATTGGGCGATGCCGCCGATACCGCCGGTGAGGCCATCGGCGATGCGGCGGGCGAAGCCGGCGAGGCCCTCGAGGATGTCGGGGACGCGATCGGCGACGCGCTCGACGATTTGTTCTGAGGCAAGCGTTGCGTCGGTTCTACGAGGCCGCGCACGTCGAGGCCATCGGCGATGGCTTTGCCGTCGCGCTCGACGGAAAGCCCGTGCGCACACCCGCGCGGCATCGGCTGACGGTCGATCGGCGCGCGCTCGCCGAGGCCCTGGCCGCCGAATGGGCGGCTCAAGCGGAGACGATCGAGCGCGAGACGATGCCGCTCACGCGGCTCGTCTGCGCGGCGATCGATCTCCTGCCCGACCGGCGGGACGAGGTGATCGACGAGGTTGTGCGCTACGCCGAGACCGATCTCGTCTGCTACCGCGTGACCCAGCCCACGACCCTCGCGGAGCGTCAAAGCGCCGCGTGGCAGCCGCTCGTCGCCTGGGTCGACCGGCGATACGGTGCCGCCCTCGCCGTGACCACCGAATTGACGCCGGTCGCGCAGAGCACCGAGGCGGTGGCGGCGTTGCGCCGCGCCGTCCAGGTGGAGGGCGATGTCGGGCTCGTCGGCCTGAGCTTCGCGACCAAGACGCTCGGCTCGGTGGTGATGGCGCTCGCGCTGCGCGAGGGAGAAATCGGCCCACGCGCCGCCTGGACGGCCTCGGTGGTCGACGAAATCTACCAAATCGAGCGTTGGGGGCCCGATCAGGAGCTCGAAGCGCGCATGGACCGGCTCGAGCGCGATATCGCCGACGTGTCGCGGCTGTTTTCGCTGCTTCGCGCCTGATTCTCGCGGGGACCTGCGTTTCATGGTATGACACCCGGCGGTTCGGAACGCCGAGGAGCCATGGCGGACATCGTCGATAGTCTGGAAGTGAAACGCGACGAGGCGCGGCGCGGCGGCGGCGAGACGCGCATCGCGCGTCAGCACAAAAAGGGCAAGCTGACCGCGCGCGAGCGCCTGGAGCTGCTGCTCGATGACGGCTCCTTCGAGGAGTACGACATGTTCGTCGAGCACCGCTGCGGCGATTTCGGCATGGCCGATCAGCGTGTGCCCGGCGACGGCGTGGTGACCGGCCGCGGCACGATCAATGGCAGGCTGGTGCTGGTCTTCAGCCAGGACTTCACGGTGTTCGGCGGCTCGCTGAGCGAGGCGCATGCCGAGAAGATCTGCAAGATCATGGATCAGGCGATGAAGATCGGCGCGCCGGTGATCGGGCTCAATGATTCCGGCGGCGCGCGCATTCACGAGGGGGTGGCGTCGCTGGCGGGCTATGCCGAGGTGTTTCAGCGCAACGTGCTGGCCTCGGGCGTGGTGCCGCAGATCTCGCTCGTCATGGGCCCGTGCGCGGGCGGGGCGGTCTACTCGCCGGCGATGACCGACTTCATCTTCATGGTCGAGGACAGCGCCTACATGTTCGTGACCGGGCCCGACGTCGTGAAGACCGTCACGCACGAGGTCGTCAGCCACGAGGAGCTGGGCGGCGCCGCCTCGCACACGGGGCGCTCGGGCGTTGCAGACCTCGCCTTCGCCAACGACATCGAGGCGATCGCGGAGACGCGCCGCTTCATCGATTTTCTGCCGGCCAACAACCGCGAGACCCCGCCGCGCTGGCCGACTTCGGACCCCGTGTCGCGCACCGCGCCCGCGCTCGATACGCTGATCCCGGCCAATCCCAACAAGCCCTACGACATGACCGAGCTGATCGAGGCGGTGGTCGACGAGGGCGATTTCTTCGAGGTGAAGCGCGCCTACGCGGGCAACATCATCACGGGCTTCGGCCGGATCGACGGATCGACGGTCGGCATCATCGCCAATCAGCCGATGGTGCTCGCGGGCTGCCTCGACATCGCCTCGTCGCGTAAGGCCGGCCGCTTCGTGCGCTTCTGCGACTGTTTCAACATCCCGATCCTCACCTTCGTCGACGTGCCCGGGTTCCTGCCCGGCACCGACCAGGAATATAACGGCATCATCACGCACGGCTCGAAGCTGCTGTTCGCCTACGCCGAGGCGACGGTGCCCAAGGTCACGGTGATCACGCGCAAGGCCTATGGCGGCGCCTACGACGTGATGAGCTCGAAGCACCTGCGGGGCGATGTGAACTATGCCTGGCCGACCGCGGAGATCGCGGTGATGGGGCCGAAGGGCGCGGTCGAGATTATCTTCCGCGAGGAGCTCGACGATCCGGCCGCGATCGAGGCGCGCACCGAGGCCTATCGCGAGAAGTTCGCCAACCCCTATGTGGCGGCGCAGCGCGGCTTCATCGACGATGTGATCCGCCCGCACAACACGCGGTTCCGCGTGGCGCGGGCCTTCGAGACGCTGCGCAACAAGACCTTGGAGAACCCGTGGAAGAAGCACGGCAACATTCCGCTCTAAGGCGGCCTGGGAGCGCGGGCGCATGATCGCGCGCATCCTCATCGCCAACCGCGGCGAGATCGCGTGCCGCGTGATCCGAAGCGCCCGCGCGCTCGGCATCGAGACGGTCGCCGTCTACTCCGAGGCCGATGCCGGCGCACGTCACACCCAGATGGCGGATCGGGCGATCGCGATTGGGCCGGCGCCCGCCGCCGAGAGCTATCTCGATATCGAGAGGATCCTCGCCGCGGTCAGCGAGAGCGGCGCCGACGCGGTGCATCCGGGCTACGGCTTTCTTTCGGAGAATGCCGGGTTCGCCGAGGCGCTGAGTGCGGCGGGCGTCACCTTCATCGGGCCGCCGCCCGCGGCCATCGCATCGATGGGCGACAAGCTCGAGGCGCGGCGCATCGCCGAGGCCGCGGGCGTCAGCGTGATCCCGGGAACCGAGGATGCGGTCGCCGATGTCGAGGCGGCCGCCGCGGCCGCGCGCGAGATCGGCTATCCGGTGATGATCAAGGCGGCGGCCGGTGGCGGCGGCAAGGGCATGCGGCTCGCGCGCTCCGAGGACGAGCTGCGCGAAGGCGTGCAATCCGCGGTCAACGAGGCGACGGCGGCCTTCGGCGACGGGCGCGTGTTCGTCGAGCGCTTCATCGAGACCCCGCGCCACATCGAGATCCAGATCCTCGCCGACGGTGCGGGCAACGTGATCCACCTCGGCGAGCGCGAATGCTCGGTGCAGCGGCGCCACCAGAAGGTGATCGAGGAGGCGCCGAGCCCTCTTCTGGATGAGGCGACGCGTGAGACGATGGGCGCGCAGGCCTGCGCGCTCGCCAAGGCGGTCGGCTATCGCTCGGCCGGCACGGTGGAGTTCGTCGCGGATCAAGAGCGCAACTTCTATTTCCTTGAGATGAACACGCGTTTGCAGGTGGAGCACCCGGTGACCGAGATGGTCACGGGCCTCGATCTCGTCGCGGAACAGATCCGTGTCGCAGCCGGAGAGCCGCTCTCGCTCGACCAGTCGCAGGTCACGCGCGACGGTTGGGCCATCGAATGCCGGATCTACGCCGAGGATCCGCGCCGCGGGTTCCTTCCCTCGATCGGGCGGCTCGTGCGCCACAGGCCGCCGGCGGCCTCGGACCAGGTGCGCACCGACACCGGCGTCGTCGAGGGCTCGGAGATCACCATGTTCTACGACCCGATGGTGGCGAAGCTGATCACGCACGGGGCGGACCGCGCCGCGGCCATCGAGGCGATGCGCGACGCCTTGGATCGTTACGAGATCCGCGGCATCGCGAACAATATCGGCTTCTTGAGCGCGATCATGCGGAACCAACGGTTCGCGAGCGGCGCGCTGACGACCGGTTTCATCGAGGAGGAGTTCGGGGGCGGCTTCGACGGCATGCCGCTCACCCTGGACGCGCTCGGCATCGTCGTGCCGGTGGCGGCGACGCTGCATCATCGGCTCGTGGAGCGGGCGGCACGGGTCTCCGGGCGCCTCGCGTCCGCGGGTGACAACGGGCGCGACGGCCAGCGCGAGTGGGTCGTCGTGTTGGACGACGGCGACCACCCGGTGCGTCTCGCCAATGGCGCCGGTGCCGTGGAGGTGACCTACGACAACCGCGTGCATGCGGTCGAAACCGATTGGGCGCCGCAGGACAGCCTGTTCGAGGGCACGATCGACGGCCGCCCGGTGGTCGTCCAGGTGGAGCGCCGGGGGGTGTCGATGGCGCTCCGCTGGCGCGGCGTCGAGACGGCTGCCACCGTTCGGACGCCGCGTGCGGCGACGCTTGCCGCGCGCATGCCGGTCAAGGAGCCGCCCGATCGCTCTCGCCAGCTGCTTTCGCCGATGCCGGGCCTCGTCGTCGCGATCCCGGTCGCGGTCGGCGACACGGTGACGGCCGGCCAACCGCTCGCCGTGGTCGACGCGATGAAGATGGAGAACGTGCTGCGCGCCGAGCGCGACGGGCGGGTCGGCAAGGTCTGTGCCGCGGTTGGCGACAGCGTGATGGTCGACCAGGTGATCCTCGAGTTCGACTGAGGGTGATGACCCGGGGCGGCGCGGTCGGTCTGCTCGGTCCGCATCACGGGCCGCGTGCAGGGTGTCTGGTTCCGCGGTTGGACGGTGGACGAGGCGCGCGCCCGCGGGCTCGACGGCTGGGTGCGCAACCGCCGCGACGGCTCCGTCGAGGCTCTCTTCGCGGGGCCGCCCGCGTCGGTCGCCGACATGATCAACGCCTGCCGCATCGGCCCGCCGTCCGCGGAGGTCGCGACCGTCGAGGTCGGCGAGAGGGCCGCGGATCCCGGCGCGACCGGGTTTCATCAGGCGCCGACGGTGTAGGGACCGAATCGCGCGCCACCGTTTCGCCCAGATCTCCGCTATCATGCCTAAGACATAAGGCCGAACGACAGGGGAGGCACGAGACCATGGGAGCGCGCAGCCGGACGGTGTCGATCCGTTTCCCCATTTCACGGCTTGCCGCCATCCTTGTGCTTTCGATCACTTGCGTCCTCGGTGGGGCGGGCGCCGCCTTGGCGCAGGATAAGCCGAGCATGTTCTCGGCCGCGTTCGAGCAATGGGATCCAGCGGCGGAGAAATGGTATGCCGTCGAGATCGCGCTTCCCGAGGGCCTGGGGCCGCTCGTGTTCGGGCGTGTGTCAATCCACCCCTATTTCGGCGAGTACCAGCGCGCGATCGCGATTCGCGACGTGTTCGAGGTGATGGATATCCACATTGATATCGGCGGCGCCCGCGAGATCCACGTGGCCTACGCACGCGATGCCGCAACCGGCAACCCACTGCTCCGACTCGCCGACCGTT
The DNA here is from genome assembly GCA_965216915.1 of Alphaproteobacteria bacterium. Taxonomy (GTDB): domain Bacteria; phylum Pseudomonadota; class Alphaproteobacteria; order UBA828; family UBA828; genus CBDCGS01. The sequence continues at coordinate 137,377 of CBDCGS010000010.1, forward strand.
GGGGCTCGGTGTGGATCGATCTCGCTCTCGGATGTGGGGCCGATAGCTGGAAGCCAACCCAGATCAAACCGGCGAGCCTGCGGTGCGATCGCTTTCCCGTGGCACCGGCGACCCTCTGGGAGACGCTCGGGACGATCTCCGTGCCCGACTGGATCCAGCCGATCTTCACGCGCCGCGCCAGAGGCGAGCCCGAGCCTGAGCCCTTCGAGTTCCTCGGGCCGAGCACCAAACGCTACCGTTCGGATGGGGTGGCTGGTCGAACCGACCTCAGGTCGGCGACGGAGGCTGGGGTCGGAGAAGATGCGTCGGGAGATTGGCTGCGCGGGGGGTCTTACGCCAACGGCGTGATCCGGCGTTTGGAAGATGGCGAGACGGCGGTCATCGGGCTGCGCCCGATCGCGAACCAGCGGCGATTCAGCGACGGCGATCCGATCTGGGACACCATCATCGAGGCCGAACCCTACACCGAGCTCGGCGAGATGAGCGCGCGCAGCCGTCTCACCTCCGAAGGCGAGTTCGAGGTCACGCGGCGTGGAAACATGATCCTGATCGAGGGGATCGTGATCAACACCTGGGTCGACCGCTACTCGTGGGACAAGATCGCCGAATACGACATTCCGGGCTTCGGCAAGCTGCGGGGCGCCGATTTCAAGGAGCTGGAGGAGGCCGGCCTGGCGGCGCCCTTCAATATGGTCTCGCGGTGGGCCCGCCGCGTCACGGGCCACATCGAGATCGGTCGAGACGGTCGGCTGGGTGAGCCCCAGATGGAGTGGGGCGACGTCATGGAGTAGGGGCGGCGGGGTCCCCGCCGGCCGGCGCATCCGAATTTCCGAACCGTTAAGGAATCGGTGCTTAGGTCATAATGCGAGCCGGAGCATGGCCAGAAAGGCGAGAGATCGATGAAACCGCGTGCCAGCCTCACCCGCCTGATAGCGGTCCTTGCGTTCATGGCCCTCTGGGTCGGCGGCGATGCGATGATCGCGGCGCATGCGGAGCCGCCGCCTTGGGCCCCGGCGCATGGCTATCGCGCCAAGCACAAGGCCAAGCATAAGCACAAGCACAAGCACAAGCGCCGGCACAGCCACGGGCATGACTATGACCGCGCGGCGCTTGCCATCCCCGACGTCGGGATCGATCTCGGCTCGTGCAACCGCGACATCCTGGGCGGCATCATCGGCGGCGCGGCCGGCGGCATCGTCGGTTCGCAGATCGGCCAGGGGGATGGCAACACGGTCGCCATCATCGCCGGCACCGCCATCGGCGCGCTCATCGGCGGCGCCATCGGCCGGCATATGGACGAGGTCGACCAGGCCTGCGTGGGCCAGGCCCTCGAGCAAGCGGGCACCGGCCAGCGCGTGACCTGGCACGACCCGGACCGCACGACGCACTATGCCGTGACCCCGACCAAGACCTACCAACGGGCCGACCAGCGCTATTGCCGCGAATACACCGCCGAGGCGATCGTCGGGAACGAGGTGAAGGAGGTCTACGGCACCGCGTGCCGGCAGGCCGATGGCTCCTGGCAATTGATGAACTGAGCGAGAGCGGCTAGACAGCAGGGGTGCGCGCTCAGCGGTCTCATCGGAGCGGCGATCGGGCGGCGCCGCCGGCGCCGGGCGCCTGGTGGCTCCGCGCCCTTCTTGCCGGTTGCATCGCGGCGGCGAGCCTCCTATCGCTCGCCGGTGCGGCGGCCGCCGACCATTGCATCCCGGCGCAGTTCCGCATCGCGATCGACGTCGGCCATCATACGGAGAGCCCGGGCACCCTCAGCGCACGCGGTCGCACCGAGTTCTCCTTCAACGTCGATCTCGCAACACGGCTCGCCGCCACCCTCAAAGACCTGGGCTTCCGAGATCCCTTGATGATCGGCTTGAGCGGCGAGACGATCTCGCTGAAAGAGCGTGTCGCCCTAGCCAATGCGCAAGGCGTCGCCGCGTTTATCTCCATCCACCACGACTCGGTGAACGAGCGCTACATCAAGACCTGGCAGCACGCGGGGCGGGAGCTCGGCTATACCGACAAATATTCCGGCTTCTCGATCTTCTATTCGCAAGAAAACCCGCAGTGGCGGCTCAGCAAGGCGCTCGGCGCCTATGTCGGCTACGAGTTTCTCCACGCGGGCATGGCGCCTACCCTCCATCATGCCGAGCCGATCGAGGGCGAGAATCGCGAGCTCGTGGATGCCGCGAAGGGCCTCTACCGCTGGGACGGGCTCGCCGTGGTACGGGCGACCACGATGCCGGCGGTTCTGATCGAAGCCGGGGTGATCAAGAATCGCAACGAGGAGGTGCGCCTTGCATCGCCGCGTTACCAGCAGAAGGTCGCGCGTGCGATCGCAGGCGCGGTCGCGACGTTCTGTTCAGTCGTCACCGAGCCCGACTGAGCCGCGCTGGTAAAGCTTGAGCTCGCGCACACGGTTTTTCGTGTGCTGCTCGAGGCAGCGAATGGATGCCGCAACCGCCGACGCCGATGCGAAATCGTCGTAGGTCGCGGCGCAGGCTGCGTCGCGCGCGCCGAGCCAGTTGCGCTGCGAGCGTACCAGCGTGTCCCGCGCGGACGCGTCCGAGCCGGCATAGGCCCGCGCATTGCGATACTCCTCGCCAAGCGCCGCATCGAGCGCGGCCAAGTTCGGATCGGAGCAGATGAGATACTCCTGCGGCGCCGCCGCTTTGGTGCAATCGAAGCTCGCCGGGTAGAACCGCGCGCTCGGCAGCGCGACCGCGAGCGCGGCGTAGACGAACCCGAGCGGCTGTCCGTCGTCTCGCCGCTGGACGAGAAGCCACTCGCTGTCCGCCTTGGGCGTCAGGAACTGCGTGCCAGCCGCGAGCGTCGTGCGCACCGCCGCGTTCCGTGAGGGCTCGACCCGAATGTTGGCGTTCCGCTTGAGCACCATCGGCACGCTGCGGTCGGGGTCGAGAAAGGTGATGGCCCCGCCGGGGCTCTCCGCGTCATCGCCGTGCGCGGGACGCGCGACCGTGGGCTCGCGCGAGCGCACCGGGGCCTGCGTCTCGGCCGCGCCGAGCGTGGCGAGCCGCTTCTCGGCCAATCGCTTGAATGTGCCGTTCGGAAACGTTGCGAGATAGTCCTCGAAGTCCGTTGGGTCGTCACTGTCTCTGATCGATTCCCAGAACGAAACCTCCAGGTTGGACCGGTCGGCCGGTGGTGCGGTGGTCTGCGGCGCGGCATCGCGCTCCGCCGCGGCGGTTGCCACGCCGCGCGGCACGAACAGAAAATCGCCGCCATCGTGGCCCGCTTTGTGGATGTTGTCGTAGCGCGGAGTTTGATCCGCGTTCACCACCACGCCGTCCTTCAGCCGGTCGTAGAGGCTCTGACCGTCGAGCACGGTGGTGTTCTCGCTCAACGCTTCGAGAAACTGGACGGCGAACACGGAATGCCCGTCGCGCCCGGCATCGGCGACGGGCTCGAGCCCGCCCGAGGCGAGCAGGGTGCGCGAGCGCTTGTCGCGCATGCGCCGCAGCCATGCGTTTGGCTCCATCCCTTGCTTGAGCTTGACTTCGGAGCTCCGCGCGAGCGAGCCGGAATAGCAGCTGTCCGCCACCACGAGCACGTGGCGCGCCGAATTGGCCTTGACCGCGTCGGTGATCGTGCTGTTGCGGATCCAACGCGCCGTGAAGGCCGGGTCGGCATCGACCGGCAGCCAATAGCCGGTCTCGGTCACCTCGTCGAGCACGCCGTGGCCGGCATAGTAGATGAGGAGGTTGTCGTTTGCCGTGAGCGTGCCGCGCAGGCGGTCCAGCTCATCGAGGATCTGATCGCGCGTCGCATCGGTGAGCAGGCTCACCTCGAAGCCGTAGCGCTCGCGCAACAGCGCGGCGACGGCCTGGGCGTCCTTCACGGCCGTCTTGAGTGGCGTGAGGTGCTCATACGCGTTGTTGCCGATCACGAGCGCGCGGTAGCGGCCGAATTCCTCCTCGACCGAGGCCTTTGCCGCGCCCGCACAGAGCCCGAGACACAAAATCAGGGCCGGCATGACGCCGAGCCGAAATGCTCTCCCCATGCGCCGCATCGCTCGTCACGCGCCTCCCTTCGCGTGCGATCCATCCTAGCAGCCTCAGATTAACATTTGCGGCCGGCGCGGGGGCGTCCCTTGGGGTGCGCGCCCCGGCCTTTGCGCATTGTCACGGAGCGTCCGACCTGAGATCATGGAAGCAAGACCCGGCGGAGAAGGTGCCCCGAGCCATGCAGTTTTTGGAGTTGTCGCCCAAAACGAAGCTGATCCTCAGATTGATCGCGGACAACGTTTTTTGGGTGTTCCTCATACTCATGATCGTTCTCGGATCGACGCTCAACACGCCGATGGTGAACGTCGGCCTCACGGCCCGCTAGCCGCCGCCTCGGACGCCGGGAGAGCGCCCAGCGTCACGGTCGGCCGCGCCGCAGCCCCCGAGACCGCGATGGGCGTCGGCGGCGGCCCGACCGTGCCTGCCATGTTCAAGGTGTCGTCCAGCCGATTGAGCGTCCCGGCGAGCGCGAGCGCGATCCGCTCGGCGGGCGGATGCTGCGCAGCCCACGCCTGCACATGTTCGCCGATCCCCGCGGGCCAGGCTTGCGCGAGGCCGCGCCCATCGATGAGATAGCGCGCCTCGAGCGAGACCGCGCTCGCGTCGGCGTGCGCCGTTCCGGTCACCTCGGTGGCAGGGCCCTCCAACGCATAGGCGGCGCGATCGATCGCGAAGAACTTGTCCATCTCGACGCTGATCGATCCGCTCATCGGCTCGTCGGGCACGAGGGCAAGCAGGCCGGACGGGGCGGCGAGGGCGAAATCGCCAAGCCGGAGCGAGTCGAGGCGGACGGCGACCGTCATGCGCTGATCCGCCGTGCGATAAAGCCCCTCGGCACTTACGCGGACCGGCCGACGCGGCGTTTCGAGGGTAAGGGCGAAGGTGCTGCGCACGCCGGCTGCATCGGGCTCGATGAGAATGTCGGCGTGGGAGATGTGGGTGGTCCGCCCGTCGAGCTCGTCGCTGATCTGGATGTCGGCCTCGACGATGCGCACCGTCGGCAGCGTCCGCGCCTCGCCCGCGTCGGGATCGGGGGCGGCGGCCATGGTGATGAGAAAATCCTCCAAGATCTTGCCCGAATCGCCCGGCTCGTCGGCACCGATGTCGAACTTCACCGCGCCGCCGGCCGTGCGAATCCAGCGCACGCGCGGACCCCGAACGGTGATGACCCGGAGCGCCTGCCCACCGACGATCGCCGCGCCGAGCGACAGACCGGCGCGGATCTCCGGGACGGAGGCGATGTCCTCGAGGCTGTAATCCGCGACCCGGACGGCCACCATCGAGAGCCCGAGATTGCCGTGGCCGTCGCTCCAGGAGAGCAGGATGTCGTCGAACTTCACATCGTAGGCGTAGTAGAGCTTCTCGCCGATCGCCTCGCGGATCTCTGTTGCGAACACGTTGAGAGAGATCGGCCCGACCGCGAGCCGGGCCGCGAAGCCCGCCACGATCAGTGCGGCGATGCCGAGCAGGGCACCGAGGGTGTAGGCGGTGTAGCGGGCGGCGCGACGGCGCATCTCATTGCTCTTCGGTTGCGTGCGTGCCGACGGGCGCGCTTTACGTGCCGTCAAAAGCGCCGCAAGATCAAGCACCTCACGCTGAATTGATGAGCGATCGGTCCATGGCCCTTCACGCAATCCCATGAGCGACGCACGGCGTCGGCGTCGGGCCGCGCGGCGCGGTAGCGGCGACGGTGGCGACGGCTATGAGCATGCGCGCGCCATCCAGGCCGCGGTGCGGCATTTGGGCGAGCACCGGCCCGAGCGTGCGCTGCAAATGCTACGCCGGGTCTTGGACGCCGCGCCCGACGATCCCAACGCACTCCATTTCGCCGGCATCGCGCACTACCAGTGCGGCGCCTACGAGGATGCCGAGACGGTGCTCGCGCGCGCGACCGAGATTGCGCCCGATTACGCCGAGGCGCAGAACAGTCTGGGCATCGTGTTGCTGGAGATGCGGCGCGCCGATGAGGCGCGCGAGCGCTTTGCCAAGGCCGTCGGCGCGCGGCCCGATTATGCCAATGCGCACACCAATCTCGGCAATGCCGCGCGCGACCTCGGCGCCCTCGACGCGGCCGTCGAGGCCTACCAACGGGCGCTCTCGCTCGATCCGAACGCCCTTCAGGCCGCCTATCGCCTGGCCGCAACGTTCATCACCCTCGGGCGCATCGAGGAGGCGCTGAAAGCCTGCGCGGTGGCGCTTGCGATCAACCCGTACTGCCAAAACGCGCTTGCGGCGAAGGCGATCGCCGCCCAAATCGCGGGCGATACCGATCTCGCCTCTTCGCTCTACGATTTCGCCCGCTTCGTCGCGCCCTACGACCTCGCGGTGCCGAAAGGCTACGAGTCGAAAACCGCGTTCAATGAGGCGTTGACCGCCGCCGTCCGCCGCGAGCGGTCTCTCCAGTGGGAGCCGTTGAACCGCGTCACGCGGAACGGCGCCGTCACGCAGGACATGCTCCTGCGTCCGGCGCCCGTCATCAAGGCGTTCGAGCGCGTGCTGCGCGGCACTATCGACGCCCACCGCGACGCGCTCGACTCCGACGAAACGCACCCCTTCCTCGCGCGGCGCCCGGCGCGCTACCGGCTGACCTTCATCGCCTCGATCCTGCGAACCGGCGGACGTCACCCCTCGCACATCCACGAGGACGCGTGGATCAGCGGTGTCTATTACGTGGCGGTGCCCCCCGTCATCGGCGAGTCGGCCAGCGCTGAAGGGGCCGGGTGGTTGGAGTTCGGCAGGCCGGACTACGCGCTTGCGAACGACTTCGAGCCCATGTGTGAGCGCCGCCAGCCGCGCGCGGGATTCGCGCTATTCTTCCCATCATATTACTACCACGGCACGATTCCCTTCGCCGGTGAAGGAGAACGTATCGGGATCGCTTTCGACGCATTTCCGGAATAATGAGCGTTCTAGGGCTCTTCGCCGGGGGCGAGCGCCAACTCGGACTTGACATCAATGTGAACCTTACGAAACTTTGTGTCGTGGTAATTAAAAACTGCGCGGCTTCGCGAGGGGCTGCGCGCCTGGCATCTGCGGCGACGTGGATGCTGCTCCACCTGAGACGGCAGGGAGAGATTGATGCGCATTAATCGGCGTTTGTTCCTAAAAGGCTCGGCGGCTGCGGCGGCGGGTGTCGCTGCGGGCTTCCCCGACCTTTACATCAAGGACCATGGTCAGGCCTGGGGCGCGAAGCCTTGGATCAAGAATGACGATCCGATCAAGGTTGGCCTGCTTTGGTCGCAGACCGGCAACTTGTCGGTTGTCGAAAATGATTCGACGCAGGTTTCGCTCTTCGCCATCGACAAGATCAATGCTGAAGGCGGCATCGCCGGTAAGCAGATTGAGCCGGTCGTGGTCGACGCGAAGTCTGACATCAAGGTCTATTCGGAGAAGATCACCGAGCTGATTCTCCGCCACCGTGTCGTATCGGTGCACGGCAGCTATACCTCCGCCAGCCGGCGTGCGGTGATGCCGATCGTGATGAAGTGGGACCACCTCTACTACTACCCGACCTGTTACGAAGGCCGGGAGTGCATGCAGAACATCATCAACACGGGTCCGCTGGCGAACCAGCACTCGTTCGACTTAGTGCCCTTCATGGTCGAGAATTTCGGGCCGAAGACCTATCTGGTCGGCTCGAACTACATTTGGCCGAAGGAGTCCAACAAGAACGTCAAGGTCTGGCTCGAGCGGGCCGGCGGTGAGGTGCTCGGTGAGGACTATGTTCCGCTTGGTGGTTCCGAGTTTGCACCGATCTTCAACAAGATCCGCCAGCAGCAGCCGGACTGGATCATGTCGACGGTGGTCGGCGACTCCGACATCGCGCTGCACCGCCAGTTCCTGCAAGAGGGCTTCAAGTCCGACCAGATGCCGATCGCATCGCTTACCACCGGTGAGATCGAGACCGCGGCGATGGGTGCCGAGGCTGGAGCGGGCCACTTCCTCTCCGCGCCTTACTTCCAGACGCTGAAGAACCCGACGAACGAATGGTTCGTCGACGCCTATCTCAGCAGTGAGTATGGCGGCGGCGGCGTCACCCACTACAACATGGAGGAGACCTATGTCGGTATCCTCGTGTGGAAGAAGGGTGTCGAGCGCGCTCTCGAGCAAGCGGGCGGCGATTGGGAGGCGATCACGCCTCGCATGATCCGCGACGTCAGCGGCAACTGGAACGGTCAAGGCCCGGTCACGCTCACCGACGAGGAGTCGCCGGAGGGCAAGGTCTGGATCGACCCGGATAACTTCAACATCTGGGTCCGCCCGAAGATCGGCCAATGCGGCGCCGACGGGCAGTTCACGATCGTTCGTCAAGCGGCAGAGCACGTTCCGCCGGATCCGTTCGCGATCTATCCGGAACGCGGCGTCTGCAAGATGGACGGCCTGCACAAGCCGGACGGATCGATACAAAAGGACGTTCTCTAGGCACGTTCGAGTCCTTCATGGGGGGCGGTTTCGGCCGCCCCCCAATTCCTTCGACGTTGGGTTGGCGCAACCTTACGGGTTGCGATCGTGCGGTAATTTGGCGCACATTAGATATGTTCGGCAGGCGGCACCGATATCGGGTCGGCATCGCCTGTTCCGGGGGGCGAATTAGGGGCAAGAGGCGCGATTTATGAGCGTCCATGATTTTTGGACACCGTTCTCGCTTGAGCCGTTCATCAACGCGCTGATCATTGGTCTGAGCGTTGCGAGCATCTGGCTGGTCGCCGCCCTTGGGCTGACGATCATCTACGGCACCATGGGCGTGATCAACATGGCCCATGGCGAGTTCATCATGCTCGGCGCCTACATCACGTGGATGCTGCAGTTCTTCCTCGGCTTCCCGTGGCTCCTGTGTCTGCCCATCTCGTTCGTCGTGGTCGGCTTCATAGGCTGGCTCGTCGAACGCGGGCTCATACGACATTTATACGATCGACCATTGGACACCCTCCTCGCGACGTGGGGGGTCTCCTTGGTGTTCATCCAAAGCATCCGCCTGATCTTCGGCGGCGAGCCGCAGTACGTCGAGATCCAGCCCGAGGCGCTCAACACGGTGATGACCGCCGGGTTCGTTCACATCCCGTGGCTCCGGATCTTCATCTTCCTGGCCGCGATCGCACTCGTCGCGCTGACCTGGGCGCTCATGTACAAGTCGAACATAGGCATCCAAATCCGGGCGGTGATGCAGAACCGCGAGATGGCGGCCTCGTTCGGCATCAACTCGAGCAAGATCTACGGTCTGACGTTTGCCTATGGCGCCGGCCTCGCGGGGATCTCCGGCGCGATGTTTGCGGGGCTCAAGACGATCTTCCCCGACATGGGGCTCGGCTATGTGGTCGAGGCGTTCCTGGTCGTGGTGACGGGCGGCGGCGAGCTCTTCGGCAGCGTGGCGACCGCGGGCATCATGGGCGAGCTGTCGTCGATCTTCTCCTACTTCACGAACGACACGTTCGCGCGCTTCGTGCTGTTTGTGCTGATCGTGATCTTCCTGCGGTTCCGGCCGCAAGGCATCTTCGCGCCCAGCATGGCGCGGCGTTAGAGAACGGAAGGCTGGGGAGCGGCACCCGTGCAGTGGCAGCGGACCAATCTCTATCACGACAAGCGGGCCCAGTGGGCCGTCTACGTGGTGTTCTTCGGGGTCCTCGCGATCATCCCGATCCTGATGGACGACCCGTTCACGATGAACCAGTTCGCGCGCTACGGCGTGTTCGCGATGCTGGCCGTCTCGGTGAGCTTGGTGTGGGGCTATGGCGGGATCTTGAGCCTCGGGCAGGGTATCGCCTACGGCATGGCGGCCTATGGCATGGGCGCGACCATGCAGATGCAGTACCAGGATCCGGTGAACGATCCGATCCCGAGCTTCATGTTGACCAACGAGCTCGAGGCGCTGCCCACGGTGTGGGAGCCGTTCTGGCACACCGAGGTCGGGCTGATCCTGGCCCTCGGAATCCCGACGCTGTTCTTCATCATCTTCGGCTTCCTGATGTTCCAGGCGCGCCTCGCCGGCGCGTTCGTCGCCATCATGACGCTCGCTATGCTCGGCGCCTGGTACAGCATGGCCTACGACATGCAGCCCTTCACCGCGGGCTTCAACGGGATCTCGCCGCCGTCGTCGTTCGTTGCCTTCGGCGTCGAGGCAGATCCCTACTCCAACATGATCTACTGGATCACGCTCGGGGTGCTCGCCTTCGTCACCCTTGCGACCAAGGCGATCTTGCAAAGCAAGTTCGGAACGATCGTTCAGGCGATCCGAGACGATGCCGAGCGGGTGCGCTTCCTCGGCTATAACGTCGCGCTCTATCAGGTTGTCGTCTTTGCCTTGTCCGGCCTCATCGCGGCGCTGGCGGGCATCGTGTGGGTGATGATTGTGCAATATGTTTCGCCCACCTCGCTCGATATCTTCTTCAGCATCACGATGGTGATCTGGGCTGCGGTGGGCGGGCGCATGTCGCTCTTTGGGGCGATCTTCGGCGCGATTCTGATCAACGCGGCGCAGAGCTATGTGGGCGACGAGTTCCAGGCAACCTGGCTCATCATCCTCGGCACGGTGTTCATCCTTGTGGTTCGTTTCCTGCCGAAGGGGTTGGCGGGCTTGTTCGAGATGGCGATCGGCGTCATCCCATATCGCACGAGAGTCACCCGGCTGACCGAGAGCCGCGCGCCTGCGGCGGCGGAGTAGGAGGCCCGCATGACGGCAATTCTCGAAGTGCAGGACCTCACCAAGGCCTACGACGAATACAAGGTCGTCGACAATTTCAGCTTCCAGGTCAACGAGGGTGAGCTGCGCTGTCTCCTTGGGCCGAACGGCGCCGGCAAGACGACCACGATGGATTTGATCACCGGCCGCCAGAAGGTGACCTCCGGAAAGATCTTCTTCCAGGGCCGGGACATCACGGGCCTGGCCGAGCACAAGATCGTGAAGCGCGGCATCGGGCGCAAGTTCCAGGTGCCTGCCGTGTTCAAGGATCTCTCCGTCAGGGAGAACCTACAGGTCGCCTACAACCGCAACGCCAACCCGTTTCGCAACATGGTGCTCTGGGGTGACGGCGGCGCGCGGGCGCGGCTCGCGCAGATCGTCGAGCTGGTCGGCCTGGAAGACCGCTTGGACGAGCTCGGCGGCAACCTCTCGCATGGCGAGACCCAGTGGCTCGAGATCGGGATGGTCCTGACCCAAGAGCCCAAGCTGCTGCTCATGGACGAGCCGACCGCCGGGATGACCGAGCAGGAGACCCACAAGACCTCGGAGATCTTCAACCGGCTCAAGGGCGAGCAGACCCTGATCGTGGTCGAGCACGACATGACCTTCGTGCGCGAGATCGCCGACATCATCACGCTCATGCATCTCGGCAACACCCTCTCGGAGGGGCCGATGAGCGTGGTGGAGAACGATCCGCGGGTGAAGGAGGTCTATCTCGGCTCGGAGGGCATCAGCGATGCTGCTTGAGCTGGCCAACGTCACGTCGTTCTACGGCAAGACGCCGATCCTCCAGGACGTCAGCGTCTCGGTCGGCGATGGCGAATGCCTCGCCGTGCTCGGCCGCAACGGCGTGGGCAAGACGACGCTGATGCGCACGATCATGGGGCTGACCACGCGCATGACCGGCGCCATGACGATCGCCGGCGAGGACGCGACCCACATGAGGACCGACGAGCGCTCCGCGATCGGCGTCGGCTACATTCCGCAGGGACGGGGCATCCTTCCCAAGTTCTCGGTGAAGGAGAACATCCTGCTCGGCACCTTCGCGCGGGCCGACCGCAAGCGGGCCGTTCCGGAGCTCTGCTTGGAGCTTTTCCCCTATCTTGCGGAAAATCTCGACAAGCGCGCCGGCCAGCTTTCGGGCGGACAGCAGCAGCAGCTCGCGATCGCGCGGGCGCTGGCGAGCGACCCCCGAATCCTGCTGCTCGACGAGCCGACCGAGGGCATCCAGCCCAACATCGTGCAGGAGCTCGAGGCGACGATCTTGCGGCTTAACAAGGAGGTCGGCCTGACGCTGATTCTGACGGAGCAGCACATCAAGGTTGCCCGAGAACTGTCGCACAAATTCGTTATCATGGACCACGGACGCGTGGTTGCTGGCGGCCCGATCGACGAGCTCTCGGACGAGCTCGTCCACGAGCATCTCACCATCTGAGCCCGGACGCGCCGCCAGGGGCACGAGGAGAAAGAGGGAGGTCAACGAATGATCCGCATTCCGCCGAAGGGACCCGATCGGGACCGCATGATCGCAGAACACAAGGCGTGCATCGATTCGATGAAGGGTGTCGCGGGATGCTCGATCCTGCGGTGCGCGACGCCAGGTGATACGACAGAGGTTTCGGGCGGCATCCACGACGACTTTCAGCTCAACCGCGTGCTGCTCCGGATGCGGGCGCAGCCAGCCAAGAACAAGCTCGTGGTGGTTTGCACCAAGATCGAGGAAGAATGGCGGATCGCGCGGCTTTCGGGCATTCGCGGCGTGCCGCCGGAGTTCGTGAGCGACAAGGCCTACGATAACGAGCAAGAGGTTCAGCACGACATCTTCCTGATGCGGCTGGACGAGCTCGACGAGTCCGACGGCTACCCCGAGCACTTCAGAGAAGGCTGGAAGCGCCGCGACGACAATTGGTCGGCCACCTAGTGTAGGACGCCTGCCACCGCACTCTTCGATCGCATGCGGTTCGCGGGAGCGCAGCGAACCGCGTCAGGGACACGGGCGACGGGCCGCAACGGTCCGTGACTGAGGGGAGAGACCCAAATGGCTTGGATGAGACTGACCGGATACGCGGACAAGTTCGGCGTGCACCCCGGCGACACGGTTCGGTTCTACGTCAATTGCGACGGGCCGAAGCAATACAACGCGCAGCTCGTCAAGATGATCCACGGCGACACCAACCCGCGGGGGCCGGGCCTGATCGAGCATGAACTGGATGCACCGTTCAACGGCAAGCATAAGGGTCGCAAGCAAGTCATCCACTCGGGCTCCTACGGCTTCGTCGAGGACAAGCCGCAGCTCCGCGTCTCGAGCTTCACGGTGCAATGCTGGGTTTGGCCGACCACGCCGAAGACCCATCCGAAATATTGGAAGCACGGCGCGCAGGGCCTCGTGACCAAATGGCACAACGGCAAAGGCTTCGGCATCTTCATCAACGAGGATGGCTGCGCCGAACTTCGGGTCAACGGCAAGTCGGTGACGACCGGTGCGCCCTTGCGCGACCACGCCTGGCACTTCATCGCGGCGAGCTACGACGCCGATTCCGGCGAGGCGATCCTCTACCACGAGCCGCAGGTGGTCTATGCGCTCGATCCCGAGGTTCCGCCCGCGACCGCCAAGATCTCGGGCGGCGTGAAGCACGATGACAGTCCCCTCGTCATCGCGGGCTATGTGGCGGAGCACTCGTCCGACGCGTTGGCGCGGTCGTCCGTGCCTGCCGGGATCGTGATCGGTGGCCACTACAACGGCAAGATCGATAGCCCCCGGCTTTGCAACCGTGCGCTCAGCCGGGCCGAGATCGAGACCATGAAGCTCGGCGCGCAACGCGGCCTCACCGAGCGGCGCAATGCCGGCCCGACCGGCGTGCTGTCCGAGGCGATCGTCGGCGCGTGGGACTTCTCCGACGGCATCAACACCATCGTCGGCAAGGATCACGGTCCTTATCTCTTCGACGCGCAGATCGTCAATTGCCCGACCCGCGCCATGACGGGCCACAACTTCTCCGGCGACAATTTCGATTGGAAGCATGCGCCCCACGAGTATGGTGCGATCCACTTCCATGACGACGACGTCGACGACGCCCGCTGGGAGGTCGACTTCGAGTGGGAGGTGCCGGAAGGCTATGAAAGCGATTCCTACTGCGTGAAGCTCACCACGGGCGATGGCGATGAGGATTACATTCCGTTCTTTGTCGTGCCGCACGTCGGCGCTGAGCAGGCGAAGATCGCGGTGATGATCCCGACGATTAGCTACATGGCCTACGCGAACGAGCATCTCGCCAACAATGCGGGCGGCGCGGAGCTCCTCGTCTACCGCGTGCCGATCATGCAGCAGCAGAACATGTTCCTCTCGGAGCATCGGGAGTATGGCGGCTCGATCTACGACACCCACACCGACGGCAGCGGCCTCTGCCTGTCGTCCAGGCTGCGGCCCATCCTGAGCATTCGGCCGAAATACGATCACTTCCTCATGCAGGCGCCGTGGCAATACCCGGCGGACCTGCACCTGATCTATTGGCTGAACGCACTCAACTACAAGTACGACGTCATCACCGACGAGGACGTCAACTATGACGGTGTCGGCCGCCTCGAGAACTACAATGTGGTGATCACGGGCTCGCATCCCGAGCACAACTCGGGCCCGCAGCTCGATGCGATCCACGACTACACCCAGCGCGGCGGCCGCTTCATGTATATGGGCGCCGACGGCTTCTACTGGATCCACTCCTATCACCCGGCCTACGACCATCTCGGTCGCGGCATCGTCACCGAGATGCGGCGCTGCGAATCGGGCATTCGCACCTGGCGCGCCGATCCGGGCGAGTACTACCACCAGGGGACCGGCGAGCTGGGCGGCATGTGGCGCTATCGCGGCCGCTATCTCCACTCCGTCGCCGGCACGGGCATGTCGTCCGAGGGCTTCGATATCTCGTCCTACTACTCGCGCACTCCCGAAAGTAACGATGCGCGCGTGTCGTGGGCCTTCGAGGGCATCGAGTATGACGAGAAGCTCGGCAATTTCGGCCTGGTCGGTGGCGGTGCCGCCGGCACCGAGCTCGACATCGTCGACACGATGCTCGGCTCACCGCCGCACACGTTGGTGGTCGCGACCTCGGCGGGACGCCACACCGAGGCCTATCTCCTCGTCATGGAGGACTTCGGCTTCAACCAGCAGGGCCTCGACGGCACGCAGCATCCGCGTGTCCGGTCCGACATCGCCTATCACGAGACGCCGAACGGCGGCGCGTGCTTCGCCTTCAGCTCGATCGCGTTCTGCGGCTCGCTGCCCTGGAACAACGCCGATCCGGACAAGAACAACATCTCACGTCTAATCAAGAACGTGGTCGATCGCTTCTCGCAGGACGGACCGTTGCCGCCGCCGCCGAAGGATGCCTACAAGCATCGCGGTCGCGCGGATTACGATCCGCCGATGAACAAGCAGCGCAAGTAGCGCGGCCCGGCGCGGGGCGGGTGCTGCGGCGCCTCGCCCCGCCGCGCCGGGCGGGTGTCGTTGGACATGATGATCCATCCCGAGCTCGGCTATTTCGACGAAGGCCTCGATCTCACCGAGGCGGCGGTCTACGAGCCCGCCACGGGCGCCTTCGGGCGCGCGCGCATGCTCAACCCGGTCGCCTACCGTTCCAAGATCTTCGCCGATCTCGAGGATGAGAAGGTCTGGACGCGGAGCTGGCTTTGCGTCGGCAGCGCGGGCCAGATCGCCGCGCCCGGAGATTTGTTGCCCTACACCGTCGGCAACCACGGCATCCATGTGCAGCGCGGGCCGGATGGCGCGCTCGTCGGGCGCTTCAACCTGGCGCAGCATGGCGGTTGCCGCGCGATCCCGGCGCAGTGCCAAACCGGCTTGAAGACCAAATGCTCATTCACGTCTTGCGGCTATAGCCGCGACCGCGATGTCATCCCCGCGGACGAGCTCGGCGACAACACGCCGGCGATGCGCCAATATCTCGGCTACCGGCCCGATCGGCTCTTTCCGATCAAGGTCGATCGCTGGGGGCGGCTGATCTTCGTCAATCTCGATCACGAGGCGCCGCCGCTGGACGCCGCGCTCGGCGACCTGCCGGGCGCGTTCGACGCGCTCCCAGAGGATGACCGTTCCGATGTCGGCGCCTTTTGGCTCGAGTCCGGCGCCAATTGGAAGCTGTTCGCCGCGGCGCTGATGGACGAAGCCTGCGTGCCGGCCGATCCCGCGGCGGAGGAAAACGGCGCCTACGTGCTCGGCGCGCGCGAGGCCGAGACGGTCGCGTGGCTTTTCCCGAACCTCCTGCTCGCGCGCGGCGCCGATCGCCTCGTGAGCGTGGTGATGCAGCCGACCAGCATCACCGACACGCTGGTGCGTGTGCGCGTGGCGGCCGGCGCGGGATCATCGCGCGACGCCGCGGCGCTCGTGGACGCATGGCGCGCGATCGTGGATGCGGCATCGGAGAGGGCCGTCGCCCGCCAGGCCACGCTTGAAGCATGGGGCACGCCCGCGCGCCCGGAAACGGCGGCCGAGGAGCCGCCCATCGAGACCAGTCCCACCGGATATCGGTTCCAGCGCTATCTTCTGTCGCGCCTGCTGGCCGAGCACGATTATGTTTGGCCGGCGCCGCTCTTCAACGCCGCGACGCGCTAGCACCGTTCACGCCAGCGAGACCGCGCAATGGTTCTGAGCGTCCAGCAAATCAAGCATGAGATCCTCGCCTACATCAAAGAGTTCGGCGGCGGTTTCGACGAGTACTATGTCGGTGTCGCCGCCGACCCCCAAGCCGCGCTCTTCGAGACCCATGGCGTGGATCGCGACAACGACCCCTGGCTCTACAAGCAGGCGCTCACCTATCAGGCGGCGCGCACGGTCCAGCGCTATTTTCTCGAGCGGTTGAACGCCGATGGCGCGCCACCCGATGAGGCGACCGAGGATACGGACTGCGTCTATGTCTACAAGAAAAGCGAACGGACCACGCCCTAAGCGCCGCCCGACGAAGGCCGAGGCCGCGGCCGTCGAGGCGGGGCGCGCCGCCTATATGGCGGGCGATTTCGACGGCGCGCGCGAGATTTGGCTGCCGCTCGCGGAGGCCGGCAACGCTGAGGCGCAGGCCTGGGTCGGCTCGCTTTACGCCAACGGCGACGGGGTCGACCTCAGCGACAAGGAAGCCTTCGCCTGGTATCTGCGCTCGGCCGAAGGGGGCAATCGCCAGGCGCAGAGCAACGTCGGCGCCCTCTATGCCATGGGCAAGGGCGTCGCGGCCGATGAGGCCGAGGCGGTGCGCTGGACTCGCCGCGCCGCGCGCGGCAACGACCCGAACGCGCAGTTCAACCTCGCCGTGTTCTATGGCAAGGGAAGCGGCGTGCGGCGCGATCCCGCCAAGGCCGCCCACTGGTACCGCAAGGCCGCCGAGAACGGGCACTACCCCTCGCAGAGCCGGCTCGGCCACATGTATGTCGCGGGCGAGGGCGTGGAGCGCGACCGCGTGCAGGCGTTCCTCTGGCTCTCGCTCGCCGGTCAGCATGGCATCGGCAGCGCGCTCAACGAGCTCGACGGGGTCGTGAAAGAGATGTCCGCCGAGGAGAAGCTGGAAGGCATGCGCCTTGTCGACAGCTGGCGCGGCAAGACCGTCGCCCGCGCCGGCCCCGGCCGCCTCGACCCGGTGCCGGGTTAGCCCGGGGCGCGGCGCGCGGAGCCTCGCCTTCCAGGGTCGTCGGCGGACAGGAGGCGAGAGAAGAGGGAGGTGGCATGCGCGTCGTGATCTGTGGCGGCGGCGCGATCGGCGCGTCGATTGCCTACTTCTTGAGCCTGCGGCAACAGTGCGAGGTCGTCGTCGTCGAGCGATGCGGCGTTGCCTGCGCCGCGTCGGGCAAGTCGGGCGGTTTTCTGGCGCGCGATTGGTGCGATGGCACACCCGTTGCACCGCTCGCCCGGCGAAGCTTCGCGCTGCACGCGACGCTCGGCGAGGCCGCGGACGCGGATTGGGGCTACCGGCGCGTGGAGACGCTGAGCGTGATCGCGAGCGCGCGGCGCGACCTTGCGGCCCATGGGCGCGTGCCGGCGCCGGATTGGCTCGGGGCCGAGGTCGCGGTGACGGCGCGGATCGGCACACCCGAGACGACCGCGCAGCTCGACCCCGCCGCGTTCACGCGCGGCATGATGGACCGTGCGGTGGCCCACGGCGCCGCGCTTCACATCGGTGCCGTGGAGGGGGTGGAACGTGGCACGAGCGGGGCGGTTGCGGGCGTGCGGGTCGATGGCGAGAGCGTGGCGGCCGATGCGGTCGTCGTCGCGATGGGTCCGTGGTCGATCCTCTCCAGCGACTGGTTGCCCGTGCCCGCCGTCTCGCGCCTCAAGGGGCACAGCCTCCTGTTCCGCTATCGACCGCCGGGGCCGCCGCACGCGCTCTTCGCCGAGTTCGAGACCGCCGACGGCGCCGTCGTCGCGCCGGAGATTTATCCGCGCGCGGACGGGACGACCTACGCCTGCGGTCTTCCAGGCGATGCCCATCTGCCCGCGGACCCGGCCGCGGTGGCGCCGGACGCCGGCGGGCCCGAGCGGTTGCGCGACGTCGTGAGCCGGCTGGTGCCGTCGCTCGCCGATGCCGAGATTCTGGAACGCCAGGCCTGTCACCGCCCCATCGTGCACGACGGCATGCCGCTGATCGGGCGCGTCGGAGGCGTCGATGGGGCCTATCTCGCGACGGGTCACAGCGTGTGGGGCATCCTCAACGCGCCCGCGACGGGCGAGGCGATGGCCGAGCTGATCGTTGACGGCGCCGCGACGACGGTCGACATCGCACCCTTTGACCCGGCGCGTTTGCCGCCGCGGCCGCGCGCGGCCGTTCTCGCGAGCGACTAGAGCAAACCCCGAGCAGGTGGCATCACCTGCGACGACGCATTTGGGTCAATGCCAATGAGAGAGAGCGTGTCGCGTCAGCACGAGTGAACGTGAAATGCTTAGCCCGCCGGCCCGAAGGATTCGCTATGCACGCGTTCCGCCGGCGCGCCGTGCGCTTCGAGCGCCGCGTGCATCTCGGCCATGAAGCCGACGGGCCCGCATAGGAAATAGCGCGCCATGGGATCGCGCACCGCCTGCACGAGGCGCGCGCCGTCGATGCGGCCGCGCAGGTCATAGTCGGTGCCCAGGCGATCCGCCGGTCTGGGCCGGCTGTAGGCGATGTGCGAGCGCATGTTGGCATGCGCGGCGACCAGCGCGGCCACTTCGCCGGCGAGCGGATGGTGCGCGCCGTCGCGTGCACCGTGCACGAACCACACCGGGCGATCGGCTGCCGGCGCGGCGGCGAGCGCGTGGAGCATGCTGACCATCGGCGTGAGCCCGACGCCCGCGCTCACCAGCACGATCGGGTCGTCGCCGGGCGGGAGCACGAAGCTTCCGGCCGGCCGGCGCGCCTCGATGATCGCGCCGGGCGCCAGGTGGTCGTGGAGATAGCGCGACGCAGTGCCCATCGGTGTGCGCTTCACCGTGATGCGGTAGGCCGCGCGCTGCGGCGCGCCCGACAGCGAGTAGCTGCGGCGGACCGGCGCGTCGACGCCGGGGATCTCCAGCTCGATGGGCAGGTGCTGGCCCGCCTCGAACGCGGGAAGCGCGCCCCCATCGCGCGCGGTGAAGACGAACGAGGTCACGTCCGCGCTCTCGGGGGTCTTTTCGACGAGGCGCAACGAGCGGACAGATGTGGCGTCGCTCTCCCAACGGAGCGGCACGGCGTGCGGCAGCTCGACGATCGCGTCGATGTCGAACGCCACCAAGCGCCGCGCGCCGGCCACGCTTGCCACCGCCGGTGACGCCCAGTCGATGGTCGCGCGACCGGTGAGCTGCAGCAGGCTGCCGCTCTCGAAATCGACGAACAGCAGGCCGGCGCGCGGATCGGCGACCAGATTGCCGATCGTGTTGAAATGGTTGTTGCCGGCGTAATCCGGAAACACGAGCCGGCTCTCGCTCTCGACGCGGACGAAGCCGCGTTCGCCGCCGCGGTGCGAGGCGTCCATGCCGAACGCCGGGTGCTCGCCGGTTCCCCGGTGACCGCTCGCGATGAAGAACGTATCCGCGCGCGTGATCCACGACCGCTGGGCCGGGGTCAAGCGCGCCCCCGAGATCGCGCGGCCGGGCGGCTCGTCATCGACCCATCGCCAGGCGCGCTCCCTGACATGTTGCGGGCAGTTGCCGAAGCTCTGGGCGACCGCGAGGTGCAGCGCGCCGTCGGCGCCGGCGTCGAGCCGGCCGTTGACGCGGTTGCGCCGGCGGGTGGCGAGCTCGATCCCGAGAATGCCGATGTCGGCGCCGGGCAGGAGGGCGCCGTCCAGCGCATCGCCCGGCGTGGGGCGCGCGCCGACGACCAATGATCGGGGCGTGGGCGACGAGGCGAAACCGCACGGGCCCGCGAGCAGTGTGCTCCAGGGGCGGCCGGCCGGATCGCGCGCCGCCACCACCAAGAACGGAAGCCCGGCATAGAACGTGCGGTGCTCGGCGGGCAGAGAGGGCCTCACGACCTTGCGCGCCCAATCCTCGATGTCGCCGACTCCGAGGCGTGCTTGCACCGCGCGCTCCGCGGCATGAAACGGTGATTGGGTGTCCATGGCTCGCCCCTGTGTGCTGATCCGTTGACGCGGATGTAATCCTTGAGAAGCGAGGGATGAATGTCGATTTGGAACAAGATATTATTCCAAAATATGCAATAATCGGGCGACGCCGCGCGCAATTTCCCGCCGCTGTCGCCCCGCGGTGGCAGAATGAACGATCGCAAATGGTGGAGGAGGGATCGATGGCGCTGACACTCGATGATGCGCTGCAGGTCGTGGAGGGCGCGCTGGAGAAGGCGCGCGAACTCGACATCGACGTCGCGGTCGCCGTCTGTGATACCGGCGGACGTCTCGTGGCGTTCCAACGCACGGATGGCACCATCTGGGCCGCGGCCTATGGCAGCCAGGGCAAGGCGGTTGCGGCGGCCGCGTTCGGACGGCCGAGCGGCGATCTCACGGAGCGCGCCGATCATCCGACGTTTCGCGGCATCGTCGCGGCCTCGGGCGGCGAGATGATTCTCGGGCGCGGCGGCGTGCCGATCTTGCGCGACGGCGCGGTTATCGGCGGCTGCGGGGTCGGCGGTGGCACGGGCGAGCAGGACGAGGAGTGCGCCTGCGCGGGCGCCGCGCGTCTATAGAGCAAATCCCGCGCAGGTGGGAACACCTGCGCCAACGCATTCGCGTCAATGCCAGTGAAAGAGAGCATTTCGCGAGCATGAGCGACCGTGAAATGCTTTAGCCAGCCGGACGAGCCGCCGACCCACGGAGCATCGCCGTTCGGCTAGACGATCTCGGCCTCCACGGTGCCCACGCCGGCCACCTCGTAAGCGAAGCGGTCGCCGCGCGCGGCGAAGCGCAGTTGAAGCGTGCTACCGGTCATCACGATCTTGCCGGCGTCCAGGCTCTCGCCGCGCGCGGCGCGCTGATTGGCGAGCCAGACGAGCGCGTTGAGCGGGTGTCCCATGGCCGCGCCGGTGACGCTCGCTTGCGGCGGCTCGTCGTTGACGCGGAGTGATGCAGGTGTGGTGGCGAGGTCGAGCGCCCGCCAATCCGCGAGGCGCGGGCCGAGCACCACGCCATCGCACCACGCATTGTCGACCAGGATCGAGAGCGCATCGATGTCGCCATAATCGGCGTTGCGATCATCGATGAGCTCGAACGCCGGCATGCATGCCGCCACCCGCTCTTGCGCATCGCCGGGCGCGAACGGTGCATCCTCCGCGCGGAACGCATCGCCGATCTCGAACCCGAGCTCGAACTCGATCCCGAGGCGCACGAACCCGTCCAGGCGAACCTGCGCCGGCGCGTGATGCACGGTGCTTGCAAAAATCTCGCCGCTGATCGGCTGGTCGGTTTTGTAGAGTTCCTGATTGGGTTTCGCCGTGAGGCCGACCTTGTAGCCGACGGGCGCGCCACGCCCGGCCGCGGCGTAGCGCTTGTTGAGCGCATGTTGAACATCGTAGCCCTCGTCGAGAGTCGCCGGGCGGAGTGGCCCGCGGACACGGGTGAACGGCTGCCCGTTCTCGTGCGCGGCGAAGAGCGCAGCAGCGAGCGCCTCCGCTTTTTCTTGCGTGCCGGGCATCTGCCGACCTCCACGTGTGGGCGCTGCAGGTGGGCGCTGCGCGCGGGCGCGAACGACGGTATCACGGCTCTCCCGTCGCGCCAATTTGCCGCGCGGCGTCCGCGACGCATCGGCGGAACGTGCTAGTATCTGCCAGCTTTCAGCGAGATGGAGCCGACACAATGCGAGCCATTGTTCCGGTGTTTTTCATGTGTGCTGTGGCGCTCGCTCTTGCGAGCGGCATCCCGGGCGCCAAGGCCGACCAGCGCGCCGAGGAGGAGGCGCTGGTCAAGCAGTTGAAAAGCTTGATCGACGAGGCGGAGCGCGGACGGGCGGCCGATCCCGGATTCCTTCGCGAGCTGCGCGATGCCATCAATGACTTCGAGCGGTCGGCGCCAGCGCCGGCGCCGGAGACCGCCCGGCCTCCGTTGATCAGCGATCGCTTCGACGACGGCGATTATGTGAGAAACCCGAAGTGGACCGTCGCGTCCGGGCAGTTCGCGATCGATCTGAAGCGCGGCCTCCGCGGCGTCGGCGCGAGCGATCCGTCGTCGCTGCACCCCGGCACGCGCTCGTTGCAGACCTATATCGACGAGTATGAGGCGGTGCTGCGCGTCGAAGGACCGCGCAAGAAAATCCGCTCGCCGTCCCAAGAGGGCAAGGTGGTGGAGGTCGCCAAGGAGCTCGAATGGCTGAGATCGATGCTGCCGGCCGCGCGGCTCCCGCGGCTCGAGACGCTCGTGCGCGATCGCGGACCCGAGGTTGCGCTCCGCTCGATGACTCTCGCGGGCTGGCCCTCGGGGGTTTACGCAGGCGATGAGCTGGCGCGCGTACGGGCGGACAGCTCGTTCGACCGGCGTCAGACCCTGAGCGCGGACCTCGCGCGTTTCGAAACATTGGAGCGCGAGTCCGGCCGCTATACGCAGGTGCGCTCGGTGACGCTCGACGGCGCGCCGCGCGTGCCCGTCCGCGAAGAGATCGCCCGTTTGCGCGATGCCCTCGATGCGACGAGCGTGCCGACCGATCCTGCCGAGGTGGCGTCGATCATCTTGCCGACGAAGATCCCCAATGCCTTCGAGATGACGCTGCGCGTCTCCGGCGTGCAGCGTGCGGGCAGCCTGCGGGTCGGCGTGTACCAGGGCAGCAGTCGCCGTACCGGCTATGGGTTGAGCTACCGGCCGGGCGCCAATCGCCTGTTCGTTCTGGATCGCCAAACCCGCGGCGGCACGACCGTCTTGACTCAGACGAGCCGAAGCTACCGTCTTGCCAGGCAACAAGCCTATGAGGTGGTCCTGCGCCGCCGCCCGAACGGCGTGCTGGCCGTGTTCGTCGATGGCCAGCGCGTGCTCCGCCATTCGGACCGCGCGATTCGGGAATCCTTCGACGGCATCGTCCTCACGGTCGACGGGGATGTGGCGGTGCGCGAGATCTCGGTTCGCGCGCTCTGACCATCGCCGGCTGCGCTTGCTGCGCGCGCGATCGCGACGCTCGGGTGAGCCGTCAACGTCATCTCAGGGCCGGGCGACGCTAGATGTGCGGGCTGGTCGGTCTCGTCGATTTTGACGGCCTGGATCGCTCGAGCGTGGCGCCGCTAATCGAGCGCGCCGTCGCGCGGCTCCACCCGCGCGGGCCGGACGATCGCGGCACGTGGTTCGATGCGCGGTGTGCGCTCGGCCATACGCGGCTTTCGATCATCGACCTGAGCCCGGCGGCCGCGCAGCCGATGGAGCGGCACGGCGCGGTGCTCGCCTATAACGGCGAAATCTACAATTTCGCCGCATTGCGCAGCGAGCTGGCGCTGGCTGGGCACAGCTTCGCGAGCACATCCGACACCGAGGTGCTGCTCGCCGGCTGGAAGGCCTGGGGCAAGGCGTTGCTGCCGAAGCTGAACGGCATGTTCGCCTTCGCCCTTTGGGATCCGGTTGCCGAGCAACTTTGGCTAGCGCGCGACCGCTACGGCAAGAAGCCGCTGGTCTATCACCGGCAGGGCGCGCGGGTCACCTTCGCCTCCGAGCTGGTCGCGCTGGAGGCAATACGGGGAACCGGTGGTGCGATCGACATGGCGGCGCTCGGTCTTCTGTTCACCCTGCGCTATGTGCCAGACCCCATGACCATCATCGCGGGTGTCGAGAAACTGCCGCCGGGGCACCTCGCCTGCGTGACCCGCAGCGGGATCGCGGTCGAGCGCTGGTACGACCTCGCGCGCGAACGGCTGCCGCGGCTCGGCAATGAGGGCGCGGCCATGGGGCTGCTCCGCACGACGGTCGACGAGGCGGTGGGCGCGCGTCTCGTCGCCGACGTGCCGCTTGGCGTGTTTCTCTCCGGCGGCATCGATTCCGCGCTCATCGCGGCGGCCATGGTGCGTCGGAGTGAAACGGTGCGCAGCTTCACCCTCGGTTTCGAGGGCGCTGCGGACTATTTCGAGGAGCGGCCGGCCGCGCGGGCGATCGCGCGCCATCTCGGCACCGAGCACACCGAGCTCGCCGTCTCGACGGCCGACGCGGCGGCCGCGCTCGATGCGGTGTTCGACGGGTTGGACGAGCCCTTCGCGGACAGCTCCGCGGTCCCCACCTATCTGCTCGCGCGCGAGGCCCGGCGCCATGTCACCGTGGCCCTCTCGGGAGATGGCGCCGACGAGGTGTTCGGCGGTTACCGAAAATATCAAGGCGAGCTCATGGCGGCGCGCTACCAGGCTTTGCCGCGCATCCTGCGCAAGGGCGCGATCGAGCCCCTCGTTTCGGCCTTGCCGGAGCGCAAGAGCGTCGCGCTTCTGGAGCGGGCGCGGCGCGCGCGGCGCTTCGCCGCCCACGCCGGCAAGGATGCCGTGGGACGCCAAGCCGGCTGGATGCGCCTGATGCCGGACGACGATCTTTCCAACCTGCTGGTCGCGCCGCCGGCCGACCGCTCGCTCGAGACGCTCGTCGCGGACCGGCGCGAGGAGGCGGGTGACGATGACCCGATCAACGCCATGCTCTACGCCGACATGGAGATCGGTCTGGTCGGCGACATGCTGGTCAAGGTCGATCGCATGAGCATGGCGAACAGTCTGGAGGTGCGCTGCCCGTTCCTCGATCATCGCGTGGTGGAATGCGCGGCCGCCATGCCCGGCGCCTTCAAGCTTGCGCGCGGCGCCGGCAAGAAGATCCTCCGCACATGCTTTGCGGATCGTTTGCCGCCGAGCGCGTTTTCCCTTCCGAAGAAGGGCTTCGAGATCCCGATTGCCGAATGGCTCACGGGGCCGCTTGCCGACCTGACCCGGCGCGCGATCGATCCGGCGCGCCTGCGGCGCCAGGGCTTGTTTCGCCCCGAGCTGCCGCGCGCCTGGTATGACGATCTCGCCGCGCGCCGGCGCGACACGGCCGAGCGGCTCTGGACCCTGATCGCCTTTCAGGCCTGGAGCGAGCGGCGCGGCTACCTGGACGCGGCCGCGTAGCGGAGGAGGAGCGCGGAGGGTGATGGCGGACACGATACCCACGGCGCTGGTCACGGGCGGTGCCGGGTTCATCGGCAGCAACCTCGTGCGGCATCTCCTCGCGGCGACCGACTGGCGCGTCGTGACGCTCGATGCGTTGACCTATGCCGGCCATCTGCGCTCGCTCGACGACGTGGCCGACGATCCGCGCACGGATTTCGAGCGGGTGGACATCCGCGACGCCCAGGCGTTGGCCGATGCCTTCGCGCGCCATCGCCCGCGCTACGTCTTTCACCTCGCCGCCGAAACCCACGTCGATCGCTCGATCGACGAGCCCGGGATCTTCGTCGAAACCAACGTCCTCGGCACCCTCAATGTCCTGAAATGTACGCTTGATCTATTTGAGAAGATTTCCGCGCAAGATGCCCGTTTAATTCACGTTTCGACGGATGAAGTTTACGGATCTGCGGCGAAGGGCGCCGCGTTCACCGAGGCCACGCCCTACGATCCGCGCTCACCCTATTCGGCGAGCAAGGCGGGTGCGGATCATCTCGTCCGGGCGTGGTTCCAGACCTATGGGTTGCCCGTGTGCCTTACCAACTGCTCCAACAATTATGGACCCCGGCAGCACCCCGAAAAGCTCGTGCCGTTCATGACGCTGAGCGGGCTCGCCGGGCGCGCGATGCCGGTCTATGGCGACGGGCGGCACGTGCGCGATTGGCTATTCGCGGATGATCATTGTGCGGCGCTCACGCGGGTCGCAGAAGCGGGAGCTCCCGGCGAGACCTATCTCGTCGGCGGCCGCGCAGCGCGGGACAACATCGATGTCGTGCGCAAGATCTGCGCGGCGCTCGATGCGCGAAATCCCTCGGCCGCGCCCCACGACCGCTTGATCCGCTTCGTCAAGGATCGCCCGGGTCACGATCGCCGCTATGCCATCGACCCGACGAAGATCGAGCGGGCGCTCGGCTGGCGTGCGGCGGTGGATTTCGAAACCGGGCTCGCGCGCACGATCGATTGGTACCGCGCCAATCGGGACTGGTGGGCGCCGCTCCTCGGCGACGGCGACGGCGACGGCGCCGGCCTCGGCGGGCTCCGTCACGGACGACGCGGCGCCGACGAATAGGCCGGCGGTCAGCCACGCGTTCGTGGCAAGATTGCCTCCGGCCGGCAATGGCGCCGGTCTCAGGAGGGAGACAACACAATGCATGCGAGCGTGAGACGCTATACTGCAAGCCCAAGCGATGCGCCGGCGATCCTGGAGCGCATCAACGGCAGCGACATTGGTGCCCTCATCAAAGGGATCCCCGGCTGCCTCGCCTACTATGTGATCGATGCCGGCGACGGTGTCTTGGCGACCGTTTCGGTGTTCGAGGACCAGGCAGGCGTCGACGCATCCACCGAGACGGCGGCGGCCTGGGTGCGCGACAACATCGCCGGCGACTTCACCATCGGCGCGCCGGAGATCACCTCGGGCGAGGTCATCATTCGCGCCTAGCGGCTTTCCGCAAACACCGATGTTGAGGTCGATCTTGGGGCCGAGCCGGCGTGCCGGCTCGGCCCGGCCTCGACGAGCCCCGCGGCCCGGCTGGCGGGCCCGATTCCGGGCTGGCTGGGCCGGGCGCATTAACCTTCGTCGGGCTGGCATCCAAATGAACACACCCACTTAAGCGTTTCTTAGGCGCGCGGTTCCTAAACTCCAGAGATTGTTCTCAAATTCCCGCGCCGTCGCCGGCGGCGGTGCACCGTGTCGCAATCGTGCCAAGCGAGGACCTGATGAACCGTATTCCGATCAGCAATATTCCTTTGACCGATGCCGAGCAGGCGCCCAATCCGGTCGCCGAACTTTTCGATGAGATTCAGCGTGAAATGCAGGTCCCGATGGTGCCCGCATTTTGGCGCGCCCAGGCGGTCGCGCCCGACGTGATGTCGGGCGTGTGGGCAGGGTTCCGGCAGATCGTGATGGGGTCGAGCCTGCCCGCGACCGTGGCCGGCATGATCGCCTACTCTGTGTCAGCGGCAAATCGCTGCCACTATTGCAATTCGCTTCACAAGTTGAATTGCCGTTCGCTCGGTGTCGACGACGCCACGCTGGCAGCGCTCGACAGCAACCACGAGGCGATCGAGCCCTCGCGCGTGCGCGAGATCATCAAGTTCGCCGTGACGGCCGGCACCCAGCCCGAGAGCTTGACCGCCGAGGACTATGACCGGGTGCGCAAGGCGGGGCTCAGCGACCGCGAGATCGTCGAAACGATCTCCCTGGCGGCCTGGGTGACATTTGCCGATCGCATCGCCGAAAGCCTGAAGATCGACCTTGATCCGCCGTTTGTCGACGCGCTGGCGGCTTAGCCGCGCGATCACGGTCTTCCCATCCGGCGGCCGGCGGGCCACACCGATCGCCCGCCGGATGGATCCCCGCGCCGATCAGGCATCTCGGCGGGTGAGAGAGGTGGGCGCATGAGCGCGGACCAGGCGGTGTCGCCGGCGCAGGTCGCGCGAAACACGCTGCTCGTCGAGCTTCTGCTCGCGATCGCCAAGGCGCCGACCCTCGATCGGCTCCTCTCGGATGCGATCGGGCAGGTCAAATGGCTGCTCGATTTCGAGTTCTGCGCGCTAGCCTTGTGCGAGGGCGATTGCGAGACCTATCGGGTCCGCTCTCTGTTTCACGACGGTGAAACCGCCCCGGCGTCGGCGGCGCTGACCATGCCGTCGGGCCTCGCCGGCGAGGTGATCGCCACGGGCCAAGTTCGAACACTCGTCGATCCCGCGCCCGGCGTGGTCGAGCTGCCGCCGGGCATCGAGCAGGACGAGGGTGAGGCACTCCGCAGCGTGCTGACGGTGCCGCTCCGCGCGTTCGATGTGGTGGTCGGAGCGATCACGTTCGGCAAGAGCCAGCCGGACGCCTACGGCGGCTCGGACATCGAGCTGGCAGTCACGATCTGTACGCATCTCGCGCTCGCAATCGATCGGCACCGCGCGACGGTCGCTCTGGAAGCGCGCGAGAAGCACCTTCGCGCCATCTACCAGTCGACCGGCGCCGGAATCGTGATGATCGATCGCGAAGGCGTGTTCGTGCAAACCAACGCCGCCTTCGAGCACATGATCGGCTATTCGGCCGAGGAGCTCGGCGGCATGACAACGCAGCAGGTGACTCATCCCGACGACATGGGATTAACCAACCGCCGCTTCCATGACTTGATAGCGGGGCGCATCGAAAGTCATCGCACGGAAAAACGGTTCCTACGCCGCGACGGCTCCACGGTGTGGGTCGACCTGGTCGGCACGGCGCTCACCGATGATGCCGGGACCGTGCAATTTATCCTCGGGACGATGCAGGACGTGACCGAGAAAAGGCGCGCCGCCGAGGAGCTGCGGGCGGCAAAGGAAGCTGCGGAGCGCGCGAGCCTCGGCAAGTCTCAATTCCTGGCCAATATGAGCCATGAGATCAGAACGCCGTTGAACGGCGTTCTGGGTATTGCGGGCCTCCTCTCGAAAACCGAGCTAGACGCCCAGCAGGGGCGGTTCGTCGATATCATTCAATCGTCCGGACGCTCTCTGCTGCGCGTGATCAACGACATCCTGGATTTCTCGAAGATCGAGGCCGGCAAGCTGACCATTGATGCGGCGCCTTTCGATCTTCACACGGTGGTGCGCGAGGCCGTCGAGCTCTATTCGCAGACGGCACAGGCGAAATCCTTGCTCGTGTCGGCATCGATCGCCGACGACGTGCCGCATCACGTCATCGGCGATCCCCATCGGCTCGGCCAAATCCTCGGCAATCTCATCAGCAACGCGATCAAGTTCACCGAGCAAGGCTGGATCACCGTCCGGCTGGAGTGCGCAATGCCGGAGGGGGCGGGCGAGATTATCCGGTTCAAGGTCGAGGACACCGGCGTCGGCATCGATCGCGAGCATCAGGAGCGCCTCTTCGCCCCCTTCGAGCAGGTCGATGGGTCCGCGTCGCGGCGCTATGAGGGCACCGGCCTCGGCCTTTCCATCGTTCGGGCGCTCGTGGAGATGATGGGGGGTGAGATCAGCGTGCAGAGCACTGTCGGGCGCGGCTCCACCTTTGCCTTCGAAGTGCCCTTCAAGGTGGCCGACTCCGAGGCCATCGCGGTCGAGAGCGGCGAGAACGAGACGCCGTCGGCGTTCCATGCGCGCGTGCTGCTCGCCGAGGACAACCTCGTCAATCAAGAGGTCGCGCGCGCCGCGCTCCTGCAGCTCGGCTGTGATGTGTCGGTCGCGGCCAACGGCGTCGAGGCCTACGACGCCTGGGAGGCGACCCTATTTGACGCCATTCTCATGGATTGCCAGATGCCGGAAATGGACGGCTTCGAAGCGACCGCCCGGATTCGCAAGGCGGAACAGCGCGGCGCCGGCATCCGCACGCCGATCATCGCGCTCACGGCGCACGCCCTCAAGGGCGACCGCGAGCGCTGCCTCGCCGCTGGTATGGATGACTATCTCGCAAAGCCGTTCGACGCGAACGAGCTGGCGCGGGTCCTCCATCGCTGGCTGACCGACCGCGCGGTCGCCTAGCGCAAATCCCGCGCAGGTGGGGCCACCTGCGACGACGCATTGGCGTCAACTCCAATGAGAGAGAGCATGTCGCGTGAGCATGAGCGAAACGTGACAGGCTCTAGGCACGGTCTCCACTCGCCGTGAGCTCCGCGGCAATTCGTTTGGCCCGGTCGATGAAACCCGTGAGCCCGGTTCCCTCAAATCGCTCTTGAAATCGTGCGGTTTGAGCCTCGATGTGGGCGTTGATGGCATCCGCCGAGGCGCCGGTCGCGGCATTTGCGCCAATCACGACCGCTTCGAGGGCGAGGAGGCGACAGGCCTGATCGACCGTCATCATCTCCAAGGCCAGAATGTGCTCGTCTCGCTTCTCCAGCTCGCTCTGGATGTTGCGTGGCAGGTCCATGGTTCCTCTCCCCGTCGCTCCGGCGGTATCGTGTGGGCTCCACAGACTTGGTTTTTCTCAGTTGGTCAAGCGCTCACGACATGCGACACGACCCAAGCGCCGGCGCCGGATGTGGATTTTCTACCTGGCGCTCGGGGTCATCTTCCTCGCGGTGGTGATCTACGAGACGGCGCAGGACCTGCGCCGGCGGCAGCGCGCGGCCCAGGAAGCCGATCACGCCGCGACCGAGCAACTGGCTCCGGCGCGCGCGGTCTCCCGCGCGCGCAGCTACTATCGTGCCCACGAGCTGCCGCCGGCATGGGATGTGGGTGAGATCACTCTCCCCGCGGAAGGGCGGGAGATCGAGGTGCCGGTCTATTTCGCGCCTGGTGTGGGCAGCGCACGGCATGGCCAGGCGGCACCACCTGGCGAGCTCCACGCGGGCAATGCATGCCCGGAAGAGGCGCTATGGACTGACATTCCCGGCTACACGGTGAAAGTGCTCGTGAACGATAAGACCGGCGTGATCGCAGCGATTCCGTGCGCGCCCCCCACGCACTGAGGCAACCCGCCCCGCGCGCACTCCAAGCCGATCGACGCGACGACGACTGCCGCTGCTGCCGCAAGCGCAACCCGGCGACGAACCCTGGTCCACATCGATCCATGCCTCCCTCATGAGCCATCGCTACCGGCACCGTCTTGCCTTCGCGATTCCCATCTCTCCGCCGTTTGACAATTGATCCGGGACGGATCGTTAGGGCTTGAGTTTGGCGAAAAGCAATCGTCCAATTCCGAATCGACTCACAAACCGGCTGGCCGAGATATGGACGAGATTGATTTTGGTTCGATCCTGAGTTCGGCGGAAAAGCTCAAAGAATGGTTTTTGACCGAGGTCGCCACCCTCGAGACCCTCGGCCAGCTTCCCGTCGTGGCCGCGGTCCTGCTCGTCGCTTTCATAACCGGGCGCTGGGTCCGGGCCAGATCGGACCGCCTCCTCAACGCTCGCGCGCTTCGCGGCCGCGCCACCAATCAAGTCGTCACGAGACTGCTTGCACTGGCCTTTCCGATATTGGCGATGCTTCTCATGTGGCTCGCGCTCGGCGTCGCGACGGAGCTCCAATGGCCTCAGCCCGTGACGCGAATCGCGGCGAGTTTGATGAGCGCATGGGTCGTGATCAAGCTCGTGTCCTCGTTCGTCGAGAACTCCGTTTGGACCCGCACGGTTGCGGTCATAGCGTGGACGATCGCGGCGCTCAACGTACTGCAGCTGCTCGATCCAACGGTCGATTTTCTCGACAGCATCGCGGTCACGCTGGGCGATCTCAGGATATCGCTCCTCACGATTATCAAGTCGCTGATTGTATTCGGCGTTCTTTTCTGGATCGCCAACGTCGTCTCGCGCTTCGTCGAGCGTCGCGTCGATGCGTCGAAGGAGCTGTCTCCGTCGTTCAAGGTGCTTGCCAGCAAGTTGGTTCGGATCGGCCTTCTCGTCCTGGCCGGCGTGCTGGCCCTCAACAGCGTCGGCATCGATCTTTCGGGTCTCGCGATCTTTACCGGCGCGATCGGGGTGGGCATCGGCTTCGGGTTGCAGCGCATCATCGCCAATTTGATCTCCGGGCTCATCCTGCTGACCGACAAGTCGATCAAACCGGGAGACGTGCTAGAGATCGGCGGCACTTACGGGTGGATTCGATATCTTCGCGCCCGTTACGTGTCGATCATCACCCGCGACGGAACCGAGCATCTCATTCCAAACGAGATGCTCATAAACGAGCGGGTGATCAACTGGTCGTACAGCCATGATCTCGTCCGGCTCAAGATGGATATCGGGATCTCGTATGAATCGGACGTGAGAAAGGCAATCGAGATCTGTCTTGCGGCCGCGGCGGAGGCGGAGCGGGTGCTGGACGATCCCCAGCCCAATTGCTTTATCCAGGGGTTCGGTGACAGCTCTGTCGACCTGTCTCTCCGGATTTGGATCCGCGATCCGCAGAACGGAACCGCCAACGTCCGCGGCGATGTGTTCTTGCGAATTTGGGATGGGTTCCACGAGCACGACATCGAGATCCCCTATCCGCAGCGCGACCTTCATCTTAAGTCCGGGCTTCCGCAGGAATGGGCCCCGGAGGTATGCCCCGAGGGTACGCCTCCGGTGAATCAGCAATAGATCCGGCGTAACGATCGACGCTGCGGCGGGCCCGCGCGTCATAGCGCATCACGGAGCGTTCGTCGTAGACGTCGCGTATGTCACGGCCATGAGGTGATCTCTAGGAGTTCGTCGTGTCGTCGAGCGTTTCGGGCGTCGCCTCTTCGCCGGAGGCCTCCTCCGACCTGGCGCGTTTCTTCTCGAGCTTGGCTTCGCGCTTCGCGGCCTTCTTGGCTGCCTTGTCGCGCTCCCGCATCTGCCGTGCGATCCGGTAGTTCGCCCTACGCGCCATACGATCCTCCAATTTTCCATCACCAAATCGGCGCCGACGCCCGATGGACCAGGGCCGGAGCCGTGCGTCCGCCGTGCGTGGCCGATTGTGCCCCGTCGTCGGTGTGCCGTGGCCTAGTATCAGCAACATAGGGTGGCCGCGCCACAGAACAATGGCAAGCGGTGCACGCGTCGTGTCGGATGCCCTCAGTCCCGACGATGCGGCGCGGGCGCGATTTCCGCCTCGCCGGCGATCAATACGAGCCCAACGGCATGAGCCGCCTCGACGCGCTCGAGGCGGAGCAGCGCAAGCGCGCGATCCTCGAGCCCCGAGCGGATCTCGCCGACCTCCTGGCCGCCGGCCGTGATCGGCGTGCCGGGCGGGGGCAGGGTGCCGTCGACCGAGACCGGGAGCAGGCGCTTGCGGGCCAGACCGCGATATTTCATGCGGGCCGTGATCTCCTGGCCGACATAGCAGCCTTTCTCGAAGTCAATCCCACCGAGCGCCTCGAAATTGCTCTCCATCAGCGTCGCCTTGCCGACCTCGATGTCACGGCTGCCGGCCGGGACTCCGAGGGTGAGGCGGAGGCGCTCGTAATCGTGCACGGTGCCCGCCCGCAGGCCGCGATCGACCAACGGTCGCGACCCCGCCGCCCGCGGCAGAATGGCCCGCACGCCAAGCTCCGGTGCGCGGGGGTCGCGCAGCACGAGCCCGCCGGCCCAGGGCGCCGTGTCGCCCGGGGCAAGCGCAAGGCCAAGGGCGGCCGCCCCGTCGGCACCGGGGAGCGCGAACACGGCATGGTCCTCGCTGGCATCGGCAAGGCTGACATCGGCGCGGAGCTTATAGGCGGCAAGGCGCTGACCGAGATCCATCAGCCGGTCCGCCTCGCATTCGAGAAGGAGCGACTCGCCGTGCCGTACGATCATGAAATCATGGAGAAATTTGCCCTGCGGCGTGAGCAGCGCGGCGTATACCGCGGCGCCTCTCGCGGCGCGCTCGACATCATTGGACACAAGACCCTGCAAGAACGGCACCGCCTCGGCACCCCCCACCGCGAGGATCCCGCGCTCCTCAAGCGCCACATAAATCGCTTCGTTCATGCCGATCTCTCCGCGCTGGCGGTGGCCTGTGAGTGTAGCACCCCTGCCGTCGCGCGGCCGGTCCCGCGCGGCTTCCGGGGTGCGGTGCCGGGCGCATCGCCGGGGCTTGCTTGGCAAGCCGTTCGGCCAGGGCTATAAGCCGGGTCATGCTGGTCACATTGGTGGATGACTCGATCCCGTTCAATGGGATGACACCGGCGTTTCAACCGCTTGGCGGGCCGGAGAAGGCGTTCGCGAGCTTGCCGGCCGCGTTGGCGCGCCAGGGGCACGTCGTGCGTGTAATCAACCGCGCGCCCAACAGCATCGGCTTCGAGAATGTGAGCTGGGTGCATTGGGAAGGTCGCCGCCCGCCGATCACCGAAGTACTGATCGCTTTCCGCAAGCCGACCTTGCTCGAGTTCACCCGAGCCACGAAGGCACGCATCTTGTGGGTTGCCGGACCACCTGACTACCTCCACCGGCCGCAGGTGCACGACCTCATCGAGCGCACGGAAGCCAAGCTGGTGTTTCTGGGCGCCGCGCATGCCGCGGCCTACAACAGCACCGACAACAAGATCAAGCACCGCAACGTCACGCCCGGCGTGCGCGAAGAGTATCGCGATGCCGATGCGATGGCGCCAGCCGATCCTCCGACCGCGGTCGTGACGACGCATCCGAAGCACGATCTCGCATGGCTCTTGGACGTCTGGGCCGAGCGCATCCGGCCCCAGGTGCCGACCGCGCAGCTGCACATCTATTCCGCGAGCTTCAAGCGTGCCGAGGGGGGTGAGACGCTGGCGGACGATCTCAAGGCGATCTACGGCAAGGTGCTGGCCGCGGCCGATCACGGTGTCATGGTGATGGCACCGAGCGGGGATCGCGATATGGCGCGCGCCTACCGCGAGGCTCGGGTTCACCTTTATCCGGGGTCCGAGCGCGAGATGTATTGCTCGACGCTCGCCGAATCCCAGGCCGTCGGCGTGCCCGCGGTCGCGCGCCCGATCGCCTCGGTCAAGGAGCGCCTGATCGAGGGGCAATCCGGCTTTACTTGCGAGGAGGACGACGTGTTCGCCGAGCAAGCGATCGCCATGCTTGCCGATGACGAGGCGTTCCAGAAGGTGAGCAATGTCGCGCGCCGGCACGGGCGTGCGCGAAGCTGGGACACCGCGGCGAACGAGTTCGAAGCGTTCTTCCGATGAGGGTTCTCTTCGTCACCGCGACGCGGATTGGCGACGCGGTGCTGTCGACCAGTGTGCTCGCGCATGTCATCGAGCGTTATCCGGCTTGTCGGGTCACAGTGGCGTGTGGGCCGGCGGCGGCACCGCTCTTCGCCGCCGTGCCCAATGTCGAGCGCGTCATCCCGTTCGAGAAGCAGCCGGGCGGGCGGCATTGGCTCGCGCTTTGGTCGTCGACCGTCACGACCTTTTGGGGATTGGTGGTCGACCTGCGCGCCTCGGCCCTCGCCTATCTGGTGCCGGCCCGACGGCGGATCGTCACCGCCCGCCACCATGGGACCGGCCATCGGCTCGAGGCCTTCGCGTCTTTGCTCGGCTGCAGCGAGCCGCCGGCACCGCGGCTTTGGCTGGCGCCCGAGCACGAGGCCGCCGCCGAGCGATGGCTGGCGCCCTGCCGCACCGCGCTCGCCATTGGCCCGACCGCGGGGTGGCCGCGCAAGGCCTGGCCGGTGGCCCGCTTCGTCGAGCTCGTGCGCCGGCTGACGGCGCCAAGCGGCGTCTTGCCGGGTGCCCATACCGTGCTGCTTGGCGCGCCCGACGAGCGGGAGATGACGCGCCCGATCGCCGATGCCCTCGACAAGTGCGTCGACCTCGTGGGCCAGGCCGACCTCCTCACGAGCTACGCCGTGCTTCGGCGCTGCCAGCTGTTCGTCGGCAACGATTCCGCGCCCATGCACATGGCCGCGGCGAGCGGCATTCCGACGCTCGGCCTCTTCGGCCCAAGCCGCGATCGGTGGTACGCGCCCTGGGGGCGGCAGACGGCGGTGGTGCGCACACCGCAATCGTTCGACGAGCTGGTCGGTGCGCCGGATTACGACCGGCATGTCGAGACCTCCCTGATGGAGGGGATCACCGTCGACATGGCGGAAGCGGCGGTGCGCGAGCTCTGGGCGCGCGCCCAAGAGGCCGCGTGACGTCCGCGCCGGGCGACGGCCACGGCGGAACGGCCGGCGCCGAGGCATCGACGGCGCGCCCCAAATTGTCTGCGCTCGTGGTCGCTCACAACGAAGCGCACCAGCTCGCCGATTGCCTGGAGACCCTTCGATTCGCCGATGAGATCGTGGTGGTTTTGGACCGTTGCACCGATGGCTCGCGCGCGATCGCCGCATGCTTCACCGACCGGCTCGTGGAGGGCGCTTGGCCCCTCGAGGGCCCGCGTCGGCATGCTGGCGTCGATGCCTGCGCCGGCGACTGGGTATTCGAGGTCGACGCGGACGAGCGCGCCTCGCCCGAGCTCGCCGATGAGATCCGGCGGGTGATCGCGACCGCGAGCCCCGGCTACTTTCTCATTCCGTTTCACAATTATGTCGGCGAGCGCCTGGTGCGCTGGGGCTGGGGCGCCTCCTGGGGCGTGATGGCGGTGCCCCGGCTTTTCACCCCGGGCGCCAAGCGCTGGGGGGACAGCCGCATCCACCCGCCGGTGACCCTGAGCGGGACCAAGCGTCACCTCAGCCAGCCGATGCGGCACTATGTCGATCGCGACCTCGCCGACATGATCGCGCGCCTGCAGCGCTACACCGATGCCCGCGCCCGTGACTTGCGCGCGTCGGGCACGCCGCTGCCGCCGTTCTATCGGGTGCTGCGGCGCTCGGTGTCGCGCTTCCTGAAATGCTATTTCGGGCGGCGTGGCTATCGCGAGGGGCGGTGGGGCTTCACGATCGCACTGATGGCGGCGCTGTTCGTTCTCATCTCGCATCTCAAGGCCGAGCTCGATCCGCCCGACGATGGCTGAGGCACCGCTTCGCCTCCTTCAAGCGATCGCCGGCGGGGCGCATGGCGGTGCCGAAGCCTTCTTCGTGCGCTTGGCGATTGCCTTCCATCGGGCGGGCGTCGACCAGCGCCTGCTCGTGCGCCGCGACCTGCCGTGGGTGGAGACGCTGCGGGCGGCCGGGCTCAAGCCGCGCGAGCTCGCTTTCGGCGGCGCGCTCGACCTTTCGACCGGCGCGGCGGTGCGCCGCGAGATCGCGGATTTCGCGCCCAATGTGGTCCTCACCTGGATGAACCGGGCCACGCGCTTTTCCGCGCGCCGCCGGCGCGCCGGACCGCGTTACGTTCACGTCGCGCGCCTCGGCGGCTACTACGATCTCAAATATTACCAAGCGTGCGATCATCTGATCGGCAACACTGAGGACATCGTGCGCTATCTCTGCGAGAACGGCTGGCCGGCGCCGCGCGCCCACTACGTCCCCAACTTCGTCGATGATCCGCCCGCCTCGGCCCGGCGTGCGACGGAGCCTGGGCATGCGCGGTTGATCGTCGCGCTCGGCCGTTTGCACAGGAACAAGGCCTTCGATGTGCTGTTGGCGGCGCTGCCGGCGATTCCCGGCGCACATCTTTGGCTCGCGGGAGAGGGGCCGGAGCGTGAGGCGCTGCAGGCGCAGGCCCGCGCTCTCGGCATCGCCGATCGGGTCGAGTTTCTGGGGTGGCGCGAGGATGTCGAGACCCTCTACGGAGCGGCGGACGTCATGGCGTGCCCGTCGCGCATCGAGCCGCTCGGCAATGTGGTGATCGAAGGCTGGGCCCACCGGGTGCCGGTGGTGGCGGCGGCTGCGGAGGGACCCGCCGCGCTGATCACGGCCAATGAGACCGGGCTTCTCGTCCCGCGGGAGGATCCGGCGGCCCTCGGGATGGCGTTGCGGACCGTGCTCGAAACCCCGGCCCTCGCGG
Source organism: Alphaproteobacteria bacterium (assembly GCA_965216915.1). Classification (GTDB taxonomy): domain Bacteria; phylum Pseudomonadota; class Alphaproteobacteria; order UBA828; family UBA828; genus CBDCGS01. The sequence goes on from CBDCGS010000010.1 coordinate 174,865, forward strand.
CGCGTCTCGCCGAGGCCGGGCGCGCCGCCTTCGAGGCCTCCTACACCGAGGGCGCCGTGGTTGCGGAATATCTCGCGCTGTTCGAGCGGCTGCGGGGTGGTGCCGCTAGACCGTCACCGTGAGGCCTTCGCGCGCCACGGCCGAGCCCGCCCGGCGCGCGCTCAGACGGGCCTCGATGCCATCGAGCCGCACGTCGTCCTGGTCCGGATGGTGCGCGAACAGGATGAGCCGCGCCGCACCCGCGGCATCGCACAGGCGCACGCCTTCCTCCCAGGGCACCAGCGACGGGCGTCGGCGCGCTTCGACGTTGAGGAAATGCGCGTGCAGAATGACCAGGTCCGCCTGGTCGGCGAGCGCGAGAAGCGCGCTGTCGTTGTCGGCCACCGCATCGACCGGCGCGGTGATGTAGCACACGGCGTGACCGGCGAATTCTACCCGGTAGCAGGTCGCCGCCTGCATGCGGCAGAGGCAGGCCGAGCGGATGGCAATGCCATCATGGGGTGCAAGGCTCGCGCCATTGCCGATGTCTCGCCAGGCCTTGAGGCCGCCGATGAAGCTCAAGGGGATGGGGAAGAGCGGCGAGGTCATCATGTTGGTGAGGGCTTCCTCGACACCGGCATGGCCGTTCGGCGCGCCGCCCCACACGGTGAAGGCGTTGGACGGGTTGTAGCCCGGCGTGAAGAAGGGCAGACCGCAGGTGTGCTCGAAGCGCGTGTTGGAGAAGAATATGTCCGCCTCGATCGGTTGGCTTTGATCGAGTGCGGCGCCGAGGGGCCGAATCCCGGTTCCCGCATCGAAGATCAGCAGCCGGTCGCCACACCGCATTTCGATGCAGGGCGTGTTGCCGCCGAACCGGCTGGTCGCCTGGTCGGGCGTCGGGATCCCGCCGCGCACGCCCCAAAATCGGATCGTTATCTTACCGTTGGACGTCGACACCCACGTTTCCGTTGCCGTCAACTGCCATGACCCATACAGGTTTGGCTTCGATGCACCAATTTCAATGGTTGATGAGAAAAGGTTAGCCTTCCGTCAAATCCACACGGGCGCGAGGGACGGCCGCGTCATCGGCGAAGCGCTCGATCGCCAAGCCGTCGATCGCGGTCGGTGTCGCGCCGTCGACGAGGATCTCGCTCACCACCGCGCCGACCCCTGGCCCCAAGCAAAAGCCGTGACCGCTGAAGCCGAACGCGTGGATCAAGCCGGGCGTGGTTTGGCTCGGCCCGAGCACCGGAAGATGGTCGGCCGTGCAGCCCTCGACGCCGCTCCAGAAGCGAATCACATTGATCTCCGCGAGGCGCGGGATCACCGCGATCGTCCGCTGCATGGTGGTCAGGCTCTCGTCCGAGTTGGCTTTCCCGTACCCGATGTCGAGGTTGGCGGTGCTGCTGCGCCCGCCGAAGATGATGTTGCCGCGCGGGATCTGTCGCGCATAGACGTCGCCGCCGACGACGCCGAGCGCCGGTTTCATGAAATAGGGCGCGGGCTCGGTCACGATCATCTGCGGCTCCATCGGCCAGAGCTGCACGGTCTCGTCGAACTGCGCCGCGATGCGCGCGCCCCAGGCACCGGCGCAGTTGACGAGGGAGCGCGCGCGAATGGTGCGTCCGCTCTCGCTCTCGAGGCGGAAGCCCTCGCCGTCGCGCGCGGCGTGGCGCAGCGGGTCGTGCTCGAAGAGGGTGGCGCCGGCCGCGCGCGCGGCGCGGGCGAAGGCGGGGCCGACCAGGCGCGGGTTGGCCTGGCCATCGTCGGGGCACCAAGCGGCACCATAGGCCGCCTCGCCGAACCAGGGAAACCGATCCATCAGCGCATTGCGGTTGAGCATCTCGATGGTCACGCCAAACTCGGCCTGCGCCTCGCCGTGCGCCTGCATGCGCGCCATGTCGTCCTCGGACCGCGCGACCTTCAGGTGACCCGTGATGTCGTACTCGCAGTCGTTGCCGACGAGCTCGGGAAAGCGGTGCCACACGTCGAAGGCGCGGGCGGCCAGCGGAAGCTCCGCGAGTGCGCGGCCATTGCGCCGCACGCCGCCGAAATTGACGCCGCTCGCGGCCGCGCCGAGCTGATTGCGCTCGAGCAGCACCACCGGCACGCCGCGCCGGCGCAGGTGGAGCGCCGTCGAGCAGCCGACGATGCCGCCGCCGACGATGGCGACCTCGGTCTCGATCGTGCTCATATCGACGCGGCCCTCTCGGGGTCCTCCTCCGCCGCGAGGGCGCCGGCGCCGATCGCGATCGGCTTCACCGGCGCTTGGCCCCGCATCCGCCCGACCGCATCCGGCGAACAGCCGAGCGTGTCGGCGAGGATCTGCGCCGCCGCGATGCCGCAGACGCGCCCCTGGCAGCGCCCCATGCCGGCCCGCGTGTAGGCCTTGGCGCGGTTGATCTCTTCGGGCGTCAGCCCTTGGGCATGGCGCAGGTCGCCCGCGGTGATGGCTTCGCAACGGCAGACGATGGTGTCGTCGGGCAACGCCGGCGCTAGCCGGTCGGGGAAGGGCAGGGCGCGCTCGAGCGCCACCCTGAAGCGGCCGATGCGGGCGAGCGCGCGCCGGAGCTTGGCCTGGCGCGCGGCTGCGACCGGGTGGCCGTGATCTTCGAGGATCGCGAGCGCCGCAAGCTCGCCGCGCAGCTCGGCGGCGTCGGCCCCGGCGATCCCGGCGCCGTCGCCGGCCAGATAGACATTGGGCACCTCCGCGCGGCCGTTGGCGTCGACGATCGGCAGCCATTGGCGGGCGAGCGGGTCGTAGGCCATCGGACAGTCGAGAAGGTCGGCAAGCTGCACCTCCGATTTCACGCCATAGCCGAAGCCGAGGCCGGCGCATGCGACGCGCCGGGTGCGCCCGCGCGCGTCTTGATAGCGCACCGCCTCGATGTGGCCGTCGCCTTCCGCCGCAACGGGGGTGATGCCACGGTGGACGGGCACGCCGTGGAGCTTGAGCCAGGTCATGTACCAGATGCCCATGGCGAACGTGGTCCGGCCCGCGAGTAGGCCCGGCAGCGCGGGCAGCGCGTCGGTGAAGCGCGCCGTGTCGAGCACCGCGGCGACCTTGGCGCCCGCATGGGCGTACTGCACCGCGACGAGGTAGAGCAGCGGGCCGGTGCCCATGAACACCATCGGATCGCCGACGGCGCAGCCCTGCGATTTCAGCGCGACCTGAGCGCCCCCCATGGTGAACACGCCCGGCAGGGTCCATCCCGGGAACGGGATCAGCCGGTCCATCGCGCCGGTCGCGAGGAGCACGACGTCATAGCGCAGCCGCGTGATGCCCTCGGGCCCCTGCAGATGCGCGGTGCCGGCGCCGATGCTCCAGACGAGCGTGCTCGGGCGAAAATCCACGCGTGCTTCGAGCCTGTCGAAGGTGCGGTGGATTGCTTGGGCCTTGCGTGCTTCGAAGCCGTAGAGCGTGCGCGCGGGGCGCGTGAAGCCGGGAGGCTGCTGGCGGTAGGCCTGCCCGCCGTTGCGCGGCGCCTCGTCGACCACGATCGGCGCAAGCCCGGCGGCGACCAGCGTTTCCGCCGCGCGCGTCCCGGCGGGGCCGGCGCCGACGATGAGCACGGTCGGGGTGCGTGCGGTCATGGCTGGTTGCGCGGACGCACCAAGCGCATGCCCGCTTTAATGTAGGTGGTGCAGGCGCGCAGCTGCTCACCGGATTCGAGGCTGACCCAACAATCCTGGCACGCGCCCATCACGCAGAACCCGGCGCGCGGACCGTCGCCGAACTCGGACTCGCGCACGTGGGTGCCGTTGCATAGGAGGGCGGTGAGCACCGTGTCGCCGACGAGCGCCTCGGCAGGCGCCCCGTCGATGGTGAACGAAACCGCGGCGCGGCCGGTCTCCGCGACGCGCACGAACTGGGTCCCGCTGTTCGCGCCGGTTCGCTGGCTCTGTTCTTTTGTCATGGATGATGGCGTGGCACGGCTTCGGGTGCGGGTCAAGCGGCGAAGCCGTCACTCCGTCGCGTCGTGGGCGCTGAGGTCGTGGCGATAGACGCGGCCCTTCCATACGCTCCGCCGGCCACGCCAATAGGCGAGCGCGGAGGACCAGGTCATCGCGAGGTAGAGAACGCCGTTCAGCGGCATCGGCAACACCCAAAAGGCGCTGAGGCCGTAGTAGCGCACGGTGGGCAGGTAGGCGGTCCACATCGCGACGAGCGCCGCCGCGGCGAGCCCTTTCGCCAGCACGCCCGGCGCGCCGATCAGGCAGACCGGCGGCGCAACGAACGCGAGCATCATGAGCGCCGTGCATCCGAGCAGAAGGAGGGGCGAGTAGCGGAGCTGGGTGTAGGCGGAGCGGGCCACCATGCGCCAGATGGGCGGGAGCCCGCCATAGGCGCGGAGGCTTTCGAGGGAGCGCGTCAGCCCGATCCAGGTGCGGTGTCCGCGGTTCTTGACCGCGCGGGCCAGCGCGCAGTCGTCGATGATCGCGCCCTGAATCGCACCGAAGCCGCCGATCTCCTCGAGCACCCGCCGCTCCATCAGGATGCAGCCGCCCGCGCCGGCCGCGACCCAGCGACTTGGCCCGTTGGAAAGGTGAAACGGATAGAGCAGCCGGAAGAAAAACACGAAGGCAGGCATCAAGAGGCGCTCCCAAAACCCGGCCATGCGGAGCGAGGCCATGAGGGAGACGAACGCCGCGCCGTGGCGGGCGCGCTGGGCGAGCAAGGCGGCGAGGAGGCCGCGCGCGGCTGCGATATCCGCATCGAGCAGCATCACGAGATCCGTCGTCGCGCGCTGGCGCCCTTGCTCGAGCGCCCACATCTTGCCGGCCCAGCCCGCCGGCAGGGCGGTCCCGGAGACGATCTCGAGGGCGAGGCCCTCGGGTGCCGCGCGGCGCGCCGCCGCAGCCGTCCCGTCGCGCGACTGGTCGTCCACCAGAATGACGCGGAGGCCCGCGCCCTGGCGCCCGAGGGCTGCGATCGTCTCGCCGATCACGTCGGCTTCGTCGCGTGCCGGGATCAGCACCGTGACGTGCCGGAGATCGGCCGTGTCTGCCTCGGGCAGCGCTTCGAGGCGCTCGCGGGTGCGCCAGGGTTGCCAGGGCAGGAGGAGAATCGCGCCCCAGATCGCCGCGCCAGCGCTCGCCATCACGAGCCACAAGAGCGCATCGAGCGGCATTGCGGGACGCGCCGCCTCAGAAGCGGTCGACGGTGAGGCCGGCGAGGTCGATCTCCGGCTCCCGCCCGGACACGATGTCCGCGACAATGCGGCCCGAGCCGCAGGCATAGGTCCAGCCCGTGCTGCCGTGTCCCGTATCCATGTATAGATTGCGCAGGCGCGTGCGTCCGAGGATCGGCACGCAATCGGGCGTCATCGGTCGAAAGCCGATCCAGCGTTCGGCCTGGCTCGCATCCCCGCAGTTGGGGAAGAGCTCCATCGCGGCGTCGAGCGTCGCCTGCGAGCGTTTGGGCCGAATGGTGCTGTTGTAGCCGTCGAGCTCCGCGGTGCCGGCACAGCGCAGGCGATCGCCGAGCCGGCTCATCACCAACCGGCGCGCGCCCTCGTGGATGCCGTGGGTCGGCGCGCCGTTGTAGCCCGCGGTCGGGATGGTCACCGAATATCCCTTGAGCGGATAGATCGGCACGCGGATGCCGAGCGAGCGGAGGAAAAGCGGGCTGTAGCTGCCGAGGCTCATGACGACCGCGTCGGCCTCGAGCAGGCCGCCGGAGGTCTCGACGCCGGTCACCCGATCGCCCTCCCGGTGCAGGCGGATGACGCGCTCGCCGAAACGAAACCGCACGCCTTGGGCCTCCGCGAGCTTGGCCAGCGCCACCGTGAACTTGTGCGCATCGCCCGATTCATCGTTCGGAAAGTAGAGCGCACCGGCGTAGCGCTCACGCGACTGCTCGAGCGCGGGCTCGCGCGCCACGGTCTCTCCGATGTCGAGGACTTCGGCGTGGAAACGCTTGTCGGGATGGCTGGTCTCGTGGTGCGCGGCGGTGTCGAGCGCTTCTCGGGTGGTGAAGAGGTGCAGCACGCCCTCCGCCCGCTGGTCGTAGTCGATGCTCCGGCGCGCGCGCACCTCCTTCAGGCAGGCAAAACTATATTGCGCGAGGCGGAGCGAGATCTCCTGCGTCTCGGCGAAGCGCGCCCGCGTGCACTGGCGTAGAAAGCGGATCGCCCAGCTCCATTGGGCGAGATCCGGCCGCAGACGAAAAATGTAGGGCGCATCCTCGCGGCCGAACCACTTGACGAGCATGCGCGGCACCTCCGGATGGGCCCAGGGGCGCGCCGTGAACGCGCCGACGATGCCGCCATTGGCGAAGCTCGTCTCGAGACCGGCGCCCGCGCCGCGCTCCACCACGGTCACCTCGTGGCCTGCGTCGCTCAAATAATATGCCGCCGCGGTGCCAACGACCCCGGCGCCCAAGACCAGCACCCTCACGGCAGCCACCCTCCCGTACCCGCTTCATGGTTCTCGGCCGGAGAGGATATCCGCCCCGCGCCGAGTCCAACAGTCATCGTCGCTGCCTGGTGGTGGGGCGGTGGCGGTTAAGTCGTCGCGGGATCGTCGCCGGCGTCGGGCCGGAGCCTCTCAGTCAGGAAGACGATGATTTCGTCGAACGCCGCGCGCGTCGGGTGGCCTTCCTCGTCCACAAAGTCGAGCGTCAGCAGGCAATGGCGTGGACGGCCCCACCACTTCGTGCGCGGAATCTCGCTGCCGACGAAGCCCTCGCCGAACTCGGCCCGCAGCCGCTCGAACCGCGCGCCCGGGCAGATCTGATCCTCGACGAAGCGGTAGGCGAGGATGCGCTCGCCGTCGCCCACGCGGCGTTTGACCGCGGCGATCTCGCTTGGCGACATTGCGATGTCGCGCCGCCGCGAGACGTCGGGAATCGACGCGGGTAGGGACGGCTGGCAGCTGACCGGCGCGATCACCGCGTCATCGGCAAACATCGAGAGTGCGAAATTCCCGGTCAGGCACATGCCGATCACGCCGACCCCGTCTCCGCCAAATCGCCCTTTCGCGTCGCGGGCGAGCGCGCGCAGCCAATCGGCGATCGGGCCGCCGCTTCTGCGCGCTAGGAGGCGAATTTCACGGCTGATGCAAACGCGGATCCAGTTGCGCACAATCTTGAAGTCGCCCGGCTTGCCGAAGAGCAGCGGGAGCACCACGGTGAAGCCTTTTTCGACCAGCTTGTCGCCAAGCGTAAACGTAATCGGTGAAAGGCCTGGTATCTCGTGCAAAATGATGACCACGGGCCCGCTGCCGCGGTGAAACACGTCGTGACGGATGCCCTCAGCGTCGAGGGCGTAGCTCTCATAGTCAGCAAGCGGCATCAGACGAACCGAGCGCTTCGGCGCGTCACACGCCGGTGCCTTAACCGTGGTGCGAGGCTCACCGGACATCCTCTCTTGGCGCGAGCGAATCACTGATTCTCTCACCAGAGGTAAGCGGTGCCAACATGTTGGGATGTATCAGCGCTCGATGTTCGCGCGAGAATGGTCGCGCCCGCCGGCTGCTCAAGCATCGTCGCAGGTGATCCCGCCTGCGCGGGATTTGCGCTAGCGCTTGGCGCTCGACCGGGCCTCGCCGCGTTCGCGATCGGGGGCGAGTGACCACCGCGCCAACCGATCGCCTTTCCGGCGCTGGCGGCCGAGCCGGCGCTCGTCGTCGACGACCGCCTCGCACATCAACTCGAGATCGTCGGCGATGCGCGCGCGTCCCTGTCGCCGCGCCTGGCCGAGCGCCGCCTTCAAGCGGTCGATGAGGCGCCGCGCCGGCGGCTTGCCAGTATCCGCGGGGGGATTTGCTTCGTCCATGATCGGCGCGCCTCGTGGCGGTGCAGGCCCATCTGATCACCTGTGGCTTAACGGTTCGTTGCGCCGGGCACGCCGTGCTACCGTCGTGCGATCGGGGGAGAGGCGAGCATTCGGCGATGATCTATGACGCACCGGTCTTTCGGGCCATGGGTGATTTGGCGATCAACGTCGAGTTCGGCGATGAATCGAGCATCCCCCTCAACTTCCGCATCCTGGCCCTCGACCGCACGCTGCGCGCCCATCCGCCGAAGGGCCTGATCGAAACCAACCCGCAGGTGCGCTCGCTGGGTGTGGTGTTCAACCCGCTCGAGACCAGCCGGGCCGCGCTGATCGGCGCGCTCACCGAGATGATCGAGGGCCAAGGCCCGGTGGCGACGCTGCCGAGCCGCACCGTCGTCATCCCGGCGCTCTATGACGACCCCTGGTCGCGCGAATGCGCCGAGGCCTTCGGCGTGGAGAACAACATCGCCTACATCGCCGCGTTCAACGACATGACCGTGGAGGATGTCATCGCCTGGCACACCGCGAGCGATTATTGGGTCACGGGTGTCGGGTTCGTGCCCGGTGCGTTCATGTCGTATGCGATGGACCCGGCCAAGCGTTTCGGCGCGCCGCTCTATCGCACGCCGCGCACCTGGACCCACGAGCGTCTGCTCAATTTCGGCGGCATGACTTCGACCATCTATCCCATCCGCGTGCCCGGCGGCGGGCAGCTCTTCGGCCGCACGCCGCTCGACATATGGGATGCTCAGCAGAAGAACCCGATCTTTGCCGAGAGCCCCGTGCTCGCGCGCGCCGGTGACCGCCATCGCTACGTCTCGATCGATCGTCAGGACTATGACGAGATCCGCGCGGCCGTGGAGGCCGGGCGCTACGAGTACCAGGTCTCCGAGGAGACCTTCGATTGCGCGGGCTACATCGCCTGGCTCCGCGCGCGCGGCGAGCCGCTCGAGAAGCGCGATCCCGAGAGCCTCTGGGAGACGGCGTGATGCTCGAGGTGATCGCCGGCGGCTTGCGCACCACCGTTCAGGATGTCGGGCGGCGTGGCGGCCAAGCCCTCGGCATTCCGCCCTCGGGCGCGCAGGACCCGTTCGCGCTGCGCCTCGCGAACCTGCTCGTCGGCAACCCGACCGGCGGGCCGATCATCCTCCGTGAGGACCCGGGCGCGGCGGGGCTCGAAATGACGCTCGGCGGGCTCACGGTGCGCGCCACCGCGGATCACGTCGTCGCGATCACCGGCGCCGACGTGGCGCCGACCGTCGATGGCGCGCCGGTGCCGCTCTGGCAGGCGGTCGCGCTCGAAGCCGGGCAGACCCTCGCCTGCGGCCTCGCCACGGTCGGCGCGCGGGCCTACCTCGCCGTGCACGGCGGCATCGACGTGCCGCTTTATCTCGGCAGCCGCGCGACCCATGTGGGCGGCGGCTTCGGCGGCCTCGAGGGGCGCGCGCTCGAGGCGGGCGACGTGCTGCCGGTCGGTGCGGGCGACGGCGGCGATGCCGCATCGCTGACTGGCCGCGCCCTGCGCCCCGACCTGGTGCCGCGCTATTGCGCGCCCTGGCAGATCCGGGTGATCGCCGGGCCGGAAGCGCATCTCTTCACGGACGAAAGCGTGGCGCGGTTCTACGCCACCGACTGGACGCTCAACCCGAAGGCCGACCGCACCGGCATGCGCTTCATCGGCCCGACGCTCGACTTCAAGCCCGGCCGGCCGCGCTACCTGATCGAGGACGCGGGCGAGAATGCGTCGAACATCGTCATCGATCCGGGCGCGCCCATCGGCACGATCCAGGTGCCGTCGGGGGTCGAGCCGATCGCGCTTTGCGTGGAATCGCCGAGCGTCGGCGGCTACACGCGCATCGCCGTGGTGGCCTCGGTCGACATGGCGCGCCTTGGCCAGGTCCGCCCTTTCGAGATCGTGCGCTTCGCGCGGATTTCGGATGACGACGCGGTCGCCCTGATCCGGGCGCAGGAGGCCCTCATGTCGGAGGCGAGCGTGGCGCCGGCCGCGCGTGCGTGACGGCGCGCCGCGCCGGCGGCGTGTGTGCCGCGTTGCTAGGCGACCGCCTTTTCCCGCTCGTGGCGGGCGCGCGCCTCGGCTTGGTCGCGGGCCTTGGCGACGGCGGCGCGCGCGGCGTCGTTGAGGTCGAACATCTCGAGGCTCTCCTCGGTCGCGTCGACCACCGGCGTCAGCGCAAGGTCGGTGTAGCGCTTCGCCGCCGGGTCGCGCCGGATGCGTTTTTTCTTGCGCACCATGCGCGCCACGTAGCGCGCGATGGCGGCGTATTTGATCACCGACGTCACGATGTGGCGTGGGAAGAAGACGAGCGGGTTCTCGAGGCCGAGCTCGGGCCGGCGCTGGCTCCACACCTTGCGGCGAATGTAGCCGCATTGCTGCGGATGCACCTTTTCGTAGCGCATCGCGCAATGGATCTGGAGGCAGTTGATCATCACCCCGTGCACGCTGATGCCGCTTGCCGCGGCGCGGCGCATCAGCGTCTCGACATGGGCATCGCTGTAGTAGAGGTTCCAGGCCTCGCGGTAGAGCGCGTCGAGCGCCTCGGCCGACATTTTCGGGTGCGCCGTCGTGACGTGCTCGAGGTCGTATTTGTTCATGTCGGGGTCCATCCAGACGCCCTTCTCGTGGAGCACCTTGTGGTCCTCCGAGCCGGGCAGCGGCGTGAGGATGGTGAAGCCGAGCACGTCGACCGGAAGCTCGCGCTTGATGATCTCGATGTCGCGGCGAACGGTCTCGGGCGTGTCTTCGGGGAAGCCGATGATGAAGCCCGCGTAGGAGATGATGCCCGCATCCCGCCATTCCTGGAACATGGTGCGGTACTCGGTGATGCGGTTCTGGGCTTTCTTCGCCGCCGCAAGGTTTTCCGGATTGATGTTCTCGAGGCCGATGAAGACACGCTTGCAGCCCGCGGCCTTCGCTTTCTGGATGAAGTTCGGTGTCTTGTGGGCCAGCGTGTCGACTTGAATGATGAAGCTGATCTTCAGGCCCTCGGCGCGGAGCGCGGCCATGCGGTCGAAGATCGCCTCCCAGTTCTTGTTGCGCGCGAAATTGTCGTCGCTGATGAAGAAGCGCTCGATGCCCTGCGCATTGTTGGCGCGCACGATCTGCTCGATGTCGTCGGCCGAGCGGTAGCGTGACTTGCGCCCCTGCACGTTGATGATGGTGCAGAAGCTGCATTGGAAGGGGCAGCCGCGCCCGGCATCGAAGCTCGCGTGCGAGCCGTCATATTTGTGCACGAAGGTGTCGGGCAGGAACGGCGTGAGCTGGCCCTGCAGCCCGGGCAGCACGTTCATGTAGTTGTAGATGGGCTTGAGCGTGCTGGCGTAGGCGTCGGCCAGCACCTCGTCCAAATGCTCCTCCGCTTCGCCCGCGAAGAGCGAGATGCCGAGATCGACCGCCTCTTGGATGTCGGGCGGCAGCGTGTCGAGCATGGCGAGGCAGCCCGAGACGTGGAAGCCGCCGATCGCGACCTGCAGGCCGGCCGCACGGAAGCGCCGCGCCATGTCCATCGCGCGCGGGAACTGGTTGGACTGCACGCCCACCATGCAGACCAGTCCGCCCGCCGGGTTCGCCTTGAGCCGCCTGATGATGCGGCTGACGGGCACGACCGCGTTCACCTCGTCATAGGGGTTGATCTCGATGTCGACCTCGTCGCCCAGCACGCGGCGCCCGGCCATCTCCCGCGTGATGCCGTAGAGGCAGGCGAGCGAGTTGGACGGGATCCACGCTTTCCACCATTGGATGACATAGCCGTCATCGTCGTAGTGCGACGGCTTGATCAGCTCGACGTAGAAGGTGCGGCGCGCGCCGCCTTCAAGTGCCGCCATGTCGGCCTCCCATGCCAGGTCCCTCAGGGCCGCGCCCCGATGCGGCGCGATGCGACGCGACGATGATACAGCGATTTGCGCGCGATTGAAGCCAACCTGTCGGCGCGCCCCAAAGATCGCACGGAGCTCTTTTCAAGCGTGCGCAAAGCATGAACCATTGTTGGCGCGATTCGCTTTCGCGCCGTCACCGCACCGCCGATCGGAGCTCGCTTGAACGGCATCTTCTTCGCGATCGTGCTGATCGCCTTCGTGGTTGCGGCCATCCGTCATCTGCCGTGGCTCGCCGGCACGGGCGATACGATCCCGATGGAGGTGCTCGGCACGGCGATGATCGAAGCCGCGACCGGCGCGGTGACCCTCGCGATCGGGCTCGTCGGCGTGATGGCGCTCTTCCTCGGCCTCATGAAGGTCGCCGAAGCCGGTGGGTTGCTGGTGATCATCGCGCGGCTCGTGCGCCCGCTCATGGTGCGGCTCTTTCCCGAGGTGCCCGCCGAGCACCCGGCGATGGGCGCGATGATCCTCAACATGTCGGCCAACCTGCTCGGCCTCGGCAACGCCGCGACGCCTTTCGGCATTCGCGCGATGCAGGAGCTTAACAAGCTCAACCCCGTGCAGGGCACCGCGACCAACGCGATGATCCTGTTTCTCGCGATCAACACCTCGAGCGTCACCTTGCTTGCGACGGGCGTGGTGGCGCTCCGTGCCTCCGCCGGCTCCGCCGACCCGGCGGGCATCATCCCGACGACGCTCGTGGCGACGGCCTGCTCGACCACCGCCGCGATCATCATCGCGAAGCTCTGCGTGCGCTGGTTGCCGCCGCAGCGCGCGCTTCCCGATGCCGAGCCTGCGGGCGGGGCGGACGACAAGCCCGCGCCGGTGCCCAAGGAGCTCGACGACAGCGCGCCCGCCCTCGAGATGACCGAGGAGCAGCGCACGCTCGCCGAGAAGGCGGCGCGGCCCTATCCGGCGTGGGTGTCCTTCACCGCGCTTCTTTGTCTCGCGGGCTTCATCCCGCTCACCATCTATTTCGGCCGCACCATCGCGCCCTGGATCATTCCGAGCCTCATGGTCGGGCTGCTCGCCTTCGGCATCGCAAAGCGCGTGCGCATCTACGAGGCGTTCGTCGAGGGCGCGCGCGACGGTTTTCAGGTGGCGCTCCGCATCATCCCCTATCTGGTCGCGATCCTCGTCGCGGTCGGCATGTTTCGCGCAAGCGGCGCGATGGACTTGATCATCGAGCCGCTCGGCTCGGTGACGCGCCATGTCGGCCTGCCGCCCGAGGCGCTGCCGATGGCGCTCCTGCGTCCGCTTTCCGGCTCCGGCGCCTACGGCATCGTCGCCTCGCTGATCAACGATCCGGCGATCGGGCCCGACAGCTACACGGGTTATCTCGTGAGCACGCTCCAAGGCTCCACGGAGACGACCTTCTACGTGCTCGCGGTCTATTTCGGCGCCGTCCACATCCGGCGCATCCGTCACGCGCTGGTGCCGGCGCTGAGCGCCGATCTCGTCGGCGTGATCGCGGCGGTCGCCATCGTCTCCGCGCTCTACGGTTAGGGGTGTTGTCTTATGTTTGAGCCGTTTGACCGGCTGTTAGGGGGGTCGACGATGACGCGCCGGCTGATGTGTTCCGTGATCACTGTTGCCGCCGTGATCGTCGGCGCGAGCCTCGGCGTACGCGCGCAAGCGCCGGACAATGAGGAAATGCTCTCGATCACGGTCGGTGAGATGGCCGCGGGCGCGACGGTCACCCCCGCAACGGATGCGGCGTTGGCGCTAAAAATGGGGGTCGACGTCAAGCTCGTGTCGCGCGGCATGCTGGAGTCCGTGGAAGGCATCGAGGTGCAATGTCGCCTCTACTCGCGGCTCTTCGCTGCGCGCGCGGGCGAGGGGAGGGGCCCGATGGTCGGCTTCGGCCAGGCGCTCCTCATGCGCGCGGGCGTGGACCACACGCCGCATCTCCTGCCGGCACATGTGCGCCCGGCGGTGACGTCCACCGTCGCCGAGTTCGACGGGAGCCTCATCAATGCGACGGTCGAGATCCGGTTCGCGCCCAGGCGCGCGGCAAGCCCTCCGATCGAGGCGTGGACCGACGGCGAATGCTTCATCAACGTGCTGCGGTCCGACGGCGCGCACACGGCGCCGGCGGTCTGCGAGGAAGGTGCGTTTGGCGCCGCTTATGAGGGCGGGCCCGCGCCTTTGGAAAATTGCGTGTGGCCAGGCACCGAGCCCGCGGACGCGCGGGCGACATTCAAGCGGCCCGGACTAAATCTGGCGGGCGGTGGTGCCCCGGACGGGTCGGCCGTTGAGTGAGACGCAGGTGCACGAAGGCCGCTTGAGGGGAGGATTGTGATGAACCCGCTGTTCTTGACCGCCCGCATCGCGGTGCTTCTGATCGTCGCGATGGTGGCCGCGAGGGCTACGCTCGCGCAAGAGGGCGCGGGCCAAGACGACGACCACGAACCACTACCCGGGCTCGACGACGAGGCGCCCAACCCGGTCGAGTTCGAGATCAAGGTGCCGGTTCGGCTCAGCGGTCTCGTCGACGACGTCGAACGGGTGGTCGTGCATTGCGTGGTCTATTCGCGGTTCCAAACCGGTGCGCTCGGCGGCGGGAAGACCGTGTTGTCCCGCGGTGGTCGGCCGGGATTCGATGGGTCCGCCTTCCAGGGTGTGGTCACGGTCCCAATCCGTGAAGCATCGGATCTTGGGCCCAATGACGTCCCGATCGACGCATGGATGGAGGGGATGTGCCTTCTCACCATTGAGACGGGGAGGTCCCGCGAGGATCAGCGCACATTTGTCGAGCGCGCGCTCGGCACGCCGCTCCTGCCGCTCGATTGTACCGCGCGGCGATCACCATCGATCGGCCCGCAACACCTGGCGCGGTGCGTCTGGCCCGGCACGCGGCCCAGCGACGCGATGGTCGAATTTCACCGTCCGGGTTTCGAGCCGCCCGGAGATGGCGAGTAGCCGATGATGCCCACGGCAGGAACCTGGTTCCGGTCCTCTGTGCTCGGCGCGCTCGCGTTCATCGGGTGCGCGGCGACGGGGTCGTTGCTGGCGGCGCAGGAACTCCGTGACGTGACACTGCAAGACCCGCTGGCGTTCACGGGCTGGGGCAAGGTTGCCGATCCGGTCACACCCAGCGGACTGAGCTTCAGGGGCTGGGGCGCGATCGCGGACATGCCCGCGCCCAAGGCGCTGACCTTCGCGGGCTGGGGCGGCACCGTGTCGGCCGGCCCGATTACGCTGAGCTTTGCGGGGTGGAACGAGCGCGCCGCCGCCGGTCCCGTGACCGTGACCTTCGAAGGGGTGAAGGACTTGCCGCCGCCCTGCCATCCGCGCGACATCGCCGCCGGGGTGCCGGCCGCACCGCCGCGGGTCGGCGGCAACGGCCATCTCTATCAGATCTTCACCTGCCAGGTGGATTGGCCGACGGCGGTCTCCGCCTGCGCGGCGGCCGGTGCGAACCTGGTGACGATCGGCTCGGCGGGCGAGCAGGATCTCGTGGCGGCGCTCGGCACGCGCTGCCCCGGCGCCGGCTGTTGGATCGGCGCCTCGGATGCGGCGACGGAAGGGCGCTTCGAGTGGGTGACGGGCGAACCGCTCGGCTTCACCAATTGGGCGGGCGGCGAGCCCAACGACCATTGCGACGGCGAGGACTTCGTGCATATCGGGCGCAGCGGCGAATGGAACGACCAGGAGGCGGATGGCGGCTGCAACGGCTGGGGCCTGATGGGCTTCGTCTGCGAGTGGCCGCGCTGAGCACGCCCTGCTGCCCGGTAGTGCGGAAGGCGGCGCGGCGACGGCGGGGCTTGTCAATCACGCCCGCCGGATGCTAACGGAACGGTCTCGTGGAGCGGGCGCGTAGCTCAGCGGGAGAGCGCCGCGTTGACATCGCGGAGGTCGTTGGTTCAATCCCAGCCGCGCCCACCACCACGCCTTCAACCGCATATCCCTGCGATCGCCGCACGGCAGCGAGATGCCGCTCGGCGCCGCGCGCGTTCGCCCTCGGCGTTTGCACCGACGCGTTTTGCCTAATTTGTGCCCCAATCGGTGCGTTGCCGCGCACGACGATGCCGCCGTCGCGATCGCGCGTGTCGTGGTCGTCGTCTGTGTCGAGGTCGCGCCGCCTGCGCGGCCGGTCGACCGGTCGTGTCGTCACGGTGGCTCTCCACATCGCGTCAAACGGACGCGGAGGCTAGGCCGGAAAGCCGATCTCGGTCCAAGGCGAACGCGCAGGATGCGTTTGCGCAGGGCGCGCCGCTCTTTACCGCGCCGCCTGCCGCCGCCGGCGTTCTATCTAGCGACCGGCGAGGAACGCCTGCACGTCGGCACGGCGTATCGGCTGCCCGTCGGGCGCCGCCGACACGTGGAGTGCCGCGGCCGCCTGGGCATAGCGGAGTGCTGTGTCGAGCGGTGTGTTCTGGCAAAGCCCGCTCGCCAGCGCGCCGACCAGCACGTCGCCCGCGCCGTGCGTCGAGCGCGCGTCCACGGGAAACGCGCCGCAGTGCGCGCCCGGGCCGCGACCATTGCAAACGGCAACGCCCTCCGCGCCGAGCGAGACGAGCGCGGTGCGCGTGCCGGCCGCGAGGGTCTCCGCGGCGGCCACCGCGTCATCGGGCGGTGCCACGGCGTGGCCGACGAGGGTCGCGGCCTCGCCGCAGTTCACGACCAGGAAATCGACGAGGGCCACGAGATCCGGCGGCAGGGGCCGCGCGGGCGCCGCGTTGAGCACGACCGTCGCACCGGCGCCGCGCGCCTTGCGCGCCGCGTCGAGATTGCAGGCCTCGGGAATCTCGTTCTGGAGGAGCACGACGCGCGTGCCCTCGGGTACCGCGATCCCCGTGGCGTCGAGAGCGAGATTGGCGCCCGAGACGATCACCGCCCCGTAGTCGCCGCTCTTCTCGACGATCGCGACGCTCATGCCCGACGCGCCGGCGCCGCGCTGCACCCCGCTAGGGTCCACGCCCGCATCCGCGAGGTGGGTGAGCAGCACATCCGCCTGCGCATCATCGCCAACCCGCCCGATCATCGCGGTGCGCGCGCCATGATGTGCCGCGGCGACCGCCTGGTTGCCGCCCTTGCCGCCGCAGACATAGGCGACCTCGGTGCCGGCGACGGTCTCGTCGCGCGCCGGCAGATGGGATGCGTGCATGACGATGTCGTAGTGCAGGGAGCCGACGACCAGCACCTCGGGCGCGGGCATCGCGGCGTCTAGCCGTAGAGCGCGCGGGCGACGATGCGCTGGCTTGCGGCGGCGTCCTGGCGCGTGATCGCGTCCGCCAAGGCTGCGTCGTCGCGAAGCCGCGCGGCGACCCCGCGCAGGGTTTCCATCGTCGCGATGTTGGTGGCGGCCTCCTGCACGGGATCGAGGCCCGACTGGTCGGGGAAGGTGTCGAAATAGAGCGCGCGGTCGTAGCCCATGCGCTCGAGCGCGACGAGCAGCTCGACCGTCTGGATCGGGTGCACGCTGCCGACCATCAGGCCGTCGTCCCGCTTGCCGTAGCCGTCATTGAGCTGCACGCCGAGGAGCTGGCTGTGCCGGTCCACCAGATAGGCGGCATGGGCCGGCATCTCGTCCGCATAGAGCACATGCGCGAAGTCGAGCGTGACGCCGATGTTGGGCGCGCCGACCTCGTTGACCGCGAGCAGCGTCGTGCCGACATCGGGCACGAGGGAGTAGGCGCGCGGCTCGTTGGGCTTGTATTCGACGGCGATCGTCACGCCCGGCAGGTGGGACGCCACGGCACCCAGCGCCTCGATGGTGTCATCCCAGAGACGCGCGTAGTCGACCTGAAACGAATAGTCGAAGCCGTCCTGGCCGAGCCAGAGCGTGAGCAGGTCGCCGCCCATCTCGGCGAGGGCGTCGGCGCCGCGCTTGGTCATGTCGATCGCGGCGCGCCGGATGAGCGGATCGGGGTTGGTGAAGGCGCCGAGCTTGAAGCGCTCGTCCGAGTAGTAGCGCATCGCGACGCTGTTGAGGCGCATCCCGAGCGCGTCGAGCCGGTCCGCCAGGTCCCGCGGCGTGGTCTGGGCGAAGTGGTCGGGAAAGTTCAGATCGGCGGCGTTGAGCCCCTCGACCGTCGCCGCGCGCGCGAGCAGATCCGCGGTCGTGACGCGGTTCTTGCCCGGCCAGTAGGCGTCCGCACCGATCTTGAAGGCGTTGAGGCGGGCGGCGTAGAGGGGGGTGCGTGCGTTGGCCATGGCGGGCGCGTCTACTCGGCGGCGAAGGCCGCACCGAGTTCGGCCCACGACGCCGTCATCGCGCTCCAGCTTCGGCCGAGCGTCAGGCCGCCATCGACCACGAGATTGTGCCCGTTCACGAAGCTCGACTCGTCGCTCGCAAGGTAGACCGCGGCCTGCGCGATATCGTCGGTGATGCCCGCCCGCGGGATCGGCTGCTTGTCGGAGAGCCATTGCGCGACGGGCGCGAGCTTTTGTTCCGCGACGTCGTGGGAGAGGCCCATGGCGACCCCAAAGATGGGTGTCACGATGCCGCCCGGCGAGATGGCGTTCACGCGCACGCCCGCCTCACCGAGCTCCGCCGCGACGAAGCGCGTGAGCTGGATCACCGCAGCCTTCGCGGTCGAATAGATCGAGCCGGCATAGCCGGTTCTGATACCGGCGACGCTCGAGGTGGTGATGATGCTGCCGCTGCCCTGGCGTTTCATCACGGGCGCGGCATGCTTCATGCCCATCACGACGCCGCCGACGAGCGTGTCCATGGCGGCGCTGTATTCCTCCCAGTCGATGGTTTCGATCGGCCCGCCCGGACCGGCCACGGCGGCATTGTTGAACAGGCAATCGAGCCGGCCGAAGCGCGCGACCGCGGCGTCGATCATCGCCTTCACGTCCACCTCCTTGGCGACGTCGGTCTGCACGAAGAGCGCGTCGCCGCCGAGCTTGGCGGCCAGCGCCTCGCCGCGCTCGGCCGAGCGTCCCGCGATCACGACCGTCGCACCCTCGGCGACGAAGATCTCGGCGCAGCGCGCGCCGATGCCGCTCGTGGCACCCGTAATCGCGGCGACCTTGCCGTTGAGCCTGTTGGGCATGGCGTCCTCCCTTGTCTGCGCAGAATCGGACGACCATACCAGGCAACCAGCCTCAAGAGGCGGGCGACCGTCATCGCGATCGACCACCTCCTCGGCCTGCGGCATCGGATCAAGCATTAGATCGGAGTAATTCTGCGATATTTTGATGCTTTCCTGGTAAAAATAAACATAACGCGGGGAAAGTTTCATATGATACCGAATATATCTCGAACAATTGTGCGAATTTTTATTTCAAGTTACATTGTCGGGCGTGATCGTGCGGGGTGGGATTTCAAGATGAAAAATGGACTGGTGTGACGCGAGCAACGCCGCGGCCGGCATCAGAACCGCAGGCGAGGAGCAGTGAGATGAGGCGTTCGGGATTTTTGTCAGCATGGGATGGCGCGCGAGCAGGGCGCTTCTTGTCGGTCTCCCTGCTCGGTGCATGCGCGTTCGCGCTGACGGTGGGCGCACTGGAGGCTCCGGCGGCCTCGGCGGCCATCACCTATGCAGTCAATGATCACCCCGACGGCGGCCTCAATTGCCGCAGTGCACCGGTCGGCAGCAAAGAGTGCTACATGCTGCGGCTCCAAAACGGCGACACGTTCTCGGCCGATGCGGCGGGCGCGGGCGTGCAGTTCAGTTTCAGCCCGGGCGCGACGTCCGCGACCATCAGCGGCACCGTGCAGCATTATCAGGGCGGGGGGTTCTACGACATCTCCGCGGACTTGATGGCGATCGTGCTGACGGACGGCGGCGCCACGAATTGGCATGCGCCGAACCCGTCCAACCTCACCTATGACGACATGATCTCGGATCTTCAGGACAATTCGGACGCGACGGCGAGCAACGACGCCACGTTCCGGAACGACTTGGATCGGATCTACTTCGAGTTCGTGTCGCTCGAGCTCCAACATGCCGGCGGTCCGAACTCCTACACCGGTCCGCTCGTGTGGGATGAGTTCCCGAACGACGGCTCGAAGCTTTTCTTTCTGCAGGTCAACCATCGCATCAACACCGGTGCCGTCGCAGCGGCCGGCTGGCTCGAGCCGTCGACGACCGCCCGGCGCGTGACCCCGAGCGACTTCCTCTTCGTCTTGTCGGACGAGCCGCTTCCGCCACCGCCACCGCCGGTCAACATTCCGGAGCCCGCGACGGGCGGCTTGATGCTGTTGGGTGTCGGTGCGCTCGCGTTTGCCGCCTATCGGCGTCGGCGCGCCTGAGCGAGACCCTTCGACGATCGAACGTTTTGGCGGCGCCGCTCGGTGCCGCCGATTTCGTTTGGCCGCGCTAGAGCAAATCCCGAGCAGGTGGAATCACCTGCGACGACGCATTTGCGTCAATTTCAATCAGATAGAGCATTCGCGTGAGCATAGGCGAGCGTGGCATGCGCTATTGCGGCACGAACACGAAGTCGCCGCCTTCGTGGCCGGCGAGGCGGACGTCGGAATATTGCGGGGTCTGGTTGGCGTTGAGCACGACGCGCTGGCGCACCGGCTCGAACAGGCCCTGGGCCTCGATCACCTCGGTGTTCTCGCGCAGCACGTCGAGCAGCGCGGCGGCGAACACCGAATGGCCGCCGGCGCCACCGTCGGCGACGGGCTCGAGACTGCCCGAGGCGAACACCGTGCGCGAGCGCTTGCCGATGAGGCGCTCGAGCCAGGCGTGCCGCTCCTCCCAGGTTTCCAGGCGCGCCGGCGCCTGGCGGGTGAGCGTGCCCGAGTAGCATGAATCGGCGACCACGAGCACGTGGCGGGCGGGGAAGGCCTTGAGCATGTTGGTGATGTCGTCGTTGGCCACCCAGTTCGCCGGATTGTCCGGGTCGGCGTCGATCGGCAGCCAGTAGCCGCGCTCGGTCACGGGATCGATCACGCCGTGCCCCGCATAGTAGATCAGCAGGTTGTCCTCGTAGGTGAGGGTCGCGCGCAGATTGCTCATCGCGCTGATGATGTCGTAGCGCGTGGCGTTCTCGAGCAGATCGACCGTGAAGCCATAGCGTGTGCTGAGCGTCTCGGCGATTGCCTCGGCGTCGGCCACGGCGGTGCGCAGCGCCGGCATGCCCGAATAGGCGTTGTTGCCGATGACCAGCGCGTGGTAGCGGCCGAACTCGAGGGCGAGCGAGACCCGCTTGACGGTGACGATGGCGGCGCCGCGGTTGCCCCATTCGTCGAGCGCGACGACCTCGAAGTCGCTGGTGCCCTCCGGCACGCCGCGCTGCACGCGGAACGTGCCGCCCGCGCCAAGCGGCACGATGCGATCGTTGATCCGGAGCTCGACCACCGTGGACTCATCCACGATCCGGCCTTCGAGCGTGATCACCGCCTCGTCGGTCTCGATTTCGGCCGGCAGCTGGATCCGCGGCGGGCGCGAATCATCGCCGGTGCTCGGCGCCGCGGGCGGCGCGCCGTCGGTATCGACGTTCGCGACGGCGGTCTCGGCCGGCGCGTCCTTTCGGCTGACGCGGACGCGGCGCAAGGCCTGGTTGCCCCATTCGTCGAGCGCGGTCACGGTCAGCTCGCTTTCGCCGACCGGCACCCCGCGATGAATGCGGAAGGTACCGTCGCTCGCAACCGCCACCGGCCGGCCGTCGACATGCACCTCGACGATCCGCGAGGCATCGGAGACCGCGCCGATCAGCTCGACGGTCGGGCCGTCGGTGGTCAGCTGGCCGGGCAGCGCCAGCGCCGGCGGGATTGTGTCTCTGGGCGCGCGCACGGTCGGCGCGGTCGTGCCATTGCCTGATGCGGAGGAGCCTGATGCGGCGGCGTCCGGCGCCGGTTCCGGCGGGGGTGGCTCGACCGCAGCGACGACCGGCTCGGACGCCGGATCATCGAGACGCCTGACCGTCCAGCGCCCCTTGCAGTTGCGGTAGTTGCTCTGCCAGCGGCCGCCGCCTTCCGAAAGATCTCCCTGGACACGGATCTCGTAGGCTCCGCCGGCCTGCGCACGGACGTCGCCATCGCTCTGGTCGACGCGTCCCTGGAAACGGTAGGACCCGTTGCCGCGGCCGCCCGTGCCCGAAACGCGCCAGTCACCGGTTAGGCGATCGCCCTTGACCATGATGTAGATCTTCGCGCGCAACGCGCAGCGTGGCGACTCTGCTTTGCCGATCCAACGGCCGTCATACTCACCCGCCGCGAACGCGGGCGTCGCGAGCGCCGATGCCAGCGCCAAGGCGCCGATGGCCAGCGTCACGCGGCGGATCACGTGTCTCGGCGTGGCAATCATTCGAGCTCGCTCGTGCATTTTAGGCCAAGCATAGGACCCACGGCAGCCCTATGCACGTCCTGCGCCGGATCGACCCCGGCGGCGTCAACAGTGCCACGACATCTCTGAACGATTTGCGACGGCTGTCACGCCGCGGTTCACCAGACGTGCTCTTGCGGTGGCGTCTCGGTTACATCGGGACGAGGCGGCTCAGCAGCGGCTGGTCGCCCGGGCGCGAATATTTGTCGACGCGAAAGACGATCTCGCTCCTGCCTGCCATCGCGTGATAAAGTCCGCCACGCTTCAACCCACGAGTGTCTTTGTCGAGCTCCGCGCGGCCCGCGGCGAGGGGCAGCCGCACGGGCGGGTCCGGCCGGTCCAGGCGCGTGACGACGACGACCTCGGCCTCGCCCGCCACGCGGAACAACGGATGCGTGGCGTAGATCGTGAGCGCGACCTCCGGCAGGCCGCCCGAGGCCGGCGGCGGCCGGCGCAGCACCAGCACGCCGCTCTCGGCGGCCTGCGCATCGGTCAGCTGGAGATGGCCGGCATCGCATTGCACGAGCGCGCTTTCGAGCGTGCCGCCGACCACAGTGCTCTTCTCGTCGCCGATCGTGGTGACCCCGCCGGTGATCTCCTCGCGCCGGCACGATGCGAAATAGCTCACCACCATGCTGGCGTCCGCCGCGAGCGCGATTTCTTGGCCTGGAACGAGATAGTCGAAGAGTTCCACGGAGGCGTCGTCGACGGAAATATCCTCGACGATGGCGACCGGCTCGTTGGCCGCGGCCGTGCTCGCTACGCCCACCACCAACACGCAAAGCGCGCCGCCGGCGAACCCTCTCGCGGATGTTCCCCAACGATGCAGCCACCCAACCATGCCGCGACCATGCCATGGATGGTGTCGGGCGCCAAGCGCCCAGCAAAGCGTGCTTAATCCGGCCGCCACATGCCCCGGCGGGCCTCTCGTGCGTCCCGCTCCAGGGCCTCGTAGCGCGCCATTTGGGTGAGATCGGCGCGCGCCCAGCCGGTGTAGACCATCCCCTCGGAGAGGTCGTAGCCGTCGGCCTGGCAGGCGGCGCGGGGCACGCCGTCGGCGGCCACCGAGGCGCGGCGCTCGCATGTGACGGTCGCGCCGGCCGTGAGATCCTTGAGCCCGGCCGACGAGATCAGCCCGCAGTCGCGCTCGGCGCCGCGCAGGCGGCAGCGCGCGCCGAGCGCCGGGGCCGCGATGCCCTCCAGGCGGAGCCGATGGCCGGCCAGCTCGAGGGTCTGCCCGTCGATCACGGCGGCCGTCCCCGAAAGCGTGGTGGCCGGCGCGGAAAGGCGCGCGATCAGCTTGGAGGCCCGCGCGCGTTCGGCTTGGCTGAGGTCGGCCCGCCAGGCCGCCCGCCGCGCGGTGGCCCAGCGGTGCCCCTGCGCGGCCGCGAGGCTGAGCCAGGCGAAGGCGACGGCGCGATCCGCCGGCACGCCGTCGCCTGCGCGATAGAGCGCCGCGAGGTTCGCCTGCGCCACCGCATCGCCTTGCTCGGCGGCGCGCGCGTACCAGTTGGCCGCGCGCGCGAGATCGCGCGTCACCCCCTCGCCATAGTGATAGAGCCCGGCGAGGGCGACCTGCGCGGCGGGATCGCCCGCCATTGCGGCGTCCCGAAAGGCTGCCCGCGCGGTTTCCAGATCGCCGCCGTCATAGGCTTCGACGCCGGTCGCGAAATCGGCATTCGCGGGGTGCGGCGCCGCCATCACGGCAACCGCGAGCAGGATCAGGAGCAAACCAGCACGCATGCGGAAATTCTATCGGCTGATGCTGTCCGGGCGTGTTCAAATCCGCGAGATCCGGTGTGAACGTTGGAGGATTTGTGATGAAGCTCGAAGGCTCGTGCTACTGCGGGGCGGTACATTTTTCGGTGCAGGCGCCGTCACCCTATCCCTACATGTACTGCTACTGCACCGTTTGCCGAAAGACCGCGGGCGCGACGGGCGCGGCCATCAACCTCGGCGCCGACGCGGCGTCGCTCGCGGTGACGGGCGAGGACCATCTGCAGATTTTCCGCGCCACGCTCGACGGTGCGGAGAGCTCGCTCAGGCGTCACTTCTGCGGCACCTGCGGGAGCGCGCTTTGGTGCTGGGATTCGCGGTGGCCGGACTACGTTCACCCGTTCGCCTCGGCGATCGACACGCCGCTGCCGACGGCGCCGGAACGCTGTCACATCATGCTCGACTTCGCGCCGAGCTGGGTTCCCGTGCCGAGCGGTGACCATGACCCGCATTTCGCCGGCTACCCGGATCAATCGCTCGAGGAATGGCACCGCGCGCGCGGCCTCTATTCCGAGTAGGCGGTATTCGCGTCGGGCAGGGCGCGCCTATTCCAGAATGATCTGGTGGCTGAAGTTTTCGCCGTCGGAGACGGTGATTTGTGCGAAGCCGAAGAGCTTCGCGAGATCGAAGAAGGTGAAGAAGTCGTCGACCCCGAACTCGGTGAAAAGCTGCGAGGCGCGCGCGACGGAGGTGAGCATCGCGAGCACCGCGCGGGCGCGGTAGATCGTGCTCATGCTGCCCGGCCGTAGGCCCACGATGATGAGCTTCTCGGCCTCGGCCCCTTTCGCAAACAATACAAACTCCGGCGGGTGGGGTTTGCCCAGCATCTGCTGGGTGAGCGTCACCACGAACTGAATCCGCGCCTTGCGGTTCGCCTCGGCGAGGGTCACGGCGCGGGCGGTGTAGGTCTCGGTGGATGCGCTGGGCGGGTAGTAATAGCCCGCGTGCCGGTCGGCAGCCTGCGTCGACCCGCTACTGGCCACGACCAAGAGCGCGACCATCGCCAGAGCCGTGAGCGCGTGTTTCCAACCGATGCCGATGAGCACGCCATTCTCCCGCAAGATCCGGCGCCCACTATGGGCGCGGCCCGGCGCTTTGTCACGCCGGCGGGGGCCGCCTAGGCTTGCCGCGCGGCCCGATGCCCGAAGAGGAGCGTGATGTTGATGCGGCGGTTCTCGTATCCGGGCCTGAACTGGAAGCGATCCGTGCGATGGAGCAGGTTCGAGTTGAACAGCAGCGCACGGTTGGCCCGATGGGGCACCGTGACCGCGTCCCGCCCTTCCGCATCGAGAAACGCCGCAATGGCCGCCTGGTCCCTGTTGTAGCGATGAAAGTCCCAGTCCAGCGGGGCTTCGCGCGTGAACACCTCGAGGCCGCCCGAGTCCGGGTCCTCGTTCGCCTCGTCCGGCGCGATCCAGAAGTTGAGGTTGACCGCCGCGCAATCGGCGTGCGTTTCGATGCCGCCCAGGGTCTGGTCGTACTTGTACGCCCACATTTCGATCAGCGGATGATCGCCGAGCACAGTCGGCAGCGCTGCGCGCAGCTCGTGCGCGATCTGCAGCATGAGGTCGCAGGCGAAGCCTTCCTTGAGGTAGGCGCCGAGATAGCCCGGCTTGATGTCGTGCCAGATCGTCGCGCTCCAGCAGAAACGCCGCAGGGCATCGAGCGCCGGCGCGCTGAGCAAGCCGTCGATCATGGTGAGCTGAGGTCGCGCGGCGAAATAGGCGGCTTCGATCGCTGCGGGATCAAGGTCGGGCGAGAGGGCGCCGCCGGGCAGCGCCGGACAGTCCGGGAGGTGATACGGCATGGCGTTGTCCAGGCCGAGCTGGGTCAGCTGCGCTGGCGTGAGCGGGACCGCGCTGTCGTCGCGAAGCTCGGCGGGAAGCGCGCTCATGGCACGGGCGAGCCGCGCGTCGCCCGCCGCGGCGCGCTGCGCCATGACGATGCGGTTCCGCTTGAGGTAGTTGAGCTGCTCGCGGTCGTGCCGCAGCTTGAACGGCGCGGTCGATCGCGCCGGTTCGCGAAACAGCGCGGTCGCGCGCGCCAGGTTGCTCCGCGCCGCGTCGAGGTCGCCCTCCGCGAGCGCGACGAGCCCCATCTTGACGTGACCCTCGGCGAGGTCGGGGTCGAGGGCAAGCGCGTGCTCGAAGCACGCCTTTGCCTCGGCGAGGTCCGCCGCGCCGAACAGGGCCCAGCCGAGCCCGAGATGGATCGTTGCGACATCGGGCGACAGGGTGAGCGCCTCGCGATAGCGCGCGATCGCCTCATCGCGCTCACCCAGCAGGAACAGCGCGAGCGCGAGGTTGGCGCGGGTCGGGCCCGAGCTGTCGTCGAGCGCGAGCGCCCGGCGGAAACACGCCTCGGCGTCGCGCATGCGGTCCAGCGCCTGGTAGGTGTTTCCTAGGCTGAGATGCAGTGCCGGCGCATCTTGGACATAGGTGAGGGCGGCTTCCAGCAGGGTCGCGGCCTCCTGGAGCCGGCCGGCTTGGCGCAGCAGCTTGGCGGCGCCGTCCTGGGCGGCGACATCTGTGGGATTGAGGGTGATCGCCTCGCGAAAGGCGGCGAGCGCCTCGGGCCGCCGTTTGAGGGCGACGAGCGCTTGCCCGCGCGTGGTGTGCCAGCCGCCGACGCCGGGCCGCGCCAGAATGGCGCGCTCGATCAGCGGAAGCGCGCCGACCGGATCGCCGCCATGAAGGGTCGCGAGGCCGAGGAGCTGCAGGGCGTCCGGGTTCTTCGGCTCGGTCGAGAGCACCAGGCGATAGAGCGCGACCGCCTGCTCGAGGCGGCCGGCCCGGTGATGCTGAACGCCGAGCTGGAGCACCTCGACTGTGTTGTCCGGTGCTGCCGAGGGTGCGGCGTCGGCGCCGGGCGCCGGGCTTTGCGGTCTCGATTTCGCCATGCCGATCGGTTAGCACGGCGACGGTTGCGAAAGTCTGAAACGCCCCTACGTCTACGCCACCTTGCGCCTACGCCACCTTGCGCCGGCGGCGCCGCCGCTTGGGCGGGGCGGCGAGCCGCGGCGCGAGCGCGCGGCTCAGAAATTGGCCGGTGTAGCTCTCCGGCTCGGCGGCCACCGTCTCGGGCGTGCCGGCGACGACCACGCGGCCGCCTCCGTCGCCGCCGTCGGGCCCGAGATCGATGATCCAATCGGCGGTCTTGATCACCTCGAGATTGTGCTCGATCACGATCACCGTGTTGCCTTGCTCGACCAGCGCGTGGAGCACGTCGAGCAGCTTCCTCACGTCGTCGAAGTGGAGGCCGGTGGTCGGCTCGTCGAGAATGTAGAGCGTGCGGCCCGTGGCGCGGCGCGACAGCTCCTTGGCGAGCTTCACACGCTGGGCCTCGCCACCCGAGAGCGTCGTCGCTTGTTGGCCGATCTGGATGTAGCCGAGGCCGACTCGCTGCAGCGTTTCGAGCTTGTGCCGGATCGCGGGCACCGCGCTGAAGAACGCCGTGCCATCGTCCACCGTCATCGCCAGCACGTCGGCGATCGACCGGCTCTTGTAGAGAATCTCGAGTGTCTCGCGGTTGTAGCGCCTGCCCTTGCACTCCTCGCACTGGACGTAGATGTCGGGCAGGAAGTGCATCTCGATCTTGATGAGGCCGTCGCCCTGGCAGGCCTCGCAGCGCCCGCCCTTGACGTTGAACGAGAAGCGCCCGGGCTTGTAGCCGCGCGCCTTGGCCTCCGGGAGCCCCGCGAACCACTCCCGGATCGGCCCGAACGCGCCCGTGTAGGTCGCCGGGTTCGAGCGCGGTGTGCGCCCGATCGGTGATTGGTCGATGTCGACGACCTTGTCGAGGAAGGCGAGCCCCTCGATGGCGTCGTGCGCACCGGGCTGAAGCCGCGCGCCGTACATGCGCTTGGCGGCGGCGCTATAGAGCGTGTCGATGATCAGGGTCGATTTGCCGCTGCCCGAGACGCCCGTCACGCAAGTGAAGGTGCCGAGCGGGATCGTGACGTCGATGTCCGCCAGATTGTTCGCGCGCGCCCCCTGCACCGTCAGCGTTTCGCCGCGCTTGCCCGGTCTCCGCCGCTCGGGCACGGGGATCGCCTCGCGCCCCGTGAGGTAGCGCCCGGTGAGGCTCGCGTCGCTGGCCATCACGGCCTCGGGCGTGCCCTCGGCGACGATCTCGCCGCCGTGGACCCCGGCACCCGGCCCCATGTCGAAGACATAGTCGGCGGTGCGGATCGCATCTTCGTCGTGCTCGACCACGAGCACCGTGTTGCCGAGGTCGCGCAGATGCTTGAGCGTGCCGAGGAGGCGCGCATTGTCGCGCTGGTGCAGGCCGATCGACGGCTCATCGAGCACGTAGAGCACGCCGGTGAGGCCCGAGCCGATCTGCGAGGCGAGGCGGATCCGCTGGCTTTCGCCGCCCGAGAGCGTGCCGGCGGAGCGCGAGAGGGTGAGATACTCCAAGCCGACATCCACGAGAAAGCGCAGGCGCTCGTTGATCTCTTTCAGAATGCGGTGGGCGATCTCGCGCTGCTTCTCGGTGAGCGCGCCCTCCAGGGCGTCGAACCACTCGGCGGCGCGCGCGATCGAGAAGGCGGTCACCTCGCCGATGTGCAGGCCGTTGACC
The DNA here is from genome assembly GCA_965216915.1 of Alphaproteobacteria bacterium. Taxonomy (GTDB): domain Bacteria; phylum Pseudomonadota; class Alphaproteobacteria; order UBA828; family UBA828; genus CBDCGS01. The sequence continues at coordinate 203,105 of CBDCGS010000010.1, forward strand.
TTGACGGCGAGCGCCTCGGGCTTGAGGCGGTTGCCGCCGCATGCCTCGCAAGCTGCGGTGCTTTGAAACTTGCCGAGCTCCTCGCGAAGCCAGGCGCTGTCCGATTCGCGCCAGCGGCGCTCGAGGTTCGGGATCACGCCCTCGAAGGGCTTTGTCGTGCTGTACTCACGCAGCCCGTCGTCATAGGTGAAGGTGATCCGCTCATCGCCCGAGCCCTGGAGGATCACGTCGCGTAGCTCGGCCGGCAGCTCGCTCCAGGCGACGGTGGTGCTCTCCTTATAGTGGCGCGCGATGCTGTCGAGGGTTTGGTCGTAGTAGGGCGAGGAGGAGCCGGCCCACGGCGCCACCGCGCCATCGCGGAGGCTGACGGACGGGTCGGGGACGACGAGCGCCGGATCGAAATACATGCGGATGCCGAGCCCGTCGCAGCTCGGACAGGCGCCGAAGGGGTTGTTGAAGGAAAAGAGCCGCGGCTCGATTTCCTCGATCGTGAAGCCCGAGACCGGGCAGGCGAACTTGGCCGAGAAGATCGTCCGCTCGCCGCGATCGGCGTCCTCGGCGATGACCAAGCCGTCGGTGAGACCGAGCGCGGTCTCGATGCTGTCGGCGACGCGATTGCCCAGATCGTCGCGCACGACGATGCGGTCGACCACGACCTCGATGTCGTGCTTGCGCTTCTTGTCGAGCTTCGGCGCGGCATCGATCTCGTGGACCTCGCCGTCGATCTTGACCCGGGTGAAGCCGCGCTTGAGGAGCCCCTGCAGCTCCTTCCGGTACTCGCCCTTGCGTCCGCGGATGACTGGCGCGAGCAGCAGGAGCCGCGTGCCTTCGGGCATCGCCAGCACGCGGTCGACCATCTGCGTCACGGTTTGGCTCTCGATCGGAAGGCCGGTCGCGGGCGAGTAGGGGATGCCGACACGCGCGAACAGAAGGCGCAGATAGTCGTAGATTTCGGTCACCGTGCCGACGGTCGAGCGCGGGTTCTTGGAGGTGGTTTTCTGCTCGATCGAGATCGCGGGCGAGAGACCCTCGATCGATTCCACGTCCGGCTTCTGCATCAGCTCGAGAAACTGGCGCGCATAGGCCGAGAGGCTCTCGACGTAGCGCCGCTGTCCCTCGGCGTAAATCGTGTCGAAGGCGAGCGATGACTTGCCCGAGCCCGAAAGACCCGTGATCACGACGAGGCGGTCGCGCGGAAGATCGGCATCGACGCCTTTGAGATTGTGCTCGCGAGCGCCGCGCACGCTGATGGTCTTGGCCATGACAAGCCCGCCGGGGAAAAGGAGGTGCCGACTATAGGGCGTCGACCAAATGAAGGCGAGGGGGCTCGGTCAGCCTGTCGTGCGCGGCTTTGCCGCCCCGCGGCGACGCAGCCAAAGCTCGACGAGAACCAGGTTCGGCACCCACGAAAGCCACGCGACGATACGATAGGCATCGACGAATTCCAGACCCGCAGCGGTGAGGCTCACCAGCTCGATGCGGAGCGTGACGGCGGCAAAGGTCAACGCGAAGGCGCGGATCATCCAGGCCCGATGGCGCGCGACATCGCGGCGCCGGATCGCACGATAGCCTTGGCCCGCGCAGACCAGCCACGCCAGGGCGAGAAGACCGAAGCCGACGCCGCTGGGCGCGCCGCCGAAGGCCGTCGGCGCGAGCCCAAAGGCGCCGATGGTGCCCGCCGCGATCGCGATCAGGCTTGTGCGCCCCAGCCAACGATGCGCCACCGGCCAGCGCGCGCGAAGCCCGTCGGCCAATTGCGCCGGGCCGAGCAGAAGCGCCACCATTCCGCCGGCCGCGTGCAGCCGGATTGCCCAAAGCGCCTCGGCAAATGCCGCGCGCTGTTCGACGAAGCGCAGCTCGGCGGCGGGCTGGTAGAGATAGGACGCCGACATGGCGACGACCGCAATCGCGAGCGCGCCGAGGGCGACGATCGTTGCAACAGGGCGCCAGCGTGCCATGAGGTGGCCACGTCACCGGGGTTTGCCAGGCGCCGGGGCGGCGGTTCACCTCCCGATCGCGCCGCCGATCCTACACGACGGGCGCCGGCGTGATGAACCAGGCGCGGCGGCGCGCACGCGGCGCGGCATCGGCGCGAGCCGAGCTCGTCTCCTAGGCGGTCGCGTTTGGTACGCCGTCCGCGCCCACTAGGCGTGGCCGTCGACCAGGCGGCCGAGCATCTCGTCAGCGGCTTCGAGCGCCCGGAGGCTCGATTTGAAAGCGTGTGAGGCGGTCATCGTCGCGATCATCTCATTGGACATCGAGACGTTCGCCCGCGGCACGACGGCTTTCTGTTTCGAATCCGGCCGGGGTTGCTCAAGGCTTTGCACCGACGGCGGGTCGACGCGGCGGACATGTGCCCGCGTGCCGCCCGTCGGCTCGGCAGTCTGCTCGACTCGAAGCGGATGAAACCCGGTGCGATCGACGGCGTTGTGCGCCGCGACCGAGCGCACGTTCGCGATGTTCGTCGCGCTTGCGCCGATCCGAGTTTCCGCGGCCCTTATCCCAGAGACCGATGTTGCCATAGCATCGAGCATAGTACCGCGTAGCATATGTGATAATGATTTCTTATTTCCTAATCAGGAATATTAAAATCCGTTTCTCAAATATCGTTCAAATTTAGAACAAATATAGAGAAAATTTCGTTCATTGACCATGGTTCGCGCCGGGCCGCCTCGCGTGAGCAACGCCCACCATTTGCGGCCGCTGGTCAATTCGGATTTAATGCGCGCTGGCATCGGAAAACCATGGGGTGGGGCAGCAGAGCCATGGCGGGGAGCGTCAACAAGGTCATCTTGGTCGGCAATCTCGGGCGCGACCCGGAAGTGCGCCAAATGCAGGACGGCAATCCGGTGGTCAATCTCTCGGTCGCGACGTCTGAGACCTGGCGCGACCGCGCATCCGGCGAGCGGCGCGAGCGCACGGAGTGGCACCGCGTGGTCATCTTTAACGAGCGCCTCGCCGACGTGGCGCAGCGATTTCTCACCAAGGGCTCCAAGGTGTATTTGGAGGGCCAGCTGCAGACCCGCAAGTGGACCGACCAGCAGGGCCAGGAGCGCTATACCACCGAGGTCGTATTGGGCCGCTTCCGGGGCGAGCTGACGATGCTCGACAGCCGCGGCGGCGATCAGGGCGAGCGGCGCGACTTCGGCGGCGGCGGTCCTGGTGGCGGCGGCGGTGGCGGCGGCGAGCCGGGCGGCTCCGGCTCGGGCGGGCGCACGGCCGATTTGGACGACGATATCCCCTTCTAGGAGCGGATGAATCGCGCGCGGCTGCGTGTTCGTCGCCATTGTTCCCACGCGCAAAAGCGCGTATTCTAGTCGCGTCGTAACTGAGCCGCGCAGCCGCTTGCTGCGACCCGCTTTTTCGCAAAGTTTGGTTCCAGCCAATCCCGCCCTCTACGCCGACATCATTGCCTGAGCCGCCCGACGGACCGCCGGCCTCGCCGGCCGTTTCGATCGAGGAGGAGATGCGCCGCTCCTATCTCGATTACGCGATGAGCGTAATCGTGGCGCGTGCGCTGCCGGATGTGCGCGACGGCCTCAAGCCCGTGCATCGCCGCATCCTCTATTCGATGCACGAGAACGGCTATGACTGGAACAAGGCCTACCGCAAATCGGCCCGCGTGGTTGGCGACGTCATGGGCAAATACCATCCCCATGGCGATGCCGCGATCTACGATGCCATGGTGCGCATGGCCCAGGATTTCTCGATGCGGCTGCCGCTGCTCGACGGCCAGGGCAACTATGGCTCGATGGATGGCGATCCGCCCGCCGCGATGCGCTACACCGAGGTGCGCATGGCGCGCGCCGCGCACGCGCTCCTCACCGATATCGACAAGGACACGGTCGACTTTCGGCCCAACTACGACGAATCGGTCGAGGAGCCTGCCGTGCTCCCGGCCGAGTTCCCCAACCTGCTGGTGAACGGTGCCGGAGGCATCGCGGTCGGCATGGCGACGAACATCCCGCCGCACAATCTCGGCGAGGTGATCGATGCGACCTGCGCCTACCTGGACGATCCCGAGATCACCATCGACGGCCTGATGGAGCACATTCCGGGGCCTGATTTCCCCACGGCGGGGATCGTGCTCGGCTCGGTCGGCATCCGCCAGGCCTATCACACCGGGCGCGGCTCGATCGTCATGCGCGCGCGCACGGAGATCGAGACCGTGCGCAAGGAGCGCGAGGCGATCGTCGTCTCCGAGATCCCGTACCAGGTGAACAAGGCGCGGATGGTCGAGCGGATCGCCGAGCTCGTGAACGAGCGGCGGATCGAGGGCATCTCCGACCTGCGCGACGAATCCGACCGCGACGGTGTGCGCGTGGTGATCGAGCTCAAGCGCGATGCGGTGGCGGAGGTGGTGCTCAACCAGCTTTACCGCTACTCGTCGCTGCAGACGAGCTTCGGCGTCAACCTGCTCGCGCTCCGCGGCGGCAAGCCCGAGCTGATGACACTTGCGGACATCGTCGCCGCCTTCGTCGAGTTTCGCGAAGAGGTCATCACCCGGCGCACGAAATTCCAGCTCGCGCGCGCGCGCGAGCGGGCGCACCTCTTGGTCGGCCTCGCGATCGCCGTCGCCAACATCGACGAGGTGATCGCGCTGATCCGCCGCTCGCCGGGCCCGGCCGAGGCGCGGGCCGCCCTCGTCGGGCGCGATTGGCCGGTCGCCGACGTGCGCCCGCTGGTCGAGCTGATCGCCGATCCGCGCCAAAGCGTGACCGGGGAGGGCACCTGCCGGCTCACCGAGGAGCAGGCACGCGCCATCCTCGAGCTGCGCCTGCAGCGCCTCACCGCCATGGAGCGCGACAAAATCGGCGAGGAGCTCACGGAGATCGTCGAGCGGATCAAGGACTATGTCGAAATCCTGCAGAACCCGGTGCGGCTGCGCGCGGAGCTGCGCGCGGAGCTGCTCGAGGCCCGCGAGCGTTTCGCCGACCCGCGGCGCACCGAGCTCACCGCCGTCGAGTTCGAGCACGACGTCGAGGATCTGATCCAGCGCGAGGAGATGGTCGTCACCTTCAGCCACCGCGGCTATGTGAAGCGGGTGCCGCTGTCGACCTATCGCGCGCAGCGCCGCGGCGGCAAAGGCAGGGCGGGCATGAGCACGCGCGACGAGGATTTCGTCTCGCAGGTCTTCGTCGTCAACACGCACACGCCCGTGCTCTTCTTCTCGACCGCCGGCAAGGTTTACAAGCTCAAGGTCTATCGCCTGCCGCAGGCCGCGCCCCAAGCGCGCGGCAAGGCGTTGGTCAATCTGCTGCCGCTCGCCGAGGGCGAGACCATCTCGACAATCCTCCCAATGCCCGAGGACGAGGAGGCGTGGGAGGGCTTGCAGCTCATGTTCGCGACCGATGCGGGCGGCGTGCGACGCAACAGCGCGGCCGACTTCGCCAACGTGCCGTCGAACGGCAAGATCGCGATGAAGCTCGACGACGACGATCGCATCGTCGGGGTCTGCGCGTGCGTCGAGGATGACGACGTGCTGCTCGCCGCGCGCGGCGGCAAATGCATCCGCTTCGCGGCCTCCGACGTGCGTCTCTTCAAGGGGCGGAGCTCGGCCGGGGTGCGCGGCATGGACCTGGCGGCGGGCGACCGCGTCATCTCCATGACCATCCTCAACGCGAGCGACGGCACGCCCGAGGAACGCGACGCCTATCTCGGCCGCAAGCGCGACGGCGCGGTGCCGCCGCTCAGCGAGGAGCGCCGGGCGAACCTCGCGGCGCAGGAACAGTTCCTCCTCACCGTGCGCAACGACGGCTACGGCAAGCGCACCTCGACGCACGACTATCGGCTGACCCGCCGCGGCGGCAAAGGCATCATCAACATCGACATCGGCGAGGCCGGCAACGCGGTCGTCGCCACCTTCCCGGTGTTGGACAATGACGAGATCATGCTCGTGACCGACGGCGGCCAGCTCATCCGCTGTCCCGTGAACGAGATCAGCCGCCTCGGGCGCGACGCGCGTGGCGTGACCATCTTCCGCCTGGCCGATGGCGAGCGCGTGGTGTCGGTCGCACGCCTCGCCGACAATGGCGACGACGAGACCGGCGACGACGAGACCGGCGACGACGAGACCGGCGCGAGCGAGATCGGCGAGGGTGAATCCGCGACCGGCGAGGCCGCGGCGGCCGGCGAGGATGCGCAGGATGGCTGAGCGCGTCGGTCTCTATCCGGGCACCTTCGACCCCATCACCACCGGCCACCAGGACATCATCCGCCGCGGGGTCAAGCTGGTCGACCGGCTCGTGGTTGCGGTCGCCGAGAACGCCGGCAAGGGACCGCTGTTCAATGTCGATGAGCGGGTCGCCATGACGCGGGCCGACCTCGCGGCGCTCGGCCTCGGCGAGCCGCGCCTCGAGGTGCGCAGCTTCGATTGCCTTCTGATGCACTTCGCGCAGCAGGTCGGCGCATCGGTGATCATTCGCGGGCTACGCGCAGTCTCCGATTTCGAGTACGAGTTCCAGATGGCCGGCATGAACACGCGCCTCGATGCGAGCGTCGAGACGGTGTTTCTGATGGCCTCCGAGAGCCAGCACTTCATCGCCTCGCGGCTCGTCAAGGAAATCGCGGCGCTCGGCGGCGACGTGTCGAGCTTCGTCTCGCCCGCCGTGGCGGAGCAACTCCGCGCGCGCTTCGGCCACGGCTGACGTGATGCCGATGCGGGGCGGACTGGCGAGGGTGTCGACCGCCGCGTGAGGGTCGATGCGTTCGATTTCACGCTCCCGCGCGCGCAAATCGCCCAGCATCCCGTCTCGCCGCGCGATACCGCCCGTCTGCTCGATCTGACGGGCGGGGCGGCGGCCGATCGCCACGTCCGCGACCTGCCCGCGCTGCTTCGTCCCGGTGACCTTCTGGTGCTCAACGACACGCGCGTCATCCCCGCGCGGCTTGCCGGCCGGCGCGGCGCGGCCCGCGTCGAGGTGACCCTGCACCAGCGGGTCGCCGACGACACCTGGGACGCCTTCGCCAAGCCGGCCAAGCGGCTGCGGCCGGGGGACAGGGTGGTGTTCGGCGGCGCGCTCTCGGCACAGGTCGCGGCGCGCGAAGGCGGCGAGGTGCGGCTTCGTTTCGACCGCACCGGCGCGGCGCTCGATCAAGCGGTCGCGACGCACGGCACCGTGCCTTTGCCGCCCTACATCGCCCGGCCTGACGGGCCCGAGGCCGGCGACCGCGCGGACTACCAAACGGTGTTCGCCCGCACGGATGGCGCGGTGGCGGCCCCGACGGCGGGGCTCCATTTCACCACCGCGCTGCTCGACCGGCTCGACCGGCGCGGCATCGAGCGGGTGTTCGTCACGCTCCACGTCGGCGCGGGAACCTTTCTGCCCGTGACGGCCGAGGACACCGAGGCGCACAGGATGCACGCGGAGCACGGCACGGTGAGCGCCGACGCGGCGGCGCGTGTTGCGGCCGCGCGGGCGCGCGGCGGGCGGGTGGTCGCGGTGGGGACGACCGTCGTGCGGCTCCTCGAAAGCGCGGCGCGCGCCGACGGCACCCTCGGGTCCTTTACAGGCCCCGTCGACCTCTTCATCGTCCCCGGCTATCGCTTCAAGGCCGTCGATCTGATGCTCACCAACTTTCACCTGCCGCGTTCGACGCTCTTCATGCTGGTGTGCGCCTTCGCCGGACAGGCGCGCATGCAGGCCGCCTATCGGCACGCGATCCGGGCGGGCTATCGCTTCTATTCCTATGGCGATGCGACGTTGCTCGCCCGGGCGGCGGCGCCGTGACCCTCGGCTTCGAGATCACCGCGCGCGACGGCGCCGCCCGCACCGGGCGGGTCGAGACCGCGCATGGCGCCTTTCAAACGCCCGCCTTCATGACCGTCGGCACCGCGGCCACGGTCAAGGGGCTCACGCCCGAGATGGTGCGCGCCTCGGGCGCCGAGATCGTGCTCTCGAACACCTATCACCTCATGCTGCGTCCGGGCGCCGAGCGCATCGAAGCCCTCGGCGGCCTGCATCGCTTCATGGGCTGGCCCGGGCCGATCCTCACCGATTCGGGCGGCTACCAGGTGATGTCGCTCGCCAAGCTGCGCACCATCGAGGAGGACGCGGTCGTCTTTCAGGCGCACACCGACGGCTCCAAGCATCGGCTGAGCCCCGAGCGCGCGGTCACCCTGCAGCATGCGCTGGGCGCCGACATCACCATGGTGCTCGACGAGTGCACGCCTTATCCCGTGAGCGAGGCGGAGGCCGCCGCATCGATGCGCCGCTCCATGCGCTGGGCCGAGCGCTGCCGCACGGCCTATCGGGCGCGCCCGGGCCATGGCCTCTTCGGCATCGTGCAGGGCGGGGTGTTTCCGGCTCTCCGCGCGGAATCGGCGTCGTCGTTGCGCGCCATCGGCTTCGACGGCTATGCGATCGGCGGGCTCGCGGTCGGTGAGGGGCAGGCGCAGATGTTGGCCGTGCTCGACGGGCTCGCCGGCGCGCTGCCCGCGGAGCGCCCGCGCTATCTCATGGGCGTCGGCACGCCGGACGACCTGATCCAGGCGGTCCGCCGCGGCATCGACATGTTCGACTGCGTGCTGCCGACCCGCTCGGGCCGCACCGGGCGGGCCTACACCGCGCGCGGCGTCCTCAACCTGCGCAACGCGCGCCACGCGGCCGACCCGCGCCCCCTCGATGCGGCATGCGCCTGCCCGACCTGCACGGGCTTCGCGCGCGCCTACCTGCACCATCTCTTCCGCTGCGACGAGATGCTGGGGCCGATTCTGTTGAGCCAGCACAACCTTCATTTCTACCAAAGCCTGATGGCGCAGCTCCGGCGTGCGATCGCCGCCGGCAGCCTCGCGCGCTTCGCGGCGGGGTTCGCCGCGGCCGAAGCCGCCGGCCACCCCGCGTCCCCCGACGAGCCCGCCCCGCCGGCCTGACCCGCGGCCCGCGCGCCTGACCGCGGCCCGCGCGTCTGACCTGTCGCGCCGCCGGCTCGACCGTCGCACTGGCGCAGTCCTCGTGACCCGTCCGCTTGACCCGGCCGACCCCGCTCCCTATCGTGCGCCGACCCGAGGCGGCGCCCGTAGCTCAGGTGGCAGAGCAACTGACTTTTAATCAGTGGGTCCCAGGTTCGAGTCCTGGCGGGCGCACCAATTATTTCAATCCCTGTCAGCGAAGCTTAAAGGCGCAGACTTCGCGTTGGGGTCGGTGGCCGGGTAGGGGTGTGGGCCCAACCGGAGGCGAGCTATAGCTGAAAGTTGGTGATGGAGTGATTTGAGGGCGGCGTATCCTGGCGATGATGAGGTCGCCATTTCCACGAGGGAGGGATACGCCATGGGAGAGGATACAGTCGTCACGCTGCGCCAACCAGGATCGCCTTCGGAGGATCCGCTGACGGCGGTGCTGCAGTCAGGCGCGCGTCGGCTTTTGGCGCATGCGGTCGAGGCCGAGGTCTCTGCGTTTGTCGAGGCGCACGCGGATCTTGTGGACGAGGCGGGCCGTCGTCGTGTTGTGCGCCACGGCTATCTGCCAGCGCGCGAGATCCAGACGGGCATCGGCCCCGTCGCGGTGCGCCAGCCTCGGGTACGCGATCGCGGAGACGATGAGGCGGGCGGCAAGATCCGCTTCACGTCATCGATTCTGCCACCCTATCTGCGTCGCACGAAGTCGATCGAGGAGCTGTTGCCATGGCTCTATCTGAAAGGCATCTCGACGGGCGAGTTCGGTGAGGCGCTGGCAGCGCTGTTGGGTCGAGACGCACCGGGGCTGTCGGCGTCGACGATCGCGCGGCTCAAGGAGATCTGGCAAGGAGAGCTGGAGCGCTGGCAGGCGCGTGATCTCTCGGCCAAGCGTTACGTCTACATCTGGGCCGACGGGGTCTACTTCCGGCCCCGCCTGGAGCACGACAAACAGTGCGTTCTGGTGGTCATCGGGGCCGATGACCACGGCCGCAAAGACCTCGTTGCCCTGCAGGATGGCTACCGCGAGAGCGAACAGAGCTGGGCGGAGCTCCTGATCGATCTCAAGCAGCGTGGCCTTGCGATCGCGCCCGAGCTCGCCATCGGCGACGGCGCGCTCGGCTTCTGGGCGGCCCTGCGCAAGATCTACGGCACGACGCGCGCGCAGCGTTGCTGGGTGCACAAGACCGCCAACGTGCTCAACAAAATGCCCAAGAGCGTGCAAGCCAAAGCCAAGGCGCATCTCCAGCAGATCTGGATGGCCGAGACGAGGGCCGGCGCCGAGCAAGCCTTCGACGGCTTCCTCGAGATCTACGGCGCCAAGTATGACCGAGCCGCGGCTTGCTTGCGCAAGGATCGGGACGTGTTGCTGCGCTTCTACGACTTCCCGGCCGAGCACTGGAAGCACATCCGCACGGCCAACCCGATCGAGAGCACGTTTGCGACCGTGCGATTGCGAACCACCAGGACCAAGGGCTGCCTGTCACGCAAGACCGCGCTTGCAATGGTCTACAAGCTGAGCCAGTCGGCGAGCCAGAGATGGCGTCGCCTCGACGGCTCGAACCACATCGCCGCCCTCATCGAGGGCGTCCAGTTCAAGGACGGGGAGATGCTAAATCAACGCGCCGCCTGAAATCCTCGTCACCAACTTTTGACAATAGCTCACCGGAGGCCGAATCTCGAGTTGTCCGCGGGTGCTTGAAGGCGTCCTAAGAGCGCACCGGCAAAAGTGCTCAAGATCGCACACGCAGGCCGGGACCCACCGAGCCGCTTAGGACAATGCGCCGCTCGCCTGCTCAGCCGCCAAATGCGGCGATGGCATAGTCGCGAGCGTACTCGCCCCCAACGCAGCGAAATCGGTCCTGCGCGATACCACGATCCAGACAGCCATGCCGAGCAGCATCATGAGCGCGATGAGCATGAGCAGCGTTCGTGGCGGGGCTCTTTCTCCACCGTTGACGTCGTTGCGGCCTGGCCAATATGTAAACGGCCAGAACATAGGTGGCTGGTTGCGAGGTCGGAGATGAAAGCGCTCTCGCGTGTGGTATCGCTTGCTCTGGCGCTCTTCGTTTCGGCGCCCGCCGTGGCTGGCGCGGCGGCTCTCGAAACACGCGCGCCACGGGCAATCCTGATCGACGGGGCGTCCGGGCAGGTCCTGCTCGAGAAGAAGGCCGATACCGGGTTCGCGCCGGCCTCGATCAGCAAGCTCATGACGCTCTATGTGGTGTTCGAGCGCCTCGCCTCGGGCGCGCTCTCGATGCAGGACACCTTCCCGGTGAGCGAGGCGGCGAGGCAAGCCGGCGGCGCCAAGATGTTCGTCGAGGTCGGCGACCATGTGACCGTGGCCGATCTCCTGCGCGGCATCATCGTGCAGTCGGCGAACGACGCCGCGGTCGTCATCGCCGAGGGGATTGCCGGCACGGAGGCTGCGTTCGCCGAGCTCATGAACGGCGCCGCCCTGACGCTGGGCTTGACCGGCAGCCAGTTCGCCAACGCCACCGGCTGGCCCGATGCCGACCACGTCATGACCGTTCGCGATGCCGCGATCCTGTCGCAACGCATCGTCGAGGATTTCCCAGAGCTTTATCCGATGTTCGCCGAGGAGGCGTTCACCTATCGGGGCCTGCGCCAGGCGAACCGCAACCGGCTGCTCGGCACCTACGACGGTGCCGATGGCCTAAAATCCGGCCGAACCCGGAGCGCGGGGTTCGGTCTCGCAGCGTCGGCGGAGCGCGGCGGGCGGCGGCTCTTCCTGGTGTTGAGCGGCCTTCCCGACCGCAAGGCGCTCGACCGGGAGGCGGTGCGCCTCCTCGATGAAGGCTTCGGCGCGAGCGCCAGCACCGCCGCCGACCACTCCGACCGCACGCTCTCGGCGCTCATATCGAGCGCCAACGCGGGCGATCTCGAGGCCATGCATCAGTTGGGCCGGGCCTACATGCTGGGCGAGCGGGGCGCCCCGGTCGACCACGCGAGCGCGCTCACGTGGTATCGCAAGGCGGCGGAGCGCGGATACGCCAAATCCCAGAACAATCTGGGGGTGCACCACAAGGACGGGTTGGGCGTGCCGGCCGATCGCGCGACGGCGCGCCGCTGGTTCAGAAAAGCCGCAGATCAGGGCCTCGCCATCGGCGCGCACAACATGGGGGTGATGGCGGAGGAGGCGGGCGACCTCGACGAGGCGCGCCGCTGGTTTGCGCAAGCCGCCGAAGGGGGCAACGCACCGTCGCACGCGGCGTTGGAGCGCGTGCAGGCTGCGCTCACGGACCGCAAGAATGAGGCCGCCCGCCGGGAGCGCGCGCGCGCCGAGCGAGAGAAATCGGCCGCCCGCGAACGCGAACCCTCGATCGACGACGGGCCGACGGAAACGCTCATGTGCGGGCGGTCCTTTCCCGATCGTGTCGAGGTCGTCATCAACAAGAAGATCAAACGGATGCGCTACGGCAACAAGGAGCTCGCGATCGAGAAAGTGACCGCGGACAACTGGGTCTTCAGCGAGCATTTCAGCGGCAAGGATGGCAGGCCGCGCTATGTCGGGGTGAGCGGCAACCGGACGCAGCTTTACACCGGGGTGCCGGGCAGCTCGTTCGCGACGCTGAAGTGGTTGGACTGCCGGTGCGTCTATTCGCGCTGCAGTCAGTAGAGCCGGCCGTCGCCACGGTACCGCCGGCCTCCCAACATTTTCGGACGAGTTCGTCAGAACCTGCGCCATAGTCGAGGCGCGTGTCGAGAACGGACGATCGTGACGGCTCCGCCCTCGCCGAAGCTTCGATACCGCCGACCTGAAGGACGCGGAGGCGCGGGTACCGACGAGACCAAAGGAACCCTGACCATTGGACGACGGTGCCGTCAAAGTTTACCTCTCCAAAGCACACAGCGCGTTGAAACACGCAAGTTGATCCGGCTTGACACCTTGGTCGCGGACTCTACCGTGATCTCCGAAGAAACTTGCTGATCCGGCTGAACCGGCGCGCGCCGGTTCAGGGGGATCAAAGGGGGATTGATGTCCGAGTTCTGCTTTCCGAGTTTTCCGACACGCGGCCCCGATGTGCCGAAGCTCGAGCCTTGGCACGCCATCGAGACCGTCGTCTCGGGAAATCCCATGCACAAGATCTACATCGCCAGCGACGCACCGGACGGCAAGTTCGAGTGCGGGATGTACGAATGCTCACCGGGAAAATTCGTCGTCGATTCCTACTATGTCGACGCCTATGAGTTCTCGCACGTCCTCGAGGGCAGGTTGACCGCCTCGGATACGGAGGGGAATTCACGCACCTACGGGCCGGGCGATACCTTCATCACGCCGCAGGGGTTCAAGGGCTTCTGGGAGGTGCACGAAACGGTGCGAAAGGTGTTCTGTATCCGCTACGCCTGACGCGGCTGCGACAAGAGCCTCCGCCCGGTACTCTGAAACGGCGCCATCGGCGGCCGCGCGAAGCCACGGACCATAGCGCTGCGGCCGGACCAACTCAGGGAGTGACCTGATGCCCCGCGATCCACGCCACGACATTCTGTTTCAGCCCGTGAAGATCGGCCCCAAGACGGCCAAGAATCGCTTCTATCAGGTGCCCCATTGCAATGCGATGGGCTACATGAAGCCGCAAGGCGATGCGGCGCACCGCAGCATGAAGGCGGAAGGCGGCTGGGCGGTGATCTGCACTGAAGCGTGTTCGATTCATCCATCGGCCGAAGCCGCGCCCTATCCCGAAAAGCGCTTGTGGGACGAGCGAGATGCGCGGGATTTGGCGCTCTTCTCAGAGGCTTGCCACGGTGGCGACGCCCTGGCGGGCATAGAGCTCGCGCATTGGGGCATCGCCTTCTCCAACCGGAGCAGCCGCGCAATTCCTCTCTCACCGTCGCCGCATGTCACCCACTACAACTGGGATCCGGTGGTCGCGCGCGGCATGGACAAAGCGGATATCAAGGAGCTGCGCCGCTGGCAGGCCGATGCCGCTAAACGTGCGGTCGATATCGGCTTCGACGTCGTCTACGTCTATGTCGCGCACGGCCTCAGCATCGCGCAACATTTCCTCTCTCCGGTGGTCAACCGCCGGACCGACGAGTATGGCGGCAGCGTGGAAAACCGCGCGCGCTTGATCGGCGAAATGCTCGAGGACACGAAAGAGGCGGTTGGTGATCGCGCCGCCGTCGCGATCCGTTTTGCGGTTGAAGAAATCACCGGGCCGACCGGTGTCACACGCTCGGAAGAGGGCGAGGCGGTGGTCGAGATGTTCGCCGAGCTGCCTGATCTTTGGGATGTCAACATCGCCGACTGGCAATGGGACTCGGGAACGGCGCGCTTCGACCAAGAGGGCCATCAGGAGCAGTCCATCGCGTGGGTCAAACAGAAGACCAGCAAACCGGTGGTCGGCGTCGGCCGTTTCACCTCGCCCGAAACGATGGTCTCACAGATCGACCGCGGCATCCTCGATTTTATCGGCGCGGCGCGGCCCTCCATCGCCGATCCGTTTCTTCCGAAGAAGATCGACGCGGGCCGTAGCGACGACATCCGCGAGTGCATCGGGTGCAATATCTGTGTGGCCTCGGAAAGCATGGCCGGCCAGTTCAGATGCACCCAGAACCCGACCGCCGGCGAAGAATTCCGACGGGGTTGGCACCCGGAGGAGATCGAGCCGAAGGTCTCGGACAACAATATTCTCGTCGTTGGCGCCGGCCCTGCCGGTCTTGAATGCGCCCATGCGCTCGGCGCGCGCGGCTACACCGTCCATCTCATCGAGGCGAATGATCGATGCGGTGGCCGGGTCGCCTTCGAAAGCACCCTGCCCGGTCTTGCCAGCTACAGTCGCGTGGCCGACTACCGCATGCATCAGATCGGCAAGATGAAGAACGTCGAGATCCACACGGGCTCAACGCTTTCGGCTCAGGACATTCTCGACTACGGCGCCGAGATCGTCGTTCTTGCGACCGGCTCGAGCTGGCGCCGAAGCGGGATCTCGCACAGCAATCTGACGGCTATCCCGGATGCGGAGCGCGCCAACGTCTACACCCCCGACGACTTCAAGAATGGCACCACGGTCGAAGGTCCGGTCGTGGTTTTCGATGACGATCACTACTACATGGGTAGCGTCATCGCCGAGAAGCTTCGATCAGAAGGGCACGAGGTGCTTTTCGTCACGCCGCTGATGGAAGTGGCGCGCTGGACCGAGAACACCCTGGAGCAGGATCGCATCACCGAAGCCCTGATGAGCCAAGGGATCGAGATCCTGACCTACAAGAACATCGCCGCGATCGAGGACGGCGAGATCGAGCTCGCCTGCGTCTACACCGACAAACGGGAACGCCATCCGTGCAAATCCGTTGTCCTGGTCGGCTCGCGCACACCCGACGACGACCTCTATCAAGAGCTCGCCGCCGATCCCGAAAGGCTCGAGGCCGCAGGCATCAAGCTCCTGAAGGCGATCGGCGATGCGCGGTCTCCGAGCACGATCCAGGCCGCCGTTCATGCAGGCCACCTGTTCGCACGGGAGTTCGAGGCGCCGATCCCGAACGAAGTGCCATACAAGCTCGAGCGGATCGAGCTTGAGCACGCCCTGCGCTAGTCAGCGCAGATGCGGCCCCCGTCGCAGACGCCGCGGTAGCGGACGACGGCGACGACCGGTGCTGGATCAAGAGCGGAAGCAGGCACGTCCGCTATCGGCGATGAGAATGGGAGGGGTGTGATCTCCCGCCGAGTTAACCTTCAAGGCGCGCACGCCCCGCCGGCTCCGGCCTTTTTCCTCGCGGCAGGCTCGAGCCGGCGTGGAAGAGCTACGGCGGTCAGCTTCTCAAGAGCGAGTGAGCCTGGGTAACAGCCTCGCCCTCGGCGACGACACCGACGGATTTGCGTCAATGCCAACGAGAGAGAGCATGTCGCGCACGCATGAGTGAACGTGATGTGCTCTAACCGCGGTCGCCGCGGGAGCTTTGTGCCGTTACACCACTTTCTTTATGTCTTCCAGAAATCCGGCAACGGTGCGGCGCAAATACTCCGACTGCTGGGAAAGTTCGTGTGAAGCGGAGGCGACCTCACCGGCTGCCCGGCCTGTTTCCCCGGCATCATTGGAGACATCGGTGATGTTCGTGGTGACTTCGGTAGTGCCTGCGGAAGCTTGCTCGATGTTCCTGGCAATCTCCTGAGTCGCGATGGATTGTTGGTCTGCCGCTTCCGCGACAGCCGCGTTCGCGTTCGAGATCTCCCCCACCTTATCGGCGATGCCCGCGATGCTGGTCACCGTCGATTCTGTGGCGGATTGAATTTCTTGCACATAGGTCTGTATTTCTTCCGTGGCTTTTCCGGTTTGTTCGGCCAGGCTTTTGACCTCTCCGGCAACCACGGAAAAACCCTTTCCTGCCTCGCCAGCCCTGGCTGCCTCAATCGTGGCATTCAGCGCCAGCAGGTTCGTCTGACTGGCAATATTGGTAATCAACTCGACAACGGACTGAATTCTATCCGAGGCCTCTTTCAACTGCTCCACCTTCGCAGCCACATCGGCCGAGGTATCGGATGCCTCCATCGCCAATTTGCTCGCAGAGGAAACCTGCGCAGTAATCTCGTTGATGGATGCCGTGAGCTCTTCGGAGGCAGCTGAGACAGTCTGCACATTGGTCGAGGCTTCTTCGGCTGCAGCGGCGACCGTGGTGGACTTTTCCGCCGTCTGTGCCGCCACCTGCTCCATGGAACTGGCCGAGGCCTGCAACTCCGTCGATGCGGAGGAAACCGTATCGACGACGCCACAGATCTCCGCCTCGAACGTCTCGGCCACACCTGCGAAGTCGTCGACTTTCTGCTGCATCGCGGCGAGCGCCGCGTTGACCGTGCGCGCCGCGTTCACGAACGCGCCTTGCATGCCGACTTCAATGATCTTGCGGTAGTACTGGTTGTGGCTGACGTAATCCATGCAGGCGGCGGATTCACGGACATAGGCATCGCACCGATCGACAAGGTCGTTGATCGTGTGCAGCAGCTCGCCGAGTTCTCCCGTCGCGGTAATGCCGTGTATCCGGGCTTCGAAATCTCCCGCGGCGACCTTTTTGATGGCCGATAGCGCTTCGGTGATCTGATGATCTCTGTTCTTGAAAATCATGCTCTAGACTCCGAGCGAGAACATGAACTGATTGAATCCGACCTTGCTCTCCCGGAGCAAACCCTCGACGGCGCCGAACGCCGCTTCCATCCCCGCCTTTGGGCTAGGATCGGCCTTTTCGATATCCAACAGCTTCTTGTAGAGCGGGATGATATGTTGCGAGAGAATCTGTTTATTGGGGACGCGCCGGTTGGAGTGATATCCGACGGTGTTGCCGGAGGCGTCGAAACTGGGTGTCACGTGGGCAAAGACCCAGTAGCAATCGCCGTTTTTCGAGCGATTGATAACGTATGCGAATATTTCGTTGCCCGCCTTCAAGGTATCCCAAAGCAACTTGAACACGCAGCGCGGCATTTCAGGGTGCCGGATAATATTGTGCTGAGAGCCGATGCATTCTTTCTCGCTATATCCAGCAAGTCTAAAAAACGTTCTATTGCCGTAGGTTATCTTGCCTTCCAAATCGGTTTTTGTGACAATTATTTCGTCAACGTCAAAGGTTCTCTCGACCCCGGTGAGTGATGGATTGCCATATAGATTCGCCATAAGAGATTTCCTTCCTCCCAATATTTGATTCGCCGCGATCAATTTATAGCGACCAGGTACACCGGCAGAATTTTTTGATCTAGATCAAATCTGAGTGGTCTTGGTATTTTGAATGAATTTTCGTTTATTTACTCTTAATACGGCTGTGCCAGTTGAGCGATAATGAACGCGCAGAATCTAGCTCTTGGGCGCGAGCACGCGTGGATCGCGCACCTCCCAGGTCTCCCTTGGGTCATGAACGCCGTTTCGAACTCGCCGACCCGACGATTCCGTGCTGAGGAACAGGCGGAAGCCGGCGTCGCAATACCCGACATCGTCGAGCCGGGGTCGGCTATCTGAGGCAAAGCGGCCGGAGCTTGAGACCCACAGCGACGGAGCGTGGCATTGCCTGGCAATTCGCAAGCCAGCTCTCGCTCAGTGGGTCCTAGGTTCGAGTCCCGGCGCGCGCGTCGATTAGATCGATTGGTTACGCCGTTTCTTGGCTTTTCTACGGGCCGTCGTGGCAATTGCGTTGGCCCAACTACCGCGAGACCGTTTGCGTGCTCGGCGCACCGAAGAGCACTGCCCAACCGTCGAACGGCTCGTCGATGAAGAGTTTCTGCATCCCCGGCGGCAGATCATCGAGGCTGAGCGCGGCTTGGGCCTCCCGACCGTAGGCGAAGCCGATGATCGCGGCCAGCTCGTCGGGCTTCAGCTCGATGCGGTAGCCCAACTCCTCGTTCTGCAGCGCGATCATCGTCGTCGCACCGTCGCTGACCGCGTCTCCTGACGGAGATCGCGACGACGCGGCCACCCCAGAAACGGCGGCGTTATTAGACGCGGCGATGGACGAAGACCCGGCCGCACTCTAGACTCAACTTCCCCCGCGGGAGGGAGCGGCCAACGTGAAGTGCTTGGTGATCGGCGCCGGCGTGGTTGGAACGTCGACCGCCTACTTCCTTTTGAAGGACGGCCACGACGTCACAGTCATCGACCGTCAGCCTGACGCAGGGATGGAAACGAGCTTCGCCAATGGCGGCGTCCTGCACACGAGCGAGTGCGAGCCGTGGTCGCGACCCGGTATGCCGCGCAAAGTGCTGCGTTGGCTCGGCAAGGAAGACGCGCCGCTGCTGCTTCGCTACAGCGCCATCCCAAAGATGTGGCGCTGGGGTCTCGCCTTCGCGCGCAATTGCAAGCACGAGCGCTTCATGCGCAACACCCGCGCCAACCTGGCGCTCTCGCTCCTCACCCTCGAACTGGTCAAGGAGATCCGCGCGGAAACCGGCATAGCCTACGACCACCTCGAGACCGGCACGATGAAGATCTACTCGAGCCGCGAGGCAATGGCCGATGTCGAGGCCGACTGCCGGGCGCTCGCTGCGGACGGCCTTTGCCACGAGGCGCTCGACGTGGCGCGCGCGGTTGCGCTCGAGCCCGCGCTCGAGCCGATCGCTGACCGCCTGGCGGGCGCCCTATATTTCCCACCCGACGAGACGGGCGACTGCCACAAGTTCACGACCGGACTCGCCGCTCATTGTGCGGAGCAAGGTGTCGTGTTCGAATGGGGGACGACCGTCACGACACTGCGCCGTGAGCGCAAACGGATCGTCGCCGTGGAGACCGACAAGGGAACGTTTCGCGCCGACATCGTGATCGCCGCGCTCGGCAGCCACACACCGCTGCTCCTCCGCGACGTCGGTATCAAGGTGCCGATCTATCCCGTCAAAGGCGTCACCGTCACGGTGCCCGCCGACGCATGGCCCGACCGGATCCGCATGCCGATCATCGACGACACGCGCCTTTTCGGCCTCGTGCCGCTTGGCGATCGCCTGCGATGTTCGGGCTCGGCCGAGATCACCGGCTACGATACTGCCCCCAGCCGCGCGCGCTGCCAGGCGATCGTCGACAACGTGATCAGCGTGTTTCCGAAGTTCGCGGACTGCTACGACCCCGGCAGGGCAGAGTTGTGGGCCGGGCTCCGGCCGATCACCCCGAGCGGCACGCCCTGTCTCGGCCGAACCGCGCTGGAGAACCTGTTCGTGAATGCGGGTCACGGACATCTCGGCTGGACGATGTCGTGCGGTTCGGCGAAGGTCCTGGCGGATCTCGTGGTCAAGCGCCCCCTCAAGGGTGCGCTCGGCGCGCTCGATCTTGAGGTTCCGTAGCGCAGCGGCTGGAGGCGTGCAATGTCGGACAAGGAGCGTAACCAAGAGAGCCTTGCGGATCTTCCCGTTCCGATCTCGCTGACACGCCGCGCGGGCGACTTCGTGTTCGTCTCCGGTCTCGGTGATCACTTTTTCACACCGGGCGAAGTCAGCTTCGATGCCGAGGGGCGCGTGATCGACGACGGCGCGGGCCTGGGACCGCGCTCGATCGAGGAGCAGACCCGCGGCGTTCTCTCGCGGCTCCAAGCGGCGCTCCGGGCCGAGGACTGTACGCTTGCGGACGTGGTCGAGCTCATGGTCTGGCTCAACGACCCGCGCGACTTTGTCGGCTTCAACGAGACCTACAAGGAATTCTTCGACGAGCCACATCCGACGCGCGCGGTCGTGCGGGCGGATTTCATGTTCGATGCCAAGATCGAGGTCAAAGCGGTCGCCTATAAGACGCGCCGGTGATCCGACGTCTCAAACGCGATCATCTGGTCGAGGCGACGGTTGACAGAAGAGAAACGCGGGCGGAAGCTCAAGTCAACGACACAATGAGGGGAGACAACCGAATGAGTATTTCCAGATTTTTCTTGGCCGGAACCGTCGCGGTCGTTGTGGCGGCCGGGAGTTCGTGGGCCTACGCGCAGGACGCAGCGGAAAGTGCGATCGAAGCCGCCAAGGCGTTTTCCGGCACCACGATCAACACCCTCGAGGAAGCGGGCCTCATGGCGCTGCTTGGCAAGAACTTCACCGGGCCTCAATGGGAGGAGCTGACAGGGGTGAAGGTCAATGTCGTCGAGGCGCCCTATCTCGAGCTCTTCCCCAAGACGATGATCGAGCATCGGGGGCGATCCGGCGCCCACGACATGCTCACCATCTCTCCCGCCTGGCTCGCCGATCTCGTTACCGCCGGTGCGCTCGAGCCGCTCGATGAATACATGGAGAAATACGGCGCAAAAGACGAGTTCGACGATATCAATCCAGCGTTCAAGGATTACATGCTCTGGAAGGGAAAAACTTACGCTCTGATGGTTGATGGGGATGTCTTCGTTCTCTACTACAGAAAGGATATTTTCGAAGATCCCGAGAATCAAGCAGAATTCAAGGCGCAGCATGGGTATGATCTAGCTCCTCCACGGACGTGGAAGGAGTTCGGAGAGATAAGTCAATTCATTACCGACAAATACGCCCCAAAGATGTATGGATCTGGACTAATCCATGTCGGGTATATGCATTTCTTCTTCTCAGAGCGGTTCCGCAACTATGGTGGTCGATTCTTTGACCTTGACACGATGAAGGCGACGATCAATAGCGAGGCCGGTGTGCGGGCACTGACCGACCTTGTGGCACAGATCAAGTCGATGCCGCCCGGTGCCGAGACTTGGGGCTTCATCGAGAGCCTTGCCGCGCTTCTGAATGGTGACGTCGCGATGACGATCTCGTGGCCGCCGGTCGGGCGGTGGGCTCAGGGGCTCTATGAGGGCGAGGATGCGCTCTCCTGGGTGCCCGAGACGACCGTCAAGGACAAGATCGGCTATGCCGCACCGCCAGGGGGCAAGCCTGAACTCGCTGCCGGGATCATGCTCGCGATCTCGCCGCACAGTAAGAACAAGGAGGCGACATATCTCTACATCCAATGGCTCCACAGCAAGCGTGAAAGCCTCAAGAACGTCATGAGCCCGGTCGGGCTACGCGACCCCTTCCGTCTTTCGCACTATCAGAGCCCTGAATACCAGCAGCTCTGGCCCGGCGCGAAGGACTACCTCCAAGTCTTGTGGGACGGCGCCGCGAACGGTTTGGCGGACCTCGCGATCATCAACACGTTCAAATACATGGACGACATGGCGCGCCAGGTGGTGGCTGCCATCGGGGGTAAGGATCCCAAGCAGGCTCTCGATGACGTGGCGGCGATGTGGGACGAGACGACCGAGAAGATCGGCATCGATGCACAGCGCGAGGCCTACCGGATCTGGGCGGAGAAGCCGAGCGCCTATCGCGACAACTGAGCGGAGCACGGAACGGGTGGAGCGACGCGCGCGTTCCGGACGCGCGCGCCACTCCGCACTCCACGCAAGGATGACGATCTGCCCGTCGGCAAACGCCCATATAGGTCCGGTCCCGGCGGGTGCGCGGCCCCCAGGCCGCCGTAGAACCAGCCTATGAACCGATCCGCGTAGATCTCAAACGCCGCGGCGCCCGTTCGTGTCGCGCCGTTCTTCTCCTAGAGCGCGAGCACCATCGGGCTTGCCATCGCTGCACGACCCGTGGGGCAGCCGCGCGAAGAGCGGGGCGGTCGCGCCCGACCGAAATCCCGCCGATCGCGCAGCAACGACGAGCCGTCCTTGTTCTTGGGGAACGTGATGACGGGTCCCATGGCGCGACACGCGGTTCCGATCACGCTCGTGCTTCCAGCGTCTCGGTGAGGTCGCCCGCTCTTTTCTGGTGCGTTCGGTCTGTGGAAATGCGTTGGCCCAACTACCGCGAGACCGTTCGCGTGCTCGGCGCGCCGAAGAGCACCGCCCAACCGTCGAACGGCTCGTCGATGAAGAGTTTCTGCATGCCCGGCGGCAGATCATCGAGACTGAGCGTGGCCTGAGCCGCCCGATCGTAGGCGAAGCCGATGATCGCGGCCAACTCGTCGGGCTCCAGCTCGATACGGTAGCCCAGCTCCTCGTTCTGCAACGCGATCATCGTTGTCGCACCGCGCCACATGCGAACCGCGAAATCGATCGGACGAATGTCCTCGTCCGTCGCGTCGAGGGCGGGGCCGATCTTGCCGCCGATGCCATTGACCTGGTGGCACAGGATGCAGCCCTTCTTGACGAAGAGCTCCCTGCCGCGCTCGGAATCGAACAGCGGTAGGATCAACGCCCGCCCCGATATCGCCGGCGTCAACGCGTCTTCGACGGAGTCCTGCGCATGGAGGGGCGGCGAGAGCGCGAACGTCAGAGCCAGCGCGCCGACCAACAGCGAACCGATAGTGTGTCGATAAGGCAACTTGGACATGGGCAAGACTCCACATGATGGGTTGGCGACTTCGAGATCAGGCCGATATTCGAGCGCTGGATGAGACGCCCAATTTGCGCGGGCCGCTTGGTCTGAAGCGCGCTTGTCGGCTCGTGTTTGCAAGGGGCCGAGCGATACCGCCGCCTGCGCTTCAGGGACAACGGGCGTCTGGGCTTCTCACCAGGTCAGCCACGGTAGCACGAACGGATTTTTCATCGAAATGAACACGCATCGAAGCGCATCGCCAAACGGTGTCGCGAGGGCGAACGGCCTGCTGAGGAGCAGATGCCAGCCGTCGCGGTCGGTGCGCGGCGAGCGCGACGGTAGAACGCGTCAATGTGGTGCAGAGTTGGGTCGTGGGCCAATCTATGACACGCTCGATTCAGACGATCGCCGCGGTTATCGCGTCAAGCTGATAAGCCCGTATGTGGCCGCGACCTCCGAACAATCCACGGGACGGACCACGCCATGACCATCGAGAAGAGACCCTTCGGCAGCACCGGCCATCTAAGCTCCGCCGTCATCTTCGGCGGCGCCGCGCTGGGCGCGGTCGACCAGGCAACCGCCGACCGCGTTCTCGATCTGCTGTTCGAATTCGGCGTCAACCATATCGATACGGCGCCGAGCTACGGCGACGCCGAGCGTAGGATCGGCCCGTGGATGGACCGCCACCGCGACGACTTCTTCCTGGCGACCAAGACCGGCCAACGCGATTACGCAGGCGCGCGGGACGAGATTCGGCGTTCGCTCGACCGTCTGCGGACCGATCACGTCGATCTCATCCAGCTTCACGCGTTGATCCACCCCGACGATTGGGCGCAAGCGTTCGCGCCGGGCGGTGCGCTTGAAGCGTTGGTCGAGGCGCGCGAGCAGAAGCTCGCCCGCTTCATCGGCGTCACCGGACATGGTTGGACCGTTGCCGCGATGCACCGACGCAGCCTTGAGCGCTTTGCCTTCGACGCCGTTCTGTTGCCCTGGAACTGGCACGCCGCCCACCATGAGGCCTATGCGGCGGATTTCGAGGCCACCGCCGCCCTTTGCGCCGAGCGGGGCGTTGCCGTGCAGACCATCAAAGCGCTCGCCCGCGGCCCTTGGGCAGCCGGCGTCGCGCCAAGCCACGCCACCTGGTACCAGCCGCTGGAGAACGAGGCGGATATCCGCCAAGCGGTTCATTGGCTGCTCGCGCGCCCGGCGATATTCCTCAACTCGGTGGGCGACGTGACCCTCTTGCCCGCCGTGCTCCGCGCCGCCGACGAGTTGGGCGAGGCGCCGAGCGATGAGATCATGGCGAACTTGAGCGAGCGGGTTGGCTTTGCCTCGATCTTCGGTCTCTAGCGCCTCAAGCCACCCGCGCCAGCGCACGTCTGCAATCTTCGTGGAAGGCGAGTCGCCAAGTCGCCCACCCGGCGACCGGCCTGATCGAGCGACCGTTCGAACGTCGGCGCGCTTCCCTTTCCGATCACCAACCTCGACGACATCGCGCCGCTCATTGGCGAGAGGTCGACCGTGACGATCCCCGAGCTGGTGACCTGTTGCGTTTCGGTTCCGGCATCGCCCGCTGAGTGTTGCGGTGACGCCGGGTTGTCGGCGGATGGCGCCGCCTGATAGCGTTCGCCGCACGAAGGCGCTTCGGGCATGAGACCGCTACGGCGCGCGATGATCCAACCAACCCGGGATGCACCGAATGACAGTCGAGGGCGCCGTCGACGATCGGAAGGGGGTCGTCCTCCTTCCGGGCGAGGGGAGACACTATGCGATGGGTGGCATGTCGGCGATTTTCAAAGCCGACGGCGCCGAGACCAACGCCAAGTACAACATCTCGGAGTGGTGGCTCGAACCCAATACGGAGGGGCCGCCGGCCCATTCTCATCCCGAGGATGATGTGTTTTTCATGATCGCGGGAACCATGCACTTCCTCATGGGCGAACAATGGATCGAAGCGCCGACGGGAAGCTTCGTGCTGGTTCCGGGTGGGGTCACTCACACGTTCGAGAACAGGGGCGCATCGCGCGCGGGCGCCCTCAATTTCGGCGCGCCGGGCGGGTTCGAAGAACAGATGCCGAAATTGGTGGAGTGGTTTGCCCAAAACCCCCTTGGGCCGGTTCGCAAGGCATAATCGGACGCCAGGGGCGCGCGCCGCGGGCGATCGTGCGGAGAAGTGGGCGGGACGGGGGGCTCGTGGTAGGTTCGCCGGCACTTTTGTTCGGTGACCTGGTGCGCCGCCTTGGCTCGAAACGAAACAGCGACGATCGCGGTTCCTGAGGGATATTGCGCGCACGATGCCGAGAGCCTGGCCGGCTACCTCGCCGCCCAGCCGTCGCTGCGCGAGAGATTGGGCGGTGCGCCGGAGGCTTGGCGCATCGAGGAAGTGGGCGACGGCAACCTCAACCTCGTGTTTCTCGTGCGCGGTCCTGAGGGGGGCCTTGCCGTCAAGCAAGCGCTGCCCTACGTCCGGCTCGTCGGCGAGAGCTGGCCTCTGCCGCTGGACCGGGCGTTCTTCGAGCACGAGGCACTTGTCACCCACGGGCGTCACGCGCCGGCTCTCACGCCGACGGTCTATCATTTCGACCCCGCGCTGATGTTGATCGTGATGGAGCTGCTCACGCCGCATATCATCATGCGTCGCGGCATGATCCAGGCGGTTCGCTATCCACGTGCCGCGCGCGACCTTGCCGACTATATGGCGCGCACTCTGTTCTTCACCTCGGATCTCGCGCTGAGCGCGGCGGAAAAGAAAGCGCGCGTCGCGCTCTTCTGCGGCAATACGGCGCTTTGCAAGATCAGTGAAGATCTGATCTTCACCGAGCCCTACATGGTTTGCGACAACAACCGCTGGACGAGCCCGCAGCTCGACGACATCGCGGCAGAATTTCGCGCCGACGCCGCGCTCAAGCGAGAGATCTCGTCCCTCAAGCACCGTTTCATGAGCAATGCCGAGGCGTTGATCCATGGCGATCTGCACACGGGCTCGGTCATGGTGACGCAGGACGAGACCCGCGTCATCGACCCCGAGTTCGCCTTTTACGGTCCCATGGGGTTCGATCCAGGTGCGCTGATCGGCAACCTGTTGCTCAATTACTTCAGCCAAGACGGCCACGCGACGGCCGGCGACGATCGCGTTCAATACAAAAACTGGGTGCTGGAAACGACGGAGGCCTTTTGGCACGGCTTCGCTGATCATTTCGCGGCGCTCTGGCCGGCGCGCACCGGTGATGCGTACCCGCCGGCGCTATTCGACGACGATGACGGCCGGTCGCCGGCGGCGGCGCGCGATGCGATGATCGGCCGGCTCTTCCAGGACGCCGTGCAGTTTGCCGGCGCAAAGATGATCCGGCGCATCCTGGGGCTCGCCCACAATATCGATTTTGAGTGGATCGAGGATCCCGATCGCCGCGCGCGTTGCGAAAGGCCCGCCCTTCGCCTCGGGCGCGAACTGGTCGTCGACGGACCCACGTTCACCACCATCGAAGCAATCACCGACGCGGCACGCCGGCTCAATCCTGCGTGACGGGCGACCAAGGAACGCCTCTTGAGCGAAAAGCAACTGCGTCTCTGGACACCGTTTCAGCTGTGCGGGCTCGCGCTACGCAACCGCTTCGTCATGCTCCCCCATTGGACGGGGCTGGACTCGCCCCGCGGCGAGCCGACGGACGACCTCGCGGCTTACTACGCGGAGCGCGCCAAGGGCGGTGTCGGGCTCATTATCACGGGCAGCCAGGCGATTCATCCCTCCGGCCAGATGTCGCCCAAATACGGTCGTGCGTGGGATCGCGATAGCGTTCCACTCTATCGGCGCATCGTCGACGCGGCTCACGCTCATGGTGCGCGAATTTTCTCTCAGCTCAACCATGGGGGACATACGACGCTTTTTCGCCATCCCCATGAGCTCTGGGCCCCATCTCAGATGCCGGAACCGTGTGCCCGCTACAACACCGTAGAGATGGATGCGGATGAGATCGAGGCTGTCATCGAAGGTTTCGCCATCTCGGCTCGCAACATGCGCGATGCCGGCTTCGATGGGGTTGAGATCAAGGTGGGGCACGACGGCCTGTTGCGCAGCTTCGTCTCACCCTTCTTCAATCGACGGGAAGATGCGTATGGCGGCTCGTTCGAGAACCGTATGCGCCTGCCCCTCGAGGTGCTGGCCGCGATGCGCGGGGAAGTTGGTACCGATTGGCCGATCTCGGTGCGCATCTGCCTCCACGAATACACACCATTCGGATACGACCTCAATTATGGCTTGAGGGTTGCTCGCGCACTTGCCGACAGCGGTCATGTCGACCTTTTCGACAGTGACGCCGGATCATTCTCGAGCTTCTGGATGGAGATTCCGCCGGCGGCGATCCCGCAACTCGCCTTCAACGAGCTGAATGCGGCCCTGAAGCGGGAAACGCCGCTCCCAGTGATTGCGTTCGGTCGCATCAAGGACCCTATCGCCGCCGAAAAGATCCTTCAGCGAGGCGATGCCGATCTCATCGGTATGGCCCGCCAATTGATCGCCGATCCCGAAACACCCAACAAAGTGCGCGCCGGCGCGCTCGAGGATGTGCGGCCCTGCATCGGCTGCAACGACGGGTGCATCTATCAGGTGATGCAGGAGAACCCGGTCCGATGTGTTCAAAACCCCGCGGCCGGCCGTGAGCGCCATCGCAACGCCCTGGTAAAAACCGACAGATCGCGACGGATTGTGGTGGTCGGCGGAGGTCCTGCCGGTTTGAGCGCGGCGGGGACACTGGTTCGCCGCGGACATTGCGTCGTTTTATTTGAACGCGAGGCGGAACCCGGCGGGCTCATTCGCCTTGCGTCGCGTCAGCCGCTTCACGACGAGATCGGTGAATCGACTCGGCACTTGGCGGGTCAGGCGCAAGCCGGCGGTGTCGAGCTGCGGATGGGAGAGGAGGCAGGCGCCGCCGATATCGAGGCGTTGAAGCCAGACGCGGTCGTCGTCGCAACAGGTTCGCGTCCCTACCTACCGGGCCACACCGCTGCGGACGGTGTGAACAGGCCGATCGCGGCGGAGGGGCTTTGGGCGTCGATGGGCGGGATGATCCCCGGCATCGATGACGCCCGCGTCACTTCGGTCGACGCGATATTGCGTGGCGCGGCGGTCGGCGAGCCCGTGTTGATTCTCGACCGAAACAGTCATTGGGAAGCGTGCGGAACCGCCGAGTTCATCCTCGATCGGGGATGCGACGTTACGTTGGTCACGCCGCTTCCCGTGGCCGGCATGGATCTCGAGCCGAGCAACGCCACGCTCTTCTATCAGCGGGTTCGGCCACGTGGCATGCGGATCATTACCAACACGGACCTCATGGCGATCGAGCCCGAAGGCGTCACTCTGGTCGACGTCCACACTCAGGAGGTGAGCGTCTTGCGTGACATCCAGACGATCGTGCTCGCGATCGGGCGGCGCTCGAACGACCGGCTTTACCACGCCCTCAAGGGACGCTTGCCAACGGTCCGGATCGGAGATTGCCGGGCGCCGCGCTTCCTGGAACAGGCGATCCTCGAGGGCGATACCATCGGCCGCGAAATCGAGGCGCGCCTCGGCGCTGGAAAGTCATAGTCGGCCGTTGAGGGAAGAGGGACGGTGGGATCGGACGCCCGATCCCACCGGTAATTGCAGTCAGATCTTGTAGCCGAGGGCGCGCGCGCCTTCGATGAAGTTGCGGTATTGCGCCTTCTGGCTGTCGATCCCGAGTTTTTGAACCAGCTGGGTCCACTCCTCGGCGGCCTCGTCCAGGGCTTGCTGGCTGGTCAGCTCGCCGGCGATCGCCTTTTGGATATTGCGGCCGAGCGCGTCACCATATTCCGACGCTCCCTCCCAGAAGAACTGGGGATAACCGAC
Source organism: Alphaproteobacteria bacterium (assembly GCA_965216915.1). GTDB lineage: Bacteria > Pseudomonadota > Alphaproteobacteria > UBA828 > UBA828 > CBDCGS01. The sequence continues at coordinate 231,605 of CBDCGS010000010.1, forward strand.
CTCGACGTTCTTGAGGCCCGCGTCCAGGTGGTTCCGCGCGGTGTCGAAATTCTGGAAGATGCCGGCATTGGTCTTCCAGAGATCCGAGGTGCCGCGCTGCGGGTTCGGCTCGAGGTATTTTTGCGCCGCCGCATCGGTGTAGTGGCTCACACCGAAGGGATCGGAGCCGCAATATTCGTCCGCGACGATGTCGTCGGAGTAATCCGGGTGCGACATGCGGTAGAGGAAGTAGAAGGCCGCTTCCTTCACGTCCTCGGGTGCGTTGGCCGGAATCGCGCCGGTGCGGCACCAGAGCGAGATCGCCCGATGATTGATCGAGCCATCGGGTTGCGGCCAGCCGGGCACGATGTCGCCGCGCTGATCCTCGGCACGCTCCATGCCCTGTTGCTGCACGGTGAACTCGGCGAGGTCGATCCACCACACCGACATCACGTCGCCGCCCGATTGCCAACGCTGGATGCTCGTCCCGAGATCGAGCGATTCCTTGCCGGGCGGTCCGAATTTCACGATCTCGCTGAAAAGATCGAGCGCCTCGACCGCCTGTGGCGTGTTGATCGTCGGGGTCATGTTCTCGTCGAAATAGTTGACCCCGTTGCCGGCGGCGAGATCCATCCAGAAGCCCCAGCCGAAGTTGGGCGGGTTGACCACCATCGACGTGCCGTAGACGCCCTCGGAGTCCGAGAGCTCCTCGGTGAAGAACTGGGTCGCATCCAAGAACTCGAACCAGGTCTTCGGCACCGCGAGCTCGCGCTGGAACCGCTTCGAGAATTTCTTCTGCAGCTCCGGCCGCTCGAAGAACGACTTGCGGTAATGCAGGATGTGGATATCGCCGTCGAGCATGATGCCGTAGGTCTGTCCGGCCCACTTCGTGTAGAACTCGCGATAGGCGGGCATCACCCAGTTCAAATAGTCGTCGGTGCCCGCGTACTTCTCGAGATACTTGTCGAGCGGCTCGAGCTGACCGGTCTCGGCGAACGCGCCGAAGAACAGGCTCGGGAACTGGAACCAGTCGAAGCGCGGATTGCGCGAAAGCAGCTGCGGCAGGATTTTCGCAACTGCGTCGCCGCCGTCATATTGCTCACGGCTCTTGATGCCGACACCGGCCTCTTTCATCAGATGGTCCGAAAGCCAAAGCGGCGCGTGCAACCAGTTGGAATCCTGGAAATAGGTCAGCTCGATGTCGTTGAAGAGCTTCTTGCCCGGCGGCACCGCCTGCGCTGCATGTGCGAGCCGTGGCAGGCCGCTGCCAGCCGCACCGGCCGCCGCCGCACCGGCAACCGCGCCTTTCAGGAACTTGCGGCGGGTCAAATGGCTGAACATTCCCATTGGCATCTCCTCGCTAGGTTGTTGGCGCCTGCCGGCCGGACGCGGCCCAACAGGCATGAATTACGCGATCAACCCTTCAGTCTCCGCGTCGAATACCATCACATCATCAGGTTTGTAGTAGAGCGTCAGACGGTCACCGGGTGCAAACACTTCGTCGGCGGGCGCGAGCGCCTGGAAGAGGGTCGCGCCGTGGCGCACTGTGACGATCGAGCGCTCTCCGAGATATTCGTAGATCCGGACCTCGGTCTCGAGCGCATGGGAGCCGGGCTTCGGTTGGTGAGATAGGTTCTGCGGCCGCAGCCCGACGATGATCTGCGCCTGCGCGCGCCCGCGCAGCCGGCGCTCGGTCTCCTGTGTCACGCGGAACGCGATCCCATCGGCCCGGAGCGTGAAATCGCCCGCGTCCTCGACCACGCGCGCATCGAAAAAGTTGGTCGGCGGTTCGCCGATGAAATCGGCCACGAACCGGCTGACCGGCGCGCGATAGAGCTCGTCGCGCGTGCCACACTGCATAAGGCGGCCCTGATCGAGGATCGCGATGCGGTCCGACAGAGCGAGCGCCTCGATCTGGTCATGAGTGACGAAGATCATGGTGCTCGCGAGCGACTGATGCAGGCGCTTGAGGTCGAACAGCATTTGAAAGCGGAGATGCCCGTCGACGTGGCCGAGCACCTCATCGAGGATGAACGCGGCGGGCTCCCGAATCAGCGCGCGCGCCAACGACACCCGTTGCTTCTGGCCGCCTGAGAGCGTGTGGGGCTTTTGGTGCAGGATGTGCTCGATCTGCAGCAGCTCGGCGAGTTCCCGCACGCGCCGTTGGCGTTCGGCGAGTGGTATCCTGCGTGCCTCGAGGGGAAAGCCGATGTTCTCTTCGGCGCTGAAATTCGGATAGAGCGCGTAGCTCTCGAACGCCATGGCGACGTTGCGCTCCTGCGGATCCAGCTGCGTCACCGCGACGCCGTCGAACAGAATATCGCCGCTCGTCGGCTCCTCCAGACCGACGATCATGCGGAGGGTCGTCGACTTGCCGCAGCCCGATGGCCCGAGGATCGAGACGAACTCGCCATTCTCGACCGCGAGATCGAGATCGCGCACGGCCTGCACCTCGTGGCGGCGGCCGTGATAGGTCTTGTTGATCTGATCCAGTCTTACCTCGGCCATCGCGGTCAACCGTCGTGCAGGTTTACGCCGTTCTCGGCGTCGAAGAAAAAGACGCGGTCGGTCCTGAGCCCGATTTGTACCGGCTCGCCAACGGTCAGCTTCTCGTCCGGCTCCGTCAGCACGGTCATGGACGCGCCGCCAATGTCGGCGATCAGCACGCCCATGGAGCCCAACGCTTCAAACACATCGACTGTGCCGGCGAGCGTGTGTCCGTCATCTACGGCGTCCCCGTTGCGCAAATGAGACAGATGCTGCGGGCGGATGCCGACGGTGATTTCGCGCACGTTCCGCGTGGTCAGTCCTGCAGAGTGCTTCGGTGCCACCGGGAAGGAGAAGCGCGCGTCGGCGGCCTCGAAGCGAAGCGCGCCGTCTCGGTCGCTGAGGCGTCCGTCGACCACATTGATCGGTGGCTGCCCGATATGCTGGGCGACGAAGAGCGAGCTCGGCCGCTCGAAGATGTCGCGCGGCAAGCCGATTTGCACGAGCCCGGCGCGGCCCATGACCCCGATGCGGTCGCCGAGCGAGAGCGCCTCCGTGTAGTCGTGGGTGACGTAGATCGTCGCGACACTGCGCAACGATTCCAGCTCGTGAAATTGCCGCCGCAGCTCATAGCGGATGCGCGCGTCAAGATGGCTGATCGGCTCATCGAGCAGAAACACCTCGGGGCGCTTCACGAGGGTGCGCGCGAGCGAGATGCGCTGCATCTGGCCGCCCGAGGCCTCGCTCGGTCGGCGCGGCAACAGTTCCTCGATCCGGAGGAGGCGGGCGGCGTCGGTGACGCGTTCCGCAATCTCGGCGCGCGGTAGTCTCTGAGCCTTGAGCGGGCTCGCGATGTTGTCAAACACGCTTCGGTGCGGATAGAGGGCATAGCTCTCAAAGGTCAGCGCCACGGGCCGGTGGTAGGGCGGCACCTCCGTGATGTCCTCGCCGTTGAGGATCACGCGCCCGGCGTCGGGCACCTCGAGCCCCGCCACGATCCGCAAAAGCGTGGTTTTCGAAATCCCGGATGGTCCGACGATGACGAAGAACTCGCCGTCCTCGATGGTGAGATCGAGTTCGTCGAGAATCGGATAGTCCCAACCCTTGCAGATGCCCTGAAGCTCGAGCCGCGCCATCTCAGCCTTTCACGACCCCGAGCGAGAGGCCGCGCACCATGTAGCGCCGCAGGATGATGAACAGCACGACCGGGGGGATCATGGCGATCAGGCTGAACGCCATCACGAGGTTCCACAAGGTCTGGCTGCCGCTCGTGAAGCTTGGAATCACGACCGGAAAGGTCTTGACGTCCGTCCCAATGAACATGTTCGCGAACAAGTACTCGTTCCACGCAAAAATCCAACACAGCATCGCAACAGCGATCATACCGGGCGCGACCAACGGCAGCGTCACGGTGAAGAACACTTTAAATGGCTTGTGCCCATCGAGATAGGCCGCTTCTTCTAGCTCGCGGGGCACGTCGCGGAAGAACACCATCATCAGCCACACCGCAAGCGGCATGTTGAACACAAGATAGAGGATGATCAGCGACATATGGGTGTCGGTGGTGCCGAACAGGTTCTCGAAGAGGAAGAACATCGGGAGCAGCACCGCGACCGGTGGGAACATGCGGTTCGACAGGATCCACATCGCGACATTCTCGCCACCCGACTGGCGGGGAAAGCGCGCCAGCGCGTAGCCGGCCAAGGTGCCGAAGAACAGAGAAAGCACCGTGTTGCTGGTCGCGATGATGAAGCTGTCGACGAGCGACTTGAAGTTGCCGGGCTCGTCCCAGATCAAGTCGGTGTAGTTGGCGACAACGAATTGCTCCGGCCAGAAGGTCGGCGCGATCCGGTTGACCTCGGCGACATCCTTCAAAGACGTGATGATCTGGAAATAGAAGGGGAAGAGAATCAGCACGAGCCAAAGCGCCAGGAACAGCAGCAACAGCAGGCGGACCAGCCGATAATTCTTGACGCTCATCGCGCGGGCCTCACGCGATCGCTTGCGCGCGTAGAACGCGTTTCAGGTAGCGCAGGAACAACATGATCAAGAGCATCGCGCAGATAAAGATGATCCAGGCATAGGCGGCCGCTTCACCGATCTCGAACTCACGAACGCCGCGCTGATAGGCGATGTAGGCCGGCAGCTCCGAGGACTGCGCAGGTCCGCCCGAGGTCATGACGTAGATCTTGTCGACGAACTTGTAGGCGTCCATGAACCGAATGATGAAGGCGATCGCGATCACCTCCTTCAGCATCGGCAGCGTGATGCGCCGCAGCGTCAGGAAGGGCGATGCCCCGTCGACCTTCGCCGCTTCATAGATCGAGGGCGGCAGGCCGATCCGGCCGCTGAACACGATCAAGAACGGCAGCGAGGTCCACTGCCATATGTCGGCAATCGTAATGGTCCAGAGCGATGTGCCGATCTCGAACCACTCGATGTGCTCGCTGATCAAGCCGATGTCGAGGAGTGCTTGGTTGATCGCACCGTTCGACGGGTTGAACAGGAAACGCCAGAGGATGCCCGCGATCGAGGGCGGCAGCATCATCGGCATGACCAAGGCCACCAAGATCAACACGCGCGCGAGATTGTTGCGCACGATGTGATGCAGGATGAGGGCGAGCGCGGTGCCGATGATCACCTGCAGGACTGCGCCGAAAAACAAGTACTGGATCAGGTGGATCACCGAGCCATGGAACCGGTCGGAGCTGAGCACGCGCTCGAAATTGGCGAAGCCAACCAGGCTGTAATCGCCCTTGAACAGACTCACCATGTTGATGTCGTGCACGGAGTAGTAGGCCATCTGCACCGTCGGGTAGGCGACGATGAAGAGCAGCACGCAGATTGGGATGCCCACCATGATGCGCGGCACCCAGCGATTGACGATGAGCGAGCGAGCGGAGCCACGCTTTTTCTTGAACCATTCGGGAAGCTCGTCCGGCTCCCAATGCCGGATCGTGGCTGCGGAGACGCTGTGCGCGCTCCGCTGGCCGCCGGCACCGCCGTTCGCCGTCACGTCTGACACGTCAACGCGTGATGCCGGAGGTGATGGAATCGCCGTGCGCGGACGTGTTTGCTGCGCGAACGTCCGGTCCGCACCGTCGTGCTAGCCGCAGGTGAGTGATGGCCCGATCTCCTCGCGCCCATTGTCGGCCAGGCGTTTGATCCGTTACCAAATGGCCTAGGGGTCTCCGCGAGTCAAGCAAGCCACACGGCGGCGGGTCATTCGAGCGCCGGCGCTGAAGGCCGTCTGATCATTGCGTCTTGGCCAGGACCCGAATGAGCGCGCGCCTGACACCCTGATCGTGCTCGTACATCAGAGCCTCCGCCTCCTTTGGCTTTCGGCTCAAAATCGCGTCGAACACTTGCTGGTGCTCTTCGTTGCGGTCTTTGATCTTGTCGAGCTCGAAATCGATGATGTTGCGGGTCAAGGTCAGGGGGACCCGGCTGCAGAGGGAAATGACGTCCGTGACGAGGCGTGAGGCCGCCGCTTGATGGATCGCGGTGTGAAAGCGCTCGTTCGCATCCGAATAGACCTTGCGAACCTGATCGGCCGTCGATCTGTGTTGACCGGCCAAGTCCTCGGCGGTGCCGAGCGCGCGCAGCGCCTCTGTCGTGGCCGCCTCATCTTCCGGTGACAGACCGCGCTCCGCCGCCAATCTGGCCGCGAGACCCTCGGCGAGCGCGCGCATCTCGAAGGCATCGATGATCTCGGAGATTTCGAATGCGCGCACCGAGTAGCCCTTGTTGGGCGTGTAATCGAGCAGACCTTCGCCGACGAGGGTCTGCAGCGCACCCCGGACCGGCGTGCGGGACACGCCGAATTCCCGGCTGAGACGCACTTCGTTAAGGCGGGCGGCGGGCCGATATTTTCCGTCAAGAATGCGGTGTCGGACGAGATCGGCGATCGCCCCGCCTTGTGGCGAGGCCTGCGATCCACCGTTGGCGGCCGCTTCGCGCGCGGCGTCTGGGGGCGTGCTCATGCCGGTATCACGATGTTTCGCTCATGGCTTTCTCCCGGTGCCCCGTGCGCCATCGTGCCCGCAGGGCGGAGACCAGGCGGTTTCGATTGTATACACTTCGGCGGTCGACGGCGATGATTGTATCGGATCGCCCATCGGGTAAGATGGCGCATGCGGCGCCGGCTTCGCGGCGCGCCGCCCCGGGTTGCAGTGGCTTTGCGAGCGCGCGGCGCGCGGCTGGCAACGTCGACTTGGGGTAGCAGGCGCCCGACGGAGCGGACCGCCGTCGGGCGGACCGTCGGAACAAGACCATCACGTGGAGGAGGACGCCATGGCACAACCCACACCTTCCGTCGAAGAGTTCGAGCGTACGCGCGTCGCGCGGTTTAGGGAGTTGAAGAGCAGCAAACTGCCCTTGCTCGATGCCGTGATTCCCGGATGCGAACGGGAGATCTACAACATCATCGGGCGCGGTGTGAGCGAGGATAGGGAGCATCACGTCCCGATCACGGACAATCAGGGCTTCAATCTATGCGTCGTGGAGTGCGAGCCCGGCAAGGGGACGCTTCATCACGACCACCAGACGATCGAAGCGTTCATGCCGCTCAACGGAACCTGGAAGATTTTCTGGGGCGACGACGAAGACACGAACTTCGTCACCATCGGAAAGTTCGACGTCGTGTCCGTGCCGATCGGCCTGATGCGCGGCTTCCGCAACATCGGCGATGAGAAGGCGATGATCATGGTCACCGTCGGCGGCACCGATCCGGGCAAATGCGGCTGGCACAAGAGCGTGGTCGATGAGGCGGAACGCCGCGGCTTCAAGTTGGCCAGCGACGGCAACATTGAGCGGGTCGGCGCGGCCGCCGAGTAGGCGTCCGCGTTGCGACGCGCACACCCGCAATCCGGGGTGCGCGCCGTGGGGACTGCGCAGGACCGGGCCATGCACAGGGTGACCTATTCGCAAAGGGCGATCGACTTCATCATGCGCCGCCGCGGCCAGCTTCACATCTACGACTCATTGGAGCCCGCGCGGACCGCGCTGCTGGTCGTCGACATGCAGATCGCGTTCGTGGCCGAGGGCGCGGCAATCGAAACGCCGACGGCCCGCGAGATCGTGCCGAACATCAACCGCTTGAGCGGGGCGGCGCGCGAGGCGGGCGCGCTCGTGGTCTGGGTCATCTCGACCTATGGGCCGCGGCCGGAAGACGACTGGCCGACCTTCTTCAACCACGTGATGGGGCCAGAGGCTGCGGCCCGCTTTCGCGGCGCCCTGACGGAGGGTGCGGCCAGCCACGCGATCTATCCCGCGCTCACGCGGGACGCGGCCGATCCGGTGGTCTCGAAGAACCGTTTCGGCGCCTTCATCGGGAGCCAGGGGCGCCTCGAGAGCCTGCTTCGTGCCGCGGGCATCGACACGCTGCTGATCGCGGGCACCGTGACCAACATGTGCTGCGAGACCACGGCGCGGGAGGCGGCCATGCTGTCGTTCAAGACGATCATGGTCGACGACGCCAATGCCGGGCGTTCGGACGAGGAGCACAACGCCACCCTCTCCGCGTTTCTGCAGGGGATGGGTGACGTGCACACGACCGATCACGCGGTGGCCATGCTGGAAGGCCGCGCCGCGCCGCTGATGGCGCGCGGGACCGGATAGGAGCGGCACCCGCCGGGCGCCGACACGCGAGAGGGGAGGTGACGGGCGAGATGGAAACGGCAGCAAGCGGCCCGTGGGTCGGTGCGAAGGTCGCGCGCAAGGAAGATCATCGGCTGACCACCGGGCGCGGCGAATATTTCGGCGATATCTCGATGCCCGGGGCCCTCGAGCTGGTGTTCGTGCGCAGCGACCGGGCGCACGCCCTGATCAAGAGCATCGACGTCGCCGCAGCGAAGGCGATGCCGGGCGTCGTCGCCGTCGTGACGGGCGAGGACCTCAAAGACTTCAAGAGCCTCTCTCAACAGGTGCTGCGCGCGCTCGTGCCGGCGCACTTCCCGGACTGGCACATGCTCGAAATCGGCAAGGTCAAGCACTTCGGCGCACCGATCGCGGCGGTCGTGGCGCGCGACCGCTACGTCGCAGCCGATGCCGCCGAAACCGTGGTCGCCGACTATGAGGAGCTGCCCTATGTCGGCGACGCGGAGCAAGCGCTCGCGCCGGACGCGCCGATCATCCACGAGGGCTGGGACGACAACATCATCTTCGAGGGCAACTACACCGGTGGGGCGACACCGGAGGAGCAAGCCAAGAACAGCGCCGAGGTGGACGCGATTCTCGCCGGCTCCGCCCATGTCGTGAGCCAACGCTATCAGGTGCATCGCTGCGGCGCGACGCCGATGGAGCCGCGCGGCTTCATGGCCAAATGGGATGAGAGCGACGGCCTGACCTGCTGGTCGACCTCGCAACGGCCCCATATCGAGCGCGTCGCCATGGCCGATATCCTCGACCTGCCCACCAGCAAAGTCCGGATCATTCATCCGCGAGACGCGGGTGGCGGCTTCGGGGTCAAAGCGCCCTTCTTCCGCGAGCCCGTGCTCGTGGCCCACATGGCCATGCGGTTGGGGCGCCCGGTGCGCTGGCTGGAGACCCGCCAGGAGCATTTGGTCTGTGTCGGCCAGGAGCGCGGGCAAACCCACTATGTCGACGTCGGTTTCGACGACGACGGGCGGATTACCGCGCTCCGCACGCGCGGCTTCGCCGACAATGGCGACGGCGCGAACGGCGTCTATCACGGCTTCGTCATGCCAATGACGGGCGCCTTCATGTTTCCCAACACCTACGATCTGCCCCGCGCCGATATCCAGCTCAAGGTGGCGGTGACCAACAAGCCGGCGCTGACGCCGGCGCGCTCGTTCGGCGCCTATCCGACGCGCTTTGCGATCGAGCGGACGATGGACAAGATCGCCGCCACGCTCGGCGCCGACCCGGCGGAGATCAGGCTCAAGAACTTCTTCCCGGAGACGCCCTGCACGACGATCACCGGGCACTATCTCGACAGCGGCGACATCGTCGCCGTCTTCAAGGACCTGCTCGACCACATCGACTACGCAGGCTTCCGCAAGGAGCAGGCCGACGCGCGGCGCGCCGGCCGCTACATCGGCGTCGGCTTCGGCACCGGCGCCGAGTTTTCAGGCATCGCCTCGGTCGATTTCGTGCCGATGGAGAACCAACCCGGCTACGGCGCGGCGACGGTGCGCGTCGATCCGCGCGGGCAAGCGATCGTCTATTTCGGCGATACCTCGCAAGGGCAGGGACACGAGACGACGACGGCCCAGGTGGTGGCCAGCGAATTCGGCATTCACCCGGACGATGTGACGCTCACCCGCGGCGACACCGAGCTCACCCCGTTTGGCTCGGGCACCGTCGCGGCGCGCTCCGGCCCCTACACGATGAGCGCGGTGGCCGAGGCATGCCGCGTCCTCAAGAAGAAGATCGCGACCGTCATGGCCCACGACATGGGGATCGGCGCGAACCCGGCGGATTTCGAGTTCAGCGACGGCGAGATCATCTATCGGCGGAACGATAATATCCGGAAGGATTTCGCCGAGATGGCGGAGCGCATCATCATGGCGCCCATCAACCTACCGGAGGGCGTGGAAGCCGGCCTGGAGCACACCTCTTTCTTCGACACCAATCACGGGCTGATTGCGTTCTGCGCCCATGCCGCGATCGTCGAAGTCGATCCCGAGACCGGGCAGGTCACGATCCTTCGCTACGTCGCCTGCGAGGACGTGGGAACCGTCATCAACCCGCTCATCGTCGAAGGGCAGATCCAAGGCGGCGTGGTGATGGGCATCTCGAACGCGCTGTTCGAGGAGTTCGTCTACGACGAAGACGGCCAGCAGCTGACCGCCGATTTCGAGACCTACAAGCTCGCCAAAGCACCCGACGTGCCGACCGTCGAGGTCGCCCATTCGGACAATGGCCCATGCCCGTACACACCGCTCGGCACGCGCGGGGTCGGTGAGGGCACGCCGGGCTCCGTGCCCGGCGCGCTCGCCAACGCGGTGACCGATGCGCTCGCCCCCTTCGGCGTCGAAGTCAACGAGCTACCGATCCGGCCGGCCACGCTTTGGCGGATGCTTAAGGAGGCGTCCGCCGACGAAAGCGCGTAGCGCCGTCAAGCGGCGCCGCCTCCGTCCCAATCGACGCCGCCCGTCCGCGCGGTCTCACACCGCGTTGAGCGGCAGCTTGAGGTAGGCGACGCCGTTATCTTCGGCGGGCGGGAGCGCGCCGGCTCTCATGTTGATCTGGAGCGACGGCAGGATCAGCGCCGGCACGTCGAGGGTCGCGTCTCGCTTCGTGCGCATCGCGACGAACGCGTCTTCATCGATGCCGTCCCGGATATGGATGTTGTTGGCCCGCTCCTCGGCGACGGTGGTTTCCCAAGCGATTTCCTGACGCCCGGGGGCGCCATAGTCGTGGCACATGAAAAGCCGCGTCTCCGGCGGCAGATCGAGGATCATCCTGATCGAGCGGTAAAGCTGCGCGGCATCGCCGCCCGGGAAATCGGTGCGTGCGGTCCCGAAATCGGGCATGAACATCGTGTCTCCGACGAACGCCGCGTCGCCGGCGACATAAGTCACGCAGGCCGGCGTGTGGCCCGGGGTATGGAGGACGCGCACCGGCATGGCGCCCACGTGGATGACCTCCTCATGGGCGAGGAGCTGATCGAACTGGCGGCCATCGGCCACGAAATCGTCGCCCACGTTGAAGAGCGCCTTGAAGGTTTCCTGCACGATCGTGACGGCGCTGCCGATGCCGGTTCGCCCGCCGAGCTCCGCCTGCAAATAAGGCGCCGCGGTTATGTGGTCAGCGTGGGCGTGAGTCTCGAGGATCCAGTCCACCTCGAGGCCCTCGCGCCGCACCATGGCGATGAGCGCGTCCGCAGCCTCGGTCCCGGTGCGGCAGGCCCTCGCCGCGTAGTCGAGCACCGGATCGATGATCGCGCAGCGCTTTCCCGCCGGTTCGGTCAAGACATGCGTGATCGTAAAGGTCGGGCGATGAAGCAACGATGTGACGGTCGGTTGCATGGCCGGGGGCCTCCTGGTCTGTCGCGCGTTCGTGTTCGTCCCTCTTGACAAAATATGCATATTATCTAAATTAGCAAGTATGAATATAGAGACGCACGAACTGCAGAAAGCGGCGGACGCCGCGAGCTCTCTTCTCAAGGCACTCGCGAACGAGCAGCGGCTGCTGCTCTTGTGTCAGATGGTCGACGGCGAGAAATCGGTGGGCGCGTTAACCGCCTTCGTGGGACTGGCGCAATCCGCGGTGTCCCAACATCTGGCCCGGCTTCGTCACGAGGGCCTGGTGACGACGCGCCGGGAATCGCAAACCATCTACTACGCCCTGGCGGACGATCGGGCCCGGCAGGTGATCGAGCTCCTCTACAGCATGTATTGCGCACCGACCGCCAAGGCGCCAAGAGCGTCGGCGTAAGAGCGCCGGCCCGACCAACCCCAAGTTCCACGCGAAGAAGGAAATCGACCCCATGACGGCATCGACCAAGACGGTTCACGACATCGACAGTCAGACGGCAAAGCTTTGGGTTGAGCGCGGCGAGGCGACGCTCGTCGACGTGCGCGAACCGTTCGAGCATGCGGCCGAGCACATTCCGAACACCACAAACAACCCGCTTTCCGGCTTCGAGCCCGCGCGTCTCCCGCGCTCCGGCCGCGTCGTCCTTTATTGCAACAGCGGGAATCGCTCCAAGACGGCCGGGAAGAAATCCCTCGCGTCCGGGGCAGGGGAGGCCTACCACCTGGCAGGTGGCATCCAGGCGTGGAAGCAAGACGGCCTGCCGGTCGTTCGCGCTCGCCGGGCGCCGATCGACGTGATGCGGCAAGTCCAGATCACCGCGGGCAGCCTGGTCTTGATCGGCGTCGTCCTCGCCCTGCTGGTCTCGCCCTGGGCAATCCTGCTCTCCGGTTTCGTCGGCGCGGGATTGATCTTCGCGGGCGCCTCCGGGTTCTGCGCGATGGCCCGCATCCTTGGCTTCATGCCGTGGAACAGCCGTGCGACTCGCGGCCAAGCGTCCGGCCGGCTCGCGGCCGACGAAAACGCGGCCTAACGCGATGATCCTGCCGCTGGGGGCCTGAGCATGGATCTCGCCCGCCGCTACGTCTCCATCCTCGATTGGCTTCCGGCGTACCGGCGCGCGGATCTGCCCGGTGACCTTCTGGCCGGGCTGATCGTCGCCATCATGCTCGTGCCCCAGGCGATGGCCTATGCCCTGCTGGCCGGATTGCCGCCGCAGATTGGCCTCTATGCCAGCATTCTCCCCGTCGTCTTGTACGCGCTCTTCGGGAGCAGTCGCGTCCTCGCGGTGGGGCCGGTCGCGATGGTCTCCCTGATGGTGGCAAGCGGCCTCGGCGGTATCGCCGAGCCCGGGAGCGCCGAGTATTACCTGGGGGCGCTGCTCTTGGCATTGATGAGCGGCGCCATCCTCCTCGTGATGGGGCTGGTCAAGCTCGGTTTCATCGTCAACTTCTTGAGCCATCCTGTCATCTCGGGGTTCACGAGCGCGGCTGCGCTCGTGATCGGGTTCTCCCAGCTCAAGCATCTGCTCGGCTTGGAGATCCCGCGCAGCCATTTGATCACCGACATTGTGGGCTACGCCGCGACCCACATCGCGGAGGTCAATCTCGCGACCCTCGGCCTCGGGCTCGGCAGCGTCGCCCTTCTACTGTTGAGCCGGGGCGCGCTCGGCGCGCTGCTACGCCGCCTGCATGTCGCCGAAGCCGTCGTCGGTCCACTCACCAAGACGGGCCCGCTGTTCGTGGTGATCGTGGGCACCGTCCTCGTCTGGCAGCTCGGCTTGCGGGACCAGGCCGGGGTGAAGATCGTCGGCGATATCCCGGCCGGGCTGCCACCCATTGCCTTGCCGGCGATCGACGTCGCCTACATGCGGGAGCTTGTGCCGGTCGCGCTCCTGATTGCGCTCGTCGGCTTCATGGAGAGTGTCTCCGTCGCAAAGTCGCTCGCGAGCAGGCGGCGCCAAAAGATCGATGCCGATCAGGAGCTGAGGGCTCTCGGAGCCGCCAATATTGGTGCCGCGTTGACAGGCGGCTACCCGGTGACCGGCGGCTTCAGCCGGTCGGTCGTCAATTTCACGGCCGGCGCAAACACGGCGCTCGCCTCGGTGGTCACCGCCGCCCTCATCGCCCTCACGGTCGCCTTCCTCACGCCGCTCTTCTACAACCTGCCCAAGGCCGTCCTCGCGAGCATCATCGTCGTCGCCGTCGCCAACCTGGTCGACCTGCGGACGCTGGTGCACGTCTGGCGCTACAGCAAGGCCGACGCCGCCTCATTGCTTGCGACGTTCGCGGCCGTGCTCGCCCTCGGCATCGAGATCGGCATTCTGGCCGGCGCTGGGCTCTCGGTCCTGCTCTATCTGTGGCGCACCAGCCGCCCGCACATGGCCGAGGTCGGCCGGGTGGGGTCGACCGAGCATTTCCGCAACATCAAGCGCCACACCGTGACGACCTGGCCGAACCTGCTCGCGATCCGCGTCGACGAGAGCCTCTACTTCGCCAACACCAAGTTCCTCGAGGACCGCCTCCGCGCCGCCCTCGCGAACCGTCCGACGCTCGAGCATCTCGTTCTGATCTTCAGCGCGGTCAACTTCGTCGACGCGAGCGCCTTGGAAACGCTCGACGCGCTCATCGAGGAGTTCCGGGAGGTCGGCGTCACGGTGCATCTTGCGGAGGTCAAGGGGCCGGTCATGGATCGCTTGGAGCACAGCGATCTGATCGACCATCTCGGTGAGGGGCAGATTTTCCTGTCGACCCACGAAGCCGTCGAGGCGTTGGCACGCCCCAGCTAGCAGGCTGCTGCGCGCGGCGCTGAGCCCTTGGCCCACGCCTACGCCCACGGCCGACGGTCGCCTACATCGCCTGACTATGCCGCCGCGGGCTCTCGCCGAGATAGTGATCGAAGGCGGCGCAGACCGCGCGCATCGCCGGACGGCCCTCCGGCGTGATTTCGAGGCGTCCGCCGGCCAGGCGAACCAGGCCGTCGCGCTCCATCGGCCGCAAGGCTTCGCACGCGCCTGCGAAGAGTTCTCGGCTCTGCTGGTGGCGCCGGCACACGAGGTCGAGGTCGACGGCGCACTGACACATCAGCGTTTCGATGATCTCGCGGCGCAGTCGGTCGTCGGCGGTGACCTCGATGCCGCGCTCCACGGCCAACGCGCCGCGCGCGATCGTGTCGGCGTAGCGGCGTCCGCCGGTCGCATTCTGCACATAGCCTTGGGGCAGCGCCCCGATCGCCGAGGCGCCGAAACCGAGCAGCGCGGCGGCGCGATCGTCGGTGTAGCCCTGAAAATTGCGGCGGAGCGTGCCGGCCGCGTGCGCCAGGGCGAGACCGTCATCGGGTCGCGCGAAATGGTCCAGGCCGATCCAAACGTAGCCCGCCTCGCACAGGCGGTGCGTGGCCCGCTCGAACTGCGCCAGACGCGCGCCGATATCGGGCAGCGACTCCGCGTCGATGAGCTGTTGATGGCGCTTGAACCAAGGCACGTGGGCATAGCCGAAGAGCGCGATCCGGTCCGGCTCGAGCGAGAGGGTTTGCGCGACCGTGCGCTCGATGCTGTCTACGGTCTGGTGCGGCAAACCGTACATAAGATCGATATTGAGGCCGCGCACGCCACGCGCGCGCAGCTCGTCGACGACGGCGCGGGTGAGTGCGTAGGGCTGGACGCGGTTGATGGCGCCTTGCACCGCCTCGTCGAAATCCTGCACGCCGATGCTCGCCCGAGTGAGCCCGAACGCGCTGAGCACATCCATCTGCGCTGCGGTGAGCCTGCGCGGATCGATTTCAACCGCGATCTCGGCGTCCTCCTCGAACGCAAATCGATCGCGCAGCTGGCCCGCCAGGCGTTGCCATTCCGCCGCCTCGAGCATACTCGGCGAACCCCCGCCGAAATGCAGGTGCGAGACCCGGCCGGGGCCACCCAGTCGATCGGCGACCAATGCGACTTCGGCGAGCAGCGTGCCGATATACCGCTTCACCGGCTCGTAGTGGCGCACGGCCTGCGTGTGACATCCGCAGAACCAGCAAAGCTGATGGCAGAAGGGGATATGGACATAGAGCGACAGGCGCTCGTCGTCGCCGAGCGCCGCCAGCCACGCCGCGTAGCGGGCCGCGTCGACCTCCGGCGTGAAATGTGGCGCGGTGGGGTAGCTCGTATAGCGCGGCGCCGGGGAGTCGTAATGCCTAAGGAGTTCGCTCCGCATCGTCGACATATTCCCGATCCACCGGCTTGGCGCCTTGACCGGCGTCAAAAAGATGACCGGTTGGCGGTGCGGCGGCTTAGCCGAGGCGACCCGCGGTTACCGCGGCGTTTCGCAAACGGCGATCCAGCCAGCGGTCGATGGCATCTCGTTCGGCCTTGAGCATCTCGCCTTGACCGTCGCAGAAGCGAGCCCAGTCGGGCACATAGGCGCGGTTGAGCCCGATGATGACGGGGATATGCGCCGCGATGGCCTGCGCGATGACGTCGCGAAGCCCGCCGCCCTCGGCCTCGCGCGCCCCGAATTTGTTGAGGATCAGGATATCGAGGTCGTCTGCGAGCCCCGCCTCGACCTCGGTCACCGCACGCTCCAACGCCGAGACATCGAGGTGGCAGCCGGAGGCACCCGGGCCGAGCTGCTGGGAAATCGAATGGATGGTCCCGGTGGAGAGCACCTTCAACTGCATGCCGCAGCGATCGTCTGGCGCGCCGGTGGTCTCGGCATGCACGAGCCCGGCGACGCGATACCCCTTCTCTTGGAGATCAGAGGCCAAGTCCGCGATCAGCCGATCGACCTTGTCCCCGGTGTCGTGGCAAATGGCGGCGAGGGCCCCCAAATACACCTCGCCGCTCTCCGTCTGGTGATCGCTCATCCGTCGCACCCGATTGGCTCGTCCGTGCGCCATCCCATGGCGGATCGACGGGGCGCGCTTTGATCTCGATCAGATCGGCGGCGATCGCGACCTTGCAAATCGCGCGCCGCTTGACGTACCTCAAAGCCGGCGGCCCGCGCCGATCGATAGTACATGTCACGATCGGCGCTTGGCGCGGCGCGCGCCGCGTCGACCGGCAACCTGGACGAGGGAGGCGCACCGTGGTCTCAGTCGAATGCGTCGTCGACGCGAAAAATCACCTTGGCGAGGGGCCTCTATGGGATCCCACCGAGGGCGTCCTCTATTGGGTCGACATGTTGGACAAGCAGGTCTGGTCATACGACCCCCGCGCGGATCGCACGAACACCTGGCAGCTCCCCAAGATCGTCGGTGCCTTCGCCTTGCGCGAGCAGGGCGGGGCCGTGCTGACCATGGAAGACGGGTTCTACTTCATGGATTTGCAGTCCGGCGAGACCGAGCTGATCGCGCACGTCGATGTCGAGGTCGAGAACTCCATCTTTAACGACGGCAAGGTCGATCGTCGCGGCCGATTCTTCGCCGGCGGCGAAGACCAGGTCACCGAGGCGCCGATCTGCGGCCTGTTTCGCCTCGACCCCGACCTGACCGTGCACGAGCTCGAGCGCGGCATCATCTGCAACAACGGCCCGAGCTGGAGCCCCGACAACAAGACGTTCTATCACACCGATTCGTTCCGTCAGGAGATCTACGCCTACGATTACGACATCGAGACGGGCGAGATCGGCAATAAGCGCCTATTTGCGTCGACGGAAAACGAGCCCGGGATTCCCGACGGCTCGACCATCGATTCGGAGGGGTATTTGTGGAACGCCCAGATCATTTCGGGTGACCTCGTGCGCTACACACCCGACGGCGTGATCGATCGCCGCATCCCGATTCCGTGCAAGACGATCACCAGCGCCATGTTCGGCGGCGAGAATCTCGACATCATCTATCTCACCTCGATGGGAAACACCGACTTCCTCGGCCCGGAAGGCCGCCGGTTATTCGGCGAGGCTGCCAAGCCCCAGCCGCATGGCGGCGGGATCTTCGCGGTGAGCGGCACCGGCGCAACCGGCCTCCCCGAAACCAGATTCGCAGGATGAGCCGACGGACCCATGCGCCGGGATGGCCGCGGATCTGGCGGCTACACGCCGCAGGTCGGTCGCGGCGGAAAAGGCGTCCGAGCTGATCTACGTCAAGATCGACGGCGCCGTCCCGCCGATAGTCGGGAATAGAGGCTGGGGCTGGGCTCAGAGCTTACGACGTTCAATCGCCGGATGCCGATCAACGATGGTCTCGTCCCGCGCTGAGGCAGCCCCGAACCATGATGCAAGAGGGGTGATCCGATGGCTCCAAACAGTGTGCAACACATGCTCGCCGAAGCGCGAAAGCAACTTGAGCACATCACGGCGCAGGATGCCGTTCCGCTCACCGACGACGATTTCACGCTTTTCATCGATGTCCGCGACCGGCATGAACGGGCGCAATCGGGCGCCATCGCGGGCTCGGTTCATGTGCCGCGCGGGCACCTGGAATTCATGGCCGACCCGTCGGCTCCCATGCATGAGCCGGCGCTCTCCAGCGGCAAGCAGCTCATCGTCTATTGCGCGACGGGCGGCCGCTCGATGCTTGCGGCCAAGACGCTCAGCGACATGGGGCTCGAAAACGTGGTCAATCTCGTCGGCGGTTTCAACGCGTGGGCGGAGGCGGGCGGCGCCATCGAGCACGGAAAGTAACCGCGCGCAGGGGCGGATGATCCGGCCGACCGAGGCCTGCGCGCGCCGCAACGCAGCCGCCGCGGCGGCTAGGGGAGGAAGATCACGCCGCAGTGGTAATCCGTCACCTCTCCGTCGGCGTCGACGGCGAAGTTCGAGGTGATGATGCCGGTGGCGCCATCGAACTGGCCGCTGCCACCCTCGACCGTCCAGACGATGCCGCCTTGCAAGATGCCGGTCTCGCCGACCGGATCCATGCGGCCCGCGCCGACCGTGTCGAAGCGCAGCACATTGTCGCCGCCGAAGGAAATGGTGCCCCACTCGCGGAAGCGCTTGCCGGGCTCGAGCGGGCCGCCATCATGCGCTTCGACCTCGGAGTTGAACTCGGCGCGCCCGCCCGCGATCTCCTCGACCGTGGCGTCCACCCCCTCGGCCCCCACCGTGGTCGCGACCCGAGCCGAGGGCGCGGCCGAGGCCGTGATCCAGACATTGCCGCCGTCCGAGCGCTGTTCTCCGCGCCCCTTGAATTCCATCACGTAACGCACGCGTCGCATGCCGCTCTCTCCCCGCTGTCATCTCGCCGAACGTGGCCGCGAGGGTAGCACGCCCTCGGGCCGCGCCGTCCGATGATTACGCGTCGATCTGCGTGCCGTTGTCGGACTTCCCGTCGCCGAGGCTACGTCCCAATATGTGGTCACTGTTCCCGATCACGTGATGTGATGACCCAACGATCAAGGGGTCCGGCCCGCGGGTGGCTTTCGCGTCTTTGTTCGGATAAGGAAGCGACGAAAGAAAGTGCTGCATGCAGTTGATTCGCGCGCGCTTTTTGTCCGATGACTTGACGATGGCCCAGGGCGCATCTGCGGTGTCTGTATAGAAGAACATCGCTTCTTTCGCCTCGGTGTAGGCGTCCCAATTCTCCAGGGACGCCCGGTCGATCGGCGAGAGCTTCCATTGCTTCAGCGGGTCCGTCTCGCGTTGATCGAACCGGCGCCTCTGCTCCTTTTGGGTGACCGAGAACCAGTATTTGTAGAGCCGGATTCCCGAGCGTACCCACATGCGCTCGAGCTCGGGAACCTGACGCATGAACTCGAGATACTCGTTGGCGCTACAAAACCCCATGACGCGCTCGACCCCGGCGCGGTTGTACCAGGAGCGGTCGAAGAGAACGATTTCTCCGGCGGTCGGAAGGTGTTCGACGTAGCGCTGGAAGTACCATTGCCCTTGCTGTTCCACGGTCGGCTTCTCGAGGGCCACGACGCGTGCGCCGCGCGGATTGAGGTGCTCCATGAACCGCTTGATCGTGCCCCCTTTGCCCGCGGCGTCGCGCCCCTCGAACAGGATGACGATCTTTTGGCCGGTCTCCTTGACCCAGCGCTGCACCTTCAATAGCTCGACTTGGAGCTCGGCCTTGTGCTTCTCGTAGACCGCGCGTCGCATCCGCGTGTGATACGGATACTCGCCGTTCTCGAAGAGGCGGCGGATGGTCGCCGGATCCTGCCGCATTTCCGACAGCTGGTGGCGGTATTCGGCGCCCGCCTGCTGGCTCTGTGTTTCGTGATTTTCGTCCGGCGAACCCTTGGAGTTCCCGCCGGTCTTCACGGCGGGTGGGGGCGTCGCTGCGGATTCGGTGCCATCGACCGGTTTTGCTGCCTTCGCCGTTACTTTCTTTGATGACGTGCCCAAATCTTCCTCCTCACCCCTCACCGTTTGGCCGGGGCCCATGCCCCGCGTGGGTCAACCTCGTGAGCCTTGTTTCCACTGGTCCCCGTGCAACGCGGGGTCGTTCGTGATCGCCTCCACAACGCAATCGATGGTCGCCATCGGAACGCTGCCCAAACGATAAATATCGCATGAACGATGCCGATCGGCGTTGATCTTCGTCAACAGGGTCGGCCGCGATGACAAACGATTCAACCATCGGGTGTTTTTCGGCCTTTCCCCGTCAGCCGTGCATCAGCAGGCGTGCAAGCGAGACTGCGCGGTCCCAAGCGATGCCGTCGACGCAGTCGTGGTAGAGCGGATGATCGCATTCGTGGGGGACGATGAGCGGGCGGTCTCCGACACCACGCCAGTGAACGTCGCAGGCCAGTGTCGGCCATTTGCCGTCGGGCTCGCGCTCGGTGTAGCCCGGCATGGCGACCACGAGCCAGCCAAAACTACGATCGCCGCTCTGGTCTTGGTCGAATGTTTGTACGTACCGCTCGAAGCTCTCGCGGCTCTGGCTCACCCAATTGCCCAAGGTGAACGGTTCGGCTGCGCCGTGGATCGGCAGCTCGAGCACACCTCGGATAAAAAAGGTTTCGTCGTCGACGACGCAGAGATCCGACGAGAGACGCACGCGGGCCTCCCGCTCGTCCTCGGGAATGGCGGCGCAAAGCTGCGGCTCGGCGACGGCGAAAGACGGCGCGCCGCGGTGGATCGCCCCGCATTCAGCGCAGCGATACGCGAAGGTTTTGTGTTTACTCGACACGCTGAACCAGCTGGACACAATGAGGGTCTCCACGGCGGCGTCTGCGTCGCATCGTTGCGCGCGCGCGTGAACGTTTTGTTAAGCGTGCGCTCGGCCCATGGCGCGGCGATCGACGGCGGTTGGCGCTGACAAGCGCGCGGACCGCGGGATATGCTCTACAGTCATGCCCGCGCGCCGCGCATCAGGGAGAGGGAGCCATGGCCGATTTGCCCACCGTCACCAGCGAGACCACACTTTCGAACAGCTTCCTCGGAAGCAACATGCAGATCTGCGTGGTCACCCGCGAGTTTCACCGCACCATGGAGGGGCTGACCCGCGCCGGCATCGGGCCCTGGCGCGTCTACACCTTCAGCCCCGAGACGATGACCGATATCACCTATCGCGGCAAGCCGTCGCAGCACTCGATGCGTCTCGGGATCGCCTTCTCGGGCACCATGATGTGGGAGATCGTACAGCCGCTCACCGGTCCCAACATCTACGAGGAGTTCCTCGAGGCGCACGGCGAGGGTGTTCATCACGTGGCCTTCGACTGCAACCACATCCCGTGGGAGGAGCAGCTCAAGGCGTTCGAGGAGCGCGGCTACAAGATGATCCAATCGGGCATCTGGAAGGGCAACCCGCACGCCTATTTCGAGACCGAAGGCGATACCACGACCACCTTCGAGATCTTCACGGTGCGCGAGGATTTCGTCTGGCCCGAGCCCGAGGAGTGGTACCCCGCGCCGCCGCCGGGTGTGTGAGATGCGCCGCGGCGGCAGGGCGTTGCGGTCGAGGGATTCGTGCTACGCTCATCTCGGACGCATGACGCTGGGAGGGCCTGATGAGCGGCACGGATTGGCACATTAAAGGTGACTATTTCGAGACGTGCAGCTGCGACTATCTCTGCCCCTGCATCTTCACGAACATGACCGCGACGCCGACCGACGGCGTTTGCAAGGTCGCGATCGTGATGGAGATCGCGGAAGGGCATTTCGGCGACGTGGCGCTCGACGGGGTGAGCTTCGTGACCGCCGGCATGGTCGAGGGCCCGATGGCGGATGGCGGCTGGACGGTCGGGCTGATCATCGACGACCAGGCGAGCGACGCGCAGGTGGACGCGATCGCGCAGATTTGCTCCGGCGAGGTGGGCGGGCCGATGGAGCTGATGGCAGCGCTCGTCGAGACCTTCGTCGGCATCGAGCGCGCGCCGATCACGATCGAGCGGAAGAAGATGGGCTTCGCCGTCACCGCCGGCGAGCTGCTGCGCCACGCGGCGGACGGCTTCCCGAGCCTGCCCGACCCCACGCAGCCGATCTACATCGACAACACGGGCCACCCCGCCAACAAGCGCCTCGCGCTCGCCAAGGGCACGCATAGCCACCTCCACGCCTTCGGCATCGACTGGGACGACGCCGCGGGCGGCCACAACGGCCACTACGCCCCGTTCGACTGGTCGCCCTGAGCAAATCCCGAGCAGGTGGCACCATCTGCGACGACGCATTTGCGTCAATGCCGATGAGAGAGGGCATGTCGCGTGAGCATGGGCGAGCGTGACATGCTCTAGGAGGCGCCGCGCGCCCTCACGATCCAGCCGGTGCGGACCCTGTCACCAGTAGGAGAGCGCGTCCTTGAAGAGGCGGCGGAGGTCGTCGGGCTCGACGGGGCGGGGGCTGATGTCCAAGAGGCGGCGCGTCGGGATGGTGCGCGCGGTCAACGCCTCGATGTCGCCCTCGTCGTAGCCGACGCCGCGAAGCCCATTGGGCATGCCGGTCGCCCGCATCAGGTTGACCACCTGGTCCGCCAGCGCATCGCCCGCATGCTCCGGCGGTCGGTTCCTCACATCCGCGCCGAATGCTTCCGCGGCGGTGAGATGGCGGTCCGGGCAGGCGGCGGCGGTGAAGCGAAACGCCGCAGGCGCGTTCACGATCACCGAGGTGCCGTGCGGCACCATCGCGTGGTCGTCGGGCCAACCCTCCGGATGATAGTCGCGCACGAGCCCGGCGACGGCATAGGACATGGCGTGCGGCACATGGCACCCGGCATTGCCGAAGCCGATGCCCGCGAGCATGCCGGCGAAGGCGAGCGCCTCGCGCGCATCGAGATCGTCGGGCGCCTGCACCGCTCGTTCGATGTTCAAGCCGACGAGTTTGATGGCCTCGAGGCAGGCGATGTCGCCATAGGGATTGGCCCCCTGCAGCAGCGGCCGCGCGGCCGGGCTTTCCGGCGCGGTGCGTTTCGTGAACGGGCGCGCGGTGTAGGATTCGATGGCGTGGCTGAAGACGTCGAAGCCGTTTGCCGCGACCACCGGCACGGGAAGCGTCGCGAGGCCGGCGGGGTCGACGAGGCCGAGCGTCGGCCGCAGTTCTCTGTGGGCGATCCCGGTCTTCATCTCCTTCTCGAGGATGTCGAAGATCGCGATGCCCGTGGTCTCGCTCGCGGTGCCGAAGGTGGTCGGGCAGGCGATATGCGGTTTGAGCGGCCCGGGCACCGGACGTGCCTCGCCGAGCGGGGCGTTGACATAGGCGAAGAGGTCGGCCGGGTGGCTCGCGTAGAGGTTGGCGGCCTTGGCCGTGTCCATCGTCGAGCCGCCGCCGACCGAGACGAAGCCGTCGAACCTGCCCTCCTGCGCAAACGCCGCGGCCGCTCGGAACGACCGGTCGGTCGGCTCCACCTCGACCTCGTCGAAGATCACGACATCGAGCCCGGCCGCCTCGAGCGAGGCGACGGCGTTCGCGAGATGCGCGAGCGCGGCGACCCTGGGGTCCGCGAGGAGTGCCACGCGCGTCATGCCGAGCGCCCGCGCGTCGGCACCGAGCTCGGCGATCGCGCCGACGCCGAACTTCAGGTTCGGCGCTTCGACCGTGAAGGCCGTGTCGCCGCCCGGTGTCGGCGCGTAGTAGGGATCGAGACTCATGCTTCCTCGCGAGGGTGCGGATGGGGCCGTGCGGAGCGGCGGCGGCACTCTATAGCGCCGCCGGACCCACGCCAACCGGCGGCGGGCGAGTCTAGATGCGCGCGGAGGCGTCCTTGTGGCCCGACCATTTGGGCAGACCGTCTTCGATCTCGATCACGCGGTTTGCGTAGAAGATGTGGCAGGTCGGGCGGAAGGCGTCCGGCACCTGCGGCGGTGTGCCGAAGTCGAAGAGCGCGGGGAAGGCGAGCCACATGCGCCGGCCCTCGTCGGCGATGAGTGTGCCGCAGCGCCCGCAGCTCACCTTGCAGGGCAGGATGCGCTCGGCCCGGTTGCGCTCCGCGTTGAAGAAGCGCAGCGCGTCGATCCCGGCGCCGAAGCGCACATGTCGCTTGTGGAAGATCGCGGCCCACTGCATCGGCGCGCCGTGCAGCCTTTGGCAGAGCGCGCAATGGCAGATCTTCGCGTCGACCGGATCGGCGGAGACCGCGTAGCGCACCGTGCCGCACTGGCAATGCGCCCGATACTTGGCCGTGGATGGTGCATCGTCTGCACGGCCGAAGAGCCGTTCGAACTCATCCATGGCCGCTCTCGGTCGGCGGAAAGAACGCCCGATGAAGGGCGCTCTTGGTCGCCTTGCCGCTCGCGTTGCGGGGCAGGGGGGCCGCGCGCAGGATGATGCGAGCGGGTACCTTGAAGGCGGCCAAGCATGCCCCCGCGCGGTTCAAGCGCGTCAGCATCGCTCGTCACCGGGTTGCTCGTGCAGCGCGCGGAGCTTGCGCATGCCCTTGAGCCAGCGCTCCGGGTCGTTCGCTTTGCGCTGCATGTAGTCGCGCACCATGGCGTGGGGCAGAATCAGAAAAGCCTCCTCGGCCATCGCGGCGATCACGGCATCGGCGACCTCATCGGGCTCGAGCACGCCATCGACGCTCGCGACGCCGCCGTCGCGGTCGGCGATCATCGGTGTGCGCACTGCCTGGGGACACAGCACCGAGACGCGCACGCCGCGCGCGCCATAGGCGATCGAGAGCCATTCGGCGAAGGCGACGGCGGCGTGCTTGGTAACCGCATAGGTCGCCGATTGCGTGTGGCTGAGGAGCCCCGCGGCCGAGGCCGTGTTGACCAGGTAGCCGCCGCCGCGCGCCGCCATGGCCGGGGCGAGGGCGCGGGCGGCATAGACGTGCGCCATGACATGGACATCCCAGCACTGCTGCCACTCCGCATCGGGCGCATCCTCGCCGCCCATGCGCGCGAGCCCCGCGTTCGAGACGAAGATGTCGATCGGCCCGAACGCGTCTTCGGTGACGGCGACGAGGCGTTGGATGGCGGCCTCATCGGTGACGTCGCAGCCGACCGCGAGGCCGCCGATCTCGGCGGCGACGGTCTCAAGGGCGGCTTCCTGCAGGTCAGCCACCGTCACCGCACGCGCGCCTTCCGCGTGAAAGCGCCGCGCCAGCGCATGCCCGATGCCGCTTGCACCGCCTGTCACCACGGCCACCTTGTCACGTACCAGCATGTCACGGCCCTCATCCTGCGCGCTCTACGAGACTCCATCCTAACAAGGTCGGGATTGGTTTGGTCGCGCGCGCCGGCTTCTCTACTATGGGCGCCCCTTAGCCACCTGCAGCCGGAAAGCGCCGCTATATGTCTGAGACCACCGCCTACACGCCGCCCAAGGTTTGGACCTGGGATGCCCCGAGTGGGGGAACCTGGGAGAAGATCAACCGCCCGATCGCGGGGGCGACGCATGAGAAAGAGCTGCCGGTCGGGCACCACCCGCTGCAGCTTTATTCGCTCGGCACGCCGAACGGGATCAAGGTCACCATCCTGCTGGAGGAGCTGCTCGCCCTCGGCAAGACCGGGGCGGAATATGATGCGTTCCTCATCGAGATCGGCGATGGTGATCAGTTCGGCAGCGGCTTCGTCGCGCTCAATCCCAATTCGAAGATCCCGGCGTTGCTCGACCGCAGCACGACACCGCCCACGCGCGTCTTCGAGTCGGGCGCCATCCTTCTCTACCTCGCGGAGAAGTTCGATGCCTTCGTTCCGCACGAGCCGTCCGCGCGGGCCGAGTGCTTGTCTTGGCTCTTTTGGCAGATGGGCAGCGCGCCCTACCTTGGCGGTGGCTTTGGCCACTTCTATGCCTACGCGCCCGAGAAGTTCGAATACCCGATCAATCGCTACGCGATGGAGGCCAAGCGCCAGCTCGATGTGCTCGACAAGACCCTGGCGGAGCGGCGCTTCCTCTGCGGTGACGACTACAACGTCGCGGACATCGCGGTCTATCCCTGGTACGGCGCCCTGGTGCTCCACAACTCCTATGGCGCGGCGGAGTTCTTGAGCGTCCACACCTACGAGCACGTCGTTCGCTGGGCGCGGGAGATCAACGCGCGTCCGGCGGTGCAGCGCGGGCAGCGCGTCAACAAGACCTGGGGCCCGGAGGCGGAGCGCCTGCCCGAGCGGCACGACGCGCGCGATTTCGATTGAGGCGCGCTGGGATCATGGGCGTGCTGCGCGCTCTCGCGCTGGTGCTGATGCTCGCCGTGCCGGCGCACGCGGATGAGAGCGACACGCCCGACGCACGCCGTGCCGCCGCGCACGCGCTGCTCGCCGAGCATCTCCATGCGCTCGCGCGTGACGACGCCGCGACGGCCTATGCGCATCTGGCGCCCAATCTGCAGGCGATCTTCCCGACCCCCGGGGAGTTCCTCGACATCGTGCGCAGTCGGTTCGCACCGGTCTACCAGCCCAAGCGTTTCGAGTTCCGCGAGGGCTTCGAGACTGGCGACCACATGGTTGTGCCGGTCTATCTCGTCGGCAGGCACGATGGAACGGCGCTCGCGATCTACGGCCTGCAACGCCAAGAGAACGGCGACTGGCGCATCACCGCTTGCAACCTCGCGGGGGCGCCGCCGCTCGATAGCCCGGCTTAGAGCATGTCACGCTCACGCATGCTCACGTGACATGCTCTCTCTCATTGGAATTGACGCAAATGCGTCGTCGCAGGTGTTCCCACCTGCTTGGGATTTGCTCTAGCCCGGAAAAATGGCTGCGAGATCGGCCGCGCTCGGAAAGTTCTCGGTGATGAGGTCGCGCCGGTAGCTCTGCGTGTAGGGCTGGGGGTAGCCGCGCGCGACGAAGCTCGGCTCGACGGTGTTGTTGTAGCGGAGGCTGAGCGCCGCGCGCACCCGCTGGTCGCCCCGCGTTCCCGTGCGATGGACCAGGAAGCCCGAGAGCGCCACGACATCCCCCCGGCGCACCGTGACGGGCTGGTAGAGATCGTCGGTCATGCGCGGGTCGACCACCGCCGGCGTCGCGGGGTGCGGCTCGGTCTCCAGCAGGCCGAGTGTGTGCGAGCCGGGCACGACCTCGAGCGGGTAGCAATCCGCGTCGACGTCGACGAGCGGCAGCCAGATCACGCAGCCGTCGAGACTGCCTTGCATGCTGCGCCAGTCCTGGTGCGGTGGCGCCTTGTGGTAGCCGCCGACGACGCGCAGGTCGTCGTTCATCAAATGGGTGACCGGCTTGGTCGCGATCGCCGGCTGCGAGAGCCCGAGCGCGTCGAGGAGCGTGACAAGCGGCGGGCTCGCCTGCAGCGCGGTCACGCTCGTGAGGAGCTGGCTGAGGCGTGCCGCTGCGAGGTAGCGCTCCTGGTCGGCTTGGAACAGCGTCACCAGGTTCGCGCGCATCCCTTCGGGCGTGGCCCAATCGTGAAGCGGGAGCCCGAGGGCGCGCAGCTGGGCCTCGAAGAGCCGCATCATGTCGGAGAGAACCGCGCCGATCGCGTCCGGATCGACATAGCGCCTGGCGACGCAGTAGCCGTGCGCCCGGTAATGGGCCGCGAGGCCGGCAAAGGTGGCGGGAGCGGTCGTGTCGTGGGCTTGCGGGAGTGGGAGGGTCACGTGCGGGGTGCCCTTAACGATGCTTCAAGCTTTGTCTCGTATCAGGCTTAAGAATCGGTAAGCAGGCGCGTGATGTCACAAGATAACGTCTATCAGCTGCCCACGACCGGCGGCGAGCGGCAGGCTCGGGCCAAGGCCGACCTCCTCGCGCTTCTCAAGGAAGCGCCCCGCCAGGACGAGCAACTGATCGCCAACCTCGGGCTTTACTTGCGAAGCGTGCAGGTGGCGAAAATTCTCTACCTCGATGAGATCTACAAGCGCATCCTCGACAAGCCCGGCGTGTTGATGGAGTTCGGCGTGTGGTGGGGGTCCAACCTGGCGCTGCTCAGCTCGCTCCGCGCGGTCTACGAGCCCTACAATTGGAGCCGGCTCGTGATCGGCTTCGACACCTTCGAGGGCTATCCGACCGTCAGCGCGGACGATGGCAAATCGCCGTTTGCCGCCGTCGGCGGCTACGCCATGCCGCAGGGCTACGAGCATTATCTGGCGGATGTCCTCGCGGCGCATGAGCAGGACAACGTCATGGAGCATGTCCACAAGTTCAAGCTCGTGAAGGGTGATGCGGCGGAGACCGTGAAGGCCTATCTCGAGGCGCATCCCGAGACCATCGTCGCCATGGCCTACCTCGACATGGCGATGTACGAGTCCACCCGCGAGGTCTTGCGCGTGCTGCTGCCGCACATGGTGACCGGCGGCGTGATCGCCCTCGACGAGCTCGGCTCCTCGCGGTTTCCGGGCGAGACGAAAGCCTTCAAGGAGGTGGTCGGCCTTCGGCGCTTTCGGATGGAGCGCTCGCGCTACCTGCCGGACCGCACGCTCGTCATCGTCGACTGATCGAGCACCGGGCCCAGCCCCTCTTCCGCGCTTG
Source organism: Alphaproteobacteria bacterium (assembly GCA_965216915.1). Taxonomy (GTDB): domain Bacteria; phylum Pseudomonadota; class Alphaproteobacteria; order UBA828; family UBA828; genus CBDCGS01. Next base: position 259,788 of record CBDCGS010000010.1, read on the forward strand.
CCCTAGATCACGCCGGCCCGCGCGGCGGGCGATGACCGCATCAGCGCCGCAAGCGCGGTGAGCCCACGTTCGAGCGCGCTCCGATCGGCGGCGCCCGACAGGCTCACGCGGACGTGCGGGGCGGCCGCGCCACCATCGAGATAGAACGCGTTGTCCTCGCTCACGCTCACCCCGCGCAGCTGCGCATCGGCCACGAAGGTGAGCGAGGGCCGATCCGGCGGGAGCGCCAGCCAGATGTGGAAGCTGCGCGGCGCGGTCTGATAGGCAAGCCCGTCGAGCACGCGCGCCGCGATCGCCTGGCGGGCTTCCTGCTCTGCGCGCTGCCATGCGATGAGCCGCGCCGCGGTCCCATCGTTCAACCACCGGCTCGCGATCTCGGCGAGCGGCGTGGGCACCATGACCGTCGTTGCGTGCACCGCGTTGCGGCAATCGTCGACCAGGTGGGGCGGGGGGAGCAGATACCCCACCCGCAGCGAGGGCGCGAGCGCCTTTGAGAGCGAGGTGGTGTAGATCGTCCGCTCGGGGATGAGCGATGCGAGCGGCGTCGCGTCGTCGGTGAGGAAGCCGAGCACGTCGTCCTCGATCAACGTCAGCTCGTGACGCGCCACGACCTCGGCGATTGCGGCGCGCCGTGCGCGCGACATCACCGCGGCGGTCGGGTTTTGCAGCGACGGGATGCAATAGAGAACGCGCGCCCGCGAGGCACGGCAGGCCTCGTCGAGGGCATCGGGCAGCAGGCCCTCCGCGTCCATCTCGAGGCCGCGCAGCCGGAGGCCGAGCCGCTCGGCCGCGACCACGATGCCGGGCCAAGTGGCGCGTTCGGTGAGCACGAGGTCGCCGGGTCGCGTCGTCGCCATCAGGGCGACCAGGTTGGCGTGCTGGCAGCCCGCGGTGAGCACGACCCGCTCGGGGCCCGCATCGAGGCCGAACCCGCGGAGCCACTCGGCTGCGGCCGCGCGGTCCGACGCCCGCCCGCTGGTATCTTGGTAGATCAGGAGGTCGGCGAGGTCTTCATGCGTCGAGAGCGCCACCAGGGTTTCGCTGAACGCCGCCACATGGGGCCCGAGCGAGGGCGCGTTGATGGCGAGGTTGACGAGGCCGCGGTGCGCGCCGTGGCGAACCAGGGTCGATAGCCCGTCTGAGGCGCCGCCGATTGCCGGTCGTGCGACGAAGGTGCCGCGGCCGACGGCGCCGCTGGTGAGCCTTTGGGCGGCGAGCTCCTGATAGGCGCGCGTCACGGTTCCGACTGTGACGCCGAATGCATCGGCAAGCGCCCGGTGGGTGGGGAGCCTCTCATCGGGCGCGAGCCGCCCGCTGGCAATGGCATCGGCCACGGCGCGGGCGATGGCGCGGTATTTGGGGCGGACGGCTGGGTCAAGCCGGAGCGCGGAAATTGTCACGGTGACAATATCGTTCTTGCGTAATGGTCGGGTGTTTTGTATCGGTATCAATATCCAGACAATGAGCGGTTGTCAACAAATGTATCGATACATTTTAACGCGACAATGGCTCCACCGGATCGAGAGGTGGCAGCGCCGCGCGCGCGAGCGGCGCGAGCTCGCGTTGCGGGGCGATTGTTTGGCGCGAGACCTCGGCGTTGACCGCGTGACCATCGCGCGGGAAATACGCAAGCCCTTCTGGCGCGGATGAGGGACGCGGCGCCGATGGGCGAAGATTGAGAAGGCGAGGACATGGACTGGTATCACATTTGGTGCGACATCAAAGAGGGGGTCGATGACGTGGCGTTCTGCCGATCGGTCGACGCCTATCTCGGCCATCTGCGCGCGGCCGGGCTGGTCGAGACGCACCGCATCACGCGGCGCAAGCTCGGCTTGGCCCCGGATTGGGCGCGCGAGTTCCACATCCTGATCGGCACCAACGATCTCGCCCAGCTCGACCGGGCCTTCAAGGCGGCGGCCAGGCGCAGCGGCGAGGTCGAGGCTCTGCACAAGGCCGTCTACAGCGCCGTCGAAAACCTCGCCTTCGGCCTCTACCGCGACTTCCCGGACCCGGAACGGGGTGGGGGAGCCGTGTAGCGCTTGGGAGAGCCAGGCCTACCGACCGAGCTACTCTCCTATTGTCGTCGATATGGTCACAGGAGCCGTCAACGGATTTTCTCTTTGACGACCGAAAATCCCTTACTTTTGATCGATCATCAGGACAAGGCCGGCTCAGCTTATGAACAAAGAAAAGGCGATGGCCGTTTTAGCAGCACAACTCAGGCGTTACCGAACCAAGTCTTACGCCGAGCTGAAAGGTCTGCTCGGCCAGGTCGATGCGTACGAAGTCGCGACGCCAGATGGCTTATCCTATCAAATCGAGATACAGGTGTTCTGGGACGGCATACCTGACGGCAACATCCGCGTGATAGGCGCTATTGACGACGGAAGGTGGAGAGCCTTCAGCCCTCTAAGTGATGACTTCATATTGACGCCTGACGGGGCATTTCTCGGAGAGTGAGATTCGCCACAATGAGTGAGGTTCGCCACAATAGAGGTGACCACATTTGCCAAGGCGCGCATGAATCGGGATCGTAGATCACACCCTCGACTCGCGTCCTTCTTGTCGCTTCTTGGTAACACCTGCCGATCCCGCAACGATCATCCACCGCGTGACGACAACCGTCCGAGAAGCCTAAACAGGAGCCGATGAAAGCACCCGTCAGGGACTAAGTCTGTTCGCATCTCCTGAGCGGAACAATCCCTTGAAAACAGATAAGAACGGGGCATCACGCGGTGTGTCGCTTCCTGCCCCGAGGCTTCGGGCCCGGCTTACTCGACCGCGGTGTAGATCTGTCCGTCCGGGTGGAAGGCGTGGAAGGCGAAGGCGAAGCTGATGTCGTGGACGGCGTCTTCCAGGCCGTTCGCGCCCTGGCGCTGCACCACGACGTTGCCGATGTCGCGGCCGAGCTTGATCATGCTGGTGTCGAGCGCCGAGTTTTGTCCGGGCTCCCAGGTGATCACGAGGTCGCCATGCTCGAGCCGCTTGATCTCCTGCAGCAGCTCCAGGCTCCACGCCTCCTTGCCCACCACCACCACGCGCGCGAGCGGCGCGATGTCGGAGGGCAGGGGGCCGCGATAGAGGAACGGGCGTTTCGCGGAATCGTAGCGCGAGTAGGGATTGAAGCCGTAGTTGCGCATGCCGGCGCGCGTTGGCACGAGCACTTGCGCCGTGTCGTTCGCGCGTGCCTTGAAGCGGGCGAACGACTCCACGCGCACCGGCACGGGCGTCAGCATGGTGCCCAGCATCTCGCCGATGATGGCCTCGCCGACGAACTGCTGCCACCAGCTCTCGGTCTGCCGGTCGTACATCACGAGATCGGAGTTGCGCAGCTTGCCGGTGGTGCCGAAATCCAGCACGCGCCCGTCGACCGTGCGCTCATAGACGACGGCCGAGTTGCAGAGCGGACAATAGGTCACCGCGATCGGCACGCCGCCGACCGTGTCGTTGACGATCTCGTGCCACATCAGGATGCGCAGCGGATAGGCCCTGTGATCGTCGTTGATGAACACGCTGATCACGGGCTCCGTCTCCGGCAGCTCGACGATCTGATTGACCGGCGCGAAGACCGGGTGGTCGATCGAGGGGATGCCATCCTTCCGGGGGCCGCCCGAGGTGATTTCCTCGAAGGAAACCGAGGCCTTCGTAAAGTCGGTCGAGTCCCACTCATAGGTCCAGAAATCCGGCGGCTCCTCCTGCTCGGCGCCGGCGGTTGCGGACCAGAGAAGGGCGCTCAGGCCGAGCGCGAGAGCGACGGAGATACCACGCCACACACGCCACATGGGTCGATCCCTCGAAGGTTGGGTCATGCCTCAAGTCTCGGTGCTTGGGCGCGCCGAGGCCAGGTCTCGAGGTTCAACTTATCGTGACGCGGCGACGCGGGCGCGCGCCGGTGGCGGTGTCTCGCCTAGCGGGCGGCCTCCATGGCACGGCGGGCCATGACACCGACCAGATGCGCGCGGTATTCGGCGCTCGCGTGGATATCGCCATTCAGCCCGTCCGGCGACAGCGCGGGGAGCGACGCCGTGTCATCGAGCGCGCTGCCGAGCGCGGCCTCCATGTCGGCCGCGCGGAACACGCAGGGGGCCGCGCCGGTCACCGCGATCCGCACGCCGTCGGCCGCTTCGGCTGCCATCACGCCGACGATCGCATAGCGCGACGCCGGGTTCGGGAACTTGGCATAGCCAGCTCTGGCGGGTTTCGGGAAGCGCACGGCGGTGACCAACTCGCCCTCCTCGAGCGCGGTCTCGAACAAGCCGGTGAAGAAGTCGTCGCCCGCGACCTCGCGGCGATCGGTCACCACCGTCGCGCCGAGCCCGAGCACAGCGGCGGGGTAATCCGCCGCCGGATCGTTGTTCGCGATCGAGCCGCCGATCGTCCCCTTGTTGCGCACCTGCGGATCGCCGATCAGCGCAGCGAGCGCGGCGAGCGCCGGGATCGCGGCCGCGACCTCGTCCGATGCCGCGACCATCGCATGGGGGGTCAGGGCGCCCACCGTCACCGCATCCGCCGCAACGTCGATGCCGCGCAGCGCGTCGATGCCGCTCAGGTCGATCAGGTCCGACGGGCTCGCGAGGCGCTGCTTCATGGTGGGCAGCAGCGTGTGGCCGCCCGAGAGGTAGCGCGCGTCGTCGGCGTTGCGAAAGGTCTCGAGCGCCGCGTTCACGGAGCCCGGCCGGTGGTAGTTGAACTCGTACATGATCGGTCCGCCTCGCCCGTCGCTTGCCCGCCACTTAGGCGCGCATGGCCGCCGCGCCCGCGGCGATCGCCTTGACGATGTTGTGGTAGCCCGTGCAGCGGCAGAAATTGCCCTCGAGATACCGCCGGATCTCCTGCTCGTTCGGGTCGTCGTTCCGCGCCACGAGGTCGAGCGCGCACATCACCATGCCGGGCGTGCAGAAGCCGCATTGCAACGCATGGTTCTCCTTGAACGCGGCCTGCATGGGGTGGAGCGTCTCGCCGTCGGCGACGCCCTCGATGGTCAGCACGTCCGCGCCGTCGGCCTGCACCGCCAGCATGGTGCAGGATTTCACGCACTCGCCGTTCACATGCACGTTGCAGGCGCCACACTGGCTCGTATCGCAGCCGACATGGGTCCCGGTGAGCCTCAGATCGTAGCGAAGGAACTCGACGAGGAGCGTGCGGGTCGACACCTCTTGCGTGACGGCCTCGCCGTTCACCATCATCGATACGGACACTGTCGGCATGCTCCCCCCGTTCTGCATCGGGCGACCGCGCCATCGGTGGCGCGTGCTCATTTGGCGGGAGGTTACGTCATTGCGGCGGGCCGACAAAGCGTTTGTCCATCCTCCGGCCGCGGCGTTCCCCCAACGGACATTGGGCTTGCCGCGCCGACCGCCGATGCTCTAAACCTGTTGCCGCTGGCGGCTGACCGAGCGCGGCCGCGAAGGCTGCCTTGGGGGAGAGCGTGAGCGGCGAGAAACGCGGCAACGGCGCGGGGTCCGAGCGGGTCACGTTCGGCGACACCCGGCCCCGGGTCGAACCGACATTGGGAACCGCGGGCACGCCGGCGGCCGGCACCGGCGCGGGTGGCGAAAAGCAGACGGCACCCGCCGGCGATCAGCCGCGGCTTCCCCTGCTCTACAAATCGGTCGTGCCGCTGCAAAAAGGCTTGCACGGCGACCTCGGCTTGGTGGCAGGCGCGACCTATGGGTTCGCGGCGGGCGTCAATGTCGTGCCGTTGAACGCGGTGGAGTTCGCGGTCGCCTCGCGCACCTATCCGATCGTGTTCGCCGGGGATGACACGCCCGCACCCGTCGCCGTGCTCGGCCTGCAGCCGGGGCAGAACCTCTTTGTCGACGATGCCGGGCGTTGGGACGATGGCGCCTACGTGCCGGCCTATGTCAGGCGCTATCCCTTCATCTTCGCGGGCGCGCGCGAGAGCGACCAATACGCGCTCTCGCTGGACACCAGCTCCTCATTGGTCGAGAGCGGCGGCGCGCGCCCGCTCTTTGAGGGCGACGAGCCCTCCGATCTCACCAAGAAAGCGCTCGAGTTCTGCCGCAGCTATCACCAACATCACGGCGCGACGGCTGCTTTCGCCAAGGCGATCGGCGCGCAGGGCCTGCTTGCCGATCGCGCGATCGAGCTCAAGCTGCCGTCGGACCGGAAGATCGCGCTCCGCGGCTTCCGCGCGATCGATGACAAGAAACTCGACGCGCTCGCCGACGATGACTTCCTCGATTGGCGCCGCCGCAATTGGTTGCCGCTGATCTATAGCCACTTGGGCTCGCTCGCCAATTGGGGCCCTCTGGTTTCGCGCGCGGTGCGGCAGGGGCGAGAGCCCACCGCGTCATGAACATCGCCGCCCTCCTGCAGAAAGCCGCCGTGAGCTATGGCGATCGGCCGGCGCTCACCCATGGCACGACGGTCACGGCGAGCTACGCGGCTCTGCACGCGCGGGCCGGTGCGATCGGCGCCGCCTTGGGCGCGCGCGGGCTCATGCCCGGCGACCGGGTCGGCATCGCCATGGGGAATCAGCCGGCGTTTCTCGAGGCCCTCTTCGGCATTTGGTATGCCGGGCTCTGCGCGGTGCCGATGAACGCGAAGCTACATCCGAAGGAGTTCACCTACATCCTCGAGAACTCGGGCGCCAAGCTTTGCTTCACCGACGAGGCGCTCGGCGGCGTGATCGAAGGGGTTCGGGCCGCGCTGCCCGCTCTCGCACCGCCGGTCGTCGCCGGCGGCGCCGACTTTCGCACCATGCTCGAGGCCACGCCGCGCGGCCATCTCGACCGTGACCCGCGCGACCCCGCCTGGCTCTTCTACACGAGCGGTACCACCGGCCGGCCCAAGGGCGCGATGCTGAGCCATCGCAACCTGATGGTGATGACGCTCAGCGCCTTTGCCGATCTCGACCGCATGGTGCCGGGCGACACCGTGCTCCACCCGGCGCCGCTCTCGCACGCCTCGGGGCTCTACGCGCTGCCGCACATCGCCAAGGCGTGCAACAACGTGATCCCGGAATCGGGCGGCTTCGAGCCCGACGAGATCTTCTCGCTGCTGCCCCACTGCCCGGGCACGATCCTGTTCGCCGCGCCGACCATGATGGTGCGGCTCCTCAACAGCCCGGGCCTCGGCGACGCCGACCTTCGCAACCTCAAGATTCTCTACTATGGCGGCGGGCCAGCCTATCTTGCCGACGTGAAGCGCGCCATGGCGGCCTTTGGCCCGCATCTCGTGCAGATCTACGGCCAGGGCGAGAGCCCGATGACCATCACCTATCTGCCGCGCGAGTTCTACATGGACCCGCACCAGCCCCACTTCGAGGAGCGGCTCGCCTCGGCGGGGATCACACGGACCGACGTCGAGGTGCGCGTCGCCGATGAGGACGACAACACGCTGCCGGCGGGCGAGCTTGGTGAGGTGCTGGTGCGCGGCGACGTCGTCATGGAAGGCTATTGGCAGAATCCGGATGCGACGGAGACGACCCTCCGCGGCGGCTGGTTGCATACCGGCGATGTCGGACGCTTCGACGAGGCGGGCTACCTGACGCTGCTCGATCGCTCGAAGGACATGATCATCTCGGGCGGCACCAACATCTATCCGCGCGAGATCGAGGAGGTGCTGCTCCGCCACGAGGCGGTGAACGAGGTCGCCGTGACCGGCAAGCCGCATCCGGAGTGGGGCGAGGAGGTGGTTGCCTTCGTCGTGCCGCACGAGGGCCGAGCGGTCGAGCCCGAGGCACTCGACAAGCTCTGCCTCGATGCGATCGCGCGCTTCAAGCGGCCGCGCGACTACCGCATCGTCACGGGTCTGCCCAAGAACAATTACGGCAAGATCCTGAAGCGCGAGCTGCGTGATCAGCTGGTCGACGAGGCCGCAGGCGCGCCGCCCGCCACTCAGGGCGTGAAGGTGTAGGGCACCGTCACGCCAACCGCGAAGCTGTCGCCCGGGCCGTTGAGCCCGATGCTCACCGTCGGCTCGATATAGAGCCCTTCGGCGAGCCACGAGGTGAGCCCGAACTGCAGGCTGAACTCGTCGCGCGGGCGGAGGATGGCGTTGTCGAAGGTGGTCTCTCCCGTGAAGAGACCGCTCACCGCGGTGCTGATCGTGAGCGTATCGTTCAGCGCGAGGGCGTAGCCGAGCGTGACGTCGATCGTGTCCTCCGCCTCGAGCCGTGTGACGTCGGCAAAGTCCTGGCTGAAGGTGTGGCGGTAGTTCGCGCTGGCGAACAGCACCACCGGATCGACGCTCTTGACCAACGCGAGACCACCGCCGACCGCATAGGAAGTCTCGCCGGTCGGGATGCGTGCGTCGAGGGTCGCGATGATGTCGGGGTAGCCCGGGCCCTCGCGCAGCAGGGTGCGGCGGATGCCGATGCGCACGTCACCGAACTCCGTGCGGTCGTCCTCGCTGAGGCGCTGGCTGCCGAAAAACGCCTCGGTGTGTTCGTTGCGCAGGGTCGTGCTGACGAACAGCTCGGTCTCCTCGAGCACGCCGACGCGGGCCTGCAGGAGGACCGTTGCCACGTCTTGCTCGATCGTCGCGAGGCCCACGCCGCCATTGACCAACGCGAGCTGCTGCGCGTCGCTGCTCGCGTAGAAGACACCGCTATCGAGCGTCACCTCGCCCGGCGCGAGGAGGACGCGCTGGGCGCGGAGAAAAATCTCGTCCGCGGTGCGCTCCGCCGGCGCTTCGCCGATCGGCGCCGTGTCGGTCGCGGCATCGGTCGCGTCCGCGGCGTTGGCGGCCGACGACTCGCCGTCCGCGCGGTGCACGCCCTCATCCCCGTCCGACTGCGCGACACGCGTGCCGGCACCGACGACGGTGCTCATCGTCGGCGCATCGAGCGGCGCCGCGTCGGGGGGGCGCGCTGTCTTGATCAACGTCCAATCGCCATTGACCCAGGCGAGCAGTGCCTCGCGGTTGAAACGCCAGTGGGCCCCGATGCGTCGGGCGGGCACCTCGTTGAGGATCGCGAGCGTGGCGAGGCTCGTGGGATCGATGCGCAGGAGCGCCGCGGCCTCATCGAGCGTCAGCACCTCCGGCAGGGTGGGCGTGCGGTCATCGGCGGCGGCGGGCGTGCCGAGGCAGAGCACGCCGGCGACCAAAAGCGCGGGGCCAAACCGTTGCCATGTCGTCACGGTCATGCTGTCACCTCGAAAACGCCGGCAAGCGGACGAGCGGATTGCCGACCGCGAGCATCTCCCGCGCGGTGAGGAGCTCGGGCTGCGGCAGGCGGTCGTCGAGCCGCGACAGCACCGAGCCTCCCTCCGGCAGTCCCTCCGGCGGCTCGACGACAAAGATAATGCCGGTGCCGCCCTCCTGCAGCCAGTGGGTGAGAAACGTATGGGCCGGCATGCGGATGTTGCCGCGCGAGGGATCGGCGAGGTAGACGCGATCTCCGCGCACGCCGCGCAGCACGGCGAAGTGCTTATAGCCGCGTGGCTCGATGAACACGATCACCGGCCCGCCGAGCTGCGCGAGGTAGCGGGGCTCGAGGCGGAAGCCCTGCGCCTTGTAGCCGCGCGCCTGCGCCACGCGTTGCAAATCGAGCAGCGAGAAGCCCTCTCGCCGGCTTGCCTCCTCCTGCTCGGCGGAAAGAAGCGCGAAGAGTTGAATGAGGATATCCCGCTCGTCGACCTCGTCACCGAAGCCATAGCGCAAGATCGTAGCCAGCGCGGCCGCGCCGCACGAATAGTCGTAGCGCTGGCGGACCAGGTTCCGGTCGCGCAGGTCCTTCATCGATTGGACGGAGATCTCGACCCGGGCGCCGTCGCCGATCGCGAGTCCGCTCGCGTGGGCAGCGGGCACCAGCGCAACCGCGACGGCGAGCAACGGGAGGACCGCGCTCCGAAGCATAGGAATCAACGCAACACCACGCCGGAAGTACGCGAAATGGGAAGGTAATTCGGCAATCGTGGCCTCGATCGGCCGGACGCGTCAAACCCTTTGTCGCCCGAAACCCTTTGTCGCCCGTTTGCGCAAGATTCGTCGGTGGAAGGGGATCCGGCGCGTTCTCAACGTCAACGCCGTGGTTAACGGGTTTCTCCGGGCCGGCCCTGCAATTCACCCCCCTTTACCGATCGACAAGGCCGTGGTGGCACAATTGGCTTTCCTATCAATCCTCTGCGGAGATCTTCGAATGAGTTCGGCACGCCGCCTCGGCTCGCTCTTCATCGTCGCGCTGTTGCTCATCTCGCCCATCGCCGCCGGTCACGCGACCGAGCTCGGTGATAAGACGATGCTCCAGGCGACCATGCGTCAACACATCGAATCTCTCTTGATCGATGGCAATTACCTCTATCTCGATCCCGAGAGCGCGACGATCAGGCCGCTCAAGCCGGTCTCGGCTCACCAAGCAATCCTGCGCTATGGCGACATCTACATTCTCTGCGCCGATTTCCACGACGAGGGTGGTGCCGCCATCAATGTGGATTTCTATCTAACCCGCAAAGACCAGGCGTTCGTCGTTTTTCAAACCTTGATCGACGATCGAACCGTGCTCAGTCGTCTCATGGAGACGGGAGACGTTGAACGCGTCGACTGACGGGACCGCGGACGCGGACCGGGAACCCAAGCGACCCATGTTGTTTCGCCGGCGACCGGGGCTGTTCGGCACATTTCTTCTCGTTCTTGTTCCGTTCCTAGCCTTTCTCGCCGTCGGCGGATTCGGCGTGATCAACATTTACGAGACGCGCGACGCCCGTGACGACCTTGCGCTGCGCCTTGGCGACCAGGCGGGGCGGCTGGCTGGGGCTCTGTCGCGCAACGACGTGCTGAAGACCCCCTCGTTGGTTCGGGATTTCCTGGCGCCGTTCACCACCGATCACGCGGTCACGTGCATCGATGTGGTTGGCGCGCGCGATGGTGCGTCGATTGCGGGCGGCCCAGGCTGTGCGAAAGCGGAGGCCGAGCACCAGCTCGCCATGCCGGTCGGCATTGGCGGAGAGGCGCTGCTGCTGGTGTCCTTCACCGCGGATGAGGTGGTCGAGCGCCACCGCGAAGGCTCGGCGTTGATCTTCTCGACCATGCTGGTGACGCTTGTCGCCGCGTTGATCGCGGCGGCGATCGCGTTTCGCCTCAGCGTCGGCCGACCCCTGGCCGCGCTCGGCGCCGCGATCCGACGGGTCTCGGAAACGGGCGATCGGCTGCCGGTGGGCGGCTCGGCGGCCGGCGAGCTGGGCGAGATCATGCGCGCGTTCGATTCCATGCTGGCCCGCGAAGCGCAGCGGGAGACCGAGCTCGCGCGAACTGCCGAATCCGTGCAGGAGCTGAATAAGACCCTGGAAGCGCGCGTCGAGCGACGGACGCAACGACTGCGCGAAAGCGAAGGCCAGCTGCGCCAGCTTGTCGAGGGCTACCCCTCCGCGCTTTACATTCAGATTGCCGGTCGCATCGTGTTTGCCAACGAGGCGGCGGCCAAGCAGACGGGCGCGTCGTCCCCGGACGGTCTCGTCGGGCGTGACTCGATCACACTCTTTCACCCCTCGTTTCACGACTACATCAAACGCAATCGCCCGCGCGTGCTCGAGCAGAACGCGCGCTTTGCGTCCCGGCATCTGGTGTGCCTGCGCTTGGACGGGACCGAATATCCCGTGCGCACCGCGGTACGCTCGATCGTCTGGGACAATAGGCGGGCGATCCTCGTCGAGTTCGTCGATATCACGGCCGAGCGCGGCGCCGAGCAGGCCCTGGAACATGCCAAGAAGAGCGCTGAGCTGGCAAAACAGCAAATCGAGACCGCGCTCGAGGAGGCCGAGAGCGCCAACAAGGCCTTGCAGGAGGAGATGTCCCAAAGAGCGCGCGCCGAGGCGGCTCTGAAGGCCAGCGAATCGCGGCTCCGCGGCATCTACGAAGCGGCCGGTGTCGGCATCGGGTTGGCGGATCGGAGTGGGCGTATTTGCCAGCACAATCCGGCGTTCGCGGCGATGCTGGGCTATGACGGCGAAGAGCTGATCGGCAAGACTTTCCTCGAGATTACCCATCCTGCCGACGTGGCGCTCAACGCCGATAAGTTCGAGTGTTTGAAGGCCGGCGAGATCGATCGGTATCAGTTCGAGAAAAGATACATCCGCAAAGATGGCACGACGTGCTGGGCCGACCTTCAGAGTAGCGCGCTGCACGCGCGCGATGGTTCGTTCGAGTATGTCATGTCGGTCGTGCGCGACATCACCGAGCAAAAAGAGGCGGCTGAGAAGCTCAAGATCGCGACCGCCGAGGCGGAGCAGGCGAGCCAGGCAAAATCGGAGTTTCTGGCGATGATGAGCCACGAGCTCCGCACGCCGATGCATGGCATTTTGGGGATGACCGGGCTCATTCTCGGTTCGGAGCTCACGGAGAGCCAGCGAACCTATGCGGAGCGGATCAAGGCCTCGGGGGACACCCTGCTCAGCCTTCTGAACGGCATTCTCGACCTCTCGAAGATCGAGGCCGGGGGGCTCGAGATCGAAGACGTCGCGTTCCGTTTCGACCGCGTGCTCAGCAGCGTCACGGCTCTGACCGAATCACGCGCGCGGACAAAGGGGCTCGCCTTCGAGACGATCATCTCGCCGGAGGTGCCGGAGGTGCTGCGGGGCGATCCCGGCTGGCTCCAACAGGTGCTCCTGAACCTCGTGGGCAACGCCATCAAGTTCACCGAGACCGGCGCGATCACGATCAGCGTGGCCGCGACGCCGGTCGACGACCACAGCCACGACATTCGGTTCGAGGTGCGTGACACCGGCGATGGGATCGACGAAGCCGTGCGCGAGCGTGTTTTCGATCGGTTCGCGCAGGCCGACGGCTCGATCACGCGCAAGCATGGTGGCACCGGCCTCGGTCTCGCCATTTCGAAGGAACTCGTGCAGCTCATGGGGGGCTCGATCGGGGTGGAGCCCAACCCGGGCGGCGGCTCGATCTTCTGGTTCAACGTCGTCTGCGGGCGTGCCGGCGTCGAGGATCTCGACGAAACGGAAAAGGATGTCGGGCCGGTGCCGAAGGTTGCGCCGCGCACCGGCCCCGGACTTCGCATCTTGGTCGCCGAGGACAATCTGGTGAACCAAATGATCGCGGTCGAAACCTTGGAAGGGTGGGGTCATCGCGCGGACGTCGTGTCCAACGGGCGCGAAGCCGTCGAAGCGGTCGATGCCGCGTCCTACGATCTGATTCTGATGGACATCTTCATGCCCGAGGTCGACGGGCTGACGGCGACGAAGCAGATTCGGGCCAAGCCCGGCAGCGTCTCGAGCATCCCCATCATCGCGCTCACGGCCGATGCGATGGCCGGCGAGCGCGAGCGCTACCTGGCCGCCGGCATGGACGATTACGTGTCAAAGCCGTTCGAGCCCAACCAACTGTTCGGCACGATCGAGCGTTGCTACGCCAACGCGCAGCGGCGGGCGGCCGCCTCGTAGAGGCCGTCGCGGCGTTAGCGCAGGCGGACGACCTCGCCGGTCCGCGCCGACTGGTCGGCCGCGAGAACGGTGCGCACCGCCTCCATCGATTCTTCGGGCGTGATGATGGTCGGCCGCTTCGCCTCGCGGATGCACGCGGCGAAATAGGACCATTCGTCACGAAGCGCGCCCGCCGTCAGGCCGTGCAGCTCGGGCCAATAGGTGGTGTCCGGGCTTTTGAAGCCGTCTTTCGTGCAAATGCCGATGTTGGGGAAGGTGTCTTGCACGTGCACGAACCCCTCGGTGCCGATGACGGTCATGCGCTCGTCGAGATCGAAGGGCGAGGTCTCGGGGAAGCACCAGGCGCTTTCATAGGTTGCCGTGGCACCGTTGTCGAAGCGGTACATCACCTGCGCGACATCGTCATGCGGCAACCCCTGGACGTTGGTCGTCTGGGCATAGGCCGTCTCGACCTTGGCGCCGCAAAGCCACAGCATGAGGTCGGTGTCGTGCACCCCGGTATGGAGGATCGGCCCGATCTCCTTGAGAAGCTCCTGTGTCCACGCCGCGGGCGCGTTGCGGCGCGCGGTGATGGCGACCACCTTGCCGATCCGCCCGGCGTCGATTTCGCGCTTGGCGGCGATGAAACGGGGGTTGAAGCGGCAGACATGGCCGACCATGAGAAAGCCCGCGGCCGTATGCGCCGCCTCGCAGAGGCGTGCGCAGTCGTCGAGCGTCGAGGCCATGGGCTTTTCGACGAAGACGTGCTTGCCGGCCGCGAGGCCCGCGATGGCGGGCGTGGCGTGGTGCTCCCACGGCGTCACGATGTCGAGCACGTCGATCGACGGGTCGTCGACAAGCTCGCGGTAATCCGTGCAGGTCCGCGCGATCCCGTGCTCGCGCGCCATCGCGGCGAGACGATCCTCGGCGCGGTCGCACAAGGCCGCGAGCGCGAGTTCGGGGTGGTCCGCGATCATCCGACAATGAACGGTTCCAAACCAGCCGACGCCCACCACGCCGACGCGCAATTTCGCCATGGATCGCCCCTCCGTGTCGTTCGCGCTCCTGAGCATAGCCGACCTTGGCGGAATCCAGCGCCGCCTGTTTGCGGCCTGTGTTTCTCGCTTGTCGGCGTCGGGAGGGGTTGTCACTCTGTCGCCAAACGATCCGGATGTTGCCAGAACGGGAGGGAGACGCGTCATGACCGATGCCGGCTATGCAGACCGGCCGACGGCCATTCGCGATGACTACGCCTTCAAGGCGGTCGACGATTACAACGTGCGCATGTACGTGCTGCCCCACCTCGTCGATCCGGCGCGTCGTGCGGCCATCATCGCCGAGCACAAGGCTGATCCGCTCTATTCGCCGACACGCCCCGGCGAACCGGCGCCGATGTACAGCCAGCCGTTGATGCGGCTGATCGACAAGCTCCGCGTCGCGCCGCAAGCGGGCAAGCACGTGATCGTCGAGACCGCGCCCGGCGCGGAATACACGATCGGCCAGTTGCCCGAGGCGCGCGGCGGAACGGTCCGGCTCACCGGCGAAACCTACGGCACGCGGGGCGAGGCCGAGCACGCGATCTTTCTCAAGCGGCTCGCTGCGCTTCTCGAAACCTACGGCGTCGAGGTCTGAGTACCCGCCTAATCCGGATTGGGAGATCGTCATGAGCGACACGCAGCCGCGCATGCTGCGGATCACTGGCTACGCGGATCGGTTCTCGGTGCGGCCGGGCGACGCGATCACTTTTTATGTTCATTCCGAGGACGACGAGGATTATCGCGCCGATGTCGTGCGTCTCATCCACGGCGACACGAGCCCGGAGGGGCCCGGATTCAAGGAGGCGGAGATCGAGACACCGGTGAGCGGCAGCTACCGGGGCACGCACCAGCGCGTCGATGCCGGAAGCTACGTCATCGTGCCCCACGACACCCGGCTATCGCTCCAAAGCTTCACACTCTGCGCCTGCATTTATCCCACCCTGCCCAACGAGGGTGTGCAGGGTATCATCACCAAATGGAACGAGGCCGACGGCACCGGCTACGGACTCTTCATCGACGAGACGGGCGCGCTGAGCCTGCGCCTCGGCCTCGGCGGCGGCGCCGTCGAGGCGATCTCGAGCGGCAAGCCGCTCTTCCGCAAGGTCTGGTATCAGGTCAGCGCCGCCTACGATGCCGAGACCGGTCGGGCGCGCCTCGTGCAGCGCCCGCACACGACGCCCGCCAACGGCGGCTTCGGGATGAGCCTGTTCCACCCGATCGAGGACGGGCTCGCCGTGATCGAAAGGACTGTCGCCGCGGGCGCCGTCGCCGCGAACGAATGCCCGCTGTTGCTCGCGGCAAGCGTCGCCGAGCCCGAGGCGGGGCGTGGCATCTTCGGTGCTCATTTCGCGGGGCTCGATGCGCCGATCCCGCTGCCCGTTCACACGCATAAGTTCAACGGACGGATCGACCGACCCAAGGTCGCGAGCCGCGCGCTCACCGCGGCGGAGACCGACATGCTCTTGGCCGGAGGCGGGGTCGATCACCTTCCTGTCGATGCGCGCGGACCGATCGTCGCGGCCTGGGATTTCGCCGCGAACATCGCCGACACCGCTGCCTCGACCGAGATCATCGACACGGGGCCGTTTGCGCTTCACGGGCGCGGGGTGAACATGCCCGTGCGCGCGATGCCGGGCGTGAATTGGACCTCGGACTATATGAGCTACCGGCACTGTCCCGCGGAATATGGCGCGATCCATTTCCACGATGAATCGGTCGATGATGCGCGTTGGACGCCGTCCTTTTCGCTGACCGTGCCGGACGGCCTGACGAGCGGCGTCTACGCCGCGCGCGTGCGGATCGACGGGACCTCATCGCCCGAGACCGAGGACTACATTCCCTTCTTCGTGCGTCCGCCGGCGAGCGGCCCCACCGCGCGCGTCGCGCTCGTCATGTCGACCGCGAGCTACCTCGCCTACGCCAACGACAATCTCGGCGTGACCGGCCAGGCGACCCAGCTCCTGACCGCGCGCGTCCCGATGCTTCAGCCGAGCGATCTCCTGGTCAACAAGAAGGAGGGTTATGGGCTCGGCACCTATTCCACCTATCGGGACGGCTGGGGCGTGAACATCTCTTCGGCGCTGCGCCCCATCCTCAACATGCGGCCTAAGTACGCGCACGTGCTCTCGCCCTCTGTCTGGCAGTTCAATGCGGACCTTCACTTGGTCGACTGGCTCGACGCCATGGGCTACGCGATCGACATCCACACCGAGGAGGATGTCCACAAGGAAGGCGTCGGGCTCCTATCCCAATACCAGGTGGTGCTGACGGCCCATCATCCCGAATACACCTCGGAAGAGATGATGAACGCCTATCACGAATATCAAATGCGTGGTGGGCGTTGGCTCTATCTTGCCGCGAACGGGTTCTATTGGGTCACGGTGTTCCACCCCGACAACCCGAACATCGTCGAGGTGCGCAAGAGCGACCAGGGGTCGCGCGCTTGGACCGCCTCGCCCGGCGAATATTGCAATGCTTTCGACGGCAAGCATGGCGGGGCGTGGCGCATTCGCGGCCGGCCCATGTCGAATCTGTTCGGTGTCACCTTCACCTCGTTTGGGCTGACCCAATCCTCCTACTATCGCCGGGCGCCGGACAGCGCGCGGCCCGAGTGCGCGTGGATCTTCGACGGCGTCGGACGCGACGAGCCCATTGGCGATTTCGGGCTCATCGGCGGCGGTGCCGCCGGTCTCGAGCTCGACCGCGCGGACCTCGAGCTCGGCACGCCGCACGGTGCCTACCTGCTCGCCCACTCGGAAGGACACTCAGACATTTTCGTGCCGGTGACCGAGGAGATCACTTACAGCTCGCGCGGCCAGTTTCTCACCGGCACGGGCGAGACCAACCCGAAGATCCGCGCCGACATGGTCTACTACAAGACACCGAACGACGGCGCGGTGTTCTCGGTCGGCTCGATGGCGTGGTGCGGCTCGTTGTCGCACAACGGTTACGAGAACAACGTCTCGCGCATCACCAAGAACGTGATCGACGGCTTCCTTGCAAACGGACCGTTGCCGTAGCCCGATGCGGCGCGGGGCTTATTTGTCCGCGAACCAGGGGTAGCGCTCGGTGTCCTTGCCGGCGTAGTCCGGGTCCAGATAGATGAAGCAGCGCTGGATCTTCCAATCGCGGATCTCGAACACGTCGCACCAGCGCCCGGCGCCCCAGCCCGGCACGTCGGCGCGCCAGGGGCCATCCTGGTGCTCGCCGTGGCTCGTGCCCTCGACCACGATGTAATCGCTGCCCGAGAAGATGTAGTTGAAGTTGGCGTAATGATGGAGGATCGACTTGATCGTGCCGCCGACATCGCCGAAGAGCTTGCCGATCTCCTCCTTACCGGTCGCGATCCCCCATTTCGGGAAGTAGACCTGCGCGTCATCGGCGAACAGGTCCATGATGCTGCCGCCGGTCGAGGTGACGCCGCCATTGTCGAACGCCTTCAGATATTCGAGCGCGACCGATTTGCGTTGCTCGTCCGTCATTGTCTGGGTCGCGAGTGCCATGGTGTCTCCTCCTGTCAAAATCGTCTGATGGGGCGCGGGTTAGTTCGTGAGCTTGCGCGGCTCTTTGTCTGCCGCGTTGGCGGCCAGATAGGCGAAGGCGATGATCGGCCCGAGCGTCGCGCCGCCCGCCCAGTAGGCGCGCGCTGACGCCGACGCGACGCAATTGCCGACGCCGTAGAGGCCCGCGATGGGCGTCTCGGTATCATCGAGCACCTGGCCGGCGGGGTTGGTCTTGGGCCCGCCTTTGGTGTCGAGCGTGCCGCCCGAGAGCAGCGCCGCGTAGTAGGGGCCCTCGTCGCTGATCGGGTACATGGTCGGGTTCGGCGCGACCGGATCTTCGGCGGCTGGGCCATTGAAGAGCAGCTCGACCTGGCGCTCGCCCCGCCGGAAGTCCTCGTCCTTGCCGGCCTCCGCGAAGCCGTTGAAGCGCGCGACCGTTGCTTCGAGGTTCGCCTGGAAGTCATCCGCGAGAACGAGCCCGCCGGTTTGCGCCGTGTAGCGCTCCAGGCGCTCGCGGATCGCCCAGGTGAGCGCTTCAAGCGTGTCGCCCTTGACGACGTGGCTGTCGTCCGTGCCCGGCGGCACGATGAAGCGGCCATATTCGTCGCTCGCCGAGTGGTCTTGGCTCCGCTGGTCCCAGATCGCCACCAGCACCAGGTTGGGATATTCGCCGGCCGCCGGGTCCCATTCGAAGAAGACCTGCGCCATCTCGTTGTAGGCGAGCTTTTCGTTGGCGACGCGTTTGCCGGTCTTGCCCACATAAATCATCGAATCACCCGAGGGCGAGAAGGTGCCGATCAGCTCGGGGTCGTTGGCGACCGCCTTCTCGAAGATCACCGGGCACATCCATGCATAGTTCATGTTGCGCAGCTGCGCGCCGGCGTTGGACGCGATTTGCACGAAGTCACCCTCGTTGGTCGAGGCGGCGCAGCCGCCATAGATCGGGACGTTCAGAAAATTCTGGCGGAGCTCCTCGCTGTGCGTGAAGCCGCCGGTGCAGAAAACGACGGCCTTGCGCGCATAGATGCGGCGCGTCCGGCCGTCCGCGTTCGTCGCTTCGACGCCCACCACATCGCCGCCGAGATTGCGGATCAGGCGTTGCACGCGATGGCTGACGCGGATGTCGACGCCTGCGGTCTCGGCGGCCGCCGACATCGATTCAATAGCGCGTTGGCCGCCGTCCGACATCGTTTCCTTCGCATTCTTCGGGAGCAGCACACGGCCGTTAGGGGCCTTATCCTCGGGCAGCTCGGCCCAATAGTCGGGCACGAAATCGCAGTGCCGATACTCCAGCGCGCCTTTTTCCGAGAGCAGCTCCGTCGCGGCGGACGCGTTGTCGTAGATCGCCTCGAACATCTCATATTCCCAGGCCGGCATGCCGAGATGAGGGTCGTTCGCATCGTAGGATTCGGGGCGGGAGAGGCGCGCCATGTAGCGCAGGCAGTCCTCGCGCGGGTCGGCGATGCCTTTTTCCTGCATGGCGACGTTGTTGGGCACCCAATACCAGAATGCCGCTTTGCGTGTGGTGCCGCCCAGGGCCGGCGCCTTCTCCAGCAGCATTACGCTATTCCCGAGCCAGCGCGCGAACAGCGCGGTCGCGAGCCCGCCCGCGCCGCCGCCGACGCAGACGATATCGGCCTCGCCGTCATAGGGGCCGCGCGACGGTGCCGCGTTGGCCGTCTCTTTTTCGGGGGTCGCTGAAATATTCATGGCCTCACCTGTTCCGTTGAAGCAGCGCCGCGGTCGAACGCCCCGCGGATGATGTGCCGAAGCTGGCGCGTCGGCACACGACCGGAGTAGAGAAGCACGGCGAGCAATGTCAATGCCCCGCTGACGATCACCCCGAGCGCGGTGTTCACGCCGAGGAAGGGCATGATGTTGACGATGAGCGCGAAAAAGATCGCACCGAGGAGTGCGCCCAGGAACGACCCGCGGCCGCCGGTGAGCGCCGCGCCGCCGAGCACCGCCGCGGCGATGCTGGTCAGCGTGTAAGTGCCGCCGACGGTCGGGTGGCCGACGCCCACCTCGGTGCCGAGGAAGAGGCCGGCAAGCGCGGCCATCAGGCCCGAGAGGACGTAGGCGCGGAAATGCACGAGCCCGGTGTGGATGCCGTTGCGCCGCGCGGCTTCTTCGCGGAAGCCGACGGCGCGCAGCCGAAGGCCGCTTCGCGTGCGATAGAGCCAATAGTCGGCCGCGATCGCGAGGGCGACGAGCGCCAGGAACGAGATCGGCAAGAAGTCGATGCGCGCACGCAGCGCCTCCATGAAGGCCGGCGCGATCAGTCCGCCGGCTGTCGGACGGAAGTGCAGCGCGATGCCCTGCAGCACGCTCAGCATCGCGATCGTCGTGATCACCGGATTGATGCGGAGCTTCCGGATCATCGCGCCGTTGATCAGGCCGACCGCGACACCGGCTGCGAGACAGGCCAGCGTGCCGCCGATCAGCGTGCCGACATCGGCGCCCATGCCGATCAGGAACGACGCCACGACGACGGTCATGCTCATGAGCGAGCCCACCGACATGTCGAAGCCACCGACCATGAGCGCGTTCAGTTGCGCCATCGCGACGAGCGCGAGCGGCGCCGTCGCGAGCAGCAGGTGGCGACCGTTCAGCGGCGAGAGGAACGTGTCCGATTGGGTCGCGGCGTAGATCCCGACCAAAATGATCAGCAGCAGCAGGAAGGCGAGCGGCGCCCACCATGTGTTGCGGATCGAAAGGCCGCGCTGCAGGCCGAGCCCCCAGCCACCGCTTTCCGCCTCACGCTCCGTTACGCCGCGGCCGCCGGCGCGCCCGACCCGCGAGGTCAGGAACGACGATACGATGTTGGGCTCGGTGACGTCCTCGTCCTCGAGCTCCTTGATCACATGGCCGCGCGAAAACACGATCACCCGGTCGCACAGTCCCGCGAGCTCGAGCGCATCCGATGAATTGATGATGAAGCTCGTGCCCTCGTTCGCTTTGGCGCGGAGCGCCTGATAGATGTCGAAGCGCGCCTTGGCGTCGACGCCCTGGGTCGGCTCGTCGATCAGGACGACGCGGGCGTCGTGCAGGAAGCTGCGCGCGAGCACGCTCTTCTGCTGGTTGCCGCCGGAGAGCGCGTTGATCGGCTGATCCATCGTCGCGGTGACGATGTCGAGCTCCTCGATCAGCCGCGCGGTCGCGGCGCGCTCCTTCCGGCCGGAGACGAAGCCCCAGTTGGCGAAGCCTTTGAGCATCTGGATCGTGACGTTCTCGCGCACGCCCATGATGGGAAAGATCGATTCACCCGCGCGATCGCCGCTCAGCATCATCACGCCGGACGCGAGCGCGCGCTGCGGCAGGTTGAGCGCCATGCGCCTGCCCGCGCGCGTCACCGTGCCTGTCGCGTCCTCGAAGCCGCCGATCGCGCGCAGCACCTCGCGCTGACCGTTGCCCTCGGCGCCGGCGAGCCCGAGGATCTCGCCCTGGTGCACGTCGAACGAGACGTCGGCAAACTCATCGCCCGACAGCGCGCGCACCGAAAGCGCCACCTCGGCCGCGCGGGCGGCGTGCCCGAGCTTCGGCGGGAACTCGGCCTCGATCGGCCGGCCGACCATGAGCGAGATCAGGTCGTGCTCGGAGAGGGAGTGGGTGTCGTAGGTGCCCTGGCCTTCGCCGTCGCGCAACACCGTGACGCGCTTGGCGAGCGAGAGGATCTCGGGCAGGCGGTGGCTGACATAGACGACCGTCGTGCCGTCGGCGACGATGCGCCGCACGATGGCGTGCAGCGTCTCCACGTCGTTCACGTCGAGCGAGGCGGTGGGCTCGTCGAGCAGGAGAACCTTCGGTTCCGAGACGAGGGCCTTCATCACCTCGAGAAATTGCTGCTGCGCCGGCGAGAGCGCGCCGACCAGCGTCTCCGGGTTCAGCGCGAGATCGTAGGGCGCGAGCACCTCGGTCGCCCAGCCGTTGATCTGTCGGAAGGGGAGCGCCTTGTCGACGATCCCGAGATAGAGGTTTTGCGCGACGGTGAGCTCCGGGACGAGGGAGTTATCCTGATAGACCGTCGCAAGACCGAACTTTTGCGCGAGCGATGGGTCGGCCGTGGCGAGCGTTTCGCCGAGGATCTCGACCCTGCCGGCGTCGGCCGGCTGCGCGCCGCTCGCGATCTTCAGAAGCGTGCTCTTGCCCGAGCCGTTCTCGCCGAGCACCGCATGCACCTCGCCCACGTCGCATTCCAGGCTCACATCGTTGAGGGCCTGGACGCCCGGAAAATGCTTCGAGATGTTGAGCAGTCGGAGGGAGGGCGACGACGACATGCCTCGGCGGTCCGTGGTCCGGATCTAGAGCGCGAACGCGACCGGGCCCGAGGGCCCGGCCGCATCCGGTGCGTGGATTACTCGGCGAACATCGCCTTCAGCATGTCGGCATCCACCAAGGTGGAGACCGGCGTTTGGTCGGGCAGCGACTTGTCGCACATGCCCTTCTGCACTTCCTTCATCTTGAACGGCACGTCGACGCTCGCGCCCACGGTCGCGCTTCCGTCCTTCGCCATCATCGCCGCGGTGAGCGCGATGCGCGACTGGAAGGTGCCGCCGGCCGAGAAGAAGATTCGGAAATTGTCGTTGCCCACCTGTTCCCAGTCGCAGAACAGGCCCTGCTCGTCGGTGCGCAGCGTGACGATCACGTCCATGTCGCGGCCAGCCGCTTGGTAGGCGCGTACGCCACCGCGGAAGCCGTCGGCATACTCATAGAGCACCGCGTCGACGTCGGGGTTCTGTGCGAGGAAGCTCGACATGGCCTCGAAGGTGCCTTCCTGCGTCCAGTTGGTGTCGGCCTTGCCGAGGAACTTCATCGCGGCGTTCTTGGCCATCTCCTCCTCGGAGCACGCCTGCCAGGTGGAGCTCAGCATGTTGCCCGGCGTGCCGCCGAGCTCGACGACCTCGATGCTGTCCTCCGTGCTGTTCTGCCCGACGAATTGGACGAACTGGCGGCCGAGCTCGCAGAGATCCTCGGCGACGAAGGTCAGATAGTCCTTGCCCGCATCGCCGGCGGGCGAGGCGATGTAGGGCACCACGAGGATGCCCGCCTCGGTCGCGTCCCTGATCGTCGGCAGAAGCGCCGCGCCCGCGTCCGGGAAGGTCGCGATGATGTCGACACCCTGCGCGGTCAAGCTGCGCATGTCGGAGATCGCCTTGCTCGCGTCGCCGCGGGCCGAGGTGTAGATGATCTTCTTGACGTTGGGATAGCTGAGCGCCTGCATCACGAATTCCATATGCGTGACGCGGCGCCACACGTTCTCGCCAAAGCCGTCGGCCAACGCGACCGTCAGCTCGCCGCGGCCGGTCTCGCAGACGCTCTCTTTCCAGCATGTGAGCGCCAGCTCGCGGTCGGCATCGCTGAGCTTGGCCGCGGCCCGCTTGAACGTTTCGCTGACGATCGGGCCGATGCCGTCGGTCTTGCCGAGCGCCTTCATCATCAGGTCGGCCTCCGAGGCCTGGCTCGAGCCTGGCATCGCGACGGCAAGCGCGCCGGCGACGAGTGCCGAGGCGGCCGTAAGCTTGAATGTCGATTTGATTGTCATCACCGTCTCCTCTACGTGTGCGGCGGGCGAGGCCGCTTTTTGTCGCCCTGTGGTGCGGCGTCTTGCCGTCACCGCCTCATGTTGGTCGCCCGGGCACCGTGCCCGGTAGCAACCGCTGGATGGCTAGACGCACGCGCCCGATCTCGACACCCGAAAGCGCCATCCCGATCGCGATGGCGCCCCCGTAGATCATGAACTGGATGGCGGTCGTCAGGCCGAGCATTTTCAGGATTTGCCCGAGATGGGTGAGAAAGAGCGCGGCGCCCGCGACCGCGATCATGCTGCCCACGCCGCCCGTGATCGCGGTTCCGCCGAGCACGGCCGCCGCGATCGGCGCCAGCAAGTAAGCGGCGCCGACATCGAGGGTCGGGTTGCGGATGAAGGCCGAGAGCAGGAGCCCCGCAATGCCGTAGAGGAACGCGGCCGCGACATAGGCGGCGATCTGATAGCGCATCACGCCGATGCCCGCGATCCAGGCCGACATCGGGCTGGTGCCGACCGCGATGAAGCGGCGCCCGATCACGCTGAAGCGAAGCAGGATGGTCGCGGCGCCGACGAGGCCGAAGGTCACCCACACCGAGAGATTGATCGACAGGAAGCGCGCCTCGCCCCAGTCCGCGAGCACAGGCGGCACGCGTGCTTCCTGGGCGATGCCCTGGCGGTACCAGATGGTCGCGCCCGTCACGATCAGGCCGACCGCGAGGGTGACGATCAGCGGGTTGAGCCGGAACACCGCGACGAGCACACCGTTGATCAGCCCGACACAGAGCGAGAGCACCAGCGCGAGAACGATCGCGGCTGCAGCGCCGTCGTCCGCACCTCCCGAGACGCCGAGTAGCACCGTGCTCGACAGCGTGATGACCGCCGGGATCGAGAGGTCGATCCCGCGCGCCATCAGCACCAGGGATTCGCCCATCGCCGCGATCGTCAAGAACGCCGCGAACGGTATGATCGCCAGGATCGACGAGGGCAGGAGGCTCCGCGGGATGAAGATCGCACTGACGATCAGCAAGACCGCGAACGCGACCCAAATGGCAACGAATCGCGTCTGCACGCGCCAGCCAGCCGGAAGCTGGAGCCTGGAACGACCGAGGGTGGCATCCGACGAATGCATCGCCCGTACGTATGGCCTCGACAGCGCTTAAGGCACGGTTGCCATCAAACCGCATTGTTCGTATAGCGAACACTTGTTCGCACTTCGAACGAGGATAGCCCGGGGGTGGTCGGAGTCAAGGGGCACGCGCCGGTTGCCACGCCGCGATCGCGCGGTGCGGCTAACGCGCCGCGTCAGGCGTCGGCGCTCGGTCGTGCCGCGACCTGGGCGTGCCAGCGTTTGAGATGCGTGCACGCCTCGGGGATCTCGAGGTCCGCTCGCTTCGCGAACTCGATCGTGACGTAGGCCGTGATGTCAGCGACCGAGAACGCATCGCCGGCGAGGAAGGTGACCTCCGCGAGGCGCGCGTCGAAGGCCTCGTAGAAGCGCGCCATCGACTGCTTGCCGCGCGTCACCAGCGCGGGGATCTGCGGCACGCCGCTGGGCTGGCCGGGCAGGCCGCGATCTTCGAACATCGGCGCGGCGTTGCGGATCGCCTCGGCCGCGGCGAGATAGCCGTCGAATTCGGCGCGCCGGCTCCACATCTCGACGAGCGCCCTCTCGCGCGCGTCTCGGCCCATTAGCACGGGCTCGGGCTGGATCTCCTCGAAATACCGGCAGATCGCGACCGATTCATCGAGGCAGGTGCCATCGTCGAGCACGAGCGTCGGCACCACGCAGCGCGGGTTGATCGCCTTGAAGGCATCGGAGAATTGTTCGCGTTCGCGCGTGTTGATCTGCTCGGTCGGCACCTCGATGCCCTTTTCGGCGAGGTACATGCGCACGCGGCGCGGGCTCGGCGCCAGGGCGAAATCGTAGAGCTTCATGGGGCGTCCTCCGCGGGGTCTAGCCTTCGGCCTGGGCGGCCGCGTCCATCATCGCGTGAAGCATCGCGGGCTTGGGCACGCTCGGCTTCGGGTAAGCCTTGCGGCTGTGCGTCAGGCCGAGGCCGAGCACGCACTCGGCGAGCTTGTAGGTGAGGGGGCCCGGGTTGATCACCGGCACGGGCAGGTTCTCCGCCATGTGGCCGGCCGCCTGGTGCATCGTGGTCGAGCCGAGCAGGATCACCTCCGCGCCATCCTCCTCGATGCAGCGCATGGCGCAGTCGACGAGCTTCGGGAACACCACCTCTTCCTTGCCGCCAAGCAGGTTCTCGACATCGGGCATGACGTTGATCGAGCGCACGGAGGCGAGCTTGTCGGCGACCGCATATTCCTGGGTGCCCTTCTTATAGAGTGGCATCCAGCCGTCCCATTGCGTGACCACCGAGAACTTGTTGCCGAGCATGAGCGCCATCATGTAGGAGGCGCGCCCCGGCCCGATCACCGGGATGTCGAGCACGGAGCGCAGCGCGTTCATGCCCGAATCGCTCATGGTGTCGATGCAGACGGCGTCGTAGCCATCGTCTTGGGCGCTTATGCCGGCTTCGAAGAGCGCGATGTCGCCGAGCACATAGTCGTGATAGCAGTCGAGGATCGCCGGGCCCGCCTTGACCCCGCGGAAATCCCATTCGATGTCGGGGCCGAGCTGGACCGAGTTGAGCTGCGCGCTGCGGTTCTCGAGGCCCGAGTCGTCGAAGGCGAAAGGCACGATCACGAGGACCTTGGGCATGGCGTTCTCTCCCTGATGATTGCTGGCGCGATCATGGCGCAAGCGCCCGCGAATGTCGCTACGCGCGATGCAGCACGCCGCCGGTGGTCGGTGCGGGCACGCCGGTCGTCGAAGGCAGGCTGAGCGGCAGGCCGCGCAAGCTGCGCACCGCGAGGAAGCCGAACGCCTCGGCCTCGAGCGCATCGCCGCGCCAGCCGACCGCCTCGACCGGGTCGACCGGCGCGGCGAGGCGCTGGGCGAGCGCTGCCATGAGCGCAGGGTTGTGCCGTCCGCCGCCCGTCACGAGCCAGCGCAGCGGCGGCGCCGCCAGGTAATCGCGCGCGCGCGCCACAGCGGCCGCCGTGAAGGCGACGAGGGTGGCGGCGCCGTCGGCGGCGTCGAGCGCGGCGATCGGAGAAGGGTCGAAATCGTCTCGGTCGAGCGACTTGGGCGGCGGCGCGGCGAAATAGGGCGCCGCCATCAATGCGGCGAGCGCGCCCTCGCTGACGGCGCCCCGGCGGGCGAGCGCCCCGTCGCGATCGAAGCCGGCGCCGGTCTTCTCGCGCACCCAGTCATCGATCAGGGCGCAGCCCGGCCCGGTGTCGAATGCGACGAGCGTGCCGGCCTCCGCACCGATCCAGGTGACGTTGCCGACCCCGCCCAGATTGAGCACGGCGAGCGGGCGGGGCAGGTCGCCCGCCCGGGCCGCATGATAGAGCGGCGCGAACGGCGCGCCCTGGCCGCCGGCGCCGACGTCGCGGCTGCGGAAATCGCCCACCACGTCGATGCCAAGCGCCACGGCGAGTCGGGCGCCATCGCCGAGCTGGTCGGTGACGCCGCGTGCCGGGTCGTGGCGCACCGTGTGGCCCGGAAAGCCGACCACCTCCACGGCGCGGCCGTCGGATTGCGCCAAAACCCGCCGTGCCACCGACGCATGAAGATCCGTGAGCGCGCGTTCGGTCTCGCCGCGCCCGCCGGTGCCGGCGATTACCGCGCGTAGCGCCTCCCGCAGCGCCGGCGGATAGGGCTCGGTGTGCCAGGCGCCGACCGACGCCACGGTCTCGCCGTCGGTCTCGATCAGCGCGGCGTCGACACCGTCGAGCGAGGTGCCGCTCATCAGGCCGAGTGCGAGCATCATGGGCGATCGGTCTCCCTTCGGGCCACGCCGTTGTCCGGTTTTGGCGCGCGTGCTACATCAGCGCCCGGCACGGCGCAGAGCGACCCATGGGCGCGTACAAATCCGACTTCCTGCGCGTTCTCTCCGAGCGCGGCTTCATCCACCAGTGCACCGACGCGGACGCGCTGGATGGGCTCGCCGCGCGTGAGTGCATCACCGCCTATATCGGCTTCGATTGCACCGCGACCAGCCTCCACGCCGGCAGCCTGGTGCAGATCATGATGCTGCGCTGGCTGCAGAAGACCGGGCACCGGCCGATCGTGCTGCTCGGCGGCGGCACCACGCGGATCGGCGATCCGAGCGGGCGCGACGCCTCGCGCAGCCTGCTCGACGACGCGACGATCGAGGCCAACAAGGCGGGCATCGGCCGTTCCTTCGCGCGCTTTCTCACGATCGGCGGCGGGCCGACCGACGCGCTGATGGTCGACAATGCGGACTGGCTGGATGGGCTCGCCTACATCCCGTTTCTGCGCGATGTCGGCGCCCATTTCACGATCAACCGCATGCTCACCTTCGACAGCGTGCAGCTCAGGCTCGAGCGCGAGCAGCCGCTCACCTTCCTCGAGTTCAACTATATGATTCTCCAGGCCTATGATTTCCGCGAGCTCGCGCGGCGCCATGATTGCGTGCTGCAAATGGGCGGCTCCGACCAATGGGGCAACATCGTCAACGGCGTCGAGCTTGCGCGGCGCATCGACGGGAATGCCGTCTACGGCCTCACCACGCCGCTCCTCACGCTCGCCTCGGGCGCCAAGATGGGCAAGACCGCCGATGGCGCCATCTGGATCAACGAGGACCGGCTCAGCGCGTACGACTACTGGCAATATTGGCGCAACACCGACGACCGCGACGTCGGGCGCTTCCTCCGGCTCTTCACCGAATTGCCGCTCGACGAGGTCCGGCGCCTCGAGGCGCTGGGTGGGGCGGAGCTCAACGAGGCGAAGAAGACGCTCGCCAACGAGGCGACGGGGCTTTGCCACGGTGCCCCGGCGGCGGCAGCGGCGGCCGAGACCGCGCGGCAAACCTTCGAGGAGAAGGCGGCCGGTGCGGATCTTCCCGTGATCGAGGCCGCGCGCGGGGATTTGGCGGCGGGCGTGCCGGCGGTGGTGCTGCTGCGGCAGGCCGGGCTCTGCGCCTCGGGCGGGGAGGCGAAGCGCCTGATCCGCGGCGGCGGAGCGCGCGTCAACGGGGTCGCGATCGCCGACGAGCAGCAAACCCTCACGCTCGATGATGTCGGCGCCGACGGCCACATCAAGCTTTCCGCCGGCAAGAAGCGTCACGCGCTGGTGCGCCCGGTCTGAGCGCGCGGCGCGCGCCTTCACAGCTCGTGCGTCTCGAGCACGGCGCGCACGATGCCCGCGTTCACCGCGTCGAGCCGCTCCCACCCGCGCGGATCGTCGAAATCGACATCGAGCCAACGTGCCTGCTTCTCCGCGCGCAGCACGACATAGGTCGATGCCGCGCCGAGCAGCGCGTGCACCGCCAGCAGGCGCGTGTTGGCCGCGCCTGCGCCGGCGCGCGCGAGGATGCGCCGCACGAGGGCGCGGTGGCGCTCCTCCCTAAGATCGGTCAGCGCTTGGGTGAGCTGGTTGGGCTCGATCAGCTCCCAGGCGAGCAGCTGCAAGGTCACCGGGCGGTTCCGGAGCGCGCGGATCTGGCGCGCCAGGGCGAGCGCGCACCAGCCGGCGAGCGTGGCCTCGGCCGGCGGCATCACATCGTCGCCGAGGATCTCGTCGACGGTCCACCAGAGATCGCCGTGCTCGATATAGGCGTCGATCAGCCCGGCGAGGTCGCCGAAGTAGCGGTAGATCAGCACCTTGTCGACGCCGGCGACGCGCGCGATCGCGTTGATGCCGAGCGCACGCACGCCCTCTGTCGCCAGGATCACGTCGACGGCGTCGAGAAGCTTGCCCTTGGTTCGCTCACGATCACGCCGCATGGCCGGCCCTCCCCACAAGGTGCCGGCACCGCGATAAGTCCCCGCGCGGTGACTGTCAACAGAAAGTCCGCCGGGTGGCGCGGATTGGCTGGGCGGTTAGGGCGGCCCGCCCGTGTTCGCAGACCACCCACGCGAGTGATATCGTGGGCGGCCGAAGGCACGCGACGTGTCCTCATTTGACGAAGGCCATGTCGTCGTTGATGCCATCGGCGACCGTTGTTGATTGTCTCAAACATTGGGAAAAGACAATGCCTTTTGATCCTTACAATCGGACGGACGAGTTGAGCTCCGAGGCGACCGGCGCCATTGCCGCCAGGCTGGAAGCGCGTGGCGAGAGCCCGTTCTTCTTGACCATGATCGACGAGTATCTGGCGGACATGGACGTCCCCAGGCTTGCGCGCGTGCTTGATGTCGGCTGCGGAACGGGCGTCGCTGCGCGCAGGCTGGCGTCGCGGCCGGAGTTCGATGGGAGCGTGGTCGGCATAGACCGAAGCGCGGGCTTCATCGAGATCGCCAACGCCAAGGCATCCGAAGAGGGGTTGTCTGGCAAGGTGACATTTGAAGTCGGGGACGCCACCGGCCTTGGTGAAAAGAGCGGGCAGTTCGACGCCGCGCTGGCCCACACGCTGGTGAGCCACGTCGATGATGTCCGTTCCGTCTTGGCGGAAATCGTTGCCTGCGTGCGTCCCGGGGGACTCATCGCAATCTTCGATGGCGACTACGCGTCGTGGGTCTATGGCGGTGACCATCCCGAGGAGGGAGAAAAGCTCGCGGCCGCCGTTGTCGCCGGCGTTGTCACGAACCCAACCGTCATGCGGTCCTTGCCGGCCGATTTGCGCGCCTTCGGGCTTCGGATTGTCGGCGTGAAGAGTTATGTGCTGTCGGAGATCGGCGAGGCGTCCTTTTTCGTGTCATCGCTCGATTCCTACCCGACGCTGCTCCCGGCATCCGGTGTCGCGGATAAGGAAACGGTCGAGGCGTGGGTGGACATCCAGCGCCAGAACAGCGCGAACGGGACGTTCTTCGGATCGATCAACTTTTACTCGTATGTGGTTCAGCGCCCCGAATAAAGGCCTCACCGATACGCGCGCGACGGCGGGGGCCGGACGCGCATTGCCCCCAGTCTCGGCGCCGAAGTCCGCCGGTGCAAAACGCAAGACAACAAACTGGGAGAGCCGGGGGCGGCCGGGCCGGGCGACCGCTGCACTGGGCGTGGATCGCGCGCCGAGCGGGCGGAGCGGCAAGCCTGCGGTTCTCGCGTTGCAACGCCGCCCCGCCTTCGCTTGGCATTGTCATTGGAAGGGAGCGCGAGCTCTAATTAATGCCTGCGCTCAACAATTCACCGATCGGGAGGATCCCCACGCGGCCGTCGATCGTCCCGAAAACGATGTTCTCGGCGGACACATCGATGGAAAAGATGACGCTCAGCTCCCCATCCGGGCGAAACTCGGTCCAATCCACAACGTTTCCGGAGTCGCTTTCAAACACCGCGACCTCCCCGTTGAGAAAGGCGGCGAGAACAATCCCGCGGCTGGGAATGGCCTTGATCGTCGTGGCGCTGGCCCTGGTGTCGTGATGCCAGAGCTTCTGACCGTCCTGCAGCGTCTTCCTGCAGATGAAACCGGCGTAGGGCTGCCGAACGCCGTTATATCCCGACACGATCAACCCTTCGCCGACAGAGTCTGCCACATATGCGAACGTAAATTCTCTTGCTTGCTGGGTCTCAGGCAATAGCGGCCAGAGAGGCCTCACGGATCCGTCGTGCGATACAGAACAAATTTTCTGGTGCTCGTCGGAGGGGGGTGGGCCGTAATAGACCATCAACAGATAGGGACACTCATCCACGCGAACGAAGTACTTGGTCGTGTCACAGTGGCCGAAATCATAGGCGCGCCAGTCATCCAGGCTCGGACCGCCGATGACGTCGCCTTCTTTGGGCATGCCGCGCGGTCGCCCTTGTCGTCGTCCGAGGATCCAGCCGTCGCGCGACGCGGAAAACGTGTGCTGACCTTCGAATTCGGCGACGACGTGGAGTTCGGTTCCGTCATATCGGAGCAACTTGGCGCGGAACGCATCGTAGGATCCCTCCGGATGCGCCACATGAAACACATCATCAAACCAGGCCGTATGAACAAGGAGGCTCGGGTGCTTGAGAATCTGCGTGCCGTGGTCGGGCCCCACGAAGCTCTGTTCGCGAACGCCGTTCGAATCGTAGATTTCCAGCTGGCAATCATTGTGGACGATCGCGATCCGATCGTCGCCGAGCCAAGCCACGTCCCATATGGGCGATCGTGCGACGAGCTCATCGCGTTTGAACACCTGCCGCAGCAGCGGCACGCGATCCTGCGTGCGGGGCGAGAAAACAGGGTGGGACGCAACGTCCTCCGCTGACAGCAGCGTTGCTGCGGAAATCTGTCGGGCGATCGTATCACCATCGAAGGGGTGCTCGAAAAAATCCTCCGAGTAGGTGACGCGCACTTCATACGCACTTTCGGACGCATCGGCGACATC
Organism: Alphaproteobacteria bacterium; assembly: GCA_965216915.1. Taxonomy (GTDB): domain Bacteria; phylum Pseudomonadota; class Alphaproteobacteria; order UBA828; family UBA828; genus CBDCGS01. The sequence continues at coordinate 291,517 of CBDCGS010000010.1, forward strand.
GTCCCACTCGTCGTCCCACGGCCGGACGAGCGCGACAAGTCCGCTCCCGGCATCCGAAAACGTGCACCGCACCACCTCGGGAATTGGTCCGATCTTGTTGCTGTGCCGATGCGCCTCCCAATCCCACACGACGAGCTCGCCGTTGTAAAAAAAACCACCGTCATAGCTGCCCGTTGCGATCGCGACGACGGGGGCGGTCGGATGAAACGTGACGTCGTTTACCCGATAGCGGAGGCCATCGAACACGGCGAAGGGTTTGCAGGCGGGCGGGTGATAGAGCGCCACGCGATGGCGAAGACGCGCGCCGCCGTAGCACGTGCGCCCGCGAGGGACTATCAGGAGACGAAAAGCCGACGTGACCGCGGCGATCGATCTGTCTCTATTGAGATAGACCCCGTTGATGTCTCCGTGCCCCGGTAGCGATGGATCCGCGATGAACCGCATCGGCCGATGCTAGAGCGTGTTCGGTTTTGATTGAAGCGGCGCGGCGCTCCGGCGCGCATGTCTCACAGCAGGTTGCCGCGGAGTGCCCCACAGCTGCATAGGTTGCCTTGGGGGACTCATCGCGATCTTCGATGGCGACTGCGCGTCGTGGGCAACGGCGGGGACCGGACGCGCATTGCCCTCGGTTTCGGCGCCGAAGGCCTTTGCCCGTCGCGCCTGCGGAAGCGAACCCAACGCGGAGCCGTCGGGTCGCTGACGTGTCGGCGCTTGCGGCGGGTTACTTGCCCCACAGCCGCTTGGTCGCGATGCGCGCGCCCTCGGTGAGCATTTGCAGCTTGGCCCACACCACGTCCTCCGCGACGAAGGTGTAGCTCGCGAAGGTGCCGAAGCCGCAGTCGGTGCTCGCGATCACGCGCTCGCGGTCGCCGACCACGTCGACGAACTCGCAGATCCGGTCTGCGACCCATTCCGGGTGCTCGAGATAGTTCGTCGTCACGTCGATCAGCCCCGGCATCAGCGCCATCGAGTCCGGCAGCGGGTTCTTGCGCAGATATTTGTGATCGTGCGCATGCCGCGGGTTGGCGCAGGAGAGGCTGAGCGCGCCCACCTTGGCCTCGTAGAGGATGGGGAGCAGCGGCTCGAGCTCGACGTCGTCGATGTGCGGCCCGTCCCAGTTGCCGTAGCAGACGTGGAGGCGGACTTGCTCGGGCGGAATGTCGGCGCACGCGATATTGAGCGCTTCGATATGGAGCGCGATGCGCTCGAGGAACTCGTCGAGCGGCCGGTCCTGGAACATGAACTGGCGTTCCATCGCGAGGTCGGGCGCGTCGAGCTGCAGCACGTGGCCCTGCGCCGCGATGTAGTCATATTCCTTCTTCATCTCGGTCGCGAGATCGAGGATGTATTCGCGGTCGCTCGGATAATCGGGGTTGTCTTCGGCGCGCAGCATGGTCGTTGAGATGATGCCGGGCGGTGCCGCAGTGACGAAGGTCTCGAGGAACGAGCTGGATGCGCTCTTGAGGCTGTCGGCGAAGAGCTCCATCTCGAAGCGGATGTCGGCGAGATCCTCCTCGTAGGTCACCTTGGTTTGAGCCTGCGGGGCATTCCACACCTTGGGGCGCTTGCGATCGTCGCTCCAGGTGCGTTGCGTGAACATCTCCGCATATTTCGGGAAGCGCACCATGTCGGTGAGCATCTTGCGCTCGGAGACGCCGCCGTAACCCGACATGCGCTGCGGCACGTAGGTTTGAAAGCCGACGCGCGGCTCCTCGCCGTCATTGCCGACGTCGATGCCGCTTTCGAGCTGCTTCTCGACGACCCAGCGGATCGCCGCCTCGGCCTCGCGGCGAAATTCGGCGGCGTCCACCGGGTCGCCGTTCTCGCGCTCGATCAAGATCTCCGCGAGCCGGTCGGGGCGGGGCAGGCTGCCGACGTGTGTGGTGATGATGCGGTCGGTGCTGAGCTTCATCATATCCCCCTGTGTTTGGTCCGCTTAGCGCGGCGTTTCAGTCTCGAAGATAGCCTCGAACGCGTCGCGAAGCACGGTATCCACTTCCGGCGGCGAAACGATGACGCCGAGATCCGCGAGCGAGGTGATGCCGCGGTCTCGAATGCCGCACGGCACGATACCGTCATAGTGGCTGAGGTCCGGGTCGACGTTGAGCGAGACGCCGTGAAAGGTCACCCACCGCCGCACGCGCACGCCAAGCGCGGCGATTTTCGCGAGATCGCCGCCGGGCTTGCGCACCCAGACGCCGACGCAGCCCTCGACGCGCTCGCCCCTCACATCAAAGGCGGCGAGCGCCGCGATGATCCATTCCTCCAGCGCGTGCACGAACGCGTGCAGGTCGCAGCGCTTGCGGCGCGCGAGATCGAGCATGACATAGGCGATGCGCTGGCCGGGGCCGTGATAGGTGTATTGCCCGCCGCGGCCCGTCTTGTGCACCGGAAAGCGCGCGGGCGCGAGCAGGTCGGCCGGGTCCGCACTGGTGCCGGCGGTGTAGAGCGGCGGGTGCTCGAGAAGCCAAATCTGCTCCGCCGCGGCGCCGGCGCGAATCGCCGCGACGCGCGCCTCCATGGCGGCGACCGCCTCGTCGTAGGGCACGGGCGTGTCGCTCACCAACCACGCGATCGCGTTGGTGTCGCGAGGCGACGCGTCACCGAAATCTTCTAGCCAAGTCGCCATGTTGCGGGGCACACTGCTGCATTGCGATGCGGGCCAAACGGTTCATTTCCTGCGCGCAGATTGAGACCAAGGGGGGAACTCATGACCGATTATTTCGAGCGCTCGCTCATTCTACACGAGCAGCTACGGGGCAAAGTCAGTATCAGCAACAAGCTCCCCATAGGAAGCCGCGAGGATCTGTCGCTTGCCTACACGCCGGGCGTCGCGCGCCCGTGCGAGGTGATCGCCAAGGATCCCAAGATGGCCTATCGGCTCACCATCAAACGTAACTCCGTCGCGGTGGTCTCCGACGGCACGGCGGTGCTCGGTCTCGGCGACATCGGTCCGCTCGGTGCGCTGCCCGTGATGGAAGGAAAGGCGCTTCTGTTCAAGGAGTTCGCCAATATCGATGCGTGGCCGATCTGCCTCGATACCAAGGATCCCGACAAGATCATCGAGGTCTGCCGCATCATCTCGCCGGTGTTCGGCGGCATCAATCTCGAGGACATCGGCGCGCCGCGCTGCTTCCAGATCGAGGACGCCTTGCAGGATCTCGGCATCCCGGTGTTCCACGACGACCAGCACGGCACGGCGATCGTGCTGCTGTCGGCGCTGATCAACGCCGCGAAGGTGACGGGGCGCGACCTCAGCGAGATGACCGTCGTGATCAATGGTGCGGGCGCCGCCGGCACGGCGATCGCCAAGCTCATCCGCGGTGTGGGCGTGACCTCGGGCGACATTCCGCCGGTCAAGGACGTGATCATCTGCGATTCAAAGGGTGCCATTCACGGCGGGCGTGACGACCTCAACCCAGTCAAGCAGGCGATGCTCGAGTACTCGAACGCGGGCGGCAAGGCGGGTTCGCTGAAAGAGGTGCTCGCGGGCGCCGACGCCTTCATCGGTGTCTCGCGCGGCAACATCATCGACGCGGGCGACGTGAAGACGATGGCGGACAAGGCGATCATCCTCGCCATGGCCAACCCGACGCCCGAGATCATGCCGGACGAGGCGAAGAAGGGCGGCGCCATGGTGATCGGCACCGGGCGCTCGGATTTCCCGAACCAGGTCAACAACGTGCTGGTGTTTCCGGGGATCTTCCGGGGTGCGCTCGATGCGTTCTCGCCGGTCATCAACTCCGACATGAAGATCGCTGCCGCGACCGCGCTCGCGAACACCGTGCCGGAGCCGACCGCCGAGATGATCCTGCCGCATCCGCTCGACCGCTCGGTCGCGCCGAAAATCGCGGCGGAGGTGCGCGCAGCCGCCCGCGGTTCCATGTAATCCGCCGGAAAGCATGCGAAAGGGCCGCCTTCGGGCGGCCCTTGTCTTTTTGTTGACGATTTGATCGGGCGTGTCCACAGCCTGTGGATAACACCGAAGGCGTGTGTCATATCTTTGAGATTCGCCCTACGCCGAGTCGTTTTGGCGTGGCGGGTGGACACGCCGACACATGAGGCAGCGAATGGCTGAGGATCTGCGCGAAGCCGCACTCGAATATCACCGCCTGCCGAAGCCCGGAAAGCTCGGCATCCACGCGACCAAGCGCATGACAACCCAGCGCGATCTCGCGCTTGCCTACAGCCCGGGTGTGGCCGCGGCGTGCGAGGAGATCGCCGCCGACCCGGCGCAGGCGTGGACCTATACCGCCCGCGCCAACCTGGTCGCCGTGATCAGCAACGGCAGCGCGGTGCTCGGCTTGGGGCCGATCGGCGCGCTCGCCTCGAAGCCGGTGATGGAAGGCAAGGCGGTTCTCTTCAAGAAGTTCGCGAACATCGATGTCTTCGATATCGAGCTCGACGAGACCGACGTCGACGCGCTCGTCGAGACCATCGTGCGCCTCGAGCCGACCTTCGGCGCGATCAATCTTGAGGACATCAAGGCGCCCGAATGCTTCGAGATCGAGCGGCGCCTGAAGGAGCGGCTCAGCATTCCCGTGTTCCACGACGATCAGCACGGCACCGCGATCTGCGTGGCTGCGGCCGCGCTCAACGCGCTCCGCATCGTCGGCAAGGAGCCGGATGACGTGCGGGTGGTGTGCTCGGGCGCGGGGGCATCCGCGATTGCGTGCCTCGATCTTCTCGCCGCGCTCGGCGTGCCGCGCATTGGCATGACCGTGTGCGACAGCAAGGGCGTGCTCCGCGCCGACCGCGAGGATCTCAACGCGCAAAAACGCCGCTACGCCATCGAGACCGACGCGCAAACGCTCGACGATGCCATGGAGGGCACCGATATCTTCCTCGGCCTCTCGGGTGCCGGCGCCGTCACGCAGGACATGGTCAAGAAGATGGGGCGGCAGCCGATCATTCTCGCGCTCGCCAACCCGACGCCCGAGATCATGCCGGAGGATGCGTTGGCCGTGCGGCCCGACGCGATCATCGCGACCGGACGGTCGGACTACCCCAACCAGGTCAACAACGTCCTCTGCTTCCCCTTCATCTTCCGCGGTGCGCTCGATTGCGGCGCGACGGAGATCAACACCGCGATGAAGCTCGCCTGCGTGAATGCGATCGCGGATCTCGCGCATGCCGAGGCATCGGACATTGTCGCCGCGGCCTATGGCGACCAGTCTCTGAAATATGGGCCCGACTACATCATCCCGAAGCCCTTCGATCCACGGCTGATCTCGAGCGTGCCCGTGGCGGTGGCGAAGGCCGCGATGGAAAGCGGCGTCGCAACCCGCCCGATCGCCGATTTCGAGGCCTATCACCAGGAGCTTTCCAGCCTGGTGTTCCGCACCGGCTACCTGATGAAGGTGGTGTTCGATCAGGCCAAGGCCGATCCGCGGCGCGTCGTCTATGCGTCGGGGGAGAACGATCGCGTGCTGCGCGCGGCGCAGACGGCGGTCGACGAGGGGATCGCCAAGCCCATTCTGATCGGGCGCCCGTTCCGCATCGAGGAGAAGATCGAAAGCCTGTCGCTTCGCTTGAAGATCGGCGAGACCGTCGAGGTGATCGATCCGGCGCGCTACGAAAAATTCGAGGCCTATTGGCGTCTCTATCACGAGCTGATGGGGCGCCGCGGCGCCTCGCCCGCGACCGCGCGCACCACGCTTCGCACCCGCGCCACCGTGATCGGCGCCATGATGGTGCGCTGCGGCGACGCGGACGCGCTGATCTCGGGCCCCGTGACGCTCTATCGGCCGGAGCTGTTGCACGTGCTCGACGTGATCGGCCTGCGACCGGGCGTCGCGGCGGCGGCGGCGCTGCAGGTGCTCATCAACACCAAGGGCATCTTCTTCATCACCGACACGCATGTCACCGAGGACCCGAGCCCCGAGGAGATCTGCCAGTCAGCAATCCTGGCGGCCGAGCAGGTGCGCCGCTTCGGCATCACGCCGAAGATCGCGCTCCTGTCGTCGTCCAATTTCGGCAGCAACGATTTCGCCGCGTCCGTCAAGATGCGTCAGGCGCTCCAGATCCTCCACCGGCGCGCGCCCAACATCGAGGCCGAGGGCGAGATGCATGCCGACACCGCGCTCGACGAGACCGTGCGGGAGGAGATGTTTCCCAACTCGCGGCTCAAGGGCCAAGCGAACACGCTGGTGCTGCCCGACCTCACCTCGGCCAACATCGCCTACAACATGGTCAAGGTGATCTCGGACGGCATTTCCGTCGGGCCGATCCTGCTTGGGGTCGGCGCCCCGGCGCACGTGCTTCACGGCTCGGCGACCGCGCGCGGCGTCCTCAACATGACGGCCGTTGCCGTGGTCGAGGCGCAAACCCGCGCGGTGGAGACCAGCATCGCGGAGGCGGTGGCCGCCCACGCCGACTGAGAGACCGACAGATGTCGTCAGAGCCCCTCGGAATGGAGCATGGAGCCGAAGGGCTCTACGGCCTGACGTCGAGCCTGGTGCGCGCGGTGCGCGACGCTCTCGACGCGCGGGACGGCGAGCGTTTGCGCGCGTTGCTGACGCCGCTCCACGAGGCCGATCGCGCCGACCTGATCGAGCGTCTGCCGCCGGACGAGCGCCGGCGCCTGATCGACGCCGCGCGCGATGTCGTGACCGGCGACGTCCTCGCCCATCTCGAGGACGCGGTGCGCGAGGAAATCGTGGCCTCGCTCGAGCCCGATCGTGTCGCGCAGGCGATCTCGGAGATGGAGACCGACGATGCGGTCGCCGTGCTCGAGGATCTCGATGCGCCCCAGCAGCAGGAGATCCTGGAGGCGATCGACAGCGAGGACCGGATCGGCGTCGAGGAGAGCCTCAACTACCCGGAGGATAGCGCCGGGCGCCTGATGCAGCGCGAGGTCGTGGCGTTGCCCGCCTTTTGGACCGTGGGTCAAACCATCGACCACATGCGCGAGACCCAGGAGCTTCCGGACGAGTTCTACGAGATCTTCGTCGTCGATGAGCGCCACCTGCCGATCGGCACCGTGCCGCTCAATCGGCTGCTCCGCACCCGCCGGCCGCGTCAGCTGCGCGAGATCATGCAGACCAGCCTCAAGGTAATCCCGGCCGAGACCGACCAGGAGGAGGTCGGTCATGTGTTCGAGCAGTATGACCTCGTTTCGGCGCCCGTGGTGGGCGCGAGCGGCCGGCTGATCGGCGCAATCACGGTGGACGACGTGGTCGACGTGATTCAGGAGGAGGCGGAGGAGGACATCCTGCGCCTCAGCGGTGTTCAGGAGCCGGACATCTACCGCGCCGCGCTGCGTACCGCCTGGGGGCGCTTCACCTGGCTCCTGGTCAATCTCGGCACGGCGATCCTCGCCTCGTTCGTGATCTATCAGTTCGATGCGACCATCGATCAGCTCGTCGCGCTTGCCGTACTCATGCCGATCGTGGCCTCGATGGGCGGCAATGCCGGCACGCAGACCATGACGGTCGCCGTGCGTGCCATCGCCACCAAGGATCTCACCACGGCCAACGTGTTTCGCGTGCTGTGGAAGGAGGTGCTGGTCGGCGGCATCAACGGTGTCGTCTTCGCCATCCTCACAGGCGCGGCCGCGGGCGCCTGGTACCAGGACGTGGCGCTCGGTGTGGTGATCGGAGCCGCGATGGTCATCAACATGGTGGTCGCGGGGCTGTTCGGCCTCGTCATCCCGACCGCGCTCTGGCGCCTCAAGATCGACCCGGCGACCGCCGCGGGCGTGCTGCTTACGACGGTCACCGACGTGATCGGATTTTTCGCGTTCTTGGGCCTCGGTGCCGTGTTCCTCCTGTGACGGATTGGCTAAGCTCGGGCAGGTCTTCGAGGAAGGGCAGACCATGATTCCAAACCGCATGCCGGGCCTCGACTTCGGGCTCGGCGAGACCGCCGATATGATCCGCGACACGGTCTCGGGCTTCACCGCCGACGAGATCGCGCCGCGCGCCGAGGAGATCGACCGGAGCAACGAGTTCCCCCGCGACCTCTGGCCCAAGATGGGCGCGCTCGGCCTGCACGGCATCACCGTGGAGGAGGAGTTCGGCGGCTCCGGGCTCGGCTATCTGGAGCATGTCGTCGCGATGGAGGAGGTGAGCCGCGGTTCGGCCTCGGTCGGGCTGAGCTACGGCGCCCACTCGAACCTTTGCGTCAACCAGATTCGGCGCAACGGTAACGACGCGCAGAGAACGAAGTATCTGCCGAAGCTGATCTCGGGCGAGCATGTGGGCGCGCTTGCGATGAGCGAGCCCGGCGCGGGCTCCGACGTGGTCGGCATGCGCACCCGCGCCGAGAAGCGGGGCGACCGCTACGTGCTCAACGGCAACAAGATGTGGATCACCAACGGCCCCGACGCCGAGGTGCTGGTGGTCTACGCCAAGACCGACCCGGAGGCGGGCAGCCGCGGCATCACGGCGTTCCTGATCGAGAAGGGCATGAAGGGCTTCTCAACCGCGCAGAAGCTCGACAAGCTCGGCATGCGTGGCTCGAACACCTGCGAGCTCGTCTTCGAGGATTGCGAGGTGCCGGAGGAGAACGTGCTCGGCGCGGTCGGCCACGGCGTCGGCGTGCTGATGAGCGGCCTCGACTATGAGCGCGCGGTGCTCGCCGCCGGCCCGCTCGGCATCATGCAGGCCTGCATGGATATCGTCGTGCCCTACGTCCACGAGCGCACGCAGTTCGGCAAGCCGATCGGCTCGTTTCAGCTCATGCAGGGCAAGCTCGCCGACATGTACACCACGATGAACGCGTGCCGCGCTTACGTCTATGCCGTGGCCCAGGCCTGCGATCGCGGCGAGACCACCCGCAAGGATGCCGCGGGCGCCATCCTCTATGCCGGCGAAAAGGCGACCTGGATGGCGCTCGAGGCGATTCAGGCGCTCGGCGGCAACGGCTACATCAACGAGTTCGCGACCGGGCGCCTCTTGCGCGACGCCAAGCTCTACGAGATCGGCGCCGGCACGAGCGAGATCCGGCGCATGCTCATCGGGCGGGAATTGTTCGAGGAGACCGCATGATCATGCATCCAGGCGGAGTATTGTTTTTTGTTCTATTTGAATGAGCTATACGATGTTTTTGAGACCAATCCAGCCGCAATGCTGCACCTGCGCTGGATTTCGCAGGTGCAGCAAACTAGACTTTGATCCGAGACCTGTCATGACGCGTAGCCAAGAAAGGATCGTCACATGACCGATGACCCCATTGTCATCGTTGGAAGCGCACGCACGCCGATGGGCGGCTTCCAGGGGGCGCTGAAAGATGCGCGCGCGCCGGAGCTCGGCGCGGCGGCGATCGAGGCCGCCTTGGGCGGCGCCGGGCTCGCCGGGGAGGCCGTCGACGAAGTGATCATGGGCAACATCCTCTCCGCGGGCCAAGGCCAGGCGCCGGCGCGCCAGGCCTCGATCGGCGCCGGAATCCCGGAGAGCGCGGGCTGCACCACCATCAACAAGATGTGCGGGTCGGGCATGAAGGCCGCGATGTTCGCGCATGATCTGTTGGCGGCCGGCTCGGTCGACGTGGTCGTCGCGGGCGGCATGGAAAGCATGACCAACGCGCCCTATCTGCTCGATCGCGCGCGCCAGGGCTATCGCATGGGCCACGGCGAGGTGAAGGATCACATGTTCCTCGATGGCCTTGAGGATGCCTACGAGAAGGGCCGCCTGATGGGGAGCTTCGCCGAGGAGACCGCGCGCAAATACCAGTTCACGCGTGAGCAGCAGGACGCGTTCGCGATCGCCTCGCTCACCCGCGCGAAAGAGGCCATCGAATCGGGTGCCTTCGACGACGAGGTCGCGCCCGTCACGGTGAAGACGCGCAAGGGCGAGGTCACCGTCGAGCATGACGAGCAGCCGCTTACCGCAAATCTCGAGAAGATTCCGACGCTCCGGCCGGCCTTCGCGAAGGACGGTTCGGTCACCGCGGCGAACTCGAGCTCGATCTCCGACGGCGCGGCCGCGCTGGTGCTGATGCGCCAGTCGGAGGCCGAGCGGCGCGGCCTGACGCCGATCGCGCGCATCCTGGCCCAGGCCTCGCACGCGCAGGAGCCCGCCTGGTTCACGACCGCGCCGGTGCCCGCGATCCAGAAGGTGCTGGAGCGGGTCGGTTGGTCGACCGACGATGTCGATCTCTTCGAGGTGAACGAGGCCTTCGCCGTCGTCACCATGGCGGCGATGCGCGATTGCGAGATTCCGCACGAGAAGGTCAACATCCATGGCGGGGCCTGCGCGCTCGGCCACCCGGTGGGTGCGTCAGGCGCGCGCATCATCGTGACGCTCCTCGGCGCGCTGAAGGCGCGGGGCGGCACCAAGGGGGTCGCGGCGATCTGCATCGGCGGCGGTGAGGCGACGGCGGTCGCGATCGAGCGGCTGCACTGAGGCCGCGCGGTGGCGGCCGAGCGCGAGACCATTCCCGCCCGTGGCGGCCGGGCGCTCCGGCTCGCCGCGGGTGACGCGGTCCGCCTGATCAACACGCACGGCACGCAGGTGGTCGACACCTGGGCCTTCAACGCCGCCGACATGGCCGAGTGCATGTCGATGGAGCACAGCCGTGTCGCGATCGGCGGGATCTTTCCGAAGCCCGGCGACACGATGGTCACCAACAAGCGCCGGGCCATCCTCACGCTGGTTGAGGATACCTCGCCCGGTGTGCACGACACCTTGATCGCGGCCTGCGACCGCTATCGCTACGAGCTGCTCGGCGCGCCGGATCACGCCAATTGCACCGATAATCTTCATGCGGCGCTCGCCGCGCTGGACCTGCGCGCGAACGAGACACCCTCGCCCTGGAACATGTGGATGAACATCCCCGTGTCGGCGGCGGGCGGCGTCAGCTTCGAGCCGACGGTCTCGAAGCCCGGCGACCATGTCGTGCTGCGCGCGGAGATGGAGGCGGTCGTCGTGTTCTCCTGTTGCCCGCAGGACATCATTCCGATCAACGGGGCAGACTGCGTGCCGCGCGATGCGGCTTATGAGCGGGTGACCTAGAAGGAGAGGCGAGGTGGCGAACGACGGGGCGTTTCTCACCGACGAGCAGCGGATGATCCGCGATATGGCGCGCGACTTCGCCGCCAAGGAGCTGGCGCCGCATGCCGGCGAATGGGATCGCGGCGGCACCTACCCCAACGAGATCCTGACGCAGATGGGCGCGCTCGGGCTCATGGGCATGCTCGTGCCGGAGGAGTGGGGCGGCAGCGGGGCGGACCACGTGGCCTACGCGCTCGCGATCGAGGAGATCGCGGCCGGCGACGTCGGCACCTCGACGGCGATGAGCGTCAACAACTCACTGGTCTGCGCAGGCATCCTCGGCCACGGCTCCGACGAGCAGAAGGAGCGCTTCCTGAAACCGCTCGCGAGCGGCGCGCAACTCGGCTGCTTCTGCCTCACCGAGCCGCACACCGGCTCCGATGCGAGCGCCATCCGCACCCGCGCCGAGCGCGACGGCAACGCCTACGTCATCAACGGCACCAAGCAGTTCATCACCTCGGGCTCCAAGGCCGATGTCGCGATGGTGATCGCGGTGACCGATCCCGACGCCGGCAAGAAGGGGATCAGCTGCTTTCTGGTGCCGACCGACACGCCGGGCTACACGGTGGCGAGCCACGAGATCAAGATGGGCCAGCGCGCCCACGACACCTGCCAGATCGTGTTCGACAACATGCGCGTCACGCCCGACCTCATGCTCGGCGAGCCGGGCGACGGCTACCGCATCGCGCTCGGCAATCTCGAGGGCGGGCGCATCGGGGTCGCTTCGCAAGCGCTCGGCGCGGCGCGCGCGGCCTACGAGGCGGCGCTTGCCTACGCGAAGGAGCGCGAGAGCTTCGGCAAGCCCTTGATCGCGCATCAGGCGGTGGCGTTCCGCCTTGCCGATATGGCGACCGAGATCGAGGCGGCGCATCACCTCATTCTCAACGCCGCGCGGCTCCGCGATGCCGGGCTTCCCTGCATCAAGGAGGCCTCGATGGCGAAGCTCTTTGCGTCCGAGGCCGCGGAGCGGATTTGCTCGAAGGCGATCCAGACCCTCGGCGGCTACGGCTATCTCAGCGATTTCCCGGTCGAGCGGCTCTACCGCGATATCCGGGTTTGCACGATCTACGAGGGCACGAGCGATGTGCAGCGCATCGTGATCGGCCGCCAGATCGCGCAGGAACAAGACTGACCGCGAATGAGGGGGCGGATATGGCCGCGGCGCTCGATTTCTATTTCGATTTCTCCTCGCCTTACGGCTATCTCGCCTCGGAGGCGATCGACACGATCGCCGCCAAGCATGGCCGCACGGTGGTCTGGCGGCCGTTCCTGCTCGGCGCGGTCTTCAAGATCACGGGCGGCCAGCCGACGGTGAACGAGCCGATGAAGGGCCCCTATGCGCGCGTCGACATTGCCCGCTCGGCACGGCTGCTCGGCGTGCCCTTCAACGAGCCCGATCCGTTTCCGGTCGCGACGGTTGCCGCCTGCCGCGCCTACTACTGGCTCGCCGATCAAAATGCGGCACGCGCCAAGGAGCTCGCCCGCGCACTTTTCCGCGGGTTCTACGTCGACAACCGCAATGTCGGCGACCCGGCCGTCGTCGTCGAGACCGCGACCGCCCTCGGGGTCGACGCCGAGGCGCTGGGTGCCGCGCTGCAGGACCCGGCCGTGAAGGAGCGGCTCAAGGGCGAGGTCGAGGCCGCGCTCGCGCGCGGCGTCTTCGGCTCGCCCACCGTGTTCATCGACGACGAGATGTTCTGGGGCGCCGACCGCCTCGACCAGATCGACCGCTGGCTCGAGACCGGCGGCTGGTGAGGCGCTTGCGCGGTCCGAGTTCGGTAAGTTGCGAGCGGTTTAGCGATGATCCCGATGGCGTCCGCGGGATAACGGGAATATCTTCCGCTCGCGGGCGATGAGTCGCCGAGTCACCCGCCCACCGGAAGAGGCCCCGATGGACGCTCTGCGCTCGACCGTCGATACCAATTCGGATGATTTCAAGGCCAATGCCACGGCAATGCGTGCGCTGGTCGATGATCTGGAGCGCACCCTCGGCGAGATCCGCCAGGGTGGGGACGAGCGTGCGCGCGAGAAACACCGGGCGCGCGGCAAGATGCTGGTGCGCGAGCGCATCGCCGCGCTGATCGACGACGGCAGCGACTTTCTCGAGCTCTCCCCCCATGCCGCGCATGCGCTCTATCAGGACCCCGTGCCGGCGGCGGGGATCGTGACGGGCATCGGGCGCGTGGCCGGGCGCGACTGCGTGATCGTCGCCAACGACGCGACGGTGAAGGGCGGCACCTATTTTCCGCTGACCGTGAAGAAGCATGTGCGCGCGCAGGAGATCGCCGAGGAGAACCGGCTGCCCTGCGTCTACCTGGTCGATTCAGGCGGCGCCAATCTGCCCTATCAAGACGAGGTGTTTCCCGACCGCGATCACTTCGGGCGCATCTTCTTCAACCAGGCGCGCATGTCGTCCAAGGGCATCCCGCAGGTCGCCGTCGTGCTCGGCTCGTGCACCGCGGGCGGAGCCTATGTGCCGGCGATGTCGGACGAGGCGATCATCGTCAAGGAGCAGGGCACGATCTTTCTGGGCGGCCCGCCACTCGTGAAGGCGGCGACGGGCGAGGTGGTGAGCGCGGAGGAGCTCGGCGGCGCTGATGTGCACACGCGGATCTCCGGCGTCGCCGACCACATGGCCGCGGACGACGCGGAGGCGCTGGCGCGGACGCGCGCGATCATCGCACGGCTTTCCGATCGGCCCGCCGCATCGCCGCCCGCGACGGTCGACGCGCCGCGTTACGACGCGCGCGAGATCTATGGCGTCGTCCCAACCTCGCTCCGCAAGATGTTCAATGTGAAGGAGATTGTCGCGCGCATCGTCGATGGCAGCGGGTTCGACGAGTTCAAGGCTCGCTACGGCGTCTCGCTCGTCACCGGGTTCGCGCGCATCGAGGGCCGCCTCGTCGGCATTCTCGCCAACAACGGGATCCTGTTCTCGGAATCGGCGATCAAGGGAGCGCACTTCATCGAGCTTTGCTGCCAGCGCGACATTCCGCTGATCTTCCTGCAGAACATCGTCGGCTTCATGGTGGGCAAGCGCTATGAGGCCGGCGGCATCGCGAAGGACGGCGCCAAGCTCGTCACCGCGGTCTCGTGCGCCAACGTGCCGAAGCTCACCGTGATCATCGGTGGCAGCTTCGGCGCGGGGAACTACGCGATGTGCGGGCGGGCCTATAGCCCGCGCTTCCTCTGGATGTGGCCCAACGCGCGCATCTCGGTGATGGGCGGCGAGCAGGCGGCAAGCGTGCTCGCGCGCGTGCGCCGCGATGGTCTCGAGGCCGACGGCAAGGAATGGTCGGAGGCCGACGAGACCGCGTTCAAGGAGCCGATCCTCGCGCAATACGAATCCCAGGGTCACCCCTATTACGCGGCCGCCCGCCTGTGGCACGATGGCGTGATCGACCCGGCCGCGACGCGCTCCGTGCTGGCGCGCGGTCTCGCGGTCGCGGCGAACGGACCGGCGGCGGACACCCGCTTCGGTGTGTTCAGGATGTAGCCCATGAACGAAGGTACGGTGCTGGTCACCGTTGACGGCGACGTCGCCACGGTGACGCTCAACCGCCCCGAGGTGCATAACGCCTTCGACGACGCGTTGATCGCCCGGCTGACCCACGAGCTCAATGATTTGGCGGTGGATAAGGATGTGCGCGCGGTGGTCCTCGCGGCGCGCGGCAAGTCGTTCTCGGCGGGCGCGGATCTCAACTATATGAAGCGCGCGGCCGCTTTCACGGCGGAAGAGAACGAGGCCGACGCGATGGCGCTCGGCGAGATGCTGCTCACGCTCGACAAGCTGCCCAAGCCGACGCTCGCGTTGATCCAGGGACCCGCGATCGGCGGCGGCGTCGGGCTCGCCTGCGCCTGCGACATCGCGGTCGCCTCTGAGAGCGCGATGTTCCAGTTCTCGGAGGTCACGCTGGGGCTGATCCCGGCCGTGATCAGCCCGTTCGTCATCAACGCGATCGGCGAATCGCACGCGCGCCGCTATTTCCTCACCGCCGAGCGAATCAGTGCCGCGGTCGCGCTTCGCATCGGTCTCGTGCACGAGGTCGTGCCCGACGAGGCGCTCGTCGGGCGGGGCGAATCGATCCTCAAGCTCCTGTTGCGGGGCGGGCCGGCGGCCCACACGGCGGCGAAGGATCTGATCAACGCCGACCACGCGATGCCGGTCGACGAAGCACTCGCGGCCGAGTTGGCGAAGCGGATCGCGAGCGTGCGGATCTCCCCGGAGGGGCAGGAGGGCATTGCTGCCTTCCTCGATAAGCGCAAGCCCGCGTGGCGGGTCTAGCGGCGAGCCGGCGATGGCGCTTCATCTTCTCAAGCTCTCGGTCGGCATCGAATCCGTGGCGCATCTCCGCCGCGTTCAAGACGAGCGCTTGCGTGCCAACGGGCGCCTCTTCCACATCACTCGCTTTCGGCCGCGCCGCGCGGAGGAGATCGTCGGCGCCGGCTCGATCTATTGGGTGATCCGGCACGCGGTGCGCGTGCGCCAGCCGATCAGCGCGTTCGAGCGCGTGCGCAACCCCGAGACCGGGGACGAGAAGTGCGCGATCATCCTCGATCCCGCGCTGGTCGAGACCGAGCCGCAGCCGCGCCGCCCGCATCAGGGTTGGCGCTACCTCACGGAGGCGGACGCACCCGCCGACATCCCCGCGTTCGCCGCGGCCGAGCACGAGCCGCCGCCCGAGATGGCCGCCGAGCTGCGCGCGCTCGGCTTGTTGTGAGCGGCGCGGGGGACGCTCCATGACGGCGGCGCCGGCCTCGACGACGGAGCCGCGCGCCGCCCTCCGCGCCCTCTACCGCGCGCCCGAGACCGACTGCGTCGAGCAGCTGCGCGCCGAGGCCACCGTCGAGCCTGCGCTCGCGCGTCGCATCGATGCCGCCGCGCGCGACCTCGTCGCCCATATTCGCGCGCAGCGGCGGCGCGCCGGCGGGCTCGACGTCTTCCTCAGCCAATATGCGCTCGACACGGAGGAGGGCGTGGTGCTGATGTGCCTCGCCGAGGCCCTGCTGCGCATTCCCGACGAAGACACCGCGAACCGGCTGATCCGCGACAAGATCGGCGGCGCCGCGTGGGCGGAGCATCTCGGGCAAAGCGACTCTTTCTTTGTCAACGCATCGACGTGGGGGCTGATGCTCACAGGCCGTCTCATCAAGCTCGGCGAGACCGAGCCGGATGATGCGTGGAGTGCGGTGCAGCGCCTCGTGTCGCGCGCCGGCGAGCCGGTGATCCGGAACGCTCTGCTCCATGCCATGCGGATTCTCGGGCGGCAGTTCGTGATGGGGCGCGGCATCGAGGAGGCGCTCGCGCGCGCCGCCGACGATGGCGTGCTCTGCTCGTTCGACATGTTGGGGGAGGCCGCGCTCACCGCCGCCGACGCCGCTCGCTACGATGCGGCCTACCGGGCGGCGATCGAGGCGGTTGGGGCGGCGGTCACCGCAGATGGCGGCGCCGCCGGCCACGCGATCTCGGTCAAGCTATCGGCGCTCCACCCGCGCTATGAGTTCGCGAAGAGCGAGCGGCTTGCGGGAGAGCTTCGGCCGCGCCTGCGCGCGCTCGCGCTCGCCGCCAAGGAACAGGGCATCGCGCTCACGGTGGATGCGGAGGAGGCGGAGCGCCTGGAGCCGTCGCTCGATGTCTTCGAGAGCGTGTTCCGCGATCCCGCATTGGCGGCGTGGGACGGCCTCGGCATCGCGGTCCAGGCCTATCAGAAGCGCGCGCCTGCGGTGATCGATTGGCTGATCGCGCTCGCCCGCGCCGTCCGCCGGCGCCTGCATGTGCGGTTGGTCAAAGGCGCCTACTGGGACACGGAGATCAAGCGCGCGCAGGAGCGCGGGCTCGACGGCTATCCCGTCTACACGCGAAAGGCCGCGACCGATCTTTCCTTCATCGCGTGCGCCCGCCGGCTGATTGAGGCGCGCGACGCGGTCTACCCGCAGTTCGCGACGCACAATGCGCGCACCATCGCCACCGTCGCCGCGCTCGCCGGCGATGCCGAGGGCTACGAGTTTCAGCGCCTCCACGGGATGGGAGAGGCGCTCTACGAGGCCGTGACGGAGGAGACGGGCTATGGCGCGCCTTGCCGGGTCTACGCGCCCGTGGGCACGCATGAGGATCTGCTGCCCTACCTGGTGCGCCGGCTGCTCGAGAACGGGGCCAACACCTCGTTCGTGAACCGCCTCGCCGACGACGACGCGCCGATCGAGGCGGTGGTGCGCGACCCGCTTGCGGCTGTCGGCCCAGCGCCCTATGCACCGCATGCGGGCATTCCGCTGCCGCGCGATCTGTTCGGCGCGGCCAGGCTCAACGCACGGGGCTCAGACCTCAGCGATCCGCTCGAGGTTGACCGGCTCACTACCGCCATCGACGCGGCCGTGACCGGCGACTGGGAAGCGGCGCCGCTGGTCGACGGCACCGCGCATGAGAGCGTGCCGCAGCCCACTTTCGATCCCGCGGACCGGCGCCGGCGCACCGGTGTCGTGCATGAAGCGAGCGCCGAGCATGCGCGCGCCGCGGCGGCGGCCGTGGGCGCCGGCGCGTCCGATTGGGCGCAAACCCCGGTCGAGACGCGTGCGGCGGCGCTGGAGCGCTTTGCATGCCTGCTCGAGGAACGCCACGCGGAGGCGATGGCGCTCTGCATTCGCGAGGCCGGCAAGACCATCGCCGATGCGCTTGCCGAGGTGCGCGAGGCGGCGGACTATGCGCGCTACTACGCGATGCAGGCGCGCCGGGAGTTCGCCGCGCCGGCGCCGCTGCCCGGGCCGACCGGCGAGGCGAACAGCATCGGCCTCGCGGCGCGCGGGCCGTTTCTTTGCATCAGCCCCTGGAATTTTCCGCTCGCGATCTTCACTGGTCAGGTGACCGCCGCGCTGGCCGCGGGCAATCCCGTGGTCGCCAAGCCGGCCGAGCAAACCCCGCTCACGGCCGCGTTCGTCACTGGGCTCCTGCACGAGGCCGGCGTGCCGGCGGGTGTGCTTCACCTGGTGCCCGGCGCGGGTGAAACGGTCGGCACGGCGCTCGTGGCGGCGCCGGAGATCGCCGGCGTCGCGTTCACCGGCTCGACGGAGACCGCGCGGGCGATTGCGCGCACGCTCGCAGCGCGCGATGGCCCGCTCGTGCCGCTCATCGCGGAGACGGGCGGGCAGAACGCGATGATCGTGGATTCGAGCGCGCTGCCCGAGCAGGTCGTCACCGACGTGCTTCACTCGTCTTTCTACAGCGCGGGCCAGCGCTGCTCGTGCCTGCGTGTGCTGTTCCTGCAGGAAGAGATCGCGCCGCGCTTGATCGCGATGCTGAGCGGTGCGATGGCCGAGCTTCGGCTCGGCGATCCCGCGCTGCTCGCGACCGATGTCGGCCCGGTCATCGACGAGGCGGCTCTCGCCGCGCTCGAGGCGCACGCCGCCGAGATCGAGCGGCGCGGCACGCTCCATGCGCGCGCGCCGGACGGCGAAGACACGGCGCATGGCACGTTTTTCGTGCCGCGGGCCGTCGAGATCGAGGCGATCGGCGTGCTCAGCCGCGAGGTCTTCGGTCCGATCCTTCATATCGTGCGCTACGCCGCGGATCGCCTCGATGCCGTGGTCGATGCGGTCAACGCAACCGGCTACGGCCTCACCCTCGGTGTCCACAGCCGCATCAGCGAAACCGCCGAGCGCGTGGCGGCGCGTGTGCGCGTCGGCAACATGTACGTCAACCGCAACATGGTGGGCGCGGTGGTCGGCGTGCAGCCCTTCGGCGGGGAGGGGCTCTCCGGCACCGGGCCGAAGGCGGGCGGGCCGCGCTACCTGCACCGCTTCGCGACCGAGCGCACGCTCAGCATCAACACGGCCGCGGCCGGCGGCAATCTGGACCTGCTCTCGCTCTCCGATGAGCGGCGCGACGCGGCGGAGCACCTCGCCTATACTCCGCGCCCATGAGCGCGCGCCCCATCATCATCGATTGCGATCCGGGCCAGGACGATGCCGTGGCGCTGCTGCTTGCGATGGCCTCGCCCGCCGAGCTCGACATCCGCGGGGTCTGCGCGGTGGCCGGCAACGTTCCGCTCGCGCGCACGGAGGACAATGCCCGGCGCATCCGCGATTTGGCCGGCCGCGGCGAGATTCCCGTCCATGCCGGCTGCGCGCGGCCGCTGCTCAGAACACTGGAGACCGCCGAGTTCATCCACGGGCCGAGTGGCATCGACGGCGCGGAGCTCGCGCCACCCAAGGCCCCGCTCGCGCCCGGGCACGCAGTCGATTTCATCGTCGATACGCTCAAGGACGCGACGACGCCCGTGACGCTCGCGACGCTCGGCCCCCTCACCAATGTCGGTCTGGCGCTCGCCAAGGAGCCGGGCATCGTGGAGAGCATCGGCGAGATCGTGACGATGGGCGGCGCGGTCTCGCTCGGCAATGTCACGCCGGCGGCCGAGTTCAACATCTTCGTCGATCCGCATGCCGCGCACATCGTGTTCGAGGCGGGCGTGCCGCTCACCATGATCGGGCTGGACGTGACGCACCAGGCACTCGCCACGCCGGCGCGGGTCGATGCGATCCGCGCCCTCGACGGCGCGGCGGCGACGAGCGTGGTGGGCATGCTCGACTACTATGCCGCGCAGAACCGCGCCGCTTACGACCACGGCGGCGCTCCGCTTCATGACCCGTGTGTGATCGCCTATCTGCTGCAGCCGTCGCTCTTCGAGGGCCGCGCCATGCGGGTCGACGTCGAGCTCACCGATGGGCATTCGCTCGGCCGCACCGTCTGTGACGTACATGGCCGCACCGGCAGGCCGGCCAACGTAAACGTCATAGAAACCATTGACGACGATGGGTTTTTCAGTCTGTTAACGGAACGGTTGGCGCGCCTCGGCTAAGACGTGCGCGATTTCGCGCCTGGATTCGGCGCCGATCGACCCAAGATATCTTTGGAGACCGCCAACGGCTGGGTCTGCCGGCGGAATTGGATAAACTGGCCCCGGATGTGCGGGGCAGGATCGAGGATGAGCCGCGAGCGCAATCTCCCGTCGACGAGCAGCACCTTGCCGGCGACCAAGAAGAGCACGAAATCGGACGTCGACCACTTTTTGAGCAAGGTCGCGGCGACGCCGGCGCCCGTGACCGGTGCCGAGCGTGGGCGCCTGATCTTCGCGCTCGACGCGACGGCGAGCCGCGAGCCGACCTGGGATCGCGCATGCCAGCTGCAAGGCGAGATGTTCGACGCCACCGCATCGCTCGGCGGTCTTTCTGTACAGCTCGTCTTCTATCGTGGCTTCGGTGAATGCCGCGCAAGCAAATGGGTGAACGACTCGCGCACGCTTGTGCGCCGCATGACCAGCGTGTTCTGCCTGGGCGGGCACACGCAGATCCGCAAGGTGCTGCGGCATGCGATCAAGGAGACCGGGCGCAAACGCGTGGGCGCGCTGGTCTTCGTCGGCGACTGCGTCGAGGAGCCGGTGGACGACCTATGCGCGCTGGCCGGCGAGCTCGGCCTGCTCGGTGTGCCGGCCTTCATGTTCCAGGAAGGCAACGACCCGAACGCGGAGCGCGCGTTTCGGCAAATCGCGCGACTGACCAACGGTGCTTATCTCAGCTTCGATGCGACCAGCGCGCACCAGCTGAAGACCTTGCTGGGCGCGGTCGCCGTCTACGCGGCTGGCGGACGCCCGGCCTTGCAGGACTACCGCAAGCGCCGCGGTGAAGCGGTGCTGCAGATCGCCCACCAGATCAAGTGAGGGGAGATGACGGCGTCTAACCGGGGGGCGTCGGCCCACTAGCATGTTCACCTGGGTGCTTCTTGGGATCGCGCTGATGGTGGCGGTGGCGCTCCTGGCGCGCTGGTTCGCGACCGCCAGCCCCACCAAGATGGCGCAGTGGATCAAGTGGTCGATCGTGGGCGTGGGCTTCGCGGCCGCCATCTTCCTCGGCGTGACCGGGAGGATTGGCCTCGCGATGATCCCGCTGGCGATCGCCGTGCTGCCGAGCGCGCTCGGCGCCTACATGGCCTCGCGCGGCATGGCGGGCCCGAGCCCGGGCAAGCGCTCGCATGTCGAAACCGCCTATCTACGCATGGAGCTCGACCATGATTCGGGCGACATGACCGGCGTGGTGCTCAGCGGAGCCCATGCCGGGCGCGCGCTTGACGATCTCTCCGAGGACGAGCTTCTTGAGCTGCTCGAGCAATGTGCGGCCCACGATCCGCAGGGCGAGCGTGTGCTGGAGAGCTATTTGGACCGGCGTCTCGGCGCCGACTGGCGGCAGCGCTATCACGAAGACGATGAATCCGGCCCCGAGGCTGGTGCCCAGCCGGGGCGCGGTTGGGGCAAGAAATCCGCAAAGGCGGCGGGTGCGCGCATGACGCGCGACGAAGCCCTGGAGATCCTGGGGCTCGAGCCCGACGCAAGCCCTAGCGACATTAAGGAAGCTCATAGGAATCTGATGCAAAAGATGCATCCGGATCGCGGGGGCTCTGACTATCTCGCGGCGAAGATCAACCAGGCGAAGGATGTCCTCCTTGGCCTGTAACCAGGCGCCGGACCCGACGCGGCGGGCGCTCTCTTGCCGGAGGCGGCGCTTCGTGGCACACAGCTATCTTCGTCACACTCGCGCGACACGGCAAACACGAGCAGCAGGCGCTTTTCCGCGGTGATGAAATCAATCAGAAAGGCCGTCTTCCCCGTCGGCGGCATGGGCACGCGGTTCTTGCCGGCCACCAAGGCGATCCCGAAAGAGATGCTGCCCGTGGTCGACAAGCCGCTCATTCAATATGCCGTCGAAGAGGCGCGCGCGGCCGGGATCGAGGAGTTCATCTTCGTGACCGGGCGGGGCAAGGCGGCGATCGAGGATCACTTCGACCAGTCCTACGAGCTCCAGTCGCTGCTCACCGCGCACCGGCGCGACGCTGAGTTGAAGATCTTGGGTGAGGCGGTACTCCCGCCGGGCGCGGTGTCCTACACGCGCCAGCAGGAGCCGAAGGGCCTCGGTCATGCGGTGCTGTGCGCCCAGCATCTGGTGGGTGACGAGCCGTTCGCCGTGCTGCTTCCGGACGAGCTGCTGCTCTCCGCGACGCCGTGTCTGCGCGAGGTCGTGGATCTGTACCAGGCCGAGGGTGGCTGCGCGCTCGCGCTGGCCGATATTCCGCCCGACCAGGCAGACCGCTATGGCATCGTCTCGGTGGCGGAGGACCGGGGCCGGACGGTGATCATCGACGGCATGGTCGAGAAGCCGAAGCCCGAAGAGGCGCCGTCTTCGCTCGCGATCATCGGTCGCTACGTGCTGCAGCCCGAGGTCTTCGACCTGCTCCGCTCTCAGCCGGCCGGCGTTGGCGGCGAGCTGCAGCTGACCGATTCCGTCGCGTCCCTGGTCGGCACGATGCCGTTTCACGGCATCCGCTACGCCGGGCGGCGCTTCGACTGCGGCAGCAAGGCGGGCTTTCTCAAGGCCAACGTGGCCTACGCGCTCGAGCGCGACGACCTCAGGGACGAGCTTTCAAGCTTTCTGAAACAACTCTCGGCAGAGTGAGCGATCGCGCGCCTTTCGGGGCGCGCCGGCACAGGGAACGATAATCATGCACGTTGCGATGATTGGCACAGGTTATGTCGGATTGGTTTCGGCCGCATGTTTCTCCGAGTTCGGCTTCAACGTTACATGTGTCGACAAGGTTGCGGAAAAGATCGAGGCCTTGAAGGCTGGCGAGATCCCGATCTACGAGCCCGGCCTCGATACCCTCGTCGCCAACAACGCGGCGGCGGGCCGCCTCCACTTCACGACCGAGATCGCCGAGGCGGTGCCGAATGCCGACGTGGTGATGCTCGCCGTCGGCACGCCGAGCCGGCGCGGCGATGGCCATGCGGATCTCTCGTTCCTCCACGCGGCGGCGCGCGAGGTGGCGGCCGCGGTCGACGGCTACACGGTGCTTGTGACCAAATCGACCGTGCCGGTGGGCACCGGCCGCGAGATCGCTCAGCTGGTCGAGGACGCTCGGCCCGATGCGCAGGTCGACGTCGTCTCGAACCCCGAATTTCTGCGCGAGGGCTCGGCCATCAACGATTTCATGCGGCCGGATCGGGTCGTCGTCGGTGTGGAATCGGACCGCGCGCGTGAGGTGATGCGCGCGCTCTACCGCCCGCTTTTCCTGATCGAGACGCCCGTGCTTTTCACCTCGCGCGAGACCGCCGAGCTGATCAAGTACGCCTCGAACTCCTTCCTCGCGACCAAGATCACCTTCATCAACGAGATCGCGGATCTCTGCGAGAAGGTGGGCGCCAACGTGCAGGAGGTCGCGAAGGGCATCGGGCTCGACGGCCGGATCGGCGCCAAGTTTCTGCATGCGGGGCCGGGCTTCGGCGGCTCCTGCTTCCCCAAGGACACCGCGGCCTTCGTGCGGATCGCCGACGACGCCGGCGCGCCGAGCCGCATCGTCGAGGCCGTGGTCAACGTCAACTCCTCGCGCAAGGCCCGCATGGCCGAGAAGATCGTGCGGGCCTGCGGCGGCAGCGTCATCGGCAAGACCATCGCGGTGCTCGGGGTCACCTTCAAGCCCAACACCGACGATGTGCGCGAGAGCCCGAGCCTGACCATTCTGCCGGCGCTCCAGTCGCAGGGTGCGACGATCCGGGCGTACGATCCGGAGGGCATGGAGGAGGCCAAGCACGAGCTTGACGAGGTCGTCTGGTGCGACGATGCCTACGCTGCGATGGAAGGCGCCGATGCGCTCGCCATCATCACTGAGTGGAACGAGTTCCGCGCGCTCGATCTTGCCCGGGTCAAGAGCACGCTCAGCTCGCCCCTCGTGATCGACTTGCGCAACATCTACAAGCCAGACGAAATGGCGGCCGCCGGCTTCCACTATGTCAGTGTGGGCCGTGCGCCGGTGCGGCCGGCGGGCGCGCCCGGCGCGGTCGTGAGCGGAGACGCGGCGTGAGCGAAGCCCATCGCTTCGACCCGACGGTCCTTCGTGAGTACGATATACGCGGCCAGATCGGCCAAACGCTGCACGAGGGCGATTTCCATGCGATCGGCCGGGCGTTCGGCACCGTCGCCCGGCGGACGACGGCGGAACGACCGCGCATCGCGGTGGGGCGCGACGGCCGCTTGAGTTCGCCCACGCTCGAGGCGAGCCTCGTCGCGGGCCTCCAGGCCGCCGGGGTCGATGTCGCCCGCATCGGCGTCGGGCCGACGCCGATGCTCTACTTCGCCGTGCACCATCTCGAGTGCGATGCCGGGATGATGGTGACGGGCTCGCACAACCCGCCCGACTATAACGGCGTCAAGATGATGATGGGCCACGGCCCGTTTTACGCCGATGCCATCGTCGAGCTTGGCACGCTCGCCGCGGCGGGCGCGTTCGCCGCGGGCAAGGGCAGGGCGGAGGAGTGCCCCGTCCTGGACGCCTATGTCGACCGCCTGCTGCGCGATGCCGCGGCCCTGGCGCCGCTCACCGTGGCGTGGGACGCCGGCAACGGCGCGACGGGCGACGTGATGCAGCGGCTCGCCCGGCGGCTCCCGGGGCGCCACATCTTGCTCAACGAAACCATCGATGGCCGCTTTCCCGCGCACCACCCCGATCCCACGGTGCCCGAGAATCTGGTCCAGCTGATCGAGACGGTGCGCCGCGAAGGCTGCGACCTCGGGATCGCGTTCGATGGCGACGGTGATCGCATTGGGGTGGTGGACGGCGGTGGCGAAATCTTGTGGGGCGATCAAATCATCGCGTTGCTCGCGCGCCGTGTCCTCGCCGATCGGCCGGGCGCGACGGTCATCGCCGACGTCAAGGCGAGCCAAGTTTTGTTCGATGAGATCCAACGCCTCGGCGGCAAGCCCCTGATGTGGGTGACCGGCCATTCGGTGATCAAAGCGAAGATGGCCGAGCTTGGTGCCCCGCTCGCAGGTGAGATGAGCGGTCACATTTTCTTTGCCGATCGCTTCTACGGCTTCGACGACGCGATCTATGCGGGCTTGCGGCTGCTCGAGGTGGTGACGGGCGAGGGGCGCCCGCTCGCGGCCCTGCGGGCCGCGTTGCCGAGCCGCGTCAACACGCCGGAAATTCGGTTCGACTGTCCGGACGAGCGCAAGTTCGCGGTGGTCGAGGAGGTGCGGGAGCGGCTCGATGCGGCGGGTGCCTCGTTCGAGGCCATCGACGGCGTGCGCGTGAACACTGACGATGGTTGGTGGCTGCTGCGCGCCTCGAACACGCAGCCGGTGCTGGTCGCGCGCTGCGAGGCGCTTGACACCGAGGCCCTCGGTCGCCTGAAGGCGGCGCTCACGGCGGAACTTCGCGCCAGCAACATCGAGCCGCCGGCCTATTAACCACGTCCGTGCCGTTGCAGCGATGCGCGCCGGTCCCAGTTATCTCGTTTATTTTAACCACTTAACCAGTCCTTAGGCTTGACGCAGGATCTTGAGTTGATTCAATAGCAGCCGACGGGCCGAGTCGCCGGGCGTGACGAACCTGGCGGAATTTGCCCGTCGACGTCATTGGGAGGCAGCCTCATTCGCGCGTTGAGAGTGTTCTTTGGGTTGGTCGTCGTCGCGGCAGTACTCGCTGCGGCGGGCGCTTGGGCGCCGTCTCCGGCCGCCGCGAAATACGCGTCGATCATCATCGATGCCGACACCGATCAGGTCCTGCGCTCTCGCAACGCCGACACCCAGAACTACCCCGCGTCACTCACCAAGTTGATGACGCTCTACCTGCTGTTCGAGGCGATCGAGGCCAAGAAGGTCTCGCTCGACACCAAGCTCAAGGTGTCTCGCCGCGCCGCGCGGCAGCCGCCCTCGAAGCTCGGCTTGGGGCCGGGTCAGACCATCAGCGTGCGCGACGCCATTCGTGCCCTCTCGGTGAAATCGGCCAATGACGTCGCGGTGGTCGTTGCCGAAGCCTTGGGTGGAAGCGAGCGCGCGTTTGCGAAAATGATGACGAAGAAGGCGCGCGCGCTCGGCATGTCGCGCACCATTTTCCGCAACGCCTCGGGGCTGCCCAACCGGGGCCAGCTTTCGACGGCCCGTGACATTGCGACGCTCGCCCAAGCGCTGCGCCGCAATTATCCACAGTACTACCGCTTTTTCGGCGAGAAGACCTTTCGCTACAAGGGCAAGGTGCTTCGCTCACACAACCGTTTGCTCGGAAAATACGAAGGCCTCGATGGGCTGAAGACGGGGTACATCCACGCCTCGGGCTTCAACCTCGCGGCGTCCGCCCAGCGCGACGGGCGGCGCATCGTCGTTGTCGTGTTCGGCGGCAAGTCGGCACGGTCGCGCGATCGCCACATGGTGAAGCTGCTCGACCTCGGCTTCGAGCGGGTCGTTGCGCATGACCGACAGTATGGCCGGCCCGCGGTCGCGGATATTCCGCGCCCCGTCTACAAGCCCAGCCGGACGAAGGTCGTGCTGATCACCCCGCGTCCGAAGGTGTCGCTCGACGTGCCGGCGGTACGCTTCAAGCCGCAACGGCAGGTCGTGTCGAAGCCCGTGCCGCGCCCGCCGCGGGCGAGCGAACCATCGCGCCCGGCACAGGTGAGCGAACCGTCGCGCTCGGCACGGGCGGCGAGCGAGCCGCAGCGCCCGGCGGTGATCCACGTCAAGCGGTGGGGTGTGCAGGTCGGGGCCTACGGGTCGGTCACGGCCGCGGAGATCGCGATCAGGCGCGCCACGGTTCGCGCGCCGCTGCTCGCGGATGCCGAGGTGGCGCTCACCCCCTTCGTCTCGGGCCATCGGACGCTCTATCGCGCGCGCTTGCTTGGGCTCGCGGAGAACGAAGCGACCGCGGCGTGCCGCACCCTGCGCAAGACCACGATGCCATGCGTGGTGATTCAAGATCCCGATCTGTCGGTCACGGCGCGCGCGCCCGCGAGCTCCGACCAGATCCGCTCCAGCGCCGGGTCGTCCGGCTCGTAGCGGCCGAACAACGCCATCCACGCCCGTGCCTGTGTGAGCGTGTCTGCCCGATCGCGAACCTGCCAGGTGGAGAACGCCCAGGGGCGCGTGGTCAGCACGATGGTCGGCCCGGCCACTTGGACGGCGGCCTCGCGGATCGCGCCGCTCGCCATGCGCACCGCCAAGGTGTGGGGGACATATTCATCTCCCTCGAAAAACCGGAGCCGCGCACGGTGCGTTGGCTCGAGACCGCCGACCACGATCCCGACCACCTCCGAGCCCGGCGCGTGTGTGACGCAGGGATAGGTTTCCTCGGCGACCAGGACGCAGCGATGGTCCCCAAGCCACGCCTCCTCAATATCGAACCGCGCTCTCGGAGCGTCCACCACGATCTCGAACAAGGTCGGATCGCGCAGCGTCCCGTAGAAGAAATCCCCCGCCGTCATGGGGCGTTCCGGCGCGGGGTGACGGGCGCGCGGCCGAGCGCGGCATCCTCGACCCGAATGCGATGCATCAGCAGCGCCGCGTTGGCGAACGAGAAACCGAGCGCCAGCGGCCAGGCGCCAAGCGCCAGCGGCAGCACCGCGATCTCGGCGCAGACGAGCGCGTAGTTGGGATGGCGCATCAGCCCATAGGGTCCGCGAGCCACGAGCGGTGCTCCTGGCAAGACGATGATGCGCGTCGTCCAGCGCGCGCCGAGCGCCCAAAGCACCCAGACGCGAAAGAGCTGAAGCGCGCCATAAAGGCCGACCAGCGGCCAATGGACCGTGTGGCTCTCCACAAGACCGAGCCAAAGCGCGAGGGCGCCGAGCCAAAGCGCGTGCAAGAGCGCGATCAGCGGATAGTGCCGCGCGCCGATCTCATAGGCTCCTTGCGCGCGCAGACGGGCGGTGTTGCGGCGTGCGTAGACCAGCTCACCGATCCGCTGCGTGGCGACGAACGCCAGAAGAAGCCAGCCCACCAACACTGCCGCGTGCTCCCAACCGCCGCGCCTCAGCAGCGCCGCACAATCGACGGGTATTTCGTCG
Source organism: Alphaproteobacteria bacterium (assembly GCA_965216915.1). GTDB lineage: Bacteria > Pseudomonadota > Alphaproteobacteria > UBA828 > UBA828 > CBDCGS01. The sequence goes on from CBDCGS010000010.1 coordinate 319,382, forward strand.
GCCGGGACGCTAACATGAGACTGCGCGGCTGCGAACGAAACGTCGTCGCGCAGGGGACACAGCGTGAGGCCGGTCGGTAGCAGGATGACGGTGCCCGACGACGACCAATCACCCTCCGCCCGTCTAATCCAGCCGGCGCGCAAACCGGGCTTGCTGCCGCGCCTGCGCACCTATTTCTTGACCGGCATTCTTGTCACCGCGCCGATCGGAATTACCGCTTGGCTGATCTGGCTGCTCGTCGATTTCGTCGACCGCGCGGTCGTGCCTCTCATCCCGGAGGCCTACAACCCGGCGAATGTGCTCGGGCACAGCATTCCGGGGCTCGGGGTCATCATCGTGCTTCTGGTGGTGACGATGATCGGCGCGCTGGTCACCAACTTCTTCGGCCGCGTCCTTGTGAGAACCGGCGAGCGTATGGTCGAGCGTGTGCCCGTGGTGCGCACGATCTACGGCGTGCTCAAGCAGATCTTCGACGCCGTGCTCGCGCAATCCGCCGCGTTTCGCGAAGTCGTGCTGATCGAGTACCCGCGCCGCGGGATCTGGGTTATCGGCTTCATCACCGGCTCGACCAAGGGCGAGGTGCAACGCGTGACCGATGAGGCGATGGTCAACGTCTTCCTGCCGACCACGCCGAACCCGACCTCGGGGTTTCTCCTGTTCGTGCCGCGCTCCGATTGCATCGTTCTGGACATGACGGTGGAGGAGGGGGTGAAGCTCGTCATCTCCGGCGGCATCGTGACACCGCCCGACCGCGCCGTCGGCGAGACCGTGGGTGCGGGGGAAACCGAATCGGGGCAGGTCGCGGGGCCACGCTCCGCCGCCGATTAGAGCAAATTCCGCGCAGGTGGAATCACCTGCGACGACGCACTTGCGTCTATTTCAACCAGATAGAGCATTCGCGTGAGCATAGGCGAGCCTGACATGCTCAGCCGGAGCGTAGGTAGCGCACGGCGATATCGCGCTCGAAGAGGTAGAGCAGGGTGCGGAGCGCCTCGCCGCGCTGATGCGCGAACGCCGGGTCGTCGTGGAGCAGCTTCTTCACGTCGTCGCGGGCGATCTCGAGAAGGTCGCCATGGGCTGCGAGATCGGCCAGGTGGAAGGCGGGCGCGCCGCTTTGGCGCGTGCCGAGAACCTCCCCGGCGCCACGCAGGCGCAGATCCTCTTCCGCGATGCGGAAGCCGTCGTCGGTCTCGCGCATGATGTTGAGCCGCGCGCGCGCGGTCTCGTTGAGCGGCTCGGCGTAGAGCAGGAGGCAGGTGCCTTGGGCGCTGCCGCGGCCGACGCGCCCGCGCAGCTGATGGAGCTGGGCCAGCCCGAAGCGTTCCGCGTGCTCGACGACCATGATGGTCGCAGCCGGCACGTCGACGCCGACCTCGATCACCGTGGTCGCGACCAGCACGTCCGCACCGTCACCGGCGAACGCGGCGAGCGCGGCGTCCTTCTCGCGGCCTTTCATGCGTCCGTGCACCAGCGCCACGCGCTCGCCCATCAGCGCACGGAGCGCCGCGTGGCGATCCGCGGCGGCAGCCAGATCGACCGTCTCGGACTCCTCCACGAGCGGGCACACCCAGTAGACCTTGGCACCATTGGCGACGGCGCGCTTGGCCGCGGCGGCGACCTCGTCGAGCCGGGAGAGCTTGAGCACGCGGGTTTCGATCGGCCGCCGGCCGGGCGGACGCTCGGTGAGGCGCGAAACCTCCATGTCGCCATAGCTCGTCAGCACCAGCGTGCGCGGGATCGGGGTCGCGGTCATCAGGAGTAGGTCCACGTCCTTGCCCTTGCGCGCGAGGAGCATTCGCTGATGCACACCAAACCGGTGCTGCTCATCGATCACCGCAAGCGCGAGATTGCGAAACGCCACGCCCTCTTGAAACAGCGCATGCGTCCCGATGGCGATATCGACCGTGTCGTCGGCCAATGCGGCGAGGCGTTTTTCTCGCGCCGCCGTGCGCTCGCCGCCGGTGATTAGGGCGGTGCGGACGCCGGTGTCAGCCAGCAGCCCCTCGATCGTGGCGGCATGCTGGCGCGCCAGAAGCTCGGTCGGGGCCATGAAGGCCGCCTGGGCGCCCGCCTCGACCGCGATCAGCATGGCGAAGAGCGCGACCAGGGTTTTCCCGCTGCCGACATCGCCCTGGAGGAGCCGAAGCATCCGCGTCTCGCCGGCGAGATCTGTGGCGATCTCGTCGATCGCCGCATCCTGTGCCTGCGTCATTTGATAGGGCAGGGCGGCGGCTACGCGCGCGCGTAGCCCGCCGTCGCCGACGAGGGGACGGCCCCGGCCGCGTCGCATCGAGCGGCGCATCAGGGTGAGGGCGAGCTGATTGGCGAGCAGCTCGTCATAGGCCAGGCGCTGGCGCGGTGGCGAGTCGGGCAGGAGCGCCGCGGCATCGGGTGGCTGGTGCGCCGCGGCGAGCGCGTCGTGCCACGCCGGCCAACCGCGCACGGTCACCAAGTTCGGGTCGGCCCATTCGGCGAGGTCGGGCGCACGCGTGAGCGCGGTGCGCACCGCGCGTGCCATCACACGGCCCGTGATGCCGGCGCTCAGGCCGTAGACGGGCTCGACGGTTTCGATCTCGGCGCGGGCGTCGGGCGCCACCATGTGATCGGGGTGCGCCATCTGAATCTCGTCGCCGTAACGTTCGATCCGCCCGCTGACCACGCGGGCCTGCCCCTCGGGCAGGCGCTCGGCGAGCCAGTCCCCCCGCGCGTGGAAGAACACGAGCGTCATCACGCCGGTCTCGTCGGAGCAAAAGACCTTGTAGGGCAGGCGCGGATTGCGCGGCGGCACGTGCCGGTCGACCGTCACTGCGATGGTGGCGATCCGCCCGGTCTCGGCGGCGGCGATCGTCGGCGCGTAGCGCCGGTCGACCAAGCCGGTCGGCAGGTGCCACAGCAGATGCACCACGGCCGGGCCCGTGAGCTTTTCCATCGCCCGCGCAATGCGTGGCCCGACCCCCGGCAGAACCGTGACGGGCGCGAAGACGGGGTCGAGCGAGGAGGGCCGCATGGCGCCGAGGCTATCCGGCGGAGCGGCGGGCGCCAACCGCCACGGCCGCCGGATGGCTGGCCGGCACGGGCACGGGCACGTATGATCCGCCACCACGCCGGATCCGCCATGCCGCTCGACCTCGATACACGCCGCAAGCGCCTGCTCTATCGCGCCTCGCACACCGGGACGCGGGAGACCAACATCCTGTTCGGCGGCTACATCCGCGCGCATGGTGCGACGATGCCGCCGTGCGACGTCGATCATGCGGAGGCTTTGCTTGGCGAGAGCGACATCGACATCGTCAACTGGATCATGGACAAGGAGCCCGTTCCGCCGGTTCACGACACACCCTTGATGGCGCGGCTTCGGCACTACGCGATCGCACGGCACGCGCGTTGACCGCCACTCCCCTTAGGCTGCCGGCCATCGCGCTCCCCGACGCCGGCCACACCACCCTCAGCGGCGTGCCGGAGGGTGTCGACGGCATGTTGCTGGCGAAGCTTGCGGCGCGTGAAGCCCCAAAGGTGGTGTGCTTCGTCGCGCGCGACGATGCGCGGCTCGATCGGGTGTCCGACGCGCTTGCGTTTTTCGCGCCCGCACTGGAGCAGCGCGCGATCCCCGCATGGGACTGTCTGCCCTACGATCGCGTGTCGCCGCGGAGCGACATTGCGAGCCGTCGGGTCGCCGGCCTCGTCGCGCTTGCGACGCGCGCGCCGGGTCCTCTCGTGGTGCTCACCACCGTCAACGCCATCGTGCAACGCGTTCCGCCGCGGCGCATGCTCGCGGATGCGGGCTTCGCCATCGGCACCGGCGATGCGCTCGACCACGCGGCGCTTCTCGCCTACCTGGAGCACAACGGCTTCGTGCGCACCGGCACCGTGATGGAGGCGGGCGAGTACGCCGTGCGCGGCAGCATCGTCGACATCTTTCCGCCGAGCGTGGACGCGCCGGTGCGGCTCGATCTCTTCGGCGACACCGTCGAATCGATCCGGGCGTTCGATCCCGTCACGCAGCGGAGCCAGGGCGCGCAGCCGGCGGCGGTGCTCGCGCCGGTGAGCGAGGTGCTGCTCAATGACGCTTCGATCGCTTCGTTTCGCTCCGGCTATCGCACGCTCTTCGGGGCGGTGACGCGGGAAGACCCGCTGTTCGAGGCGATCACGGCGGGCCGGCACTATCCCGGCATGGAGCATTGGCTGCCGCTCTTTCACGACGGCCTCGAGACGTTGTTCGACTATCTGCCCGATGCCGCGTTCGTGCTCGACCGTCATGTCGAGCAGGCGCTGGGCGACCGGCTCGAGGCGATCGCGGATTTCTACCAAGCGCGCGCGGACGAGCCGGCTGCGGCCGTCGACGCGCCGCCCTATAAGCCGGTACCCACCGAGCGGCTCTATCTGAGCGAGGCGGAGTGGGAGCAGGCGTTCGAGCGGCGGAGCGTCGCGGCGATCGCGGGCTACGACGAGCCGGCGCGTGGCGGACAGGTGGATGTCGGCGGGCGCCCCGGGCGCGATTTCGTGGGTGAGCGGTTGCAGGCGGATGGCGCGCTGTTTGACGCCGTCGAGGGACATGCCGCCGCACGGCGCAGGCGCGGCGATCGAGTGCTGATCGCCTGCGTGAGCGCGGGTAGCCGCGAGCGCATTCGGCGTCTTCTGTCCGAGCACGGCGTCACCGAGATCGAGGCCGTGGATGACTGGCCATCGGCCGACGCGCTCGACGCAGGCCGGATCGCCCTGACCGCCCTCGCGCTCGAGCACGGGTTCTACGCGCCGGCGCTCACCGTGATTGCCGAGGCCGACATGCTCGGCACCCGGCTCAGCCGGCCCAGCAAGCGGCGCAGGGTGCGCGCCGAGCATTTTCTGGCGGACGCGACCGAGCTCGCAGAGGGCGATCTCGTCGTGCATGTGGATCACGGCATTGGGCGCTATGACGGCTTGGAGACGCTCACCGTCGACCAAGCGCCGCACGATTGCCTGCGCATCCTTTACGAGGGCGACGACAAGCTGTTCGTTCCGGTCGAGCAGATCGACATGCTCTCGCGCTATGGCTCGGCCGATCAGCCGGTCTCGCTCGATCGCCTCGGCGGGGTGGCCTGGCAGGCGCGGAAGGCGCGCCTGAAGAAGCGCATTCGCGCACTCGCCAATGAGTTGATCAAGGTGGCAGCGGCGCGCGCCACCAAGCCTGCGCCGGTCTTGGAAGCGCCGAGCGCGCCCTATGAGGCGTTCTGCGCGCGCTTTCCCTATGCCGAGACCGAGGACCAGGCACGCGCGATCGACGAGACGCTCGACGATCTCGGCTCCGCGCGCCCGATGGACCGGCTGATCTGCGGCGATGTCGGCTTCGGCAAGACCGAGGTCGCGCTCCGTGCCGCGTTCCACGCGGTGCAGTGCGGCAAGCAGGTCGCGGTGCTCGTGCCGACGACGTTGCTCGCACGGCAGCACACCCACACCTTCGCGGCGCGCTTCGCCGACCTGCCGGTGCGCATCGCGCAGCTCTCGCGCCTGGTTGGCGCCAAGGACCAGGCCGCCGTGCGGCGCGGCATCGCGGCCGGCGAGGTCGACATCGTCATCGGCACGCACGCGCTCCTGGCCGAGACGATCGCGTTCAACAATCTCGGCCTCCTCATCGTCGACGAGGAGCAGCATTTCGGCGTCGCCCACAAGGAGAAGCTGAAGAAGCTGCGCGCCGATGTGCACGTGCTGACGCTGACCGCGACGCCGATCCCGCGGACGCTGCAGATGGCGCTCAGCGGGGTGCGCGACATGAGCGTGATCTCGACCCCGCCGCTCGATCGGCTTGCCGTTCGCACTTTCATCCTGCCCTTCGATCCGGTCACGGTGCGCGAGGCCCTGATGCGCGAGCATCTGCGCGGCGGGCAGACTTTCTACGTGTGCCCGCGCATCGCGGACCTCGATCGTGTGGCCGACCGCGTCGCGAAGCTCACGCCCGAGATCAAGATCGCGCTGGCCCACGGACGCATGACCCCGCGGGCGATCGAGGATGCCATGGCCTCGTTCTACGAGGGCAGCTGCGGTGTGCTGGTGTCGACCGCGATCATCGAGTCAGGGCTCGACCTGCCGCGCGTGAACACCATGATCGTCCATCGCGCCGACATGTTCGGTCTCGCTCAGCTCTACCAGCTGCGCGGCCGCATCGGGCGCGCCAAGCTGCGCGGCTATGCCTATCTCACGCTGCCGCCCGAGCACCGGCTCACCGGCGCGGCCCACAAGCGGCTCCAGGTGATCCACCGGCTCGACAGCTTGGGCGCGGGCTTCAGCCTTGCGAGCCACGACCTCGATATCAGGGGTGCAGGCAATTTGCTGGGCAGCGAACAGTCCGGCCATGTGCGCGAGGTCGGCATCGAGCTCTATCAGCACATGATCGAGGAGGCGGTGGCGACCGCGCGCGCCGAAGCGGGGGAGGGCGTGACACCGATCGACGCCGCGTGGTCGCCAAGCATCAGCCTGGGCGGCGCCGTGCTCATCCCCGACGGCTACGTCGCCGATCTCGACGTGCGGCTCTCGCTCTACCGCCGCATCGCGACCTTCGAGACGCGCGCCGACATCGACGCGTTCGTCGACGAGCTCACCGACCGATTCGGGCCGCCGCCTGATTCGGTGATCCACCTGCTGGAGATCGTCGCCATCAAGCATCTCTGCCGGAAGACCGGCGTCGCGAAGCTCGAGGCCGGGCCCCGCGGCGCGGTGCTGAGTTTCCGGGACGATATGTTCGCCAACCCGGACGCGCTCATCCGCTACATCTCCGCGCCCGAGCGCGAGATCCGCTTGCGGCCTGACAGCTCCCTCGTGCTCGCCCGCAAATGGCCCAAGGCGAGCGACCGCGTCTCCGGAGTGCAGCGCCTGCTGCGCGACTTGAGCGAGATGGTGGAGCCGGCCTAGGCGGCCTCCGCGAGCGCGTTCACCTTGGCGGCCATGATGAAATCGTTCTCGTGTAACCCTTTGATTTTATGCGTGTAAAAGAGAACGGTGCAATAGCCCCAGCCGAACGTGATGTCCGGGTGGTGGCCTTCCTCCTCGGCGAGCGCGCCCACCTTCGTGACGAGCGCCATGGCATCGGCGAAATTGCCGGTCTTGAAAGTGCGCTGGATCTTGGTGTCGGCGTCGAGCAGTTCCCACCCCGGGGTCTGCTTGAGAAACGCCTTCGCCTCCGCCGATTCCAGCGGCGGAATCCCGCCCCGGCACGGCTCACAGGTTTTCTGCGTCAAGCTCATCGGGTCACCTCTCGCGTGGCGTATCCGGTTTTCCTGTTGCACAGCGCAGACCGTGCTGGAAAGATGACAGCAACATAACAAAGCGCCGCCGTTGCGAAAGTGGGTTCAGGGTGGCCGACATGCATGCCGTTGTCGACGTTTCGCCGGATGACCGTCGGAACGTTGGACAGCAACACACAGATCCCCGCCGGGTCACGATTCTCGGGTCCACCGGGTCGATCGGCTGTAGCACGATCGATCTCATCAAGCGTGCGCCGGAGCGTTTCGCCGTCGAGGCGCTGACCGCGCACCGCAACGTCGAACGGTTGGTGGCCCAGGCGTGCGAGACCAACGCGCGGGTCGCCGTGATCGGCGACGATGCCTGCTATGGCGCGCTGAAGGACGCGCTCACCGGCACCGGGATCGCGCCCGCGGCGGGCGCACAGGCGATCGCCGAGGCGGCCGAGATGCCGACGGAGTTCGTGATGGCCGGGATCGTGGGGGCGGCCGGCTTGGGGCCGACGCTCGCGGCGGTGCGCCGCGGCGCAATCGTCGGGCTCGCCAACAAAGAGTGCCTGGTGTGCGCGGGCAGCCTCATGCTGGAGGAGGTCGACGCCGCTGGCGCGACGCTGTTGCCGGTCGATTCCGAGCATAACGCCATCTTCCAAGTGTTTGATTTCAAGCAGGACGAGACTGTCGAGCGCGTCATCCTGACGGCCTCGGGCGGCCCGTTTCGAGAGGCGCCCCGCGCCGTGATGGCGGCAGCCACACCGGCAGAGGCCGTGGCCCATCCAAATTGGGACATGGGCGCGAAAATCTCGGTCGATTCCGCGACGATGATGAACAAGGGGCTCGAGATGATCGAGGCCTACCACTTGTTCCCGGTCGAGGCGAACCAGATCGAGGTGCTGGTGCACCCGCAATCGGTGGTTCACAGCATGGTGGCCTATGTCGACGGCTCGGTGCTCGCCCAGCTGGGCACGCCCGACATGCGCACGCCCATCGCCTACGCCCTCGCTTACCCGGAGCGCATGCCGGCGCCGTCGCCCAAGCTCGATCTCGCGGCGCTCGGCGAACTGACATTCGAGGAACCGGATGAGGATCGCTTCCCGGCGCTGCGGCTCGCGCGTGGTGCGCTGGAGATGGGCGGGAGCGCGCCGATCGTGCTCAACGCGGCGAACGAGGTGGCGGTCGCGCGCTTCCTCGCCGGCGAGATCGGGTTTCTCGACATCGCCCGGATCGTCGAGGCCTGCCTGGCCGCGATGAACCACAGCGCAGTCGCGTCGATCGACGACGTGCGCGCCATCGATGCCGCGGCCCGGCAACAGGCCGCCGAGCACGCTGCCCGATAAAGACCTGTTTGTGGAAGGTATTGCGAGCATCGCTTAAGGGAGAGCGCGAACTGAAACGGGGCGAATCTCCGGGGACGAAAGCAAACGCATGAGTGTGCTTGATGGTCTGAGGCGCGACCGGGGGGTTGCGTCGGCGATGGTGAGCCCCGAGGACGACGTTCTCGCGTTGATCCGCGACAACACCGAGAATTTCCCCGTCGGCTCATTCTTGATTGCGCCCGAGCATCGTCCGCATGTTCATGCGTTCTATCTCTTCGCACGCGAGGCCGACGACATCGCGGACTCAACGACGATCGAGGCCGCCGAGAAGATCGAGCGGCTGCAGGCGGTGAGCGACGCGCTCGGCGTCGACGAGGCCGCGCTGCCGGACTGGGCCGTGCCCTATCACCGCAGCCTCGCGGCCACCGGCAACAGTCCTCGCCATGGCCGCGACCTGCTCTCCGCGTTCATTCAAGACGCCACCAAGCTCAGGTACGACGACTGGGACGACTTGATGAACTACTGCTACCGCTCGGCCGCATCGGTGGGGCGGGTGATGATGGATATCCACGGCGAGACCGAGACCGCGGATCTGGTTGGCTCCGACGCGCTGTGCAACGCCTTGCAGGTGCTGAACCATCTGCAGGATTGTCGGAAGGACTATCACGCCCTCAATCGCGTCTATCTCCCGGAGCCGTGGCTCGTGGAGGCCGGCGGCGGCGTGGCGGATCTGACGCGCACGCGCTCGACCACTGCCGTGCGCGCCACCATCGATCGTTGCCTCGACGAGACCGAGGTGCTGCTCCGGCGGGCGCGCGAGATGCCGGGTTCGGTGCGTCAGCGCCGTTTCCGCTGGGAGTGCGCCGTGATCGTCAAGCTCGGTTGGGCGCTCTGGCGTCGCCTGCGCCGGGAAGACCCCGTGGCCGGACGCGTCAAGGTTTCGAAGCTCGGCTGGTTGCGCTGCGGCGTGGCCGGCGTCGTCTCCTCGTGGTAGACGCTGCGATCACGCTCCCGATCCCCTCGGCCGACGATCCGAAACGGTACGTCGCCGACGTCACCAAAGCGTCCGGCTCGTCGTTCTACCTGCCCATGATGCTCCTTCCGCGGGTCAAGCGCGAGGCCATGCTCGCGCTCTACGCCTTCTGCCGCGAGACCGACGACGTCGCGGACGAGATCGAGGATCCCGCGATCTCGCGCGCGCTCATCGACGCGTGGCGCGAGGAGATCCATGCGCTTTATCGCGGTGAGCCGCGTCACCCGGTCACGATCGCGCTCGAAGCGCCGATCGAGCGTTTCGGCTTGCCGGAGCGGTATTTTCTCGAGATTCTCGAAGGCTTCGAGATGGATGGCGGCGGCGCTATGGTGCGCCCGACGCTCGCGGAGCTCGAGCGCTATTGCTACTGCGTGGCGAGCTGCGTCGGGCTGCTCTCGGTCGAGATCTTCGGCTACCGGGCCGACAGCATCCCGACCTTCGCGCGCCACCTCGGCCTCGCGTTCCAGCTCACCAACATCCTGCGCGATGTGGCGGAGGACGCCGAGCGCGGCCGCATCTATCTGCCGCGCGAGTTCCTCGAGGACAAGGGGCTTGAGGCGGTTCCGCCGGAGGGGATCGTCGGCGCGCCGGGCATCGAGGGTGTGTGTGCCAAGGTCGGCCGCATGGCGCGCCAGCATTTTGATGTGGCCGCGGCGTCGCTGCCGTCCTCCGAGCGGCGGGCGATGCGCCCGGCGCTTTTGATGCGCGCGGTGTACGAGACCTATCTTAGGCGCATCGAGCGGGAAGGGTTTCGCGTCGCGGGACCGCGCATCAAGTTCGGCTCGCTACGCAAGACGAGCCTCGTGCTGGGTGCACTGATCAAGACGGTTTAGGACGGCGAACCACCCTCGAGGCGCGGCAGGATTTCGTCGCGGGCGCGTGCGACGTCCTCGGGGAAGTCGATCTCGGTCCAGGGCAACCCCGTGATGTCTTCGATCCCGAAAGTGCCGGGCGGCGCGGCGCGGACGACCGTGCGAAGCGCCTCCTCGAAGAGTTCGTCGTCCCGCCCGCTCTCGATCATGGCGCCCGCTTCGTCGATGAGGCGGGCGGCGACGCGCGGGTCAAAGCGGAAGAACCCGACCGATTCGCCGAGCGGTTCGGCCGCGGCGTCGAGCTTCTTGCCGAAATCGACGAGCTCCCCGTTCGCCATGCCAATCTTGACCGGCTCGTCGCCCGGCTCGTAGGCGCGATCGGCGAGCATGCAGGCCGCGCGGCGGTTGGCGAGCAGGGCTGAGAGAAGTCGGCTGTCGTAGAGCACGTCGCCATCCATCAGCAGCACATCGCCGCCGCGTGTCATGGCATCGCGCAGGGTCCATAGCGTGACGACGCTCCCGCGCTCAAAGTCGGGATTGTGGACTGTCGCGACATCGTCTCGGCCGAGGCTATCGAGGGCGCGCCGGACCGCCTCGGCCTTGAAGCCGACACCGATCGTCACGTCGGTCACTCCCACGGCGTCGAGCGCCGATAAGTGCCGCTCGAGCAGCGTTCGGCCCCCGAAAGAGAGCATGATTTTTGGCAGATCAAAGCCTGAGAGGCGTCTGCCGACGCCGGCCGCGAGGATCAAGGCACGCATCGGTGGGCCCACGAATTTGTCACGGACCGAAGCAGGCTATACTGCGCCGATGAGCGAGATCAACGCGAGCGAAGAGCCGGCTGTCGAGCCGCCGAAAGCGCAGAAGCCACGCATGGCCTGGGACCAGTGGCTTGCGCACCAGCTGGTGCGCCCGCTCGCGCACACGCGGGTGACGCCGAACCAGATCACCACGCTTCGCCTGGCCCTCGGTCTTGGTGCCTGCGCGCTGTTCGCGGTGGGTACCGCGCCCGAAATCATGTGGGCGGCCGGGCTCTACATGCTCTCCAACTTCGTCGATCACATGGACGGCGAGCTCGCGCGGCTCACCGGGCGCACCAGCAAGTTCGGCCACTATTACGACATCGCCTGCGACGCCGGCATCCACATCATCATGTTCATCTGCATCGGCATTGGCCTCCGAGACTCCTGGCTCGGCGAGTGGGGAATCCTCCTTGGAGCGATCGCGGGCGTCTCGGTCTCGCTGCTCTTTCTCACCTTTCAGATCATCGAGAGCCGGGTCGGCCAACGGTTGGCGCGACAGCCGCAGTTCAAGGGCTTCCACATCGAGGACACGATGTACTTCATGGGCCCGATCACCTGGTGCGGCGGCCTCATCGTCTTGCTGGTCGCCGCCACCGTGATCGGACCGATCTTCCTCGGGTGGACCGCCTGGCGCGAGCGGGCCGTCCTGTTCGGCCCCCGCGCGGCCGAGCCTGAATGACGACGCTCGTCACCGGCGCCACCGGGTTTCTGGGCTCGGCCGTCGCGCGACAGCTCATCGCGGCGGGTCACACGGTGCGCGTGCTCACCCGCGCCGGCAGCGACACCCGCAACATCGATGACCTCGACGTCGAGCGCGCGCTCGGCGACCTGACGGACCCGGCCTCGCTGGGACGCGCCGTCGCGGGGTGCGACACGCTCTTCCACGTGGCCGCCGATTACCGCCTCTGGGTGCCCGATCCGTCCGCGATCTACCGCGCCAATGTCGACGGCACGCGCGACCTGCTGCGTGCGGCGTCGGCGGCCGGCGTGGCGCGCATCGTCTACACCTCGAGCGTCGCGGCGCTCGGCCTGAACGCCGACGGCACGCCGGCGGACGAGACCACGCCGGTGCGCGAGAGCCAGATGATCGGTCACTACAAGCGCTCGAAGTTTCTCGCCGAGCAGGCCGTGCTCACGCTGGTAGCGGAGGAGGGCGTGCCGGCGGTGATCGTGAACCCGTCGGCGCCGGTGGGCCCGCGCGACGTCAAGCCGACGCCGACCGGGCGGATCATTGTGGATTTCGCGACCGGGCGCATGCCCGCCTATGTTGATACGGGCCTCAACCTGGTGCATGTCGACGATTGCGCGGCCGGGCATCTACGGGCGCTCGAGGCCGGCGAGATCGGTGAGCGCTACATTCTCGGCGGCGAAAACCTGACGCTCCGGGCGATCTTGGAGCGGCTCGCCCCCCTGGTCGGCCGTCCCGCACCCAAGATCCGCCTGCCCCATGGGCCGCTCGGCCCGCTCGCCTGGAGCTCGGAGATGTGGGCGCGCCTCACCGGCGTCGAGCCGCGGCTGACGCGCGATAATCTGCGCATGGCGCGCAAGCTGATGTTCTTCTCGTCCGAGAAGGCCGAACGCGCGCTGGGCTTCAAGGCCCGTCCGACCGAGCAAGCACTCGCCGACGCGGTCGATTGGTTCCGCGCGATGGGCTATCTCGCGCGGCGCTAGCGCGCGCAGCCAGCGCCGGGGCCATCCGGCGCCGGCGCAATAAGCCGCCGGTTAGGCTGCCTTCACCGCGGAGAGGAACGATTCGACCTCGCCCCTGAGCGTTTCCGATTGGCGCGACAACTCGTCCGCCGCGGAAAGCACCTCGGCGGCCGATGAGCCGGTTTCCTCGGCGGCTTTGGTGACCTCACCGATGGTCGAGGTGACCTGCTGCGTGCCGCTTGCGGCCTGTTGAACACTCTGCGCAATCTCTTGGGTTGCGGCGGTCTGTTCTTCCACAGCGGCGGCGATGGTGGTCGCGGTCTCGCCGATCTCGTCGATGATGCCGCGAACCGATCCGATGCCGTCCACCGTGTCGCTCGTCGCGGCTTGCATGGCGGAGATCTGGGCCGAGATTTCCTCGGTCGCCTTCGCGGTCTGATTGGCGAGGCTCTTGACCTCGGAGGCCACGACGGCGAAACCCTTGCCGGCCTCGCCGGCCCGCGCCGCCTCGATGGTCGCGTTCAGCGCCAAGAGGTTGGTCTGCTCGGCGATGTCGGAGATCAGGTTGATCACCTCGCCGATTTTCTGCGCCGCTTGCGCCAGACCCTCGACGGTGTCCGCCGCGCTCTCGGCCTGGTTGACGGCGCGGTTGCTGGTCTCTGAGGATTGCGCGACCTGACGGCTGATCTCTGAGATCGAGCTGGAAAGCTCCTCGGCCGAGGCGGCCACCGTGTTGACGTTGATCGACGCGACGTCGGAAGCGTTGGCGACGTCTTGCGCTTGCGCGGTCGCGCTTTCCGCGGTGGTCTTCATGGAGGCGGCCGTCTCGCGCATTTGTGTGCTGGCGGCTGCGACAGCCTGAAGAACGCCGCTCGCGGCGTTCTCGAAATTGGTGCAGAGGTCAGCGACCTCCTGCGAGCGCTTCTCGCGCGCCGCCTGCTCCGCTTCTTTTTCCTGCGCGAGGCGTTCGGATTCGATCCCGTTGTCCTTAAACACCTGCACGGCGCGCGCCATTTCGCCGATCTCGTCTTTGCGCTCGGCACCATGAACGTCAACGGTCAGATCACCTGCGGCCAGGCCGCTCATCGCGTCGGTCATTCCCACAACCGGTTTGGTGATGCTGCGCACCACGATCGTGACGGCAGCGGCGGTCACGAGAAGCAACAGCAACGTGATAATGCCTTCCATGATGAAAGCGGTTGCCGCGTCGCTGCGCTTGGCCGACGCCTGCGCGTTGAGATTGGCCGCGATGCGGTCCTCCACCGCCTTGAGCAGGTCGATCTTTGCGGTGATCGCGCTGAACCATTGCGGGCCGGTAATGCCCTCGAGAGAGCCGCCAAACGGGCTGGCGATCGCCACTTCGCGCATACGCTCCACTGTGGCGACATCCGCACCGGATACGGTTTTCGCGAAAAACTGTCGCTCGGCGGGCGTGGCATAGGCGGCGAAATTGGCGAGGAAGGCCTCTTGCGCGGCGATCAGCGAGACGAAACGACGATGCACAGTCGGCGAGAACTCGGCGGCGCCGAAGCCAGCGGCGCCCATCGCGCGCTCGATGCCGGCACGCTCTTTGGCTTGCAACAGATTCGTGTAGGCGGCGATCGCCCGCGTCACCTCCGCATCGGTGCTGAGCACGGCCATTTCTTCGACGATGCCGAGGAGCTCGGCGATGGTGCCACCATAATGTTTCGCCATGTCACCGACGGCGAGGGAGAGCGAGTCGACCTGCTGCCTCATCCTGTCGAGCTCCGCCACCATACTGCGGGCGCGCGCCATCTTCTCAGCAAACCCAGCGCCATAATTGTCTAACGGGAAATCATTGAGCGCGGCCTCGAGTTGGGTGCGCGCGCTGTTCGTGTCGTTGCGCTGGGCGAGCAGCCCTTGCCGGAAGGTCTCGCCACCGTGCGAGCCGATGAAGCCGGCAGACTGTCCGCGCTCCTTCTGGAGTTCGTGGACGAGCGCGCTCACGTCCGGCGCCAGCGTGGCGAGGGCGCCGACGTCACCCAGCTCCGACGACGTACGCTGGGCGTCGACGACCACGAAGCCGGAGAATGCGAGGAGGCCAAGAATGGGTAGAATAAGGGCGAGCCCAATGCGGCTCCGAATCTTCAGGTTATTTAGCAATGTCGTCTCCTAACATGCCGCTCTCACTCTTCGTAACGAGTGCGACTCTGAACGGTGGTGCACCGCAGATCGAATCAGGTTGGATGCTAGGTTCTTGGTTACTAAACAGTCGTTAAATCGCGGGACAAAAGTCCTCCAGCGAAACGGACAGTTGAGTATTTTTGAGGTGTGCTAGGAGTCTTCAAGCGACATTATTGACTCCCTATATGTCGAAAAGCCTCGATCAAGCGTCGTATCATGCAGATCGAAATCACTCTCTCGGCTCCAGCCTTCGCCGACTACTCTGCGCGGGATCTCGGCTTTCTTCTCCGCAAACATCCGGATCATGTCCACGTGCGTGAGACCGCCGCCGGGGTCGCGACGATGTTCTTCCGCGAGGCATCGGATGCGCGGGCGACCGCCGTGCTGCATCTCGACGTCGACCCCATCCGGTTGGTGCGTGGCCGCGGCGCGCGCGCGGATGGCCTCCTCGACCAATATGTCAACGACCGGCCTTACGTCGCGAACTCGTTTCTGTCGGTCGCGCTCAACCGGGCCTATGGGCAAGCCATGGCGGGCCGCTCGAAGGAGCGGCAGGCGCTCGCCGAGCGTCCGCTGCCCTTCGAGGCACGCGCGACGCCGGTTTCGGTCGCCGGCGGCGCTGACCTGGTGACGCGCCTCTTCGAGCCATTGGGCTACGCTGTTACCGCCCGGCTGCTGGGCGAGAGTGGCGCACGCGGGCTCTACGACCTCCGGCTGACAGGTGCGGTGCACCTCGGTGCGCTCCTCAAGCATCTCTACGTTCTTGTCCCCGTGCTCGACAACGCCAAGCACTGGTGGATCGACCGCGACGAAGTCGAGACGCTGCTCGCCAAGGGTGAGGGATGGCTCGCCGCCCATCCGGATAAGGAACTGATCACGCGGCGCGCCCTCAAGCATCGCCGCGCGCTGATCCATGCCGCCCTCGCACGGCTCGCGGAGAACGAGGTCGCCGATGATGACGAGGCCGAGGCGGCGGCGGGCGTGCCCGAGGCGGCGCTCGAGACGCCGATACGCCTGCACGATCTCCGGCTCGATACCATCGCCGATGTGCTTGTCGAGCATGGCGCCGGCAGCGTGCTCGACCTCGGTTGTGGCGAGGGCAAGCTGCTTCAGCGCCTCGTCAAGGCACGCGGCATCGGGCGTCTCGTTGGCGTCGACCCATCGGTGCGCGCGCTCGAGGTCGCGCACCGGCGCCTTCGCCTCGACCGGGCAGGCGAGGCGCTGCGCGAACGCCTCTCGCTCCAGATGGGGAGCCTCACCTATGGTGACCGGCGCTGGCACGGGTTCGACGCTGCGACGCTGGTCGAGGTGATCGAGCATATAGAGCCTTCGCGTCTCTCTTCGCTCGCGCTCGCGGTTTTCGCCGACGCCCGGCCGCGCCTCGTCGTGGTCACCACGCCGAACCGCAGCTACAACGCGCTCTTCGAGACAATGGCCGCAGATGCCTTCCGCCATCCCGACCACCGCTTCGAGTGGACGGAAGCGGAGTTCCAGGAATGGTGCGCGGCGGTCGCAGCCGGCTATGGCTACGCCGTGTCGTTCAGGCCGATCGGCCCGGTCGA
Organism: Alphaproteobacteria bacterium; assembly: GCA_965216915.1. GTDB lineage: Bacteria > Pseudomonadota > Alphaproteobacteria > UBA828 > UBA828 > CBDCGS01. Next base: position 335,911 of record CBDCGS010000010.1, read on the forward strand.
TCCCGCACATGGCCCGCCGTCGCAGATGGCGATCTTCTTGCGCGAGGCCCCCCGGGAGGCGGCGGCATGACGTTCACGATCCCGGATTTCTGCCTGGTTGCGCTGATCGGCCCGACCGGCGCCGGCAAGTCGCGGCTCGCCCGCAAGCATTTCCTCGAGACCGAGATCGTGTCGTCGGATCGCTGCCGCGCGCTCGTCTCGGACGACGAACGCGATCAGACGGCGACCGACGACGCATTCGACCTCCTGCAATACACCGCCGGCGTGCGCCTGCGCCGGCGCAAGCTCACCGTGATCGACGCGACCTCGGTCGAGCGGCAGGCGCGTGCACGCCTAGTGAGCCTCGCGCGCCGCTATCATGCGCTGCCGGTGGCGCTCGTGCTCGACATTGACCCAGCGCTTTGCCACGAGCGCAACAAGGCGCGCCCCGAGCGGCCATTCGGCCCGCACGTCGCGCGCCGTCACGCGAGCGCTTTGCGCCGCGGCCTGCGCGGGCTCGCCAGGGAGGGCTTTCGCCGTGTTCACATCATGCGCTCGCCGGAGGAGGTCGACGCGCTCGAGATCGTGCGCGAGCCGCTCTGGACCGATCGACGCACCGAGCGCGGACCCTTCGATATCATCGGCGATGTGCACGGCTGCTTCGACGAGCTCGGCACCTTGCTCGGCCAGCTCGGCTACGCCGTCGACCCACTGCCCGATGATCCCGATGCGTTGGTGAGCGCGCGCCACCCGGAGGGCCGCACCGCCTTCTTCGTCGGCGACCTCGCCGATCGCGGTCCGCGCAATGTCGATTGCTTGCGCCTGGTCATGGGCATGTGCGAGGAGGGCACGGCGCGCTGCGTCATCGGCAACCACGATTTCAAGCTGAGCAAGTGGCTCAAGGGCCGCCAGGTCCAGCAGACCCACGGTCTCGACCTCACGGTCGCCGAGTTGGACGGTGCGTCGGAGGCCTTCCGGGCGCGGGTCGCCACGTTTTTGGATGGGCTCCTGTCGCACCACTGGCTCGCGGATGGCAGTCTCGTGGTCGCGCATGCCGGCCTCAAGGAGGCGATGCACGGGCGTGCCTCGGGCCAGGTGCGCAGCTTCGCGATGTATGGCGAGACCACGGGCGAGATCGATGACTTCGGTCTGCCGGTGCGCCTCGAGTGGGCGCGCGATTATCGCGGCAAGGCGGATGTCGTGTTCGGCCATACGCCGGTGCCCGAGCCCGAATGGCTCAACAACACGCTTTGCGTTGACACGGGTTGCGTCTTTGGCGGCAAGCTCACCGCGCTCCGCTGGCCCGAGCGCGAGACCGTCTCGGTCTCCGCCGCGCGTCAATATGCGGAGCCGGCGCGCCCGCTCGACTCCGGCAGCGGACGGACGGCGCAGCAGGACCACGACCGGCTTCTCTATTTCGACGACTTCGCCGCCAAGCGGCGCATCGAAACGCGCTTCGGCGGCGCGCTGACGATCTCCGAGGAGCACAGCCTCGCCGCGCTCGAGGTGATGAGCCGCTTTGCGGTCGACCCGCGCTGGCTGATCTATCTGCCGCCCACCATGGGCGCCTGCCCGACCGCGCCCGATGGTCCGATCTTGGAGCATCCCGCGCAGGGTCTCGCCTTCTATGCCAAGGCGGGCGTCGACGATCTGGTCGCGGAAGAAAAGCACATGGGCTCGCGTGCCGTCATCGTGTTGACGCGCGATCCGGCGGTGGCGGAGGCACGTTTCGGCGTCGAAGACGGCAAGGCGGGCCGCATCTACACGCGCACGGGACGTCCGTTTTTCAAGAACGAGGCGGAGGAGGAGGCGATCATCGCGCGCCTCGGGGCGGCGATGGAGCGCTGTGGCCTGTGGGAATCGCTCGACACCGGCTGGGTGCTGCTCGATGCCGAGGTCATGCCTTGGTCGGCCAAGGCACAAAGCTTGCTGCGCCTCCAATACATGCCGACCGTGATGGCCGCGCGCGCCTCCGCCGAGGCGCTTCTCGATGCCTTGCCCGATGCCGGTGGGAGCGAGGCGTTGGCGGCGCTTCGGGAGGGCGCGGTGCGGCGCCGTGACAATGCGCGTCGCATGGGCGAGACGATCGAGGGCTATTGCTGGCCGGCCGAGACCATCGACGATTACCGCATCGCGCCGTTTCACCTCTTGGCCGCCGAGGGCCGCGTGTTCGCCGATGCGCCGCACACCTGGCACATGGACACGATCGCGCGCCTCGCCGCGGGCGACCCCATTCTCCAGGTGACGGGCTGGCGCCAGCTCGATCCCGCGGCAGAGGCCGATCGCGCGGCGCTGATCGCCTGGTGGGAAGAGCACACCGCCGCGGGCGGCGAGGGCCTCGTGCTCAAGCCCACCGCGTTCGTCGCTCACCGCGGCAAGGAGCTGGTTCAGCCCGCACTGAAGGTGCGGGGCCGCGATTATCTGCGCATCATCTACGGACCCGACTACGACATGCCCGAGAACATCGCGCGGCTGCGCGAGCGTGGGCTGCGGCGCAAATTCTCGCTCGCCGCGCGCGAGTTCCGCCTCGGCCTCGAAGGGTTGCACCGCTTCGTGGACAAGCAGCCGCTCGCCAAGGTGCACGAATGCGCGCTCGCCGTGTTGGCGCTTGAATCGGAGCCGGTCGACCCGCGCCTTTGAGGCGGCGCCGCGTAGGGGCGAACCGTCGCTGGCCCGCGCGGGCACGGACGGGCATAATCCGCGCTCCACGAGCACGGACACCACCCCGATGCCATTTCACTCGCGAGCCGCTCGGGCGGCCTCGCCACGCGCGGCTGCGGCCTGATGGGCGGCCCGATCCCCTGGGGCGTCGGGGCCGCGGTCACCTGGGGCTTCGCCGATTTCACGGCGCGCTTCGCGGGCCGCGCAATCGGCGTGCCGGCCACCATGCTCGGCATCATGCTCGCGGGCACGCTGATCACTGCGCTCTATATCGGGATCGCCGGCGAGCCGCTCACCTGGGACCCGCCGGGCTTGTGGACGCTGATTATCTCCGGCCTTTGCACGGCGGTCGCGACGGCGCTGCTCTTCCAGGCGATCGCGACCGGTCCGGTCTCGCTGGGCTCGCCGACCGCCTCCAGCTACCCGGCCTTCGCGCTGCCGTTCTCGATGATCTTCGGCGCTCGGCCCGAGCCGGTGCACTGGGTTGCGATGGTGGTGACGCTCGCCGGCGTGTGGGTGGTGGCGCTCGCCGTCGGGCGCGCCGACCGGGCGCATCAGGCCGAGTACACGCGCGAGGTCGTGGTGCGCTCGCTGGTCATGGCCGCGGGCGCCGCGTTCTTCTTCGCCGTCTCCATGGTCATCGCTGACGTCGCCATCGAGCGCTATGGGCCCTGGCAAATGGTCCTCGCGGTGCGCTTGACGGGGGTTTGCTTCTTCGCGGGGTGGTTCCTCGCGGTGCGCAAGCGGCCCGGCATTCCAACCCGCGCCTGGCCCCTCTTGATCGCGCTCGCGCTCTTCGATACGGCGGGGTACGCCACGCTCTTCATTGGGCTCGGCCAGGAGAACGGCACACTCGCGCTGGTCGCAAGCTCGTCCTATGCCGTCGTCGCCGTGCTGCTCGCATGGGTGTTCCTGCGCGAGGCGGTGGGCAAGCTGTTGTGGCTCGGCGTGCTATTGGTGGTGGGCGGTATCAGCGTGCTGAGCTGGTTCGGCTGAGCCGCGCGGGGCAGGGGAGGCCAAGGATGCCGCAACACATTCAACTGACGCGGACGGACGCCGTCACGACGATCACCTTCGACCGCGCCGCGGTGCGCAACGCCCTCAACTACGAGATGGCGGAGGAGACGGCCGCCGCGCTCGCCGACTGCAATGCCGATCCCGCGTGCCGCGCCGTCGTGCTGACCGGCGCCGGCGAGAAAGCCTTTTGCGCCGGCATGGACATCAAGGTCGTGCAAACCCTCGACGCGGCGAGCGCCCCCGATTGGATGGCGCGCATGCGTGCGTTCTATGAGGCGATCCGCGGCCTCGACAAGCCGTGCGTCGCGGCGGTCAACGGCACCGCCGCGGGCGCCGGCTATCAAATCGCGCTGCTGGCCGACTACCGGGTCGGCCATGCGGGCGTGCGCATGGGGCAGACCGAAATCAAGCTCGGCCTCGCGAGCATTCTCGGGGCGCACATCATGTATCCCCATCTCGGCCATTCGCGCTCCGTCGAGCTCACGCTGAGCGGCCGTCTCATGGACGGTGAGGAATGCCATCGGGTCGGCCTGTTCCACGAGCTTGTGCCCGAGGCCGAGGTGCGCGCGGCCGGCGAGGCGGCTGCCGCCCGCCTCGCCGCGCTGCCGCCGGTCGCGATGCGCCTTTCCAAGCAGAATTTCCGCGAGATGACGCAGGCCGGCTTCGACGCCGCGTTCGCCGCGGCGGAGCGCCTCCAGTCCGAAGCCTACGCATCGGGCGAGCCACAGCGCATGATGGCCGCGTTTCTTGAAGCGCGCAGCCGTCGGACTTAGCGCGTTGCCGCCACCAACCGCCACGGGAGGATCGATCTGCCACGCGGGTGATCAGGAGCGAGACGGCTTTCACGTGATTGTCGATGCCGGGCGGGCGCGTGCGGATATCGTGCTCGATCGCCCGCCGCCTGCCGGGGCCGGAGGCCCATGCTTGGCGCATCGCGGTCGACTGCGTGCCCGACGACGGCCGGGCCGCGGCGACCGATGCGCTCGCCGACGGGCTAAGGCAGTTCTCTCCGCTCGCCCAGCGCACGATCAAGAGCGTGCTCAACACCGCGCAAGGCGCGGTGCTTCACGTGGCCATCGAGCTGGAGGGCCAGGCCGATGGTCGGCTGAGAAGCTCCGAGGATTTCGCCGAGGGCGTCGCCTCCTTCACCGAGAAACGCAAATCCCGCTTCCGCGGCGAATAGCGAGCGGGGCAAAAGGCCGCCCGCCCGCTATACTCTTGTGGTGATGAGGCGATCTCCCACGACCCCACCGGCGCGGCGTGCCGCGTGACCCCGCGCCGCATCCATCTCGACCCGGTCGGCGGGCTAGCGGGCGATATGTTCGCGGCCGCGATCCTCGACGCATTTCCGGAGCATGCGGCGGCGGCGGTCGCGGCCGTGCAGACGCTCGCGCCGCCGGCCCTGCGGCTTCGCGTCGCGCCGCACCGCGACCATGTGCTGAGCGGAACCCGCTTCATCGTGGAGGGGGCCGAGGCGGCGGGCGCGGCGCATGTCGCGTTCGAGGCGATTGAGGCGCGCCTCAGCGACGCCACGCTCGCGCCCGCGGTGCGGGACCACGCCTGCGCGATCTTTCGCCTACTGGCCGAGGCCGAGGCGGCGGTGCACGGCGTCGCGCCGGCCGAGGTGACGTTTCATGAGGTCGGCGCGTGGGATTCGATCGCGGATATCGTGTGCGCGGCCGCATTGATCGACGCGCTCGGCCCCGCGCGCTGGAGTGTCGGCGCGATCCCCGCGGGCTCGGGCCGGGTGATGAGCGCGCACGGCAACCTGCCCGTGCCGGCGCCGGCCGTGGTCCGGCTGCTCGAGGGCTTCGCGCTCTATGATGACGGCCTGCCCGGCGAGCGGGTGACGCCGACCGGCGCCGCGATCCTCCGCCACCTCGCGCCGGCGCAAGAGCCCGCCCGCATGCCCGAGCGGCTCGCCGGGAGCGGCACGGGGTTTGGCACGCGGCGCTTCGAGGGTATCAGCAATGTGCTGCGCGTTCTCGTGTTCGAGGCGGTCGAGCCGGCGCATGCGGCAGACGAGATCGCCGAGTTCCGCTTCGCCATCGATGACCAGACGCCCGAGGATCTTGCGCTCGCGCTGGATCGCTTGCGCGCGCGACCGGGCGTCGTGGACGTCGTGCAATGGCCGGGCTACGGCAAGAAGGGCCGGATCGGCGCGGAAATCGCGCTTCTTGCGATGCCGGACCACATGGACGCGACGCTGGCGGCCATCTTCGACGAGACCACCACGCTTGGCGTGCGCTGGCGTGTGGCGCGCCGTGCCGTGCTGACGCGGGAGACGCGCCACCATGACGACGGCGCGGACGTCGTGCGCGTCAAGCGCGTGCGGCGGCCATCGGGCACCGTCACCGCCAAGGTCGAAAACGACGACCTCGTGTCGCGCGGTGACCGTGCGGCGCGGGAGGCGCGCCGGCGCCGCGCGGAGGACGCGGCGACCTGTGCGCTCGAAACCGATGACGCCTGAGCCGAACACCGACAGGCTCGCCGCGATCGTGGCCGAACTTGCGCCGCTCGCGGTGGCGGTGAGTGGTGGTGTCGACAGCATGACGCTCGCCGTCGTCGCGGGCCGCGCGTTGGGCGGGCGCGCCGAGATGGTGCATGCCGTGTCGCCGGCGGTGCCGCCCGAGGCGACAGCCCGGGTGCGCCGTTACGCCGAGGCCGAGGGGTGGCGCCTCGTCCTCGTCGATGCGGGCGAGTTCGACGACCCGACCTATCGCGCCAATCCGGCCAACCGCTGCTTCTATTGCAAGACCGCGCTCTACGACACGATCGCGGCGCACACGCGGGCGCAAATCGCCTCGGGCACCAATCTCGACGACCTCGACGACTGGCGGCCGGGGCTCGATGCCGCGGCGCGCCACGGGGTGCGCCATCCGTTCGTCGAGGCGGGCATCGAAAAGGCGGGCGTGCGCTCTCTCGCGCGAGCGCTCGGCCTCGCCGATCTCGCTGACCTGCCGGCGGCGCCTTGCCTCTCGAGCCGCGTCGAGACCGGCCTGCGCATCGAGCCCGACACGCTCGCCCTGGTGCACGCGGTCGAGCGCTACGTCGCCCGGCGGATCAGGCCGGCGACCGTGCGCTGCCGCGTGCGCCGCGCGGGCCTCGTGATCGAGCTCGATCCCGCGACGCTCGACGGCCTCGACGCCGCGGCGCGGACGGCGCTGCACGACGCGGTCGACGGCATGGCACGGCGCGAAGGGGCGAGGGGGCCCATCAGCTTCGCGCCCTATCGCATGGGCGGTGCGTTTCTGCGCGAGGTGGCCGGCACCCCGTGAGCGCGCGCGACGACATCACGCTCGACTTCGCGCGCGACGCGCGGCTCGGCTTCGACGAAGCGATCCTGAGCGCCGGCAAGTCGGACGCGCAGCTTGCCGAGATCCTCGACCAGGCGGCGGAGGCGGGGCGCACGCTCCTGCTCACGCGGCTCTCCGAGGCGCAGCGCGCGGCGTTGCCGCCGGGCCATCGCGCGGTGTTGGATTACGATCCGGTCTCGCGGACCGGCTTCTTCGGCGCCGTCGCAGCGCCGAGCGGCGCGGCCGAGGTGGCGATCGTCTCGGCCGGCTCCTCGGATGCACCGAGCGCACGCGAGGCGGCACGCACGCTCGCCTATTACGGGGTTCCGTCGGCGGCGTTCGCCGATGTCGGCGTCGCAGGTTTGTGGCGGCTCATGGAGCGGATCGAGGAGATCCGCGCCCATCGCGTGGTGATCGTGGTGGCGGGCATGGACGCGGCGCTGCCGAGCGTCGTCGGCGGCCTCGTGCCGGGCCTCGTCATCGCGGTGCCGACCTCGACCGGGAGCGGCATCGCCGAAGCGGGCGTGACGGCACTCCGCGCGATGCTCGTCTCGTGCGCGCCGGGGATCGTCGTGGTCAATATCGACAACGGCTTCGGCGCGGCCTGCGCGGCGCTCCGCACGCTCCGCGGGCCGGGCGAGGCGATAGGCTAGAGAGCATGTCACGCTCGTCTAAGCTCACGCGACATGCTCTCTCTCATGGGCATTGACGCAAATGCGTCGTCGCAGGTGATCCCACCTGCTCGGGATTTGCTCTCTCTCATTGGAATTGACGCAAATGCGTCGTCGCAGGTGATGACACCTGCTCGGGATTTGCTCTCTCTCATTGGAATTGACGCAAATGCGTCGTCGCAGGTGATGACACCTGCTCGGGATTTGCTCTCTCTCATTGGAATTGACGCAAATGCGTCGTCGCAGGTGATGACACCTGCTCGGGATTTGCTCTAGCGATCGTCCGCCTTGTCGGCGCGCGCCGAGGGTGCCGGCGTCTCTTCCTCGGCCCGTGCGCGTTGCTGCGCGCGGCGCCGCTGCAGGTTGGCGCGGAGCTGCGCGGCGAGCCGGGCCTCGCGCGCGGCCTGCTTGCCGTCGCGGCCGCTCCGCGGCGCGCTTGCGTCATCCTTCGCCATGGTGGGTGAGTGGCACAAAGGCGGCGCGGGCGCAACGCGTCCGCACCGTCGGGCGGAAAGGGCAGGCGGCAAAAGTGGGCCGGAACGCACCCCGCCGGTGACGTCCCGGCCCAGGCCCTCGAGGGGAGGGAAGCCGAAAGCGGTCTAGTAGAGGTGACCGACGACCCGGCGGCTGCCGCGTAGGATGTAGGGGTTGCCGTAGCGGTCGTAGCACATGGTGCCGGCGATCACGGTGCCGCGGCCATAGCGGTCGTAACGCACCTTCTCGACCGGATGGCAGTGCCGGCGGTGGCTCTTCTTGTAGCCGTAATGCCGATGCCCGTGATGCCGGTGTCCCTGGTACCGGTGCCCGTCATAACGGTTCCCGTCATAGCGGGAGCCGTTGTGGAGCAGGGCGCCCAGCACCTGGCCGAGCAAATCGCCGTGGCCATACTGGTGGCCGCGATGGCCGTGATGGCGGCGGTGGCTGTGCCGGTGGCCGTGCTTGCGGTGGTGCCGCTTGTGCTTGTAGTGGTGGCCGTGCCTGTGGTGGCCATGGCCATAGTGATGCTTACGGTGGCCATAGTGGCCGTGATGCTTGCCGTGGCCGTAGCCGCTGCCGATCTGCACCGTGTAGCGCTCGGCCTTGGCCTCGCCCGGCGTCACCGTGACGAGGAGCAGCGCCGCGGCGATCCCGGCGATGCCCACTCCGATCGTTCTCATCGATACCATCTGCGCGTCACTCCCTTGCGTGCCCGTCATTCGGTGCCTGTCGCCGCGCGCGCCGGCGGCCGGTGCGCGCGGCTGGGGTCTTAAGAGTTCACGATCTGCCAGCTGCCGTCGGGCTGGCGGCAGGCGCGGCCGTAGCCTTCCTGCGGTGCGCCGCCGACATAGATGGTGTGCGTGTACTCGCGGCAATAGCGTCCGCTCGGCTCCTGATAGGTGCTCATCGGCGTGACGTAGCCGTGATTGCCGCTGTCGGGGTTGCTCCATTCGACCGACTGGCCGCTCCGCGCGTGCTCGAGCGCATAGTCCTCGGTGCGCGAGGCGTAGAGCCGATCCGCCCGGTCGAGGCTGCGGCCGACGCTGTTGCCGACGAAGGCGCCGATCAGCGTGCCCGCGGCGGTCGCGAGGAGCTGGCCGCTGCCGTCGCCGATCTGCGCGCCGGCGAGGCCGCCCGCGGCCGCGCCGAGAAGCGTGCCCGCGGTCTCCTTGTGGCCATACTGGCCGCCGCAAGCACCGAGTGCTGCCGTACCGGCAACGATCACCATGATCTTGAGATACTTGTTCATCGCTTCCCTCTTCCCTCGAAGCTCATCCTGATGATGGGGCCGAGGATAGAGAGGCCGATTTGAAGCCAGCCTGAACGGCTTGTTCATCTGGCGTTCATCTATCGGCGGTAGCTCAAAGCGTCCGCGACGCGGGCGCCTGCGCGGGCCGGTTGCCGCCCGCGAAGGCCTGTGGCAATGTCGCGTCACGTCCGGCGCCGCCGTAGCTCAGGGGTAGAGCACTCCCTTGGTAAGGGAGGGGTCGGGTGTTCAATTCACCCCGGCGGCACCATTTTTTTTCAATGGCTTAGCGCTTGTTTCGGCGCTCTCGTGCGGTTCGCTGTGCGCCGCCCGGACATTGCCCGGACAACAAACCCCCCGCTCCCGTGGCAGAAGGAGATCGTGCGGGCCCGGTACGCGCCCGATCGGCGTGGCCGGCGCGTGGTGCGCACTGGGCTGTTCCGGCTGCCCTATGCCGCGTCAGCCCCCCACACGGCGGGCGCTCAACGGTCCGGGGCGACCGCCTTTCGCGGGCCGCGGAGCAGCCGCCCCGGGAGCGCTCCCGTCTCCGTCCCCTCGCGATAGACCGGCTCGCCCGCGACCAACGTCGCGACGTAGCCGTCGGCTTCCTGGATCAGGCGTTTCCCGCCCTTCGGCAGGTCGTGGACGATGCGCGGCCGGCGCACCGTGAGGCGGTCATAGTCGATCACGTTGATGTCGGCCTTGTAGCCCGGCGCCAGCACGCCGCGGTCGCGAAGGCCGAGGGCCTCTGCATTGTCGCGCGTCATGCGGCGGATCGCCCAAGGCAGCGGGAAGACCGTGCCGGCCGGCGTGCGCCGCGCGCGATCGCGCGTCCAATGGGTCAGCATGTAGGTCATGCCGCTCGCATCGCAGAGCATGCCGACATGGGCGCCGCCGTCGCCGAGGCTCACCAGCGTCTTGGGGTGAGCGAGCATGTCCTTCACGGTCTCGAGATCGCCATAGCTGTAGTTGCTCACCGGGCGGTAGAGGATGGCCTGGCCCTCATCGGCGAGCAGGTGATCGTAGGCAACCTCCTCCGGCGCGCGGGCCTCGCGGGCGGCCTGGGCGGCGATGCTCGCGTCGAGCGGCGGCTCGTAGTCGGGCGGGTCGCCAAGCGGGAAGAGCCTGTCCCACTGCGTGATGCGCTTGAGCAGCGCCATGTCGCCCTCCGCCGTCTCGCCCATGATGCGCGCGCGGACCGCCGGGTCGCGGAGCGCGCGCAGCTTTTCGGCGCGCGGCAGGGGCGCGATCGCCTCCCAGCTCGCGCGGCCCGAGAACGGGTTGTAGGAGAGCTCGAGGCCGAGCAGGATTCCGGTCGCCCGCGTCAGCACCTGGCCGATCATCGGCACGCCCGCCTCGTTGGCCTCGACGATCCGCGCCAGCACGGCGCGCCATTCCTCGGGCTTGCTGTCGCGCTGTAGAATGGTGATCGCCATCGGCCGGCCCGAGCGCTCGACCACGCCGCGCAGCATGGCGAACTCGGCCTCCATGTCGTCGAAATCCGAGATCACCTGGAACCAGCCGGTGCCGAGCGCGGCGAAGCCCTGCGCGATCGCGGTGAGCTCGGCGGCCTCGGCCTCGAGCGTCGGGATCAACCGGCCGTCGAGCGTCTTGTGGTTGCGCGTGCGCGAGGTGGAGAAGCCGAGCGCGCCCGCGCGCACCCCGGCCGCCGCGAGCGCGGCCATCGCCTGGGCGTCCGCGGCGCTCGCCGGCTCGCGGGCGAGCGCGCGCTCCCCCATCGTGTAGACGCGCACGGCCGAATGCGGCACCTGCGCCGCGATATCGAGGTCGTAATGGTGCGTGTCGAGCGTGTCGAGATAGTCCTCGAAGCTCTGCCAGGTCCAGGGCAGTCCCTCGGTGAGCACGGGGTCCGGGATGTCCTCGACGCCCTCCATGAGCTTGATGAGCGTGGCGCGGTCGTCCGGCTTGCAGGGCGCGAAGCCGACGCCGCAATTGCCCATCATCGCCGTGGTCACGCCGTTCCACGACGACGGCGTCATGCGCGCCGACCAGGTCGCCTGCGCGTCGTAATGGGTGTGTGGGTCGATGAAGCCCGGCGTCACCAGGAGGCCGCGCGCATCGATCTCCTCCGCGCCGCGCGGCAGGCCCGCGCCGAGCGCGGCGATGCGGCCGCCGGCGATCGCGAGGTCGGCCTCGACGGGATCACCGCCTGTCCCGTCCAGAATCGTGCCGCCCCGGATGACCATCGAATATGCGCTTGCCACGGCTGACCCTCTCTTCTTTGCTGGCGTCGAGGGCCGCCAGCTTAGCCGATTTGCCGTCGCGGAGGGGCAGGTGGTGGTCAGGAGGGCGCGGGACGCCTCATGCGCGCGCCGAGCGAATCGCGCGCGCATCGTCTGCAGCCGTTTGGCAGCGTCATCGGTTTGGGGTGGGAGGAACCGCCTCGGGCGGCTGCGTCACACGGGCGTGCGCGCGCTCACCCGCGAATGCCCAACCGGCTCGCGAGCTGGGGCCGCCGGTTGGCCCGCGCGAGCCAGCGCCGCACGCGCCCGCGCTTGCCGGCGGGTGGTGGCGCGTCCGGTTGCTCACCGGCTTCGGGCCGCTCCTTGAAGGCGGTATAGGCGAGCAGCGGCAGGCAAAACAGCGCGGAGAGCGGCACGAAGATGGTGGTCCATTCGGGCTGATCGTAGAGCCTGAAGGTGGGCCAGGCGACGAACGCCATCGTGATCCACGTGCCATAGCCGAGCACGAGCGCGAGGATGATCGCCGGGAAGTCCGCGCCGCTGAGCGAGATGCCGGCAAACGTCGTGACGATCGTCACCACCGCCGGGATCACGAAGAGGAGCGGCATGCCGAGCGCGATCGCGAGCCGCTTGGCGCGCGGCGTGCCATGCGCGGGCATGGCGTGCCGCGCCATCCTGCGCCACACCGAAAGGGAGCGCATGCCTGGGCGAAGGGTGGTCACCTCCTCGCCGATGCCGAGCCAGATCGCCCGGCCGCGCGCGCGCGCGAGGTGCTTGATGCGCCGGGCCAGCGCCATGCCATAGGCCGGCTCGCGCCGCACGCCCTTGAGGCCGCCGGCCGCGACGAGAGCCTCGCTGTTGACCAGGATCGCGCCGTTATGGGCGGCCGCGGCGCGGCGCTTCGGATTGTTCACCCAGGGAAGCGGGTGGAGCGCCTGCAGCAAGAACGCGAAGGTGGGCGCGAGCGCCCGGTCCACGAAGTGGCTGCAGGGCCAGGCCGGGAGAAGCGACAGGAGATCGAGACCGTCCTCTTCCGCTTTCGCAACGAATTCCTGGAGGTTGAAGCGATGATGGGCAAAATCAGCGTCGGTCAGCAAGAGGTAGCGGGCCTGGGGAGCCAGCAGGAGGGCCTTCTCGACACCCTGCGAGAGCGCCCAGGCCTCGCCCGACCAGTCCGATGGCGCGGCGCCAGCCCTGATCACCGAAAGCCGGCCCGCTCCGCCGGCCTCCTGGGCGACGCGCACCGCGGCATCGGCCGTGTCGTCGGTGCTGCGGTCGTCGACCACGACCACGTGGTAGCGGCCCTCATAGCTCTGGGTCAGCAGGCTTCCGAGCGAGTCGTCGATGATGTCGGCGGCGTTGCGGGCGCGGACGACGACCACGATGTCGGGCGGATCGGCGAGCGGCGCCGGACGGGTGCTGAGCTCCTGGTCCGCGCGCCAGAACCAGCCGCGCATGAGCAGAAGATAGAGCCAGGTGCCCGCCGAGAGGGCGGCAATCGCGAAGAGGATGAATTCCATGCTGGGCCGACGCGCCTGAGTGGCAACAGTTGCGGGTCGGTAATATATGGACCAAAAGTAAAAACACCGTGTCGCCGCCAACCAAGAATGCCTTGATTTGGCGAGATTCGAATTTTCCGAAATACAACCAAATATTTCGAGAAAATCGCCACGGGCGCGGCGCGTGCTGGGCGGCTGCGCCGGTCCGCGCTCAGACCACGGCCGGCGGTCGGACCACGCCGGGTGTGCGGACCTTAGGGCGCGGCGTTCTGGTGCGCGGTGAAGGTGATGCCCTTGGTTTCGAAGGATTGGCGGAGCCCCGGCTTGATCGCCTCGAGCCTCTCGCCGACGGCAGGCGCCACGTCGATGTCGTTCATGTCGTGCACCCCGCCCGTGATGATCACTTGGAGCACGCCCTCCTCGTCGCCGATGTTGCGGAAGGCGCGGTTGACCCGCGGCGGCACCGAGATCGTGTCGAACTGCTCGAGGACGGCGCGTTCATCGCCCTCATCGTTCCAGGTGATCTCGAAGCGGCCCTTGAGCACGGTGAAGGTCTCATAGGTTTGCAGGTGCGCGTGAAGCGACGGGCCTTGGCCCGGCGGGCACACGGCGAGCGTCATGGTCATTCCGGCGGCGCCCGTGATCGGCGCGTCCACGTTGATCGGCGTCTCCTCGGTGCTCTCGAGGCCGATCACGGAGAGCAGCTTGCGCGCATAGACCATGTCCTTCGCGGCCTGCGGGATCTCGGAGTCCCGCTGGACGGGCAGGGGCTCGAGATCCTCGAACCGCGAGATGCGGCGGGCCATCTCGGTCTGGCTCAGCTTGATCGTCTTCATGGATTCGCTTCCTCTCGCAAAATATGGTGGCGTGCCTAGCCTTCGAGGCTGATCGAGGCGAGCGACATGCCGGCGTTGACCCCGCCATCGACCACGATCTGCTCGCCGTGCACATGGGCGGCGTCATCCGAGGCGAGGTAGGCCGCTGCCGCCGCGATCGCTGCGGGTTCCGGAAAGCCGACGCCGGACGGCGTGAGCTCCTGCCATTTCTCCTCATAGCCGGGGAGCGCGCGAAGCTCGGCGTTGATGGCCGTGCGGATATTGCCCGGCGCGATGGCGTTGACGTTGATGCCGCGCGGCGCGAGTTCGCACATCATGGCGCGCGTCATGCTTTCGAGCGCGCCTTTCGCGGCGGCGTAGGCGATGGTGCCCGGAAACCCCATCGGCGCCGCGACCGAGGTGATGTTGACGACACGCCCGCCAGCCTTCTCCAAATGCGGCACGGCGGCTTGGGTGAGGAAGAGCGGCGCGCGCGCGATGATGTCGAGGTGGAACGCCCAATCGTCGGCGCTGATGGCGCCGAGCACGCCGCCGCGAAAGACGCCCGCGCAGTTGACGAGGATGTTCAGCCCGCCGCGCTCCGCCGCCGCGCGCTCGACCACCCCCTCGCAGGCCGCGAGATCGGTCAGGTCCGCCCGATAGGGGCGCGCATCGCCGCCCGCGTCGCGCACCGCCGCGATGGTGTCGGCCGGGTCGTCCTTGTCGACGAGCGCGAGGCGCGCGCCCTCCTGCGCAAAGCGCAGGGCGATCGCCGCGCCGATGCCGCTTGCCGCGCCGGTCACCAGCGCGATTCGGTTCTCCAGTCTGGTCATTCTCGGCATTCTCCCTCCCAGCCCCGCGCGACCACGCTGATTGTAGAGGACCGCATGGCGCCGTGCCTTCTCCTCGTCCAAGAGCGGTGCGCGGGCGCGCGGCTTAAGGGGTGAGGAGCGACGCCAGCGACGCGACGTCGGCGCACTCCTCCAGAGTGCGCGTCATCTCGATCGCCGCATCGATCTTGTCGTCCGGCAGGCGCCCGGCGGCGAGCTCGCGGAACTTTGCTTCGAGCTCGGGCCAGCCGATCTCGGGCTTGTCGCGCGGGAACTCGACCTGACGCTCGAACACGCGGCCGTCCTTCAGCTGGATCGTCACCTCGTCGCACATGCGCTGCTCGTTGAACCAGGCGAGCTCCGCTTCCGGGTTCTCCTCGATGTGCACACGGTTCAGGAGCGCTTGCACCGGCTCCGACAAGCGGCGTTCGTCGCTGTACATCTCCGGCAGCAGCGGATCGCCGAGGAGGGTGAGCGCCACCGTGTAGGGGAGCGAGAACATGGCGTCGACCTCGCCGGCCGGCGCGTGGTCGGCGATGCGCACTGCGCCGAGCGCCTTGATGGTGACGCCCTCGACATCGTCGGCGGCAAAGCCGTGCTCGCGCTTGAGGTCGCGGATCGCGACGAACGGAGGATGGTTCCAGGCGATCGAGGGATGCACCTTGTAGAGCGTGTCGTCGATCATGTGGGTCGCGCCGAGGTCGCGGGTCATGACCTCGAAGTCGCACCGGTCGGAGCCGGCCATGATCCAGAAGCCCTCGTCGCCATCCAGGATGCCGTGGCCGCCGCTGAAGCCTTCCGCCGCCGAGAGCGCGCCGAACACGCCGCCGAGCGCCATCCAGCCCCAGCCGAGCTTCGCCTCGCGGATCGGGCGGGTCTCCGCGACGATGCCGAAATATTTGTAGGCCGACGGTACGAGCGCGTAGGTGCCGGTGACGCCCATCGCCGCCTCGGTCTCCGTCGCGTCGAGCCCGAGCAGCCGGCTCGCCGCGATGCAGGGCGCGAAGGGCGTGTATTGCTGGCCCCAGACCTGCGCGCCCCGCTCCGGGCTCGGCAGCATGCCGAGGCCGATGCGCGTGCCGACCTCGTAGCCGCGCTCGATCGCGATGATCATGTCCTTGCCCGAGAGATGGCGCTGCTCGCCGATCGCGAGCGCCGCCGGGACGGTGACCGGGCCGGCGTGAATGCAGTAGTGAACGACATCCTCATAGTCGAGCGCGAAGGCGAGTGAGGCATTGGCATAGACCGCCATCGGGATCGAGAGCTTGCCGCCGCCGCCGATGATCGTCGCCTCCGCGATGCCGCCGCCGGTCGCCTTGGCGAGCGTGATGTGGCGCCGCCCGATCCCGGTGCCGCAGCCGCCGATCGCCGCGCCTAGGATATTGAGAATGGCGAGCTTCGTGCGGTCGACGGTGTGCGTGGGCAAATCCTCGAAGCTGCCGGACACCGCATAGGCGGCAAGCTCGCTCGTGACAGACATCGTCTCGCTCTCCCGCGTCTCGTTTTGATGGCTCGGCCTATTCTGCCGCAAATTCGAGGGGTGGCAACGCGGCGGATGATGGGCATCCGGCGTGTGGCGCGGGCTCCGATTCTCTCAAGACCCTCATCCGCGGACTTGATCCGCCAATCCAAGCACACGCCCGCTGCCACGCGAGCTGCCCATCCGCCGGTGTGCTTGGGTCCTCGGGTCGAGCCCGAGGACGAAGGGGGAAGGGGGCGGCGCCTCATCGCGTCGCGCCCGCGTGCATTCCGACCGGCGGGTACCCTACGCGGGCGCTGGGCGGGCGCGTTGGTTGTAGAGGAGCGTGCGGCGGCGTGCCTTCTCCTCGTCCGAGAGCGTCTTCGGGTCCTCGCCGAGGTCCTTGCCGACCGCCATGCCGCGCTGCACCGCCGCGCGCGCGCCAAGCTCATCGAGCCAGCGCTTCACGTGCTTGAAGTCCGCGATGTCCTCGCCGTAGGACTTCCAGAGCACCGCCCAGGGGTAGGAGATCATGTCGGCGATGGTGTAGTCGTCGCCCGCCAGATAGGGGCGGTCGTAGAGCCGGTTGTTCAGCACGCCATAGAGCCGGTTGACCTCGTCGCCGAAGCGCGTGACGGCGTAGGTCTGGTCGCCATGCGACGCGCCGAGCCGGCGGAAATGCCCGCATTCGCCATGCTTCGGGCCCTGGTTCGCCATCTGCCACATGATCCATTGGTTGACCTCGTAGCGCCCGCGCAGGTCCTGCGGGTAGAAGCGGCCGGCCTTCTCGGCGATGTACATCATGCAGGCGCCGGATTCGAACACGCTGAGCGGCGCGCCGCCGTCCGCCGGCTCGTGGTCGACGATCACCGGCATGCGGTTGTTGGGCCCGATGCTCAGGAACGCGTCGGTAAACTGATCACCGCGTCCGATGTGGCAGGGCACGACCGTATAGGGCATGCCGCATTCTTCGAGCAGAATGGTGACCTTCTTGCCGTTCGGCGTTGGCCAGTAATGCACGTCGATCATGATGCCCCTCTCTGCGGCCGCGATGCCGCGCGGCGTCCCGGATGATAGCGCGCACGGGTGCAGCGCGACACCGAGGATCAGCAGACCCATCGTGTCATGCGCGATGCGCCAGCGGACGCGCCGCAACCGATCCGCCGGCCAAAGGGGCGGGCTGGCGCAACGGCGCAATGAGCAGGTCGCGCGGGCGGCGGATGTGTGGCGTAGGTGCGGCCGCGCGATCACCGGTGTTGCTTGACACTCTCGTCGGTGCATTCCTCGAACGTGCCGGGCTCGAACCTGGGTTCGTACCAGGATGCGTCGGTGATCTTCCCGAGCTGCCGCCACGCCACATCCATCGGGTGGAGGATGGTGCAGACCCGCTCAGGTGGATCGACTTGCGTCGGTTTGGTGGTGTTCCAAAGGCATTGTTCGTCGAGGTCGAACCAGACGATCCCCCAAATATCGCTCGCCCGCACATACGGGCGGCCGGTCGTGATATCCCGTCCTTCGGCGATACAGAAATAGTCCGCGCCACCGATATTCTCGTGAATACGCGTGAGCGGGATCCGGTCGGTGATAGCGAACGCGCGATAGTCGCTGTACCCGATGAGATCGGTTTCGACGCGGGAGTAGATCAGCTCGACGCCGGTCTCAGGAAGCTGAACAGCAACGGTGTGGTGATCCTCATATTGCGAGAGCCAGAGGGCGAGCCCGAGTAGCCCGAGGCCAAGAAAAAAACGCCCCCGGCGGTGGCGCAGCCAGCGTATGGTGCGCACCTGTAGGGGATCACTCGGTGGGTTCGTCATCGTCGATCCTGGTCCAGGTGATCTCGGGCTCTTGAAGGGCTCCGTAGCGCGTCTCGATCTCGATCGTCACCCGATCGCGCCATTCCTCACCAGGCGTTCCGCCGCAGCGCTTCGGTGCTGCATTCCTTGAATTCGCCGGGCTCGAAGGTGGGCTCGCCCCACGAGGCGTTGGTGATCTTGCCGAGCCGCTGCCAGGTGGTCGCAAAAGACGGCTCAGGGTCGCAGACGTTGTCGATCGGACCGTCCCGCGTCGACGGGTAAGACTCGTTGACGCAGCGGTCTTGCAAGTCGATCCAGACGGAGCCCCAGATGTCGCTGACCCAAACGATGGGGTGGCCCGTATCCTCGTCTGTCCCTTCGGCCACGCAGATATAGCGGACACCGCCGAAATCTTCGTGGATCGCCGTGCCGGAAATCAGGCCGGGCACCGAAATCTCGCGCCGCTGGCTGAACCAGAGATAAGTCGCGACCCGCGCGTATTTCAGCGTGGCACCGCTTCCGGGCAGCTCGACGGTCACGGTGTGGTGGAACTCGAAGAGCCAGATGAAGAGGCCGATCGCCACGACCACGAGCAGCACCATGCGTCGGCGAAACCTGAGCTGCGCGTCGGTCGGTTCGGGCGGCAGCTCAGTCGGCGGCGGCTCGGCGGGGATTGTTCCAGGGGATTCGCATTTCATAGGGCATGCGGGTTCGGAGCCGGTCGGGCGCTCAGCCTGGTCGGGAACCTCAGTACCAACGTCTCCCAATGCGTGTTTCGTTGCATTCCTCGTATTCTCCGGGCTGGAAGACGGGCTCTCCCGACGCGGCGTCGATGATCTTCCCGAGCCGTTGCCACGGCACATCCATCGAATGGTCGATCGCGCAGAGCCGCTCCGGCGGTTCGATTTGTGTCGGCTTGGTGGTGTTCCAGACGCACCGGTCGTCGAGGTCGAACCAGACGATGCCCCAACGGTCGCTCGCCCGTACGTATCGGCGGCCCGTGTTGATGTCCTGCCCTTCGGCGATGCAAATGTCGTTCGCACCGCCGATGTTCGTATGAATGCGCGTCTGTGGAATCACGCCTGTCACCTCGAACGTGCGGTATTTGTTGATGCCGAGGCCGGTCTCGACGCGCGTGTAGACGAGCTTGACGTCGGTCTGGGGCAGCTGGACGGCGGCGGTGCGATCCCGCTCATAGAGCCAGAGCCAAAGCGCTGCGCCGAGGATCATCAACGCTGGCGTCGGCAGAGACCAGCCGTGCCGGCGCAGCCAGCGTTTCCAGCGGGGCATGCGTGCGGTGCGGCCAGGTGCCTGGTTCATCGGTACCGGTGAACCCATTCGTCCGAGCATTTCTTGAACGTGCCGGGTTCGAACACCGGCTCGCCCCGAGTGACGTTGGTGATCCTGCCGAGCTGCTGCCACTTGGCGGCAATGGACTGGGGCGACGGGCAGAGGCGGTCTCGGGGATCGATGCGCGTCGGTTGGATCGTGTCCATGAGGCATTTCTTTCGGAGATTGAGCCACACGATCCCCCAGTCGTGGCTCACCCTGACCAGCGGGTCGCCCGTCACGAGACCGCGTCCCTCGGCGACACACATGAACTCCGTGCCGCCGATGTGCTCCTGAAATGCTGTTGGGCCGATCACGCCGTCAACCGCGAGCTCGTTCCGTCGCCCGGACCCGATATAGGTGTGGACCCGAGAAAAGGTCAGCGTCGCGCCGCTTTCCGGCAACGCGACCGTGACAGTGTGGTGTTCTTCGAAAAGCCAGACGAAGAGTCCGATGGCGAGGCCGATCGCCACGACCACGAGCAGCACCATGCGCCGGCGAAACCTGAGCTGCGCGTCGGTCGGCCCAGACGGCAGCTCAGTCGGCGGCGGCTCGGCGGGGGGTTTTCCAGGGGATTCGCGTTTCATAGGGCATGCGGGTCCATGTCATTTTCGGTTCTTGAAGCGCGCCATCGCGGATCTCGATTGTGCCGCTCACCCTGTCGTGCCAGCGCGAGCGCATCTCGTAGGGCTTCGCAAGACCGGCTTTTTCGAGTTCTTCCATTTGCGATCGAATGACCGGTCCTCCGGTCGGAAGAAACGTTGTCTTGTTAAAGTCGTACCGATCCTTCCAAGTGTGCGTCACAACGCCTTCGATGTGGATCGTCTCGCCCACCCGTGTCGCCCTAAAATTTCCGCGCGATTCGATATGGCTGTTCCCGGCGAAATATTTGAGCTCTTTCCAAAATTCGGGGTTGACGCTGGTTGCCCAGACAGGATCGCCTTCGGTCCAATCCTGATCCTCGCTCGGGCGCGGCTTGATGGTCACGGTTTCGCCGTCTTGGAGTTTGGTGATTAGCTGGTGGGCGTACGATTCTTTGCGAAGCCAGTCGTTGTCGAATTTTTCCTTGTTGACGACATCAGCGTCGGCGATATCGCCGAAGGAAAGGATGAACGTCGGATGGTAGTACTCTGTCTGGTGGGCTGTCGCCGACAAGTAGAGGTCCAACGCATCGGCGGCATCGTCCCAGCCGACAAAGCGGCCGCGGTCCACGAACGTATCGCTAAGAAACAGATACTTGCTGCGCGCCCAGCGGCCCACGGTCTGAAGCCGCGCTTGAACCTCAGCCTCGGAACCGAGACGGTGAGGGATGCGGTTGGACTCGGATGTCTCCGACTCCTTGGGCGGATCGGCTAGCTCGACAACCAGTTGCTCGAACGTCTTTCCGGACTCCTCCTCAAGCCAGCGGTCGATTTGCCGCAGGAGAAAGGGCGGCGGTTCGGGTTTGGCCGTCAATGGGGGATCGTTCAAGTCCGGTTGGTCGGCATCGCGTCTGTCACGCGCCGCCTCAGCTTGATCGTCCGCGGTGTTGCCGAGGGTGAAATCGCTGATATGCGCGACCCGGTCCTGGGTGTTGCCGAACACGGCCTCGCCGCGGCTGTCGCCGCCACCCGTCTCCGCCGGCGCGTCCTCCGCCTCATCCGCGCCGGTGTCGAGCCTTGGCACGGTGTGCATGATGCGGTCGGCGTCGACGATGCGGGCGAGGCGGCGGTCGGTGGGGCCGCCTGGGGTGATGGTGCCGTCTTGCGCCAGGCCATGGCGGCGCTGGACGTTGCGGATGACGGCGTCGAGGAGGCCCTCGTCGGGCCGCGCGGCCTGGGGTCCCCGGCCGACGTCGTGTGCGTCGAGGAGGCCCGCGCGCTCCAAGGCGCGGCGCGTGGTCGCGAGATCGGCGCCGGCGTTGGTGCCGCGCGGGCCGACGGTGCCGCGAAGGCCGATGCCCCGTGTGCCGGTGCCTCGTGTGCCGGTGCCCGTGTCGTCGGCGCGCCCGCCTGCGCGGCGTGCGCCTGCGCGGCGTGCTGGCGAGGCCAGGGAGGGCGCGCGGGCGGCATCCCGCCGGTGCGCCTGGCGGCTGGCCTCACGCTCGGCGGCGCTTTTTGGTGTTGCGCGCTCAGAGAGCGCGACGTTGAGCATCTGCTCGGTGGTGCCGCCAGGCCGCGCGATGCCATCCGCGGGCAAGCCCTCGCGCTTCTGGAAGGCCTTCACGCCCTCGAACATCTGGCGGTCCGGAAAGGCCGTGATGGGCCGGCGGATAGTGCCCGAGCGCCTTGAGCGCGGCCTTGGTGGCGCGGGTGTCGGCCGGTTCCATGCTGGCGGAGGCGCTCACCGTGTCGGCGAGGCGGAGTGGGGTATGCGGGTTCGGGCGAAACATAGGATGATCACCGGGTGCTGTTGGCGACGGCGATAGGCTATTGCCTATCAGATACGCCAATCGCAGCTGGTCGGTCCAATGCGTATGCGCAAGATGTGGTGTCATCGCGCCGTTCCGCCCCGCGCTGCCGCGTGCATTCTTAGGTGATAGATCTATCAGCTGAATACGGCAACATCGAGGCGGGGCCGGGCGCCCGCGCGCGCTCCTCGCGGCCACACACCGGATACCCCGGCCCCCGCGCCGGGGCCCATGGGCGGGGCGGGCATCTTCCTCTCCGATGGACCCCAGCTCTCCGGCCCCGGTATCCGGTGTGTGGGGCAGGGGTGATGCGTGCGGTCCCGGCGCACCAAGGCCGCGCACATCGGATGCCCCCGCGCGCGCTCTCCCTCGAGCTCGACCCGTGGGACCCAGGAGCACCGGCAATTGGCGGCCCGCGCGGACGCGGCGTGCCTCGCTCCGCGGGTTAAGCCCGCGGATGACGGAACGCGCCTGGACGACGGGCGAGGACGGCGCGCGGTGCGGGACGACGGTGCCGGGGGGCCTGCGTCCGGCCCGCGCCAGAGCAAATCCCGCGCAGGTGGCATCACCTGCGACGACGCCTTTGCGTCAAGTCCAATGGAGAGAGCTTGTCGCATGCGCATGAGCGCGCGTGACATGCTCAATCGCGGGTGAGGACCTCGGTCCAGACGGCGTCGTAGGCCTCGACGCGGGTGGGGCGGTGGCGGAAGTCGAGCCGGCCTACATAGTCCGGGTCGTCGACGTGCAGCGCGTGGCGCTCCTCCGCGCTCAGGCACGCCTGCACGGCGCCTGGGTTGGCGGGCGCATAGCCGGTGGCGCGCACCAGGGCGCACTGCGCCGCCGCGCCGGTCGCGAAGTCCAGCCAGGCGTAGGCGCAATCGAGCGCGTCCGTGCCCTCGACGATGGCCCAGACATCCTGCCAGCCATCGGCTTTCTCCTCGGGCAGCACCTCGGCGACGGGGATGCCGCGCTCTTGAAGGGCGCGCACCTGATAGCCGCCCCAGGTGTCGGAGACCCAGACCTCGTCATCGGCATAGAGCGTGATCAGCTCGCGGGCCGACGACCAATAGCCGCGGAGCAGGGGCTTTTGCGCGCGCAGCGACTGCTTCACCGCCTCGAGCTGCGCATCCGTCATGTCGTAGACATAGGCGTTCGCGCCCCACATCACGCGGGCCGCGAGATATAGGCTGGTCGGGCTGTTCTGGATGGCGACCTTGCCCTTGTACTGGGCGTCGAAGAGCACCTTGGCGGAGCGCGGCGGCGTCTCGAACTTGTCGGTGCGGTACATCAGCGGCACGGCGCCCCAGGCGACGGGCACCGACCACAGGCCACCGCCCGAGCGCACCGCCGGATGCGCCCGCAGCGCGCCGGGGATCGCCGCGAAATTGCTGAGGCGGCCTTGATCGAGCGGGGCGATCACGCCCATGCCGATCAGGAGCTGGCCGACATCGGCCGCCGGCGAAACCACGTCGTAGCCTCCGCCGCCCGCCGCCATGCGCGCGATGATTTGGTCGTTGTCGGTGACGTAGGTCGGCTCGATCGTGCAGCCCGTCTCGGCCGCAAAGGCCTCGATGAGCGCGGGCGGCGCATAGCTTTCCCAGGTGAGCGCGCGCAGCGTGTCGCCGGCGCGGGCCGGCGCCGCGCCGGCGAAGAGCGGACCGAGCGCCAACGCCGCGCCGCAGATGGCCGCCACCGCCGCTTTTGCCCAAGCGTATGCCATGGCTCGAAGACCGCGCCGCGCGTTTATGGCGTTGGCCCCCAGGGCGCGGCGAGGAGGAGCTTGTTCTCCTGCGACTGGATCAGCGGGCGGAACAGCTTGGCGAAGGCCTGGAACCCCTCGTCGGCGTAGATCTCGGCCCAGAAGCGCCGGCGGTCGGCGTCGTCCTCGAACCTCCAGAGGTGCACGAGCTGGTTGAGCCCGCCGACATCGCCGGTGAAATAGCCGATGAGGTTCTTCTCGTGCTTCTGAAGCACCGGCCAGCCGTGGGTCTGGTAGATCTCGGTCGCCTCGCCGAGCTTGCCGACATAGAGCGTGTAGGTGCGCAGCTCGTAGATCGCCACGAATCGCCCCTCCTTTGCGTGGTCTAGATATGCGGCATCACGTCGCGCGCATAAGCCTCGGTGGTCGTGCGGACATCGGCATCGCTGTAGCCGAGATAGTAGAGGCAGATCTGCGTGACGCCGAGCGCGCCGAGCGCGCGGATCTTCTCGGCGCAGCGCGCCGCGGTGCCGACGATGGTGTAGCTCTCGGCGAGCGCGTCCGAGACATAGCTCGCGTGGTCGGCGCCGCTTTGGGTGTGCTCGCGATAGTCATACTGCGCCTTCGCCTCGACGCATTGGAGCAGGCTCGCCGGGATCGCCCCGCGGTCGTGAAAGCGCAGCATGTCGGTGACGTGGTTCGCGACATAGGCCGGGAAACCGCGCACGCGGTTGCAGGCATCGTGCAGATCGTCGGAGATCCAGGAGGGCGTGCAGACCACGATGTCGATTTCGCTGAGGTCGCGTCCCGCGTCCTCGGCGCCGGCGCGGATGAAGCCGATGAGCCACTCCACGGTGTCGAGATCGGCGATTTGCAGGAACGCGCCGTCGCAGCATTGACCGACCCACCGCAGGATCTTGGGGCCATAGCCCGCGATGTAGAGCGGGATGCGCGCGCCGCCCGCCCACTTGATCTGTAGCGAGACGTCGTCGGTGCCCTGGATATGCCAGTCCTCGTCCGACGGGCGGGCCGGGGTGTAGGCCACCTCCTCACCGTTCGCAAGGCGGTGGATGAGCGCGGCGCGCGCCTTGAACTCGCCGAGCGTCGCCGGCCGCTCGCCGAGCCGCCGGAGCGCGCTGTCGCCGCGCCCGAGGCCGAGGATCATGCGCCCGCCGCTCAGCTCATGCAGCGCGGCATGCAGGCTCGCGAGCACCGCCGGGTTGCGCGAGACCGGGTTGGTGACGCAGGCGCCGACCCTGGCGCTCTCGGTGTTCTCAGCGAGAAGGGTGAGATAGGGGCTCATCTCGCGCCAGCCGATCGGCGAATCCGGCGCCCACATGTAGCCGAAACCATGGGCCTCGGCGTGGCGCGCTTGCGCGCCAAGCGCGGGACTGGGGTCGAACAGCGCGCCGATCGCAACCATGCCCATCTCCTCGGCGCCGGTTGATCCGCGCCATCATGGCTCCGACGCTAGGGTTGCGCCGATACGCTGTCAAGAAACCACCCGTGCGCGGCGGCGGAGGGTGAGACGATCCCGGCGATGGTCATGCCAGACGCGCAGAACGCCTTATTGTCGGAAAACGAACTTTTTCACGCTAGCGTCCAATCGGCAGGTCTCTCTTGGGAGCGGATCATGTTTATGATCGCGCCATCGATCTCACGCATCGTGTGCCAGGCATTTCTGGTCGCGTTGCCGGTGCTCACCGGTGCGGGCGCGGCCTTGGCCGACGATGAAGCGAGCAACGTCGCTCACGTCGCCGCCGGTCCTTACGGTCGCTGCTACGCGAAGTCGGTGCCCGCCAATATCTACGACCCCGACGGTGCGCCGCGGCAGCAGGGTCGCACCGAGGTCTTTCGGGTGGGCGCCGCGAGCGACGTCCGCCTGCACCGGTTCGACTGGTTCAGCCAGCGGATATTTCTCAGATGTGATCCTGGGGAGGGCACCGTCGTGGTGCGGATCGGCCCGTGGCACCGCGGCCATGAGCCGCGCGCTGATCATCTCGCCATCGCGTTCTACCGGGGCGGCACGCTCCTCAAGAGATATTCCACGCTCGATATCGCCACAGGCGATACGGCCGGCAGCGGCGGGGCGGCGCACAGTCGGAACGTATCCGCCTCGGTTTCGCACTATACGGTCTTTGCGGCGGACCCGGAGATGATACGGATTGTCAGCAACGATGGCCCCGTCTTTCGGGAGACCTGGGTGATCAGGGCGACAACTATTGACGGGCGCGAGCTCGTCTTCGACATGACGACCGGCGCCGTGCGATGACCGCGTGCGTCGGCCACCCGCGCCACGCTTAGGACGTAAGCCGCCACGAATTATCGGCACCATCGCCCGCGATGGTGGTGCGCACCATGTGGCGCGCTTGGTCGCCGGGGTAGGGGCGGCCGCGATGGAGCACGCAGCGATTGTCCCAGATCACGAGATCACCTACCGCCCAGCGGTGCCGGAAAATGCGGGGCGGCCGGCACGCCTCCTCGCATAGCCGATCGAGCAGCGCGCGGCTTTCGGCCTCGTCCGCGCCGACGATGTGGCTGGCGTGGCGACCGATATAGAGATTGCGCCGGCCGGTTGCCGGGTGCGTACGGATGACCGGCTGCGCGACCGGCGGCAGCGCGTCCCATTCCTCCGGGCTCAGCGTTTCCGTGCCGCCGACCTTGCCTTGGCTATAGGCGTAGCTGTGCACGGCGTGCTTGCCGGCAAGGTAGGCCTGCATCGGCGGGTCGAGCGCGTCGTAGGCGGCGCGCATGTCGGCAAACTCGGTTTCGCCGCCCTGATCGGGCACGACGCGCGCGGAGAGCGCGGAACCCTTCGACGGCACGGCCTTGTAGGAGCTGTCCGTATGCCAAGAGGTGTTGCCCTTGAGGAAAAGGCCGTGCTCGCTGCCGGGCGGCCAGAGGCTGCCGTCCTCGCGCATATTGGAGAGCACGATGACCTCGGGGTTGCGCCCCACCCGGTTGGCGGTGAGGCTGCGCTCGAGCGGGCCGAAGCGACGCGTGAAGGCGGCCTGCGCCGCATCGTCCAGATGCTGTCCGGGAAAGACCAGGACGGCGAAGCGATGCCAGGCGTCGAGGATTGCGCCGAAGGTCTCGTCGTCGAGCGTTCTGAGGTCGACGTCGCGAACCGTGGCGCCAAGCGTCGCAGCGACCGGCGTGACGGAGGGCGGCATCGGTGACCCCGCGGCGTTGGTCAGGCGCGTTTTCGCCTCTCAGCTCGCACGCGCTTACGATCGGGGCGTCATCCTAGCTCAGGCAGCGCCCGTTTGCGGCGCCGATTATTGGCCGCCGAGCAGGATGTCCGATTCGACGACGATGTCGCCCGCACTGATCGTCGTGCCGGGGGTGGTGGCGACCACGGAATAGCCGTTCGTCGCAGAATCATTATCCCAGTAGAGCGTCGAGGAGTTCGGGTCGAACACGACGTGCTCGATGCCCGGGCTGACGCCGGCGTTGGTGCCGTTGTAGTTCGCAACCGTTGTGAAGAAGAGGGAGCTCCCGAATGCGGTGTCGAGGAACGTAATGCTCTCGGTGCCCGACTGAAAGTCGAGGATGAAGTCGCCGGTCTGCAGGCCGACTTGGCCGTCGAAGGCATGGCTCAGGTCGGCCAGGCTGAAATATTTGAAGGTGTCGGCGCCGGCACCGCCTGCGAGGGTGTCTGCGCCGGGCCCGCCGGCAATCAGGTCGTTGCCGTCGTGGCCCTGGAGCGTGTCGTCGCCAAACCCGCCGAACAGGACGTCGAGGAAGTTGGTGCCGAAGCCGCCGTCGGAGAGCAGCGCGACCTGTCCGCCCGGACCGAGCTCGAGCAGCTCGATCTGCCCGCCGGTGAAATGGTTGACGATGGTGATGACGTCGCCGGAAAGCTCGAGGATCAGGTCGTTGCCCGCGCGCTGCGCGTTGGTCAACGACGTCGCGGCGATATATTGGATCAGGTCCTCGCCGCCGCCGTCGATGATGATGTCGAAGCCGTCTCCGGGCTGGAAGATGTAGTGGTCGTCGCCGCCGCCCGCGGTGAGAAGGTCGTCGCCCGCGCCGCCAAAAATGTCGTTGAAGCCGCTGCCGCCGTCCAGAATGTCGGCACCAAGGCCGCCGATCAGGTGGTCGTTCCCCGTCCCGCCGTCGATGTCGTCATCGCCGCCATTGGCGTAGATGACGTCGTCGCCGTCTCCCGCGAACACGACATCGTTTTCCGGTGACGTGAGGCTCGCGCCGAGCACGATGAAATCGGCATTGGGCGTGCCGGCCGTGTTGAACGTGAAGACGCCGAAGGGCGAGTCCGAGAATTTGAACTGCTCGATGGAATCGGTAATGAAGAAGTTAGCGATCGTCACCGCTTGGTTGGCCGGGTCGGCGAGCTCGCGCACAACGAGATTGTCGGCGCCGCGAAACACCTCGAACTCGAACGGCAGCGCGCCTTTGTCGAACGCCGACTCCCCGCCGATGATGAGCCGATCGTTGACGCCCGACGAATCGAGGATGGTGTCGAGGCCGTCGCCCGGTGCCCAAACATATTCGTCCGAGCCGCCCACGCCCTGGAGGTTGTCGGAGCCCGCCAGGCCTTCGAGCCGATTGCTGAAGCCATCGCCGACCAACAGGTCGTTGTTGGCGCTTCCGCGCAGCTCCTCGATCCCGGTCAGCGTGTCAGTTTCGCCGCCGATGGTTGCGGTGCCGGTGGTCAGGTTGGCGGTCACGCCAACGGGTGCGTCCGCGTAGTCGGCGCGGTCCGAGCCCAGGCCGCCGTCGAGCGTGTCGTTGCCGGCGCCACCGCTCAGCACGTCATCGCCGTCGCCGCCCAACAGGATATCGTTGCCGCCGTTGCCATAGATGATGTCGTCCTCAAGACCGCCGTTGAGGCTATCAGCGGTGGCGCTCCCGACGATGAGATCCGGGTTCGCGGTGCCGAAGAGGCCGGGAAAGAGAAAATCGAAAAAGCCGGTCTCGTTGATCACCGTGAAGGTTTCGACTGCTTGCCCGTTGAAATGGTCGATCCCGGTGATGCTTGCGCCGTCGACGAACGTGACAATGAGGTCATCGCCGGACCGCACGGCCGAGCGTGGAATGCGCACCTCGGGGTCGAGCTGGATCGTGTCGGAGCCGCCGACGTCGTTGATGATGTCCGCGCCCTCGCCGGCGCCAAAGATGTAGATGTCGTTGCCCGGGCCGCCCTGCAAATTGTCGTTGCCGAGGCCGCCGTCGAGGAGGTCGTCGCCGAGACCGCCCAGCAGAACGTCGGCGCCGTCTGAGCCGTCCAGCTCGTCATTGTCGTCGCCACCGTTGAGGGTGTCGTTGCCAGCCTGGCCCGACAAGAAGTCGCGCCCGGGGCCGCCCTGCAGATTGTTGCCGCCGGCGGTGCCGTAGATCGCGTCGTCACCGGGGCCGCCATCGACGTTGCCTTGGGCGATCAACAGGTCGTTGCCCCCTGTCGGCAGGTCGGTGAAGAGGACCTGGAGGCCGATCTCGGCGAAAAAGAAGTGCTCGATCGTGCCCGTGGTGAAGAACTCGTCGACGATGATCTCGCTCGCGCTCTTGTTGAAGTCGTCGACGTGCACATGAAGGTCGGCGCCGACCTTGAACACATCGAGCTCGATCGGGGTGAGCGGCTCAAACGAGACCGGTGAGGGCGCGAACTCGAAAAGATCGGCGAAGCCGCTTTCGTCGAAGACCGAATCAAGACCCTCGGCCGGGCCGAACACGTAGACGTCGTTCTCGGTGCCGCCGACGAGGAGGTCGTGGCCGCGAAAGCCGTCGAGGACGTCGTTGCCGCCCAGCCCGAGCAGGAAGTCGTTGCCGAGGTCGCCGAAGAGAAAATCGTCGAACGGTGTGCCGAAGAGAAAGTCGTTGCCGAAGGAGCCGAAGAGCACGATGCCGCTCGGTGGTGGCGGGGGCAGCACCTCGTCGGTGCCGTCACTCGTCGATGTGGTCAGCGGCTCCTCGATGATGATCGGCTCGATGGGCGCCAGAAGGGTCTCGTCATAGAGGTTCGTGTTGTCGTAGGTCGTCGGCGCGTAGGGGTCGCTGAACAGCGCGTCGCTGGGCGCCAGCGGATCTGACGTGCTGCTGTAATCGAGCGTCGCCGTGTAGGTCGACCCGCTCTCTTGCGTCGTGCTCGTGCCGTCGGCGGTCGGGCTCTCGCCGTAATAGTCGGTGCTGCTATAGGTGCTTGTGCTCGTGAGGGTGGTGTCGCCGCTATAGTCTGCGGTTGTGATGGCCGTCGACGTGGTCTCCGCCGATTCGGCCGCGGTCGAGATGTCCGAGCCCTCTTCGAGGGATTGGTTGAACTCGTCCCACGCCGCTTCGAAGGCCTGCTCCTCGATGGTCGGATCGGTGTAGGTGGGCTCCGTGTTGGCGGGGTCGGTGTAGGTCTCACCCGAAACGAGCGTGGTTTCCGCGTCGAGCGTGGTTGTGCCGTCGAGTGTGCCCGTGGTGTAGGTCGTCTCGCCCGCCAGCGGGTCGCTTTCCGTCAGCGACACGGTGAACGTCTCATCGCCGACGAGCGTTCCGCCCTCTGCCGCCGGGTCGACGGCGCCGTCGAGCGTGGTGAGCTCGGCCTCGACCAACGCACCGTCGATGAGCTGGCCTTCGACAAGCTCGCCCTCGATCAGCGCGGGTTCCAAGAACTGGGACTCGACGAACGGTTCGTCGATCGGCTCGCCCTCCGCGAGCGATGCCTCGATGAGCTGGCCACCGACGAGCTCGCCCTCGACATAGACGCCGTCAAGCAAGGCGTCGTCGATCAGCTCGCCCTCGACGAGCTCGCCCTCGATCAGCTCGCCTTCGACGAGTTCACCCTCGACGAAGGCACCCTCGATGAGCTCACCCTCGACCAACGCGCCTTCGATGAGCTGGCCTTCGATTAGCGCGCCCTCGATCAGCGCGCCCTCGAGGAGGCGCGGGTCCGCAAGCGCGTCCTCGACGAACTCGCCCTCGACCAGCTCGTCCCCGACGAGCTCACCCTCGGTCAGCTCTTCGGACGTCGGCGCGTCCGTGCCTGGCTCGCCGTCGGTGGCCTCCGCCGCCGGTCCGCCTGCGGCATCGCCGGTCCCGCTGCCGGGACCGTCGCCCGTCGCGCGGCCGCGGTCGGCAGGGCCGTCGGGCTGCGGCGTCGATGCACCGGACGGGTCGCCCATCACGCGGGCGACGGCGCCGAAGAGCGCGTTCGCTTGGCTCGGCGTGAGCGTGACGGCGTCGCTCGGCGTTTGAAACACCGAGGCGACGGAGGTGGTTTCGTAGGCCTGCGAGAGCGTGACGCTGCCGCTCGCGTTGCTCACCGTGATCTGCCCGGCGGCACCCGTTTCGGTGTCGGGCATTAGTGTCACGGTGTTGTATTCGCCTTCCTGCGCAGCGCGGCCGGCAACCCGGGTCCCGCGCACGCCGATCGTCGCGACCGGCGTCTGCACCACCATTTCGCCGGGATTGTTCTCCGCGATCTCGCCCGACACGAAGACGAACACGCCCTGCACCACGGAGAACGCCGACGTGCCGGTGGCGGTCGCGGGGTCGTAGACCATCTCGTCGAGCACCATCCGCGCCTCCTCGCCGAGCGAGAAGGTGGTCTCGTCGGCGAACACGATGCCGACCGCGGAGCCGTCGCCGGTCTCGATCACGTCGCCCTGATAGACCGCATCGCCCTCGGCAAGCTCGACCACCGTGCCGTCGGAGCGGCTCGCATAGACCTCGCCCTCGGCGGTCTCGACGCGGCCGATCGGCTCGGCCTCGATGCCGCCTGCGGATTGTGCGTACTGGCCAGGCGCCTCCGGGCCCGCGAGACGCGCGACGAGCGCCGCCGGCAGCACCGCGCCGCCCGGGGTCGCGAGATCGGGCGGGGCGCCGTCGAAATATCCCTTGATCAAGATCCGCGTGCCGTCGGCGCCCACGATCAGGAGGTCGCTGCCCAGCGGCGTGAACGCGCCTTTGAGCAGGCTATCGGCGTCGGGGATGACGAGCCGTGCGGCGCCGTCGGCGACCAGAACCAGCGTGGATGCGGCGCCCGTGGCGTCGCTGCTCTCCGCGGCGCGAACGAACGGTGTGCCCCGGCTCATGAGCGGTTCCCCTTGTCAGCCGCGGTCTCGGATAAAACGGACTGTGCGGCGCTCTTTCGGCTTGCCTGCATGGCTCGCGGACTCCTGGCTTCGTGCCGTGCATGCCACGGACGCTCGCCCATGCTCATGCGCGTGCGCGACGGTAGGAGGGATCGCTTGAAATAACGTGAAAATCGGGAAAGGACGTTTGGTCACCAAGACTGGTGACCGCGCGTCAGGGTTAACGCCGGTTAACCGTCCTCATACGCCACCACCCACGCGGGCGGGCCGAAGGCCTGCACGACCAATTTCGAGCCCGGTGTGGCGCTGCTCACGCTGCCGATGTGCGGGCGCTTCCCGTCATAGGTGATCAGCCAGCCGGTGTCCGGGGCGGGGCACGCAAGGCGGAGGATCGCGACGTCGCCGCCTGGCATGCGCTGGTGAACCGCGAAGCCCTCGCCGCAGAGCAGCTGGATCACCTCGTCGACGCCGGTGCCGTCCTCGGCCTGATTGCTATGCAGCACATCGAAGCGCGAATAGTCCGCATCAGCCTCGACGACGTAGAGCTGCGGATAGCCGTAGCCGTGGGTGGTGACGACGGTCTCGAGTGCACCGCCACCCTCAACATTGGGCGCCCGCCCGGCCGCGCCCACGACCTCGATCAGCCGCTCCCGCGACAGCAGGAAGTGAGCCTTGAGCGTTGCGGCCTCATCATCGCTGAGCCGCGGCTTGTCGATGAGCGAGCGGATCTCGCCGGGCGTATCGGCGAGATCAAGCGGCCACACGCCCGCACCCGCACCGCGCAGCACGGCATTGATCTCGTCAAGCGCCGTCACGGCTGCGCCACCGCTCGACCATTCGAGGAGAATACTCATTGATTTCGGCTTCTTAGACGTATCGTCTCACCTTTCCATATAAGCCTGCGCAGCGCGCAGCACGGTGGCGTCATCCATGTGACGGCCGGTCAGCATGACGCCGATCGGACGGCCCGCGACGTCGGCGCAGGGGATGCTGATCGAGGGGTGGCCGGTAACGTCGATCGGCGCCGTGTTGGTCACCATGTTGAGCGCCTGGCGGCAATAGGTGAGGCGGTCTTCCTCGACGCTCGGGATCCGCGCATGCGCGCGTTGCGGCGTGGTCGGCATGAGCAGGATGTCGTGCTCGGCGAGCGCGCGGTCGTAGGCCGCGGTGAGCCCGCGCGCCATGTTCTGGGCACGCGCGTAGAAGGCGCCCTGATATTGCTCGCGCACATAGTGGCCGGTGAGGATCCCCATCTTCGCGGTCGGCGAAAAATCGGCACCGTTGCTGCGGATGGCGCGGAGCAGGTGCGTCATCAGGCGTGGGCTATAGGCGCCCTTGTGCTGCAGGCCCATGCCGCCCCGATAGAGCGTGTCGATCGTGCCCTCGACGGCGATCGCGGTCCAGATCGCGGGTGCTTGGCGGTGCGCGGGAATCGAGACGGAGGCAACCTTGGCGCCCAGCGCCTCGAAGCGCGCCGCCGCGCCGCGCACGGCCTCGTCAACCTCGGGCTCCGATTGCCCCTCGTGGCCGAAACCTTCCTCCAACACGCCGATGCGGAGCCCCTTGGCGCCGCCGGCGAGCGCGCCGCGATAGTCCTGCACCTCGATCGAGTCCGGCTGGCGCGGGTCGATCGCATCGCCCTCCGCGCTCTCGGCCTTGCCGGCGATGACGCCGAGGAGCAGCGCGGTCTCTTCCACCGTGCGTGTCATCGGGCCGATATGGTCGATCGTGAAGTCGAGGCCCGCGATGCCGGTATAGGGCACGAGGCCGTGGCTCGGCTTCAGCCCGACGATGCCCGACCACGCGGCCGGGATGCGGATCGAGCCGCCCTGATCGCCGCCGAGCGCCAGGTCGACCATGCCGGTGGCCACCGCGATCGCGGAGCCCGCCGAGGAGCCGCCGGGGTGATGGTCGGCGTCGACCGGGTTGTAGGAGGGGCCGTAGCCGCTGGTGTGGCCGGTACCGGCGAAGCCGAAATCGTCGGTGTTGAGGATGTGCGTGATCTCGCCGCCCGCGGCGAGCATGCGGTGCACGATGGTCGCGTCGGCATCAGGCGTGTAGTCGTAGAGCAGGCGCGAGCCACAGGTGAGCGGGATGCCGGCGATCGCGATCGTGTCCTTCACGCCGATGGTCTTGCCGCTGAGGGGACCGTCCACCGGCTCGACCGCACGCACGCGGCAGGTGCGCACGACGCCGTTCAGGGGATCGTCCGCTGGGGCGGGGCGCGCGCCGACCTCACGGATCGCCGGAAAGAGCGCGGGCGCCGGATCGGGAAACTGGTCGAGCGCGTCGTAGGTCCCGAGCATGTCGGCGACGAGCGTCATGTAGTCGTCGAGCTCCGCCTCGGTGAGCCTGAGGTGGTAGCGCCTGCTGATCGCTTCGAGGTCGCGGCGCGACGGCCGACGAACGGTCATGGGTGATCCTCCTTGTCCCGGCGTTCCGATCGCTGCGATGCTAACACCCAATGCCGCGCACCGGGCATCACGGAACGGGGAGGACGCCATGTCATGCGAAGGCCGTGCCGCGTTGGTCACAGGCGCGGGCAGCGGTATCGGGCTCGCGATCGCCGCACGCCTCCTGGCCGAGGGTGCGAACGTCGCGATGCTCTATCACGAGGCGCGGCCCGAAACCTGGCCGGGTGCGGACGACGCGCGGCTGACGCTGGCGGGCGACCTCGCCGAGCCCGCCTTCATCGCGCGCGCGGTGGATGCCGCTTTCGCGCGCTTCGGCCGCCTCGACTATGTCGTGAACGCCGCCGGCATCTTTCTCGTCGGCGAAGATCGCTCGATTGTCGACATCGATCTCGGCGTCTGGGAGCGGGTCATGGCGGTCAACCTCATGGCGCCCGTTCTCGTGACCCGTCATGCCGTGCCCTATCTCCGGCGGACCGGCGGTGGCGCGCTGCTCCACATTGCGAGCGCCGGCGGCGTGCGCACCATCGACAACATGATGAAGGATGGACCGGCGGACGCCTACCAAGCCTCGAAGGCGGCGTTGATCTCGCTCTCGCGTTCGCTCGCGATCTCGCTCGGGCCCGACGGCATTCGCTCCAACACGATCTGCCCGGGCTCGATCGACACGCCGATGACCGAGGTGTTCTATCGCCGGCCCGAACGCGTGAGCGCGATGGAGGCGCGCACGCCGCTCGGCCGCATCGGCACGCCCGAGGAGGTCGCCGCCGCGTGTCTCTTCCTGCTCTCCGACGAGGCACGCTTCATCACCGGCGTCGACCTCTTCATCGACGGCGGGCTCTTGGCGAAGTTCGGTTAGCGAGAGGCCGATGTCGCGCGCGTTGATTTGGCCGACGGCGCTGTTGATCGTCTCGGCGCTCGCCTGGGGGCTCATGTTCTCGCTCAACCGGCTTGCCGTGGTCGATGGCATTCCGCAGATCGCCTACGTGTTCTGGATGGGCACCGGTGCTGCGATCCTCTTGCTCGGGGCCGGCGTGGTGCAGATTCTGCGGGGCGCGGTGGCTGCGCGCGAGGCGCTGCCGCGCCTCGGCTGGGCGCATCTGCGCGGCTACCTCGTGCTCGGCACCATCTCGTTCGGGCTCTCCTACACCATCTTCGCCTACGCCGCGCCCAAGGTGCCCGCCGGCGTGATCGGCCTCGGCGCGACGCTGACGCCGATCCTGACCTACCCGGCCGCTGCCGCGCTGAAGATGGACCGCTTCAGCGCCCTCCGCACGCTCGGGCTCGTCATCGGCGTCGGCGGTGTGGTGCTCGTGCTCGCGCCCGAGACCAGCCTGCCGACGCGCGACATGGTGCCGTGGGTGCTGCTCGCGCTCACCGTGCCGCTCCTCTATGTCGCGAACGCGATCATCATCGCGCTGATCGCGCCGCCGCCCTCGGGCGCGCTGCCGCTCGCCGGCGGCATCCTAACGGTCGGTGCGCTCTTCATGTTCGTCGTGATGGCCGCGACGGGGCAGTGGTGGTGGTTCGACGGCCCGATGACGGTGGGCGACTGGGCGCTGATCGCAGCGAGCGCGACAATCGCGCTCGCCTTCTTTCTCATGATCGAGATCATTCGCATCGCCGGGCCGGTGTTCTTCACCAGCGTCAACTTCATGATCCCGCTCACCGGCATCGGCTGGGGTGTGGTGTTCTTCGACGAGCGGCACAGCGTCTGGATCTGGCTCGCGCTCGCTCTGATGCTCGTAGGCCTCGTGCTGGTCAACCGGCGCCCCCGCGCGGAGGTCGCGTCGCAGGGAGAGGAGGAGGGATGAGCGTGTGCAGGTTCTCTACGTTCGGCGCGGCGAACAGGGTTGATTTTTCAACGACGATAACCTATCATATTGATAGGTTTCATGGTTGACCACCGTCCGCCGGCTCCGCTTTCGCGGGAAGCAGCGAGCGTGCTCGTTCGCGAGATTGCGCAAGACACGGCGCGGTTGATTCTAACGCCGCACTTCGTCACTCAGTGCGAGGCGCGCGGCATCGTGTTCGGTGAGGTGCCGCGCGTCGTTCAGACGGGCCGGATGGTGGAAGATCCAGAGGTGGACGAGTTTGACGACCATCGGTGCAAGCTCCGCAAGCGGGTCGCGGGACGGCTGCTCAGCGT
The DNA here is from genome assembly GCA_965216915.1 of Alphaproteobacteria bacterium. Classification (GTDB taxonomy): domain Bacteria; phylum Pseudomonadota; class Alphaproteobacteria; order UBA828; family UBA828; genus CBDCGS01. The sequence continues at coordinate 371,874 of CBDCGS010000010.1, forward strand.
TGTTGTTTCGATCCACCAATAACGCCTGCTTTATCTGATCACGGCGTTTGATTGATGATGACCAGCGAGAAGCCAAAGGCCATGACGCGATACCACTACACGCTTTGCGGACTCGACAACGTCTATCTGGAAAACGGAGTCGCGCAGGTGTCGACGCCCCACGGCACCGGTATCAGCATCCAGGATGTTGAGGGACTCCACCGCGCGATCGGCCAATGGCTCGTGTTCAACAAGCGGCGTCTCAACGGCAAGGAGATCCGGTTTCTCAGGGTTGAACTCGACATGACCCAGGCGACGGTGGCGCACATGCTCGATGTCGACGTGCAGACGGTTGCGCGGTGGGAAAAGGGCCAAACCGAGGTGCCTGGTCCGGCGGACAAAGTGATCCGCCTCCTCTACACCGAGTTCATCAAGGGCAACGCGAGGATCAGACGTCCGCTCGAGCGTCTCGCCGCGATGGACGAGGCCGGGAATGCGGACATCGCCTTCGAGGTCGGCGACACCTGGCAGCCGATCGATATTGCCGCGTGACCACGCGCCCGCACGCGGAGGGCACGGCGGAGGGGGCGGGATGAACGCCGACGCACCCGTGCTCTATGAGCGCCGCGCCGCCGCCGCGCTGATCACGCTCAACCGCCCGTCGCAGCGCAACGCCATGAACCGCGCGACGCTCGGCGCCCTGATGGACGCCTGCGACGCGGCGGAGGCCGATGCGGGTGTGCGCGCCGTTGTGCTGACGGGCGCGGGCGCCGCGTTCTCGTCCGGCTTCGATCTAAAGGAGCAGGCGGCCGCGCCGCCCGCGGGCGAGGCGGCGTGGCGCGCCGTGCTGCGCGAGGATTTCGACGCCGTGCTGCGGTTTTGGCATTGCCCGAAGCCGACGATCGCGGCGGTCAACGGTCCCGCGATCGCCGGCGGCTGCGAGCTCGCGCTCGCCTGCGACATCACGATCGCGGCCGAGGGAGCGCTTTTCGGCGAGCCGGAGCTGCGTTTCGGCGCGGGCATCGTGGTCATGCTCTTGCCCTGGCTCGTCGGGCCCAAGCGCGCGAAGGAGCTGTTGCTGACCGGCGTCGACGATCTTTCGGCACCGGCGGCGACGGCGATGGGGCTCGTCAACCGTGTGGTGCCGGGCGAGGCGCTGCTCGATGAGGCCCTCGCGCTGGCGGGCGATCTCGCGGTGATGGATCCCGCGCTCGTGCGTGCGACGAAAGCGGCGATCAACCGATGCTATCGCTTGATGGGGCTCGACGAAGGGCTCGAGGCGGCGCTCGCCGATGACGTGGTGATCGAGGGGGAAGGCACCGAAGACAAGCGCGCCTTCTTGCGCATCGTGCGGAGCGAGGGGTTGCGCGCTGCGCTCGCGTGGCGCGATGCGCGCTTCTCGGGACCGGCGCGCGACTGAGTAGGGGATGTGGCTTAGGGGATGCGGCCACCGCGCCCGGCGCCTTCCGTGAAACGCCGCGCGCCGTCGCCCGCCTCGTTGATCATCGGCTCGCGCCCGCCCTCGGCCTCGTTGTGCAGGGCGACATCGAGATCGAGGCCCCATTGCGTGCGCGCGGACCGGCGGTCGGCGCGCAGCGATTCGGGAGGAAACGCGGCGATGCGCGCCGCGAGCGCTTCCGCCTCGGTGCGCGCCTGCTCCTTGGGCACGACGCGGTCGACCAGCCCGATCGCGTGCGCCTCCTCGGCCCCGACCTCACGGCCCGTCAAGATCATGTCGAGCGCACGCCCTTCGCCGATCAGGCGCGGCAGGCGCACGGTGCCGCCATCGACAAGCGGCACGCCGAAACGCCGGTTGAACACGCCGAACACCGCATCCTTCGCCGCCACGCGCAAATCGCACCAAAGCGCGAGCTCAAGACCGCCGGCGACCGCGAAGCCCTCGACGGCGGCGATCATGAGGGTTGCCGGCATCGTGCGGGTTGGCCCCATCGGGCCGTTGGGCGTCGTGTCGTAGAGCGCGCCGACGTTGGCCGTCGCGAGCGCCTTGAGGTCGTAGCCAGCGCAAAAATGTCCGCCAGCGCCCCACAGCACGGCGCAATGCACGTTGGCGTCCCGGTCGATTTCTCGCGCGGCCGCCTCGAGCGCGAGTGCCGTCGCCGGGTCGACCGCGTTGCGCCGTGTCGGCCGGTTGAGAATCACCGTGGCAATGGGCGGCCGTCGTTCGATGATCACGGCTTGCATGGCTTCCGCACTCCCCCTATGTCCTAAGACAAATCAACCCCGCGCTCGGAGGGTCTCCATCATCGTCGCCAATTTTCGGGCATTCACCAACGGAGCGCCGCTCGTCTTCTGTCTCGCGCTCTTTCTCGCGTTTCCGTCGGTTGCGCAAGATGACTTCGAAGCAGGCCTCGCGGCCTTCAACGACGGTGACCATGCGCGCGCTGCGGCGATCTTCGGCGAGGCGGCCGAGGAGGGACGCCGCGAGGCGCAATATGCGTTGGGTCTGCTCTACCTCGAAGGCCAAGGTGTCGAGATGGATGCCTCCAAAGGGGTTCATTGGTTGCGCCGCGCCGCCGCCCTCGGCCATGTCGGCGCGCCCGCGCGCCTCGGTGAGCTCTATCGGGCAGGGCGCGGGTCTTTCCACGATCGCGTGGAAGCCCATGCCTGGTTCACGGTTGCCGAAGCCCAGGGCCACCCGGCCGGTGCAAAAGGGCGCAAGGCGCTCGAGGGCGATCTGACCGAGGCGGAGCTCGATCAGGCGCGGCGGCGTGCCGCCGAGTGGATGGCGCAGCATCAGGATGCGGTGGACTCCGAGCGCCGGTCGCGTTTCGCAGCCGAGATGAAACGCCTCCAGGAGATCGTGGAACGGGAGCGTTAGCTAGCCCGCGCCGACGCTCCGCCGATATCCCGCGGCGTCGAAGATCGGTCGGCAAATCGATTCGACGAGGCCGATCTCGGCGCGCGTCAGCATCGTGTCATGGTGACCGATCGTGTTGCGCGAATAGCGCCCGCTGAAGGCGCGCGCCGCCCAGCCGCCTTCCGGCGGCGCGTCGTCGGGCGCGAGCGCGGCAAATTCGAACTCGGTGAAGGCGCGAAGCCGCGCGAAGGCGCGCGCCGGATCGCCGATGACGTGCTCGTACTTGACGAGAAGCCGGCGGCTCCGAAAGCCGTCCGCCGCTTCGGTCAGCGCCGGCTGATAAGCAGCGTGGAGGTGCCGCGCAGCGGTCTCGACCTCACTCGATTGGCCGTTGCCGCGCGGCTTTCGCTTGCGGCCGATCATCGATGCCACGGCGTCGCGCGGATCGCGGACCGCGACCAGAAAGCGGGCTTGGCTCAAGAGAGCCGCGATGTCGGGTAGCAGATCGGCAAACCCGGTGTCCACGAGCACCACGCTTGCACCCGGATGGCGCAAGATCGCGCGCTCGACGAGGGCCGCGGCGACCGGCCTGTAGAAGCGCAGCAGGTCGTCCGCGTCGGTGAAAAAGTCGCTCGCGCCGGTCGCCACGTCTTGCTTGGTGCGCCGGTAGGCGTCGAGGATCGCTTGGAAAGGGGCCACGCCGCCCTCGACGCGTGCCGCCGCCGCATCCGTGTGCAAGATGTCGCCGAGCAGCGCCACGCCGCTGCGCGCGCCGCCGCTTACGAAGAATAGCTTCATGGTCGCGCCGTTTGCCCTCGTCCAACACGAAGTTGAGCGGATGCTCGCGCAAGCTGGTCAACCGGTGATTAATGGCAGTGGCGCCGGGCGACCTACGCCGTTCGTCTAGTCGGCTTATGTGACGGTGAAGCCGTGGGCGAAGGGGTCGCGCTGGTCGACGAAGATCGTGTTGAGGCCGGTCACCCGCGCCCACCCCTGCACCTGCGGTACGATCGCGGGACGGTCGCCCACCTTGGTGGTCGCCGCGATCCGGCACTGGAAGAGACTGCCGATGATGCTTTCATGCACGAAGGGCTCGCCCTCGGCGAGCCTGCCGCGCGCGGCCCATTGCGCCATGCGGGCCGATGAGCCGGTGCCGCAGGGCGAGCGGTCGATCGCCCCCGAGCCATAGAAGACGGCGTTGCGCGCCTGGGCCTCCGGCTGGGTCGGCGCGCCGGTCCACATCACGTGGCTCACGCCGGCGATCGTCGGATCCTCCGGATGCGCGACCGCGATGGTCTCGTTGCAGGCGTCGCGGAGGCCGGGGCTCAACCGCACGAGGTCGCGCGCGGTCATGCTCTCGAGCCCGGCATAGCCCTCTTGCGGGTCCACGATCGCGTAGAAGTTGCCGCCATAGGCGATGTCGACCGTGAGGGGCCCGAGCCCCGGGCAGGTGAGGGCCACGTCGCGCGCCGCGAGGAAGCTCGGCACATTGGTGAGGCGCACCGACTCGACATGGGCGCCCGCGGTCTCGTAGGCGGCATCGACGCGCCCGGCCGGCGTGTCGAGCACGACGGTGCCCGGCTTGCGCGGCGTCACCAGGCCGTGCTCGAGCGCGATCGTCACCGTGCCGATCGTGCCGTGGCCGCACATCGGCAGGCAGCCCGTGGTCTCGATGAAGATCAGCGCGAGATCGGCCTCGCGGGTGAGCGGCGGGTAGAGGATGGTGCCCGACATCAGGTCGTGGCCGCGCGGCTCGAACATCAGCGCGCGGCGGATCCAATCATGATCGCGAAGAAAATGCTGGCGCCGAGCCGCCATCGTCTCGCCCTCGAGCGCGGGCGCGCCGCCGGTGACCACGCGCACCGGGTTGCCGCAGGTGTGGCCGTCAATGCAGAAGAAGGTATGACGCTCGCTCACCACGGGTCTCCATCGGCGCGCTTGATTGCCGCGCCGGCGAGACTAGCATTGCGGCCCAATGCCCGCGAACCGCTTTGCCCGCCATGTGCGCTGACGCCGACCGCCAGATCCTGACCGGCGCCACGATCCACGCCGCCGACGGCACGCTCACCGATCATGCGCTCGTGATCGAAGGTGGGCGGATCGCCGATCTCGTGCCCGCGCGCGCCGCGCCGCGCGCCGGCGCGGTGGTTGATCTCGCCGGTGGTCACCTCGCGCCGGGCTTCATCGACCTGCAGGTCAACGGCGGCGGCGGCGTGCTGTTCAACGAAGCGCCGAGCGTGGAGACCATCGCGCGTATCGGCGCCGCGCACCGCGCATTCGGCACCACCGGCTTCCTCCCGACCTACATCACCGGCCCGCGCAAAGGCCAGGCGTGCGCCATCGCCGCCGTCGAGGAGGCGCTCGCCGCGAAGGTGCCGGGCGTGCTCGGCATCCATTTGGAGGGCCCGCACATCAACCCGGCGAAGCGCGGCGTGCATGACGCGGCCGCGATCCGCCCGCTCGACGACGAGGATCTCGCGCTCTACACGGCGCGCCGGGCCGGCCGCACGCTGATCACCCTCGCACCCGAGTGCGTGGCGCCCGAGGCGCTCGCCGCGCTCGTCCGCGCCGGCGTGCGGCTCTCGGCCGGGCACACCAACGGCGACTTTGCGGCGCTCGTCGCCGCGCTCGAGGCAGGTGTCGCAGGGTTCACCCATCTCTACAACGCCATGAGCCCGTTCGCGGCGCGCGCGCCCGGCGCGGTCGGCGCGGCGCTCGCCAGCGACGACGCCTGGTGCGGGGTCATCGCCGACGGCCACCACATGGATTGGGCGAGCGTGCGCATCGCGTGCCGCGCCAAGCCGCCCGGCAAGCTCTTCTTGGTCACCGACGCCATGGCGCCCGTCGGGGCGTCGCCGGCGATGACGCGCTTCGCGCTCGGCGGTGCCACCGTCCACGCTGCCGACGGCCGGCTGACCGACGGCGACGGGCGGCTCGCGGGATCGCTGCTCGACATGGCGACGGCCGTGCGCAACTGCGTCGCGCATGCCGGCGTGCCGCTGGACGAGGCGCTTCGCATGGCCGCGGCCTATCCCGCCGACTTCCTCGGCTGTACCGGGTCGCTCGGGCGGATCGCACCGGGTCTCGGCGCGAGCCTCGTGTGGCTCGACGCGGTGCTGCGCGTGCGCGCGACCTGGATCGACGGCATGCGCGCCGATCATGCGGCCGACGCCACGGGCGGCACCGGCGCCACCGGCGCCGCGGGAGGCGGCTGATGCGCATCGGCTTCGACATCGGCGGCACCAAGCTCGCCGCCGTCGCGCTCGACGAGGCGGGCCACGAGATCGCGCGTGAGCGCGCCGCCGTGCCGCGCAGCTTCGACGGCGTCATCGACGCCGTGGTCGAGACCGTCGCCTCGCTCGAGGCCGGGCGGGCCACCGCGCCGCGTGTCGGCATCAGCATCCCCGGCGTGATCACGCGCGACGGCGGGCTCGCCCAGGCGGTGAACCTGCCCTGGCTCGAGGACAAGCCGCTCCACGCAACACTCGAGTCTCGCCTCGGACGGCCGGTCGCGCTCGCCAACGACGCGAATTGCTTCGCGCTATCCGAGGCGACCGATGGCGCGGCCGCCGGCGCGGAGGTGGTGTTCGGCGTGATCCTCGGCACCGGCGTCGGTGGCGGCGTCGTGGTCGGCGGGCGCGTGCTCGTCGGGCCCAACGCCAACGCGGGCGAATGGGGGCACAATCCGTGGCCGGCCGCGCCGGGAACGGGTCACGTCTGCGCGTGTGGACGCTTCGCCGACGGCTGCGTCGAGACCTGGCTCAACGGGCGCGCGCTCACCCGTGACTATGTCGCCGCGGGCGGTGCCGAGATCGATGCCGCGGCGATCGGCGCGCGGGCGGCGGGTGGCGAGGCGAAGGCCCGCGCCGCGGTCGACGCCTATGCGGACCGCCTGGCCCAGGCGCTCGCGGTCGTGATCAATCTGCTCGACCCGGACGCGATCGTGCTCGGCGGCGGCCTCTCGGAGATCGGGGCGCTCTACGATCTCGTGCCCGCGCGCTGGAGCCGCTGGGCCAACGTGCCCGCGCCGCGCAACAAGCTGGTTCGCGCGCGCTTCGGCCCCGAGAGCGGGCTCCGCGGCGCGGCGCGGCTTTGAGGGGGTGAGGAGCGGCGGCGGGAGCGCGCCTCGCGCATGTCACGGTCACGCACGCTCACGCGACATGGGCATTGACGCAAATGCGTCGTCGCAGGTGATCCTGCTCGGGATTTGCTCTCTCTCATTGGATTTGACACAAATGCGTCGTCGCAGGTGGTGTGCACACCTGCGCGGGATTTGCTCTCTCTCATTAGAATTGACGCAAATGCGTCGTCGCAGGTGTTCCCACCTGCTCGGGATTTGCTCTAGCGCTCGCCGGCGGCGATCAGGTAGGCGATGATATCGGCGCGGGTTTGTGCGTCGGCGAGGCCCGGAAACTCCATCGCGTTGCCGGGCAGCGCGGTGTCGGGGTCGGCGATGTAGGCATCGAGGCGCTCCGGTGTCCAGCTGTGGTCGGCCGCGAGGAGCGCCGGCGAATAGTTGTGCTCGGCGCCGGTGCCGACGGTGCGCCCGACGACGCCGTGGAGGTTGGGGCCAAAGGTCCCGTATTTGCCCGCGCGCACCGAGTGGCACTGCCGGCACTCAGCCTTGAACGCCTTGCGGCCCGCCGACGCGTTGCCCGCCGGCATCTCGTCGGCCTGGGCCGTCGGCATGCCGAAGCCGGCGGTGCCGGGCACGGACGGGGCGAGCGACATCGCGCCCGTCAGAACGGCGAGCCCGAGCAGCGTGCATGCGTAACCGCGCAATTGCATCCGGATATCTTGACGCCTTCCGTCGCGTCGTGCCAGTCCTAACGAGCTGGGCCCGTAGTTCAATTGGTTAGAACTCGCCGCTCATAACGGCGCTGTTGCAGGTTCGAGTCCTGCCGGGCCCACCACCCTCCGCGCCAACGTCTCAATTCGCACCCGATCCGTTCGCCGGCGCGCCGGCGGTGGCGCCATCCTGTCGCCACGATCGGCGGCGAGCATTGTCCGGCCTGGTTGGATGGAGTGGGCCCGATGAATCGATGGGGAACGGTCGAGAGCCGGTTCAAGGACGCATGCTGGCTTGCACCGCTGGTGCCCGTCCTCGTCATGGCGATGATGATGTTTGCCGGCAATCCGGATGCGCCGGCGATCTTGTTGGTCTACATGGTGCTGGCGGCGGGGGTTTCGTCTCTGGCGATGACCTGTCTCGGGCGTCCGTACCTGAATTTCCTCAGGAGCCGCGGCTGGCTCAACATGCTTTTGGTGCTGCCGGGTGGCGCCGTGATCGGGGCGGTCGCTTTCCACCTCGCGATGCTCGGGCTCGGACCCGTGCTGATGGGACAGGGCGCCGACCTGATTCCCGATCTCACGGAGCTCTGGATCGGCGGCATGTTCGGGCTGATCGCGGCTCTGTCCTTCGGCCTGGTCGCCGGGTGCCGCTGGCTACCCTGGCCACGCCGCTGCAAGGCGCGCTGACCGGCCGGGAATCCGAAGTGTCACTCTGAATCTTGCGCATAGCCGATATGTGCAACCAAAGCACATCCATGCGCAATTAATGTTGTGCATCATCGGTTTCTGGTTGCGCCTAGGAAAGTTGCTGCGCATGGAGCCAATGCGCAGCCTAGGTCACGTGCCGGCGAAAATACATGGCGCGAGCGAGCCCCCCGACCGCTGCCCCGGGGCGCGATCCGTGGCGGAGCGGCGTGTGCCGCTAGAGCCGCTTGCGTCCCGTGATCATGGACCGCGGCAAGTTCTCGCGATGGACCACGCTTGCGAGCAGAACGCCCGCGATATGGCCGATCACGAGCGCGAGGGAGAGGTTCGCGAGAACCTCGTGCGCTTCCTCCAGCGCCTCCGCACCGTCACCGTCACGCTCACCGTGTCCATTGTCCTCGCCATCCTCGTCATCGTGCTCGGCATCGTCGTCGGCTTGGGCGCGCGCAATCAATTGCCAAGCCGCATCGCGTTGGCGCGGCGCGTGCGAACCGGCCGCGTAGAGGCCGGCGGCGGGACCGGCGTGCTCCTCGGCGCCATAGAGGAACACGCCCGTCACCGATGTCGCGAGGATCGTCACGAGCAGGGCCACCACCATCGCGCCACCGGCCGGGCTGTGGCCGATGTAGCGCTTCGCCCGAAACAGGAGCAATGCCGGGATGTACGCCAGGATCGTTGCGGGCCGGTAGACGAAATCAGCGAAGCGCGCGTGGCGTGGCCCGACGAAGCCCCACGCGATGCGGAGCAGGATGAGCCCTCCCACGACGTAGCCCGCCCAGACGTGAACCGCGAGCGGCTCGTCCTCGACGACGTAGGCGAGGACGAACCCCACCGCGACAACCCAATGGCTCGCGCGGACGAACGGATCCCAGACGTTGGTCTCGCGGTTCTCGGCGGCGTTCATGGCGGTCGCATCGACGGTGGAGAGCGCGGACCCTATCGCTCACCGCGCGCCACCCGACTGATCTGGATCAACGCGCGCGGACCGCCAATCACGCGGCTTCGACGCCGATGTGGTCGAGCGCGAACTCGCGGAAGGCCTTCACCAGCACCTGATCGAGGTGGCAGGGGCCGAACTCCTTCATCATGTTGAGCGCCCGTTCGGGCGGCAGCGCCGGCTTGTAGGCCCGCTCCTCGGTCAGCGCGGAATAGACGTCCGCGATCGCCGTGAGGCGCACCAGGTCGCTCAACTCGGCGCCTTTGAGGCCGTCGGGGTAGCCCGTGCCGTCCAGCTTTTCGTGATGGTGCACGGCCATCTCGACGATGTCTCTGCTGAGGCCACTCTCGCGCAGCAGAATCTCGCGCGAGTGTTCCGGGTGGGTGCGCATGATCTGTGTTTCGATGTCGTCGAGCTTGCCCGGCTTGTCGAGGATCGCGAGCGGGATGCACGCCTTGCCGGCGTCGTGCAGGAAACCGGCCATGGTCAGCTGCTTGAGCTCGTCGCCCCGCAGGCCCCGCGCATGGGCGAAGAACGCGAGGGAGCCGCAAACGAACATGGAGTGACGATAGGTGTTGTCATGGTGACGGCGCAGCGCGCCGAGCCAACGGTCGACATTGGAGACGCCGATCGATTCCTTGATCTTCTCGCACGCCGAGAACACCTCCTGGACGGGCAGCCGCTCGCCGCGGGCGGCCGTTGCGAAACAATCCTCGAAGCCTTGCTTGGAGGCGCGGAGCGCCGTCTCCTCGGCGGGCTCGAGGGCGCGCCAAGAGGCCTCGACGCATTCGTTGAGGGCGTGCCTCACGCCGGAGAAAATCGCTGGACAGTTGAGCGGCGCGACGAAACTCTGCGCGCCGAGCGCGGCGACCTGCGCGCGGGACTCGGGGTCGTCATGGGAGAAGAAGAACAGCGGTTTGCTGGCCATGCCGCCCATCACCGCGTGCACGACCTCAAGCGCGGTCTCGTCCAATGACGCGAGACAGAAGACGACCGCCTGGTCGGTGAGCGCCGGCAACGCGTCGACATCGGCGAGCCGGTGTTGGGAGACCGAGAACGCCTCGGCCAAGGCGTCATGCACCGAGCTCGTCAGCCCACGGTCATCGGTGAGCAGAACCACCTCGCAGGATGGTCTGATACGGACAACGGGCGCGGACATGGTCGGTTGGCTCGGCGTTCCGGCGGATGCAGCGGCAAGCCGCGAATTATTCCAGCCATTCGTTAACGTTCGCTCGATGGTTGTGACGCGGCACGCCCGACCAACACACCCGGCGTGTCGGGCGACCCGCTACTCCTGCGCCGCGACGGCGGCGCGGAGCTTGCGGCGGTAGGCGTCGGCGATCACCGCGAGGATCATGAGGCCGCTCACCAGGATCAGGTGCGCGTGGTGGCTGAGGCCAACCTTGGCGAGCCCGTTTTCGATCAGGATGATGAACACCGCGCCCATCACGACGCTCGGCAGCCGGCCGACGCCGCCGAAGATGCTCACGCCGGCGATCAGGCAGGCGACGATCGAGAGGAAGGGGTAGCCCGCGGCGATGTTGGGCTCGCCCCCGCCAAGCCGCGCCACGAGCAGCAGCGCCGCGACCGAGCCGACGGCCGCGGTGACGACATAGCTCATGAAAAGATAGAAGCGCACGCCGACGCCGGAGACGGTCGCCGCCTCGCGGTTGCCACCGAGCGCGTAGACATAGCGGCCCATGCGCGTCCACGTGACGAGGCCGAACAGCGCGAGCACGATGCCGATGGTGATCCAGACCGGGATCGGCACGCCCGCCGCGACGCCGTAGCCCAAGACCTCGCCAAAGCCGTCGGGGATGCCGTAGACCGACCGCCCGTCCGAGATGAAGAGAATGACGCCGAACACGAGCCACGACACCGCGTAGGTCATCAAGAAGGGCGGCACACGGAAGAGCGCGACCCCGATGCCGTTGATCACGCCGACCGCGATGCCCGCGCCGAAGCCGGCGGCCGAGCCTGCCGCCATCGCGCCGATGCCGGCGCCCTCGCCGGACCAGGTGCCGACCATGACGAGCGAGCTGACCACGGAGACCAGCGCGATCAGCATGCCGATCGAGAGATCGATGCCGGCTGTGAGCAGAACCACCATCTGCGCCACCGAGACGAGCACCAGATAGATCGACTGGCGCGCCACGTTGAACAGGTTCTCGCCGGTGAGAAAGAGATCCGAAGAGAGCGAGAAGACGACGATCGAGATGAGCAGAAACCACGGCAGCACGCCGCCGCGGACGAAGGCCAAGAGGGCGCCATGTCTGATCGTGCCGAGCATCCGGTCTCTGCGCGTTACGCCGCGCCTGGGCTAGCGGGCGGCGGCTCAAGTCTCGCGGACGTTAGCACCGCCGGCCCTAGTGCGGTGATAGAAACGGTGCCACGCAGACTTGACCGAGCGTTGCGTCAGATACCGCGCGCATAACGCCATCGACAGTTTAGCCGCGATGCGCCATAATCATGGCGTACTCAATATGAACTAAAAATATAGGCAGTTTGAGTACGAACGAGGGGGGTGATATCGCGATGATATCCTGTATAGCTAGCTTTAACGGGGTGCCTGCGCTGGTGCGATTATTGTGCGTTGGGGTTTTGTTCATGGCCCTGGCCGGCTGCGCAATAAAACTGGCGCCGGATTATGATAAGTCCATTGTCGATGGATTGGTCGCTGCAAACAAGGAGACGCTCACTCTTTTCGCGAGCGTCTCGGAGGGGGCTCAGGCCGCGACGTTCGATCAGCGGGAGGACACCTACAACAGCATCATTGGTCAATTCGATGCACTGCGGTTGCAGATTTCGGCGCGGCCGGTTCCCCGGTCTCTCTTCGACAAATGGTTCAACCTCGGGGCAACTTCGGCGGCATCCGCGGAGGAAGTTGACGCGATTGAAAGAACCGACGCGCCGAGCGAAGACTCGTTGATCGAGGTCATCGATATTCTCACGAGGATGCGTGACGACGACAAGAAGGGCTCTCTCACGAAAAACCAGCTGGAGGGAGGGTACCGCGGATTTTACGAAATCAATTTCCAGCAAGCACTGACGTACGAACAAGCGCTTGAGCGGTGAAAGGGGGATAGGAAAGGATGTCGTTCAATATTGATGAGCTAAAGACAGCGATAATCTCATCTCTCACAGAAATCATCGGTGAGGACTTCGAAGCTCACAAGGCGTTTGCAGAAAAGCAAACTAAAGCGCTGGCCAAACAAGCTGCGTGGATCGCTGTGACGGCGGCGGCGTCCTACGGGAGCCCAAACGGATTCGATGATGAGGAGGAGCGAGACTGGTTCCTCGATAAGCTCGAGAAGGCGTCGCGGAATTTCGTGAACACAATGGTGGCTCTCACGATTATCACGCTCGAGAAGGCGTGGAACGCTGTTGTTGGTGCCATCTGGGGTGCGATCAATGGCGTCGTCGAGTCGGCGATCGGCGTAGCGCTTCCAATTCCCGGGGTGCCCGCGCCAAGCGAAGCGTAGGAAACGGTTGCCCGCTGACAGACGGGGCGCGGGTAGCGGGTAATAGGCGACATCGAACGAAACTGCGCGGGGCGGCGCGGTCAGTCGGGACGGGATCCGGGCGAAAGATGCGACGCGGCGGCGCGCGCCTGGCGCTCGGATTCGGTCTCGCTCGGCTGTGGCAGCCACTGGTACAGAATCTCTTGCAGCGACGCGCGGTCGAAGGGTTTCGAAAGGAAATCGTCCATGCCTGCGGCGAAACAGCGCTGCCGGTCCTCCTCGAGCACGTGCGCGGTCAGTGCGACGATGGGCGTTCGCCCGGCGGCTTCGCCCTGCCGCTCCTGCGTGCGGATCATCGCCGTTGCGTCGAAGCCGTCGAGCGCGGGCATTTGACAATCCATCAGGACGAGATCGAACCGGTCGGCGCGCCAGGCCGCAAGCGCTTCGAGCCCGTCGTTCGCGACGACGACGTCGCAGCCGAACTGCGCCAACGCCTCGCGTGCGACCTCCTGGTTCACCACATTGTCCTCGGCCAGCAAAACCTTCGCGTCGAACCGGACATCCGCGTGCGCGTCATCATCGGATGGGCGCGTGCGTGCGGCCTGCGCATGCTCGGTCACGATCGGCATGGTCACGCTGAACGTGAAGGTCGAGCCTTTGCCGAGCACGCTCCTTGCCGAGATCTCTCCGCCCATCACCTCCGCGAGGCCTGCGACGATCGTGAGGCCGAGGCCGGTGCCGCCATAGCGGCGCGACGTGGAGCTGTCGGCCTGCTCGAACGGCTCGAACAGGCGCTCGAGCTGCGATCCCTCGATGCCGACGCCCGTGTCCTCGATTTCGAAGGTGAGGGTCGCCCGGTCGCCGCTTTCGGCCGTGCTGGACGTCCGAATCTCCACACGGCCGCCGCCCGGCGTGAACTTGATCGCGTTGCTCACCAAGTTGCCGAGGACCTGCCGCAACCGGTTGGGGTCGCCTTCCACGGTCGCCGGCAAATCCTCGGAGAAAGAGAACGAGAGCGCCACCGACCGCGCGCTCGCGGTCTCGGAAAAAAGGTCGACGACGTCGTTGACCGCGCCACGTGGGTCGAAGGGCACCGTCTCCAGGTTGACCTTCCCGACCTCGATCTTCGTGACGTCGAGGATGTCATTGATGACAGCCATCAACGTCCGGCCGGAGTTGCGAATGATCTCGACATGGCGGCTCTGGCTCGCCGTGAGCTCGGATCGCGCCAAAAGATCAGCCATGCCGAGCACGCCGTTCAGAGGCGTGCGGATCTCGTGACTCATGTTGGCGAGGAATTGCGACTTGGCGCGCGCCGCCGCTTCGGCGCGATCCTTCGCGGTGGCGAGCTCTTGGGCCGCCTTCGCCTGCCGGGATTCGCTCTCGCGCAGCACACGCTCGACCTGGTCGCGCCGAACGAGCTCCTCGCTCAACGCGCGGCGTAGGCGCATGTTGCTGACGAGCGTCTCGTTGCTCCGTTTCGTGAGGGAAAAGAGCGTGCCAACGAAAAGAACGCTGAGAATGCCGAGCGGCAAGAGGAACTCGTCCCCGGTGCGGATCATCATGCTCGCGAGAGGCAGGACCATGAGTGCCACCCCGATCCAGGCGGCGGGGGCATAGGCGTTGAGGAGCGATTGGTTCGTGGCCGCACCGCCGAGCAGCACGATGACGAGAAAGCTTTGGTAAGGCGCGTCCGGAGCGAAAAAAATGACCCCCGCGCTTCCCCAAGCGGCCGCCTGCACCGCCGCCAACGCGGTAAACACGACCAAGGCCTTTCGAACGCTGTCGCGCCACGAGCCCCGATATTTGAGCATGTACCAGAGAGCGAGGCGCGCGCCGCTGGTTCCGTAGATGGCGACGAGCCACCACGCCATCGCTGCGGTCGAAACGTCGTCCCAGAGAACCCATGCGACCATCGCCGAGACGATCACGCCGCCAACCGCGCTGAATGGCCATTGGCGGTTCAGCTCGTCGAGTTGATCACGCGCGGTGGTTGGAGCGGACCCGACATCGGATCGATATGCGATCACGCGGCAGCCACCATCCTCGGTTTGGCCTGGTCCTGGTTTGTGTGGAATATACGTTCCATTATCTCGCGACCGTAGCGAGCGGTTGGTTAACGGGAGGTTAGCCGTCAGCGGGCGGCCCACCCCATCGCAGGGCGAAGCCGCGCGGGATCAGCTCAAGAGCGATGCGTAGCTGTCGAGTGCCCTGAGGCAGGCATCCCGGCCGTCCGAAGGTGCCTCCAGGAGCACACGATCGACGCCGGCCTCGGCGTAGCCCGCGAGCTTATCCGCCTCGGGTTCGGGGCGGAAGAGGGTGACCGAAAGCTCGCTCATGGGGCGCCCGGCCTCGTCCGCGATGCGGCCGAGCCGGGCCATGCCGTCGACCATGTCGATCCCGCCCCGCGGCAGCCAGCCGTCGCAGAACTCAACGACGCGGCGGAGCGTGTGGTCGGTCTCACCGCCCATCACGATCGGCGGATGCGGCGTCTGCAGCGGCTTCGGCGAGGAGTAGACGGGATCAAAGTCGATGAAGTCGCCGTGGAACTCCGCGGTCTCCTCGGTCCACATCGCCTTCATCGCGAGCACCGTTTCGCGCAGCTGCTTGAAGCGCGTGTTGTAGCGAACGCCGTGGTTCTCCATCTCATCGACGTTCCAGCCGCCGCCGATGCCGAAGGTAAGGCGCCCGCCCGAGAGGCGATCCACGCTCGAGACGCATTTCGCGAGATTGAACACGTCGTGTTGCGGAACGAGGCAGATCCCGGTGCCGATCTGGAGCGTCGAGGTGACGCTCGCCGCGGCCATCAACGCCACGAAGGGATCGTAGGTGTGGTAGTACTCCTTGGGCAGTGGCCCGCCGCCGGGCCACTCCGTGTTGCGGCTCGCGGGGATGTGCGTGTGCTCGCACACGAAGAGCGACTCGTAGCCGCGGCTCTCGAGCTCTTTCGCGAGTTCGGTAATCTCGATCGCGTAATGGGTTGGGAAAAAGTAAACCCCGAATTTCATGCCGTCTCTCCCGTGTGCGGCGCGCGGCGTCGAGCGCGCGCGTTGAGCGTGGCGCCATCCTCCCGGTTTCACCCGAAAGCACAAGGGCGCGCGTCAGTGGTCGGGCGTGGCGATCAGGGTGAGCCGCGCGACCGAGACCCGCCCCGCCGCATCCCAGCGGTAATCGTAGTGATCGCCCTGGATCACCGGTCGCATTACGAGGGAAGGGCGGTAGAGGCACAGATTCGTGCCACCGGGGTGGCGCACGCTGTCGTAGACGATGCCGTTCTCACCGGCGCCGCCGGTGGGCCAACGCAGAGCGACGCCGAACGCGCGCGCGGCGGTGTGGTCCGCCGGATCGTAGAGCGCGGGCTCCTCGCTCGCGAGGCGCCTGATGTCGACCAAGCGGCAATCGACCGACGCGATCAGCTCGCGCACCTGAATGGCTGCGGGAAAGCCGCCGTCGGAGAGCGCGAGCCGGCGTGTGCTGTGAAACACGGTCTCGGTGATGGCGGTCTCGACGTCGCGTGAGGCATACCAGGCGCCCATCCGATGGTCTGTGAAGCGCGCCCCCACCGGATCGGCATGCAGAAACGCCGCCATGACGAGGCTCGCGCCTTCGCCTTGCACGATCTCGTCGTCCGGAAGCAGCGTGAGCCTGCGGGAAAGAAGAGCGAGCCGGTCGTTGGTCGCGGATTCGAGGAGGAAGGCGGCCCTGAGGGTCTCCGGATCGCTGCTTAGGTCGTCGAAGACGCCGACGGTTGGGTAGCGGCTCGCGATCACCCGATGCGTCTTGCCCCGGATGCGGCTCCGCTTCACGTCATGCCACGCCAGGCGTCGAGGTAGCGGCGCACCGCATAAAGATCGTCGATGCTGCCGCCGAGCATCCGCGCGAGCGGCGCGCGCCCGCCAAACGGGATGTCGCGGTTGGCGCTCGTGAGCCAGCGACGCCCCGTCTCGTCGTCGGCGAACACGAGCTTTAACCCCTTATGAATGCCAAGCAAGAGAGAGATCCGCTCGAGCTGATCGCGGCTCAGCGGGCCGAGCTGGCCGCGGCGCCAGTTGTGATAGGTCGGACGCGAAATGTCGCCGAGCAGGACCCGCCGCTCGTCGACGGTGAGCCGCCACATCTCGGCGAGTGCCAGAAACAGGCGCACGGCCGCCGGCGACAAGCTCTCGCGCACCTTGGGGTCGCGCAGGGCGTCGGGCGCGAGCGTGTCCGGCGCGGCGTTCGGCGATATCGTTTGAAGCGTTGTCATGGGGCCCGCTATCCAATTCTAGATATAATGTATATTTCTGAACAAACCTCTTCAAGGGGAGACGTCACAGCCACCGCGCGAAGTGGCACTCCAGTAGTGCGGCTTCGCGGCCTACGGTAGTGCGTCAAAGAGGACTCGTGCGGGGGCGGGCGCGCCGGCCGATAGTGCGGCAAGGCGAACCCCTTCTATATTTCGGACCTGCCGCCGGGTGTGCTGGCGCCCATCATCGGCCTGACCGGTTGCGCCGCGCCGTCAGGGCACGCACCGCGCGCGCCTGCTCGCGGCTTACGGTGCGCCAGGAATCGCTCGGCGGGTTCCAATCGCGCGCGTCGGCGTAGAAGGTGAGGCGGAACGTGCTCGGGCGGTTGGTCATGTTCCAGCGCCCGCCATGCTCGACCTCGATCAGGCCGAGCCGCTCACATTCCTGAATCGCGCGCGAGATCGCGCCGCGCGGCATGCCCCAGGCGACGAGCTGGTCGTAGGTCGCCTTGAGCCGGCCGTTCTCGTGGCCGGCATGGTTCATGTGCTCGACCAGGAGAAACTCGATGAGGCGTCGCGCATTGATGCCGAGCGCGCGCCAGGCGGGGCTGGTCAAGAGCTCGCGCGTGAGCCAGACCCAGGGCTCGCCGGGCGGCGGCTGGCGCAGGCGGCGGAGGCGGGCTGGCATGCCGTGATGACGGGACGTGGGGCGGGACACGGGGTCGGATAGGGGCCTGGACATGGGCGCTCCCCTCGATGAGACGGGCCAACCCTGCGAACCGTAGCGCGGCCCGCGTCCGCCGTCCGGTGAAAGAACTCAGGAAGCGAGTGAGTGCGGCGCGCGCGGAGTGTCGAGATGCGCGGCGAGGCGGCGCGCCGTCTGCTCCGAGACTTTGAGGCCGAGCTTGGTGCGCCGCCAGAGGATGTCGTCAGCGGTCTCGGCCCACTCCTCGCGCACGAGATAGGCGACCTCCGCGGCGTGGAGGCCGTCGCCGAGATGCGGCCCAAGATCCTCGAGCCGCGCCGCGTCGCCGATGATCCGCGAGGCCCGTGTGCCGTAGGTCGCGGCCCAGCGCGCGGCGAGCGCGGCGGGGAGCCAGGGCGCGGCGGCGCGCAGCGTGGCCTCGCACGCGGCGGGTGGGCCGCCGTCGCCGCCGGGGAGTGTGGCCTCGGCGGTCCAGCCATCGGCGCCTCTGCCGGGTGCGGGGCCGAGTGGGCGGGCAAGCGCCGCGAGCGCGCGCGCGGCAAGCCGTCGGTGGGTGGTGAGCTTGCCGCCGAGCACGGTGAGCACGGGCGCGCCGCCGACCGTGCTCAGGCCGAGCGCCTCCTCGCGGCTGAGCTCCGACGCGCCGGCCGTCGCGCTGTCCTGAAGCGCGCGCAAGCCGGCAAACGACCAGACGACATCGGCCGGGTTCGCCGGGCGACGCAGATAGCGGTTCACCACATCGCAGAGATAGGCCGTCTCGGCCGGCGAGATGGCCCAGCCCTCGTCCGGCGTCTCGACCTCCACATCGGTGGTGCCGACGAGCGTGAAGGCGCCCTCATAGGGAATGGCGAAGACCACGCGCCGGTCGGTGTGCTGGAAGAGATACGCATGGCTGCCCTCATAGAGCCGCGGCAGCACAATGTGGCTGCCCTTGATCAGGCGCACCGGGGCCGCGCTGTGTGTGATGTCGCCGATGCGGGTCGCCACGGCGCACACCCAAGGGCCCGCCGCGTTGACCAGCGCCCGCGCGCGCCGCGTCTGGGTGCGGCCGGTGCGCGCGTCGCACAGCGTCGCGACCCAAGCGCCGTCCGCCGCGTCGGCGTTGACGAGTTCCGTGCGCGTGAGGACCTCGGCGCCGCGCGCCGCCGCGTCGAGCACGTTCAGCACGACGAGACGCGCATCATCGGTCGCGCAATCGGTGTAGCCGAGTGTGTGGGTGAAGCCCGGGGCGAGCGCATCGGCGATTCGCTCGGGAGCGGGCGTGCTCCTGTCGGCGGGCGAAGGGAGGCGGCCGCCAAGCCGCGCATAGGCGACGAGCCCGAGGCGCAGCTGCCAGAGCGGCCGTCGTGTGCCGTCGTGCGGAATCACGAAGCGACGCGGTGTAACCAGGTGCGGCGCCGTGCGCATGAGCACGGCACGCTCGCGGAGTGCCTCGCGCACGAGGCGGAGCCGGCCATGGGCGAGATAGCGCAGCCCGCCATGGATCAGCTTGGTGCTGGCCGACGACGTTCCGCCAGCGAGGTCGCCGGCTTCGGCGAGCGCGACCCGGTAGCCCCGTCCCGCGGCATCCCGCGCGATCGCCGCGCCATTGATCCCCCCGCCAATGACGAGCAGATCGAGCATGGCATCAGCCGTCGCACGCCCCGTCTCGCTCATCCCGCGTTCTCTTTCCCTGCCGCTTGGGCCGGGGAAGAGAATGACAGGGACGTGTTGAGGAATTCGGAACCGGGCGGACGATTTGTCGCGAACGCGCTACTCGCAGGCGCCGCCGAGCAGGCCCTCCTTGAGCTCGTCGTTGGGCGGTTCGTCGCCGATGAACACGCCGAGCAGACCGCGCGCGAAATCCGCGCCCCCGATCACGCCCTTGGTTTGGCCTTTGACCGAGACCGTGAGACCGGTCGCGGGCGTGTAGGCGAAGGCGAGCGCTTCACCCTCGGCGACATCCTCCATCCAGCCTTTGAGCGCATCGATGCGCTCCTGGAGCGGGGCCGCCCCATCGCCGTAGTTATCTTCGAAGCCGTCTTCCCAGGCATCGCGGATATCCTCGCCGTCGACGTCGCGCACGAAGCGCAAGTCGAGCAGCCAGGCTTGGTCCGTGCCGAGGATCGCCGTCGCATCGTCCGAGCGCGCGGGCAGGTAGAGGCCCGCGACATAGACATGCACGTCGAACATCGTGGCGAGGCGCAGACCGAGGCCGTTCAGCGTGAGGGTGGTCTCCTCGAGCGTGGCGCCATCCGGAAAGGTCACATCGTCGCATTGTGCCGCATCGGCCGCGCGGGCGAACGGTGCCAGCAGCCCGACCAGGGCGAGCACGATCAAGGATCGCGGCATAGAGCGCTCCTCCGTTGCTGGCCGGATCATGCCACGTCCGGGCGCGCATGCGAACAATCAGGCTCGCGCGGCAAGCGAATCAGCTACCATCGCGCGATGGCGGACGCGGAGCACCTTGCGGCGCTGAGGGAGGGGGTGGCGGCCTGGCGCGAATGGCGGGCCGCGCGCCCGGATGTCGTGCCGGACCTCGCCGGGGCCCCGCTTGTCGGCGTCGACCTGCGCGGCGCGGCGCTCGCGGGCGCCAACCTCGCCCGGGCCGAGCTGCGCGGGGCGAACCTGGTGGGTGCGCAGCTCCAAGGCGCGGATCTCGGGGACGCGGATCTCTCCGCCTGCTACCTCGGCAGCGCGAGCCTCGCCGACGCCACGCTCACCCGGGCGCGGCTCGTCGGCGCCGACCTCAACAAGACCGACCTAAGCCGCGCCGACCTGAGCGAGACGAACCTCTTCAACGCCAACCTCGGCGATGCGGTGGGCTTGCGCGTGCAACAGCTCGCCGGCGCGGACCTTTCCAACGCCACCCTGCCGCCGCCGATCGCATTCGACGGGCTGCAAACCGTCTCCGAGATCTCGCGCCACGCGCGCACCAATTTCCTGACGCTGCTCGCGGCCGCGCTCTTCTGCTGGCTCGCGACCTCGACCACGACCGACCTTGCGCTCGTCACGAACGCGAGCTCGCTGCAGCTGCCCATCCTCAACGTCGACGTGCCGGTCGGAAGCTTCTACTGGGCGGTGCCGCCGCTGCTCCTCGCGGTCTATCTCTATTTGCACTTCTATTTGGTGCGTCTCTGGCGCGAGCTCGCGGCGCTGCCAGCGATCTTCGAGGACGGCCGGCGGCTCGATCAAAAGGCCTTCCCCTGGCTCTTGAGCGGACTTGCCACGGCCAACGTGCGACGGCTGCACGAGCGGCGGCTTCCCTTGTCGGGGCTCGAGAACATCGTCTCCTTCGTGCTCGCCTGGTGCATCGTGCCGCTGACGCTCGGCGTGCTGTGGTTGCGCTACCTGCCGCGCCACGAATGGGTGGGGACGGCGATCCACTTGGTCGTGCTGACGGCGGCGATCTGGGCGGCGATTCACTTCTTCGTCACGATGCGCCGGGCCTTTCGCCGCACCGCGCGGGGCCGGCCGGCCGAGACCGAGGCCGTGCGCCGATGGCGGCCCTGGCAAGTGCTGCGCGGCGCGCCGGCGCGCGGCGGGTTTTGGGCGCTCCTCATCGGCGGCGTGCTGTTCTGGCTCTCCTGGGGGGTCTTCCACGCGCCGGCGGATCCCGATCGGCCGGCATGGCTGGCCGCGCTGGATGGCTCAGGCTGGGACTACGAGCCCTTTCGCACGCTCGGCTATCACCCGGTGATCGAGCTGCCGTTCGCGCGGCTTTCCACCGTCGACGAGGGCGCGGCGGCGCCCGAGCGCGCGCAACCGGGGGACGCGGGCCAGGCGCGCCCGGCCTGGGACGCGCCGGTGACCGGCATCGTGCTCCGCGGCCGGAGCCTGCGCGGCGCCCGTCTCACCGGCGCCTATCTCATCGACAGCGACCTCGCGGGTGCCGATCTGAGCGGCGCCGCGCTCGACGACGCCGACCTGCGGTGGACCGACTTGAGCGGCGCGACCCTGGATCAGGCGCGGCTGGGCGGGGCGCGGCTCGACGGCGCCAATCTGAAGGAGGCCCGAGGGCGCCGCACCTTTTTCGCGGGGGCGAGCCTCAACGGTGCCGTGCTCTTCAATGCGCACCTCGAAACGGCCAATTTCTCACGGGCATCGCTCGCCGGTGCGACACTGCTCGGCGCGCGCCTCGATCGCGCCATCCTGTTCGATGCGGACCTAAGCCGGTCGAACCTCGGTGACGCGTCGCTCGCGGGTGCCGCCTTGGTCGATGCCAACCTGAGCGCCGCGGTGATCGGCAACGCCGATCTTCGCGGCACCGAGGGGCTTACCTGTGCCCAGCTTCAAAGCGCGGTGAACTGGCGACGCGCCTATCGCGACCCCGCGCTCGCCTGCGGCGCCGCCATTCCGACGCCGCCCTAAGAGCAAATCCCGCCCAGGTGCGATCACCTGCGACGATGCATTTGCGTCAATTCCAAAGAGAGAGCATCCCGCGCAGTGGGATCACCTGCGTCGGCCCGGTGGCCCTTGGTTTAGGCCGCCCGGATGTGCCCGAGGAAGCGCTCGACCTCGTGGCGCAGCGTTTCCGTTTGGCTCGCGAGCACGCCGGCGTTCTCCTGCACCTCGGTGGCGGAGCGATCCGCGTCACCGGCGGAAGCGTGCACGTGACCGATCGCCTGCGAGACCTCCCGGGTGCCAGTGGTCACCTCGTGGATATTCGCTGAGATCTCGCCGGTCGCGGCGCGCTGCTGTTCGACGGCCCCTGCGATCGCGGTCGCGATCTCGCTGATGGTGGCGATCGTCTCGCCGATGCCGTCGATCGCCTCGACCGCCTCTTTCGTGGCGTTCTGAATGCCGCCGATCTGGCTGGAAATCTCCTCGGTGGCTTTGGCCGTTTGCGTGGCCAGGGTCTTGACCTCCGAGGCGACCACGGCGAAGCCCTTGCCGGCTTCGCCGGCGCGCGCCGCCTCGATGGTGGCGTTGAGGGCCAAGAGATTGGTCTGGTCCGCAATATCGCTGATCAGGCTCAACACCTCGCCGATCCGCTGGCTCGCCTGCGCGAGGCTTCCGACCCGTTCGTTCGTGCGCTTCGCCTCCTCGACGGCGCGGTTCGCGACCCCGCCGGATTCGGCGACTTGGCGCGCAATCTCCCCAATCGAGGCGGAAAGCTGCTCGGCCGCGCTCGCCACCATTTGGACGTTTCGCGAAGCGCCTTCGGCAGCGCCGGCCACCACATCGGAGTGTTCGGTCGTGGCTTGAACGGTCGCCGTCATCGCGCTGGCCGCCGATTCCATCTGGCTGGCTGATGCGGCAAGGGTCTCGACCACATCGCCGACGCTCCGCTCGAAGCCATCGGCGATCTCGGCCCGTTCTTTGCGTTGGGCTTCCCGAAGCGCGGTGTCCTTCTCTGCGGCTTCTTGCTCCAGGGCGTTCATGCGGATCGCGTTGTCCTTGAACACTTGCACGGCCGCCGCCATCGCACCGACCTCGTCGCGCCGCGACTGACTCGGTACATCGACCGTGGTGTCGCCATCTGCGAGGGCACGCATCGCGTCGGTCATGCTGCGCAGCGGCCCGGTCACGCCGCGGGTCATGAGCAGAAGCACGAGCACGACCAAAGCGCAGCCGCCGAGGAGCCCGAAGATGATGAGCTCGCCAAGCTCTTCGCCTGCGGCGAGCGCCTCGTCGATCGAGGTGGTGACCTCCAGAACGCCGCGCACATCGCCGATCGCCCAATCCGCCTTGGGCGTTTCGGGGTGGCCGTTGTGGCACGAGACGCAGGCATCCGCGACCATCCGGTCGGCGATCGCCACCCGGACGACCTCCTTGCCACCGCGCGTCGCGCGCCGGGAGAAGGTGCTGTCGGGATTGGCGCTCAGAAACGCCCAAGCCTCCTGCTGGAAGGGATCGAGCGCGCGGTTTTGCCGCAGGGGAAAGGGAAAGGCGCTGTAGAGCGAGATCGTCGTGTCGCTATCCGCCAACCGCTCGCTCATGTCATGGATGAATGTGGCTGGGAGTGGAATGCCGTTGGCCTCGCGCGCATGGGTGGGTGAGGGCGAGACACCCCCGTTCGCGAGCACCTTCTTGATGACATTCTGCGTGTAATAGCCGCGGATCGTTTTGAACTGATCGACGATCGCGGCCGCGTTCGCCTCCGCGCTTTCGCGGGCGTTCTTTTCCGTCAGGTTCGGCACAAGGAACACGGCACCGACGATCAGAGCCACGATGACGAGTGGTCCGGGCAACAAAAGGCGCCACGTAATGCTCTTGCTAAGAATGTTCATTGGTTATTCCCCACGGTTCGGTGAGGGCATGCAAATTCGCGATCGCACCATCGCGCACTAAACCTTCGGCATAGTTAATAAATATGATCGAACAAATGCGCGAGGCTCTGCGCTTGCTCGCCAACTAGAGCATGTCACGTTCGCTCATGCTCACGCGACATGCTCTCTCTCATTGGCACTGACGCAAATGCGTCGTCGCAGTGGTGCCACCTGCTCGCGATTTGCTCTAGCTAGAGCAGCCCCGCGCCGCGCATGGAGACATGGCCGGCCTTGCCGATCACGAGATGGTCGTGCACGACGACGCCGAGCTTGGCGCCGGCCTCCGCCACCTCGCGGGTGAGCGTGATGTCGTCGGGCGAGGGCGTGGGGTCACCCGAGGGGTGGTTGTGCACCAGGATGAGCGCGGTCGCGCCGAGCTCGAGCGCGCGCTTGATCACCTCGCGCGGGTAGAGCGGCACATGGTCGACCGTGCCGTGCTGCTGCTCCTCGTCGGCGATCAGTGCGTTTTTCTTGTCGAGGAAGAGCACGCGGAAATGCTCGGTGCGCCGGTGCGCGAGGGTGACCCGGCAGTAGTCGAGCACGGCCTGCCAGGAGCTGATCACCGTTTCCTCGCTGGCCTGCTCCTGCAGCGTGCGCACGGCGAGCGCTTCGGCGAGCTTGAGCACGTGGACCGCGGCCTCGCCCGCGCCCTCGACCTCGGCGAGCGCGCGGGGCTCCGCGCCGAGCACACCGCCGATCGTGCCGAAGCGCGCGAGCAGCGCCTTGGCGAGCGGCTTCACGTCGCTCCGCGGGCGGGCGGAGAAGAGCAGCAGCTCGAGCAGCTCGTAGTCGGCGAGGCCGTCCGCGCCCGTCTTGGCGAAGCGTGCCCGGAGCCGCTGGCGATGGCCGTGATAGTGCGGCTGGTCGGGCATCGCGGGCGACTGGGCCCTCAGGCGTCGTAGGGCGGCTTGGTGTGCGCGGCGGGCGAGAGCGTGAAGATCTCGTGGCCGTCCTCGGTCACGCCGACCGAATGCTCGAATTGGGCCGAGAGCGCGCGGTCCTTGGTCACCGCGGTCCAGCCGTCCTTCAGGAGCTTCACCTGCCAAGTGCCGAGATTGATCATCGGCTCGATGGTGAAGAACATGCCGGGCTTCAGCGTGAGCCCCTCGCCGGCGGCGCCATAGTGGAGGATGTTGGGGGCGTCGTGGAACACGCGCCCGATGCCATGGCCGCAGAAATCGCGCACCACGGCGCAGCGCTCGGCCTCCGCGTAGCTTTGGATGGCGTGGCCGATGTCGCCGAGGTGCGCGCCGGGCTTCACCGCCGCGATGCCGCGCATCATGGCGTCGTAGGTGATGTCGACGAGGCGGCGCGCCTTCACGGGCGGCTTGCCGGCGAAGAACATGCGGCTCGTGTCGCCGTGCCAGCCGTCGAGGATCACGGTGACGTCGATGTTGAGGATGTCACCCTTCTGCAGCCGCTTCTCGCCCGGGATGCCGTGGCAGACCACGTGGTTGATCGAGGTGCAGATCGATTTCGGGAAGCCGCGATAGCCGAGCGGCGCCGGCACCGCGCCGTGGTCAACGATGAAGTCGTGGCAAAGCCTGTCGAGCGTCTCGGTGGTGACGCCGGGTTTGACCTCGTGCGTGATCATGTCGAGCGTCTCGGCGGCGAGCTTGCCGGCGCGCCGCATGCCCTCGAAGGCCGCGTCATCGTGCAGCTTGATGCTCCGCTCGATGACCTGCGCCGCTGCCGCGCCAGCGGTGTCACCCGGTTTGCCGTCTCGCTCGAACATCGCCACCCACGCCCTCGATGCGTTGCGCCCGGCCCGCGCGAGGCGACCGGCGCGCGTCAATCTATCGGATGTGCAGGCGCGAGGGCCAGTGCGTTTGGTGGGGGTGCGTCGGGTCGGGGGTGAAACGGCAGGCCTATTGAGACAAGGCAGAAGCCTTCATCGCGTGATCCCACCAAAAACCCCACGAGCCGGAACCCGTGGGGTCCGCACGGGCGAACCGCGCAGGATGACCGAGGGAAATCACATCGGCTCCCCGGTGAACGCTTCAATGAATTACGCGCCAATGGTGCGTGATTCAACGATGGCGCGTGGCGTCGCCCGTCATGGTCCCTCGGGCGCGTATCGCGTGGCTGCGGCATCGATGAGTGCCGCCATGAACACGCTGTGGCGCACCCGGGACCATCTGGCTGAACGTGAGGCCGACCGCGTCGCGCGGCCCATCGAGGCGGCGTGCCGGACGCGTCTCCCTGTGTCCTCATCCGCCTTTGTCGTCATCCGCGGGCTCGACCCGCGGATGACGGTGAGTGAGGGTAGGCGGGTCAGGCTTCGCCCACGATCACAAAGCGCTACCGCACGATCTTGTATTTCACGATGCGGTCGTTGCCGGAATCGCTGAACCACACCGTGTCGCCCTGCACCTCGACGCCCTCGGGCGTCGTGAAAAGGCCCGGTCCCTCGTCGCCGTCGCCAGAGCCCACCACGAGCAGAAGCGTGCCGTCGGCTGCGATCACCTTTATTTGGTGGTTGTTCTTGTCGGCTGTGATGAGCGTGCCGTCGGGCATCACGTCTTGGTAGCGCACGCCGTTGAAATTGTAAGGCGGGCCAGAGAGCTCGCGTTTGATCTTGAGATCGGGCGTCAAGAGCAGCATGCGGTCGTTGCCGGCGTCGGCGAGCCAGATGTCGCCGTCGGGCGTCAGCTCGACATCGTGCGGCGAGGAAAGCCCGTCGAGCGTCGCCACGACCCGGCCGTTCTCATAGGCCACGAGATTGTCGGACCAGGCGGCGCCGACATAGATGCGTCCGTTGGGATGGGCGAGCACGCCCTCGGGCCCGCGGATCGCCTCGGTCAGCTCGCCGACGAGCGTCGCCTCGGTGCCCGCCATCTCGTAGATGGTGACCCGGTTGTTGTGCGTGTCGGCGACGTAGACGAGGCCCGCGGCGTCGAAGTCGACATCGTGGGTGCCGCCTTGGTGATCGGAGCCGAAGCTCGCGACCAGCGCGAGGCTCTCGGGATCGAGGATGGCGACGCGGTCGTTCCCGACATCCGAGACGAAGAGGAGGCGCCCATCGGGCGAGAGCTTGATGTCGTGCGGGTTCTCGAGATCGACCTCGCTCGCGCCGAGATAGTGCAGCTCGAACGCGGCAGCGGGCGCCGCGGCGGCGAGGACGCTCGCGAGGAGGGCGATGGTGGCGGCGGCGCGTTTCATGATGCTCTCACTCCCGATCGAGACGCGCGGCTGGGCCAGGCCGCGCTGCACGGCGTCAAGGGTGCGCTCCTAGCACCATAGGGCCCGCGTGCCCGCCGGCAAGCCGCGGTCAGGTTAGGGCATGTAGGCGCCGCCGTTGACGTTGAGCGTGGTGCCGACGCAAAACCCGCCGTCGTCGGAGGCGAGGAAGAGGGCGGCGGCCGCGATCTCCTCCGGCCGGCCGAGGCGGCCGATCGGCATCAGGTCTTTCGTCAGGTGCTCGATGATCGCGGGCTCGACGCCGGCGAGCATCGCCGTGTCGGTCGGGCCCGGTGCGAGGGTGTTGACGAGCACGCCGTCGGGTGCTGCCTCGTGGGCGAGGCATTTCGTGAAGGCGGTGACGGCCGCCTTGGTCGCGGCGTAGTGGGCGAGCCCGGCATTGCCGCGATATGCGACCTCGGAGGCGACGGTGATGATACGGCCCGAGCGCTTGCGCCGCATCGCCGGCAACACCATGCGCGTGCAGAGAAAGGTGCCGCGCAGATTGACGCGCACCATCTCGTCGAACGCATCGACCGACATCGCCTCGACCATCGCGCCGCTGCCCGCGATCGCCGCGAAATGGGCGAGAATGTCGATCTCGCCGAGCGCCTCGGTCGCCTTGCGAAAGGCGCCGTCGACCGAGGAGTCGTCGCCGACGTCGATCGCGACGCCCGTCGCGCGGTGTCCCGCCTCGGCGAGCGCGGCGGCGTGCGTGCCGGCCGCCGCACCGTCGAGATCCATCACCGCGACCGCCGCGCCTTCCTCCGCGAAACGCCGCGCCACCACGCTGCCGATGCCGCCTGCACCGCCCGTCACCGCGGCGACCTTGCCCTCGAGCTTGCCCATCACCGATCTCCCGTCTGGTTTCGCGACCGACTGTTCGCCGCCGCCCGGGTGGTGTAAACCCAAACCAAGGAGAAGACCAACAAGGCGACGAGAAGGGGAGAGCGGTGGCGTTCGGCACCCTGCGGGAGATGTGCGAGACGCGCCGGCCGAAATTCGGCACGTTCGTCTGCGAGTTCGTCTCGCCCGGCTTCGGCCACATTCTTAAGGCCGGCGGCTGCGACTACGCCTTCCTCGACATGGAGCATTCGGGCTTCGGCTTCGACACGCTGAAGGCGGCGCTCCGCTACCTCGAGGCGGCCGAGCTGCCCGCCTTCGTGCGCGTGCCCTCGCGCAACGCCCATCATATCGCGCGCGCCCTCGACATGGGCGCGGAGGGCGTGATGCTGCCGATGGTCGGCACCGCCGCGGAGGCCGCGCGCATCGTGCGCTGCGTGAAGTACCCGCCGCATGGCGAGCGCGGCGTCGCGCTGCAGGTCGCGCACGACCGCTATCGGCCGGGCCCGGTGAAGAAGGCGCTCAGCGAGGCCAACCGGCGCACCTGCGTCCTCGCGCTGATCGAAACCGCGGAGGGCGTCGCCAACGCCGAGGCGATCGCCGCGGTCGGCGGCATCGATTGCCTCTGGATCGGCCATTTCGACCTGACCCAGTCTCTCGGCATCCCGGGCCGGTTCGATCACCCCGACTACGTCGCGGCGGTGGCCGCGGTCGGGCGCGCCTGCAAGAAACACAAGAAATCCTTCGGCCGCCTCGTGCCCGATGTCGAGACCGGCGTCGCGCTATACCACCAGGGCTTCGATTTCATCTGCCTCTCGGGCGACGTCTGGCTGATGCAGGGCGCGCTCGCGGCGGGCATTCAGGGGCTCGACGAGGCGTGTCGCCCGGTGCGGCGGCGCGGGTGATGGCATCGCTCCGCTCGATGATGGGCACGCCGCGGCCGAAGTTCGGCTGCTACGTGATCGAGTTCGACTCCCCCGGCATCGGGCAGATCCTCGCCGCCGCGGGCTGCCACTACGCGATCATCGACACCGAGCATTCGGGCTTCACCCACGAGCAGCTCAAGCGCCTGGTCAAGAGCTTCCAGGCCGCCGACCTGCCCGCGATCGTCAACACCACGACGAGCGATTACGACATGATCGCGCGCGCCCTCGATGTCGGCGCCGACGCGATCCAGCCCTCGCAGGTCGACAGCGTCGAGGAGGCGCGCGCCATCCTCGACCATATGCGCTATCCGCCGAAGGGCCATCGCGGCGTCGCGCTCGGCATCGCGCATGACCGCTACCGGCCCGGCACGCCGGCGGCCAAGCTGCGCGCGGCCAACCGCGACGTGGTGTTCTTCCCCAAGATCGAGACGCCCGCCGGCGTGGAGGCGATCGAGGGCATCGCCGCGCTCGACGGTGTCGCGGGCATCTGGATCGGGCATTTCGATTTGTCCGTGCGAATGGACATCGCCGCGCAGTTCGACCATCCGGCCTTCACGGCCGCGCTCGCGCGGGTCGCTTCGGCCTGCCGCAGGAACGGGCTGTCGCTCGGGCGCATCGTCGACGATGCCGCGACCGGCGGCGCGCTCTACAAAACGGGCTTCGACTTTCTCTGCTTTTCGGGCGACAGTTGGCTGCTGCGCCGTGCGCTGTCAGACGGTATCGGCGCGCTTCGAAAAGCCTGCCGCGGGCCACGCAAGGCCGGGGTGAAGGCGGTGCGGTGAGTGGAATTTGACGGCAAGCGGGTCCGGAGGACCCGCGCGCAACGGTAAGGGAGAGCAACAATGCGAATGACGAGACTGATGCGGACCGGCGCGGCCGGGCTTGCGGGCGCGACCCTGCTCGCGCTCGGCTCGGGCGCGGCCTGGGCCGAAAGCGCGGCGGAGATCGCCGTGCGCGAGGCGCAGCAATATTCCGGCACCACGATCAACGTGCAGTGGGAAGCCGGCCTGCAGGCGCTCGATCCGAAAAACTTCTCCGGCCCGCTCTGGGAGGAGCTCACGGGCATCAAGGTCAACGTGATCGAGGTGCCGGTGAACGAGGCCTTCACCAAGATCATGCAGGAGCATCGCGGCGGCACCGGCGCCTATGACGTGGTCAACGCCATGCCGGCCTGGATGGGCGACCTGGCGCGCGCCGGCGCTCTCGAGCCCCTCGAGGGCTACATCGACAAGTACGGCTATCGCGGCGAGATCGACGACATCGGCGACGTCTTCCGCGAGAACTGGATGAAGGTCGGCGAAACCATCTACGGCCTGCCGGACGATGGCGACGTGCTGATCCTCTACTACCGCAAGGACATCTTCGAGGATCCCGAGAACATGGCCGCGTTCAAGGAGGCGCATGGCTACGACCTCGCGCCGCCGAAGACGTGGGATCAGTTCTACGACATCTCGAAGTTCCTGACCGACAAGTACGCGCCTGAGATGTATGGCGCTGGCTTCATGCGGGTGCGGGGTCTGCTCCACTTCTTCTATCAGGAGCGGGCGCGGATCGAGGGCTGCAAGTTCTTCGACGCCGAGACCATGCAGGCGACGATCAACGGCGCGGGCTGCGTCAAGGCGCTCGCCGGCATCATCAAGGACAACGGCACGATGCCGCCCGGTATCGAGCAGTGGGGAGCGATCGAGTCCCTCGCCGCGTTCAACGCGGGCCAGATCGCCATGACCCAGTGGTGGCCGCCCGTCGGCCGCTGGTCGGCCGGCTACGGCACCGACACAGAGGCGCTCTCCTGGGTGCCGCCCTCGGTGGTTGGCGGCAAGGTCGGCTACGCGTTGCCGCCCGGCGGCGCGCCGCAGCTGGCAGCGGGCTACTCGCTCGCGGTCACCTCGGCGAGCAAGAACAAGGAGGCTGCATATCTGTTCATCCAGTGGGCGAACAGCATCGAGATCAGCCTGCAGCGGGTGCAGCTGCCCTATGCGCTGCGCGATCCGTTCCGCAAGTCGCACTTCTCGGCCAAGTCCTACCAAGAGCTGTGGCCGGATGCGAAGCACTATCTCGCGGCGCTGCAGGATGCCGCGAGCACAGGCATCCTCGACCTCTCGATCATCAACACCTTCGCCTACGAGGACGCGCTTGCGCGCGGCCTGCAGTCGGCGCTCTCCGGTGAGGAGCCGCAAGCCGCCCTCGACGCCGTCGCCGAGGAGTGGAACGACATCACCGAGAAGGTCGGGCTGGAGGAGCAGAAGGCCGCCTACCAAGAGTGGGCCGCCAAGCCCAACGCCTATCCCAACAACTAAGGCCAACCAGAGGGGGCGTGCATGTTCACGCCCCCTCCTTCTTTTTTAGGGATGGGGTCGTGACAGTTGGAGGGGAACCCGTGCCCGATGTGCGTTGGTCTGTAAGCGCCGGCGCCTCGGTGACTGAGCGTCGTGCGTGCATCACCCTTTCGCCCGCTATGCGCCGCGGCGTGAGCCCCGCATGACCACCGCCAACGCCTTCACGGCGCGCACCCACCGCGCCAACGTCTTCGCCGATAAGCATTTCAAGTGGCTCGTCCTCGCGCCCTCGATCATCGTGCTGCTGCTGATCGGCCTCTATCCGCTGATCCACACGGGCATCGTCAGCTTCCAGCAGATCACGATGATGGCCGAGGACACCTCCTGGGCCGGCTTCGACAATTACGGCGATCTCTTCACCGACACCCGGTTCTGGGAATCGATGGGGCACACCTTCCTGATCCTGGCGATCGCGCTTCCCATCGAGCTGATCCTCGGCCTGCTCATGGCACAGCTCTTCCTGGAGAAGATGCCGCTGAAGCAGGTCTTCGTGGCGCTCCTGATCATCCCGACCGTGATCTCGCCGATCGTCGCCGGTGCGACCTGGCGGCTGATGTTCGACAACCAATACGGCCCCATCAACCAGATCATCAGCTGGTTCGCCGGTGAGCCGACCGCGATCCTCTGGCTCATCAAGCCCGAATGGGTCTATCCGGCGATCCTCATCTGCGAGGTCTGGCAGTGGACGCCGTTCATGTTCCTGATCCTGCTCGCCGCGCTCTCCAACGTCGACCGCAGCCTCATCGAGGCCGCCGAGATCGACGGCGCATCGTTCTGGAAGATCTTCTTCAAGATCACGCTGCCGGTGATCAAGCCGGTCTTGATCATCGCGATCCTGATCCGCGCGCTCGACCTCTTCCGCATCTTCGACATCATCTGGACCATGACCAAGGGTGGCCCCGGCAGCATCACCGAGACGGTCTCGATCTACGCCTACATCAAGGGCTTTCGCGAGTTCGAGACGAGCTACACCGGTGCGCTCGCCTTCCTGGTGATCATCATCCTGTCGATCATCGTCATCTTCGCCCTCAGGCGCGTGGAGATCGCCCGATGACCGACGCTGCGATCCCCTACAAGCGGCGCTGGTTCACGCGCGAGCGGCGGCGCATGGCGATGCGCTTCGGGATCGCGCTGATCGTGCTCTTCATCTTCCTGTTCCCGGTCTATTGGCTCTTCATCACCTCGATCAAATCGGCCGGCGACATCTTCTCGCGCCCGCCCGTCTGGTATCCCACCGAGCCGCAGCTCGAGACCTTCGGCGTGCTCTTCAAGGATGGCGACGTCTGGGCGATCTACAACAGCCTGATCATCGCGACCGTCTCGACGATCGTCGCGATGGTGCTCGGCACGGCCGCCGCCTACAGCATCGCGCGCTTCAAGACGGGCGGGCAGAACCTCGCGATCTGGATCATCTCGCAGCGCATGATCCCGCCCATCGTGATCGTCTTCCCGATCTTCCTGCTCTTCGTCTGGTTCGGCTGGATCGACAGCTATGTCGGGCTGATCTTGCTCTACATCGCCTTCAACCTGCCCTACGTGATCTGGATGATGCGCGGCTACATCGAGGACATTCCGGTCGAGGTGGAGGAAAGCGCGCTCACCGACGGCTGCTCGCGCTGGCAGGCGCTGCGCAAGATCGTCTTCCCGATGGCGCGCACCGGCATCTTCGCGACCGCCGTCTTCACCTTCATCTTCGCGTGGAACGAGTTCGTCTTCGCGCTGATCCTCACGCGCACCGAGGTGCTGACCTTCCCGGTGCAGGTGACGCACTATTTCGGCGGCCAATCGACCTTCTGGTCGAAGATCGCGGCGATGTCGGTGCTCGGCACGCTGCCGGTCTTCTTCGCGGTCGCGACGTTGCAGCGCTTCCTGGTGCGCGGCATCACCATGGGCGCGGTCAAGGGCTAGGGGGAAACACATGGCGGGTGTGAGGCTGCGTGGGGTGCACAAGCATTACGGCAAGGTCCATGCCGTGCGCGGTGTCGATCTCGACATTCCGGATCGCGCGTTCACGGTGCTCGTCGGCCCATCGGGCTGCGGCAAGTCGACGCTGCTGCGCATGATCGCCGGCCTCGAGGAGATCAACGAAGGCACCGTCGAGA
The DNA here is from genome assembly GCA_965216915.1 of Alphaproteobacteria bacterium. Lineage (GTDB taxonomy): Bacteria > Pseudomonadota > Alphaproteobacteria > UBA828 > UBA828 > CBDCGS01. The sequence continues at coordinate 405,134 of CBDCGS010000010.1, forward strand.
TCGGCGACGCCGTGGTCAACGACATCCGGCCCAAGGACCGCGATGTCGCGATGGTGTTCCAAAACTACGCGCTCTACCCGCATATGACCGTGTTCGAGAACGTCGCGTTTGGCTTGCGCATGCGCAAGGCGCCCGATGACGAGGTGAAGCGCCGCGTCGCGCAGGCCGCCGAGATCCTCGGCATTAGCGAGCTACTCGACCGCCAGCCGCGCCAGCTCTCGGGCGGTCAGCGCCAGCGCGTCGCGATGGGCCGCGCGCTCGTGCGCGATGCCAAGCTCTATCTCTTCGATGAGCCGCTCTCCAACCTCGACGCCCAGCTCCGCGACGAGATGCGCACCGAGATCAAGCGCCTCCATCAGGACATGCAGCGCACGATGATCTACGTGACGCACGACCAGGTGGAGGCGATGACGCTCGCCGACCGCATCGTGCTGCTGCGCGACGGCGTGATCGAGCAGGAGGGCCCGCCGCTTGTCCTCTACGAGCGCCCGGCGACCCGCTTCGTCGCCGGCTTCATCGGCTCGCCGGCGATGAATTTTGTGCCCGCGACGATCGTCACGGGCGAGGGCGCGGTCGGCTTTCGCGTCGCCGACGATGTCGTGCTCGCGATGCCGCGCGCGCGCGCCGAGGCCTATGCCGGCGAGAACGGGCGCCCGGTCACGCTCGGCATCCGGCCCGAGCACATGGCGCCGCTGGGGAGCGCGCCCGAGGGCTTTGCGCGGCTCGACGTCACGGTCGAGATCGTCGAGCCGATGGGCGCGAACACGCTGGTCAACTTCCACCTCGGCGGAACTTCGATGCTGGTGCGTCTCGACGGCACGACCGCGCAGCAGCCCGGCGACACGCTTGCGCTCGGCGTCGACATGGCGCGCGCCGTCGTGATCGACCCCAAGAGCGAGCACGTCATCTAGCGCCGCCGCGCCACCGCTCTCCCGATGCCCGTCGACGCGCTTCCCGATCTCACGCCGCTGCTCAGCCCGAAGAGCATCGCGGTGGTCGGCGCGAGCCCCGATCCGGCGCGGCCCGGTGGACGCGCGCTCGCCTATCTCACGCGTTACGGCTATCAGGGCACGCTCTACGCGGTCAATCCGAAGCACGCGATGATCGGCGCGGTGCCCTGCGTGCCCGCGCTTGCCGATCTTCCCGAGACGCCGGACATGGCGGTGCTCGCGGTCTCGGCGGGACGCATCCTCGATGTCATGCGCGAGGCGCAAGCGCGCGGCATTCCCGCGCTCACGGTCTACGCCTCGGGCTTCGCGGAGATCGGCGGCGAGGGAGAGGCCCTGCAGGAAGCGTTGGCCGACCAGGCGGCGGCTGGCGGAACGCTCGTCTGCGGGCCCAATTCGCAGGGCATCGCGAATTTTCTCGACAGCACCGTCGCCTTCTTCACGTCAGAGCTCGGCTTCGCGGATCAGCCGGTGGGCGAGATCGGCTTCGTTAGCCAAAGCGGCCTCTTCGGCGGCGCCATGGCGACCGAGGCGCGCGATCGTGATCTCGGTCTCGGCTACCTGGTCTCGACCGGCAACGAGGTCGTGCTCGGCTTCGCGGAGGTGATCGCGCACTATGCCCGCGATCCCCGTGTGCGCGTGATCGCGGGCTATCTGGAGGGTGCGCGCGACGGCCCGCGCCTCGAAGCCGCGCTCGGCCTCGCGCGCGAGGCCGGCAAGCCCGTGGTGATCCTGAAGGCGGGCCGCACGGCGGAGAGCGCGCGCGCCGCCGCCTCGCACACCGGCGCGCTCGCCGGCACGGCGGCGGTCTACGAGGCGGCGCTCCGGCAATGGGGCGCGATCACCGTGCCCGACATCGAGACGCTCTACGACGCGGTCGAAGCCTTCGTGCGCGCGCGGCGGCTGCCGCGGGGCCCGCGCCTCGGCATCGTCACCAATTCGGGCGGGATCGGCGTGCTGCTCGCCGATGCGGCCGCCGATGCCGGCCTCACCCTCGCTGCCTTCGCCCCGGAGACGACAACCGCGCTCGAGGCCGACCTCCCGGCCTTCGCCTCGGCGCGCAACCCGGTCGACGTCACGCTGCAGCAGATCAGCGACGCCGATGCGCTGGAGCGTCATGCGCGCACGCTGGCCGCCGATCCGGGCGTGGACAGCGTGCTCGTCTTCCCGGGTGCGGTGCGCCGTCATGTCGCCGAGAGCGTTGCCGGGTTGGGCTGCGCGGCGCGCGCCGTGGAGACCCCGCTTCTGGCCGGCTGGCTCGCGGGCGATCCCGAGGGTCCCGCGCGGCTCCGCGCCGCGGGGCTGACGGCGTTCCCGACGCCGCGCGCGGCGATCGGCGCCATCCGCGCGCTGGTCGACCAGGCATGCCACGAGGCGCCGCTACCGGCGCCCGCCCCATCCGAGGGCGCGACGGCGGCGGCCGCCATGCTCGCGGCCCAAGCCACGGACGGGCGCACCGTGCTCACCGAGCTCGATGCCCAGGAGGTGCTTGCCGCAGCCGGCATCCCCACCGCGCCCGCGCGGCGCGCGACCAGCGCGGCGGAGGCGGTGCGCGCGGCCGAGGCGCTCGGCTGGCCCGTTGCGCTCAAGATCGACACGCCGGAGCTCCCGCACCGGAGCGACGTCGGTGGCGTCGTGCTCTCGCTCGACAGCCCGGCCGCGCTCACGGCGGCCTACGACGCCCTGATCGCCCGCGTGCGCGCGGCGCGGCCGGCGCTTGCGGTGGAGAGCGTGAGCGTGCACGCCATGGTCACGGGTGTTGCCGAGATGCTGGTCGGCGTGACGCGCGATGCGACCTTCGGTCCCGTGGTCACGGTCGGCTTCGGCGGCACGCTCGTCGAGGTGCTGCGCGACACCGCGCTCCGCCTGCCGCCCATCGCGGAGGCCGAGGCGCGCGCCATGCTCGAGACGCTGCGCGGTTACCCGGCGCTCGCCGGCGCGCGCGGCCGCCCCCCGGCGGACATCGCGGCGCTCGCCACCCTCATCACCCGCGTCGCCGACCTCGCCCGCGCTTCGGAGGCGCTGGATGCTCTCGACCTCAACCCGGTGATGGTCGGCGCGGCCGGCGCGGGCGCTATCGCGGCGGATGCGCTGATCACGCTTCGGGGCTGACGCGCGCGGGTTGCGGCAATTTGCGGCACGCATCCCGCAATATGCCGCAGGCGATTGCGTCGCGCTTGCCAAGCGCGCTCGCCGGGTGCAGAGATCGTCGGCGAGGAGCGCTCAGGCGCCACAAACACAAACGAGAGCGGAGGCGGGGAGATGGGGTCTGCGAGGATGGCCGGCGTCGGCATCGCGCTGATTGCCGGCATCGCGTTTGCGGCGGATCAGGCGCACGCGGTGCCGGACATCGACATCGAGAAATTCGTCAACGGCGTGGATGCCGACACCGCAGCCGATCCGCCGCTCATCCCGGTCGGCTCGACGGCGGTGTTTACCTACCACGTCACGAACACGGGCACCGACCCGTTCAACTTCTTCGACATCTTCATTGAGGATGACAACGGCACGCCGGGCGATCCGAGCGATGACTTCACGCCTGAGCTGGACCCGAGCACCGACGACGGTGGTGACAACCTCTTGCAGCCGGGCGAGATATGGTTCTACGAGGCCGCGCTCCCGGCGCTTCCAGGTCTCCAAACGAACATTGGCTTCGTCGCGGTCGCCGGCGTGTCGGACTCCGATCCGGCCAACTACATCGGCATCCCCGAGCCCGCGACCCTCGGGCTCCTCGGGGCGGGCCTTGCGGGGCTGGGCGCGGCGGCTCTCACTCGGCGATCCCGCGCGCGGTCGCGAGCGCGCCGCTAACATCTCCCGCGCGGGCCTGCATCTCCGCCAACAGGACGGCGGCGCGGGGGCCGGGGCCGAAGAAGTCGAGCGTGCTAAAGAACTCGATCACGTCGAGACCCGCACCGCGCGCATCGCCGGTGACCAGGAGCCGCACCCACGCCATCTGCGGGGCGAAGTCGCCATAGGCATGCGTGGCCGCGATGCGGCGCGCCGTCGCCAACGCCGCCGCGTGGTCGCCGCGTGCCGATTGAATGCGCGCCGCCATGGCGAGGGCATGGTCGAGCTCGCCGCGCGCGTCGGCCGCGACGAGCGCGGTCTCGATGAGCGCATCCGCCGTCGCGTGATCGCCGCGCAGCGTGAAGGCCCACGCCAGGAAGAGCGCGGTTTGCGCTTGGGTCTCGTTGTCGGCCGGCAGGCGGCTGATGATGTCGCTCACCGCCGCGCGGTCGCCCGCGATGGCATAGCCGGTCGCGAGCGTGATCGCGGCGATCGATTCACCGCCGTCATATTCCTGTGACTCGGCGGCGAGCGCGGCGGCAACGCGGTCGAGATGCTGCGGTGCGCCGGCTTTGGCCTGCTGCAGCGCGACCAGCGCGTCGAGCAGATAGGGCTCGAAGTTGGGCGGCGTCGCCGCGCGCATCGCCTCCACCCGCGCGAGGTCGCCGGTGAGCGCGCGTGCGAGGATCGCCCACTCCCACACCTCGTCATGCGATTCCATGGCGAGCGCGGTGGCGCGCGCCTCGGCCTCGTCGATCAGCGCCCGCGCCTCCGCCGTGGCGCCGTCCTGAAGGGCGAGCAGCGCGGCGACGAGCAAGGTGACGGGCTGCTCGCGCGGCGGCTCGACGCGCTGGGTCGCCGCGCGCGCTGCCGCGGGATCGCCGGCCGAGGCGTGGGCGATCGCGGCGACCCCATGGAAGGAGAGGCCGATGTCGATCTGGTCGGCCCGGCTGGCGATGAGGCTCGCATAATGCGCCACCCGCGCGGCGCCGGCCGCGGGCTGAGCGAGCGCGAGCTGAATGAGCAGCGCGCCGCGTGCCTCGTCGTCGGCGAGCGCCTCGGCGATCGCGAGCGCGCCATCCACATCGCCAAGCCGCGCATGGGCGAAGGAAACCTCGAGCATTGCGTTGCCGCGGCGGCGCGCGCCATCGAAGCTCTCGGCGAGCGCGCGGGCCTCGGCGAGCGTCGCGCTGGCGCCCGCACGATCCCCCGCCTCGGCCTGCACCTCGGCGACGCGGCTCAGCGCGAGCACAACGTCATCGCTGCCGTCGCGATCTTGCGCGGCGGCCGTGCTCGACACCGCGCCCGACACCGCGAGCGCCGCGAGAAGCCACATCAACGCGCCGCAGAGGCACGCCATGCGCACCCGGCGCGGCGGGCCTGCGTGGGTCGCGCGCGATCGCGCGCCGGTCATCTCGCTCATCGGGGTCTCCATCCTCGGTTGCGGGCGTGGTGCCGATTCGATCACGCGATCACGGCGGGATTGTGGCGGTATCCTACCCGGTTGGTTGGTCCCTCGCTCGCTCGCGCGCCGGCTGCTAGGCTCGCGCACATCGTCCGAGCATCAGCGGGGAGGGGCGGATGACCATCGGGATCGGGGCCTATGGGCCGAATGCGGGGCGCGCGGTGTTCGAGGCGCTGGCCGCCGCCGAGAAAGTCGGGCGGGGCGCGATCGGCGGCTTCGTCGCCTTCGCGGCGATCGGCGAGGACGGTGTGCTGCACCGCGCCGAGACCCAGCGCGGCGGCTCGACGACGCTCTTCACCGAAGGCGAGACCACGGGCGTCGCGCCGCCCGCCGCGGTCGGCGCCGCGAGGCTCGCGGGCGTGATCTCGAGCGGGCCGGACCGGCCGGAGCCGCTGGCGCAGTATCTCACGGCCGATCCCGCGGGCGGCCTCGTTACGGGTCACCGCATCCCGCCGACCGGCGGGGCGCGCGGTGCGCCGATGAACGGCGAGGCGCTCGCGCTGCTCGTCGCGGGCAAGTCGGCGAGAGAGGCGGTCGAGACCGTGATCGGCGCCAACCCGGAGGCCGACTGCGGGCTCATCGCGGTCGATCTCGGCGGCGGCGTGCATGTGCGCAACACGGATCGCGTCGCACGCCGGCCCGACCTCGGCCTCGCGCGGCGCGACGACCCGGCGAGCGGCGCCGCGGTCGCCGTGCTGCACAACGCGATCACGCCGCATCCGGAGCTCGCAGACCTCGTCGCCGCGCTTACGCTCGGCACCATGGTCGGTGTGCCCGAGCCGGCCGGCTGGATCACCATCGAGGCGGGCACGCCGATCGAGATGGGCCCGGAAAACGCGGTGATCTGCGATGCCGAAGGGCAGGCGGAGAGGGTGACGACCACCGATCCCGCGATCGGCGAGCGGGGCGAGCTCGGTGCGGCGATCTATCTCGCGAGCGCCGTCTATGTCGGCGGCACGCTGGCCGGCCGCACGATGTTCGAGCCCATCACCGCGACCGAGGCGGGCCGCCTGAAGAGCCTCAGCGGCAAGGCGAGCCTGCGCATGAGCTATCGCTAGAGCAAATCCCGAGCAGGTGGGCTCACCTGCGACGACGCATTTGCGTCAATTCCAACCGCAGGCGCGCCTGACATGCGCTCGCGGCGCGCCCCGGCGCCCCCTTCAGCTTGGTTAACCGACGCCGGCCATTGCAGTGTGCGCTTTACGCGGACTTAAGCGCGCGCCGTCATACTCGCCCGTAGGCACAAACGGTGAAACGTCGCGGTCTGGGGTGTGTTGGGCATGGGTGCGGTTCTCGAAAAACTCGAGCAATTTCCGGCCTACCTCCTCGAGACGGTGCTCTATCCCCTCGACGCGGATCACCGGGTCTATGTGCTCTATCTGGCGACGTCCGCGATCATCGCCTACCTCGTCTATCGCAAGATCAGGCAGCGCGGCACATCGACGGCGCGGTCGTTCCTGCGGTTCCTGTTCCCGAAGGAGGTTTGGCGCCACCCGTCGGCGTGGCTCGACGTGCGCTACTTCTTCTTCCACCAGCTGATCGGCCATTTTCTCATGGTGGGCCTCGGCCTGTGGGCGACCACCGTGAGCTTCGGGTGGGTGACCGGGGGCGGATCGATGGACGCGGCTGCGGTGGATGACGGCGCGGCGGGCGGCCCCAATATCGGGACAACGCTTCTCTATATGGTCGTCTTTTACGCGGTGGCCGATTTCATCGCCTACGCGATCCACTATTTCCAGCACAAGCTGCCGATCCTTTGGCACTTCCACAAGGTGCACCACAGCGCCGAGGTGCTTCATCCGCTGTCGAATTTTCGCGAGCATCCGATCGATAACCTCGTCTACAAGGTCGTGATCGGGCTCGGCATGGGCGTCGTCGTCGGGGTCGCGACCAACCTCACCGGCCACGCGCCGTCGCTCCCGACCTTGCTCGGCGTGCCGCTCCTCATGTTCGCCTTCAATTTCGTCGGCTACAACCTCAGGCACTCGCACATCTGGCTGCGCTGGCCGGGCCGCTGGTCGATGGTGTTTCCGTCGCCGGCGCATCACCAGATCCATCACAGCTACCACGCCGATCACATCGACAAGAACTTCGCGTTCATGTTCCCGATTTGGGACGTGATCTTCGGCACCTACTGCATGCCGGCGGACAATCGCGATGTCCGCTTCGGCGTGGGGGAAGGGCAGGCCGAGGGGCTGACCTCCTGCGTGCGCCTCTACCTCGTGCCGTTTCGCGATGCCGGGCGCGACATCCACCGGGCCGTGCGGCGCCGGATCGCAGCCCGCCGCTCGTCCTCGCCCGGTGCGGCCGCGCGCTGAAGGCGGGAGTGCGCACCCACCCGCGGCATCGTCGTTCGCCGAACCCTCCTCCACCACACCCGTAGCGCGGGGCGGTGAAAATGCGCTATGACCATGCGACGGAATGGCGCCGTGCGGCCCGGCTGTGGCCGTGCGGGCGGGACGAGGCCGGGGGAGGCGCGAGCTGCCGGCGTGAACGAAGGAGCATGACGAATGCCGCAGGGTTCGATTTCTTCGAGTGACGACGCCGTCGGCGTCGCGGTCGTCAACTATCAGGTGCCAGTGGTCGAGACCAAGGAGCAGGTGCGCGACAACTGCAAGCGCATCGCGGGCTTCATCGAGGGCATGAAGCGCGGCTATCCGGGCCTCGATCTGATCGTCTTCCCGGAATACACCACCCAGGGCTTCCACCCGACCAAATGGTCCGACCTCACGACGACCATCGGCGGCGACGAAACCCAGATCTTCGCCGAGGCCTGCAAGAAGCACGGCGTCTACGGCATCTTCTCGCTCACGGGTGAGGAGCACCCGGACGGCCTCAACCCCTACAACACGCTGATCATGATCAACGATCAGGGCGAGGTGTGCCTGGAATATCGCAAGATCTTCCCCTGGTGCCCGCAGGAGCCCTGGACCGCCGGCCACGAGACCGCGGTCGCCGAGGGGCCGAAGGGCCTCATGGTCGGCGGCACCATCTGCTACGACTGCAACATGCCCGAGATCGTGCGCGACACGGTGATGCAGGGCGCCGAGCTGGTGGTGCGCATCCAGGGCTACATGTACCCCTCCAAGGAGCAGCAGCGCATGATCGCGCAGGTGCGCGCGTGGGAGAACCTTTCCTACTTCGCCGTCGCCAACATGGCCGGCCGCGACCTGGTCTACTCCTATTTCGGCCACTCCAACATCGTCGACTTCGACGGCAGCGTGCTCGCCGAATGCGGCACCGGGCCGGACGAGGCGACCTATGCCACGCTCTCGCTCACCACGCTTCGTGACGCGCGGCGCAACTGGACCGCCGAGAACCATCTCTACAATCTGGTGCACCGGGGCTTCACCTCGGAGCCCGGCGGCCATGCGAAGAACCCGTTCGATTTCTACGACAAATGGGTCAACGATCCCGAAGGCGCGCGCGACGACGTCGAGGGGCTGACCCGCGATCACGACCGCCCGGAGAAGGCGAGCACACCGAACATCCAGCCGGCCGCCCGCGTCAAGGCGACCGCGTAGGGACGACGACCACGGCGGCGCCGCGCCCGGCATCGGCCGGCGCGGCGCCGCTTTCGTTTGCGCTCCACAAGGGAGGCGCGCCGATGGCCGAGCCGCTCCGCCTGCTCGCGACCTGCGAGTCCAAGAACGCCTACGACCTGCTCGTCACCGACGTGCTGGTGGAGGAGGGGGCGGCCGTCGAGGAAGGCGCGCTGCTCGCGACGCTCGAGTTCTACAAGGTCGTGACCGAGATCACCGCGCCCGCCGACGGCACGGTGACCGCGATCCACATCAGCCGCGGCGACGAGGTGCAAGTCGGCGACCTCCTCATCGAGCTCGCGCCGGGGGGGTGAGGGGACGGCGTGAGGGGGGACGGCCCGTCGATCAAACCCAGCGCGTATGCTGACCGCTACCAGCGCAGAAAGAGCGTCTGGTCGCGAAACTCGAAGCTCCGGAGGCGCTCGAGAAACGCCATGCCGAGCAGCGAGCTCCCCATCTCCGCCTCATTGACCGACGCCGGGAAGTCGGTGACGCGCAGCGGCCCGATGACGATCGCGCCGAGCCGCAGCGGCGCCCCGCGGACCGTGCCATTGGCGGTCGCATAGATCTGGCTGAAGCGGAGCGTGTCGAGATCGATGTCGAGGCGGCGGGCATCCGCGGGGCTCAGCACGACATCGCTCGCGCCTGTGTCGACCAGAAACCGGATCGCGACACCGTCGACCTCGGCCTCGAGGCGATAGTGGCCGCTGCTATCCCGCCGCACCTGAAGCTCGCGCGCACCGCTTTCCTGCGCCTCGTGTGGTAGGAGCTCGCCGCGTAAGCGGTCGGCGACGCCGCCGAGCTCATGGCGAAAGCTGTAGCCGAGCGCCACGACGAGCGCGATGGAAACCCAGATCGCGCCATAGCGCAACATTCTGCCCAGACCCAGGCGCCGAGCCCCGACAATGCCGAAGGTCCCCACAGCAAGAAGCGCCACGAGGTAGCCGAGCCGGCCATAGTCCTCGGTCGTCGACAAGGCGTCCGGGAAGCGCCAGGCCAGATATCCGACCAGCACGAGCACGGCGGCAACGAGGCCAAGCCATGGCAGGTAGCCACTCCGACGATGGCTCTCATCGTGTTGGTCGTGCTCGGTCATGCGCGACAGCCCCTCCTTCCGGGGACCACCAATAGACGGTTGACACGCCGATTCTACGCACGCAGCGGTTGAAATTCCATGAGTCGCCGCGATCCTATGTGCCCACCGTCAAATGGCGGTTTTGCGCAACCGGGGTTGGTCGCGCAGCGCGGGACACACGCGCTGTTGCTTCGATCCAAAGCAATGGCGCCTAGATCGGCTCGGCGATGAAGACCGGGATCTTCCGTGTCGTTTTCGCCTTGTACTCGTCATAGGTGGGGAAGGCTTCCGTCGCGGCCTGCCAGAGACGGCTGCGCTCCTGATCGTCGGTCACCTCGCGAAGGCGCATTTTGAACGTCTCGGTTTCGTCTCTCACCTCGACATCCGGGTTCGCTCTGAAATTATTGACCCACACGGGATTGCTGGGGCTGCCCCCGTTCGAGGCGACCAGCACGTAGCCCTCGTCCACCTTGACGCGCATCAGCGGCGTTTTCCTGATGCCGCCGGTCTTGTTGCCGACATGCGTGATGATGACGCATGGCAAGCCGGTGTCGAGCAGCGTGGTCCCCTCGGTGCCGCCGCTCCCTTCGTAGAGCTCCACTTGTTTCCGCACCCAGTCGATGGGGGTCGGGATGTATTCCGCCATGATCGCCTCCTGCCGCTATGCTCACCCGCGCGCGCCACCGGACACGCTCAACACGAGCGCTGCCGCGCAGACGCCACTCTAACGCGAGACGCCCGTCCGTGGGATGGGTCCCGGCGCGGGGACCGGGACGTCCGGTGGGGCGGCCGCACGGTCGGTGCGTGTGTGGGGCGGGGCATCCGGGTGTGTCGGGCCGCGATCCAACCACCGCCCCGCGCGACCAACTGCCGCGGCTGACGGCCTCGCAACGGCTAATCCGCAACGCGCGAGACGAGGGCGAAGACGCGTACCTTGAGCGCGGCATCTTCGAGGTTGAAGGGCTCGAGCAGCGCGACCACCACGCCCTCGGCCTCGAGGCGGCGGAGGGCCGCGGTGATGAGGGGATAGCTGGTCGCGGGGTAGATCGCGCCATGCAAGGTCTCGGCCGTGGCGTAGGTAGTCGTCTTGAGGAAGGCGAGGATCTTCTGCTCGGTGCGGTTCAGCGCGTCCCAGTCTCGCCAATGATCCACCGCTGCGATCGCGCTGAGCACCACGATCGTGACGAACAGCACGGCGACGACGACTGCGACAGGGCGGCGGCGCCAGACGCCCATGAGCCTGAGCGCGGCGAGGACCGCGCCGATCACCGATGCGAGCGCACTGAGGGTCGGCAGCATCTCCGGCCCGTGCCACGCCCGCCCGGCCGGTCGCGCTCTGCCTAACGGCAGGCGCCGTCGGCCCGCGAGCGCGCCACGGCGAGGAGCTCCGGTGCTCCGTTGCCGGCGGGAAACACCCAATCCCATGCGCGCGCGCCGCCATGCACGGAGATCTGCCCCACTTGCGGATGGTCGATGGTGAGCGTGACCGCGAGCATGCCGTCGTCCGGCACCTCGCGGATATCACCCTCGATCCCAATGGCCTTGTCCGGTGATCCGCCGAGCGGCAGAAAGCGCACGAGCACCCACTCGGAGCCGACAATGCGCAGGCGCACTTGTGTGCCGCGCTCGAAATCGATCGTCTGCGGCAAATCCCACCAAGCCGCGGCCCAGTTGGCGCCGCGCCCATTGCCGGGCGTGCCCGAAACCGGGCACCATTCCTGTCCCACCGCCGCCGGGGCGCCGGCCACGAGCAATGCAAGTGCGATGAGCATCCCTGATACGAGTCGCCCGCGCATGGCATCGTCCTCCTCACACATTGATCATAGTAATATCGTCTTATGCCAATAGAGCGATAATGCCAAGAGCGGTGGTCGTCGCGCCCGTTTTCAAACGGAGCGGACTGGGCCATCCTGAGCGGCGGACCCAGGATCACCGAGGCCAAGATGAGCCTGCCGGCCGTGATCGGCCATCGCGGCGCGTGCGCCGACGCGCCGGAGAACACGCTCGCAGCGCTTCATGCGGCGGCCGCGGCCGGTGCACGCGCCGTGGAGGTCGACCTGCGGCTCGCCGCCGACGGCACCGTCGTGCTCATGCACGATGCCACGGTGGCGCGCACCACGAACGGGCGCGGCCGGGTGGCGGCGCTCGACGGTGCGGCGCTCGCCGCGCTCGATGCCGGCGCCTGGTTCGGATCGGCGTTCGCCGGCGCGCGCGTGCCGCGCCTTGCCGAGGCCATCCCGGTGCTCGTGGCGCACCGCCTCGCCGTCAACCTGGAGCTCAAGCCGGTGCCGGGCCACGCACCCGCGCTGGTGGCGGCGGTGGTGGCGACGCTCGCCGCCGCGTGGCCGCCGGATCATGCGCCGCCGGTGCTCTCGAGCTTCTCGCGGGTTGCCCTCCGCGCGGCGCGGGGGCGGGCGCCGCAGCTGCCGCGCGCGCTCTTGGTGCGGGCGCTGCCCAAGGGCTGGCGGCGTGCGGCGCGTGCGCTCGACTGCGAGGGGGTGCATTGCGACCAGCGCCACCTCACGGCGGCCGAGGCCGCGGCCGTGCGCGCGGCCGGCTACGCCCTCCGCTGCTACACGGTGAACAGCCCGGCGCGCGCCGCGACCCTCTATGGCTGGGGCGTCGACGGGCTCTTCACCGATGCGCCGCGCCGCCTGCTGCCGATTGCAGGCCGCTTCTGACAGAGGTCCCGGCGCTACCTGGCCACCGCGCCCGTTCCCGGCGGTCGTCCCTATGGTTTCAACCGGGATGACCTATATGATATAGTCTATTAGAATTATCTGGCGATGTTGGCCCGCCGCCGGTTGACCGCGAGCGCGACGGACAAGTTGACCGCGAATGCGGCGAAAAAGAAGAACAATCGGGTCGAGGAGGAGAGACCGTTATGGGGAGGCACCTCTTCGCGATTTTATGTTTTTTGACTTGGGTTGCGCTTCATCAAAGCGTGATGGCCCAAACGGGAGCGCGCGGTGTCGCGACCAGTGCCGATCTGGCGGCGGACGAAATAGACACCGAGGAAGACGTCGAAGATATCGACGACGTTTTCAAGCGCTTGCGGCGCGAACGTGAAAGATACCTGGTTGAGATACCCAAGAAATCGGAAGAAATAAAGAAGCTACGAAGCGAATTGACAAATTTTCAGTTCGAGCACGAAGAAATACAACAACGGATCGGTCGGATCGATTCCGAGTCCTTGGATGAAGAAAAACGTCACTTCGAGCTCCGAAAATCTCAGCTTGAGACTCGGATCGCAAACAGAAAGCGGCTCCTCGATCGGTTAGAATCCGCCGATCCCCGTGAAATGTCGGACATCGAGCTCGATATCGCCCGGACCGAGGACGAGCTGGAGGCGACGATAGCAAGGCTCGATTCGGTGGAGCGTCGGAGGAAAACACGCGAAGACGAGAGACAGCAACTCGAAGAGAGGTTGCCCAATATCTCTCAAGCGATCGACTCGCTGGAAGGAAAAATAATTCGAAGAAACTTGGAGGTTCGGCGTTTGGAGGATCTACTTTTCGAAGTTGAATTTCGAATTAACGAGTTACTGACACCTCAGACCGCGAAAAATCGTTTTAAGTTATTGATCACGGTTGCGTTTGCGGTTCTCGTAGGTCTTGTGATCTTTGGATTCTTCGTCGTTGCAATGCGTGACGAGCGCGTCCGTCGTGCGATATTTTCCGGTGAATCGGGCATTCAATTTATCACCCTGTTCTCCCTTGTCATCGCAATCATTCTATTCGGCATCACGGGAATTCTTGAAGGTCGCGCCCTGGCGGCGTTGCTTGGCGGGATTTCGGGGTACATCCTGGGACGCGGCACGGCGGGTATGACGTCGGGCAATGGCGGCGGCGGAAATCTTGGGAGCAGTACGCCCGGCGGTGCGGCGCGGGTGGCGTGACGTCGCCCGCCCGGAGGGCATCGGCACATACGCTGCTGCGCGCGTCCCCTCGGTTCGGACCGCGCGGCCGTCATGACGCCGAACGCCTGCGTGGTCGCGCGCGGCAGCTAGAGCAAATCCCGAGCAGGTGGAATCACCCGCGACGACGCATTTGCGTCAATGCCAATGAGAGAGAGCAAATCCCGAGCGGGTGGCATCACCTGCGACGACGCATTTGCGTCAATCTGAACCAGATAGAGCATGTCGCGTGAGCATAGGCGAGCGTGACATGCTCTAAGACGCGGCGACGAAGTCCTCGGCCGTGGTGAGCTCGGCGTAGAGCGGCAGGATGGCGAGCATGGCGTCGTAGTTCTGGTCGGTGAAACCGCTCGTGCAGTCGGTCAGCACGGTCGCGTCATAGCCCATGTTCACGGCGCGCTTCACGGTCGTCGCGACGACATGCTCGATGCATTGGCCGGTGACGTAGAGGCTGCGGATCCCCTTGTTGCGGAGGATCAGGTCGAGATCGGTGCCCTCGAAGCCATCCGAGCCGAAGTTGGTGATGATGATGTCGCCTTGCGCCGGGCGGAGCTCTTCGATGACCTCGGCGCCCCACGAGCCGACGAGGCACTCATTGTTCTCCTTGGCTTCGCGGAGCAGGCCGCAGGTGTTTTCGGGCAGCTCCGGATAGCCCGGCCGCCAGGCGATGTTGACGTAGAAGATCGGCATGGCGCGCGCGCGCGCCGCCCGGAGGGCGCGGTCGGTGTTCGCGATGGCGTTGTTCTTTTCGACCTGCGGATAGAGATGCTTGCCCCAGACGCCGTCGGGATGGGCGACGCCGTTCTGGAAATGCAGCACGAGAAAAGCGGAACCCTGCATGTCGGTCTCCCCCTTGGTCACGATTCCCTTGGGATGGTCTCAGCCGGTGGAGCGTGACTCGCGCGGGCGCCGGGCGCAACCGTCGGAACCCACCGCGCGTGCGGCTCAGGCGGCGTCCTTGGCGGCAGACCGGCGGCTGACGACGACACCAAACCGGAAAACCGATTCAGCGCCGCCGGCGATGACGCTGTTTTGGCCGATCCAGAGCGGTCCATGGAGCACGCCGTCCGAGCGGGAGAGGGGCCGGTCGTTAACGATGGTGCCGTGCGTGCTGCCGAGGTCCTCGATGCAGATCTGGTCGTCCTTCTTGGTGATCGCGAAATGCGATTCCGAGATCTGCAGGCCATCGCCTGCCCTGAGACAGAGGCCCCAGGAGCCGATCTTCGGGCCGCCCTCCATGGAGACCCGACCGCCGACGACGAAGGGCAGGTCGGAGACGTCGATGCCCTCGGTCCCGATCTGAAAGCCGACATCGCTCGACGCGGGCAAGAGGGTGATTCCGGAGACCTCGTCGGCCTTGGCGATGTCGCGGCCGGTTTCGGAGGTCTCCAAGATCTTCCGGTTGGCATCGGAGAGGCGCTCGCAGAGCATCCGCAGCAACGGCAGCGCAAAGGGGTTCTTGCCCCCGAAGGCGGAGAGGAACTCCTCTCGCGTGACCCGAAGCGCGGTCACCTCACCCTTGGCCTGGATCGTGGTCGAGCGCGGCGTGTTCTGGAGAACGCCGCTTTCACCAAAGATCTGGCCGGGGCCGAGCACGTTGAGAACGACGGCGGCGTCGCCGATGGTCCGCAAGACCTTCACTTCGCCGCGCTGGATGACGAACACGGACTCGCTGGCCGCGCCTTCTGGATAGATCACCGATCCATCGTCGAAGATCTGCTCGTCCATCGGAACCTCCGAGCCAAGACGTTGTATCAGTCCTCGTTCCCTCGGCGCGCGGTCTTCTAGAGCGGGGAGAGGCGGTTGGGCTTTTCTTCCCCACTGCCGCACCGGAATGCTAGCGGGCCACACTTGAAGAGTTGCTTAAGCATCGCGCCGGCGGAGCGGGGTGGCATGCGCCGTTCACCGCAGGTCCCCGCTCGGTGTGATGACGGTCACCGGCAAGAGGTGAAGTTAATTATTTACGATAGAAATTTAACTAATACTCGAAATAGAATCACGATTTACACCATATCTATTATCCACTTAACAGAATTTTCGCGAAGTTTACTACCAAGTTCTCAACAAATTTGATAGGGTCGCGCTAACGAACGAGAAACGATAGTGGACGCGAACCCATGTCGAACATGATGCCGAGGATTTCTTCATCGCCGCGTTTCGGCAAGGCAGCCGGCGCGGTCGCATCCAAGATCAAGGACTTTCGGGAGGATCGCCAGGGCGCGATCATCGTGATCATCGCGTTGACGCTGACCGTCATGATCGGCGGCTCGGCGCTCGCCGTCGATATCGGCAACTGGTACCACTCCAAGCGCCTCGCGCAGACCGCCGCCGACGCGGCCGCCTATGCGGGGGCGGTGGACCTGGCGCGCCAGGGGCTGGGCAATCCCGACGGCACCACGATCGCGCTCGCGGGCGCCGACGCGGCTGATCGCAACGATTTCGACGGCGCGGTGACGATCAACTATCCGCCGCTGCAGGGCGAGGCCGTGGGCGATGCCACGGCGGTCGAGGCGGTGGCGACGGTGCAGCCCGACCTCTTCCTCGCTGCGCTCTTCCTTACGGAGGCGCCGCAGATCGGCGCGCGCGCGGTGGCGCGGGCCACGGTGTCCGAGGCCTGCATCTGGGCGCTGCATCCCACCGCGTCGGGCGCCTTTAAGGTGTCCGGCTCGGCGCAGGTGGATTTCGACTGCGGTGTCGTGGTGAACTCGAACGATCCGAGCGGCGCGCTCCAGCAATCGGGCAACTCCTGCCTCACGGCGACCTCGGTGGCGGTGGCCGGCGGCACGACGACCGGGTGCACCACGCCGGCGCCCGAAGCCTATACGGCTCACTATGAGGATCCGTTGGCGGACAAGCTGAGCCCGCCCGCGGAGGCCGACGATCCCTGCGACTTCAACAGCAAGGTCACCGTCCAGCCGGGCGATGTCGAGACCCTGCTGCCGGGCGTCTATTGCGCCGGGATGGATATCAGGGGCGAGGCGACCTTCAGCGCCGGCCTCTACGTGCTGCGCGGCGGCACCTTCAAGATCAACTCTCAGGCGATCGTGACCAACACAACCAACGGCTTTGGCGGCGTCACCTTCTATCTCACGGGCTCCGGCAACAACTATGCCGAGGTCGACATCTCCGGCGGCGCCGACGTGACGTTGACGCCGATGACTTCGGGCCCGCTCGCGGATGTGCTCTTCTACCAGGACCCGGGCGCGCCGGAGGGTGGCACCAACAAGTTCAACGGCGGCAGCGCCATGGATCTGACCGGGATCCTCTATTTCCCGAAATCGGGTGTGACGTTCACCGGTGGCACGTCGGCGGACAAGGCCGAGGTCGCCATCGTCGCGCTGACGCTTGAGTTCGGCGGCAACGCGGTGGTCGATAGCACCTTCGCCAGCAGCCTCTTCGGCGACGAGTTCTTCGCGCGACTGGTCGAGTAGGTAGGCGTTATTCACGCACAGCCCGCCGGGCCCGCCAACGCGGGGCCGGCGGGCTATTTTTTTGACGGCAACAAATTTCGAGCAACAATCAACGCATTGTCAAATAAAATTGGCTACAGTCTATTTTTGAATTTACCAATACAAATCAACATACCGCTTTAACTATATTTGTAGAGAAGCCGTTAGGATCTTTCCGGCATAGTCGGCAGCATCACGACCAGTGAGTGCGAAAAAATGTCGAAAATGCCGAAGAGATCTTCTTTGCCACAGGTCGCGCCGAAAAGCGGCGGGATCGCGTCCAAGTTCCGCCGTTTTCGTGAGGACCGGAAGGGCTCCATCGCGATCATCATCGGCCTTTCGCTGACCGTCGTGGTGGGAGGCTCGGCGCTCGCGGTCGACGTGGGCAATTGGTATCACACCAAGCGTCAGACCCAGACGGCCGCCGATGCCGCCGCGTTCGCCGCGGCGCTCGATCTCGCGAGCCAGGGCCTCAGCGGCACGGCCGATCAGACGGCGATCGAGCAGGCGGCCAACGATGCGGCTGATCGCAACGCGTTCACCGGCACGGTGGTCGTCAACCACCCGCCGACGCAGGGTGCCGCCCTCGGTGACAACCGCTCGGTCGAGACGGTGCTGACGGTCACGCCCGATCTCTTCCTCGCCGCGATTTTCTTGAACGACGCACCGCAGATCGCCGCGCGCGCCGTGGCCCGCGCCACGGTCTCCGAGGCCTGCCTCTGGGCCCTCCACCCCAACCAGGCGGAGAGCTTCAAGGTCGCCGGTGGCGCGCAGGTCGAGCTCAACTGCGGCGTCGTGGTCAATTCCACGCACCCGACCGAGGCGCTCTATCAGACGGGTAATTCGTGCCTGAACGCGACCTCCGTCGCGGTGGCGGGCGGCGCGTCCGGCGCCTGCGTGAACCCTGCCGCCGAGACCTTCACGGCCAACTATTCCGACCCCATGGCCGGCAAGGTCAGTGCGCCCGCGGAAGCCACCGATCCGTGCGATTTTCCGAACAAGGTGACGGTCAGCCCGGGCGACACGGCAACCCTGACGCCCGGCGTCTATTGCGGCGGCATGGACCTGCGCGGGACGGTGACGTTCGATCCCGGCGTCTACGTGCTGCGCGGTGGCACGATGAAGATCACCTCCCAGGCCGACGTCGACACCAACACCGGGCCGGTGCCCGGCGGCGCCTTCTTCTACCTGACCGGCAGTGGCAACAACTACGCCCAGGTCGACATCGCGGGCGGCGCCACGGTGGATCTCTCCGCGCCGACGAGCGGGCCTTACGCGGACATCCTGTTCTATCAAGACTCCAACGCGCCGACCAACGGCACCAACAAGTTCAACGGCGGCTCGACCATGGACCTCACGGGAATCCTCTACTTCCCGCAGCAGCAGGTGGAATTCTCCGGGGGCACGCAGGCGAATGAGGTGGATGTCGCGATCGTCGCGATGACGCTCGACTTCCTCGGCGACTCCTATCTGAGCAACACCTACGCCAGCACTCTTCTGCAGGAAGAGTTCTACGCGAGGCTGGTCGAGTAGGTCCCGGAGGGAACACACCATGCGTGCAAGCAAAATGGGTTTTCTGCCCCGCTTCGTCACCCGGTGGTTTCGCGACGAGCGCGGCAATGGGGGCATCGAGTTCGCCATCGCCGCGCCCGTCCTGACCCTCATCGTGGTGGGCGGCATCGACTATGGCAGCGCCTTCGTCGAGGGACAAAAGCTCGAGAGCGCGGCCCAGGCCGGCACGCAGGAGACGCTCTACGATCCGCTGATGCAAGGGGATCACGCGGCGATCGTGCACACCACGCTCGAGAGCTATGCCGGCCAGGCGCTCACCCAGACCGAGGCGGCCGCCTTGGAGGTCACGGCGACCGCGCAGAATTTCTGCGCCTGCGTCAACGGCGCCGTGGTGGCCTGCACCGACACCTGCAGCGGCGAGGCGCCGGGCGAATATGTCACGGTCACCATCGACGGCGGGGTGGATACGATCCTCTCCTATCCGTGGCTCGACGCCGACGAGATCCCGCTGACCCGCACCTCCTCGGTGCGCGTGCAGTAGGGGAGCAGCAGCGTCATGACCCAGCACCCGCGGTCTCCGCACACGCCGGCCCAGCGCGCTCAGCGCAAGCGGCGCGGCCTTCTGGCGCGGTTCGCGCGCGACGAGCGTGGCGTCACGGCCATTCAGGTGGCGC
This sequence comes from Alphaproteobacteria bacterium, assembly GCA_965216915.1. Classification (GTDB taxonomy): domain Bacteria; phylum Pseudomonadota; class Alphaproteobacteria; order UBA828; family UBA828; genus CBDCGS01. The sequence goes on from CBDCGS010000010.1 coordinate 424,501, forward strand.
TGGTGACGCCGGTTCTGGCTCTCATGATCTTCGGCGGGCTGGAGATCACGCGCATGATCTTCACGCAGAACTCGATCGAAGAGGCGGTCAACGAAACCGTGCGCTTTGCCTCGGTGCATGGCGCGGCAAGCAGCTCGCCGGCGACCACGACGCAGCTCGAGACGATGGCGTCCGATGTCGAGGGGCTCGACCCCGCCGATTTCACGCCGACCGTGACCTACACGCCGAACAACGTGCCGGGCAGCGTCGTGACCATCGACGTGGACTACGCCTACACGCCGCTGACGGGTTACGCCTTCGGCGCCAGCATCACGCTCAACGCCTCGGCCTCGCGCACGATCACGCGCTAGCGGCGGGCGGCATCCTGCGGCGGAGCGGGACTTCCCTCAATCGCCCGCGCCATCGGCGCGCAGGACCACGTCATCGCGGGTCCAGGTGTGAATCGCGCCGCAATGCGGACAGTCGCTCGACTGCTCACCGAGCTCCAGCCCATCGACCTCGCGCCATTCGAGGTTGAGGCCGACATAGATGTATTTCTCCGATTCCGGGCAGATAATGAAAGCCTGCGACATGGCGGGCCTCCTCGTTGGGGTGGCTCCGTGTCCGCCCTGATCGGGCCGCCTCCCACCCGATAGCGTTCACTCTGCGCCGCGCCGCCCGCGTTTGTCAAGGTTGCGGGCGTGGGCCGGTCTTAGGTCCAGACCGCGCCGCACACGCGCACATAGTTCTCGCCCAGCACGTTCTTCACCGCCTGATCCGGGTAGCCGGCGCGCAGCATTAGCTCGGTGAGCGCAAGCGGGTGGGCGGGCGTCGCGGTGACCACGCCGGGCCAATCGGGCTCCTTGGCGTCGGGCCACTCGTCTGTGCGGGCGCGCATGTAGTCGTTGAGCGGTGCGGCATCGAAGACATAGTCGAGGCCGAGCCCGGCGCAGCCGTCGCCGACCATCTGGACGATGTAATCGAGGTGGCGGAACAGCGTCTCTGGCGTGCTGCGCGGGTCGCCGTGATACATGCTGCTGCTCGGAATGCCGATCAGCCCCCCGGTTTCCGCGCAGGCCTTGATCTCCTCGTCGCTGATGTTGCGCGGGTGCGCGTAGAGCGCGGCCGGGTTGCTGTGCGTGTAGACGCAGGGGCCCTCCATCAGCTCGATGGCGTCGAGCGCGGTGCGCCGGCCGGTGTGGCTCAGGTCGAGCAGCATGCCGACGCGCGCCATCTCTCGCACGACGCGCCGTCCGAAGCCGGTGAGGCCGGCATCGGCCTCATCCATCGCGCCGCCGCCCGCGGAATTCGCGTTGTTGAAGGCGAGGAGGGTTTGCCGAATGCCGAGCGCGTAGAAGGCCTCGATCATGTCGAGATTGCGCTCGAAGCAGCGTGTGCCCTCGAAATGGAGGAGCACGCCGAGCGCGCCGGCGGCCTTGGCGGCCTTCACGTCGGCGACGCTCTCGCAGAGGCGCATGCCTTCCATCGCCTGCACGGCGCTACGCGCCCTCGCCACGCGCTGCACCGCCTCGGAGATGTTGTGGTTGTCGCCGGCGATGGTCGCCGAGAGCGCGGTGAAGCCCGCGTCGCGAAATCGCGGCAGCTTGTCGAAGTCGTTGCCGCACCAGGGCTCCCACGGCCACACCATGTCCCACACGATGGCATCGGCATAGAGGCGCTCGGCGCGTTCGGAGAGGGCGTCCATCATCGTCTCACTGGGCGTCGTCGGGGATGGGGTGGGGCTGGGCCGCCTGCTTCGCCGTGAGGCCGCCATCGACGGGCACCACGGTGCCGTTGAGGTAGGCCGCCTGATCGCTCGCGAGGAAGACGCTGAGGTTGGCGACGTCCCATGCGCTGCCTTGCTTGCCGGTCGGCGACATCGCGTCGCGCGTGGCGATCGTCTCCGCGTGGGAGCCGTGCACGTCCAGCACCTCGTCGTGAACGTGGATCAACGGCGTGTTCATCACACCGGGCTGCACCGCATTGCAGCGGATGCCATAGGGTGCGTTGGCGATCGCGACGGCCCGGCTGAACTGGTCGACCGCCGCCTTCGAGGCGCAGTAGGACACCACGTCGTATTCGCTCACCCGGTCCGCCAGGATCGACGAGATGTTGGTGATCACGCCCTGGCGCTGCGCCCGCATCAGCGGCAGGGTGTATTTGCAGGCGAGGAAGCAGCTCTTCACGTTGACTGCGAAGGTGCGGTCCCACACCGCTTCGTCGAGCGTCACGGGGTCGCCGAACGGGCTTATGGCGACGTTGTTGTGGACGATGTGGACGCTGCCGAACCGGTCCACCGCGCGCGCGACGGCGGCTTTGATCTCGTCCGACGAGGCGACATCGGCGGCGATCGCCTCCGCGGCGCCGCCTTCGTCGCGGATCAGCGCGGCGGTCTGCTCGGCGCGGTGGAGGTGGAGGTCGACGCACATGACGCCCGCCCCGGCGCGGGCATAGCCCACCGCGGCCGCCTGGCCGTTGCCCCAGCCGACCTCGACGTCCTCGGCGACGCAGCCCGCGCCGAACACGATCGCGACACGACCGGACAGATCGATCTTCATGCCGCCCCTCCCGATTGCCTTGGCACTTTGTGCGGCCCTTCCGGCCAGCGGGTGCCGGCACGGTAGCATCGGTGATTGCCCGCCACCAAGTACGGGGCCGCCGGGGTTTCGCAGGCGTGGACGGCTAGGGGCTGCGTCTGTCTTGGCGGGTGGCGGCCAACAGCATTAGCCGGTGTTCATCGCCGAAAAGAAAGCCGTGGCGACAAACACATCCCGTCACACACTGGACGTGCGCTACGACACTTTGGTTCTTCGGACACGCCGCCGCAGAACAGCGAGGCTCACCAATCCAGCGCCGAAGAGGGCCAAGGAGCCGGGTTCCGGGATCGGCAAGCGACGCCGAAACTCTCCGAAGGCATCCACCCCCCGTCCGACAAAAGGCGCGCTGGCGCCACAATCTCCGGGCAGCGCGGGCACGATCGTAAAGTTCGAGCATGACACCAAGGTGCGCCCCCCTCCGACGCCGATGAACAATGTCAGGCTCTGGGTATTGATAACAAACGAGACGTCGGTGATCACGCCGCCTGTCGCTTCGAACGCATTCGACGAGGGGGACGCGGCTGGAATTGACGGAAACGGCGCCAGCAGGTCGAAGGCCGAGTCGAAGATGCTGAGATTGATATTGAATGACCCCGCCACGATGGGTTGATTCGAAAAATTGTTGGGATCGCCAATGGCAGCGTCATCGAACTCTATGAACCCCGACGAGGAGCCCGACTCGGGAAACCAATCATAGAAGATCGACGCCTGCGCCTGCTGCGCGACTCCCAAGACGAAGAACAACGTCGCGCCGACAAGACCGGCCCGAATCAATGTCGGTCCGAAGAAGCTTCGCCCGCCCATGTGTCATCTCCCTTGCTTTCGACCATGATCCACGAGCATCCACGAGCGTTGCTCGCAATCGGGTCAAAGTGGCGAGTGCCGTTTTTTTCTCGTCAATGTTTACACAGTCTTAGCAGGCAGCTTAAGCATGAACAAGGCAGACGACGCGAGAGCACGATTGCCTCAGCGTCAATCGCCCGACGGCGCCTCTCCGATAGGGGCGCCCCAAGTCACGCTTCCGCGACCAGGCGGCGCACCTGCGCGACAACCAAAAGCCCTTCAAGGTCGTCATGATCGCCCTCGCAAGAAAAATCCTGATCACTGCAAACGCCGTCGCGCGAGACCAACGCGCTTTCCAACACTGATCCAAAAACACAGTTGTCGGCGCGCAGGCCGGGGCATCCGAGGGTGGCTCAGAGATGGTGCCGACGGGCGGACGCGCGGCGGGTGCGGTGGCGCTCGAGGCGGGCTTGGCGGCGGGCCTCGGCGGCATGGCGGCGCATCTCCGCGGCGTGGCGGCGCGCATCGGCCCAAGCCATGGTGACGCGCACATGGTAGGGGCGCGCGTGGGCCGGCGTCGCGGAGTGGTAGTGGCGGATCGCCTCGGGCCAGGAGCCGCGGCGGTCCCTCAGATCCTTCAGGAAGTGCGCGGCGTAGGCGACGTTGGCCGCGGGATCGAAGGCCTCATCGAGGCTCGCGAAGGCCTCGGGATGGTAGCGCAGGTTCACCTGCATGCAGCCGACGTCGATGTTGCGCACGCCGGCTTTCTTGAGCGCGGCGACCGCGGCGATCGCGGCCTCCTTGGTCTCGTAGCGGTGGCCCGCGCCTTTGGCGTAGACGGTCCAGGGCCAGGGGCGGGTGCGCTCCGCCGCCGCGTCCCAGCGCCCGGATTCGACCAAGCTGATGGCTTCGAGCAGGTGACGGGGGATCGCGAGCGCCTCCTCCTTCGGCGCCATCGGCGCCGTGCAGAGGGCGGAGACGGCATGGTCGAAGGCGTCGGCCGCACGGACGGCGCTGACCACGAGGAGGACCAGGGCGGCCCCCCCGATGAGCACGCGAATGAGGAAGAACGGGCGTATCATGCCGTGGCAGATGCAAACCGCATGCCACCCCGGGGCAGCCGAACAATCGCCGCTAAGCGACGGTTTTGATGAGGGAAAGCGAGAGCATCGATAGGCTCGTCAGCACGCGCGCCCGGCAAGAATTGCCGTGCCACACGCCCGCCCCCGGCGGCAATGCCCTCCGCCGCGCGGGCGCGTGGGTTAGCCGCCGGCGCGGGGGCGCGCGCGCACGGCCGCCGCGAGACCGGCGATGACGCCGCCGATCTTGGTCTGCAGCACCGGCAGGCCGGTGGAGCGGCGGTAGTCGTCCTCGTCCATGTAAAGGCCGCGGCTCACCTCGATCTGCAGCGCGTGCACGCCGCGGTCGGGCTGGCCGTAATGGGTGATGGTGAAGGCGCCGGCATAGGGGTCGTTGCGCACCACCGAGTAGCCGCTCTCGCGAAGCAGCCGCTCCACCGTGTCGGTCAGGTCGGGCGCGCAGGAGGTGCCGTAGCGGTCGCCCAGCACGAAATCCGGGCGGCGGCGGCCGCGGTCGCGATCCGTCGGCCCGCCGATCGAGGGCATGGAATGGCAATCGAGCAAAAGCACCATGCCAAATTCTTTATGTGTCTCCTCAACTAGTCGGCGTAACGTTTTGTGATAGGGATTATAAAGCTCCTTGATGCGCCGTTCAGCCTCGGCGTAGCGCAGCTTGTTGCGGTAGATCTCCGCACCCGACGCGACCACCCGCGCGATCGTGCCGAAGCCGGCGCGCACGCGGTCGGTGCGGGTCAAGGCATGGTCGGGCAGCGGGTCGAGGAACATGTCGGGGTCGAGCTCGTAAGGCTCGCGGTTGGGGTCGAGATAGGCGCGGGGGAAGAGGGCGCGCAGCAGGGGCGCGCCGTGCGTCGGCGCGTGCTCGAAGATCTCGTCGACGAAGCTATCCTCGGAGCGGCGCAGGCTTTTCTCGTCGAGCGGCGATTCCGCGATGAAGGTCGGGTCGTAGGCGCTCCCGCTATGGGGTGAGGAAAAGACGAGCGGCGCGGTCTGGCGCGCGGGCCGCTCGACCGCGATCACGCCGTTCATCAAGCCGCCGGGTGCCGCGCCGTCCTTCGGCGCGCACGGGGGCGCGTGTCTCCCGCTCGTCATGGTCTTGCGATTTAGACGAAATACAAGCACGTGTCACGGGCAAGCCACGCGCAAGCGTTTGCGGGAACCGCACGCAAGGGCTTGCAAATCGCGCAATCTTGCGGACTTTTATTGCAACGCCGCGTCGCATCGCGGGCCGACGCCCACGCAGGCCGTTTCCGCGCAGGCCCGTATGCGACGTGCTTAAGCCGATTTTAAGCGCTGTCGCCGATCTTCTAGGTCAACGCGACGGGGACCGGGTCATGGCCAAGATCTTGTTGGCGGAAGACGACGAATCGATGCGTGTGTTCCTCGCGCGCTCGCTGGAGCGCGTGGGCCACGAGGTGCAAGCCGTCGGCGACGGCTTCGAGGCGCTGCCGCACATCGCCAACGAGAACTTCGACATCCTGGTCACCGACATCGTGATGCCGGGCATGGACGGGCTCGAGCTTGCGCGCCGCGCGAGCGTCGAGATGCCGGGCCTGCGGGTGATCTTCATCACCGGTTTCGCGGCGGTGGCGCTCAACAACCAATCCGCCCAGCCCGCCGATTCCAAGATCCTCTCGAAGCCGTTCCACTTGAACGCGCTGGTCGACGAGATCGACCGCGTCCTCGGCGCCGCATAGCGCGACGCCCGCCGGCGCCCCCGCGCGGGAGCGCCGCCGCGGACCTCGATCATCGCTGTCGCTTGTGATGGAAGCCAAACCGGCGGACATTTTCTTGCGCGCACTCTTCGAAGGCGCCGGGCTCGAACACCGGCTCGTCCCAGGAGGCGTTCACGACCCGGCCGACCCGTTGCTACGTCGCCTTTTTGGCGGGGCGGATCTGGCATAGCCGCTCGGGCGGGTCGATTTGCGCGGGCGTGGTGGTGCTCCGAACGCACCTGTCGTCACACGATGCCGGCCCTGTCGCTGACCTTTACGAAGGCGTGTCCGGTGCGTGCGTCTGCCCCTTCGGCAACACAAATGATCGGACCGAGTCGTCGTGAATTCGGGTCAACGGGATCACTCCCGTGACCGCGAAGGCACGATCGTGGTTGAGCCCGACGGGGTCGGTTTCCACGCGCGTAGACCAGCTCGGCGCCCGAGTGCGGCAGCAGAATGGACACGGTGTGGTGGTCCTCGTAGAGCCAAAGCCACAAGGCCGGGCCGAGGAGCCCAAGGCCGAGACCGACGCGCCCAGGGTGGCGGCGCAGCCAGCGTACCGCGCGGGCGGCGGATGTGCGGCCGCGCGATCACCGGTGCTGCTTGACACTCTCGTCGGTGCATTCCTCGAACGCGCCGGGCACGAAGATTGGCTCGTCCCATGATGCGTTGGTGATCTTGCCGACCTGCTGCCAGGTCGCGGGAAAAGGCGGCCGCCCAGGGCAGATGCGGTCAGCTGGCTCGATCCGCGTCGGCTTGTATGTGTCGTCCACGCACTGATGTTCGAGGTCGAACCAAATGGTCCCCCAATGATCACTCACCATGACGAGGGGATGGCCGCCATCTCGATGTCTGCCTTCGGCGACGCAAAAGTGCCGTACGCCACCGATATTCGGGTGGATGCGGGTGAGAGGGATCACGCCTGTGATGGCAAATGCGCGATAGCTGTTGTATGCGACGAGATCGGTTTCGACGCGCGCGTAGATCAGCTCGGCGCCCGACTGCGGCAGCTGGATCGCGACGGTGCGGTAGTCCTCGTACAGCCAAAGCCACAAGGCTAGGCCGAGGAGCCCGAGGCCGAGACAAAGACGCCCCCGGCGGTGGAGCAGCCAGTGCACCATGCGGGTGCCGAGTGGGTCAATCGGTGGCCAAGCCATCCGACAGCCTGATCCAAGTGATCTCGGGCTCTTGAAGGGCTCCGTAGCGCATCTCGATCTCGATCGTCGCCCGATCGCGCCATTCCTCACCAGGCGTTCCGCCGCAGCGCTTCGGTGCTGCATTCCTTGAATTCGCCGGGCTCGAAGGTGGGCTCGCCCCACGAGGCGTTGGTGATCTTGCCGAGCCGCTGCCAGGTGGTCGCAAAAGACGGCTCAGGGTCGCAGACGTTGTCGATCGGACCGTCCCGCGTCGACGGGTAAGACTCGTTGACGCAGCGGTCTTGCAAGTCGATCCAGACGGAGCCCCAGATGTCGCTGACCCAAACGATGGGGTGGCCCGTATCCTCGTCTGTCCCTTCGGCCACGCAGATATAGCGGACACCGCCGAAATCTTCGTGGATCGCCGTGCCGGAAATCAGGCCGGGCACCGAAATCTCGCGCCGCTGGCTGAACCAGAGATAAGTCGCGACCCGCGCGTATTTCAGCGTGGCACCGCTTCCGGGCAGCTCGACGGTCACGGTGTGGTGGAACTCGAAGAGCCAAATGAAGAGGCCGATCGCCACGACCACGAGTAGCACCATGCGCCGGCGAAACCTGAGCTGCGCGTCGGTCGGTTCGGGCGGCAGCTCAGTCGGCGGCTCGGCGGGGGTTTTTCCAGGGGATTCGCGTTTCATAGGGCATGCGGGTCCATGTCATTCCCGGCACTCGACGCGCGTCCGCCGCCGACCTCCGTCCTTACCAAGTGCCTGTCCTTGGGCAGAACGGCCCGCCATATGCTCCAGATGATGACGATCAGGATCGCTCCCGGAACCGCAAAGATCGGCGTGCCATAACCGACGAAGAGCGCCATCAGTGCAATGTCCAAATCGCACGGTGAGCCTGGCAAGGGGATGTGGGCGACGTCGCCGTACTTACCCAGGAGGCACACGCCTTTCGGTTCCGAGCCGCCGCTGGTGTACAGCATGGACAATAGAAAGGCGGCGCTTAGAACGAACCCAACAACGAGCACGATCACGAGGCGGAGCGCGAACCGCTGCCACCGCATCAGAGGAGTCAATTTTCCCACAGCCGATCTCGGTACACGCGTCCAACATAGGCACCAAAATCCGTTACCTGCTCGGCCGCCGTATTGTTCCAAAGAGTCGCGATCTTGCTCGGCGTACTGTCGACGATTCTCTCCGAAAGCCGTTTGAGAATTGTGACGCCCACACGGATGTTTTCCCGTGGGACCGATGCGGCGTTTCCATGGGTGTCAAGATCTTTCCAAATTTCCGTGTGTACGTTCATTGGAAAATAAGTATTTGCTAATCCAATGATTTCAAAAGTTTTCGCCCAACCGAAATAGTGACCGCGTGCATTTTCAGCGTACACGATAGATTTCACAAGATTTATATCAACTCTTTGTTTTTTTGATTCATTTTTGATAGCTTCAGAATATATTAATACTGTAATCCTTCCAAATTGATGAGATTCATACCATTTTTCAGACGAATCGGCACCAGGGTTTTCGGCCACTTCAAAGCGCGCTGGGGTGTTATTTACAATACTGTTGATCCGATCTTTGAAGAGTTCGAGTATGGGCGCCGGTCGTGATTCGCGCGAATCACCTGGTTCCGCGATGTCACCATCCGTAACCGAAGTCGACACTTCGGATATCAACTCCTCAAATTTCTTGCCAGTCTCCTCCTCGAGCATTAGGTCGATTTGCGATTGGCTGAGAAGCGTTCCCGGATTCGCGGTGAACGAGGCGTCGGTTCCGCCAAGTGTCTCTGTGCTATCTATCTCGCGCTCTGCCCGACCTCGCGCATTTGGCGGTGTTTCCGAAGGCGGGTTGCGCGGTGCGGACGGTGCGGTCGTGGGTGTTGCCGAACACGGCCTCGCCGCGGCTGTCGCCGCCACCCGTCGCCGCCGGCGTGTCCTCCGCCTCATCCGCGCCCGTGTCGAGCCGTGGCACGGTGTGCATGATGCGGTCGGCGTCGAGGATCCGGGCGAGGCGGCGGTCGGGGCATCAGGGGGCTCGGTCATCCGGCTCACGGCTCCCCGTAATCGCGGATACGTCGCGCAGGCCGCCCGCCGCAACCTATCTTGGGCCACGCATCGCCCTCGATGAACACCCGCTCCCCCTTTTTGCCACGGCTGATCACGCCGATCAGGTACCAGTCCGTGTCGAGGGCGGGGGCGTGCGCCGAATCGTCTTCGGGCTCGCACAGGCGGCGCTGCGGGCTGAAATAGTCAAAGAAGATACTGCTGTGCACGCAACGGTCGTCGAGGTTGATCGAGATGGTGCCGACCGAGTCGATCGATCGGATCCAACGCTCCTGCGTCTCCGGGTCGCGCCCGTGGTAGAGGCAGACGTCTCCCTCGCCCCATGCATTCAAGGTGAGCCGCGTGGTTGCGACGACGTCGATGATCTCGAACTCGCGATAGCGTGGGGCGATCATTGGGGTGACGACGGCGTAACGAAAGGTGTGGCCGCTCTCGGGCAAGGCGACCCGCACATCGTCATGCTCCTCGGCCACGATGATCAGGATCGCAAGCGCCGCGAAGAAGATGCGGAGCGTGAGCTTGCGGAGCGCGACCCAAAAATACTTCCGCGCCTGGCGATGCGCGAGCGGCGTGTCAGGGTGTGTGCTCATCCCTGTGCCGGTCGCGCCGAGCCATCGCTATTCGCCAGACTCGGATGGCGACGGCGCTCAACAAGGCGCCGGGAACTGCAAGAATCGGAGCCGCAACCCCGACGTAGATCGCCGCGGCGCCGAAATCGAAGTCGCAAACGCGATCATGCTCTCGCACCAGGGAGAACGGGCCAGGCTTTCCCGGCACGAACACACACAGGTCCTTGGGCTCGGTTCCCTCGCTGACCCAAAGGATCCAGACCAGGCCCGCCATCCCGAGCAGCGCGCCAATCGCGAGATAGATCGCGAAACGAACAGCGAGGTAGAGCGGCAGCGGGAGGTTGGTCACTTCTCCCAAGGCCTCTCGCGATAGAGGCGCCCGACGTAGGCGCCGAAATCCGTCATGCGTTCCTTTGATGTGTTATTCCACACCGTCGCAATCTTGGCAGGCGTCGCGTCAACTATTCGCTCCGAGATGCGCTTCAGCAACGTAACGCCGACGCGCACGTTTTCGCGCGGCACCAGAACTGATTTTTCATCAAGCCCCAAATCGCTCCATACGCTTAGGTTAATGTTCATGGGGAAGTAGCTTTTGGCCCACCCAAAAGCCTCCAGTACTTTTGACGCTCCGTGGTAGTGACCTCGCGCGTTCTCTGCATAGACGATGGCCTTCACCAAATTGATATCGACGCCTTGACGCTTTGCTTCCTCTTCGAGGATGCGTGCGTAAGTCAGAACCGCGACCTTCCCGACCGAATGAGATTCGTAGCTGCGGCTCGATGGGTCGGCCTTGGGGTTGTCGTGCACCTCGAACCGGGCCGGCGTGTCGTTGACAATGCTGCGAACCCGATCGCTGAATTCGGTTAGCAACGGAGCTGCATTCGGCTCTGGCACTTCAGGTGGTCTGTGTTTTCGATCTCGCTCAAGCTTCGATCCGTCCACGTCCGGTGACCGAGTGAAGGGGCCACCGGTGATTGGCCGGTGCCCCGTGTCAAGGAACAAGAACGCTTCTGTCGACGGGTCCGGCTCAGCTTCTTCCGTATTAGCGGTGTTTCCAAAAGCAGGTTCAGCGACGCGGACCTCTCGGTCCTGGGTGTTGCCGAACACGGTCTCGCCGCCGCGACTGTCGCCGCCACCCGTCGCCGCCGGCGCGTCCTCCGCCTCATCCGCGCTCGCGTCGAGCCTTGGCACGGTGTGCATGATGCGGTCGGCATCGAGGATGCGGCGGCCAGTGCGGGGGGGCGGTGAAGAAGTTAGTCTTCCGGCTCACGGGCCGCTGGTGTGGTGCGTCGGGGTGCCATTCGCCACAGCATCGAGGCGAACCACGTCACCATGATGCCGGGCACCGCGAGTATCGGTGTCAGGAGCGCGACATAGCCCGCGGCATGCGCGACGTCGAAGACGCATCTGTAGCCCGATACGCCGCTGTCGAGGCCAAGAGCGCCGGCCTGGCCTTCGACGAAGTCGCAGAGACCTTCGGGCTCCATTCCGTCGGATGCGACCAGGAGGACGAAGATCGCACCGCTCGAGAGCAACGCCCCGACGCCGAGATAGAGCGCGAAACGAGCCGCGAGATAGAGCCACAAAGGCTTCGCTATTAATTTTCCCACGGTCTTTCTCGGTAGATGCGAGCCACATAGACACCGTAGTTTGTTAGCGAATCGCTAGCGGTGTTATTCCACAGCGTCGCGATCTTCTCGGGCGAGGGATCAATCACTCTTGCTGCGAGGCGCCTCAAAAGGGTTACGCCTGCCCTTACGTTCTCACGCGGCACCAGCACCGTATTTTCGTCGATCCCCAGGCCTTGCCAGACGTTCACATTGATGTTCATCGGGAAATAGGTTTCTGCCAGTCCGACGGCTTCCGCGACCTTTGATAGACCTTGGTAGTGACCTCGTGCGTTCTCCGCGTAGACGATCGCTTTCACCAAATTGATGTCCACGCCTTGACGTTTTGCCTCCTCCTCGAGGATTCGTCCGTATGTAAGAACCGCGACTTTTCCGGCTGAATGAGACTCATACCAGCGGCTCGACGGGTCTGCTTCGGGGTTATCGTGCACCTCGAACCGAGCCGGCGTGTCGTCGACAATACTGCGAACTCGATCGCTGAATTTGGTTAGCAATGGAGCGGCATTCGGGTCTGGAGCATCGTGTGGGTGGCGTTCTCGTTGTTGGCCAACGGTCGAACCGTTTACATCTGGCGGTCGCGTGAAGAGGCCGCCGGTGATTGGCCTGTGCCCCGTATCGAGCAACAGGAACGCATCTTTAGACGGGACCGACGCGATCTGCTCGGCATTGGCGGTGTTTCCGAAGGCGGGTCGCGCGGTGCGGACGGTGCGGTCGTGGGTGTTGCCGAACACGGCCTCGCCGGGCTCGCCCGCATCGTCGCCCGCGCCCGGTGCGCCTGCATCCTCCTCGGTGTCGAGCCTTGGCACGGTGTGCATGATGCGGTCGGCGTCGACGATGCGGGCGAGGCGGCGGTCGGTGGGGCCGCCTGGTGTGATGGTGCCGTCTTGCGCCAGGCCGTGGCGGCGCTGGACGTTGCGGATGACGGCGTCGAGGAAGCCCTCGTCGGGCCGCGCGGCCTGGGGTCCCCGGCCGACGTCGTGTGCGTCGAGGAGGCCCGCGCGCTCCAAGGCGCGGCGCGTGGTCGCGAGATCGGCGCCGGCGTTGGTGCCGCGCGGGCCGACGGTGCCGCGAAGGCCGATGCCCCGTGTGCCGGTGCCCCGTGAGCCGGTGCCCGCCGTGTCGTCGGCGCGCCCGCCTGCGCGGCGTGCGCCTGCGCGGCGTGCTGGCGAGGCCAGGGAGGGCGCGCGGGCGGCATCCCGCCGGTGCGCCTGGCGGCTGGCCTCACGCTCGGCGGCGCTTTTTTGTGTTGCGCGCTCAGAGAGCGCGACGTTGAGCATCTGCTCGGTGGTGCCGCCAGGCCGCGCGATGCCGTCCACCGGCAAGCCCTCGCGCTTCTGGAAGGCCTTCACCCCCTCGAACATCTGGCGGTCCGGAAAGGCCGTGATGGGCCGGCGGATAGTGCCCGAGCGCCTTGAGCGCGGCCTTGGTGGCGCGGGTGTCGGCCGGTTCCATGCTGGCGGAGGCGCTCACCGTGTCGGCGAGGCGGAGTGGGGTATGCGGGTTCGGGCGAAACATAGGATGATCACCGGGTGCTGTTGACGACCGCGATAGGCTATTGCCTATCATCTACCCGATGCCCGCGCGGTGGCTGAAGTGGTTATTCTCAGCGTGGCGTGCCATTGCTGCGCTCGTTTGCCCCGCGCCGCCGCATTCCCGGATGGTGTTAGATCTATCGGGGGAATGGGGCAACATCATGGCGCTGCGCGCGAGTCACCATCTCCCGGCCGCCGCCACCGGCTGCCTCGGTCCGTGCGCCAGGGTTCGTGGGCGTGGCGGGCGCATTCCCCACCGATGAACCCCCCGGCTCTCCGGCCGGGGGTATCCGGTTGTGCGGGGGGTTATTCGGTTGCGGGGCGGGGTATCGGAGTGGCGTTGCGCGGTGTCCGGGCGCGGCGTCGTCGGGCGCGGTGTTCAGGGCGGCGGTTGCGTCTTCGACCATTCGAGGTGGCGGCGCATGCCTTCTTGGATCGACGCCTTGTCCATCGTCTCGACCAAGCGGGGCAGCATCTCGGCCGCCTTTGGATGGCCGTTGTCCGCCGCGCGCTGCCACCAGTAATAGGTGTCGACGCTGCTCTCAAAGGTGCCCGTGCCCTGGAGGTGGTTGAGACCGACACGCCATTGCGCCTCGGCATGGCCGGCCTCGGCGGCGAGGGTGTACCAGCCATGCGCGGTTGAGAGCCGCTGCGGCACGCCCTCACCGGTGGCGTAGAGGCTGCCGAGGAGGAAGCGCGCGACGGTATGGCCCTTGCCGGCCGCGCGGTTGAGGAGCTTCGCCGCCGCCTCCGGGTCTTGCGGGGTGCCCCGCCCCTTGAGGTGCATGAGCGCGAGCATCACGACCGCGTTCATGTTTCCTTGATCCGCCGCCTTGCCGTACCAGCGCCGTGCCGCCCCGACGTTCTGTGGCACGCCCTGGCCGTTCTCGTAGAGCCCGGCGAGGTTGAATTGCGCGCTCGCATGCCCCTTCATCGCCGCCTTGAAGAACCAGCCGGCCGCCGTCTCGGACGATTGGGGCACGCCCTGACCAAGTTTGTGCATGAGGCCGATGTTGAATTGCGCGCCGGCGTTGCCCTCCTCGGCGAGCGGCAACCACAGCCGGTGCGCGGCCGTGAAGTCGCCGCGCTGATAGGCCGCGAAGCCGTCGCCGAACTGGTCGGCCGCGGCGCCGGTGATCAGCCCCAACGCCACTGCCAGAACCGCCGCCCAGCCAAGCACCCTTTGTCTCATCCCCGCTCGCCTCATGGTGTCCAGTCGGTCGGGAGCCTATGCCGGCGCTGCCCCAATGGCAAAGCACCGCCGCGCGCCTCTCCGGCTTTCCGCGGGCGTTTTCCTTTGCGATGGGTCCCGGCGCGGGGGGCGGGACCGCCGGTGGCGGGGCGTTTGATGGGGGAAACAATCGAAACCGTTTTCCGGTTGGCATGACATGCGCATGAAACCGCATGGCGCGAGGCTTGAGGCTCGAACGGTGCGGGTGCCCCCGCGCGGTCGCCGGGCGGCACCGCACGCGCAGCAAGGAGGTCGGACATGACACTGCTTCGTTCCCTGATCCTCGGCGCGTTCATGGTTTCATTCCTTGGCGGGGTGGCGATGAGCCAGGCGGGTCCCCTCGATGCGGGGCTCGTGCCCGTGTCGCTGACCGACGCGCCCACCGCCGCTCTCGACGCGCCGCCTAGCGCGGAAGAGCCTGCGGGCGAAACGTTTGTCGAGCGCGCCACCGCGCCCGACATGATCGTCATGCTGATCGTCGCGGTCGGCCTCGTCCTGTTTGGGCTCTGGCGTTGGCGGCACGACCAAACCCGCGCTTGGCGCCACGTGCAACACTAAGCCGGTCGCGCTACAGTCGCACGCTCCACAACGGCGCGAGGGCCCGCACGATGGCCTACGATGAGGCGTTGACCAACCGCGTCCGCGGTGCGCTCGAGGGGCTGGCCGAGGCCACCGAGAAGCGCATGATGGGCGGGGTGTGCTTTCTGCTGAACGGCAACATGATCGGCGGCGCCCATCGCGACAAGGCGGGCGCGGCGCATTTCATGTTCCGCGTCGGCAAGGAGAACGAGGCCGCGGCGCTCGCGCGGCCGGGCGCGCGCATCCTCGACCTGAATGGGCGCCGCATGGGCGGCATGATCTCGGTGGACGCGGACGCCTGCGACGACGCGGCGCTCAAGGATTGGCTGGCTTTCACGCTGACCTTCACCCGGTCGCTGCCGCCGAAGCCGGCCAAGCCGCCGAAGAAGGCACGCCCGCGCGGCTAACGCACGATCTTGCGTCCACCCGGCGCGCGCCCTGCGCCGGGCGATGCGGCGGCGAGACCCGCGGCGCGGTGTGGCGCGAGGTCAAGCCAACCGGTCGTGCTGTCGGCGACGAACGCCTCCGCGAGGTGCCAGCGGTGGGTGCTGCCGCAGTCGGGGCAGGTCATGCGCTGGGCGCCGCGCAGGCTCTCCACCAGGCGCGGCCAGGCGTCGGTCGTGACGCCCGTGAACACGGAGCGCCGCGAATGCGGACAACGGATCATCACCTGCACGGACGGTGGGCCTCCATCTCATGGCATGCCCACCACGATGGATAGCGGGCGCGCGGTTAACAAAGTGTGTTGTTTCAGCGGCCGCGCCTGCGCGTAACATGGCGCACGAGTCATGACGAGCACCCTCGAGATCGATCCGCTGCCGCACCGCCGGCGCCGCCGCTGGTGGCGGATCCTGCTTCTCGTGCTGGCGCTGCTCGCGCTCGCGCTCGGCGGTCTCTGGCTTGCGCGCATCCCGCTCGCGGAGGCGCTTGCGCCGCGCGTGGTCGCCGGCCAGGGCATGACGATCAGGGCGCTCACGATCACGCGCCTCGATTTCTCCGGCCTCGAGATCACGGACCTCGCGGTCGAAGGCGAGACACCGCTCACCGTCGAGACCGTGCGCCTCGCCTACACCGTCGGCGGCTTGCGCGACGGGCAAATCGACACCGCCGAGGTGCGCGGCCTCGCGCTCGCGCTCGACCTCACCAAGCAACGCGACGGCGAGCCTTTCACGCTGCCGGCGCTCCCCGTGCGGCGCGCGACGATCGCCGATAGCCGGGTCGCGGTGACGACCCCGCTCGGCGAGATCGCCGCGTGGTTCGAGGGGGAGGCGATGGTCGAGGAGGGCGGCATGCTGGCGGCGACGCTCGATCTCGCGGTCGCGCATGATGATGGCCGGATCGATGGTGCGGCGGCGCTCACCATCGCACCGGACGGCCGCATCAGCGGCTCGCTCGCGATCGACGAGGGCACTGTGGTGCGTCCGTTCGGCGCCGTGCGCGGGCTCGCCGGCGAGGCGCGCTTCGCCATGAGCGAGGCCGGCATTGAGGAGCTCGATGCTGCGCTTACCTATGCCGCGCTCACCTTCCAAGATCGCACCTTCGAGCCCGGCCGGCTGAGGGCGCGCTTGGTCGAGGGGCGTCTCGAGGCCGAGGGCACGGCCGTATGGCCGGGCGGCAACGTCGCCTTCGAGGCGGCCGGCGACCCCGCGGCCGAGCCGCTCAGCGTCGCGTTCGCGGCGCGCGGCACCGTCGATGCCGCGGCGGCCGCGGCGGCGCTACCGGCGCTCGAGATCGGCGCCGGCGAGATCCGCTTCGACGTGGTGGGCGATGTCGCCGACGCGGCCTCGCTCGGCGCGAGTGACCTCGCCGGCTGGCTCGAGCGTGTCGCGCTCACCGGCTCGATCGGCCTGAACGCGGAGCGCATCATGGTGCCGGGCCTTGCGCCGGTCGCCGCGCTTGCGAGTGAAGCCGAGCTCGTCGTCGCCGGCGGTGCCGCGCTCGTCGAGCTGGTCCAGCTCGACCTCGCCGGACTCACGCTTCCGGACGCGTTTCTCGCCGATCTGCCGCCCGATCTTCGGTCGTTTGCGGCGGGCGGCCACACGATCCGCGCGATCGCGCATGGCGGCGATGTGCCTGCGCTGCTGGTGACCGCCGCCGCCGATGGGGTGGTCGCCGAGCTGCGTACGGGCGTCTCGTGGGTGCAGGAGGCGCGCACCTTTGCCGGCGCCATCGACGGTCAGGTCATGCTCGGTCCCGATTTCGCGCCGCGCGCGATCCGGCTCGCCGATCTCGCGCTCGATCTCGGTGCGCTGCGCATCGGCGCATCGGAGGCCGCCGGCACGATGCGGGGGCGCGACATTGCCATCGATCTCGCCGACGACCGCGAGGCGGTGACCGTCGCCGTGGCCGCGTTGACGGCGGCATTTGACGAGATCCTGCTCGGCGATGCGGGCGGCGCGGGCACCGTGGCGGCAAACGGGCTCGCCGTCAGCTTGTCCCGCGCGCCCGCCGATGGGTGGGCGCTCCAGACGCTCGAGGCCGGCTCGCTGGTGGTCAACGCCGAGAGCCTGCGGCTTGGTGATTTGCGCGGACGCGGGCTCTTCACCTTGCTGTCGCTGACCGGCGATGCGAGCGGCGCCGCCGCGCGCGCCCAACTCATCGGCCGCGTCGAGGGCACGCTCGCGTCCGGGGCGACGGTGGATGTCGTGCTCGATCTCGGTGCGGCGCTCTCGCTCGCCGATCAAACCCTTACGGCGCGGCCGCAGCGCGGCGAGATCACCCTCCAGGCGCTCGATTGGCCGGGGCTTGCCCGTCTCGGCGCGCCGGCGAGCCTCGCGTTGGCCCGGGACGCGGGCGTCATCACGGCGGCGCTTGACGGGCCCGGCATCGAGGTCGCGCTCGGGTTCGCGCCGTTTGCGCTCGATCTCCGGGATCTGCCGGGAGGCGAGGCGCCGCTCGCCGCGGCGGTGGCGTTCGACCAGTTGGATGTGGTCGGGCAGGTGCCCGGCACGTTGAGGGTTGCCTATCAGGGGCTCGACGCGCGCGTGCCCGCCTATCAAGTCGTGCTCGAGAACGGCACCGGCACCGCCGATTGGTCGCCGGAGGGCGGCGCGCTCACGCTGACGTTCCCGCGGCTCGCGCACACCGCGACGCCGGCCTGGGTGACGCCCCTTGGCGGGCGCGCCGAGCTTTCGCTGGCGGGCGAGACCGCAACCATCGCCCTCGATCTTCAAGGGGCGGACGGGCGCTTCGGCGTCAGCGTGACCGGCACCGGCGATCTCGCCGCGCAGCGCGGCGAGGCGCGCGTGACGATGGCGCCGCTCAGCTTCGGTCCCGGCGCCCTGCGCCCTGCCGACATCGCGCCCGCGGCGAGCACGCTGCTCGAGGATGTCGAGGGCACGCTCGCCGCGCGCGGCCGCATCACCTGGGAGGATGGCGCGATCAAGCCTCTGATCGAGGTCTCGCTCGACGGAGTCGGCCTCAGCGCGGGTGGCGTCGAAAGCCGCGACATGACCGGCGTGCTCACCATCGCCGGCCTGGACCCGCCGACGACGCCGCGCGGGCAGCGGCTCACCGGCACGCTCCACGTCGCCGATTTCGACCCGATCCCTCTCGCGCTGACGTTTCACTTGCGGGGCGACCGCCGGGTCGCGCTCGAGGTGCTGACAGCCGAGCTTCTGGGCGGCGGCATCAGGGTCGAGGACGCGCTGCTCGACCCCGTCGCGCGCACCGGGGCGATGACCGTCGAGGCGCGCGCGCTCGATCTCGAGACCCTGCTGACGAGGCTCGATGTCGAGGGCGTCGCGGGCACGGGCAAGCTCACCGGGCGCATGCCGCTCGCCTTCGAGGATGGCGTGCTCTCGGTTGCCGATGGCCGCCTCGCCGCCGAGGGGCCGGGGCGGCTGCAGATCACCTCGCCCGAGTTGCCGGCGCTGCTCGGCGACCGCGAGGACACGGTCGGCCTCATGATCGAGGCGCTGGAGGATTTTCATTTCGAGGTTCTCGATCTCTCGATCGACAAGGACGCCGATGGGCGCGGTCACGCGCGCATTCGCCTGACGGGAAACAATCCGGCGGTGCTCGACGGCCATCCGTTCGTCTTCAACATCAACGTCGAGACCGATGTCGACCGTCTTGCCGAGGTGCTCGCGCGCGCCTACTCGATTGCCGAGGACGCGCTCGCCTGGGGTCTGCGCCGGGGTGCGCTCGGCGGCGGCGAGTGATGGAGCGGCGCGAAGGTCGCTTGGGTTTCGCCGCGAAGCCGGGTAAGACTCGGGCCTAACGGAGGGGCCTGACGCATGCCAACGCACGACCGGTGGTTCAGCCGCGCCGTCCCGCTGGGCGGGTGGGGTTTGCTCTTGATGGCGACGCTCGCAGTGCTTGCGGCGTGCGAGCCGACGGTGCGTGTCGAAGCGCCGCGCGAGCCCATTACCATCAACCTCAACATCAAGCTCGACGCAGACGTGCGCGTCCGCCTCGAGGAGGTCGCGGAGGAAGATGTCAAAACCAATCCGATTTTCTAGGCGCGCCGGGGTCGCGGCGCTCAGTCTGGCGCTGTGCCTCGCGGTGTTCGCGGCGTGGCCGGGCGCAGGCGCTGCCGACGGCCTGCTCGACGGCCCGCGCGCCCAGGGCCAGGTTGCCGAGCGCTTTGACGGCTATGCCGTGGTGCGCGACCCCAACGCGCCGGCGAGCGTGCACGATCTCGTTGCGGACGTGAACGCGAAGCGCGCTGAGCTCTACCGCCAGCGGGCGGCGTCAGAGGGCGTCTCCGCGGAGGCGGTGGGCCGTGTCTATGCGCCGGAGATTTTCGAGGCGGCACCGCCCGGCACGCATTTCATCGCCGAGGACGGCGGGGTCGTGCGCAAGTAGGCGCGGCTCTGGAGGAGGTTTGGCACAAGCGGACGTGGCGGAACTGGCAGACGCAACGGACTTAAGCTGTTGAGCCTTCGCGGGGAAACCCGCGGAGTGTCGCCGCTCAAATTCGGGGAAACCTCAGCGGGTCGTGCCGGTGGCAATCCCGAGCCAAGCCCGCCGAGCCGCGCGCGGTTCGGTGTGGACGGTGTAGAGACTAGACGGGCGGCGCCTAAGGCGGGCCACGCGGCCGGCTAGGGCGAAGGGATAGTCCAGACCCCAAACGCGCAACCCTTGAGGCGCGGCGGTGAAAGCCGTGGTGGGTACGAAAATCCGTTTCCCGGAAGGGAGTGAGGGTTCGAGTCCCTCCGTCCGCACCACCTTATCCTTGCAGTCATACGGACCGCCGCGGCCTCCGCGATGGGTGCCTGTGCCGGCACGCTTTGACGACGAGCGCCCGAACAAGAAGACAATGTCGAAGAGACCGTGCCAAGGGTGTGCCCATCGAAATTCTCATGCGACCACGATAATGTAGCGATGGTCACAGCGCGCGTTCTGCGGCCGATATAGACAACGACATTGCTTAGACGAGTGAATCTATTGGGGAGACGCTTACGATGAAACTCATGGCGTTCGCGGCGGCTACTGCATTGACCACGGCTCTTGCGGCCGGATCGGCGCAAGCTGCCGACGACTTCTCGACGCTCGAAACCGTGCCGAGCGCACCGCTTAGTGCTGCCGAGATGGGCGAGGTGGTCGGTGCCCTCACGCTCTTTCGTGTGACGAGCACCAGCACCACCGGCTCCAACACATTGTCGCTTTCGGAGACGACGCTCAGCACCTCGTCGTCGCGGGATCTTGGCATCGGGTTGACGGCGCCTCACAAGGTCTGCCCAGCGCCGAGCACCTGTGGCAAGGCCGGTAGGTTGACCGGCTGGTCGAGCTTCGGCGCCGGCTCCTAAGCGAAACGGCGCGGACACACAGACTTGAGCATGTCACGTTCGCTCATGCTCAGGCGACATGCTCTCTCTCATAGGAAATGACGCAAATGCGTCGTCGCAGGTGATTCCACCTGCTCGGGATTTGCGCTAATCCGGTATGCCGACGGCCTTGAGCGCCTCGGTGAAATGCGCGCGGTCTGCCTCGCCGGCGAACGGCGCTGAGTGCATCACGCGCTTGAGCGAGAGCTTCGGCGCCAGCCTGAAGGCCTCTTCCGCGTGGGTCTTGGCGGCCGCATCTTGGCCTAGCTTGGCATAGCAGGCGGCCAGAAAGATGTGATGCAGGCCCTGCATCGGTGAGACACGCTTGAACGCCGCGATCGCCTCTTCGTAGCGCCGCGCCACGAAGAGCGCGCGCCCGAGATGGTTGGCGCGCCGATCGGCGCCGCTCGGATCGAGGCGCATCGCCTTTTCGATCCACTCCGCGGCTTCGTTGGGCGAGCCGAGATAGGTCAGCAGCTCGCCGCGCTGCGAGACGATGCGCGGATCGTTCGGCACGAGCGCGAAGGCGCGGTCTTGATGAAACTGCGCGCGCTCCGCATCGTCATACATATAGAAGTTGATGTCGGCGAGGATGCGATGACACTCGATGTCATCGGCCTTGAGGCGGTCCATCGCGTCCGACATGACGCCGCCGGCCTCGATCAGATCATCCAGCGACTTGCCGAAACCGTTGACCCACGACTGGCCGATGATGCAGGTGCGCCACGCGTAGCCTTGGCCGAAATCGGGATCGAGCGCGATTGCCTTCTCGGCCATCTCGAGCGCCTTCTCGTTGGCCTCCGGCGAGCGGCGGTAGTGGAGATCCTTCGCGCGCAGCAGATAGTCGTAGGCCGCCATGTTGTCCGGCGGCTTGCGCTTGGCGCTCTCGAGCTGCGCGGCTTCCAGGTGTCGTGGCAGCGCCGCGACGATCATCTGGGTGATCTCGTCCTGCAGCGCGAACACGTCGTCGAGATCGCGGTCGTAGCGCTCGGCCCAGAGGTGGTGCCCGTTCTCTGCCTCGATGAGCTGCACGGTGATGCGCACGCGGTTGCCGGCCTTGCGCACGCTGCCCTCGACCACGTAGCTCACGCCGAGCTCGCGCGCGATCTGCTTTATGTCGACCGCCGTGCCCCTGTAGACGAAGGTGGAGTTGCGCGCGATCACGAAGAGCTCGGGATAGCGCGAGAGCTCGGTGATGATGTCTTCGGTGATGCCGTCGGCGAAATACTCCTGATCCGGATCGCGGCTCATATTGTCGAAGGGCAGCACCGCGATGGCGGGGTTGCTGGCCTGCGGTGCTGGTGTGGCGGCAGCGGCCGCACGCGACGCCGTTTCGCCGACCCCTGGCGGTGCGCCCTGGCTCACCCGATAGACATGCACGGGCTCCTTGATGTTCTTGGCTTGCTTCGGGCCGAGGTCCTCGAAGATGACGTCGAGGCGGCCATGCACCTGCCGGTAGACATCCTCCGACACGAACACGTCACCCGGCGCGGCGAGCGCCTGCAGGCGCGCGGCGATGTTCACGCCGTCGCCGAAGATGTCGTCGCCGTCGATAATCACCTCGCCAAGATTGATGCCGACGCGAAACTCCATGCGCCGCTCCTCCGGCGCTTCGTCGTTGCGGCGCTTGAGCTCCGCCTGCACGCCGACGGCGCATTGCACCGCCTCGATGCAGCTCGAGAATTCGGCAAGGATGCTGTCGCCGGCGGTGCCGACCACGCGCCCGCCATGGTCGCAGATTTGCGGATCGATCAGCTGCTCGCGATGGGCCTTGAGCGCGGCCAAGGTGCCGGCCTCGTCGAGGCCCATGAGGCGTGACCAGCCGACAACGTCGGCGGAGACGATCGCCGCAAGCCTCCGTTTGACCTTCTCTTCACGCACGCACGTCTGTCCGACAATGGTGGAAATCCGCGCGCACTCTACCGCAAAAGCCTGCGCAAGGTTTAATGGCTTTGTGGCCTAACGCGCAGTTGATGCGTTGGCCGCCCCCACACCGAGTGCTAGCGTATCTCGACGGATAGAACCTGCGGCTGATGATGGCGTGTGACCTGTGATTCCGGCAATCGACATCGGCCCGCTGCGCGCGGGCGACGCGGCAGGCGCGCGCCGGGTTGCAGGCGAGGTCGGCGCGGCGTGCCGCGGCGTCGGGTTCTTCTATGCGCAGAACCACGGCGTGCCGGACCCCGTGATCGCCGGGGCCTACGAGGCGGCAGCGCGCTTCCATGCGTTGCCCGCCGGTGACAAGGCGCGCTACCACATCGCGCGCTCGCGCAACCACCGCGGCTACGTGCCGCCGGGCGAGGAGGATTACGGCACCGAGCCCGGCATCGGCCGCAAGGAGGCGTTCGATCTTGCCGCCGATCTGTCGCCGGACGATCCGGATTACGTGCGCGGCTATCGCTTTCTCGGGCCCAATGTGTGGCCCGACGTGCCTGGCTTCCGCCGGGCGGTGAGCACCTACTACGACGCCGTCATCGCGCTCGGGCGCGACCTCTTTCGCGGCTTCGCGCTGGCGCTCGACCTGCCTGAGGACTCGTTCGACGCTTTCATCCAGAAGCCGACCGCGAACCTGCGGCTTCTCCACTATCCCGCGACCGCCGATGGCGCGGGCGGCCTCGGCATTGGATCACACACCGATTCCGAGTGCTTTACCATGCTGCACCAGACGAAGCCCGGCCTGCAGGTGATGGATGTCGGCGACCGCTGGATCGACGTGCCGCCACGCCCCGACCTGTTCGTCGTGAATGTTGGGGACACGCTCGAGACCTGGACCAACGGCGTCTTCAAGTCGGGCCCCCACCGGGTGGTCGAGATCGCCGAGGAGCGGTTCTCGCTGCCGCTCTTCTTCGGCGCCGATTTCGACGCGCGCATCGAGCCGCTCGCGCCCTTCGTCACGCCGGCGCGTCCGCGCGCCTATGCCGGCTTCGTCTCGGGCGCGCACAAGCTCTCGGAGTACGCCAAGGGCTTCCGGTACCTGCAAGAGCTGCACCGCCGCGGTGCGATCGCGCTCGAAACCGATCCGGCTGAGCCGATGCGCTACATGCGCGGTGGCGACGGCTAGGAGGGATCGCCCGATGCCCGTCTCGACCGAGGACATCGCGGCCTATGCGCGGGACGGTGTCGTGTGCCTGCGCGCCGTGGTGCCGCCGGCGTGGATCGACCGGCTTCGCCTTGCCGTCGAGGCCGACATGGCCGAGCCCGGCCCCGACGTTGAGATCTACACCAAGGCGGGCGACCCCGGGCTTTTCTTCAACGACTTCGACCTCGCCCGCCGCTGGCCCGACCTCGACGCCTTCGTGCGCGAGGGGCCGCTCGGCGCGGTCGCCGGCGCGCTGATGGGGGCACGCGCGGTGACCTTTTTCGTCGACCAAATGTTCGCCAAGGAGCCGGGCACCGAAGGCCTGACCCACTGGCACCAGGACCAGCCCTACATGGCGGTCGAGGGCTGGCAGTTCTGCTCGAGCTGGCTGCCGCTCGACCCGGTGACGCGCGAGACCACCCTCGAGTTCGTGCGCGGCTCCCACCGGTGGGGGTTCTACGCGCCGCTCGACAGCTACGTCGACGGCTCCCGCCATCCGGGTTATGGCTACGCGCGGGTGCCTGACATCGAGGCCCGGCGCGCCGCGCACGACATCGCGGCGTGGGAGCTATCGCCCGGCGATGTGTTGGTCTTTCAGGGCAAGATCCTCCACCAAGGCCGCAACAACCCGACGCGCGATCTGCGGCGCCGTGCGCTGGTGCATCGCTGGCTCGGCGACGATGCGCGCTACATCCAACGCGATCCGCCGGCCGAGTTTCCGAAGTTTCCGACGGCGCTTGGAGACGGCGACCGCTTCGATACCGACCCGCAGTTCCCCGTCGTCTGGCGCGGGGATGCGGCGTGACAGGCCCGCGCCATCGGTGAGAAGATCGCGCCCGCCCACTCACCCTGTGACGGAGAGGCAGCGTGCGCGCGGTTTTTGTCGATGCGAACGAGACGCTGGCAGCGGTCGCCGAGAGGCTCATCCGCCCGGACGATCCGGAGATCGTGATCAACCGCGATCCCGCGGTCAGGCCCGACGAATTACCGGCTCTGCTCGCCGGCGCGGCCACTGCGATTGTCGACCACACCCAGCTGCCGAGCGCGATCGCGCGCGCCTGTGGCAGCCTCCGGCACGTCGTCTTCCTCGGCACCGGCGCGCGCAGCTACATGGACCCGGAGGCGCTGGCGGATGCCGGCATCACGGTTCACACCATCAAGGGCTATGGCGACACGGCGGTCGCCGAGTGCACGGTCGCACTCATGTGGGCGGCGGCGAAGGGGCTCGCGGCGATGGACCGCGGCATGCGCGCCGGCGCATGGCTGCGCACGGACGGCGTCCAGCTCACCGGCAAGACGCTCGGCTTGGTGGGATTTGGCGGCATCGCGGCCGAGGTCGCGCGGCTCGCCGGCGGTGCGGGCATGCGTGTGCTCGCTTGGAACCGCACGCCGAGGACCCATGCGGGTGTGCGCTTCGTGGCGCTCGAGGAGCTGTTGGCCGAGAGTCACGTCGTCTCGCTCCATCTGCTGCTCACCGATGAGACGCGCGGCTTCCTCTCGCGCGAGCGCATCGCGGCGATGCGTCGCGGCACGATCTTCGTCAACACCGCGCGCGGCGCGCTGGTCGACGAGGCGGCGATGATCGAAGCGCTCGGCACCGGCCAGCTCGGCCATGCCGGTCTCGATGTTTTTGCGGAAGAGCCGCTGCCCGCCGATCACCCGCTCACGCGCTTGCCCAACGTCACGCTCTCGGCGCACTCGGCCTTTCGCACGCCCGAGGCGAGCGACAATCTGATCGAGGCGGCGTTCGATCACTGCCGGCGCATCGCCGCCGACGAGGCGGGGTGACGCGGTGCGCGCGCTCCTTGCGGCGGCTGCCTGCGTCGGCCTGACGGTCGTCGGCGCGGTTTTCTCGGCCTCTGCACCCGACGCCTGGGCTGAGGAGCCGGCGCGCGATGACGCCGTGGCCGAGCGCAGCGCCAACATGATCCACGGGCTCGCAGTTTCGCCGGGCGGCGACAATGCCGAGGCGCAATATGTCTTGGTCGGCATGGCCGTGCAGGGCCACGCGCCCTCGCAATTCCGCCTCGGCGTGATGTACCGCGAGGGCACGGCGGTGTTTCGGGAGCCCGCGCTCGCGGTGAAATGGTTCGGCCGTGCGGCGGCGCAGGGGCATCGCGATGCGCTCGCCCATCTCGCGATGATGGCCGACGAGGGTGACGGCGCGGCGCATCGAACGCTCGGCGCTCTCTATCGCGACGGGCGCGGGCTCGCGCAGGATCGCGCGGCGGCGGCGGCACGGTTTCGCGCGGCCGCCGCGCTCGGCGACGTGCCGGCGCTCTTTGCGCTTGCGCGCCTAATGCGCGACGACGCAGAAGGGAGCCCCGCCGATGCGCGCATCACGCGGGTTCTTCGGCATGTGGCGGCGGACGGCATGGCGGCGGTGCTGCGGAGCGACAAGGCCGCGACGGCGCCCTGGTTGGCCACGGCGGCCGAGCGCACGCGGGCTGCGCTCGACGGCGCGGAGGCCGATGCGTCCGCGCTCGAGGGGCTCGCCCGCTATTGGCTCGGGCTCATGCATCTGTGGGGCGTGGGCGTGCTAGTGGATACGGCGGCCGCGCTCGATCATCACTGCGCGGCCGCCGCGGACGGGCTCGACCTCGCGGCCCACAGCTTGGGCCTGTTGTATCTCGAGGGACGCGGCGTGCCGCGTGATCTCGCGCGAGCCGAGCGCTGGCTTGCCGAGGCCGCCGCAGCGGGCCACGGGCCGGCGGCGGCGCGCCTATCGGCGCTCGCGCTCGAGGCGACGCCGGACGGCGCCTCCGCCGCGGCGTGCGGCGCGCGCGGTTGAGGGCGGTGGATTTGCTTTAGCCGGAAGGGGGCGGGCTCGACGGGGTCGTCGGGAACGAGCCCTTGCGAATGCAGCGCACGACGCCGAGGAAACGCCGCTTCATCTCGCTCACCATGTCCCCGTCGCTCGTGCCCGAGAACTCCGGAAACGCCGCGCGGGCTTCATGGATGAGCTCTGACCCGTCCTGCTCGCCCGTCTGGATCGCGTGGGTCGAGTAGTGCAGGAAGAGCGCGAGATCGAAGTCGTTTTGGTTGGCATAGGCAGAGCCTGTGCCGCCACGGAACTGCTCGATGAAGGAGGCCGCCTTGCCGCAGGGATAATCGCCTGCCGATGCCGCGGCCGGGATGATGACACAGAGGGGAATGAGAAGAATCCAGCGCATGGCGCACTATCGCGCGAAGAAGGTTAACACTCAACTACCGAGGGGCCGTCCGGCGCTTGGCGCCGCAAAGCCCTAGCCGCCGCGGCGCGTCCGCCCGCGGTCGATGCGCAGCGGCGTCAGCCTGCGCCCTCTCAGGCGGCCGCGTTTTCAACAAGAAAGGCCTCGAGGGCGCCCGTGAATGCGGCAGCCTGCTCGATGTTCGAAAGGTGCGAGGCGTCCGCGATCTCGACATAGGATGAGCCGCCGACCGCCTCGTGGATGAGCCGCAGGCCCGCGGGCGGCGTGGCCTGGTCGTCGAGGCCGGCGATCGCGAGGGTTGGCGTCGTGATCGTGCCGAGGCGGGGCACCAAGTTCATGCGGGTGATCGCGCCGGCGCAGCCCGCGTAGCCTTCGAGCGGTGTCGCCGTGATCATGGCGCCGACGCGCGCCAGGGCGGGATTGCCCGCCTCGATGAAACCGGGCGTGAACCAGCGCGCGATCGTCGGCTCCACGAGCGCCGCCATGCCGTCGGCGCGCGCCCGCGCGATGCGCTCCGCCCAGAGTGCCTCGGCGCCCTCGGGCGCGACTGCCATCGAGTTCGCGACCGTGATGCTCGCGACCCGCTCGGCATGGTCGAGCGCGAGCGCAAGCGCGGTCATGCCGCCGAGCGAGAGCCCGACGAAGTGCACGCGCGCGATCTCCAGCCGGTCGAGCAGGGCCACCACATCACGCGCGAGATCTTCGATCGCGTAGGGCCCCGGCGGCACGTCGCTCGCACCGTGCCCGCGCGTGTCGTAACGCAGGATGCGATAGCGATCGCCGAGGGCTGCGACCTGCGGCTCCCACATGCCGAGGTTGGTGGCGAGCGAGTTGGAGAACATCACGCACGGCGCCTCCGCCGGGCCGTCGAGCGTGCAATGGAAGGCGGTGCCCCCCGTATCGATCTTCATCACCACACTCCCTGGTTTTGGTTGGCTAGGTCGGCTGGTTATGCTGGCTCAGGATGCGACGAAGCCGAGGCGCCGGTCCCGCGCGATCAGCGCGGCGGGCCGGGCCTCGGCCGGACCATAACCGCCGCCGCCGCCCGTGCGATAGATCAGCCGGTCGCCGGCGCGCAGCGCGAACGAACGCTTCGTGCCGAGCGCGATCTCCTCGTCGCCGCGGCGCACGAGAATGGCGGCGCGCGCTCCCGCCTCGCCGCCGAAGACGCCGGGCGCCGGATGCATGAAGCGGTCGCCATAGGTGGCGAAGCTCACGTCGTCCTTCAGAATGCTGTAGACGCGCTGAAAGGCCATGCCGCCGCGGTGGCGGCCGGCGCCGCCCGAGCCCGGGATCAGGCTATAGTCCTCCACACGGAAGAAATCGTAATCCATTTCCATGGCTTCGAGCGGGATGTTCGCGCAGTTTGAGAGCGGACTGTCGACGCCATCGCAGCCATCATTGCGGTGTCCCGCGCCATTGCCGCCGCCGAAAATCTCGATGTAGATGTTGTAGCCGGCGGGCCCGAGATGGCTGAGGCAGATCACCGCCGTGGTGTCGAAGCCGCTCGCCACGGTTTGCTCGGGCACCGCTTCGGTGAGCGCGCTCATGACGGCGTTGTAGACCCGGTAGCTCGGCAGCAGGCGCGCGCGCACCGGCGCCGGCGGCTTCGGGTTGAGGATCGAGCCATAGGGCGCCTCCACCGTGATCGCCCGCGCCGCGCCGTCGTTGAACGGGATGTCGGGGCTCGTGACCACGGCCTTGATCACCGCGATCGCCGCCGCCGTCGTCGAGGCGAAGGGGCAGTTGATGTTGGTCGGCACCTGGGGGTCGGTGCCGTCGAAGGTGATGCGCATGCCATCGCCGGCGACGTCGACCTGCGCGCGGATGGTCACGGGATCGCCGCCCCGCCCGTCATCGTCGATTTGCGCGGCGCCCGTGTACACACCGTCGGGCACGGTGGCGATCGCTTGGCGCATGCGGCGCTCCGAATAGTCGAGCATTTCGGCCATCGCGGCGGCGACGGTCTCGCGCCCGAACTTGGCGACCACGTCCTTCAGCCGCTGCGCGCCGATCGCGTTGGCGGCGAGCTGCGCATTGATGTCGCCGATCGTCGCCTCGGGCATGCGCACATTGGCGGCGATGAAGCGCTCGAGCGCGCCGCCGTTCCAGTCGCGGCTCAGGCTGTAGCGGCTCGGGGGAAATATCAGGCCTTCCTGATGGATGTCGGCAGCCTCCGGGTTGAGGCCCGGTGCGCCGCCGCCGAGATCGATGTGGTGCACCACCGAGGCGCTGTAGCCCACCAGCGCGCCGTCGAAGAAGATCGGCGTGAAGATGAAGATGTCGGGCAGGTGCTGGCCGCCGTGATAGGGGTCGTTGTTGATGAGGAAATCGTCTTCGCCGAGCGTCTCCGCCGGATGCGCCGCGATGCAGGGGCGGAAGGTGTGGCTGATCGAGCCGAGCTGCAGGGGGATGAGCTCGGCTTGTGCGACGACGTTGCCCGCGGCATCCATGAGCGCCGCCGAGCAATCCTGCGCCTCGCGCACGATCGGCGAGTGGGCCGAGCGGATCAGCTTCGCGCCCATCTCCTGGCTCGCCGCGATCAGCGCGCGCGTGATGACCGCTTGGTCGACGCGCGAGACAGCGGACCCGAGCAGGGGGGCGGCGGATTGCGTCACGTCTCAACCCTCCCGTTGCGTGATGACGGCGTTGCCGTGCGGGTCGGCGGCCGTCTGCCAGCCCGCCGGCACGTAGATCGTGGAGGTTTCATCCTCGATCAGCAAGGGACCCGGGTGCGGTTCTGCGCCGAGCGCGGCGCGCGCGCGCGTGCGGCAGGCGATGGTCTCGCCCCGGTCGATCAGCGTGATCGTGGTCGTGTCGCGTGCGACGCGCGCAGGCGCGGGCGACGCGGGGAGGGTGGGGGCGGGGGTGCGCGCGCCGAGCCGCACCGAGACGATCTCGACCGGCCGGTCGGGCGGCTTGGAGAACTCGAAGATGCGGTGATGCTCGGCCGCGAAGAGCGCAGTCACCGCGGCCGCGTCGAGGCGCTCGGCGGCATCCTCCGGCAGCGCCACCGACACCTCGAAGGCCTGGCCGACATAGCGCATCTCGAGCGCGCGTTCGAAGCGCAGATCCTCGGTGATGCCGATGCCGCGCAGATAGGCCGTCGCCTCGTCCTCGAGCGTCGCGAGCGTGGTGCGCACATCGGCGATGCCGGTCTCGTCGAGCGCGATCTTGCCCGCGCGCGTGCGGAAGTGAACATAGTCGGAGAGGAGGAGCCCCGCCGCGGAGAGCACGCCGGCGTTGCGCGGCACCACCACCTTGCGCACACCAAGCTCCTCGGCGACGCGCGCGGCATGCAGCGGGCCCGCGCCGCCGAAGGGCACGATGACATAGTCGCGCGGGTCGCGGCCGCGCTCGGTCGAAACCTGCTGGATGGCGCGCACGATGTTGGCCTCGGCGACGCGCACGGTGTCGTCGGCAAGGCGCTCGATGGTGTCGTCGAAGCGTGCGGCCAAGCCATCGAGCGCGGCGAGGGAGGCCTCGCGCTCCACGCGCATCGCGCCGCCGAGAAACGAGCCGGCCTGCAGGCTGCCGCGCGTCAGATGCGCGTCGGTCACCGTCGGCTCGGTGCCGCCGCGGCCGTAGCAGGCGGGGCCCGGATGCGCGCCCGCCGAGCGCGGGCCGACCCGGAGCAGCCCGCCATCATCGGCCCAGGCGATCGAGCCGCCGCCCGCGCCGACCGTCACGATGTCGACCACCGGCGTCTTCACCGGCAGGCGGTCGATCGTGGTCATCGGCGCGAGCGCGGGTGCGCCCTCCTGCACCAGCGACACGTCGGTGCTGGTGCCGCCCATGTCGAGCGTGATGAGGTTGGTATGGCCCGCCGCGGCGACCGCGCGCACCGCGCCGACGACCCCGGCGGCCGGGCCCGAGAAGAGCGCGGCGATCGCGTTGCGCGCCATCGCGGCGGCCGGCATGCGGCCGCCGTTCGATTGCATGATGCTGAAGGTGCCGGTGAAGCCGCGCGCGGCGAGCGCGCTGACGAGGCGCGTCAGGTAGCGCTCGATGACCGGCTGCACATAGGCCGAGAGCGCCGTGGTCGCGGTGCGCTCATATTCGCGAAAGGCGCGGCAGACCTCGTGCGACGTGGCGACGGTGAGGCCCGGCGCGTGCGCCCGCACCAGTGCGGCGAGCGCCTCTTCGTGCGCCGGGTTGGCGTAGCTGTTGAGAAGGCTGATCGCGGCCGCGTCGAAGGGTGCGTCGGGTGCCTCGTCGAGCGCCGCCGCGACGGTGCGCCGCGCGGCCTGGGGCTCGAGCGGGGTGAGCACCGCGCCGTCCGCCGCGACGCGCTCGGCGATCTCGACGGTGGCGCTCCGCGGCACCACGGGCACGGGCTTCTGGTAGTGGATGTCGTAGATCGCATCGCGCGTGTGGCGCTGGAGCAGCAGCAGGTCGCGCGTGCCCTGCGTGACGAAGAGGCAGACGCGCGCGCCCTTGCGCTCGAGCACCGCGTTGGTAGCGACCGTCGAGCCATGCACGAGATCGCTGACGGTGGCGAGATCGATGCCTGCCGCGTCGATCGCGTCGAGCGCGCCGATCTCGGGCGCATCGGGCGTGCTCGGCACCTTGGCGACGCGCACGCCAGCGCCATCGGCCACCACGAGATCGGTGAACGTCCCCCCGACCTCGATGCCGACCCGCACCGCACCGCCGCTTGCCATCGTCCTCCCAACGCTCCGCTCGCGCGCCGCACGCGCGCCGCCCAGACCGCCGCAGGGCGCGCGCGGCACACCCGCCGGCGCGTCCGCGCCCGGCGGCGGCGCATGATAGCGCGCACGCGGCCACAGGTGGCGGCGGGATCGCCGCGCGCATACCCCTTGAGAGCCCGCGCGAGTTGTCCTATACCCGTCGCCACGGCGGTGGGCGCATAGCTCAGTTGGCAGAGCAGCTGACTCTTAATCAGCGGGTCCAAGGTTCGAGTCCTTGTGCGCCCACCAATTTTTTCAAGGGGTTACGAGATCTCTTCCGCGGGCGCGTTACCTTGGGTAAGCGAAGGGTAAGCGCGACGCGTCACCATAGCTTGTGCCCTTGCTGCAAACGGGATGAACGCGGCAGCAAGCGTAAAGCCAGTCGAGCGTCCCTGGGCCCAAAACCGCGCGAGAGCGCCACTCGTAGTCGCGACAGCGTGAAGTATTTTTACGGATGCCGATGCCGCTCAAAATGATTCTAAGTATAGAATCGTGTTTTTTCAGAGGGTTGTGAGGTTCGTAGTCTGATGAACCCGATTTTCTCGTTTCGTTCTTGACTCAGAGCCCGGATCTCGGTAATATCGGTTCCGCTGCACAGAAAACAGCGATAAGTGATTCTCGACATTCTCGAGGGAATTAGGAAGAATTGAGAGCAACAGATTATTTGGATCAAGGACTCCTCGCTGAGATTTGGGGGATTTCGCCGCGAACGTTGGAAAACATGCGCTCCCAGGGTCGCGGCCCCAAATATCTTAAAATTGGGGGTCGTGTTGTCTATAGGCGTACGGATATTGAAGCCTTTGAGGCGGAAAATCTTCACGAGAATACGTCTGGTCCCATCAGTGCAATGGCGGACGCGGGCTCCGGTAACGGCGCTCGATCTCGCCATTGATCAATTTGACATGCCCGCATGGAGGTCGAGCAAATCCGTGACGTAAGGAACTCCGATTCCGTTGTTTCGCGGGAACAGGCGAGCATCGGACAGGCAGACCCGGCTACGGAGCAACCTCATCCAACCCAAGGATCTCTCGACGTCGAGGCGTCCAAGGAGGTGTGTGCTCGGCCGATTGGCGTGTTTGCCGATGCTGCCGCCGACCTTTCGCGGCGCGGTCTCTGTGTCATTCCCGTGAAGCTCGTGCCGAGAGACGGAGGCAGATTTGACAAGAAACCCTTGGTGAAGGGCTTTACCAAGTTCAGGGAGCCTCCCGGAGGGCGGACACTGAAGAAGTGGGCGCGCGCCCATCCCGAGGCGCAGATTGGTGTGGTGACAGGGGAGCTTTCGGGCATCGTGGTCGTCGACGTGGATGATCGCTCAGGCGTCGACCAAGCCCTCCGTATCTTCGGTGGCACGCCATTGATTGTGAGGACGCGGCGAGGCGCGCACCTTTATTATCGATGGACCGGTGAGAGATGCAGGAACCTGCGTTCCGAAGGACTCGAAATCGACGTGAAGGGGCAAGGAGGCTTCGTCGTTGCGCCACCGAGCTTCGGCTATTTCTTCGAACGCGGATCCTGGGATGACCTAGGCTGAATCGACATTCACCGCATCCATAGGATTGCGCATGCGATGTGGATGAAGGCCAGGAAGTATATGGCTCGCCGGTCGTAGCGTGTGGCGATGCGGCGGAAGTGCTTGAGCTTGTTGAAGCACCGCTCGATCCGGTTGCGCGCCTTGTAGATCTCGAAGTCGTAAGGGATCTGTCGCTTTCGGGTCGGATTGCAGGGGATAACAGCCGTGCCGCCGGCGGCCGCGATGAGGTCGCGAATGGCGTTGCTGTCGTAGGCCTTGTCTGCGAGGACGTGGCTTGGCCGAAAGCCGTCTAGAAGGGCTGGTGCCTGCGGCGCATCGCCGGCCTGGCCGGGCGTGAGGATCACCCGAAGCGGCCGGCCCCGGGCGTCGGCGGCGAGATGGATCTTGGTGGTCAGACCGCCTCGCGAACGCCCCAGAGCCTGATCCCGGTCCCCCCTTTTCCGGTCGCCGCCTGCTGGTGTGCGCGCACGAGCGAACTGTCGAGCATCAGGGAGTCATTGTTCGGATCAGCCGTCAGAGCGGCGAACACGCGCTCCCATACCCCTGCCTTGGCCCAGCGCGTGAAGCGTTTGTGCACGCTCTTCCATTTGCCGTAGCGCGGCGGAAGATCATGCCAGTGGGCACCAGAGCGAAGCACCCACAAGACCCCGTTCACGAAGAGCCGGTTGTCGTCGCCGGTCCGACCTGGATCACCGGCTTTACCGGGCAACATATCCGCGATCGCGCGCCACTGATCATCAGACAACTCGTACCGCTTCGCCATCACACCCCTCCAACTGCGAATCAGCTGGAGATCCATGAATCACACAACGAGCTCAATGTGAATTCATGAATGTCGATTCAGCCTAAAGAGTTTGCCCGAGGCGCGTTCACTCGAACACGACCAAGGGCCACCGGTACAGCCGGCGGTGGAGGGGAACCGAAACAACGCTTTATTCCGCTACTGTCTCGACGAAGTGCCACACTGCGACGATTTTTGCGCGCTCGTCGATGTCGCTCGAACGTTCGCTGCCGATTGCATCCCGCCGATCGAAAACGACGATGAGGTGCTCAGAACGGCCGGCTCGGCGTGGCGCTATGAACGTGAAGGGAGGAATTGGCGAGCAGGAGCCTCGCGTCGTAGCCATGCGATCGTACCCATGGATTGGCAAGACGACGTTCTCACGCGTCATCCGAGGCACGGGCCGGATGCCGTGTGTCTCTATGGCAAGCTGCAGCAATGCCACTCCCGTCGGGTGCAAAGGGGCGAAACCTTTTCATTGGCAGCGGAGGGCATGGCCGCGAAAGGAGTCATGCCCGGTTGGACTCCAAGGCGCTACCGACTGGCGATTGGCGTCCTCCGAGGCGTTGGGGTTCTTGAGTTGGTTGAGAAGGGCCATCCGAAGCTCGGCGGGGGAGGGACGGCGCACCAGTACACTCTACACAAGCCTCGCCGTCATTATTCGGTACTTCAAAAATTTAAGACAATATAATCAGTACAGGCCCGCCCTTTGTCTTCCCTTTTG
The DNA here is from genome assembly GCA_965216915.1 of Alphaproteobacteria bacterium. GTDB lineage: Bacteria > Pseudomonadota > Alphaproteobacteria > UBA828 > UBA828 > CBDCGS01. The sequence continues at coordinate 459,182 of CBDCGS010000010.1, forward strand.
TAGTCTTATGTTTAAGAATCTGTGAAGAGAATTTTCCTTTTTCTTCAATCCCTCTGAGAAACTCCGTCACCGACACACGCGCTGTTTTCGTGCCCCGAAATCCCTGCGAAATCGCGATCCTCGAGTTGCGTCGCTTTCGCAGCGAATATCGGACCAACCGGTGTCACGTTTCACGTCTAGGATCCCACGGTGGGCCGATGCCGCGCCCGGACAACATATCCTGGACTCGAAAGAGTGAGAGTGGGTAGCGGATGTGGGGCATCACCGTGAGGCGGGCCAACTCGCTGCGAGCTGCTGGAATTCCGGAAAAGGTTTTGCGTCCCTGGCTGTTCGACGGCAGCTCTACTACCGTGATGTCTGACAACGCCTTGCGGGGTGCGGTCTGCAAGCACCAGAGGAAACCAATTGAGTGATTTCTCGTGGGTGTGTCTCGTCGGCGCTCCGATCGTTGGCAGCTTCCTGACAACGCTTGTGACGAGGTTGCCGCTTGGCGAGCCGATCACGATCGGGCGGTCACGCTGCCGACGATGTGGCGAGCGGATCTCTCCGAAAGACCTCGTTCCGATCGTCAGTTGGTTGCTTCTGAGAGGGCGGTGCGGTCACTGCGGCGATCGTATCAGCGTCCTCTATCCACTCATCGAGGTGTCCGCCCTTGTTGTGGCGGTGTGGGCCTTTCTCGTGTTGGACGGATGGCTGGTGTGGTGGGGCTGCGTCTTGGGCTGGGGCTTGCTGGCTATCGCGGTGATCGACTGGCGACACTTCGTCGTGCCCGATCTTGTCGTTCTTCCTCTCGCCGGGTTGGGTTTGGGGATGGCGGCCGCGATGTTTCCGGACCGTCTCATCGATCATGCCTTGGCGGCCGTCGGGGGTTATGCCGCGTTCCGGATGATCGGATTGGCCTATACCGCCGTTCGGAAGCGCGAGGGGCTTGGTATTGGCGATGCCAAACTGCTCGCGGCCGCGGGCGCTTGGGTTTCGTGGACGGGGCTTGCCAGCGTCGTAATTTGGGCGTGCGGGCTCGCAGTGGCCGTTCTGTTGGGCCAAATGTGCTTCGGAAAACGCCTGTCGGCGGCGGACCGAATCCCCTTCGGTGCCTATCTCAGTGCCGGGACATGGCTTGTATGGCTTTACGGACCATGGGAGTTTTCGTAGACACTGACCTCTGAAACTCTCCTGATACGCGATATTTCTATGGACTCAGCACTAAGTGCGTGCAGAATTCACGGATTATGGGGGCGGCGCTAGCGGCAGCGGAAGCTGGATCAACCGTTCGGCAATTCGGTGAGTTCCTCGTCGCGCAGCGAGCGATCGACCGCGACAAGCTCGAGCGGTCGGTGCGTTGGCGCGACAGCAAGGGCGGAAGCCTGGTCGATGTGATGACGTCGCTGGGGTTAATCGCCGAGCGCGACGTGGCGTCACTGCTATCGGAGTTTCTAGACATCCCGCTCCTCGGGCCTTCGGACTACCCCGAGATGGCACCGTTCGATCATTCGATCGATGAGGCTTACTTGCGCCGGGTCGGCGTCCTGCCCATCGCAGAGACCCAGGACGCGATCGTGCTCGCATTGGTCGACCCGTTTGATGAGTTTGTGAGGCGGGCACTCGCGATGAAGCTCGGCAAGACCATCGAGCCGCGCATAGCCGTTCGCTCGGAGCTCGAGGCCGCGCTCGAGAACTTGTTCTCGGACGGACGCTCGCGCCTTTCCGATATCGTCGAGCGCGCAGATGACGGCGTAACCGAAGCCGACGACGACGAAGAGCGTCTCATGGATCTCGCCAGCGAGGCGCCCGTCATTCAGCTGGTCAATTTGCTCATTCGCCGCGCCGTCGAAATGCGCGCGTCCGACATTCACATCGAGCCGTTCGCGAACCGGCTGCGCGTGCGCTATCGCGTTGATGGCGTGCTCAAGGACGTCGAGGCGCCGCCGTCGCGTTTCCGGTGGGCGATCGTTTCCCGCGTGAAGGTGATGGCGCGCATGAACATCGCCGAGCGGCGGCTTCCGCAAGATGGCCGCATCAAGCTGGTGGTGCAGGGCAAGGAAATCGACATCCGCGTGTCGACCATGCCGACCATGCATGGCGAGGGCGCGGTGCTGCGCATACTGGATGGCTCGGAGGGCGTGTACGCGCTCGCCGATCTGGGGTTCGGCGAAGATCATCGACGCGCCTTCCTCCGATTGCTGCGTGAGCCGAACGGAATCGTTCTCGTGACCGGGCCGACGGGGAGCGGCAAGACGACGACGCTCTACGCCTCGCTGCTCGAACTCAACGCGCCCGAAACCAAGATGATCACCGTCGAGGATCCGGTCGAGTACCAGCTCGAAGGTGTGACTCAGATCCAGGTGAAGCCGCAGATTGGCCTCGGCTTCGCCGACCTTCTGCGGTCCATCCTTCGGCACGATCCCGATACCATCATGATCGGCGAGATTCGCGATCTCGAGACCGCTGAGATCGCGGTGCAGGCGTCCCTCACCGGGCATTTGGTGTTGTCCACGCTGCACACGAACAGTGCCGTCGGCGCGTTGACGCGCTTGCTCGACATGGGAGTTGAGAGCTTTCTTCTCACGGCGACTCTCGGCGGCGTCGTCGGGCAAAGGCTGGTCCGTCGCCTCTGTCGTTCTTGTCGGGAGTCCGTCGCGGTCACACCGCAACTAGTCGACGAACTCGGCCTCGCGCCGCTGCTCGACGCGCCGCGTGGTCCGACCATCTACCGGCGCTCAGGGTGCGAGGCGTGCGACGGGACGGGCTATGCGGGCCGTTCATCAATTGCAGAGGTGCTCGTCCTGGACGACCACATGCGTGCACTCCTTTTGCGCGGGACGAGCACGCAGGAGATCGCCGCCGCCGCGCGCGAAGCCGGCATGATCACGATGTATCAGGACGGGCTACGCAAGGTACTCGACGGTGTGACGTCGGTTGAGGAGGTGCTGCGCGTCACCGCAGACACATCGCAGGCGTAGGGGTGTCGGCGTGTATCGCTACAAAGCCATCAACGAGATGAACCAAGTCGTCGTCGGCGAAATCGCGGCCGCCAGCGAGCAGGAGGCGTTCGCGCAGCTCGATCGCCGGGGCTTGTTTCCCATCGAGGCAGTCACTCGGGGTCCGAGTGCCGCACTCAGCGGCACCCTCTCGCTGTCCCTCTCCCGAGGCATATCGCCTAAGGACATCATGTTTTTCACGCGACAGCTCTCGGCGTTACTCGGCGCGCGCCTCGAGCTTGAGCGCGCGTTCGACATTCTCACCGGACTCACCACGAAGCCGCAGCTGAAACAGGTGCTCGCCGACGTGCGCGACGAGATCCGCAACGGCGCAGGCCTCGCGGACGCGCTGGAGCGGCAGTTCACGGCTCTGCCCGCATACTATGTCGGCATGATCCGCGCAGGCGAGGCGGGTGGCACGCTGGAAAGCACCTGCGCGCGCTTGGCACACTTTCTAAAACGGCAGCACGACGCGCGAGAAGCGGTCCTATCTCAGCTCATCTACCCGGTGATTCTCGTGATCACCGCGAGCCTCTCCATCGTGCTCCTGGTCACCATCGTCCTGCCGCAGTTCGAACCCATCTTTCGCGACGCCGGGCGCGAGCTGCCCTTTCTTGCCGGCCTCCTGCTCGATATCGGCAACGTCGTCGGCGACTTTTGGTGGGTTTTCGCGGGTGCCCTGATCGCGGGAGCGGTGCTCTACCGACACTACGGTCATCGCCCGGCGGTCCGAGCGAAGCGTGATGCGCTACTACTGCAAGCGCCGCTGATCGGCCCACTGTTGCTCCGTACCGCGATTTCCCGCTATTGCCGGACGTTGGGGACGCTGCTCGAGAACGGTGTCCCGGCGTCTCAAGCGCTCGCCAGCGCGGTGAGCACGACGGGCAACAGCGCGGTGTCGGCGTCCCTTTCGGATGTGACGCGGCGCGTGCGCGAAGGAACGAGCATCGCAGACGGCCTCGCAAGCGCCGAATGCGTCCCCGACCTCGCGCGTCAGCTTGTCCGGATTGGCGAGGAAAGTGGGCGGCTCGACCAAATGCTTCTGCAAGCGGCGGACCTTTACGACCAGGAGGTCGAGCGGCGGATCCGACGTCTCGTGTCTACATTGACACCCGCGCTCACCATCGTGCTTGGCATCTTGGTCGCGGGAATCATCTCATCGATCCTCATGGCGATCCTGAGCATCAATGATATTGCGTTTTGACCCCCGATGGCCGCGCTGGATTTCGCGGTATCGGCGCGCGTGCCGCGCTTCCAAGCAGGCCGGCTTCACCCTGGTCGAGCTTTTGGTGGTGCTGGGGATCCTCGGCCTGCTGGTCGGATTGGCAGCGCCACGAGTGATCGGCTACCTCGGCAGCTCGAACACGAAGACCGCGCGGATCCAACTCGGAAACATCGAAGCCAGTCTAGACCTCTATCGTCTCGACCAAGGGCGATACCCTGAATCCCTCGAAGCGCTGGTCTCCGCTCCGGCAAACGCGGACCGCTGGAACGGGCCTTATCTGAAGAAGAGCGGCGGCATCGTCGATCCATGGGGCCGCCAATACGGTTACAAATTTCCGGGCGACCACGGGGACTACGACCTCTACTCGCTCGGCGCCGACGGCAGCGAAGGCGGCGAAGACGAAAATCAGGACGTGCGAAGTTGGTAGGCGCGCAGACGACCGGCGGCTTTACCTTGCTCGAGGTGTTGGTCGTGTTGGCCATCATCGCGGTGGTCGCCACGTTCGTGCCGCCGGTATTCTCGAAGGGTGCCGCTGTTGCGGACATTCACGCCAAAGCGCTAGAGATCGCATCGGCCCTTCGGTACACACGCAGCCTAGCGATCCGCGAAAACCGTCCTGCAGCGGTTTCGTTCGATCTCGCGAAGCGCACATACGGGGGACCAGGCGATGTGCGGCAGCGGTCCTTTCGCGGGTTCGACATGGCGCTCTACACAGTCACCGCCGAGCGCATTGCCGAACGGTCAGGCGGCATTCGGTTTTTCCCTGACGGAAGCTCAACGGGCGGCCGCGTCCGGCTCCAAGCGGCGAATGGCAACGCGGCTGATGTCGACCTCACGATCGACTGGCTGACGGGCCGTGTCGACGTGATCTTGGAACCCGCGCGGTGATCCGGCGAGAGCGGGGCTTCACTCTAATCGAAGCGCTCGTGGCGTTCGCCGTTCTCGCGGTCGTTCTGGGCTTGTCTTTCCAGGTGTTTTCCGGGGGCTTGAGCCGGATCGAGACTGCCGGCCGCTACACCGAGGCGGTTGCCCACGCTGAAAGCCTGCTGCAACGCGTCGGCCCCGAGTTCGTCGTCCGTGAGGGGCGGCGTGAGGTCGAACTCGGTAAGCCGTTCGACGCCGAGGTCACGCTGTCGGAGCGCGCGCTCAATGCCAATGAGAGAGGCGATCGAAGGCCGATACCGATGGATGTCGCGGTCCGCGTGTCGTGGCACGAAGGAGACCGGGAACGTGAGATCGTGCTGCAATCGGTGCGACTCGCGCCGGCGCCATGACGGTCCGCTTCCCGAGTTGGTGGCGCACGGTGAATCGGAATGACGCCGGCTTTTCACTGGTCGAGCTGATTATCGCGTTGACGATCGTCGGCTTGATCATCACAGCGCTCGTCGGCGGCGTGCGGTTTGGGTCGCGCGTCTGGGAAACCGGGCGGCAGCATGGCGAAGATCTGCAAGCCGTCGACGCCTCGCGCGCTGTCATCACGCGCCTCCTCAGCGCCGCGTTGCCGATCTCGACCGATGGTGACGATGACGGCCAGAAAGTCCTCCGGTTCGAGGGCGACGAGGAGTCGCTGACCTTTGTCAGCCGCTCGCCGGTGCAAGCAAACGGTGGCCCGCCCAGCATCATACGTCTCGCGTTTGATGACGACGGCGGCGACGGGGTTCTTTCGATTGGTTGGCGTCCCCTCGATCGCGGGGCGCGCCGCGGGATCGGCAAGAGTGACGGCGGTGAAAGGGTCCTTCTCGATCGGGTCGAGGCGGTGCGGTTCTCCTATTTTGGGGGCGACGGCGCAGAGTGGGACGCACGCTGGCGCGCGCGGGACGCGCTGCCCGATCTCGTTCGGCTCTCGATCGAGTCTCCGCGTGGGGATTGGCCGGACCTGCTCGTTGCGCTTCGTGTCGACGCAATCGCGAAGGATTGAGTGCCTTGCCCGCGCTTCAGTCGGCCGCTCCGAGCCTGGACCGTTTTCTTGGTTGGTGGCTTGGCGAACTCGGATCACTCGTCCCGTCGCCGCTGCGGGCTGTCATGGCGGCGCGGCGCGGCGCTATCATGTTCGAAGCGACCCAAACCGGCGTCGAGGTGGGCAGGCTGTCACCGGAGGGGCGGTCGGTGTCGTCGGTCATCCGGGCGGATTCAGGCAGCCGCCGTGCACGGTCTCTTCTGCGAGCGGCACGGCGCAAGCGTTCGCGGGTGTTTGTTCGCCTTTCGGCGGATGATGTGCTTTTCACCACGATCCTGGTACCGGTTGCCGCCCGGAAGAACCTCCGGGCGGTGGTTGGATTTCAGATCGAGAAGCAAACGCCGTTCCGGACTGACGAGGTCTTTTTCGGCTGCCGCGCTAACGGGCGCGCCGATGAGGCGGGGCAAATTCGCATCGGCGTGTTGCTCGTTCCCCGGGAGACCGTTCGTGAACGGCTGGACCAGGTCCGTGCCCTCGGGTGCGAACCGACGGGGATTCTGGTGTGCCGCTCGGATCGAACCGGTGAAGATGACATCATCGACCTTGTTGAGAACGGCCGCAGCCGCGCGATACGGCAATCGCATGCACGGGCCAAACTCATCCTTGCCGGTCTCGCGATCGCGCTTGCAGCCGCCGCGATCGTCCTCCCATTCGAGAACCAAAGGCGCGAGCTGCGCCAAGCACAAGAGACTGCCACGTTCGCCCGTGAGAGCGCCAACAAGACTCTATCTCTCGCGAGCCGCATTGCGACGACGATGGAGCGTCGATATTTCGTCGTTCATCGGAAGCGTGAGATGACGCCGATGGTGCAAGTCATCAATGATCTCACGCGGCGCATGCCGGACGATGTTTGGGTCGCGCAACTGACCGCCACTGGATCGACCGTTCGCGTGCACGCCTTTGCGCCGTCCGCGCCGCAACTCGTGGCCATCCTGGAGGACACACCTGAGTTTCGGAATGTGGAGTTGGTGTCGAAAGTCGTCCGAAACGCCGCCGCCGGCATAGACGACTTCCAGCTCAAGCTGCAACCGGAGGCTCCTTAGATGCGTCGCGCAGGAACGGTTGTCTCCAAATGCGCCGCACTCAGCCTCCTCGTGCTTATGCTCGGTGCATTGTATCTCGGGACCGTCGAGCCTCTGCTCAGCCGCTATCAGCAAACGGAAGTGGTGCTTCAGGAGACGAGGTCGACAACGGCCCGGTTTCTCATGGCCGCGAGAGAGTATTCCGCCACGCAAGAAAAAGCGGCCCAGGTTGACAATGACCGGTCATTCGAGCGGGCCTATTTCGTGGTTCCCCGCCTTCCGCTTGCCGTTGCGGAGCTCCAGGGTCTGGTGAAGCGCGTCGTCGAGGAAAGCTCCGGCGATCTGCTTAGCACGCAGGAGGTCGTCGCACGATCGAATGAGCTGCACCCGAGGGTCTCCGTGCGTGTTCGCATGGAAACGACGTTGGAGGGTCTGCGGGAGGTGTTTTACCGTCTCGAGGGCGGGGAACCCTATCTATTCGTCGATAACCTGTCGATACAGCCGAAAGCGACTGCCCGGTCGCGCCACCGGGAAGCGGACACGGCGCCTGCCGCGCAGGTGCTACTCGTTCAGTTTGACGTCTACGGCTACGCGTGGGTCCAAGGCGCATGAGCGGGGCACGATGGATACCGCCACTCTGGCTCTTGAGCACTCTATGCGCGGGCTTGGCATTCGTTGTCGCGCAGGAGTGGCGAGAACTCGATACAAAAAAGGTCGTCTCTGAACGAGATGCGTCAATGGATTCTGCACCCGCGCAGCGGGTCGCAGCGAAGGACAATGCGTTTTCGCTCCCGACGTTGGCGGTGTTCAGGGAAATGACCGATCGACCGCTGTTCTTTGTGTCGCGGCGCCCGCCGCCACCGCCCCAAGAAACCGTCGAGGCCGAGGTGAAGCCCCCGCCGGTGCCCCAAGTGGCGCTTGCCGGGACGCTCGTGTCGCCAGACGGGCGGCTTGCCCTGCTCAAAATGCTCGAGCGGCAGGCAATGGTCCGCCTGCGTGAAGGCCAAGACATCGGTGGGTGGACTGTCCACCAGGTGCTCGCGGATCGCGTCGTCTTACGCCTCGACGATCGGCGCCATGAGGTGCGGCTAAAGGACGGTGTAGACGGGGCCTCTCGTTCCCAAACCGCCGATGGCCGCGCGCGACCGCGTGGCGATCCGTCCACGCGCATCCGGGAACTCGCCTCCGATTCGGAGCCCTAAGCGAGTGGAGCGCACGATGATCAAATCTCGGGGTGCGCTCGATTGTCGTGCACCAAAGTGGCATTGAACAATCGAAAATTGCATGAGCGTGAGGGGCTGACTCTTTCCTTGCTCCTAAGACCCAAGTTCGATCATGATGCGCGATAAGCCTTTAAGAAATACACGAACAGGGCGCAATGAGACGCGGGAGATTGCTGGGGGTTGTGCTGTGTTGTTCCCTGCTGGCGTTCCTTACCGGATGCGCGAGCTGGCTGGAACGAGACAGCACGGGACCTGCGTCCGTTGCCGAGAGGTCGATCGGTCCTCCGACAGAACACCCGTCGAGCGACGACGAGGGTGTTGAGCGGACGACATCTCTACCCGCACCGTCGGACGCTGGTGGGCAATCGGACCGTGCGACAGAGACGATTCTGGGAACGGGCCGCTTCGTCAACCGCGACCGAGCCCTGAGCGTCGATACCAGCGGCGAGATTGTCCTCAACTTCGTGGATGCGCCTGTGGTCGATGTTGTGGATGCCATTCTCGGCGAGGCGCTCGGGCTCAACTACACCGTTGATCCCACCGTGGGCGGGATGGTGACCCTTCGGACGAACCGGCCTCTCAACCGAACCGCGCTCGTTCCCACGCTCGAAAGCGTGCTCAGACTCAATGGAATCGCGCTCGTCGAACAAAACGGCTTGTTTCAAGTGGTCCCGCAGGCAAATGCACTGCGCGGAGATGTGGTTCCGCGCGTTGGAAGCGTCTCTGGACGAGCGCGTGGTTTTGGCGTCCAGGTGGTCTCCTTGGCTCACATCACGGCGTCGGAGATGGCGGGCATTCTCGAGCCGTTGGTGCGCCCCGACACGGTTGTCCGAGTCGATTTGACGCGCAATCTGCTGCTCGTGGCGGGCACCGAACGAGAGCGCGTCAACGTGCAGGAGATCGTGCGCATCTTCGACGTCGATGTCCTCACGGGCATGTCCTTTCAACTGGTAAGGCTCCAGGCCGCAGCTCCGGACGCAATCATCAAGGAGCTGCAGACCGTGTTCGGAGATCAAGCGGAGGGTCCGCTGGCCGGCGTGGTACGTTTCGTTCCCATCAGCCGGATGAACGCGCTCTTGGTGATCACCACCAATCCCGCCTATGTCGCGAGCGCCCAAGAATGGATCGAGCGCCTCGATGTCGGGAGTGAGACCAACGAGCGACGGCTCTTCGTCTATCACGTCGAAAACGCCCGGGCGGCCGACCTTGCGGCAGTTCTCAGCCAGATCCTCGGTTCGGCGCCGGCGCCGGAGCGTCGCGGGCAAGAGCGCGGGGAGGTTCGGCCGGGATTCGTCCCCGTGGAGATCACGACCGAGCTGGAACGCGCTGTCGGTGCGTCCACGGCGAGCTCCGACGAGCGGTCGCCCAACACCGACATTTCGGAGCGGAGCCGTCCGCGGTCGGACACCCAGGTCGTGGATGAGCCACGCCCGTCGGTGTCCGACGCGTCGGCCGACGGCCTTTTACTTGGCGGTGCACAGGGTGTTCGCATCATCGCTGACGACAACAACAACGCATTGCTGATCCTCGCGACACCACAAGAGTACCGCCAGATCAGCGCCGCGCTACGGGCACTCGATATTCTGCCACTCCAGGTGCTGATCGAAGCGACGATCGCCGAGGTCCGGCTGCAGAATGAGCTGCGCTATGGGCTTCAATGGTTCTTCCAGTCGGGCGATTCGAGCGCCACGCTCAGCGTCGATCCCTTCGGTGCGGTGGCGTCGGAGTTTCCGGGGCTTTCGCTTCTCTTCTCGTCAGGACCCGACGTGTTCGTGGTGCTCAATGCGCTCGAGGCAGTTACCACCGTGAATGTATTGTCGTCGCCGCAGCTCATGGTGCTGGACAACCGCACCGCTGAGCTTCAGGTCGGCGACGAGGTGCCGGTCGCGACCCAGTCGGCCGTGAGCATCGTCGATCCCGACGCGCCGATCGTGAATTCGATCGAGTTCCGCAATACCGGTGTCGTCTTGCGCGTGACGCCGCGCGTGAATGCGAGTGGACTTGTCACGCTCGATATCGAGCAAGAGGTGAGCGACGTGATCGAGACCACGACCTCGGGGATCGACTCGCCGACCATCCAACAACGGCGTATCAGCAGCTCCGTGGTGGTTGCGGATGGTGAAACCATCGCGCTTGGCGGCTTGATCCGCGACAGCCGAGACAAATCGCGGACCGGCATTCCTTTCCTATCGAGCCTCCCCTTGATCGGCCCTCTTTTCGGGCAAGAGGAGGAAGGCTTGGACCGGACCGAGCTTCTCGTGTTGATCACGCCGCGCGTCGTTCGCAACCAAGACGAAGCCGCTGCCGTCACCGAGGAATTGCGGCGTAGGCTGCAGGCGGTCGTCCCCATCTACGAGGAAAGGCGGGGCCCAAGCCGCGGTGATTGAGCGCGAACGGAGCCAGCGTGGCGTCATCCTTGTCGGTGTCATGTGGGGCGTCGTGCTCATCGCGGTGATCGCGGGGAGCTTCGTGCACGGCACCGGGACGGAGGTTCGGATCGTCATCAACGGGCTCGCGGCGGCGCAAGCCCGCGCTCTCGCGGACGGCGGCGTGTATCTGGCGATCGCGGACCTCCTCGAGTCTCGCGGCAATCGGCGCCGCCTCTGGGATGGCGCGTCGCGCTCGGCGCGCTTCGAGACGGGCACCGTCACCTACACAATCCAAGACGAGGGCGGGAAGGTCGATTTGAACACCGGCGTCGAGGGGCTGTTCGCCGTCGTGTTCCGCACCGCCGGCATCGACGCGCGCGAGGCGAAGGCGCTTGAGGACGCGATCCTCGACTGGCGCGATGCGGACCGGGTGCGCCGCCCCACCGGAGCCGAAGACCAGGACTACGTCGCTGCAGGCAAGTCGGTTCACCCGGCGAACGGCCCCTTCGTGACCGTCGACGAGCTCCGCAACGTCCTCGGGATCACCGATCAAACATTCCGCGCGGTGGCGCCCGCGCTGACCGTCTATTCCGGCCGTCGGGGTGTGGACCCGGCGGTGGCACCCCGGGCGGTGCTTCGCGCTCTCTTGGCCGACCCCGAGGCGCTGGACCGGTTTATTGCGAACCGTCGATCGGCCGATGGGGGCGGCGTCCGAACGAGGGTGCGCGATATCCGCATCTCCCGTCGGTTCATCAGCTCCTCATCGCGAAGCGCTTTCTCGATCCGCTCGGAGGCGCGACTTGATACCGGCGCCGTCTTCATACGCGTCGCCGTCGTGGGCATCGACGGCGCAGGCGAGGCACGGTACCGCATCTACGACTGGCGGCAGGCGTTCAGCGCGAGTGTCGCGGATGGTCGCGTGTCGACGAACACGCACTAATGTCCGCCGGCGTCGGCGGTTATTCGCGCGATAGTTGTAATTCCTCCCAGTATCAAGGGAGCATAATTCGAACCATCCAAATCGCGTATTTATCGAAAAGAGAGAAAAAAATCCCTCTATACGGGTAATTCTTTTTGTCTCGCGTTACCGGTATTGACTCCGTGTCGGGCTACCCGCTTGTCGAGACGCGATGGTTTTGACCAATATTTATATATAGTCCTTTTCAGAGAATATCTCTTTGTCATAGAATTTTCGTTGACTCATGCGCTCAAAGCGTGTGATATCGTCGATAATAACAATCAAAAAGGGTCTATACCCTCCTGGATGACGCCATCGCATAGGGGCGACGATGATGTCACAACTTTACTCGGTACGGGCAGATCAGGGCGAGGCGGCCGGCGGGTCGTCCCAATCAGCGCAACATGTTGCACGCGATGCGGGTGGGGGGCCAGCGGCTCAGCCCGGCGCGCAGGCGCAAGCCGGGAGGGTCGATCCCACACGTTCTGCGCGAGGCCGGCCAGCGGCATGGTCGAGACGCGGTTTGCTGGCGATGCCGACGTTGTTGGCGCTATTCGCATTCGTGGTCATCACCACGCTTGCGGCGGTTCCGAACGCGGCGCACGCATTGCCCGACGAGATGTGGGACGGTTCGATCTATGCCGACGGGGACGAGGAGTGTCCGCACTCGGTGTGGACCGGGTCCGGGACCAAATACGACATGTGCACGTCGCCAGAGGCGGCGTGTATCTCGCACTTCGACCAAGGGGTGTACCAGCCGAGCCTTGCGCCGAAGGAGATCACTGCGGTCCCCGATTCCGAGGGCAGGCTCGATCATTACGACTGCTGGATCGACCCGCCCGGCGAAATCCTCGGACCGCGCACCCACGACTCTGAGCGTTGGTGCGAGATCAACGGTGAGTGGTCAAAATCGAGCATTCCATGCGCCGATGCGCGCGCGAAGGCCAATGGCGAGGCGGAACTCGCCTGCGTCGGCAATCCTATCAACGCGGCGACCGGCAACAAATATGCGGAGGTCGTCGACTTCGCGACGGAGGGACCGGACGTTCTCGAGTTCCGTCGCTATTACAACAGCAACGATCACCTCACCGGCGCGTTTTTCAGCCGCAAATGGCGCACGACCTATGACCGCACGGTGTTCGTGTCGAGCGGTGGTAACGATGCGTTTCTCCGCCGCGAGAACGGCCAGGTGTTCCACTTCGAGAAAAGCGGCACGGATTGGGTCAAGGCGAGTGGCAACGGCGATGTCCAGTTCGAGCTCGAGGAGCTGACCTCAACCTATGAAGTGACGACGCCGGACCAGACGGTCGAGGAGTATGACAGCGACGGCAAGCTCACCAAGGTCACCTTTCCGAATGGCTACGAGCAGACGCTCACCTACAACGCATCCGACGAGCTGACCGACGTTGACGACAGCCACGGGCGCGAGATCACCTTCACCTATTGGAGCGACGGCCTGCTCTCCACCGTCACTGATCCGGATGGCGAGGTCTACACCTACCGTTACCACGGTGCCTACAACCGCCTGGCGCAAGTCATCTATCCCGACGGCACGGCGAGCAACGAGACCCACAACACCCGCGTCGACTACCACTACGAGGACACGGACTACCCCCATCATCTGACGGGGATCACGGATGAGGAAGGCGTCCGCTACGCGACGTGGGACTATGACGACAAGGGCCGTGCGATCTCGAGCGAGCACGCGGGCGGGGCGAACGAGACCACCCTCACTTACAACACGGACGGCACGGTCACGGTCGAGAACGCTCTGACCAAGCAGGCGAAATATCACTTCACCACGACGCAGGGTGTGCCGAAGGTCGAGAAGATCGAGGGGCTGGCGAGCACCAACTGCGTCGCCGCGGATTCGCTCTACGAGTACGACACGAACGGCTACATCGACAAGATCACGGACCGCGAAGGCAACATCAAGACGCTGGTCAACAACTCGCGCGGCCTGCCGACCAGCGTGACGGAGGCCTCTGGCACCTCGCTCGCGCGCACGACCACCATCACCTGGCACGCCACCTACCCGAAGCCGACCCAGATCGTCGCACCCAACCTCACCGTCGACATGACCTACGATGCCGACGGCAATCTGCTCACCCTGACGCTGGAGGACACGACCACCCACACGGTGCCTTACATCACCGACGGCGACACGCGGGTCTGGACCTACACCTATACGCTGGACGGCCAGCTCAAGACGGTCGATGGGCCGCTCAGCGGCACCGGCGACACCACCACCTTCGACTACGACACGGCGGGCTTCCTCACCAAGGTCACCGACGCGCTCGGGTTCATCACCGACATCACGGCGGTCAACGGGCGCGGCCAGCCGACCAGCATCACCGATCCGAACAGCGTCGTCGTCGACTTCGCATACAACCACCGCGGCTGGCTCACCAAGCGCACCGTCGATCCCGGCGCCAACGAGGCGGTCACACGCTTCGAGTATGACGGGATCGGCCAGATCACGCGGATCATCCCGCCCGACGGCATCGGCCTCAACTTCACCTACGACAACGCCCGGCGGCTAACCGAGGTCTCGAACGACAGCGGTGAGAAGATCATCTACACGCTGAACGATCTCGGCAACGTCACGAAGGAGGAGATCAAGACCAGCGGCGGCACGCTCAAGAAGTCGCTCACGCGCACCTTCGACGAGCTTGGCCGCACACTCACCCATGTCGGCGCCGGCACCCAGACCACCACCTACGGCTACGACAAGAACGACCTCCTCACCTCGATCGAGGATGACCGCGGCAACGACACGAGCTTCGCCTTCGATGCGCTCAACCGATTGATCACGACCACCGACGCGCTGCTCAACGACGCCGATTACGACTACAACGCATCCGACGACCTCACCGACGTCACCGATCAGCGCGCGCTCGTCACCACCTACGTGCACAACGGCTTCGGCGACGTCATCCGCCGCGACAGCCCGGACACCGGCATCACCGACTACGAGTATGACGCTGCCGGCAACGTCACCAAGATCACCGACGCGCGGAACGTCGTCACCAACTTCACCTACGACAACCTCTACCGGGTCAAGACCAAGACCTTCCCCGCGAGCACCGGCGAGAACGTCACCTACACCTATGACGACGTCACCGGCGGCAACAAGGGCAAGGGCCGGCTGACCAAGATCGAGGGCGAGGCAGGCTCGATCAGCTACGTCTACGACGCGCGCGGCAACGTGACCAAGGAAACGCGCGTCATCGACACCAAGACCTACGTCACCGAGTACGCCTACGACATTGCCGACCGGCTGACGCAGATCACCTATCCCTCGGGACGCATCGTCGACTACTTGCGCGATGGCGAGGGCCGGGTCAGCGCCGTCACCACCAAGAAGACCTCGACGGCAGCGACCGTCGTGGTGGCGAGCAACATCGCCTACCGCCCGTTCGGGCCGGTCGAATCCGTCCGCTACGGCAACGGCCTGGTCGCGACCTATGCCTATGACAACGACTACCGCCTCACCGCGATCGACACCGCCTACAGCACCACCGCCGTCCAGGATCTCGACTACGCTTACGGCGACGTCAACGGCGATGCCGGCGAGATCCGCAGCATCGACGACAATCTCGACGCCACGCTCGACCAGACCTTCGACTATGACGTGCTCTACCGCCTCACCGATGCCGACGGCGTCTATGGCGATATCGACTATGCCTACGACGCGGTCGGCAACCGCACGAGCCGCACCATCGTCGATGGCGGCACCACCACGGAGACGCTGACCTACGCCACGACGAGCAACCGGCTCTCCACGGTCTCCGACGGCACCACCACGCGCACGCTCACCTACACGGCGAACGGCAACGTCACCACCGATTCGCGCGGCAACAGCTTCGACTACCTCTACAACGACGCGAACCGCATCGAGACCGTGAAGGAGAACAGCCTCACGGTCGCGACCTACACCTACAACAATCTCGGCCAGCGGGTGATCAAGGATCTGGGGTCGAGCGACATCACCCACTACCACTTCGACCTCGCCGGCATCCTCATCGCCGAGACCGACGAGGCGGCGGTGCTCGACCGCGAGTACATCCACCTCGACGGCCTGCCGCTCGCGGTGATCGACTCCGCCACGGCCGGCACGCCGACCGAAGACACGATCGACAACGACGACACCGAGGCGAGCTCCACCGGCACCTGGACGAGCGCCACCGGCGGCACCGGCTACGAGGGCACGGACTACGACCGGAAGGCGGGCGGCACCGGCACCGACACGTTCACCTGGACGCCGACGATCACGACCGGCAACCAATACCAGGTCTACGCCAAGTGGCCCGCCAATCCGAGCCGCGCCTCGTCCGCCACCTACACGGTGCACCATGCGGACGGCTCCACCGCCGTGACGGTGGACCAGCGCGCCGACGGCGGCCAATGGACGCTGCTCGGCAACTTCGTGATGAGCCCGTCGGCCAACCACCGCGTCGTGCTCTCGGACCAGGCCGATGACGTCACGCTGCACGACGTGGTCATCGACAACAGCGATGCGGGTGTCACGGAGACGGGCACCTGGGTCTCGAAGAATTGGCTCGGCGGCGGGGTGTTCTGGGGCGCCGACTTCCAGCGCATGGACGTCGCGGAGACGACGGCGAAGTTCACCTGGCCCGCGTCGGCGGTGCCGGAGGCGGGTCCCTACCGGGTCTACGCGCGCTGGCCCGCTACCTATGGCACGACCACCTATGCCAACGCGGCGGACTTCAAGATCTTCCACGACGGGGGCACGGCGACGGTCACGGTCAACCAGCGGGAGAGCGGGGGCCAGTGGAACGAGCTCGGTGTCTATGACCTGACGCCGGGCGCGGGCCCGATCGTCGAGCTCTCGGGCTTCGATAACAATGGCTGGCTCGCGGCCGACGCGATCCGCATTGTGCGCCTCAAGTCGAGCGACGGCGAGGAGGTGATCGACGACACCGAGGATCCCGGCGTCACCTTCGTCGGCAGCTGGACGTCGTCGAGCAGCACGGCGGGCGGCTTCCCGATCGGCAGCGTGTTCCGCTATGGCGGGCGCTCCTCGGGCGGCTCGGGCGCGAAGCAGGTCCATGTGCCGATCACCGTCACGAGCGCCGACACGTACCGGGTCTATGTGCGCTGGATGCAGGCGACTGCGCGCGCCACCAACGCGCCGTTCACGGTGCACCATGACGGCGGCACGACGCTCACCACCTTCAACCAGAAGATCAATGGCGGCATCTGGATGCTGCTCGGCACCTATGACCTGACGCCGGCGTCGAGCCCGAAGGTGGTGCTCACCGACAACGCGAACGGCCGCGTGGCGTTCGATGCGGTGCGCACGGTGCGGCACACCACCACCGACACCGAGACGATCGTCGACAATGGCGATACGGGCACCGCCGAGGTCGGCACCTGGTCGGACGGCACTTGGACGGGGGGCGGGATCTACTACGGCACCGAGGTGCGTTACGTCAACGACCTCGGCGACGGCACCAACACCTACACCTGGCCGCTCGACGTCGATGGGCGCTACGCCGTCTATGCCCGCTGGACCGCCTCGACCAATCGCAACGCGACCGCGGACTACACGGTGCACCACGCCGGCGGCACGACCACTATCACCTACGACCAGCAGATCGAAGGCGCCGTCTGGAAGCCGCTCGGGGTCTATGACCTCGAGAGCGCGGAAACCCACAAGGTGGTGCTCGCAGACACGGGCCTAGGCGTGACGATCGCGGACGCTGTGCTCCTGGTGCCGATGGAGATCGAGAGCCGGGTGGTGTCTGCGGATGCGGTGAAGCTGGTGGCGAACGACGCGGAGGACGTGCTGACGATCCACGCCGACCACCTCGGCGCCCCACAGAAGATGACCGACGACACCCGCACGGTGGTGTGGGATGCGGCGTTCACGCCCTTCGGCGAAGAAGACTCGATCATCGGCGCCGAGACCAACAACTGGCGCTTCCCCGGCCAATACGCCGACGACGAAAGCGGCCTCTCCTACAACTGGCACCGCACCTACGATCCCGCTATCGGGCGCTACCTGCAGAGCGACCCGATCGGGCTTGCGGGTGGGTTGAATACCTATGCTTATGTGGGTGGAAATCCTGTCAGCTTCACAGACCCGACTGGCCTACAATATGATGCCAGTCCAATGTACGATCTAGGCCGCGCATTGGGCGAGCTTCTATTCGGTGGCGGCCGTGATGCGGACGACTACGACGTATGCGAGCGAGAACGCGATTTTCTTGAGGACCTAGATCCAGATGATGGGGATGACGATCCTTGCGAAGAACGCTATCAAGTTGAGACGGAAACTTGCGAGGCAGTAGGGCGAGCGCGCGGAGCCCAAGCCGCTGCAGCATGTCACGCGTCCGCTGCAGTTAGATATTCTGAGTGCTTACGTTGGGGCGTCGGAGGAGTAAGAACCCCGTTGAATATCTGGAACCACTGATATATTTTATGTCGAAAAGTTGTGGATATGATAAAATTTGAAAGAATAGAAGAGGTTATTGCGAGGAGAGTTATCTCTCTGAACGATAATAATAGTTGTTTTAAAATTGATGTAATAATCGGATTGCCTAAGAAATTTGATGGGCATTCGAGCTATTATTGCCCCTATCAAATCACGGGGATAAAGCGTGATTCCGTGCGCTACGCTGCGGGTGTCGATGCTATTCAATCCATAGTCCTGGCTCTGGACAAGATTGGGGCAGATCTTTACTTGTCTGAAGCTGGCAGGGCGGGCAGATTGTCGTGGGAGGGCGGGATGAACGGAGATCTAGGATTCCCCAAACCACCTTGACGACATAGAGCAGTAACCCTCGCGACGAGAGCCCGATCGTCGAGCTTTCGGGCTTCGACAACAATGGCTGGCTCGTCGCCGACGCCATCCGCATCGTCAGAACCAAGGACGACGACGCCGAGGAGGTGGTCACCGACGACAGCGACACGGGCGTCACGATCGGCACGGGCTGGACGGCTGCGACCGTGACGACCCTCGGCATGCCGGTCGGCACGGGCTACGACTGGAGGGACGCGGGCACGGGCTCGAGCACGATCTCGGCGCCGCTCAACGTCTCGGCGGCCGGCGAGTACCGGGTGTACGCGCGCTGGGCCGCGACCTCCAACCGCGCCACCAACGCGCCGTTCACGGTGCACCATGACGGCGGCACGACGCTCACCACGGTCAACCAGAAGATCAACGGCGGCATCTGGATGCTGCTCGGCACCTATGACCTGACGCCGGCGTCGAGCCCGAAGGTGGTGCTCACCGCCTCCTAGCTCTGCCGCGCGCATAAGCGCGCGAGGCGAACGGCCGCGTGGCGTTCGATGCGGTGCGAACGGTGCGGCACACCACGACCGACACCGAGAGCATCGTCGCGTCATAGCTGACCCGCGCGCATAAGCGCGCGACACCGACACCGGCGTGACCGAGGTGGGCACCTGGTCGGACGGCAACTGGACGGGCGGCGGCATCTTCTACGGCACGGTGTTCCGCTTCACCGACGGCGGGCAGGGCGCGAACACCCACACCTGGCCGATGGACGTCGACGGGCGCTACGCCGTCTATGTGCGCTGGAGCGCGGCCAGCAATCGCAACGCCACGGCCGACTACACCGTGCACCATGCGGACGGCACGACCACCGTCACCTACGACCAGCAGACCGACGGCGGGGTGTGGAAGCCGCTCGGGGTCTACGACCTCGAGACCTCGGCGACCCACAAGGTGGTGCTGGCGGACACCGGCGCCGGCTACACGATCGCGGATGCGATCCTCCTGGTGCCGATGGAGATCGAGAGCCGCGTGGTCTCTGCGGATGCGGTGAAGCTGGTGGCGAACGACGCGGAGGACGTGCTCACCATCCACGCGGACCACCTCGGCGCGCCGCAGAAGATGACGGACGACACCCGCACGGTGGTGTGGGACGCCGCCTTCACCCCCTTCGGCGAGGACGACTCGATCATCGGCGCCGAGACCAACAACTGGCGCTTCCCCGGCCAATACGCCGACGTCGAGAGCGGCCTCTCCTACAACTGGCACCGCACCTACGACCCAGCCATCGGGCGGTATTTGCAGTCAGACCCGATCGGGCTTGCGGGTGGGTTGAATACCTATGCGTATGTGGGTGGGAATCCCGTGACGTATGTCGACCCCTGGGGCCTGATCGATATTTTCATCGGCGGCGCGGGTGACGCGACTTCCAAGGTAGTCGCCAACTACGCCTCAAGACACAATAAGGCGTACGGTAATTCGGTGTATTTTCCTCACGACGCCGACGACGAAATCCTCGCGCTCATCGATCAATTGCCAACCTGCGAACCAATAAATCTTGTTGGTCACAGCTGGGGTGCTGACACCGCTGCGTTGGTTGCCGCACGTTCTCCAAGGCGAATAGATTTGTTGGTGACTGTGGATCCAGTAAGTAGTCTTGCGGTGGGCAGTCCATTCGGTCCAAGCTACGATGACGTGGCCCAAAACGTTGACGACTGGGTGAACGTCAATGCCGCGCCGACGAAACGCGATCCCTCAGATGACGTTGCCGATTTGGGAGGAAAGTGGGGCGAGGGCGTAAAGGGGTACCCCGATACTTACATGGAAGTGGACGCCAACCATCGAAATTTCGATGAAATGATGAAAGCACCCGGACCGGGAGGCGCCAGCCCGCAGGATCTTCTACTGAAATCTGGTAGGGCAATCCCTTGACAACACACGTGTCGAATTTCCGAAATTGGTGGCGGAACCAGATTGACCGGCGAAATGTCCGAATGGTTCGCCAGCTCGTATCGTGCATCGTTTTTATAGTCATTGCAGGTCAACCGGCAGGCGCCCAAACCGAATACGAACTCTTGGAAGGTGAGCTCACGACAACGATAGAAGACGACTACGAACCATTTCACGCTGCAGACATTAATCGAGATCCTCGCGCGGGGCACTTATGGTTTGTCGCTCGTGGCGCTCGAATGGCGCTTGCTCAGAAACTCCCCGATCACAACGCTGAAACGAGTATTTTCAAGGGCTTTTTTCAAAATGATATACGGGCCTATGTCAAAATCACGGTGGCTGAGTTGATCTTGCAAGGCCACGATCGTGAGCGTGACGATGGTTATTCGATGACGATTCCAACGGGCGCGAGCGATCAAGAGATTCACGAACGTTTCTGCCGGAATTTTGCGACACAATGGGGTGATGAATACACTTTTGATTGCTGTGAGCCCCGAAAGTTCCCTCATCTGTTAGGAGAGTCCGTCACAGAGGAGACGGAGCGATGAGGCAGTCACGATTTTCTGAGGAACAGATCATCGGGATCTTGGCCGAGCAAGAGCGCGGCCTGAAGACGGCGGAGGTCTGCCGCAAGCACGGGATCAGCCCGAACACGTTCTACAAGTGGAAGGCGAAGTACGGCGGGCTGGATGTGTCGGACGCGCGCAAGCTGAAGAGCTTGGAGACGGAGAACGCGCGTCTGAAGCGTCTGCTGGCCGATGCGATGCTGGACAACGTGGTTCTGAAGGACCTCTTGGGAAAGAGCTGACGACGCCCCGGCTTAGGCGCGCGGCGGCGCTTGTGGCGATGTCCAAGCACGACATCTCGCAGCGCCGCGCGTGCCGGCTGGTCAGCGTCGATCCGAAGACCGTGCGCCGTGAGCGCCCACCCGACTGCCCGGAGATCCGTCGGCGCATGCGCGAAATCGCGGGCGAACGGCGACGCTTCGGCTATCGCCGCATCGGGCTTCTGCTCGAACGCGAGGGGATCAGGATGAACCACAAGAAGCTGCGCCGGCTGTACGCCGACGAAGGTCTCGCTGTGAAACGCCGACGCGGGCGCAAGCGAGCAACGGGAACCAGAGCACCGCTCGAGGTGCCGTTGTGCCCGAACGAGCGCTGGTCGTTGGACTTCCTCTCCGATGTCTTCGAGCCCGGCCGGCGCTTTCGTATTCTCGCCGTGATCGACGACTGCACCCGCGAGAGCCTCGGCCTCATCGCCGACACCTCGCTCTCCGGCCGGCGCGTTGCCCGCGAGCTCGATCGCTTAATCAGGCTCTACGGCAAGCCCAAGACGATCGTCACCGACAATGGCTCGGAGCTCACCAGCCGCGCCATCCTCGAGTGGCAAAACTCGACCGGCGTCGCCTGGCACTACATCGCGCCGGGCAAGCCCACCCAGAACGCGTTCATCGAGGCCTTCAATGGCCGCTTGCGTGACGAGCTCTTGAACGAGGAGGTCTTCCAGAGCCTCGCTGACGCTCGGAGGAAGCTCGCCATCTGGCGACACGACTACAACACCATCAGGCCGCACTCGGCCCTACGAGGAGACACGCCCCAACAAGCGCGCCGAACGCTTGAGCGGTCTGAGGGCTCCGCATACGGCGCGCGTGCAAACTCATCAACAACCAGCTATGCAAAACCAGGACTCACCCTATGAGTGAGGGACCCAAGGGGCGCACAGCATGATCTTTACGATCACCAGACTCGGATTGGACGTTGCGTGAATATAGCAGGCGCTTTTGTTGTCGTGTTTACAAAGAGGGTAGGAGAATTTCTGGTCGTTGCTGAAGCAATGGATGTTGTGAATTACCTGATTCTTGAAGATAGTGATTATATACCCGAAGGTTTTTCAGCAATGTCCGATTCGGAGAAATGGGATTTGGTGGAGTCAGCGGCAAACGCCAAGGCTGCCGAGCAGGTACTGCTGAGCACACATAGCGCGCGTTAGTCGCGACTTCCAACCGCGCCACCAACGCGCCGTTCACGGTGCACCATGACGGCGGCACGACGCTCACCACCTTCAACCAGAAGATCAACGGCGGCATCTGGATGCTGCTCGGCACCTACGACCTGACGCCGGCCTCGAGCCCGAAGGTGGTGCTCACCGACAACGCGAACGGCCGCGTGGCGTTCGATGCGGTGCGCACGGTGCGGCACACCACGACCGACACCGAGAGCATCGTCGCGTCATAGCTGACCCGCGCGCATAAGCGCGCGACACCGACACCGGCGTGACCGAGGTGGGCACCTGGTCGGGCGGCAACTGGACCGGTGGCGGCATCTTCTACGGCACGGTGTTCCGCTTCACCGACGGCGGGCAGGGCGCCAACACGCACACCTGGCCGATGGACGTCGACGGGCGCTACGCCGTCTATGTGCGCTGGAGCGCGGCCAGCAACCGCAACGCGACGGCCGACTACACCGTGCACCATGCGGACGGCACCACCACCATCACCCACAACCAGCAGACCGACGGCGGGGTGTGGAAGCCGCTCGGGGTCTACGACCTCGAGAGCGCCGCGACCCACAAGGTGGTGCTGGCGGACACCGGCGCCGGCTACACGATCGCGGATGCGATCCTCCTGGTGCCGATGGAGATCGAGAGCCTTTTGGTCTCGGCGGACGCGGTGAAGCTGGTGGCGAACGACGCCGAGGACGTACTCACCGTGCACGCCGACCACCTCGGCGCACCGCAGAAGATGACCGACGACACGCGCACGGTGGTGTGGGATGCCGCCTTCACCCCCTTCGGCGAAGAAGACTCGATCATCGGCGCCGAGACCAACCACTGGCGCTTCCCCGGCCAATACGCCGACGACGAAAGCGGCCTCAGCTACAACTGGCACCGCACCTATGACCCGGCGATCGGACGCTATCTGCAGAGCGACCCGATCGGGCTTAGCGACGGGCTCAATACCTATGCGTATGTCGGCAGCAACCCCGTTAGCTTCGTCGATCCGACGGGGGAGACCAGGGCTGGCGTATTTGGCGGGGCTGTCGAGGCTGGTGTCGAGACCGCGATGCAGCTCGCATTGAACGGCGGCCGCACGGAATGCATAGATTGGGGCCAGGTCGCGCTCGCCGGTGTCGCGGGCGCTGCGTATCAGGGCGTGTTCTACCGCCTCGCGCTCGTGATGCAGAAGCTCTCGGCGCGCCTCAAGGCAGCCGTTGCCGCGCGCCAAGCGGCGCTGGCTGCTGCGGCGTCTCGCCATGCTGCTGCTGCGGCGTCGCGTCAAGCAGCCGCGGCCGGCCGCGCCGCGGCTGCGGCAGCGAGCCGCGCTGCAACGGCCGGAGCAAGTACCGCCAAGGCCGCTGGGAGGGCCGCCAAATCCGCGGGTGGTCGCAAAGGAGGTTCCCCAGGCACCGCAACCGGCGGAGGGAGCGGAGGTTATCAACCTCTTTATCGTGCAGTGAAAGGCCCAGAACTCGACGATATTCTCGACAACAAAGGAGCGTTTAAGAATCCGCTCGGTATCGAAAATAAATATTTCGCGACATCACCAGAAGGAGCAGCTTCGTATGCGAAGCAGAGTCATGGTGCATTCGGCGATGGGCCATTCACAATTATTGAAACTCGCATCCCAGCGGGTTCTATCAAGCCGGATATGAAGGTAAGCGTTGACGCGGGCGGAATCTCAACGGTTACTGTTCCCACCGAATTGTTGCCCACGCTCGCGCCGGGCCGGCCGTTGAACATGTCGCCCATACCGTGATTAGGGAGTACGCATGAAAGGATCGAGTGGTGATATTTTCGCAAGAGTACATTTCTTCGCGGATGGTGGGCGCAAGGGACCAACGCCTGAAACTGAGCTAAATTGCTTCTTCAGCATTGATGATAAACTCTTTGATTGTCGGCTCTACTTGCACGAGGTTGGCTCCGTCGCTCCCGGTCAATCCGTTGAAATTCCGATAGCTTTCCTCAATCGAGACCTCGTGCTACCCCGTTTGGACGTAGGCTCGAAATTCCGTTTGCGGGAACTCGGTTACACCGCGGACGGCGAGGTATTGGCTTTGATGCCCGTGCAGAAGCTTTCATAGCCACCAACGCGCCGTTCACGGTGCACCATGACGGCGGCACGACGCTCACCACCTTCAACCAGAAGATCAATGGCGGCATCTGGATGCTGCTCGGCACTTACGACCTGACGCCGGCGTCGAGCCCGAAGGTGGTGCTCACCGCCTCCTAGCTCTGCCGCGCGCATAAGCGCGCGAGGCGAACGGCCGCGTGGCGTTCGATGCGGTGCGCACGGTGCGCCACACCACCACCGACACCGAGACGATCGTCGCGTCATAGCTGACCCGCGCGCATAAGCGCGCGACACCGACACCGGCGTGACCGAGGTGGGCACCTGGTCGGACGGCAACTGGACGGGCGGCGGCATCTTCTACGGCACGGTGTTCCGCTTCACCGACGGCGGGCAGGGCGCGAACACCCACACCTGGCCGATGGACGTCGACGGGCGCTACGCCGTCTATGTGCGCTGGAGCGCGGCCAGCAACCGCAACGCGACGGCCGACTACACCGTGCACCACGCCGGCGGCACGACCACCATCACCCACAACCAGCAGACCGACGGCGGGGTGTGGAAGCCGCTCGGGGTCTACGACCTCGAGAGCGCGGAAACCCACAAGGTGGTGCTGGCGGACACGGGCGCCGGCTACACGATCGCGGACGCTGTGCTCCTGGTGCCGATGGAGATCGAGAGCCTTTTGGTCTCGGCGGACGCGGTGAAGCTGGTGGCGAACGACGCGGAGGACGTGCTGACGATCCACGCGGACCACCTCGGCGCGCCGCAGAAGATGACCGACGACACGCGCACGGTGGTGTGGGACGCCGCCTTCACCCCCTTCGGCGAAGAAGACTCGATCATCGGCGCCGAGACCAACCACTGGCGCTTCCCCGGCCAATACGCCGACGACGAAAGCGGCCTCTCCTACAACTGGCACCGCACTTACGATCCCGCCATCGGGCGGTATCTGCAGAGCGACCCGATCGGGCTCGGTGATGGGCTCAACACGTATGCGTATGTCGGCAGCAACCCGGTCAGCTATGTCGACCCAACGGGAGAGTTTATCCACTATGTCATCATCGGCGCAGGCACTGCTGTGCTGGTCGACATGCTGGATCAATTCCTGGACAGAAAGCGCTGCAAAGCGGGTCTCGATTTCAGGCGGATGATGTTCGCCGCAGCCACAGGAGCCGTCGGCGGCCCGGTGCTTGGAAAGGTTTGGAAATTCGCAAAATTCGGAAGAGAGATTAAACTTAGCGACAACGCTCGAATTGCTCCGTTTGGGAACCGGACAAGCCATCCGCAAGGAAAATGGCCGCACTATCACCGAAGAGGGGCTCCTGATAGCTCTGGTCAAACACCGCCAGGGCAGGGAATCAAGAGGCATCGACCTTTCGAAACTAAGGCGACGGACAAGAGTTTTTGGGATCGATTCTGATGC
Source organism: Alphaproteobacteria bacterium (assembly GCA_965216915.1). Lineage (GTDB taxonomy): Bacteria > Pseudomonadota > Alphaproteobacteria > UBA828 > UBA828 > CBDCGS01. The sequence goes on from CBDCGS010000010.1 coordinate 485,116, forward strand.
AAAAATCTCGTGTGAAATATATTATCTGTGAAGGGTGGGATGCATCTTTCTACGAAGAAAAAGACTTAGCGGAAAGATCTATGGAGGCGATTGACGTAAATAATGGAACCTACGTTGGCTACGATTCTGCAGGACGACTTTTGAAATTTACAACATGTGGTGACAAGGTAAGTATTGGATTGGAAGAAATCGAGGGAAATCACAAAGAAGAATTAGTAGAATACATTAGATCTTGGTTGAATAAGTTGTCAGGACATCCTAAATGGAAGCATTTGTCGAGTCCAGATACTGAAGATCTTAGAGAATTATTGATTATCTGCGAGACATTCATTAGTAAATACTGAAATTCAACCTGTGGCGGGCTCTGTGCCTATGACCAGACGCCGGCGAGCCCCAAGGTGGTGCGACACTGAGGGCATCGTCGCCTCGTAGCTTTTCCGCGCACATAAGCACGCGAGGGCGACACGGGCACGGCGGAGGTCGGTACCTGGTCGGGCGGCGGGATCTGCTACGGCACCGAGGTGCGCTACGTCAACGACCTCGGCGACGGCACCAACACCTACACCTGGCCGCTCGACGTCGATGGGCGCTATGCCGTCTACGCCCGCTGGACCGCCGCCGATAACCGCAACGCCACGGCCGACTACACGGTGCACCACGCCGGCGGCACGACCACCGTCACCCACGACCAGCAGATCGAAGGCGCCGTCTGGAAGCCGCTCGGGGTCTATGACCTCGAGAGCGCGGCCACCCACAAGGTGGTGCTGGCGGACACGGGCTTAGGCGTGACCATCGCGGATGCGATCCTGCTGGTGCCGATGGAGATCGAGAGCCGCGTGGTCTCTGCGGATGCGGTGAAGCTGGTGGCGAACGACGCGGAGGACGTGCTGACGATCCACGCCGACCACCTCGGCGCGCCGCAGAAGATGACCGACGACACGCGCACGGTGGTATGGGACGCCGCCTTCACGCCCTTCGGCGAAGAAGACTCGATCATCGGCGCCGAGACCAACAACTGGCGCTTCCCAGGCCAATACACGGACGACGAGAGCGGCCTCAGCTACAACTGGCACCGCACCTACGATCCGGCGATCGGGCGCTATCTGCAGTCAGATCCGATCGGGCTGGGTGATGGGCTCAATACCTATGCGTATGTCGGCAGCAACCCGGTCAGCTTCGTCGATCCGACGGGGAAGGCCTTCGACACGTTCCTCGATTTTCTGTTCGTTGGTTATGACCTCTATCGGATCTTTGTTGACAATATCATCGGCAACTCTTGCAACCTTGAGGAGAACACCACCGCCCTCTACGCCGACATAGCCGCGATCGCATTGCCCTTCGTCACCGGCGCTGGCATGGCGACACGTGTTGGTAGGGGCGCCGAACGCCTTCCTGACGATGCTTTGGTGTGCCGCGGCGGCCTCTGCACGCCTGGCAGGTTCGAACGAGGCACTGGAGTCAAGGTTGATCCAGATACCGGTATCCTCAGTGATGTCTCTGTCCAGAGCGCACCCGGGAAATCCGCGGAAGATTTGGCAAAGGGAGTTAAAAACGATAAATACGGCGTTACAACGGTCGGAGATGTGCGAGCCGCTGGAGGCGATGTAAAACCAACTGGCTCAGGCGATCACGCATCGATGTCTGGAGTAACGGCTGCGCAGGCTGCCGATTTATTCAAACCTGTAGTGAAGAAAAAATAAGTCAATGTGAGACTAAAGACTCATGTTGTTTACCAATGTCAAGACACGTGTAGGGACTCATGAGTGAGACTCAGATAACAGAGGATGACCTTAGGTCAATCGAGACGCGATGTAAGCGGGCAACAGCCGGACCATGGGTATCATTCGTCGAAGGGCGGGATCATACAAGTGGTTCGAACTTTATCCGAACGACGGGCGACGATATCGAACTGGACGGCGCGTCGGTAGCCGACCAGGATTTTATTGCTCACGCACGCCAAGATATACCGCGCCTTCTCGGAGAGATTCGGCGGTTGCGCGCTATCACCGGTAGCGTCACATAAACCGGACGCGAGCCAAGGCAGGACGTCGCAGCTTCGTGCGATCCTTGCACAACCCGCTTGAGGTCGAACTCGAAGAGGCTGACTTCAATTACTTAGATCGTGGTTGATCCGGTTTCTTGTAAGACTGACTTCAGTCGGCCGCGGTAGCGAGCGGCTCTGCTTACTTTCTAGAGAGGTCAGTTGTCGCGCCATTTCTTTCCGCGCGCATAAGCGCGCGAGGGCGAAACGGGCACGGCGGAGGTCGGCACCTGGTCGGATGGCAACTGGACGGGCGGCGGCATCTTCTACGGCACGGTGTTCCGCTTCACCGACGGCGGGCAGGGCGCGAACACCCACACCTGGCCGATGGACGTCGACGGGCGCTACGCCGTCTATGTGCGCTGGAGCGCGGCCAGCAACCGCAACGCGACGGCCGACTACACCGTGCACCATGCGGACGGCACCACCACCATCACCCACAACCAGCAGACCGACGGCGGGGTGTGGAAGCCGCTCGGGGTCTACGACCTCGAGAGCGCGGAGACCCACAAGGTGGTGCTGGCGGACACGGGCGCCGGCTACACGATCGCGGACGCTGTGCTCCTGGTGCCGATGGAGATCGAGAGCCTTTTGGTCTCGGCGGACGCGGTGAAGCTGGTGGCGAACGACGCGGAGGACGTGCTGACGATCCACGCGGACCACCTCGGCGCACCGCAGAAGATGACCGACGACACGCGCACGGTGGTGTGGGACGCGGCGTTCACGCCCTTCGGCGAAGAAGACTCGATCATCGGCGCCGAGACCAACCACTGGCGCTTCCCCGGCCAATACACCGACGACGAAAGCGGCCTCAGCTACAACTGGCACCGCACCTACGACCCGGCGATCGGGCGCTATTTGCAGTCAGATCCGATCGGGCTGAAGGGCGGGTTGAATACCTATGCGTATGCGTTAAATAATCCGGTGTCGTGGATTGATCCTCTGGGCCTGGCCGTGACACGAGTCTGCAGGCCGATCAAGGGGTGGGTTGGCCTCATTTTCAATCACTGTGCTCTGATAGTTCATAGAACCGTAGTTGATGAGAATGGTTGCAAAAAAGAGGAAGTCACTTACCAGTTCTCTCTGGCAAAAAGAAAAAATAAGTTTGTCGAGCAACACAAGTTAGAGAATAATGACACAGCCAAGCGAGATCGCGAAGCATTCGATAACCCCGGACCTTCCGACGTACATTATCCCGTTGTCCCGCCCCCGGGCATGAGCGAGGGCGACTACGATGCTGTGGTAATTGAGAAAGCGCTCAAGTATGACCTAGAACAGACATACGGTCGTCCTTATGCGCTTACCGGCCCGAATTCGAACACAGCGGACTATGATGTGGTGGAGAGCACGGGCGGTAGCGTACCTTTCGACCCCAATGCCATTGGGCAGGACTACGAGCCGGGAGAACCAACTTACTTCGACTGCCTCGTTTTTGAGGGACTGTGCTAAGGATTTTTTGAGTGCGCGTGATCTATTATATGGCGTTGTTTGGCTTACTGGTGTTAGTAGGCTGCGACACTGAAAGTGGCGAACATTCTGCAGAAATCGGTCAAACAAAAGAACAGGTATTGAGCGCTCTTTCGGCAGATCCCGATGTGGTGGTAATTAGTCTTCACGTTACAGAACGGGTGAGAGTAAAAAAAGAATCGCTGTACCGAATAGATCATCTTAAGGAAAGTGAATCTATAGTAGTTCAAGGGAATAATATATCTAAAGATAAACCATTTTCGATAGATATACATTTTAAAAATGATAAAGTTATAGATGTGGATTATTCTTATTGGGTTCCTGATGAAATATCTGTCTTCAGCGCTGGTCAAGAGAGAGATGAAGTGATGGAAAATATAAAGAGAATCCTTCAAAATTATTCTAAATCATATGGTATTAACGTAGTTAATGATATTCCTGGACCAACATCTGTGGTTTTAGGAGAATTGACGGACGAATTGAAAAAGCATTTGATGAAGTATGACAAGTGGAGTTACCAACTTCAAACAGATAAAGAAAGTTTAGTGTCGGAAAGAGCGGAATACATAGTGTCATTTTTTTTCGGGATGGTGTGTTGGCGCACATAACATCTCGCGAGATTATACCAAAATAGACCCATACTGGATCGACAACCGGCACCTGGACGAGCGCCTCCGAGGGCACCGGCTACGAGGGCACGGACTACGACCGGAAGGCGGGCGGCACCGGCACCGACACGTTCACCTGGACGCCGACCATCACGACCGGCAACCAATACCAGGTCTACGCCAAGTGGCCCGCCAATCCGAGCCGCGCCTCGTCCGCCACCTACACGGTGCACCATGCGGACGGCTCCACCGCCGTGACGGTGGACCAGCGCGCCGACGGCGGCCAATGGACGCTGCTCGGCAACTTCGTGATGAGCCCGTCGGCCAACCACCGCGTCGTGCTCTCGGACCAGGCCGATGACGTCACGCTGCACGACGTGGTCATCGACAACAGCGATGCGGGTGTCACGGAGACGGGCACCTGGGTCTCGAAGAATTGGCTCGGCGGCGGGGTGTTCTGGGGCGCCGACTTCCAGCGCATGGACGTCGCGGAGACGACGGCGAAGTTCACCTGGCCCGCGTCGGCGGTGCCGGAGGCGGGTCCCTACCGGGTCTATGCGCGCTGGCCCGCCACCTATGGCACGACCACCTATGCCAACGCGGCGGACTTCAAGATCTTCCACGACGGCGGCACGGCGACGGTCACGGTCAACCAGCGGGAGAGCGGGGGCCTGTGGAACGAGCTCGGCGTCTATGACCTGACGCCGGGCGCGGGCGCCGTGGTCGAGCTTTCGGGCTTCGACAACAATGGCTGGCTCGCGGCCGACGCGATCCGCCTGGTGCGGCTCAAGTCGAGCGACGGCGAGGAGGTGATCGACGACACCGAGGACACCGGCGTCACCTTCGTCGGCAGCTGGACGTCGTCGAGCAGCACGGCCGGCGGCTTCCCGATCGGCAGCGTGTTCCGCTATGGCGGGCGGTCCTCGGGCGGCTCGGGCGCGAAGCAGATCCATGTGCCGATCACCGTCACGAGCGCCGACACGTACCGGGTCTATGTGCGGTGGATGCAGGCGAACGCGCGCGCCACCAACGCGCCGTTCACGGTGCACCATGACGGCGGCACGACGCTCACCACCTTCAACCAGAAGATCAACGGCGGCATCTGGATGCTGCTCGGCACTTACGACCTGACGCCGGCCTCGAGCCCGAAGGTGGTGCTCACCGACAACGCGAACGGCCGCGTGGCGTTCGATGCGGTGCGCACGGTGCGCCACACCACGACCGACACCGAGAGCATCGTCGCGTCATAGCTGACCCGCGCGCATAAGCGCGCGACACCGACACCGGCGTGACCGAGGTGGGCACCTGGTCGGGCGGCAACTGGACCGGTGGCGGCATCTTCTACGGCACGGTGTTCCGCTTCACCGATGGCGGGCAGGGCGCGAACACCCACACCTGGCCGATGGACGTCGACGGGCGCTACGCCGTCTATGTGCGTTGGAGCGCGGCCAGCAACCGCAACGCGACGGCCGACTACACCGTGCACCATGCGGACGGCACCACCACCATCACCCACAACCAGCAGACCGACGGCGGGGTGTGGAAGCCGCTCGGGGTCTACGACCTCGAGAGCGCCGCGACCCACAAGGTGGTGCTGGCGGACACGGGCGCCGGCTACACGATCGCGGACGCGATCCTCCTGGTGCCGATGGAGATCGAGAGCCTTTTGGTCTCCGCAGATGCGGTGAAGCTGGTGGCGAACGACGCGGAGGACGTGCTCACGATCCACGCCGACCACCTGGGCGCACCGCAGAAGATGACCGACGACACCCGCACGGTGGTATGGGATGCGGCGTTCACCCCCTTCGGCGAAGAAGACTCGATCATCGGCGCCGAGACCAACAACTGGCGCTTCCCCGGCCAATACGCCGACGACGAAAGCGGCCTCAGCTACAACTGGCACCGCACCTACGATCCGGCGATCGGGCGGTATTTGCAGTCAGATCCGATCGGGCTTGGGGACGGGCTCAATACGTACGCCTATGCGCATGGGAATCCTATAATGTATGTCGACCCCATGGGGCTTGCGATTTGCACATACTCAATTACGAAGCATACTTTGACGTGTTCCTCCCTCTTACGTCCGGGAGAAACTGCACAGCTGGGACCCGAGGGGGTGGCTTCCGGGAAAGAGGGGAAATGTCGCAACAATCCGGATTGCGCAGATGAAAAGGACGTGGGTCCGATACAGCCGGGCGTCTATGAAATGGAGCGGTCTGATAAGTTTGGCGGGTCATATTGGTTAAAGAAGGGTTTTATTGACAGACATCTTTCTCAAAATTAGGTTTGGGGCGTTGCGAGTTCTTTCTTCACCCTGGATCACGAAGTGAAGGATGTATAAGCGCGTCGAAAAAAAATAAAAAAGTCATGTCGCAATATTGGGATGTGATAAAACTTTTAGATTTCGATGCGAGTTATGGTGGTCAGGATGCGAGTTATGGTGGTCAGGATGCGAGTTATGGTGGTCAGGATGCGAGTTATAGCGGTCAAAATGTCCTCATTGTGACCGAATAGCACAAGAAGAGATTCCGATTGCGACGCATATTCTTGTTCTCCTGGTTATTAGCGGGTGTTGTACTTCTTACCGTCGGGGGTGTTGCTGGCTACGTTTACTGGGGCGAAAACGAGCAGAAACTCGAGCAAGAAGCGCTCAACGCGCTTAAGGTCGGTGACTACGCTGCGGCGCTACGCCTTATTGAACCAATGGCCAAAGATGGAAATCGGCGCGCTCAGGATTGGTTGGGATCTATGTACGCATATGGAGACGGCGTATCTGTCGACTCGAAACGCGCGTTGTATTGGTTTAACCGATCATCGCAGAAGGACGGCGAACATGGATACGAGGAGTACAATGTCGCGATCGCCTACTCCCATCGTGGAAATCCCCAGATTGCACTTCGTTGGTTAGAGAGGGCGGCAATCGCAGGTTCAGTGGAGGCACTGGACGTGCTGACGGACCCAGCCAAAGCACGGAAAGAAGGCATCGAAATCCCTCCCCACGTCGCGACATATTGGCAGACATTTCCCTAGCAAGACGACCAGGGCGCGAACACGCACACCTGGCCGATGGACGTCGACGGGCGCTACGCCGTCTATGTGCGTTGGAGCGCGGCCAGCAACCGCAACGCGACGGCCGACTACACCGTGCACCATGCGGACGGCACGACCACCATCACCCACAACCAGCAGACCGACGGCGGGGTGTGGAAGCCGCTCGGCACCTACGACCTCGAGAGCGCGGCCACCCACAAGGTGGTGCTCGCCGACACGGGCCTAGGGGTGACGATCGCAGACGCGGTGCTGCTGGTGCCGATGGAGATGGAGAGCCGGCTGGTCTCGGCGGACACTGTGAAGCTGGTGGCGAACGACGCGGAGGACGTGCTCACCGTGCACGCCGACCACCGCGGCGCGCCGCAGAAGATGACCGACGACACCCGCACGGTGGTGTGGGACGCCGCCTTCACCCCCTTCGGCGAAGAAGACTCGACCATCGGCGCCGAGACCAACAATTGGCGCTTCCCAGGCCAATACACCGACGACGAGAGCGGCCTCAGCTACAACTGGCACCGCCACTACGATCCGGCGATCGGGCGCTATTTGCAGAGCGACCCGATCGGGCTCGGGGGTGGGCTCAACACCTACGCGTATGTCGGCAGCAACCCGGTCGGCTATGTGGATCCGACAGGTGAGGTGGCATTCGTTATTCCGTTCATATTCCCGTTCCTTGGAGGCTCGGCGGTTGAGGGTGCCGTAGTTGGTCTCGGAATTGGTGTCGGCGGTCTCATCGCCGATCTCCTGGACCTCAACGATGGCCCCACCACTAACGAAATGGCGAAGGATGGTAAGCAGAATATCGAGAATGAATACAGTCGAGCCGCAAAACAGTTGGCCCATTCCAATGATAATAATGAGAATGATCCATGCGTTTTCTTAGCGGCGTGGTTGAAAGAGGCGAAACGACAAAAGGATAACGTGGCGATTCAGAAGATAAGAAGGCGCAGAAAGATTTAGGTTGTCGGCCTACCGGCCAATCGGGTGCTATACTGCTGCCTCTTGGCGCACAAGTGTGCGAATGGGAGTGGCCATGACGTGGTATGGTGCAAGTATAGTAATGGCAGTTAAATTTAAGGATGGGGTGCAAGATAAATATCCCATCTGGGAAGATGTTGTGCTGATCGAAGCTGTTGACGACCAAGAAGCTAGTAGAAAGGCTGTAACAATATGGACGTGAGCGTGAATGCCCTGATCCGTCCATGACTTGCGAAGGACGACCGGCGGAGTGGAAGTTCGTGGGTGTTCGCAAAATACTCACCGTCGACGCTCCCGACGAATCGCCGAAAATAAATGACGTTGGCGATGGAGCTGAAATAACCTTTTCGAAATTTGAGGTTACAAGTGCCGACGAATTAAAGAAGCTCGCGGATGGAGAGCCGGTGACAATAATATACATCGAATAAGGGTGGCGGGAAGAATCTGGCGTCCGCCGTCGTCAGGGGAAATCGATCAAGAGCGGTCAAGCGTTGGCCCGTAAGCGGGTCCCTACCGGGTCTACGCGCCGACCCGCCACCTATGGCACGACCACCTATGCGCGGCGGACTTCAAGATCTTCCACGACGGGGGCACGGCGACGGTCACGGTCAACCAGCGGGAGAGCGGGGGCCAGTGGAACGAGCTCGGTGTCTATGACCTGACGCCGGGCGCGGGCGCTGTGGCGGCAGTTCCTCGAGCACTGCCGCGCGCGAGCGTTTGAGTGAGGTCCTGGGATCAGAGTAGACGACGCGGCCCTCGCGCGTCCCGCCGCTCGGGCCTAAAGTGGCCGAGCGCGTGATCGCGCGTTGGTCGCGGGACCTGTTTTCGGCAGCGCTGGCTAGCCTCGTTGAGTCTTTGCGAGACGTTCCACCTTGCGAACCATCTTGGCCGGATCGCGGTCCATCGCGCGGGCAATCACAATGAACTCGGCGACGTCGAGCCGGCGCTCTCCGCGTTCGTACTTGGAAACGAAGGATTGAGGTTTTCCGAGTCGGCGCGACAACTCCGCCTGCGTTAGCCCAGCCTCCTCGCGCTCCTCCGCCATGACGCGGCAAAACACCTTGAACTCGGTGGTGAACCTGCTCCTCAACGCCGAACCCGACCTCGTAGCCCGAAGGCAGGCTCAGTAATCCCATTTGCGGATTATCCCAAAATAGGATAATTTGTGACGACGGATCTGTTGCGGCGAACGGCCCAACGAGTGCGGCACAAGGAGGAGACGGCAATGACGTGGCGGTGCCTCTGTCTAACCCCGTTGCTGGCGCTGATTGTCGTCGGGTGCAGGGACATCAAACAGTCGGCCATGTTGGCGCAACCCTTGAACAAGGAACTGGTCGCCGGTATCGGCGACGCGATGGTCGAGATCGAAACGCGCGAGAGCTTGCCGAACATCGCCGGAAATGCGGACATTTTCGGAAGAACACGACCGACCGGGCACGTTGTCGTGACCTATGCCGGCATGGAACAGGGTCGTGCAGTGTTCGAGCGCCATACGGTTCGGCTACGGTCCAATGCGACCACGATGAACAGCACGCCCATCATCATCCAGCCATCATCGACGACCACCTACGCTGGGACGGGGAGCGTCAGCGGCACGACGGCGGGTGGCATCTTTTCCGCGAACACAGTCTCGAGTGGAACGGCGACCACAACCGCACCGCCGATCGTGTTGCCGCCATCCGGATCGGAGACACAGGTAATCTCGAACGAGCGGATCGGGTACTCCTTGGACTTGGCAAAGGACAGGGTCTTCATCGTCGAAGGCCACGAGATTCTCATCGAAGAGGCGACGTCATCGCTTGTCCGATACCGGATCTCACGGCTCCATTGACCGACGCGCAGGCGGTTCCAGGGTCGTGATGGCGCACTGTAGGCTGGTGGGCGCCATGGGAGCTTTGGTGCTGGCGATTACCTTTCTCGCGGCATCTCCCGGTTCAGCCGAGATCGTCACGCGATGCGGATCAGCGAACGGGGTCAGCTGGTACTTCGCGGGCGTGGCGGTATCTCGCGACGATGCCGGGTGGCATGAGGACGCGATCGAAGACGGCGAATTGCAGCTCATTGTGAGCGGTGAAGAACCCGACATTATCTTTACGGACGCCACCAATCGGACGCGCAGCGCGAGAGCGGAGGGCGGCTTCGTCACGTTTCTTGGCGGAGCACCGGATGAATACCTCGTCGTTTTGGTCGCCTATCCGGCCAACGCAACAATCGAGCACTACATCTTCAATGTCGACGGAGCGGGGAATGGGTACGTCGTATGGGGAACCGCGCGGGCGGCCGGTCTGATTCAGAAGAGTTCGCTGATGCGCTCGGATTGTCGCGCCCCGTAGGTCAACGATCTCCGATCTCGATATCGACCGCTCGGCCAAGCTTCTGATCGGCAAAAACGGGAATGGGACGGCGATCTATGTTGCGATGGAGGCAGATTATCGACCCGATGAGGGCAAGCAACGCCTGGCGTGGACGGGATCGGCGATGTTCTAAGCCTCGAAGGTCGGCTTTCTGGGCCGAGGCGTCACATCCAAAATAGGGCCAGACCAGCAAGCCGGCTGATTCACGCTGGGGCCACATGGTTGGGTCCTGGCCCCGTACGCGGAACGCGGACCCAGACCAATTGTTGCTGTGAGCGGCTATGAGCGCCATGGAGAGCGATTCCTTTGCCTATACGGCCCCCCTCTCACAGGAGGGAAGAAATCGCTCTGTATAACGTCGTACGGGCCTTGTATAGGCACTGTAATATATCGACCGCATATTTGGAAACATCGTGTAATGGTCGAGGACTATCTTGTATAGAGGTGAGAACGGTATTGAAAAACCGAAATAAATATGCTATACTACACTAGATTTATCCTCAGATTCGCATCGGTATTGTGACATTAGACAGAAAGCCGCCCTCCAGGGCCATAGCACCGGCTCCAACGAATGAGCCGACTAACCCGGAAAGGCGTGGTCAGCCATCACCCGGCTTGAAGGTCATCACGGGCGAAGGCGGAAGCGAGATCGTCGTCGACCACACGGAGCCCGATGTTGGTGGGTCGTTGCTCATGGAGGCCCTGGGGGCATCAGATCTAAGCTTTCTGGAGGGCGTTCTGGATCAGCTGGTACGAGCCAGCACGAAGAATGGCGTGGTGGATGAGAAAGCCCTCAACACCATGCTCGCGATGGTCAAGTCCGTGGAGCCCCGTGATCAGGTGGAAGCCATGCTGGCGGCTCAGATGGCTGCGGTGCACACGATGGCAATGACCTTTGCGTTCCGTCTGAACCATATCGAGACCATCCCGCAACAGGACAGTGCTGAAAGAGCGTTCAACAAGCTGACACGGACGTTCACGACCCAGATGGAGGCGCTACGGAAGTACCGGCGGGGTGGAGAGCAGCGGATGACGGTGGAACAGGTGACGGTCAAGGACGGCGGTCAGGCAATCGTGGGAAATGTGGCTCGCACGGAATGACGCCAACCTCATGAACGGCCCACTCCCGATGCATCGGAGCCCACGCTGTACGGCGACCTCAAAGCGCACCCGAAACCGCTGTCGTGCGCCAGCTGTGAAGGGCTGGACCGTGTGTCGGTTTCACGGTGCGAGAGGAGGTGCGCCGAAGGGCGAGCGCAACGGCGCCTTCCGCCACGGGCTCAGGACGAAGGAGGCAATGGCGGAGATGAAGGCGCTCGGAGAGCTTCTGCGGGAGTTCAAAGAGGATTTGGAAGCGATTTGAAGGGCAGGGGAGCGTCGTTACTCGGTTTCGCGCAGTTTCACGACCTCGGCTGAGCGCGCTTTGGATAAGCCGTCGATCTTTGCACCAAAGCGCCCCGCTGCCGCCCGAATGGGGTCGTCGGCAAGGTGGGCATAGCGCTTGGTCGTTGTCGCCGTGGTGTGTCCGAGTAGACGGCCAACGATCTCGAGGCTGAGCCCGCTCGACACGAGGTGTGACGCGTGTGTGTGACGGTTGTCGTGCATCCGGTAGTTCTCGATACCCGCCTGACGCATGACCGAGCGCCAGAACTTCTTGATCTCCTGCAGGGGCTTGCCGGGCACATCTCCAGGAAAAACAAAAGGAACGCTATCGTCGGCTACCTCGCGCGTCGCTGCGAGCAGCTCCAGCGCCTGAGGGCTCAAGGGGACGTGCTCTGTGCGCTTCTGCTTTGTGTGGTGAGATGGCTTGATCCAGACCCCACGCTCGAAGTCGATGTCATCCCATTCCGTGCGCAAAACCTCGCCGATCCGACCGCCGGTGAGTAGCTGCATCCGAACGGCGTTGGCTGCGCGCTGGTTGGGGTGGTCCCTCAAAACCTCGAGGAGACGCGTCAGCTCGTCGTCGGATAGCCAGCGCTCGCGCTTGTGCTCGACGTAGCGTTCGACCCCTTTGGCGGGATTGTCTGTCCGCCAGCCCCAGTCCACGGCCAGGGAGAACATCTTTGAGAGCAACGCCAGCAAGCGGTTCGCTTGATAAGGCCGGTCCTTGAGGGAGGCATGCAGTGCCGTAATCTCTCGGCGGGAGACGGCCTCCACCTTCTTCCCGCCAAGGGCGGGGCGGACGTATCTGTCGATGAGCAGGCGATCGTTGCGCACGCTTTGCGGGCGCTTCTTGGGAATCGCATGGCGTTCCAGATATTCGGCGGCGAGCTGTGTAACCGTGGGTGCCGCTCGCTTCTCACGCCGAGCAGAGGCGATGTCACCGCCGCCGATGGCATCGCCCAGGATGCGACGGGCGTTCTGCCGGGCCTGGTGGAAGGTGCGCAACGGGCCGTGCTGCCCGAGTGTCATTCGCCGCGATTGCCCGGTCTCTCGGTTGCGATACTGGCAGATGTAGCTCCGTACGCCCGAGGGCTTGATCCGCACGCCGAAGCCCCAACGCGACAGGCGTTCGACGTTTGGAGTGGGCTCAGGGAATGCGCGCATAATTTTGTTCTTGGTTTATCCCCGGGGCGGGCCTCTGGTTTCTCACCGGCGTCCAGCCGCGGAGTCTCTTTGGGCACGCGAAAAGCCTCCGACAGTCCCGGCTATCCTGGGCGCGGTCGATCTTTCGTCCCAGATAGATGCTACAGCGCTGCGACATTAACGTCGCTCACTAGCCGCCCCATGTTGAAGTCGCCCGGTTTGTCAAAGCCAGGGCGACTGGCCTGAAAGGAGGAAAAGGCGCTAAGCTATCGATATGCGTTACCTGACCTAGGTGGGTAGGGGGTAATGAAACGTTTGTCGCTCAGCTCGGTCATGCTCGCCATTGCACTAAGCTGAGTTTGTGCGTTTCCGGCGATCTGTTCGAGCCCTGCTTTGGGCGCTCCGACCGGCGAATTGTTCGTCGGAGCTGGAGGCGGCATTAGAATTGCCGACTTCGGCACTGGAACCCTAGGTGACCTCGAGTTCACGTCGAGCAACGCGACTGGTGCGCTCGCCTTCAGCCCGACCAGCATCCCCGAACCCGCCACCCTAACAATCATCGTGGCTGGCGTCGTCAGTTGCGGCTTCTTGGTTTGGTACCGCCGCAGCCGGGTGCGGCAAACTCGTTAGTGCCGACTTCCTCCTCGAGCCGGCGTCTTGCGAACCGACTGGGGTGGATCGTTTGACTACGTACTTACGTAGGAGGTCGCGGCAGTTTCTCTCCCTGAATCTGTATCGCTCGTTGTTCTCGGAGTCGGTATCAGCGCCTGCATTGCAGAGTGCATCGCGCACAGCGCGTGAGGGGCGCAAAAAACCGCCCCCATCAAGGCCATGATCGGATCGGCGGGGCGCAATGGACCGACGTGAATTTGACACGAACGGCTCCTTCTATTGCCAGGCCGGGGCGGGGAGAGCCGCCTGGCCGCTCAGCACCGGAGACCAACGCTGCGGATAGTCCCCGCGTGCCAGGGAGACACAATCCAACAGTGCGCTCGGCTGGTGCCAGTTCCGGTTCATCCCCGCGCTCGCGGGGAACACATGCCGCTCGTCGTCTCCGACAACGCCGTGCTCGGTTCATCCCCGCGCTCGCGGGGAACACTAACGCCCCTTGCTGAGGTCGTAGAGCGTCGGCGGTTCATCCCCGCGCTCGCGGGGAACACGAGCAGGTCGAAGGGCTTGCCGGCATCGCCGCCGGTTCATCCCCGCGCTCGCGGGGAACACAGACCAGCCCTGCCGGTGGGCGCGCTCGAGACCGGTTCATCCCCGCGCTCGCGGGGAACACTCAAACACGAAGCTCGGGTCGCGCATGGCCAGCGGTTCATCCCCGCGCTCGCGGGGAACACACACGGGTGGCGGTGGGCTCGGCCCAGGTAAACGGTTCATCCCCGCGCTCGCGGGGAACACTTTTCGTCCGCGAAGTTATCGACCGGCTGCACCGGTTCATCCCCGCGCTCGCGGGGAACACGGCATGTCGTCGGGTGCGCCGGGTGGATAGTTCGGTTCATCCCCGCGCTCGCGGGGAACACGCCACCGCACCCGGCGTGAGCGTCTCGACGTACGGTTCATCCCCGCGCTCGCGGGGAACACAATGTGCGCATGGTGCCGGGCAAGCCGACCTACGGTTCATCCCCGCGCTCGCGGGGAACACCGACCCATCCGCGCCCCCATACTCTGCTTGGCCGGTTCATCCCCGCGCTCGCGGGGAACACCGCGTCGCTCCACCGAGGCTGACAGGCAACTCCGGTTCATCCCCGCGCTCGCGGGGAACACTGCTTTCATGCCCTGATTGAGGGACACCGTGCCGGTTCATCCCCGCGCTCGCGGGGAACACTTGTCGACGTGCGAGGTCTGCGACCCAAACACCGGTTCATCCCCGCGCTCGCGGGGAACACGGCACCGCGCAGATTGGCACCGCACAGATCAGCGGTTCATCCCCGCGCTCGCGGGGAACACGCACGGCGTTTCGGGACCGAGGGCGATTTCCACGGTTCATCCCCGCGCTCGCGGGGAACACTCTTCGCGGAAGCCATTGTTCCGCAGTCGTTATTCAGTTTTCAAAGAACCTACCGGGGTGTTCGTGCTTCGTTTCCTAAGGTCAACATCCCGGCTTCATACCCCCGCGTTCAGGTCCTCTCGCGTGGCAGAAACTGCACGAGCTTGAACCCGTCGAGCTCGATCGGCATGCGCCGGTTCCGCCCGCAGGTCTCGAAGTCGAAGCCCGCGTCGTTTGGGGCCGACCAAGCGATCACCGCGTCGCCGCTGTCGATTCCGTCGAGCACTTGGCGCCAAATCATCTCGCGGGTCCGTCGCGAATAGGTGCCGACATACACGCCGGCACGGATCTCCAGAAGCCACACCGCGAGACGCCCACGCAAACGGGGCGGGGCATTCTCAACCACGATGACCAACATCGCCCCCGTGCTCCTCAACGAACGCAATCGGTTGTGCCTCCGGCGCCGGATCGGGGTGTTCGAGCCCGCCGGCCGCCAGCACCTCCTCGATTGTCGGAATGAGACGCTTGAGCAGTTTGGTCTCACGAAAGTTGTCACGGCAGCGCCGGCGAACCTCACCCTGAGCATCGCGGACCGGGCGGCCTTCCACGGGCTTGCTCGCCTGAACGGCTCCCGCAATGCGAAAGGCGACCGGCAGCACGGTCTCAAACTTGAAAATATCCGCAATGTCATAAACGAAGGAGCGTGGCTTGCCAGTGTGTAGAAAGCCGATCGCCGGCGCGTAACCGGCAGCGAGGATGGCTGCCTCAGTCAGGCCATGCAGACAGGCGGTGGCCGCACTCAGGCAACGGTTCGGCACGTCCGACGCATCCCAGTCGCTGGGATCGTAGCGGCGCCGACGCCAGTGCGCGCCATACTGGCGGGCGAGGTTCTCGTACATGCGCTTGACTCGCGCGCCCTCGATTCCGCGCAGCTGGTCGATAGAGCGGCGTGCGGGCGGTGCCTCGCCGAAGCGCAGCTCGTACATCTTGCGCACCACCTTGAGCCGCGCATCGTCGTCGAGCGCCAGCTTGGCTTGGTAGAGCAGCCGCTCAGTCCGCGCCCCTCCGGGCTGCCCCGCGGCGTAGAGCCGCACACCGGCCTCGCCGACCCAGACAATGAGACACCCGACACGGGCCGCCAGCGCGACGGCAGCATGTGAGATCCGCGCCCCTGGCTCCAACATGAGGCAGGCGATGCCGCCGACCGGGATATGGATGCGCACCCCGTTCTTGTCGACTAAGACGAAGGCGCCGTCGAGAACGTCGAGTTGGCCCTTCTCGAGGAAGAGGATCGACGAGCGGTCCTTGATCGGGATCGGTTTGGCCGGCGCTAGACCGGGCAGCGGGCGCGCCATGATTCCTCACGCCCGACGGATCAGCATGAGGCCGCAGCCGAAGGCCTTGGCTGCACCAAACCCGCGTGCCATGGCCGCAACGAAGTCCGCCGGCGAGCTGATGGTAAGGAAGCCATCCAAATCGAGCGTGGCGAAGCGGATCGGCGAACCGCTGCCGCGTTCAATGCGATGTGTGCGATAGGCACCCACCGCGAGCCGTGTGCCATCGAGCGAGAAGCCCGCTTTTGCGGCGCGCGCAGCGAGCCAATCGTGCCCGGCGCGGCGCTCCAACTCGTAGCGTGAGCCGGGATCATCGGCTTCCTCTCGCGCAATCTTGTTCTTCAGTGACATGACGGCATCGTCGCGCTTAGAACGCCGTTTCCCTTCCACGGATCGGGCGACGACGGGGTTGACCCGGAGGGAAAACGAGAGCAGATCACCGGCTTCGAGCCGGGGTTCGAACGGCTTGGTTTCCACCTCGAACAGATTGTGGCGGTCGACAGGCGGCCGCGCCCCAAGGATGAGGAACTCGCCCGGGCGAAGCTCGCGATAAAGAAAATCGCGCGTGCGGCTTTCGTCGTCGGCGAAGAGAGACCATACGAGACGATGTGCTGCCGCGGCCGCGGCGTCCGAGCGGGGCAGTAGTAGCGGTGCCAGGTTCGCCGCCGACGCCTCTCGGCTCAACCTTACGCGCGAGAAGTGAAGCGGTCCGATCATTCCGCGGTCTTATCCGGCATCTGCGAGACGATCTCGTGCCGCTCGGCGAACTGCCAGCGCTCTCGGCTCAAGACGGCATCCCGCCGCGTTACGCTGAGTGCTTCGATGGGCACGTCCGCGTCAGTATCGCTTGCGAACCGCGCTGGGTGCTCAAGGGCAAGGCCGGCGAGGAGTGCAGGCGGCGGGCGGGTTGCGAACGCCGCGTGAAGGTCCGCAGCCGATACCACCACTGGGTCGAGCGGCAATGCGAAGGGACACGATTTTCTGCCGAAATAGAGCGTGAAGGCGGGGCCCTTTATCGCCACGGCAAGTTGCGAGAGCGGCCAGCGCGCGCCCTCGCGCTGCCAAAGCGCGACTGTGTAGGCAGCATCTACGCGGAAGTCGCGTTGCGAGAGGACGGTCTCGATGTTGGACGCCGCTAGCTCTTGGCGCCGAGTCGCATAGGTCGCGCCTCTACGTGCGCGCGGTGCCTGCGCAGTGTGATAGTCCCTCATCGGAGCGCCTGGCGCGTCGATCCGCACGGCATAGCCATACCGCTCGCTCAAAGCGGAATGAGCCGCCGCGTCTTCACGCACAATGCCGAGCGCCGCGGCGACGAGCCCCATTACCGCCGATTTGCCCGGCCGATCCCACGAACCCCGTCGCTCGCCCACGGCGATTTCGCCCATCGCCGCAATTGGCGCGTAGAGCGAAAAAAGCAGGTACTCACGCATCAGCAGCGCCTGTCGCAAAGCCGATGATGTCGTCGAGCGAACCCTCGCCCGCCGGCACATTCATCACCTGCGGCGCTCTTCCGGCCGTTCCATAGGCCGTCGCCAGCTTCTCGTTGAATGTAGTGAGCGCCGTGATCGAATCCGCCATGTAATCGCGGCCATCAATCGGTTTGAGGAAGGCGGCGGCGAGCGAGCGCGGCTGCTCGGGCCCGCGCTCGGCCATGATGTAGGATGCATAGGCGCGGCTCGCGAAGCTGGCCTGCTTGCCGCGCGGCGCGACGGTCGCCGCAGCCTCGACTATTGCCGCGACAGCGCTGTTCGCGAGAGTGGCATTACCCTCCAGGTTCTTCGTGAGCAGGTCCTTGTCGATGCAAAGGTAGAGATAGAACAGACCGGCACCGAACTCCTGTACGCCCACGAAGCCGGCCCCGGCGTCATCCGCTTCCTCGCGCCGCTTCAGGTCGTCCACTGCGGTGTAATAGTCGTCCTCGGGCACAACCCTGTGCGTCGTGATCGCATGCGCCACCTGGGTCGCCGCCTCGCGGTTGAATTGGGGGTGGTCTGCAAGCATGCGTCCGAACATGGCGATATCGGCTGCAGCGTCCGTGCGGCGGAGCACCTCTTTGGCCTTGGGTCGGTTCTCGTCGGCCGTGATGTCGGTGCCTGCAAGCGCTCGGTCGGCAAGCGCGATGGCGGCGTCCTTTTCCTCCCGGCTGATAAAGGCAAGCTGCTCGATGAAGGCTGGCTTTTTGGTCTGCTCTTTTTCGGGAACGGGTTTGCCGAAGACACCGGCTATGGCAGTCGCGGTTCGCAACGCGTCGTCCCTATCCATGCCGTTGGTGATCAGGTGGTCTCGTACCACCTGTCCTAGACGCTGGGTTCTCTGACCCAGATGTCCTTCAAGCTTTCGCTCAAAGACCTCAGACTCCCGCCACGCTCGCTTGAGCGATTGGGAAGAAATGCGCAGCCGCGGCACGCCACCCATGATTGCTGTCTTGGGCCGTCCAGTGTCGTCGCGGTTAAGGTTGGCCGGTGGATAGGCCGTGAGGAGATGAAGCTGTAGAAACTCGGTCATCGATTCACTCTCATTCGCTCTCGACTTCGGCCGATGCCGGCTCGTTTTGGCTCCAGCGTGGAATTGCCGAAGCGGCGGCGTAGTAGTCAAATGCCCAACGACGCCGCACTCGATCGCCCCAATAGATGATAGACTCTGCGAGATCCGCGACGTTGGCTGTGCCATTCAAGAACTTGGCAAGCCGGGTCATGTGAGCCAGCAGTTCGTCCGGCGTGCGGCAGAGAAGGAGTCGGCGAAAGCGGGCCTCCTTATACAAAGCGGAGTCTGGTTTTTCGAAGGCGTCCCGGCCAACCGCGCGCGCGATCGTTTTGTGGGGGTCGTCGTTCCTGATGTGAGCCAGAACGATCGCCAGCAGTGCTGCCCGATCGACGTTGCCCTTGACGCCCCCGAGCCGGCGCACGAGATCCACCCCGGCGGGGAGCATCAGCGCCTCACTCGCCCTGCGGCAGCGCCTCAGCTCGGCGAGCGTCCCGCGATCCCGTCCACCTCTCACGCCACTCGGGTCTGCCAGGCGCTCCCACCAAGCGTGCGCCCGACCGCCGATGCCGGATGGCTGCCCCGTCATTGCGCGCTTTCCATCGATCGTGCCTTCGTGTTCCGCTTTTGCGGCAGCGCCAAATACTCGAAGATCATCTTGCCCTTGCCGAAGCCGGCGAGCCGGCGGTTCAGATCGAAGCGCGCGCCGACGATGCGCGCCATCGATCCTTCCTCAAGGCCAAGTGTGGCGACTTCCGCATCGAAAATTGCAAGCGCCGCCTGGCGCATCGCACCGAGCCAGCGCCGACGGATCGCGAGCATCACCTCGTCATCGACATCTCCGGTGGTTGCAACGGGCACATCGTGCAAATGACCATGGAACGCGGCTTCAGTGTCGTGCCAGAAGCGCTCGCCGACGAACGAGAAATCGCCCGACGCCTTCTTCGGGTCGTCAAATAGTGCCTTTTTGACCGTCTCGACGAGTGCTCTCGCGACGGCTTCGGCGCTGCGCACCATGTGCCGCGCCATATCATCCAGATTCTGCCGGTCGGCGCTCCGTGGTGCCGTTATCAACGGCATCTCGCTTTCGGCCCAGGCGCGCGCCTTCATATTGTCCATGTCGTAGCCGAAGGCGCCCAAACGCGGTGCTTCGTTCCCTAGGATCGACGCGCGAGCCGTCCTGAAATGGCGAACGCATTGGGCCGGTGGGCGCCCACGGTCCTCGTCCTCGACCACGAGACCAAGCCAGTGACGGTAGCTCACGCCGCCGGGCTGCACGTGCCGCGGCAAATAGGCCAAGCTCTTCTTGTCGCGATAATACGGTGACAGAGGGTGGTCGAACCCTACGCTATATTTGGTTCCGTACGGGCGGGTACGATAACTTTGCACGAGGTGGCTCGCCGCCAGGCCAGTGAGATCGCATCGTGCGCCTTGGGCCGGCGAGAAGTCGAGCCGGACGCGACGGGGCATTCCCCAGTAAACCTGCAGGGGATTCACCTCGCGAGGGGTCGTTTCTCGTCCGTCCTTCCCAGAGGTGCGGGTCTTGCAGAGCCAGGGAAAAATGCACTCCGGATCATCTGTGCCGCCGGCGTCGAAGAAGGCCGCACCTCGATCTTCGATCTGCCGCTTCGACTCCACATTTGCCCAAACGCGATGCCACAAGGTGTTACCGGCAGCCACAAGGGTTGTAAGTGGCCCGCCGCCCCGAAGAGAGGTGAGATGCCCCTTGCCGCCCGATGGAGAATAGGTTTGAAGAGCGGTGAGAGCCATCGCTGCAGCCGCGGGGCACAGCGCATTCACGCGACCGCGCTTATTGAAGAGATCGGCATTGCGCTCGAGAGTTTGTTCGCCTGGCGCGTCGATCAGGAGGGCAGAAACATTCTTGGGTTCCGCGTCAAGCTCCTCCAGGTCCTGCAGAAAGCGCGGACCGTCGCCATCGAGCAGGAAAGCGTGAGCGTGGGGAGCGAAGGCATTGCGCAGCGTGTTGGGTCCGGGAGGCGCAAGCCACCAATCTTCCCAAGCGTCCTCGTCTGCCGGCGCAGTGCAGGTGGTAACGAGACCGATCAGAAACTCGATCAATGCGCCCGTGAAATCCGCGCGCGGCGCCGCGAGCGCCACAATTGGATCGTCGGCCAGGGCTTCGGTGATCTGCGAAGGTGCGATCCAATCGGCCCGTCCGCTCCGCCTTCGCACCGGTACCCAGCGCTCGTCAACCAGCGAGAATCCAGGCACGACATCCCCCAAGAACGTGTCAAGCGCTCTTTTGCCACCAGGCTGCCTCAGGGAGGGAATAGTTGCAACAACCTACACGATAAGAGCGCTTCTATATTCTATACCGTAGGCCCGTTCGGCCGCTGTATGAGAGCGGGATCTCGCGCGCGGCCCGGCGGTCAGTTCGCAGGCATGCCCGGCCACGCCAGTGGCTGTCCTCTCCAGACGCCAACGGCACCACAACGCACTCGGCCTCCCATCGGGACCAATTGCCCTTGAGTTGTGCGATCTGGTTCGCGAGTGTCGGTGCGTACGGCGCTTCATCATTGATGCGCACCGCGCGCACCGACACCTCGCTTAGCCGCCAAGCCAAACGCCGCGGCGCGTCTACCGCCCAAGGTACGAGTTTGCCCCCCTCCCAACGGGCGAGACGCAGCGTTGTCTGGGGCTCGCCCAGCCGGGTTGGCGTTCTGATATCGAGGTCCCACAGACCGGCTTCCCGCACGTAACCGGCGGACCGTTTAAGGAGGTTTTGTACCGCAATCCCACGGTCGGCGCCGGCGCGACCCTCCGACTTATCGACCTCCCGTAGGAGTTGTGGGGGCACACGATCTCTTGCGTCTTCGCCGTAGACAGCTTCGATAAGTGCTTTGACGTTGTCCGGCGTCACGATGGCACCCGCCTCTCCTAAAACACGTGCGCTGCGCCAAAGCAGCGATGGGTCTCGATACACCGCGATAGTCCCGCGCAGCGTGTCCCGTGCCCAACGCGCGCCCGCGTCGTCTGACGGAACGGGGGAGAGGACGAGTAACTGGGGTTCGACGGGTCGCCCCTCTCGCAAGTGGCGGGCGAGGCGGCCAGCGCGCTGGATCACAAGGTCGATCGGCGCCAGATCTGTCACCATGAAATCGAAGTCGATGTCGAGCGACTGCTCTACCACCTGAGTTGCCACCAGCACGTGCCCTTGACGCTCAGCCGCGGTCGAACTCTTGCCGAACCGTCGCAAGACCGCATCCTCAATTCGCAGGCGGTCCGAGAGGGCAAACCGGGCGTGAAACAGCTCCGCGCTCAGTCCCTCGGCGACGAGCGATTCGTAAGACGCCAGAGCTTCGTCCACCGTGTTCCTGATCCAGCACGCTGCTGCGCCGGCGCCGACGGCCGCCTTGATCCGCTCGCGCACTTCATCTTCGCTGTCGGTCAGCTTGACCGGTACCGAGCGCTCCAGCTCCGGCCGCACGGTCTGTGGGCTTTCCTCCGCCCTTGCACTAGACGCCAGAGTAACAAGCGGGTAGGCCGTGCCGAGGTTTTGGACATCACCGTTTGCACAGGCGACAGTCCGCGCGAACCGCTTAAGCAGACCTCTGCGCTCGGTTTGAGACAAGGTAGCCGAGAGGAGGATCGTCGATCCGCCGAGTGCGGCCTGAAACTCGATCAGGGTGGCCAGCTCCTGGCTCATGTAGGCGTCGTAGGCATGAACCTCGTCCACGATGAGAACCTTCGACGAGAGCCCCAAGAGCCGCAGTGATTGGTGCCGGCTGGGCAGCACCGCAAGAAGGGCTTGGTCGATCGTGCCGACACCCACATCGGCGAGGAAGGCGCGCCGCCGGTCGTCGGCTATCCAGGCAGCGCAAGCGCGTGAGGCGGGTTCTTCGGCGGGCATAGTATGGCCGGGCGCGTAGAGCGCCTCATGCCGCCCCGCGTCGAGCACGCTGGCACGAAAGCCAGCGTGAAGGCTGCGTGCGGAATGCGACAAGACGAGCGACGGTGTGCTGCTATCCGAGAAGAGTCGGCGATAGGTCTCACCGAGGCGCGCATACATCGCGTTCGCCGTTGCCATCGTTGGCAGGCCGATATAGAGCCCGCTGGCGCGCCCGACCGCTATGAGGCGATGCGCCAACATGAGTGCGGCCTCCGTCTTCCCACTTCCCGTAACATCTTCGATCACGATCAACAGTGGACCATCGGGCAAGCGGACCGTGCTGGCCCATGTTTGTACCGAACCCGACTCAAAATCGAATAGGTCGCGAAAGCTAGCGGCGGGCAGCGCCGGAGCCGTCGGTAGGACGCCGGCCTCGTCCAAAGCTCTCTCAGCGCCCGGGATCGCAACCTCATCCCAATAGGTGCCGAGCGCCATGTCGGGCGCCCGATAAGGGAACCAGTTCTGATTGGAGCCGATCCAATCTGCGAGGACCGCGACACCAGCAACCAGCCATGACGCCTCATGGCGCTGAGCCTCCTTCGCTTGGATGATTCGAAGTGGCTCGTGCGGGAACAACAATGCCGCGGCGGCTCGCGCGAAATCGGCCGCTGCGGCCAATCCGCCTTCGCCGAACACCTCCTTGCCACTACTCAGGGTCTCAGAGGAAACCGGTGCTCCATGGTGGCCAATGCTGGCCCCCACCCATCGGCCGAGTTGTCGAACAACGCGATCGTTGGCAGCGATTACAGCTCTTGCTGTGGCGAACGCCGGGTTGCGCCACAGGATGAGTCCAGCAGCGTCGTGATGAGGAGTGGACGGTGTCTCGGGCGTGCCAAGCACGGCAGGATAGAGAGCCGGCATTTTGGCTTGAAACGGGCGCGAGAATTTGCCGAGATCGTGGAACGCCAGCAACAAGCTCAACAGATCCGTAGCGCTCTGCTCCTCAAGCCCCATCTTCTCCACAAGCTGCGTCGTCAACTGCGGATTGCGCGTGAGATGGACTCGGCCCACCGCTGCAACGTCAAGGCAGTGATAGACGAGGGGGTGCCAATCAGCGCCGTTGCCCACCGGTTGAGCTTTACCCCAAAAACGAAACGCAGGCGCCTCGGTCGACAGCATCATGAAACGCTCCAACCCCACCTAGTCTCCATAGCGGCAAGTTCGATTCCCCGACTTTGGGCGCGGTCGGCTTTCATGATCGTGATACTAGCTGGCTAAGTGAATATCTCCTCTCTCGATTATCGGCCGTCCCCCCCTGGCGGCTTCTTCCATAACCCCACGCAGCGCAAACTCCCCACGGATATGCCGAGAGCATTGCCGCGACTTCCCTTCCCGGTGTCAAGTTCGGGATATTCGCGGGTGCACACTATGGACACGCCATCGCGAGGATTCAAAGATAGCCTCACCGTCTCTACGTGTATATGCAATGCTGTGCGCCCCTTGGGTCCCTCACTCATAGGGTGAGTCCTGGTTTTGCATAGCTGGTTGTTGATGAGTTTGCACGCGCGCCGTATGCGGAGCCCTCAGACCGCTCAAGCGTTCGGCGCGCTTGTTGGGGCGTGTCTCCTCGTAGGGCCGAGTGCGGCCTGATGGTGTTGTAGTCGTGTCGCCAGATGGCGAGCTTCCTCCGAGCGTCAGCGAGGCTCTGGAAGACCTCCTCGTTCAAGAGCTCGTCACGCAAGCGGCCATTGAAGGCCTCGATGAACGCGTTCTGGGTGGGCTTGCCCGGCGCGATGTAGTGCCAGGCGACGCCGGTCGAGTTTTGCCACTCGAGGATGGCGCGGCTGGTGAGCTCCGAGCCATTGTCGGTGACGATCGTCTTGGGCTTGCCGTAGAGCCTGATTAAGCGATCGAGCTCGCGGGCAACGCGCCGGCCGGAGAGCGAGGTGTCGGCGATGAGGCCGAGGCTCTCGCGGGTGCAGTCGTCGATCACGGCGAGAATACGAAAGCGCCGGCCGGGCTCGAAGACATCGGAGAGGAAGTCCAACGACCAGCGCTCGTTCGGGCACAACGGCACCTCGAGCGGTGCTCTGGTTCCCGTTGCTCGCTTGCGCCCGCGTCGGCGTTTCACAGCGAGACCTTCGTCGGCGTACAGCCGGCGCAGCTTCTTGTGGTTCATCCTGATCCCCTCGCGTTCGAGCAGAAGCCCGATGCGGCGATAGCCGAAGCGTCGCCGTTCGCCCGCGATTTCGCGCATGCGCCGACGGATCTCCGGGCAGTCGGGTGGGCGCTCACGGCGCACGGTCTTCGGATCGACGCTGACCAGCCGGCACGCGCGGCGCTGCGAGATGTCGTGCTTGGACATCGCCACAAGCGCCGCCGCGCGCCTAAGCCGGGGCGTCGTCAGCTCTTTCCCAAGAGGTCCTTCAGAACCACGTTGTCCAGCATCGCATCGGCCAGCAGACGCTTCAGACGCGCGTTCTCCGTCTCCAAGCTCTTCAGCTTGCGCGCGTCCGACACATCCAGCCCGCCGTACTTCGCCTTCCACTTGTAGAACGTGTTCGGGCTGATCCCGTGCTTGCGGCAGACCTCCGCCGTCTTCAGGCCGCGCTCTTGCTCGGCCAAGATCCCGATGATCTGTTCCTCAGAAAATCGTGACTGCCTCATCGCTCCGTCTCCTCTGTGACGGACTCTCCTAACAGATGAGGGAACTTTCGGGGCTCACAGCAGCAATAATATCCACAGATCAACATCATCAGGACTCACAGCAATGACATTCGAGAAGGGGCAATCCGGCAATCCCGGCGGGCGGCGGAAGCGCGATCCGAGCGAGTGGTTCAGGCGCTGATTCTCGAAGCCAATCGACCGACCGCCGATCCCGACGACGAGAAGAAGCAGATCCGGCGGATGGATCGGCTGGCGCGGACGATCTTCGATAAGGCCGTCGCGGGCGACATGGGGGCGATCCAGTTCATCACCGATCGCATCGACGGCAAGGTGCCCGAGGCGCTGAAGGTCGAGGAGAAGCGCCATCTCACGCGGATCGATATCGAGGAGATCAAGGCCACTGTGAAGGAGCACCACCTGACGATCGAAGCAACGCCCGAACCCGACGATGAAACAGAGCTGCGGACGACGGGGGCATCGGCGCGGCCGCAGAGCCCTACGCGCGACAGGCTCGGGGACGAAACGCCGTAGTAAGGCGCGCCCCATCCAAGCTGCTCCAATAGCCTCATCTCCTCGATTTGTGAGTGGTTCGGTGTGGTTCCATTTCAGTCGTGGTGATGGTCGCCGCCGTGACCATCGTCGTGGTGATCTCCGCCGTGGGAGTCGTCGCCGCCCATGTCCTTCTTCATGTCGTCACCGCCTCCGTGGTGTCCGCCATCGCCGTGGTCGTGCGACATCTCGCCGGGCTTCGCGCGGCGGAACTCCTCGGGCAACGAGGGACGGCCGACGATAACCAGCCCGCGCATACCGGCGGCTTCGTGGGGATGGCAGTGGTAGAAGTAGCTGCCGGGCTTTTCGAAGGTTTGTGACCAGGTCGCCCCCAGCTCGATCATCATCGGGCTTTCGAAGGGCTCGGTGTTCGCCGGGATGCGACTGGGATAGGCGGCGACGTTGTGCTCGTTGTCCGCGTCGTCCTGCACCCAAACGACGGTATCGCCCGGCTGAATCTTGAGGTTTGCCGGCTCAAAGACGACATCACCGGTCGCCTCATCGGTCTTCATCTTGACGGTGTAGGTCTCGGCTTGCGCCGCGTGCGCGCCGAGCGCCGCGGCCAAAAACACGCCTGCCGAGAGAAAAATCCCAAAACGTCTCATCTCGTCTCACTCCATGTCGTGGTGGTGTGCGTCGGGTTGTTGATGGTGATCGGTGTCGCTGGTCTCCGGCCCCGAATCTTGCGGCACCATCGCACCGCATGCAGACAGCAACGTGCGGTCGAGGATGGTGCTGACGTTGTCTCGATAGCGGGCGCAACGCTCCTCGAGCGACGCGCCAGCCACGGCGACGAACGCATTGTGCGAGCCCGCGACGGGGATCATGTCCCAGCGCTCCCACAGGATCGTCTCGGGGGTTGCGCGGTCGTGGTATGACCATGAGCCGGTTTGAGGCGTGTCGGCCATCCCGTGTCCCTGATGTCCACCGGCCTCGTGCTGCGCGCCGTGGCCATCGTGCGCACCGTGGTCTTGCGCGGCGGCGCTGCCCGCGAGCCACGCCCAGACGAGGACCGTCATGCCGAGGGTGTGCGGAATCGTTCTCATTGCCGTGACCTCCCTCAATGTCCGATGCCGGTGGGACCGGCATCGAGCATGTCGTGCTCGAGATTGAGGATCGAGCCGCGCGCGCCGACCGACTCATTGAATGTCGTGTCCAGGGCGAACCTGATACCGATCAAACCGGTGTGCTTGGTATCGACGTTCTCCGCTGACGCAAGGGCGTCACCGTTGGCCTCGAAGATGTACTCCGCGACCACATCGATACCGCTGCCGATCCGCCACGCGAAGCTCGGCACCAACGCGATCGATGCCGCGTCGTCAATGCCCGGATAGTCTCGCCACGCCGCCGTGATTGCGGCCTGCCAATCGGTCTGGAGGAAAGGACGGCTCGTGTAACGCAGCCCGCCGACGACGGAATAGTGCTCCGCGCGTGCACGCTGGACGGCTTCGGCGAGGCTCGTCGTGCCATCTCCGAAATTGTATATGCCCTGGAGGTCGATCGCCCAGGAGGCCTCGGGGTTGTCACTGAGGTTGATGGTCGTGCCGCCGACCACGGCGACGATATCCTCATCGTCGCCTGAGCCAAGCGCTCCCGCGCGCTGCCAGTCGATCGTAACCCCTAGGAATCGAAGACCGGCGTCGAACTTGATCTCTTCGGGCACGTCGTAGGCGAAGGTCAGCGCACCGCCGTTCAGACTGAACCGGGATTCACGCTCGGTGCTGGCGAGGTTGGAGAGATCGGTCTCGGCCCGCGCTGTACCGGTTGCGGTGAGACGGTAGCGACCATTGCCGAGAAAAAGCGTGCCGCTAGCGATCCCGCCGTAGATCTGATCCTCCTCCGCCTCGACATTGGCGTGCGCATTGCCGACATGGGTGAAGCCGAGCAGGTCGTCGTCGCGAATCGTCGGGAAGGCGATCAGCGTGTTCGGCAGCTGGCTGCGGCCGATTTGCAGATCGTAGTTGGGACCGCCAACGCCAACAAAGGCCTGGTGGATGAAGATCGCGTCGTCGAGATCGCTATCATCCTCCGGCACGACAAGACCGAACGCGCCGTAGGCATAGTCCCCCTCAGTGAAAATGTACTTTGCGAGGCCCACGAGCACGCTCGTGTCGGCGATGTCCAACTCAGCATCGAGATCGTCGCCGCCGGTCGGCTGGTCGGTCTGCTTTACGTTCACGGTTCCGATGAACTGACCGCCGAGCGAGATCTCCGGTGGCACGTTCGGATCGACTTCGAGGGCGGATGCAGCGGCCATGGGCACGAGGACGGCCATAGCGGCAAGTGTGGAGAAGGTTGAGGTCTTCAT
The DNA here is from genome assembly GCA_965216915.1 of Alphaproteobacteria bacterium. Lineage (GTDB taxonomy): Bacteria > Pseudomonadota > Alphaproteobacteria > UBA828 > UBA828 > CBDCGS01. The sequence continues at coordinate 513,323 of CBDCGS010000010.1, forward strand.
GATCTGCCCTCCTATTCGTTGATGGCGATCGAGGGGACGTAGGGCACGTCACCCATGTCCTCGTAGACGAGCATGGTGAGCATCCCGCCCGGATAGATGCCGTTGTTCATGACCGCTCGGACATCGTGGTCGTGGAACGTCCAAAAGCCTGGGTTGTTGCCGTGCACGATGATGTCGACGGTCTTGCCCGGTGTGACCGGCACGGTGTTGAGCTCGATCGGCGCAGGGAGCGGATTCCCGTCCTCGGCGACCTTCCAGAATTGGTGGCCGTGGAGGTGCATGTGGTGCGAGAGGAAGCCGCCGTTGATGAGGCGGATGCGGATCAGCTCATCGGTCTTTATGCCGATCGGCTCGGTGGCCGGGTAGCACTTGCCATTGATGGCGAAGAAGGTCGGCTCGGGCGTGCTTCGTTCTGCGGTCGCTCGCGTGTAAGGCGGCCGCCAACCGTCGGCGATCGCCTGCTCGAACTCGGCATAGTCGCGAAAGAAGCCGTGGGTGATCGGGTTGAGCTTGCCCATCGCCATGAGCTTGTTGACGCGCTTCATGCCGCCGAGCACCTCGTTGATGTGCTTGCGGCTGAAGTTGACGTCGAAGGCCTCGAGCATGAGCACGTAATCCCGCGTGTAGGGAAAGCGCGCGCGCACGGGATCGTTGGGCGTGTCCACGATGAAGGCACCATGGAGCGCCGACATCATGTGCAGTGGCGTGCTCCAGTGGCAGTGATAGAAGCGGGTACCGGCTGGGCGCGCTTGAAACCGGTAGACGAAGGTCTCGCCCGGATGGATTGGGTCCTGGGTCACCATCGGCACGCCGTCCATCGTGTAGATCAGGTCGACGCCATGCCAATGGATCGTGTGCATCTCCTCCGTTTCGTTGGTGACGTTGACCTTGATCCAATCGTTCTCCTGAACTCGAAAGATCGGCCCCGGCACCCGATTGTTGAAGGCGAACACGGGGAAGGTGACGCCGGGCACCAGCTCGTGAGCCGTGATATCGAAGGTGAGGTCGTACTCCCGGTAGGGAACCTCGTGGTCAGCCGGCGCACCCGGCGGATTGGTCCGGGCACCGATCATGTTGTGCCCGGGCATGAACATCATTGAACCGGCCCCGCCGTTATATTCGGCTGCCGCAGCCGCGTTCGCGGTGCCCGCGCCGACGACGGCGCCGCCGGCAACCGCCGCGCCACGGAGTAGGTCGCGCCGGCTCAGCTGCCGAGGGGGGTTGCTTTTCGTGTCATCGTGCGCGGCAGCCTGTGTGGGCCGCGCCATATGGGTGTCTCTTGTCACGGGAATTCCTCCCAAGCCACGCGTTGAGTGATGGCCGTGTGCCCGGGCCGCGCTCAGCAGCCGGGATCCACGGGAAACAGCGCGGCGAGGCCGCGCGCCTACGCGTGTGGTCTGGGAGGTTCGGCGGTTGGGTGAGGTCGCCAGCCCGAGAGAATTGTGATGTCGGCTACGTCCACCGCGGAAGCCGGATCATCTGCGGTGGCAGCGCCCATTTGTATCGTGCCGGACGCGCACGGCGGGCAACAGTCATCGCCCCGATCGGCGCAGTCTCCCCGGTGCTGCATCGCGCCTCGGTCCTCAGACTCATCGTCCCCGGTCGCATCCGTCCCTCGTGTCGCTCCGTCGTGATGCGGAGCGTTGGCGAGATCCGACGTAGTGGCCGAACCATTGACGTCTGGTTGCGCCAAGAGATGAGCGCCGCCGAACGAAAGACTAGTGATGATGAGCGAGACGAGAAGAATCCGCCACCCGGAGCGCCACAAGCGTCCCGTCCGGAAACTTCGGGCGGGCACCCCAGGGAAAAGCGAGCTGGCTCTCATTTCGGCGTTTCGGTGTGATGACGTTATAGTGTTCCCTAGCATATACCCCCAGGGGGTACGTAGGACAAGATGACACAGCATCCAAAATCGGTGACCCGACGGTTAAGCCGTATCGAAGGACAGGTGCGTGGGATCAGGCGCATGATCGAAGAGGAGCGCTACTGCATCGACGTTCTGACACAACTCCGCGCCGTCAAGGCGGCGCTCGGAAGAGTGGAGGACGAGATACTCAAATCCCACGCAGGACAATGTGTGGAAGAAGCGATCGTGAGCGGCGATGCGGCGGAGCAGCGCGTGAAGTTTTCAGAGCTCGTGGAGCTGTTTGGAAAGTTCAAGAAGTAACCTTCGACGTGCAAACCACTGACGGCAGGCATGTCGGTGGTGACCACCGCTCAGGCAGGCTCGTTCGCTCCCCCCTGGCCGCGACTAGCGTCGACCTTGCGAGCGTTGGCGCTGCATTCTCGCTGGTCAGAGGCTCGCCCAGGGGGCTAGTGTCACGGGCCGGATGAACGTGACGGGCGGAGGCACGGCTTGTTTCGCATGGGATCGATGGTCTTGGGCGTCTTGTTGCTCGTCCTGGCGGGCGGGAGCGCGCTTGCCGGGGATGTCGTTGTGTCGGATGCCTATGCGCGCATCACGCCAACCGGCTCGGGCGGGGCCTTCTTGGTGATTCACAACCACGCGGGAGAGGCCGACCGCTTGGTCGCGGTTGGCACGCCGGTCGCGCGCAAGGCCGAGCTGCACATCACCGAGATGGAGGAGGGCGTCATGCGCATGCGCCACGTCGACGCCGTCGACGTGCCCGCCGGCGAAACAACCGCGCTGAAACCCGGCGGCCCGCACATCATGCTTTTTGGCGTGCCGGGCGGCCTCAAAGCCGGGGATACCATTGACATCACCCTGAGCTTCGAAAGGGCCGGCGATGTGACCGTGTCCGCCGAAATCCGTGCGCTGGGCACCTCTCATGACATGGATGGGCACAGCCACTGACGCGGCTCCCGGTCTAACGCAAATCCCGCGCCGGTGGGATCACCCGCGACGACGCATTTGCGTCAAGTCCAATGAGAGAGAGCATTCGCGTGAGCATGAGCGAACGTGACATGCTCTAAGGCGGGCGGTGTCGATGCTGGGTGTCGAGGCCGGAGGTGCTCCGCACACTCGGCGCGGTCAGTTGCAGCCGGCCCTACGCGATGGCCGACACCTCGACCAGCGTGTCGGAGAAACTCGGCGCCCGGCCCATATCGGCATAGCGTGCGGAATTGACGGCGTTCACCGTGTTGCCCGACCGGCTGTGTTTCACCCAATGGCCCATCGGCGCGACCACGACACCCGGTCTCGTGTCGTCGCTGACGGTTGCCACCGCCTCGAACGCGCCACGTTGGTTGTGAACACGCACAACCGTTCCGTCCTCGATGCCGCGTCGGGCGGCGTCTTGGGGGTGGATCATGAGCATCTGCTCGCCCTCGCGCCGTCGCTGCCGGGGCAGGTTGGCGAAGCTCGAATTGACGAAGGCGTGGGCCTTCGGCGAGAGAATGTTCAGCGGATACCGTTTGGCGAGATCGGGCGCCGTCGCCACCGATTCGCGCGGCGGGATGAAGCAGGGGAGCGGGTCCAGAGGCTCTCCCGGTTGAAACTCCTCCGAACCCTGGCGGAAACCCGCAAAGACCGTATTGCCCCCTTCCGCGAGCGAGGCGTGGAACTCGCATTTGCCGGACGGCGTGCCGAACCTGCCCTCGGCGTGCGGCGCATAGGCGTCCGGCGGCGCCAGGTTGAGCCGCGCGAAGCCGCGCTTGCGCAAGCCATCGAAGGTGATGCCCGCCATCTTCGGGTCCGTCCAATCGACGGCGCACCGGGCGATCTCCTCGTCGCTCCGGGTGAACTGGGGATCATCGAATCCCATGGTTGCGGCGAGCCGGCGGAACAGCTCGGTGTTGGGCACCGCCTCGCCGCGCGGCGCGATGGCCGGCTCATTGATCGAGAGATAGAGATGTCCCCACGAATACATCAGCTCGAACTGCTCGGCTTGCGTGGTCGCGGGTAGGACCAAATCGGCATAAAGGGCCGTGTCGGTCAGGAAGTGCTCGCTCACCACGGTGAAGAGGTCCTCGCGCGCGAGCCCCGCGAGGACCGTGTTTTGCTCCCCAACGACGACCGCCGGATTGGCGTTGTAGACGAAGAGCGACTTCACCGGCGGATCGAGGTTGCCGGTCAGTGCCGCGCCGAGGTCCCACTGGTTGATGATGCGGGTGCCGGGCCGAATCCAATCCGGGCGGATCAAATCGTCCCATTTGATCGGAAAGGCGAATTCCGGCGAGAAGAGTATGCCGCCGCCGACCTGCCGCCAGGCGCCGACCAGCGCCGGCAGGCAGGTAATCGCGCGCGCCGCCTGGCCGCCGCCGGGGCTGCGCTCGATCGCGATGCCCATGCGAATGGCCGCCGGTTGCGTGGTGGCGAATGTGCGGGCGAGGGTGCGGATCTCTTGGGGATCGAGCCCGGTGATCTCGGCAACCGTCTCAGGCGGATAGTCCGCCACGCGGGTCTTCAAAGCATCGAAGCCCACCGTGTGGCGCGCCACATAGTCGTGATCGACCAGATCCTCCGCCACGATCACGTTCATCATGCCGAGCGCGAGCGCGCCGTCGGTACCCGGCCGCGGTGCGAGGTGCCAATCCGCTTTCTTCGCGGTCCGGGTGCGAACCGGGTCGATCACCACCACTTTCGCTCCGTTCCGCTGCGCCTCGGCGATGAACGGCCAATGATGCAGGCCGGTGCTGATGGTGTTGCACGCCCAGACGATGATGAACTTGGCATGCGCGAAGCTTTCGGGGTCGGTGCCGGGGACATCGCCGATCGTCATGAAGTAGCCGGTTGCCGCGCCGGAGCCGCAGAAAGTGCGCTCGGTGATCGTCGAGCCCAGCTTGTTGAAGAAGGCATCACCCGCGGTCATCCCGTTGAGCACGCCCATCGTGCCGAGGTAGCTGTGAGGCAGGATCGCCGTCGGGCCGAATTGGTCGATGATCGCGTTCCAGCGCCGCTTGATGTCGGCCAACGCATCGTCCCAAGAGATCGGCTCGAACGCGCCGCTCCCCTTGGCGCCGTTCCGCCTGAGCGGGTGCAGCACGCGATCGGCACTGTGCACCCGCTCGCCATAATTGTTGACCTTGACGCAAAGCCCGCCGCGCGTGAACGGATGATCGGGGTTGCCGCGCACATCCGTGATCCGATCGGCCGCGACATCGATCAGCATCGCGCAACTATCCGGGCAGTCGTGCGGACAGGAGGCGATCACGGTCCGGGTGCCGTCGGGTCGTGCGGCCATGGCGATCTCCGCGCGTTCGCCAGTCGCGGACGCTTGCCTGCGCGACCGTTGCGTCACGCGATCTTACACCATGGACCGCGCCTCTCAGCGTGCCTTCGCTCGGACTGAAGCCCGTTTGCTGCGCCCACGACATCCGAACGCACGGTTCGGGAGGGAAGTGGGAGAGCCACCAGGGGGATCGTGGCTCAAACCCCGGAGCGCCGTCCATGTCCGAGCCCGCCGCCGGCTCTCACCTTTGCGGCGACGCGCCGGTCATGGGGTCACTCTCGACACTCGCAGGATCGTTCAAGGGACCCTCGTTCCAAGAGGGCCTCATGGCGCGCCGCTCTCGTGGGGCCAGCCCACGCCTCGAAAGAGCTCACACCTGAGCCGGTGCGCGGCCCAACAAGGGGCTCGGGGGAACCCAGCTCATGGTCCCCCAGCTCATGGTCCGGCGCGGTCGTTTCGACCGGCAACCTCTGCTCCTGCGCCACATGATCGGCGTCTCTTCCGTCGGTGTCGCTCGAAGCCGGGGCCGAAGCCACAGTCAGCACAAGAAAGGTGAGCACAAATAAGCGCCGCATTGTGCAGGCATATCACAGATGGGCCGAGCCGACCTCTCCTCAGCGGTTGCGGCTTGTCCTCCGCGTCCGTGTCATCGGTCACGACATGTCGGCTCCCCCGAAGCCAACATCGTCCGCAAAAGCGTGCGCGCGCCCGCCGGGCTGATGGTCGACAGCAAGCCCGCACCGGCGAGAATGTAGCGGGTGTCGATGAGCAGCCGGGGTGAGGTGGGTGTCAGCGCGCCCTTCGACTGTCGGGCGACGGCGGCGGCGAGAAGGTCGGTGCCGGCGGGATGGCGCGCCAGCATGCCACCGGTGCCGATGACCAGCGGGACCGCGCGAAGATCAGCGCCGCGCTGCTCGAAATCCGCGCCCTGACCCGGCACGTAGACGGTCGTGCGCGTGCCGCAATGGCGTCGCAGAGCATGGGCGATGCACGCGACCGCGAGCGCGCGGTCCAGCCTGTCCTCGTTATCGCCGGTGGCGACCAGACCGGGATCGTCGCGCCGCCTTGCGCAGGCGCGCGCGAGGGCGTCGCGATCGAGACCGAATGCGCTGCACGCGGTTTCGAGCCACGCGCCATCGGCCGCGAGCACCGATGGCGCGCTCCACCGCATGCCGAGATCGCCCTCGACCGTGCGCCGCAGCGGCAGCGACGGCAAGCCGGCCGTGCGCACGCCGGCGGGCACCGGCTTCGGGCTGACTGCGGCGTGCACGTCGGTGGTCGCGCCGCCGATGTCGACGACGACGACATCGCCGAGGCCGGGGTGCTCAGCCGCTCCCTTTGCCAGCAGACCGGTCGCGAGAAGCACCGCCTCGGGCGTCGGCATGATCACCGTGCCACCGAATTCGCGGCTCTGGCTGAGCCCCTTGCCTCGGATCACATGGCGGATGAACGCCTCGTGGATCGCGGTGCGCGCGGGCTCGATGTCGAGGGTGCGAATTTTGGGCAGCACGTTTGCGACGATCTCGACACGCCCCGCCGGTCCGACCAACTGGGCGACCTCGGTGGCGATCTCGCGGTTGCACGCGATGATGATGCGGGCGTCGAGCGTGGCGCCGCCGACCATCTCGGCATTGGCGAGCACCTGCTCGCGCTGGCCGCCATCGGTGCCGCCCGAGAACAGAACGATCTCGGGCCGGCTCGCTTCCAGCGTCGCGATGTCGTCCGCGCCGAGGCGACCGGAGAGCACGCATTCGATCCGCGCGCCTGCATTGAGCGCCGCCTGCCGCGCGGCCTCCGCCGTGTAGTCTGCGACGAGCCCCACGGCCGCGACGCGCAGCCCGCCGCCCGCGCTGGACGCGGCGAGACGCGCGGTGATCGCCACCGGCCGCGCGCAATCGGCACGGGCGGCGGCGAGCGCGGCCTCGTAGCCCTCCATCACATCGGTGGCGATGGTCGTCGGCGCCTGGCCGAGCCCGAGCAGCCTGCCGTTCTCCGGCTCGACGAGGGCGACTTTCGTGAACGTGCTGCCGAAATCAGCGAGCGCGAGGGCGTTCACGGCGTGCCGCCGGAGATCTCCTCCATCGCCGCGATCAGCCCATCGATCGAATCCGGCGTGCGGATGCCGATGTCCCACAGGTCGCGGCGCACGTCGACCGGCACTTCGGAGCCCTCGATGTCCTCATTGAGGACACCGCCCATGAAGACCGCCGGATTGATCGCGGCCGCCTTCATCTCGTTGGTGAGCTTGGCGCCGTAGGACCGTGCGACGCCATTGTGTGTGGTGATCACGATGGCATCCGCGGCGGTCTCGACCGCGACCTTCACGATGTCCTCCGGATCGCGGTTGATCCCGCAATCGATGACCTCGCTGCCAACGGCGCCGAGCGTCGAGGTCAGCAGATATTTCGCGAACTCGTGCACATCGGTCGAGGCGACCAGCACCTTCTTTGCCTTCAGCGTCTCGAGCGGCCCGCGATCGGCCAACACGGCCAGAAGCTCCTCGCGCTTCTTCATGGTCTCGCGCACCAGATCGGTCTCGAGCACGGGTTTGCGACCGCGCAGGTAGGTGTCGTCTTGCGCGCCCGCACCGAACAGCATCTCGCATTGCTCCGGACCGAGGCGCTTGAGCAGCAAGAGCACACGCGCGGGGTCGGCCGTGTCGAGGCCCAGCTCCCTCATCGCGGTCATGGCATTCTCGAAAAAACGCTTGCCGCCCGCGACCAGCTGGTCGCGCAGCGTCTCGATTTTCGCCCAATCGACATACGGCTCCATGATCGGCAGGTAAGCCTCGCACTTGCGGCTCACGGTCTGAACCGTCGCGACTTCGTCCCAGGACGGAATGCGCTCGACCTCGGTTACGGGCACGGCGATCGGCGCGCCGCCGAGCCGGTATTTGAGATCGGTCATCTTCATCATCATGAGGTCGTTCACGAGGACGGCCATGTTGGCATCGAGATCCATCGTGTAGCCGATGGTGTCGCCTTGGATGAACGAGATCGGCACGCGATCGGGATTCACGGCCTCGAGCGCGAGCGTGACCGCCGACTTGATGATCGGGTTTTGGGTGAGGCCCCCCCACGAGCTGGAGTAGGCCGCGCCGATCAGGTCCTCGGCGACATGACGCTCGAGCATCGCCCAGCCGACATAGCTCGCATAGTCGTGGAAGACGCCGGGATAGCCGTCCTCGAGATAGGAATCGAAGACCATGCCTTCGTCGCGCAGCGAGGCCAAAACGCCGCCGGCCTTGAGCACCGCCATCAGCTGCGCGATCTCGTCGTCCCAATAGGGCCAGCGCCAGGAATATTGGCTGAGCACGCCGATCGTGGTGATGCCGACTTGAAGGGCGTTGACCACGTTGTCGAGCGAGCCCGGCCCGCCGATCATGTTGTCGGCCGCCTCGGGCTGGATCGGCACCGTATGGGTCATCTCCCACCAATGCTGATCGGTCCAGAGCGCAGGCCCGGTCTCTTGCGGCGCGGACGCACGGAGCTCCTTCGGCAAGCCCATGCGCCGTTCGGCCAGCAGATTGAAGCGGTCCGGCGGACGCACGCCGCGCGAGAGGGCATCCTCGTAGATCAGGCCGAGCGCCTCGCGCGTGTCGTCCCAGGTGGCGAGCCCGATGTTCATGCAGGTGCAGGGAATGCCCTCGGCGCGCGCCTTCTCGCGCCATGCGCGTTCTGAGGTGACGCCTTTCTCCTCGCAGTAGAGCGAAGTGGCCCGCTCGATCGTCGGCCCGAGCGCGCGGCCCTCGGCGACGGCCTCGCGGCCGTCCGGCAAATCATCGGGGATTAGCGCTCCGAGATCGATCGTGTCGACATCCATCGGCCTGCTCCGTTCGTTAGCCGGCGAGGGTCCACCCACCGTCCGCCAGAACCATTTGTCCGGTGATGTAGCCGCCGCCATCTGAAACCAGGAACAGCACCGTCTCGGCGATCTCCTCCGGCACACCCATCCGCTTTAGCGGGGTCATTGCGACCGCTTCCTCGATATGCTCGGCCGGGATACCCCAATCGGTATCCCAGTTTGCCTCGATGGGACCGGGCGAGACGGCGTTGACACGGATCGTCGGCGCGAGATCCCGCGCGAGTGATGCGGTGAAGCCGCGCACCGCGCCCTTGGCCGCGCAATATTGCACGGCGACCGAGTTGACCATGTTCTCCTTGGTGATGCCGTTGCCGTAGGAGCCCGCGAAGTTGACGATGGCGCCCCCGCCGCGCGCATCCATGTGCGGGACGACGGCCTGGCACATGAGAAAGGTGCCCTTCACGTCGACATCGAAAAGGGCATCCCACGCATCGGGATCGATGTCGCGAAAGCGGACGGCATCCGCAGCGTCGATGCGGCCGGCCGCGTTGATCAGGATGTCGACGCCGCCATAGCGCGCCACTGTGTCCTCAACGAAAGCAGCAACCGATTGGGGAGCGGTGATGTCGAGCCTGCCGGCATGAGCCGTGCCACCGGCGGCCTCGATGTCGGTCAGGGTCGCCTGTGCTGCCTCCCGGGCGCTTCGATAGCCGAGCGCGACCCGCGCTCCCTCGCGGGCGAGCGCGCGCGCGGTCGCGCCGCCAAGAACCCCGCTTGCGCCCGACACGATCGCCACACGGCCTTCGAAACGGTTCCCGTTGTTCCACTGGCGAGGCACAGTGCTCCTCCCTGGTCGCAGACCATCGATCCTAGAGGCGTGCTCTGGGGGCGTAAACAGCGGACCGCAAGGAGCCAAGCCGTGCCCGCGTTGACGATCTGGCGTATTCTGCGCGCGCAAAGAAGAGGCCCAGCGCGATGGCCCCGATACTCGAAATCCGGGATCTGACGAAAACCTTTCGCGGCGGTGTCATTGCCGTCGACGATGTGAGCCTGTCGGTCGAGGAAGGTGAGTTTCTCACCATCCTCGGGCCGTCGGGCTGCGGCAAGACCACGACGCTTCGCATGGTCGGCGGTTTTGAGTTTCCGGACCGCGGCAACATTCTGCTTGACGGCGAGGACGTGACCGACCTGCCGCCCTATAAGCGTCCGGTCAACATGATGTTTCAGGACTTCGCGCTCTTTCCGCATCTGACCGTCGCGCAGAACATCGGCTACGGGCTTCGGATCGCCGGCATGAAGAGGCGCGCGGTCGAGGCCGAGGTCGCGGGAGCGCTCGAGACCATCGCGCTCGCCGACAAGGCCAGCCGCCGCCCTTCCGAGCTCTCGATCGGCCAGCGGCAGCGCGTCGCGCTCGCCCGCGCTCTGGTCCGTCGGCCCAGGATCCTGCTGCTCGACGAGCCGATGTCGGCGCTCGACGCCAAGCTTCGCGAGGCGATGCAGATCGAGTTGAAGCGGCTTCACGACCAGATAGGCCTCACATTCATGATGGTCACACACGACCAAACAGAGGCGCTCGTCATGTCCGACCGGATCGTCGTGATGGACTCCGGTCGCATCGTGCAGGCGGGGACCCCGGCCGAACTTTATGATCGGCCGGCCTCGCCCTATGTCGCAAACTTCCTCGGAACCTCGAACATGATCCGCGGCGTCGTGACCGACGTCGCCCGGGGCGAAGCATGGGTGCGCTGCGGCGAGACGGTGATCCGCGCCGCGTTTGGCGAGGATGGGCTTGCCAGCGGCACCGGCGTCACGCTCTCGATCCGACCAGAGAAGGTGTTGATGCTCGGCGCCGAGGAGGCCGGACCGGACGTCAATCGCCTGACCGGGCGCCTGCGTGACGTCTTTTTCCACGGAGATTCCGTGCGTCTCGCGATCGATATCGGCGCGGACGGGTTGCTCGTCGTCCATCGGCAACTCGAGGCGGAGCTCGGGGCGATGCCGATCCCGGCGGTCGGCAGCGAGCTTTCGCTGAGTTTCCGCCCAACCAGCGTGATCCTCTTTCCGGGGATCGACGAGGCGGCCGACGCCTCCGCATGAGATACGCACAGCGCCGGCGTCTCGAGTTCGCGGCCCTGATATCGGGGCCGTTGATCTGGTGGGTCGTGGTGCTGCTGGTCCCCTACGTCATCATGTTGATGATCAGCTTCTACAAGACCCAGTTCCCCTTTCACGTCCCGGATTTTCAGGTTGCGAACTACCTCAAGGTGTTCGCGGAATCGCAGTATGTGACGGTGCTGCTACGCAGCCTGAAGATCGCGTTCCTGGTCTCGCTGGTCACCTTCGCGCTCGCCTATCCGCTCACCTACTTCCTGGTCTTCAAGGTGCAGTCGGCGCGGGTGCGGATGATCATCTACACCGCAACCATCATTCCGCTCTGGGTGTCCTATCTGCTGCGCGCCTACACCTGGAAGATCATTCTCGGCACGGAAGGCGTGTTGAACACCTTCCTGATCTGGATCGGCGTGGTCGACGAGCCGATCGAGGTCTTAATCTACAACCAGTACGCCATGGTCATCACGATGGCGTACATCTTCACGCCCTTCATGGTGATGCCGATCTTCGCGACGCTGGAGAAGATCCCGAAGAGTCTGATCGAAGGCTCGAAGGATCTCGGCGTCGGGCGGTTGGGGACGTTTCTCCGCATCACCCTGCCGCTGTCGGTTCCCGGCATCCTGGTCGGGTTCACGTTCACCTTCTGCTTCTCGTTCGGCGATTTCATCTCGCCGCGGCTGGTCGGCGGACCCTACTCGAACATGGTCTCCAACGTGATCGCGACGCAGTTCGGCCAGGCGATGGACTGGCCGTTCGGCTCGGCGCTCTCGATGGTGATGCTCTTCATCGTGCTCGCCGTGATCACCATGTCGGACCGGTTTGAGCGCGCCGGCCGCCTCGATCTCGGGTGATGCGATGACCGCGCTCGAGCCGACCGCACCCCCATCGCACCGGCGACGCCGGCGGCGGCCCGACATCAGCTACCGCGCGCTTGCGATCTTCACCGGGTTGGTGTTGGCGTTCCTCTATCTGCCGATCGCGACGCTGATGATCTTCAGCTTCAATGCGAACCAGGTGATGCGCCTGCCCCTCGGTGAATGGACCTTCGACTGGTACGTCGAGGCCTTCACAAATCCGCAGCTCCTGGCGGCGATCGGCAACAGCGTCATCGTTGCGTTCGCCGCCGTTGCGATCTGCCTCGTGATCGGCATCCCGACTGCGATCGCGCTGAACCGCTATGATTTTCCCGGCAAGACGGTGTTCCGCCGCCTCATGATCTTGCCGATCACGCTTCCCGGCCTCGTCACGGGGGTCTCGATGCTGAGCTTCTTCTCGCAGTTCGGCATCCAGCTTAGCCTCGTCACCGTGATCATCGGGCATGGCACCGCCTTCACGGCGATCGTGATCACGAGCGTCTACGCCAGGCTCCAGCGCTTCGATCGGCGGATCATCGAGGCCTCGGCGGATCTCGGTGCGCGCCCGCTCCAGACCTTTTGGCGCGTGACGCTGCCCAACATCCGCACGTCGATCATCGGCTCGTCGCTCCTCGCCTTCACGCTCTCCTTCGACGAGATCCCGGTCACCTTCTTCCTCACCGGGCGGGACAACACGCTGCCGATGTATATCTGGTCGGCGATCCGCCGCGGCATCACGCCCGAGATCAACGCGATCGGCACGGTGATCATCGCGGTCTCGATCGTGCTGATCGTGATCTCAATCATCATCATGGTGGAACCGTCGCGGAAGCGCGGCCGGGGCTCGGGCGGCTAGGAGCGCTTCACGCGGTCGGCCTGGACCGCGGCATCCTGGCCCTCGGGGATGAGATCGCGGGCGCCCCTGCTGCCGTCCGCGTAGCCTTGCAGGGCGAGCAGCGGGTCTTGGAGGTCGTGCCAGCCGAGGAAGGGCTCATGCACGGCATAGCCCATCAAGCGCAGCAGCGGCTCGGGCAGGTCCTTCGCGACATGCGGCGGCACGGCGAGATATTGGTTCTGCTCCTGGCGCAGCCAGCCGAGGCAATAGCCAAACAGGAGGCCGGTGCGGGCATCGCCACTCCGGTTGGCGCCGCCGCCGTGATAGGTCGAGCCGAGGATGATGACGGCCGAGCCCCGCGGCATCTCGGCCGGCGCGGCTTCATCAGCCGTCGGTGTTCTGACATCGTCCCAGCGGTGGCTGCCGGGGATGATCAGCGTGGCGCCGTTCTCAGCCGTGAAATCGTTGAGCGCCCAGATCACCGTGATCACGCTTTGGCGTTCACTGGGATGCGCAAGGGGATAGACGAGGTCGTCCCTGTGCAGCGCCTGCGCGGTCTCGTCTGGCCCGATCGAAATGGCGGCTGCCGCAGAAAGCTGATAGCGCGCGCAGTAAGGCCCAAGAATCGCATTCGCAACGCGGGCGATCGTCGGATGCAGGACGAGCGTGCGCGCCGTCGGCGAGGTCAAGAAAACGGTGTGTGTTCGTTTGGTTCGGTGGCCGACGAACTCACCCGTGCCCGTCGCAGTGTGTTCGATATCCGGGCCGAGTTCGGCCTCGGCCGCGTCCATCGTCTCTTTGTCGGCAAGGCCTCGAACGATCACACAGCCATCGCGCGCGAGAACCCCTGCGACGGTCTCCGTCGCCGCCGTGGCGGAGAGGGTCTCAACGGACGGTGTCATGACCGCCTCTGCCCAAGGAAAAAGGCCCAGCGCCGCTCGTCACAGCGCTGGGCCCCATTTTCTGATGTGGTTTCGAACTCGATTTGGCTACTCGGCCGCCAGAATCTCGTTCCACACCTCGTTGTACTTGCCGATGCGCGGCGGAAGCTTCCAGAAATCGAGGCCCTCGGCGTAGTTCAGATCGTCGAGGTGAAGCTCGCGCTTGACCTCGTCCGTGAGGCATTCCTGAACAGCCGCCGGGTTGGCCGCCGAATAGCCTGCCACGCGCACCATGCCGCACTGACCGTCCGGACCGGAGATGAAGTTGATCCACTCGTAGGCGCAGTCGATGTTTTCCGAGCCCTTCACGATGTTCCACACATCCTGCCAGCCATCGGCCTTTTCATTGGGCAGGAGCTCGGCGACCGGGATGCCCATGTTCTTGAGCTCGTTCACCTGATAGCCGCCCCAAGTCTCCGAGACCCAAATCTCGCCATTGGCGTAGAGCTCGATCAGCTCGCCCGCCGACGACCAATATTTCCGCACCAGCGGCTTCTGCTCGATCATCTTCTGCTTGACCGCCTCGAGCTGCTCATCGGTCATGTCATAGACGTCGAAATCCGCTCCCCACATGACACGGGCGGTGAGATACATGCTCGTCTTGACGTTCTGAACACCGATCTTGCCCTCGTACTTGGGATCGAACAGCACCGCCGCCGAGGTTGGCGGCTCATCGAACTTATCGGTGCGATACATCAGCGGGATCGAACCCCAGGCCATCGGCATAGCCCAGATCTGACCATCCGCCTGCACGCCCGGGTGGTCGCGGAACGATGCGTACACCTCGTCGAAATGCTTGAGGCGCGCCGGATCGAGCGGCTCGAGCACACCCATGCCGGCCATCAGCTGGCTGTTGTCGACCGATGGCGAAATCACGTCATAGCCACCGCCGCCGGCGGCCATTTTGGCGATGATCTCGTCATTGTCGCCGACATAGGTCGGCACCAGCGTGCACCCGGTCTGTGCCGTGAAGACCTCGATCACACTCGGATCGGTGTAGCCCTCCCAGGTGAGCGCACGGATTTCCTGGCCCGCCTGGGACGGCGCCGCCACGAGCACCGTGCCACTGGCCGCGATCGCGAAGCCGCAGACGGCCGTGAGCAACGTTTTGCCAAATGTCCTTTTCATCAATTGTCTCCCTCGCCTCAGCTCATCAGCGCATTCGTTGCAGGCCTCTGAGCACCCGCCCCGCAGGATACGGGTCACCACCGCGCGATGCAAACGCGCACGGTGCTCCGCCCCTAGCGGGGCAGCGCCTCGAGGGCGCGAAGGCCGAGACCACCGGCCCCGCGGCGCTCGGAATTTGGAGCGGACCTGAAGGGCAGGGGAGGCGTCAAGGAGATTGCTAGACCATGTCTCGCTCGCCCAAGCTCACGCGACATGCTCTCTCATTGAAATGGACGCAAATACGTCGTCGCAGGTGATCCCACCTGCTCGGGATTTGCTCTAGTAGCAGGTCGTTCTGACTCCCCACTGAATGCGGCCATCGGGAAGATAGCGGTAAACACGCTCTCTCTTGCACACCGGCGGGGGCGGAGGGACATAGTGGGCGTGCGGTCGATGCTGCGGCTGCGATAGAAGCTCGCCCAGGAGGATGGCCCCGCCGATGATCGCGGCGCCCAGCAGAATGCTGTCTCCCAAATCGCCGTGGTAATAGCCGCCATGATGGTGTCCACCATGTCGGTGGTGATGTCCCTTATAGTATTTGCCCCCGGCTTCAGCGGTATACGCACCGCCAATTACGATCAGGCCGGCAACGGTTAACGATAACAACCACCTCATCACCGCCGCTCCATTTGGGCATCATTGATCATCGCGCAGAACTCTATCATGGCGGATTTCAACGCCACAAGCGTGGCCCAGTGCCACGGGACGGGACTTGTCAACAGGACAGGGACGGCGGACGGCGCCTTGTGGGCGGATGTTTGTCGGTCCGGCTCGGCGAGGGGGTCGCAGCTGCCGAGGACCGCAGGTTAGGCGAAGCGCCGCTCCCTGAGCGCGATGATTGCGCCCAAGACCACCACGCCATAGATGATGTTCCGCACGGCCTCCGGCAGAACCGTGCCCGACAGCATGATGCCGAGCCCGGTGAACAGCACGGCACCGCCGAGAATGCCGAGATAGTGGCCGCGGCCGCCGGTAATCAGCGTACCGCCGAGCACCACCACCGCGATCGAAGAGAGCAGGTAGGGGTCGCCCATGCCGTAGAACGCCTGTGAGCTGAAGCCGGCGAGGAGCACCCCGACGATTGCGGAACAAAGGCCGCTCAACATGTAGGCGAAGAGCGTCGGGATCCCGGTGCGCACGCCCGAGAGCCGGGCGACCAGAGCGCTGTTGCCGACCGCGAACACGCGCCGACCGATCGCCGTGTGGTTGAGCAACAGCGTCGCACCGACGGCAAACACGATGAGGAACCAGCCGACGGGCGCGAGGCCGCCGATCCGTCCGCTCACGAACCAGTCGAGCACGGGCGGGGCCTTGCCGATCGGCGCGCCGCCGCTGAACAGAAGGGAAATGCCCTCCAGCATGCCGTTCATCGCGAGGGTCACGATGACGGGCGAGAGGCCGAAGAGGACGATCACCGCGCCGTTGAGAAAGCCGATCGCAACGCCGATGGCCAACGCCAACGGGATGGCCCACGGCGCGGCGGCGTCCAATCCGTTGGTGAACGTGGTGACCACGATCGCGGTGAAGGTAATCGTCCACGGGATCGAGAGATCCAGCCCGCCGCTGATCACCACCGTGCCTTGGCCGAGGCCGAGAATGGCGAGGAAGGCGGTGAAGATCAGCATCGCGTTGATGTAATCGAGCGGCGC
The DNA here is from genome assembly GCA_965216915.1 of Alphaproteobacteria bacterium. Lineage (GTDB taxonomy): Bacteria > Pseudomonadota > Alphaproteobacteria > UBA828 > UBA828 > CBDCGS01. Next base: position 529,817 of record CBDCGS010000010.1, read on the forward strand.
GAAATCGCCGCCCGCGAGCACGATGGTGATGATGAGAATGGCGATGTAGATCAGATAGGGCGGAACCGAATACCGCAGCGTTGCCCTGTTGCGCGTCAGCCAGGGGACCGCCGTGATGGCAGGCGGCGCATCATGCGCTCCGGCCAGCCGGTCCACCCGGACGGGCGTCCCGGCACCGGCCAGCCGGGTGGGAAGCGAGCGCTGGCGGATCGCCTTGAGCGTGGTCCGCCAATACTGAACGATCTCGAAGAACGCGGACCCCCGGCTGAGCGAGAAGCCGAGCACCGCAAGGAGCAGGATCGCCCCTTCCACGATCGGCGTGTAGTAGGTCCGAACGCCGAGCACGAGGAAAATGTTGACGATGATCGTGAGGGTGAGGGCGCCGAAGATCGTGCCGATGCAGCCGCCTCGGCCGCCGCCGATCAGCGTGCCGCCGAGCACGACCGCCGCGAAGATCTGAAGCAGCATCTTGCTTCCGATCAGCGGATCGCCCCCTCCCATGTTCGCCGTGATGAAGAGCCCGGCTGCGCCGTAGGCGGTGCCGGCGAACGTGAACGTGAGAAAGCGCGCGCGGCGGACGGATATGCCGTTGCTCGCGGCCGAGTCCGAGTCCGCCCCGACCGCATAGAGGGCCGTGCCGTAGCGCGTGTTGCGCAGGAATACCCAAAGTGCCGCGGCCACCAACAGAACGACGACCGGCGCCGGCAATCCATCGGTCACGACATCACCGGTGAAGATCAGGCTGAAATCCCACGGCACCTCGCCGCCTGGGAATTTGAGGATGAGCAATGCCGCCCCCTGGGCAATGAACATCGTGGCCAGGGTCACGACGATCGACTGGAGACGGAGAAAGGCCACGAAGAAGCCATTGACCGCGCCGATCGCCGTGCCAATGCCGAGGGCCGCTGCGATCGAGAGGATGGTGTAGGCGCCGGTGCCCATGTCGGAGGTGCCGAGTTGGGTCACCAAGATCACGTTGACGAGCGACACGACGGCGCCGGCAGAGAGGTCCAGCCCGCCCGACAGCACGACGAGCGTCTCGCCGACGGCGGCCAACGCGAGCGTTGCCGCGCCAGAGGTGATCGACGAGATGTCGAAATAGCTGATGCCTTGCCCGGTGATGAGCTGAAGCACCACGAGCATGGCGACGAACACGGCGGCGGCGACCACCGCACCGCGTTGGCGGCGCCAGCTGAAGGCCGCCAGGTAGGTTCCGATCGGCCCCCGCAGCGTCTTCATTGACGCCGTTCGTGCGCGCCCGACGGTGACGACGCGCCGGCCGCCTCGCCGAGTGCCGCACGCATGATGTTCGCTTCGGTCAACCCGGGGTCGCTGAGCCGGGCGGCTTCGCGGCCCCGGTAGATCACCAGCACCTCGTCGCAGAGGTTGACGAGCTCGGCGATATCGGTCGAGTAGAAGAGCACCGCGCCGCCGGCGTTCGCATATCCGCGCACGAGCTGATAGATCTCGGCCTTGGTCCCGACGTCCACCCCGCGCGTCGGGTCGTAGAGCAACAGGATGCGGCTCTCGGCGAGCAGCCACTTCGCGATGACGATTTTTTGCTGGTTGCCGCCGCTGAAGGCTTTGCAGGCCGTGTAGAGAGCGCGTTGATCGACCTGGACCATGTCTAGAACGCGGCTCACCGCTCCGCTTTCATCGGTGTCCCTGACGAGGCCCCCCTTCACGTAGTTGGCAATGACCGGCAACGAGACGTTCTCTCGTCCCGTCATTTCGAGAAAGAGCGCCTCGGTCTTGCGCTCCTCCGGGACGAGGCTGATGCCGATGTTCGCGAGAACCGCGTCGGACGGCGAGCGAAGCAACACCGGCTGCCCATTGACCTCAATCGTGCCACCGGAAAGCGGGGCCATCCCAAACAACGCGTGAAACAGCGCGCGCTGTCCCATCCCATTGAGGCCTGCGACACCATGGATGCGGCCGGGGAGCAAGTCGACCGACACGCCATCGAGCGTGCCATCGACCGCCAGATCGCGGGCCTGCAGAACGGGTGTCGACGCGGTATCGGCAACACCGGACGTCTTGTCGGGAAAGGTCGCCGCGAGCGAGCGGCCGATCACGAGTTCGATCACTTTGTCGTCGGAGATCTCGTCGATCGCAAAGCTTCCGACGCTGGTCCCGTTGCGGAGGATCGTCATGCTGGTGCAGAACTGACGTACCTCCTGCATGCGGTGGGAGATGAAGACGATCGTGATGCCGGTAGCGCGGGCTTGCTCGATCAGCGCGCCAAGCCACTCGACGTCGGCGCCGGAAAGCGCGGACGTCGGTTCATCGAGGAGAAGGATGCGCGGCTCCCGATGCAGGGCACGGACGATCTCGATCCGCTGCCTGAGGGTCAGGTCGAGATCGCCCACCTCGCGACGCGGGTCGACGTCGTCAAGGCCATAGCGCGCGAGGACCGCGCGGACGATCTCCTCGCTCCGCCGCCGCCTGATCGTGCCCAGCGGCCCGGTCGGCTCGTACGGAAGCAGCATGTTTTGGGTCACCGTGAGCGTGCCAACCAGCGATATCTCTTGGAACGCCGTTTGAATGCCGAGCGCATGGGACTCGCGCGGGTCGCGGATCTGCACCTTATCCGCGAAGATCTCGATGGTGCCTTGGTCCGGCCGGTTTAGTCCGCTCAGGATCTTGACGAGGGTCGATTTGCCGGCGCCGTTCTCGCCCAGCAGTGCGTGCACCTCACCCGACGCGATGGCGAGGCTGAGGTCGATCAGAGCGACCGTCGGTCCGAACGCCTTGCTCAGCGCGTCGATTCGCACCGCCGGCGCGGCATCGGAGCCCAAGGCGCTCTCCATCCCGGGCTAGCAAGCGCACGGCGAAGGGGCGCGAAGCTCGGTCTCCGCGCCCCGAAAAATAATCGATCCCCCTCCGATAACCGGCGATGCCGGCTTACTGACCTTCGGGAACCGTGCCGTTCAGCGCGGAATAGACATCGAGCTCGGGCACGGATTTGTGCCAGACATCGATGAAGTAGTTCGACGGCGCGACACTGAGGGGCACCGCGTTGCAGGCCCAGTCCTTCGCTTGCAGCTCGGCCAGGTCGGCTTTTTCGCAGAGCACCGTCTCGCCCGGGGTCACGAGCGGCATCGGGATCTCGGTGACCCGTGTGATATCGGTTCCGTCATGCTGTTGGACGCCGAGCTTGAAGGCGAGGGGGGCCGCCCAGGGCGGCGAGCCCATGGAGGCGCTGCGCAAGGAATAGGCGGCCTCCGTCGCACCGGGCGCGAGCTGCGCGACCCGATGTCCGTTGGTCCCGTTGCCTGCGCAAGGCTTCAGTTGATCCTGTCTCCCGGCATCAACCTGCATTTGCGTGAAGACGAAGCAGCCGGTTTGCGTCCACAAACCGTCGATCTTGTCCCAGCCATGGGTCGCGACGATTTCGGTCAATTTCTGCTTTGCCGTCGCGTTGTTCCACATGCTCGGCGTGTCGGCGATGATGGTGATGCCCTCATACTCCGCGAAGACCGCTTTCGCCGCCGAGTTCCGCCGCAGGTCGACCATGTTTCCGGGGATGCCCCCCATGAACACGATGTTGCCCTTGCCGCCGAGCTCCTCGACCAGCCACTCCGCCGGCCCGGCACCGGCCCAATCCTGATTGATCCCGACATGATAGGCGCACGGCTCCGTGACCTGCGCGTCGAAGGTGATGAACACCACGCCCTGCTTGCAGGCATTGCGTATGGCGCGATTGAGCGCGGTCGGTGAGATCGCCCAAGCCACGATCACGTCGGCGCCCGCCTGCACCATGGCGTTGATTTGCTGAATTTGGGTTTGCGCGTTGCCGCGCGCGGACTGCACTTCGAGCTCGACGCGGTCCTTATAGGCCTTGGTCTTGGCGATGGCGCGCAACAGGTTGGTCGACGCGTCCATCCATGTGTTGCCCTCGAATCCGAGGCTCGCATAGATCTTGAGTTTGTCGTCTGCGCGTGCGGTGCTGGCGGGCAAGATGCCCCCTGCGAGCAATGCGATCGTTGCAGTGGCAAGTGCCAGGTACCGTAAGAACTTGGTCATCTCGGCAGTCTCCCCTTGTTCGTCAGCCTCCGCCGGTCACCGCTTTGTCGCCGTTTCTTTCAGCTCACGCGGCGAGCGTCACCTCTTGGTATCGATTCTGGCAAGGCTGGCCGTCAGTCACGCTCATCTTCTTCTGGCTCAACGAGATGAGCAGTGAGTTCCGTGTTTCGAGCTGCATGGTCTCCGGCTCGTCCTCGTCCACATGCGCGCAGATCGAGTGCGGATGGGAGAAGTGGTCCGCCATGACGCTGCGGATCGACACGTCGTCGAGCTGCTGGCTTTGTCGGAAAATCCGCTCAAGCCGCACATTGCGATAAAGCGTGTTGGGCCAGATCTGGACCACCTCGGATTCGATGTCGAGCTCGCAGAAGTGGTTCGAATGGGTCAACACGCCATCCTGCGGAAACAGGAAGCCCGCGCGATCGGGGCCGGCCTCGATATCGATCGCCTCGCCGTCGGCATGCCCGATGATGAAGTTCATGGAGACCGACCGATTGCTGCCGCAGATCGCCTGGATGCCGGCGTGCATGTTGGGCGCGTTGAGCACGTCGCGCACGCGCATGCGGAACGGCCGCTCATAGTCGTGCGTGCCATCCTCGGCCGACATCAGCGCATTGATGACGACGCCGATCCCGGCATCGTTGACGCCCTGCATGCCGCCGACTGTTCCCGTCTCGCCGTGGCAGATGAAGTCCGTTCCCTCGTCGCGGGTCGTGCGGGCGATCATGGTCTTGACACCGGGGATCCAATCCCAGTTCTGGCCGATCACCGTGTCTCCGGTTTTCGTTTTCTCCGGCAGCAGCGCAAAGGAGGTGCAGCCGTCGAGCGCGCCGCTCGGCGTTTGCGTGCCTTCTTTCTTGAACATGCTGATGATGAGCTCGTAGCGCACGTTCAACATGGTGATCTCGGCGAGCGGGCGCCCCGAGCCTTCGGCAACGCCCCTCATTTCGGCGGTGAACTCCGGGTCGAACCCGTCGAGCACGCCAATCCACTTCGCCGATTCGGCCAGCACCTTGTCCGGCGGGTGTCCGAGTTTCCGGAAGCGCTCGAGATAGACGTCGATGTTGTGACCGATATCCGCGCGCAGGTCCGCGCCGTGTGACCGGCCGCGCTCGGCAGGGGTGCCGCCGAGGTCGAGTACGGGAATAGCCATGGTCCATCCTCGCGGTCATCAATGGCTTTGCCGTTCCCGGGCACCTTAGTGCAACCGGAGGCGACTCACAAACCTTCGCTTGGGTGGGACCCGGCCAGAGCCCTCAGCCCTCTGACCAAAATCACACACGCCCCGCCGCCGTCATTCGATTCCGCGGTCGCGGTTCAATTGCCGCTGATACTCTCGTTCGTCACGAGGCCAGGTGCTCTTGATGAACGCGAGGACCGACCAGATCTCGTGATTGCCGAGGACGCCTTCGAACGCCGGCATGCGGTACACGTAGTCGCCGGTATCGAACGCGCGCGGCCCGAACTTCGTGATGTTGAAGAGGAGCGCGTCGTCGTGATGCCACGTGTGCCCCGTCTGGTCGTGGGGTGGCGCGGGCCGCCCGCCTTCGGGAAGCTCTTTTTTCCAGTTTTCTTGACCTTCGAGGTTGGCGCCGTGGCACGAGGCGCAATGCGCCGCGTAGAGGCTCCGACCCAGTCGCACGGCGTCGGCGCGCGTGTCGTCGGCCCGCGTCAGCTCGCCAGCAGTGGCATTGCCCGCCATCACGACGCCCAGGATCAAAGCGAGCACGGCGAGCGCGGGTGGATGGGCGTGCCGCCCGGGTCGCAAAGCACCCAGCATCGCGTGGCCATCATCCTCCGCCGCTACTCGATCCCATTGGCGCGCTGAACGGCGCGAACGAACCGAACGATATCGGTGAACGCCTCGCCCGTCACGCCGGACGCGGGCGGTATGCGACCTCGACTACATCGCGGTGACGTTCGTCGGGCTCTAGCCTAGGGCTGAGGGGGCGCTCGCTCGACGACGCGGTGTCAGCCGGTGCCCAATCATCGGAGCATCCGTCGCCGGTCGTCGTGAGACGTTCCACGTCATCCGCGCCGTGCACCAGGCGGGCCGATCACGCGCCAGCGCAGTGAGGGCAAAGGCCAGCCACTTCGACGACGGGGCTCTGCAGCGAGAACCCGACCTCACGCGCGGCGAGCGAGAGCGTTTGATCGATCGTTTCGCTCGCCACCTCGGCGATTGCGTCACACCGCCCACAAATAAAGAACTGTGTGCCGTGTGTTTCGCCGGGATGGACACAAGCGACGTACGCGTTCCGCGTGTGCAGCTTGTGCACCAACCCGAGCTCCGCCAGGAAGTTCAAGCTGCGGTAGACCACCGAGGACGCCCGCTTGCGCCCCTCCCAGTCCATGCGGTCCATAATGTCGTAGGCGCCGAGTGCCGAGGGCGCACGCAGCAAGATCTCGAGAATCTGCCGTCGATCGCTCGTCAGCTTTCGGCCGTGGCGTGCGCAGACCGTCTCGCCCGCGCGGAGGCCGTCATCGACGCAGCGGCCGTGATCATGATCGGGATGTGGAAAACCGGTGCCATGTAATTTCATGTCGGGTAGTCCAAATTTTGTTGCAACAGTGCGCTCTTCTGGTTATGGAATCAAGCTGTTGCGGGGGAGATGCGCATGAAAATTTGGTGTGTTGCAACAGCGCGATCCGGAGGCTCGTGTCGATGAAGGCGTTCAGCCTAGCCCTCGCGATGGTCTTCGGTCTGGCAGCCGTCGCTCAAGCCCAGCCGAACGTCGTCACGGTGATCGTGCCGGTGCATTCGCTGGTCGCCAATGTCATGGAAGGCGTTGGGGAGCCGGCTCTTCTGATCGAGGGCGCCGCCTCGCCGCATGCCTATGAGCTCGCGCCCTCGGAAGCCGCCGCCCTGGAATCGGCGGAGCGTATTTTCTGGATCGGCCCTGAAATCGAGACGTTTCTGGTTCGCGTGATGCGCAACCTGGATGACGACGTCTCGGTCCCGCTGATAACCCGGAGCGGTGTGGCGCTCCTCCCGCTCCGCGAAGCCGGCGCGTTCGAAGCGCACGCCCACGCCGACCATGACGAACACGGCCACGTCGACCATGACGAGGACGGCCATGCCGGCCACGATGGAGACGGTCACGATGGAGACGGTCACGATGAGGACGCCCACGGCGAGCGCGAAGAGGTCAACGCCCACATCTGGCTCGATCCCGGCATCGCCATGCGCCTGGTCGAGGTCATCGCCGCGGAGCTCGGCGCAATCGATCCTGCCAACGCGGACCGCTACAACGCGAATGCACACGAGACGATCCAGCGCCTCCAGGCTCTCGACGCAGAGCTGGCAGCACGTCTCGCGCCGGTCCGCGACGTGCCCTATGTCGTTTTCCACGATGCGTACGCATATTTCGAAGCGCGATACGGCCTGCGTGTCGTTGGCTCCATCACGCTGAACGCGGATCGCGCGCCGGGCGCCCGACGGCTCTATGAGGTCCGCAACAAGATCGTCGACACGGACGCGGCCTGCGTCTTTGCCGAGCCGCAGTTCAAACCCGGCCTGGTCGCGACGGTGGTCGAGGGGACGGGCGCGCGGGCGGGCGTGCTCGATCCACTCGGCGCCTTTCTAACGCCCGGGCCGGATGCCTATTTCATCTTGCTCGAAAACCTCGCGGAAGCGCTTCGAGACTGCCTGCGCCAGCAGTGAGGAAAACAACCGACACGGCGGCTGCCAGGCGCGCCGAGACCGGAGCGGAGGAACCCTCAAGAACTGACCCAGCGCGAGCCGCTCGCGATTTTTTTTGGTTCACAAAATGCACTGTTGCAACACTGGGAGAATGTCATGATCCGGATCGTCCGAAGTTTCGTTCTACTGCTGATCGTCTCGTCTAGCGCCGTAGTTGTTGGCGGCGCGCACGCCGGCGACACGGACCGCGAGATCGCCGTTCTGCGTGCGACGATCGAAGATCTGCTGGACCGCGACGAGGCGCGCGAGGCGGAGTTGCGGAACCTTCGAAAGGAGGTCTCCCGTCTCAAGGGTGAGGAGGTCTCGGTGGATCCGTCACACGACGCGCATGGCCACGCCGCGCATCATGATCAAGGGGCCGGCGAGGACCTCTATCGCGCCCGCGTCGGCGACGCGACACTGCGCTTCAGCGCGCTCTCGATCGATACCGCGCTCGCCGCCGGCTACGCCACCGAACCAACGCAAGAAGAAATCGCGACGCTCCAAGGCGGTGGCCACGACCCGATCCAAAACGGCTTCACCGTGCGCACCGTGGATGTCGGCTTGATCGGCGGGCTCGACCCCTATTTCGATGCCGAGACACACATCGCGTTCCTGCTCGACGCGGAGGGCGAGACCCGGGTCGAACTCGAGGAAGCCTTCCTGCGCACGACCTCGCTCCCCGGCGGATTCGAGATCGAGGCTGGGCACATGTTCACCGAGTTCGGCGCATTCAATCCGCTTCACGTGCATGATTGGGTCTGGCTCGATCAACCGGTCATCGCGACCCGCCTGCTGGGTCCGGATGGCGCACGCGCACCGGGCGTGCGCATCGGCTGGCTCGTGCCCGGCACGGAGCGGACGCGGCTGCACTTCGGCCTGCAGAACGCGACCGGCGAGACGATGGTCAGCTTCCTGGCGAATGACGAGTTCTACGAGGAGCGGCCGATTGGCGGCATGACTTTCGCGAGCGCGAGCTCGACGAGCCGCATGAGCTGGTATATCTCGGCAGGCTCGAAACCGACGCGGGTGGGGCAGGACACGACGTGAAAGCCGGCGCCTCGGTTTTGTTTGGACCAAATGCCAGCGGGTCCGACGGCCACACGCTGATCGCTGGCGCCGACTTGGGTGTGTCCCTTCCGCTTTCATCGATGACCGACCTCACCTGGATCACCGAGTTCATGTACCGCAACTTCCATGCGGACAACCTCGCCGACGGCACGCCTGTCGACGATCTCGAGGATTACGGCTTCTACTCGTGGGTGCTCCTAGGCCTGAGCGAGACGCTCTCAGGCGGCGTCCGCGTTGAGTACGTATCAGGCGACGGCGAAAGCATCGGTGACTTCGCGGGGCGGCACGAAGATCCTTTCCGCGACGATCGCGTCCGCATTTCTCCATTGTTGGCATGGGCCTTCGCGCCCTCCGGCAGCCTGACCCTGCAATACAATTATGACGATGCCGATCACCTCGGTCTGGCTGACGGGGAGGGTGATGCTCATGCAGTCTGGCTGGGGCTGAACTGGAACATCTCCGCGGGGCGTGCGGCTCACGCACATCACTAGCACCCGACGTCGACCTCTGGATCGGTGTTGAGGGAGACGCGTTCTCCCGGAAACGCTGCGGGCGCGGACGCTCGGACGCAAGACTCTCCATTGACCGGGCGTCGGCTTCCTGCACAACCGCCGATGGTGTATGGAAGCGCCCCAAGCGTCGAACATCGTCTCGGTGGTAGGTGTGCGCAAACCGCGATCCCGATCACGTGGCTCAATCGGGTCAAGCGTTGAGTTTGTTTACGTCAACCAGGACGGGTCCGTCAGAGAGCCGTCACCGGCAGAGCAGGCATATCTTTCCGACGAATTCTCGGGCGGCGATAGCGGACGCCCTTACGTCAAAGAACGCTATGAAAGCCGCGATGGGTGGGGGAGCCTCTCCGGCTTCATCGAGCGCCGCAACGTCCCGGCAGACATCGCGGTTTCGCCGGTCCATCCAGATTTTGACGCCCGCGAGGCCGAACTGGGCTTTGACCCATTGGACCCCCACCGTGCCGCCGGGGACATCATCGAAACCCGCGCCGACGGATCGACCTCGTGCACGCCGAACCCGCAGATTTCCGGCGCCAGGCGTTTCGCGTTGATGCGCGATTGGCATCTCGCCCACCAGCGCGCGCGCGAGCGGTTGGCGATGGTGCACCACACGAGCGACGAACAGGGCGCCTGACGCCGCGGGCCCCATCGCGGACATGACTTGCGCGCCGCCGCGACCTAGCGCCAGCGCAGCCCGGACATGGCGATCTCGGGTTGCCGGCCTGCAATGAGGTCGGCGACGATCTTCGACGACCCGCAGGCCATCGACCATCCCATGGAGCCGTGGCCAGTGTTGCAATGGAGGTTCTTGAACCGGGGGCCCGGGCCCAACAGGGGCGTGCCCTCCGGCGTTTGCGGCCGCAGGCACGCTCGGAACTCTGCCCGGTCGTAGTCGCAGGCATCGGGAAACAGGTTGATCGCGGCGCGCTTGACGCGGGACTCCTGGTGGCGCGGTGCGCCCAAGTCGTATCCGACATAGCTGATCGAGCCGGCAACGCGAAGCCGATCGCCCATGCGGCAATAGGCGAGATAGGCCTCTTCGTCGAGGCCGCCCATCGCGGGCGCCCGATCGGGATTCGAAATCGGTGCAGTGAGTGAATAGCCCTTCACGGGCTGCACCGGAATTCGCACACCGACCGTCCGCAAGACGAGAGGACTCCACGCACCGAGCGCCACGATAAAGATGTCGCCGGTGTGGCGACCGCGCTCGGTCACGACGGCGGATATCCGCTCTCCGTCAGCCTCCAGGCCAACAATGTTGGCGTCGTCGAGGAAGGTCACTCCGCGACCGCGGCAATCCTCCGCCAGAAGGCGCGTGAAAAGCCCGCAGTCGCCGGACTCGTCGCTCGCCGCGTAGACCGCGCCGGCAAGCTGGTCGCGCGCCGGGGCCAGCGCCGGTTCGAGGTCCACACAGCGGTCTCGGTCGACAACCTCAAACGTTTGTCCAAGACGCGCAAGAACCTCCATCGACCGCACGTGCTGATCAAGCAACTCCTGGCGCCGAAACAAATAGAGCGTTCCCCCGGTCCGCTGCGCATAGTCGAGAGACAGCTCCGCGCGGAGCGCCTGCATCACGTCGAGGCTGTAGCGACACAGCCGGTATTTGTCGGTGGTGAACGCACGAAACTTGGCGTCCGTGCAGTCCAGCAAAAACCGCAAACCCCAAAGCCACCAGGCGAGAGAGAGCTGAGGGCGGGCCTCCAGATTCGCTTCGAGTCCGACCAGTGCTTTCAAGATGCGCGGCCGCATCGCCGGCTTCGCCCAGGCGAGCGCATGCCCCGGCGTGAGCAGGCCGGCGTTCGCGTCGCTTGCTTCGGACGCGGGTGCGGCGGCGCGATCGATGACCACGACCTCGTGGCCATCGCGCGCCAGCCAGTGCGCGGTTGTCACGCCCACAACGCCCGCGCCCAAGACGATGCATTTCATGATCGTCGACCGTTATCCGTTGGTGGCGGGCTCCCCCGTCCGACGTTGTGTCGATGCTCGCGCGTCAATAGCGCGCGACGACGTTCGCGCCATCGATCGCGCCGGCGGTCAGACCGAGAAGCGCGGCGAACACGCCGCGTGCTGAGCGGTCGGTCATCGCGCGGTTCGTCATCCGCCCTATTGGAACCTTGGCAAGATTTCCGAGGCGACGAGGTGCATCTGCTCGCGCGTCGTGTCGGCGGGGACGAACGCGAGGTCGACCGAGGTTGCGCCAGCATCGAGCAAGGCCTTGATGCTCTCGGCGCATTCGTCCGGTTCCCCACAGATGGCGAGCCAATCGAGCCACTCATCCGGCATTTCCTTTTCGATGAGCGCGGCGCCGCCGCGCGCCAGCATGTCGCCGAGCGCGTCATTGGCATCGTAGACGCCGGTCATCAGCGTTTGCCCCATGATCTCGAGATAGAATGCCACCGACGATCGGGCTGCGGCGCGCGCGGCCGCCCGGTCGGGAGAGACGCTCGCGAGCGCATAGACCGGCAGCTGCGGTGTGCCGTCCCGGCCCGCTCCCGACATGGCTTCGGCGAGTGCCGCGTGCGCGTGGGACACGAACTTCGGCCCGGCCAGCACCGACGCGACCAGACCGTCCGCCATTTCGCCGGCGAGCAGAATCGATTTCGGTCCGACGGACGCAACCAGGATCGGCAGGCCCGGTGTTGGGGTCAGGAGTCCGATCTTGTCGAACACGAAGTGCTTGCCGTGCGCGTCGAGCGTCTCGCCGTCGAAGAGGGATCGAAGCCCGCCGACGCATTCGCGCATTGCGTTCAGAATGGAGCTCGGATAGACGCCCATTTGCTTGGTCCACACCGCCGGCCCGTGGCCGATCGATAGGGTGAAACGGCCCGGGAACGCATTCGCGAGGGTCGCCGCTTCCATCGCGGTGATGGCGGGATGGCGCGTCACGGTGGTGACGGCGCCGAGGCCGACGGCTATGTCATCAGTCGCCTGGAGGGCGATCGCAGTGCTCGAGAACCCGGCAAGCATGTAGCAATCCTCAGACAGCCACAGCTCGCCGTAGCCGAGCGTCTCGGCCAGCCGGCACATCTCGGCGATCTCTCCCGCCGGTGTCGTGCCATGGACGAAAATCCCTATCGGCGCGGCGCCTCGCTTCGGCATCGTCACGTCTCCCCCTGGTTGTGCCCGGACGGCCGGTTCGTTGCCGACCATCGGTCCGGCATGCCTCTGGTCCTCGGGTCTTGACCGCGAAACCCCGGATGTGTCGCGCGCTTGCGCGCAATCGGGACGCGCTTACGCGCGCAGGCGCGATGCGCTCGGCGGCGGCGTGTTGACCCACATCACGACGACCGGCACATCACCGGCGTTCCGATAGGAGTGCTCCTGGTCGGTTTGGAAATGAAACGAGTCGCCGGCCTCGGCCCGATAAGACTTTCCGGCAACGGTCAGCTCGAGCGTTCCCTCGAGAACGTATCCGAGCTCTTCGCCTTCGTGGGACACCGGCCGGCCGCCATGCCCGCCGGGTTCCAGCTTGACGAGGAAAGCCTCCAGCAAACGTCCCTCGGCGGGCGGCACGAGAATTTCCAGCTCCGTCGCTTCGGAATTGCTCAGACCTTTGATGGTCTGCCGTTCGTGTGGCTTGGTCAGGACGGTCGATTCACCGTCGCCTTTGAAAAAGCTGATGAGGTCGACATCCAGGGCCTTCGAGAGGCGAAGCAGCGTCGGTATGGACGGGACCGTCTTGTCGTTCTCGATCCGCGACAGGAGGCTCGCGGAGTAACCGGTATCTGCCGCGAGCTCGTTCAGTGTCATTCCCCGCAGGCGGCGCGCTCTGCGAATGCGGACCCCTATCTGGAGCCTGCGCAGATCATGCTGGTCGTCTGACCCTGCGGTGGTTTCGGGCGAGTCCGCGTCCAAGGCGTCGGTGAGGTGGTCGATCGAATGGGACGACATAGGCCTTCAAGGAAAATTCGAACAAAGGGTGTTTGCGGATAGCAGCCGGCAATGTTCTTGCCGTCCGCGTAACTGCAGACTATTCAGCGGGGCGAGATTTGGCAAGGCAGCCGAACCCGATTCTACCTGGATTCTCAGGTGGAAAGCCCCAACAATAACGCTCTGCATCGCGGTCCAGCCAAGCGGCCTCGACTGTTACCGACCGGCCGATTCTGTCAAATCGTTGCACAGAATGCAATTGTATTGCATAAAGCGATATTGCCTTCTTGCCTGGCGTGACTGCGGAGCATGGTTCGACATGACCGACGACATGCAAACCAACCTTTCACTCAAGGAGATGGACCAGCATTCCCTCATGCATGGCTACACGTCGATCGCCCAGCATGAGGCCGACGGCCCGTTCATCCTCGATCGGGGTCGCGGCATGACCATCACCGACCACGATGGCAAGGACTATCTCGATGCCGTCGCGGGGCTCTGGTGCGTCAATCTCGGGTGGGGGCAGCGCGATGTGATCGATGCCATATCGGCGCAACTCGAAAAGCTCTCCTACTATCACATATTCACGTCGATCTCGAACGAGCCGGCGATCCGTCTCGCCGATCGCATCCTCCGCATTGCGCCTCCGACGATGAGCAAGGTTTTCTTCGGCAATTCCGGCTCGGACGCAAACGATACCAATGCGAAAATAGTATGGTATTACAATAATTTACGTGGGAAGCCGGCGAAAAAGAAGATTATTTCGCGCGAGTTCGCCTACCACGGCGTCACCATCGGCGCGGGCAGCCTGACCGGCCTGCCGATGGTGCACAAGCTGTTTGATCTTCCGATCGCGAACGTCTTGCATGTCGAGAAGCCGCATCACTACTGGAACGCGCCAGCCGGCCAAAGCGAAACCGACTATGCGAAGGATCTGGCGGAAAAACTCGACGCGCGGATCGAGGCCGAGGGGCCTGAGACCGTCGCGGCGTTCATCGCCGAGCCGATCATGGGGGCGGGCGGTGTCGTCGTGCCGCCGAAAGGCTATTTCGCCGAGATCCAAGAGGTTCTCAAGAAGCACGATGTCTTGATGCTCGTCGACGAGGTGATTTGCGGGTTCGGCCGGCTTGGAAAATGGTTCGGCTGCTACGAATTCGGGATCGAGCCGGACCTCATGTCGCTCGCCAAGGGTTTGACGAACGGCTACATCCCGATGTCCGCGTCGGTCATCGGCGACAAGGTCTGGGAGGTCCTAAGCAGCACAAGCGCCGATATCGGCGCCTTCGGACACGGCTTCACCTATTCGGCTCATCCGGTCGCGGCCGCGGCCGGCTTGGCCGTCATGGATGTCATGGAGCGGGACAGCACGGTCGCGCACGCCGCCGACGTCGGGGCGTATTTCCAGACCGAGCTTCGGCGTAACTTCGGCGCTCATCCGCTGGTGGGTGAGGTGAGGGGTGTGGGCCTGATGGCCGCGGTGGAGCTGGTCGAGGATAAATCGCAGAAAAAGGCCTTCGACCCGAACCAGAAACTCGGGCCGCGCCTGGCCAAGATCTGCCTTGACGAAGGGATGATCGTGCGTGCGCTGTTCCAGTCGACCGCGATCGGCTTCTCGCCGCCGCTCATCGCAACGCGAAACGACATCGACGACATCGTCGGGCGGTTCGGTTCGGCCCTCGAGCGCTTCGAACGCGAGATCCGCAAGGAAGGGCTGTGGGGCGGCTAGGTTTCGACGAAGTCAGGTCTTGTCGCCATGCCACAAGCCGTTTGCGCATGATGCAAATTAATTGACAGATGTGCACCGCGGTCGCATGATCCGACAGCCTGGGCGGAAGCCCGGCCCCGTTGCGTAACGGATAACGCAGGGTCCCGAGGCGGGACGCAAAGTGCGAATTGGGAGGCGCGACATGCTACGCAGACATCTGTTGAAACTCGCGGCCGGTGGCGTCGCCGCGGGACTCGTCGGAATGGGGATTTCCGGCGGTGCTATGGCCGAGGATCCGATCCGCGTTGGCTTCGCCATTGCCGAAAGTGGGTGGATGGCGCCTTGGGATACGCCGACGACGAAGGCGGCGATCTTGAAGATCGAGGAAATCAACGCGGCCGGAGGTCTTTTGGGACGCGAGATCGTCTACGACATTCGCGACACGAAGACGGAGGCCGAGGGTTCCGCGAAAGCCGGCGCGGAGCTGGTTTCACTCGGCGCCGACTTGTTGGTCGTCTCGGCCGACTACGATTTCGGCGCGCCGGCGGCACTCGCGGCCGACGCGGCGGGCAAGATCGCGATTAGCCTCGCGGCCGGCGATCCCAAGATGGGTGTCCAAGGTGTCGGTCCCTACAGCTTCACCATGGGCAATGCCGCTCAGACCGAAGGCATCATCATGGCGGAGTGGGGCTACAACGAGCAAGGCTTCCGCACCGCGTACGTCCTTGAGGACGACATCATCGAATACAACAAATCATGCTGCGCCGGTTTCCGCGCGGCATGGCGGGCGATCGCGGGCGAGGACGCGCTCCTCGGCGAGGACGTGTTCAAGAACACCGACGCATCGATCGCTGCCCAGGTGACCCGCATCAAGAATCTCGAGAACCCCCCTGACATCATCTACATCTGCAGCTATCCGCCTGGTGCGGCGATGGCGATCCGGCAGATCAGGGGAGCAGGCATCGACACGACAATCCTCGGCAATCTCGGCATGGGCGGGCCCTTCTGGCTCAGCTCGGTGCCGGGTCTCAGCAACTACTACGCCATCAGCTACCAGACGCTCCTCGGTGACGACCCGCGCCCACGCATCCTCGAATTCCAGGACGCCTATAAGGCGCGTTGGGAGGAAGAGCCGCAGACGTCCTACATTGGCAATGGCTACAGCGTGATTCAAGCCTGGGCGACCGCCGTCGAGCGTGCCGGAACGACCGACACCGATGCGGTGCTCGCTGAGCTCGAGAAGTTCCGTGACGAGCCGCTGTTGGTCGGCCCGACGACGTTCACCGACGAATTGCACATCCAAACTCAGCGCCCGCAGCTCATCGTCCAGGTCAACGACGGAAAGATGAGCCCGCTGAAGCTCTACCGAAACAAGTTCGTTCCGCCGTTCGATTTGCTGTTCCGGGTTGGCGACTACGCGGAATAGGCTTGCTGCTGCCGCGCCGGTCTGGCGAGTCTTGGCTGGCCTTCACGCGTGTGGAGGCCAGCCGGTCTGTTGCGCAGGCTTGTTCGCGCGTGATGCGATACGGGTCCGAACCACATGTCACCAGACGGCGGGGCATCTTCATCCGGGAGCATTCAGGCTGAAGGCTCGCTCGGCGCGCGGTCCGTTACGGTTCGCTTTGGCGGTTTGGCCGCGTTGGAGGATGTCACTCTTGATGTGCGGCGCGGCGCGATCCTCGGTTTGATTGGCCCCAACGGTGCCGGCAAGACCACCCTCGTCAACGCGCTGACCGGGTTCCAAAAGCCAAGCTCCGGCGACATCGAGGTCGATGGACGCGTCGCCACCGGATGGCACCCGCGCAAATTCGCGCGCGCGGGAATCGCACGGTCGTTCCAGGCCGTGCGGTTGTTCCGGCAGCTGAGCGTCTTCGAGAATGTGTGCGCCGCGGCGATCGGCGTCGGCTCATCGACCAGAGCGGCGCGAGATCTTTCCTATGAGCTGCTGGCCTGGGTGGGGTGCGATGGCCAGGCACAACGGCCCGCCGACTCTCTTCCCTACGGCGACGAACGGCGAATCGGTATCGCGCGCGCGCTCGCGACGCGGCCTCGGTTCCTTCTGCTCGACGAGCCGGCCGCCGGGATGAATGAGACCGAATGCGAGGAGCTTGTCGATTTGATCGTTCAGGTTCCGGCCAGATTTGGTTGTGGCGTGCTTGTGATTGAGCACAACATGGCGGTCATCATGAGTGCCTGCGCTGAAATTCACGTCCTGGACGGCGGGAAAAGCATCGCCCATGGGACGCCGGAAAAAATTCGTGCGGACGCGAACGTCCAGCGCGCCTATCTGGGCCATGAGGATGCCGATCATACCGATCTCATTTGAGCGGAGCGCCTCGGTGCCGCGCGTCATTCACTTCGGGCGCTCCGGGCACTTCGGGCACTTCGGGCACTTCGGGCGCTTCAGGCCGCAATGAACTATTTCCTCCAGACCCTCATCGACGCCATAAGCCTGGGAAGTCTGTTCGCCCTGGTCGCGTTGGCGATCGGTCTGGTGTTTGGGATCATGCGCCTGATCAACTTCGTTCAGGCGGATTACATCACGGTCGGCGCCTATGCCTTGATCATTCCCTCGACCGCCGTGGCGCCGACTCTGTTTATCGGCGCGTGGCCGTTGCCCGCAGCCATATTCGCCATCATCGCGGTCACGGTCACGCTCGCCCTGATTACCGAGAGGGTTGCCTTTCGGCCCTTGCGCGGCGCAGACCCGACGACGCTCCTCATCGCCTCCTTCTCGTTGAGCTACCTGCTCCAGCACGCGGTTCTTCTGATCTATTCCGGCAAGCCGAAGCCGATCGGGTTCGCGGCTCACCTATCGGAATCGGTTGTGTTCCTCGGTCTTCGCGTCCCGCAAATCCAGCTGGTCACGATGGGAGTCTGTCTCGCGCTCCTCGCCGTCCTCACACTCTTTCTCAGGAAGACGCGAACGGGCATTCAGATGCGTGCTTCAGCCGAAGATTTCGCGATGGCGCGCGCGCTCGGCGTTCGTGCCAATTCGATCATCGCGTTGGCCTTTGCGATCAGCGGCCTCCTGGGTGGCGCGATTGCTCTTCTGTTTGTGGCCCAGGTCGGCTCGATCGATTTTCGGATGGGTGTGCTCCCGGTCATTTACGCGTTTTTCGCCGCTGTGATCGGGGGCCTCGGCAGTCTCGCCGGCGCCGCTCTCGGCGGTTTCATTCTTGGATTTGGCAGCCAGATGCTGCAGGCCTACCTGCCGGCCGACATGCGCCCGCTGAGGGACGCCTTCCTGTTCGGCGGGGTGATCCTCATTCTTCTGATTCGTCCGCAAGGCCTCGTCACCTCCGGCGCGTCGCGGGAGCGCGTATAGATGCAAGCGCGCTCATGGTTGCGGGCTGCTCGATACGCGTGGCCTGTGGTCGCGCTCGTCGTGCCACTCGGCATCCTGGTCGCTCTGACCGGCTCGGTGGGATCGGTGGTCTACGATCGCACGGTGACGGAGGGGCTGATCAAGATCGTCGCCGTCGTTGGCCTCTATATCTTTGTCGGGAACTCCGGAATCCTCTCGCTGGGTCATGTCGCGTTCATGGGGATCGCCGCATACGCCAGCACATGGCAAACCTGTTGTCCGCGCCTGAAGCCGATCACCATGTCCGGCCTGCCGGATGCCTTGGTCGGCACGTCGGTCCCGGTTCTCCCGGCGAGTATCATCTCCGGCCTCCTCGCCGCAGTGGTGGCGTTTCTCATCGGCCTGGTCCTCATGCGTCTGACGCGGATCGCCGTTGCGATCGCGACGATGGCGACCTTGTTCATCTTCAACGTGATTTACTCGAACTGGGATTCCGTGACCCAGGGGACCGGGTCGTTGGTCGGACTGCCGATGTACGTGACCCCGGTGGTCGCGTTTGGCTGGGCAACGATCGCCATCGTTGCCGCTTATGTCTATCAGCGCTCGCGTTTCGGCCTGGCGCTGCGCACGACCCGGGACGACGAGGTGGCGGCGAGCTCGATCGGAATCAGCGTCTATTGGCAGCGCATCATAGCTTTTACGGTGAGCGCGTTTTTCCTCGGGATAGCGGGTGTGCTGCACGGCCACTATCTCGGCACGATCAAGGTCGCGACGTTCTTCCTGGACCTCACCTTCATCACACTCGCGATGCTGGTCGTTGGCGGGCGCAATAGCTTGGCCGGCGCGGTCGTGGGCGTCGTCGTGGTGTCGACCGTGGTCGAGTTGATGCGCCGCGTCGAAGCTGGTGTCACGATCGGCGGCACCGTCTACGACGCACCGCCCGGTGTGGAGGGCGTCGTCCTCGGCCTCATCATGGTCACGATCTTAGTGTTTCGCCCGAACGGGCTTATGGTCGGGCGAGAGATCCCATGGCCATTCGGCGCGCGGACCGGCTCGAGCGGCGAGGGACCGGCAACGCGATCTGCACCACGCGAGGATGCGCGCCGCTAGAGCAAATCCCGCGCAGGTGGCATCACCTGCGACGACGCATGTGCGTCAATGCCAATGAGAGAGAGCATTTCGCGTCAGCACGAGCGAACGCGACAGGCGGCGGCGGGGGGTGAGGGGCGACGGGTTGCGCTTGCTTGGGCTGCGGGCGGCTCAGAGATCGTTCCATTGGGCAGCCGAGCGCTTTCGCATCATGTTGCGAAACTGCGTGGTCGTGCGCGGCAGCAATTCCCCCGTTCCCCAATCAACGATGACGCCGTATCGGCGCACCATGTCGAACTCGTCGAGCTCGCCATTCCGGTAGCGGTGCGCAACGCTTTCCGGATCCTCTTCGAGCCAACCCCGCCGTGCGGCGGTAATTTCCGCTCGCGCGGCCTTCGTCGCCGCCTCATCGACTTCGTAGCGCGCGAGGTCGGCGTCGACGACGGTCAGCACAACCCCGTAGTCCTCCCGCGCGCGCTTGAGCGAGACATAGTCGTCCTCCACGTCGCGCATCACGGCGGTCGGGTCGCGCTCCAGCGGATCGCCGAGACCGCCACCGCCAGCGGTCGACCGGCTGAAAACGTCACCGGCGCCGATGGGCACATCCGAGAAAAGCGCACCGAGCCATTCGCGATCGTTCTGGCCGCGACGCCTGATCCATAGGCCGTGGGGCATCGACGGAAGTCCGCCCTTCAGCCCCCACACGACCGAGCGCTCCCGATCGCAAATGTAGGAAAGCACGGTCTCGTCGGCGTTGCCGACGGTGCTCGTCTTGATCACGCCGGCGCCGCCTCTGAACTTTCCGGGACCCGGTGAATCCGTCAGAATCTCATGCTGCTCCGCCATGACCGGGCACATTCTCTCCTGTCCCTCGCTGGGCTGGGTCATCAGTCCCGTGCCGAAACAGGCGGTCGTCACGTTGCAGCCATCGCGGTCGCTGCGTCCGCCCCAACCGCCGGGCAGCCAGTCGTAGAACATGAAGATTCGCTTGTCGCCGAAGCGGAGGTCGCGGCCGCCGAGGAGCAAATATTCGAGATTGAATGCGCAGGCCATGCCGCGCTCCGGCATGATTTGCGACCAAATCTCGAAGGTCGAATTGACGATCTTCTCGAATGCCATCAAGAAGCCGCTGACCGCGATAGGCCAATGGGCATCGACGATCGAATCCTTGGGCGCGATGATGTTGATCGGCCGATAGAACCCGGAGTTGAGCGGAAGATCGGGAAAGTAAGTCTTCATTCCCGCGACGACCGCCGAAAACGTGCCCCCGAAGGCCGAATTGTAGAGCGTGTCGATCGTGCCGTGACTGCCGCTGAAATCGTAAGTCACCTCGTCCCCGGCGATGGTCAGTTTGGTCCTGATTGGGATGAGGCCCTCGGCATGGCCCGGGTCGCAGTCGATAAAGTCCTCGGTCTCCCAGGTCCCGTCGGGCAGCTCGGCGATACGGTTGCGCGTCGCCTGCTCGACATAGTCCTGCACCTCCTTCATGCCGGTGACCACCGCGTCCTTGCCGTATTTGCTCACAAGACGAAGCATTTCCCTTTCCGCGACGCGGGTTGCCTCCGACTGGGCGTGCATGTCGCCAAAGATGGATGCCGGATCGCGCGTGTTGGAGGCGACCAAGTTCGCGACGTCCGCCCTGAACTTTCCTTCATCGAAGAGGCGCACGGCCGGGATCCGGATGCCCTCGCGAAACATGTCCTTCGCTTGGATGTCGAAAGAGCCCGGCACGCTGCCGCCGACGTCGGTCCAATGACCGTTCGACTGTGCATATCCGATCAGCTCGTCGCCCGCGAAAATCGGCCGAACGATGCGCACGTCGTTGAAATGGGTTCCGCCGGCGTAGGGATCGTTGATCATGAAGACGTCGCCGGGATGGACGTCGTCCTTGAAGGCTTCGATGACCGCTTTGCAGGTGTAGTGCAGCGTTCCGACATGTGATGCGATGTCCATGTTGCCTTGGGCCACGGAATCGCCGTTCACGTCGTTCAGCCCCGACGAAAAATCCCGATTGTAGATTACGAAGGAATAGCAGGTCCGGATGATCTGCTCGGCCATTTGGTCGACCGTGGTGATGAACGAGTTCTTGAGCACCTCGAACGTCACGGGATCAAGCGAGAAGTTTCGCTGAGCGGTCGTCATCATGGGGCCTCCGCGAGGTGGATTCGAACGTTCAACCAAATGTCGGTCTCCGCGACCGCGCCGGGCGGGATGAGCACGGTTGAATCCGGCTGCTCGATCACGAGCGGACCCGCGACTTTGATCCCGGCAGGCAGGCCATCGTGCTCGTAGATCGGGGTGTCGATCGCGTTCTCCTGCTCGTCGAAATAGACTGCGCGCCGCCCGATCGGCACGGGCGTCTCATCGCTCTCGGCCCGCTGCACGAGTTCCGCCTTCGGAACGACACCGATCGCTGCGAGGTTTAGGCGAAACAGATCGACCGGCGCGTCGTCGCGGCGATAGGCATACTCTCGCTCGTGATCCCGGTGAAACACCTCGACCGCGTCGCCAACGGAGGCGAACGGCGTGCTCGCCGGGACCTGCAAGGACCGCCATTGACCCTGATACATCATGTCGATCGTACGCTGGAACACCATGTCCGCCGGCGCAACGCCTTCGGATGTTAGCTGGGCGCTCGCCTCTGCTTCCATCGCCGAGAAGTGAGCCTCGATGTCGTCGGCTTCGGCACGCGATGCCGGCATGAGATAGCTCTCCGAAAAATCGTGGCGGATGTCCACGAGGAGACATCCGAGCGCCGAGGTGACGCCCGGATTGGTCGGCACGATCACCGTCGGGATGGCGAGCTCTTTCGCGAGAGCGACGCCATGGAGGGCGCCAGCTCCCCCGAATGCGACGAGCGCGAAATCGCGCGGATCATAGCCGCGGCTGATCGAGATCAACCTCACCGCGTCTGCCATGTTGGCATTGGCGACACTGATGATCGCCTTGGCTGCCGCCTTCGGCTCCAGATCGAGCGGGCGGCGGTGCCTTCGATCACCGCTTGCGCGGCGGCTTCGGTGTCCAAAGTGATTTGCCCGCCGGCGAGTTCGGTGCCCAGCCGTCCCAAGAAGAGATTCGCATCGGTCGTCGTCGGTGTCGTGTTGCCGCGCCCGTAGCAAGCCGGGCCGGGGTCTGCTCCCGCCGATTGCGGGCCGCTTCGCAGCGACCCCACGTCGTCGATCCACGCGAGTGAGCCGCCGCCTGCGCCGATCGTGAGAACCTCGATGCTCGGAAAGCGGATCGGATAGCCGAACTCGATGTGCCAGTCCTTGGTGACGCGTGATTTGCCGCCATAGACGAGCGATACGTCACAACTCGTGCCACCCATGTCCAAGCCGATCGAATTTTCATAGCCGCATAGCATGGCGATGTGGCGGCTCGCGATGGCGCCCGCCGCGATGCCGGAGCCGGCGAGACGCCCGGCGAAATGCCGCGTCGAGGCCGCGGTCATGACGCCCCCGCCGGAGTGCAGCATCAGGAGATCGTTTGCGTAGCCGCCCTGGGCCAGCTCCTCACTCATCCGCGCGACGTACCGTCCGACCACGGGGCTGAGAATGGCATTCACGACCGTCGTCGAGAAACGCTCATGCTCGAAGATCTCCGGCATCGTTTCACTCGACGCCGATATCGCGACATCGGGCAATTCCTCTTCCAGAATCTCTTTCATGCGGAGCTCGTTCGTCGGGTTGATGAACGAGTTCATGAAGCAGACGGCAACGGCCTGAACCTCGCGTCGCTTGAGAATACGCGCGACCTCACGCGCGGCCTCCTCGTCCAGCGGGGTGACGATCTTCCCATCGAAGTCGGTTCGCTCGGGCACGGTGAGGCGATCGCGTCGGCGAATGTAGGGCGGGGCGACGTCTTTGAAGGTGTCCCACAACTCCTCTTTGTTGGAGCGACGGATCTCGATGACATCCCGGTAGCCCTTGGTGCACACCATCGCCGATGGCGGCAGGCGGCGGGTAATGAGGGCGTTGGTCGCGACCGTCGTGCCGTGCGAGAAGAGCGTCACGTCCTCGAGGTCAACATGGGCCACCGCGAGCGCGTTCATCGCGCCGTTCATGGGATCGGCGGGTGTGGATGCCGTTTTCGCGACGCGCAACTCACCGGTCGTTTCGTCCAGGACGCAGATATCGGTGAAGGTTCCGCCGATATCGATCGCAATGCGCAGCTTCGTCTTCAAAACGTCCTCCATCGACCCGATTCGCGCTGTTATCGGCCACGCTCCGACGGTGAGAGACCGGGTTGTCCATGGCATACGCGGTCGATCCGCGCCGCACGGTCTCGTGTTGTCGTGTTGACGGGGCAGGGTACGAGGATGAAATCAATTTTCATAGTATGCAAATTGATTTCATAGAAGCCAGACCGAACTCAAGGATCCCTGGCGGCGGCAGGCGAATCGTCGTGATAGCCAAAATAGGCCTCCATGAGCTTGCCGCTCGCCTCAATTTCGGCGGGTGTCCCTGACAGCTCGAACCGCCCATCGCGCATCACATAGAGGCGATCCGCGACGTTCATGACCCGAACGGCACTCTGCTCGACGATCAGAAGCGTCAGTGCCTGCTCGTCGCGAAGTCTGACGAGAATGTCATACACCCGGTCCACCATCATCGGCGCGAGACCGAGCGAGGGTTCGTCGATCAGCATGAGCCGCGGGCGGCAGAGGAGGCCGCGCCCGATCGCGAGCTGCTGCTGCTCGCCGCCCGACAGCTTGCCGGCGGTGCTATGCAGCCGTTCCGCCAAAAACGGAAAATATTCGACGACCCGGGCGAAGTCCGCCCGCGCGGCGGCGTCCCTCTTGTGGATCGTTTGCCCGAGCAGCAAATTCTCCTCGACCGACAGCGACGCGAAGATGTGCCGGCCCTCCGGAATGAATGCGATGCCGCGACGCGTGACGTCCTCGGGGGCGAGCCGCGCGATGCTGTCGTCCTGGAACTCGACCGTGCCGCTGATCGAGCGATGAAGCCCCGCGATCGACGTCAGGAGGGTCGACTTGCCCGCACCGTTCGGCCCCACCACGCAGACGACCTCTCCCTCGTTCACCTCAAGGGAAACGCCGCGAACCGCAGCAAGCTGACCGTAATGGGCCTGAAGATCCTGAACTCTCAGCATCGCTGAAGGCCTCAGTTTTTCTTCGGGCAAATAATGTCGTAGATCGCGCTGTAATCGACCTCCTCCATCCCACGGTCGGTCGCTTCGACAAAGAGTTCTCGCAACGCCACGATGCCGTCGGTCTTGATCGCGAGGTCCTCCATGTCATCGATCGTCAGGCGCATGTCGTTCCGGTGCTTGATCAGGCGGTAGAGCGGCGGCGTGAAATCGCGCTTGACCATGCGCTCGCGGAAGTAATCACCGAGGGGGATCTGAAAAAGCGGATTCTCCCGTGTCGCTTCCATGAGGACATCTTGTGGAAGGTCGGCGCGCTCAAACACGGCGAGGGCGTACGCGAAGGTGACCACGTGAAACATCATGATTTGAATCATCGAGTTCTCGGCGATCGACGCCGTGCCAACCTCGCCGACACGCAGGATTTTCGGCCCGAGATCGCCAAGCAAGGCTGACCATTCCTCGAAATCAGCCTCTCGTGCACCGACCATCGCGTGCATTTTGCCGTTTGTGACATCGTCGGGAAAATTGAGGATCGCGATATCGAGGCAGGTGCCGCCGGCTTCCTGCACGCGCTTCGCGACGTCGCGCGCGACCCGGCCGTTTGTCGTCGTCATCTTCATGAAGGTGCGCCCGGACAACAGCGGCATGATCTCGTCGGTGAGGATCATCTCCTCCATCACAGGCGCATCCACGACCAACGAAATGGTGACCGTGTTGGCTGTGATCGCCTCACGCACGGAACCTGCGATGAGCGCTCCTTTCTCGGCGAGGGGAGCCATGCGGCCGGGTGAGCGGTTGAAGATCGTGACGCGGTGACCGACCGCCAAGAGCCGCTCCACGACCGCCGTGCCCATGGCACCCGTGCCAATCACCGTCAGATCCATTCTCGCCTCCAATTGCCGGCCAACCGCCGCACCTTGATTTGCGTTCTCCGCCATGATGGTTGCCAAATTTTGTGCTGGATGCAAACAACTTTCTAGGTTGCTAAGTCGGCGGGGGCGGTGATCGGAGGATCGGCGGCCGTGTCCGACCGTCCGGGACCGTGCCGGTGAGTTCGGGCGTCGGTGCAGCTTGTCTTTGCGGCGAGCGCCGAGGGGGCACGCGACGCGTTGCCGCGGCCGGCGCGGGTGCGCGCTTCGCGCCGCGGATTGGCTTGAGCCGCGCGCGGGACATTCCGAGGCAGCTCACGGTGTCGCAGGCGTGGCCACCGGGCCAACGCGAACGCGGTACAGGATCGAATAGAGGGCCGGGACAAAGCCGAGAGTTATGACCGTTGCGACGATGAGGCCGAACGCCAGCACCGAGGCCATGCCATAGAAAAGCGGCCCGCCGAAAATGATAAGCGGCACGAGCCCGAGCACGGTCGTCAGCGTCGTCATCATGATCGGTCGCAGGCGCGCGAGGCACGCATTGATGATCGCTTCAAGCGGGTCGCTTGTGGCTTTCTGCTCGGTTTGAATTCTGTCGATCAACACGATGCCGTTGTTGATCAAGATGCCGGCAAGACTGAAAAACCCGAGAACGACCATGAAGCCGAACGGGGCCTGCATCACAACCAGCCCCAAGATGCCGCCGATCAGAATCAAGGGAATGGTCAAGAGGATGATTCCGCCTTTGCGAAACGAATTGAACTGGCCGATCAGAAGCACAGCGATCCCGGCGAGCGCGAGCGGGAGCATCCCAAACAATCCGCTGTTCGCCTCTTGCTGATCCTCGATCTCGCCACCGACTTCCCATCGGTAACCAGCGGGAAGAGGGAGCGCGTCGAGGGCCGGGCGCATCATGCGAAAGAGCGCTGGCGAGGAGATCAACGGATTGCGTGCTTCGATGGTGACCGTGCGCTGCTGATCCACGCGCTTGATCCGATCGAACTGCCATTCGCCGCGCACGCGCGCAACCTGGCCGAGGTTCACGAATTCGCCCGTTGCGGCCGAAAGAACCTTGATCCGGCGGAGCCCCGCGAGCGACGTGCGGACGTCCTGACCTCCAACGAGGACGATCGGAATGGCGCGATCGCCCTCCCGGTAGTCGCTGATCTCCAGCCCGCTGAAAGTCGTCGAGAGAGCACTCGCGATATCGGAAGACGTCACGCCGGCCCGCGCCGCGCGCACTTGATCGACGTCGATGATCAGCTTGAGCGTCCGATTTTCCCAATCTTGCTTGATACCGACCGCCCCCGGTATCGCATGAAACGCCGCCTCGATCGTTCGAGCGGCTTCCGCCAGCAGGTCGCCATCCGGGCCAATCAAGCGGATCTCCACGACCCCGGGCTCGGTTCCACCAAACCACATCTCCTTAGCGTCCGGTCGTGCGGCTGGAAGGTTCGTGTCCATGAAACCGTTCACACGTGAGATGAGGGCGTCGACATCGCCGGCGTGCTTGGTGTTGACCAGGATGAAGACCCGGTGCGGATCGGGGTCGACCGGAGAGAGGGACAGAAAAAACCGGGGTCCGCCGTTTCCGACATAGGCGATATGATTGTCGATCTCCGGGTTTTCGCTCTTGTCTGCCAGCCAGCTGGTCAGTGTTCTCACATCTTCCTGCACGGCACCAATGTCCGTGCCCGCCTCGAAATCGAGGTAAACGAGAAACTGGCTCCTCTCGCCGACCGGAAAGAATTCCGTTTTCAAGAGGCTGAAAAGCTGCAGGGAGCCGACGAGAGCGCCGATAAGAATAACGATAAAGACGAGGCGGAAGCGAAGCAGGAGCAACAGGACCCGGCGATAAATGCGATAGGCGAACCCGTCATAGGTCGGGGTCGTCTGCGCGGTCTGCGCCGGCTTGATCCTCAGGAACCAGACGCAAAGCACGGGCGTCACCGTGAGCGACAAGATCCACGAGCCGAGCAAGAGAATGGTGACCACCTGCGCGAGCGACTTGACGTATTCGCCGGCCGCGCCGTCGAGCAACAGCATCGGCACGAACGCCAGGATCGTCGTCAGCGAGGAGGTCAGCAGCGGAATACCGAGTGAGCGTCCCGCTTCGGCTGCGGCTTGCCGTTTGTCAACACCACGCTCCATCCGGGATCGGATGTCCTCGGCGACGACGATCCCGTTGTCCACCAGCATGCCGAGCGCAATGATCATCGCCGCGATCGACATACGCTGCAGCTCGACCTCGAGGAGCCGCATCACGATGACTCCGAGCAGCATGGTCAGCGGCACGAAGGACCCGACGATCAGCCCGCTGCGAATCCCGAGGAACACCATCACGACCACCAACACGATGCCGAGCGTTTGGTAGACGTTCGATACGGCGCCGCCCACCGCACTCGCGATCAGCTGCGGCTGGAATGTGGCGAACTCCAGCACATAGCCAATCGTCAGCTCCTGTTGGTATGCCTCCACGAGCGCCTGCAGGCGCGCGCCAAATGCGACATTGTTGACGCCCTCGATCGTCGAAACGGAGACGACAATCGCAGGCTTGTCGTCGAAAAACACCGGCGCGCGCGGCGGATCGACATAGTCGCGGCGGATGTCTACGACTTCTGACAGCCGAGCCACCCGACCTGTTTCGGGAATCTGGAATACGACTTCGTCGATCTCATCGAGTGCACGAAAATCACCGGACGGCTCGAGCGTTATGCGCCGGTCGCCCGCTCTGACGCTGCCTCCGGGCTTGATGACGTTTTGCTGCGCGAGCGCCGAGAATACGACCTGTGGTGAGATGCCATATTCGGCGAGTTTGCTGGGCGCGAAATCGAGGTAGACGCGTTCCTCCTGAACGCCATAGAGCTCGACACGTCGAATGCCGTCGAGCGTGTAAATGCGATCGCGAAGCGTCTCGGCGACGTTCTGCATGTCGGACATCGAGAAACCGTCCGCCCAGAGCGCGATCGTTGCAATGGCCGTGAGTCCCTTCTCGTCATACACGACCGGCCCAATTGTGCCTTCGGGAAGCTCGCCGCGAAGATCGTTGGCGCGATTGCGAATTTGCTGGAAGACGTCGCCAAGATCGGCCACCCAATCGTGCAGCTTGAGATTGACCAGCGCTTCGCCGGTTTTGGATGTCGACCTGATCTCCTCGATCTCGGCGATCTCCCGCATCTTCGTTTCGATCGGCTTGGTGATCAGGTTTTCCACTCGATCGGCCGACATGCCGGGATAGCTCGCGACAACTTGGGCTTCGCGAATGCGGATCGTGGGGTCCTCGGAGCTTGGATAATTCAGATAGGTCTGCAGGCCGACGACCACGATGACGATCACGGCGAGGATCGTGATACGGGAATTGGCAACTGCGAGGCCGGTAAGCGGCATAGCCTGCGTCAGACGTGGGACTCAGTTGGCCACGAGTTTTACTTTTTGACCGTCACGAAGCAGGCTGACCCCAGCCGCCGCGATGATGTCGCCGGCCTCGACACCTTCGACGAGTTCGATGAGGTTCTCGCGTCCTTCACCGCCGCGAACGGGTACTTTGCTCACCGTTCCAGTCTCGCTCGAATACTTGAACACGTAAGCATGGCCGGTTTCCGTATCGGCGGGAGCAATCGCATCGAGTGGGACAAGGTATCCGCGGACCGTGCCCGCCGAGGCGATGACCATCGTTGCTTCGGCCGACATTCCGGGAAGAACGCCGCTCGGCCATCCAAAAAACGCCACCTTCACCTCCACGGCGTTCGCTGGGCCCGACGTTGCCCCGATCTCGATGATCTCTCCGGCGCATCCACAATTTGGAACGGTGCGGACGTCGATGGAAAGTTCCTGGCCGATGATCAACCTCCCGATGTCCGTATCGGGAACGGATAGCGCGAGCTCCAAGGCTCCCTCGGCGTTGATCTCGAACAAGGTCTGGCCCGCGTTCACTTGCATGAAAGGCTCCACCTCCCGCGCGGCGATGACGCCATCGAAGGGGGCGGTTAGCTTCGTCTTGTCGAGATTGCGGAGCGCTTGGGCAAGCGCCGATTCAGCGACATTCACCTGCGCCCTTGCGGCGGCCTCGGCAGCGATCGCCTTGTCGTAGGCCGCGCGCGCCGCGATCTTCTTCTTGTACAACGTCTGC
The DNA here is from genome assembly GCA_965216915.1 of Alphaproteobacteria bacterium. GTDB lineage: Bacteria > Pseudomonadota > Alphaproteobacteria > UBA828 > UBA828 > CBDCGS01. Next base: position 559,186 of record CBDCGS010000010.1, read on the forward strand.
TGACGATCGAGCTCGAGCGCATCATTTTCGTAGGCCGCCTTGGCTGATCTGAGATCGGCGCGCGCCGCATCGACATCGAGTTTGAATGGTTCGCCATCCAACTCCGCGAGGAGTTGTCCCGCCTCGACGCGGTCGCCTTCGTCGGCGGGAATCGACGCCACGGTTCCCGACACGGCGAAACTCAGCGACGAGCGATCGGCCGCGAGGGTTGTTCCGGAATAATGTCGGACGTTGCCACTCGCGGGTTGGGTGACCGTGAACGTCTTGATCGCGCGAATCCGTTCGGGCACCGGTGCCGCCTCGTCTTCGCAGGCGGCCAGGCCCAACGCCAGGCCGGTGGCGACCAGGAGGGCGATCGCTCCCCTTGCTTTCATCGGCCACTGCGCCGTTGCGTCGGTTTGGCGAGATGAGGTGATGGTTGCACCAACTGGCAAATCCGTCCGGTCCAATTGTGTTAGTGGGACGACCACCGCTTGTCCAGCTGAGCGCCTCAACTCACCGCCGCCTCGGGCCGCCAGCCGTAGATCGTGCCGTCGTTCCAACTGTCGACGAACGCCTCGATGGAGAGGCTCCAGGGGTTTTGCATGTGCTCGTCGTAATACTCGAAGAGGACGCCATCGGGAGCGTGCATCGAGTAGAGAACCGTGCCGCCCGCATCGCCGCCCCATTCGTCGTGCACCAGGGCGTCGACGCTCGCCAAGGCATAGTCGCCTTGTTTTCGCACGATGGATTTGATCGTGCCATCCGGCTGTTGCTCGGCGAGATGCTGCTCGCCCTCGAGCACGAGCGTCGCCGTCGAGGCGATATGCCGGTGGCGCCGGCAATGGCCGCGCGGGGCGAAGCGGAGCAGCATGTCCAGGCGCCCGCTGGGCAGATCGTAGCCAAGCAGGCTGTACTCGAAATCGACCCGCGGTGTCGCGCTCTCGTCGAGCACGTGGCGCCACGCGGCGCGCGCGGGGTCGTAGTGGCTGCAAATCACCGGCATCGGGGTCTCCCTCGGTCGCCCTGGGTTCGCCCGAGCTTAACCCGGCCCCGCCGGCGTCCGCGAGCCCGACCGTGGATCAGGCGCGCAGGGCCATCGCGGTGCGCAGCAGGATCCGCGGATTGAGGAAGCCCTTGTAGACGGGCGGTGGGGCGCGGCCCTTGCCCGTCAGCGTGTGGACCGCCGTCCAGGCCGACCGCACGGAGTATTCCATCGTGAACGGGACATCGCCCGGCTGCTCACAGAATTGCCCGATGAAGGCGAGGTTCGTCGCGTTTGGTGGCACGACCTTGGGCCGATCCGTCAGGCGACGCCAGAGAAAGACGCTTCCGGCGTAGGGCATGCGACATGGGATGCAGGTCGAGGTCGAGAGAATCTGCGCGGCGTCCGCGTCGAAGCGAAGATGGTGCAGCACCTCTTGGAGAATCTCCGCCCCCGTGCAGGCCAGCATCGGCTTCTCGATGAAATTCCCGGGCCGCTCCGGGTAGATCCCATAGCCCCACCAGACGAATACCGCTTCGGGCTGGTCGAGGATGTTTGGGTGGTGGAACCGCGTCACGGTGATCAGCCAGTTCGATGCCCCGAGGGTGACGAGCCCGTTGCGTCCGGCTTCCCGGCCGGTGAGCGTTTCCATCAGTTCGGCGAAGCGCGATCCGCGATCGGTCACCGTGAACGAGATCCATGTGGACTCGGTCGGATGGTCCGCCACGGCTGCGGGGACGCCGAGGGTCGGGCGCTTCGCGGCAAGCGTGCGCCACAGCGACCAGGGATCTCGCGTCGGCGGCGGTGGCGGCGCTTGGGTCATCGAGCCGGTGGTCAGATTGGCGACATGGGACCCGTTTGTGACGAACACCACATCGTCGGGGCGAACGGCGACGGTGTGGTCAGCCCCGTCGCGTGTCAGCTGAAGCGCCGTCGCGGTCAGGCGCGATGGGTCCGCGGCGAAGGTGATATCCGTTACGAGGCTGTTCGATTGGAACGTGACGCCGCGCTCGACGAGCCAGCTCACCAGCGGCTCCACGATCGCCTGATGCTGATTGACCCGCGTGCGCAGGATGAAGGTCATCGACCAGAGTTCCGGCAACAGATGCAGGAAGCGAAGCATGTAGCGGCGCATCTCGATGACGTTGTGGCGCGGCCGGAACGCCATGATCGAGCTCCAGATGAGCCAGAACGGCGTCGAGAAGAACCCGCGGGACACGCAATCCTCGATGCTCTTGCCCTGCAACCGTCGATCGGGGGTCAGCAAGATGCGCAAGAGGTCCCAGCGGTCGCGCAGGCGCAGGCCCATGGGGCCCGGCGCAACGATCGCGCCCGACCGGTCGAGAAGCCTCGCATGATTCTCCCACCCGAAGTCGGCGTTGAACGCGGCGACGTCGTCTTTGATGCTGATCTGCGGGTTTGTGCGCGACGGAATGAACGAGAACAGATCGAAGGCGCAGCGGTAGTGGGTTTCGAACACGCGGCCCCCGGGATAGACATAGCCGCTCTCGGGATCGCCGAAGATCTCCAGCGAGCCGCCGGGCCTGGCGCCTCTCTCGTAGATCGTGATGGCGCTCCCCGGCAACGTGGCCTCGCGAATGAGGTAGGCCGCGGCCGCCATGGAGGCGAGACCGCCGCCAATGAGATGAGCCTTCATGGTCGGTCAAGCGCCGTGGCCCGCGACGGCCCCACGGCGATCGCTCGTTTTCTCAGGGCGTCACTCTGATCGGTTGCGTATCCATCCCGGGAGCGTGCTCCCCGCGGCTCGCCGCTCGGCGGATGATGGGTCATCTTCGGCCACACCGTGCATCATCACGCGTTGCAGCACACTCGCCCGTCTCGCCCGCGCGGCCCATGACACACATCAAGGATCAAAGGCCAGCCATGGGGCCGGCGACCGCCAGATCGAACGGGCTTGGCGCCCCTAAGAGACGCCGTCAGACGCCGTCGCGGCGCATTCGCGCGCTTCTGCGGCGCGAGGGATGGATGATCAACCACAAGCGGACACGCCGCTTCCTACGACGAGGAGACCGACCGCATGGCGCGATCGGTACAATCCCCCGATCCCCCATGCCGATCACAACGGCGCAATCGGCCCGCTATCGTGACGAAGCCCGGAAACTCTACCCCCGGGTGATCCAATCTTCGGGAGCGGCGCATGCCGAACCACGACTGACCCTATGAGTGAGGAACCCAAAGGGCGCACAGCGCGGAGGCCGGGCTAACGCAGGACGCGTTATTGCGCCGACCCGGAAAACCTCAATCCTTCGTTTCCACGTACGAATGCGGAGAGCGACGGCTCGATGTCGCCCAGTTCATTGTGATTGCTCACGCGATGGACTGCGATCCGGCTAAGACGGTTCGAAAGATGGAACATCTCGCACAGAATGAAAGAGGTTGGTTAGCTCGGTCGACAACAGGTCCCGTGACCAATCATGTGGCGGTCTTCCAAAAAACCGCCAGTCCCTTCATCGAAAGGCGCGCGAAGACAGCGGGCCTAGTCGGATCGGAAGTGACAAAGTAACGGCCAGGTCACCGGCATCATCGGTCAAGCCAATGTCGGCCGCCAGATCGAGCAGCACACCTGGTGCGATGAGTGTCGAACCGCCAATCTGCAGGGCACCGATCGTACGGTCACTGCCGGGGATGCCGGTGCCGGCGAACTCGGTTTCTCCCTGATAGGCGCCGGACAACAGCAGTCGGAGCGATGCTTCCGGGCTGAGGGCGATGAGCCCGCCGAAGTTCGTGCCCAGCGTCGGTCCGGGCTTCAGCCCGTTGTGCTCGAAGGCATGGCGGTAGGACAAGCTGCCGATGAACGCCACCGGGTCCTGCCGTTTGATGGCGGTGAGGCTTCCTTGGATTTCGTGGCCGCCGCCGCCAAGCGCGACACCGTTGTCGCTGCTCTTGCCGGTGTCCGTATCCCAGGTGACTCGCGCCACCAGGTCCGGACGCCACAGGCCTTCGCGCAGCAGCGTCTTCGCCAGGCCGATACGCAAGTCGCCGAGCGCAGCGCCCGATAGCTCGCTCGCCGCGGTCGGCGAGAAACCGACATTGGTGACGGTTTCGACCTCCCGCCAGCGATAGGACATCCCGACTTCGACCTGTGAGTCCCAGGGCAAGCCGAGGCGCAAGTCCAAATCACCGACGAGACTGTCGGCATTTCGCTCAGTCTCGCTCGCCAGCACCTGTTGGCCCGAGGTGACGAAGCTCGGCGTCGCGTCTTCCTGACGCGCATAGGTCAGGCTCGGCTCGATTTCGAGAACGGCCGGCGGCAGCAGCAAGGCGCCGGAGAGGGTCAGCGAGCGCTCCAGAGCGCGCTCGGCGGCGTCTTCGTCTACCTCGATGACGCCGGGCGCCGCCTTGTTGGCCGCCACCGGTGAGGGCTCTGCTGTCGCGACGTCCTCGGCATCCTGGTCCGTCGGCAGACGCTGAACCCCGACGCGCCGCTCCAATCCTTCCACGCGCTCCAGGAGTTCGAGGATGACTTGATCACGCTCTTTCAGCTGCCGCAGCAGCGCCTCGATGTCTGGATCCTGCGCCCAAGCCGTAGCCGGTACGAAGAGGAGGCCTGCCGCGAGAGCGGCGGAGCCAAGCCCGAAAACCAAGGCTTTGAGCGCGTTCGCGATCCATCGAAAGCGACCGAGAGACACGTTTCGCATGTCCGAACGATGTTCGTCCAACCCGAGCGCGGCCGATGCACGCGTTGCTGTGTTCATCGGCGCGAATGAGCGCCATCGTGGCGCAACATAACGACGTCCATGGCGTCTGCAGAAAGCCGGCGGGGCGGCGCCAGACCGCCCGGCAAGGCGACGACGAAGCCGACATGGCCGATCTCCGCATAGTCGATCCAGCCGGCGATAAACTTGTCGATCGACATGGTGACATTGCCGAAGGCAGGATCGGCGAGCAGGACGGTGTTGGCGGTGGCGCCGCGGAACACCACGAAATGCGGATATCCTCTGAGATTGATGGGCACGATGATCGGTGCGCGTTCGAGAAGATCACCCAAGCTCAGTTCCCCGAGTCCCACTCCCCGATAACCGCGGCCATCGACAAAGCGCTTCATGTCGAGAAAGGAAAAACCCTGGCGAAGACGCACCAGATCGGGGTTCGCGATATAGGCGTCGCGCGCGATCAGGCCGAGTGCGACCAAACGCTCGCTCACCGGCTCGCCATGTTGATAGCGAAGAATGGTCGCCAGAGCGGCGGCCGCGCAGCTCAAGTCCCATCGCTGGAGCACGACGCCTTTTTGACGGCGCTCCAGAATGGAACCGACCGGCGCCGGACCGGCGTCCGCCGAGGCGACCGAGATAGCCACCCCGGCTTGGGTGATTCCGCCCAGGACAATCCCGCCAACGAGAAGGGCAACGGACAGACCAAAAGACGGCACCCGCGGACGTTCCGCTCGTGGGTGCGGAATCGGCAGGCCTTCTACAACGCCCAGATCGCCGTGTAGTCCGTGTCGCCGGGTTGCGCATGGGGACCGGCTGGGGTGCCGGCGCCGGCACCGTTGGTCGCGTGCAGGGGGATGGAAACGTTCGGCCCGATGATGCTGAAGTCACCACCGCCGATCTGCGCACCGTTCGGGCTGTTCAGCACCGCACTCGTGCTGATCACCGGACAAACGAAGCCGTCCACCTTATCCACGCCGCCAGCGGCGACGCCATCCATCTGGGTATCGGTCAGCACCAGGGGCTCGGCTTGGACTGACGTGACACAGAGCACGGCCAGCACGGGAACACTGATCGCAAGAAGTTTAGAGGCTTTCATCTTGTCATTTCCTTCGGCAAATGAGCAACTTCGCTCAATTCGCGGTCCGACATGTGACGATCAACCGCGAACGGCCTAGGAATGCTAGGAGGTAAACTTCACGATTTTATCGCGACTAGTTGTCGAATGGCGGCTGAGATTCACGATTTCGTGATGAACAGGTTTTTGATGGTCGGGCTGGAAAGCTGACGCCGCGACCTCTTGATCCTATCGATCATGATATCAGGTTTTTTAGTTTATTTTCAATATGTTATAGAGATTCTTCGGCGGTCCATTGAGCATTTTTCCGGACCAACCGAACTTATTGTCGAGGCTGCCCGCGGCGGTGGTCCAGACGGTGCCGTGATACATTCGGGATAAGTTCCTGCTAAAGGTCGAGTTTGATCTCCGTCTACCGCTTTGCCTTGGTGAACCAAACGATGCGACGCGTGCTTGTCATCGAAGACAATCGCGATCTGGGGGCGCTGGTCTCGGTGCATCTGCGAGACATCGGATGCGAGGTCAAGCTGGTGACGGATGGCGAGGTCGGATGCAGGGAAGCGGAAGCCGGTCGTCACGATCTCATCATCTTGGACCTGATGCTGCCGGCCATGAACGGCCTCGACATTTGTCGCCGATTGCGCGCCAAGGCGAGCTACACACCGATCCTGATGTTGACTGCAAGATCATCGGAGATCGACCGCGTGGTCGGCCTCGAGATCGGCGCGGACGACTATGTGACCAAACCATTCAGCATGCCGGAGCTCATGGCGCGCACAAAAGCGATCCTGCGTCGCATGGACGGGTTGGGCGGCGCCACGATGGGCCCCGCGGCACAGCCGTCCGGGGTGATCGCCGCCGATGATCTGGTGATCGACGTCCAAAAACGCACGGTCACGGTAGCCGGCGAGCCGGCTGGTCTGACCGCCAAGGAATTCGAGCTCTTGAGGCACTTCGCGAGCCACCCCGGTCAAGTCTATACGCGCTCACAGCTGCTCGACCAAGTTTGGGGGCATAGCCATGCCGGGTATGAGCACACCGTCAATTCGCATATCAATCGGCTGCGCGCGAAAATCGAGCGCCAGCCGACCAAGCCCCGCTATGTCCTCACGGTGTGGGGTGTCGGCTACAAGTTCAATGATGCCTTGACGGCCTGAAGCATGCCCAGAACGTTGTCCGGCAAGCTCATCGCCATCTTGGTGATCTCGCTCACCGTCGTCAGCGCCATCTATGTTGGCCTGACCATCATGGCCACCCGATTGCACACGCAAGGGATCAATCAGAATCTAAACCGCTCCCTGGCGGCCACGATCGTCGGCACGACTCCGCTGATCCGGGAGAAACGCGTCGATCCGCACATGCTGGATCAGGTCTTCGCCATGCTGATGGAGATCAATCCCGCCATCGAAGTCTATCTGCTCGATCCGACCGGCGCTATCCTCGACTACTCGGCACCGCCGGAAAAAGTGCTGCGTCGACAGGTATCATTGGCGCCGATCGATGCACTGTTGAGCGAGTCCGAAGACCTACCGATCCGGGGAGACGATCCGCGTGACCCCCATGGCCAGAAAATCTTCTCGGCCGCCCCTATTCTCGATGACGGCGAGCTTCAGGGCTATCTCTACGTGGTCCTCGGCGGCGAGGCCTACGACACCGTCGTCGAGGTCTTCGAGCGCAGCTACATCCTTCACCTCACGCTCGGCGCGGTCGCCATTAGCGTCGTCTTGATCGCTCTTGCCGGTGCTTTTTCATTTCACGCCTTGACGCGTCGGCTGCGCCTCCTCACCAGTTTCATCGAAGCGTTTCGGCAAAGCAGCTTTCAGCGGTCTGTCGACATCCCCGAAACGCATTTTCGCCCGGCAGGCGATGAGATCGATCGCTTAGGGCGGCTGTTCGATGAGATGGCGGGGCGCATCGTCGACCAGATCGCAGCGTTGGAGACTGCCGACAGCGCGCGCTCCGAGTTGTTCGCCAACATCTCACATGACCTGCGCACGCCCCTTGCCGCCCTTCAAGGCGCCATCGAAACTCTGTCGATGAAGCAGGCGGCTCTCGATCCCGAGGAGCAGCGGGCGTATCTGGACCTGGCGCTCAGGCATAGCGAGCAGCTCGGACGGCTGATCGGACAGCTGTTCGAACTCGCCACTCTCGAGAGCAGCGATCGTCAGCTGCGCAGCGAGCCCTTCTCTGTTGCCGAGCTAGTTCAAGACATCGCGCAGAAGTTTCGGCCGAGCGCTGATGGCAAAGGGCTGACCATCGTCTGCGATCCGCCGATCGATCTGCCGTTCATCGAAGCGGACATCGCCCTGATCGAGCGCGTGCTCGAGAACTTGGTCGAGAACGCCATCAAGAACACCCCGGAAGGCGGCGTGATCGAACTGTCCCTCTCGTTGAACGACGGTTCGATTTCCGTCGCGGTCAGCGACACAGGCTGCGGCATGCCAGTAGAAGAACTTCCCAGGATCTTCGACCGTACTTATCGAACGGAGAAAAACCGCGACCCGGGGTCGCCAGGCACCGGCCTCGGCTTGGCGATTGCCAAGCAAATTCTGGAGATGCATGGCAGTTGCTTCGAGGTGGAAAGCACCGTCGGCGAAGGCTCGACCTTTCGTTTCAGGCTTCCGACCGGCGACAAACAAGCAAGGGCCTAACCTTGTATCGCTCTGTCGATCTCTTCGGTCGCCTTGGCGCTCTGGTCTTCGTGGCCGGCGAGGCGTTCGGCAAGTTCGGGCTAAGGTCGAAACACTTGGTTCGCCGGGTCTAGGTCGTCCATGACGCTGGAGAGCGGCGGCGGGGCGTCAGGCCCCGCGGTCGGTGACGGTTCGGCAGACGGGCCAGCCGACGGGCCGAAGTCGTACCAATCGGTGTGTAAGATGGTCCGGCCCTTGGTGCCGGCGCCCGCTCGGACCCATGGGATTTCCTTGACGGAGTCCCACCCCCCCCTGACTTCGAGGACATGGTGTATTTTTCCGTCGATGGCTTCGTCCATGAACACGTCCCAAAAGGCTTCGCTGGCCCGCGTGGCGGGTTGCGGACGTGACTTCTCCGCGCCGGCGTGAGTATGCGTGGGGGCGACCATCACCGACAGCACGGCAAGGGCGCCGAGAAGGCAAACGAGGGGTCGTGTCATCATGACTGATCTCCCAGGGCCGGCCGCGCGGCGACGTCGGCTCCCCATCCGGCACCGATGGCAAATCGACCCACGGGCGTCTCGGCGCGTTCGACACCGGGCTTGTAGAGGAAGGTCAGTGCCCTGACCGGATCGGCGTCGGGCAAGCGGCTCGTGCGCAGCGCGCCGACGGTCCAGGCATTGTCATAATGCCGGTATCCGGTCTCGATCTCGTCAGACCAGGACCGGGCTTCCGCGACGCGCAGCCGTCCCTCCGGCACGAGCGGGTCCTTGACGAAGAACACGATGTCCTCCAACCCGGTTTGCCGGGAGAGCGGGAGGGCGCGCGCGCGGATGGCTCGGTAGAGTGCGGCATAGCTCCGGTGTGCGCCGGCGGGCAGGGCGTCGAGCGCCTCGCTCGGCACGGCAAACACCTCGATCCGCGGGGCGCCGGCGAACATCGGCGCAAGGTGCAGCGCGTCGATCGCCAAGCCTGCTTCGACCTTGGCGAGCCGCATGTGGAAGCCCGCGTTGGCGCGGCGGCCGATATCGTCGCGGAGCGCCAAGATGCCGGAGACGGTCTCGAGCCCGTCCTGCGTCCGCCGATCGGTCACGATCGCGCTGAGCTCGGTGAGGTCCTTGTGGTCGATGTGAAGCACTGGCACAGGCCCGGCATGCACGACGCCGAAGTCGTCGGCGACGGCGCCTGGTGATTCCCCGGTCGCGAGGGCGACGATGGCCTGCACCGCTCGTCCAATATCATCGGCGAGCGGCGGCGCGAGCGGTGTGCCTGAGCCGTTCACGACGCTCACCTCCGTGCTGGAGCTGGAGGTCTGGAAATTGCCGGTCTCGCAAGCCGCGATCCCAACGAGCAAGAAAGCCACGACCAGTGGCAAGACCATACGGTTCGGGTTTCGGCGCATGGGGCGACCTTTTTATACTGCGAAGGACGTCTTTCATTGGGGAGGAAAAGTTGAATATTAGTTAAGTGACGCAAGCCATGCCGCCGAAAATCCGGAATTAACAAGTTCTCAACCGTTTTCGTTTATTTATGAATTGATGATCTTCGGACGAAAAAAGAAAAAATACTATTGTAAAAGATAGATCGAGTTCCGTAGAACTAGTCTTCATCGACAAAATCCTCACAAACGAGAGTGGAAATGACGATTCCTTCTTTCTCCGGCCACGCGGCTGCTATTCTCTCTGCGCTCAACAAGTCGCAGGCGATCATTGAGTTCAAGCTCGATGGTACCATCATTACGGCCAACGAAAATTTCCTCCAAACCATGGGTTATCGTCTCGAGGAAATTCAGGGCCAGCACCACAGCATGTTTACTGAACCTGGCTACAAGGATACCGCAGAGTATCGCGAGTTCTGGGCCAGCCTCGGTCGGGGTGAGTTTCAGGCAGCGCAGTACAAGCGGCTCGGCAAGGGCGGCAAGGAGGTCTGGATCGAGGCCTCCTACAATCCACTCCTGAACAGCAGGGGTAAGCCCTACAAGGTTGTAAAATTCGCGACCGACATCAGCGAGCAAAAGGCAGAATACGCCGACCTGCTTGGCAAGCTGGAAGCAATCGACCGGTCGCAGGCGGTCATTGAGTTCGAGCTTGACGGAACCATCATTACGGCCAACGAAAATTTCCTCCAAACCATGGGTTATCGTCTCGAGGAAATCCAGGGCCAGCACCACAGCATGTTTGCCGAACCTGGCTACAAGGATACCGCAGAGTATCGCGAGTTCTGGGCCAGCCTCGGTCGGGGCGAGTTCCATGCGGGGCAGTACAAGCGGCTCGGCAAGGGCGGCAAGGAGGTCTGGATCGAGGCCTCCTACAATCCGATTCTCGACGCCAGCGGCCGCCCCTGCAAGGTCGTCAAGTTCGCGACCGACTTGACCAAGCGCAAAGAAGAGAACGCTGTGCTGGCCAACGAATTCGAGAATGGTGTGAAGGCCACCGTGGACGCCGTCGGGTCTTCGGCCCAGACATTGGAGTCCACGGCGCAGTCACTCGCCACCTCGGCGGAGCAGACCAATCAGCAGGCCACGGCGGTCTCCACTGCCACGGAGGAACTCTCCGCCTCGGTCAACGAGATCTCCCGTCAGATCGCCGGCTCGGCGGAGGCCGTCAACACCGCCGTCGACGCGGCGGACAAGTCCCAAGCGATGGTCAGCGACTTGGTGACCGCAGCGCAGCGCATCGGTGAGGTAACTCAGATCATCACCGACATCGCCGAGCAGACCAACCTACTGGCGCTCAATGCCACCATCGAGGCGGCGCGCGCCGGCGAGGCGGGCAAGGGCTTCGCCGTGGTTGCCTCCGAGGTGAAGAGCCTGGCAAGCCAGACCGCCAAGGCGACCGAAGAGATCTCCCAGCAAGTCAAAGATATCCAGGAGTCCAGCCAAACCACGGCGGATGCCATCGGCGAAATCGGTGAGGTCATCTTACGGATCAAAGACATCAGCACTTCGATCTCGAGCGCTATCGAGGAGCAGTCAGCGGCGACCCAAGAGGTATCGAGCAGCATCAGCGGCGTCACCGATGCCGCAAAAGGAAACGGCGGCTCTGCTTCGAGCGTGCTTAACTTCGCCCAATCCCTGACCCAGCAAGCCGATGCGCTCGGCGAGCAGGTCGACGGCTTCCTATCCAGGGTCCGCGCGATGTAAGGCGTCCGGCACCATCGAGGGACGTCTTTGGAAGCAGTGGTGTGCCGCCGGCGCACAGACCGTAACGCATCGACACCGCATGGAGCTGCTGCCAGCCGCTCGCAATCGCTTCCATGCTCCCTTTTGGGAATCCTAAGCCCGATTCAAACTAATCGCGAAACGCGCTAGGGTTCGCAGGCGTGACGCGGCGCGCGTGAAACGGGACGCCGCGCCGCATCGATGGGGAGCAGCGAGGACAATATGACGAGCAACCGGCATGCCGAGATCGCGGGTGGCGGCTTCACGGGGCTTGCGATGGGCGCGGCGCTCGCCCAGGCGGGCTGGAGCGTGCGTGTGCACGAGCGCTCGCCCGAGGTCAGGGCTTTCGGCGCGGGGATTTGGATTTGGGACAACGGGGTGCGCGTGCTGAAGGCGATCGGCGCGGCGGACGAGGCGCTCGACGGCTGCACCGAGGCGCCGAGCTACATCAGCTGGGACGCCAAGGGCCGCTTCATCGACGAGGTGCCGTTCGCGCCTCTCACAAGCACGCACCAATCGCGCATGTTCTGCATCACGCGTCAGCAGCTCTTGAGCGCGATGTTGCACGCGGCCGAGCGGGCGGGCGTCGAGATCGTGACGGGCTCGACCGCGGTCGCGGCCCGGCCTGACGGCGTGCTGATCACCGAAGACGAGCGCGAATGGCCGGCCGACCTCGTCATTGCGGCCGACGGCATCAACTCGAAGGTGCGGGATTCGCTTGGCCTCCTGAAAAGCCGGAAGCCCCATGTCGATGGCGCGATCCGCATGCTCGTGCCGCACGAGCCGGGCTACGCCGACACGGAGGAGGGGCGCACCATCCGTGAATGGTGGAGCGGCCATCGCCGCGTGCTCTACACGCCCTGCAACCGCGAGGTCTTCTACCTCTGCTTCACGATGCTCGCGAAGGATCAGGCGGCGGCCCGAATCCCGGTCGCGCGTGATCTGTGGATCAAATCGTTTCCGCATCTCGAATCGATGATCTTGCGCGCGCCCGATGAGGGGCGCTACGACCGCTTCGAGACGATCAAGCTCAATGCGTGGCACGCGGGCCGCGTCGCGATCGTCGGGGATTCGGCGCATGCGATGTCGCCCGGGCTTGGCCAGGGCTGCGGCACGGCGATCAACAATGCCCTCTCGCTCGCCAACATGCTGGCGGAGTCGAGTGACGTGGCGGCGGTGCTGCCGCGCTGGGAAGCGCGTCAACGACCGATCTCGGAGCACACCCAGCTTTGGTCGACCATCACCTGGCCGCTCACCCGCTGGCCGCATTGGGCGGCACGCGTCTATTACAACATGCCGATCCTGCACCCCTGGATGCTCAAGCAGCGGCGCAAGCCGTCCGAGTTCTTTGCCTACGGAACCGAGACCCAGGAGCGCTGGATGCCGCCGCATCTGCGTGCCGACGCCGCTGCGGAATGACAGAGCGGTGTAGCCGAGTAATCCGCTACGATAGTGGCGGCCCGCAACGATCGGCTGCTGAGAGAGGAGACAGCGATGCGCGCCTTTTCAATGATTGCCGCCTCGGTCGTGTTCGTCGCCGCGGCCACCGGCGCGGCTCAGGCCGGGGATCGGGTTACCCTGACCGACGGCGTAGGGGCCACACCCATGTCGGCCGAACAGATGCAGGCGGTGCAGGGGATGACCGACACGACCCTCGCCGGCCTTGCTCTCGCCGATTTCACCACCGAGAAGATCGCGGTCGCGCTGACCGAGGGCATCAATCCGCGCACCGGCGACGTCATCCAGATTCCGGCCGAGGCGATCGCGATGTTCAAGGCCGGCAAAGCGCTCAAAGACGCCATCAACTGATTGCAGCACGGCTCGGCGGCTGCTTCACCGCGCCGCTCGGCGCGGATTGCGTCTTGTCAAAACGCTGTCCCCTGATCACGACGTCGTGAACACGTCGTGATCGGGTATCGCCTGGTCCGTTGAACCGGCCCGTTATTTGCTGCGTCTCGGATCGGACGCAGGCGGCGTTGGAGAGCCCGCCACGCGACGGAATTGGTGTGGGGTGGCTATGATTGTGTTTCCGGCAGTTCCTTTGCAAAATCCGAGCGTCGGGTCGGTTTACATCGGCCAGCATTTCTCGCCCGAAGCATGCGACCAGATCATCGGAACCGCGGTCGAGGCGGACTGGACCCAAGGGGGCGTCGGCGGATACGACGTCGAGGATTAGTGCTCGGCCCAGACCAGCGCACGGAGCTGCCATGAGCAGCGATTGCCCCTGCACCAGCAATCCGGCTATCCCGTCAGCAAGCTCGCCTACGACATCAGCGCCGTGAACGCGGACCACTGGCGGTTCGATCTGAGCGGCTTCGTCTCCGATGATCTGCCCTATCTCATGCGCTACTCCGAGACCAATGCCGATCACTATGACTGGCACATCGACATGGGGCGGGCCTACACGGCGTCGCGCAAGGTGAGCTTCAGCCTTCAGCTGACCGACCCGAGCGACTATGACGGCGGGGATCTCGAGTTCTACAACATCCCGCTCGACCGCGAGCAGCTCCGCAGGCGCGGAACCCTCGTGGTCCTCCCGAGCTATTGGATTCATCGGATCAACCCCGTGACGCGCGGGACGCGCCACGTCGTGGCCCGCTGGGTGCACGGCCCGCCGACCGATGGGCCGACGCCGGCATCGACAGCGCGCGAGACACCGCGTGCGCGGTCGCGCACGAGGCAAGGTGTTGTTAGGGCTTACCGGCCGACAATCGGCGACGCCAGCACCAGTCCACACCGACCGAGGTTCCGAGATGAGCGTGATGCGCCTGCCGTTGGGCATTGCCGCCGTGGTTGCTGTTGCCCTGTTGGTCGCCTCGTACTCCGCAAGCGCGGATGAGATCTGGCGTGCCGAACTCAGTGGCGCCGATAGTCTCGGAACGCGCGTCGCGGCGGATGCGGCGGTCACCGCCGATGGCACCGCCGCGATCCGCATCGACACCGCTTGGCCGACCGTGATCAACCTCGCCGAGGTCACCGATCTCGCGATCGATGATGCCGTCTTGGTGTACGCCGCGCTTGCGCGCAGCGAGAATCTCGAGGGCACCGCCTATCTTGAGATGTGGTGCCATTTTCCCGGCGGCGGGCAGTATTTCTCGCGCGGCCTCGATTCCGTCACGAGCGGAACCAGTGGTTGGCAGCCGATTGCGACGCGCTTCCTCCTCGAGGAGGGGCAGAAGCCCGACCGCGTCACGCTGAACCTCGTCATCAATGGGCGTGGCACCGTTTGGATCGACGATGTGCGGCTCGTCCGCGAGGCGGTTCACTAGACCACGCAGGCCTATCCCGCGCGCATGTCCGAGGAGGCGATCACGCTGGTCGCCGCCATCGGCGCCACGATCGTCGGCGTCGGGGCCTTTTTTCACTATTTCCTCTGGGTCTACGCCTGGCCGCAGGCGACCGGCACGGTGATCGGAAACGTGGCCGACCTCCGATCGACCGACGGAAACGACTACGCCTATTTTCCGCGCGTCGCATTTCAGGCGGCCGACGGCAACATGTATGAATTTCGGGGCGACATCGGCCTGAATGACGAATGGCCGATTGGCCAGGCCGTGGCGCTCCGCTACCGCGCCGCCAACCCGCGCCATGCCACCATCATGAAGGGCTGGCAGCGGCTGCTCTTTTCGCTCGTGTTCATCGGCTTCGGGGCGGCCCTCTGGTACGCCTGGTCGGGCATGGCACAGGGATAGCGGCCGCCACCCACCAGCGGGGATCTGATCCGCTATAGTGCGCCGGCATCGCAAAGAAAAAGAAGGGGAGGGAGGTCATGCCGGTTGCGCATGAGGACCTGATCATCTTCGACGGCTTGATCATCAGCAAATGGGATCGCGCCATCTTCGAGGATATGCGGCGGGGCGGGGTCACGGGCGCCAACTGCACCTGCTCGGTGTGGGAGGGCTTTGGCGCCACGATGGCCAACATCGCGGAATGGAACGCCTGGTTCCATGCGCATGCCGATCTCATCGTCAAGGCGCGCAGCACCGCCGATATCCGCCGCGCCAAGGCCGATGGCCGCACCGCGATCGTGCTCGGCTTCCAGAACGTCTCGGCGTTCGAGGATCGGCTCGGCGCCATCGAGCTCTTCAAGGAGGTCGGCGTCGGCATCGCGCAGCTCGCCTACAACACACAGAACCTGGTCGGCACCGGGTGCTATGAGAGCCGCGACCCCGGGCTCAGCGATTTCGGCCGCGAGGTGGTCGCCGAGATGAACCGCGTCGGCATGCTCATCGACCTCAGCCACGTCGGCGCGCAAACCTCTGAAGACGCGATCCACGCCTCATCGAAGCCCGTGGCCTACTCGCACTGCCTGCCGGCCGGACTCAAGGCGCACCCGCGCAACAAGAGCGACGACGAGCTCCGCTTCATCGCCACGCATGGCGGTTTCGTCGGCGTGACGATGTTTCCGGCCTTTCTCAAGCGCGGGGTCGACGCGACGGTCGACGACTATGTCGAGGCCATCGACTATGTGATCAATCTGGTGGGCGAGGAACGGGTCGGGATCGGCACCGATTTCACGCAAGGCCATGGCGAGGCGTTCTTCCACTCGCTGACTCACGACAAGGGCTACGCGCGCAGGCTCACCGACTTCGGCGACATCGTGAACCCCGAAGGCATTCGCACGATCGGCGAGTTTCCGAACCTGACGGCCGCCATGGCGCGGGCCGGCTGGTCCGACACGCGCATCGCGCGGGTCATGGGCGAGAATTGGCTCCAGCTTCTCGCCGAGGTGTGGGGGGAATAGCCGAATGGCAGCGCCGGAGGTGCCGATCGCGGTCGACCCCGAGACGGGGGTGTGGTCCACCGACGGGTTGCCGATGCTCTACGTGCCGCGCCACTTCTTCGTCGGCAATCATCTGGCCTGCGAGGCGGCGCTCGGGCGCGCGGCCTACGCGGCCAGGCTCTACGATGCCGGGTTTCGCGCCGCGCACACCTGGTGCGCGCGCACGGCGGAAGCGCGCGGCCTACGCGGCATGGACGTGTTTGCGCTCTACATGCAGCGGCTCTCGCAGCGCGGCTGGGGGCAGTTCGACGCCAGCGGCATCGATCTCGAGACCGGGTGTGGCACGCTCGTGGTGCACAACTCGTGCTTCGTGCTGCACGAGCCCGACGCCGCGGACACCGGCGCACGCTGCTACATGTTCGCGGGCTGGGCGCCCGGCGCGCTCGCCTGGGTTGGAGAGGACGGCGCCCGTCCGCTCCGCGTGCAAGCCACGGAGACCACGTGCGCCGCCGAGGGTCACGCCGCCTGCACGTTCACGCTCGCGCCCGCCCGCCGGTGAGGGGCAAGCGCGTCGTGCTATTTGATGCCGATGCCGAGCCAGGCATCGGCGGACAGCGTTACTGGGAACGTCCCAATCACCTGCTCGAGGTGGTCGATCGCGATGGTGCTTTTCTCGCGCCAAGCCTCCTCGGGCATGCTGTGCTGCAGCATGCGCACCGGTGCGCTTCCTCGGACGGTGTTCTCCCAGAACGCCTCGGCACTCTCGATCGACAAGCTCTGGGTCACGCCGTGAACGGCGACATCGCCGAAACCGGCGGCCACGATTTCCGACGAGAGCAGGTCCGGGTCCTCCAGTGAGTCGAGATCCGTTTTTTCGGCCCGCATGTCGGGCTTGATCGCGCGGAGGGCACCGAACATGACCTGCATGATGGGGGACCGCTCGACCGGCGCCCAGCTCGTAATGCAGATGCGTCCGCCAGGTTTCAGCGTTCGGAAGATCTCGGCATAGCCCCTGGGCCGTTCGGGAAAGAACATGAGCCCGAACATTGAAAACGCGGCGTTGAACGCGGCATCCGGGTAGGGCAGGCTTTGGCCATCGCCCTGGCGGGGCTCGATGTTCTCGATGCCGCGCGCCGCCATGCCCTGGCGCAGCTGCGCGATCATGTTCTCGGAGAAATCGATCGCCTTCACCGAAGCGGCCATGCCGGCGGCGCTGAGCGCCAGCGTCCCCGGGCCGCAGGCGACATCGAGGATCTCGTCATCGGGCTGCACACCGGTCAACGCCAGGGCGGCCTCGATACATCCGCGGAAAAACCTCATTGTGGTTTCCGCATAACCCTCGGCAACGAGATCCCAAGGCGCGACCTGACTCAGCATGTTCATGGCAACGGACTCTCGCGTTGGACGGTTCGACGGCTTTCCACACTGTCGCCATCGAGCCGCCGTGGTGCTAGCGTCTCGGGCATGTCGCGACGAGCGGACGCGTGTGACCTCGGTTGTCGTCGCACAGCCATCAACACCAAAAAACCAATCGGGAGACCGTATCCATGGCCGCCTATCTCATCGCTGTCCACAAGGTTCTCGATGCGGACACGCTCAACAATGTCTACCTCCCCAAGGCCGTCGCCACATTGGAGCCGTATGCGCCCGAGATTCTGGCGGTCGATGAGAACATCGAGGTCGTCGAAGGCAATCCTGAAAACACGCGCGCCGTCATCCTTAAGTTCAAAGCCGCGAGGAGGCCGAGCGCTGGTACAACTCGCCGGAGTATCAGAGCGTCATCAACCTGCGTCTCGACTCCACGGACCACATCGTGACGGTGCTGTGTGATTCGTACGAAGCGCCGGAGGCGTGAGCGCGGGTCCGCCGCGCGCGAGTGGCGGCCGGGAGGCGCCCGATGAAGCGGGTGCTCGCGTTGGATGGCGGCGGCATGCATGGCATCGTGGCGGCCGCCGTCTTGAGCCACATCGAGGGGCGCTGCGGCCAGCCGGTGCATCGTCTGTTCGATCTGGTGGCGGGCACCTCGACCGGCGGGATCATCGCGCTCGCTCTCTGCAAGCCTGATCCGCTGCCCGCCGATCGGGTGGGGGCGCTCTACACCGAGCACGGCGCGGAGATCTTCCCGCGGGGCCGCCGGTGGGCCGTCTCGCTCCTCGGGCCGAAATATCGCGCCGCGCCGTTCGAGCGCGTTCTGCGGGATTACCTCGGTACCGCACGCGTCGGCAGCTGCATCACGCCGTGCATGGTCACAGCGTACGACATCGAGCAGCGCGCAACCCGGTTCATCAAGTCGTGGCGCGGCGAGGAAATGGCGCTCTGGGAGGCCGCGCGTGCGACGAGCGCGGCGCCGACTCTGTTCCCACCCTACGGCGCGCTCATCGACGGCGGCGTCTTCATCAACAACCCTGCGCTTTCCGCCTATGCGGCAGCGCGCCGCATGTGGCCCGAGGAGCCGCAGCTCGTCGTCTCGATCGGCACGGGCCGGATGACCCGGCCGATCGATCCACTGCGCGCGCGCGGCTATGGCGTCTTCGGTTGGTCCCGGCGGCTTCTCTCGATCATGATGGATGGTCAGGCGGCGGCCGTCGAATATCAGCTCGACCAATTTCCTTATGCCGACCACCGCCGCCTGCAGGCGCGCCTGGTTGGCGCTTCGGATGACGTCGACGATGCGCGGCCCGCGCAAATCGCAGGGTTGCGCGGCGTCGCCGCGGCGTTGATCGAGCAGTCTGAGAGCGACATCCAGAGCCTGTGCGGCGAGCTCCTCGGTGCCTCCGACGGCGAAGACGCAGCGCCCGCGGTCGTGGGCTGAGGCGCGCGGCCGACGATACTTGTCGGCCCGTTGACCGGGGGCACGCGGCGTTGCATTTCTGAATTTCGGATGAACCGCCGTTTCAGGCTGGGTTCAAGCGCGCTTCCGTAGGCTCCGCTTCACGATGCGTCAACATCACGAAGGAGCAGGAGCCATGACGAATATCTCTTGGGGACCGGTGGTCAAGCTCGCGGGCGCCGTCGCGGTGGTCGCGACCGTTGCCTTCGCCGCCAGCGACGCGATGGCCCACGGCCGTGGCTCAGGCCACGGCGGTTATGGGTACGAGCACCGGCATGATGGCGGTCGCTATGAAGCCGACCGCGGCCATCGCCACGGCGCGCACCGTCACGGCGCGCACCGTCACCACAAGCGCCACCTCCACGCGCTCGCGCACAAGCCGGTGCGCTGGCACATTAAGAAAATGCGCCGCCATCCGCGCTGGTATGCGCGCAACGTGGTGCCTTATTTCGATGAGCTGCCGCGCCGCTGGCACAAGCGCATGCACCGTCACCATCCGCGCTGGTATCACCGCAACGTCGCCGACCGCCGGCATTTCCGGGGGCACCGCCACGGTGGATATGGTCATGGTGGACATGGTCATGGCGGACACGGTCACCGGGGGCATATCGACTATGACCGCCGCGCGCCCGCCGCCACCATCTTCGAGGTCGCCATCGACCTCCTGAATGAGCCCGAGCGGAGCCGCTACGAGCGGCGTGACGGTGACGGCGGCTATGACCGTGACGGCCGCTACGAGCGGGACGGCCGGTCCGATCGCGAGGGTCAGCGCCGCGGCCGGCGTGACCGCTGACATGTCGAGTAGCCTTCGGCCTTACTGGGAAGGCCCCGCCACGTGGCGGGGTTCTTCTTTTCGCGCTCTAGGAGCCGCGCGTCTCTGGGCGCCGGCCGATCGGCACGTCGCGGTGCACGTTGACGCAGAGCACGAGCCCGAAGCCGAACATCAGCGTGAGCATGGCGCTGCCACCATAAGAGATCAGCGGCAGCGGCACGCCTACCACCGGGATGAGGCCGATCACCATCGCCACGTTCACCGCGACATAGAGGAAGAAGGTGACGGCGATGCCGACGCCGAGCAGCCGGCCGAAATGGTTGTTGCTGCGAAACGCCAAGACCATGGCGTAGCTCACGAGCACGACGTAAAGGAAAAGGAGCAAGATCCCGCCGACCAGCCCGAATTCCTCCGCGAGCATCGTGAAGATGAAGTCGGTCTGCTTCTCGGGCAGAAAATTGAGCCGACTTTGTGAGCCTTCGAGAAAGCCCTTGCCGAAGAGGCCGCCCGAGCCGAGCGCGATCTTGGACTGCAGGATGTGATAGCCCGCCCCGAGGGGGTCTTGCTCGGGGTTCATGAAGGTCATGATGCGGGTCTTCTGGTAGTCGTGCAGGAATTGCCAGGCGATCGGGATGGCGCCGAGCACCGCGCCGACTGCGATGCCGAGCTTCCAAAGCGGCAGGCCCGCGAGAAACAGCATCACGCCCCCGCCGACGGTCAGCAGCACCGCGGTGCCGAGATCCGGCTGGCGCAGCACCAGCGCCGCGGGCGCGAGGATCATCGCGAGGGGCGGGACGAGCACGCGCAAGCGTGCCATATCCTCCAGCGTCACGCCGTGGAAATAGCGCGCAAGCGCGAGCACCAGCGCGATCTTCATGACCTCGGAGGGCTGGATCTGAATCACCCCGAGGTCGACCCAGCGTTGCGCGCCCATCACGGTCGCGCCCAGCACCTCGACGCCCACGAGGAGCACGAACGCCGCCGCATAGATGCCATAGGCCGCGCGCATCCAAAGGCGGATGTCAATCAGCGCGACCCCGATCATCAGCGCGAAGCAAACGGCGAAGCGGATCAGCTGGCGCGAGGCCCATGGCTCGCTCGAGCCGCCGCCTGCGGAGTAGAGCATCGCGAAGCCGACCCCGGCGACCGCGCAGATCAGGAAGATCAGCAGCCAATTGAGGTGAAGCGCCTTTTGCGCAAGCGTGCGGCGCGGGACGATGAGGTCGAGCGTGTTCTGCGCCATGACGCGGCTCACACCGTCGGCGCGGCGAGCGCGCCGGGCCCTTGGCGACCGGAGGGATCGCGCCGTTGAACCTCGAGCAGGATGTCGCGCGCGATGGGCGCGGCCACGGTCGAGCCGCCGCCACCATGCTCAACGATGACGGCAACCGCGTAGCGCGGCGTCTTGTGGGGCGCGTAGGCGACGAAAAGCGCGTGATCGCGCTCCTCCCAGGGGCGCTCCTCGTTCTTGAGCACGCCGGAATCGCGCTCGCGCTTGGAGATGCGACGGACCTGCGCGCTGCCGGTCTTGCCGGCCATGGCGTAAGCCTCCTCCTCGATGCGCGCTTTGTAGGCGGTGCCCTTGCGGTCGTTCACGACACGCCACATGCCCTTGCGCACGATCTCGAGGTGGGTGGGCGAAATATCCATGGAGGGAAAGGTCGGCGGCGGTACGGGCCGGCCGGCGCCATCATGCAGGACCTCGCGCACGATGCGCGGGGTCACCGCGAGGCCGCCGTTCGCGATGCGCGATGCCATCACGGCGAGCTGCAGTGGCGTCACCAGCATGTAGCCCTGGCCGATGCCGACGACGAGGGTCTCGCCGAGTTGCCAGGGCTCGCCGCGCATAGCGAGCTTCCAGGCCTTGGTCGGGACGAGACCCTTTTTCTCGCCGGGGAGCGTGAGTCCGACGCGGGTTCCGAGGCCAAAGCGCTCGGCCATGGCGGCGATGCGGTCGACGCCGACGCGGCGCGCCACTTCGTAAAAATAGACGTCGCACGAGCGCATGATGCCCTGCACCATGTTGGTGTGGCCATGTCCGCCGCGGCGCCAGCAGTGGAAGCGGCGTCTGCCGAGCTTCAGGAAGCCGGGGCAGTAAAATTGTGCGCCCGGCTCGACCTCGCCGCTCTCGAGGGCGGCCAGCGCGACCACCATCTTGAACGTCGAGCCCGGTGGATATTGCCCGGCGATCGCTTTGTTGGTGAGCGGAAAGCGCGGGTGATTGATCAGCTCGGCCCAGTGCTTTTGGCTGATCCCGGTGGTGAAATGGTTGGGGTCGTAGCTCGGCACCGAGGCCAAGGCCAGCACCTCGCCGGTGTGCACGTCCATCACGACGGCGGCGCCGCTCTCATCACCGAAGCGCGCGTTGGCATAT
This sequence comes from Alphaproteobacteria bacterium, assembly GCA_965216915.1. Taxonomy (GTDB): domain Bacteria; phylum Pseudomonadota; class Alphaproteobacteria; order UBA828; family UBA828; genus CBDCGS01. The sequence goes on from CBDCGS010000010.1 coordinate 581,388, forward strand.
TGCTGCAAGCCCATATCGAGGGTGAGCACATAGTCGTCGCCCGGCTGGCCATCCCGGCGGTTAAGCTCGCGGATGATGCGGCCGTAGGCGTTGACCTCGACATGCCGCGTGCCCGCCTTGCCGCGCAGCGAGGCCTCGAAGGCCTTTTCGGCGCCGTTCTTGCCAATGCGAAAGCCCGGCAGCGCGAGCACGGGGTCGCCCTCGAGCTCCTTCTCGGCGACGGCGCCGACATAGCCGATGACATGGGCGGCTTCGGGGCCGAAGGCGTAGTGACGGCTCTGCCCGGCGTCGATCATGACCCCGGGGAGGTCCGGCGCATGCACCTCGATCCGCGACACCTCGTCCCAGGTCAGGTTCTCGCGCACAGTGATCGGCACGAAGTTCCGTTTGCGCCGCGCTTCCTTGAGAATGCGCTCGCGGTCATGATCCTCGATGGGGACGAGCGCCTCGATGAGCCGCAGCGCTTGCTCTAGGGTGACCTCCCCACCGCGCCGGAGGCCTTCGATCGCCTGCTCGGGCACGATCACCAGACGGTAGTTCATCTGGTTTTCGGCGAGAAGCTGGCCGTGCCGGTCGAAGATGCGTCCGCGCGGCGGCGGCAGCAGCTGCATGTTGATGCGGTTTTCGTCGGCGAGCACCTTGTAGCGCTCGGCCTCGACCACCTGGAGCTGGTACATGCGCCCGGCAAGTCCCGTCGCGACGAGCGCCTGGATGCCGCCGATCAAGAGCGCGCGCCGGGTGAAGAGCTTGCTGCGCCGGGTCTTTCCCTGCATCGCGCTCAGGCCGTTTCCATGAAGAGCGCCTGCACGCGGCTAAAGAGCGCCGCGAAAAGCGGATAGAGCAGGATGGTCAGCGCCACCTGAATGACCATCGGGAGCGGCGGAACCACCGCGCCCAGCATGGCGGAGGCCGCGATCCAGCTCACCAGCCCGATGACCGGCATGATCAGCGAGAACCCCCACCACACCACCAGAAACGGTTTGTTGTGGAAGAACGTGCGCTGGGTGGCGACGGCGCCTTGCACCATAAGCAGGATGAGCGCGGTCATGCCGGTCGGTGTGCCGGTGATCAGATCTTGCAGCAGGCCGAGGCAGAAGGTCGCGGCATAGGGCAGGCGGTCGGGCCGGTGGAGCGTCCAGTAGAACACCGCCATCACGACGAAGGCCGGCGTCACCGGCGTCAGCCCGGGCAGATGCCAGGGGAGCGCGCTCGCCAGCACCAGGAGCAGCGAGATGAGTGCCGGCGTGAGGCCGCGCAAGAACCGATCGGTGCGCTGCCACCAGGTCGCCGTCTTCATTGCAGGCTGCCGACACGGTCGGCCCGGAAGGTTTGCGGCAGCACGCCCGGCACGATGTAGTCCAAGATCGTCACATATTCGAGGCGGTTCCAGATCACGAAGGGCTGCACGACGGCGCCGTCCTCGTTCACCGAGGCGACGATGCCGACCGGCAGCCCGGGCGGGAACATGCCACCCTCGCCGGAGGTTACGATGCGCTCGCCGGGGGTGACCTGGGCATCGACGGCGAGAAAGTCGAGGCGCGGGCGTGGGCTGTTGTCGCCGGCGAGCACAGCACGATCGCGGCTCGATTCGAGCACCACCGGCACCCGCGAGTTGAGGTCGGTGAGCAGCAGCACCCGCGCGGACCGGTTGCCCGCCTCGTGGATGCGCCCGACCACGCCCTCGTGGTTGGTGACGGCCTGGCCCTTGCGAATGCCCTCATCCTCGCCGGCGTTGATCAGCACCATGTGAACGAAGGGGCCGCCGGAATCGGCGACGACGCGGGCGGTGACGAAGTTCGCCCGCGGATCGGGGATCACCCTGAGAAGCTTGCGAAGCTCCGCGTTCTCGTAGGCGAGCTGCTCGGCCGCGGCCTGCCATTTGCGAAGCTTCGCGTTTTCCGCGCGCAACCGATCGTTCTTGGCGTGGACGGTGAGAATCGCCTCGACCTCCTCCATCCCGTCGGCGACGGTCGCGGCGGGGTGCGAGAAGAAGTCGAGGATCGGCGCGGTGATGTCCATCACCCCCGTGCGCAGCCCTTCGACGAGCCGTGGCTCGGCTTGGCTGATGATCATCAGCGCGATCGCCGCGCTTGCGAGCAGCGCGTAAGCCGAACGCTGCGCGATGGCGCGCAACGGAAACGTCAGCGTGATTTGACGTCCACGAACTAGCCGCACGCGGCAGCTCTCCCCTCACACGGGCGACGCAGCCAGCGCATCACCCTCCAGACGACGATCACCGTTGTCTAGTACGCTTCGTGAAGGACGTGCTTGAGGGTCGTCATTTCCTCCAGGCATCGACCGGTGCCGAGCGCCACGCATTGCAGCGGCTCGTCGGCGATCGAGACCGGCAAGCCGGTCGCGTGCCGAAGCACATAGTCGAGGTTGCCGAGGAGCGCGCCGCCGCCGGTGAGCACGATGCCCTTGTCGACGATATCGGCGGCAAGCTCGGGCGCCGAGTTCTCGAGCGCGACCTTGACCGCATCGATGATCGCGCCGACGGGCTCGGCCAGGCTCTCGGCAATCTGGCGCTGCGTGATGATGATCTCCTTGGGCACGCCGTTCATCAGGTCCCGGCCCTTGATGTTGAGCGTCTCCCCCTCGCCGTCCTCGGGCGGACACGCCGAGCCGACATGTTTTTTGATGCGCTCGGCGCTGGCTTCGCCGAGCAGCAGGTTATGGGTGCGGCGTACATAGGCGATGATGCCTTCGTCCATCTTGTCCCCGCCGACCCGCACCGAACGCGAGTAGACGATGCCGCCGAGCGAGAGCACCGCGACCTCCGTGGTGCCGCCGCCGACATCGACCACCATCGAGCCCGTGGGCTCCGTGACCGGCAGGTTGGCGCCGATCGCGGCTGCCATCGGCTCCTCGATGAGGAAGACGCGGCGCGCGCCCGCGCTCTCCGCCGATTCCTGGATCGCCCGCCGCTCCACCGCTGTCGAGCCCGAGGGCACGCACACGATCACCTGCGGGCTCGCGAAGCTCCGCCGGTTATGCACCTTGCGGATGAAATGCTTGATCATTTCCTCCGCGACCTCGAAGTCGGCGATGACGCCGTCGCGGAGCGGTCGGATGGCTTCGATATTGCCCGGGGTGCGGCCGAGCATCAGTTTGGCCTCCTCGCCGACCGCGAGCACCTGTTTCTTGCCCTTCCAATTGGCGATCGCCACGACCGAGGGCTCGTTGAGCACGATCCCCTGGCCCTTCACATAGACCAGCGTGTTCGCCGTGCCCAGATCGATCGCCATGTCCGCGGAAAGAAACCCGGTTAACTTCGAAAACATCCACGTCCCCGCTCAAATCGAATGCGTCGGTCCGGCGTCCAACGCGGAACGCCGGACCGAATATGTCGCGGCAATACCCTCAGCCCTCAGGCGGACAAGGCGGCAGGCGCCGTCTTTTCACGCTTGACCAAGAGCTTGTTGAGGGCGTGCACGTAGGCCCGCGCCGACGCCACGATCGTGTCGATGTGCGCGCTCTGCCCGTTCACCGTGCGGCCTCGCTCTTCGAGGCGCACCGTCACCTCGGCCTGTGCGTCGGTGCCCTCGGTCACCGCGTGCACCTGATAGAGCTGCAGCTTCACATCATGCGGGAAGATCGCCTCGATCGCATTGAACGTGGCGTCCACCGGCCCGTTGCCGGTGGCGCTGGCCTCGCGGCGTTCGCCGTCGACCTCGAGCACGAGCCGCGCCTCCTGCGGGCCCTCGGAGCCGCAAGAGACCGACAACGTGACGAATTTGATGCGCTCGTTGGCGCCGCCCGCCACCTCGTCGCCGACCAGCGCGATGAGGTCCTCGTCGAACACGTCTTTCTTCTTGTCGGCGAGATCCTTGAAGCGGGTGAAGGCCTCCTGAAGCGCGTTGTCGCCGAGATCCGCGTAGCCGAGCTGGCGCAGCTTCTCGCGGAACGCATGGCGGCCGGAATGCTTGCCCATGACGAGGGTCGACTGCACCAGGCCGACCGATTCGGGCGTCATGATCTCGTAGGTCTGCGCGTCCTTGAGCACACCGTCCTGGTGAATGCCGGCCTCGTGGGCGAAGGCGTTGGCGCCGACGATGGCCTTGTTCGGCTGCACCGCGAACCCGGTGATCGCCGAAACCAGGCGCGAGGCCTGCATGATCACCTCGGTCTGGATCCCGGTGTGGTACTGGAGCGCGTCATTGCGCGTGCGGATCGCCATCACGATCTCTTCCAGCGAGGCGTTGCCCGCGCGCTCGCCAAGGCCGTTAATCGTGCACTCGACCTGGCGCGCGCCTGCCTGCACGGCGGCCAGGGAGTTGGCGACGGCGAGCCCGAGATCGTTGTGGCAATGCACGGAAATGATCGCCTTGTCGATGTTGGGCACACGGTCGAAGAGCATCGAGATGAGCGCCGCGAATTCCTCGGGGACGGCGTAGCCCACCGTGTCGGGAATGTTGATCGTGCCGGCGCCGGCCTTGATCGCGGACTCGACGCAGCGGCAGAGGAAGTCGTGCTCGGTGCGCGAGCCGTCCTCGCAGGACCATTCGACATCGTCGGTGAACTGGCGCGCATGGCTCACGCTGTCGATCACGGCGCGATGCACATCCTCAGGCTCCATCTGCAGCTTGACCCGCATGTGGAGCGGGCTCGTGGAGATGAAGGTATGGATGCGCCGCCGCTCGGCCGGCTCGAGCGCCTCGGCCGCGCGCTCGATATCGCGCTTGCCCGCGCGGGCGAGGCCGCAGACGACGCTCCCCTTGATCACGCGCGCGACCTCGCGCACCGCTTCGAAATCGCCATTGGAGGCGATCGGGAAGCCGGCTTCGATCACGTCGACACCCATCTCCTCGAGGGTCTCGGCAATCCGCAGCTTTTCCTCGAGGTTCATCGACGCGCCCGGCGATTGCTCGCCGTCGCGCATGGTTGTGTCGAAAATTCGGACTCGGTTCTGTTCGTCGGTCATCTCAGGGACCCTTTCTGCTCCGTTGCAACGACATCTTCAAAGCGCTTCCCCTGAACGGCGACCGATCCATGCCAGTGCACCACTCAGGGGCCGCTAAGTCGAAGCTCGGAGAGAATGAGGACGCGCGAAACCGGCGCCGCCCGACGAGGCGCGGCGGCGGTGTCACCAATATTCGCGTCCAACAGAGCCACCATGGGGCTCGAGCCTCTTTGGCTCCTGTTAAAAACCGCTATCAGCCTACGTTTCGCACGGTTAACGGCACATTAAGGCACCGGCCGCCGCGCGGAATCGACCAACGTTTACTTTTAAGCCGATCGGCAGGAGCGAGGCAATGACATTGTCGTGGATAACCGCGATTTTCCGCTTTTTCTCAGTTCTTTGAACGGTCTACCAAGCGGCCTTCGGAAATCCACGGCATCATGGCGCGCAGCCGCTCGCCGACCTCCTCGATCGGATGCTCGGCCGCGCGCCGGCGCATCGCCTTGAAGGAGGATTGGCCGGCGCTGTTCTCGAGCATCCATTCGGTGGCAAATCGGCCCGCCTGAATGTCGGCAAGAATCTCTTTCATCCGCGCACGCGTGCCCTCGTCGATCACCTTCGGCCCACGCGAATAATCGCCATATTCCGCGGTGTTGGAGATCGAGTAGCGCATGTTGGCGATGCCGCCCTCATACATGAGATCGACGATCAGCTTGACCTCGTGGAGGCACTCGAAATAGGCCATCTCCGGCGCATAACCGGCCTCGACGAGGGTCTCCCACGCGTTGGTGATGAGCGAGGTCAGGCCGCCGCAAAGCACCACCTGCTCGCCGAAGAGGTCGGTCTCGACCTCCTCGCGGAAGCTGGTCTCGATCACGCCGGCGCGTCCGCCACCGATGGCGCAGGCGTAGGAGAGGCCGATCTCGCTGGCATTCTGGGTCGCGTCCTGGGCCACCGCGAGCAGGCAGGGCACGCCGCCGCCCCGTTGATATTCGGAGCGCACCGTGTGGCCCGGGCCTTTGGGTGCCACCATGAAGACGTCGAGGTCGGCGCGGGGCTCGATCAAGCGGAAATGAATGTTGAAGCCGTGGGCGAAGGCGAGCGCCGCGCCGTCCTTCAGATTGTCCGCGAGCACCTCCGCGTAGAGATCGCGCTGCAGTTCGTCCGGGGTGAGGACCATCACCACGTCGCCGAACTTCGCGGCATCGGCGAGGTCCATCACCTTGAGGCCGGCGGCCTCGGCTTTCTCGACACTCGATGAGCCGGGCCTGAGCCCGACGACGACATCGGCGACGCCGCTCTCCTTCATGTTGTTGGCATGGGCGAAGCCCTGGCTGCCATAGCCGAGCACGGCGACCTTCTTGGACTTGATCAGATTGAGGTCCGCGTCGCGATCGTAATAAACCCGCATGAGCGCCATCTCCTCCAGGTGGTTCTTGTCGTGCGCCCGACATCCGGGCCGTATCTCTCAGATCGCTCCTTTGCCGCGCGAGATCGCGACGACGCCGGTGCGTGAAATTTCGGTCAGTCCGAGCGGCTGCATGAGCCGGATGAACGCGTCGATCTTCTCGCCGCGCCCGGTCATCTCGAACACGAACGAGTCGATCTCGCTGTCCACGACATGGGCGCGGAAGATATCCGCGATGCGCAGCGCCTCGACCCGCTGCTCGCCGGTGCTCACAACCTTGATCAGCGCAAGCTCGCGCTCGAGATAGGGGCCGTAGGCGGTCAGATCGGAGACCTTGTGGACCGGGACCAGGCGGTCGAGCTGTGCCTTGATTTGCTCGATGATCATCGGCGAGCCGGTGGTCACGAGATTGATGCGTGAGAGGTTTTGGCTGCTGTCCACCGCGGCGACGGTGAGGCTCTCGATGTTGTAGCCGCGGCCGGAGAACAGGCCGATGACGCGCGCGAGCACGCCCGGCTCGTTCTCGACCAAGACCGATATGGTGTGTCGCTCGATCTCCCCGCTCACGACGGCCTCCTCGCCCGCGAAAGTTCCGGCCCTAGACCAGGACCATGCCGTCCTCGGAGCGCTCCTCGAGCTCGCCATGCTCCGGCCCGAGCCTCATTTCATAATGGGCCGCGCCGGCGGGAATCATCGGATACACGTTCTCTACCTTGTCGACGAGGATGTCGGCGATCACCGGCCCCGGCGTCTCGATCATCGCCTTGATCACGTCGTCCACTTGATCGGGCGTCGTCGCGCGCAAGCCCGTCGCGCCGAAGGATTCCGCGAGCTTCACGAAATCGGGCAGTGACTCCATGTAGCTCTCGGCATAGCGCCCGCCGTGGAAGAACTCCTGCCACTGCCGCACCATGCCCATATATTCGTTGTTGAGCACGAACGTCTTCACCGGCAGGCGATATTGCACCATGGTCGACAGCTCCTGAATCGTCATCAGGAGCGAGGCCTCGCCTGCGACGTCGATCACCAGCGCGTCGGGGTGCGCCACCTGCACGCCGAGCGCGGCGGGAAAGCCGTAGCCCATGGTGCCGAGGCCGCCGGAGGTCATCCAGCGGTGCGGCTCGTCGAAGCGGAGGAACTGGGCGGCCCACATCTGGTGTTGCCCGACCTCGGTGGTGAAGTAGGCGTCGCGGCCCTTGGTCAGCGCGTAGAGCCGTTCCAGCGCGTATTGCGGCTTGATCGTCTGGCTGCCGTTGCGATAGCGCAGGCAATCGCGCCCGCGCCATTCCTCGATGCGCCGCCACCAGGCCTGGAGCGCGTCGGCATCGGGGGTGCATTTGCGCGCCTGCCACTCATCGGCGATGGCCCGTAGCGCAAGCCCGGCATCGGCGACGATGCCGACCTCGACCGAGACGTTCTTGTTGATCGACGAGGGGTCGATGTCGATGTGGATCTTCTGCGAGCCCTTGGAGAAATCGGTGAGCCGACCGGTCACGCGGTCATCGAAGCGGGCGCCGACGGCGACCATCACGTCGCATTCGGCCATCGCCATGTTCGCTTCGTAGGTGCCGTGCATGCCCAGCATGCCGAGAAACTGCGGGTCGGTGCCGGGGTAGCTGCCGAGCCCCATCAACGTGTTGGTGATGGGAAAGCCGGTCTCGCGGACGAGCGCCTTCAGCGTCTCCGCGGCCTCAACGCCGGCGTTGATCACGCCGCCGCCGACATAGAACACCGGGCGCCGGGCCGCGGCGAGCAGGTCCACGGCACGGCTGATCGCGGTCGGGTCCGGCGTGCGCTGCGGCTGGTAGGAGCGGTGCATCGGGCCGTCGGTGGGCGTCGCGCCATTCGCATAGGCGCCTTTCGCCATGACCACGTCCTTGGGCAGGTCGACGACGACCGGGCCCGGCCGGCCGGCGCTCGCGACGTAGAATGCCTCGCGCATGACGCGCCCAAGGTCGTTCACGTCCTTCACCAGATAGTTGTGCTTGGTGCAAGGGCGGGTGATGCCGACCGTATCGGCCTCCTGGAAGGCGTCGTTGCCGATCATGTGCGTCGGCACCTGGCCGGTCAGGCACACGACGGGGACGCTATCCATCAGCGCGTCGGTGAGGCCGGTGACGCTGTTCGTGGCGCCGGGGCCCGAGGTGACGAGCACGGTGCCCACCTTACCGGTGGAGCGCGCATAGCCCTCCGCCGCGTGGACTGCGCCCTGCTCGTGGCGCACCAGGATGTGGCGCAGCTTGTTCTGCTTGAAGATCGCGTCGTAGATCGGCAGCACAGCGCCGCCGGGGTAGCCGAATACCACCTCGACGCCCATGTCGATCAACGACTGGACGACGATTTCGGCGCCGAGCATCTCGGCGGTGGTGGCATCATCTTGGCCCGGTTTCACGGCCCTCTCCCTTGGTGCCAACGCGCGAGACCCGCCGTTCGGCTGATCGGCGGGCCACGTCGAAAGTGCTTCACATCAAGTCATGCAAAGTAGTCTCTCGGCCTTGTGCGGTCAATAGAACGCGCTCAACCAAAGCAAGCGCTTGGTCCCTCAAGTCCTGGTCGTCGAGGGGGCAAATACGTGTCGCGCCGGCCATCTGATGGCGAAACCAGGTGCTCTGCCGCTTGGCGTAGCGCCGGGTCGCCTGCATGGCGCGGCGCGAGGCCTCCTCGCGGGTGATCGCGCCCGCCAGATATTGCGCGATCTCGCGCACGCCGAGCGCCTTCATCACCGGGAGCGCGGGGTCTAGCCCGCGCGCGAGCAAAGCCTCGACCTCCGCGATGCCGCCGCCTTCCGTGATGGCGGCCCAGCGGCGTTCGCAGGCTGCATAGAGCTCGGCGCGCGGCGGCTCGACGATAAGGGTTTCGACGGGGCCGCCATAGCGCTCGTGCGGCGCCTCCTGCCACGCCGCGAGCGAGCGGCCCGTCGCCTCGATCACCTCGTAGGCGCGCAGCACCCGCTGGGTGTTGGTGGGGGAGAGGCGCGCCGCCATCGCGGGATCGCGGGCGGCGAGCGCCGCGTGAAACCGCGCGGCGCCAAGGCGGGCGTGGAGCGCCCGCGCCGCGTCGCGCACGGCCTGCGGGATCGGCGGGACGGGTGCAAGGCCGTGGAGAAGCGCCTTGAAGTAAAGCCCGGTGCCGCCCACCAGAATCGGCAGCCTGCCGGCTGCGTGGGCGCGGGCGATCTCGGCGCGGGCGAGCGTGCACCAGCGCGCCGCCGAGCAGCGCTCGGCGCCGTCGAGAACGCCGTAGAGCGCGTGTGGCGCCAGCGCCATCTCGTCGTCGCGCGGGCGCGCGGTCAAGACGCGGAGATCGCCGTAGACCTGCATGCTGTCCGCGCAAATCACGGTGCCGCTATGCGCCGCCGCGAGCGCCAGCGCGAGGCGCGACTTGCCGCTTGCGGTCGGGCCGCCGACCAGCAGCAGCGGGCCGGTGCCCGCCGGCTCAGGCGATGACGTGGGAGATGAGGCCGTCGGCAAGCTTCGGTTCGAACCAGGTCGATTTGGGCGGCATGATCTCGCCGGCGTCGGCGACGGCGATGAGATCCTCGACCGCGGGAGGAAAGAGCGTGAACGCGGCCGCCGCCTCGCCGCGATCGACCCGCGCCGTGAGCGCGCCCGGGCCATGCCCGCCGCCGACGAAATCGATGCGCGGGTCGCGCCTTGGATCGCCGATCCCGAGCAGCGGCGTCAACACATGCGCGGTGAGGTGCGACACGTCGAGGCGCGCGATGACCGGCCCGTCCGCGGCCGGCGGCCGGCGCAGGCGGAGCGTGAACCATCGACCCGCGACATAGACGCCGAACTGGCCGCGTACCGCCGGAATCACCGGCGTCTCGGCGGCCTCCCGCACGAACGCCTCGTCGAGCGCCGCGAGAAAGTCTTCGGCCGTGCGACCCGCGAGATCGCGCACCACGCGGTGGTAGCCGAGGATATGCACTGCGTCTGCGGGGAAGGAGACCACCAAGAACCGGCGCGCATCGGGCCAATCCGGATGCTCCCCGGCGACGCGGGCGGCCGCGGCGGCGCGATGGTGCCCGTCGGCGATGTAGAGCGCGTCCTGCGCGTCGAGCGCCGCCGTGGCGGCGGCGATCTCGGCCCTCTCGTCGATGGCCCAGAGCCGATGCGTCACGTCGCCGAGCCGGGCATCGCAAAGCGCTGCCGCCGCGCAGGCGCGCTCGACCGCGGCATCGAGGGCGGCGTCCGGCCGGTGCAGGACGAACACCGGCCCCGTTTGGGCCCCAAGCGCCTCCATGTGGCGCACACGGTCGGTTTCCTTGGACGGGCGGGTCAGCTCGTGGCGGCGGATGCGGCCGGCCGCGTAGGCGCCGACGGAGGCCGCGCCGACGATCCCGGTCTGCCGACCCTCCGGCCCATCGGTGCGGTAGACGTAGAGCCGCGCCGTCTCATCGCGCACGAGGGTGCCACCGTCGATCATGGCGCGGAACGCCTTGGCGGCAGTGGTGTAGACCGTCGGATCGCCGGGTGCGGTGTCGTCGGGCAGGTCGAGGTCGGCTCGCGAGACGTGGAGAAAGCTCCAGCGCTTGCCGGCCGCGAGGCGGCGGGCGTCATCGCGCGACACCACGTCATAGGGCGGAGCGGCGATTTCCGGCGCGTGCGCCGCCGCGGCGCGGAGGCCGGCGAACGGCGCGACCAGAGGGGCGTCGGGCGAGACGGTCATGCCGGCGCGCCCTCCGAAGCCTCGGTGGTCAGCCGCGGATCTCCACGGCGATGAACTCGCGCTCTCCCTCGCGTACACGCAGCACCACGACGAGCTTCGCGTCCGAGGCTCTGAGAGAATCGAGCTGGCGTTCGAACTGGCCCACATTCGCGATGGCGCTGTGTGCCAGCTCGACGATGACATCGCCAGGCCGCAGATCGACGTCGGACGGCAGGCCGTCGGCGATTGCCGTGACGACGACTCCCTCGTTCACAGTGTCGAGATCGAAACGGTCGCGAAGCTCCGGTGTCACGGTCGCCAGCGTCACGCCGAGCGAGGTGAATGCCCGCTCGGGCATTTCCCTGGGCGTGACCTCGACGCGCCGATCGACCGCGGCGAGCTCGTAGTCCTCGAGCCGCCCGACCTCGACCTCGACGACCATTTGCTCCCCGTCGCGCCAAACGATCACGGGAACCTTGGCACCGATAGAGGCATCCGCGACGATGCGCGGCAACGCGCGGCGGTTGGTCACGATCCGGTCGTCGAAGCGCAGAATGATATCACCCTTGCGAATGTCCGCCTCCTCGGCCGGGCCATCCTCGATCACGGCCGCCACCAGCGCGCCGGAGGGCGTGGCGAGGCCGAGCTTGCTCGCGATCTCGGGCGAAACGGTTTGGATGCGCACGCCAAGCCAGCCGCGCCGCGTGCGGCCATATTCCTTCAGCTGCGCGATCACCGGCTGCACGATGGCCGATGGCGTCGCGAACCCGATGCCGACGCTGCCGCCGGACGGCGAATAGATCAATGTGTTCACGCCGATCACGTCGCCTTCCATGTTGAACATGGGCCCGCCGGAGTTGCCGCGGTTGATGGGCGCATCGGTTTGCAGGAAGTCGTCATAAGGGCCGGCGTTGATGTCCCGGCCGCGTGCCGAAAGGATGCCCGCGGTCACGGTGTTGCCGAGGCCGAAGGGATTGCCGATCGCGATCACCCAATCGCCGACGCGTGCACCGTCGGAGCTGCCGAACTCGACGAAGGGCAGCGGGCGTTTGGTGTCGACCTTCAAGAGCGCGAGATCGGTCTTTGGGTCGCGCCCGATGACGGTCGCGCCGAGGCGCTGGCCGTCATGCAGCACGACGGTGATCTGCTTGGCGTCCTGGATGACGTGGTTGTTGGTGACCACGAGCCCGTCTGGGCTGATGATGAACCCCGAGCCAAGCGAGGTGTCGGGCGGAAACGCGCCGCCACCCGGGCTGCGGCGGTTGAAAAAATCGAAGAAGTCCTCATAGGGCGTGCCGGGCGGCAGCTCCTCGAAGGGCGATTCGCCGCTGCTCTCGATGCGCCGTGTCGCGGTCGCGATGTTCACCACGGCGGGCGTGAGATTTTCGACCAGATCGGCGAAGCTATCCGGCGCGGGCCGCGCGTCGGTCTGCGCGATCGGGCCAAGCCAAAGGGCGAGGACAAGGGCTGGAAGAAGCAGCCAAAACGGTCTCAAATGGCGCGAAGAGAACAGGTTGCGGGTTCCGACGTTTACCATTGCGCGCTCTTTCTCGGCAGGCAGGCTTATCTTTGCGGGTTTGACGCTAAGATAGGGCAGCGGCCCCCGACTGGAAAGCTTAGCGTCGCGTAACCCTAATAGCGGCCGCGTAACCCTAATAGGCCAGCCACACGATGAGGAGCCCGGCGAGCGCCGCGCCCGTGCCGATCGTGCGCAGCCGCGCCACCGGCAGCGTCAGCGCCGTCGCCAGCATCCGCCGCATGGCGTCGGGAAAGAGCGCATACGCTGCGCCCTCGATGATCAGGATCAAGCCGAGCGCAATGACGATGGCCGTGCCGAAATCGCCCATGGTCAGCGGCGCGGATCGGCGCCGCCAGAGCCCGGCATCGCCTTAGTCGATGCTCGCCTGCGGCTCGGCGGTGGGTGCCGGTGTGGTGACCGGATCGGCCTCGCGCGCTGGCGATGAGGGCGCGAGCGTGCTGAGATCGGCACCGGTGTCGCCGAGGCCGCCGAAGAAGCGGAAGAACTCGCTATCGGGCGACAGCACCATGGTGGTGTCACTCTCGCCGAGCGATTCACCATAGGCCTGCATCGCGCGATAGAAGGCGTAGAACTCGGGATCCGTCGCGTAGGCCTCACGGGCGATTCGGTTGGCGGTGCCTTCGCCTTCACCGCGCAGGATTTCGGATTGCCGCTGGGCGTTGGCGAGAATCACCGTTTTCTCGCGATCGGCGCGGGAGCGAATACGCTGTGCTTCCTCGGCGCCTTGGGCGCGGAACTCCTTGGCCTCGCGTTCGCGTTCGGTCTGCATGCGCCGGTAGACCGCTTGGCTGTTCTCGTCCGGAAGATCCGCGCGGCGAATGCGCACGTCGATCACGTCGACGCCGAAACCGACCGACTGACGGTTCACCTGGTTACGGATCTGGCGCATCAGCTCGGCGCGCTCGCCCGAAAGCACGGTGATCAGCTCGACCTTGCCGAGAATTTGCCGGGTGCTCGCATTGAGGATCGCGCCGAGGCGGGCCCGTGCCACGCCCTCGTTGCCGACTGATTGGAAGAAGGTCAGCGGGTTGACGATGCGGTAGCGGATGAAGGCATCGACCACGAGGCGCTTCTGATCGCCGAGGATGATCTCCTCCGGCGGCGCATCGAAGTCGAGCACGCGCTTGTCGAAATATTCGACGTTCTGCACGAACGGCGTCTTGACGCGGAGTCCCGGCTCGTCGGTGCCCCACTGGTTGACCACTTTGATCGGGTCGCCGAACTCGAGCAGAATCGCCTGCTCGCCTTCCTTGACCGTATAGGTCGCGCTGAGCACCACCACCAGCGCGATGATGATGGCGACGGCTGCGATGAGAAGCTTTGCGCGTCCACTCATGGCGGGCTACTGCGCTCCCGTGGTACCGGCCTGCCGGCGCTGCAACTCGGGCAGCGGCAGGTAGGGCACCACGCCGGAGCTTCCGGAGGATGAATCGATCACCACCTTGTTCATGCCGCGCAATAGCCGCTCCATGGTCTCGAGGTACATGCGCCGCTTGATGATCTCGCGGGCGTGCTGATACTCCTCGAACACCGATGTGAAGCGCTGCGCCTCACCTTCGGCATGCGCCACGACCTGCTCCTTGTACGCGGTCGCCTCTTGCACCACGCGCTCGGCTTCGCCGCGGGCGCGCGGGATGATGTCGTTGCGGTAGGCCTCGGCTTCGTTCTTCAACCGCTCCTGGTCGGCGCGCGCCGCCTGGACGTCGCGGAAGGCGGCGATCACGGCTTCGGGCGGCGCGATGTCCTGCGGCTCGACCTGCGTGATCTCGATGCCCGCGCCGTAGGAATCGAGCACCACCTGGGTCAGTTCATGGGTTTGCTCGGCCAGACGGAGGCGACCCTCGGCGAGGGCTTTCTCGAGCTTGGTCTTGCCGATGACCTCGCGCATCGCGCTCTCGGCGGCGTCTTTCACCGTGCGCTCGGGCGAGCGGATGTTGAAGAGGAACTTGCCGGCATCGCGGATGCGCCAGAACACCGTGAACTTCACGTCGATGATGTTCTCGTCGCCGGTCAGCATCAAACTCTCGTCGGGCACGGGTCGCGTGAGCACGCCGCGTCCTGAATCGACCGTGCGGTAGCCGATCTCCGCGCGATTGATCTTCGTGACCTTGGGCTTGATCACGGTCTCGAAGGGGGCCGGAAGGTGATAATTGAGGCCCGGCTGTGTGGTCTTGATCCATTCGCCGAAGCGCAGCACCACGCCCTGCTCGTCAGGTTGGATTCGGTAGAAGCCGCTGAGCAGCCAAATACCCACCACGATGAGAAACAGCAGGATGATGCCGCGCGGGCCGCGCAGGCTCGGCATCCACCTGCGGAAGCGGTCTTGGCCGCGTCGCAGAAACTCTTCGAGATCCGGAGGGGGCGGGGGCTGACCGCGTCCGCCGCCACCGCCGCGTCCACGTCCGCCACCACCGCCAGAGGAGCGGCCTCCCCAGGGGCCGCCGCCGCCGCCCTGCCATCCGCCGCCGCCTTGGCTAGACCAGGGCATGGGCGATGGCTTTTGCGGGGGCCGCGCGCGAGGCTATGCAAGCGATCATCAGCGCCTTATATGTCACTCGTTGGAGCCGCGCAACGTCGCACGACAAGGAAGCCCTCCGCATATGGCGCGCGTCGTGTTGGGCGTCAAGGGAGAGAACTCGCGATGACGACGGTGACGAAGGAGGCCGTGCTCGGAGCGCTGAGCCGGGTGGTCGACCCCGATAAGGGGCGTGACGTGGTCGCGCTGGGCATGATTTCCGGCGTCGTCGTCAAGGATCGGAGCGTCGGCTTCTCGATCGAGGTCGCCCCCGCAGATGGCGAGAAGAAGGAACCGCTGCGCCAGGCCTGCGAAGCGGCGGTTGAGCGCGTGCCGGGCGTGCTGTCGGTGACCGCGGTTCTCACCGCCGAGCGTGCGCCGGAACAACCGGCGTCGCAGCAAGCCCAGCAGCCGCAGCAACCGAAGCCCGCGCTGCCGGGCGTGCGCGCCATTCTCGCGGTGGCATCCGGCAAGGGCGGCGTCGGCAAATCGACGACGGCCGTCAATCTCGCGGTGGCGCTGGCGCAACAGGGAGCGCGCGTCGGCCTGCTCGACTGCGACATCTACGGGCCCTCGATTCCGCGCATGCTGGATTTGAACGGGCGACCCCACGCAACGCAGGAGGGGCAGATCGAGCCGATGCGCAACCACGGCATCGTCGCCATGTCGATCGGCCTCATGATCGCCGAGGACACGGCGATGATCTGGCGTGGGCCCATGGTCATGCAGGCGCTCGAGCAGATGCTGCGCGAGGTCGCGTGGGGCGAGCTCGACGTGTTGGTGTGCGACTTGCCGCCCGGCACCGGCGATGCGCAGCTCACCATGGCGCAGCGTGTGCCGCTCACCGGTGCCGTGATCGTCTCGACGCCGCAGGACATCGCGCTGCTCGACGTGCGCCGCGGCATTGCCATGTTCGAGACCGTCTCGGTGCCCGTCTTCGGGGTGATCGAGAACATGAGCTACTATCTCTGCCCGAATTGCGGCCACCGGAGCGACATCTTTCACCACGGCGGCGCGCGCGGGATCGCGGATCGCCTCGGGGTCGATTTCCTCGGCGAGATCCCCCTCGACATCGATATCCGCGTCGCCTCCGATGCGGGCACGCCGATCGTCGTGGCCGAGCCAGAGAGCGCCCACGCCAAGGCCTATGCGGCGATCGCGGCGAAGCTCATGGAGAAAGTGACGTCCGCGCTCGCTGGCGAGGGCAGGGGCACGCCCCGCATCGTGATGATGTGAGGCCGGCGGCGGGCGGCCGATCAGCCGCTACGCCTCATCCTCCAGCAGCGCCGTCAGCTCCCCCCACTCACGCTTGGAAAGGCCGCTCTCCTCCTGCGTGACGGTCTCGCCCGCGATCATGCGGCGCACCACGCGGAGCGCGCTTTCCGAGAGATGGGCGCCGCCGAGCACGTGCTCGCGGTAGGCGTCGTGGGCCGCGGGCACCCAGCGCGCGACCGTGTCGAGTATCGCCTCGGCATAGACCCGGATCTCATATTGCGCATGAGGATCGACGCGCACGCTCAGGAAATGCAGGAGATTGTGGAGGTCGATCTTCCAGTACCACTGGGTGTAGTAGTTGAGCGTGAGGTTCATGCGGGCGAGTTCGCGCGCGAGGCCGGCACGGCCCGGGTCGAGCGGCGCACCCTCAGCGTCTTCGTTGAGCATTTCCACATAGTGATCGTAGGCTTGCGTCGCGTCGCTCCGAAGCAACGTGAGCACGCGGCTCGCCTCCCCGCCGGTCAGCACCGCGCCACGCCCCTGGCGGTTGGCGGCGGATTGGCTGGCGAGCGCCGCCGGCTCCGGCACGTAGAACTCGCGATCGAGCACCGAGTAGCGCGCGGAATACTCGTTCACGTTCGCCGTGCGATGGCGGATCCACTGGCGCGCCACGAAGATCGGCAGCTTCACGTGGTATTTGATCTCGCACATCTCGAACGGCGTCGTGTGGCGGTGCCGCATGAGATAGGCGATGAGCCCGCGATCCTCGCGAAGCCGGCGTGTGCCGCGGCCGTAGGAAACGCGCGCCGCCTGCACGATCGCCGAATCGTCGCCCATATAGTCGATCACCCGGATGAAGCCGTGATCGAGCACGGGCATCGGCTCATAGAGGATCTCCTCTAGCGCGGGCACGGTGACCCGGCGGGTCTCGTGCGAGGCCGCGCGCTGGGCGTCGATCTCGGCCCTCTTGTCGTGGTCCATGGGAGCCGGTGTTTCGGTGTGTGACGGCGGATGGTTAAGGCCCGGTGGCGCCGCTTTCATCCGACGCACCGAGTCCCTATATTAGCGGGGTCGGCGGGAAACCGTCGACTATGGCGATAAACGCCGTTCGGAATAGGCGTTGCGGACCCGGGGGCAGTACCCGGCGCCTCCACCACTCCATCACCGAGCCGTCGCGCGCTTCGGCGGACCTGAGGGGGCGAACCAGGATCGACGTGCGCAATAAAGGTGCGGTTTTCGCCCGGTATGGTACCGCCGTGATCGGGCCACCTTAGAAGTGCGAATGACAACGAAGTCGCACTCGCTGCCTAGCACTAGGTAAGCGCGGTTCGGGGGGCACCGGGCAACAGAAGCCCCCCACTAGCCGATGAGGGACGCCGCTTGGTAGGGTGTGGTGAACGCGGCGGCGGCCGGCGGGGCGGCGGAGACATGACGAAGGACTTTTTCGGGTACGACAAGCTGGTCGAGAATGCGCTCCGCACGGTCGTCCGCGAGGCGCTCCGCGCGGTGGCGGATCGCGGCCTGGTCGGGAACCATCACCTGTACCTCACCTTCGACACGCGCCACCCCGAAGTCGAGGTGCCCGATCACCTGCGCGAGCGCTATCCGGACGAGCTGACGATCGTGCTGCAGCACCAATATTGGGATCTCGTGGTCGGCGACGATGCCTTCGAGGTGACATTGAGCTTCGACAAGGTTCGCTCGAGTGTGCACGTGCCCTATGCGGCGCTCACGCGCTTCGCCGATCCGGGGGTCAAGTTCGGGCTGCAGTTCGCTTCGGCCGCGGCGCTGGCCGAAGGGACGCGCCCCGCGCCCGTCGCGCTCGTCGACGAGGAGGATGCGCCGGAGCAAACCGAGACGACGCCCGACGAAGCCGCCGGTGCGGACGATGACGAAGCGGCGGCGCCGGATAGCGGGGGCGAGGCACCAGAGGGCGAGGCATCCGACGACGACAAGGTCGTTGCGCTCGACACGTTCCGCAAGAAATAGAGAGAGGGGAGTGGCGCGGCCGCGTCAGCTCTGATGCAGCCACCAGCCCTTTTCGTTGAGCGAGTAGTAGGGGCGGTAGTTCATGAGGCGCTCGTGAGGGACGACTTCGGCCGTCCGGTTGTCGAGCACCAGCGCCTCGTCGTCCATCAGCACCACCAGCACGGCGTGCGGCGCGCCGGCGCCGACATCCTCGACCACGACCACGCGCAGCTGGTCGGAACGAAATCCGAGCGTGCGCAACGACATGTACTTGATGATCGCGAAGTCCTCGCAGTCACCCCGGTTGGTGAGAAACTGCGCGGGCGTCGCCCAATAGTCGGTTTCACCGTAGTTTGACGTGTCGGGGACATAGTCGCGCCGGTTGACGAGGAGATTGACCGCGGCGATTTGCTCGCGCGGATGGCGGTTGCGGAGCTTGCCGAGCAAGCTCTGCCAGTCGCGCAGCGCACAGGCCGTGGCGTCGCCCGACGCGCACGCCGGCTCCAGACGGTCGCGCTCGGCCTCGTGGCGCGCCAGCATGTCGTTCCATTTGTGGAAGGCCGAGAGGTCAGTGCCGGGGATTTCCTGCGTTCCGAACAAGTGGATCGATTGCGCATCGGCCACACGCGGCGCGCCGGCGGCGCCGAGCGCGAGCGCGAGAACCAAGCCTGCCAAGAGGCGAAATGCCACCGTTCCGCACGCCATGATGAGTTCGACCAAGGGCTCCCGAAAGCCACGACGGGTCGCGCCGATGAGCGCAATTCCTGTGGGTCAGTGAACGCCAAATGTCTGAAGAAACGCTTGCTGCTGCGGCGAGGCAGAGGATCATGAGGCCACCTTCGCCACCGGCAGGAGCGGGCGACGCGGTGGAGCTCACATTAACGATCACCGCACTCGGCGCGGCCGGAGACGGCGTGGCGCAATGGGATGGGCGGTTAATCTACGTGCCCGACGCACTGCCGGGCGAAACGGTGCGGGTCCGCGTGCACGATCGCGGGGGCAAGCACATGCGTGGCGCGGTGATCGCCCGCACAGCAGCCGCGCCGGACCGCGTGCCGCCGCCTTGTGCGCATTTCGGCGCCTGTGGCGGCTGCGCGGCCCAGCACATGGCGCCCGACCTTTACGCCGCATGGAAGCGCGATCGGCTGGCGACGGCACTGGCGCGGCGCGGCATCGCCGCGCCCGCGCCCGAGCCCACCGTCATGGTCGCACCCAGCAGCCGAAGGCGTGCGCGCCTCGCCGGGAGCCGGCGTGGCGCGGTGCTCCGGCTCGGCTTCCGCGCGCGGCACAGCGAGCGCCTCATCCCCGTTACCGCTTGCCCCGTGCTGACGCCCGCCCTCGAGCGGCTGATCGCGCCGCTCGGCGCTGCGCTGCGCCCGTGTGCCGACGGCGCTGCATCGATCGAGGTGACCCTGACCGAGACTGAAACCGGGGTCGACGTGGTCTTGCGCGGCCTGTCATCGCCCACGCTCGAGGTTCGGGAGCGTCTCGCCGCCTTCGCCGCCGCCTCGGATCTCGCGCGTCTCGCGGTGATCGGTTCCGACGGGGTTGAGCCGATCGTGACGCGCCGGCGGCCGCGCATGACATTTGGTGGCGTGACGGTGGAGCTTCCGGCGGCAGGCTTCATCCAGCCGACGGCGGCGGGCGAGGCGGCGATCATCGCTGCCGTGTTGCGTGCGCTCGGCGATGCCCCGCGGGTGGCCGACCTCTACGCCGGCTGTGGTGCGATTGGCCTTGCGCTCGCATCGCGCGGGGCGCGGGTGGTCTCCTTCGAGGGCGACGCCGCCCAAGTCGCAGCGCTCGCGGCGGCTTCTCGGCGCGCCGGCGCGCAGGTCGCGACGACCCAACGCAACCTGACGCGCCGACCGCTCGCACGCGATGCACTGGCCGCGTTCGATGCCGTGGTGCTCGATCCGCCGCGCGCCGGTGCGCTCACCCAAGCGCGCGCGCTCTCCGCATCCGCAGTGCCATGCCTCGCCTACGTGTCGTGCGAGCCGGCGACGTTTGCCCGCGACGCGCGCGCGTTGATCGACGGCGGCTATCGCCTCACACGGCTCACGCCGGTCGATCAATTTCTGTGGTCGCATCACCTCGAGCTGGTCGGCGTTTTCGAACGCTGAGCGCACGCGTGATGGACGTGTGCTCCCCGCCGAATCGCCGCTATGGTAGGCGCGCTTTTCGTGAGAGGGGAGGAGGCCGTCACCATGGCCAAGGGCTCGAAATCAACGCGCACCGAATCGGATTCGATCGGCGAGATCGGCGTGCCGCGCGACGCCTATTGGGGCGCGCAGACCCAACGTAGCCGCCAGAACTTCAAGATCGGGGGCGAGCGCATGCCGCCGCCGCTGATCCGCGCGCTCGGCATCGTCAAGAAATCGGCCGCGCGCGTGAACGTGAAGCTCGGCGCGCTCGACCGAAAGCTCGGCAAGGCGATCGATCAAGCGGCCGACGAGGTGATCGCCGGCAAGCTCGATGAGCATTTTCCGCTCGTCGTCTGGCAAACGGGCTCCGGCACGCAATCCAACATGAACACCAACGAGGTGATCGCCAATCGCGCCTGTCAAATCTTGGGCAAACCGATGGGCAAGAAGACGCCCGTCCACCCCAACGACCACGTCAATCGCGGTCAATCGTCGAACGACACCTTTCCGACCGCGATGCACATCGCCGCCGTCGAGCAGTGTCACCACGAGCTGCTTCCCGCGCTGGAGCATCTCCAAGGTGCGCTCAACGCCAAGGCCAAAGAGTTCTCGAAGGTCGTCAAGATCGGCCGCACGCACCTGCAGGACGCGACACCGCTCACGCTCGGCCAGGAGTTCTCCGGCTATGCGACGCAGGTGAAATACGGCATCGCACGGGTGAAGGCGGCGCTGCCACGGCTCAGCGAACTCGCGCAGGGCGGCACGGCGGTCGGCACGGGGCTCAACGCGAAGGTCGGCTTCGACAAGATGTTCGCCGCCGAGGTCGCGAAGCAAACGGGCCTCCCCTTCAAGACCGCCGGCAACAAGTTCGAGGCGCTTGCCGCGCACGATGCGGTCGTCGAAATGTCGGGTGCGCTCAACACCATCGCCGCAAGCCTGATGAAGATCGCGAACGACGTTAGGTTGCTCGGTTCGGGTCCGCGCTGCGGTATCGGCGAGCTCAACTTGCCGGCGAACGAGCCAGGCTCCTCAATCATGCCCGGCAAGGTGAACCCGACCCAATCGGAGGCGCTCACCATGGTGTGCGCGCAGGTGATGGGCAATCACGTGGCGGTGACGGTGGCCGGCTCGAACGGGCATTTCGAGCTCAACGTCTTCAAGCCGGTGATGATCTACAACCTCCTGCAGTCGATCAAACTGATCGCTGACGGCTCCCGCAGCTTCACCGACAACTGCGTCGTCGGGATCGAGCCCAACATGGCCCGCATCGAGCAGCTCCTTCACGAGTCGCTCATGCTGGTGACCGCGCTCAACCCTCATATCGGCTACGACAACGCCGCGAAGGTCGCCAAGAAAGCGCATATGGAGGGCACCACGCTCAAGGAGGCGGCGCTCGCGCTCGGCATGCTTTCGGAGGCGGATTTCAAGAAGTGGGTCGTGCCGTCGAAGATGATCGGCCCGAGCAAGTAAGCACGACGCCCGAGGCTCGTGCGCAACGAAAACACCCGCGCCGGGCAGCCCGGCGCGGGTGCGCTTTGCCGTGGCAGGCGATCGCTCAGTCCGGGAAGATCCCGGGCCCGAGGTTCCGCATGCGGTAGGGGAAGATGTCGTTCTGCACCTGGCGGATCAGCGCTGCGAAGGACGGATCGTCCGGACCGGTCGCGCGAGACAGGGTTCCGCGGCTCTCGCCGAGCACCTTGTCTCGGCTGCAGAAGGCTGCGACCACCTCGACATAGCCGTCGTTGGTTGGGCCACCTGCGCCCCGGTGGTTGTTGCAGGCGCGGTAGCCGTCGTAGCTGCGCGGCGGGTTGAACACGAGCACGACCCAATAGGCGCGCTTCGCGTTTTCCGACGGGGTGGTGGTGTATTTTGCGGGTGAGACCCAGCCAGGCCGGCCGTCCATGTAACTCGTCACAGCGGTGTCAAAGTCCGGCTTGGCCATGCGAAACGCGTTCCCGCGCACGATCGTCCACACCTCGCCGCCGCCGGCGACATAGCGGATCTGCATGGGATTGTAGTAATCGGACTGGCCGGGAATGGAGGTCACGAATCCCGCATCTGCGGGCGTCGGTGCCGACACGATGCCCGCGGCGACAATTCCCGCGCCGACCATGCCTGCGCCGAGCGCCATGGTGCAAAGGCGAAGAAGGTTCATCAGTTCGCTCCGTCAGCGTGAATGTTTGGCTGTGGGGTGCCCACGGCGGGCGCCCGTCCTATCGATCATCCTTAACGATGATAGTTAGGCTGTCAGTGGCCACCGTCACGCTTTTCGAGGCCCGACCCGCAGGTGCATGCTAGGCCGCGGTTGCATTGCGCAGGCCGTTGTCCTCGATCCAGCGGGTGGTGTCGTCGAGCGCGCGTCCGAGGCGCTCCATCACTTGGGCGATCTCTGCTTCGGTGATGATGAGCGGCGGCGAGAGGGCGAGGCTGTCGCCCGCGAGCGCGTTGCGGATGATGAGGCCGTGCTCGCGCGCGCGGTCGGTCATGAACTGCTTGACCTTGTGGCCGGGATCGAACGAGCGCCGCGTCTCCTTGTCGGCGACGAGCTCGAGCGCGCCCAGCATGCCGACGCCCCGCACATCGCCGACGTAAGGGTGGTCCGCGAAGCGCTGCAGCCCCTCTTGCAAGGCCGGCGCGACGCGCTTGACGTGGCCGATGATGTCGCGCTCCTCGATGAGCTGTTGCGCGCGCAAGGCAACCGCGACGGCGACGGGATGGCCGGTGGTCGTGAAGGCATGGGCGAAGAAGCCGAGCTTCTTGCTCTCGCTGAGCATCGCGTCGTAGAGCTTCTGATTGACCATCACGGCCGAGATCGGCTGGTAGGCGCTGGAGAGGCCTTTGGCGAGCGACATGGCGTCTGGCTTGATGCTGTAGGTGTCGCAGCCGAACATGTTGCCAGTGCGCCCGAAGCCGGTGATCACCTCGTCGGCGAAGAACAGCACGTCGTGTTTCTTGAGCACGGCCTGCACCTTGTCAAAATAGGTCGCGGGCGGCACCAGACAGCCGCCGCCGCCGATCACGGGCTCCGCGAAGAACGCGGCGACCGTGTCGGGCCCTTCGTCCTCGATCAGCTTGTCGAGATTTTCGGCAAGGCGCGTCGCGAACGCCTCCTCGCTCTCGCCGGGCTCGCCGTAGCGGTAGAAATGCGGGCAATCGGTGCGCAGGAAGCGATCGTTGACAGGCAGGTCGAAGTCGCTGTGGATTTGCGGAATGCCGGTGACGCTCGCCGCCGCGCAGGTGACGCCGTGAAAGCTCATGAAGCGCGAGATGATCTTCTTCTTGTTCGGCCGGTCCATCGCGTTGTTGTAGTACCAGGCGAGCTTGACCAGCGTGTCGTTCGCCTCCGACCCCGAGTTGGCGAAGAACACCTTCGCCATCGGCACGGGTGCGGCCGCCTTGAGGCGCTCCGCGAGCTCGCCCATCGGCTCGGTCGTCTTGTCGATCAGCGAGTGGTAGTAGGGCAGCTTGCGGAACTGCTCGATCGCGGCATCGACCAGCGCCTGCTCGCTGAAGCCGAGATTGGCGCACCACATGCCCGAGACCGCCTCGATATAGTCCTTGCCCTCGTCGTCGAAGATGCGCACGCCCTCGCCGCGCGTCACGACGAGAGGCGGCGTTTTCTCCAGCGCGGCGAGGTTGCCGTAGCCGTGAACGATATGGGCGACGTTGCGCGCGCCGACCGAGTTCGGGGTTGCGGGCGCGGCCGTATCATCGTGAGAGGCGATCGCATCGGTCATGGGTCCACCCGTGGCGTTGGGCGCATGGCGCCGGATTGTTGATTGGGCCCCATGGTAGGGCGGTGGGTGAGGGCGCGAAAGGCTTTCGGCACGTGTCCGCCGCTAGCCCGCCGGCTTCATCACGAAATCGTAGTCGACGCGGGAGCCGTCGTCGGCGGGCTCGTAATGCACCACGAGCGAGTCCTTCACGCCGAAGACCGCGTCTGAGTCGAGATAGGGGTCGTCGTCGGTGAAGAGCTGGGTCACGACCGTCTCGTAGCCCTCGGCCGAGACCATGAAGTGGATGTGCGCCGGACGCCAGTTGTGGCGGCCTGCCGCCTTCAGCATGTCGCCAACCGGGCCGTCGTCGGGGATCGTGTAGCTGACAGGCTTCAGCGTGCGGAACGAATAGCTGCCGTCGGCATCGGAGGTGAGGCGGCCGCACAGGTTGAACGCGCCGAGGCTTTCGTCCTGCGCTGCGTAGAGCTGATTGGGGGCGGTCTGCCAGATGTCGAGCACAGCGCCCGCGATCGGCGCGCCGTCGAGGTCGACCACTTTGCCCGCGACCAGCACGGGCTCGCCCTCTTGCTCGCTCTCGGCGAAATTCTCGCCGTTCGGATAGTCGGGTGCGCCCTCGCGGTAGAAGGGGCCGAGCACGCTGCTTTCGGTCGCGCCCACGGGCTTCCGGTTGTTGATCGCGTCGATCAGCATCGAGGCGCCGAGCGTGTCAGACAGCAGGATGAACTCCTGGCGCTTGTCGTCGCATTTCTTCCCGGTCTCGGTCAGGAATCGGATGGCCGCGAGCCACTCGTCCTGGGTCGGCTCGATGTCGCGGATGAAGGCGTGAAGATGCTTGGTCAGGCTGACCATGATCTCCCGCATGCGGCCGTCGGCGCCCTCCTCGAGGCGCGCGATCGCCGCGTCCGTGATCGTCTCTTCGGGGCTCTTGGCCATCGCACCACGCTCCTGTCTCGGCCTGCGTCTTGTTTGGTTGGATCGGCGGAGCGTGGCACCATTCGCCCACGCTTGGCAAGGCAGGCGCAGTGGTGCGCAGGGCCGCGCGGAGGAGCGCATGACGGTCTCTCGGTTGCGCGACATCCCGGGGATTGGGGTCGACAAGATGGGGGACGCGGCCGACTTGGCCGCAGACCCGGAGATGCTCCGCCTGGAGAACCTCGACACGGACTTGCCGCCGCCCGAGGCCGCGCTCCAGGCGACCCGAGCGGCGATCACCCGCGACGACGCAAACAGCTACTTGCCGTTTCTTGGCATCGACTCACTCAGGCAGGCGGCGGCCGCGCGCGTCTCCGCCGAAAGCGGGGTCGCCTACGATTGGCGGAGCCAATGCATCATCGCGGCCGGCGGTCTCTCGGGCATTCTGAATGTGCTGCTTGCGCTGCTCGAGCCCGGCGACGAGGTGGTAATCACCGATCCCGCCTATGCCGGCCTGCTCAACCGCATCCGCCTCGCCGGCGGCGTGCCGCGCCTCGTGCCGTTGCGCGTGGTTGGTGGCGTCTGGCGGCTCGATCTCGATGCGCTCCGCGCGCGCGCGCGCAAGCGGGTGCGCGCGCTCCTGACCATGAGCCCGTCGATGCCGAGTGGCCTCGTGCATACGACCGAGGAATGGGCGGCGCTCGCCGAGCTTGCCCGCAGGACCGATGCGTGGATCATCCACGATGCGGCGATGGAGCGTATTCGCTACACCGACCTGCCGCTCACCAACCCCGCGTCGCTCGACGGGCTTGCTGACCGCACCGTGACGGTGGGCTCGGTGTCCAAGGAATATCGGATGATCGGCTGGCGCGTCGGCTGGATCGTCGGGCCGCGCGCCCTCATGAACGATGTTGGCCTGGTGAGCCTGAGCAACGTGGTGTGCCAAATCGGCATCACGATGCCCGGTGCTGCCGCCGCACTCACAGCGGAGGACGACGGCATCGCGCGGTCGGTCGCGACCTGGCAAGCGCGCCGCGACGTCATCCTGACGGAGCTCGCCGATCTTCCCGTCGTCCGCCCGGAGGGCGGCTGGTCGCTCCTAATCGATACCGAAGCGCTTGGCATGGCGCCCGCGGAGGCCGCGATGCGCCTCTTCGAGCACGGCCGTATCGCCGCGACACCGATGGCGGGCTGGGGCAGCGATGACGTCGCCGGGCGCTACCTCCGCTTCGTCTTCGCCAATGAACCGGTTGAGCGGCTCCGCGGTATCCGCGCGCGCGTGCGCCGAGCGTGGGGGGTGTGAGCGCTCGGACGGCTGGGTTCAGCCCGCGTACCCGTAATCCCGCCGCGCGCCTTCGGGCGTGATGTAGCCCTCGGCGAGGTCCTCCTCGATCATCGCGCGCTCGCGCTCGGCGGCTTCGCCATAGCCGCCGCCGCCCGGCACGATCAGCCGCACGCGATCACCCGGCTTGAGCAGGATGTTTGAGTATTTGGACGACGAGGTTTTGCCGAACGCCTCCGTGACGGGGCGCCAGTCGTCGCGGCCCTTCTGCTGGACGAGGGTCGCGCCGACGGTGCCTTCGCCGCCCCCCAAAAGGCCCCAGGTCTTGATGCGATGCCGGTCGGTGCACTGGCTCGCGGTGATCTCCGTGTCGCGGGCGCGCAGCGTCTTGCCATAGCCGAGGCCGCCCCGGTGGCGCCCCGCACCGCCGGAATCCGGCGTCATGGCGAAATCCTCGACCTGGAAGGGGAAGCGCGTCTCGAACACCTCGACCGGGTTGAAGCGACAGTTGCCGTTGATCGCGATCACGCAGTCGTTGCCGTCGGCATAGTCGCGGCCGCCCCAGCCGCCGGAAATCAGGTCGTAGCAGGCGAAGTACTCGTCATACTCCGGGTGATAGCCGCCAAACACGAAGTTACCGCCGGTGCCGCTTTCCGCGGCCATGGCGCGCTCCGGCACGCATTGGGCGAGGGCGCCGACGACGATGAGCGCGAGCCGCGGATGGGTCTCGGTGTTGCCCGCCACCTCCGGCGCGGGATAGTCGACATTGGCGACCGTGCCGGGGCGCGCGACGATCTTGATCGGGCGGAAGCAGCCGGAGTTCTTCGGGATCGTCGGGTCGGTCATGTGGAAGAGCGCGTTGTAGGTGGCGCTCCAGGTGACGCCGAGGGTCGCGTTGATCGGCCCCTTGGCTTGGTCGTCGCTCGCCGAGAAATCCGCGATGATCTCGTCGTTCTGGACGAACACGTCGACGCGCAGCTGGTAGGGCTTGTCCTCGATGCCGTCGTTCTCGACCGTGTCCTCGAAGTGGTAGCGGCCATCCGGGAATTGCGCGATCTCGGCACGCATGCGGCGCTCGGAATATTCCATCAGGTCGGCGCAGGTCTCGCGCCACAGGCCGACGCCATACTTGCGCACCAGCTCTTTGACGCGGGCCTCGCCGAGGTCGAGCGCGCCGATCATCGCGCGGAGGTCGCCGTAGTTGTAGCGGGGGGTGCGCACGTTTGCGAGGACCAGCTTCCAGACCGCGTCGACGTCCTTGCCGGCCTTCATGATCTTGATCGGCGGCACGCGGATGCCCTCGTGGAAGATCTCGGTCGCCTCGCCGGCGAAGCCACCCGGCACCATGCCGCCGACTTCCGCGATGTGGCCGATGGCGACCACGAAGGCCATCAGTGCGTCATCCACGAAGACCGGCTTGAAGAGCGTGTGCTCGGGCACGTGGAGGCCACCACGATAGGGGTCGTTGTGGATGATGACGTCGCCGTCCTCGAGCGTGTCGAGCGGGATTTCTTGGGCGCAGGTCTTGATGAGAAGCGGCATGCCGCCGATCTGCGCCGGGCAGAACTCGGCGACCGAGACCATCTCGCCGTCGACATCGGCGATTGCGCAGGTGAAATCGAGGCCCTCGTTGAAGATCGTCGAATAGGACGTCTTCATGAGGGTGATGCCCATCTCGCGGCAGATCGACACCATCGTGGAATCGATGATGTTCATCGTGACCATATCCATCGGCGCCTCCTCCTCCGTCGCGCTACCGGAGGATGATAGCACGCAGCGTCGCGGTCATCCGGGGCGGGCGTCACGCGATGCCATGCCGGGCGCGGGGTGCTGCCCCGCGCGGACGACGGCTCCGATGGTGGCGTCTACTCGGCGGCGCGCGCGGTGCGGTTGATCGTGAGGTCGAGCGTGACGGGCACCGGGTTCGCCAGAATGTCGAGCACCGGGCAATGGGCGTTCACCGCCTCGCGCAACATGTGTAGGTCCTCCTCGCTCGCAGAGGATTCGAGCTCGACCGTGCCGTGGATCCCCTCATAGCCAGGGCGCACCGTGTCGTCGACGGCGAAGAAGCCGCGCAGGTCGATTTCACCCTCCAGGCACACGGAGACCCGTTCGAGCGGAATGCCGAGCGCTGTGGCATAGGCGCGGTAGGTGATTTCCTGGCACGTTCCAAGGGCGGCCAAGATCAACTCGACCGGGTTCGGGCCTTGGTCTTGACCGCCCAGCGTTTCCGGCTCGTCGACCACCAACCGGTGCTCGCGGAGTGTCACGTCCGAGCGCAGCCCGTCGAGCTGTACGGAGCGGCTCTCGAATGTCGCGCGCGCTTCGGCCGGGTCGGCCCGGTAGCGATCCTGCGTTTCGGCGATGAGTGATTTGAGCGGCTGTGTCATGGTGCCTCTCCAGCGGCGCTGTTTCGACGATTTTCGACCGCCCTCAGTTGGATCACATTCTCGCCATTTAATCCATTGGTATTTCGTTTATTACATTATTACACATATGGATAATGTAAATACACGACGCTTAAGTCCAGACAAATTGGCTCCAACGCCCGCTCACCGTGGGTTTTGACCGATCGTTCGCCAATTGGTTCCCGCGCCCAGATTCGTGTTAATCTTCTCTCTGGCGCTCGCTTTTGGCTTGGTTGACGGTGCGGGGCAGAAAAGTCGTCGGCCAGGTTATGGCGCGAATGATGCGCGCCGGTGAGCTCCGTTGGCTTCCTGTGTCAGGGGGGTGTGTTGACCGACATGAGTGAGGCGGCGCTATCGCCGCAACCGCAGGTCAAGCGGCGTACCCGCCGCCGCAAGACCCGCAAAAAAGGGGCCTATCACCACGGGAATCTGCCGCGTGCGCTGCTCGATGCGGCGCTCATGCTGGTTGAGCGTGATGGACCCAAGGGAGTTTCCCTGCGCGCTGTGGCGCGTGTTGCCGGTGTTTCCCCGGCCGCGCCATACCGGCATTTCGCCGGCAAGGAGGGCTTGCTGGCGTCGGTTGCCGAGGAGGGGTTTCGCGCGCTCGCCGAGGCGCTCGAAGAGGCAAGCGCCGAGAACCGCGAGATGCCGCTCGCCGAATTTCGCGCGATCGGCCTCGCCTATGTCAGGTTCGCGGCCAGCCACCCGTCACATTTCCGAGTGATGTTTGGCCCCGAGATCACCGACAGGGGCGCTTATCCGGGCTTGTGCGAGACGGCCGATCGCGCGTTCGCCGTGATCGAGAACGCGATCGCGCATTCCCAGCGGAGTGACCTGGAGGCAGGGGAGACCGATCCGCATCGCCTGGCGGTGGCAGCCCGGGCGACCTTTCATGGCCTGGCCACTTTGGTGACCGATGGACAGCTGGATGAGTTGGCTGGC
This sequence comes from Alphaproteobacteria bacterium, assembly GCA_965216915.1. Classification (GTDB taxonomy): domain Bacteria; phylum Pseudomonadota; class Alphaproteobacteria; order UBA828; family UBA828; genus CBDCGS01. Next base: position 611,009 of record CBDCGS010000010.1, read on the forward strand.
TCGGACACCGAGATCCAAGCAGTTGCCAACCGCGTCTCGGACGTGATCTACCGCGGCCTCTCCTATAGCGGTCTCTGACACCTGGGCGTGCGGGCGAGGGGCTTTTGGTCGCCAGCGGCCTCCGCTAAGCTCGCGCGATTAGGAACATCGCTTTTGATGTCCGAAACGGGAGACGAGACATGAAGCGTTTGGTCATGGCGGCCGCGGCTGCGGCCCTGATGGCGTTCGGGGGGAACGCTTACGCTGAGGATTTCACACCCGCCGTCGTGTTCGACATGGGCGGCAAGTTCGACAAATCCTTCAACGAGGCCGCCTATAACGGCGCCGAGCGATACAAAGCCGAGAGCGGCATTGCGTACCGCGAGTTCGAGGTGACCAATCCCTCGATGCGCGAGCAGGCGCTGCGTGCCATGGCGCGCCGCGGGGCCCAGGTCGTCGTCGCCATGGGCTTCGCGCAAGCGGCGGCGGTCGAGACGGTCGCGCAGGAATTTCCGGACGTGAAGTTCACGCTGATCGACATGGTGGTCGACCTGCCCAACGTGCAGTCGGTCGTGTTCAAGGAGCATGAGGGCTCGTTCCTCGTCGGCATGGCAGCGGCGCTCACCTCGGAGACCGGCAAGGTCGGCTTCGTCGGCGGCATGGACATTCCGCTGATCCGCAAATTCGCGCTTGGCTATGTCGAGGGCGCGCAATATGTGAACGCCGACATCGAGGTGTTTCAGAACATGACCGGCACCACGCCGTCCGCCTGGAACGACCCCACAAAGGGCGGCGAGCTCGCGCGCAGCCAGTTCGACCGTGGTGCCGACGTGGTCTACGCGGCCGCCGGCGGCACCGGCATCGGCGTCTATCAGGCGGCGAAGGACGCCGGCAAGCTCGCCATCGGTGTCGACAGCAACCAGAACTATCTGCACCCCGGCACCATGCTGACCTCGATGGTCAAGCGGGTCGACGTCGCGGTCTACGAGGCGTTCAAACGGGCCCAGGACGGCACGTGGCAGCCCGGCATCCAAATTCTCGGTCTCGCCGAGGATGGCGTCGGGTGGGCGCTCGACGAGCACAACCGCCCGCTCATCTCGGGCGACGTCGAGGCCAAGATCGAGCAGGCGCGGCAAGACATCATCGCCGGCAAGATCGCGGTGACCGACTACATGGCGCAAAACCAGTAGGGCGAACAACCGAGGCAGCGGGGCATGACCGCGCGCGCCCGCGCGCGCCCGCAGCGTGGGTAAGGCGCGAGACGGGGCGGCGCAAGCCGCCCCCGACGCGCCTGATGCCGGAGCCCGCGCGGCGCCGGCGCTCGAGCTGATCGGCATCGAGAAGTGGTTCGGTAGCGTCCACGCCAACAACAATGTCTCGCTCGCGGTCGAGCGGGGCACGATCCACGGCATCATCGGCGAGAACGGCGCCGGCAAGTCGACGCTGATGTCGATCGTCTACGGCTACTACCAGGCCGACGGCGGCGAGATTCGGGTCGACGGCGAGCGCGTCGTCATCAAGGGGCCGGAGCAGGCGATCGCACGCGGCATCGGCATGGTGCATCAGCATTTCATGCTGGTGGATACTTTCACCGTGCTCGAGAACGTCGTACTCGGCGTCGAGAGCGGCTTTCTTCTGAAGCAGACACTCGCTGAGGCGCGGGCGGAGCTCGAGCGGCTCGAGGCGGAATATGGGCTCGAGGTCGATCCCCACGCGATCGTCGGCGACCTGCCGGTCGGCCTCCAGCAGCGCGTCGAGATCTTGAAGGCGCTTTACCGGGGCGCCGAGATCCTGATCCTCGACGAGCCGACAGGCGTGCTCACGCCGCAGGAGGTAGACGAGCTGTTCCGCATCCTGCAGGCGCTCCGCGAGCAGGGCAAGACGATCATCCTGATCACCCACAAGCTCCGCGAGATCATGGCGTTGACCGATCGCGTCTCGGTGATGCGGCACGGCGCGGTGGTCGGCCATGTTGCGACGGCGGAGACCGACCGCGAGCAGCTTGCGGCGATGATGGTTGGGCGCGCGGTGCTCCTGCGCGTCGAGAAAACGCCCGCGACGCCGGGTGCCACGGTCCTCGCGGTCGAGGATCTGACCGTGCGCGACCGCAACGGCGTCGTCCGCGTGAAAGGTGTGAGCTTCGAGGTGCGCGCAGGCGAGATCGTCGGCATCGCGGGCGTCGCCGGCAACGGACAGTCGGAGTTGCTGGAAGCGCTTGCGGGAATTCTGCCGGCGGAAAGGGGGGCGATCAGCGTGCATGGTGCGCCGGCGCCACGCGGCGGCCATGCGCGCGCGGCAAAGGCGATGCGGAAAATCGGCCTCGGCCACGTGCCGGAGGATCGTCAGCGCATGGGCCTTATCACGGCGTTCGAGGCGTCCGAAAGCGGCATCCTCGGCTACCACGATGACAAGCTCTACAACCCGCGTCTTCTGATGGACCGCAGCGCGGTGGTGCGCGATGTGCGCCGTAAGATGGAAGAATATGATGTGCGCCCGCCCTTGCCGCGGCTCGCCTCGGCCAATTTCTCGGGCGGCAATCAGCAAAAGATCGTCGTCGGACGCGAGTTGGATCGCAATCCCGACGTTCTACTCGTTGGTCAGCCGACCCGCGGCGTCGATATCGGCGCGATCGAGTTCATCCATCGCGAGCTCGTGCAGATGCGCGACGCGGGCAAGGCGATCCTCCTCGTCTCGGTCGAGCTCGACGAGATTCTTTCGCTCTCCGACCGCATCCTCGTGATGTTCGACGGCACGATCGTGGGCGAGGTCGCGCAAGCCGACGCGGACGAGCGCATGCTCGGCCTGTTGATGGCGGGCGAGCGCGTCGAGGCCCGGTCGTGAGCGGCCTGGGCGCGCCCACCAAGGCGCCGGGTTGGGTGACCCACGGCCTCGTGCCCCTGATCAATCTCGCGCTCGCCTTCATCATCTCGGGCGCGATCATCGCGGCGATTGGCGAAAACCCCTTCGAGGCGTTGGAGCTCCTCGTGTTCGGCGCGTTCGGCTATCCGGAGGCGGTCGGCTACACGCTCTATTACACGACCAACTTCGTGTTCACCGGCCTCGCGGTCGCGATCGCGTTCCACTGCGGCCTCTTCAACATCGGCGGCGAGGGGCAGGCCTATCTCGGCGGGCTTGGCGCCGGCGTCGTCGCGCTCTCGCTCGACGGTTGGCCCGGCCCCGTCGTCATCATCCTCGCCATCATTGGGGCGGTCGCGTTCGGCGCGTTGTGGGGGTTCATCCCCGGCTGGCTTCAAGCCAAGCGCGGCAGCCATATCGTGATCACCACGATCATGTTCAACTTCATCGCGGCCGCGCTGATGACCTACCTCCTGGTCGAGATCTTCATCAAGCCTGGCCAGCAAGCGGCGGAGAGCCGCGAGTTCGCGGAAAGTGCGTGGATCCCCTTTGTGCACGACATCGCGACCTCGCTCGGCCTCGACATGGGCCGCTCGGCGCTCAATCTTTCGATCGTGATCGCGATCGTCTGCCTCATCCTGTTCTGGTTCTTCGTGTGGCGCACACGGTGGGGCTATGAGATCCGCGCGGTCGGCCACAATGAATCAGCGGCCGTCTATGCCGGCATCTCGCCGTCGCGCGCGATCATCCTCGCGATGATGATTTCGGGCGGGCTCGCGGGGCTGGTTGGCGTCAACGAGATCATGGGGGTCCACCACCGGCTGTTACTCGAGTTCACCGCAGGCTACGGCTTCGTCGGCATCGCGGTGGCGCTGATGGGGCGCAACCACCCGGTTGGCGTGCTGCTCGCGGCTCTCCTGTTCGGCGCGCTCTACCAGGGCGGCTCGGAGCTTGCGTTCGACATGCCCAACGTGACGCGTGACATGGTCGTGGTGATCCAGGGCCTCGTCATCCTCTTTTCGGGCGCACTCGAACACATGTTCCGGCCGCGCATCGAGAGCCTGTTCGTGCGGCGTGCGCAAGCGAGCGCGGCGGAGTAGGGCCGATGGAAGCCATCACCTGGATCGTGCTGGTGATCGACGCGACGCTCAGGGTCGCGACGCCGCTCGTGCTGGCGGCCTTCGCCGGCATGTTCGCCGAGCGCTCGGGCGTCGTCGACATCGGGCTCGAGGGCAAGATGCTCGGCGCCGCGTTCGCCGCCGCCGCGACCGCCTATGCCACGGGCTCCGCCTGGCTCGGCCTGCTCGCGGGCATCGCGGTCTCGATCGGCCTCGCGATGATCCACGCGTTCGCCTCGGTGACCCATGCCGGCAACCAGGTGGTCTCGGGCATGGCGCTTAACATCGTCGTCGCGGGGCTCGGCCCGGTGCTCGCGCTCGCCTGGTTCGGCCAGGGCGGCCAAACGCCGCTGGTGGGTGACGATGCACGCTTCCGGCCGATCCATCTGCCTTTCTCGGACAGCTTGGCTGATGTGCCGTTTCTCGCGCAGATCTATTCGGAGATCGTGAGCGGGCACAATCTCATCGTTTATGTCGCGATCGGCACCGTGCCGCTCGCCGCTTGGTTCATCTACAAGACGCGCTTCGGCCTTCGCTTGCGGGCGGTCGGTGAATCGCCCGAGGCGGTCGACACCGCCGGCATCTCGGTCGCCGGCATGCGTTACCGCGCGATGATCGTCTGCGGCATTCTCTGCGGCATCGCAGGCACCTCGCTCTCGATCGCGCAGAACGCCCTGTTCGTGCGCGACATGACCGCGGGCATGGGCTATCTCGCGCTCGCCGCCTTGATTTTCGGCAAGTGGCGTCCGGTGCCGACGCTCTTCGCGTGCTTCCTGTTTGCGTTCGCGGATGCCGTGCAGGCGCGGCTGCAGGGTGTCGACATTCCCGGGGTCGGCGTCATTCCGGTGCAGGCCATCCAAGCGTTCCCTTATGTGTTGACCGTGCTGCTGCTCGCGGGCTTCGTCGGCAAGGCCGTGCCACCCAAAGCGAGCGGCATTCCGTATATAAAGGAGCGATGAGCAGCAACATCGACGCCATGATCAAGGCCGCGGCCGCAGCCCGCGCGAACGCCCACGCGCCCTATTCGAGCTTCGCGGTGGGTGCTTGCGTGCGCACGCCAAGCGGGCGGCTCTTCGCCGGCTGCAATGTCGAGAACGCGGCCTATCCGCAAGGGCAATGCGCGGAGGCGAGCGCCGTCGGGGCGATGGTCACGGCCGGCGAGACCGAGATTGCCGAGGTCGTGGTGATCGGCGGCGGCGACGGCCTCTGCACGCCGTGTGGCGGCTGCCGCCAGCGGCTCAGCGAGTTCGCGGCGCCGGCGACGCCGGTCCACATCTGTGGGCCCGAGGGCCTGCGGGAGAGCTTCACGGTCGGAGAGCTCTTGCCGCACGGCTTTGGGCCGATGCTCCTCGAACGCTGAGCCAGGCGATGCCCGATCCCGAGACGACGGCGCAGGCGATCGCAGCGCACGTCCCCGGTTTCGCACCGCGCGCCGGGTTGGTGCTGGGCTCGGGCCTCGCGGATCTCGCGGATGCCGTCGAGGTGGTTGCCGAGATTTCCTACGGCGACCTCGAGGGGTTTCCGCAGCCCGGTGTGGAGGGCCACGCCGGCCGCCTGCTCGCCGGACATCTCGGCGGCTTGCCGGTGGTCTGCCTTGCCGGGCGCAGCCACCTCTATGAGGGGCATGACGCGTCAGCGTTGACGCTTCCGATCAGGACTCTCAAGCGCCTCGGCTGCGAGCTGGTTTTTCTCACGAATGCAGCCGGCAGCCTGAACCCGGCGTTCGAACCGGGCTCGCTGATGGCCGTCTCCGATCACATCAACATGCTCGGGCGCAACCCGCTCGTCGGTCCCAATGATGACCGCTTCGGCCCGCGCTTCCCCGACATGACCGAGGCCTATGACAGCGCTTTGCGCGCGAGCCTCAAAGAGGCCGCGCACGCCGTCGGTGTCGCCCTCAACGAAGGCGTCTATCTCGCGCTGCTCGGCCCCAATTTCGAGACGCCCGCCGAGATCCGCGCCTTTCGCACGTTGGGCGCGGATGCCGTCGGCATGTCGACGGTGCCGGAATGCTTGGTGGCGCGTCACTGCGGGTTGCGCGTGGCCGCCGTCTCGGTGCTCACCAACCTCGCCGCCGGCATGAGTGATGAACCGTTGACTCACGAGGCGACACTCACAGTCGGCGCACGCGGCGCGGCGCAGATGGCGCGTCTCGTGCCTGCATTCTTCAGCAGGTTGGCGGGGCCTTAGCTACAGCGCGGCGTCGAGCGCGCGCATCAGGCGGTCGACCTCGTCGGCGGTGTTGTAGTGCACCAGGCTGGCGCGCACCACACCACCGTGCGGCTCGGCCCCCGCGTCCCTGATACAGCGCGCGGCATAGAAATCGCCGTGACGGATCGCGACCTTTTCGGCTTCGGCCGCGCGCGCGATCTCTTCCGATGGCTGTCCGTCGACCACGAACGAGAAGGTGGGCGCGCGGGTGTTCGCGTCGCCGCTGGCCGGCCCGATCAGGCGCACGCGCGGCTTCGAGCGCAATAGGTCGAGCAGCGGCGCGGCGATCGCCTCCTCGTGCGCCGCCATGCGCCCATACACGCGCTCGATACGCGCGTGCAGCGGCAGGTTCGACGCGCCATCATGGTGAGCGTCGAGGGCCTCGAAATAGGCGGTCATGCCGGCGAGGCCGGCGCTCAGCTCATGGTTGGGCCCGCCGGGGTTGAGCTTCAACGGGATCTGGTCGTCGAGGAAATAGTGGTTGAGGGGGTGCGCCCGCTCCAGATGCTCGCGCTTCCCGTAGAGCAGCCCCAGATGTGGCCCGTAGAGCTTGTAGGTCGAGCAGAGATAGAAATCGACGTCGAGCGCCTTGACGTCGATCGCGCGATGGGCGGCATAGGCGACGCCGTCGACGCAAGCGAGCGCGCCGGCATCGTGGATCATGTCGACCAGTGCGCGCACGTCGTGGATGGCGCCCGTGATGTTGGAGCAGTGCGTGAAACAGACGAGCCGCGTGCGCTCGTTGAGCAGCGCGGCGAGATCCTCGGCCATGAGCGCACCGGTCTCGGGCCGGAAGCGCCACTCGCGGAGCACGATGCCGAACTCCTCGAGCTTGCGCCATGCGCCGTTGTTCGCCTCGTGGTCGAGGTTGGTGACGATGATCTCGTCGCCCTCGGCGAACCATGGGCGCAGCGCATGCGAGAGCAGAAACACGTTCATGCTCGTGGAGATGCCGATCATCACCTCGTCGGGTGTCGCGTTGAGGAGGGCCGCCATCGCCTGATGGCTCTCCGCGATCATCTCGGCCGCGCGCGTCGAGGCGGGGAAGGGCGCGCCGGGCTGCACCTGCAGCGCGCGCATGTAGTAGGTGATGCGATCCAGCACCTGCTGCGCGGCGAGCGTGCCGCCGGCGTTCTCGAACAGCGCCCACTCGCCGGCGAGCGCCGGAAAATGGGCGCGCGCGAAATCGGTGTCGAGCAATGGTGCGGTCATCGGTGGCCACCCGGATCGTCTCGCTCGGTCGGGCCACCCGCCTCGTTCCAAGCGGCGAAGCCACCCTCCAGATTGACCACGTTCGCGATCCCCATGTCGGTCAACATCTTGGCCGCGAGGACCGACCGGCCGCCGGAGGCGCAGTAGACGACGAGCCGCTTGCCGCTCGAGAGCGTCGCCTCGTGCATCGGCGAGTTCGGGTCGGCCATGAACTCGAGAAATCCGCGGGGTGTGTGCACAGAGCCCGCGATCCCGCCGCTTTGATAGCGTTCGACCTGCTCTCGCACGTCCACGAACACGGTGTTGCCCTCGTTCAGCAGCGCGAGCGCATCCTCCACGGAGATGTGCTCGATCGCCGCGCGCGCCTCGGCGAGCAACTCTTGGACGCTTCGTATGGTCATGGGCTCCCTCCCTGGCCGATTGCTGCCGCGCGGCACGCTGGCGCCGCCGGCGGAATCCCGATAGTTTGAGCCGAAATAACATGGGGCGCGGAGGGATGAAACTCACCCTGATCCAGATGAACAGCACGCCCGATCACGCCGAGAATGTCGAGCGGGCGGCGGGCTACATCGATCAGGCCGTCGCGCGCGATGACCCCGCGCTGATCGTGGTGCCGGAGTTTTTTAACCACCCTTACGTATTTCAGTACCGCGACTACACCCACATCGACGAGGCAGAGCCCGAGAGCGGGCTCGCGATCACGCGCATGCGCGAGAAGGCGAAGGAGCATCGGTGTCACATCGTCGCCACAATCTTCGAGGAAGTTGGCGCCGGGCTCTATTACGACACCGCGATGGTGATCGACCCGGAGGGCGCGATCATTGGGCGCTACCGCAAGACGCATCCGGCGGCCGTGCGCAGCCTCGAGAAGATCTATTTCCGCTATGGCTCCTATTTTCCGGTGGTCAAGGTGGGCGATTGGCGGGTCGGCATCAACATTTGCTACGACACCTTCTTCCCCGAAACCGCGCGCTGCGCAGCGGTGAACGGGGCGGAGCTCATCGTGGTGCCGTTCGCGGCGCCCGCGATGGAGTGCTGGCGTGAAATGATGATGACCCGCGCGTTCGAAAACGGCTGCTATTTCGCGCCCTGCAACAAGGTTGGGCTCGAGGGCGCGTGGACCTTTGGCGGCCGCAGCATGATCGTTGCGCCGAATTCAACCGTGATCGCCGAAGCGGGCGCCGAGGGCGACGAGATCATTTCCGCGACGCTGGAGCGCGACCTGGTGTTCGAAACCCGACGCTCCCGCCCCATGTTCCGCGATAGGCGGCCCGACCTCTACCGGCCGATTTGCTCGGCCACTGAAGACATTCCTCGTGTCGACTAACCGAGAAGGCAAGACCGACCCGTGAGATATCTACGCATCACCCTGACGCGCTTGCTCTTCGTAGGCGCGCTCGCCATCGCCGGCACGGTTCCGGCGCTCCCTGCGTTCGCCGACGAGGAGAGCGAGGCGCGAGCCTTGTTCGTCGAAGCGGTGAAGCTCTCCAAGGCTGCGGCCGCGGAGGCCAATCCCGAGGCCAAGCTGCCGCTGCTCGCGAACGCGATCGACAACCTCGACGTCATCGTCGCGGAATATCCGAGCACGGAGCTCGCCCTGTTGATCGTGACCGGACAGCCGATCGGCGACTTCGATCCCGCCTCGCTGCGCGAGCGGTTCGACCTCGCGGCGGCCCAGGCGGCGGGACAATCGACGGCGGACGTCTCGAAGCCGGCCGATGAAGGGCCGAGCGTCGCCGACGTCATGACAGGTGCCGGGAGCGGTGCCATCCCGGTGGCAGACACCGACCCCGCGAGCGTCGAGGGCCGCGTGCTCTATGGCATCGCCGGATGGTTGGATGACTTGATCGGCGGCCCGGGCAGCCCGGTGCGCCTCAAGCTCGCCCAGCCGATGTCCGCCACCGAGGTGGACGGGACGGTGATCGTGCGGGCGCCTGGCGCCCGGCTCTATCCCGAGCAAGAGGGCGAGTTCATCGACCTCGGCGACCTCGAGGTTCAGGTCAGGCAGCTCAGCGACGTCGCCTACGGCTTCGACACCGCGCTCCCGTCGCAGGTTCTCGTGCGCGACCGGATGGAGAACGAGGAAGGCGCCATCACCTTCGGGAGCAGCGCCATCTCGGGCGTCTGGCGCGCCGATCTCGAGACCGCGACCGACTATGACATGCAAATCAGGAACGCGGCCGTGATCGTGAACGACGGTGGCACCAGCCAGCAGGTCGGCCGCCTCGAGAGCATCTCCGCGGTCCAGACCATGACGGAGCTCGAGAACGGGCTTTGGGACGGCGACCTCGCCTTCGACATGCGCAACCTGAGCCTGGAATTCGACCGCAGCGACGGCCTGAGCATCGGCGCGATCTCGGTCTCGAGCCAAGGGCGCGCGTTCGACTTTGCGGCGATGACCGAGCTCTCGAACGCACTTGGCTTCGGTGGACCCGAGGTCATGGAAAATCCCGAGGCGCTGAACCAGCTGCTCGAGGCGCTTCAAACGATGAACTGGGGCGAGACCGAGGTCAGCATCCTGGTCCAAGAGTTCGCCGGTCGCGAGAACGGTCGGGCGCTGTTTTCGCTGGGCGAGGTGCTTTGGCAGATCACCATGGACGGTCGCACCGAGCTGATCGATCTCGGCATGGTGATCGGCGTGAAGGAGTTCGACGGCGCCGAGGAGCTCGATCTCGAATTGCCGCCCGACATCGTTCCGGGCGCCATCCGGCTCGATTTCACCCTCGCTGATTTTCCGTTCCGCTCGATCCTGGGCAACGTGCAGGAGCTTGCGGCGCGCGATATGGGCGGCGGACCGCCGGTGAGCGAGGACGAGGTGATGGGCACCCTGATGGGCCAGCTCGTTCAAGCGGGCTCGCGGCTTGAGGTTGCCGAGCTCAGCGTGGTTGCGCCGCTCTACTCGATCTTGGCCGACGGTCAGCTGTCCGTCGATCCCAATGCGGCGTTCGGTGTCGTGGGCAACGCGACGGCGACAATCGAGGGGCTCGATCGCGTTATCCAATTCGCAGCCGACGCAGCCCAGACCGACCCGGAGGCCGAGGAGATGATGGCGTTCTTCATCTTCCTGCAAGGCCTCGGCAAGCCAGGTGAGACGGCGGGCACCTACACCTATGAGCTCTCGCTGCCGGCAGACGGGGCGATCTCGGTCAACGAGACACCGCTCGACTTCCTGCTCGGCGGCGGCGGCGCGTAGCTACGCGGCGGGGTGGCCGGGCCATCGCATGGGCAGCCAGGCGGGTAGGCCTGTCGCATGCTGACGCGGCATGTCCTTTGGCTGCCGGCCCTCGCAGTCGCGCTGCTCGGCTGGTTGGGGCCGGTGTCGGCCGATGATGCGGTCGACGCCCGCCGCCTCCTCGTCGAAGCGGTGGTTCTTTCCAACCGCGCCGGTGCCGAGGCGGATCTCACGCGCAAGGTGTCGCTGCTGACCGAGGCGGTGGGCAAGCTCGACGAGATCGTCGACACGCTGCCGGGCACGGCGCTCGCGGTGAAAATCGTGACCGGGCAGCGCATCGGAGATTTCGATCCCGACTGGCTGCGCATGCGCCTCGACTCCGCGTTCGCCGCCTACGTGGAAGGCGATGGCACCGCATCGCCGCCGGCCGAGCCCTATCGGGGCTCCATCCCCGTCGCGCCTGTGGCGCCCGGAAGCCGCGCCGAGCGTGTTCTGTTCGGCGTCGCCGGTTGGCTGGATCGTCTGGTGGGCGAGAACAGCACGCTGGTGAGGCTGGCGCTCGCCGCGCCCATGTCAGCGATCGAGCACGACGGCACGGTGACGCTTCGGGCGCCGGGTGCGCGCCTTTACCCGGTGGAAGCCGCGGAATATTTCGATCTTGGCGATCTACTCGTCACCGTGCAGCCGCTCAGCGACATCGCCTATGGCTTCGACCTCTCGTTGCCCGAGGCGATTCCGGTGCGCGATCGCAGTGATGCAGAAGAAGCCCGCATCACGATCGGCACGAGCGATGTTCACGCCGTGTGGCGCGCCGACCTGGGCACCACCACCGCCTACGATGTCGAGATTGGCGACGTGTCTGTGGTTGTCCAAGACCTCCCCTATCATGACGGCCCGCAAACGCTTGGCGTGATTGGCCGCGTGCGCGCAAACCAGAACATCGTGCAACGCCGGGATGGCCTTTGGGATGGGTACTTCTCGTTCGATCTCAGCGGCCTGAGCTTCGATGTCGAGCCCGGCGACGGGATCAGCGTCGGCGGCTTCTCCTTCGCGAGCCGCGCGCTCGGGTTCGACCTCGGCGCATCCGCCTCGCTCTCGAACATGCTCGCCCTCGGTGGCTTGGAGCCGCCGGAGGCGGGCCAAGTCCAACGTCTTCTCGAGGCTCTTCAGACGGTCGACTGGGGCCTCTCGGATGGCGGCATGAGACTGAGCAATCTCAACGTGCGGGAGGGTGGGCGGACCGTTTTCACGCTGCGGGACGTGACGCTCGACATGCGCTTCGCCGGGAGCGAAGCGCCCGTCGACATCGAGATCGTGCTCGGGGTGCACGGGCTCGCGGTGCCGGAGGATGTCGATCTCGAGTTCCCGCCGGGCTTCATTCCGCGCAGTGTCGAGATCGGACTGACGCTGCATGATTTTCCGCTCCGCGCCATCCTCGCCATGACCCAGGAGCTGGCACTCCGCAATGCGGCGGGCGCACCGCCGGTCGACGAGGAGACGATGGTGAACATGCTTCTCGGCCGGCTGGTGGCGGCGCGGTCCGGGGTGCATATCAGGCGGATTCACATCAGCGCGCCGCTTTACACGATCGAGGCCACCGGCGCGCTGTCCATGGACGGGGAGAGCGCCTTTGGCGTAGTCGGCGACGCACGGCTCGCGCTGCGGGGGATCGGCGGCACGATCGCGGCGCTCGCGGAGGAAGCCTCGGTCAACCGCGAGGCGCAGGAGGCGATGGCCTTCTTCATCCTGCTCCAGGGCGTCGGCCGTGCCATGGCGGGCGGCGGTGCGGCTGGCGATGCCATCTTCTTTGATCTGGCGGTTCACGGCGATGGCGCGATCTCGATCAACGACAGGCCAGCGGATGCGCTGTTTGGCTTCTAGATGATGCGACTCCGCGCAGCCTTTGCGGCGCTGCTCGCGCTCGTTGCGGCTTCGGCAGCGCCGGCAGCAGCGGCCGCCGCCGATGACGAGGCGGCGGCGCGCGGCGTGTTCGTGGCGGCGATGCAGCTGCTCGATGCGGCCGAGGCGGAGGCCGACCGGATCGTCCAGTTCTCCATGATGGCGGAGGCGTTCTACGCCTTCGGCCAGGTTCGCGAAGAATATCCTGGCACCGCGCTCGCGCGGATGCTCGAGATGGGCCAGCCGATCGGCCGGTTCGATCCCGCCGGCCTGTGGGCGCGCTACGTCGAAGACATTCAACGCGTGATGACCGAGGGTATCTACGCGGAGTGGCCCGATTGGTCGGCCACGACACCGGTTGGGCCGCCCGGCTACGCCGGCTCGATCCCGATCGCGCGGGATGCCCCCTCGGAGCTCGCGGGTCGTGTGCTGCTGGGGCTCGCCGAGTGGCTCGAGGGCATCGTCGGCGCGCGTGGCTTCGGGCCGCGGCTGACCGTCGGTGCGCCACTCTCGACGGTGCTCGGCGATGACGAAGTGGTGATCAACGCCGACGACCTGCGGCTCTATCCGGCGCGCGAGCGTGACTTTTTCCACCTCGGCGATCTCGCGGTCTCGGTCATCCGCCGCGACGACGATGATTACGGCTTCAGCTTCCTCTTACCGCGCGCGCTTCGCATGCTCGACCGCTCGGGTCAGCACGAGGTGCGCCTCAACGCGGGCCAAGGCGGCGCGTTCGGGTTTTGGCGGTCTGACCTCGGGCTCACCACGTTATTTCAGCTCACGGCGCTCGACGTCGCGCTCTTCGCCCGCAACTTCGCTGAAGTGACCAAGGTCGGCTCGGTTGGGAAGTTCATGGTCCGACAGCGCGTGGTCGAACGCGCTCCCGGCAAGTGGAGCGGCGGCATCACGGTCAAGTTCGAGGACCTTGCCTTTGCGGTCGATCAGAGCGAGGGCCAGCGGATCGGCGCGTTTTCGATGACCGGCGCCGTGCGCGGCTTCACCCAGGCCGGTGCGCGCTCCTTCTTGGACGAGCTGATGAGCCTCGCGCGGGCGGTCGAGGCCGGTGAATCGGCGCGCCTCGAATGGCTTCTGGACGCGGTGATCGGTTTCGGTTGGTCCACGGCTGACATCGAGCTCTCGGTGCGCGATTTCAGCCATAGCGATCCGCGCGGTCCGATCGTGTCATTCAGCGACCTCCAGATGCGGGTCGATGTTGACGGCCAGTACGGATCGCGTGACGTTTGGTTCGACGTCGCGCTGTTCGGTCTCGCGGGCGGTTCGAGCATCCGGGCCGAGCTGCCGCCCGCGCTCATGCCGCATGATGTCCTGGCGCGCGGCGCAGTCCGCTATCTCCGCGAGTTGGAGATGCTGGGGATCCTGCGGGATGCGGCGGCCGCCGACGGCAGCGCGGGCTCGTCATCACCTCCCGGTTCGGCGTTCGCCCTAATCCTGGAAAATCTCGTGCGGCGAGACTCGGTCATCGAGGTCGAGGCGCTCGAGCTCACCGGCGCGCTCTACGCGCTTAAGGCGAGTGGCGATTTCGCGCCCAGCCTCACCAGCCCCCTCGGCGTCGTCGGACGCGCGACCGTCACGGTCGAGGGCCTCGACGCACTGGCCACGCTCGCCTCGAACGACCCGGATGACGCCGAGGGCTTGCGCGAGATCCTGCCGCTCCTGATTTTTCTCCAAGGCATCGCGGAGCCCGCCGATGTGCCCGGCGCACACAGGTTCGCCCTCGCAATCCCGGAGAGCGGCGCGGTGACGCTCAACGGCAAACCCATCGAGTCCCTGCTCGGCCGCTAAGACACACTGGGCATGCTCACGCGAGAGCGCATACGGGACGGGGAGGTTCTCCGCATTATCGCGGGCCGTGATCCCACGCTGGAGATCGCAAGCCCGGAGGCGATGGCGGCGGAGCGTGCTGCGCTGCTCGCGACCGTCGACCTCTCGCGGGGTGTTTGGGTGTTCGCCTATGGCTCGCTCATGTGGAACCCTGCGTTTCATCACGTCGAGCGCCAGGTGGCGCGCATTCACGGCTATCACCGGCGCTTTTGCATCTGGTCCCATGCCGGGCGCGGCAGCGCGGACGCGCCCGGGTTGCTGTTGGCGCTGGAGCATGGCGGCTCGTGCCGCGGGATCCTCTATCGCATTGCGCCCGCCGCGATCGACCACGAGCTGGACATCCTATGGCAGCGCGAGATGATTGGCGGCGTCTATCGCGCGCGCTGGGTGACCGCGCGGTGGGGGACCCAGGCGGTGCCGGCGATCACCTTCACCGTGAAGCGTGATCACCATCGCTACGCGGGCCGCGTCGCACCGGTCCAGGCGGCGGCAGCGATCGCCAGCGCCGAGGGCCCCTTGGGCACGAGCGCCGATTACCTGTCGCAGACCGTGTCTCACCTCGAGGCGCTGGGGATCTGCGAGTCGCCGCTTCGTGCGCTCCGTGACCGCGTCGCGCGCATTCGCGGCGAAAATTAATGGCGCACGCTGTCGATTCGGCGACCCACCGAACGACGTGAGGATGAGCGGGCAGATATGCCCGCGTTCGCCACGCTCGAAAGGACGGGCAAAGGAGGAGGAGATCCCATGGAGTTCATGCTGCTGATCTACGAGAACGAAGCTGCGCGCAAGGACGTGACCGAAGCGCAGATGAAGGAGATGTTCGCGGCGTATGGCGCCTACACGGAAGCGCTGAAGGGCGCCGGTGCCATGCGCGACGGCCGGCCCTTTCAGCCATCGGAAACGTCGACCACGGTGCGGATGAGAGACGGCGCACGTCAAACCGCCGATGGTCCGCAGGGAAATGGCGCCGAGCAGCTCGCGGGCTTCTACCTGATCGACTGCAAGGATCTCGACGAGGCGCTGGATTGGGCGGCGAAGGTGCCGTCTGCGGCCTATGGCACGATCGAGGTGCGGCCCATCATGGCGATGTGAGACTATCCGGCTCGGACTTGTCACGGCCGCCGCGGCTCATGCCGAGGCGGCCGTGACGGCCGGCCGGTCGTTGCGTCATCCCTCCAGCGGATGGGGAGAGGAGGATGGAGTTTCTGCTGCTCATCTACACGCCGGAGAGCGTGAGAGAGGCGCGCTCGCCCGACGGCAGGCGCGCTACGTCTCGGCCTATCGCGTGTTTGCACAAAGTCTCGTCGAGGCGGGAGCGATGCGCGGGGGAAACCCGTTGATGCCGGTTGCGACGGCGCGCAGCGTGCGCGTGCGGGACGGCCGCACCCTCGCCGTCGACGGTCCCTTTGCCGAAACCAAAGAGCAGCTCGCGGGCTACTTCCACATCGATTGCGAGGACATGGCGACCGCAGAGGCGTGGGCAGCCAAGATGCCCGATGCCGTCTATGGCACCATCGAGGTGCGCGCGATCCTCAACTATTGAGCGCCCGCGCCGCGTGCCACCGGGGGAAAGATGGAATATTTGATGCTCGTCTACTATGACGAAACGGCCGCCGAGACCATGTCGTCCGAGGAGATCGAGGGCCAATTCGCGGCGTACCGGCGTTATACGCAGAGCCTGATCGAGGCCGGCGTCATGCGCGGTGGCAACGCGCTCCAACCGAGCCGGACGGCACGGAGCGTCCGCGTGCGCGAGGGCAAGACAGTGGCGACCGACGGTCCGTTCGCCGAGACCAAGGAGCAGCTCGGCGGCTACTACCTCATCGAGTGCGACACCATCGCCGAGGCCGAAGCGTTCGCGGCGGACTTGCCGGCGGCGTTCGTGGGCACGGTCGAGGTGCGTCAAGTTTGGCGCGCCTGAGCGCGGCGCGCCGCTCGCGACATGACCGATGCCCTGGTCGCGATCGAGCGCGTCTTCCGCGACGAGACAGGATTGGTGATCGCCGCGCTCACGAAAACCTTCAACGACCTTGGGCTTGCCGAGGATGCCTATCAAGATGCAGTCGCGCTCGCGCTCGAGCAATGGGCGGAGCAGGGGGTGCCGGAGCGCCCGGGGGCGTGGCTGTTGGCGGTGGCGCGCCGGCGCGCGATCGATCGGCTTCGCCGCAACCGCACGCAGGAGAGCAAGGCCGAGGCGCTCGCCTATGAGGCGAGCCTGGCGCAAGAGGCCGCGATGATCCCGAAAGACCCGCCGAGCGTGCCCGACTCACGTCTCGAGCTGATGTTCACCTGCTGCCATCCCGCGCTTGCGTTGGAGGCGCAGGTGGCGCTGACCCTACGCGCGCTTGGTGGCCTTTCGACCGACGAGATCGCGCGCGCCTTCCTGGTGCCGGAGCCGACGATGGCGCAGCGCCTGGTGCGTGCCAAGCGCAAGATCAAGGGCGCTAACATTCCCTATCGCGTGCCACCGCCCGATGCGTTGCCGGAGCGCGTCGATGCGGTGCTCGTGGTGCTCTATCTCATCTTCAACGAAGGCTATTCGGAGAACGCCCGCGAGCTGCCCGAGCGTCGCGCACTCTGTGACGAGGCGATCAGGCTCGCCGATGTGCTGGTCGCGCTGATGCCCGATGACGCGGAGGCGCTCGGCCTGCTCGCTCTGATGCTGCTGCAGGATTCGCGCCGGGACGCGCGCTTCGGCGCTGATGGCGGCATCATCCTGCTGGAGGATCAGGCGCGCGCACGGTGGGATCGCGCCAAGATCGCGCGCGGCCTCTCGATCCTCCGTCGCGTGGCGGCGTTGCGTCGGCCGGGCCCCTACCAGACCCAAGCGGCGATCGCCGCCGTCCATGCCGAAAGCCGTTCGGCCTCGGAGACGGATTGGCCGGCCATCGTTGCGCTCTATGAGGTGCTTTACCACATGGAGCCGTCACCGGTCGTGGCGCTCAACCGCGCAGCCGCGGTGGCGATGGCGGAAAGCCCCGAGGCGGGGCTCGTCTTGATGGATGATCCGGCGCTCGCCGAGCCCTTGGCGGACTACCACCCGTTTCTGTGCGCCCGCGCCGATCTTTTGCGCCGCGCCGGGCGGCGGGTGGAGGCTGCGGATGCTTATCGTGTGGCGATCGCCCGCACGCAGAGCGCGGCGGAGAGAACGTTCCTGCTCGGTCGCCTCGCCGAACTCGTGGGCCTATCAAGCCCCTGACGCGGCCTCTGGGCGGGCGTGACCACCCAAAGCGCACTTGAAAGGCGCCGTCAGGGGCGGGATAGTCGGTGGGCGAACAGTTCCCAAGGGGATCATGAGCGAGCAGTTTGAGTGGGAGATACCGCGCTCGGCTCAGCCGAAGCCCGGCGACGCGATGTTCGACCTCGAACAGTGTCTGAGCGGGGTTTTGGCCTTGCGCGCGACCATTCCCGACGACGCATTTACGGCAAGCGTGCTGGGGACGGAACGCGCCGGGAACGCCGTGTTGATCGGTGGTGATGGCCTGGTCCTGACGATTGGCTATTTGATCGCGGAAGCCGAGACCGTGTGGTTGACCACGATCGACGGCAAGGTCGTGGCGGGTCATGCGCTCGGCTACGACTACGAGACCGGCTTCGGCCTGGTGCAAGCGCTCGGCGCGCTCGACGTGACGCCGATACCGCTCGGCAGCTCGCGTGCGCTCGATGTGGGCGATCCGGTGATCGTGGCGGGCGAGGGGGGCCTTTCTCACGCGCTCAATGCGCGCATCACGGCCAAGCGCGAGTTTGCCGGCTACTGGGAGTATGTGCTCGACGAGGCGATTTTCACCGCGCCCGCCCATCCGAACTGGGGTGGCACGGCGCTCATCGATCGGCATGGCACGCTCTGCGGCGTCGGCTCGCTGCTTGTGCAGCAGGCCGGCGCTGACGAGGAATCGTCGCTGGATGGCAACATGATCGTCCCGATCGACCTTTTTCGTTCCATCGGCGACGAGCTGCGCCACTATGGCCGCGTGCAGAAGCCGTCGCGCCCGTGGCTCGGCTTCTACGTGACGGAGGCCGAGGACAGTTTGGTCGTCGCGGGCCTCGCGCCGGAGGCCCCCGCGGAGCAAGCGGGCGTGGAGGTGGGTGATGTCGTGTTGGCAGTTGGCGGCCGTCCCGTCGGCGAGCTGATCGAGCTGTTTCGCTCGATCTGGTCGCTCGGCGAGGCAGGCGTTTCGGTGCCGCTGACCATCATGCGGGACGGTGATCCGTACGACATCCACGTGCTCTCGGCGAGCCGCGATTCCTTCTTCCGCGTGCCCCGGGTCCACTAGACTAGCGGAGCCGCCGGCGCTCACAGACGCCTCGGAAGCGGTCACCCAGGCGGGATCCGTGTTCGCCGCTGGCCAAGCGCCGCCTTCGCCGAGTGCCGCCTTTAACGAATGCTTGTCATTAAGCGGCCTATCGTCGCCAGCCGCCAATTGGCATATCGCCAACGAGAGCCGGGCCGACATGTCGGCGCGCCCGGATAGGGATGTGAGCACGCTTCGCGACTTGCCCGATGCCGGCGTTCGGCCGGCGCCAACTTCGGAGTTGCCGCCCGAACCGTCCCGCCGGCTCGTCCGGACGGTGATGCGCAATTCCTATTGGCTGGTTAACAATTTCTTTGCGCGGCGAAGCTCGGTTTCCTCGTTTGCGATCTTGCTGAGCTTTGCCACGGCGTTCGCCGTCGTGATGTCGATGATCGTTTTCGCGATCCTCACCGGCGGCGACGAGCCGGTCGGGCTGATCGCCCTCGTCGCGTTCATCACCACCATCGCGGTCGCCTCGCCCCTCATTCATTTGTGTGTTCAGACCATCAAAAGCCTCGATCGGTCGAAGAACAAGCACAAGCTCTTGAGTGCGGCGCTCGACCAACATGTCGCCGACCTTGAGGCAAGCAACCGCGAGCGCGACCGCGCGTTGATTGAGCTTCGCCATCAGGCGGAAGCCCTGGCCGAAGCGCATCGCGGTGCGGAGAGCGCGGCACGCACGAAGAGCGAGTTTCTAGCGAATATGAGCCACGAGATTCGCACCCCGATGAACGGCATCTTGGGGATGGCCGATTTGCTCGCGACAACCAATTTGGACGAGGCACAACGCCGCCATCTCGCGATTATCCGCAACTCCGGCAAGACCCTGCTGACGGTGCTCAACGATATCTTGGACCTGTCGAAGATGGAGGCCGGCAAGCTGCGGCTCGAGAATGTGCCTTTCGATCTGCGCGGCGTGGTCGCCGATGTCGAGGGGCTGTTCGTCGAGACGGCGAGCGCCAAGTCGGTGCTGCTTTCGTCGAACGTGGCGGACGACGTGCCTGAGGTTTTTGTGGGTGATCCCAATCGTCTGCGCCAGGTTCTGGGCAATCTGGTGGGCAACGCAATCAAGTTCACGGGTCGCGGGCATGTCGAGGTTCGCGTATCCGCCGCCCAATCGGACGGCGGCGCGCATGAGGTGGCGTTCGAGGTCGCCGACGATGGGATCGGCATTGCGCCCGACCGCCTCAGCTCGTTGTTCGAGCCGTTCGAGCAGGAAGACCGCTCGACATCGCGGCGATATGGCGGCACGGGGCTCGGCCTTGCGATCGTGGCGGAACTCACGCGGATGATGGGTGGCCATGTGATGGCGGAGAGCGCGCCCGGCGAGGGCTCCACCTTCTCGTTTGTGATTCCGCTGAAATCGACATCCCGCGCTGAGCTGGACGCCCACGTCGAAGCGACCAATCCGGATGAAGGGCATATCACGTTCGAGGCCAAGGTGATCTTGGCGGAGGACAACATCGTCAATCAGATGGTCGCGACGGAAGCGCTGCGTCAGGCTGGGTGCGAGGTGGTTGTTGCCGAGAACGGCGCGCGCGCCGTGGAGGCATGGCAGCGGGGGTCCTTCGACCTGATCTTCATGGACTGCCAGATGCCCGAGACCGATGGCTTTGCGGCAACGAAGCAGATCCGTGCCGAAGAGGCTGAGATGGGCGATGGCCGGCACATTCCGATCGTCGCGCTAACGGCGCACGTCTTAGAGGAAGATCGCGAGCGCTGCCGCGAGGTTGGCATGGACGACTATCTCGCGAAGCCTTTCGACCAACGCTCCCTCAACGCCGTCCTTCGGCGCTGGCTCGAGCCGTCCTCTTCCGAGGAATCCCCCACAGAGCAGCGCTACGCCGTCGGCATTTGACCGTCGTCCCGGCCGCGTGGCAGCCACCGGCGCGCCACTCTCCACGAAAGATCTCGTTCCCGGCCGCCGCGTGAGGTGGCAAACCCTCTGGCGGTCGTCCGCGGTCCTGTGCGACATGTGCTGCCATGAGATGGCTTTACGACCCGCGCGCCTACGAATTTGCGAACCCGGTCGCGAGCTGGTGGGAGGCGTCCGCGGGCGATTCGCCCGAGACTCCCGCGCTGGCAGGCGAGGTGCGGTGTGACGTGGCGGTGATCGGCGGCGGCTATACCGGGCTTTCCGCCGCCTACCATCTCGCGCGCGATCACGGCGCCGATGTGCGGGTTCTCGAGGCGGGTCGGCCGGGCTGGGGCGCCTCGGGTCGCAATGGCGGGTTCTGTGGACCGGGAGCCACCAAGCTTTCCTACGGCACCATGGTATCTCGGTTCGGCTTGGACGCAACGCGCTGGTTCGGACGCACACAGCGCGAGGCGGTGGAGCTGGTTGCCGCGCTCTTGGCGGCCGAAGGCATCGATGCCGAGAAGACCGGCGCCCGCGGCGAGATCTGCTTCGCCCACAAGCCGAACCGCGTTGCCGGCCTGCGGGCGAAGGCGGACGAGGCGCGCGGCGTTTTCCCGTTCGACACCGAGCTCTTGGACCGTTCGGCGTGCCACGCCTTCGGGATCGGTGGGCCCGCGGTCCACGGCGGACTCTTGATCAAGGGGCCCTTTGGCCTCCACCCGCTCAAGTTCTGCCGCGGTCTCGCGCGCGCCGCCGCGCGGCAGGGGGCGACCATCCATGGCGATGCCGCCGTCGTCGGCTGGCGCCGTGAGGGAGCGGAGCACCTGCTCCGCACCGCACACGGATCGGTGCGCGCGCGCAAGGTGATCATCGGCACCAACGGCTACACGGCAGACACGCTGCTCGAGGCTCTCGGCGGCCGCGTGCTGCCGGCGCTCTCCAGCATCTTCGTGACGCGTCCCTTAACGCCGGCCGAGCAGCGTGACCAGGGTTGGACGACGACCGACATCGCCTTCGACACGCGCACGCTCTTGCACTATGTGCGCCTGCTCCCCGATGGCCGGTTTCTCTTCGGCAGTCGCGGCGGCCTCGACGCCTCGCCGGCGGGGGCTGCCCGCGGCCAGCGCGCGATGCACGGTGTGTTCAAGCGCATGTTTCCCGCCTGGGCCCACGTCGAGGTCACCCACGCTTGGAGCGGCTTCGTGTGTCTTGCGCGTGACCGGGTCGCACATATCGGCTTTGTTGGCGGCGAGCCCTCGATCATCGCGGCGCTCGCCTACCACGGCAGCGGTGTCGCCGCGGCCAACTGGTCGGGGCGCCTCGCGGCGCGGCTCGCGGCCGGTGCGGCGACCATCGAGGCCGATGTGCCGCCGATGATGCGGGGCGCGCCGCCGCGCTTCCCGATGCCCGCGCTCCGCACGCTCTACCTGAGGCTTGCCTATCTGCGCTACACCGTCACCGACGAGTGGCTGTGATACGTCCGCGGATGGCGTCAGCCCCGTGCCCGGCAGAGAATCTCGATCGGGATGAGGCGCCCGTCTTGCAGAGCTTTCGACGTGTTGGCGATGGCGTCGGGCGCGAGCGCCCCGTGGATGAGATGGACGGCGCGATGTGGGGGCTTTTCGCCGCGCTCGACCATCGCCTTGGCGCGTGCGCCATAGGCGATTGCTTCCGCCGCCGTGTCGCGGCACAGCTCAATCGTGAAGCCTGCGGCCTCGAGCCGTTGGCGGGTCTCCTCCGCCGTTGAGAGGAAGCTCGATGCGGCCGTGCGCGCCCACGGTGTCGGATAGTCCAACGGGCCACCCGGCCCTTGCGTCGGTTCGGAGAGCGCGAGCCATCCGCCCGGCTTGAGCACCCGGCGGATCTCGCGGTAAAGCGCGTCACGGTCGGCGATGTTCATCGAGACGTTCATCGAATACCCGCCGTCGAAGCTGCGGTCGGCGAAAGGCGTCGCGAGCGCGTCACCCTGCTCGATGGTGACCAGATCCGAGAGACCGAGCAGTGCCGTGAGGTGTCGTGCGGCCGCGCAAAACTCCTCCGTCAGATCGATCCCCGTGACGCGGCAGCCGAACCGGGCTGCGATCTGGCGAGCCGGACCGCCGATCCCGCTCCCGACATCGAGAAGATGACTTTCCGCCGTCGCCGGAATCAGCGCGAGAAGCTCTTCGGTCGCCTCCATCCCGCGGCCATGGAATTGATCATAGGGCGCGAGATCGGCGAGGTTCGGCCGCGCGGGGTCAACGCCGTCGTCACGCAGGGCGGCTTGGAGGCGCTCCAAGAGCTTGCCGCTCGAATAATGTGCCGAGATGTCTGGTGTATGGTCCACAGTCGTCCTCCGCGCCGTTGGCCTGGACGATAGCAGGTCGAATGCTCGGCGTGTGTCGGATTGTGGAGCGGCGACGCCCCATGAGCGCGGCGCGGTATCGTCGTTAATCCACCAACCAACGTGCGCATTTCGTCGCGCGTCCTAACCATATCGGGCTGTTCGCTTGACCTCTTCCGGCATCGGGGTACGGTGGGTGCGAGGGTGCGCCGGGGCAAGAAACCAAAACGGACCAAAGGTCCGCCGCAATAATTTGGCGGATGCGAGGGAGAACGGACGATGGGCATCGAGCCCACCGAGGCGGTCGCCGCGGACGACGCGGCGTCGAACGCGCTCGGCTTCGAAACGATCGTGGTGCCGGCACCCGGTGAGGCGGAGGTGCGCGTCGATGCCATCGTGCTCGAGGCCGAGTTCATGCGGATCGGGGACGACCTCGTGCTCGTCGCGCCGACGGCCGAGAAGACTCTGGTCAAGCGATACTTTGCGCTCGAATCGCCGCCGGCATTGATCACCGACAGCGGTGCCGCGGTGCCGGCCTCGCTCGCGATGGCACTTGCGCGCTCATCGATGCCGGCTTGGCAGGCGCAGCGGCTCGGCGCACTCGACCCTAGGCCCGTGGGCCGCGTCACAACGCTGTGCGGTCGCGCGAGCGCGGTGCGCGCGGACGGTGCATCCGCAGCGCTTGCCGTCGGTACGTCGATATTCCAAGGAGACCTGGTCGAGACCGAACGCGGCACCGAGGTCGTGATCGCGTTCAACGACGATAGCGTCCTCACGCTCGCCGAGAACGCGCGCGTGATGATCAGTGCGTTTGCCTTCGACGAGAAAACCGCACAGGGCGCGGCCACCCTCTCGGTTCTTACCGGCACGTTCGTGTTCGCCGCCGGACGCATCGCGTCGCGTCGTCCCGCGTTGATGCGGCTTGCGACCCCGGCGCTGGCGCTCACCGTGCGCGGACAGGTGCGCTTTGGCCGCGCGCGGGGCGGGGGCCTCGATACTGTCGTGCTGTTGCCACAAGAGCCGCGCGCCGAGGACGAGAACGAAAGCCCAGCGCCGGCCGAGCTCCGTGTGGACGCGCTGCTGAAGGCCGGGCCGCGCCATGCGTTGCTCGCCACACCTTTTGCGGCCGCGAGCGCGAAGGGGGCCTTTGCGGAGGTGATTGCGTCAGACATGGGCGAGGACGAGGTGGTAGCCCTTTTTGGCGCGCACGCCCGCATCGAGTCGAACGACGACGGTCTTGACGAAGAACCCTCGGCCGGAGCGGACCCCGGGGAGATCGACGTTGTCCCCGAGGCCGAAGACGCGATGGCCGCACGGAACGGCGAGGGCGCGCCGAGCATGGAGTTCGATTTTGCCGCGATGGCGTCACCGTCTCCCTGCGAGGCGGCGCCGGTCGATGATGCGCCGGTCGATGACGCGGCGAACGACGAGGAACCGGCGGTCGCGGCGCTTGTGGTCGATGAGGACGCAGACCCCGTCGCGAACGACGTGGAAGAGCTGGCCGACGAGGATGAGACGACCGTCGAAGATAAGGATGCGGGTCCCCGGTCCGCGTCTGAGCCTGCGGAACGGGTGTCCGCGCCCGAGCGCGTCGCGTCACAGCGCGACTTAGAAACGGCGCGGGCCGCGGCGCGCATGGCGACGGTCAGGGTCGACGCCGCGATCGCGGACGCCGAGCGCGCGCAACGGACGCTCGAGGTGGACATGGCGCAGGGCAAACGGGTGAGTGCGTCCGACGTCGCAGCGGTTTCGGCCGCGGTGGAGCGCGCACAGGCCGTCTTATCCGCGGCATCCGATGCGGCGGCACGCGTCGCGACACTCGAAGCGCGCGCGGCCACGGCCGGGCGTGCGCTGGCGAGCGTCCCGGAGGCCCCAAAGGAGGAGCCGACCGCCGCTCGCCCCGACCGGTCGGCGGAGCTCTCTCGATGCACGGCGCCGGTCGTGGACGAAACGGATCCTGGCACGGCACCGCCGACGGTGTCGGAGCCATGCGATGACGACCAGGACGCTGGGTCTGAACCGCCGAAGGCTCCAACGCATGCGACGCCGGCGGCGGAGACGACCGTGTCGCCGACGCCCAAGATGGCCCCTGCCGACGCGTCCTCGCTTGCGAGCAGCGCGCAGTCCGACGACACGCTCTTACTTGGAAGCGGAGAGACGGAAGGGATCGCGCCGACTATCGACGCGGAAGAGTTGATCGATTGGCACTACGACGCGGCCAAGACGCGCGACGCCTCGATTCTCGGCGCAGCCGCCGAAGGCGGCGTCGGAGCGGACAACGTGGCCGAACGCTCGGCGCCTTCGGCCAATCTCGATCAGGCTCTTGGTGATGCGGCCATGATCGACGAGGGATTTCGCGAAGCCCTGCGCGTTGGGCTCTTGGCAGAGGGTGGCGAGGCCACGTCCACCGGGTCGACGGTCGCAGCCACCGCGCCCGATGCGGAGGAACCGCGGGGTGAGCCCGGGGTCGCCACCAACCGATCGGCGCGCGAGACGATCGACGAGGAGACGGCGCCGTCGTCCACCGTCGCGCCCGACGCCGCTGCCGATGACGAGGGGCCGCTCAAGGGTGGCGAGAGGCTCGTGCTTGGGGCGCCGCGGGACCATGGCGCACTATTGGTTGAGGCTCGCGGCCACCGGGTCGCGGCGCGTTCGGCCGATCTGACGCTTCGGCTCGGACCGGCGAGCCCGGACGACCGGTTGGGGCACCGCGCTAAGTCAGCGTCAAAGCAAGATTGATCGCGATCGCGCCCGCGAACAAAGCGACAATCACCGGGATCTTCCAGGCCAGCTCGCCGCGCAAGCGCGCACCGCAGCCGCCGCACGCGCTGTCGGCCTTCGGAACGAAGTGACTGCAGCGTCGGCACGCTACTCGCGGTCCCGTGATGTCGCGGCCGCAGGCGCCGCATATTTGCGTGTCGACCGCGACGTTGCAGAAGGGGCAAACGGTCATGCGCTGCGCGCCGCCGCCACCGTGTCGCCGATCGCCTTGGCGTTCGCGCGATTGTCCGCCATCCCGGCGCGGTGGAATTTCGCGACGAAGGGCTGCGCCGGATCGCGGATCATGATGTGCGTGAAGATCGGGCCGGTACGCGTTTTCGCCGGCGGCATGCGGTCGAGCGCATATTCGGAGACCTCGCGCACCGCCGCCTTGCCGCCGCTGACCCGCAGCACGATCAGCCGCCGGTCGGTCAGGCCGACGATATACTCCTTGGTGAGCAGCGCGACGGCGATGACGCCCGGGAGAATGGCGAGGCACATCAGCGCGCAGATCACAAGAATATGCGGCTGCTTGACGCCGTAGGCATGGTGCTTCAGCGTTTCTCCGTCGTGCAGGTGATCTCGCAACGCCTGTTTCACGGTCTGCGGTGTGTATCGCGCGATGGTTACCTCCCTCGATTGCGTGTGCATTCATCTTAGCCGCCGACACGCGGTCCGACAGTGACCGTGCGCACGCTCCCTCGCTGCGTGTTCTCATTTGACCGAGGCCGTCGCGACCCTTACACCGCTCACGAAATGCATGTTGGAGATTGTGCGCCCGCTGGTGAGCCGCCCGCGGGTTTTTCGTGTCTTGACTTCGCGATAGCGCCGCGCCGATGACCGTACTTGCCGTGAGAAGGCGGCGTTTCGCCGTCGAATATATCCAAGACCTCGATCCGGAGGCCGCCGCCCGACGCGCCGGCTACGATACGCGGAGTGCGCGTGCGACGGGACGGCGGTTGCTGGCGGACCCCGCCGTGCAGGAGGCCATCAAGGTCGCGGCCAAGGGGCGTGGCCAAGGGGCGCTCGCGCGCGTGACGCGCACCGCGGTCGTCGAGACCCTCGCGCACATCGCCTTCGCGCGCATCACCGATTATGTGGACCTCGACGAGGTCGGCCTCGCGGCGCTGCCCTACGAGAAGGTGGTGCCGATACAGGAGGTCGTGCTGGAACCGCGCGCGCCGGCCCGCGGCGCCGATGCCGCCGAGGAGGCGGACCCTCCGGGCATGTCGACCCGCAAGGTGCGCATCAAGCTCGCGGATCGGAAGGCCGCGCTTGTCGAGCTCTGTAAGATCCTTGGTTACTACCCGACCGGGGAGGGCGCACGCGACCATGGCCACACGCGCGAGCTTTCCGAAACCGAGCGAACTCAGCGAATCCTTGCGCTCCTTGAGCGCGCGCGAGCGCGCAGCAACGGACCGCCTGCTGACTGAGCATGCACCGTTGTGGGAGCCGCTGGTCGACGAGGGCGAGCCCGCCCTGCCGACGCCGCAGCGGCAGGCTTGCGAGAGCCCGGCGGACGTTTTGTTCTACGGCGGCGCCGCCGGGGGCGGAAAGACCGACCTTCTGATTGGCCTCGCGCTCACGCAGCATCGCCGCGCCATCATCTTCCGCCGCACCTTCACGCAGCTGCGTGCGATCGAGGACCGGGTTGCCGAGATCCTCGGCGGCCGGGCCGGCTACAACGCCCAGGCGCGCGTGTGGCAGTTGCTGGACGGTCGGCGGCTCGAGTTCGGCGCCTGCCAACACCCTGGCGATGAGCGCGCGTTTCAGGGTCGCCCCCACGACCTGAAGGCGTTCGACGAGGTGACCCATTTCACCGAAGCCCAGGTCAGGTTCCTCATGGGCTGGCTGCGCACGACCGTCGCGGGGCAGCGTTGTCGCGTGGTTTGCACCGGCAACCCGCCCACGACGAGCGAGGGCGACTGGGTGATGCGCGTCTTCGGCCCGTGGCTCGACCCGCAGCATCCCAATCCTGCGCGGCCCGGTGAGCTTCGCTGGTATGCGACGGTCGACGGCGAGGAGCGGGAATGCGAGACGGGCGCACCGCTTCGCTGGAGGGGAGAGACTATCCGGCCCTTGAGCCGTAGCTTCATCCCATCGCGGGTGGAGGATAATCCCTACCTGATCCGCGCCGGCTACAAGGCGACGTTGCAAGCGCTGCCGGAGCCGCTCCGCTCGCAGATGCTTGAAGGGGCGTTCGGCGCGGGGCGCGAGGACGACCCCTGGGCGGTGGTTCCGACGG
Source organism: Alphaproteobacteria bacterium (assembly GCA_965216915.1). Classification (GTDB taxonomy): domain Bacteria; phylum Pseudomonadota; class Alphaproteobacteria; order UBA828; family UBA828; genus CBDCGS01. Next base: position 638,776 of record CBDCGS010000010.1, read on the forward strand.
CCTGGATCGAGGCCGCGCAGGAGCGCTGGCGCACGCATGGCGGCGCGCCGAGCGATCCCATGACGGCGCTCGGCGTAGACCCGGCGCGCGGCGGGCGCGATGAGACCGTCGTTGCACCGCGTCACGGCGCTTGGTTTGCGAGACAGATTGTGCAACCGGGCCACGCGACCCCCGACGGTCCGGCGGTGGCATCGCTCGTCGTGTCGCTCATGCGTGATGGCGCGGTGCCTGTGGTCGATGTGATCGGCATCGGGTCGTCGGTCTACGATCACCTTCGCACGGCGGGCGTCCGCGCCCAGGCCTTCAACGGCGCCGCGGCGAGCCACGGCCGCGACCGCACCGGCCAGCTGGGCTTTTACAACGCACGGGCCGAGGCCTGGTGGCGTATGCGCGAGGCGCTCGATCCCGCGTCCGGCGAACGGCTCTGCCTGCCGCCCGATCCGCGCCTGCGCGCCGATCTGGCCGCGCCGCGCTGGAAGCTCACCGCGCGCGGCGTGCTCGTGGAGGCCAAGGACGCGTTGATCAAGCGCCTCGGGCGCTCGCCCGATCGCGGCGAGGCGGCGGTCTATGCCCTGATGGCGGATACCGCGAGGCGGGTGCGCCGCGCACCTCAGCCGCAGACCGATTACGACGTTCTCCGCTACTAGCCAATAGGCCGCGGGCGGCTCCCGTGCGCTGCGGCACCGCGTCATGCTTTCCGGAGGCTCCGCCGTGCGCGCATGCTACGTCTACGACCGCTCGCGGATCCCGGTCTGGTTCGAGCGGCACGGCCTTCATCCGCCCAGCTGGCCGCTCGGCGACATCGCCGCGCTTGCTTTTCTCGACGCCGAGGAGCGCGCGCGCGGCTACGCCCTCTACGCCTGGGCGAGCCACGAGGTGATGCAGTTGCACATGGCGGCCGCGCCCGCGATGCGCAGCCGGTGGACGCGCGCGCTCATTGGCGATTTTCACCGCTTCCCCCAGCTGCTCGGCGCCCGTGTGCTTGCGACGCGCGCCGCGCATGCCGGGGTCGCCGATCTCCTGGTGCGTCTCGGCTGGGCTCATGTGGGCGCCTGCCGATATGAAACGCCGCTTCCCAACCAATGGAGCACCTATCGTGAGCGTGTTGTTGAACGTCTTCAAAAGCATATTCAGCGGCCCGGAAATCCCGCCACCGCCGCCACCGCCGCCACCGCCTCCCGTGTTCGAGGAGAGCGAGGAGATCGAAGACCGACGCAAGCAGGTGCGCGATGAGGCGCGGCGTCGCCGCGGGCGCGCATCCACCATTCTCACCTCCGGGCTTGGGGTTCTCGGCTCCGCGCCCACTGCGAAGAAAACGCTGCTCGGCGAGTAGCCCCCCCGATTCATAAAGGATGATCCGATGACACGCCTCGTCTACGACCAGCTCGGCAAGCCCATCCCCGTGCTCAGCTTTCGCCAGGGCACGCGGCAAACTGTTGCGTTCACCGCGCTCAGCACGCAGTCGACGAGCTTCGCGAAGCAAACGCGCGCCGTCCGGCTCGTCGCGACGACCGCTTGCTACTACGCCGTCGGGGCGAACCCGACCGCGACCGCGACCGATAATTACCTGCCGGCGGACATGGTCGAATATGTCGGCGTGTCGGGTGAGGACAAGATTGCGGCCGTGCGCGTCACCACCGACGGAACGCTCCACATCGCCGAAGCCGACTAGCCCTCACGAGGCCGGAGCAGACGCCATGCCGATAGACCTACAAGCCCTGAAGAACGAGCTCACGCGCGATAGAGGAGGGCACGAGCAATGGCTGTGATGTCAGACGCGGACCGGGCCGGGGCCCGTCGCGACGTGACCTATGATCGGGATTGGCCGGGCACGATCCCGCTGATCAAGGCGGAGATGCGGGCGGCGGTCGACGCGGCGGACGATTGGGTCGACGCCAATCAGGTCTCCTACAACAACGCGCTGCCGACCGCGGCCAAGACGCAACTGACCGCGGCGCAGAAGGCGCTCTTGCTCGCCGTGGTGCTGCGCAAGCGTTTCGGAGCGGGGGTGTAGGCGATGGCATCTGGCGACAAACTCGAGGCCTGGTCGGCCGAGGCCGGCCGGCCGCCGGCGACAAACGGGGCGCGTTGGGGCGAGCTCAGCGACATCCCCTACTACGCCTTCGTCGACAGCGGCACGAGTGAGAAGCTGCGGCTCGCGGGCTGGCTCGGCACCAACTATGGCGGCGGCGGCGTCACCGTCACCCTGCTGCTCGCCATGGACACGGCGGTCTCCGGCGATGTCGACATCGATGTCGCATTCCGCCGGCTCAATGCGACCGCCGATCTCGACACCAAGGCGTTCGCGGCCGTCAACTCGACGGACGGCACGCTGGTGCCGACCGGCTCGGCGCGGGTTCTGTTCGAGGTCACCGTGGCCTTCACGGACGGCGCCGACATGGACAGCGTCGCGGCGGGCGAACACTTCGAGATCGAGATCACCCGCGATGTGGCCGACACCGCGTCGGGCGACATGTGGCTGATCGCCGCGAAGATCGAAGAAACCTAATGGCTGCCGACTTCAACGGCACGAACGATCGCTACGACACGAGCGACACGGCGTTCTCGGCGGCGACGTTGACCGCGATGGTGTGGTTCCGCCCGGACAACACGTCGCATGTCGGGAGCCTGTGGAACCAAACTTCGTCGAGCACGTCGACGCCGTTCCTCAATCTGCAAATGCAGAGCGGCGGCGCCGTTCGGTTCAACATCCGCGACAATGGCGGGAATTCTACCTTTAAGGATTCAGGCAACTCGGCGACGGCGAACGCGTGGAACCTGGCAGCCGGCTTCGGCGTGGCGAGTATCAAGGCGGAAGTCAAGCTCAATGATGGGACGCGGGTCAGCGCGACCGGGCCGAACCGGGGCTTCCCGACCACCAATCAAATGGCGATCGGCGCGACGATGGGGGGCGGCTCGAGCGCAAACGAGCTCAACGGCCAAATCGGGGCGGTCGGTCTTTGGACCACCGAGCTCACCGACGCAGAGCAGGATGCGGCCTATGGCGGGCTCGATTTCCGTCGTATCCGCCCGGCCAACCTCGTGCGCTTTTGGCGGCTGCCGCGCGGCCTCGCCAGCATTCCGGACCTGACGGGCACAGGCCAAGCGATGAGCGAGCAGAACGGCGTCGACGACGGTGACGATTTTCCGCGGATCTTCGGGATCGGCCGAGGCCGCAATTACTTCGACGCAGGCGCCGCACCTGCCGGCGGCCTGCCGTTCCGCCTCGCGGGCGGCGGGGGCTTGGCCGGTGCCGGCGGGCTGGCTGGTGATCTTGGAGGGTTGGCCGCATGAGCTATCTGGGTGATTACGCCGAAGACTTCGCGGATCTCAACCTCAAGTTCACGACGCGGAACACCTCGGGGGTGCCGACGCAGCTTGCGGGCTCGCCCGTGATCTCAGTCTACAAATCGAACGACGTCACGCAGCGCACCAGCGCCGACGCGGAGATCACGCTGACCGTCGATTTCGACGGCGTCACCGGGCTCAACAACGTCAAGATCGATCTCTCGGCGGATGCCTTCTACGTGACGGGCGAGGACTATGCGGTGGTGATCACCACCGGCACGGTCGGCGGCACGTCGGTCGTCGGCGAGACGGTGGCGCACTTCTCGATCCAGAACCGCTACATGCGCGGCACCGACAATGCGGCGCTCGCGACCGATCTCGCGACCGTGGACACGAACGTCGACACCCTGATCACGCGCGTGCCCGACACGCTCTCGCTCGCCAACATCAACGCCGAGGTCGACACGGCGATCGAAACCTACCATCTCGATCACCTGCTCGCCGCGACCTACGACCCGGCCGCAAAGCCGGGCGTGGCCGATGCGCTCTTGAACGAGCTCGTCGAGAACGACGGCGGCGTGGCGCGCTACACGGCGAACGCGCTCGAGCAGGCGCCCTCGGGCGGTGGCGGCGGCGGGCTGACGCCGCTTGCCTCGGGCACGGCGCAGGCCGGCACGGCGACGACGATCCAGCTCGCGGCGGCGAGTGCGTTCGCGAACGACGAGCTCAACGGCACGGTGATCAACCTGACCGGCGGCACCGGCGCGGGGCAGAGCCGGCTCATCACAGACTATGTCGGCGCGACCGACACGGCGACCGTTTCGCCGGCCTGGATCACCAATCCCTCGAGCGACACGACCTACGAGGTGGTGGCGGGCCACGCGCATGTCGTGGTGATGGAGGACATCAACGCGCCGAGCGCGTGGCAGGCGGATATCGCCGATGCGGTGTGGAACGAGGCAACGACGGGTCACACGGGGGCCGGCACGTTCGGCCAGCATGTCGACGACATCCTCGACGACGTGACCGGGCTCAACGGCGCGGCGATGCGGGGCACGGACAACGCGTTCCTGGCGGCGAGCGCGCCGACGAACTTCAGCGCGCTGGCAATCACGGGTGGTGGTGCGGTCACCGTCGGCACGAACAATGACAAGAGCGGGTATTCGTTGACCGCGGACTTCCGCGTCAAGAAGAACGCCGCGCTTAGCAACTTCATGTTCCTCATGGTCGATTCCACCGACCATGTGACGCCGAAGACGGGGCTGACCGTCTCGGCGAATCGCTCGATCGATGGCGCTGCGTTCGCGGCCGCGGCGAACAGCGTCACCGAGATCTCGAACGGCTGGTACAAGATCAACCTCGCGGCATCGGACCTGAACGGCGACACCATCGCGCTGCGCTTCAATGCCGCCGGCGCCGACGACACCAACATTCTGATCGTCACGCAGACCGAGTAGCCCGATGCCGATCATCGCATGGGGCAAGGGCGACTTCGCGCGGCAGCATGGCGCCGCGCCGACGACGGTCTTCACGCGGTTCGTCGCCGAGACCGTGTTCGCCGGCAACCGCAAGCGTTTCGTAACGCTCGTGCAAGGGGAGCCCGTGTTCTGGTCCGCCGTGATGATGGACGCCTATTCGACGAGCGCGGTCATCACAGCGCATGGTGGTGACTTCGACGCGCCCGAAGGCGCCCAGTTGGTGCGGCAGAACCCGATGGCCGTGAGCGTCGGCCGGATGATGGCCCGCACCTAGACGACGGCACATGAGTCGACTATCGATGGCGCGACTGGGTGGTGTGCTTTGATTTTTTCGGGGCGAAAGACCGCGCCGGACCGCCGTTCTGCGTCAATCGGCGGACATCACGTTCTGGCGTAATCGCCGCGCCTCTCCCAGCGCGCGGGTCACCACCTCGGGTTCGGCGTCGATCACGCGGAGAAACACCGATGTCGCGCGGTCCGGGGCGAGGTTCGTGTCTTCCCAGGCGCGCACATCGACGCGTGCCGTGGCGGGACCTTCGGCGGCGGGTGAGGCGGCTTCGCTTGCGGCGACCAGGCGGGCGAGGAGGCTGGCGGGTTGCGGGTCCATGGGGCTCCTTGATGCGATGATGCGATGGGATCAGCGTTCGTGTGTTGTCTCGGTGGCCCGAGACGGGGGGATGGCTTTCGGTTCGGTGGCGGGCCGGGTGACCGGAACGCAAAAGGACCACAAATCGAAGCGTCCTCCGCTCCAGCCGCCCAGGCATCGATAGAGGGGCGATGCGGCATCGGCATGGCCGATCCAAGCGCCGCTAGTCAAGGGAGGTGCCGCCGGCGCCGACGGTTTCGCGGCCGCAACCGCGGCGGCGGTGCAGAGCGCGGCGATCAGCATGAACAAGCGGAGATAGCGCATGGGTTGGCCCTTCTCGTCACCCTGAGTGTGCAAGAAACCGTGGCCATTTCATGGCGTCCGTTGGGCGCGGCGCGACAGACCGCCGATTAACCGAGGATCACCGCATGACGCAGCAGATTCAGGATCTTCTGGACCGGCGCGCGCAGCTTCGGCGCGCACGCTCGGCATGGGAGAGCCATTGGCAGGAACTGGCGCAAGCCATGCACCCGCGCCGCGCGGATTTCACCCAGGTGCGGCAACCCGGCGAGCGCCGACACGAGACCCAGTATGACGGCACGCCGATCCAGGCGCGGCGCGAGCTCGCCGCCGCGATCGGCGGGCTCCTGATGCCGAAAGGCGAGCGTTGGGTCACCCTCCGCGCCGCCGATGAGGCGCTGAACGACCGCACCGAGGTCAAGCGCTGGCTGCGCGCCGCCGAGGACCGGCTCTTCGCCGCGCTCTACGATCCGCGCGCCAATTTCATGGCAGCCCATGGTGAAGTCGATGACGACCTGGTCACCTTTGGCACGGCCGCGCTCTTTATCGGCGAGGGGCAGCGGCTCGACCATCTCGTCTTTCGCGCGCTGCACCTGAGGCAGACGCTGATCGCGCCCGATCACGACGGACGCATCGACACCGTGTTCCTTGACGAAATGCTGACGGCGCGCCAGGCGGCGCAGCGTTTCGGGCGCGAGGCGCTCGGCGCCAAGACGCGTGAGGCGCTCGACGGCCGCCGCGGCGCCGATCCCGACGCGCGGTTCGAGTTCGTGCAAGCAGTGCTGCCGCGGCATGAGCGCGATCCGCGCAGCGCGCGCGCCACCGACCTGCCCTTCGCGAATGTGGTGATCGATGTCGCCTCCGATCACCTCGTGCTCGAGGACGGTTTCCACGAGTTCCCGCTGGCCGTGCCGCGCTGGGACACGGCGTCGGGCGAGATCTACGGCCGCTCGCCCGGCATGGTCGCGTTGCCGGACGCCAACACGCTCAATCAGATGGGCAAGACGTTGCTCAAGGCGGGCCAGAAGGCGGTCGACCCTCCGCTCCTGGTGGCCTCGGACTCGGTGAAGGGCACGCTGCATCAGCAACCCGGACGGGCGACATATTTCGATGCGGATGCCGCCCGTGCGCTCGGCCGCATCCCGGTAATGCCGCTGCAGACCGGCGCCAACCTGCCGCTGGGTCGCGAGATGCAGCGTGACGTCCGCGAGATGGTGTGGGGCGCCTTCTTCCGCAATGTGCTCCGGCTACCGGCCGATGGTCCGCAGATGACCGCGACAGAGATCACGCAACGCCGACGCGAGTTCATCCAGACCATCGGGCCGGTCTTCGGCCGGCTCGAGCCCGCCTATCCGGCGGTGATCGTCACCCGTGCGTTCGGTATCCTGTTTCGCGCGGGCCTGTTGCCGTCGGCCCCACCAGTGCTGGTCGAGGGTGGCGGCATCCGCTTTCGTTACGCCTCGCCGATCGAGAAGCTGCGGGCCGAGATCGATGCCCTCGGCGTCTCGCAATGGCTTTCCGATCTCGCGCCAATTGCGGCCGTCGAGCCGGCGATCCTCGACAATGTGGACACCGATGCGGCCGCAAAGTTTTTTGCCGAGGCGCGCGGCGTGCCGCCGGAGCTCTTGCGCGCAAGCGAGGCGCGCGGCGAGATCCGCGCGGCCCGCACCCAGGGGGTTGTCGAGGAGCAGGCGGCGAGCGATGCCGAGCGCTTGATCGATGGCGCGGCGAGGGTGAGCGCGGTCGTCCAGGGTGCGGGCGCGCCTGCCGCGGGCGGCGTCTCGGCGCCACCGACGGGTGCGGCCGAAAAAGTGTTAGCCGAGCTCGCGGCGCTGCAAGCCGCGCCGTCCGCTTAGGCCGAGACGCGCATGTTTGGGCGACGGCGCGCGTCCGCCACCGCGCGCGGGCCTGACCCGGAGGCGTTTCTGGCCGCGCTGCGCAAGACGCACGGCCTCGCCGATTACACCGCCCGCGATCGCCGTCGCGATTTTCGCCGTGTCTTCGCGGGCAGCGCCGATGGCAGGCGTGTTCTTTATCAAATCTTGCTCTGGGGCGGCCTCTACGACCCGAGCGGCGAGGTGCCCTTGGAGCCGCAAGCGCTCCAGCGTTGGGCCGGCCGGCGCGATCTGGCGGCCGAGATCCTCACCGCACTCAACGCGGAGCTCGCCCCCGATGATCCCGAGCACGCGCTCTAACGTCGATCCAAGAGGGGCCGTCATGGACACGGGAGACAGCACCGAAAACGCGGCGCGCGACGCCGGCGTGACGCGCGCCGCCTCGACCGGCGACGGGCGCGTGGCCGAGCATACCGTGCCTCATCAGACCGGGCGCGCCTCGACATCTGACTGGCGCGCGTCGATCGAGGACCCTGAGCTGCGCAAGGCCGCGCAACGTTTCAACAGCGTGGCGGATCTGGTCAAGGCGCATGGCGACCTTCGCCGCAAGCTGTCCACCGCGATCGCGCCGCCCGGCGCCGATGCCAGCCCGGCGGAACGCGCGACCTATCGGCGCAGGCTCGGTGTACCGAGCACCCCGGAGGACTATGGCTATACGGTGCCCGACGGCGCAGCCCAAAGCCTCGGCGATGGTCTCGATCATGGTCTGCAGGAATTCTTGACCACCATGCACGAGGCGGCCGCGCCGCGTGGCGTGGTGCACGCTGCCCTGAACTGGTATTTCGATCACGTCGAGACGGGCGCCCAGCAAGCGGCCGCCCAACAGGCGCAAGCCACGGCCGACGCAGAGGCGCTCTTGCGTCGTGAATGGGGTGGTGACTATGAGCGAAACATCGCCCTCGCGGCGCGCGGACTGGCTCAGTTTTTCGGTGACGAGAGCGCCGAGATCAAGGCGCTGCATCTGGCTGGCGGCGGGATGCTCGGCAGTCATCCCGGATTCGTTCGCGGCTTAGCGCAAATCGGCGCGCTCACGGTCGAGGGGAGCCTGCATGTCGGGGGCACGGGGGCCGCGACGGCAAGCGGCGCGGAGGAACGGATCAAGGAGCTTCGTGCGCTTCAGGACACAGATCCGCATGCATACGCTTCGGCGCCGGTGCAAAACGAGCTCCGCTCTCTCTATGAAGCGCTCTACGATCGGCCAGGTTCCACACCAGTGCCGTAGCCCATAGGTCTGTCCGGACACGGAGGCAGCTTGTTCCGGTGTATCCTGTTGGTTAACGATTCCTGTGGTTAATCATGAGTGTTTCATAAAAATAAATGATACGAATTTAAAGTACGCGGAAGCTACCATCTCGTTGTCGAGGCTTCCATGCGAAATCGTCAGAACATTGGGACCAGCTTCTGCTGTCTACCCGCGATTCTAGTTCTTGCACTTGCTGTTCTGGGTTTAAGCGCGGTCACTTTGACCGCTTTCCCGCCGAAAAGTGTGGCCGGGGATGACGCAACACAGAATCTCAATCTCGACGCCGAGGGTTTTGCGCTGTTCGGCTACGATCCGGTCGCTTACTTCACCGAGGGAAGAGCCCGGGAAGGCCGCATGCGCTACACGGCCACCCATAACGGCGCCAAATACGCCTTCGCCTCCGACGAGAATCGCGCAGCCTTTCTGAGAAATCCGGAAAAATACGAGCCGGAATATGGTGGCTATTGCTCCTACGGCTTGGTTCACGGTAATAGATCGATGATCGATCCGGAGGTGTGGGATATTGTGGATGGAAAGATATATTTCATGATAAGCGATGGAACAAAGTCGATATGGCTAAAAAACCGTAAGAATTATATAGAAATTGCTGATCGTGCATGGGGTAATTTGAACGCTAAATAAATATAATTTCGGGAAGGGTTGATTCCGATGTTGGGACCCCTTCGCAAAAACGCGTTCGTGCGAATATTCTTGTTCACTGCGACTGCCATGGTCGCGGTTCAAGTGATCGCGTTTTATTTCATCGAGAGGGCATCGTACAAAGACCAGATTGAGAGCCTAAGGCACGAGCAGGCGTTCATCACGCAGAGTCAAGCGGTGATCGTCCCGTCCCATTTGGCCGGTGGTGACGATGAGCGGGTGATGTTGATTCTTTCCGCTGTGCTCGCGAACCCCGACATCATCGGGGTTTCGATCGCGAATCGTGCCGGAGACACCATCCACGAATTTGGGCAATTCGAATCACGCGGCGATACGGTTTTTGTCGATCAACACGCGATCACGCGGTTCGATGGCGTCGGCGTGATCGAGCTTGGCCAAATCACCACCGTTTCCAGCGACAAGCGAATCGTCGAGGCGCAACGCGAGGCGCGCGACTTGTTTGTGATCGCGTTGGGCGTTGAGTTGCTCGTCACACTCGCCGCGGCCTATCTGAGCTTGCACGTGGTAATCGGTGTGCCGCTCCGCAAGCTGATCCATGCCATCAAGCAATTTCATGCCGGCACGCCCCTCAAAGTGGATTGGCGAAGCGAGGATGAGATCGGGCTCGTGATTGCGGAGTTCGACAAGCTTCAAACCAAGCAGCTCGCATCTCAGAGCGATCTTCGGGAAGCGCTAGCGCGCGCGGAGGAGATTGCGCGGGACTTGAAGGTGGAGAAGGCGCGGGCCGAAGAAGCGAGCGAGGTAAAATCGCAGTTCCTCGCGAACACCAGTCATGAGCTTCGAACACCGATGAACGGTGTGCTCGGAATGACCGAGCTGTTGCTGCAGGGGCCGCTCACAGCGGATCAACGTCATCAAGTCGAACGCATTCGCCAATCGGGTGAATCGCTGCTGCATCTATTGAACAATATTCTCGATCTCTCGCGGATCGAAGCCGGCCGCATGGACCTCGAAATTGACGATTTTGATTTGAGCAAGCTGATCGATGGTGTCGTCGGCGTGCTTGAGCCGACGGCGCGCAGCAAGGGCATTGGCCTCGACGCCACGATCACGGGCGGTGCACCGCTGCGTCTGCGCGGCGACGGGGCACGGATGAATCAGCTCCTTCTCAATCTCGTGGGCAACGCCATCAAGTTCACCGAGGTCGGCGGCGTCACCATCAAGGCCGACGCTCGTCTGGCGGACGATCGCCGGGTCGCGATCATGGTCGAGGTCATCGACACGGGAATCGGAATCGCAGAGGAGGCGCTCGCCACCATATTTGATGCGTTCACGCAGGCGGACAATTCCACGACGCGGCTCTACGGCGGTTCGGGCCTGGGGCTCTCGATCTGCAAGCAGCTCGTGCAGTTGATGGGGGGCGAGATCGGCGCGGACAGCGTGGTAGGCGCGGGCTCCCGGTTCTGGTTCAAGGTCGACTGCGCGCTGGCGGAGGAGGACACGGAAAATCCCGAGCTTCGCGGAGAGATGCCCATCGTCGCCATCCCGAAGCTCCGCATCCTGCTTGCGGAGGACAATGTCGTGAACCAGGAAGTCGCGGTCATGACGCTCGAACATCACGGGCACACCGTGACGTGCGTCGGGAATGGCGTCGAGGCGGTCCACGCGGTGGAGACCGGGTCTTATGATCTGATTCTGATGGACATTCAGATGCCTGAGATGGACGGGGTCGCGGCAACGAAGGCTATCCGCGCGTTGCCGGGTACGGTCGCAGGCGTCCCGATCATCGCGTTGACGGCGAATGTCATGAAGGGCGATCGCGAGAGATACCTCGCCGCGGGGATGAACGGATATGTCGAGAAGCCGCTTCAGGCCGATCGCCTGTTCAGCACGATCCAAACTATTTTTCCAGCGGCGGCCGCTGCCTAGCCCCACGCTCGCCCTCTAGGTCGGCAGCACGGCTGGCCACCCTCTAATCCGCAAATTCGCCGCTACCCGCCGAGCCGGCTCGGCGGGTGCACACGCGCATGCACCGCACTGCGCGACCACCGCCAACGGAGTGTTCCATGGCCTCTGAAGTCAGCATCTGCAATGTCGCGCTCAGCCGGATCAACGCCGCACCGATCACCTCGCTCACCGACGGCTCGCGGCAAGCGACGCTTTGTCATGACCTTTTCCCAGCGCTTCGCGACGAGCTCTTGCGGGTCCACACGTGGAACTTCGCCGTGGCCCGCGTCCTCCTCGCACGCCGTGAGGTGGCGCCGGTGTTCGGTTGGTCCTACGCGTATCAGCTTCCCGCGGATTTCATTCGCGTGGTCTCCGTGCATGGTGAAGAGTCCGGCCGATCGGTGGCCTCCTATCGCGTGGAGGGCGATGCTCTGCTCTCCGACGATCCCGCGCTCTATCTCCGCTACATTAAGCGGGTCACCGACACCAACATCATGACGCCCGATTTTCGCCGCGCCCTCTCGCTCTGGCTTGCCGCCGATCTCGCGCTTGGGCTCGGCAACTCGCGCACGCTGCGCGGCGCTCTGCTCGATGAATACCGCGCTGCGCTCCAAGCCGCCCGCAGTGCGGATGCAATTGAAGATACGCCGCTGGAGGAGCCGGACCCGAGCTGGGTGACGGCGCGCGCTTAGAGGAGCCGCCATGCCTCGCGCCAACCCCCTGCAGCCGTCTTTCAACGCCGGCGAGCTGTCACCGCGCATGACCTCGCGTGTCGACTTCAGCCAGTATGACAACGCCGTCGAGGTCATGGAGAACCTGATCCCGCTGCCCCAGGGTGGCGCGACGCGGCGACCGGGTACGCGCTACATCGCCGATGCACAGAGCCACGCCGTGAAGCCCAGGCTGATTCCCTTCGTGTTCTCGACGGTGCAGGCCTACGTGCTCGAGGCCGGCGACGCCGTGATGCGCTTCTTTCGTGACGGCGGCGCCATCACCGTCGCCGACACCGACGCCACGATCACGAACGGGAGCTTCGACAGCGGCATCACCGATTGGGATGACCGCTCGACCGGTGCGGCGGCGATCGCGCACGAGATCGTCGAGGCGAATGCCGAGGGCACGTTTCAAAACGCGCAGACCGGGAGCGGCGGCATCGGCGACGGCCTCGCGGGCGGCAAGAATTTCGGGCTCCGGTTCACCAACACCGTCGCCGGCGACGTCGCGCAGGCGCGGCTCAACGTCGCCAGCGTTACCACCGCCTATAACGCCCATGCCGGCATCTACACCGACAATGCGGGCAGCCCGGGCACGCAGGTCGGCGGCGACAGCAACACGGTCGGGCTCACCACGACCGGCGACAAGACGTTCACTTGGGGCACGAAGCCGACGCTCGCGGCCGACACCAACTATTGGCTCGTCTTCACCGATGAAAGCACCGTCGGTGTCGTCGACATCGGGATCTGCAACGATCAGGGCACCCCGTTTCTTTCGGGCTTCTCTGACACCATCACCTCGATCGCCGATCAGCTCTCGGCCGGCAATGAATGGCGCTTCGAGATCCTCGTCGAGGGGCCCTCGTCGACCGGCGTGCTGGCGCTCCAAGGGGCGAGCGGGGGCATCGCCTGGGCGGAGCAGGACGTCACGGTTGGTGGCGGTTTCCTCAACCAGGAGCATGTGCTGCGGTTCCGCGCGCGCGGCGCGGCATCGGATACCGTCGCGCTGCGGATCGGCTCGACGTCGACCGGGCGGGACATCGTGGACGATCTCGCGCTCGGCGTCGGCTACCACGCCATCGCGTTCACGCCGACGGCATCGCCCGTCTATATCCAGTTCCGCAACAGCGCGGCGAAAACGCTGCACATCGACGACGTCGCGCTGCTCGACAACCAGCCGGTCGAGCTGGTGACGCCCTATGCCGAGGCCACCCTCCCGAGTTTGAAATGGGCGCAGACCGCGGACGTGCTCTACATCGTGGCGGGCGGCACGACACCGGTTCAGAAGCTGGAGCGCCGGGGACACGCATCCTGGTCGATGGTCGAGGTCAATTTTGTGGACGGCCCCTATCTCGGCGAGAACGGGACGTCGACCACGCTGACGCCGAGCGCATCGTCCGGCCTCGGGGTCACACTCACGGCGAGCGCCGACCTCTTTGCGACAACCGATGTCGGCCGGCTCCTGCGCTACAAGAGCGCGTCGGCCTACGGCTATGCGGTGATCACGGCGTTTACCGACACCCAAAACGTCACCATCGACATCCTCCGAAACTTCGACGGCACGAGCGCGTCCACCACCTGGTCGCTCGGCGCGTGGTCGGCGACAACGGGCTATCCGTCTGCCATCGGCTTCTTCGAGCAGCGCTCGGTCTTCGCCGGCACCACGACGCAGCCGCAGACGTTCTGGCTCTCGCAGTCGGCCGATCTCGAGAACATGCGCCCCGATAGCGACGCCGGCGCCGTCGAGGCCGACGACGCGATCGATTTCACCTTCGCGGCCGATCAAGTCAACGCGATCCGTTGGATCTCGCCCGGCACCGAGATGATCGTCGGCACCATCGGCGGCGAGTGGAGCGTGAGCTCGAGCGGCGCGGTGCTCACGCCGTCGGACATTCGCGCGCGCCGCCACACCACGATGGGGAGCGCCGACATCCAGCCCGTGCGCGCCCGCGCGCGCCTCCTCATGGTGCAGCGGGCGTTGCGCAAGCTCCTGGAGTTCGTCTTCAACTTCCAAGTGGATGGCTTCGAGGCGCTCGACCTGACGCTCCTCTCGGATCACGTGACCCGCACCGGCGTCGCCGATCTGGTCTATCAGCAAGAGCCGGACTCGACGATCTGGGCGCTCCGCAATGACGGCTCGCTCGCGACGCTCGCCTATCAGCCCGATCAACAGGTCGTCGGCTGGTCGCGTCAGGAGGTGGGCGGCGCCTTCGGCGGCGCCCGCGCGGTAGTGGAGACGGTCGCGACCATTCCGGCCGGCGAGCGCGACGAGCTCTGGCTCGTGGTCAAGCGCACCATCGACGGCGCTACCAAGCGCTATGTCGAGCTGCTCGAGGCACCCTACCAGCGGAGCGTCACCGCCGAGGTCGACGCGTTCTATGTCGATGGCGGCCTCTCCCTCGACCAGCGAAACAGCGATGCGGCGAAAACGCTCATGCTGACGAGCGCAGCCGCCGACAGCTGGACTCAGGGTGCGAGCGGCACCCTCACCGCGACTGGCCACAGCCCGTTCACCGCCGGCGATGTCGGCGATCTCTGGGGGCTCTGGGCCGAGGGCGCGGTGGCGTGGGTCACCATCAACGCCTTCACGAGCGCGAGCGTGGTGGATGTCGATTTCGCGGTCACCGTGCCGCGTCCGCTCCGCGCGCGGGCCACCGCCTCATGGCTAGACCCCGACGCGCGCGTAAGCGCGGTCTCTGGCCTCGATCACCTCGAGGGCGAGACGGTGCACATTCTCTGCGATGGCGCGAGCCACGCGCCGCAGACCGTGGCATCGGGCGCGGTCACGCTCGATCGGCCGGGCGGCATCGTGCATGTGGGTCTGCCCTACACCTGGACGCTGCGCTCGCTCAAGCTCGCGGTCGGTGCGCGCGGCGGCACCGCCGTCGCCAAGCCGAAGCGGGTGCACGCGGTCTCGCTCATTCTGGTCGACAGCCTCGGCGTCGCCGCCGGCCCGAGCGTTGATGACCTCACGCCGGTCGACTTCCGCGTCGTTGCCGACCCGATGGACATCGGCACCCCGCTCTTTACCGGCGAGCGCCGCATCGCCCTCGACGGCGCCTGGTCCCGCGACCCCCGCATCGTCCTCCAAGGCTCCGATCCCGTGCCCTTCACGCTCCTGGCACTCGCGCCGGAGCTGCTGACCAACGAGATGCTTTAGGGGAAAGAACATATTGGCGGGGTTCCACGCCGCCGCTGAGACGCTCGATGGCCTCACATATCAAAAAAAAGAGAGGAGCGCTCAGCGCGCGGCTGCAAGATTTCGCGGTGCGATCTTACGCAGCGCGCGCCTTTCCGCTTTTTCCGCGATCTTGAGATCGTAGGCCTGTTGCAGGTTGAGCCAGAAGGTCGGCGTGGTGTCGAAATATTTGGCGAGGCGGAGTGCGGAGCTTGCCGTCACACTGCGTTGGCCCTTGACGATGGCCGCCACGCGGTTCGCCGGGACGCCGATCGCCTTCGCGAGCGCGTTGCCGCTCAAGCCGAGCGGCTCCATGAATTCCTTGGAAAGGATCTCACCCGGGTGGATGGCACGCATTTGGTTTCGCATCGGTGTCTCAATGATAGTCGGTGACCTCGACATCCTCCGGGCCGTCATCGGTCCAGCGGAAGCAAATTCGGAGGCGGTCGTTGATCCGAATGCTGTGTTGACCTTTTCGGTCTCCTTTCAACGCCTCCAACCTGTTGGCAGGCGGTGACGCCAAATCGCGCAGCGCGGTGGCGGCATCCAGCATTGTTAGTTTCCGCTCGATGATCCGCGCGACCGGACGCCACGCCTTTACCGTTCGGCCCCTGTAGAAGCCTTCCGTCTTTCGATTCCTGAAAGATCGGATCATGGGCGCAAGGTAATAATCTTACTTGTTACGTCAAGCGTAAAATTATGGTTGTGGCTGGAAGAAACGCGAGAAACCATGCGCCTCGTCCCTTTCGTGCCCGCGCACATCGATGCGTTGCGGCGTGCGAACAGGCTCGGGCGCTACGACGCTGACTCGATCATCGGACTCGAGCCCGCCGCAGTGCGGGTATGTGGAGCGGCCCTCACCGCGCTTGATGGGGCGGACGCGGTGGTGGGTTGCGGCGGGCTCGAGCCTCTCGGTGCGGAGGGGGAGGGGCGGGCGGTCGCCTGGCTGCTCGGCTCGGCCGCGCTCCGGCGCGAGCGGTTCTTTCTGCACCGCGTGGCTTTGCGCGGCCTCCGCGATCTCGTGCCGGCGCATGGGCTTCGGCGCGTCGAGGCGACGGTCCATCCCGACTTCCCCGCGGCCGCGCGCTGGCTGGAGCGGCTCGGCTTTCGCCTGACCGGCATCCGCCGCCACGCGGTCACCCAGAAACCTTACCGGAGATATGTCTATGAGCGGAGCCGAGATCCCGCTGCTCATCGCCGCCGCCGGGTTCAGTGCTGTCAGCAGCATCCGAAAAGCGGAGGGGCAGGCGGCGCAGCACAAGTTTCAGGCGCAGGTGAACGCGCAGCAGGCGGCACGTGAGCGCCAGCTTGCGGCCGTCGAGGAGCAGCGCCTGCGTCGGCGCGATAGCCGGGCGCTCGCCGAGCAACGCGCGCGCTTCGGCGCCGCCGGCATCGACCCGTCGCTCGGCTCACCGCTGCTCGCGCAGGAGGACGCGGCCCGGGAATCCGAGTTCGAGGGTCTCCTCGTGCGCGAGGCCGGCCTCGAGCGCGCGCGCCAGCGCGAGATCGGCGTGATCGCGAGCCGCGCCCGGGCCCGCGAGGCGAGCACCAGCGGCCTGCTCGCCGCCGGCGGCACGCTGCTGGATGCCGGCAGCGGTGTCGCGAGGCTGCTCTAGAGTCCGAACTGACCACTCTCCCCCAACCCAGGAGCGATCATGCCCTTCAACATCTCCGTGCCGGCGGACCTGCCGGACCATCTGCGCCCGGGCGAGGGCGCGCATGACGATTTCTTCGCCGCCGCCGAAACCGCCGGCCTGTCCGAGCCGCAGGTTCAGGCGCTCATCGGCTGGTACTACGATCGCGCCCGCACCGTCGACGCGGAGCAGACGGACGCGCTCGCCGAGTCCCGGTTGTCGAGCGAGGCGGCGCTCCGCGCGCAATGGGGCGCGGATTACGACGCGAACGTCGATTTCGCACGCGGCGCCGCGGGCCGGCTCTTCGGCGATGGCGCGGTGGCGCTGCTCGAGCTCAGGCTCGCCGACGGCACCATGCTCGGCGACCAGCCGCAGCTGATCGAAGGCCTCGCGCGCATCGGCCGCAAGCTCGACGATGGCGGCCAGGGCAGCGACGGCGGGGGCGGCGGAAGCAACGCCGGCGGCGCGCCGGCGCGCGCGATGGCACGCGGCAGCGGCACGGTGCATGAATCCTTCCTCGGCACCCGCGGCGAGCCGGCGCGCCAGCCCACCCAGGCCCAGCTCCAGCGCATCAAGTCGCTCCGCGCGCTGCAAGACACCGACCCCGTGCGCTACCGCAGCCCGACCATCCAAGAGGCGCTCCGCCGCGCCTACGAGGATGCCTACGACGGAGCCCCGCGATGAGCACCAAGCGCGATGCCCGCGCGACCATCGACAGCGCGCGCATCTTCATCCAGGCCGGCGGGCTCGACGCCGGCTCGGTCTGGCTCAAGAAGCAGGACGGGCGCCTGCGCCGCGCGACCGCGGAGGAAATCACGCTCGCCTGCGACACCATCCCGAAATTTCGTGCCACCCGCCATGTCGCCCGGAGGATCGCCGCATGACCATGATGACCCCGCCGCGCCGCACGCCGATCGCCGCCATGGCCGGCGTGAAAGACTTGCTCTCGCTGCTCAGCCTCGTCACCGACCCCAAGCGCGCCGACGCGCTCAAGAGCGAGATCGAGGCGCTCGAGGCGGCCCGCGAGGCGGCCAACCGCGTGCTCGAGAAAATCGAGCAGCATGACCAGATCGAGCGCCTACATGCCGAGGCGACGGCCGACCGCGCTGCCGCCGCCGAGGAGCGCCGTGCCGCCGAGCGCACCCGCGCCGACGCCGCGCGCGAGGCCGAGGGCATTCTCGGCGCCCGCGAGCGCGCGCTGGCCAAGCGTGAGGAGGCGCTCACCGCGCGTGCCAAGTCCCTCGACCGCCGCGAGCAATCGATCAGCCCGCGGGAAACCGCGCTCGCCGACCGTGAAGCCCGCGTCGCGCAGGCCATCGAGCGCATCAAGACCCTAGGCTGAATCGACATTCATGAATTCACATTGAGCTCGTTGTGTGATTCATGGATCTCCAGCTGATTCGCAGTTGGAGGGGTGTGATGGCGAAGCGGTACGAGTTGTCTGATGATCAGTGGCGCGCGATCGCGGATATGTTGCCCGGTAAAGCCGGTGATCCAGGTCGGACCGGCGACGACAACCGGCTCTTCGTGAACGGGGTCTTGTGGGTGCTTCGCTCTGGTGCCCACTGGCATGATCTTCCGCCGCGCTACGGCAAATGGAAGAGCGTGCACAAACGCTTCACGCGCTGGGCCAAGGCAGGGGTATGGGAGCGCGTGTTCGCCGCTCTGACGGCTGATCCGAACAATGACTCCCTGATGCTCGACAGTTCGCTCGTGCGCGCACACCAGCAGGCGGCGACCGGAAAAGGGGGGACCGGGATCAGGCTCTGGGGCGTTCGCGAGGCGGTCTGACCACCAAGATCCATCTCGCCGCCGACGCCCGGGGCCGGCCGCTTCGGGTGATCCTCACGCCCGGCCAGGCCGGCGATGCGCCGCAGGCACCAGCCCTTCTAGACGGCTTTCGGCCAAGCCACGTCCTCGCAGACAAGGCCTACGACAGCAACGCCATTCGCGACCTCATCGCGGCCGCCGGCGGCACGGCTGTTATCCCCTGCAATCCGACCCGAAAGCGACAGATCCCTTACGACTTCGAGATCTACAAGGCGCGCAACCGGATCGAGCGGTGCTTCAACAAGCTCAAGCACTTCCGCCGCATCGCCACACGCTACGACCGGCGAGCCATATACTTCCTGGCCTTCATCCACATCGCATGCGCAATCCTATGGATGCGGTGAATGTCGATTCAGCCTAGAGCACGATTCAGTTTAGTTGAATCGTTTGTGGGGATTCCCAAGGGGCGAGAAAACTGATTCAAGATGCTGGCTGGAGAAGGAGGCCAGTATGGATGGCACGAGCCTATTCGGAGGATCTTCGTTCTCGTGTTGTTGCTCGGGTTGAGGCGGGTCAGCCTGTTCGGGAGGTTGCGTCTCACTTTGGTGTGAGCGTTTCGAGCGTTGTGAAGTGGTCGCAGCGCTACCGAGCGACGGGCAGCGTTGCTGCGAAGCCGATGGGCAGCCGGCTGCCGCGTTTGCTGCTTGGCGAGCGCGACTGGTTGCTAGACCGGCTCGCCGCCTCACCGGACATCACGCTGCGTGCGTTGGTCTCGGAACTGCAGGAGCGCGGGGTGCGGGCGAGCTATGGCTCGCTTTGGCGTTTGTTGAACGACGAGGGCATCAGCTTCAAAAAAAAGCCTGCACGCCAGCGAGCAGGACCGACCTGACGTGGTGCGCCGGCGGGCGCGCTGGAAGAAATATCAGGGCCGGCTCGATCCCACGCGCCTGGTCTTCATCGACGAGACCTGGGCCAAGACCAACATGACGCGCCTCTATGGCCGTTGCCGGAAGGGAGAGCGGCTCCTTGCCAGGGTGCCGCAGGGGCACTGGCGCACGTTGACCTTCCTGGCCGCGCTCCGTCACGACCGCATCGACGCGCCCTGTGTCTTCGACGGGCCGATCAACGGCCGAAGTTTCCTGGCCTATGTCGAACAGTTCCTGGTGCCGACGCTCCGTCCGGGCGATATCGTGATCATGGATAACCTGGGTTCGCACAAGGGGCGCCAGGTTCGCCGCGCGATCCGGGCCGCCGGCGCCAAGCTCTTGTTCCTGCCGCCCTACTCGCCCGACCTGAACCCCATCGAGCAGCTCTTCGCCAAGCTCAAATCTTTGCTACGCAAGGCCGAGGAACGCACCGTTCCCGCAACCTGGCAGCGCATCGGCAAATTGCTCGACAACGTCAGCCCTCAGGAATGCCAAAACTTCATCCGAAATGCCGGATACGCTTCAATCTAGATGGATCACGCTCTAGAAGCATAGCGAGAGTCCCTTCCGCTTCCTGGGAAGGGGAAGGGATTAGGGAAGGGGATGGGCCGAGCGCGCAGCGCCGCCCTTTTGCCGCCCCGCCACCACCCGTTCGAACCCGACCCACACCCTCTCCGCCCGGCGGAGGGGGTTTTTGTTTTGAGGAGGGCTGCCGATGCCGCCATTCCCCGCGAGCTTCGAGTTGGGCCCGCCCCGTCCGCGCACCGGTGCGCCCGCATCCGCGCCCGCGTCTGCGCTCCCGGGGGCCGATGCCGACACCGACGATTTCGAGACCGCGGCGGTGGCGCTTGCGGAGGAGGGGGAGCGGGCGAGCGGCTTCGGGGCGACCATCGCGCGCGCCGAGCAAGCGGTCTCGCTCGCGACTGAGGCGGCCGCGGCCAATGCGCAGCTCACGGCGGAGGCCGCTGCGCTCGCCGCCGATGCGGCGCCGGAGACCGCGGACCGGCGCTTCCGGGGCGTCGTGCAGAGCCTCACCGCCGCGCCGCCCGCAGCGCAGCCCGCGGCCGATCCCGCCACCGAAAACGATGCGCCCGGCGGCCTCGACCCGACCCCGCCGCCCGCCGCGCGCGCCGCGACGCTCGGTGCGCTCGGCCTCGGCCATCTCACCGATGTGCGCCACAGCGCGCGCCGGGCCCGCGCGCGGCGCCTCGGCGATCAGGCGGGCCAGGCCCTCAACGATCTCGCCACGGGCGCCGGCGCCAGCGCCAACCCCGCGACCCGGCGGAACCTCGAGCGGAGCGCGCGCGATCTGATCGCGGGCCTCGGCGCGAGCGGCGTGCTGGGGGCCGAGGAGGCCGCCGCGCTCGAGACGCGCGTCCGCGAGAGCGTGACGCGCACCGCGGCGCGCCGCCAGGTGCAACGCGACCCGGCCGGCATGGCGGGCGTGCTCGAGACCGCGGTGCTCGATCTGCCGGCGGACGAGAAGGCCGCGCTGCAGGCCGAGCTCGCGCCCCGCCAGGCCGCGGCCCGGCGGGAGCGTGTGCGCGCCGAGCACGCCGCCACCGCAGGCGCCGCGCGCGCGCTCGATCAAGAGCGCAGCGCCGCCACCACCGACCTGCTCACCCGCTTCGCCTCGGGCGCGCTCAGCCACACCGACCTCGCGGACGCCCGCCTCGCGCGCAACGCGCCGCCCGCCGCGACCGCCCGCGCCTTCGAGGCCGCGCTCGCCCGTCCCGCACCGGGTGAGGGCGACACGGCCGAGGACGACACGGTCGACGACCCCGCGGCGGTGCATGCGATCACGGCGGGCCTCACCGCGGGCCACGACCAGAGCCATGCCATCATCGCGGGCCTCGGTGCGGGCAACGTGACGCCGGCGACGGCGCAGCGCCTGATGGCACGCAATGCCGCGCGCGCCACCCCGGCGGCGAGCACGCCCCGCGCCGCCGCCCACGCCGGCCTCCGCGCGCGCATCGCCGCATCGGCATCGCGCAGCCTGGGCCGGCCCGGCGGCACCACCCTCGGCGTCCTCGAGCACCGCTTGCTCGCAGCGCAGGCCGCCCTCGACGCCGCCCTCGACGCCGGCACCCCAATACACGAGGCCATCGCCAGCGTCGCTGGCGCCCACACAATCCGCCCAGACCCCGCCGCGCTGCCGCGGCCCAGGTTCGTGCGCACGGCGGTCGCCGACGGCCCGCTCGACCCGGCGGCTCTGAGGCAAGCACGCCTTAGCGCCACCCAGGCGTTCGCCGCCGGCCACATCACACCCGCCGCCTGGCGCGAAGAGCTCGCGCGCGTGCGGGCGCACGAAGGCGCCGCCGCGGAGGCCGCCGACGGTCCCGTCGAGAGACCCAGTGGTGAGGCCGGGACAGGTGCACCCAAGGCGCCCGACAAACCGGCCGACGCCACACCGCGCGCAGGCGCGACGACCGCCACCGATCCCAACCTTGCGATCGCCGTTGCTTCGCTCGCGCAGCGCACGCGGCCGACAGCACCGCCCGCCGACGGCGACGATATCGCCGCTGTCTACGCCGCCGCGGAGCAGGCCCGCGTGGTGCAGACGGACACCGTGGAGGCCGTCGGGACCGTCATCGACGCGCTGCCTGAGGAGGCCCGCGACGCCCTCGCGGTGAGCGTCGACGAAACGCGCGAAACCCCAGAGGGACCTCTCTCTCCGGCCGACACGAGCGAGACCGAGCTCGCTCAGCTTGTTGTGCCTGTCCCGCCGCCGCCGCTCCCCGGCGCCGCGCCGCTCCCTCTGCCGTCGGTCAAAATACCCACCTGGGAGGAGCTGCGGGAGCGCGCGCTGCCACTCGCAGGCCGACATGTCATCGCCGACGCCATCCTGGCCCTCGACGCCTTGAGTGCCATGATCAACCAAAACGACGACGACGAGGAGGAGGAGGACGAAACCCAAGAGACCCAAGGCGGTCCTGTCATTTCCAGAGAATCCGCGCAGCAAGATGCGCCACCGCCGCGCCCCAATCCACCCTTGGACCCGCCCCTACGAACTGAAAACGATAAGACTGAAGGCAGTGAAGATCCGACCGTCGCTTTTACAGACGAAATGATCAACAATCTCGTTACCCGCGCTCTAGAGGAGGACGATCAAATTCTGGGGCGACTGGCAATCCAAAATCGAGATGAGCTTCGGGAAATCATAGAAACCACGATCAAAAATCCGGATGAAGTTCGGTTTTTACCGGATTGGCGCACAATTTTTATCAAATTTCATAATGAGAACGAGGCAATAGTGGTACATACCGATCCTTCCGACGATTTCTCCGGAGGAATTGTATTTTTAAGTGAAAAAACATCTTCCGACGAAGAACCGAAACCGGCGCGAGAGATGAAGTTTAGCGAAATAGATTTATTACTGGAGGACCCGGATTTGTTTCCTGAGCAACAGGAAATTTTACAGGCCGAGCACGCATTTGATGAGCATGGCTCCGAATTAAGCCAACATCTAGGACTCAAAACGCCCGAAGAGATCCGTGAGTTTATCCGATTTGTTCGGAAAGAGGCCCACATGAGTTGGGATCTTGACAGGGGCCGTACGGTCTATGTGATATTTTATAATCGCCATGGGCAGATAGATACATCTGGTAGCGAGGGTGTCGTTGTTATCGACGACTTTCGAACCGTCGACTACGGCGGCACCGCGCTATACACCAAAAACGTGATGCGCTACCTGGGGACATTGGAATGAATCGAAGAGGTGAAGGCGAGAAATCGAGGGAAGAGCGTTACGACCTCGTCGTACCCGAAAAATATGCTCTTGGACTGAAACGTTGCCTCGGAGAGGTCATTTATGTTCTTAGAGCGCCGGAAAACGGATATTTGGAAAAAATTGGATTCACGGAACATGAACTTGAGGAGATCTTGCAGGAATTAGTGCGCGCATCAAAAGGGAAGCCGAGTAAAAGAATAAAAAAAACGGAAAACGAAGCCCTAGAATTTTCTTTAACTCGTGATGAATGGAGTGCGTTACTCCTGAGTATTGATGAATTATTGTCATCAAATAGATATTCTGATCAAGATTATAAATATTTAATAAACATGTCAAAAAGGGGATTTAAATATTTACAATATAAAATAAATAATGCTTTTTCGATATAAATATCGTACAAATTATTTTTATTAAAAATAGTCTAATTTCCTCAATGGTATCTTGGATTCGGCTATCGCGCTGAGAACAATTCGAGAACCTTTTGCAGGCCCGAAAAATCTTGCGATCACTCAGGTGGCCCAGCAGGGCTAAGGGAGAAGCCGTCCGTCAGGATCGAGCCGCTTTCACCAAGAGTGGTCGGGTGCGTCAGGTCATTAAAGGCGTGTAGCTCAGCGCGGCGCTCGGCATCGATTTGTTCGTCGACGGCATGAACGCGGGGCTGTCCGCGCTCGGTCTTCGAGCCGGCGATATGTCGGCCGGTGGCAGGCGCACCATCGAGCGGGCCATGACATCCGCCGGCATGATCGGCCCGGAGCCGACCGACGAGCTTGGCCGTTTGCTCGAAACCGGCGGTGGCGTGCTCACATTCGCAACGCCCTTGATAGGCGCACGCCTGATCGGCCTGATCCGCGCCCGCAACGCGGCCTGCAACACCGCGGGAACTGGGAACGCCGGCAACCCCGCGCCACGCCCACCTACCATACCGGACGAAAGGCCCGCCGTGTCGGTCGAGGACACGACCGCCGTTGGCTCCGCCGATCTACTTAATCAAGCTGATCCCAACCCGGTTGCTCCGACGACTGCCTCTGGCGGATCGCCACAGAATATCCCAAACAACCTACAGTCAAAAGCTCCCACAAATGCGGATATGTGCTTGCGCGGTTCGGCATCGAAAACGAGGCCGACCTCAGCGTCGCCATCGCGGACGTGGAAAAGACCCCGCATGTCATGCGGGGGCTCCCGGATGGGCGCATCGTCTCCGGCCAGTTCCTCGACGGACGCAAGGGCATCGTCGTCATCAAAGACGAGCAGGCGAGCATCCGTGCGTTCTATAGCGAAGACATCACCGACGAGGAGCCCAAGCCCGCGCCTGTCCCAGAGCCGCCGCGGGATGGTGCCTCGGCAGACGAGGTTCGCCACAAGGTCAACGCGTCAAGCGCCGCCGCAAATCAGCCGCTCAAACTCGACGACCGCTCTCTCATTGATCGTACAGCGAGGGAGTTCGACGCTGAGTTTAGACAATTCTCAGGAGCGTTTAGGGCTCGTCTCGATTATCGTCGAATTGCGCCGACGAAGGAGCACGCCATTCGCGGTTTCGTGGGTGCGGCCCTTTCCGGTCGGCTCACACCGGGCGACGACTATCGAGCGGAGCTCGTGCTCGGAGCCGTTAGGAGTGCAACAGCCAACAAGCTTGGGAACGTGGTTAGTGAAAACTTTCATAACTTCGTCCATACGGTTTCATCTGACGCTCTGGCGCACATAATAAAACGACATTTTGGCGCCAATGAAAACGATCCCAGAAACATTCCACTGACAATAGATATTTTGTCACAATACATAAACATTATAAATAATCCAAATACTACAATAACCTCCGAAATTCGAAAAAACAAGCTTCATCTATTCTATAAACTCGATCAGGGCGATAAGATATTCATCGTTGAGACTATCGGTGGAGCAAAGGCGGGGCGCGGTATCGTATTTGATGGCTCAGAGCGTCGCGTTCTTAGGCTTAAGACAATGTACGCCAACAAAAAATAGCAGAGAAAAAGCCCTGCTCCGCCGCAATCTCGAATCCCCCCGATCCAACGCCCGAAACGTTTCGGGTATGGTACCCGATGACCGATGCCGCATCGATGATCTTGCCAGAGCAGGACCAATGTCGACACTAATACCATAGTATTTTCGCCACAAGTGCGTATTCTCAACCCACGGCTTGACTTAACGCCGCGATTGTTCGGACGGAAGCCAACGCGCAGCCCGCGGCCGATCCCGCCACCGAAAACGATGCGCCCGGCGGCCTCGACCCGACCCCGCCGCCCGCCGCGCGCGCCGCGACGCTCGGTGCGCTCGGCCTCGGCCATCTCACCGATGTGCGCCACAGCGCGCGCCGGGCCCGCGCGCGGCGCCTCGGCGATCAGGCGGGCCAGGCCCTCAACGATCTCGCCACGGGCGCCGGCGCCAGCGCCAACCCCGCGACCCGGCGGAACCTCGAGCGGAGCGCGCGCGATCTGATCGCGGGCCTCGGCGCGAGCGGCGTGCTGGGGGCCGAGGAGGCGGCGGCGCTCGAGACGCGCGTCCGCGAGAGCGTGACGCGCACCGCGGCGCGCCGCCAGGTGCAACGCGACCCGGCCGGCATGGCGGGCGTGCTCGAGACCGCGGTGCTCGATCTGCCGGCGGACGAGAAGGCCGCGCTGCAGGCCGAGCTCGCGCCCCGCCAGGCCGCGGCCCGGCGGGAGCGTGTGCGCGCCGAGCACGCCGCCACCAAGGGCGCCGCGCGCGCGCTCGATCAGGAGCGCAGCGCCGCCACCACCGGTCTGCTCACCCGCTTCGCATCGGGCGCGCTCAGCCACACCGACCTCGCGGACGCCCGCCTCGCGCGCAACGCGCCGCCCGCCGCGACCGCCCGCGCCTTCGAGGCCGCGCTCGCCCGTCCCGCACCGGGTGAGGGCGGCACGGCCGAGGACGACACGGTCGACGACCCCGCGGCGGTGCATGCGATCACGGCGGGCCTCACCGCGGGCCACGACCAGAGCCATGCCATCATCGCGGGCCTCGGCGCGGGCAACGTGACGCTGGCGACGGCGCAGCGCCTGCTGGCGCGCAACGCCGCGCGCGCCACCCCGGCTGCGAGCACGCCGCGCGCCGCCGCCCACGCCGGCCTCCGTGCGCGCATCACCGCATCGGTATCGCGCAGCCTGGGCCGGCCCGGCGGCACCACCCTCGGCGTCCTCGAGCACCGCTTGCTCGCGGCGCAGGCCGCCCTCGATGCCGCCCTCGACGCCGGCACCCCAATACACGAGGCCATCGCCAGCGTCGCTGACGCACACACAATTCGCCCAGACCCCGCCGCGCTGCCCAAGCCGCGGTTCCTCCGCGCTGCGGTGTTCACTGCCGCTGCCCTCGAAGACGCCCGCATCGGCGCGACCCTCGCGGCGGCGCGCGGCGAGATCGCGCCTGCCGTCTATCGCGACGAGCTGCGTCGTATCGAAGCGGTCGAGATCGCACAGCGGGCCGGTGACCACGAGGAAACACGCCAAACGGAGATGCATTCAGAGGCCGGCAGGGCGTCATTCCGCGCCGCGATCGCCGCGGACGAGGTGTCGGACGTCGATGATACCGACACCGCTCGCTCGGGCGAAGCCGCTGAAGACGATCTCGCGGTCATCCAGGTCGCCCAGCACGACGAGGACGCAGACGCGGCGCGCGAGGAAGAGGCCGCGTTCACCACCGCTGACCGTGTGGTGCAGTTCTTCGGTGGCACAAACCGAAGTCTCGCTGGGATTGCCGGCGCGCCGGTCGACGCCGTCAACGACGTCTTGCGATGGCTCGGTCTCCCTGTGAGCGACACGCCGATCGGCGGCAGCAGGTCCATCGAGCAGGCCATGGCATCCGCCGGCATGATCGGCCCCGAGCCGACCGACGAGCTTGGCCGTTTGCTCGAAACCGGCGGTGGCGTGTTCGGCGGCATTCTCGTGCCGCTGAGCATCCTGCGCGCCATCCGCACGGCGCAGAACCGCGCCCGCGGTGCGGCGGGCGCGGCCGCTGGCTCGAGACTTCCCGCCCTAGGACCTCCAAAAGAGAGCGGCACCAATCTACCAGGTAGCCCGTCAGGTGTTGAAACCAGCGATGAAAATCCTTCGCTACAGTCTCCGGGGAGCACTGCGTCACGCCAACCATCTCCGCGGGTGACCGCGCCAGGTGCCACAAATAATCCGCTACCTAAACTAGATGATCGTACGCTCGTCGATCGCGCTGAGCGTGAGTTTGATACAGAATTCAGGAGACTTCCTCAGGGGAGGCTCAAGGTTCAGCTCGACTTCAGGCGGTTGGCACCTACGACGAAGGAAGCGATTCGCGGTTTTGTGGGAGCGTTGCTTTCCAAGAGACTCCCCACCGATGGGAGACACGTCGCCGAATTGGTACTAGGTACGATCGAGCCCGATACAGCAAGAAAGATCTCTGACAAGCTAGGAGGCGATTTCACTGATTTTGTCTATACGATCGAGTCTCATCGCCTTGATCATAATGTAAGTCAACATTTCGGAGAAAATGAAAAAAATTCTGAAAATATACCTCTCACGATTATTGATATATCGCAAATATTAGATGTGATAAATGATCCAAGTACAAAGGTTGTCGCGAATCCGCGACCGCAAGGGCAACGGATTACATTTAGACTAGAAAGACCGAACGGGACTGTTTTTGTGATTGAATCTGTGGGGGGGGCACGACCCAACCAATTGGTAAATACGGGTCAAGGCCGACAGCGTGCGTTGCGGTTCGTGAACATGTTCATCAAACGCGCAAACACGCCGTGAAACAAATTGGGTTCCCGCCTCCTGGAATTGTGTCCCCAGCGGTTACGCCCGGAGCGCGGCAGGTATGATGGCCTGCTCGCCGATGTTCCACCGTCCCAAAAAGCAAGAACCCAAGGGCATTTTGCGTCAGACAACCGTGCGCGTCAATCCGTTTAACACATATACACTATATTATTAGATATATCATGATATGCGCATCGCCGTGCCGGCATCGCGCACGCTGGGCCAGCCCGGCGTCACCCTCGGCGCTCTCGAGCACCGCTTGCTCGCGGCGCACGCCGCCCTCGACGCCGCGCTCGACGCCGGCACCCCCACACACGAGGCCATCGCCAGCACCGCCGAGACACACGCGCACACCCTCCGCTTCGATGCAGACGCACTGCCGCGGCCCAGGTTCGTGCGCGCGGCCGCCGCCGACGGCCCGCTCGACCCCGCGGCGCTGAGGCAAGCACGCCTCGGCGCCACGCAGGCGTTCGCCGCCGGCCACATCACACGCGCGGCCTGGCGCGAAGAGCTCGCGCGCGTGCGGGCGCACAAAGGCGCGGCCGCGGAGGCCGCCGACGGTCCCGTCGAGAGACCCAATGGTGACGCCGGGGCAGGAGCACCCAAGGCGCCCGGCAAACCGGCGGAGGTCACACCGCGCGCAGGCGCGACAACCGCCACCGATCCCAACCTCGCGATCGGCGTCGCGGCCGTCGCCCACCGAAATACTCCGCCGGCACCGCTCCCCGATGATGACGATGCGGCCGCAGCCTATGTCGCCGCGGCGCACGCGCGCACCGAACAGATCGACACCGTCGAGGCGATCGGCACGGTCGTCGACGCGCTGCCCGCGGAGGCGCGCGAGGGCCTCGCCGCCATCGTCGAAGAGGCCCGCGCCGCGACCCCGGAGAGCATCGCGCCCGACGGGACAGGCGAGACCCAGCTTGCGCAGGCGCCGTTCGTCGTTCCCCCGCCGGCCATCCCGGGGGCCACACCGTTCGGCGCAGCGCCTGTCCCAGTCCTGACACCCGACGAGCTCGACCGCATGGGCAGGGAGATCGAGGAGGCCGTGCGGGCCGCCGCGCCTCACATGCGCCCCGGAGCTTTGGGGGCCGCCGGTATCTCTCTCCGCGTCCTCGGCGATCTCCTCGGCGTCATCGACCCGCTGCCAGCCGATCAAACCGACGACGACCGTGAGGGCGACCTGCAAAAGAAATCCTCCTCGTCGGGCAATACGCCGCCTGCGGGGATGGAGCCCGAACCGAATACTCCCAATCTCCCAATCCAAGCGCAATCAAAGGACAGTTCCGCTGATGATTCGACGTCCGCCATTCCCAGTGTCGATCCCACCAAACTTTCTATCGAGGATCTTTCCAGAGCGGCTGCCGCCCCCGACCGGAATCAGCTCACCGGAGCCGGGGGCGCTCTTCAGAAACACAGCAGTCGGCCGGGAAGTGCCTATTCTGCGGGCGGCACGAAAGCACGAGACCTAAACCGATTGGGACAAGAGGTGGTCGATGGTATTCTTAGAGACCCGAAGTCAACCTGGCGGAAAAATCGGGTTGGCGGCCTTGATGTGATTGCGCCGGACGGGAAGGCCATCAGGTTCAACCCCGATGGCCCTTTCTCCGGCCTGCGCGAACCTACCAATCGTTGAGGTGGAGAACCATGACTAGAAAGGTGTTCGAAGTAGAGATTTGGTCTTCAGGTGAAAAGGAGAAACTAACCGCGGAAATTCTTAAAGATGGTGAAGTATTTTGTCTAATTACCCAGGAAGAGGGCTTAGATCGCGCGGAGATTGAGGTTTTTCCCCGAGACAGCGGCGGAAGCTGGAAATGTCAGCTCGCAGAGCTTCGGTCGATTTTGGAAACGGCAATCACGACGTTGAGCGGTCTAACGGTGGACGACCGGAAGGCGCGGGAACAGCCGTCCTAGCGCATGTCACGCTCGCCCTTGCTCACGCGAATACTCTATTTGATTGAAATTGAAGCAATTGCGTCGTCGCAGGTGATTCCAACTGCTCGGGATTTGCTCGCCTAAGAGAGGTTAGCACGCCACCCTCCGCGCACGCTGGGCCAGCCCGGCGGCGTCACCCTCGGCGCTCTCGAGCACCGCTTGCTCGCGGCGCAGGCCGCCCTCGATGCCGCGCTCGACGCCGGCACCTCCACACACGAGGCCATCGCCAGCGTCGCTGACGCACACACAATCCGCCCAGACCCCGCCGCGCTGCCCCGGCCCAGGTTCGTGCATGCGGCGGCCGCCGACGGCCCGCTCGACCCGGCGGCGCTGAGGCAAGCACGCCTTGGCGCCACGCAGGCGTTCGCCGCCGGCCACATCACACCCGCTGCCTGGCGCGAAGAGCTCGCGCGCGTGCGAGCGCACGAAGGCGCCAGCCGCGGAAGACGATAAGGGCAGGGGCAGGCACGCGCGAGAACGCGGATCGTGGCAATGCGCCCAACGCCGCGGCGGACGCACCATCGTCCGCAGCCGACCCGGCTCTCGCGCCTCTCGTCATGGCGCTTGCCCTTCGCGCGACGCCACCCGTCACCGATGGCGACGACACCGCCGCCATCCACGTTGCCGCCGCGGAGGCCCGCACGTCACAGGCGGATGCGAGCGACGCCGTCGCCGCCGTCATCGACGCGCTCCCACAGGAGACCCGAGACGGCCTCGCCGCCGTCATCACCGGTGCCGATAAGGCCGAGCGGATCTCTCCCGACGACATCGGAGAGTTGCAGCAGGCGCAGCTGTTCGTTCCACGCACCGTGGCGCCGGGCGCGTTCCCGTTCTTGCCTCAGCTCTACATCCCGACGGAACGTGAGCTCGCGCAGATGGGTGAGGAGCTGAGCGCATTCTTCGAAGACCTGCCACCGATCCTCGTGCCCCGCCTGGGCCTTCTCTTCGGTCTCGGCACCATACTCGGCACCGATGAGAACGACGGTAACGACGAGGGCGACGACGAAGCGGATCGAGAAAGCCGCGACTCTGGCGGCAGGGAGATTGTCCCCGGCAACGGTCCGCCTCAAAACACCCGGCCCCCGCGCCAACAGCGCCCCAACCCGCCCCTTCTGCAGCCGCGCGTCGGCCAAGAGGATGGCGATGCCAGCAACGAACCCGTCGGTTTCAACGCGCTTACCCGTGACGTACAACTGGATCAGCTAGCCGATGGCACCTGGGTTTTCGACCAAGAGGCGTATCAGGCGCTCGGCGTCGGCGACCGATCGTCCGTCCGAACCCTCCTCGAGGGCACATTGCAGGAGCCCGACCTGCAGCGGGAGCTTCCGGGCGACAGCGTTGCGCACATCCAATATTTGCGGCGCAACGAAGCGGTCGTCGTCGTGACGGATAAATCGGGTGCGCTTCAAGAAGCGGGCGCGTTCTTGGGCGAAGATGCTCCTCATGATTTGCTGGGCTTGCGAGAGCGGCAAGCAGATCACGCGTGGGTAAGGCATGCATTCGAGTTCGAAAAGAGGGGAATACAGACGCGCGACCACCTACGCGATTTGATCGCCGAAGCGCGCGAAGCGCCACTTGACCTCACATTCCTCAAAAGAGGTAGAACAATGTTTGGAAAATTATTGGATGACAAACATGGATTGGTTATTATTGACAATCCGTTGACCCGCGATGGAGACACGGTGTTCTATACGCGGAATCTCCAAAATAGACTAAAAAAACTAAAGGCCAACGATATATAAATAGTAACTAAGACGTGGGATAATACAATGATCGTGACTTTTTCTCGCGACGAGCTCACCGCGATACGCGCCTGCATATCGATTGTATTGAACGATATGAATTTCGATGAGTCCGATTTCGACTATAGAGTCAACTCTACTAGAGAAAGAACTTCAGAATTATATGGATATATAACAACATCGTTGGAAGGTAATATACACGATGTCGATTTAAAAAAAACCGGATGGTACTCGTTGATTCAATGCCTATCAGAGGTGTGCCACACAATAGATTGGGAGGATGAGGAATTTTTCGATCATGTCAAATATACAAGAAAAAATATCGAAAATATTATGACAAAAATTGAACTTACAGTATATGGGCGCACCTTCGGGTAAGAGAGACCGTTTCTGGTCACACGCTCGCCTCCTCGCTCTAAGGGCGATCGCGGTCTGGGCCAACCCGGCGGCACCACCCTCGGCGCTCTCGAGCACCGCTTGCTCGCAGCGCAGGCCGCCCTCGATGCCGCCCTCGACGCCGGCACCTCCGCACACGAGGCCATCGCCGGCACGGCAGAGACCCACACCCTCCGCTTCGATCCAGACGCACTGCCGCGGCCCAGGTTCCTCCGCGCGGCGGCCGCCGACGGCCCGCTCGATCCGGCGGCGCTGAGGCAAGCACGCCTTGGCGCCACACAGGCGTTCGCCGCCGGCCACATCACACCCGCCGCCTGGCGCACCGAGCTCGCGCGCGTGCGGGCGCACGAAGGCGCCGCCGCGGACGAGAGGCGAGGGGCAGGCACGCCCGAGACCGCGGATCGTGGCAATGCGCCCGCTGCCGCCGCGGACGCACCATCGTCCGCAGCCGACCCGGCTCTCGCACCCCTCGTCACGGCGCTTGCCCTTCGCGCGACCCCACCCGTCACCGATGACGACGACACCGCCGCCATCCACGTCGCCGCCGCGGAGGCCCGCACGTCACAGGCGGATGCGGCCGACGCCGTCGCCGCCGTTATCGACGCGCTCCCGGAGGAGACCCGAGACGGCCTCGCCGCCGTCATCACCGGTGCGAACGCCGCAGAGCGGATCTCTCCCGACGACACCGGAGAGTTCCAGCAGGCGCAGCTGTTCGTTCCACGCACCGTGGCGCCGGGCGCGTTCCCGTTCGGGCCCCAGCTCTACATCCCGTCGGAGCGTGAGCTCGCGCAGATGGGCGAGGAGCTGCGCGCATTCTTCGAAGACCTGCCACCGATACTCGCGCCCCGCCTGGGCCTCCTCTTCGGTCTCGGCACCATACTCGGTACCGACAAAGACGATGAGAGCGACGGCGACAAAAACAAGGACAAAGGCAAGGGCAAGGACGACGACAAAAACGAGGATGACGGCGCGGCGGGTGCGCCGAGACAACTCCCGGCGCCAACCACGCCGCCACCGCGCGGCAATCCGCCCAAGCCTCCCTTCATCCCGCCTCACCTGCTGTCGGAGGACGATGACCAGCCCGGCCCATCCCCCGCGCCGGTCGTCGGTTCAGTGGCGCAGCAGCACGATGCGCTGGTCGCGCAAGTGTGGGGAGACTACCGGGATGTGCTTACGCGGTTCGGCATCGAAAACGAGGCCGACCTCAGCGTCGCCATCGCGGACGTGGAAAAGACCCCGCATGTCATGCGGGGGCTCCCGGATGGGCGCATCGTCTCCGGCCAGTTCCTCGACGGACGCAAGGGCATCGTCGTCATCAAAGACGAGCAGGCGAGCATCCGTGCGCTCTATAGCGAAGACATCACCGACGAGGAGCCCAAGCCCGCGCCTGTCCCTAATCAGCCTCAGGATATTGCGGACAACGATGATGATGCGGGAAACGTACCAAGCTTCGACGCGCTAAATCGTGAAGAGAAGGTTAAGCGTCTCGTCGACGGCACATGGTCGTTCGACCAAGACGCGTATCAGGAGCTCGGCTTCTTTGATCGCTCATCCGTTCAAAGTCTTCTTGAAGGCACTTTGGATGAGCCCGACGTGGAGCGAGCGCTCCCCGGAAACCGAGTGGCGCGCTTCCGGTTCTTGCGGGGCAACGAAGCTATTGTCGTCATTACCGACCCGTCTGGCGCGCTGCAGGAAGCGGGCGTTTTTCTGGGCAAAGATGTTCCGGTCGATATGGCGGGGTTGCATGAGCGCCAAGCCGATCATGCGTGGACGCGCCACGCGGCACAGTTTGAGAAACGCGGAATACCCACGCGCGATCATCTCCGAGACAAAATCGCCACGGCGCGAGAGAATCCGCTAAGTCTTTCATTCCTCAAAAGAGGCAGGACGATGTTCGGCGTTCCGTTGGACGACAACGGTGGATTGGTTATTATTGACAACCCGCTTACCCGCGATGGAGGCACAGCGTTTTTTACGCCTAATCTTCAAAAAGAATTGGAGCGAGTGCGTAGAAAAGATCTAAAGAATAATTAGCGGAATCTATAAGTAAAAGGAAAATGAAATGGTCATTTCTTTATCAGAGGAGAACCTAAATGCGATACGCAGGTGCATAAGCATTACCCTGAATGATCTAAATTTTGACGATTCAGACTTCGACTACAGACTGGGGTCCACAAGAGATGAAATAGAGAAAATATACAAACATTTTGAACATACAAACGATGGCTCGAGGATATATATCAATCTAAAAAATAACTATTGGTATTCTGTTATTTTGTGTCTGTCAAATATTTGCGGGACGGTGGATTGGGAGGATCACGAGTTCCTGAAAAACGTTGGACAAGAACGAAAAAATGTCGAAATTATTATAGAGAATATAGAACGCAGGATCGACGAATAGCGTTGGAGGTGAATTATCACACCAAATTGAATCGATGTTTTCACGTTTTAATCGCGCTACGATGGTCGTGGAAGTAATTGGCGACCCTCGAGATCGAAGCGCCGTTACTTACCGCGGCGACAGGCGCCGCACATTACGGTTCACGACTATGCCCGTACGAAATGACCATCCATGAATAGCGTCAAGATTCTTGCCTCCAAGAATCGTCAAAACCCCTCGCTGCCAAACGCTCAAGAAGGTTCAGAGCGCCGCGCATTAAGGCTGAAAACTATGTATATTGTTAGAAAATAACGACGAAAGTCCTGCCTCCCCTAATCTCAGATCGCCCCGACCTTTACGTCCGTAACGGCTCGTGCAAATGGGCCCGATGGTACGATGCCTGATCCAAAATGGCGAGACAGGACCAGGGTGGAACTATCATCGTAAAGCTTTCGGGGCAAGAAAAATCCATCTGCGTAAGAGCCTCGTGGCAACGCGCCCGCCGCTGCGGCGGACGCGCCATCGTCCGCAGCCGACCCGGCTCTCGCGCCTCTCGTCATGGCGCTTGCCCTTCGCGCGACGCCACCCGTCACCGATGACGACGACACCGCCGCCATCCACGTCGGCGAGTTCGCGTCAGGAAGTATGGGTCAACGAAGAGCTTCGCAAACAGGCCCAGGCCAGGCATGCGTGGCGCAAACACAGGGCAGTCTGAAGTTTGTTCGGGCTGCGCGACGAGGAGGACGTTCTGGAGTTTGCGGAGTGGGTTCGCGAGGCAAAGCATTTGACGAGAAATCTAGACGACGGCCAAACACTGTATAAGGTGTATTATAATCGGCGTGGGGAGCCGGATCGGGGGGGAAGGGCGGCCGCTGTGGTCATCGACCATCCACATGACTT
Organism: Alphaproteobacteria bacterium; assembly: GCA_965216915.1. Taxonomy (GTDB): domain Bacteria; phylum Pseudomonadota; class Alphaproteobacteria; order UBA828; family UBA828; genus CBDCGS01. The sequence continues at coordinate 674,201 of CBDCGS010000010.1, forward strand.
GATGAATGGGGGCACCGTGATGCGCGTGGACGACGGCGATCATTACTTAAAGACGTTGGAGAAAAAATGATGCTAATGGTCAAACGGTTAGACGGAGATCGCTATTTATTGATATTGGACTATGAGGAAATAAAAGCGATAAAGAGGGTGTTGGTGGAGTCATTATATGCTCTTGCATCGTATAAAAATGGATATCTCAGTGAGGTCGGATATAACGAAGAGAAATTGGAAATATTGTCGGAAGAAATTATTGACATAAAAGAGGAGCGGAGAGAAAATTTGGAAAGGGGGAGGAAAATAGATGACGATCGTTATGAATTGATTCTTCGAGATCACGAGGCCATCGCGATTGAGCGAACGATGCGAGAGCTGTTGGCGGAGGACGAGTTTGGCGAGGCTGATTATTTCAATCGCATCTACATGTCGGAGATTATTTTCAGAGAGTTTCATCGCCGATTCCGGCGGTTACTCATAGCGCCCGGACAATCCGCAGCGCGCTCCGCCGGCGCCTAGCCGGAGCCGGTCGCCGCCCTCGACGCCGGCACCTCCGCACACGAGGCCATCGCCAGCGTCGCTGACGCACACACAATTCGCCCAGACCCCGCCGCGCTGCCCAAGCCGCGGTTCCTCCGCACGGCGGCCGCCGCCGGCCCGCTCGACCCGGCGGCGCTGAGGCAAGCACGCCTTGGCGCCACGCAGGCGTTCGCCGCCGGCCACATCACACTCGCTGCCTGGCGCGAAGAGCTCGCGCGCGTGCGGGCGCACGAAGGCGCTGCCGCGGAGGCCGCCGACGGCTCCGTCGAGAAACTCAGTGGTGACGCCCGGGCAGGAGCACCCAAGGCGCCCGACAAACCGGCGGAGGCCACACCGCGCGCAGGGAGGACGACCGCCACCGATCCCTACCTTGCAATCGGCGTCGCGGCCGTCGTCCACCGAAATACTCCGCCGGCACCGCTCCCCGATGATGACGATGCGACCGCGGCCTATGCCGCGGCGGCGCACGCGCGCACCGAACAGATCGAAACCGTCGAGGCGATCGGCACGGTCGTCGACGCGCTGCCCGCGGAGGCGCGCGAGGGCCTCGCCGCCATCGTCGAAGAGGCCCGCGCCGCGGCCCCGGAGAGCATCGCGCCCGACGGGACAGGCGAGATCCAGCTCGCGCAGGCGCCGCTCGTCATCCCCCCGCCGACCATCCCGGGGGCCACACCGTTCGGCGCAGCGCCTGTCCCAGTCCTGACACCCGACGAGCTCGACCACATGGGCAGGGAGATAGAGGAGGCCGTGCGGGCCGCCGCGCCTCACATGCGCCCCGGAGCTTTGGGGGCCGCCGGAACCTCTCTCCGCGTCCTCGGCGATCTCCTCGGCGTCATCGATCCGCTGCCAGCCGATCAAGGCGACGAGGACAAAGACAAAAACAAGGACAAAGACAAGGACACGGACAAAGACAAAGACCAGGACGCCACCGACGGAGCGTCGTCCAACGAAACGCCGCCGCGGCCTAAAGAGCCGACGCCGCTCACACCCAAAGAGCCGACGCCGCTCACACCCAAAGAGCCGGTTCCCGTCGGGACTGAGGATGATGAGCCAGAGGCTTCACCCGAGCGGGAAGCGTTTCGCGCTGCCGAACGTCTCTACGAACTCGCCACGCGCGCCTGGACAAGGGACATGACTGTGTTCCGACGGTTCGGTATCTACAACGTCGCCGCGCTTCGGCGGACCGTCCAAGCCATTCGCGAAAACCCTGACCAGGTGCGCCAGCTCGCCGACGGCCGCACCGTAAGCATCAGGCTGACGGAGGAGAACAAAGGCCTCCTCGTGGTCGACGACAAAGACGATGACGTCCACGGCGGGGATGTTTTCTACAGCAAGGATATTCCCGGCGATCTAAAGGATGATAGACTTCATATTACGCCGAGTGGCCGAGCGGCGGCGAAGCCCGTCGTCAAGAAGCCGCCCAGGAAAAAGATCCCGGTATCGGGGAGAAGCGCAAAGGAAAAGGCGAATGACCCGCCAAGCTGGGCGAGGGGGTTCCGCCCCAACGTGGGACAGTCAGGTGCCGACTTTGCGGCGGAACTGATGGATGCTAAGTACGGAAAAGGAAATTATCGAAAAGGCCCCGCATCCCAGTACGCGCGAATAAAAAAATGGGCCGAAAGAGCTTTCTAAGATCCACCAGACTCGAAATAGGGGGTCGACATGGAAAACCTATACATAGTGCAGCACGAATATGAAAACAACAAAGGTTGCGAGGTGGTTCGGTTAATCGGACTCTATTCAACCAAAGAAAAAGCCGAAAAGGCACTGGAGAGCGTGCGAAATCAACATGGTTTTCGCGATTACCCGTCGGGTTTTTATCTGGAACGTATCCAGCTCGATGAAGACTCTTGGCGAGAAGGATTCGTGCGGATGTAGCTGTACCGAAACAGAGATCGCGAGGCCGCAAGAAACGGAGAGCGAATAATGAACATCGTTTACACGCTAGAGCACAAGTACGATAGGGAAAACGGGTGCGAAGAGGTTAAATTTATCGGCGTCTATTCGGATAGGGCCGGCGCCGAAAAAACGATCGAAAAATTGAAGGACCAACCGGGCTTCCGCGACTATCCCTCGGGATTCCACCTGGAAGAGACGCCAATCGATGTAGTGTTTTGGACCGAAGGATTTGTGCCGGACTAGGCGCCACGAGATGCACCTTCGGGGCCGATCGAATCGGTAACGGCGCACGGCAAAAACAACCGATTGACCGTTTTGCCGCGGCCCATACCTCCCTTCGCTGTGCACGCTGAGTGAGGCCGGCGGCGCAACGCGCCCGACCATATAAACGCCGCCACCGCGCAGCAATCCGCCCAAGCCTCCCTTCATCCCGCCTCACCTGTTGTCGGAGGACGATGACCAGTCCGGCCCATCCCCCGCGCCGATCGTCGGTTCAGTGGCGCAGCAGCGCGATGCGTTGGTGGCGCAAGTGTGGGGAGACTACCGGGACGTGCTTGCGCGGTTCGGCATCGAAAACGAGGCCGACCTCGGTATCGCCATCGAGGACGTGGAAAAGACCCCGCATGTCATGCGGGGGCTTCCGGATGGGCGCATCGTCTCCGGCCAGTTCCTCGACGGACGCAAGGGCATCGTCGTCATCAAAGACGAGCAAGGGAGCATCCGTGCGTTCAATAGCGAAGACATCACCGACGAGGAGCCCAAGCCCGCACCTGTCTCGGTGCCGGCGCGGGATGGTGCGGACGATTTTCCGGGGATCGCAAAAGGGATCCTCCGATCCGAAGGTAACGGGGCCTGGGTTTCGCGTGGTGGCCTTCGCTACACCTCTGATGACAAGATATTTGGCAACCGCGTTCGTCACGTCCTCTATCACGCGAGTGACGACCCCGAACGCAAGCGCCCTCACGGAGTATTTGATGCGGGCAGAAGCGGTGCCCTGGGGGTCGTTGACGAAGCATGGGCGATCGCTCAGGGTGGTGGCCATCGCGTTGCGATATCGACCCAAGGGGCTAAAACGATCTATACCGTTGATATGAGGCGCCGCGTGGGGTACGTGGGCGGCCAACCCGGCGCCGCTGCCGGACACGCCGCCGCTTCGCACGTGCGCTCAATCCTTAAGGGGCACGATGTGATCACCGCTTATCCATAGAAGCAAAATAGAATGTTTTTTATTGAAGACGAAGATTGTCCGATTTGTCTTACCGGTGGACGCGGCTTCCTGCTTGGCAGCGACCACAAGACCATTGTCATCATGTGCGACGAATGCGAAGCCATGTGGCTCGATCCGCGGAACCTCGACGTGGCCGAGATTGTCGACGTCGAGCCGCCCGAATTTCTGCTGCCTGATGGTTCCTGTTCTGTCGCGATGCCGAAGGCACGATGGGCGACGCGCGAAGAAATCGACGCAATTGGCTGGGGGCACCTGATTGGCAGCGAAGGCAAAGGTGCAGGCGAAGGAGAATTTCGTCTGGAGCGACAGTGACGGACCATCAACCGCCTCAGGCCTTGGGCGAACCCAGGGAATTTTTCCGCATTGTCTGGCGTGTTCACAAAGGCAGGGCGGTGAGGTGAAGGCGAATTGGACAGGAGAAGAGGGCGATGATACAAAAGGAGGTAGTTGTTTCACCAGACCATCCGATATTGTTTATTGAAGACATGGGAAATAATGACGTCACGGTCCCGGAACATAATCCAAACTATCCGGTATCATCAAATGAAAATTGCATTTCATTTGATATATTGTCTTATGTGGATGGAGAAACATATGTAAAACTTGTCGATCATGAGAATTTTTCGGAAAAAATAACGCACGAGAAGGTATTTTTTGGAGATATAAGAACTCCCGAAAAAAAATTATGCATTGCTACCGCGGAGAACAAGGTTGTTTTGAAAACACATGTGGGAAATACGATAACAAGTCTGCGTATCTGGGTCGACGAAAAGAAAAATCCCTCTAGTGTTGTCATCGAGGTAGTTTAGGCGTCCAAGAAATGATTCGCCGCCGCCCGCCGCGCGCGCCGCGACGCTCGGTGCGCTGGGCCTCGGCCATCTCACCGATGTGCGCCACGGCGCGCGCCGGGCCCGCGCGCGGCGCCTCGGCGATCAGGCAGGCCAGGCCCTCAACAATCTCGCTACGGGCGCCGGCACCAGTGCTAACTCCGCGGCGCGGCGAAACCCCGAGCGGAGCGCGCGCGGCCTGATCGTGGGGCTCGGCGCGAGCGGGGTGTTGGGGGCCGGCGAGGCGGCGGCGCTCGAGACGCGCGTCCGCGAGACCGTGGTGCGAACGGCGGGTTCTGGCGGCATCGCGCCCGGACTTGTCGGCCGCGGGCCGCGCCTAGAGCGAGATCGCGGGCAGATGGCAGCACCAGCGACGACACATTTGCGTCAATTCCCGTGAGATAGCGTGTTCGCGCGCGCACAGGCGGGCGCGACATGCTCTAACGTGCCCGTGCGAAACGCCGACGGCGGCCGCTTTCCCATGCCGGCGCCTCGTGAACCGCGGCCGGCCGTTTCCGTCGCTCGTCGCCGGCACACGCTCGCACATAGGAATCGAATTTCCCACCGCTGGCTCCCGCGCGGAGGCGCGCGCCCCGGCGGTGGCTCGCGAGAGCTCTCTCGCGCCCCGCGTCGATCCAGCTTCGCCCCGCGCGTGCCACGTATGCCGCGCCCGGCGGCGTCGGATCGGCCGGCTCCCGCCGGGCTCCCTGCATCTCTCAACTCAACCATCGCAGGTGAACCACGATGTCTTCCACAGTCGCACAAAGTTTCGTGAAACAGTATGAGGACGACATCCACGACGCCTTCCAGCGCCGTGGCTCGTTCCTCCTCCACACCGTCCGGCACAAGGACAAGGTCAAAGGCGCCTCGACGACGTTCCAGAAGATCGGCGTCGGCGCGGCCTCGACCAAGGCTCGCCACGGCATCGTCACGCCCATGAACCAAACCCATGAGGCGGTGGAGTGCACGCTCGCCGACTTCTACGCGGGCGATTGGGTCGACGATCTGGACGAGGCCAAGGTCAACCATGACGAGCGCCGGGCGATCGCCGACGGCGGCGCCTGGGCGCTCGGGCGCAAGGCCGACGACCAGATCATCACCGCGCTCGGCGGCACGAGCAACGAGCTTGCGAGTGGCATTCACGGCGCGTTGACGCGCGCGCTCTTGCTCGAGATGGCGGAGACGCTCGACGACAACGACGTGCCGAATGACGGCCATCGCTGGGGCCTGCTCACGCCGCGCGCGTGGGCGATCGCCATGACCATCGACGAGTTCGCCTCCGGTGATTTCGTCGGCGATCAGCCCTTCATGAAGGGAGCAAACCCGCGCACCTGGCTCGGCATCAACTGGATGATGCACACCGGCCTCCCCAACAAAGGCACCAACACCGCCGATTGCTTCGCCTACCACCGCAACGCGGTGGGCTATGCGAGCAACAAGGGGATCGACGTCGCCGTGCAGTTCCACAACGACCACGACGCCTGGTTCGTGAACGCCAAGATGTCGGGCGCGGGCTGCCTCATCGATGAGAACGGCGTGGTCAAGCTGCCACACGACGACACCGCGACCATCCCGAGCGCCTAAGCGAGAAGGAGAGAGACACCATGGCATTCGACGCCACCACCATGATCCTGATCGGCCAAGGCGCCGGCAACAACGTCTACTACTACCGGACCAACGACACGGCGACCGTGGTCGACGCGGCGAACTATTTCGACGGGTTCGCGGCGCAGCTCCGCGCCGGCGACCTGATCCTCGTCGCGGGCGACATGGACGGGACGCAAAGCGCGGATCTCTTCGTCGTTTCGTCGGTCTCCGGCACGACGGTCAACGTGACCAACGGGACCTAGCGGTCCACCGGCCGACGACACCGGCCAGCGAAGGCCCGGGCGCGACGCCAGCGCCCGGGCCTTTTTCATTTCAACGTTCGGCAGCGAGAACGGGGATACGAGCCCATGGCGCAGACCAATATCGAGGATGCCGCGGACGCACGTGGCGCGAAACCGAGCGCGCATCATCGCCGGCTGCGCGGCCTCTGGCGGCCGCCCGCACACCACCTGGTGCCGGAGGCGTCGATGCCGGCGGCGGCCGACGAGGCTGCCGAGCTCGACCACGCCCGGGCCACGCTCTGGGGCGTGCTGCGCGCCTTCGAGGCCGGCTTGGCGGCCTTGCAGGAGCGCCCGGCGCGCCCGCGCCCTCGCGCCGCGCCGCCCCCTGACCTTGGCACACCGTTCCGCGCCGGTGCCGCGCTGCCGCGCGCCTTCGCGCTACTCGCCGCCGGCCGCGACGCCGATCATGGCGCCGATCTCATGGCGGCAGCCGCACGGCACGCCGCCGCGTTCGCCGCGGCAGATGCGAGGGCGGACGACGCCGGCTCCTTGTCCGCGCTTCTCGCGCGCACACCGGCCACGGCTGGCCCCGTGACGGGTGACGCGTTCGTCGATGTCGACCGGCTCATGCGCGTGCCGGCCCGCCATCCGGCGCTCAGGGTGTTGCGGCCGATCCTGAGCGCGCCCGACCAGCTCGCCAAGCACACGCCGAGCGATGCCGGCCTGGCCCGCGCCAAGGCGCGCGTGCGGGCGGAGATGACGCGTGGCGGCGCGCACCTCGATGCCGCGTTCGGGCGGCTCGGCCTCGCCGCGCTGACACTCGCACTCGGCGCGGAGCACGCCGCCGCCGGGCGTCTCGTCGAAGACCGGCCTCCGGCCGCGGCGCACCACGGGGTGGATGCCGCCGATATCCGTTTGGTTGACGAGACCGGCCGCGCGGCGCCGCTCAACGGCGACGATCCGGTCGACCGCGCCCTGGCGCTCGCGACCGCGCTGGCGCACACGGCCGGTGCGGCGGACCCCGCCGAGATGGAGGCGCTCGCCGTCGCTGCCACGCTGGCGCTCGCCGAGGTGGCGGCGCGGCGCTCATTCCTCGCACGCCTCGCGCGCCGCCTCGACAGGGCGCGCGATGTCACGGCACCCGAAGCGGCGACGCTTGCGATTCCACCCGAGGTCGCGGCGCGCACGCGAGAGGGCGTCGCGGCGGCGCTTCAGCTTTGCGCGGCATGCCGGGCAGAGCTGCCTGGGCTCGGTGCCGAGCGCCCGGCGGTGCACAACCTCTGGGGCGTACCGGTGCGCCTCCCGGTCGGCCTCGGGCCCGACACGATGGCGCCGACCTTTGTCGATGGCGCGGCGGACGCCGCGCCGGACACTCTGACCCGCGAGCTCGCGCGCCTCGGCCAGCCCATCCGCCTGCCGCGCGACGTTCTGCCGCATGCCGCGGGCCCGGTGCGCCTGCGTCCGGCGGAGCACGCGCGCCTTTGCGCGATCGAAGGCGGCGAGCTCACCCACGAGGGCCGGACACTTCGCGCCGCCCTCGAACGCATCGTCGCGGGCCACGATGAGGATCTGTCGCCGGTCTATGCGGAGGCCGATGACGCGGGCAAGGCCGCGATCCTCGGCGATGTCGCGGCGCGCTATCGCCAGCATGCCCGCACCCGGCTGCTTGCCGAATTCCCGAGCCTGCTGGCCGAGACCGGCGACCACCTGCGCCCGGCAATCGCTTGAGCCCGCAACACCCACGCGCCCGGCGCACGCGCACACACAAGGAAGAGGGACGAGATGACGGTTTCATCGACGACCGCGAGGGTTTCTTACGCCGGCAGCCCGCCGACCGTGGCCTTCTCGACGAGCTTCACCTTTCTCGACAACGGTCATGTCGAGGCGGTGCTTCGCGATGCCAACGGCGCCGAGACGCTTTGGCTCGAAGGCACCGACTACACGCTCACCGGCGCAGGCACCGGCGCGGCGGGCACGTTGACCGCGACGACCGCGCCGGCGAGCGGTGAGACACTGGTGATCATGCTCGCGGTGCCCGAGCTGCAGCCGACCGATCTGCCGACGGGCGGCACGTTTCCGTCCACCGCGGTGGAGGAGATGGGCGACCGCCTGGTGCAGATGGTGCTGGCCCATTCGCGCGAGATCTCTGATGTGGTGCGCACCGCCACCGTCTCGACGAGCGCGGTGGCCATCGCGAGCGAGCTCGCGCCTGCGGCGCTCGTGCTGGTCTATGGCCAGGACGCGTCCACGGCGTTCCTGGATCTGGTGCTGTTCGGCTTCAACGCGACGCCGAGCACACAGGCGAGCTTCAGCGCCAACGGCAGCCCGGTGGGCCGCACCTACACACGCTCCGGCACGGGTACTCTGGAGCTCGCGATGGCGAGCGGCACCGTCGCGGTGCACACCAAGGCCGTGCGGTTGACGATCGCATGAGGCGGCCGCTTTTCCTCGGCGGATGCGCGGCGTTCGTCGCGCTTGTGGCGCTGACGATGGCCGGGTGCACGCCGTGTCCGACGCCGCGCGAGGGTGCGAGCGGGCGCTGCGTGATTCACGTCGAGGTCACCCACGTTCCGGTCGTGCGCAATGAGCGATGACGCCGAAGCGGCGAAGTCCAACGGGGAGGGGCGCAAGGCGTTTGCCGCTGTCCTCGGCGTTCTTGCCGTGGTGGGCGGCATCGCGGCGATCATCACGCCGATGCGCCAGGACATGGAGGCGATCCGCGCTGAGTTGGACCGGCGCCTCGTGCCCGTTGAAGCGCACAGCCGGCGCGATGGCCACCCTGCGACGGTCATGCAATCGGTGGCCGAGCTTGGGCGCGATCTCACCCGATTGCGCGACGAGCTCCATAGCCACGAAGCGCTCGGCCTGCATGCCGGTGCGGCGACCGAGATCGCCCGCCTGACAGAAAAGCTCACGGAGGTCGAAACCCAGTTCGATTGGCTGCGCGAGGTGATCGACTTGAACGACAACCTGCTCGGGCTTCGCATCGAGCGGCTCGAGGACCGCGCCGCGACCGAGGGGCGGAGACGGCCATGACCGGCCTCGTTCTTCTCGCCGCCATCGGGTTCGCGATGATCATGGTGTTCGCGCCGCATTGGCTCACCAACCACTGGTGGCACTGGCTCAAGTGGTGGGACGACCGCGCTTGAGGCGTCGCGGTAAGGCCCGCCACTCAACCGTCTACCCAACCGTCGGCTCGGGGCGCCGCCAAACCCCGCGGCGGCCCGTCGCGCAATCTTCCGATCGAACGACGGCGCGTGCCGCGTCAGCAGAGCGTGTCATCTGTTAACCACAACCCACTCTAAGGAGCTGCTACAATGGGAAAAATTCGGAAGGCCGTTGCGGGCCTGCTGTCGGGTGGCGCGTCGGCGCCGGTGTTCATCGCGCTCGGTCTCGATGAGCCGGTGGCAGGCGCCCTTGCCGCGCTCATCACGGCGTCGCTGGTCTATCTCGTCCCCAACCAAGCCGCGGATGCACGCCGATGATCACACGCCGCAAGGTTCCAGCGCTTCTCGCCGGTCTGGTCGTGGCGCTGCTCGTGCCCGGGCTCGCCGGTGCCACGACGCTCGACGCGCTCCGCGCGCAGCTCGACGCGGCCGGACCGCTTGTCGCGGTTCCGGTGCCTGACTCGCAATTTCGCTGCCTCTCCGAGGAGGAGGTTCGCGCGATTCACCCCGGGCAGCCGCTCGGCGTCACCGGGTGCCGGGCGGTCATCGACGCATGGGATGGCCTCGCCTGGGCGCCCGATGGCACGACCGCGATCGCACACGGCGGTGGCCACAATGACTACTCAGGCAACGAGGTCTACCGGTGGACCCTGGCCGAGGGGTGGGTGCTGGTGCAGCCACCGGCCCCGATCACGGACTGCGTGACGCGCGCCGAGGTGGTCGAGGGCGGGCCGAGGGCCGGCACCTGCTATTGGGCCTTTGGCGCGCCATCGCCCCACAGCTGGGGGCTGTTGACCTACGACGCGGCGGGCCAGTGGGTCGGCCTCTATGGTGCGGCCGGCCCCTTCAAGCATGGCGGGGCGGGGCGCGAAGGCATGATCTTGGACCTTGCCAAGGCGTGCACGCCGGCCGAATGGGCCGCGCATGTCACGAGCCTCCCGGTCGCGCGGATCTGCGGGGAGGGCGCGGCGCCCGCGCAAGCCGTTCGCACGTTCGAACGGCCGCCCCGCGGCGTCACGCGCTACTCGATCGGGCAGGCGCTGAGCCTTGGCGACGACTATGTGGCTGTCAACAAGGGAAAAATCTTCATCTATCGGCACGCGACGTTGGTCGAGACGGTGCCATCTCCGGTGCCGACCGGCGGGCGCGACGGCTATGGCATTTTTCACGTGCCGGATGGCTTCATGGTGATCAGCGGCGGGCTCGGCAAAACCGCCACGAAGTCGTACTGGGCGCGAATCAAGTGGGTCGATGGGCACGCCTTCGTGGCGGCGCGCGGCACGGTCAACCACCGCGCGCCACGAGACGCGTGGCGCTATGACGAGACGACCGGTCGCGTGATCCGGCGCCTGCCGCGGGATGGTTGGGTGCTCGCCGCGGACCTTTCGGCATTCGCCGACGCGTCCCATGTCGAGATGGCGCGGCTCGGCCAGATTGAGGGGCACCCCCCGGTCGCATCCGGCCCGTACGACCGGGCGCATCGGATTCCGGCCCTCGACAGCGAGGCGGGCGCGGCGTTCATCGAGATGCCGTCCGCACGCGCCGGAATGGTCGTCTACCGCGTGCCGCCCGGCTATCCCGAGCCCCCGATCCCGGAGCCGTTCGCGCTGCAAAAGGCGCTGGATGCCGGCGGGACCGTGGTCATCCCGCCCGGCGTGCACACGCAATGCGGCATCGTGCGGACGCCGACCGTGATTCATGCCGAGGGCGCCCACCTCAAGGGGGCGGCCTGCGGCGGCAAGGGGGCCCTGATCGTGCGCGCCGACGTTACGATCACCGGCCTGGAATGCTCGGGTATCAGCGTCGGGAGCCGCAACGGCGCTTGCGTCCGCCAAGAGCAGGGTGACGTCACGCTGGAGGGCGTCTATTTCCACGACAGCGATCAAGGCGTGCTCGGCTCGTCCGGCACGCTGATCGTGCGGAACTCCCGCTTCGAGCGCTTGGGCCGCGGCGGGCGCGCGCACTCTATCTATATGAGCAGCGCGGGCGTGAAGCGCGTGGAGGTTAGCAAGAGCGTGTTCAGCGAACCGACGGGCGATGGCCACTTCGTGAAAAGTTGGGCGGATGAGACGGTGCTCGACAGCAATACCTTCGATTGCCGCACGGGAAATGGCTCGCGCCTGCTCGATGCCTCGGTCGGCGGCACCATCGTCGTGACGGGCAATGCCGTGCACTGGTCGCTCAAATGCAACTCGGAGCATATCGGCTATGCACCGGAGAGCGGCGAGAAGCGACGCCCCGATGGCAAGGTGATCGTCAAGCCGCGGAAGCCCGGCGAGATCATCGTGCGGGATAACCTCGTCGACGGCGATCGCGGACGCCGGCTCCGCGTGCACACCTGGCCCTAAAGCAAACCCTGCGTAGGTGGGATCACCTGCGACGACGCATTTGCGTCAATTCCAACCAGATAGAGCATGTCGCGCGAGCATGCGTGACATGCTCTAGCAGCAATATGTGTTGTATCCCGCCGCTCTGTCGGCGCGGGTTCGGGGCGGGCCGCGCGCCAACAACGCGCGGCCTGCCGACGCCGCGACGCGCACGATACGGGCGGAGCACAAGGCGGGCGGGCCGCATTGAATGGCGCGGTTCGCCTTCCTCGTGCGCCGACTCCGGGCTGGAAAATTCGGTCATTTCGGCGGTGGTGCGTGCCCCGAAGCCGATCGTGGGCGCCCCGCGGCGTTTTTTTTACAAAAATATTGTATATACATCTAATAGAGATGCGAGTCGTCCCTGTGTGTGAGGTCGCGAGTCGAATCCCAGTAGTGCGAGTCGAATCGCGTATAGATTGCAAATTGTTTAGAAATTCAGACCATCACGCGCGGCATTATCGATGAAAAAGAGCGCGTGTCCGTTATTCGCGCTTGTCCCGACTCGAACGATATGATCCACAAAATATGGGCGCGGTTTTTTCAGAAATTCGACATATTGTGCCTGACACAAATTGTCGAAAACTGTATAGTCCGCGCCCGCAAACACAGGGTTACATCAGCGTCATGGAGGGGGCAGTGCGATTCGATCGCAGCTCATGGCGCCGGGTCCATTTGCCGGGAGCCGGCCCACCGTTCGTTTTGAACGATTTTACTGTCGCTTAAACGCTCCTGTGCATCATAGGTCCGGCTAGTGCTCCACGGCCACCGTGTGACTGTGGATTGCTGGTGTAATGAAAAAACGTCTTGGATCGGATGATGCGTACGGATGAACCACTCTATCAACCTGTGGTTGAGCCCGTCCCATCCGCTACACAAGATGCGGCAGAGGCGGTTCAACGCGGGGGGAGACTGATCGAAGTGTATCAGAAGACCTTCGATGTGATTCCTGCGACGACCGAGGCCCTGCGGAACGAGGCATTTCGTCTCCGCTACCAAGTCTATTGCATCGAACACCCCTTCGAGGACCCTGGGTCCAACCCCGAGGGCATCGAGACCGACGAGTTCGATGAGCACGCGGCGCAGAACCTGTTGATCCACCGCGCCACTGGGCGTGCCGCGGGCACGGTCCGGTTGGTCCTGCCGCTCGCGGATGCGCCGGAGCAGAGCTTCGCGATTCAGCGGGTGTGCGTCGACCCCATCATCGCCGACCAGCGGCGGTTTCCGATCACGATGATGGGCGAGGTGTCGCGCTTTTGCGTGTCGAAAGCGTTCCGGCGCCGCAAGGGCGACAACGCCTACGCCGACCCGGACGAGGCCGCCGTGCCGGCCAACGACAAGCGCTTCATTCCCAACATGACCCTCGGCCTCATCGAGAGCCTCGTGCGCACCAGCGTGCAGCAGGGCGTGATGTGGTGGTGCGCGGTGATGGAGCCGTCGCTGCTCCGCCTGCTCGCGCGCATCGGCATCTACTTCGAGCCGATCGGCACGCTGGTCGATTATCACGGCGCCCGGCAGCCCTGCTATCAGCGCCTCGACCTCCTCTTGGAACGGGTGCGCAAGGAGCGTCGTGAGGTGTGGGAGGTGCTGACCGACGACGGTGCGCACTGGGAGGCGCTCTGCGCCGCCCGCGAGTCTCGCGGCCTGGCGGCAGCCTAGCCGAGCCGATGGCTGATCACGCAGCGGTGTCCCAAACCTTTTCCTACGACGAAGCTTTTAGTCGCAACATCGGTTGGGTGACCGCGTGGGAGCAGCAAGTGCTGCGCGGCAAGACCGTGGCGATCGCCGGCATGGGCGGCGTCGGCGGGGTTCACCTTCTCACCTTGGCACGCCTCGGGATCGGGCGCTTTCACATCGCCGACCTGGACCATTTCGAGGTGGCGAACTTCAACCGTCAAGTCGGCGCCAACATGAAGACGGTCGGGCGGCCCAAGGTCGAGGTGCTCGCCGAGATGGCGCGCGACATCAACCCGGAGATCGAGATCGTCGCCTTCGACGCCGGCGTGACCGAGGACAACGCCGATGCCTTCCTCGATGGCGTGGATTTGTTCGTCGATGGCTTCGACTTTTTCGTCCTGGACATGCGCGCCAAGATTTTCGCGCTCTGCCACGACCGTGGCATTCCCGCCATCACCGCCGCGCCGATCGGGCTTGGGGTTGCCTACCTCGTGTTTTCGCCGACGGGCATGAGCTTCGAGGACTACTTCCGCCTTCAGGGGCATCCCGACGAGGAGCAATACGTCAATTTCCTGATGGGGCTCGTGCCGAAGGCGCTGCACCGGACCTATCTGATGGATCCGACGCGGATGGATCTCTCGGGCAAGCGCGGCCCGTCATCGGGCACCGCATGCCAGCTCTGCTCCGGTGTCGCCGGCATCGAAGCGGTGAAGCTGCTGCTCGGGCGCGGCAAGGTGCGTGCGGCGCCTTACTATCACCAGTTCGACGCCTATCGCGGCAAGTGGGTATGCCGTAAGCTGCGGGGCGGCAATCGCAACCCGCTCCAGAGGCTTAAGTTGAAGATCGGCTATCGGGCGTTTTCGGCGCTTTCGCGTCAATCCTCCGCGGCGCCGGCGCGCACCACGGGCCCGGAACTCGCGCAAATCCTCGATCTCGCGCGCTGGGCGCCGAGTGGCGACAACGCGCAGCCCTGGCGCTTCACGATCCTGAGCGGCGACAAGGTGCGGATCCGCATCGCGGACCATTCGGCAGACGACGTTTACGAGTATAACGACGCGCAGCCGACCCTGCTTTCGGCGGGCTTTCTGCTCGAGACGATGCGTATCGCTGCCTCGGCGCACGGGCGCATGCTGTGGTGGCACTATGTTGGGCGCGAGGCGGGGGACTATGTGGTCGAGGCCGAGCTGCCAAAGGCACCGGGCGTTCGGACCGACCCGCTTCATCCGTTCGTGCCCGTGCGCTCGGTGGACCGGCGGGCCTACAAGACACGCTATCTCACGCCGAACGAGCGCCAGGCGCTGACTGCGGCGCTCGGCGACGAGCTGACGATCACCTGGCACGAAACCCGCAAGGCGCGCTGGCGCATGGCCGGCCTCGCAGGGCTTGCGACCGACATCCGCCTCCGGATTCCCGAAGCCTTCGAGGTGCACCAGCGGATCCTCGATTGGGAGAACAAGCGGTCTCCCGACGGCGTGCCGGCGGCCGCGATCGGCCTCGACCCGTTGACGCGCAAGATCATGCGCGGAGCGATGCGCGGCGGCTGGGCGAAGATGGACCGCATGAACCGGATGCCGGGTGGCACCGTCGTCGCCCGGCTGCAGATGGATTATCTCCCGGGCCACGGCTGCGCCGCCCATTTTGCGGTCGCGCGCAAGGCACCGCCGGGCGCGGACGATGCCGAGGCCTCGCTCATCCGGGCGGGCCAGGCCTTGCAGCGGTTTTGGCTCACCGCGACCGAGCTTGGGCTCTCGCTCCAGCCCGCGCTTGCGCCGCTCTGCTTCGGTTTCTACGGCCGCCACGGCATCGACTTCACCGCCGATCCGCACATTCGCGCCAAGGCCGCAACGCTCGCCGAGCGCCTGACCGCGGTCTCGCCGGCGGCGCCCGACGATGTGCTCTTCCTCGGGCGCCTCGGTCAGCCGCGCTCGCGCGGCGTCGGCCCGCGCTCGGTCCGCCGCTCGCTCGAGGAGCTGATGGATCAGCCCCTGGGTGCGGAGGGCGCCGGCGACGCGCCGGCTGCGGCGGAGACCGCCGGCGAAGGAGACGTCCCGGTCATGCCGATGCTCGTCGACGGGGACGCGACCGATCCTTCCGCGGGGGACAAGAAAGACAAATACGACGCGCTTTTCGAGGCGCGGTATCGCCACCGGCGGGTTCGGCTCGCCAGCGGTGTCGCGAACGACGGCGACTGAGTCCGCGCGACGGCGTCCGCACCAGATTCGCCACGGCGGCTTGCGGCAGCACAAAAAAATCACCCCCCGGCGTCGCGCCGGGGGGTGTTTTCGTTACGCCCCTTCGCGGAGCGAAGGTCAATTACTTCTGGGCTGCCTTGCGACGCCGCCTGGCAACCACCGCACCGATGCCGAGGAGGCCGGCGCCGAGCAGGCCGATCGTGGCCGGCTCAGGAACGACGAAGATGATGTTGGTCTCGTCGCGCACGTGGTACGGCGTGTTGATGTTGCTGGTGCCCTGGAGCTCACCGAGGGCCGCCGCCAGGATCCCGCTGGTGTCGAGCGTGAACGCGTCCTGCAGGATGGACAGGCGGAAGTTGAAGTCGCCGATCGCGGTGATGCTGTTGACGAGGGTCGCCGCGATGGTGGCTTCGGGCGCGCCATCAGCCGTCCAGAACTCGCCGGCGCTGCCGTCCATGCCCAAGGTCACGATGAGCGTGCCGTCAACCAGGTTCGCCTCGCAGTCGCCGCCGTTGCCGACGTCGCCCGGATCACACGCGACGCTGTTGCCGCCCGTGGCCCCGGAAAGCGGGTTCGGGTTGTTGTCGGCCGTGAACTCCTGCGTGGTGTCGAGGTAGAACGCCACCATCGCGTCGTTCACGAGACCGAGGTCGGTCGCGAAACCGGCGTGCGGGCCGAACGTGTAATTGAAGTTGCCGCCGCCGACTGCAACCTTGCTGACAACCTCTGCTTCGAACACGGCGGTCAGCTCAAGGCCGGCCGCGCCCGGGTTGAACTGACCCGTGCCGGGGTTGACCGCCTCGAAGACCGCGATGCCCCGCAGGGTGTCGCCCACATCGAGATTGCCGTCGCCATCGATATCGTTGTCGATGATCTCGAACGACAGGTCATCCCAGGTCGTGCCTTCGCCGCCGAACAGGCTGTCGATTTGAGCCTGAGTCTGAGCGTCGGCGGTCGATGCCATCGCGCTCAGTCCGATCAGCGCGCCAGCCGCGATTGCGGTAATGGGAAGAGCTTTGCGCATCGGTTTGTTTCCTTAGCTTAAGATCAAGAGTTCGTGCATTCGCCGCAATCCTTGCAAGCCCCATGCCAAGATTTTTTCTATAGTTTTTTCAATGTGTTAACGGGACGATGATCATCCGCTATGCCGAATGTGTAAAGAAAATTTACGGATTCTCGACCCCGAGCCGGACCGCTCTCGCCGCGCGTTACCGCCGGACTTTAAGAATTGTTTATTTTTTTCAAAAGGTTGGCTTGAAACCCGACGTGCTGGGCGGGTGTCGGATTCTTTTACAAGAGGTGTCAGGACGTCGGACAACGGCGCTCCGGGAGAAACCTAATTATCCGAGATATAAGAGAAAATCGGCCCGTGGCGGGGGCAGGGGGCACGCGATTCGGTGACAATCACCCGATCCGCCCCGGCAGGGCCGCTCAACCGCGCATCGATGCGGCCGCGGTCCCTTCGGCGCTACGGGGTCTCGGCCAGCTCCGCGAGCAACGCCTCGGCGGCGCTCCGCTCCTTGAAGGGGTGGTCCGCGGCAAGCAGCGTTTCGAGGATCTGGCGCGCCTGCGTCGGATCACCGGATGCCGCCAAAGACCGCGCCACGAGATATTGGAGCTCCGGCCGCTCCGGCGCATTCGCGGTGGCTTGCTGGAGAACCTCAACCGCCCGGCCGTGCTCGCCGCGCGCGGCCAATATGATGCCGAGCGTGCGCAGCGCGTCCGCGTTGTCGTCGGTCAACGCGGCCGCCTGGGTTGCGTGATCGAGCGCTGTGTCGAGGTCGTCGAGGGCCATGTGGGCGAGCGCCAGGCCGTGATGCCCCAGCCAATAGTCCGGGTCTGTGTCGACGGCCGCTTGGTAGCTTGCAACGGCCTCCGCGTGCCGGTCGAGCTTGCCGTAGTGAATGCCCAGGATGACGCGGGTCAGCGTGTCGGTGGGGTGCCTGTCAAGCCACTCGACCAACGTGCGGAGGCTCGCCTCGCGATCGCCGAGAGCCCAGTAGGTCGCCGCCAGTCTCTGCGCGACCGAGCCCCGGTCTTGGCGGCCCAGAGATCGCTCGAAATGCGCGATCGCCGCCTGCCCGTCGCCGGATGCCAAGGCGATCCGCCCGAGCATCTCGTCGGTCAGGGGGCTCTCAGGCGCAAGTGTTTGGAGTTCACCCGCGGTCTCCGACGCGTCGCTCACCCGGCCCGCTTGGAGCTGCGCCTCGGCCAAGGAGAAGCGCGCCAGCAGGTTTTCGGCGTCAAGCGCGATCGCCCGCCGAAAATCCGCGATCGCGTCGTCGGGGTGATCGAGCCGAAGATGCGCGCCGGCCCTGACCGCCAGGGCGTCGGAGAAATCGGGGTAGGCCGCGAGAACCGGCTCGACCACCGTCAGCGCCGCCCCGGGCTCTCCGGTCTCCAGCGCCAACCGGGCGCGCAGCGTTTGGACCATCGGGTGATCCGGTGTCTTCTCGAGCAATGTGGCGGTCGCCCGCCCGGCCTCCGTCAAGTCGCCGTTCGCGATCAGGAGCTGCGCCAGCCGGTAGATTGTCGGCAGATGGTCGGGCAGCCGGGCGGCCGCGTCCCGGAAGGCCTGCAGGCCGAGCGCCGGCTGACCGCCGGCATTGCGCGCGCGCGCCAGCGCCCAATAGGCGCGGGCGAGGTGGTCGGTGAGTGCATTGAGGCTGGCTCCGGCATCCGCCTGCTCGGCATCGTCGGCGCTTTCCGCCCGTGCGCGCTCGAGCCTGTCCTCCAGCACGCCGACCAATTTCGCGAGCGTGGCGCCGGCCTGGTCGTACGCGCCGGCCTCGCTGTGGGCGCGCGCTAGAACCTCGAGCGCAATGCGACTGGTCGGGTTCGCCTGTACGACAGGCTGAATCACCGCGACCGCGCGGAGCGGATTCCCGGCGCTCAAATGGAGGGTCGCCAGCTTCGCGCTCGGACGAATGCTCTCGGGCGCGTGCTCGACCGCCCTCTCCAGGTGTTGCTGAGCGGTTTGGGTGTCGCCGTCGCGCAGCGCGAGATCGGACAAGCGCACGAGAAGGCCGGGGTTTGTGGGGTGCGCCGCCACGGCCGAGGCGAGCACCGAACGCGCCTCCGGGCCTCTGCCCGTCGCAATGAGCACATTGGCGAGGTTGACGCTCGCGCCGGGCGCATTGGGCGAGATTTCCAGCGCCTTGCGGAATTGTGCTTCGGCTTCTCCGAACCGCCCAGCCGCTGCGTGGACCGCGCCGGCCATGGTGGGGGGGACGGGGCTGTCGGGTCGGGTTTCTTGAATGCTCAGAGCGATTTCGAGCGCTTTGGTGTAGTCGCCACGCGAAAGATGAGCCCGAAACATCCGGAACCGCGTTGCGTCCAGCGTCGGATCGATCTGGAATGCTCGTTCCAGGTCCGCGATGCCCTCGTCTTGATGGCCAAGCCCGACCTTGAGGAGGCCGAGTTGCCCCAGCGCGTCTGCGTTTTCGGGGTTGAGCGCGGCGAAGCGGGCCAAATATTCCAGGCCCTTGTCGAAGTCGGCGTTTTGAATTGCCGCGCTCGCCATCAGCGCGACCATGCGTGGATTATCGGTATCCCCGAAGCGCTCGAGCGCGGTCAGCGCTTCCATGACCCGGCCGAGCCTCAGCAGCGTGGTCGCGAGCATCAGCTGCGCGTCTTCCGAGACAGCGCGCGCGCCGGCGGCCGAGAGGTACCGATAGGCCTGCTCGTAGCTTTCCAGCGCGAACGATGCCGCGCCGGCGACCAGCAGCGCGCCGACGAAGTCCGAATCCTGATCCAGCGTGGTCAGGGCGTGGCTCAGGGCCCCGTTGACGTCGCCGGTCTTGTACGCGGCCATCGCCCGGAAATAGTTTGCCGTTCCGTGCTTCGGCAGCGCTTTCAAGACCTTGTCGAGAACCTCGATGGCTTCCTGATCATTGTCGGTCGCCACCAGGGCCCCGGCGAGCGGAATCTGATCGAACAGGTTATGCGGACGCTTCTCCACGAACCGACGATAGGCCGCAAGAGAACGTTCGAAGGCATTGATTCGAAACGCAAGGTCGCCCTCGATGCGGTCCACCTCGGGCGCCGTCGGGTGGTTTTCCCGGGCCTCCGCGAGCAGCGCCTCGGCGCCCTCCACGTCGCCTTTGTCGAGCGCCAGCACGGTGAGGGCGGCGATTGGGCTCACAAGGCTGCGGTCCAGCAGCCGGGCCTCGTTCAGCAGGCGCACGGCCTCCTCGCGGGCGCCGAGCGCGAGCTTTGCCTCACCATGAAGAGTCAGAATTTCCGCGCGATCACTGAGATTTTTGGCATCTTGCTCAGATATTTTTTCGAGAACGTTCTCGAACTCCCCGCGTTTCAACCACGACCGCCCGAGTGTCGAGAACACACGCATGCCCGAGGCGCCCAGCGAGCGCGCGCGCTCGATTTCTTTCGCCGCGCCTTCGTAGCTCCCGAACGCAAAGTGGATCTCGCCAAGCCGGAGCCGCGCTTCGGCCATGTTGGGCTCGGCTTGCAGGGCGTTGCGAAGCTCGATGGACGCCGCACGCAAGCGCCCCTCGGACTGATGTGCGACGGCTCGCTGGAGGTGCTCTTCGGCGCTCAGGCTGTCGTCCCGGAGCAACGGTAACAGCACGATGACGGCGACGGCGAGGACGCCGAGGATGAGCACAGGGATGACGACACGTTTCCGTGTCAGGGCGCGAATGATCGCCATTGGCACTATGTCTCGGTTAAAGGCGCTATCGGGCGAGCCGCGCCTTGATTGGCGCTGCCGTTCGGCGTGGCCGACGGCGTTCGTCTCGCTGGCGCGAAGGTTGCATGATCAGGCAAATGGGACAACCGAAACACCGTCAACTTTCAGTGTACGGGGCATGATTAACCACGATCGTCGCCCTACCGTATGTGCCGATCGTCAACAATCCGTGAAATGAGGCCCGCGGGCGGGCTTGCGCGATGGCGTGGGATCAGTCGCCGGGCGCCGCGCAGAGCCGCAAGATCGTGCCGGGGCTCGAGGGTGCGCCGCCGACCTCCGCTCGGAAAAAGCGGAGGTAGTCGTCGATGGTCCGCAGAAACGCGCTGAGCGCCTCATCGTCGCGGACATAGGGCGTGTGGCCGGGCGCGAGCGAAGGGCTGTGGTAGGTCAGCGAAAAGCAGCGCACCCCGGCACGCACCAGGCTCCGCGTTAGGCGGCGGAGGCCGGCGCCATCCACACCCTCGGGCGTCAGGCGGATGCGCTCGAGCATCCGGGCGCGCGCGAGAAGGCCAGGCAGATGAAGGGTCGTCGCGAGCCGGCCGAAGAGCCGCGGATAGAGCGCCGGCCCGAAGCGCGCCGCGTGGCCGGCGAAGCCCACGGAAAGCGGCAGCGCCAAGAGCCGGCGCTCGCGCCCAAACCAATAGGGCTCGGGCCCGAAGGCGCGGAAATCCGGGCCGCCATCGATCGTGAACGAGGTGCGCGGCACGATGCTGGCGTCGATCGTGTAGCCGAGCGCTTCCAGGCTCTCCGCGGTGTGCGGCCCGACGCCGTAGCGGCCAGCCTTGTAGACCGTCGGCCGGGTGCCGAAGCGCGCGGCGATCGCCTCGGTCAGCCGTGCGAGCTTCGCGCGCTCGAGCTCGGCCGGCAGGTTGCCGGGAAAGCTGTTTCGCCCGTTGACCGGCTCGTCGTCGGGCGGGTTGACCCAGGGGTGGAGGTGCGCGCCGATCTCGCAGGCGCCGGCCGCGCGGAAGCCCTCGAGGTGGCCGGCGGCCGTGTCGTCGGCAACCACGGGATAGTCGACGACATAGGTCGGGACGACGCCGTGGCGGGCGAAGATCTCTTGCGCACGGTGCTGGGCGGCGATCGCCGTCACGCGCGTGTTCTCGCGCGCATGCGGCTTTGCCCAATCGAACTCTTCCTCGGTGTCGATGATCACGACGAGCTGCGGGGGTGTTCCGCCGGGCATGCGCGCGATCCGGGCATCCGGTCCGGCACTTTGCGGCCGCAGCAGCGGCCAGCCCTCGCGCGGTGGTGCCACGCCGGCGGCACGCGGGGTCTGCCCAGGGAGGGCGGCGTCGGTCACACCAATATCTCGGCGGCGGGCGGATGGCCGAGAAAGGCGTCCGGGCTCGCGCTCCGCCCGTAGGCACCCGACTGGAAGATAACCACGAGGTCGCCGACCTCGGCCCGCGGCACCGCGATCTTGTCGGCGAGCAGATCGAGGGGCGTGCAGAGGCAGCCGACGACCGAGGCGGTTTCGTCGGCCGGCGCGCTCATCCGGTTGCCGATCGCCACCGGATAGTTGCGGCGCAGCACCTGCCCGAAGTTGCCGGATGCGGCGAGCTGATGATGCAGGCCGCCGTCGGTGACCAGGAAGACCTGTCCGCGCGAGTCCTTGCGGTCGATCACACGCGCGACGTAGAGGCCCGCTTCGCCGACGATGAAGCGGCCGAGCTCGACGATGACCTGGGCCTCGGCGCTCAGGCTGGCGCGCAGCTGCGGCATGAGCCCCGCAAGGTGTCGCCCGACGGCGGCGACGTCGAGCGGCTGGTCCTTCGGAAAGTAGGGGATGCCGAAGCCGCCCCCGATGTTCAGATGATGCACCGGGCCCGGCGCCTGCGCGGCGAGGCGGCCGGCGAGTGCGGCGGTCTGGTCGAGCGCGTCGCAAAGCAGCGCCGTGCTCAAGTTTTGCGAGCCCGCGAAGATGTGGAATCCGACGAACTCGACCGCCTGCATCGGCGGCGACGCGAGCACTGCGGGCACGGCCTCGGCATCGATGCCGAATTGCTGCGCGCCGCCCCCCATGCGCATGCCCGACGATTTCACCTCGAAATCCGGATTGACGCGGAGCGCCACGCGGGGCCGCAGGCCGGCCGCCGTGGCGACGGTGGCGATGCGCGCCAGCTCCGCCGCGGATTCCACATGGATCGTGATGCCCGCCGCGACCGCCTGCGCAAGCTCCGCATCGGTCTTTCCCGGCCCGGCGAAGCTCACGTCGGCGGCGGCGACACCGGTGTCGAGCGCGGTGTGCATCTCGCCCGCAGACGCCACGTCGAAGCCGTCGACGAGGCCTGACAAGTGGTGCACCACCGCGGGGAAGGGGTTGGCTTTGACCGCGTAGTGGAGCGCCACGTCGGTGGGCAAACGGTCGCGCAGCAGCGCGACCCGCTCGGCGAGCTTGGCGCGGTCGTAGGCGAAAAAGGGCGTGGTGCCGACACGCGCGGCGAGCCGGGGCAGCGGCACACCGCCAACCATCAAGACACCGTTCTCCACCGCGTAGTGGCCGATTGCGGGATGCGGCGCCGCGGGGGCGGCGGCCTTGTCGTTCGCCGGTGCCGCGGCGCTCATCCGTTGGCTGCCTTCGCCGGCGCGGCTTCGAACGCGGTCTGGTGGCTCACCGCGAGGCCGGAGCGGTCGATCTTGCCGTTGGGCGTGCGGGGAAGCGTCTCGCGGGCGACGATCACGCCCGGCACCATATATCCGGGAAGCCGCGTTCGGCATTCGACGAGCAGCGCGTCGGTGTCGAGCGCGGCGCCGTCCTTCGCCGTCGCGACCACGACGATGCCTTGGCCGAGCTCCGCGTGAGGCGCGCCGAAGGCCACCGCCTCGCCGACCAGGCCGCTCGCCAACACCGCTTCCTCCACCTCGGTCGGGCTCACGCGATAGCCGGACGTCTTGATCATCTCGTCGCGCCGTCCGACGAAGTAGAGAAAGCCCTTCTCGTCGGCGTAGACGATGTCACCCGACCAAACTGCGATCTCGGTCAGGGGCCGCTGCGCGGGCTGACCCGGTGCCGGGCGAAAGCGTTCCGCCGTGCGCTCGGGATCGTTCCAATAGCCTTGCGCGACGAGCGCGCCGCGATGTACCAGCTCGCCTTTCTCGCCGGGCACGCAGGGCGTGCCGTCAGGGCGCACCACCAGAATCTCGGCGTTCGGGATGGCCTTGCCGATGGAGTTGGGCCGCCGGTCGACCTCCGCCGGATCGAGGTAGGTGGAGCGAAACGCCTCGGTGAGGCCGTACATGAGGAAGGGCTTGGCCTTGGGAAAGACCGCGCGCAGTCGCTGCAAGAGATCGCGCGGCATGTGTCCGCCCGTGTTCGCGAAATAGCGCAGATGTGGCGTTGCCTCCGCGGGCCAGTCGAGGCGCGCGAGCTGGTGCCAGAGCGTCGGGACGCCGGTGAGCCCCGTGATGCGGTGCTTGGCACAGGCCCGCGCGACATCGCGCGCGATCAGGAAGTCGAGCAGCACAAGCTCGGCCCCGGCGCAGAACGCGGTCGTGATCTGGCTGAACCCGGCATCGAAGCTAAAGGGCAAGACGGAGAGGATGCGGTCGCGCGCGTCGTTTTCGAGGTAGCTCGAGACGCTTTCCGCGCCCGCGACGATATTGCGATGCGAGAGCACGACACCCTTGGGACGGCCGGTGCTGCCCGAGGTGTAGAGGATCGCCGCGAGGTCGGCATCGATGCCGCGCACCGGCGCGCCCTCCGTCGTCGATGGATGGTTCAGCGCGTCCCACGGTTGGGTCGGGATGGCTGACGCGGGCGTGTCCTCGCTGGCCGCGGCATCGGTCAGGATGACGTGCTGCAGCGCCGTCGCCTCGCACAACTGCGCGGCGATCGTGCCCAGGCGCGCCGTCGTGGTGATCAGGATGCGGGCACCCGAATCGGCTAGAATGTGGAGCACCTGGGGGGCCTTGAGGTGCGGATTGATCGGCACGAGCACGCCGCCGCCCGCCGTGGTGCCGAACATCGCGACGACGCACGGAATGTTTTTCTCGAGGTAGATCGCGACCCGGTCGCCCTTGATCAGGCCTTGGGCCGCGAGGCCCCGCGCGACGCCCGTCACCTGCTGCCAGAGCGTGCCATAGTCGAGCGTCGTCGCGCCCCGTGTCAGCGCGGGTGTCGCGGGCGCCGTGCGCGCCCGGCCGGCGATCAGATCGTGAAGGAGCCTGCTCAACGGTTCAGCGGTGGTTTCGGAATGATTGAGAAAGGTTGACGCCAGATTGCCATAATTCGGTGGAAACTTCGTTGCGAATCAGGGTCTCGTGCGCGGGGTTGCGTCTTGCAGGCCCGCGCGAATATATGCAGCAGCGCGAAGCCTGGCGCGGCGGCCGTAAAGAGTCCGTTCACCGCCCCCATGCGATGACGACCGGCACGGCCGCACGCGGCGGCGGATCGGCGCGAAGGGAGATCGATGGACACACTCGAAGACGTGAGATCCGTGCTCCGCGACGTTTTGCAGCTCGGCAGCCGCGCCGACGAACTGCAGGCCGCGACACCCCTGTTCGGCAGCATCCCCGAGCTCGATTCCATGGCCGTCGCCGCGGTCATGGTGGCGCTCGAGGAGCGCTTCGACTTCGTGATCGAGGAGGACGAGGTGAGCGCCGAGACCTTCGAAACCGTCGGCACCCTCAGTCAGTTCGTCGCGGAGAAGCTCGCCGCGTGACCGCCGAGCCGCCGGCCCCGCGCATCGATCCGTTCTTCCTCGACGGCCCCGCCGGACGCCTGTTCGCGGTGCGCTACGCGCCCGCCGGCGCGGCGCGCGGCCACCTGATCTTCGTGCCGTCCTTCGCCGAGGAGCTCAACCGCTCCCGCCGCGTGGTGGCAGAGGCCGCGCGCGCACTCAGCAACGTGGGGGTGGGCACGCTCGTCCTCGATCTCTTCGGCACCGGCAATAGCGCGGGCGCGTTTGCTGAAGCGCGCTGGGAGCTCTGGCAGGGTGACGTCATGGCCGCGCACGCGTGGCTCGCGGCGCAAGACCTGCCTTGCCTCGGACTTTGGGGCTGCCGCTTGGGCGCAAGCCTTGCGAGCGCGCTCGCGGCCGCGCAGGGCGCGTCGGTGTTTCCTCACCTGCTGCTCTGGCAGCCGGTGACCAGCGGGCGCACCTTCGTCACCCAGTTCCTCAGAATTCGCACACTGGCGGCCATGGCCGATGACGGCAAGCCGCAGGAGACGACCAAGACGCTCCGCGCCGCGCTCGCCGCGGGCGAGACCGTGGAGGTGGCCGGCTACCCGCTCGCCGAGCCGCTGGTCGCGGCCATCGAGAGGCTGTCGCTCGCCGATCACGCTCCCATCGGTCCCGCGATCGATTGGATCGAGCTCGTCGGCGAGGAGGGCGCGGCGTTGGCGCCGGCCAAGCGTCGCCTCGCCGATGCCTGGCGCGAGGCCGGTGCGGCGGTTGCGCTCGGCTGCGTTGCGGGCCCGTCATTCTGGATGATCGAGGAGAATGCGCCGGCGCCCGCGCTGATCGCGGAAACCGTGGAGTGCGTCGCGGGATGGGTGTCGTGACCGAGGAGCACGCCATCGGCTTTGCGTGCGAGGGCGCGCGGCTGATCGGCATCGTGCACGGGCCGCGTGCCACTGCGCGCCAGGGCGTCGTCATCGTCCTCGGCGGCGCGCAGTATCGCGTCGGCAGCCATCGCCAATTTCTCATACTGGCGCGCACGCTCGCCGCGGCCGGTGTGGCCGTGCTGACCTTCGATCATCGCGGGCTCGGCGACAGCGACGGCCCGTTCCGCGGCTTCGAGCATCTCGACGCCGACATCAGGAGCGCCGTGGACGCGTTAACCAACAATGCGCCCGCGCTCGAGGAGGTGGTGCTCTTCGGCCTCTGCGATGGCGCTTCCGCCATCAGCTTCTACGCGCATCAGGACCCCCGGGTCACCGGGGTCGTGCTGATCAATCCATGGGTGCGCTCGGCCCAGAGCTACGCGCGCGCCTATGCGCGCAGCCGCTATCTCGCCCGCTTGCGCGACCCCGTGTTCTGGCGCGCGCTCCTCACCGGGCGGATCAACCCGTTTCGTCTCGTGGCCTCGGTTCTCGGAACCGCGCGCGCGGCCTCGGGCGCCGAGGACACGCCGGATGCCGGCGCACCCTCGATCGCGATCGAGCCGGGGGGCGAGCCCTCGGATGACCCGACACCGCTCCCCGACCGCATGGCGCGCGGGCTCGCACGGTTTCGCGGACGGGTGCTCGTGATCCTGAGCGGGCAAGATCTCACGGCCCAAGAGTTCGTGTCGGTCGCCGGCGGCCGAGACTGGCGCAAGATCTTGTCGCAATCGACGGTGACGCAGCGGCGCCTGGAGCCGGCGGACCACACCTATTCGCGGGCTGAGTGGCGCGATCGGGTGCACGGGTGGGTGCTGGAATGGTTAAGCGCGGGCGCAGCGCGGCAGCCGATGAGCGGTGCCGATTAACCGAGCGTTAGTCGGTTCTTGACTTCTCTCTGCCTCGCGCAAACCTTGTTCTCACGCCGTCGGATGCGAAGGAGCTCGCGCACGATGCGTTTTCGGTTCTTTGTGGTTTTTCTGTGCGCGTTCGCGCTCACAGCGCCGGCGATCGCGGCCGGAAAGAAGCCGGTGCTCGACAAGCCCGTCTATCTCGAGGCCAACGACACCTACTACGAGCTGGTGTCCTCGGCGAGCCTCGGCGTCAAGGCGCGGCGTCTCCTGTGGCGCTATGCCAAGGCGGCCTCGGAGCGCCGGCACTACAAAGGGCGGCGCGGCCGCCTCGCGGTCGTCACCTCGGCCGAGGTTCACAATTTCATTCGCGATGCGCTTCGCCCCAACCAGTCGGCCTGGATCGGTCTTCGTTTCTTCTGCCGCTACAACAAGGGCCTTTGGGTGAACGGCAAGCGCCTGGATGCCAAGGTGTTCGCCCGTTGGGGCCGGGTGTGGAACGTGCGCGGCGCCAATCCCGCGAACCCGCGGCGCTCGCAGTGCACGCGTGCGCCCTATCTCGCCGTTCACTATTGGAGCGTCGCGCGCGGATTTGCGTGGAATGCGAACGAACCCGACAAGGAGTTCGACCACGCGATCATCGAATATCCGCCGGCGGACAAGTATTTCGAGTAGCCACGCTAGTCGGAGCGCAATTCGTACCAGGCTTGGCCGATCCACTCGTGGATCGCGAAGGACGAGCGGTTGAGCGCGCCGGCACTCGGCAGGAAATCGCGCCACACCGGTGTCGGCCGGCTTCCGATGCCGGTCGGCGCGGCGATGACCGTGAGGCCCGCCACCTCGAACGCGCGCTTGGCGCGCGGCATGTGCCACGCGTTGGTGACGAGGTAGACCGTGTCGATCGATGCCGCTTTGAGGATCTCCGCGCTATAGGTCGCGTTCTCGCGCGTGTTGCGCGAGCGCGTCTCGGTCCAGCGCACCGGGACATGGAACTCGTCGACCAGCGTCTCGCGCATCACCTCGGCGATCGCCCGGTCGCCCTCCTGGATGACGCCGCCCGTGACCAGCACCGGGAGGCCATATTGGCGCGCGAGCCGGGCGCCGTAGCGAAGCCGGATCAGCGTCATCGGGCCCGAGGTGTCGGCGCCATATTCGGGCGCATCGCGGTAGAGGTCGCCGCTCAGGATCACGATCGCACCGGCCTCGGCGGCGGGCTGCGCGGCGGTGATCGGCGGGTCGGTCTGTAGGGACTCGATCAGGTAGCCCGAGGCGATCGGCGTGGAGAGCGCGTAGAGGAGCAGCACCGAAAGGCCAATGATCGTGCCGCCCACCGCGGGCGACAACCGTTTGACCAACCAGCCGAACAAGATGGCCAGGATGAGGATACCGGGTGGAAGGATCAGCGCCTTGAGCAGTGCCAAGATCGTTCTCCCGTCGGCGTTTGCGGGGGTCTCGGGCCTATTGTCGACTCGCGATGACGCACGAAGGGTAAACGCGCGAGGCCGTCTCCGACCAGCGCAACCACCAGTGGCGCCATGCCGCCACGTCATAGCCGAAGCGCTCGCCCGTGAGCGCGCGGAGCGCGCCGACCACATCGCCGCGGAGCCAGGGGGGATCGTCCGGATTGTCGAGCCTCGCGATCAGCGCGGCGAGCGTCGCGTCGTCGTGCTGGCAAAGCCGGGCGACGGCCCACATCGCGGCAGGCGGCGGGTCGAGATATTTCTCGGCACGGTTCGCAGGCGCGGTGAACGGCGCCGCGAGGAGCTCGGCCGGCACGCGGCCATGCCCGTTGTGCGCCATCGCCCCCAGCAGGAACCAGCGTGCGATGTTTCCGGCGCTGACCTCGGCCGCGCCACCGAAAAGCGACACGGTGGCGTCCGGAAAGGGCCCCGCGAGGCGTGCGCCGAGCACGGCACCGGCGTGCGCCGTGCGCGCACGCGCGAACGGCGCGAGGACGTCGACGAGCTGGCGCCGATAGCGCTCGGGCGCGGCGAGCACGGTGTCGAGCGCAGCCGCGGCATCGGCGAGGCTCTCGCCCTCTGATGGTGGGGCGGGTGGCGGAGAGGGGAGCGGCGCGGCGCCGACCGGCGGTTCGGGCGAGACCGGCCCGGCCGGGCCCCACAGCGTGCCGTCGCCCGCGGCATCGAGCGCGCCGAGAAAGAGCGCGCCGCCATAGGAGAGGAGATCCACCGGCTCGACGGCATCGAAACGCTGCACCGTGGTGAACGATCCCCCGTCCGTGCTGCGCCAGAGCGCGCCTCCGCCGTCCTGCGCCGTGATCAACCACAAGGCATCCGCCGTCGCCGCGAAGTCGCGCACCTTGTGGCCATCGAGAGCGGTTAGCCGCTCGATCGCCGTGCCATCGGTGCGCCAGGTGGCGTGGTCGTCGCCCGCGGTCTGAAATGCATAGAGATGGCCACGCCAGGCGGTCAGCGCCTGCAGCGCGCGCGCCGCCGGCCATCCCGGGACCGGCGCGAAGCCGTCCGCGGTTTGCCGCAGCAGCTTCGGGCCGTCGATGCGCCAGGCGGTGAGGCCGGCATACACCGTGCCGTCGAGGCGCGCGAGGCGCGTGACCCGGCTCACCTGCCCGTCGGGGGTCGGATGCTCGTAGACCAAGCGCCAGCTGCGCCCGCCATCGTCCGAGCGCTGGATGGTGCCGCGCCAGGCCGAGGTTGCCGCGTAGAGCGCATCGCCTGCGGAGAGCATGGCGTGGTTGTGGAAGGCGGTCACGTCGCCGAGCGGCTGCCAGTGCCAGGCGCGCCCGTCCGTCACGGCATATTCGGCGAGACCGGTCGAAAGGCGCGGATCTTCGAACGGCCAGAAGAGAAGCCCGCGATGCACCGTCGGCTGGCCCGCGTCCTGGCTCAGAAGGTGGGCTTCGTATCGCGTCGTTCCGGTGATGGGGTCGAAGCTGTGGAGATCGGCCGAGTTGTGGTTGCGGAACTTGACGCTGTTCGCAAACCAGATCCGTCCCTGATAGCCGATCAGCTGGGAGACGCCAGGCCACGGCCCGATGCGCGCGCGCTCGACCAAGGGCGACGGTGTTTCCGCCTCACCGCCGTCGGCCAGCACCAGCACGAGGAGCAGGATGATGAGCGCGGCGAGCGCGCAGGCCCCGGCGTAGCGGGGGAAGCGGCGGCGCGTCACCGCGGCGCCGCGAGCGTCAGGCGGCGCGAGACCGGACGCAGCGCCGCCACAGCACCGCCCTCGGCGATCGCGCGAAAGGCGCCCGCGCGGTCGGTGACGACGAGGCCCGAGAGCGCGCTGATCCGGTGCGCGAAGAGGGCGGGGGCGAGCGGCGTGGTCGGCCCGACCAAGACGCAGAAAGCGCTCTCCGGCACCAGCGCGAGGAGGCGGGGCAGGGTGCCGTTCGCGAGCGTCGAGCTCGTGATCGCGACCTGTTTCGCGCGGGGCAACAGCACCGGTGCTGCCTCGAGCGGGTGGTCGCCGGGCTTCGGTGCCCGCTCGATCACCGCCGCCTCCGGCAAACGCGCCGCAAGGCCCGGAAAGCGCCCGATCACCACCGTGTCGGCGCCCGGTGGCTCCAGCAGGTCGAAGCCATTGACCGCGCTGCCCGCGAGTTCGGGCCGGTTGTGGTGGGCATTGATCGCAGCGACCGCGAGCGACCGCAGAAACGCATCGTCGCCCATCAACCCGCCCGCGAGGTCGGCGAGCGCTCGGCCTTGCAGCGCGGCCGCGCCCTCCACGCCGACACATCCGCTGGATGGCCGCACCGGGGTGTGGCAGAGCCCAACTCCCGCCGGTCCCTCGACATAGGTCCAGTTGAGGCCGATCAGCACACGCTCGGCGCGCCCCTCCAAACCCCGCGTCAGAGGCTCGAACAGGGCACGCGCGGCGTCGCACCGATATGCAGGGAACCCCGCCATGGCTGGTTCACCATATTGGCACGAAACGCGGGCGTTGTCGGGCTGGGCTTGGAGGCTCCACCGGACGGACGCGGGTCCCCTGCGTCTCACGTGTTTTCGTGCCGCGCAGCGGTCTTAAGCGTCTATCGACTGGGCCAGCTCCAGCCAGGGGCGTCGACGCCCTCGATCACGGTTTCTCCGAGCTTCTTGGTTAGGGCATGGCTCGCGCAGGGGGCCTCGGCGGCCAGCATGGATTCGAGCGCGCTCTCGTGAGTGACAACGATGATCTGCGATCTTTCGGACGCGCGCGCGATCAGGCGCGCCAGCGGCGCCACGAGGTCCGCATGAATGCTGGTCTCGGGTTCGTTCAAAACGAACAGCGGCGGTGGCCGCGGAGAGAAGAGCGCCACAGTCAGGAGCAGATACCGCAGCGTCCCGTCCGACAGTTCGGCCGCGCGCAGGGGCCGGAGCAGCCCCTGTTGATGCATCACCATCTCGAAACCACGCGTGTTCTCGACCTCAACCATGCAACCCGGAAACGCATCTTCGATGGTGGCGTCGAGACCGTCACTGTCGCCAATTTCACGGATCGTCTGCAATGCTGCGGCGACATTGGCGCCTGTCGATGCCAAGGTCGGTGACCGCGTGCCGATCTGCGGATGGCGGGCAGGTGCGTCGGAGTCGGTCCGAAAGTGATCGTAGAATCGCCACGCGCGCAGGCGCTCTCGGACGATGTGAAGCTCCTGCGCGTCTGTCGGGCTGGCAGCGCGCGCCATCATGCTGTCGTAGTTTGGCAGGGTGTCGAGAACGGTTTGGCGTCGACCGTCATCATCGAGGATTTGGACATGCGGCCCGCGTCTTTCGGCAATTTGGTTCCTTCGTGATAGCTGCTGCCCGATCCACAGGGCTTCTGCCTTGATCTCCGGGTCCGCGCTGAACATGGTTTGACCCGGTGTCGGAAGCCCGAGGTCGATTGCATATCCGTAATCCTCGCTCGCGAAACCGAGCCTGAGGCTGACACCCTTACGCCGCCGGCCGCCTTGAACGGGTGCTTCGCCGCGCTCCATCGCACGCGAGAGAACCTCGGGTCCGGCCCAGAGCACCGAATCGAGTCCGCCTTCGTGCGCCACGGCGCTGATGACCCGACCCTGGGCGACATCAGCCAGCAGCCTGAGTGCCTTGTAGAGGTTCGATTTTCCGCTGCCGTTCGGTCCTGTAACGATCGTGAGCCGCTCCAGGGGAAGCACGAGCTCTCGCAGGGATCGGTATCCAGCGATGGCAATGGCGGTCATCATGCGTCTGACCCTATCACGGCACCGTATGCCTTTTGGGCCAGTCCAAACCGATCCTGGTGCGGGTGCTTCGGCCAACGAGGCCCGCTGGCCCTCTGCCGATCACGCGTGACAAATGCGATCGTGGGATGCGAGTGG
This sequence comes from Alphaproteobacteria bacterium, assembly GCA_965216915.1. GTDB lineage: Bacteria > Pseudomonadota > Alphaproteobacteria > UBA828 > UBA828 > CBDCGS01. Next base: position 706,323 of record CBDCGS010000010.1, read on the forward strand.
TGGGTTCGCCGTGCCCCGCCGACCGCCCTAGTGGCCCAGATCTGGGCGCTCGACCATGTCCTGCAGGGCCCTCAGATAGCCGGCGAAATAGGGTCTCGTCTGGTGTGGGCCTTCGGCTTGCTGGATCGTGACGTGCACGCCGTCGCCCTGAACGTCGCAGCTGTTGGGTTTGACGCAAATCACGGATTGCGCTGGCAGCATGTGCTCGAAATTGCCCGCGCCGATGTGCTTTTGGGGCGGCAGGGTTTTGATCAGCGCGCCGATGATCGCCGTCGCGCTGACCGGCCCGTCCAACGCCACTCTCTTGAGTCCGAGACGGTTTTGCGCCGCCTCCACCAGCTGAGACCGGCTGAATCGCACCGTGATTTCCAACGCATCCCCTCCTCGAAAACACCGGGCGGAGAACGCGGCATGAGGGCCGATCGCGTCGGCGCGATCCCCTCAGATGCCCCCTTTCACCGCCAACCGAGCGCGCCGTTCGCGAGGTTTTCGCTGGCGGCGTCCGTCGGTGTGCCCTCGGACGGGAAATTTGACGGAGAAGGCGCGGCGCGACAAGCCGTGAAATGCGGCGGCGGCAAAACCCCATGCTGCATGGGTAGCCGCGCCGCCCGGCGGCTTCGACCTGGCCGGGGCGGAACGGCCATGGCGGGCCGCCGGGTCAGCCGGCGTGGCGCGCTGGAATCTCCGGGCGATAGCGATAGTGGCCGGTGATCGGAAAGTCGAAGAGCATGTCCTCGAGTTCGGGCCCGCGGCCGATATTGTGCACGATGAGGGGCCGCGCGCCGTCGCGCGAGCGCCGGCTGGTGACGATGCCGATATGCGGGCGACTGCCGCCCACCATCCAGGTCACGAGGTCGCCCGGGCGGTAATGCGCGGGGTCGCGTGTCACGGTGAGACTGCGACCGTGTTTGGTGAAGAACGCCGCGAGATTGGGGACGCGGCGGTGATCGATGTTGCGGTCGGGGCGCGACAGGCCCCAGAGGGGCGGATAGGCGGCGAAATCCACCGTCATGTCCTCATGCACCAGACGCTGCAGATCGACGCCGAGCGTGCGATAGGCGCGGATCACGACATCGGTGCAAACGCCGCGGTCCGGCGCGACATCGCCCATCGGGTAGGCGATGGCGACGTAGGAACCGTCATACACCACGCGATGCTGCGTGCGTTCGAGGGCCGCCGCCTCGAGCCGCTCCGCGAAGGCCGGCGGCGCATCGGCCCGCGCGAGGCCGGCGCTTGCGAGGATCATCAGCATTGTCGCCAAGGCGCGCATTTGCCCAGTGAACGCCGGGATTGTGGCAAAGCAATGGCGTCTTTGCGCGAAACGCGAGTGGTGGTGCCCGCGCCACTCCATTCGTCGGCGTGATGCCGCGGGTCGGTCGGGATGCCGCGGGTCAGTCGGGATGCCGCCCCTCGCCGTCATTCCATGGAGACGGCCAAACTCCGCAAGGCGTCCGCGATGGGGATGAACAGGCCGAGGCCTTCGGCGCCGCCACCGCTATTCTTGCCGACCGACATCCCGATGATGCCACCGCGCGCGTCATAGAGCGGCTCGCCGCTGCTGCCGGGTGAGACCGCGGCATCGGCCTGGATGAAGGCCAGCCCTGAGCTGCGATCGGTTCTGAGGCCGCCCACCACGCCCTTCGTCGTGGTGGCGTGCAAATCCTCCAGAATCGGGCTGCCGACGGCGAACACCTCAGCCGCTATCGGCGGCGTCGCCAACGCGACATGAGGAGCCCGCGCGAGCGTGATCGGGGCCTTGAGGAGCGCGACATCGCGCGTCGGGTGTGTGCGAATCACCTCCGCAACCAGCGCGAGGCCGCTCGAGGTCGCGATCTGCACCTTGGATGCCTCGCCGACGACGTGAGCGTTGGTCAACAAATGGCCCTGCTTGCCGACGAAGAAGCCCGATCCGTGGCCGGTTCCAATGCGGATGGTGACCACGTGGGGCGCCGCCCGCTCGAAAACGAACTTGCCAGGGCTCTGGCCGTTCGCAAGGACAAGGGTATCGCCCGTGGTCTGGGCATCCGCCCGCGACGATTGTGCGTCGCCGCGGGCAAGCGCGAGCGGCGTTCGCGCCGCCGCGAATCGCTCGGTCGAATCGGCAAAGGCGTTTTCAAAGGAAATGGATATCCCGCTCTTGATCGGCTCCTCCTGACGGAAGCGCGCGCTCGAACACGCCGCGTGTTTGTCGGATCGCAGCGCGCGGAGAGAAGAGGGCGCACCTCGGACCGCATGCTCTCGCGTCGTGGCTAGGGCACTTCAAGCACCTGTTTTCCCACCACTTTTCGGGCGCGCAATGCCTCGAGGGCGTCGGTGACCTCGGCGAGCGGTAATGTGCGCGAGATGTGGGGCTTGAGGGCGCCCTCGGCATACCAGCCGAGCATCGTTTCCATGTAGGCGCGGTTGGCCTCCGGGTGGCGGTGGGCGAAGGCGCCCCAGGCGACGCCGATGACGTGCGCCTCCTTCAGAAGGATGATGTTGGTCTTCGCTTCCGCGATGCGGCCCGCGGCGAAGCCGATCACGAGGAGCCGGCCGCGCCAGGCGAGCGCGCGCAGCGAGATGTCGAACACGTCGCCGCCCACCGGATCGTAGATCACGTCGGCGCCGCGGCCGTCGGTTAGCGCCTTGATGCGCTCGCGGAGGTCTTCGGTGCGGTAGTTGATCAGGTGGTCGGCCCCGTATTGTTGCGCGATCTTGAGTTTTTCGTCGCTACCGCCGGTTGCAACAACCGTGGCGCCGAGCTTGTTGCCGATCTCGACGGCGGTGAGGCCCACCCCGCCGGCCGCGCCATGCACCACCAGGATCTCGCCCGCCTTCAGCTGGGCGCGCTCGACGAGCGCGTGATAGCTCGTGCCATAGGCCACCGGAAACGCCGCGCCATGCGCATAGGGCATGGCATCGGGGATCGGCACCACATCCTTGGCGGGGGCGACGGCTTCTTCCGCCATGCAGCCATAGGACATCGAGGTGAGCACGCGCTGTCCCACCGCGAGGCCCGTGACGGCGGCACCGACCTCCAGCACGTCGCCCGCGCATTCCATGCCGGGCACGAAGGGGAAGGGCGGGCGGAGCTGATATTTCCCTTCGATCAGAAGGAGATCGGGGAAATTTACACCCACCGCGTGGACCTCGATACGAACCCCATCGGGACCGAGGGTGGGCGGGTCGATCTCCGCGTGCTTGAGGGTCTCGGGAGGGCCGAAGGCGGTGCACAGGATGGCTTTCATGGAGGTTTCTCGCTGTTGATCCGGCCGTGCGGGCGTTGACATAGCCTCGGCGGGGCGCTTTGTCAGGTCCCCTTGAGGCGCTCGAGCTCGTCGACCGAGCGCGGCCAGTCCTTTTTCAGGAGCCGCGAGAGCGAGCGGTCGGCGAGCAGGCGGCCCTCGGTTTGGCAACGCGGACAATAGTTTGTCTCGTTGCTGGCGTAGCGGATGCGCTGGATCGGCGTGGCGCAGACGGGGCAGGGCTTGCCGTAGCGGCCGTGGGCCGCCATGCCGTCGCGAAACGCCGTGACCTTCTCGGGAAAGCCGTCACCGGTCTCCTCTCGAAGACGCGCGATCCAGTCGCTGAGCGTCGCCCGCGTGGCCTCGTGCAGGCGTGCGATGGCCTCCTCGTTCAGTTTTTGCGTCATTGCGACGGGCGAAAGCCCTGCGTGGTGCAGAATTTCGTCGGAGTAGGCGTTGCCGATGCCGCTGAAAAGCCTGGGATCGGTGAGCGCGCGCTTCAACGTGTGGTTTCGCGCCGTCAACGCGGCCCTGAAGGCCGCGAGAGGCGCCTCCAGCACCTCCAGGCCGCCCGGATCGTGCGCGGCCAGCCCCGTCTCATCGGCCACCACATGGAGCGAAGCGCGCTTCTTGGAGCCCGCCTCGGTCAGAATGAGCGTGCCATGCGCGAAATCGAAGCCCGCCAGCCCGCGCTTGCCGGGGAGCGGTTTCGCGGGCGCGTCGTGCCAATGCAGGCGACCCGCGATCATCAGGTGCAGGACCAGCCACTCCCCGCTCTCGACGCCGATCGCGATGCGCTTGCCGAGGCGGCGAAACCCGGCCACGCGCTTGCCGTGCACGGCGGTGAGCGGCGGCTCGACCGAGCGGAGAAGGAACGGGTTGCCCAACCGAACGCCGTCGAGGCTTTGCCCGCCGATGCGGCGCTCCAGCGCCTCGAGGTAGATCGTGATGTCCGGCAGCTCGGGCATGGCGCATCAGCCTAGCGCGGAGCCGCCTCCCATCGCACGGGTGAAAACGCGTCTTTCGGCGTGCCCTGGCCGCGTTAACCATGCGCGTGGGCGGCGACCCTTTCCATGTCAAGGGCGGCTCGAGTTTATGAAGAATCGAAATAACGGCGTTTAGCGAGTTGATATAAGGTGGTTATTTTGATGTATGCACGACTGAGCCGGGAGTGCCTGGCAATGGCGGAAATCTCATAGATTGATAGCGAAATGGACTGTAATACCTTTTAATTGCTGTAGTTTTCACGCCTGTGCGCGACGATCACAAGGCGGCGGCCTTGGTTCACGATCGCGTAGATGATGCGGTCGAGGCCGATCCGGTGGAGGTGGAGATTGAGGGCTCGGTTCAATGCGTTGCCGGGCGCGCGGCCCTCCTTGAGGCGCTCGATTGCGCGGATTAGGCGACGTTGCTGGGCCTTGGGCAGGGCGCGGAGAGAGTTTGCGACACGTGGTGCAAAGATAACCTCGTAATTTGCCATGATCAAAGGTCTAATTCGCGTTTGAGTGTATCCAGGTCAGGCCCACCCTTCTCGCAATATTCGATCAGCGAAGCGGTCGCCTCCTCGATGTCGGCGTAGCGCTCGATCGCCTGGAGAAGCGCCAAATCGTTGGTCGAAACAACCGCCGCCAAGGGCTTGCCGTGCTTGGTGATGGTGGCCCGCTCGGCGGCGATGGAGACGCGGTTGACGATGTCGCCGAGCCGCTCGCGCGCTTCGCTCACCGTGAATGTGGACGTCATATCAACTCTCCTGGCCAACCCTCCTGGGAGGGAAACGGTGAAGCGTACAAATCGTTTCCGTACGAATCGTTTAAACGGCGCAATTTGCGTCAATCGTCAGATTTGATCGCGATATTTGCGCGAAATTAGCGCAATAAAGCCTGAAAATAGCGCAGTCTATTTTGTACGAATGGGGCAGTTGGGGTGAATTGGGAGTTTCGGCAAATTGGACTGTCGGTCGGTCCTGGTGCCGGGATTTCGCGCGGCGATGGCGAGACGCGGAGACAGGACGGAGGCAGAGGCAGAGGGGGCCGACTATGCACGCGGGCGGAGCGCGACCCGGCCGAACCACAGCGTCGCGACGGGAAAATAACGAACGTGGCCGGCGCGGGTGTGTCCGTGCGCGGTGAGGCGGTCGGGATGATGCCCGCCTCTGAGGGTGAGGAGGAAAGGCGGGGGCGCCTTGACAAACAAGCATGGTCGGGTATAGAACAAAAACAGAACAGAAAAGCAAAGCGCAGTACACCGCACAGCACAGGAAACAGCCCGGTAGCGCCACTCTGGGCCTGGAGGTAAGCATGTCAGAACCTCTGGCGCTTTTTCCGACACCACTCGATCGCCTGCGCCGCCAGGTGCGCGCCTTGGAACGCGGCGGCACCATCGACGGATCATCGGGCGCGGAACACGGCGGCGAGGCTTGCGGCTTTCGCCTCGGTGTCACTGCGCTGGATGCGGCCTTGCCCTGGGGCGGCCTCGCGCGCGGCAGCCTGCATGAGATCGCGGGCGCGGCGGGCGATGGCGCCGCGGCGGGCTTCGCGAGCGCGCTGGTGGTCCGACTTTTGCGGGAATGTCCGGACAACCAGGCCGTGCTCTGGTGCCAGCATCGGCGCGCGCTGGGCGAGACCGGTGCGCATTACGGCCTCGGCCTCGCCGCCTTGGGGCTCGACCCGCGCCGCCTCGTCCTGGTGCGGGTGACACGCGCGGCGGACGTGCTCTGGGCGCTGCGCGAGGGCCTCGGCTGCCGCCATCTCGCCGCCGTGGTGGGCGAGGGGGCGGCGGCCGATCTCACCGGCAGCCGGCGCCTGCAGCTCGCCGCCGAGGCGAGCGGGGTGACGGCGTTCCTGCTGCAGGGCGGCGCCGGCTGGGCGAGCGCCAGCGCGGCGCTCACCCGCTGGCAGATCGAGCCCGCGCCGAGCATGATTTCATTGACATCTCATGGGGTTATGCCTGCCGCCGGCATGCCGGAAAGCCGGCGCGACCGGGCGCTCGGCTTCGGGCCGGCGCGCTGGCGCGCGCATCTCACGCGCTGCCGCGGCGGGCGGCCCAGATCGTGGCTTTTGGAGTGGCATCATGAGACGGGTGATTTCGCTTTGGCTGCCCCGCTTTCCGACCGATCGGCTGAGCCGGCGGCGGCCTGAGCTGCGCACGGCGCCGTTCGTCACCGTGGCCGAAGGCCGCGCAGGCGAAAGCGGCGCGGGCCTCCGCGGTGGCGGCGCCGGGCGGGGCTCAGGCCATGTCATGCGCGTTGCCGCGGCCAACCGGGCGGCGGAGGGCGCGGCCGGGATCGTGCCGGGGCTCGCGCTGAGCGATGCCCGCGCCCGGCTGCCGAGCCTCGGCACCGTGCCGGCCGATCTGGCGGGCGATCAGCGCGCGCTCGCCGCGCTCGCTGACTGGTGCACACGCTGGACGCCCTGGACCGCCTGCGACGCGCCCGATCTCGTGAGCCCGCCGGCGAGCCATCACGCGATTTGGCTCGACATCACCGGCTGCGCGCATCTCTTCGGCGGCGAGGCGGCGCTGGTGACCGATCTCGTCGCGCGGCTCGCGCGCTTCGGCTATGCGGCGCGCGCGGGCCTCGCCGACACGCCGGGCGCCGCTTGGGCCGCAAGTCATTACGGCGCGCGCGAGCCGGTGCGCATCATCAAGCGCGGCGGCACGCGGCGCGCGCTCGCCAAGCTGCCGGTCGCGGCGCTTCGTCTCGAGCCGGCGCTCGTGGAGGAGCTCGAACGGCTCGGCCTTGGCCACATCGGTGCGCTCGCCGCGCTGCCGCGCAAGGCGCTCGCCCGGCGCTTCGGCGCCGCAGTGCTCACGCGTCTCGATCAGGCGTTCGGACGGGTGCCGGAGCCGCTCTCGCCGCGCCCGCCGACGGCACCCCAACGTGTGCATCTCGCTTATGCCGAGCCGATTGCGCACCGCGACGCCGTCGCCGCCGGCACCGAGCGCTTGCTCGCACGGCTCGCCGCCCGGCTCGCGGAGGCCGGCCTCGGGGTGCGCCGGCTCGTGCTCGCGCTCTATCGTGCCGATGGCGGGGTCGCGCGCGTCAGCGTCGGCACCAGCGCGCCGGTGCGCGCGCCGCGCCACCTCATGCGCCTGATCGACGAGCGGCTGGACGAGGCGGAGCTCGGCTTCGGGGTCGATTTGATGGTGCTCGAGGCGCCGCACACCGCGCCGCTTGACGCCGCGCAGCCGACGCTCGACGGCGTGGCCCGCGCCGCAGAGGCGGCCCGCGCCGACGCGCTTGGCCTGCTCATCGACCGTCTCGGCAACCGCTTCGGGCTCGCGCAGGTGCACGTCCTCGCGCCCGAGGAGAGCCATTGGCCCGAGCGCGCGCAAACGAGCGCACCACCGTTCGCCCCCGCGGCGGCCGCGGCGTGGCCCGCGGTGCGCGGCCGCCCGATCCGCCTGCTCGCGCGGCCCGAGGCGATCGAGGCGGTCGCCATGGTGCCCGACGACCCGCCGGTGATGTTCCGCTGGCGACGCGTGATGCACCGCGTGGTCAAGGCGGATGGGCCGGAGCGTATCGCCGCCGAATGGTGGCGGGGCACGCAGCCGCCCGCGGCGGCCACGAACGAGCTGCGCGACTATTACCGCGTCGAGGATGCCGAGGGGCGGCGCTTCTGGGTCTATCGCGACGCGCCTTATGTCACCGGCGGCAAGGTCCCCGACTGGTGGCTGCACGGCCTCTTCGCCTGAGCCGCCAAGTTATTGCGCACGATGACCGCCTACGCCGAGCTCCAGGTCGCGAGCAATTTCAGCTTCCTGCGCGGCGCCTCCCACGCGCAGGAGCTGGTGCATGCGGCGGCGGGGCTCGGCCATCATGCGATCGGCATCACCGACCGCAACAGCCTGGCCGGCATCGTGCGCGCGCATGCCGCGGCGAAGGAATGCGGCGTTGCGCTCGTCGTCGGCGCGCGGCTCGACTTGACGGACGACCTCGCGGCGCCGGAGGAGGGGACGGGGCCGAGCTATCTCTGCTTCCCGACCGACCGCGCCGCCTATGGCCGGCTCTCGCGGCTCATCACGGTGGGCAAGCGGCGTGCGCCCAAGGGTGAATGCTGGATCACCGCGGCCGATCTCCTGGTCCATGCCGAAGGCCAGATCCTCATCGCCCTGCCGCCCGAGACGCTCGATGCCGACGGCCTCGACCGCTTCGCCCGTACGCTCGCCGCCTTCGCCAAGCAGGTGCCGGGGCCATGCTATCTCGCGGCGCATCATCTCTATCGCGGCGACGATGCGTTGCGCCTGGTGCGGCTCGCGACGATCGCTGCGCAGTGCGGCACGCCGCTCGTCGCGACCAACGACGTGCATGCGCACGAGGCCGCGCGCCGCCCGTTGCAGGACGTGCTGACCTGCATTCGCGCGCACTGCACGATCGACGATGCGGGCCATCGGCTGTTCGCCAACGCCGAGCGTCATCTCAAGGCGCCAGACGAGATGGCGCGGCTTTTCCGTCGCTATCCCGATGCCATCGCGCGCACGGTCGAGATCGCCGATGCCTGCCGTTTCAGCCTCGACGAGCTGGCGTACGAATATCCGGTGGAGGTCGTGGCGCGTGGGCAGACGCCGCAACAAGAACTCGAGCGGCTCACCTGGGAAGGCGCGGCGGCGCGCTATCCGGCCGGTGTGCCCGAGGCCGTGCGCGCGCGCATCGCGCACGAGTTCCAGCTCATCGCCAAGCTCAACTACGCGCCTTACTTTCTCACGGTGCACGACATCGTGCGCTTCGCGCGGAGCCGCGGCATCCTCTGCCAGGGCCGCGGCTCGGCGGCGAATTCCGTCGTCTGCTATTGCCTCGGCATCACCGCGGTCGATCCCGACCGTGTGGATCTTCTCTTCGAGCGCTTCGTCAGCGCCGCGCGCAACGAGCCGCCCGACATCGACGTCGATTTCGAGCACGAGCGCCGCGAGGAGGTGATCCAGTACATCTACGAGAAGTATGGCCGCCAGCGCGCCGGCATCGCGGCGACCGTGATCAGCTATCGCGCGCGCAGCGCCATCCGCGAGGTTGGCAAGGCGCTTGGGCTTTCGCTCGATGTGGTCGGTGCGCTCGCCCGCACGATCTGGGGCTGGAGTTCGGAGGGTGTGCGCGAGGACGCCGTGCGCGAGGCCGGCCTCGACCCACGCGACCGCCGGCTCTGCCTCGCGCTCGACCTCGCGCGCACGCTGATCGGCTTTCCGCGCCACCTCTCGCAGCATGTCGGCGGCTTCGTGATCACGCGCGGCCCGCTCGCCGAGGTGGTGCCGATCATGAACGCCGCGATGGACGAGCGCACCAACATCGAATGGGACAAGGATGACCTCGAGGCGCTCGGCATGATCAAGGTCGACGTGCTCGGTCTCGGCATGCTGACCTGCATCCGCAAGGCCTTCACGCTGCTCGCGCGGCATCACGGTGTCGTGGCCGATCTCGCGAGCCTGCCGGCGGAGGACCCGGCGGTCTACGACATGCTGTGCGCTGCCGATTCGGTCGGCGTCTTCCAGGTCGAAAGCCGCGCGCAAATGAGCATGCTGCCGCGCCTCAGGCCGCGCAGCTATTACGACCTCGTCATCGAGGTGGCGATCGTGCGGCCTGGGCCGATCCAAGGCGACATGGTCCATCCCTATCTCCGCCGGCGGAATGGCGAGGAGGCGGTGATCTTTCCCTCGAAGGATCTCGAGCGCGTGCTCGGCAAGACGCTCGGCGTGCCGCTTTTCCAGGAGCAGGCGATGCATGTCGCCATGGTCGCGGCCGGCTTCACGGCGGAGGAAGCGGATGCGCTGCGCCGCGCCATGGCGACCTTCCGGCGCACCGGGCTGATCCATACCTTCCGCGAGAAGATGATCGGCGGGATGCTTGCGCGCGGCTACGACGAGGAGTTCGCGACGCGCTGCTTCAAGCAGATCGAGGGCTTCGGCGATTACGGCTTTCCCGAATCGCATGCCGCGAGCTTCGCGCTTCTGGTCTACGTCTCGGCCTGGCTCAAATGCCACTACCCGGCGGTGTTCGCCGCCGCGATCCTCAACAGCCAGCCGATGGGCTTCTACGCGCCCGCGCAGCTCGTGCGCGATGCGCGGGAGCACGGCGTGATCGTTCGCCCGATCGATGTCAATGCGAGCGAATGGGACAACACGCTCGAGCCGGTGAGTGCCGAGGCCGCGCGCGAGCCGGGCAGGACAGGGGTCAACTGGCCGCATGGCGGTGCTTCGAATGGCGGCGTTCCGCCCGCACGCGAGACCGGCACGCGTCGTGCCGGCCGTGGGCTTGCGCTCAGGCTCGGCTTTCGCGAGATCAAGGGCTTCAAGGAGGAAGAGGCGGAACGCCTGGTCGCAGCGCGCGGCGAGGGCTACACGAGCGTGCCCGCGCTCTGGCACCGCGCCGGCGTCGCGAAGGCGACGCTCGAGCGGCTCGCCCGCGCGGATGGCTTCGGCTCGCTCGGTCTCGCCCGGCGCGACGGGCTCTGGGCGGTGCGCGCGCTCGGCGAGGCACCGCTGCCGCTGTTCGCCGCACCCGGCGCAGGGCGCGGCGCGCCGCTCGACGAAGGGATGCATGAGGCCGCGCGCGAGCCCGCGGTCACTCTGCCGGCGATGTCGCTTGGTGCCGCGATCGTCGACGACTATGCGTCCTTCCGGCTTTCGCTCCGCGCTCATCCCTTGGCGCTGCTGCGCGAGGAGCTTGCGGCCGAGGGGGTGTCACGGAACGGGGAGCTCGCGACGCTTGCGCAGGACAGCTGGGTCACGGTCGCGGGCCTCGTGCTCGTGCGCCAGCGTCCGGGCAGCGCCAAGGGCGTGATCTTCGCGACCCTGGAGGACGAGACGGGGGTCGCCAACATCATCGTCTGGCCGCCGGTGTTCGAGCGCTATCGCCACGTCATCATGGGCACACGCTTGTTGTTGGCCTCAGGGCAGGTGCAGAAGGAGGGCGAGGTGATCCACGTCGTGACGCGCCGCCTCGCCGACCTCTCGCATCGCCTGGATTCTCTCAGCACGCTCGGCGAGGAGGCAAAGCCGCCCGTCGCGCGTGCCGACGAGGTTCTCCGCCCCGGCCGCGACCCGCGCGACAAGGTCACCATCCGCTCCCGCGATTTCCACTGATGGGGTGCGCTTGTTGGGGCGCTCTCGCCTTAGCGCGGCGATCGCTCCCGCCCGATGCCGTAGCGTTTCATCGCGCGATCGGCCGCGACCGTCGCGACGATGTAGGCGGCGGCGAAGATCACGATCTGCAGGCCGAGATTGATCTCGCCCGCGAGCGTCAAGAGCTTGTGCACGATGAACGCCGCCGCGGCGCCGAGCACGCCTGGAACGAAGCGCAGCATGTCAGCGGCCGTCGAGCGCCGCGCGGACCGGCCTAGGCGCCGACACGCTTCAGCTCCTCGCGCATATATTCGAGGGCGAGGCGGAGCAAGCGCGCCGATGCCTCGGTGGTCATGAACGCCGCGTGCGAGGTGAGCGTCGTGTTGGGGAGCGCCGCAAGTGGATCGCTCGCGCTAAGCGGCTCGCCCGCGAAGACATCGAGGCCCGCGCCGCGGATACGCTCCGCTTGCAGCGCCTCGGCCAGCGCGTCCTCATCCACGAGCGCGCCGCGCGCGGTGTTGATCAGCACCGCGTTCGGTTTCATCAGACCGATGCGCTTCGCGTCGATCATGCCTTGCGTCTCGTCTGTCAGCGCAAGATGGAGCGACACAACGTCCGCCGCGCCCATCAGATCGTCGAGTGTGCGCACCCCGGTGCACGGTAAATCCTTCGGGACTCCGCTTCGGTTCCACGCGATCACGCGCATGCCGAGAGCGGCGCCGAGGCGGGCCGTCTCGCGCCCGACGCCGCCAGTGCCGACGACGCCGAGGGTCTTGCCCGCAAGCTCGAAACCGTCGAGCGTGCGCCAGGCGCCGCCGCGAATGTCGGCGTCCATGCGCGCGATCTGGCGGCTGACCGCGAACATCAGCGCGATCGCGTGCTCGGCGACCGAGCGGTCGCCATAGCCCTTGATCGTGCGCACTGTGATGCCGCGCTTCTCGGCCGCCGCGACATCTATGTAGCTCGACGCGCCCGTGCCCATGAAGACGATGACCTTGAGCGCCGGGCATGCGGCGAGGAGCTTGTCGGGCATATAAGTGTGATCATTGATGACGCCGACCGCGTTGCCGATCAGGGCGACGGCATTACCGTCCGGCGGGTCCTCCAGGTTGACCTCGAGGTCGGGGATGATCGCCTGCATCCTTTTGTCGTAGAGCGTGGCGAGAAAGGTCGGGCAGTCGATGAAAATTGCACGCAACGGTTGCCTCCGGTCCCGCTGATGACTCGATCGAATCCTCGCGCAAATGGCGGCGCAACGAAACCCCAAGATATGCGCGCAGCTCTCTTGCGTCCGCCGATGGCTCGTTCGATGATGGTGCCGTGATGCCGGGCGAGACCGACCGAGCGCGCCATGGGCGCCGCTTACAAACACTCACAAACGGCTCATTCGCCGCTCACACCCGCGGGCGAGCATCGGTGAATGGCGAACGACGGAGATGATTGATGACCTTTGTCTCGAAAAATGACCTGGGAAAGCTGGTTTTGGCGGTGGTTGCGCTCGGTTTTTCGGTCTCGATCGCCACTGCCGGTATGGCTGATGATCTGACCACGAGCGCTGGCGATGCCGCCGGGGCCGCGATGGAAGACACGATGGACGACGCGAAGGATGCCGCCGCTGAGGCTTCCGAGAGCGCCGATGACGCTGCCGCGCGGGAGCGGGCAAAAGCGCGTGAAGCGGAGATGCAAGAGGAAATGGAGCAGCAGATCGAAGGCGAGATCAGCAACTAGCCGGCGATCGCTGACGCGGCCAAGGCGAGGCCGCCGGAAACCAGAGAGGAGGCGTGCAATGAGTGTATTCCGCAGGATGGCGGCCGCGATCCTCGTCGCGGTGGCGGTCGCGAGCGCCACAGCCTTGGTTGCGCCCGCCGCCGAGGCTGGCTTCAGCAAGGCGATGTCGGCTTACGACCGTGGCGACTATCACGGCGCCTTTCGCGAATTCCGGCCGCTCGCGGAGGCCGGTGACGCCGACGCGCAGTTTTGGCTCGGCTATCTCTACCAAACCGGCAAGGGCACGCTGCAGGACTATGTCGAGGCGCATGCGTGGTTCAACCTCGCCGCCGCGCAGGCACGCGAGGGCGCAGCGAAGGCGCGCGATCGTGTCTCGAAGGCGATGACCGCCGCGCAGATCGCCGAGGCGCAAGCGCTCGCGCGCGACCGTCTGCGGTCGCAACGCACGGCGAGCGCCAGCCAGCCCGGTGCGCAAACGAGCGCGACATCATCCGGCGCGACCAGCTCGGAGCCGACGCGGTTGACCGGGCGCAGCCTCGTCAGGGCGATCCAAGATAATCTCGCCGCGATGGGCTATACGCCGGGGCCGGCAGATGGTCTGATGGGCGGGCGGACCCGCAATGCCATCCGCACATTTCAGGCGGAGCGCGGGCTGACGGTCAACGGCCAGCCCAGTGGACCGCTGCTCGACGAGATCAAGCGCGCACGGGCGGGCGGGCATCGCGCGGGCAGGGCCACCGCAAGCGCGTCGGGCGGGGCAGCCAGTGCCCCGGATCCGCGCACACAGGCTTTCGTCGAGCGCTTCGGCGCACTCATCGACGAAGGCGAGCGCAACCGCGCGGCCGACCCACGCTTTCTCGAGGATCTGCGGGCGGCGATTGCGCGCTACTCGGCGCGCACCACGCCGCAAGCCACGTCACAAGCCACGGCGGCCACCCAAACCACCGAACCGCCGCGGGACACGGGCCCGCGCGTCCTGCTCGACGACGCTTTTCAAGACGGCAACTATACGCGGAACCCGCAGTGGGAGGTGTTGTCCGGGACATTTTTTGTCGACCAGCAGTTCGGCCTGCGCTCGCGCGTCGATCCCAGTCAGGGCAGCCGTGGTGGCGGTGGCGGCGGCGACGTCATCGGCTCGATCCTCGACGAGGTGCTCGGCAGCCCGAAATCCGGCAGCGGCAGCGCGAAAGAGGCGCGGATCTACACGGCCGTCGCGACGCCCAATGCCTTCTCGCTGGATGTCGAGCTCGTGCCGATCGGCGGAGCGGCCCGCAACGGCTTCGAATTCACCGTGATCAAGGGGCGCCGCAACGTCTCCGGCTACAGTTTCGTCTATCTCACGGGCGCCAATCCGCCCGAAGTCGAGATCGTGCGGTTCGGCGGGCGGCAGTCCGTGCTGGTGCGCCGGGTGAGAGGCGCGCCGGTTTTGAGCAACGGGCGGACGCACCGGCTCGAGTGGCGCCGTGGCGCCGATGGCGAGATGATCATCTCGCTTGATGGCCGTGAGCTCATCCGCGCGCGCGATACGGCGCATCAGGGCGGCTTCGACGGCGTGGGCGTGACGAATTTCGGCGGCGAAGTCGGGATCAAGCGCGTTCGCGTATATGAGGGCGGTTGACCGCACTGGCCGGATATCGTCATGGCCCGCGCGGCGGTCAGGGGCGGCGCGGGCGTCTCGTGAAGCGCGGTTGGCGCACGGAGCGCTCGTTTGTGTTCTAAGGCTACTCCGTTTGGGGGGCGAGAGGAGGGGGCGGGAGATGACGTTGAGTCGCTCCGTCCAATGTGTTCGGACGAATCTGCCGCGTCCGCATCCTAATTTCATTGGTCGTGTGTGGTCACCGCCAATCTGTCATGTAAATCTTGGGTATTTTCTGGGATTGATGGGCGTTAATCGAATCATTGAAGGAATGATTTTTCAAAAACCCACATATTAGAAATAATAGATTCCACTGTCATCGGAATTATTATACAAACACAGGTCTTAACCGATGATTCTCTTCGAAGTCCGTCGAGAAAAACGGCCTTGCGCGAGGCCATTGCCCTGGTGCGACAGTGAATCGCTATCGCTTTCCCCCAGGGCGTCGGCGTGCTTCGGCTCCTTCGCAGCGTCGCGTGGAAGGCCCGGCAGCATTGCCGTTTGGCTCGGACTGTCTTGACCTGGGCCCGGTCTGGCCGGGCGCGCGTGCCCCAAGGCGGCGCGATCGAGCGGTGCGGCGCGCGCGTTTGACGAAGGGTTCGCCAGATCTCGGCGCGATTCTGCGTAAAACACGCTTTGGGCCGGGCGCCGCTGGGAGGCTCGCTTATGGGGTCGAGAACTTCCCTGTGGGCGTGGGAAAAATTGAATAAAATTCTTTGTAAATAAGGATCAAAATAAACACCAATCTATTATTTCTGGATACTACATGGATAACCAATTTTTACCATTTCATTTTACGGCACGTTAATTCGTTAGGTTCATGATCGCCCCACTGCTCGCAACCAGTGAGGGCGTTACTATGTTTAAGATCTTCAAGCGTTTTGGTCGTGACGAGTCTGGCGTGACCGCCATCGAGTACGGCCTGATTGCGGCCATGGTCGGCGTTGCCATCATCGGTGGCGTGACGCTTCTCGGCGACAGCCTTGACCAGCTGTTCACCGACGTGTCGACCACGCTCGACACTGAGGCGTCTGGCCTCAACTCGGGTGGCACGACCACCACGGGTGGCACGACTACTCCGTAATATCGCCAGAGTTTGGTGTTGTGTAGGGAACCAGCCGGCGGAGCGTCCGCCGGCTGTTTTCCTGTTGCCCCGACAGGTCGCCCGTTCCGCCCGGTGATCAACGCGTCTTAGGCCTTACCCCTCCCCGAGCAGCGCCCGTTCTGGGCGCCGAAGCACAATCCCATGAACACCACGATTCCTGAGATCATCTGCCTCCTCGGTTTGGGTGGGCTACTTATTTATGCGGCCCTCAGCGACGTGCGGCGCTTCCTCATTCCCAACTGGTTATCGTTAGCGATAGCTGTTTTTTTTGTAATTTACCTTGTGTTTAGTGCTCGCCCCGTAGATTGGCAGGGTGGTTTGGTTTCTGGCGCAGCGGTTCTTGGCGTCGGATTTGGCCTCAACGCGCTCAACCTGTTCGGCGGCGGAGATGTGAAGCTGCTGGCGGCGACGGCGCTCTGGGCCGGAACCGAGTTGATTTTGCCGCTGCTCGTGATCATGGCCCTGGCCGGCGGAGTTCTCGCCTTCACGGTCCTGATCATACGGTACGCGCATTCGCGGATCGGCGGGCAAGAGCCGGCGTCGAACTCGACCACAGAGACGACCGCGGCGGTGCGTGGCATCCGACTCCCTTATGGGGTCGCCATCGCGACCGGAGGCCTCTACGTCGCCGCGATACTCGGATTGGGGTGAGTATTTTTTGAGGTTGACCGTGCACGAGGCATGCCATGCGTAAATTCATCCTCATCGGCGTCGCGCTCGTCGCGGCACTCGGAACCGCCTTTTTGATCTCGAATTGGCTCAAGTCGCAAAAGCGGCCTGTCGTCGTCGAGCAGACAATCGAAGCGCCGAGCACCGGCACGAGCGTGCTGGTGGCCGATATCGATCTTCCCGCGGGGACGATCATCCAAAAAGATCATTTGACGTGGATGTCTTGGCCCTCCGACGGGGTTTTGGACATCCATGTGGTGCAGAATGACAGCGGACCCGACGTGATCGAGCAAGATTATGTCGGCGCCGTGGTCCGCCGCGGGATCGCTCAGGGCGAGCCGATCACCGGCCGCCGTGTGGTCCGCCAGGGCGAGCGTGGCTTCTTGGCTGCGATCCTCTCGCCTGGCATGCGCGCCGTGTCGGTGCCGGTGAACGCGGCTTCGGGCGTTTCCGGCCTCCTGTTCCCCGGTGATCGTGTCGACGTGCTGCTGACTCACGCGATCGCCAAGGACAAGAAGGGCGCCAAGAAAAACCGGCGCGCCAGCGAAACGGTTCTTCGCAACGTCCGTCTGCTCGCGGTCGACCAAACGACGAACGACCAGGAGAACACGCCCTCCGTCGCCAAGACGGCGACGTTGGAGGTGACGCCGAAGCAGGCCGAGGCGCTCACGATGCTCACCGACATGGGGCGCCTGTCGCTCAGCCTCGTGAGCCTCGCGCGCGAAGACAAAGGTGGCTTGATCACGGTCGGTCTGAACGAAGACTCGATCAAGCCGGAGATGGTCCGCTCGAGCTTCACGCTCGACAATCAGGTAAGCGTCCTGCTGACGCCACCGCCGGGGAAGGCGAAAACGAAGACCATCCGCGTCATCCGCGGCAACAAGGTCCAGTCGTTCTCCGTCGGGCTCAACGGACAGGCGGTGGAGCAGACACCCGCTCCGGCCAACCGCCCGCCTGCCAAGAACCCTGAAAGCGAAGAGACGGATGACGATTCAGACGTCGCCCTCGTCCGCTCGGCCAGGTGAAATCGCCATGATCGCACAACGCCACCATCTCCTACCCACTCTTGCAGCCGCCCTCTGCCTGCTTTTCACGGCCTTCGGGTTCACTCCCGCCAACGCCGTGGAGGTTGTGGGGGTGACCGACGAGGTCATCGATATCGAACGCGGCAAGGCGCGCCTCGTTCGCCTGGACAGGCCCGCAAACACGGTGTTTGTCGCCAATCCGGGCGTCGCCGACGTTCAGATCAAGAGCGAACGTCTCATCTATGTGTTCGGCGCGTCGGTGGGTGAAACCACTCTTTTCGCCGTCGATGGCAGGGACAACGTCGTTGCCAGCGTCACGATCAGGGTCAATCACAACCTGACCCGGATCAGGCAGGCGCTCTCCGCTCTGGTTCCGGCCAATGGCGTCGACATCCACTCGATCGACGGCAGCCTTGTCTTGGAGGGCGAGGTCGGCGATCCCGAGCTCGCCGCCGAGATCCAACAGCTCGCAGCGCGTTTCGTGCCTGAGGGTGATGCTCTGATCAATCGGCTGGAAGTGACGGCGCCGACGCAGATCAACCTTCGCGTCCGCGTAGCGGAGGTGTCGCGCTCCGCGGTCAAGATCCTCGGCGTCAACTGGGAATCGATCGCGAGCTTCGGCAACTTCGTCGTGGGGCTCGCAACGGGCGTCGACTTCATCAGCGACGCTGGCGCGATCATTCGGCCTACGGAGGAGATCGACAATGTCGTCGTCGATTTTGCCGCAGGAGGCACGGGGATTGGTGCGCTGCTCGATGCGCTCGCCGACGAGGGTCTGCTCACGGTTCTTGCGGAACCCAACCTGACCGCCGTCTCGGGTGAGAATGCGAGCTTCCTGGCGGGTGGCGAGTTTCCCATTCCGGTGCCGGATGGCGACGGGGGCTTTGGGATCGAGTTCAAGGAATTCGGTGTACAGCTGGACTTCACGCCGGTGCTCCTCAGCAACAACCGGATCAGCTTGCGCGTTCGCCCGGAGGTGAGCCAGCTCTCAGCCGCGGGCGCGATCGAGCTGCAGGGTTTCGCCATCCCGGCGCTGACCACGCGTCGCGCGGAAACCACGGTCGAGCTGGCGAGCGGACAAAGCTTCGCGATCGGCGGCTTGATCCAGAACAACGTGCTGCACGATGTCTCGAAATTTCCCGGTCTCGGCGACCTCCCCGTCGTCGGGCAGTTGTTTCGCTCGGACCGGTTCCAGCGGGACGAGAGCGAACTTGTCATCTTGGTCACGCCCTACCTGGTGCGGCCAGTGAACGGCGACCGGCTGCGCTCGCCGGCCGAGGATTACATTCCGCCGACTGATCTCGAGCGCATCTTGTGGGGGCAGAACTATAACGACGAAATGGTTTCGCCGCCCGGAACCGAGCCGCGCCTCAGGGGTCAGGCCGGCTTCATGGTCGAGTAAGGAGTGGCGCCATGCGTACGAAAACCGGAATTGCGCTTGGGCTGGTGATGCTGGTTCTGTCGGCATGCGCCGCCGAGATGAAGGATTGGCAAGGTCCGACCGACAAGTCGCACCGTGTGGCCTGGATGGTCGCGAGCCATGAGATGGCCTTCGAGCCTGGGTCGCGATGGCTGGCCGAGGGCGAGCTCTCGCACCTCGATGCCTTCCTCGGCACGCTCGACATGCGCCGTCCGACGCACGTGTACGTTCAGTCGAACGGCGCGGGTGGTGAGCTTGGGCAGAAGCGTAAGGCGACGCTCCACGCATTGCTCCGTGCGCGCGGCGTGCGGTTGCGCGAAAACCCGCCGGAGCCTGGGCACGCCGGGGCGCTTCCGAACGGTCCCAGCTCAGGTGACAGCGCGCTCCTGATGGTCGGCCACTACGACGTCTCGGTGCCCAATTGCAACGATCAATCGAAGCCGATGATCGGTGATTTTTCGAACATCGAATCGAGCAACTTCGGCTGCGCCAGCGCGGTCAATCTCGGCATGATGGTCGCCGACCCGCGCGACCTCAACGGCCGCGCCGCAGAGGACCACGCCGATGGCGTGCGGACCGCCGCGCCGATCGGGCTCTATCGGGCCGGGAAAGAACCCGTCTTGCCGGCGACTAGCAGCATCAGCGGTCTGGGAGGCAACTAAGATGGCGGAACCACTTCTCGCGCCTCAGACGCTTGATGATCCATTCGGTCCGAGCGGCGATCTTGACGAGCGTGAGCCGTTTGCAGCCTTCGTGACGGATGAGGATTCTCACGACGTTCTGCAAACGGTCATCTCGACCCAGGCCTGGCTTGGGGCGGCCGTGGAGACCGGTGGTCTTGCCGATGCCGTGCGGACCTATGGCGTGCTGCCGCCGCCGCGGCGGTTGGTGGTTGACCTGTGTGAATCGGACAATCCGATTGCGGATTTCCGCATGCTTCAAGACGCGGTGGGTGCGGACACCATCGTTGTCACCGTCGGGACCCAGAACGATGTGACGCTCTATCGCGCTCTGATCGAGGCGGGCGCCGCGGACTATCTGGTGAAACCGTTGTCGGCGGATGCGCTTCTCGGCGCATTGACACGCTCCGATCAGCCGACTGTGGCCGCTGAGGCGACGCCGAGCCAAGCCGGAAGATTGACGTTGGTGATCGGCGCGCGTGGCGGCATCGGTGCGAGCGCCGTGGCGCTCAACGCCGCCTGGGGAATGGCGCACCGGCATGATCTGAAGGTGGCGTTGGTTGACCTCGATCTGCAGTTCGGCACGCAAGCCCTGGCGCTCGACCTCGAGCCCGGACATGGGCTTCGTGAAGCGCTCGAGGCGCCCGATCGCGTGGATGAGCTCTTCATCGATCGTGCCATGGTGGCCGCGAGCGACAATCTCTTCGTGTTCAGCGCCGAGGAAGCATTGGACACCGCGCCGAACTATGAGACGCACTCGCTACTTGGTTTGCTCGACGATTTGCGTGGACGCTTCGACCGCGTGGTCGTCGACCTGCCGCGGCTCGTCGTGGGTGCACGGCGGGAGCTTCTCGGGGCGGCCGAGGATATCGTCATCGTTTCCGATCTTTCGCTCGTCGCCTTGCGCGACACGCTCCGCCTAAAGCGGCTGTTGCACGAAGTCGGCGCAAACGCGCGGCTTTCCGTGGTCGCCAACCGGGTGGGCGCCAAATCGGCGACACAAATCAGCCTGAAGGAGTTCGAAAAGGGCTTCGATGCCAAGCTCGACTATACGGTCGCCTACGATGAAAAGCTTGCGCAGAAGGCGGCCAATGTCGGCGAGCCCATGGTCAAGCTCGCCAAGCGCGGCCGAGCCGTCGATCCGCTCTTGAAGCTCGGCGAGCGTCTCGCGCTCGGCGCGGATGCGCCGGAAAGCAACGCAAACCGACGCGCCAAGGCGAAGCAGAGCAAGGCCAAGGGCAAGTCACGAGCGAAGCCCAAGAAGAAGCTGATCTAGCGACCACCAGCGTGGACGCTATTCGACCAAGAATGGCGCGGGGAAATGGAAGCAACGGGGAAACTGCAGGGATCGCGAGGCGCACGGCCGTTGCCGCGCGGCGATGCCGCCGCGCCTGCGAGCGCGGAGCAGTCCGGCAGCGGGACCGCCGGCGGCGTTGCGGTTTTCAACCCGGATGACGACAGCGTCCAGGTAAGCCAAGGCGACGCGTCGACCGCATCAGGCTTGCGCCAAAAGATCCTGCATCGGCTGACGCAAGGCGATGCGCCGATCAATCTCGGAGCCACGTCACAGCGCGAACTCGTGCGCCAAGTCGGCGTCATCGTCGCAGATATCATCAAACAATCGGGCGTCAAGCTCGACCTGATCCAGCAGCGAGACCTGGTGACCGGCCTGATCGAGGATCTGATGGCCGATCGCGACGGATCGGCGAAGGTCCTCAAATACGAGGACGGCCTGTCCAAGGCCGATGCCGTGCTGCGGGCCCAGGAAGCGGCGCGGCGCGTGGCGCCGTCAGCGCGCGAAAGCCTGGAGGAGACCAAGAGCCTCATCCAGCCGCTTCTGATGGAGCGCATCGACGTATCGGTTGTCTCCGAGCTCCCGCGCGAGGAGCTCGAGCGGCAGATCACCGAGATCGTCAGCGAGATTCTCGTCGAGCAGAAGGTCCAGCTGAACAAGAAAGAGCAGCAGCAAGTCGTCAAGATGCTGCTCGACGATATGCTCGGCCTCGGTCCGCTCGAGCCCCTGCTCAGCGACGAGACCGTCAACGACATTCTGGTCAATGGACATCGGCAGGTCTTCATCGAGCGGTCTGGCAAGCTCGAGCTCAGCAACGTGCGCTTCCGCGATGATCAGCACGTGCTCAACGTGGCGTCGCGGATCGTCACGCGCATCGGACGCCGCGTCGACGAGACGACACCGCTCGTGGATGCGCGCCTCGAGGATGGCAGCCGTGTCAACATCATCATTCCTCCGCTCGCGATCGATGGGCCGTCGATCTCCATTCGTAAGTTCGCGAAGAAATCGATCACGCTCGACAAGATGGCGCGCCAGGCCAACGTGTCGACCGAGCTCGCCACGGTGCTCAAGATCGCAGCGCGCTGCCGGCTCAACATCCTGATTTCGGGCGGCACGGGCTCGGGCAAGACGACGTTGCTCAACGCGCTCTCGCAGATGATCGATCACTCCGAGCGCATCATCACCATCGAGGACGCCGCGGAGCTTCAGCTCCAGCAACCACATGTGGTGCGCTTGGAAACACGATCCGCGAACTTGGAAGGGAAGGGCGAGATCACCATGCGTGATCTGGTCAAGAACTCGCTCCGCATGCGGCCCGACCGCATCATCCTCGGCGAGGTTCGCGGCGGCGAATGTTTGGACATGCTGCAGGCGATGAACACGGGCCACGACGGCTCGATGTGTACGATCCATGCCAACAACCCGCGCGAGGCGCTAACCCGGCTCGAGAACATGGTCGCCATGTCGGGCGTTCAGCTTCCGCCGAAGGCGGTGCGTCAGCAAACCGCGAGCGCGATCCAGCTGATCGTCCAAATCAGCCGAATGCGCGACGGGATGCGCCGTGTGCAGAAGATCTCCGAGGTCGTCGGCATGGAAGAGGACGTGATCATCACCAAGGACCTGTTTTGGTTCGAGTTTGAAGGTGAGGAAGGCGGCCGGCTGCGCGGCAACTTCACGACGTCGGGCTTGCGTCCGGCCTTCATCGACCGCGCGCGCTATTTCGGTCTCGACAAATTGCTTCTGGAGGCGATGTCATGTTCGGGCTCGGTGACGTAGGCGGCATCGCGATCGCGGTTTTCATCGGCTTCGCCATCGTGTTTGTCACGATCGCGTTGGCGACCGCAGGAGGCGGCGCCGGCTCGAAGTTCGACCGGCGTCTGAGACGGATCGGCGCCAAGACCGGCAAAGGCGATCCGACGCCGGAAATGATGAGCGCGGAGCTCAGGCGCAACGCTGGTGGAAACGCCGGGGTTGATCGGCTCCTCAACCATGTTCTTCCCAATCGCAAGGCGCTCGAGCTCAAACTCGCCAAGACGGGCTACAAGATCCCGATCTGGAGCTATGTTGCGGCGTCCGTCGCGGTTGGCATCGTTGCCGCCGTCGCCGCGCGGTTCATGGTCGATTTGCCGGCGATCGGCGCGATCGGCATCGGCATCGGCTTGGGTTACCTCCTGCCGCGCTTCGTCATCGGTTGGCTGGGGCGGCGCCGCCTGAAAAGATTTCTGACGCTTCTCCCCGATGCCCTCGACCTCATGGTTCGGACCGTGAAATCCGGCCTACCCATCGCCGAGGCGATCGACCTTGCCGCGCAGGACATGGATGATCCGATCCGCTCCGAGTTTCGCATGGTGTCCGACCAAATGAAGATCGGCCGGCAGCTCGAGGAGGCGCTATGGGAAACGGCCGAGCGGCTGGATCTTCCGGAGTTCAACTTTTTCGTGGTCAGCCTATCGGTTCAGCGAGAGACGGGCGGCAACATCGGCGAAACGCTGAGCAACCTGTCGACGTTGCTGCGGCGGCGCCAGCAGATGAAGCTCAAGATCAAGGCGCTCTCGGCTGAGGCGCGAGCAAGCGCATGGATCGTCGGCTCGCTGCCGTTCATCATGTGCGGCGTGCTGTTCCTCGTTAACGAACGCTATATCAGTCAGCTTTTCACAGATCCCCGAGGCCACTTCTTGGTGGGGATCGGCTTGGGGGCCGAGCTCATCGGGGTTCTGTGGATGATCAAGATGTCCAAATTCGAGATCTGATCCCATGTTTGGCCTTGGTACCGAAGATATCGTTGTATTGGGCGCCGCGCTTGGCGTGTTCGTCGTGGTGCTCGCCCTGTCCCTCGCCGGCGCGCGTGATGGGCGGGTGGACGCCCGGATTCGCGCCGTCGCATCCATCGGCGCGCGGCGCTCCACCACGTCGAAGAAAGAACGCGGCGAGACCGGCAAAGCCGCCGCGCTCGACTTCATGCGCAACACGGTCGGCCGGCTCAACTTGGTCGGTTCGGTCCAAACAAAGGCAATGACGAACAAGCTGGCCCAGGCCGGCCGGCGTTCGAAAGACGCGCTGATCGTCTACCTCTTTGCGCGCCTGGCTCTTCCGGTGTTCGCAGGCGGGACCGCGCTTATCGCGTTCTACGGCCTGGAGATCTTTGCGCTCGCCCCGATGTTCAAGCTTCTCGCGGTGGTCGGTTGCACGGTCGCCGGATTTTTCCTGCCGAGCCTCCTCGTCAACAACATGATCACCCGTCGCAAGCACAACCTTCTGAGGGCGCTTCCCGATACGGTCGATCTCATGGTGATTTGCACCGAGGCCGGCCTGAGCCTCGATGCGACGCTCGCGCGCGTCGCGAAGGAGGTGGAACGCTCCGCCCCGGAGATGGCCGACGAGGTCACGGTGGTCGTGAGCGAGCTCGCCTATCTCGGCGAGCGCAAACAGGCGCTCGAAAACCTCAAGGCCCGCGTGGACTTGCCGCCCGTCCATGCACTGTGCACGACGTTCCTGCAGACCGAGAAATTCGGCACACCGCTTGCTCAGGCGCTGCGCGTGCTGGCGCAGGAGCAGCGCGACGAGCGCATGCTGCGGGCCGAGGAGAAGGCGGCGCGTCTGCCCGCGATCATGACGATCCCGCTGATCACGTGCATTCTGCCGTCGCTCTTCGTCGTCGTGATGGGGCCCGCGGTGCTCAGCATCGCCGACGCACTGGTCAAGATGTAGCCGGCGCCGCGCTCAGGTGTCTCAGATATTGGTCGACGAAGTCGAAGTCGACCAGCTCGACATAGCGTTCCGTCAGAGCCTTCGTCACGGGGCCCGGCACCGCGCCCGACCCCACCGGCACGCGCGCGATGCTGCGCACCGGGCATAGGCAAAAGCTCGTCGAGGTGATGAAGGCTTCCTCCGCCGCGTGCGCGTCATAGAGGTCGAGGTCCTGCTTGACCACGCGGAAACCAGCGGCTTCCGCAAGCTCGATCACCGTCTCCCGGCTGATCCCGCAGAGCACGTAGCGATCCTCCGGCGTGTAGATGACGCCGTCGTCGACCAGGAAGATGTTCGAGCCCAGGCCTTCACAGAGATTGCCGTGGTGGTCCAGCAAGATGGCCCAGGCGTTGGGGTCCTGCCGGCGCACTTCATCGTGCGCGAGGATTAGGTTGAGATAGTTGTGGGTCTTGGCGCGCGGGGAGAGCGCCTCGGGCGCGGCGCGGCGGATCGACGGGATCATCACGTCGATACCGTCGTGAAAATAGTGGGCCCGCGCCTTGAGGGGCAGCGGCGTGCACTCGACGATGAGGCTCGGCCCGCTCGTGCCATGAACATCGCCGCCCGCCGGCTCGACGCCCCGCGAAATGCGTTGGGTGACCCAGTAGTCCTCATCATCGTCGAGCAGGTGCAAGTTGCGCGCGAGGACCTCCTCGGTGACGGATTTCATCTCGTCGGGGGTGATCCCGGGGTCGATACGCAGGTAACGTAAGCTCTTGTAAAAGCGCCGAATATGCTCCTCGAGCTTGAACACGCGGTGGCCGAACGTGCGTGTTGTGTCGAACGCGCCGTCGCCATAGCGGAAGCTCCGGTCGCGGAATGAGACCTGCACCCGGCTTTCCGGCAGGATCTCTCCGTTGAAGTAGGCGACACGTTCATTGGCAAGCTCAGGCATGGACTGTGCTCCGTTTCGTCATCTCGTGACGGGCGAGGGGCCGTGCCGGCATAATGCGGGAAGCCCCAGGCGGGCACCAGTCAGCATTGCGAGATCGCGAGCCCATGCAACACGGCCTGACCGACGAGCAAAGGACGATCCAAGCGGAGGTCGCCAAGCTTTGCGCGCGCTACGACGACGCCTATTGGCTCGCGTGCGATCAGGATGGCGCGTTCCCCGACGCCTTCGTCGCCGAGATCACGGCCAATGGCTGGCTCGGCATCGCCTTGCCGGAGGCTTATGGCGGGGCTGGGCTCGGCGTGACCGAGGCCGCCCTGATGATGCAGACTATCGCGGCGGGCGGCGGCGGCTTCTCCGCCGCGTCGGCCCTTCACATGAATATTTTCGGCCCCTCACCGATTGCGCATTTCGGCACCGATGCGCAGAAAAGCCGCATGCTGCCGCCGCTCATCCGCGGCGACGAGCGTCTCTGCTTCGCCGTGACGGAGCCCAATGCCGGGCTCGACACGGGTGCCATCGAGACGACCGCGCGGCGCGAGGGTGACCACTATGTCGTCCATGGTCGCAAGATCTGGACCTCGACGGCGCAGCGGGCCAGCAAGATCCTGCTGCTTGCGCGCACCACGCCGCGTGCCGAGGGCGCGGGCTCGACAGACGGGCTCTCGCTTTTCTACACCGACCTCGATCGGCGTGCGGTTGAGGTCCGCGAGATCGACAAGATGGGCCGCAAGGCGGTCGATTCCAACGCGCTCTTCATCGATGGCCTGCGGATCCACGTGGATGACCGCATCGGCGAAGAGGGGAGCGGCTTTCGCTCTATTCTGTCCGGCCTCAACCCCGAGCGCATTCTGATCGGCGCGGAGGCCGTGGGCCTCGGCCGTGCCGCGCTCGAGCGCGCGGTGCGCTACGCTAACGAGCGGGTGGTGTTCGGCCGCCCGATCGGCCAGAACCAAGCGATTCAACATCCGCTTGCCGATGCCTGGGCCAGGCTAGAGGCCGCGGATCTGATGGTCTTCAAGGCCGCGGCGCTGTTCGACGCAGGCGCGCCCTGCGGCGCGGAGGCGAACGCGGCCAAATATCTGGGCGCGGAGGCGGCCCATACCGCCTGCGAGCGCGCCGTCCTCACCCACGGCGGCATGGGCTACGCCAAGGAGTTCCACGTGGAGCGCTATCTGCGCGAGTGCTACATCGCGCGTATCGCCCCCGTCAGCCGCGAGATGATCCTCAACTACATCGCCGAGCGCGTTCTCGCCCTGCCGCGGTCTTATTAGGCTCCGGCGCCAGGTGCGATCTGTGACGCGTGAGCCGGTAGAGGATGGGGCCTTCGCGCGGGACGCCGCAGCGCGCACCATCGCGGAATATGAGGCGATCGCGGAGGGCTATCGGGCAGGCACATGGGACCACGATGTGAGCCAGAACCGTGCCGCGCTCCTCGAGGCGATCGAGGGTGAGCCGCCGTTCTCCATCCTGGATCTCGGCTGCGGCCCGGGGCGTGATCTTTGTGCGTTCCGCGCGCTCGGCCACGCTGTGGTGGGGCTCGACGGCGCGGCGCCCTTCGTGACGATGGCCCGCGCCGCCTCCGGCTGCGAGGTGTGGCATCAAGACTTCCTGGCCTTGGATTTGCCCGCCGCCCACTTCGACGGTGTGTTCGCCAACGCCTCGCTCTTCCACGTGCCGCAGAGCGCCCTGCCGCGAGTCCTGCGGGATATCGCGACGGCGCTCAAGCCCGGCGGCGTTCTCTTCAGCTCCAATCCGCACGGCATGGATGATGAAGGGTGGTGTGGCGGGCGCTATGGCTGCTTCCTGAGCCTCGAAACCTGGTGCGACGTTGTGCAAGAGGCCGGCTTCATCGCGCTCACCCATTACCACCGCCCGCCTGGGCGCCCGCGCGCTCAGCAGCCGTGGTTGGCGACGGTGTTTCAGCGCGCGCAATTTAAATGAAGCTTAAGAGCTCCCTGGCCTAATAGGCTCAGATGGCCCGGATTGTCTAAGACGTTTCCCCCGAGGCGGGGCTGATAGCGAAGGAGCGGTGCAGTGGCGACGGCAACAGCGGATGCGCTGATGGGAGAGCGGCGCGTCGCGGCGCTCGGCAAGAATTATCACGAGCTCACCCGGCTGGTGGAGCGGCTCCACCGCCGCTTTCTCGATGTTCTCAACCTCGAGCTCGCGCGCGTCGGCGTCGAGGATATCAACGCGGTGCAGGCTCTGTTGCTCACAGACATCGATGATGAGGTGAGCGTGCGCGATCTCAAGCGGCGCGCCTATCACATCGGCTCGTCGATCTCGTACAACCTGAAGAAGCTGATGGAGTGCGGCTACATCGAGCAGGAGCGCTCGACCCATGATCGCCGCTCCGTCCGCGTTCGCCCGACGGCGGACGGCGAGGCGCTGTGCGAGAAGCTTCAGGAGATCGAAGCGATGCAGGCCGGATCGATGTTCTGCAGCGATACCTCCGCCGCGAGCCTCGAGGACGCCTGCCTGCTGCTCGGCCGCATCGAGGAGAGCTGGTCCGGCTATCTGCAGATGGGGGCGCTGCGCGAGGTCTAGCGCTTCAATCGGCAGCAAGCCTTCTCCACCGCAAACAACGGCAATTCCAACGCTTCGTGGCGCCGGCGCGGCGGCTTGCGCGCGTTCGTTCGTCACGTGCTCCCGATGACTTAGGCGAGGGAGCCGCCTCCGTCGACGACGAGGCAGGTGCCGGTGACGTAGGCGTTCTCCATTAAGAAGATCACCGCGTGCGCGGCTTCCTCGGGCCGGCCGATGCGCCCGACCGGCAGGCGCTCGGAGAGCGCCGCCACCACCTCGGCACGTTGGTTGCCGAGTGCTTCGTCGAGAAAGGGCGTGTCGTAGAAGCCGGCGCGGAGCGCGTTGACCCGGATTGGTGCAAAGTCGAGCGCGAGCGCCCGTGCCAAGCCCTCCACCGCTCCGCACGACGCGCCCGACATCGCGGCGCCAGGAAGAGGCCGCACGACGGCCGTCCCCGACATGAGCGTGATGGAGCCGGTTTGGCTCAGCTTCGGCAGCGCGTATTTGCTCGCCTGGAGGGCCGCCAAGAAGCGCCGATCGACCGGCTCGCGCAGCGTGTCGATGGCGGGCTCCAGGTGGTGGTCCTTGACGTAGGAACCGGGTGTCACGAACAGATGGTCGATCGCCCCGCAGTCCGCGAAGAACCTCCGCATTGCCGCCTCGTCGATAGCATCGACGGCGGCGGTTCCAAGATCATCGCCGAGCGTCGCCTTCGCCGCATCGAGCCGGGCGGCCGAGCGCCCCGTCACGGTGACTCGCGCGCCCTTTGCGATGGCCGCGCGGGCGGCCGCGAGCCCAATCCCCGAACTCCCGCCGACGATCACGACCGTCGCGCCGTTTAGGCTCATTGCGCGGGATCCGACGCCGATCGAAACCGTTTCAGGCTAGGCCTCGCAGCCCGGCGGCGGCGGGCATACTTCGGTGCCCATCTCGGCGGGGATCGAGACCTCGATCAGCTCGAAATCGTCCGAGGTCGCGGTCTCGTTGTGTGGCAGGCCGCCTGGGATGCTGATGCAATCGCCCGCCTCGATGCGCACCGGGCCTTCGGCGAATTGCAGCTCGACCCAGCCGGAGAGCATGTAGACCAGCTGCGTGTCGCAGACGTGGTAGTGCCAGCCGGTCGGGCGCGAGAGGCCCTGGCGCGCGGAGGTGAGTTGGGCGCGCATGTTGCCGGCGCTCGCTTCGGTCGCGCCGAGCTCGCGATATTGCAAAAAGTCGCGCCGCCCCTTGACCCACTGCGGCTCGGCGGCGCGCGCGAGCACGTAGCTGCGCGCGGGCGCCGCGTCGGCCGCCGCCGTTGCTTGCTTGCTCATCGATAGTCTCCTTCGTTGCGGCGGCTAGCCCAACACCGCCTTGATCGAGTCTGCGAGGATGCCGACCATCTCGTCCAGCGTCTCTTCGGATGTCACGATGGGTGGCGCGAGGAAGTAGGCATCGCCGCGCACGCGGCTGAACAGGCCGCGCTCCATCGTCTCGGCGTTGATCTTGGCGCCGATGCCGTCAGCCGGATCGAACATCTCCTTGGTCTCGCGGTCCTTGACGATCTCGACCGCGCACATCAGGCCGAGGCCGCGGCATTCGCCGACGTTCGGATGATCGCCGAGCGCATCCTTCAGGCCGACCAGGAGGCGCTTGCCCTTGGCTGCGGCCTGGCCCGGGAAATCCTCCTTCTCGATCAGGTCGATCATCGCGTTGGCGATGGCGCACCCGGTGGGATGGGCGCTGTAGGTGTAGGCATGCATCCAGGGCTTGCCGCTCTCGTGCATGACGCTCGCGATCTCGTCGCTCACGCCGATGCCGCCGAGCGGGAAATAGCCCGAGGTGATCGCTTTGGCGAACTGGATCATGTCGGGCTGCACGCCCCAATGGTCGAGGGCGAACATCTTGCCGGTGCGCCCGAAGCCGGTGATCACCTCGTCGGCGACGAACAGGACCTCGTACTTGTCGCAGATCTCGCGGATCCGCGGGAAGTAGTCGTTCTGCGGCACGATCACGCCGCCGCCGCCCTGAACCGGCTCCGCGATGAACATCGCGACGGTCTCGGGCCCTTCCTCGAGGATCTTCTTTTCGAGCTCGTTGGCCGCGGCGATGCCCTGGCTTTCGCCCTCCGGCGCCTCGTACAAGTAGGGGTAGGGGCTCGGGATGTGCACGAAGCCCGGGATGCGCGGCTCGAACATCGGCCAATACATCGAGATCCCGGTGGCGCACATCGCGGCGAGCGTCACGCCGTGATAGCCGTAGATGCGCGAGATCACCTTGGTCTTCTCGGGCTTGCCTTTGAGCTTCCAATAGTAGCGCGCCATCTTGATGTTGCTGTCGGTCGATTCGCCCCCGCCCGAGGTGAAGTAGAAGTGGTTGATGTCGGGGTAAGTGATGCGCGCGAGCTTTTCGCCAAGCTCGATGGCTTGCGGGTTGGAGCTGCCCGAATAGCCTGAGGCATAGGCCATCTCCTCGAGCTGCCGGGCGCCCGCCTCGATCAGCTCACGCCGACCGTTGCCCGCGGTGTTGTTCCAGAGGCCCGACAAGCCGTCGATGAAGCGGTCGCCATTGGCGTCGATCAGGTGGGCGCCCTCGCCACCGACCCACACCTTCCCGCTGGTTGCATGCGCGGAGCGATTGTGGAGCGGATGGATCACATGGGCTTGATCGCGATCGAGAAAGGCGGCTTCGGCGTTGTTGGACATCGGGCGTCTCCCTGGCCGTATGCGGCCGTCGTGGTACGGGCTGAGTCTTCAGGGCGCAAAGTCTGCGCCGCGTCGTGGGGTTGGATCAAGGGGTGCGTGACGTGGCTTCACGGCAATGTGTCATTGCGCGGTTCGGTAGGCGAGCGGGTCGACGGCGCGGATCGCCTCGCGCCGGTGATAGCGCTCGACGAGGTTGGAGACCTCGACCAGCGAGAGGCTCATGGCGAGCAGACGAGCCGAGGGCGCGGGCAGGGCGTCCAGCCCCAGCTTGTCGAGATGGGCGACGATCGCCTCGAGCCGCGGGAACACGGCATCGTAGAAGGCCCGGATCTCGTCCATGTCGGAGGCCTCGCGCTTCTCGACGCGCTCCCGCTCGCGCGCGCCGCACCAATCGACGAACGGCGCCAAATCCTCGAAGCCTGCGG
This sequence comes from Alphaproteobacteria bacterium, assembly GCA_965216915.1. Taxonomy (GTDB): domain Bacteria; phylum Pseudomonadota; class Alphaproteobacteria; order UBA828; family UBA828; genus CBDCGS01. The sequence goes on from CBDCGS010000010.1 coordinate 737,430, forward strand.
GCAGAAGCGGCGCGTCGCTCATTCCGCCGCCCCCCGGAGCGCCGGTTCGGCGTTCGACCCTGCGTAGAAGCCCATATGCCTCTCCAGAACCTGGTGGAAGTAGCGGATCGTGATCTCCTCATCCTGGAGGAGAAGGTGGGTCTTGGCGCGCGAGGCGAGGCCCGCATAAAGCGCCTCATGCGCGATGGAATCCTCCTGCTGCACGTCGCGGATCAGGCATTTGAAGAATTCCTGGCCGATGCGCCGCGCGGCCGTGGTCGCACGCGGGAAGTAGTAGCGGATCTCCCAGATCGTCCGATCCAGCGCCAAGGGCCAGAAATTGTAGGTGACGAAGCCATCCTCCTTCGGCCCACGGAAGAGGATCAGCACCATGTTGGGGAACAGCACGTAGAAGTCGAACTCGGCGATGAGCTGCGGGATGCGCACGCCCTCCGGCGCGGTGTCGAGCGCGGCGAGCTTGGCCTCGATCGGCGAGAGCTCGAAATCCGGCACGAATTCGCAGGCCCAGACCGTGTGGTGATTGTAGAGCACGACATCCTGGATGCGGGTGTGGCGCTTCTCGTTGAGGAGGAACGTGTGGCCGATCAGGCGCGAATGCTGGAACGGCAGGTGGTAGACCTCGTTTTGCGCGTCGAGCGCGATCTTCCAGTTGGTCTTTTCCTCCACCTTGTAGGTTTGCATCAGCGCCATCTGGTCGAGCGGCATGCCGTCGAGCTGGTCGGCCACACCCCCGAGATAGGCGCGTAGGCTCTCGCGCGGCGTCGGGTCCAGATTGACGAACACGAAGCCTTCCCAGATCTCCGTGTTCACCGGCGTTAAGCCGTGCTCGCCCTTGTCGAGATCGAAGAAATTCTCTTCGTCGGGGACGCCGACCAGCGCGCCGGTGTCGTCATAGCGCCAGTTGTGGAACGGGCAGAAAAGCCCGGTCTCGCAGGTCCCTTTTTCGGTGACCACGACCGTGTTGCCGCGGTGGGAGCAGACATTGTGGAAGCCGCGGACCACGTTATCCTTGCCCCGCATGATCAGGATCGAGGCGTTGCAGACCGCGAGATCGCGCACGAAGAAATCACCCGGATCGGGCAGATCGTCGACCCGGCAGACATTGATCCAATTGCGGCGGAACACGCGCTCGCGCTCGAGCTCGTAATAGTCGGGAGAAATGCACGGCTCCGCCGGAATCGGTCCGGTGCCGACCTCCGGGTATTTCTCGGCCCATTGCTTGTTGCGGAGAACCGTTTTCATCGCCCAACCCTCTCTCAAACGGCCCAATTAGGCCAAGGGTAGCGCCAACGGAGGCGCCTCGCCAGGGTGCGGTGCCCTGACCGCCACCCCGATTTCGATCCCTTACCGCTATTGACAATTCGGTTGTCAAAATCATATTGACAATATAGTTGTCGAAAGATGGGAGGGATCATGGCAAGCCGGTCCGCGGAAATGGAGCAAGTCACGCGCGAGATCCGCGCATGCTTTCAACGCCTTTCGGCCTTCGGGAGCGCGCTCCACGCCGATCTCGGGATCACCGCATCCATGCGGGCCGTGATGGAGACATTGCACGAGGCCGGCCGCCAAACGGTGCCCGCGATCGCGCGGCGGAAGCGGGTCAGCCGGCAGAATATCCAGGTTCTGGTGAATTCGCTTGTTGAGGCGGGTCTCGTGGAGAGCGCGCCCAACCCGGCCGATCGCCGCTCACCGCTCATCGCGCTGACGCACCGCGGTCGCAGGCGTTTCGCAGTCATGCGGCGGCGCGAGCGTGGCGCTATGGAGAAAATGGCGGGCGCGCTCGGCGGCCACGACCTGGAGGCGGCGCGCGCGATGCTCGCGGCGCTGCGTGACGAATTGGACAGGCTGCTTGAGGACGGAGTGAACGATGGTTGAGAGACACTGCTTCGGACGGCGGCGGGGTCATCGCTTGGTGATGGCCGCCGCCGTGGCGCTCGGCGCCGGCGGGCTTCTCTATTGGGTGTGGAACGCGATCGGCGTTGCCTTGTTTGCCGCGCCGGCCCTTGGCTTCGGGCAGGCGCTTACGCTCGTCTGCGGGCTGGCCGGGCTGCTGGTGGCGTCGGGGCTGCTTGCGCGCGTGACGGGCGGGCACCGGACTGGAGCGGGGGGCGCGCGGTCATGAGCCTCCGCGCGGCCGTCGTCAGCCAATTTCGCGAGCCGCGCGGTGCGCTCGGTCATCTCGCCGGGTGGGTGATGGCGCGCCGCGCCTCCAACCGGCAACGGATCGGCTGGACCGTGGATCTGCTCGGCCTCGATCCGGGCGACCGCGTGCTCGAGTTCGGCTGCGGTCCGGGGGTCGGCTTGGCATTGTGCGCGCCGCGCCTTTCGAGCGGGTGCGTGGTCGGGCTCGACCATTCGCAGGTGATGCTCGATCAGGCGGCCCGCCGGAACCGCGCAGCCGTCGGGTGCGGCCGCGCCCGCCTCCAGCGCGGTGGCCTCGAGGCGCTGCCCGGGCTCGGAGGCGGCTTCGACAAGGTTTTCTCGTCCAACGTCATCCAGTTCCTTCCCGACAAGGTGGCCGCATTTCGCGCGTTTCACGGTGCGATGATCGCTGGCGGGATTGTCGCGACGACCTATCTGCCCCGCCGCAGGGGCGCGACGCGGGAGACCGCGCGGGCGATGGCCGAGGAAGTCGCGACCGCGATGACCACGGCTGGATTCGCCGCGATTCGAACGGCGGAGCTACCGCTCGAACCGGTGCCGGCCGTCTGCGTCTTGGGCGCGGCGGCGCGCGGGTGAGCGCTGATGCTCCTCGCGTTGTTGCGTGCTAGGATTACGGGGTCTGAGCTGCAACGGCGCGAAGCCCATGACGATTGGCCTGAACGACGATCATCTCCCGTCCACGCGGTGGTCCTTGCCGCGCGTGACGTGGCGGCGCGCGCTGATCTGGGGGCCGCTCGGCCTCGCGGTCGTGCTCGGCGTGTGGCATGGCGACGCGTGCTATGCGTTGGCGGCGAGCGCCTTCGAGACGATCACCGAGGCGCACTTGATTCAATGGATCGAGCGGACGGCGCTCAGCTGCTTTTAGCGGACAGGGCGCGACGTCATGGATGACGGTGGCATCGGGTGCGGCGGGCTGATCGCGCTGGTTCTGCTTGCCGCGCTCGCGCTGTGGTTGGGTCCGGATTGGTCGGACACGGAGAGCACGGCGGTGGCGTCGCTCGATTGCCCGGCCGCTGCCGCGTGCGAGAGCATGCGCGTGCGATAGGCCGCCGTCGGCGTCGATGATGCCTATTCGACGTGCTTGGCGATGATCTCGGCCATCTTTTCAGGGCCCTGGCCGAAGGTGAAATGGGTGACATATTCGCCCGCGGGGTCGATCAGGTAGACATAGCCGGTGTGGTCGACAAGGTAGTCGCCGTTTTCGTCCGCCTCGCCCAGGCGGAAATACACGCGATAGGCCTTTGCCGCCGCTTTAACCTGCGCGGTGCTGCCCGTCAGGCCGACGAGGCGCGGATGGAACGCGGGCACATAGGCGGCCATCACCTCGACCGTGTCGCGACCGGGATCGACCGTGATGAAAAGCGGCTGGACCTTGTCGGCAAGGTCGCCAAGCTCGTCCATCGCCTGGCCCATCACGAGCAGCTCGGTCGGGCAGATGTCAGGGCACGACGCATAGCCGAAATAGACCAGCAGATGCTTGTCGGCGTAGTCGGCCTCTGTGACGGTGCGCCCAGTATGATCCACCAGCTCGAACGGCCCGCCGATCGCCGCCGCAACGCCGGGTGAAGGCGCTCCGCCGAGCCCCGCCACCGCCAAACAAAGCGCCGTTGCCGCCACCGCGATAGGGCGCATCCATCGACCCATAATCCGTCCTCCTTGGGGGCAACCTAGTGCGGGGAGGGGCGATCGTCCATGGTCCCGGGGCGCCCGGAGGCAATGTCCTAGCCGCGTGGGGGTTGTCAGTCGCCGTGGAGTAACCGTGCGCATTGCGCTAATATCCGCGGCCGCCGCGCGCGCGGCGCAAGACCGAGACAAGTGATTGTAAGGACAGCGATGAGCAGCACCAAAGCCAAAAAGATGTCGAAACCCGCCGAGAAGGCGTCGAAATCCGCCGGCGCCACCTCCTCGGCTGCCAAGGGCAAGGAGAGCGCCGCGCCGGCGAAGGATAAGGCGGCCGAGACCAGCGCTAAGAGCGCCGACAAGAGCGCGGAGAGCGGCGCGCCGGAGAAGGGCAAATCGGCGCGCGAATCGATCGGCGGCGCCGACGGCGTCCACTATGGCTATTTCTCGAGCGTGAGAACGCCCGCCTACCGCAGCGGCTGGGACGCGATTTGGGGCAAGAGCAACGGAGGCGCCACGGGGGGCGCCGCGCCCACCAAGCGTCGCACGGCGAAGAAGGCGCACGGGCCCGTCACGCTCAGCCTCAATATCGAAGATTTTCCACCGGAGCTGCGGGAGGAACTTGCGGTCGCCGCGCGCCGTGCCTTCAAGAAACGTCGCATGAATTACGACCGTTATGCCAAGGCGGGGAGCGTCGACTGGCGCATCGAATGCCGGATCGACCGCTGAGCGCGCGGGACAGAGAAACGGTCCACCGACCGGGTCGATCCCGGATCGGATCAGGTCGTGGCGTGCGTCCGGAGGCGCCAATGTAAACAACCGTCGCCGGCGTTAACCACTCCGCAAGGCCAACCTCTGAGGATGCGTGAGCAGTTGGCATTTTTATTTGTACGGACAACTGCTTACGGTGGAATGTCAACCTCGGATTAAAGGCAATGGCGCGCACCACGATTTCGATTCTTAAACTTGGTATCTCTCACAAGATCTCACTGATCATCATCTCGGCAGCCCTCGTTCTTGCGGTTGGTATTGGAAGCTTCAGCTACATCCGCGCATCGAACGAGGTGCACACGGGCATCGACCAGAAGCTGTCGGCGGTGGTCGCGGCTCGCCACGCGGCGTTGAAAGATTATCTCGATTCGATCGAGCAAGACATCCGCTACACGGCGACCAACGCGCAGGTTAGGCAGGCGTTGGTTGATTTCCGTCGCGCCTGGCAACAGCTCGGTGGTGATCAAACGGGCTATTTGCAGCGGGCCTACATCGAAGACAATCCCCATCCGACAGGTTCCAAGGAGGAGCTCGACGCGGCCGAGGACGGGTCGCTCTACAGCACCTATCACGCAGCGCATCACCCGTGGTTTCGTCAATTTCTGCGCGAGCGCGGTTACTACGACATCTTCCTGTTCGATCTCGATGGCAACCTGATCTACACGGTGTTCAAAGAGCTCGATTACGCCACGAACCTGAACGACGGGCAGTGGCGCAACACCGATCTCGGCAATGCGTTCCGTGCGGCGCGGGACAATCCACAAGCCGGACAGCTCAACTTTTTCGACTTCCGACCCTACGAGCCGAGCCATGGCGCGCCGGCGAGCTTCGTCTCGACGCCGATTCACACCGCCCAGGGCGCGCTCATTGGCGTATTGGTCTTCCAGATGCCGATTGATCGCATCAACGGGGTCATGGCTTTCATCGCGGGCCTCGGCGAAACGGGTGAGAGCTACATCGTCGGTGTGGACGGCCTGATGCGCAGCGCATCCCGGTTTTCCGCAGAATCGACCATTCTCGCCCAGTCGGTCGAGAACATCGCCGTCTCGGCAGCGATCGAGGGTCAAAGCGGAGTCCAGGTCGTGCCGGGCTATCGTGGCATGGAGATGCGCGCAGCGAGCGCACCCGTCGATTTTCTTGGGACGCGCTGGGCGATCGTCGCGGAGCAAGCGACGAGCGAGATCGAGGGCCCGATCGTCGATATGCGCAACGAAATGCTGCTCATCGCGCTCGGCCTTCTCGTAGTGGTCGGCGCCGTCGGGCTGTTTCTGACACGCGGCATGACCCGCGCGATCGCAGCAATGACCGGTGCGATGACGCAGCTCGCCGGTGGAGAGCTCGAGATCGACGTACCCGCACGCAATCGCAGCGACGAGCTCGGATCCATGGCTGGGGCCGTGCAGGTGTTCAAAGACAACGCGATCCGTGTGAAGGAGATGACCGCGGCGCGGGTCGCCGAGCAGAAAGAAACGCAGGAACGGCTTGTCGCCGAAATGCGCGCCCTCTGTGACGCACTCGATCAAGATGTGCAGACGACCTTGAACGACATTGCCGACAAGACGGGTGTGATGGGCTCGACGAGCGAGCGGATGAACGAGCTTGCATCGAACGTCACGAACCAGTCGAACTCGGCCGTCTCGGCGGCCGACGTGGCAACGAACAATGTTCAGACCGTCGCGGCGGCCGCGGAGGAGCTCTCCAGCTCGATCAAGGAGGTCGGTCGTCAGGCGCTCGAGTCCAGCGGCATCTCCCGTGGCGCAATGGAGCAGGCGGAGCGGACCAACGAAACCGTGGAGAGCATGTCCGAAGCCGCTGGCAAGATCGGCGCTGTCGTCAACCTCATCTCGGACATCGCCGAGCAAACCAACCTCCTCGCGCTTAACGCGACGATCGAGGCGGCGCGTGCCGGCGAGGCGGGCAAGGGCTTCGCAGTCGTCGCCAACGAGGTCAAGTCTCTCGCCAACCAAACCGCGAAAGCGACCGAGGAAATCGGCGAGCACGTGTCCGCCATGCAAAGCGTCACCGACAATTCCGTGACCGCGATTCGCGATATCTCGGAAACGATCCGACAGGTCGCCGACATTGCCACCGCGATCGCCGCGGCGGTTCAGCAGCAAGAATCGGCGACCCAGGAGATCGCGCGCAACGTTCAGGAGGCCGCGGTCGGTACCAAGCAGGTCTCCAACGACATCGGTCAGGTCCTCTCCGTCTCCGAGGAATCGTCGCACTTCGCCGGGGAGGTTCGGTCGACCGCCGGCGACGTTGCGCAGAGCATCACCTCGCTGCAAGCCAGCATGACGCGAATCCTCGAGGAAGCGATGGCCAACAACAGCGATCAGGCCGCCGGTTCTGACGGTGCACCCCCGCGCGAAATCGCCGCGAATGGGTAAGCGCGGCGACGTCCCGTGTCGGGCGACCCGGCTGGGACGCAGTTAAGGGTTTATTGAACGATCGCGGAAGACGCTGCGCTCTTTGGATTGTCGCGCACGCGGCGATGCGCGCCTCGCGCTTGCGCGGACTCGAAGCGCCGTGGCCAACTGGGCCGGGTGAACGAGAGTCGCCTCGTTGGCAACGCCAACGCCGGCCTGATGACGTTGGCGCGCGAATCTTTGTGAGGAGGGGCCATGTCCGCCGGGACTATCTTCGTCATCGTGATCGCCGTGCTCGCGGTGGTCATCGTGTTCGCTGCGGTCAAATCGGTGCCGCAGGGCATGGAGTACACGGTCGAACGCTTCGGCCGCTTCACCCGGCTGCTGACGCCGGGCTTCCACACGATCTTTCCGGTGGTCGACCGCATCGGCGCCAAGCTCAACATGATGGAGACCGTGCTGGACGTGCCGCAGCAGGAGGTGATCACGCGCGACAACGCCATGGTCACGGCCAACGGCGTCGTGTTCTACCAGGTTGTGGACGCCGCTAAGGCGGCCTATGAGGTGAACAATCTCGAGCGCGCGATCCTCAACCTCGCGATGACCAATCTGCGGACGGTGATGGGCTCCATGGATCTCGATTCCGTTCTCTCCGAGCGCGATGCCATCAATTCCCGCTTGCTCTCGGTGATCGACGATGCGACGACGCCCTGGGGCGTCAAGGTGACGCGCGTCGAGATCAAGGACATCGAGCCGCCGCGCGATCTCGTCGATGCGATGGCCCGCCAGATGAAAGCCGAGCGTGAAAAGCGGGCCAACATCCTCGATGCCGAAGGTTTGCGCCAGTCTGAAATTCTGCGTGCCGAGGGCGAGAAGCAATCCGCGATCCTCCAGGCGGAGGGGCGCCGCGAGGCGGCGTTCCGCGATGCCGAGGCGCGTGAGCGCGAGGCCGAGGCCGAGGCCCGCGCGACACAGATGGTGTCGGAGGCGATCGGCGCCGGCGATATCCAGGCGATCAACTACTTCGTGGCACAGAAATATGTCGATGCCCTCGGTCAATTCGCCAATGCGCCCAACCAGAAGGTTCTGTTCATGCCGCTCGAGGCGTCGAACGTGATTGCGGCGATCGGCGGCATCACCGATATCGCACGCGAGGCACTCGGCAAGAACGGCACGGGGACGGGGCGGGGAGCGATCCCGCGGACCGATGGCTGAGTTTTTCAGCGAGGTCGCCTTTTGGCATTGGCTGGCGCTCGGCGGGATTCTGATCACCATCGAGATTCTCGCGCCGAGCACGTTGCTGCTCTGGCCGGGCCTCGGCTGCATCGTCGTCGGCCTGGTGCTGCTCGGCTTTCCGGAGATCGGCTGGCAGATCCAAATCGCGCTCTTCGCTGTGATGTCGGTGGCGTCGGTCTTGGCGTGGCGCAGCTACATGCGGCTGCGCCCGGTCGCGCCGGAGCCCCGCAGGCTGAACCAGCGCGCGCGGCAATATGTCGGCCGGCACTTCACGCTCGACGAGCCGATCACCCAAGGCGTCGGCAAGTTGCGGATCGACGACACGATGTGGCGCGTGCGGGGCAATGATCTCGACGCGGGCACCGAGGTCGAGATCGTGGACACGGACGGCGTCGTGTTGGTGGTGGAGCGCCGCGCCTAGGTTGATCGGATGATCCCCCTCGGCCCTCGGAGCGATCTTCGCGGCGTCGGCGGCATGACGGTCGGCCTGATCGTCGCCAACCTCGCCGTCTTCCTCATTCAGGTGAGCTTGCCGCCTGAGCAGCTCGAGGCGTTCGTGCTGCACGCGGCGCTTGCGCCCGCGCGCTACACCGACCCCGTGTTCGCGGCGACGAACGGCCTCGATCCGACCAATCCCTTGCCCTTCATCACCCACGCCTTCATGCATGTCGGCTGGCCGCATTTGCTGGTCAACATGTGGACGCTCTGGATCTTTGGGCGCCCACTTGAGGCCCGGCTCGGCGTCGCGCGCTTGTGCCTGCTCTATCTCTTGTGCGGTTTCGCCGGAGGCGGCGTGCACCTGGCGTCGGACCCGTTTTCGCCGATTCCGGCGCTCGGTGCCTCTGGCGCGGTGGCGGGCCTCATCGGCGCCTACACGCTGCTGCGGCCGACCGCGCGCATGGTCGTCGTCATGCCGATCGGCTTCATCCCGATCCCGCTCACCGTGCCGCTCGTCCTCTATTCGGCGCTCTGGTTCCTGTTCCAGCTTTTCCCCGGCTTGGCTGCGCTCTTCGCGCCGGAGCCGGCCTCGGGCATCGCCTGGTGGGCGCATATCGGCGGCTTCGTCGCCGGCCTCCTCCTGGTGAAGGGGCTCGGCGAGGTGCGCGTGGACGATCGTGTGATCGGGCCGGAGCGACCGGATATTCTCGCGGTCGGCCCTGAACGGCGCGGCTTGATCAGCTCCGCCGACGGTGACCGCCTCGTCGCGCAGCATGGCCCGGCTGAGACGGCCGTCGAGGCGACTGCGCCGGCGCCTCGCCCGTCGCCCGGGCGGGTGGCCCAGCGCGAGCCGCGAACCGAGCGCAAGCCGCCACGCCGGCGCTCGGAGCCGCCACGGACCGGCCCGGCGCGCGGCCGCGAGGCGCCTACGACACCGGGGCCTTGGGGCACGCGCCCGCGCGTGGCCGCGGCGAGCGTCGGTGGCGCCGCGGCACATGAGATCAGCCAAGCGGCGCAGCTCGTGATCGAGGCGCTCAAGCTCCGCGGACAGGGGCCCGCGGCGCCGACCACCATCCCGAACTCTGGTCCATCGCGCCGCACCGCCCACATGCCAGAGCGGCGGACGCGTTTTGGCCCCTGGGGCCACCGGCGGGAGTGAGAGCCAGCACCGTTCCGCGCCACGCCGTTCGGCCTTAGAATGGCGCCATGCACGATGTCAGCATCCGACCCGAGATCATCGAGCGCGTCATGGCGCGGCGCGGACGGCTGCACCTGTTCGAGAACCTCGTGCCGGCGCGCACGGCGGCCGTCTACATCGACATGCAGAACACTTTTCTGCGCGAGGGAGCGCCGGTCGAGGTGCCCATGGCACGCGCGATCGTGCCCGCCATCAACGCGCTGAACGCCAAGCTGCGCGCGCTCGGCGTGCACGTGGTCTGGATCGCGCACGCCAATCAGAGCAGCGAAGGCCAGAGCGATTGGGCGGGGTTTTTCGACCACTTCGTTTCGGATGACGTGCGGGCACGCACCATCGCGGGCCTCGCGCCGGGCGCAGACGGCCAGCAGCTGTGGCCGGCGCTCACGGTCGACGAGAGCGACATCAAGCTCTTCAAAAACCGCTACAGCGCGCTCATCGCGGGCTCGTCCACGCTCGAACGCATGGCGCGCAGCCGCGGCATCGACACGCTGTTGATCGGTGGCACCAAGACCGACGTCTGCTGCGAATCAACCGCACGCGACGCCATGATGCTCGATTTCAAGACGATCATGGTCTCGGATTGCTGCGCCGCGCTCTCCGACGATGAGCACCGCGCCGCGCTCGAGACGATCATTCAGCAGTTCGGCGACGTCATGACCGGCGATGAGGTCGTGGCGGCGTTGGAGCGAGGGCGGCAATAGGGGGAGACGGGGAGGCTCGAATGACACAGGCTCGCTATGAGGTGGCGCCGACGCGGATGGCGCTGGTCAATGTCGACATGCAGGTGGCCTTCGTCGAGGGCACGCCGCTCTCGGCGCCCGATGGTGTGGCGCTGCTCGAGCCGGTCAACCGGCTCGCAGCGGCGTGCCGGGAGGCCGGGATCATGGTGATCCACACGCGCCACGTGACCCGACCCGACGGCAGCAACCTCGGCACCATGGGCGAGCTGATCGAGCCCGTGCGGGCGGGCTACATCATGGAGGGCTCCGACACTGCGGCGCTTCACGGAGGCTTGGTGGTGGAGCCCAGCGATATCATTCTCAACAAGCCGCGCTATGGCGCCTTCACCGGCACCGACCTCGACAACCTGCTGCGCGCGAACGGCATCGACACCATCATCGTCTCGGGCATCTGCACCAACATCTGCTGCGAGACGACGGCGCGCGAGGCGGGCATGCGCGACTACCACGTGTTCTTCATGGAGGATGGCACCGAGACGTTTCCGGCCGGCGGCCTCACCGTGGAGGAGATCAAGCGGGCGGTGCATACGACCGTCGGCCTCGCCTTCGCCAACGTCATCCCGGTGGATGAGATGATCGCGCGCATCCGCGCCGCCTCCGGCGTGGCCACGGCGGCGGAGTAGGTAGGCGAACGGCTGAGCAGTGCGCACCATCGTCGCACGGACCTCTGCGCGTTCCAGCTAACCCTGCCGTCGCGCTTTTCGTATCGGTAGAGCCCGGGTAGGCTCGTGTCCGGCAACATGGGACGCCCAGGATGTCATCGATCCACGCCAAGTTTGTCGGCTCGATTCCGGAGACCTACGAATCCAAGCTCGGCCCACTGCTGTTCGATTTCTACGCCGAAGATCTGGCCAATCGGCTGACGATTGGGACCAGCGGCCGTGTGCTCGAGACCGCATGCGGCACGGGTATTTCGACGGAATATCTGCGGCGTGCGCTGGCGCCGGGCATCGAGATCGTGGCGACCGACCTCAACGAACCGATGTTGGAGATCGCCCGCGCGAAGCGTGGCGACCTCCCCAATGTGACATTCGAGGAGGCCGACGCGCTCGCCCTGCCTTATGACGACGCATCCTTCGACGGCGTGGTCTGTCAATTTGGCGTGATGTTCTTTCCCGACAAGGACGCAGGCATGCGAGAGGCGGCGCGCGTCCTCAAGCCCGGCGGCAAGTTTCTGTTCAACGTGTGGGGCTCGCTCGACGCCAATCCGGTGGCGCGTGTGTCATACGAGACGGTCAAGGGCTTTTTCGAGGATGACCCGCCGACCTTCCTGACCGTGCCGTTCGGCAGTTATGACAGCCGACCTTGGAAGTCCGCCCTGCAAGCGGCCGGCTTCAGCGACCTGACCATCGATGTCGTGCGCACCGTTCGCGAGCGCCCATCGGCGCGCGAGGTCGCCGAGGGTTTCGTCGGCGGCAACCCGACGATCATCGAGATCGAAGAGCGGGCGACCGCCTCCTCGAAGGAGGTGATCGATGCGGTTGCCGCCGCGATCGCTGCCGAATTCGGCGACAATCCGATGCGCACGCCGCTGGAGGCGACCGTCTATGCGGGTGTGAAGTAGAGCACCCTCGGCCGTTAGGGGCGCGCGCCGGTGTCGTCCCAGGCCCAGGCGATTTGCTCGGTGTCCTCGAAGGGCTGCCAGTGATGGATCTTGCCCTCCCGCACGCGGAAGTACCACGCGGTCTCCTGGTGGAGCAGGCGGCCCGTGGTCTTGGCCGCCGAGGTCTCGTCGATGATGACGCAGATATGCTCGCCCTCGCCGAACATCAGCCGCACCGTATGGTCGCGAATCTCGAGCAGCTCGCCGATCGCGCGGAAGCACTGCGCGATGGGCTGCGTGCCGGGCCAGCGTCCGGCCCAGCCGATCTTAAATGAGCCGGGCAGGACGGCGACGGCCTCCTCATCGAACAGGGCGAGCATGGTCTCGCCGTCGCCGGCCTTGATCGCGTCCAGGAACCGCTGAACCACGCGTTTCGGCTGGTCATCCGCCATCGTCACCCTCCTCCGTCGCGCCTGCCGGCGCCCTGCCGGGCGATTCTCGGCGATCCGGCCAGGCTTGCGCAAGCGCCGGTCACCGAGCCTTAACCAAAATAGGCGATATAGGTGTCCGATCTTCAAAAAGGCCTGTGTGATGAACGGACCCAGCGATTTTGATCTCGTCTGCATCGGAAGCGGCCCGGCCGGCCAGCGCGCGGCCGTGCAGGCGGCGAAATTGCGCAAACGGGTGGCCGTGGTCGAGGGCTCCATGGATGTCGGCGGCGTATGCCTGCACACCGGCACGATTCCGTCGAAGACCTTCCGAGAGGCCGTGCTTTCGTTCTCGAAGCTTCGCAACGGGCTCACCAATGGCGCCTCCCATCTGCTTGACGAGCGGGCGACGGCCGACAAGCTGCTCGCGCGGGTCAGCTCGATCGTGCACACAGAGAGCCGCATCCAACGCGATCAGCTTCGGCGCAACGGCATCGACGTGATTCCGGGCGTCGCGTCCTTCACCAGTCCCAACTCGATCGTCGTGCAGTCCAACGGCAATGGGCAGCGCGAGGTCACCGCTGACAACATTCTCGTCGCGGTCGGCACACGGCCCTGTCCGAGCCGCGACCTTTCCGTTGATCTGCCGTGCGTGATCACGAGCGACGACATCCTCAAGCTGCGCGAGCTGCCGCGCAATGTCGTGGTGATCGGTTGCGGCGTGATCGGCATCGAATACGCGTCGATGTTCATGAATCTCGGCATTCGGGTGACGATGGTGGATGCGCGCCGGCGTCCGCTCGAATTCGTCGATGCCGAGATCGTCGACGAGCTGATCCATCAGCTACGCAAGCACATGGTGACCTTTCGCCTCGGCGAGGCCGTGAAACGCATCGAGCACCGCGATGGACCGCCGGACCAGGCGGTGATCCACCTCGAATCCGGTAAGCGGCTGGTCGGCGACCTGGTGCTGGCGTGCACCGGACGGATCGGCGCCTCCGACGTCCTCAACCTCCAAAATGCGGGTCTAACGGCGGATGATCGCGGGCGCATCAAGGTCGACGCGGAATTCCGCTCCGACGTGCCCCACATCTTCGCCGCGGGTGACATCATCGGATATCCCTGCCTCGCCGCGACCTCGTCGGAGCAGGGGCGGCTTGCCGCCTGCCACGCGTTTGGCGCATCCGCGGGGCCCATGCCCTCGCACTTCCCGATCGGCATCTACGCCATCCCGGAGATCTCGATGGTCGGCGAGCCGGAGCATGTGCTGACCGAACGCGGCATCCCCTACGAGACCGGCGTCGCGTGGTATCGCGAGATCGCACGCGGACAGATCCTCGGTGACGATTCCGGCATGCTGAAGCTGATTTTTCACGCGGAGACCCGTGCGCTGCTTGGCGTCCACGCGATCGGCACCGGCGCCACCGAGCTTGTGCACATCGGCCAGGCGGTGTTTGCGCTGAATGGTGGCCTCGATTACTTCCTCGAGACCGTCTTCAACTACCCGACGCTCGCCGAGTGCTACAAGGTCGCCGCGCTCGACGCTCACAACAAGCTCGCGCTGTAGTTGAGGGCGTTGCCTATATCCATCACCGGAGCCCCCCATGAACATCAAGCGCATACTCGATCAAAAAGGCCGCGGGTTGATCACGTGCACACCCGACGCGACGGTCGCCGAAGTCGCGAACTTGCTGTCGACAAAGCGGATCGGCGCGATCGTGATCCTGGCGAGCAATCACACGATCGCGGGGATCTTCTCCGAGCGGGACCTTGCGAGGGTCGTGGCGGAGGAGGGCGCCAACGCCCTCGGCGAGCCGGTAGGCCGGTTCATGAGCTCCGAGGTGGTCACGGCCGGCCAGGACGCGACCGTCGGCGATGTGATGGCGTTGATGATGTCGAACAAGATACGTCATCTCCCGATCGTCGATGCCGAGGGCGCGGTGCCCGTGGGCATCGTGAGCATTGGCGATATCGTCGCGGCGAACCTGGCGATGGCGGAGTGGAACCGCCAACTTCTTTCCGCCTCGTCCGAGCCGGCACCTCACGAAGCGAACGTGGCGGTCCGCGCGAGCGCCTAACCGGCGCCACCCATCAATCGAGAAGCGCGCGGCAGGCCGCCGCGATGTTGGCGGCGCTCATGCCGTAGCGCGCGCGCACGCGATCGGTGGGCCCGACGATGGCGAAGGCATCGGGCATGCCGACCATGCGCATGGGCGCGGGATGCTCGCGGGCCAAAAGCTCGGCGACCGCGCCGCCGAGGCCACCGGTGAGGCGGTGCTCCTCGGCGGTCACGATGCCGCGGGTTTCGGCGGCGGCGGCGAGAATCGCCGCATCGTCGAGTGGCTTGATGGTGTGCATGTTGAGCACGCGCGCGCCGATCCCCTCCGCCGCGAGGCCGTCGGCGGCCTCCAACGCCATCGAGACCATGCAGCCGCAGGCAATGATCGCGACATCGCTGCCGTCCCGCATGCGCTCGGCCTGGCCGACCGTGAAGCCCGCGTCGACAGATGTCACCGGAGGCTCGGGCACACGGCCGCCGAGCCTGAGGTAGACGGGGCCGTCGATCTCGTTCGTTGCGAAGGTCGCGTGCCAGGCCTGATGCGCATCGGCCGGCACGAGCACCGTCATGTTGGGAAAGCTCCGCATGACCGCGAGGTCCTCGATCGCGTGATGGGTGCCGCCCGAGACGCCGAGCGAGACGCCGCTCGCCGCTGCTCCGATCACGACGCGCTGATTGGCGTAGGCGACGTCATTGCGGACCTGTTCCATCGAGCGCGCGCCGATGAAGGGCGCGTAGCCGCATACAAACGCACGGAGCCCCGTTGTCGCGAGGCCCGAGGCGATGCCCATCGCGTTCTGCTCGGCGATCCCGACATCGATTACCCGCTCGGGCGCATGGTCGATAAATCCGCGAAGGCCGATGAGGTCCAGCGTGTCGGCGCCGACGGCTACGACGCGCGGATCATCGCGCGCGATCTCGGTGAGCGCGAGCCCGAAGGCCAGGCGGGACTGGTCCTGGGCGGCGTCAACCCAGGCGGGCACGGCAGCATCGGTCATGACGGCTCTCCAAGCGCAGACATCGCCTCGTCGTAAACCTCTTCGGGCACGGCACCGTTGTGCCAGCGAAAATCCCCTTCCGCGAAAGGTGCGCCCTTGCCCTTCACCGTGTGGGCGATGAGAAAAGAGGGCGCGTCGGCCGCGTAGGGCAGGGCGTCCAGCGCATCGACGAGCGCGTCCATCGCGTGGCCATCGACCTCGCGCACGGCCCAGCCGAAGGCGCGCCATTTGTCGGCGAGCGGCTCGAGCCCGAGCATCTCCGCGATGCTCCCGCTCTGCTGAATCTTGTTGTAGTCGACGATCGCGACGAGATTGGCGAGACCGAGATGCGAGGCGGCCATCGCCGCTTCCCAGTTCGAGCCCTCCTGCAGCTCGCCGTCGCCGAGCATCACCACCGTGCGGAAGTCGCGCTCTTGCAGCTTGGCCCCGAGCGCCATCCCGAGCGCGATCGAGAGGCCATGGCCGAGCGCGCCGGTGCACATCTCGACGCCCGGCACCTTGATGTCGGGATGCATGCCGAGCTGGGACTCATAGCCATAGAAGGTGTCGAGGATGCTTTCGTCGATGAAACCGGCTTGCGCGAGCGCGGCGCCGAGCGCCGGATTGGCGTGACCCTTGGAGAGCACGAAGCGGTCGCGGTCGGGCCAGTCGGGCTCCTCGGGCCGGATGCGGAGATAATGGAAATAGAGCGCGGCCAAGAGATCGGCGGCAGAAAGGGAGCCGCCGACATGGCCGGCGCCCGCCGCGCGCAATGCGCGCCACGTGTTGCGCCTGATCTTGAGCGCCTCGTTCCGAAGGCGTGTCAGGGTCGCCTCGCGATTGCTGGTCACTGTTGGCATCTCCCTCGATCGTGGCCGCGTGGACATAGCAGCGCCACGGGCTTGGCCGCTGCCTTAAGGTTTATCGTCTCCGCCGGTGCGCGGCAGCGTGATGACCCGGCCGCCGTCGGTGCGGGGGTCGAACTTGTAGCCTTTCCGCACCTCGATGTTCCGCAGCATGACCGCGAGCGCAGTCACATCGAACGGGTCGGGTGCGGTCGGCGTTTCATATTTCGCCTTGAGGCTGTGAAGCATCTCGATCTCGTTCGGCATCAGTGCAGCCTCGCGCGCCGCCAAATCGTCGAGGAGGCGTTGAACCTCGAGATAGTCGGCAAGTTTCGCCATCGGGTGCGCCTCAGTCAGCAGGCCTCAGCTTTTCCAACCCGACCCAGCCGTTGGGCAGTTCGATGTTGAAATTGAACAGGATGTCGAGCTTCTTGATGAACCAGGTTCCGCCGATCCGCACGAAATCGTCGCGATAGTCGATGAGGATGAGATGGCTTTTCTTGCTGCCATTCTCGCCCGCGAGGGTCGCCGGCAGCAAGCAGCGCCATTTCGCGCGCGCCACGTCGCCGTCGATATCGATGATCTCGTTCATGCCGACATGCGCACAAAAGGGTATCCCCGCCGAGGCGCCGTTGAAGAAATCGCGGATCGCCTCGCGCCCTTCATAGTGGCCGAGCTCCTCGTTCGACCACACGCCGTCCTCGGTGAAGAGAGGGGCGATCTTGTCGCCGCGGAGCCCCGTGTCGTTGTAGTGCCAATAGGTGTGCTTGAGCCGGGTAATCGCGAGCGTTGCCTCGACCTGCTCGAAACGCTTCATCATGTCTTGATCGGTCACTGATCGTGTCTCCTTCGTGCGACGGTGCTCACACCGCGCGTGCATTATGGGACGGACACCACGCGGCGCAACGTCGCAGGGCCGGCGGTCATGGGGCGTCGAGGAGGGTGGCGTAGACCTCGAGCGTCGCGGCGATCGCTCTCGTCTCGTGAAATTCGGTCTCGGCGCGACGCCGGCTCGCGGCGCCGAAGCGCATGCGCATCGGCGGATCTTCGATCAGGCGCCGCAGCGCCGCGGCCAGTGCCGTCGCATCTCTCGGCGGCACGAGAAAGCCGGTCTCGCCATCGGTCACCACCGCGCGGCAGCCGGGCGTATCGGTGGTGACGATCGCGCAGCCGGCGGCCGCAGCCTCGAGCAGCGCCTTGGGCATGCCCTCCCGATAGGAGGGGAGGCAGACGATGTCGGCGGTCGCGAAGATCCGCGCCATGTCGGTGCGCCAGCCCCAGCATTCGACGGCGCCCTCTCGCTCCCACAGCTCGACCGTCGCCTGCGGGATCGAATTCGGATTGCCGGGATCGGGGCTGCCCACTAGGGCGAACCGCGCCGCGACACCCGCGGCTTTCAGTGCGCGCGCGGCCTCCACGAACTCGGTCACGCCCTTGTCGCGCAGCAGCCGTGCCGGCAAGACGACGAGGCAGGGCTCGGTTTCCTTCGGCCCTGTCGCAAACGCGTCGGGGTCGACGCCGACACCCGGAATCACCCGCACCGCGGGCGCGCCGATCAGTCCGTCGCGCAGGAAAAGCGCCCGATCGTCCTCGTTCTGCAGGATCAGGATGCGCCGGCGTCCGCGCAGCGCGACGCGCAGCACGCGCTTCACCACCGATTTGATGAGGCGCGTGCGCCGGCCGGATGCGGTGTAGAGGAAGCCGAGGCCCGGGAGGGCGTTCACCACGCGGCGCGGCCCAGTGAGCCAGGCGGCGAGCGAGCCGTAGATCACCGGCTTCATTGCCACGTGGTGGACGATATCGGGCCTTATCGTGAGGTAAAGCCGGGCGAAACGAACGATGGTGACGAGCTCACGCAGCGGATTGAGCGCGGCGCGGTCGATCGGAAAGGGCACGACATCGATCCCGGCGGCGCGGATCGTCGCGGCATCTTGGTTAACGCGCGTCGCGACCGTCACCCGGTAGCCCGCCGAGACCGCCGCGCGTCCAAGCGCCAGGCGGTGGGAAACGAAATACCAGTCTTCGGTCACCACGAAGAGAATATGCGGGCGGCGGGTCATCCGTTCGAAGGGGGTCATCGGCCGGTGACGCTGATAAGCCGCTTCCGTCGGATGCCGTCAAGATGCGATGATCAACGGCGGCGGCACAGGATCATTGCTTAGGACGGCGAAGGAGCGGTCATGGACGGCATTGCATACAAGAACGGGCGCTACATACCGATGGAAGAGGCCAACATCCACATCCTGGATCCGGCCTTCACCAAGAGCGATCTCGTGTTCGATGCGGTCTCCGTGTGGGACGGGAAGTTCTTCCGACTCGACGACCACATGAAGCGGTTCGAGGCCTCGTGCGACCATGTGCGCATGGCGCCGCCCGTCTCGTGGGATGAGGTGCGGCACATTCTCGCGCAGTGCGTCGACCGCGCCGGTCTCGATGAAGCGCTGGTGTGGATGATGTGCACGCGTGGCCGCTACGCCGGCGGCGCGGCGATCGGCGACCCGCGCGAATGCGAGAACGAGCTGATCACCTACGCGGTGCCGTTTTTCTATGTCGTCCCCAAGGAGAAGTTCGAGACCGGCGCGCACCTCTGGATTGCCGACACGGTGCGCCGCGCCCCGGATATCGCGATCAACCAGCGCGCGAAGAACTACAACCGCATGGACCTGACCGCGGCCCAGTTCGAGGCGCTGGATGCGGGCGCGGATGCGCCGGTGCTTCTCTCGACGGATGGCTATTTGACCGAGGGGCCGGGCTTCAACGTCTGGGTGCTGAAGGATGGCAAGGCGTACACGCCGGGCGAGAACCTGCTCGAGGGCATCACGCGCCTTGCGGTGTTCGATCTCTGCCAGGAGATGGGCATCAACGCATCGGCGACGGAGATGACGCCGGAGGACCTCAAGGGCGCCGACGAGGTGTTTCTCTCCTCGACGGCGGGCGGCATCGTGCCGGTCACGCGGGTCAACGACCAGCCGATCGGGAATGGCGCGCCGGGCATCACATCCGGCCAGCTCCAGGAGCTCTATTGGGCCAAGCGGGCCGAGGGCTGGTGCGCGACGCCCGTGGCATCGCTGCTCGCGCCGCCCATGCCGCAGGCGGCGAGCGCAGAGTAGCTGCGGGCCCCGGCGCCGCGCCGTCAAACCGTTTGAGGTGGCTCACGCACTCTGGCATCGTGGTGTGACGAGGCCTCAGGGAGGCACGGGCGTTTCGCGACCTTCGTCCGGGCGCGGGATGCGATAAATTGGTGCAATAAGGCACCGAAAAGCGATGGGAGAGGGCGGGATGAACGACGCGCCTCACACGGCGGTCCGTGTTGCTTGCGACGTGGGCGGAACCTTCACCGATGTCTGCATCTTGGAGGAGGGTTCGGGCAGCATCCGGGTCGCCAAGACGCCGACCACACCCGACCCGATCGACGGGGTGCTGAACGGCATCGCCGCCGGCGGCGTCGACCTCAAGGACGTCGTGCTCTTCTCCCATGGCACCACGCTTGCGACGAACGCTCTGATCACGCGCAACTTTCCCCCCGCGATCATGGTCACGACCAAGGGCTTTCGCGACGTCATCGAGATCCGCCGCGGCACCCGTGACGACCTTTGGGACACCTACAAGGAAATGGCAGCGCCCTACATTCAACGGCGCAACCGGCTCGTGGTGACCGAGCGCATCGATTATAGCGGCGAGGTGATCGAGCCGGTCGATGAGGATGAGGCGCGCGAGATTGCGCGCATCATCAACAAGCGCGGCGTCAAGACGGTCGCGATCTGCTTCGCCAACGCCTTCGCCAATCCCGAGAACGAGCGCCGCATGCGTGACATCCTCGCGGAGCTCGTGCCCGATGCCTCGATCTCGCTCTCGAGCGAGGTCATGCCCGAGATCTTCGAGCACGAGCGCTTCTCGACCACGGTCGCGAACGCGGTTCTCGCGCCGGTCGCGGGTGATTATGTGCGCCGCCTCGCCTCGCGCATGAGAGAGGGCGGATACACCGAAGACGTGTTGCTGCTCCATTCCGGCGGCGGTGTGATGACCGAGAACACTGCCGAGAAGTTTGCGGCACGGCTCGCGGCGTCGGGTATCGCCGCCGGCGCGATCGCAAGCCGCTTCGTCGCCCAGCTTGCAGGCTACGAGAACTCCATCAGCCTCGACATGGGCGGGACTTCGACCGACGTTTCGCTTTGTGACCGGGGCAATCTGCGGGTCACCAACGATTGGTACGTCGAGTACGGCTATCCAATCTGCTTTCCGAGCATCGAGGTGCTCACGATCGGCGCGGGCGGGGGCTCGCTGGCATGGATCGACGAGGCGCGCTCGCTGAGGAACGGCCCGCAGTCGGCCGGCTCGACCCCGGGCCCGGCCTGCTACGGACGCGGCGGCACCGAGCCCACGAACTCGGACGCGAACGTCGTCCTCGGCCGGCTGAGCGACAAGCTCGCGGGCGGCGCGGTCGGCCTCGACAAATCTCTCGCCGAGGAAGCGATTAAAAAGACTGTGGCCGATCCGCTCGGGCTCTCGGTGGAAGAGGCGGCGGTCTCCATCCTCCAAGTGGCCAATGCCAACATGGCCGACGCCGTGCGCCTGGTCTCGATCCGCCGCGGCTACGACCCGCGCGACTTCGCGCTCGTGGTGTTCGGCGGCGCAGGGCCGCTCCACGGTGTCGCGCTCGCCCGCGATCTCTCGATCCCGACCGTGCTCGTGCCGCCGAACCCCGGCGTCACTTCGGCGCTTGGCTGCCTGCTCGTCGACATCAAGCACGATATGTCGCAGATGTACCTCCGCTCGACCGACGAGGCGAAGCTCGACGAGGTCGATGAGGCCTTCCGCGCGCTTGAGGAGGAGGGCCGCAGCCGCCTTTCGCACGAGGGTGTGACGGACGATCGCATGCAGTTCCAGCGCTTCATCGACATGCGCTATCTCGGCCAATGGCGCTCGATGTCGATCGCGGTCCCGTCGGACATCACGGCGCTCGACGATGCTATCGCCCAGTTCCACGAGGAGCACGGGCGCGAGCACAATTACTCGCGGCCCGATGCCCCGGTCGAGATCTATCGGCTGAGCGTGACCGCAACCGGGCTTTCGCGCAAAGCCGCGTTCGCCAAGGAGGCGTTGGACACATCGCCCCCGACCCCGACCAGCGAGCGCGCCGTGATCTTCGATGAGGATCCGAAGCCGATCATGACGCCGATCTTCGATCGCGACACCCTGCACGCGGGAGCGGTGGTCGAGGGGCCGGCGATCATCGAGCAATTGGATTCCACGGTGCTGGTGCCGCCCGGCTTGAAGGCCGAGGTCGATCCCTGGCACACCATCGTGATGCAGATCCCGACGACTTGATGGTTGTGATGACGAAAATCGTGAACGAGGCGCGCACCACCTTGCGGCCACCCAGCAGAGGAACGTGACCATGAGCAAGAACCAAGAGGGCTACACGCTCGACCCGGTGACCTTCGAGGTCTTGAAGAACGCCTACGTCAACATCGTCGACCAGATGGCGGAGCAGATCTTCCGCACCTGCTATTCGTTCGTGATCTGGTCGCGCGACTTCTCCTCGGCGATTTGCGACACGCAAGGCAACACGATCATGCAGGGGAGCGGCGATATCGCCGCTCATGTCGGCACGCTGCACTACACGGCGCAGGCCGTGATCAACAAGTTCGGCGACGACATCCACCCCGGCGACACCTTCGTCGTGAACGACGTCTATCAAGGCGGCACCCACTTCAACGACACCCGCATCGTCCGCCCGATCTTCTACAAGGACATGCATCTCGGTTTCGCCCAGGCGAACGGCCACTGGGCGGATGTTGGCGGCGCCGTGCCGGGCTCGTTCAACGTCAGCGCGCTCGATCACATGGCGGAAGGGCTCCGCATCACGCCCGTCCGCGTGTTCAGCAAGGGCAAGTACCTCTCCGACGTGGCCGAGCTGATCGCCAACAACACGCGCGCGCCGGCCGACATCATCGGCGACCTGCAGGCGCAGGCCGAGGCGTGCAACGTCGCCGAGCGCGAGATCTGCCGGCTCTGCGACAAATATGGCGTGGACGTGATCAAGACCTCGTTCGCGGAGGTGCAGGACTATGTCGAGACGTTGACCCGCCAGCGCATCGCCAAGCTCCCTGACGGGGTGTGGGAAACGGAAGACTATATCGACGTCGATCCGGTGGCGGGCGAGGGGCTGATCCCGATCCGCATCAAGATGACGATCGACGGCGACAGCGTGCACTACGATCTTTCGGGCTCGCACCCGAAGACCATCTCGACCTTCCTCAATTGCTGCTATGGCGGTGCCTTCGCGGCGATCGTCGCGGGCACCAAGATGCAGTCGCCCGATATCCCGCTCAACTCGGGCTTCTATCGCGTGGTGACGGTCGACCTCGGGCCGAAGGGCACGGTGGTGAATGCCGACTGGCCGACGCCTGTCGCCGGCTTCTGCTCCGGGCCCTTCGAGAAGATCATGAACTCGGTGTTCGAGCTCTGGGCGGAGATCCTGCCCGAGCGGGCGATGGCCTGCACCTTCAACCTCGAATATCTGCTGATCGGCGGGCGCGATGGGCGCAAGGAGGATCGGCCCTACTTCATGTGGTACGACTGGATGGTCGGCGGCTGGGGGGCGCGCAACGGCCGCGACGGCTGGGGCGCCACGGGTCCGGTCTTCGGTGTCCAACTCGGCACCCAGCCCTTCGAGGGGCAGGAGCGTCTCGCCCCGGTGCTCACCACCGGCCACGAGCTGATCACCGATTCGGGTGGCCCGGGCACCTCGCGCGGCGGCCTCGGTGTCGAGAAGGGTGCGATCTTGACCAAGGCGGAGCGCTCGGTCGTCTCCTATTGCTGCGACCGCGAGCGCTCGATCACCTGGGGGCTCTGGGGTGGCCTGCCCTCGATCCCGCACGGCGTATGGGTCAATCCTGGCACCCAGGGCGAGCGCTATCTCGGCTCGATCTTCTCGGGCGTGCCGGTCGAGGCCGGCGACACGGTGACGCGGCCGTCCGCCGGCGGCGGCGGCCTCGGCGACCCGCTCGAGCGCGATCCGGAGACGGTCTGTGACGATGTCGCCGATGGCTACGTCTCGATCGAGCGCGCGCGCAAGGACTATGGCGTGGTCGTCCGCGAGATCGAGGCGGATCTCGCGGAGTACGAGGTCGATACGGCGGCGACCGAGGCGGCGCGTGCCGAGATCCGCGCGAACCGCCATGCGTGGCTCGACGAGGACGCCGAGGCGATCGCGGCGAAATACCGCAGCAAGGAGCTCGATGCCTTCGACCTGATCCGCCAATACGGCGTGATCGTCGATTGGGGCACCGGCGCGCTGCTGCCCAACACCACCGAGCAGTTTCGCGCCATGCTGAAGCGCCGCACCGCGGCTCACTGGGCCGGCAACGGGAAAACATCCAACCAGCCGCCGACCCTCCGGGTGGCTTAGAGGCGGCGGGCCTCGAGGCTGCTAAGTGTTAGTCATTTTTGGAGGTTTCGTTGACGCTTCTGCAACCCAACTTGGTGATAGTTTGGTAAATGTCTGACCTCGGCTCCACACCCAGCGGGCGCGCCGGAGCGCGCCCCGCGGCCAAGCAATTACCGCGCGAGCCGGCCGGCGAGTCGGTTTGGCTGCCCTGGCTTCAGGGTGGGCTTCTTGTGCTGGGGTCCATGATCTTCGGCGGCGCTCTCATGATCTGGGTCGAGATCGGCGAATCGCCGGCATCGCAGACCGCCGAGCGCGTGAGCGTCGTCGTGGAGGAGCAAGTCGCGAGCGTGCCGAGCAAGGGGCGCGTGGCGCTCGTCCAGCCGCTGCCTGGCCGGCCCGACCTCGCGGTGCCCGCATCGATGTTCCGGGGGATGCGGCCCGTCGGCGAGTCACCGTCCGCTGTCGTGAGCCGGGTGCTCGACCTCGGCGAGACCGCCTCTGACCCGGCGCGAGAGCGCAAGGTTGCTGCCCTGACCCCCGAGCATGCCGCCGCCGCGCATGGACATCACGCCCATGCCCGCGCGCCGATCGAAATCTCCTTCAGGACGCCGGCGGACGAGGTGCCGGGCTACGATCCGCCGCGGGTCGGCCGTATGCCGGACGACGCCCTGATCGCGATCGTGATTGACGATCTCGGCCACAATCGGCGCGAGGTGCGCCGCGCGATGGATCTCGACGCGGCCTTGACGCTCGCGTTTCTGCCCTATCCGCAGAACGCGGACAGGCTCGCGGAAGCAGCGTACCGCGCGGGACATGAGCTCCTGGTCCACCTCCCGATGGAGCCGCATGATCCGCAAGAGGATCCCGGACCAAACGCGCTCCGCGTCGGGATGAACGCCGATGAGCTTGCCCGGCGCATCGAGCACAACCTCACGCGGTTCGACGGCTATGTGGGTGTCAACAACCACATGGGCAGCCGTTTCACGAGCGACCACGGGAGCATGGCGTTGGCCCTCGGGGAGCTGAATCGGCGCGGGCTCTTCTTCTTGGATTCCGTGACCGGCGCGGGCTCGCAGGCCAAAGAGATCGCGTCGTCCATGGCGATGCCGTTCGCGCGGCGCGACGTGTTTCTCGACACGGTCGCGAGCGTCGATTTCACGAAACGCCAATTGGCGAGGCTCGAGCGCGTGGCGGCCGAGCGCGGCACGGCGATCGCGATCGGGCATCCCTACGAGACGACCTATCAGGCGCTCGCCGAGTGGCTGCCCGAGGCACGGGCGCGGGGCGTGACGGTCGTGCCGTTGAGCCAGGTCGTGGAGCGCGTCTGCGACTGTGTTGCGGTCGCGCGCCAGATCTCACGGGGTTTCGAAGAGTGAGTTGAGCACGGTCGGGTTGACCGTCGGCCGGTAGCGGGCGTGGAGCCCGATGCCAAAAGCCTCCGCCACCTCGTCGCTCCACCGTTCCGTGACCCTGTCGCGCCAGCTATTGGGCGCATCACCGGCGCTGGCCTCGCTGACTCCCGATAGAACGGCGACCGCCCAACCGTCGCCGACGCGCGCGACGACCGGCTCCCGAGAACTCGGCTCCACGCTGAACAAGGCTCTCACCAAATCTTGCGAGGTGATCTCGCCGTTGCGTCCATCACGGGTCACGCCCTCGAGGCGTGCCACCGGGTAGCCGGCCTCGCCCGCCGCCTCGGCGAGCGGCGTGCCGCCGGCGATCGAATCGGCGAATGCGCGCGCCTGTGTCTCGGCGGCTTCGCTGCGGCGCTCCCGGAGGAGGCTCTCTCTCACCTCGTCTCGAATGTCGTCGAGCGGCTTGACGGCCGGTGCGTCGATCCGATCGACGCGGAGCGCGACGAAGCTGCCGTCGCTCAGCTCGATGAGCGGGGATTCGGCCCCCGCCTCGGTGTCCAGTGCCAGCGCCAAGATCTCGTCGCGGCTCTCGACCCCCGCGAGCACCGGGTCGCCGGCCCGGTCGAGTCCGATCGCATCCATCGAGTCAATGACCTCGATCGGGATGCCGAGCGGTCGTGCCGCCATCTCCAACGGTGCCTCGCCGGCGCGCGCGTCCTCGAAGGCATCGTGCAGGCGGTAGAGATCGTCGTAGGCCAGCTCCTCGGCGAGATCGCTCCTGAGCTGCTCGCGAATCTCCGCGAAGTCCTGCGCGCGGGCGGGCGTGATGCCGTCGAGCTTGAACAGATGCCAGCCGAAGCGCGAGGCGACGGGGTCGCTCACCGCGCCCGCCTCGAGCGAGAACACGACCTCGGTCACGGCCGGGTCGAGATCGCCGCGTTCGACCGCACCGAGCGAGAAGCTCGTCGCGCCGCGTGCGGCCAGTGCCTCGCTCACCTCCTCGAAGCTCTTGCCGGCGCCCAGCATCTCGGCGCCCTCGTTGATCAAAGCCTGGTCGACCGCGAGGATTTGCTGAACGGAACGCTGCTCGGGTGTTTCGAACTCGCCGATCCGGGTGTCGTAGGCCGCCCGAAGGTCGTCCTCGCTGACTTCGAGCTCGGCGCGGATCGCGTCGATCGACAGCCGCGCGAGAGTGAGCGCACGGTATTCCGGCGCCGTGAACAGCGCGGCATTGGCCTCGTGGTAGGCGAGCAGCTCGGCCTCAGTCGGGGCGGGCACCTGGGTCATGGTGGTGCCGGCGATCAGGACATACGCAGCATTCCGCGCCTCTTCCTGATAGCGGTATAGCGCATCGCTCAGAGCGCGCGGCGCGGGCCGGGGGCTGCCGATCGTGCCGAGAAGCTGGGAGCGGCGGAGGTCGGCGCGAATCAGGCTCTCATACTCTTCCGGCGTGATGCGGTTGCGGCTGAGCGCCCGTTCGTAGGCCGCACGATCGAAGCGGCCGCTTTCGTCGTGGAAGGCCGCGGTGTCATGGAGGGCCTGGACGACGCGTCCATCGGGCGTCCGAAGCCCGAGGGCATCGGCCTCTTCATCGAGCAACGCCTGGCGGACCAAAATGGCCAGCACCTGGTTGCTGACCCCCATCTCGTTGGCCTCCTGCGAGGTGATCTGGGGATAGGTTTGCTGCAGCCGCTGCACCTCGCGGCGGAAGGCGCGCGAGAATTGCGTCGAGGTGACCTCGGTGTCGCCCACCACCGCCACCACGTCGCCGCTATGGCCGATGAAGGCGTCGCCAATGCCCCAAACGCCGAAGCTCAGCGCCAACACGATGATCACGGCCTTGCCGGTCCACGACTTCGTGGTCTTGCGCACTGATCCGAACATGCCTCAGAAGCCGTCCTTAACCGTCTGAAATAGTGAAGACTTGCGTGCCAGCCGATGGCGATGATAGGCGCCAGCGCGGGGGCCGCGCAACCGCGCATCGCCACATTCGGGCGCGTGCGGGCCCGATGGCACGCGTTGGTCTTTCGTTCTGCTCTGTGGTAAAGCTCCGCCGCCGCCTCCTGAAGCCGACAGCATAGCGCCATGACCGCTCCTCGCCGCCCTCTTGTCATCGCGAATTGGAAGATGAACGGGTTACGACGCGATGGCCTGGCGCGGGCGCGGGCGCTCCGTGAGCACGCCGCGGGTGGGCCGCCGCCCTGCGATGTCGTGCTCTGCCCACCGGCGACGCTGCTCACCGAGATCGGGGCCATCGTGGCGAACAGCGCAGTCGCGCTGGGCGCACAGGACTGCCACGCCGCCGAGTCGGGGGCGCACACCGGAGATCTCGCGGCGACCATGCTGGCCGATGTCGGCTGCGGCTACGCCATCGTTGGCCATTCGGAGCGGCGCGCCGATCATGGCGAGCGCGACGCCGACGTCGCGGGCAAGGCGGCGGCGGCGCAGAATGCCGGGTTGATCGCCGTCGTCTGCGTTGGAGAGCAACTGGCCGAACGCGAGGCCGGCCGCGCGCTCGCCGTCGTCGGCTCCCAGGTGGCGCAGTCGCTGCCCGACGGGGCGACCCCGGCGAACACGGCGATCGCCTACGAGCCCGTCTGGGCGATCGGCTCCGGCCGCACGCCCACGGAGGACGAGATTGCCGAGGTTCATGCCGGGATCCGCCAGGCATGGCAGGCGCGATTTTCGGCGGGCGAAGAGGCGGTTCGCGTGCTATATGGCGGCTCCGTCAAAGCCAGCAACGCGGCGTCGATCCTGGCGACCGCGGGTGTCGATGGCGCGCTGGTCGGCGGCGCAAGCCTGGTGGCCGAGGATTTTTGGGCGATTTGCTGCGCTGCCGCCGATCGCGGCGCATCGCGCTGAACGGGGATACCGGTGGAAACCATTCTCCTTGTGATCTTGATCATCATCGCTGTCGTGATGATCGGCATCATTCTCATCCAGCGGAGCGAGGGCGGCGCCCTCGGCATCGGCGGGGGCGGCCCGGGCGCACTATTCTCGGCGCGCGGCTCCGCCAACCTTCTCACCCGGGTCACAGCGGTGCTCGCCGCTCTCTTCATGGTGCTGAGCCTGGTGCTCGCCGTGATCGCGGGCGGCGGCGACGGCGGGTCCGTGCTCGATCGAGTCGAGGACGCACCGCCGATCGAGGCGGAGCCGGCGCCCGACCTCACGCTTCCGGGCGAGGAAGGCATCGACTTTACGCCCGATGAGGGGCTTCCGGCCGACGAAATGCCGCTCGTGCCGCGGGCCGACTAGCGAATGCCCGAGAAGACCGTACCGCCCCCCACCTCCTGCATTGGGTGGGGCGTCGAAATTTGCTATAATGGTGGTCCATGACGCGGTACATCTTCATCACCGGCGGCGTGGTTTCCTCCCTCGGCAAAG
Organism: Alphaproteobacteria bacterium; assembly: GCA_965216915.1. Lineage (GTDB taxonomy): Bacteria > Pseudomonadota > Alphaproteobacteria > UBA828 > UBA828 > CBDCGS01. The sequence continues at coordinate 765,949 of CBDCGS010000010.1, forward strand.
GCCTGGCTTCGGCCGCGCTCGGCGCGCTGCTGCAGGCGCGCGGCTACAAGGTCCGGCTGCGCAAGTTCGACCCCTATCTCAATGTCGATCCGGGCACGATGAGCCCCTATCAGCATGGCGAGGTCTACGTCACCGACGATGGCGCCGAGACCGACCTCGATCTCGGCCATTACGAGCGCTTCACGGGCGTGCCCGCGCGGACCACCGACAGCGTGACCGCCGGCAAGATCTATCAGAGCGTGATCGCCAAGGAGCGTCGCGGCGATTATCTCGGCGGCACGGTGCAGGTGATCCCGCACGTCACCGACGCGATCAAGGCCTCCGTGGTCTCGGACACCGACGGTGCGGATTTCGCGCTGATCGAGATCGGCGGCACGGTCGGCGACATCGAGGGCCTGCCGTTCTACGAATCGATCCGCCAGCTCGCCTATGAGCTTGGCCGCGAGCGCGTGATGTTCATCCACCTCACGCTCGTGCCGTTCATCGGCTCGGCCGGCGAGCTTAAGACCAAGCCCACCCAGCACTCGGTCAAGGAGCTGCGCAGCATCGGGATCACGCCCGATCTCCTTCTGTGTCGGGCGGATCGTGAAATCCCGCTTAGCGAGCGAAAGAAGATCGCGCTTTTCTGCAACGTGCCCGAGCAGCGAGTGATCGCGGCGCGCGACGTGGCCAGCATCTACGAGGTGCCGATCAGCTATCACGAGCAGTCCTTCGACACCGAAGTGTTGCGCCATTTCGGCCTGCCCGACACGCCGGAACCGGCACTGGAGGCTTGGCGCGAGATCGTCAAGCGCATCCGCTCGCCGGAGGGCACGGTCAACATCGCGGTCGTCGGCAAGTACACCGGCCTGCAGGATGCCTACAAGAGCCTGGTAGAAGCGCTCGTTCATGGCGGCGTCGCCAACAATGTCAGCGTCGACATGCGCTGGATCGAGGCCGACGCGCTGGATGGTGATGACGCCGGGCGCGAGCTCGAAGCGGTCCACGGCATTCTGGTGCCGGGCGGCTTCGGTGAACGCGGCGCCGAAGGCAAGATCGCGGCCGTGGAATATGCGCGCTGCCGCGATGTGCCCTATTTCGGCATCTGCTTCGGCATGCAACTCGCGGTGATCGAGACCGCGCGCAACGTTGCCGGCATTGCGGGGGCGAACTCGACCGAGTTCGGCCCCTGCGACGAGCCGGTGGTCGGCCTCATGACCGAGTGGATGCAGGGCGACCGCTTGGAGCGGCGCAACACCGGTGACAATCTCGGCGGCACCATGCGGCTCGGCGCCTATGAGGCGGTGCTGCGCACAGGCAGCAAGGTGCGCGACATCTATGCCCGCGAGCGCATCAGCGAGCGTCATCGCCATCGCTACGAGGTCAACATCAACTACCAGCGCCGGCTGCGCGAGGCCGGCATGCGCTTTGCCGGCCTGTCGCCCGACGGCGAGCTGCCCGAGATCGTGGAGCGCGAGGACCATCCGTGGTTCATCGGCGTGCAGTTTCATCCCGAACTCAAGTCGCGCCCGTTCGAGCCGCATCCGCTGTTCGCCTCGTTCATCGAGGCGGCCGTCAAGCAGGCGCGGCTGGTTTAGGCGGCGCGGAGCGCGCCGATGCCCGACCATCAGCCCCGGCATGTTTCGGTCGCCGATTTCACCATCGGCAACGACCGTCCACTCACGTTGATCGCGGGCCCTTGCGCCATCGAAAGCCGCGATCACGCGCTCGAGGTCTCGAGCGCGCTGGTGGAGATGACGCGCAACCGCGGCGTGCCGTTCATCTACAAAAGCTCGTTCGACAAGGCGAACCGCACGAGCGCGACGAGCGCACGGGGCATCGGGCTCGACGAAGGCCTGGATGCGCTCGCGGTGGTGCGTGCGCGTCACGGCTGCCCGGTGCTGACCGATGTGCACACGCCGGAGCAATGCGCATCGGTGGCCGAGGTCGTCGACGTGCTGCAGATCCCGGCATTTCTCTGCCGCCAGACCGACCTCCTGCTCGCGGCCGCCGCCACCGGCAAACCGGTGAACGTCAAGAAGGGCCAGTTCCTCGCTCCGTGGGACATGCGCCACGTGGTCGCCAAGCTCGATGGCGCGGGAAACCCCAACACCCTGGTGTGCGAGCGTGGCGCGAGCTTCGGCTACAACACGCTGATCTCCGACATGCGCGCGCTGCCGATTCTCGCCGAGACCGGGTGTCCCGTGGTCTTCGACGCGACCCATTCCGTGCAACAGCCGGGCGGCCGCGGCGAAACCAGCGGCGGCGAGCGCGCGTTCGTCCCCGTGCTGGCACGCGCAGCGGTCGCGGTGGGTGTGGCCGCGCTCTTCGTCGAGACCCATCCCGATCCCGACAGGGCGCCCTCCGACGGTCCGAACATGGTGCGCCTCGCCGATCTGCCGGCGCTGTTGGAGGAGCTGGTCGCCTTCGATAAGCTGGCGAAGGCCCGCCACGGGAGCGCGGGCGCGGGCTAGGAGAGGTTCGCTATGAGCGACGGCTGTGTGTTTCTGAACGGCGAGTATGTGGCGCCCGACGAGGCGAAGATGTCGATCTTCGATGTCGGCTTCGTGTGGGGGGATTGCGTCTATGACGTCACCTCGACGTGGAAGGGGCTTTTCTTCCGGCTCGACGATCACCTGGCGCGGTTCGAGCGCTCGATCGCGGGCTTCAACCTGCCCATGCCCTACAGCGTCGCCGAGATGCGGCGGATTTGCGCCGAGTGCGTCGATCGGGCGGGCCTCGAGGACGCCTACGTCAAGGTGCAAATGACCCGCGGCGTGATTCCGAACCATACGCGCGACCCGCGGTCGGGCGCGGGCTTTTTCGTGGCCTATGCGTTGCCCTATGTGTGGCTCTGGGGCGAGGAAAAGTGTCGCAACGGGGTCGACCTCTTTGTGGCGGAGGTCGAGCGCGTCTCGTCGAAGGCGATCGATCAGCGCTACAAGAACTACAACCGCGCCGATCTCGTGCAAGCGCGCTTCGAGGCTTACGATCAGGGCTGTGACGACGCGATCCTTTGCGGCCCGGACGGCAGCCTCACCGAAGGGCCCGGTTACAACATCTTCGTCGTCAAGCGCGGCAAGGTCGCAACGCCCGACCACAACATTCTCGAAGGGATCACGCGGCGCTCGGTCGCCGAGATCTGCGGCCTGGAGGGCATCGCCTACGAGGAACGCAGCGTCCATCCGGACGAGTTGAAGGATGCCGAGGAGGTGTTCGCGGCGACCACCGCGGGCGGCGTGATGCCCGTGACACGGATCAATGGCGAGCCGGTCGGCAATGCGCATGCCGGCATCGTCACGAGCCGCATCCAGGACCGCTATTGGCGGGAGAGGGAAGCCGGCTGGCATGGCGTGTCGGTCGCCGACGTTCTCGCCGCCTGATCCGATCCCGACCGCATGGCCCTGGGGGCTCCGCGCCTTGCGCGCATGGCAGTGATGCGCGGCGCGGCGGCGCTTGCGGTCGGTCTGCTTCTGGCGGCAGAGGCGGCCTATGCCACATCGGCGGGTCCGGTCTACCGGGTCGGACCCGACGAGCCTTATCAAACCCCGAGTGTTCTCGCCGACGTGGTGCCGGACGGCGCCGTGATCGAGATCGCCGCGGGGCAATACCTCGATACGCCGATCGTCTGGCGGCAAAGCAACATCACGATACGTGGCACCGGCGGCTTCGCGCGCTTCGTGAAGCAAACCGGCGGGTCCGTGCCGCCGGGCTTCTGGACCTTCGAGGGTGACGGCATTCTCCTCGAGAACCTCTGGTTCTCGGAGTTCTCATCGCCTGCGCGCGACGCCACCGCGGTGCTTCACTCGGGCGGGCGGATGACCATCCGCGGCGCCTATTTCTACCGCAACGACAATGCCGTGCGCGCGGCCGGCGAGCGCGTCTCACTCACCATCGAGGCAAGCACCTTCGACAATAACGGCGCGCGCCGGGGCGCGGGCCACACGATCAACGTCGTGGACGCCGCCCGGCTCGTGGTCCGCGCCTCGTTCATCCAGGGCGCCGCGGGCGGTGCGCACATCCGGAGCGCCGCGCGCACCACCGAGGTTCTCTACAACCGGCTGACCGACGGCCTGCTCGGCGAGGCCGACGCGATTGTCGACGCCAGCGGGAGCGAAACGGCGCATCTCGTCGGCAATGTCGTGCACAAATCGAGCAAGGCGCTCGAGGGTGATGTCGTCGTGCATCGCGGCGCGCCGAGCGGTGGCTTGCTCGCCGTCCTGCACAACACGATCGTGACCGAAAACGCCTATGGCGTGATCTTCACGATCGGAGATGGTGTGGAGGCGCAACTCGTTAACAATCTGCTGGTGGGCAAGGCGGCGACGCTCGAGGGCGAGGCGAGCGAGCTTGGCACCATGCGGGCGCCGGAGGACGCGCTCTACCGCGCCGAGAGGTACAACTATCAACTCCGCGCGGGCGCGAGCGCCATCGACGCGGCCGCGCCGGTGCCCGATGCGCTCGCGCATTTGGCGCCCCGCTCTCAATATGCCCACCCGCTGCGCCTGGCGCCGCGGCCCGACGACGGCAAGCCGGACGTCGGCGCGCTGGAGCATGCCGCGCACAATCCCTGGCTCACCGCCATGCCGGCGAACCGGTGGATCAGGATCGAATCCTACGGCGATCCGCCGCGTCGCCACGCCCATGCCGGGCTGGTCTACGACGAACGCCGGGGCCGGCTCGTGACCTTCGGCTCGGAGACCCATGGCTTCGACTGGGACAACGCCGTTCACGAGTTCGACCCGGTCTATCAGACCTGGCGCTCGCACCAGGAGAGCAGCGCGCCCTCGACCTATCGCACGGACGCTGCGGGCCGGCGCATCGCCGGCCGCGAGGGCACGCTGATGCCTTGGCCTATGCACACCTACGACAACATGGTCTACGACCCGCAAGCGCACACGCTCGTCGTGACCTCCTCGCCGAAGCACAACCCGCACCATGTGGGGGGCGCCAATCCGATCTGGGTCTATGATCTGGAGGCGGAGACCTGGACGATTCACGAGAATGCGGGCGCACCGCCGCCCGTCTTCTTTGGTGGCGGATCGATCTATGATTCCCGCCGCGACACGATCGTCGCCTATGGCGCGCTCCACGGCGATGTCGAGGTGCCGCTCGGAAAAGACCGCGACGTGCCCCGGGGCGGCGTGTGGGAGCTTGGGCCCGATCGGGCCCGCTGGACCCTCGCGCATCCGGCGAACCACCACAAGTTCCACTACATGCTCGAATATGAGCCGCGCAGCGGGACGGTCGCGGTGTTTGGCGACTTCCCGCCGAGCGCGCGGGTGTGGGTCTACACGCCCGGGCCGCGCGCGGGTGTGCCCGGCGAATGGGAGGCGCGCGTGCCGGCGGGCGAGGGTCTCCCCGCCTCGCGCCACTATCCGGTCGCCTACGATCAGCGCGCGGGCGTGTTCCTTCTGCTTCCCGACGAGCCGAATGCGGGCAAGACCGAGACCTATGTCTACGATCTCGCTACCAACCGAACCCGCCGCATTCCGGGCGCCGAGATGTTCCCGCTCTGGATGAACTACATGATGGTCTATGACAGCCGCCACGGCGTCTTTCTGCTGATCACCGGTGGCCACACCAAGGACACGTTCCTCGACCGCACGGACGTCTGGGCTTTCCGCCTGGACCTCGACGCGCTCGCCGAGGCGGCCGACGGGCCGGCAGGTCGCGCGCTTGGCGACGCGCCCCAGGGGCTCATCCCCCGCGCCGACATGTGGGTCGGCAGCCTGCGCGCGCCGCGAGAGTGGTGACGCCGGGCCTCCCGTGAGCCGGTGCGGTTCCGGTGCTAAAGCGCCGCGAGCGCCTCGTCGATCGGCGTGTCGCCCGCGACGATCTCGAAGGTCTTGCCGATCGTGTTGTCGCGCCCGAGGCACGCCACGATGACGCGCGCGACGTCCTGGCGGGTGATGGAGTGCGCCTCCTTCGAGAGCGGCTCGGCATCGTCGCCGACGCGGATCTTGCCGGTGCCCGCGTCGTGGGTCAGAAAGCCGGGGCGCACGATCGTAAAGTCGAGGCCGCTACGCGCGAGGTGGGCGTCGGCGATCGCCTTGGCCTTCAGGTAGTGGTGGAGCGTTTCCGGCGCGCGCTCCGGGCGATCGGCGGCGATGGAGCTCAGCATGATGAAGCGGCGCACGTTCATGCGCCCGCAGGTGTCCATCATCGCCATGGCGCCGTTCTGATCGACGTCGATGGTCTTTTCCGGGCCGGTCTTGGAGCCGGAGCCGGCCGCGAAGATCGCGGCGCGGCAGTCACGCACCGCATAGCCGACGGGCTTTTCGAGGTCGCCGAAGGTGCACGTGGCGCCGAGCGCCTCGAGCGCGTCGCGTTGCGCATGGTCGCGGATCATCGCGACGGGCGTGTGCCCGGCCTCGACCAGAAGCGGAATGATCAGCCGCCCCGAATGTCCGTTCGCTCCCGCAATTGCCACGCGCATCGGCGCCTCCCTTTGTGTCGGTGCGCGGGATGATGGCAGGATCGGGACAGCCTGGCCACCTGAGGAGACCCGCGCGCCGGCTGAAAAACGTTGCCGATCCGGCGACGCCCGCCTATCACTTGGCCGCCCCTCACAAGCGATGCTGGTCCAAGCGATGAGCGCAATCACCGACATACGCGGCCGCGAGATTCTGGATAGCCGTGGCAACCCGACCGTCGAGGTCGATGTCTGGCTCGAGAGCGGCGCCTTCGGGCGCGCAGCTGTGCCGTCCGGCGCCTCGACGGGCACGCATGAGGCGGTCGAGCGCCGCGACGGCGACGCCCGCTATGGCGGCAAGGGCGTGGCGCAGGCGGTGGCCGCGGTCAATGACGAGATCTTCGCGGCGATCGGCGGCATGGAGGCGCATGATCAGATGCGGATCGATCGCGCGATGCTCACCCTCGACGGCACGCCCAACAAGGCACGCCTCGGCGCCAATGCCATCCTCGGGGTGAGCCTCGCCGTGGCCAAGGCGGGCGCGGCCGAGCTTGCGCAGCCGCTCTTCCGCTATGTCGGCGGCGTCGACGCGACGCTGCTGCCGACGCCGATGATGAACATCCTGAACGGTGGAGCGCACGCCGACAACGCCGTCGATGTGCAGGAATTCATGATCATGCCAATCGCCGCGTCGAGCATGGCCGACGCGGTGCGGGTCGGCGCCGAGGTCTTCCATGCGCTCAAACGGCGCCTACAGGACGATGGCCACGCCACCAATGTGGGTGACGAGGGCGGCTTCGCGCCGGGCCTGAACAGCACCCAGGAGGCGCTCGACGTCGTGATGAAGGCGATCGAGGCGGCGGGCTATCGTCCGGGCGAGGAGGTCGCGCTCGCGCTCGACGTCGCCGCGACCGAGCTCTGGCGCGATGGCGCGTACCATCTGGTAGGCGAGGGCAAGACGCTCGACGCCGCGGGACTGACCGCGTTCTACGAATCACTCGTCGCGCGCTATCCCATTCTCTCGATCGAGGACGGGCTTGCGGAGGATGATTGGGACGGGTGGCGCGCGATGACCGACGCGCTCGGGGGGCGTGTGCTGCTGGTTGGCGATGACCTCTTCGTCACCAACCCGGTGCGTCTCGGCCGCGGCATCGATGGAGGTGTGGCCAACGCGATTCTGGTCAAGGTCAACCAGATCGGCTCGCTGAGCGAGACCCTCGAGGCGGTGTCGCTCGCACGGCGTAACGGCTACGCGTCGGTCATGTCGCACCGCTCCGGTGAGACGGAGGATGCCACGATCGCCGACCTTGCCGTCGCGACGTGCTGCGGCTTGATCAAGACCGGCTCGCTTGCACGCGGCGAACGCACGGCGAAATACAACCAGCTGTTGCGTATCGAAGAGACCCTGGGAGAGACCGCGCGCTACGCCGGAAGCGCGGCCTTGCCGCAGGGCTAGCCGTGCCTCGGCCCGGCTGCGTGCGAGTTGACAACCGCCGGCGCGGGTGATTCGATCCGGCCATGTCTCCGCGGCTTCGCGAGCTTCGCCGACGCGCGCGCCCCATCATCGCGCCGTTCGTCTGCACGCTTGCGCTGGTCTATTTCGTCTATCACGGGGTCCAAGGCGAGCGTGGCCTGCTGGCTTGGGTGCAGCGGGGCGGTGAGGTCGACGTGGCGCGCGCCGAGGTGCATCGACTCGCCGCCGAGCGGGCCGCCCTCGAGCGCCGAATCAGGCTCTTGAGTCCCGGCAGCCTCGATCTCGATCTCCTCGAGGAGCGGGCCAGGATCTTGCTCAATCGGGGCCACCCGGACGACATCATCTTGTTCGAGCGGTCTGTCGAACGCCGTCGAGGCACACCGGCCAACTAATTGCTTGCCTTGGCAAGGAATGACCTTGCCCGCACTTGTCAGCTATTCGGCTTTGACCTAGCTTGGAGGCACATCATCCGCGTGTCGCCGCCGGCCAGCCATGAGGGGGAGATGACCTCGGCGAAGAAGAAGCCCAGGACCAAACGGACGCAAAGCGAGGCTTCGATCGAGGCGAGCGCGGACGATCTCGCCACGTATTTTCGGGAGATGCTGCTGATCCGCCGCTTCGAGGAGAAGGCGGGCCAGATGTACGGCATGGGCCTGATCGGCGGGTTCTGTCATCTCTATATCGGGCAGGAGGCCGTCGTGACCGGCGTTCAGCACGCCTTGGGCGAGGGCGATACCGTGATCACCGGCTACCGCTGCCATGCCCACATGCTGGCGGCGGGGGCGAGCCCGAAGGCGGTCATGGCAGAGCTCACGGGCCGCGCCGGCGGCAGCTCCGCCGGCAAGGGCGGCTCCATGCACATGTTTGCGCCTGACCAAGGGTTCTATGGCGGGCACGGCATCGTGGGCGCGCAAGTGCCGCTCGGCGCGGGCCTCGGCTTCGCCCACAGCTACCGCGGCGGCGACCGGGTCTCGGTGACCTATTTCGGCGATGGCGCCGCCAACCAAGGGCAGGTGTTCGAGGCGTTCAACATGGCGGCGCTCTGGGACTTGCCGGTGATTTTCGTGATCGAGAACAACCAATATGCGATGGGGACCTCCGTCACGCGCTCGACGGCGGTGGCGCACCTCGCTGAGCGCGGTGCCGCCTTCGGTATTCCGGGCGAGCAAATCGACGGTATGGACGTGGTGACGGTGCGCGCGGCGGCGGAGCACGCGGTTGCCCATTGCCGGGGCGGGAAGGGGCCGATCCTGCTCGAGATGATGACCTACCGCTATCGCGGCCACTCGATGTCGGACCCGGCGAAGTATCGCAGCCGCGAGGAGGTCTCCAAGGTGCGCAAGGAGCGCGATGCGATCGAGCAGGTGCGCCAGCGGCTTCTCGACGGCGGCCATGCGACCGAGGATGCGCTCAAAGCGGTCGACAAGGAGGTCAAGGCGGTGGTCAACGAGGCGGCCGAATTTGCGCAGAACGCTGCCGAGCCCGATCTTGGCGAATTGGCGACCGACGTGGTCGTCGGGCGCCCGACGTGAGGTAGCGGCGTGGCTCTCCAGACCGTTCGTGAAGCCCTCCGCGATGCCATGGCGGAGGAAATGCGCGCCGACGCCGATGTCTTTCTGATGGGCGAAGAGGTCGCCGAATATCAAGGCGCCTACAAGGTGAGCCAAGGGCTGCTCGACGAGTTCGGCGCGCGCCGCGTGGTCGACACACCGATCACGGAAGCCGGGTTCTCCGGCATCGGTGTGGGGGCGGCGATGGCGGGCTTGCGGCCGATCGTCGAGTTCATGACCTTCAACTTCGCCATGCAGGCGATCGACCATCTGGTGAACTCGGCGGCGAAGACGCTCTACATGTCCGGCGGCCTCGTTCCCGTGCCGATCGTGTTCCGCGGGCCCAACGGCGCGGCCGCGCGCGTCGCCGCCCAGCACTCGCAATGCTACGCGAGCTGGCTCGCCCATGTGCCGGGATGGAGCGTCGTCGCGCCCTATTCAGCGGGCGATGCGAAGGGTCTGCTCAAGGCCGCCATCCGTGATCCCAGCCCGGTCGTGTTCCTCGAGAACGAGCTTCTCTATGGGCAGAGCTTCGAGGTGCCCGACGAGGCGGATCACCTGGTTCCGCTCGGCCAAGCGGCCGTTGCGCGGCCCGGCACGGATCTCACGATCGCGACCTTCTCGATCATGGTCGGCAAGGCCTTGGAGGCGGCCGAGGCGCTCGCAGGCGAGGGACTCGCGGTCGAGGTGATCGATCTCCGCACGCTCAGGCCACTCGATGTCGACACGGTTCTCACATCGGTTCAAAAAACCAACCGGCTGGTCACGGTCGAGGAGGGCTGGCCCTTCGCCGGCATTGGGGCGGAACTCGGGGCGGCCATTTCCGAGCGCGCGTTCGATTACCTCGATGCACCCGTGCTTCGGGTCGCGGGCGAGGATGTTCCGATGCCCTATGCCGCCAATCTCGAGGCCGCCGCGCTGCCGCAGACGGAGACGATCATCGATGCCGCCCGGCGGGCTTGCTACCGCGATTGACCCGCTCGGGTGAACACCGCCTGACCTCAAGGGCGGACACGGGGAGAAACCATGCCGATTAAAGTGCTTATGCCGGCTCTGTCGCCGACGATGACCGAGGGGAACGTCGCGAGCTGGCTCAAGAACGAGGGCGACGAGGTCGTCTCGGGCGACATCTTGTGCGAGATCGAGACCGACAAGGCGACCATGGAGGTCGAGGCGACCGATGATGGCATCCTTGGCAAGATCGTCACGCCGGCGGGCAGCGAGGGCGTGCCTGTCAACGCCGTGATCGGCGTGATCCTCGAGGAGGGAGAAGACGCAGCGGCGCTCGAGGGCATGGATCTCGGCGCTGCGCCGGCGGCACCGGCCGCCGCGGCGCCCGCCGAACCCGCGCCGCCAACGCCCGCACCTGCCGCTCCGGCGGCCCAAGCGGCGGTGCCGCCCGCACCCGCGCCAGCACCGGCGCCCGCGGCACCTGCGGCCGCGGCGGCGCCGGCGCGCGCTGCCGGCGAGCGCATCTTCGCGAGCCCGCTCGCCCGCCGCATGGCGCAGCAAGCGGGGCTCGACCTTGCCGCGATCGCGGGCACGGGTCCGCGGGGGCGCATCGTCAAGGTCGACGTCGAGGCCGTGATCGCCGCGGGCGGTGCCACCGCCGCGGCCGCGCCGGCCGTCGCCCCCGCGCCCGAGCCGACGCCCATGCCGGCGCCGCCCGTGGTCGCCGCCGTGCCCGGCGGGCCCTACGAGGACCTCAAGGTCAGCAACATGCGAAAGGTGATTGCGCAGCGGCTGCAAGAGGCGAAGCAGCAGGTCCCGCATTTCTATCTCACCGTAGATTGCGAGATCGACGCGCTACTCGCCACCCGCAAGGAGCTCAACGAGCGCACCGACGCCTACAAGCTCTCGGTCAACGACTTCATCATCCGGGCGACCGCGCTTGCGCTGCGCAAGGTGCCGCAGGCGAATGCGTCGTGGCTGCCGGGCGGCGTGATGCGCCGCTACAACACCGTGGATGTCTCGGTCGCGGTCGCGATCGAGGATGGCCTGATCACGCCGATCATCCGCAACGCCGATCACAAGGGGCTCGTCGAGATCTCGGACGAGATGAAGGCGCTGGCGAGCCGCGCGCGCGAGAAGCCGATGGGCCTCGCGCCGGAGGAGTATCAGGGTGGCACGGTCAGCATTTCCAACCTCGGGATGTATGGCATCAAGGAGTTTTCGGCCATCATCAATCCGCCGCAGTCGATGATCCTCGCAATCGGCGCCGGCGCCCAACAGCCGGTCGTGAAGGATGGCGCGCTCGCGGTTGCGACCATCATGTCGGTCACGCTCTCGGTCGATCACCGCGTGGTCGACGGCGCTCTCGGCGCGGAATATCTCCAGGTCTTCAAGGGCCTCATCGAGGACCCGCTGACCATGCTGCTCTAGCCTCGCGCCGAACCAACTCCTTGGAGGACACCATGGCCGACACGTCATTCGACGTCGTCATCGTCGGCGGCGGGCCGGGCGGCTATGTCGCCGCCGTGCGCGCGAGCCAGCTCGGCATGAAAACTGCGGTCGTCGAGCGCAAGCATCTCGGCGGCATCTGCCTCAATTGGGGCTGCATCCCCACCAAGGCGCTGCTGCGCATCTCCGAGATCCGGCACACGCTCGACAATCTCGAGATGTTCGGCCTGTCCGCGAAGGATGTGACCGTCGATCTCGAAAAGGTGGTCAAGCGCTCGCGCGATGTCGCCGCGCAGCTTTCGAGCGGCGTCGGCTATCTGATGAAGAAGAACAAGGTCGCCGTGGTCGACGGCCACGGGCGGCTCGCGGGGCCCGGCAAGCTCGCGGTCACGAAGGATGGCAAAGAGGTCGCCACCCTTCAGGCCACGCACATCATCCTCGCGACCGGCGCGCGCGCCCGCACGCTGCCCGGCATGGAGCCCGACGGCAAGCTCATCTGGACCTACAAGGAGGCGATGGTGCCCGAGGCGCTGCCGAAATCGCTCCTCGTGATCGGCTCGGGCGCGATCGGGATGGAGTTCGCGAGCTTCTATAGCGACCTCGGCGTGGCGGTGACGGTGGTCGAGATCCTCCCGCGCATCCTGCCGGTCGAGGACGAGGAAATCTCGGCCTTCGCGCTCAAGGCTTTCAAGAAGCAGGGGATGACCCTGCACACGGGCGCAAGCGTGACCAAGCTCGCGACCGCGCGCGGCAAGGTCAAGGCGACGCTGGAGACGGCCGGCAAGAAGACCGAGACCCTGACCGTCGATCGCGCGATCCTCGCGGTCGGCATCGTGGGCAACGCGGAGGAGATCGGGCTCGAGGGCACCCAAATCGAGGTCGATCGCGGCCACATCAAGACCGATCCGTGGATGGCGACGGGCGAGCCCGGCGTCTACGCGATCGGCGACATCACCGGCCCGCCCTGGCTCGCCCATAAGGCGATGCACGAGGGCGTGCTCTGCGTCGAGAAGATCGCCGGGGTCGCCGGTGTGCACCCGCTCGACACGACCAAGGTGCCCGGTTGCACCTATTGCCGGCCTCAGGTCGCCTCGGTCGGCTTCACCGAGGCGGCGGCGAAGGAGGCCGGCCACGAGGTCAAGGTCGGCCGCTTTCCCTTCATCGGCAACGGCAAGGCGATCGCCCTCGGCGAGCCGGAGGGCCTGGTGAAAACCGTGTTCGACGGCAAGACGGGCGAGCTTCTGGGCGCCCACATGATCGGTGCTGAAGTTACTGAGTTAATTCAAGGTTATACGATTGGTCGTACGCTGGAAGCGACCGAGGCCGATCTGATGCACACGATTTTCCCGCACCCGACGCTCTCCGAAATGATGCATGAATCGGTGCTTGACGCGTTCGGGCAGGTCCTCCACATCTAAAGCCAACGGCTGCGGAGACCGAGATGTCCGATGACGGCGTTATGCTTTTGAAAACACGCGAGAATCGCGAGCCCAAGCCGGCCTGGCTCAGGGTCAAGGCACCCAACTCCCCGGACTATCACGCGACGCGCAAGCTGATGCGCACGCATAGCCTCAACACGGTGTGCGAGGAGGCGGCGTGCCCCAACATCGGCGAATGCTGGGCCAAGGGGCACGCGACCATGATGATCCTCGGCTCGGTCTGCACGCGCGCCTGCGCCTTCTGCAACGTCGCGACCGGCCGGCCCGACCAGTTGGACCCGCACGAGCCCGACGAGCTCGCGGCCGCGGTCTCCAAGCTCGGCCTCGACCATGTGGTCATCACGTCGGTCGACCGTGATGACCTCGCCGACGGCGGGGCGGATCATTTCGCGCGCTGCATCACGCGGCTGCGCGACACCGCGCCGGACACGACGATCGAGGTGCTGACGCCCGATTTCCGCAACAAGCCCGGCGCGCTCGAAGCGGTCGTCGCCGCGCGGCCGGATGTCTTCAACCACAACCTTGAGACGGTGCCGCGCCTTTACACCGAAGTGCGGCCCGGCGCGCGCTACTACCACTCGCTCCGGCTGCTCGACCGGGTGAAGCAGATCGACCCGACCATGTTCACCAAGTCGGGCATCATGGTAGGGCTCGGCGAGGAGCGGCGCGAGGTGCTGCAGGTGATGGACGATCTGAGGAGCGCCGATGTCGATTTCCTCACCATCGGCCAATATCTCCGCCCGACGTCGCGCCACCACGAGGTGATCCGCTACGTGCCGCCGGATGAGTTCGCCGAGTATGAGCGGTTGGCCAACGCCAAGGGGTTCCTGCTGGTGTCGGCCTCGCCCCTCACACGCTCGTCCTACCACGCGGGCGACGACTTCAAGGTGCTCCAGGCCAATCGCGCGGCGAAGCAGGCCGGCGCCGCCAGCAGGGCATAACGCACGGGATCGAGCGCATTCGATGCCAAAGCACGCGGAACGTCGGGTTCTGCCCTACACGGCCGATCAGATGTTCGATCTGGTGGCCGCGGTCGACCGCTATCCCGAATTTCTCCCCTGGTGCCTCGGAACCCGCGTCACGAAGCGCCAGCCGAGCCTCATCGAGGCCGATATGCTGATCGGCTTCAAGATGTTCCGCGAGCGCTTCGGCTCGCGCGTCGTGCTCGACCGGGTCAAGCGGCGTATCGACGTGCGCTACACCCACGGGCCTTTCCGCTACCTGGTCAACCATTGGGATTTCCGGGATCACCCGAAGGGGTGCGAAATCGACTTCTTCGTCGATTTCGAGTTCCGCTCGCGGCTGCTCAAGCATGTGATGGGAGCGCTGTTCACCGAGGCGGTGTCCCGCATGGTGCGCGCTTTCGAGGCACGCGCGGATGCCCTCTACGGACCGCAACCCGTGCCGGAGCGTGTGAGCGCCAGCGCCGAGTAGGTGGCCCGGGCAACGACGCGCGTTGCGTCAGCGTCCGCCGCGATATCCGTCGATACTCGCCGGAGCGTTCTGGCACACAAAGCCGGTACGTCGACCGGACGCAATCGCGTTCTTAGGTTGGTCCCGCCAGCCGCGAGAGGATGGCAAGCGCGCGCTGCACGGTCGCGAGGCGGATGGCACCACGATCACCCGGAAACACGTGCCGCTCGTGCACGCTGCGGCCATCACGCGACGCGCCCGCGAGGTGGACGAGCCCGACCGGTTTTTGCGGCGTGCCGCCGCTCGGCCCGGCGACGCCGGTCACCGCGACGGCGAGGTCCGCGCGCGCGTGGGCGATGGCGCCTTCGGCCATCGCGCGCGCCACCTCCTCGCTCACGGCGCCGACCCGCGCGATCAGGGGGGCAGGCACGCCGAGCAGCTCCATCTTCGCTTCGTTGGAGTAGGTCACGAAGCCGCGTTCGAACACATCCGACGACCCGCCGATCTCGGTCAGGCACGCGGCGATCATGCCGCCCGTGCAGGACTCGGCGGTCGCCACCATCACCCCACCTTCGCGGCACCGCTCGAGGAGTGCGGCCGCCTGGTCGCGGGTCTCGGTGTCGAAGCTCATAGCCAAACCCAAATGTGCCAAAGAATGATCGCGGCCCAGCCGCCCGCAAGCACATCGTCGAACATCACGCCGAAGCCGCCCTTGATCCGGCGGTCGGCCAGGCTGATGGGCCAAGGTTTGATGGTATCGAAGATTCGAAACAGCGCGAAGCCGATCGCGTAGGCCACCAGGTCGGCCGGGACCAGGATCACCGCAATCCATTGGCCGACGACCTCGTCGACGACGATGGGGCCGGCGTCGGGCTCGGTGTGGCGCTCGTAGACCGCGGCCGCCCAGGTGCCGAGGACGAAGAGGACAGCGGTGGCGATGACCAGCGCGAGCGTGCCCCAACAGTGGTGAATCAGCCAGGCGACTGGGAGCGCGGCGAGCGCGCCAGCGGTGCCCGGTGCAACGGGGATGCGGCCGACCCCGAACCACGTGGCCACGACGTGTGCGGGATGGAGGCGCGCGGGCGGCAAATCGCGGCGCTAGCGCAATGCGTCGAGCATGCGCACGGTGACGACGGCGTGTGCCGCGATGCCTTCGCCGCGTCCGGTGAAGCCGAGGCGCTCGGTCGTCGTCGCCTTGACGCTGACCCGGTCCTCGGTGACGCCGAGCAGCGTGGCGAGGCGGGCGCGCATGGCCGGGCGGTGCGGTCCAATCCGCGGTGCCTGGCAGATCACGGTGATGTCGGCGTGGCTGAGCGCGGCTCCACGGTCTTCCAACAGATCGCGCGCGCGCGCGATGAAGATCGCCGAGTCGGCATTGCGCCATCGCGGATCGGACGGCGGAAAATGGCTGCCGATATCGTCCGCGCCGATCGCGCCGAGGATCGCATCGACCACGGCGTGAAGGCCGACATCGCCATCCGAGTGGCTCACCACGCCGTGGTCGTGCGGCACGCGCACGCCACACAGCATGATGTGATCGCCGGCGCCGAAGCGATGCACGTCGAAGCCGTGGCCGACGCGGCTTTCGCCCTCAGGGTGGTGCGCGCGGTCGGCGATGATGCCGGCGGCGCGCGCGAAGTCCGTCTCCTGCGTGATCTTGATGTTCTCCTCTTCACCAGGCGTCAGCGCGACGCGCAAGCCGGCGGCTTCGGCGACCGCCGCGTCGTCCGTGAAATCGTCCGTTTGGGCCGCCTCGTGCGCGGCGAGAATCGCGGCATATCGAAAGGTCTGCGGGGTCTGCGCGCGCCAGAGGCCCGCGCGATCGACCGTCGCTGCGACCACCGACGGGCGTTCATCGGCGTCCGTCGCGCGCTTCAATGTGTCGCTGAGCGGCAACGCGGCGATGGCGCCATCGTGGGCGTCGAGCGCACCGATGGTCGCGGAAATCACGGGCTCGCTCACCAGCGGCCGCGCGCCGTCGTGAATGAGAACGATGTCGGGCGCGCCGTCGCGCAAGCTCTGCAAGCCGTTGCGCACCGAATCCTGCCGTGTTGCGCCGCCGCTCACCCAGGGCAGCAGGGTGTCTGCGACCCCGGCGTCCGCGCCGGCGAGCGCGCTCTCGTAGAGCGGCGCGTCATCCGGGTGGATCACCACCCGCACTGCGTCGATCGCCGGGTGCAGGGCGAACGCGGTGACGCTATGGTGCAGCACGGAGCGGCCGGCGAGGGTTCGGTACTGCTTGGGCAAAGGACCGCCGACGCGGTGGCCACGCCCCGCGGCGACAATCAACGCGACAGCCCGTGTCATCGAGTAACAGCGTCCCCCATGGCGCGACCCTAGCGCGCTATCGAGGCATTATCCACGGGCTGGTGACGAGGGAGAGGGAGATGGGCAACGGACAATCCAGTGCGCCATGGCAACTGCCACTCGAGGAGGCGATGAGGGCGCTCGCCGAGCGCGAGCCGGGCTCGAAGCCGTTCGTCGAGCAATTGACCCGCGGCACGCTGCGCGTCGGGCTCTACGCGCCGCGCGGTGAGGACCCGCAGCAGCCCCATGATCAAGACGAGGTCTATGTCGTGCTGAGCGGGCAGGGGACCTTCCTGAATGGCGACGAGCGACGGCCGTTCCAACCCGGCGACGTTCTGTTCGTGCCCGCGACCGTGGTGCACCGATTCGAGGACTTCACCGACGACTTCTACGCCTGGGTGGTGTTTTACGGACCGCCTGGCGGCGAGGGAGACGCCTAGGTTCAAAGCTCCGAACGGCCCGGCGCGCGTTGCCAGGCACGCGCGCGGGGCCTATGGTGCGCCCTGCCTATTTGGTGAGCACTCAAACCGCGTGCACAAATTATGACCACTCTCGCGCCGCTTTGGATCGGTGACGTGCGGCTTGCCGCGCCGGTGATTCTCGCGCCGATGTCCGGTGTGACGGACATGCCGTTTCGCCGTCTCGTGGCCCGGCTTGGTGCGGGGATGGTGGTCTCCGAGATGCTGGCGAGCCGCGAGGTGGTGCGCGCATCGCGCCGCAGCGCAAAGATGCTCACCCGCGCGCCGGACGAAGGCATTTGGGCCGTCCAGCTCGCCGGCTGCGAGCCGGACGTGATGGCCGACGCCGCGCGCCTTGCCGTCGACTGCGGAGCCGATCTGGTCGATATCAACATGGGGTGCCCGGTGAAGAAGGTGGTCAATGGCCACGCGGGCGCCGCGTTGATGCGGGACGAGCCGCTCGCCGCGCGCATCATGGCGGCCGTGGCAAGCGCGGTTTCGCGTCCGGTGACCCTTAAGATGCGCACCGGCTGGGACATCGACCAGCGCAACGCGCCGCGGCTCGCACGCATCGCCGAGGAGACGGGGCTCCGCGCGATCACAGTGCACGGCCGCACGCGCATGCAGTTCTATGACGGACGGGCCGATTGGGCCTTCATCCGTGAGGTCAAGGCCGCGACGCGCCTTCCCGTCATCGGCAATGGGGACGTGGCGTCCACGGCGGATGCGGTCGCGCTTTTACGGGCGTCGGGTGCCGACGGCGTGATGGTGGGGCGCGGTGCTTGCGGGCGTCCTTGGTTGCTGAGCGAAATCATGGCCGGGCTCTGCGAGGACGGGGCGCGCGCGCCGGCGCCGCCGACCTTCGCCGCGCAGCGCACGATCGTGCGCGAGCATTATGACGGGCTGCTCACGCATTATGGTGCCGAGGCAGGTCTTCGCCGGGCGCGCAAGTATTTGGCGTGGTACGCGGACCATTTGCCCGGCGGCGCGGCGTTTCGCAGCGCCGTCATGCGGCTCGAGGCGCCAAACGCGGTGCGTGCGGCCATCGATGCGCTCTACCGCCCGCTCATCGACGGGCGCGCCGCGGCATGACCGCGCTCTCTGCTGAAGGGCTCGCCTGGCCCGATGCCGCGCCCGATGCCTCTGCGCGTTCGACCGATGTGCTCGCCTCGCTTCCCTGTGCGGTACTTGTGTTCGAGGCGGACGGCCGGGTGAGCTATGCCAACCCGGCGGCGCAACAGTTTCTCGGTATGAGCGCGAGCCTGCTCGCGAGCCGCGGCCTCGACCCGTCGTTTGGCGGCTTCGATCGTTTGCTGGCGTTGGTTGCGCAGGCGCGCCGTCACGGCCGTCTGATTCTGGAGCACGGCATGGCGCTCGCGCTGCGCAAAAACGCCGAGAGCCTGGTCGTCGATGCACGTGCCGGGCCGCTCGACGGACTGCCCGAGACCATCGTCGCGACGCTCACCGAGCGCACGATCGAGAGCCGGCTCATGAGCCAGTTCTATCAGCGTGACGCAGGCCGCGCGGCGGCGAACCTCGCGCGCACGCTGGCGCATGAGCTGCGCAACCCGCTTTCGGGTATTCGGGGCGCCGCCCAGCTCCTCGGGCGAAATGCGGACGGTGACGACGCAGCGCTCGCGGCGATGATCTGCGACGAGGTCGACCGAATCGGAGGCCTGGTCGAGCGGATCGAGGCGGTCGGCGCGACCGCACCTTTGCCGCGCGTTGCCGTCAACGTGCACGAGGTGCTCGACCATGTGTGCTTGGTGGCGCAGAACGGTTTTGGGCGCGATCTCGCGATTCAGCGCGACTACGACCCGTCGCTGCCGGTCGTCGACGGCGACCGCGACGCCTTGGTGCAGCTCTTCCTCAATCTGGTGAAAAACGCGGCCGAGGCCGCTCCGCCGCAGGGCGGGCGGATTACGCTCAGCACCGCCTACCACTACGGCCTCAGCGTGCCGGGGCAGGGCGGCACCGGACGCACCCAGCTGCCGATCGCGGTGAGCATCTCCGACAACGGGCCGGGTATCGCGACTGCGGATATGCCGCACCTGTTCGAGCCCTTCTTCACCACCAAGCATGGCGGAAGCGGCCTTGGCCTCGCCATGGTGTCGAAGATCGTGAGCGATCATGGCGGGGCCACCGAGGTCGACGTCGCGGATGGCTGGACGACCTTCCGGGTCTTGCTGCCGCGCGGCACGAGGCCGTCATGAGCGCATCCGCCTCGCCGCGGCGCGGCGTCATCCTGATCGCCGATGATGACCGAGGCGTGCGCACCGTCCTCAATCACGCGATGGCGCGGGCCGGCCACGAGGTGCGGACGACGGACAGCGCAGCGGCGCTCTGGAAGATGGTCGCGGATGGCGCGGGCGATCTGCTGATCACCGACGTGGTGTTTCCGGACGGCGACGGTCTCGATTTGCTGCCCGAGGTCAAGCGTGCCCGGCCCGAGCTGCCGGTCATCGTGACCAGCGCGCGCAACACCCTGCTGACGGCCGTGCGCGCGACCGAGCGGGGCGCCTTCGATTATTTCCCGAAGCCGTTCGATCTCGACGAGATGGTCGCAGCGGTGGAGCGCGGGTTGCAGGCGCCGGGTCACTCCAATGGGGGCAGCGAGGCCGATTCCGCGGCGGCGTCCGGCGAGGAGGCCTTGCCGCTCATCGGCGGCTCGCCGGCCATGCAGGACATCTATCGCACGCTGGCTCGACTGGTCGCGACCGACCTCACGGTGCTGATCGTCGGCGAATCCGGCACGGGTAAGGAGCTCGTGGCTCGTGCATTGCACGATTATGGCAATCGGCGCGACGGGCCGTTCGTCGCCATCAACATGGCGGCCATTCCGCGCGAGCTCATCGAAAGCGAGCTGTTTGGCCATGAGCGCGGGGCCTTCACCGGCGCCACGGCGCGGATGGCCGGCCGCTTCGAGCAGGCGCGCCGCGGCACCCTGTTTCTCGACGAGGTGGGCGACATGCCGCTCGAGGCCCAGACGCGGCTGCTGCGGGTTCTCCAGGACGGCACGTTCACCAGCGTCGGCGGCCGCACGCCCATGCAGGCGGACGCCAGGATCGTCGCGGCGACTCACCGCAACCTGCGGCAGCTCGTCGAACGCGGCCAGTTTCGCGAGGATCTCTACTACCGCCTGAACGTGGTGCCGTTGTCGCTGCCGCCGCTTCGAGAGCGGCGCGAGGACATTCGCGCGCTCGCAGAACATTTCCTAACCGCGGCCCAGGCCGGCGGCGCGCCGCCGAAACGCCTGGCTGCCGACGGTTTGGCGCGCCTCAGCGGCCACGCTTGGCCCGGCAATGTGCGCGAGCTGGAAAACGTGATGCGGCGCCTCGCCGCGCTCCATCCGGATGATGTGATCTCCGCGGCCGCCGTCGACCACGCGCTCGCCGATGGGCACCCGCGGCCGGAGCCCGGCCCCGTCGACGTGGATGACCTTGGCGCGCTGGTCGAACGTCATCTCGATGCCTATTTCGCACGTTTCGGGGGCGCCATGCCGCCCGCCGGCTTGTATGATCGGGTGATCGAGGCCATCGAGCCGCCGCTGATCGCAGCAGCGCTCGGCGCGACCCGTGGCAACCAGGTCCAGGCCGCACGGCTCCTCGGGATCAACCGCAACACGCTGCGCAAGAAGATCAACGCACTCGACGTGAACGTGAACGGCCGCTTGGGGCAGGGCAATGGTCGGGTTGGATAGCGACATCGCCGCGGGCGCGCCGGCGCCGCAAAAGCCCCGCCTCTCCCGCCGCCTGCTCGACTGGGCGAACCGGGTTGGGCTGCCGCGACGCCTCGCGCTCGCCCTTGCGGCGGGTGCCGTCATTTCGGGCGCGCTCACCTACACGGCGCTGAGCGGCTCCGCACCCTTTGCGCCCGACGCGCGGAACGTCCTGATCCTGCTCAACATCGACCTGGTGCTGCTGCTCTTGCTCGGCGCGGTGGTGGCGTTGCGCCTCGTGCGGCTTTGGCTCGAGCGGAGGCGGGGCTCGGCGGGCTCGCGCCTCCACACGCGCATGGTGGCGCTGTTCAGCCTGGTCGCCGTGACGCCGACCATCGTGGTCGCGATCTTCTCGGCGCTGTTCCTGGATTTCGGCATGCACGCCTGGTTCAGCGACAAGGTCTCGACGGCGCTCGACCGTTCGGTCGTGGTCGCCGAAGCGTATCTCGCGGAACACCGCGCCGGCATCCGCGCCGATGCGCTCGCGATGGCGGCCGATCTCAACCGTGAGGCGCCGCGGGTCTCGCAGAACCCCTACCGAATGAACCAGCTGGTCGACCGCCTGGCCGATCTGCGCTCGCTCACCGAGGCGATCGTGGTGCGCCGCAACGGGTTGATCCTGGCGCGCAACAGCCTGAGCTTCGCGCTCGAGTTCGAGCGCATCCCGGAGCGCGCGATGCTCGCGGCCGAGGCCGGCGACGTGGTGATCCTGACCGACGAGAATGAGGATCGCGTGCGCGCGCTCGTGCGGCTAGACGGCTATGTCGACGCGCTGCTGCTCGTCGGTCGCTTCATCGAGAGCGAGGTGCTGGGCCACATGCAGCAGGTGCAAAGCGTGGTCGGCGAATATCAGCGTCTCGAGAACGAGCGCTCGGGCATCCAGATCACCTTCGTTCTGATTTTCGTCGTGGTGGCGCTCCTCGTGCTGTTCGCCGCGGTCTGGGTGGGGCTCCATTTCGCAAACCAGCTCGCCCACCCGATCGGCGGGTTGATCGCCGCGGCCGAACGTGTGCGCGCGGGTGACTTGGCCACCCGGGTGAGCGAGAGCAAGCCCGCGGACGAGCTCAGCTCGCTGACGCGCTCCTTCAACCGGATGACCGGTCAACTCCAGAGCCAGCAAGAGGCGCTTCTCGAGGCCAACCAGCAGCTCGACGACCGCCGTCGCTTCACCGAGGCCGTGCTCGCCGGTGTCTCTGCCGGGGTGATCGGACTCGACGCCCGCGGGCATATCACCTTGCCCAATCCCTCGGCGCTGGCGCTGCTCGACGTGGAGGCGAGCGCCCTCATCGGGCATCCGCTCGAGGCGGCGATTCCGGAAATGGCCGATCTGCTCGCCGCGGCGCGCGCCCGCCCGCAGCGCGTCGTCGAGCGCCAGGTCGAGCTGCTGCGCAACGAGCGGCGCCGCGCGCTGCTCGTGCGCATCGTGTCCGAGCGTGCGGGCCAGGAAATCGAGGGCTTCGTGGTCACCTTCGACGACATTACGGCGCTCGTCTCCGCCCAGCGCGCGGCCGCGTGGGCCGATGTGGCCCGGCGCATCGCGCACGAAATCAAGAACCCCCTGACGCCGATCCAGCTCGCCGCTGAACGGCTCAAGCGCAAATATCTCGGCGAGATCGATAGCGAGCCCGATATCTTTTCGGCCTGCACCGACACCATCGTGCGACAGGTGGGCGACATCCGGCAGATGGTCGACGAATTCTCCTCCTTCGCGCGCATGCCGGCGCCGGTGCTGAAATCGGTCGAGCTCGGCGCGTTGATCGAGGACGCGGTCGTGCTGCAACGTGTCGCCAACCCCGATATCGAGTACACGATCGAAGAGCCGGGGCACCCCGTGCCGGTGTCCTGCGATCCCCGGCAGATCAGCCAATGCCTGACGAACCTGCAGAACAACGCGCGTGAGGCGATTGCCGCACGCGAAGGCGGGGGCGGCGAGGCGCTCGCGCCGGGCCGCGTCGTGGTGCGCCTGCGCCGGGATGATGGGCGCTGGCTGATCGATGTCGAGGATAATGGCCCGGGCCTCCCCAGCGAGGATCGCGACCGGCTGACCGAGCCCTATGTCACAACCCGCGCGCGGGGCACCGGGCTCGGCCTCGCGATCGTGCGAAAGATCATGGAAGACCATGGCGGTGAGCTCATTCTCGGCACCGGCGCCGATGGCGGCGCCTGCGTGTCGCTTGCCTTCGCCGCGAGCGGTGAATCGGCCCCTGACGGCGGTGCGGCCTAATGGCGCGCGATATCTTGATCGTCGATGACGAGGCCGATATTCGGCTCCTGATCGCCGGCATTCTCGAGGATGAGGGCTACAGCGCGCGGATCGCCGGCGACGGCGACGGTGCTCTGCAGGCGATCGAGGCCGGGCCGCCGCCGGCGCTGATCATTCTCGATATTTGGCTTCAGGACAGCGCGCTTGACGGGATGGACCTGCTCGACCTTCTGCGCCGCCGGCACCCTGAAATTCCTGTCATCATGATCAGCGGGCACGGCACCATCGAAACCGCCGTCGCCGCGATCAAGAATGGGGCCTACGACTTCATCGAAAAGCCGTTCAAGGCGGATCGCTTGCTGGTGTTGATCGCGCGCGCGCTCGAAGCGGCCGCGCTCAAGCGCGAGAACGAGGAGCTGCGGCTCCGCGCCGGCAGCGTGCAGGAGCTGATCGGCTCGTCGGTTGGCATCGCGAGCGTGCGCGCGGCGATCGAGCGGGTCGCGCCCACCGGAAGCCGCGTGTTCATCACCGGGCCCGCAGGCTCGGGCAAGGAGGTCGTGGCGCGCCTCATCCACAGCAAATCGCGGCGCGCCTCCGGCCCCTTCGTGGTCGTCAATGCGGCGATGATGAACCCGGACCGCTTGGAAATCGAGCTGTTCGGGATCGAGACAAACCCCGCGAACCCCGACGAACCGCGCAAGATCGGCACCTTCGAACGCGCCCATGGCGGCACCCTCTTTTTCGACGAGATCGCCGACATGCCCATCGAGACACAGGGGAAGATCGTGCGGGTGTTGCAGGCGCAGACCTTCGAACGCTACGGCGGCAGTCAGCGGGTCGAAGTCGACGTGCGCGTGATCGCGGCGACGACCCGCGATCTGGCGGCCGAGATCGCCGAGGGGCGCTTTCGCGAGGATCTGTTCTATCGGCTGAATGTCGTGCCGGTGCAGGTGCCCTCGCTCAAGGAACGGCGCACCGACATCCCGGCTCTTGCGCGCTTTTTCATGGAACGCGCCGCCGAGAATGCGGGGCTCCCGTCGCGAGACATCGGCGATGACGCGATGCTTGCGCTCCAGTCGTTCGATTGGCCCGGCAATGTGCGTCAGCTTCGCAACGTCGTCGAATGGCTCCTCATCATGGCGCCGGACAATGCGGCGGTCCCCATCGGCGCCGAGATGCTGCCCCCCGAACTCGACGCGGGCCGCGACGCGCGCGGCCACGATGCGAACGCGCTGGACGTGATGACGCTACCGCTGCGCGACGCGCGGGAATGCTTCGAGCGCGAATATCTCACGACCCAAATCAATCGCTTTGGCGGCAATATCTCGCGCACGGCACAGTTCGTCGGCATGGAACGCTCCGCGCTCCACCGCAAGCTCCGCGCCCTCGGCATCGGCGAGAAGGACCGCGCGCGCGACAATTCCGACGAAGCCGGGATCGCCGGCTGAACCGCACGGGGAGTTAGAGGTTTGGAGATTATCGTTTGCGGCGCCGGTCAGGTCGGAGCGAGCATCGCGCGTCAGCTCGCGGCGGAAGCGAACGACGTCACGGTGATCGATCACGATCAGGAGATCGCGCACCGCCTGGCGGATTCGGTCGATCTGCGATGCCTTGTGGGCAATGCCTCTCATCCTGACGTGCTCGAAGGGGCGGGCGCCAAGACGGCCGACATGATCGTCGCGGTCACCCATTCCGACGAAGTCAACATGGTGGCGTGCCAGGTGGCGCATTCGCTTTTCGACGTGCCGGAGAAGATCGCGCGCGTGCGGCATCAGAGCTATTTGAACCCGAGCTGGGCGGATTTGTTCAGCCGCGACCACATGCCGATCGACCTGATCATTTCGCCGGAGATCGAGGTCGCGCACGCGATCGAGCGCCGCCTCCAGGTGCCGGGCGCGCTCGACATGGTGCCCTTTGGTGACGGCCGCCTGCGGCTCATCGGCGTCCGCTGCGGCGAAGGCTGCCCGGTAATCAACACCCCGCTGCGCCAGCTCACGGAGCTTTTTCCCGAGCTCAACATCGTCGTCCTCGCGATCACGCGAAATGGGCGCCTCATCGTGCCGCGTGGCGATGACCAGATGCTGGTCGGCGACGAGATCTATTTCGTGAGCGATGCGCGCCATGTCGCGCGCTCGATGGCGGTGTTTGGGCACGAGGAATCGGAGGCCCGAAGGCTCGCGATCATCGGCGGCGGCAATATCGGGCTGTTTCTCGCGCGCTCCCTAGAAGCCGGGCATCACGGCTTCACGATCAAGATCGTCGAGCTCGATCGCGAGCGCGCCCAGTTCCTCGCCGAGCAGCTCGGCCACACCACGGTGATCCACGGCGATGCGCTCGACGGCGAGATCCTGAGAGAGATCAATGTCGGCCTCGCGGAAGCGGTGATCGCGGTGTCGAATGACGACGAGGTGAATATCTTGGCGTCCCTGCTGGCCAAGCAGGCCGGCTGCCGAACCGCGATGTCGCTTGTGAATAACCCGAGCTACGGGCCGCTGATGGGAAGCCTCGGCGTCGATGTCGCCGTCAGCCCGCGGGAATCGACGGTCTCGACCATCCTCCAGCGGATCCGGCGCGGGCGGATCCTCGCGGTGCACTCGATCCGCGATGGCGCGGCGGAGATCGTCGAGGCCGAGGCGCTCGAAACTTCGCCGCTGGTCGGCAAGCCGCTCAACGAAATCAAGCTGCCGAACGGCCTTTTGGTGGGCGCGATCCTGCGCGGCGATGAGGTCGTGATCCCGCGCGGGACGACGACCATCCGCCCGCGTGATCGCGTGGTCATGCTCGCCGCCTCCGGCGCGGTGCGCAAGCTCGAGCAGCTGTTCTCCGTGCGGCTCGAATATTTCTGAGCGGAGCGGGCGTCGGTGTCGCGGATCGCCTATGTGAACGGGCGCTATGTGCGCCACGCAGACGCGCGCGTCCATATCGAGGACCGCGGCTATCAGTTCGCCGACGGCGTGTATGAAGTGACGGCGCTACGCCGCGGTCGCGTGATCGACGAGGAACCGCACCTAGAGCGCCTCGAGCGCTCGCTCGACGCGCTCGCCATTCCGATGCCGATGGCGCGGCATGCGTTGCGGCTGGTCGGGCGCGAGGTGATCCGGCGAAACCGGGTCACGGACGGCATCCTCTATACGCAAGCCACCCGTGGCGTCGCCGCGCGCGACCATCCGTTTCCCGCGATCAGCCGGACCGCGCTTGTCATGACCGCGCGGCCCATGGCGTGGCCGGACAATGCCGTCGGCGACCCGGGTGTCGGCGTGATGAGCCTGCCTGACCAGCGCTGGGCCCGCTGCGACATCAAATCCGTCTCGCTGCTGCCCAATGTGCTGGCCAAGCAGCAGGCGCGCGCGGGCGGAGCGCACGAGGCTTGGTTGGTTGATGGCGACGGCATGGTGACCGAAGGGGCCTCCACCAACGCCTGGATCGTCGACGGAACCGGACGTGTGATCACGCGCGGACGCGGGCCCGAGATTTTGGGCGGAATCACGCGCGCGCGGATCATCACGCTGGCCAAGGCGGCGGGCATCGATGTCGTTGAGCGTGCGTTTGGGATCGAGGAGGCACGCGCCGGCGCGGAAGCATTCCTGAGCAGCACGACGTCGCTCGTGCGCGCGGTCGTGCACATCGACGGCATGCCCATCGGCGCAGGTGTGCCGGGCCCCGTGACCCTTCGCCTGCGTCAGCTCTATCTCGATTATTGCGCCAACCCGGACGGCGAGCGATGAACGCCCCGCGTGCGGTCCTCTTTGACTGGGACAACACGTTGATCGAGAGCTGGGGCATCATCCACCATGCGCTGCGTGAAACATTTCTCGCGCTCGATCTCGAGCCGTGGAGCCTGGAGCAAACGAAGGCCTGGGTGCGTCGCTCGATGCGGGACTCGTTTCCGGAGCTGTTCGGCGCGCGGGCGGCGCGGGCCGAGGCATTGTTCTACGAGCACTACCGGCATGCCCATATCGCGCGGCTCCGGCCCATGGCGGAGGCGGAGGCCACGCTCGCGCGCCTCGCGGATACCGATGTCGTGGTCGGCGTGGTGAGCAGCAAGCTCGGCACGCTCGTCCGCAAGGAGGCGACAGCGCTTGGATGGGAGCGCTTTTTCAGCCGCATCGTGGGCGCCGAGGATGCGAGCGCCGACAAGCCAGCGCCGGCGGCCGTCGCGCTCGCGCTGGAGGGCAGCGGTGTCGAAGCCAGTGCGGATGTGTGGTACGTTGGTGATACGGGCATTGACGTGGTCTGTGCGCGCAATGCCGGTTGTGTCGCCGTGGTGATCGGCTCGGATCCGCCGCGTGACGGAAACAGGCTGGTGGAAGCCGATCATCAGGTCGATAATCTTATGGGCTTCCAGGACTGTCTCAGGCGCCATGGAATGCCCATATAGTGACTGTTGAGCGCGGCCTATCTCCGAAGGGCGGGATTCGCGTGAGCGAGTTGGCGGTGGGTCGCGGAGCGAACGTGCAGGCCATGCTGGCCATGCCCCGGATAACCACAGATAAGAGCGGGGGAAAATGTCGAGCGACAGGTCCCATAATCTCCAGGACGTATTTCTCAACCACGTCCGCAAGGGAAAGCATCCGGTCACAATCTTTCTCGTGAACGGCGTGAAACTGCAGGGCGTCATCACGTGGTTCGATAATTTTTGCGTGCTGCTGCGGCGAGATAACCACTCGCAGCTGGTCTATAAGCACGCGATCTCCACGGTGATGCCTGCTCAACCGATACAGCTGTTCGACCCTGGGAAAGAAACCGAAGACGCCTGACGCGGCCGACGAGCGCGCCGCGCGTTGGTCGGCCGCGGTCATTCATCCGGTCGCGGGCGATGACGGCCGCGGCGCGGACAGCGAACGCGCGCCTGACGACCGCCTGACCGAGGCGGTCAGTCTGGCGAGCGCGATTGCGCTCGATGTCGTGCACGCCGCAGTCATCCGCCTGAAGAAACCGCGCCCCGGCACCCTGCTCGGACCCGGGCAAGTCGCGCGCCTCGGCGGGCTGATCACCGAGCAAGCGATCGACGTCGCCGTGATCGACGGTGCCCTAAGCCCCGTGCAACAGCGCAACCTCGAGCGCACATGGGGTTGCAAGGTGATCGACCGCACGGCGCTCATTCTCGAGATCTTCGCCGATCGCGCGCGCACCCGCGAAGGGCGCATGCAGGTCGAGCTCGCGGCGCTGACCTATCAGCGCAGCCGGCTGGTTCGCTCCTGGACCCACCTCGAGCGGCAGCGCGGCGGCCTGGGCTTCGTGGGTGGCCCGGGCGAGACCCAGATCGAGGCCGACCGCCGCCAGATCGGCGAGCGCATCGCCCGGCTTCGGCGCTCGCTCGCGAGCGTCACGCGCACCCGCGCGATCCACCGCGCGGCGCGCGCCAAGGTGCCCTATCCGGTGGTCGCGCTCGTGGGCTACACCAATGCGGGCAAATCGACGCTCTTCAACCGCTTGACCGGCGCCACGGTAACCGCGCGCAATCGCCTCTTCGAGACGCTCGACCCGACGATGCGGGCGATCGATTTGCCATCCGGCGCCATGGTCATCCTCTCCGACACGGTCGGCTTCGTCTCGGAGCTGCCGCATGACCTCGTGGCGGCGTTTCGCGCCACCCTCGAGGAGGTCGTCGCGGCGGACCTCATCGTGCATGTGCGCGACATCGCTCATGCCGAGACACGGGCGCAGCGCGAGGACGTGCTGCGTGTGCTCGACGAGCTTGGCATCGGCGATCGCTTGGAAGGGAGCGTGATCGAGGTGCTCAACAAGCTCGACCGGCTTCCGCCCGCCGAGCGGGCGCAGTTCCAGACCGGGCGGGCGGACGCCGACGCGCGTTGGGTCGCGACCTCCGCACTGACGGGCGAGGGGCTGGATGACCTGGTGGCCGCGATCGACGCCCATTTCCAGCGGCAGCGCCCGGTGCTGGACGTGCGCGTGCCGGTTTCGGATGGCGCGACAGTGGCTTGGCTCTATGCCCATGGGGACGTGATCGAGCGCCACGACGCAGACGAGGCGGTCTTTCTTCGCGTGCGGCTGAGCGGGGCCGACGCCGGCCGGCTGGATCGGCGGGGTGTCGATTTCTCGCTTGCGGAGGGCGCGGCGAGCGCCCGCGCCACCGCCGGTGGGCGCAAGTCCGGTTGACAGCCACCCGGCGCACTTCCTATATAGCGAGCACTCACCGGCCGAGAGCGCTAGCACTTGGCCTCACCCGAGCGCAAACTCTTGTGATGACGGAATTTTCGGGAGACGCGACATGAAGATCAAACCTCTGCACGACCGCGTGTTGGTTCGCCGCATCGAGCAAGACACCAAGACCGCCGGCGGCATCATCATTCCAGATACGGCGCAGGAAAAGCCGCAGGAAGGCGAAATCGTCGCCTGCGGTCCCGGCGAGCGTAGCGAAGACGGCGCGCTTGCCCCGCTCGACGTCAAGGCGGGCGACCGCATTCTGTTCGGCAAGTTCTCAGGAACGGATGTGAGCGTCGACGGCGAGGACTACCTGATCATGAAGGAGTCCGACATCATGGGCGTGATCGAGTAGGCGCCCGCAACACGGAGTAGAGGCGATGCCCGCGAAGGAGATCAAATTTGGCGATTCCGCGCGCGCCGGGCTGATGCGCGGCGTCGACACGCTGGCCGACGCGATCGCCGTGACGCTCGGCCCGAAGGGGCGCACCGTGCTTCTCGAGAAGGAAGGCGGGGGCTGTCGGATCACCAAGGACGGCGTCACCGTCGCCAAGGAGATCGAGCTCTCCGACAAGTTCGAGGATATGGGTGCACGCCTGGTTCGCGAGGCGGCGAAGCACACCGAGAAGGAAGCCGGCGACGGCACCACCACGGCGGCGCTGCTCGCGCGCGAGCTGATCCACGAGGGCGCCAAGGCGGTGGCGGCCGGCATGAATCCGATGGACCTCAGGCGCGGCGTGTCGCTCGCGGTCGACGCCGTGGTGCAGCAGATCGGCAAGCAGGCGAAGCGCGTGAAGAGCCGAGACGAGGTGGTTCAAGTCGCGACCATCGCCGCCAACCACGACCTCCACGTCGGCGAGATGATTTCGCAGGCGATGGAGACGGTCGGCGCAAACGGCGTGATCACGATCGAGGAAGCGACCGGGATCGACACCGAGCTCGACGTCGTCGAGGGGATGAACTTCGACAAGGGATATGTCTCGCCCTACTTCGTGACCGACGGCGAGAAGATGCTGGCCGAGTTCGAGGACGCCTATCTTCTGCTTCATCAGGACAAGCTCAGCAGCGCCACCGCGCTTCTCCCGCTCCTCGAGAAGGTCGCCGAGACGCAGCGGCCGCTGGTCGTGATCGCTGAGGATGTCGATGGCGACGCACTAGCCGCTCTCGTGATCAACCGGCTGCGCGGCGGGCTCAAGGTTGCGGCAGCCAAGGCCCCGGCCTTCGGCGATCGCCGTAAGGTGATGCTGCAGGACATCGCGATCGTCACCGGCGGGCAGGTCGTGAGCAATGAGCTCGGCACGAAGCTCGAAACGGCGACCCTCGACATCCTCGGGCAGGCGAAGCGCGTCGCCATGACCAAGGACGAGACGACGATCGTCGGCGGCAAGGGCACCAAGAAGGCCATCGCGGAGCGCTGCGCGCAGCTCCGCACGCAGATCGAGACCACCGATTCCGAGTACGACCAGGAACGCTTCGAGGAACGCTTGGCGAAACTCGTCGGCGGCGTGGCCGTGCTCCGCATCGGCGGCACGACCGAAGTTGAAGTGCGCGAGAAGAAGGATTTGGTCGACGACGCGATGCGCGCGACGCGGGCCGCGATGGCTGAGGGCATCGTGGCCGGCGGCGGCGTCTCGCTGTTGACGGCCTCGCGTGTGCTCGACAAGCTCAAGGGCGCCAACCCTGATCAGGACTTTGGCATCCGGCTCGTGCGCAAGGCGGTGCGTGTGCCAGCCCGCTTGATCGCGGAGAATGCCGGTGCCGACGGTTCCCTCGTCGTCGCTCGCCTGCTCGAATCCAAGGGCGGGAGCCAGGGCTATGACGCCCAGGACGACCGCTACCGCGACATGATCAAGGCCGGCATCGTCGACCCGGCAAAGGTCGTGCGCACCGCGCTGCAAGACGCAGCCTCGGTCGCGGGCCTCTTGATCGCGACGGATGCGGGAGTTTCGGACGCCCCGAAGGATGCGGGGTCTGACGGCATGGACGACGACCTGGACGACATGGACTATTAGTCCGCCGATGCTTGTCGTCCGCACGCCGGACCAAACCCAGGCAGTGAGCCGGTGACGCTGAAGAGGGCGGAGCAATAGGCCCCGCCCTCTTTTTGCACCCCCGTCTGGGCACCCGAATATACGCCGGGACCAAAGAACGCATCTAAGATCTAGGCGTCCAATGTGGTCTCAAGCTGGAGCTGGTGTGGAGATTGGCGGCGGACTGATGAGCACGCTATCCTTGCCGGGACCTCCGCCGGTGCCGGATTGCGCGGCCGAGCACGAGCCCATTGCATCCGGAGACCGCATTCTCCCTGTCTAGCGTACCGCGCGTAAGCACAGATTTTCTCATGAAACGACTGGATCTTATCGTCGATTGGTACGCGGCGACGCCGCCGGACCTTCCGGCGGGCGAGGCCCGTATCCATACCGGCGCGAAGATCGGCTACAGCGTCTGGATGGTCGTCCAGGCGGCGACGGCGGTGGTCTTTCTCCTGCTCGATCAATACGTGCTCGCCGCCTACAACGGCGCCGGCGTCCTCCTCACGGCCTTCTGTTTCGTCAGCCTGCTGACCGGACGGCCGGATATCGGCTTCTTGATCGTCAATGTGCAGAATATTGGCGGTGTCATCCTGACCACGATCTATGTCGGCGTGGCGCCTGGCTTCTTCCTCCTCGCCCTGATCGGCCTGATTTATTGCACCCTCGCCGAATGGGTGAGCCGGCGCACCCAGTGGATCCTGATGGCCGCTTGCGCGGCGAGTTTCCTCGGCATGCTGCTTTACGGTCTAACCGTGGCGCCGCTCGCACCGCTCCCGCTGACTTGGGTGATGATTTTCGCGGCGTTCAACGCGCTCGCAACGGCCGGCCTACTGCTCATGGTCGCGCTCACCTACCGCCAAACCGTCGACAGGGCCGAAGCGGCGCTCGAGGCCGAATACGCGAAGTCCGAGGCGCTGTTGCACAACATCATGCCGCCAGCGGTGGCTGAGCGGCTGAAGCAGAACCCCGACGTCATTGTCGACAGCCACAAGACGGTGACAATCCTGTTCGCCGACATCGTGGGCTTTACCGACATGGCCGGACGCGCGACACCGGAGGCGCTGATCACCCTGCTCAACAAGACGTTCAGCCGCTTCGACGCGCTGGTCGATGAGATGAACCTGGAGAAGATCAAGACCATCGGAGACGCGTACATGGTGGTGGCGGGCCTGCCTGCTGCCCGCGACGACCACGCCGAAGCCATCGCCCGCCTCGCACTGGCCATGGTCGCGGCGACCACGGAGGTCTCGCGGGAGATGGAGGAGGGGGTGCAGATCCGCATCGGGATCCATACCGGGCCTGTCGTCGCCGGTGTGATCGGCCAGAAGAAGTTCGCTTATGACCTGTGGGGCGACACCGTGAACATCGCCGCGCGCATGGAAAGCCATGGCGAGGCCGGACGGATACAGATCACCGCGGACACCGCCTCGTACCTGGAAGAGCAATTTGACGTGGAGCCGCGCGGCGAGATCGAGGTGAAAGGGAAGGGCATGATGACGGTGTTCTTCCTAAACGGCGAAAAGACGATCGGGGAGTCACAGGCATCGGCCGCCGATTAGCTATCGCGTGGTGCCTCAGTCGTTGTAGATCGGCGTCGCATGCGCGCCTGAGTCCCGGAGCGTCCAGTAGAGTGCGTCCAGCCGTTCGGTGAGGGGCCCGGGGATCGGGCCGGGGAGTGGGCGGCCGGCGACCTCGCGCACGGCGAGCGCGCCGCCGGCGGTGCTGCAGGTGAACACCTCGTCGGCGGTGTAGAGGTCGAAGGCGGTGAGGTCGGTCGCCTCGACCGGGATGTCGGCATCGCGCGCGACCTCGATGAAGGTCTCGCGCGTGATGCCGCGCAGGATGTTGCGGCCGGGCGTCTTGAGCACGCCATCCTTGACGATGAAGATGTTGGAGGCGGGTCCCTCGCAGACATTGCCGGCCTGATCGAGCCAGATCACGTCGTCGCAGCCGGCCTCCAGGGCCTCGATGCGCGCGAGCTGGTAGTGCAGTCGGTCGAGGCTCTTGTAGCGCGCGTCCAGGCTGTCGGGGCCGAAGGCGCGCAGGTGCGTGATGAAGAGGCTGATGCCGCTGCGCCGCGTCGCCTCGTCGGCGAGAAAGATGTAGGGGGCTGCCCAGACGATTTGCGTGGCATCGAAGTCGCGCGGGTCCGCGATGATCTGCTTGGGCACACCGCGCGTCACGATGAAGCGGATGCTCGCGTCGCGCAGCCCGTTGCGGCGCACCGTCTCGATGATCGCATGGCGCCAGTCGTCTGGCGTCATGGCGGTGGTGAGGCGGGTTGCGCGGAGGGAATCGTAGAAGCGCGCGATGTGCTGATCGAGCTTGAAGATCGACCCTTTCCAGGCCGAGACCACGTCGAACACGCCATCACCCAGCAGAAACCCCTGGTCCAGCACCGAGAGCGTGGCCTCGCTCAGCGGCTTGTAGTCGCCATTGATGTAGAGGATCGGCTCGGTGGTCATGGCTCTTGGTCCTCGTTGCGCTCGGCCGCCTTGACAGCCTGCCAGAGACGCTCCAGCTCGTCCAAGTCTGCATTGCCGGGCGCGCGCCCCTGGGCTCCGAGCAAGGCCTCGATGGCGCGAAACCGGGTTTCGAACTTGGCGTTGGCGTCGCGCAGCGCGGCCTCGGACTCGATGCCCGCATGGCGGGCGAAATTGACGCATGCGAACAAGAGATCGCCGAGCTCCTCGGCCACCTGGTCGGCCCGATCGGCCGGGTCTGCGGCAGCATCATCGAGGGCGCGGCGAAGCTCGCCGATCTCTTCCTCGATCTTGTCGAGCACGGGCGCAACGTTCGGCCAGTCGAAGCCGACGCGGGCGGCGCGCTTCTGCAGCTTCTCGGCGCGGAGCAGGGCGGGGAGGCCGAGCGCCACGCCCTCCAGCGCACTCGGCGCGCGGCCCTCGGCGGCGGCCTTGGCGGCGCGCTCCTCGGCCTTCTGATCCTCCCAGGCGCGCGTCTGCGCGTCCGCGCTCTCGATCGTGCGGTCGTCGAAGACATGCGGATGGCGCCGGATCATCTTATCGGCGATGGCGCCGGCCACCTGGTCGAAATCGAAGGTGCCGCGCTCGTCGGCCATCTGGGCGTGAAAGACCACTTGGAGGAGGAGGTCGCCAAGCTCGTCGCGGAGCGCCGCCATATCATCCTGGCGGATCGCTTCGGCGACCTCGTAGGCTTCCTCGATCGTGTAGGGCGCGATCGTCTCGAAGGTCTGCTCGAGATCCCACGGACAACCGCCATCCGGCGCGCGCAGCTGGCGCATCACCGCGAGCAGGCGCTCGATGCCGGTGGCGGGCGGCGGTGTGTCAGGCACGGTCGCAGGCTTTCCCGGCCGCCGGCGGTCGCGTGGCGGTCGACGGCATAATGGGAGCAGGGGGGCCCGCCGGCGCGAACGCCCGGGCACGCGGACACCTGGAGTCAGCTGATCCAGTTTTCGCATAATTTATATTATGGAAAATATCGATCATGAGCCGCGGGATGACCGTGATGATGACTGTGACACGCGCTCCCCGCGGGATTCGGGTGTCTCTCCGAGTGCCTTGGTGTCGATGGTCATCCCGTCATAGCCCGGCACCACCCCGGGCGGTAGCTCCCCGCAGAGCGTCTCGTAGTCGAACTGGTGCGACATATGTGTCAGCACCGCGAGCGCCGGGCGTACCCGCGCCACCCATTCGAGTGTCATGGCCAGGTGCGCATGGGTCGGATGGGACTTGTATCCGAGGCAATCCACCACCCAGGCGCGGATCCCTTCCAGCGCGGCGAACGACGTCTCCGGGAACCCGTTGACGTCGGTCGAATATGCGAACGGTCCGAAGCGATAGCCGGTGGTCGTGCCCCGGCCGTGGTGCTGCACAAAGGGTTCGACCGTCAGTCCGCCGACCGTGAACGGGCCGTCCACCGGCACCGGATTGAGGCTCGGCCGGGTCCACCATTGTCCTGGCGGGCCAAAGGCATAGCTGAAGCGGCTCTGAATCATGGCGAGCGTCTCCGGTGTCCCGTAGGCATCGAGCGCGCTTTGCCGGTGATAGTTGATCGAGCGCAGATCATCGAGGCCATGCACGTGATCCGCATGGCCATGGGTATAGAGCACGGCGTCGACCGTTTTGACGCCGGCTTGAACCAACTGATCGTGGAGATCCGGCGGCGTATCGACCAGGACCCGGGTGTCGGCATGCTCGACCAGCACTGAGACCCGCCGCCGCCGGTTGCGCGGGTCGGCCGAGCGGCAGACGGCGCAGTCGCAGCCGATCATCGGCACGCCGCTCGAGGTTCCGCAGCCGAGAACGGTGATTTTCATTGTTTAACAGCGGTTTGTTTGTCTGCCTTGCGGAAGAGATCGAAAAAATTGCCGGTCGTCGCCTCGGCCACGATATCAAGCGGCAAGCCCTTGATTTCTGCGAGTGTTTCGGCCGTTTTGGCGACGAAAGCGGGCTCGTTGCGCTTGCCTCGGTGCGGCACCGGCGCGAGATAAGGCGCGTCGGTCTCGACCAAGAGGCGCGCGAGCGGCAGGTCGGCGGCAATCGCGCGGAGTTCCTCGGCCTTCTTGAAGGTGAGAATGCCCGAGAACGAGACGGAAAGGCCGAGCGCCAAAGCCGTTTCGGCGACCGCGCGGCCGGCGCTGAAGCAATGGATCACGCCGGGGAAGGCGCCCCTGCCCGCCTCTTCCTCTAGCACGCGGCGTGTCGCGTCATCGGCGTCGCGCGTGTGCACGATCAGCGGAAGCCCGGTCTCACGCGCCGCCTCTATGTGCTTGCGAAAGCTCACCTCCTGGACGTCGCGCGGACTATTGTCGTAATAAAAATCGAGCCCCGTCTCGCCGATCCCGATCACCTTCGGATGATCCGCCATGGCGACCAAGTGGGCGGTCGTGATTTCGGGCTCCTCCGCAACATGATGCGGGTGAATGCCGACCGAGCACCAGAGCGTCGAGCGGGCGCTCGCGAGCGCCCGCACTTGGTCGAACTGCGTGACGCGGGTGCAGATGGTCTGCGCCGCGACCACGCCCGCCGCCGCCGCGCGGTTCATCACGCCATCCAGGTCGTCGGCGAAATCCGGAAAATCGAGGTGGCAGTGGCTGTCGATCAGCGCGGGCGGGCCGCCGGCGGCGCGCTCAGGAGGCATCGGCCTCCTCCGTGAGCCGTGGGAACACCGGCGCGGGCTTCGGAAGCGCCTGACCCGGCGTGAGCCGGCCGGCAGCACCGAACGTGGAGAGATCGCGCCGGTCGGACCCAACGCCGAGTTGATCGAGCATCCGCCCGCTCGCATCGGGCATCACGGGCTGGGTCAGGAGCGCAAGGCAGCGCACTGTTTCGGCAACCACATAGAGCACCGTGGCCATGCGGTCGGGGTCCGTCTTGCGGAGCGCCCAGGGGGCTTGGTCGTCGACATAGCGGTTGGCCTGGCTCACCACCTCCCAGATCCGCGTGAGCGCGAGGTGGAAGGCTTGCGCGCCATAATCGGCACGCACCGCGGCGAGCAGGCCGTCGGCCGCGCCGATCAGCGCCTCGTCCGCGTCCGTGAACGGGCCGGGCGTCGGCACCGCCGCATCGCAGTTGCGGTTGATCATGGTGAGGATGCGCTGGGCGAGATTGCCATAGTCGTTGGCGAGATCGTTGTTCGCGCGCCCGATCATCGCGCGGTGGGAGAAGTCGCCGTCATTTCCGAACGGTACTTCGCGCAACAGGAAATAGCGCATTTGATCAAGGCCATAGCGCGCGATAATCTGATGCGGGTCGATCGCGTTGCCGAGGGATTTCGACATCTTCTGGCCCTCGATCGTCCACCAGCCGTGGGCGAAGACGCGCGCGGGCGGCGCGACGCCCGCGGCGAGCAGGAAGGCCGGCCAGTAGACCGCGTGAAAGCGCACGATGTCTTTGCCGACCATGTGCAGATTGGCCGGCCAATAGGTCCGATAGGAGGCGGCGCTCTCATCCGGAAAGCCCGCCGCGGTGATGTAGTTGGTGAGCGCGTCCAGCCAAACATACATGATGTGGTCGGAATCCCCCGGCACGGGGATCCCCCACTTGAAGCTGGTGCGCGACACCGAGAGATCGTTGAGGCCGCCCTCGACGAAGCTGATCACCTCGTTGCGACGGCTCGCTGGCGCGATGAAGTCGGGATGGTCGGCATAATATTGCAGCAGCTGGTCTTGCATCGCGGAGAGCTTGAAGAAATAGCTCGGCTCCTCGACCCATTCGACCGGCGCGCCGCTCGGCGCCCGCTTCGCGCCGTCGGCCTCCTCGGTGAGTTCCGATTCCGCATAGAACGCCTCGTCGCGCACCGAGTACCAGCCGGCATATTTGCCGAGATAGATGTGGCCGTTCGCCTCGATCCGCCGCCACAGCTCCTGACAGGCCGCCGTATGCCGCGCCTCGGTGGTGCGGATGAAATCGTCGTTGCTGAGGCCGATCGCCACCGCAAGCTCCCGAAAACGCTCGGAAACCTCGTCGACGAAAGCCTTCGGCGCGGTGCCCGCGGCGGCCGCCGATTTTTCGACCTTCTGGCCGTGCTCGTCGGTGCCGGTCAAGAACATCACGTCGTGGCCGTCGAGCCGCATGAAGCGCGCCAGCGCATCGCACGCGATAGACGTATAGGCGTGGCCGATGTGGGGCGAATCGTTGACGTAATAGATCGGCGTCGTGACGTAATACGCGGGCGCCCGCGTCATGTCTGCTCTCCGGTATTGGTCAAGCGCGCGCTTCCTGCTGCAGCGTCGCGAACGCGCTCAGCAGCACCTGCCTTGGCTCGAGATTGAGCCCTTCCGCCTGGGCGAACGCGCGGCTCAGGTTCTCCCATACGCCAACCCATTGATCAAGCCGGTCACCGGTGCCGAGCAGCCGCGCGCAGGCCGTTGCCTCGCCCGGCACGACCTCGGAGATCTGTCCGGCATCGCCCCGTGCGGCGGCGCCGATCGCCCGCGCCAGCCACCAC
Organism: Alphaproteobacteria bacterium; assembly: GCA_965216915.1. Classification (GTDB taxonomy): domain Bacteria; phylum Pseudomonadota; class Alphaproteobacteria; order UBA828; family UBA828; genus CBDCGS01. The sequence continues at coordinate 804,433 of CBDCGS010000010.1, forward strand.
TGAATAAGCTCGGCGAGCGCGCGAAACCGGTCCACCCCGTCGCGCCCGGCCAGGCCGTCCGCGAGCTGGTGGAGCGCGCGCGTATCGGGCTCGGGCAAGGTAGTGACGAGGGCGATGAAACGGCGATAGAGATCGAGCCCGCCTTGGCGGGCGAGCGCGATGCCCCGCCCCGGGCTTCCCTCGGAGATGCGAGCCAGGGCGGCAAGATCCGCGTCGTCGGTCTCGGGCAGGGCCGCGCGCAGGAGCGTGCCGAGCGCGGCATCGTCGAGTGGGCGCATGGCGAGCGTGCGGCAACGCGAACGGATCGTCGGCAGGAGGCGGCTCGGCGCGTGGCTCACGAGCAGCAGCAGCGCCCGCGCCGGCGGTTCCTCCAAGAGCTTGAGCAGCGCGTTCGCGGCGTTCCGGTTCATGTCGTCGGCGGCATCGACCACGATCACCCGCCAAGCGCCCTCGCCTGCCGTCAAAGCCGCCAGTGCGTTGGCCTTGCGCACGTCGTCGATCACGATCTCGGCGCGCCGCTTGCCGCGGTCATCCTCGCCGCGCTCGACCACGGCAAGGTCGCTGTGGCCGCCGGCGGCCACGCGCCGGAACACGGGATGACCGGGCTCCATCGCCATCGTCTCGCCGCCGCCCGCCAGCACGAAGCGCGCGAATCGAAACGCGAGCGTCGCCTTGCCGATGCCGCGCGTGCCTGTGAGCAGCCAGGCATGCGGCAGCCGGTCGCTTCGCCACGCCGCGATCAGCTCGGCCTCGGCCTCTTCATGACCGCGGAGATCTGCCCGTTCGCGCGGATCGGGCGCATCGACGACGACATCATCGGCCTTGCGCGCCATCACCCGGGCTCCGCGAGCGGGGCGGCGAGCCGCGCGCGCACCGCGCTCACCACCGCCCGGTGAACGGCCTCGGCATCGCCCGCGGCATCGATCACGGCGCAGCGCGCCGGCTCGGCTTGCGCGATCGCGAGAAAGCCCTCCCGCACCCGGCGGTGCACCGCGGGGTCCATGCGCTCGTAGCGGCTCGCGTTGCCTGCGCGCGCCACAGCGCGTTCCAGGGCGACGGCGGGATCGAGATCGAGAACGAGCGTCAGGTCCGGCGTCACACCATCCAAGACGTGTCTTGCGAGCGCGGCAATCACCGTGCGGTCCGCGCCTTGGCCGTAGCCCTGATAAGCGACGGTCGAATCCGTGAAACGGTCGCTCACCACCCAGCTGCCCCGCGTCAGCGCGGGCGCGATCAACCGATGAACGTGATCGCGCCGCGCGGCGAAATGGAGGATCGCCTCGGTCAGCGGCTCCCAGCGATCGACGGCGCCGGAAATCAGCAGACCGCGGATCGCCTCGGCGCCCGGCGAGCCGCCGGGCTCGCGCGTCGCGAGCGCTGCGATACCGGCGCGCTCGAGCGCCGCGTGAAGCAGGGCGACCTGGGTGGTTTTCCCCGTGCCGTCGCCGCCCTCGAATGTGATGAAGCGCCCGCGGGCCATGTCACCGGCCCGAGCCCCAGATCAGGTGGTTGATCGCTGCGCCGATCCGCCCAATGCCGGAGAGCTTGCCGACATCCGCGCCTGCGACGAGGGGGCGTTCGAGGCCCGACACGCCCGGCGCGCTGACCACGAGCTTCGCGACCGTATCGCCCTTGGTCACGGGCGCGCGGATCGGGCCGGGCGCGACGATCTTCACCTCCAGTCCGCTCCGCGCGCCGCGCGACAGCGTCACGGTCACCGGCCGCTCGGTCACGAGCGGCACCTCGTCCCGCTCGCCGAGCCACACGTCGAACGTGTCGACCACGTCGCCTGCGTCGAAGAGCGTGTAGTTCTTGAACTCGCGAAAGCCGTAGTTGAGCAGGCCCTCGGCTTCGCGCGAGCGGGCGTTCGTGCTCGGCAAGCCGTTGATGACCAGGATCAGCCGCCGGCCGTTCTGCACGGCGGACGCCGCAAGCCCGTAGCCCGAGGCGTCGGTGTGGCCCGTCTTGAGGCCGTCTGCGCCGTCATAGCGGTAGAGGAGCGGGTTGCGATTGCCTTGCTCGATCGTCGCGTAGGTGAAGGAGCGTTCCGCGAAGAGGCCGTAGAACTGCGGGAAATCGTGAATGATGCGATGCGACAGGATCGCGAGGTCGCGCGCGGTCGTGACGTGCTGGGGATGAGGCCAACCGGTCGAGTTGACGAAATGGCTGCCGCTCAGGCCGATCCGTGCCGCCGTCTGGTTCATGAGGTTGGCGAAGGCTTCCTCGGTGCCTGCGACTGCCTCGGCCAAAACGATGCACGCGTCGTTGCCGGATTGAACGACGATGCCGCGCAGCAAATCAGCGACCGTGACCTGCTCGTTCACCTCCACGAACATGCGCGAGCCGCGCATGCGCCAGGCCTTCTCGCTTACCGTGAGCTTGTCGTCGAGCGAAATGCGCTGCTGAGCGACGTGCTCGAACACGATGTAGAGCGTCATCAATTTGCTCATCGACGCCGGAAACATCGTTTGGTCGGAGTTTTTCTCGAAGAGCACCGTGCCGGTCGCGTCGTCGACCAGGATGGCCTGCAGCGCGTTGGTGTCGATCGCGCGGGCGGCGTGCGGCGCGGCGGCAAGCACCGCCCCGACCAGCACCCACAAGACGCCCCGCTGGGCGGCTGTGATCGCCAAGCGGATCAGTCCGCGCGGATTGCGCATGGAATGCCTCCGTTGCTCGACCAATGATTTACACCGCGTCTCGGGCTAAGGCGAGTCGGCGACATCCAAAATGCGCGCGTCGACGAAGCCCGCGAGTGTGACGCGCGCAAGCGCGCTCTCGGCCTCAGGCTCGCCCGCGAGGGGCCCCAGGCTCACGCGGTAGCGCGCCGCCGATTGGCCCGTGCGCACGATCATCGCCTGCCCGATCTGGCTGACACGTCGCAGCGCATCAACCGCCTCCGCATGGGCGCCGAAGAGCCCTACCTCGATGAAGAACGGCGTGCTCGCCGCAATCGCCGGCTTGGGCGGCGGGGGCGGCGGCTCGGGAGCAACGGGCGCGGCCGCCACGGCATCACTCTCCGGATTCGCCGTTGCGTCCGCCGACGCCGTGTCCGCCGCGGCCATCACGGCGTTGGGCGCAAGCTCGGCGAGCCCGAGATATTGGACGCGCACCTTCGCCGTGCCCGCGCGGCGAAAGCCGAGCATTTCTGCCGCACGTTTCGACAGATCGATGATGCGTCCGCGCGCGAAGGGGCCGCGGTCGTTGATGCGCACGACGATCGCACGCCCGTTGTGCAGGTTGGTGACGCGCGCCAAGCTGGGTAGCGGCAGGGTTGGATGGGCCGCGGTCACCGCGTTCATGTTGAACCGTTCGCCGTTGGCCGTGGACCGGCCGTGGAATGCGCCGCCGTACCAGGAGGCGATGCCCACTTTCTCATAATAGGGGTCGACCGCCGGATAGTACCAAACGCCATTGACGCGATAGGGCTCGCCGACCTTGTATCCGTCGGGCAGATTGGCGCCCGCGTGGTCGCCGCCCGCGCCGTTCATGCGCTTGACCGCGTGCAGGGCGAGCTCGGTCTCCGCGCAGGCTGCAAGCCCGACCATCACGCCGATCACCGCGAGGCCGCGCACCGCACGCTTGCGCCGCGGCACGTAGCACGGTTTGCGCCAAAACCTCACGGGCTGACGAGCCGATCGGCGAGGAGCCCGACCGAGGTCGCGAAGAAGTGCGAGCGGTTCCAGCGCATGATCGTGCGATAGTTGTTGTAGACGAGATAGGCCGGCCCGCCGGCGCCACCCGGCAAGACGACCGAGGCCTCCATGCCCGCGACGTTCGGGAGCGCGCTGCCGTCGGCGCGGCGCACACCGAGCGCCTGCCAGTCGGCAAGGCTCTTGGCCGTTTCGAGGCCGGCGACGCTCTCGTCGAACGCCGCCGGCAGCGCGACCCGGCGGCCCCAGATCTCGCCGCTTCGCCAGCCCGATTGCTTGAGATAGTTCGCCGCCGATGCGAAGACATCGGCGTGCGTGCCCCAAATGTCACGCCGCCCATCGCCATCGAAGTCGACGGCGTAGTTGGTGAAGCTCGTGGGCATGAACTGGCTTTGCCCCATCGCGCCGGCCCAGCTTCCTTGCATGGCGTCGGCGGTGATGTGGCCCTCGTCGAGAATGCGCAGCGCCGCGAGCAGCTGCTCGCGGAAATAGGCGCTGCGTCGGCCGTCATGGGCGAGTGTCGCGAGCGCGGCGATCACCGAGAAGCCGCCGGTGTAGCCGCCATAGTTGGTCTCGAGGCCCCAGAGCGCGACGATGAAGCGCGGCGGCACGCCATATTTCGCGCGCACGCGGTCGAGAACCTTGGCGTGCTCGGCGAGCAGTTCCTTGCCCCGGCTGATCCGTTGCTCGTTGACACGCTTGCCGATGTAATCGGCAAAGGTGGTCGTGAACTCCGGCTGCGATCGGTCGAGCTCGATCACGCGCGGCAGAGGCTCGACGCCGGCAAATGCCTCCTCCAGGATCTCGGCGCGGATGCCCGCGGCGGTCGCTTCCGCTTTGAGGGCCTCGAGCCAGGTCGCGAAATCCGGTGTGGTTTCCTGGGCTTTGACCACGCCGCCGAAAGACAACGACGCACCAAGCAAGAGCAAAGCGACAAGTCGGACAACACAGTTTAGCGGCATGAACGTCCCTGAATTGTGCGAATCATCTCAAGCGCGGGCTTAATGCTATGCCACAGCCGACCGGCAGCGGCCAAGCTGCATCGTCCGAGGTCACTCACGATCGAGCCACGACCTCCGGATTGACGACGAACGCCGGATCGAGGCGACCGTCGAGCGCATCCAGCACATGGTGCGCGCAGCGCTCGGCCATGCGCACGAAACACTCCTGCGACGACCCTCCCATGTGCGGGGTCAGCACGGTCGCCGGGTGGTTGATCAGCGGATCATCCGCGGCCGGCGGCTCCTCGTCGAACACGTCGATGCCCGCGCCCAGCAATTGACCGGAGCCGAGCGCGGCGGCGACGGCGGCGCTATCCACGATCGGGCCGCGCGCGGAATTGATCAGGATCGCGCCGCGCTTCGTGCGCGCCAAGGCATCCCCGCCGATCATCCCACGCGTTTCGTCGTTCAGCGGCACATGGACGGTGACGATGTCCATCTCGGGGAGCGCGTCGTGAAAATCCGCGACCGGGGTGCAGCCAGCATCGCGGATGCGCGCTTGCGGAATGTAGGGATCGCAGGCGAACACCCTCATGTCGAAGGCCCGGCACCGCTGGGCCACGCGGCTTCCCACGCGGCCGAAGCCGATGATGAGCACGGATTTTTGGTAAAGCTCGCGGTGGTCCGCTGCCTCGCGCGCGATGTAGTTTCCGCCGCGCACCGCACCATCGTAGAAGACGCCGCGCTTCGAGACGGCAAGCATGAGATAGAGCGCGAGCTCCGCGACCGTGACGGCGTTCGCATCGCCGACGATTGCGACCGGAACACGCGCGGCGTTCGCCGCGGCCATGTCGACATTGTCGTAGCCCACCCCATGTCGTGCGATCACCTTGAGCCGTTCCGCCGCGCCGATGACCGCGGCATCAAGCGGCAGGTAGCGGAGGATTATGGCATCCGCGTGGCGAATCTCGCGGGCGAGCGCCGCGTCGTCGTCTCGCGCGACGGCGACGGTCTCGATCTCCGGGCGGGTCGCCAGGATATCGAATCCCGCTTTGTCGATCGCATCGTGTATGATCACCTTCGGCATGCGCGCCTCCGTTTTGCTTGCGACCGTGCGAACGCTGGCGGCCCGACGCGATCCGCTCTGTCCGAGGAGTCCCTCATGGCGAAGAACTCACCCGAAGCGCGCGATCTCGCGCATCACCTCCATTCGTACACGCATCTTCCGACCCTGGAGCGGGACGGACCACTCGTGCTCGAGCGTGGTGACGGTATCTATGTGCATGACATCCACGGTCAAGCCTATATCGAGGGCGTGTCCGGCCTGTGGAATGTCGTGGCGGGCTTCAGCGAGAAAAGATTGGTCGAGGCGGCCTATGCCGAGATGCAGCGCATGCCCGCCTACCACACGTTCTTCGGCCGCACCGGCATGCCGGCGATCGAGCTCGTCGAGCGCATGATCGAGGTCGCGCCGATGCCCGTCGAGAGAATCTATTTCGTCAACTCGGGCTCGGAGGCCAACGACACCGCGATCAAGATGCTGTGGATGCTGCACCGCGGCCGCGGCCAGCCCGAGCGCCGCAAGCTGATCTCGCGCCGCTTCGCCTACCATGGCACCACGGCGGCATCATGCAGCCTCAACGGCAAGCCCTACATCAATGTCTTCGGGCTGCCGCTACCCGAGGTGCGCTACGTGGAGTGCCCGCATTATTGGAAGCACGGCCTGCCGGGCGAGTCGGAGGCGGCGTTCGTCGACCGTCTCGTCGACGAGCTGGAGACGCTGATCAAGGAGGAAGGCGCCGAGACGATCGCGGGTTTCTTCGCCGAGCCGGTGATGGGTGCGGGCGGCGCGGTGCCGCCGCCCAAGGGCTATTTCGAGAAGATGGCGGCCGTGCTGCGCCGCCACGAAATCCCCATCGTCTCCGATGAGGTGGTGACCGGGTTCGGCCGCACCGGCGAGTTGTGGGGCTGCCAGACCTACAATTTTCAGCCCGATATCGTCGTCACCTCGAAGGCGCTCACCTCCGGCTATTACCCGATGGGCGCGGTCATGCTCTCGCCGGAGATGGATCGCCTGCTGCGCCAGGCCTGCGACACGCTCGACGAGTTTCCGCACGGCTTCACGACCGGCGGCCACCCGGTGGCCGCCGCGGTCGCGCTTGAGACCATCAATCTGATCACCGAGCCGGGCGGCCTCTTCGAGCAATTGCGCGCGGTCGCGCCGCACTTCCAAAAACGCCTTCACGGGCTCGCGGATCACCCGCTGGTCGGCGAGGCGCGCGGCGTCGGCCTGATCGGCGCGCTCGAGATCGTCGCCGACAAGGCGAGCAAGACACCCTTCGCCGAAGAGCATTTGATGAGCGAGCGCATCGTGCGCGCCGCTCATGCGCGCGGCCTGATCACCCGGCCGATTGGCGATGCGGTGATCTTCGCGCCACCCTTCATCATCACCGAAGCGCAGGTCGACGACATGTTCGACCGCACCAAGGCCGTGCTCGACGAGATGGTGGATGCCGTGGCGCGCGAAGGCTTGAAGGCGGCAACCCCGGCGCTCGCCGCCTCGGCGGAGTGACGGCGCCTATTCCAGCGTAAAGCCGCCGTCGACCACGAGCTCGGCGCCGGTCACGAAGCGCGCCTCGTCCGAGGCGAGATAGGCCACGGCGCCCGCGACATCCTCCGGCGTGCCGACGTGACCAATCGGGTGAAGCTTGCCGAACTCCGCCTTGCCGGTCTCGATGTCGCCATACATGTCGAGCGCCGTTTGCTCCATCATCGGCGTATGAATGAATGCCGGGTGCACCGAATTGACGCGCACCGCGCTGCCGTTGCGCGCGCATTCGAGCGCCGCGCACTTCGTGAAGTAGCGGACCGCCGCCTTGGAGGCCGTATAGGCCGAAAGCGTGCCGTAGGAGGTGATGCCGAGCACGGAGGCGATGTTGACGATCGCACCGCCGCCGCTCGCCCGCATGGCGGGGATCGCATGCTTCGTGCCGAGAAAGACGCCATCGGCGTTGACCGCCATGATGCGCCGCCATTCGGTGAGCGCGAGGGTCTCGATCTCGCCAGGCTGCGTGGTGCCGGCATTGTTGACGAGAATGTCGAAGCGGCCCTGCGTGTCGACGATCCCAGCGATTGTGGCCTGCCACACCGCCTCGTCCGTCACGTCGAGGGCCGCGAACCAGGCGGTGCCGTCCTGCCTCGCGATCGCCTCGACGGTCTCGCGCCCACGCGCCTCATCGCGCCCGGCGACGGCCACCCGCGCGCCCTCTGCGGCGAGACGCGCGGCCGTGGCCCGTCCGATCCCGCTGGTCGCGCCGGTGACCAAGGCCACCCGGCCGTCAAGCTTGCCCATGTGATCCCTCTCCTGGCGCTCCCGCGTCTTAAGGGACTATAAACCGTGCCGACCGACGCTGAGGCCGAATCCTCGGGGCCGCCGGTCCCACCGAGGGAGCCCGAGACCCATTCGCCCGACATGAGCCAAGAAGCGTGAGCGCAAACACGCGAAAGCCAGATCCGCTCGCCCTCATTGCGAGCGCCCTGCAGATCGGCCCCTCGTTGCTCCGGCCGCTGCCGCGCCCGCTCACGGTGGAAGAGCGCCTCGCGGTCATCCCAACCGAGGACCTACCGCTTCAAGCCGAGACCACGATCCACTGGAACGACCGGCAAGTGCCCTTCGTGGAGGCGAGCACGGACGATGACCTGGCCTTCGCGGTGGGCATGGTGCACGCGCATCTGAGGCTCGGCCAGATGGAGATCTCGCGCCGGGTCGCGACCGGGCGGCTCTCCGAGATGGCGGGGCCGATCGCGATCGACATCGACCACTCGCTTCGCGTGCTCGATCTTGGCCGCGCGGTGCCGGACATCGAAGCGGTCATGCCGGATGACACGCGCGCATGGATCGACAATTTCGTGCGCGGCGTGAACTACTATGTCGATCATGCGGACGCGCTGCCGCCCGAGTTCGACCTTCTCGGGCTTGGCCGCGAACCGTGGACTCCGGCCGACGTGCTGACCCTGGGCCGGCTCACCGCGACGGACGTCAACTGGCTGGTTTGGCTGCCGCTGCTCAAGTTCCGCGACGATCCGGAGTGGCCGCGCCTTTGGCAACGGCTCATCGATACCGGCGGCGCGTCGCTGCCGAGCTTTCGCAAGCCCGGGCGTCTCGCCTTTCTCAGCCGGCTGCTCGGCGGGCTCGGGCGCTCGGGCAGCAATGCCATCGCGGTCTCCGCGCGGCGCAGCAGCACGGGCGCCGCGATGGTCGCGAACGACCCGCACCTCAACATCATGCTGCCCAACCTCTGGCTGATCATCGGCTGCAAATCGCCGAGCTACCACATGGTGGGCAAGATGCTGCCGGGCCTGCCCTTCGTCGGCCTCGGCCGCAACCCGCACATCGCGTGGGGCGGCACCAACATGCGCGCCGCGAGCAGCGATCTCTACGCGGTCGAGCCGCTCGGGCCGGATGAGATCGAGACGCGGGAGGTCACCATTGGCGTGCGCGGTTGGGCCGATCAAAAGGTGACCGTGCGCTCCTGCCGGCTTGGACCAATCCTCTCCGACACCTCGGTGGCGAAGGAAGCGGGGTGCCCGCCGGTCGCGCTACGCTGGCTCGGCTATGCGCCAAGCGATGAGCTGACCGCCATGCTGCGCATGAACCGCGCGACCAACTGGGCGGAGTATCGCGCGGCGTTCCGCACCTTCGGCGTGCCCGGCCTCAACATGCTCTATGCCGATACGCTGGGAAACATCGGGCAGATTCTCGCGGTGCACCTCCCCGACCGGCGGGACTTCCGCCCTCCCGATCTCATTCTCGACCCGCATGACCCGGCGGCCGATTGGGGCGCGACGCTCTGCGCGGATGACCTGCCCATGAGCTTCAACCCACGCGAGGGCTATCTCGTCTCGGCGAACAACCGGCCGGTCGAGGCGCAAACGGCGATCAGCTATTTTTTCGCGCCCGACGACCGCCTGGAGCGGATTCAGAGCCTGCTCGAAGGCGTCGACAAGGTCGACCTCGCGCGCCTCCAAGCCATACAGCAAGACGTCTACATGCCCTCGGCGGCCAAGCTGAACGCCCTGTTCGTGGCCAAGATCGACGAAGCCGCCATCGGGCATGGCATGAACGGCGGGGAGAGCGCGGTGATCGATCTCCTGCGCGCGTGGGATGCGCACTATCACATCGAGTCGCGCGGCTCGCTCGCCTTCGAGCTAGTGCTGTTTCACTTCACGCGGCTTTTCTCGGGCGACACCCTGGCCGAATACGCCGCCGCCGCGCACTCCGGCGTCGTGCGGCTCAAGAGCCTCCTCGTGGAAGACATCGCGGGCGCGGCGACGCCGGAGCTGATCGATGCGCTCCGTGCCGCCATCCGCGCCGCGGCGCGTGACATGGGCCGCTTCGCCAATTGGGGCGAGATGCATCGCATGCGGCTCGACCATCCGCTTGCGGTCGTGCCCGGCATCGGCCGGCGCTACCGGTTTGGCGACTATCCGGTCGCGGGCAGCAGCGACACCGTGATGAAAACGGCGCATGGCCTCACCGACCAGCGCCATGGCACACCCTATGGCGCCGTCTCGCGCCACATCTCCGATCTCTCGGATCCCGATCGGAACTTCTTCGCCCTGCTCGGCGGCCAGGACGGCTGGCTCAACAGCAGCACCTTCGTGGATCAGGTGGCCCTTTGGCGCCAGGGCCGCTACATCCAGGTGCCGCTTCGCCTCTCGACGGTGCGGACGACCTTCGCCCACCGCTCGGTGCTGCACCCGCGCACGTCGATGTAGGGCGCGCCGCCGTCACCGTTTTGCCACCACCGGACGTTAAGAGGTTGCGCGTACCCTGAGAATTCGTGCCGGCGCGGGTCGCGTGGGCACGCAGAGGGTGTGACGAACCGTTAACCAGAAAAAGCCGATGCGAGCCCAGGTGACGGATGAGCATGGCGCCGAGCGGAGCGGCGAAAGACGCGGCCGCGATCGGCCCTTTGCGCGTCTCAAGCGGCTGTTCCGGCGCAACCGATCCATCGTCCCCGAGGCAGCGCGCTCGATCGATGCGGCGCCGACGCCCTGGCTTCGCGCCTATCCGCCGGGACTGGACTGGCGCGCGCCGATCGCCGAGCGGCCCCTGCCGGAGATCCTCGACGAGATCGCGCTCACCCTCCCGGAAAAAGCCTGCCTCAACTTCTTTGGTCGTGCGCAGAGCTACCGCGAGGTGGCGCGCCTGGTCGATCGCGCGGCCGCCGGGTTTCGGGCGCTCGGCGTCGACAAAGGGGTCAATGTCGGGCTGATCCTTCCCAACACGCCGCACTACGTCATTTGCTACTACGCGGTGCTCAAGGCCGGCGGCACCGTGGTTAACTACAATCCGCTCTATGCCGAGGCCGAGATCGCCCGCCAGGCGCGCGATTCACACACGCGGATCATGGTCACGCTCGACCTGGTCTCGATCTACCCCAAGCTCGTCAAGGTCCTGGACGAGACGCCGATTGAAACCGTCGTCACCTGCTCGATGCTCGAGGTGCTGCCGCTTCGTCAGCGCGCGCTTTTCGCGCTGCTGCGCCGCTCCGAGGTGGCGCAGGTGCCGAACGACGAGCGCCATGTGCGCTTCGCCGCGCTGATCGCGCACGCTCCCATCGAGGCGCCGACGCCGATCGACCCGCAGCGTGACATCGCCGTGCTGCAATATACCGGCGGTACGACGGGCGAGCCCAAGGGCGCGATGCTCACCCATGCCGCGCTCAGCGCAAACGCCGCGCAGGCCCACCTCTGGTTCCCCTCGCAGCGCGCGGGCGAGGAGCGCATCCTCGGCGTCTTGCCGCTCTTCCACGTGTTCGGCATGACCGTGGTGATGAACGCCGGGCTGCTGATCGGCGCGGAGCTGATCCTGCTGCCGCGGTTCAAGATCGACGGGATGCTCAAGGCCATCGCCAAGCACAGGCCGACGCTGTTTCCCGGCGTGCCGACGATCTACGCCATGATCAACGAGCATGACGGGCTCGAGCGCTACGATCTCTCCTCAATCACCTATTGCCTCTCGGGCGGCGCGCCGCTGCCGGTCGCGGTCAAGCGGCGCTTCGAGGCATCGACCGGCTGCGCCCTCGTCGAAGGGTACGGCCTGAGCGAGGCAGCGCCCGTCGTGACCTGCAATCCGTTCGCCGGCACCAACAAGGCTGGTTCCGCCGGCCTGCCGCTGCCCGGCACCATGGTCGAGATCGTTTCGCTCGAAAACCGCGATCGCTTGCTGCCGGTCGGCGAGACCGGCGAGGTTTGCGTGCGCGGGCCCCAGCTCATGACCGGCTATTGGCAACGCCCGGACGAGGACGCATTCACCATACGGCACGGCCGGCTGCACACGGGCGACATCGGCTATCTCGACGACGAGGGCTATCTCCATCTCGTCGGTCGCCTCAAGGAGCTGATACTGGTCGGCGGCTACAACGTCTATCCGCGTGTCGTTGAGGAAGCCATCATGAGCCACCCGGCGGTCGCCGAGGCGGCGGTGTGCGGGGTTCCGGACGAGCGCTTCGGCGAGGGCATCCGCGCCTATGTGTGCCTGCGACCCGGCGAGACGCTCTCAGCCGGCTCCATGCGCGCCTACCTCAAGGACAAGATCGCCTCGTTCGAGATGCCGCGCCGCTTCGTGTTTCGTGACTCGCTTCCCAAGACGGATGTGGGCAAGATCGCGAAGCGCGTCCTCCTGGAAGAGGACGGTATCCTCGAGCGAGACGGCGAATGAGCGCGGCGACCGACCCCCAACCGCTCCCCAATCTCTATGACGCCGACCCGATGCTCCGCGCTCTGCTCGTGCGCGCGCCTTGGGTGAGCGATGACGACCGCGCGCGGCTCGGCGATTTCGGCGCCTGGGTCGCGGACGTGGTCGAGCCGCAGGCCGATTTCACGAGCCGCCGCGCGCCGCCCGTGCTCGAGACACAGGACGTCGATGGCCGCGCGGTCTCGGTTGTCCGCCACAATCCGCTTTACGATGCCGCGCATCGCGAGGTCTACGCGCGCGGCATCGTCGGCTTGAACTACGGGCCGAGCCCCCGCCCCTTCGCGCTCACCTTCGCGATGGGCTACATGCTCTCGCAGTCCGATATCTCCATCCACTGCCCGGTGACGCTCACCGGCGCGGTCGCCTATGTGTTGGATCGCTTCGCCCCCGCAGCCGTGAAGGAGCCGGCGCTGCACGACCTGACCCGGATGGACGGCAAGGCCAAGACCGGGGGCACCTGGGCCACCGAGAAGCATGGCGGCAGCGATGTCGGCGGCACGACCTCCACGGCGCGGCCGACCAATCACGGCGTTGCCATCACCGGCCTCAAATGGTTCGCGAGCAATGTCGACGGCGGCTACGCGCTCGCCACCGCGCGGCCGCCGGGCGCGCCCGATGGCACCGCGGGCCTCGGCCTCTATCTGATCCCGGCCGCCATGCCCGACGGCACGCCCAACCGCTATCGCATTCGCCGCTTGAAGGAGAAGCTCGGCACGCGCGGGCTCGCCACCGGCGAGATCGAGCTCCACGAGGCACACGCCATCGAGGTCGCGCCGCCGCCGGAAGGCTTCAAGATGATGATGGCGGCGCTCGGCTATAGCCGCATCCACAACGCCATGGCGTCCGCCGGCGTGCTGCGCCGCGCGCTGCACGAGGCCGCCTCTTACGCCGCCGTGCGCCCCGCCTTCGGGCATATGCTCGACGCGCATCCGATGGTGCAGGACCAGCTGCTGACCCTCCTGGTCCGCCACGAGGCCGGCACCGCGCTCGCCTGGGCCTCGGCGCTCGCTTTCGATGCCGTGCAGAGCGATCCCGCGGACGAGCCCTGGTCGCGCATCACGACCGCTCTCGCCAAATATCTCACGGCCGAATGGGCAATCGAGAGCGCGAGCACGGCGATCGAGATCCTCGGCGGCAACGGCTACACCGAGGAGTATGCGACCGCACGCTTGCTGCGCGACGCGCAGGTGCTCACGGTGTGGGAAGGCCCGCCCAACATCCAGGCGCACGAACTGCTACGGCTCGTCGCAGGCCGGTATCCCGGCTACGACGCTCTGGCGGCGCGCGTGCACGCCATCTGCGACGCCGCGCCGGGCCCGCTCGCGCCCGGTGCCGCGTCGCTCCGCGCGTCGCTCGACCGCTGCGGCCAAGCGATCGCGCTCATCCGCGATGAGCCGCGCCAGGGGCCCCGCCTCGCCCGCCGGCTCCTCGACCTCATGGCGCGCACGCTCGCCGGCGCGCTGCTGCTGGAGCATGCGACCGCCGACCTCGCAGCCGGCGACGCGCGGCGCGCGCTGCTTGCGCTGGCGTTTATCGGACGGGAGATCGAGCGTACGGACGGGCTTGGCGCGGCGCCGACGCTGGCGGAACGCCACGTGCCTGCGCTGCTCGCCCATGAGGCGATCGCCCCCACGACCTTGGCCGCGCGCACGACATAGGCACGCCGGACCCGGGTGCTGGGTGCGCTCGCCCGACCATTGCGCCGGGCATCACGCTCAGGGAAGGACGCCGACGCCGATGAGAGCGGCGAGCACGACGACCGCGACGGTCACGACCGAGAGCACCGCGATGTAGGGAAGGCGCTGCCGGGTCATCTCCTCGAGAGAGGGGCCCTCGTGATGCGAATCCATGTGGCACTCCTAGAGCAAATCCCGAGCAGGTGGAAACACCTGCGACGACGCATTTGCGTCCATTCCAATGAGATCGAGCATTTCACGTGAGCATGAGTGAACGTGAAATGCTCTAGCGTTGCGACGCGGCGCAGTCTGCTCAGATCGGGCCCCTCGCACAAGCCTTTTGCACCGCGTCGGCAAGATCACCTGGGGACCGTACGCGCCCGGCGACAAGCCCGTGAAGAGGTCGTTGCCGTTGGCATCGGTGGTGGTGGTGTCGATCTGACAGATGCGCGAACATCGTCCGCCAGGCCGCCCACACTGCGCTATCGGGCCGGGCGGCGCCTCGTGGCGGGCGGGCGGCCAATTCACGCTTTGTGCGACGCGGCACGCCTGCTAGCTATGCGTCATCACGGCGCAGGATGGGTGGCCGAGCGGTTGAAGGCACCGGTCTTGAAAACCGGCAGGGGTTCGCGCCCCTCGTGGGTTCGAATCCCACCCCATCCGCCAGTTTGTCTCGATAACGAACTGATGTTGGCTGTCGCCCTCCATGGCGATCATCCGGCACCATAGTACGGTGTGATGACATAACACTTCGGTAGCCGGCCCGAAGGTGCTCGGGGCTGGCCACGAGGCGCTGAGGCCGCGCCGTGTCGGGCCGTTTCCGTTCCGCATGTTTTTCACATGGTGATCGCGCCAAATCTAAACGCCGGCCGGTGGAGCGATGGGCCGGTCTTGGCGGAGTTAGTCAGCCTTGTGTGAAAGAGCGGACCTGCGCCGGGCGGGAGCCAACTTGGCTGACTAGCCTTGAGCCTACGGACTTTGATCCGCGTGATGGCAAAGATTGGCTATCGATAATGGCGGTTTTTGGTTTGGCTGCTTGGACGGAGAGCGAACCCTCGCCGTGGCGGTCGGCCAGGGCGGCGCTTCCCTTCGACGAACGCTCCTTTGATGTTTCTTTCCGGCGGTGAATCGTTGTGGAATGATAGTGTTCGACACATGGTTAGGACGATGCCGGCCGGCGACAAGCCAGCGGTAAAGACACAGGGAGGCGAATGTGAAGCGGTATGGAAAAGACGGGCTGACGGCAACGGAGATCGCAAAAAAGCATCTTTCGAGTCCGGGTCGGCGGAATTTCCTCAAAGGAATGGGCCTAGCGGGCGCCGGCATTGTCGGTGCGTCCTCAGGCATGCTCGCGCAGATCAATGACGGTGCGCGCGCCGAAGGCGATCCGATCCCCGTCGGCGGATGCGTGCCGCTGACAGGATGGGCGGCATCCGACGGAATCGAATTCAAGCGCGGTCTCGAATTTGCGTGCGAAGAGATCAATGCTGTGGGCGGTATTCTCGGCCGGCCGCTCGCGCCGGTCTTCGAGGACAGCGGGAACCAGGGCGCCGACAACATCATTCCGGCGATGCAGCGTCTGATCGATCGCCACGGGGTCCACGCGATCATCAACGGCTACAACACCGGCGCGGTCACGGCCGAATACGACACGATCGCCGACGCCGGCGTGATCTACATCCACGATAACACCGACATCGTACACTACGAGACCGTCGGCAACGATCCCGAGCGCTACTTCTCGATCTTCATGTCGGATCCGCCGGAGTATTTCTACGGTGCCGGCCTGATCAAATTCCTAAACAATCTGAAGGCAGCGGGCACCTGGGAGCCGCTCAATAACAAGATCGCGATCGTCACCTCGAGCCAGAACTATTCGGCGGTGATCGCGAACGCGATCGCCGAGAAGGCGCCCGAGGCCGGGTGGGACATCAGCCTCAACGAGACGGTCGTGGTGCCGATCTCCGAATGGGGGCCGACGCTCCAGAAGATTCGCAATGACCCGCCGGCGGTCATCGCGATCACGCATTGGAGCCCGCAGGATCTCGCGCAGTTCATGATCCAGTTCGTGCCCAACCCAACCAACAGCCTTTGCTACATGCAGTACGGGCCGTTGCTCCCGGCCTATCGCGAGGTCGGCGGTCAGGCGGTCGACGGCACGCTTTATTCGACGGTGATCGCGAGCTTGCAGGACGAAATCGGCCTCGCGTTCCGCGACCGCTATCGTGCGAAGTTCGGCGCTGAAGCCGGTCACACGACGGGCTGCCAGCCCTATGATGCGTGCCATCACTGGGCGATTGCCGCGGCCTTGGCCGGCGGCACGGGCGAGCCCGGCGAGTTCACGCAGAACGAGAAGGTTGCCGATCGTCTTCGCCACCTCATCTTCCGGGGCGTTCAGGGCACCACCGACTACATGATCCCTGAGCAGGCGGCGCGGTCCTACCCGACGCAGACCAATGATCCGTCGCTCGGCATGCCCCATCAGTTCCTGCAGATCCAAGGCATTGAGAATGATGGTGCGCTGATCGCGCCGTCGCCCTATGAGACAGCGCAATTCCAGGTTCCGCCGTGGTTCTCGTAAGACGGCTTCATGTCTCAGGCGGGTGAACCGCCGCTCTTAGAGTGCCGGGGCGTCGACAAGTTTTTCGGCGCCCTGGCCGCCGTTCGGGACATGAGCTTCACCTTGCCACGCGGCGAGGTGTTGGGGATTGGCGGCCCGAACGGGGCGGGCAAGACGACGCTATTCGACGTGATCTCGGGCTTGAACCCGGCGACCGCAGGCGACGTTGTGTTCGATGGCCGCCCGATCACGAATTGGAAGCCCGACCGCGTGTGCCATCACGGCATGGCGCGAACCTTCCAGCTCAATGCCGGTTTCGATACGCTCAGTGCTCGCGAGAACACGCTGATCGCCGCCTACTACGGACATCACAACCGGCTGGTTCCCGGCGCGCGCTTCGACAGGCCGAGCCGGGAAAGGGCTGAAGAGGCGATCGCCTTTGTCGGCCTCGAGCGCCACGCCGATGACGAAGTGCGAAATCTGCCGATCTACTACCGCAAGCTCCTCATGATCGCGGGCGCACTCGCGACCGAACCCAAGCTGCTCTTAATGGATGAACCGGTGGGTGGTCTCAACCCGCAGGAGATCGACGCCATCATGGCCGTCGTCGGCCAGATCAGGGAACGCGGCGTTACCGTCATGCTGATCGAGCATGTGATGCGATTTCTGGTTCGCCTCTCGGACCGGGTGCTGATCATGCATCACGGGGAGAAGATCTATGAAGGCCCGCCGGAGGGGCTAACGAAGGACAAAACAGTCGTCGAGGTCTATCTCGGCGAGGGGTCGAGCCGACGCCTCGATCACATGATGGAGGAAGATGCCAAGGATGACTGAGGCGATTCTCCAGCTTCAAGATGTCGACTCAGGGTACCAAGCTCAGACGGTGCTGCACGGTCTAACGCTCGACGTGCCCGCGGGCTCGCTGGTCACGATCATCGGGCCGAACGGCCACGGCAAGACGACCCTGTTGCGGACGGTATCCGGCCTGTTGAGACCGACAGCCGGCGACATTTTGTTTGAGGGTCGCTCCATCCTCGGCCGTCGCGCTGATCAGGTGGTGCGCCTGGGTGTCGTCCATATACCCCAAGGCGACATGATCTTTCCGGAGATGACCGTCAAAGATAATTTGCTGATGGGCGCCTACCTGCCGGAGGCGAACCGGCGGGCAGCGGAAAGCCTCGCAGAGGTCTACGAGTTCCTGCCCCGCCTCGCAGAGCGTGAGAAGCAAATCTCGAGCTCGCTCTCGGGCGGCGAACGGCGAATGCTCGCGATCGGCCGCGGCTTGATGGCGGGCGGGCGCATTCTCCTTGTGGACGAGCCTTCGCTCGGTCTCGCACCGATCATCATCGAGCAGATCTACGGCTTGATCGCCCGGCTCAAGCAGACCGGCCGAACCATCCTGCTGGTTGAAGAGAACACCGCGCGGATCGAAGACATCGCCGATCAGGTGTACCTGCTCGACAACGGCCATTTCGTGTGGCAGGGCGCGCCGCGGGAACTCGCGCTCAACGAGGACGTTCTGGAAACCTATCTCGGTGGCTGAGCCGACCCAGTGAACGACGCAATCCAAATCATCGTCAGCGGCCTCACGGTGGGCGGCATGTATGCTGCGAGCGGCGTCGGGCTCGCGCTCGTCTGGGGCGCGATGGGCGTTCTCAATATGGCGCACGGCGCTCTCCTCACGATCGGCGGCTACGCGTCCTACAGCGCCGTGATCGAGCTTGGGCTGCCGTGGTATCTCGGACTTCCAGCCGCGATGATCGTGAGCTTTGTCGTCGGCCTCGCGATCTATCACATCGTTTTTCGCTTCATCTACAACCGGCCGGGTTTCGACACCAACGTGATCATCGCGACCATCGGCCTAGCGATGCTGTTCGAGCAGCTGCTGAGGTTGCACTACGGCGCCTACCCTTTCCCGCAACCCTTCTCCGTCGAGGGCGGCTTCAAGATCGCCGAGATCCACGTCACCAATCAGAAAGTCATGATCTTCGGGATCGCCATCGTGGTGATGATCCTGGTTTCGCTGCTGCTCAAGGGAACGCGGATGGGACGGGCGATCCGCGCCACCGCGCAAAACCGCGAGGCGGCGGAGCTCATGGGTGTGCACGTCGGCAGCGTGTTTGCGCAAGTGATGGCGCTCGCGGGGGTCGTCGCGGCGGTTTCCGGCGTGATGCTGAGCTCCCTCACCAGTCTCGCCCCCGTCATGGGCTACGACCCCATGGTCAAGGCGTTCATCGTTTGCGTGATCGCCGGTCTCGGCAATGTTCCAGGCACACTGATCGCCGCGTTTGCGCTCGCGCTCTTCGAGGCGATCGTTCAGTTCTACCTCGGCGTCCGCTTCGGCTTTCCTGCGATGCTGGCGCTCGTAATCGTCGCGCTGATCTGGCGGCCCTATGGCGTCTTCGGGCGTAAGCAAGTGAGGCGCGTATGAGCAGGGCTGCGGATCGGGCCGTTCGCGGCATGCTGGCGAACCCCATCGCGTATCGCGCCGCGTCCACGCTGTCCCGATGGGCGAACCACCGGGCGACGGTCGGCTGGCAGAAGGATGTGGTGATCGCCGTCATCCTCATTGCCGGGCTCGCAGTAATGCCGCATCTCGGGCCGCAGAAATACACGGTCACCCAGTTCACGCTCGTGTTCATCTGGATCATCGTGGTTTCGCAATGGAACCTGGTGTTCGGCGTGGCCGGCATTTTCTCGCTGGCGCAGATGGCGATCTTCGCTTTCGGCGGCTTCGCGACGGGGATGTTCGGTCTCTATCTCGATTGGTCCCTCTGGGCTGCCATGCCGGTTGCCGCGTTCGGTGCGATGCTCTTCAGTCTGTTGATCGGTCTCGCCTGTCTCCGCCTGCGCGGCCCTTACGTTGCGCTGCTCACCCTCGCGATCGCGCTCGTGATGCTGTTGCTGATTCAAACCGACACGGCGTGCTTTTACATGGAGGGTGTGACCTGCCGAAACTTCACTGGTGGCGCACGCGGCCTCGCGAAGTTCGGCGACTTCGGATTCCGCGAGATCTTCGGGCGCAAATATTTCTACTGGGGCAACTACTACCTCGCACTCGGCGTCCTGATTCTCTCGTGCATGTTCGCCTACTTCGTGACCAAGAGCCCAATCGGCATGGCCTTCAAGGCGATGCGGGACAATCCGGAATACGCCGTCTCGCGCGGCCTCAATCGCTTCAAAAACCAGCTTCTCGTGTTCGCGACATCGGCGTTCTTCACCGGGATCGCGGGGGGCGTCTACGCCGGGAATTTCCGGGTGATCGGCGGCAACGTGTTGGACTTCCCGCTTCTCCTCCTGCTCATCTGCATGATGGTCGTCGGCGGGTTGGCGCGCCCCTGGGGTCCGATCCTTGGCGGAGCGCTCATCATGTTGGCCGATGAGGCGATGAAGGATTTCCTCGAGTACCGCAACATTGGGCTCGGCGCGATCATCGTGCTCTTCGTGATCTTCCTGCCGTCGGGTGTCGCTGGTGCCGTCGACAACATTTGGCGCTCCACGCGACGCTCGTTGAGAGAGGCCGTCGCTGCGAGGGCTTCAGACGGCCGCTAATCTCCTCTGACAGTATTCGCGAACCTGCCTTCATGGGCCGCCCGCGCAAAGTGTCTGTCCGCGCTTTCAGCAAAACGAAGTACAGTTGGTGCGGTGCGCCCGTTGGATCCCTCAGTCATAAAGTGAGTTCAGTTTTGCGGATTCACAGCACTTGGTTTCGAAACTCTCCGCAGTTCGGTGAGATTAACCGTCTGAGTTGTTGAGACAATATCCGTTGTCTTGCGGTCGGCCGCACAGGACCTTTCTGCGATGCAGCCGGCACGGTCGGCCGCCGGGGAGCTACTGCGCGGTCACGCCGCCATCGATGACCAACTCGGCGCCCGTCATGTAGGAAGACTCATCGGACGCGAGGAAGAGGATTCCGGCGGCGATCTCCTCCGGTTTCGCGAACCGCGCCATGGGGATGCGCGAGAGCACGAGCGGCCCGATCACCGGGTCCTCGAAGCCGCCGCGCGCGAGCGGCGTCATCGTGTAGCCCGGATGGACCGAGTTGACCCTGATCCCCTCGGGCGCATATTGGATGGCGGCCATCTTGGTGAAGGCGCGAACCGCTCCCTTGGCGGCGTGATAGGCGGCGAGCGTCGGGCTGCCGGTGATGCCGTGGATCGACGAGACGTTCACGATCGAGCCGCCTCCCGCCTCGCGCATGCCCGGGATCGCGTGCTTGGTGCCGAGCCAGGGGCCGCGGCTCAGCACCGCCTCGTGCCGCGACCATTGCTCGACCGTGGTCTCCTCGACGCCGGCAAGCTCGGCAATGCCGGCATTGTTGACGAGCACGGTCGGAGCCCCGAGCTGATCCCTCACGTCCCTGAGCGCTGCGATCCATTGAACCTCGTCGGTGACGTCCAGCTCCAGCGCGATCGCGCTGCCTCCCTCATCCTGTATCTCCGCCGCGGTTCGCGCTGCTCCCTCGATGTCCACATCGCTCACCGCCACGGCCGCGCCTTCGCGGGCGAAGAGCCTCGCAGCCACGCCGCCGATGCCCATCATCTCGCCGCCGACCCCGCGAGCGGCACCCGTGATCAGGGCGATCTTGCCGTCCAGTCTCATCGCTCGTCCCCCGATGGAAAGCTCGCATAATAGGGCGCCGGCCCTGCGACCGGCAATTCACCAAGCGCATTGCGAAAGCCGTGCCCGCCGGCAGGCCCGTTTCGCCGCCCGTGGTTCGGTTCGTGCTGGCTGCCGGCGAGATAGCCTGGTGCCCGCTACGGTAAATCCCGCCATCGCAGGTGGATGACACCAGTTCAATCTAGATTCTTCGAATTTGAACCAATATTTATCCTTATTATTAATAAGAAAATTCTAAATTTGGCCTTTTCTTTTAATGCTCGTTAATTCGTTTGGCGCATGATCCGGTTCATTGCTCACACCTAATGTGGAGGAGTGCCGTGACTAGAATATTCAAACGGCTTGTGCACGACGAATCGGGCGTCACGGCCATCGAATATGGCTTGATCGCCGCCCTGGTTGGCATCGCCATCATCGGTGGTGTGAGCCTCCTCGGCGATAGCCTCGACGGTATCTTCACCGACGTCTCGGTTGTGGTCGACAACGAGGCCTCCCAGTTCCCGGCCAACACGCCGTAAGCTCCGGAGCCCCCCCTGCGCCGCATCAAGGATGCGCGCGCCGACGGAGGACGACCGGAAACAACCGGATCGAGGCCCTGCACGGGCGTCCATGGTGAACCCCGCGACACCGCGTAGGCGTTCCCTCGGCATCATCCGACAGGCTAGAGTGGCCGCGCCCCACGGGGCCGGCCGCGCGCATCGCCGCCGCGCGTCCATCCACTCTTGGACAACAGCGCGGGAGGGCTCGGATGCGCCTTGGTTTTGTCGGTCTCGGAAACATGGGGGCACCGCTGGCCGCACGGCTCCTGCGCGCGCACGCATTGCGCGTCTACGATCTGCGGGCGGAAGCGGTTGCGCCCCTCGCAGCCGAGGGCGCGAGCGTCGCCGACAGCGCGGCGGATCTCGCGGCGGCGTGCGATGTCGTCTTCACCTGCCTGCCAAAGTCCGCGCAGGTCGATGAGGTGATCTTTGGGGAGGCCGGGCTCGCGAAGACGCTGGCACCCGGCGGCGCGATCGTGGACATGACCACCGGCGACTCGGCGAAAACGCGGGCGATGGCCGACGCGTTGACGGAACAACAGATCGATCTGATCGACGCACCCGTGAGCGGCGGGCCGCGCGGCGCGCGCGAAGGCACGATCGCGATCATCGTCGGCGCGCCGCAAGCGCTCTACGACCGGCTGCGCCCGGTGTTGGAGACGATCAGCGTGAACGTGCTCCACGCCGGCCCGGTCGGCACCGGCCACGCCGTGAAGGCCGGCAACAACCTCCTCAACCTGACGAGCCGGCTCGCGACTTTCGAGGTGGTCTCGCTGCTCGTGAAGAACGGGGTCGCCCCGGCGGATGCGGTCGCGATCCTGCAAAAAAGCTCCGGGCGGAGCTACTGCACCGAGATCACGCTGCCCGACAACATCCTCTCCGGCACCCTGCATCAGGGCTTCCAGATGGACCTGATGCGCAAGGATGCAAGCATTGCCCTCGACATGGCGCGCGCCAGCGACGTGCCGATGACGCTCGCCACACTCGCCCGCGAGCAGCTGCTGGCGGCGATCAACGAGCACGGCGGCGACGCCGACATGAGCGCCCTCGCGCTGACCTACGAGCGCCTCACGGGCGCCCGCATCCGGCCCCGGGACACCTAGATCTCATTGGAATTGACGCAAATGCGTCGTCGCAGGTGATCTCACCTGCTCGGGATTTGCGCTGGTCCAGCGCGGCGTTGCAAGGCGCCGGCGAACATGCTCTCTAGGCGCAATTGGATTGGCCGCTGAGGGACACACACATTGACCGACAAAGCCGCCATTGTGACCGGCGCAGCGCGCGGCATCGGGCTGGCGACGACGAAGCTTTTCCTTGCCGAGGGATGGCGCGTCGCCATGGTCGACCGCGACGGTGAAGAGCTCACGAAGGCGGCGCACGGCCTGAACGGCGCGCTCGCGCTCCACCACGACGTCTCGGTGCCGGAGCAGGTCGACGCGATGATGGTCGACACCGATGCCGCGTTCGGGCGGCTCGACGCGCTGGTTAACAATGCCGGCGTCGCCGATTTCGGGCCGATCGAGGAGACCGATTTCGCGCGCTGGCGCGAGGTGATGGCGACCAACCTCGACGGCGTGTTCCTGTGCTCGCAAGCGGCCATCCCGGCGCTCAAGAAGACACGCGGTGCGATCGTCAACATCGCGAGCATCTCGGGCCTGCGCGCCTCGACGCTGCGTGTTGCCTATGGCACCTCGAAGGCGGGCGTCATCCAGCTCACCAAGCAGCAAGCGGCCGAGCTCGGCGAGTTTGGCGTTCGGGCGAATTGCGTCGCGCCGGGCCCCGTGCGCACCAAGCTCGCCATGGCCGTGCACACGCAAGACATCATCGATGCCTATCACGACGCCATGCCGCTCAACCGCTATGGCAGCGAGGAGGAGATCGGCAACGTCATCGTCTTTCTCTGCTCCGCGCAGGCGAGCTACGTGACGGGCCAGGTGATCGCCGCCGACGGCGGCTTCGAAGGCACGGGCGTCGGGCTGCCGGCGCTCCGCGGGAAGACCGGCGGTGACTGAGCGCGCGGTGACCGAGCGCGCCGTGACTGGGCCCACGCGCCTCGGCATGATCACGCCCTCGCTCAACACGGTGCTGGAGCCCCTCACCTACCGTCTGCTCGCGGAGCTGCCCGACGTCACGGCGCACTTCGCGCGGGTGCGCGTGACCCAGGTCTCGCTCGACCCCGCATCGTCCGCGCAGTTCGAGCTGGCGCCGATGCTCGAGGCCGCGCGCTTGCTCGCCGACGCGCGGGTCGATGCGATCTGCTGGAACGGCACGGCGGGAAGCTGGCTCGGCCTCGCGCATGACCGCACGCTTTGCGCGGCAATCACGCAAGAGACCGGCATTCCGGCGACCAGCGCCTCGCTCGCGCTCCACGATCTGCTGGACGCGCGCGGCATCACGCGCCTCGGCCTCGTCACGCCGTTTCAAAGCGACGTGCAGCGGGCGATCATCGCGCGCTACGAGGCCGAGGGCCTCTCGTGCGTCGCGGAGGCGCATCTCGACAGCGACGACGGCTTCGGCTACGCCGCGATCCCCGCCGAAACCACGCGCGGGATGATCCGCGAGGTCGCGGGCGCGGGGCCGGAGGCCGTCGCTGCCGTCTGCACCAACTTCAATGGCGCCGATCATGCCGCACCGTTGGAGGCGGAAACCGGCATTCCGGTGTTCGACAGTGTCGCGGTTGCGCTCTGGGGCGCACTCGTGCTCGCCGGCGTCGATCCGGCACGCATCACCGGCTGGGGCCAACTGTTCACGGCGGACGCGCCGGCGCGCGCGACGGGAGGGTGACATGGAATACGGAATAACGATCCCGAACTTCGGGCCGCTCGCGCGACGCGAGCCGATCACCAAGATCGCGCGTCAGGGCGAGGCGCTCGGCTTTACCCACATGGCGATCGCCGATCACATCGTCATCCCGAAGACCTGGAACTCGTTCTACCCCTACTCGCCCACCGGCCGTATCGGCACCTTCGACAACGGTGACACGCTCGAGCCGATCGCGCTCATGGCGACCCTCGCGCTCGTCACCGAAAAGGCGCAGCTGGTCACCGCCGTGCTCGTCGTGCCTTACCGCCCGCCGATACTGACCGCGAAGCAGCTTGCGACCATCGATCTCTTGTCGGAGGGGCGCGTCACGGTCGGCTGTGGCACCGGCTGGATGCGCGAGGAGTTCGAGGCCGTCGGCGCCCCGCCCTACGAGGCGCGCGGCGCCGTGACGGACGAATATATCGAGGCGTTCAAGGCCATGTGGACCTCGGAAGAGCCGGTCTATGAGGGCAAGTACGCCCAGGTGAAGGACATCTATTTCCGCCCCCAGCCGGTGCGCAAGCCGCATCCGCCGATCTGGATCGGCGGCGACAGCGGGCCCGCGCTCCGCCGCACCGCGCGGCTCGGCGATGGCTGGCTGCCGGTCGGCATCGCGCCGAAGCGCCCGCTCAACACGCCGGCGCGCTATGGCGCGGCGGCCGACACGCTGAAGCACCTCGCCGAGGAGGCCGGGCGCGACCCGGCCGAGATCGCGCTCACCTTCTGGGCGGTCTGGTACGACGAAAACAAGCGCGAGACCGCCGACGACGGCACGCGCCACATCTTCACCGGCGAGTCAGGCGAGATCGCCGACGACATCAACGCGCTCGCCGAGATGGGCGTGGAGGCCGTGCTCTTCAACTTCATCCGCGGCAGCCTGGACGAGACCCTCGAGGCCACCGAGCGCTTCGCCGCCGAGGTCATGCCGCAGGTCGGCTAGGCGCCGTGCCGCACCATGCCGATCGCGCCGGCCGTCACTCGCGGCCGTGCGGCTTCCATAGCCGCGCACCCCAGCTCGGCACGCGCTGGATCGCGTGGATCAAGCCGCCCGGATAGAACAACAGCATCAAGATGATCAGCGCCGAGATGATGAGGAAGCGCCAGGGCCCGAGATCGACCATCGCCTCCGAGAGCAGGGTGATGACGAACGCGCCGACGATCGGGCCATAGATGCTGTTGGTGCCGCCGAGCAGCAGCATCGAGAGCGCGAGTGACAGCAGTCCGAAGCCGAAGATCTCCGGCGAGGCGACGCGCACATAGGTGGAGTAGAAGCCGCCGGCGATGCCGGTGAAGAAGGCGCTAAGCCCGAGCGTCAGCATGCGCTGGCGGGCGAGCGAGACGCCGCGGCTGATCGCGTAGTCCTCATTGTCGCGGAGCGCCACGATGCTCGTGCCGAAGCGAGAGTGGACGAGGCGGTGCAGGTAGACCGTCGAGAGCAGGAGCAGGAAGAGCCCCACGAAGTAGTACCCGAACTTGCCGTCGCGCGCGAAGTTGTAGTCGCCGATCTTGAGCGGCGGCAGCAGCGGCATGCCCATCGAGCCGCCCGTGATCTCCTCTTGGCTGAGCACCAGCTGGAAGCAGAGTTGGCTGAAGGCGAAGGTCACCAGCACCACATAGATGCCTTTGAGGCGCAGCACTGGCAGCGCGACGATCAACGCGGCCATCACCCCGGCGAGACCCGCGATCGGAATGGTGAGCCATGGCGTGATGCCGACCGTCTTCGAGAGAATCGCCGAGCCGTAGGCGCCGGCCGCGAAAAAGGCGATGTGCCCGAAATTGAAGACGCCCGCGTAGCCGAGGCTCAAATCCCAGTTCGAGGCGACGATCGCGTAGATGAAGGTGATGATGAGCAGGTGGCGAATATAGGGTGTCGGCACGATGAACGGCAGCACGATCAGGATGACAAGGCAGACCAGCCGCGTCGTGTTGGGCGTCGTCCAGTAATCCCGCGTCAACATGCCCTCACCGCTTGCCGAAGAGGCCGGTCGGCCTGACGAGGAGCACGAGGATCATCACGCCGAAGAGCACGGCGGGCGTCCAGTAGAGCCCGATGAAGAACATGCTGATCGCTTCCATCAGGCCGATGACATAAGCCGCGCCGATGGTGCCGCCGAGGCTGCCGAGCCCGCCGAAGATCGCGACCACGAGCGCCTTGACCAAAGGCTCGTTGCCGAGGCCCGGCGTGATGAAGCGGATCGAGCCGAGCAGGATGCCGGCAAGCCCCGCGAGCCCCGCCGAGAGGCCGAAGGCGAGGCTGTAGAGCATCGGCACGTTCATGCCCATCAGGAGCGCCGATTCGCGGTTCTGCGAGACCGCGCGGATGGCCGAGCCCGTGCGTGTGAACTTGAGGAAGGCCCAAAGCGCGATCAGCGTGAAGGGCGCGACGCCGATGATCAGCACCTCGTGCGCCGAGATCGCGGTCGACAGCATGCCGACCTTGCCCTCGATCAGCGGCGGCAGCTGCTTGTAGCGCCCACCCCAGATCAGGAGGGCCGAGTTCTCGAGGAAGATCGCCGCGCTCAAGGTCGTGATGACGACGATCAGAATGAGGCCCGCGCGCGACAGAAACGGACGCACGAGGACTAGCTCCGTGATGCACCCGAGGCCGATGAGGGCCGCCACGCCCACCGCGATGCCGGCTGCCGGACCGAGCCCCCAACCGAGATCTGCGCCCACCTGCCACGCCACGAACGCGCCGAGCGTCATGAAGATGCCGTGCGCGAAGTTGAAGATGCCGAGCGTGGTCCAGACCAGCGAAAGCCCGGTCGCCATCATGGCGTAGAGCGAGCCGAGGACGATGCCGCTCAGAACGACGGATTGGGCCGTGCCGGCGTCCACGATTTACTCCTTGCCGAAATACATTTGCATGATCTGACCGTGGTCGAGCTCTTCGCTCGCGGCGACGTCGAGCGTCACCTCGCCGTGGTTGATCATGTAGAGATGATCGGTCAGCGAGAGCAGGAACTCGACATCCTGCTCGACTAGCATCAGGGGCACGCCGGTCTCGGAGATGTTGGCGATAGCGTCGAGAAGCTCGTCCTTGAGCTTCGGCGCAAGCCCGAGGGTCGGCTCGTCGAGCATCAGCATTTGCGGCTCGCCCATGAGGCCCGCGCCGATCGCGAGCATCTGCCGCTCACCGCCGGACAGCGTTTTCGCCTGCTGACGCCGGCGCTCCTGCAGGCGCGGGAACAGGGTGTAAACCTTGTCGAGATTGGCGCGCAGGTGTGGCCGCGCGCGCTGGCAATAGGCGCCGAGCCGCAAATTCTCCACCACCGTCAGCTCGGGAAACAGCACATTGCCCTGTGGCACGTGGATGACGCCGCGATCGACGATCCCGCGCGGCAAGGTGCTGTCGATGCGCTCGCCGCGCAGGTGGATCTCACCGGTCCAGGGCCTAAGCAGGCCGGAGATCGTGCGGAGCAGCGTCGTTTTGCCATGCCCGTTCGGGCCGAAAAGCCCGATGCGCCGGTCCTCCGGCACGGCCAGGCTGATGTCCCAGAGCACCTGCGTCTTGCCATAGCCGACCGAGAGGCTGCGGATATCGAGGATCGGCTCAGTCATGCTTGGCGCGCGAGCCGAGATAGGCCTCCACGACGCGGGGGTCGCGGATCACGTCGTCGGGGGTGCCCGTCGTCAGCTCGCTCCCGTGATTGAGCACGAGCAACCGCGCGGAGACGGTGAGCAGCAATGGCAGCACGTGCTCGATCACCAGCACGGTGATGCCGCTCTCGTTCAGGCGACGGATCAGGTCGATCGTCTCGTCGATTTCCAGCTTGGTGAGGCCCGAGGCCGGCTCGTCGAGCAGCAGCACGCGCGGTTTGGTGACGATGGCGGAGGCGATCATGAGCCGCTTCTTGTCGAACACGGAAAGCTCGCTCGCGGGCCGCGCAAATTGCTCCTCGCCGATGCCGACGAAGGCGAGCGCCTCGGCGGCGGCCTCGCGGCTTGCCCCATACTCACCCGCCCCGCCGCCATAGGTCGCGCCGAGGATCACATTGTCGAGCGTCGAAAGCGTGTCGAACGCGGTCTCCTTTTGGAATGTGCGCGCGAGGCCGGACCGGCACACTTGGTTCGCCCGCATGCGCTGAATTTCTTTGCCTTCGAAAACCACCCGACCGGAGTCGGCCGGGAACGGAATCGAGGTGATGATGTTGAAGAGTGTGCTCTTGCCACTGCCGTTGGGCCCGGCGATGCCGAAGATCTCCTGAGGCGCGACCTCGAACGACACTTCGTCGACGGCGCGCAGCGAGCCGAATGACTTGCTGACGCGATCGGCGACGAGGATCGGTTCCATTGATGACGGCGGCTGAGGCGGGATGAGCGCCGCCGGCCGCGCGTTCAGGCGACCGGCGGCGATCGATCCGCGATTACTTCATCCAGGGCGGTTGCCTGAACTCACCATTCGACCACTTGTCCGGGTAGAACAGCGACCGCTCGCCCTCCCAGATCTGATAGAAGGTGATCGGGATGTAATCGTTGCCCTGGCGCGCCAGATGCGTCGCAGGGTCAAAGACGAGCCGCCCTTCCGAGACGATCTTGTCGGTCTCGGATAGGGCTTTCGCAACGGCCTTGCGATCCGTCGGGTCGCCGGCCTTTTGCACCGCTTCGAGATAGAGGTGCATCATCTCGTAGAGGCCGACCCCATAGGGACCGGGCTCGGAGCCCCAACGATCCTTGTACTTGCCCATCACTTCGATGGTGCGCGGGATCGTCGGAATGTGGCCGCCGAGCAGGTTGTAGATCACGCCCGTGGCCTTGTCCTTGGTGAGATCGAGGAACTCAGGCACCGAGGGTCCATACTGGATGAAGACCAGGCTGTCGGTCGGGTCCTCGAGAAACTGGGTGATGAAGGTCGAGGCGTTGCTCGGCACCCAGTCGGTGTTGACCACGAGGTCCGGCGGATCCTGACGAACCTTCGCCAAGAACGCGCGCCAATCGTTGACCTCGCCGCTCGGGATGACCTCGTCGACCACGACCTCCCAGCCGGCGCCGGTAAAGCTTTTCTTCAGGCCGTTATAGATCGTCTTCGAATAGGCGTTGTCCGAGGAGATGATCGCGAGCTTCTTATTCTTGAGCGTCATCTTGCCGTCCGCGACGAGCTTCTCGACCACGGGCAGCATCTCGGTCTCGTAGGCGTCGTAGGACGGTGTGAGCGACCAGATCATCCAGTAGCCGTCCGGATCCTTGCTCACGATCTCGCGGGTCTGCTGCGAGTTCGCCGCGACGAAGTAGGGCATCTCCTCTTCGCGCATGAACTCGATCTCGAAGTTCGAGAGGCTCGCATAGCCGGTCATGATGAAGTCGACCGCCTCGTCGTTCATGAGGCGCTCGACGCCGCTCATGACCGCATCCGAGGTTTGGTCGCGCACGTCCGAGACCTCGATCTCGAAGCTGTACCCCGGCATGCCGCCCGCCGCCTGGAACTCCTCGAGCGCGAGCGTCGCACCGCGCACCGTCTCCTCGCCATCGGCGGCGCCCGGCCCGGTGAGCGCGGCGAGAACGCCGATCTTGACGACCTGGTCCTCGGCGGACGCCGCACCCAACGAGGCGCCCGTCGCAATGCCGAGCGCGAGCGCAGCGGCACCCGCAAGCTTGGCCAATCTCATGGTCTTCATGGTTGATCTCCCGTTGCCCGTTCGCTTATGGACGGTTCTCCGCGACAAACTTGCCTCGCGTGCCGTCTGTGAGAGCCTAACCCCGTCAAAACGCTCGCGGCTAGATATTTCCCGCGGCGAGACGCCTTGCCGATGTCCGCGGGGCGTGGAATCGTTGCGACCCGGTGGGACGTGAAAGGGAGCGAAACCATGGATGTGTTGGACGGAATCAGCGTCATGCACGCGGAGCTCACCGCATGGCGCCAGGATTTGCATGCACATCCGGAGACCGCGTTCGAGGAGCGCCGCACCTCCGACTTCATCGCCGGGAAGCTCGAGAGCTTCGGGCTCGCGGTGCATCGGGGCCTTGCCGGGACGGGCGTCGTCGGCTCCCTCACCTGTGGGTCGAGCCCAAAGGCCATCGGGCTTCGCGCCGACATGGACGCGCTGTTTCTGCAGGAGGAGAACGACTTCGCGCACCGCTCGCAAAACGACGGCAAGATGCATGCCTGCGGGCATGACGGGCACTCGACCATGCTGCTCGGCGCCGCGAAATATCTCGCGCGGCACCAGGGGTTCGAC
Source organism: Alphaproteobacteria bacterium (assembly GCA_965216915.1). Lineage (GTDB taxonomy): Bacteria > Pseudomonadota > Alphaproteobacteria > UBA828 > UBA828 > CBDCGS01. The sequence goes on from CBDCGS010000010.1 coordinate 835,159, forward strand.
GGCACGGTGCGGTTTATCTTCCAGCCCGCCGAGGAGACCGGTGACGAGGAATGCGGCGGCAACCGCATGGTGCGCGACGGGCTCTTCGAGAAGCTCCCGGTGGATGCCGTGTTTGGCATGCACAATTTCCCGGGCATCCCGCTCGGCCATTTCTCGGTGCGGACGGGCCCGATGCTCGCCTCGATCGACACCTTCGAGTTCAAGGTGCTGAGCGAGCACAACCATCCCGCGACGCAGTTCACCTCGCCCGACCCGATTCTCCTCGCGGGGCGCATCGTCGAGGCGTTCCACAGCTTCAAGGCGCGCGGCATCAACCCGGCGGAATCGGTGATCATGAGCATCACGCAATTCCAGGCGGGCGATCCTTACAACGACCGCCAGGGCGTGCACATCACGCCCGATCGCGCCTATGTGCGCGGCACCGTCTACACGCTGAACGACGCCGTGCGCGACATCATGGCGGCCGAGCTGCCGAAGATCGCGGAGGGGATTGCGTCCGCCGGCGGCGCGGGCTGCGAGTTCGCCTACGAGCGCGGCTACCCGGTGTTGGTCAACACGGCGCAGGAGAAGGAGATCGCCGTTTCCGTGGCTTCGGCTCTGGTCGGCGCAGCCAATGTCGAGGCGGACATGCAGCCGATCATGGGCGCTGAGGATTTCGCTTTCATGCTGAAGGAGAAACCGGGTTGCTATGTGCTGATCGGCAATGGCGACGGCGAAGGTTCGTGCCACGTGCATAACCCGCGCTACGACTTCAACGACGCCGCGATTCCCTATGGCGTCGGCTATTGGGTGCGGCTGGCGCAGCACTGCCTGCCGGCGGATTGACGGGCGGAGGGCGTGGTGCGGCCCCTCAAGGGAACACGGGCGAGCCGCAAGCTGCCCCACGACGGGGTGACCAACGGCTGGTATGCCACCCTGCCCGCACCGCCGCCGCCGCGCACGATTGGCGGCACCATAGACGCGGATTGGGCGGTCATCGGCGCGGGCGCCTGCGGGCTTGCCTTCGCCCGGCGGCTTGGCGAGTTGCGCCCATCGGATCGGGTCGTCGTCGTCGAGGCGATGCGCGTCGGCTACGGCACCTCCGGCCGCAACGCGGGCTTCATGCTCTTTCACCACAGCCACGGCGGGGTCAAGGACCTCGCGGCGGGCCGGCGCAACGACCGCCTCTTCGCGGCCGGCTTCACCTATCTGCGCGACACCGTGCGCGAGCATCAAATCCAATGCGACTGGAGCGATTGGGGCCAAATCTACGTCGCGGCTTCGCCCGAGGGCGAGGCGCACCTCGCGGCGGTTGCCGCGGGCTTCGATGCGCTCGATGTTCCCAATGAGCGGCTCGAGCGCGACGCCATCGCGGCAATCACGGGCACCCGCTTCTACAGCGGCGGTGTGCGCCTTCAGGGCGCGGCGCTGGTGCAGCCGGCCGCAATGATGCGCGGGCTCGGCGCGACTCTGCCGCCTGGCGTCACGCTCTACGAGGAGAGCCCGGTCACCGCGCTCCACGCCGAAAACGGCGGCTTCCGCCTGGTTTGCCCGGAAGGCGACGTGCGCGCCCGCAAGCTCGTTCTCGCGAACCATGTGTTCGCGGAGGAGATGGGTTTCGCACGCCATCGGGTCGCGCCGATCGCGACCTTCGCGAGCCTCACCCGCCCGCTTGAGCCCGAGGAGCTGCGTGAGGTCGGGAGCGAAGGCCAGTTCGGGCTGCTCCCGGCGAGCCCGAACGGCAGCACGGTGCGCCTCACCCTCGACGGCCGCATCCTGATGCGCAACACGCTCCGTTACGCCGGCACCAAGCGCTTCGGCGATGCGATGATCGCCGAGGCCGCGCGCACCCATCGCGAGAGCGTGCGCGCCCGCTGGCCTGCGCTCGGCGAGGTGCCGTTCATCGCGACCTGGGGCGGCATCATGGGCTTCACGCGCAACGAGGGCGGCGTGTTCGGCGAGCTCCACGACCGCCTCTATGCCGTCCTCACCACCGACGCGGCGCCGATGACGCGCGGCACTGCGCTCGGCAAGCTCCTCGCCGAGCAGATCTGCGGCGTGGAGAGCGAGGCGCTCCGCATCGTCCAATCGGTGCCCATGGCGGCGCGTCTGCCGCCGGAGCCATTTCTGCGCTTCATTGCCGAGCGGCGCGTGCGGCGATACGCGCGCACAGACGCGGCCGAGCGCTGACGCCGGGAGCGGCGGCGCCTCAGGCTAAAGCCGCATCCCCGTCTCGCGATCGAACAGGTGAGTCTGGTCGACGCGGGGCTTGAGGCGCAGCGTGTCGCCCGGCTTGATATCGTGCCTCTCGTGAAACACCGCGACCAGCTCGGACTCGCCGAACCGCAGGAAGACCAGCATTTCCGAACCCGTGGGCTCGACCACGGCGACGCGCGCCGGAAAGCCGTCATCGGCGAGATCGAGATGCTCGGGCCGCACGCCGTAGACGATGGGCTGGGCGTCTTGCGCGGCCGCCTGGTCGATGGCCGGCAGCGCCTCCCCATGGGCCTCCACATGCATGGCGCCGTTGCGCCGCACCGTGCCGTCGATCAGGTTCATCGCCGGTGAGCCAATGAAGGTCGCGACAAAGACGTTGCGCGGGTGATCGTAGAGCTCGAGCGGGGAGCCCTCCTGCTCGATGATGCCGTCCTGCATCACCACGATCTTGTCGGCCATGGTCATGGCCTCGATCTGATCATGCGTGACGAACACGGTGGTCGTCTTGAGCCGCTGGTGCAGCTCCTTGATCTCGGTGCGCATTTGGATGCGGAGCTTGGCATCGAGGTTGGAGAGCGGCTCGTCGAAGAGAAACACCTGCGGGTCGCGCACGATGGCGCGGCCCATCGCGACGCGCTGGCGCTGGCCGCCCGAGAGCTGGCGCGGATAGCGCTTGAGGTAGGGCGTGAGACCGAGTGTCTCGGCCGCATGGGTCACCCGCTCCTTGATGACAGCGGGGTCGGTCTTCCGGAGCTTGAGCGCGAAGGCGAGGTTCGCGGCGACCGTCTTGTGCGGATAGAGCGCATAATTCTGGAACACCATCGCGATGTCGCGCTCGGGCGGCGGCAGATTGTTCACCACCCGATCGCCGATCGCGATCGTGCCCTCGTTGATCTCCTCGAGGCCCGCGATCATGCGGAGCAGCGTCGACTTGCCGCAGCCCGACGGTCCGACGAGCACGACGAACGCGCCGTCCGCGATGTCGACATCGACCCCGCGGATCACCTCGACCGATCCGAACGACTTCCGGAGATTGCGGACGGTGACTCCCGCCATGACTCCCAACTTTATTTGGCGCAAGCGTTCCGCACGAAGTAACCGAGACCGCGCGACCTGTCCATGGCCAAGCGTGGGCTGCCCGCGGCGCGCCGTACCGCTCATTGACAGCCGCCATGCTTGCTTCCAATGTTGCCGCTACACGTCTGGGCTACCGAGAACGTGTCGAAACGCGCGGTGGTCGGGAACAACCACACGACAACGCCAAGCTCTTTGCGGGAGAGGAACGATGAAACGTGAAGTTTATCAACGGCTGATGGCTGCTCAGGCGAGCAGGCGCGATGTGCTGAAGGGCGCCGCAAGCGCGGGTGTGGTCGCGGCGGCGACCGCCGGCGGCCTCGGCGGATTTGCACGATCGTCATCCGCGCAGGGCAATGTGCGCGAAGAAATTCTGAAAATTCCGGGGGTTGGCGTGGGGTCACCGACCGATTCCGATTGGCAGAAGGTCGGCGCGATGTGCCTCGGTCCGACCAAGACCAACGTCTCCGAGGGCGAGTTCGCGGGCGTCGAGCTCACCTTCCTCGGCCTCAACAACCAGAATCTCCACAACTTTTTGTTCCGCGGCTTCCTGAAGCCGTGGGAGGCCTATACCGGCGCCAAGATCGAGTGGATCGACCTCGCGCAGGCCGACTACAACGCGCGTCTGCAGCAATCGATCGCAACCGGCACGGTCGACTTCGACGTGATCGAGATGGGTGCGCCCTTCGAGGGCGATGTCTGCGGCAAGGGTCTCGCCTCAGTGATGCCCGATTGGGTCAAGGCGCAGATCGATATGGACGATTATGTCGGCTATCTGAAGGCGCCGGTCGGCACCTGGGATGGCAAGACCTACCGGATCTCGATCGACGGCGACTGCCACAACTTCAACTATCGCACCGACTATTTCGAGGACGAGGATCTTGCGGCGGCGTGGGCCGATGAAGGCCACGAGGGCCCGTGGGAGGTGCCGACCACCTGGCAGAAGGTCCAGGAGGTGACGAAGTTCCTCAAGGGCAAGAAGGTCGGCGGCTTCGACGCCTATGGCTATCTCGATCCGCTGAAGGGCTGGGGCGGCTTCGGCTTCTATTTCCTCGGCTCGCGCGCGACCGCCTACGCCAAGCATCCGGACGATCCGGCATGGCTCTTCGATCCCGACACTATGAAGCCGCGGGTCAACAACCCGGCCTGGGTGCGGGCGATCCAGGATGTGCTCGACGTGATCGATGCGCAGCCGCCGGATCAAATCAACGCGGATCCCGGCACCACGGGCTTCCAGCAATTCCTCGCGGGGACCGGCTCGATGCTGAGCTGGTGGGGCGATATCGGCTCCAACGCCAAGACCTCCGACACCTCGGTGGTCGGCGACCTGACCGGTTTCTCGATCCTGCCCGGCTCGGACGATGTCTACAACGCGAAGACGGGTCAGTGGGACACGCTCGCCAGCGGCCCGAACTTCGCGCCCAACATGGCCTATATCGGCTGGGGCGTTTACGTCATGGCGCGGGTCGACGGCGACGCAAAGAAGCAGAAGGCGGCCTGGTCGGCGGCGGCCCATCTTGGCGGCAAGGACATCTCGCTCTGGTGCGCGGCCTATCCATCGGGCTTCCAGCCCTACCGCAACTCCCACTTCAACATTCCGGAATGGGTCGGCGCGGGCTACGACGAGGCCTTCATCGCGGATTACCTCGCCTCCGAGGCCGATTCCTACAACCACCCGAACGCGGCGATCGAGCCACGCATCCCGGGCATCTTCCAGTACTACTCGGTGGCCGAGGACGAGCTGGCGAAGACCTATGCCGGCCAGTACGCCTCGGCCCAAGAGGGCGCCGACGCCATTGCGGCGGCCTGGGAAAGGATCACCGACCAGATCGGCCGCAAGAGTCAGATCGACCTCTACCGAGCCTCGCTCGGCCTTTAGATCCGGACGCCGCGCGCGTCTATAGCGGGCTGGCGGTCAATCGACCGCCAGCCCTCGTCCGGACACCCCCGTGAGCGCACCTGCCCAGGTCGAGGGCGACCAACTTCACGTCGTCACATCCGACGATCTTTCCGCGCGCCGCATCTTGAGCGGCCGCGTCCTGATGTGGGCATCGGCGTGCGTGCTCGCGGTCCTCGTGGTCGTTCAGCTGCTCTACGAAGCGGAGAGCATCTCCATCGGCTTCGCGAATTGGCAGCCGGTGCTCTACGCCTATGTGTTCTGGGCGCTTTCGATGTGCGTCGGCCAGGTGATGGTGCGCGGCGAGCACGGCAAGCGGGCGCTCTTCGTTTTGCCGGGCATCCTCTTCGTGGTGTCCATGGTGATCTTCCCGCTGCTCTTCGGGCTCTACATCTCGTTCACCGATTGGAACCTCTCCTCGCTCACCGGCCGCAAGTTCAACGGCGTCGACAATTTCATCCAGATGGCGGGCGATCCGTTCTATTGGAACGCACTCAAGAACATGGCCTATTACGTGCTCGCCGTCAGTATCGAGTACGCCATCGCCTTCGGCCTCGCGCTCTTGCTGAACGCCGAGATCCGCGCGCGAAAATTCTTCCGCGTGGCCTTCCTCATGCCGCTCATGCTGTCGCCCGTCGCGGTGAGCTGGATGGTCGGCAAATCGATGATGGAAATCCGTTTCGGGCCGCTTGCCACGCTCGGCCGCTTCTTCGGCTGGGAAACCCCGTCGTTCTTCGGCTCGCCCGAAATTGCGCGCCTCACGATCATGGTGATGGACGCGTGGACCTTCATCCCGTTCATGATGATCATGCTGCTCGCGGGCCTGCAGGCGATGCCGCGCGAGGTGGTGGAGGCCGCCCGGGTGGACGGGGCGTCACGCTGGCAAGGCTTCTGGCACGTCACCTTCCCCATGATGCTGCCGGTCAGCATCACGGCGATCGTGATCCGTGTCATCTTCAAGCTCAAGCTCGCCGACATCATCATCAACGTGACCGCGGGGGGGCCCGGCGGCGCGACCGATTCGGTCACGAGCTTCATCTTCCGCGAATACCGCGACCGTTCGAACGTGGGCTACGGCACGCTGCTCGCGATGGTCTATCTCGTCATCATCATCATCTTCATCACGCTGCTCCTGAAGTTCGTGCGGCGCTGGATGCGACAGGCGTATTGAGCGATGACGACGGACGCGCAGACCGAGCAAATCTTCGTCGACACCGAGCGGGATCTCGCCTATCGGGCCAAGTGGTATACGCGGCGCCTCCTGATCTACAGCGCGCTCCTGCTGTGGACGGTGATCTGCCTCTTCCCGATTTATTGGACGGCGACGACGTCGTTCAAGATCGCGCCCGACGTGATGCAGGGCCACCTCGTGCCGTGGCTCGATTTCGACCCGCAGTGGCGCGGCTGGCGCTCGCTCGGCCTCTCGCCCGAGACGATCTTCGAGACCTCGACGGTACGCGAGGAGTTTCTCAAGCGCTTCACGAACAGCGCGATCACCTCGCTGAGCGCGTCTGCGCTCGCGGTGATCCTGGGCTCGATGGCGGCCTATGGGCTGAGTCGCTTCTCCTACAAGCTGCGCTTCATCAAGAACCGCGACATCTCGTTTTTCTTCCTCAGCCAGCTCATCCTGCCGCCGGTCGTGCTCGCGCTGCCCTTCCTCGTTCTCTACAAGGAGCTCGCGCTGCTCGACAGCCATATCGGCTTGATCCTTCTCTACACGCTGATGGTGTTGCCGATCGTCATCTGGATCATGCGCGATCAGTTCAACGCGATCCCCGTCGAGCTCGAGGAGGCCGCGCTGGTCGATGGTCTCTCGATCTGGAAGGCCTTCTTCCAAATCATCGTGCCGATCGCGCTGCCCGGCATGGTGGCCGCCTTCATCCTCTCCCTGGTGCTCTGCTGGAATGAATATTTCTTCGCGGCGCTGCTCACCAGCACCGACGCGAAGACCATGCCGGTCATGGTCGCGAGCCAAACCGGCAGCCAGGGCATCAACTGGTGGTCCATGGCGGCGCTTTCGGCCGCCGCCATCGCGCCGCTCGTCATCATCGGTGTGCTGCTCGAGCGGTTCATCATCAAAGGCATGGCCGCGGGGGCCGTGAAATGACGGTGCACCATGCGCGCCGATGAACGCCGCGCGCTCGGCACGCGAGGCCCTGCCGTCACCATCATGGGCTTCGGCGCGGCCCCGCTCGGCAACCTCTACGAGGCCTTCAGTGATCAGCAGGCGCTCGCAACGGTCGTGGCCGCGTGGGACGCGGGCATCCGCTACTTCGACACGGCGCCCCTTTACGGCCACGGCCTGAGCGAGCATCGGCTCGGCGCGGCGCTCCGCGGGCGAGACCGCGGCGCCTATGTGTTGTCCACCAAAATCGGCCGGTTGCTCGCGCCGCGCGATCCCGCCGCGATCGATAGCGGCATCTTCCACGACGTGCTGCCCTTCGAGCCCGTCTTTGACTATGGCTATGACGGCACCATGCGTTCCTTCGAGGACAGCCTCCAACGCCTCGGCACCGGGCGCATCGACGTCATCCTGATTCACGACGTCGATATTTGGACGCATGGCTCGAAGGAGGCCTCCGACACCCGCATCGAGGAGGTGATGGCCGGCGGCTATCGCGCGCTTCTCTCGCTGCGCGACCAGGGCGTGGTCGGGGCGATCGGTGCCGGCCTGAACGAGTGGGAGGTCTGCCAAACGCTCGCCGAGCGCGGTGATTTCGACTGTTTTCTGCTCGCGGGCCGCTACACGCTGCTGGAGCAGGAGGCGCTCGAGACTTTCCTGCCGCTCTGCGTCGCGCGCGGCATCGGCATCGTGATCGGCGGCCCGCTCAACACCGGCATCCTGGGCACCGGCGCCGTGGCCGGCGCGCTCTACAACTACGCACCCGCGCCGGAGGCGGTCATGAGCCGTGTCGCCGCGATCGAGCAGGTGTGCGCGCGCCACAGCGTGCCGCTCGCCGCCGCCGCGCTACAGTTTCCCCTGCACCACCCGGCCGTGGCCGCCATCATCCCCGGCGCGCGCAGCCGGGACGAGATTACGCGCAACGTGGCAAGCCTCGGCCACGCCATTCCTGCCGACTTCTGGGCCGAGTTGAAGGCCGAGGGCTTGCTGCGCGAGGATGCGCCGACGGGGGCTTAGCGGGGCCGCGCCGGGTCACAGGTGCTCGCTCGACACAGCCCGCGCCTTGCGGGCAAACTGCGGACGAGATGGCGCGCGCAACGACAGGAGAGATCACCATGCCCCACATCGACGACGACGGTGTTCAGCTTTGGTACGAGGTGACCGGCGAGGGCCAGCCGATCGTGCTTTCGGGCGGTTTTGGCCTCTTGCACAACCAGTGGGATTTCGTGCGCGCGCCTCTCGCGAAAGAGTGTCAGGTGATCGATTGGAACTACCGCGGCGCCGGCCGATCGGACCGCGCGTGGCCCGGCGGCGTCTACACCCAAGACACGTGGGTCGATGATCTGCACAAGGTCTTGTCGGCCCTCGACGTGCAAGACGTGGTGCTTTGGGGCACCTCGACCGGCTCGCCGATTACGGTTCGTTACGCCGCGCGCTATCCCGAGCGCGTCAAGGCCGTCATCACCTACCCGATGTTCAAGGCGGATCCGGGCTTCCGGCGCGCCTTCGACGGCTTCACCAACATCTGCGAGACATTCGGCTATGAGGCGCTGGCGGCGCTCACGAGCTGGATCGGCTGCTCCGACGAGGCGCTCTTCGAACCGGAGCATGGGCGGCTCGCGCGCTGGGAGGCCGAGTGCTTCCGCGCGAATTTCTCGATCGAGTCACTTGGCGCGACCATGGCCATCGTCGCGGGAAACGATTTCACGAGCGAGCTTCGAAAGATCCAGGTCCCAACGCTGCTCCTTGTGGGTGAGTCGGGCCAGCTCGGTGCGCGCAGCGCCGGCACGAAGGCATTGATCGACCAGTTCATGGCGGAGGTGCCGCACGCGACGCTCGTCACGATCCCGAAGGGTGGTGGCACCTATTGCATGATCGAGAGACCCGAAGAGACGGCCGCCGCGGCAATCGAGTTCGTGAAGGGGTTGTAGCGGCCCGCGCCCGGCGCCCGGAGCCGATGACGGTTCTCGCTTAGCGCGGGTCGTCGGCCAGCGGATCACCCGGGTTTGACGATCGCTGCGTGGCGGCATCGCCCGGACCCGATCCGTCCGGCGAATCCTCGAAGATGTTGAAGAGGTTGCGCAGGAAGCCCGGCGCGAGCGCGGCAAGCGGGTTGACGGTGATCGTCGGCTCCTCGAGAGGCCCATCGACCGCGTAGGTTGCGGCAAACAGGCCCTCGCCCTCGCCGCCGATCAAGATCTCGCCGATCAAGGGCACTTCGCCGAGGATGCTGTTGATGGCATAGGCCGGCACGATGGTGCCGCTGAGGTCGGTGGCCTCGGTCGCGAGATCGACGGTCCCGTTCGCGGTGATGCCGATCGCCGGGCCCGAGGTCTTGGCGTCAGTGATCGTGAGGATGTCGCCGGTGATCTCGAACGGCATCTCGAAGCGCGAGAACGCGATCCCCTCGCCCTGCAGGGCATCGAGAATCCCCGTCAACAGCGCGATCGACAGCAGCTCGGCGAGGGTCGGCGCGTTGATCACGCGATAGTCCTCGATCCGCACGACACCGGTCACCGGCTCCCCGGGGACGTCATCGTGCAAAACCACTTGGAGATCGAGCGTGCCGCCGAGCGCATTGTCGTAGACGTCGAAGGCGCGCGACACGGCGCCGGCGTCGTCCGAACGTACCACGAGGCGCCGCTTTCCGCCCTCGGGCTCGAGGTTGGCGTGGATCAACTTGCCAGTGACCAAGGTGCCTTCGAGCGTGGCTCTGCGCAGCCCCTCCGCCGTGTTGATGACCCGCGCCTGCACATCGGTGATCTGCTGGTTGGCGCGCGTGATGGCACGTTTGGTCGAGAGCGAGAGTGTGAACGGGGCCGGCTCGCCGGCGCCCTCTTCCGTCAGGCTCTCAAGATAAGGCCGAAGGTCGACACTCTCGCCGGTGACCGTGATCTCGGTGGGGGCGCCGCCGCGACCGGGAACAATGCGTGCGGCGACGTCGGTAACACCGTGCTGAAGCCGGCGCGCTTCGAGATACCGGATCCCGGCGAAATCCGGTTCAAGCAGGGCGGAGCCCTGCGCGTGGAAATCGCTGCTTTGGATCTCGACATCGGGGAACCCGATCGTGCCATCGTCCGCGAAGAGCATGGTGAGGCGCACCCAGCCCTCCTCGCCCGTGGGCTTGGACCAGAAGAGCTCCGGGACACGCAGCTCGGCGTTCAAGGCGTCGAGGAACACCGTCGCCCGTGGCGCGCCCCGGTCATCGCTCGTGTAGACCAGATCCATGGCGAAATCGCCCGCCGCATAGGCGCCGAAATCAAGACCGAAGGCGCCTTGCGCCGCCTCGGTAAGCGCCATCGAGACCTCGTAGCGGCTGCGGAACGGCGCATCGTCGGCGAACGCCTCGCGCCAGGTGATCGTCGCCGGCGCGCCCTCGATCGCGATGTCGCCCGCGATCTCGAGCCCATTGCTGTCGAGGGATGCCGTCAGCACGCCGCCCGCCATGTCGATACGCCCGAACAGGTCGGCCACCGAGGTGTCCCTGAGCTGCGCGACCGCCATCACCGCGATCTGATCGAAGGTGACATCGCTGATGAGCGGGAAGCTGAGCGAGAACTCCGTTCGCACGTCGCCGCCGACCTGATCTGGCCGCAGACCAAGCTTCGAAATCAGGCCGAGCCGCGGGTGATCGAGGAGCTCCAGCGCCTCGCGTGCCGCGCCCGCGGCCTCCACGACGGTCACCATGTGGGGCTGGTCGGACAGGATGTCGGTCAGGCGGGCAGTGCCCCTCGGTGCCGTGATCCCGTCGATCGTGCCGTCCGTCATGTCGAGCTCGAGCGAGGAGCCGGTGAAACGAGCGGTTCCATCAACGCCGACCACCGGCGGCATGGGGTGGAGATAGGTCACGCTGATATCTTGAAACGCAAACGTGCCGTTGACCGACTCGTCCGTGAAATCCTGGTTGGCGAATTGTCCCGGCTTGATATCGAGGGCGGCGTCGAAGCGCGAGATCACGCCGTCGGTGACGTTGAGCAGGATCCAACTGCGTCCGCCCCCGACGAGCCCTTCGGGCCAATAGTTGCCGAGCTGTTTGAACGGCATGTCGGTCGCCGCGAAGGTGCCTTGCACACCGACACCCGCCGCGGTCTCGCTGATCGTGCCGCTGAGCGACAGCGTCGGCCGGTCGGTCACCACCTCGAGCTTGCGCAGCGTCAGCGAGGTCATCAACCGATCGACCGATCCTTTGGCGACGATCCGGCGCACCGGGACTCGGTTGGGAAAGACATCCGGCAGATCGATCTCGCCTGCTCCGCCGCTCAGATCGAAGTCGACGCCATCGACCTCGAACGCGCGGTTGAGGCCGAAGCTCAAGGTGCCCGAGATCGGCACCGCGATGCCCTCGATCCCGGCAAGCTCCGGCGCGTAGCGCACGAGCCGATCGGGCGTGAGCGCACTGAACTGGACCGCTGTCTCCGCGGTTTCGCTCGCCCGGTCGTAGAGCGCGAGCGCCTGAAGCTCGAGCGTCTCTTCGCCCACCTCCGCCTTCAGGGTGAGCTGGCCGCTGATCCCCTCCTCATCGAGATCGAGAATCAGGTCCGTTCCGGGCGCGCGCCACGAGATGCCGCGCAGCAGATCGTCCATCGTCAGATCGGCGCCGATGATGCTCACGCGCCGGAGCTTGCCGAACGGATGGTCGTCGCGTGGTGGGGCCAGCAAATCCGCGATCAGCTGATCGAGCGCCTCGTCGCTGCCGTCGCCCCCGGTGTCGCCGACCGCCAAGCGCACCTTGCCGGTCTCGTCGCGCACCAAGTCCACCCGCGCGCCCATCAGCTCGACCTCGGTGGGTGCGATGACCCCGTCGATGAGCGAGAGGCCACTGAGGCCGAGCGAGACCTCCGGCACTGTCGCGACGAGCTGACCGTCCTTGGTCAGCGTGCGCACGTTGATCGCGCGGACGTCCAGCGAGCGGTCCCAACCCGCCCAGGTGAGCACCGTGTCTTCAAACTCGACGCGGTAGGGCAGGTCCTCGGCCTCGAACGCCTCCTCTACATAGGGCGCGAGGAAGCCGAGCGACACGGGGCCGCTCGAAAGCCGCCACGCTCCGGCGGCAAACAGAATGGCGAGCCCGCTGAAGATCGCGGCGGCCGTTTGGACAGTGAATTTCAGGACCGCGCGCATCGCGCCTCGTCGACCGCGTGGTGCAGCTTGACCGCAAGGGGCCTATGACGCAGCCTGCTGACGAACATCTAATACGTCACCCGCACAATACAATGGGGTGCCGCCGAAATCGCCGCACCATGGGCTCCCGCTTGCCGCACACGGCTTTTCCCTTCGATCCGGAACACCTTCCCAAGCCCGCCGACCCTGCGCGGGCTGCGCAGGCGCGCTCGGCGTGGCTGCGGGCTGTGGCGCGTGATGACGATGCCGCCGACGTGGCTGCGTTTGCCGCGAAGCCGGGCGGGCGGGCGCTCTTGGATGCGGTGTTCGGCAATAGCACGCATTTGACTCAATGCCTCGAGCGTGAGGCTCCCCTGCTCGCGGACATTCTTCGCCGGGGGATCGCACCGGTATTTCAGGGAATCGTTAACGAACTGGCCGACGAGGCCTGCTGGCAAGCCAATCGTGCCGCGGCGATGGCCGCGCTCAGGACGGCCCGGCGCCGGGCCACGCTCGCCATCGGGCTCGCCGACATCGTCGGCTTTTGGGACCTGACGACGGTCACCGAAAAGCTCTCCGTCTTCGCGGAAGCCGCGCTCGCCGGCGCGCTCGATCACCTGCTGCATCATGGTGCCGCGCAAGGCCACTTCGCGCCGAGCCCGGCGGATGAGCGGCCGAGCGAGCAGTGTGGCATCACCATCCTCGGCATGGGCAAGTTCGGAGCGCGCGAGCTTAATTATTCGAGCGACATCGACCTGATCGTGCTCTACGACCCGGCGCGCTTGCAACATCGCAACGAGAGCACCGTGCACGACGATTTGCAGCGGCTCGTGCGCGATCTCGTCACCCTGTTGTCCGAGCGCACGCGCGAGGGCTACGTCGCGCGGATCGACTTGCGTCTGCGTCCGGATGCGGGCGCCACCCCGCTCGCCCTCTCGACGCTCGCCGCCGAGCAATATTACGAGAGCCTCGGGCAGAACTGGGAACGCGCCGCCATGATCAAGGCGCGCCCGGTCGCCGGCGATCGCGCGGTCGGCGCCGAGTTCATCGAGCGCCTGCGCCCCTTCGTCTGGCGCAAATATCTCGATTTTGCGGCGATTCAGGATATCCACTCCATCAAGCGGCAGATCAATGCCCACAGAGGCCATCACGAAATCGCCGTGGCAGGCCATAACATCAAGCTCGGGCGTGGCGGCATCCGCGAGATCGAGTTCTATGCGCAAACGCAACAGCTCATCTGGGGTGGACGCGATCCCACGCTGCGCGAGGCGGCAACCTGCGATGCGTTGCGCGCGCTGGTGCAGGCCGGTCGCACGACCGCGCCCGCAGCCGAGGACCTGATCGCGGCCTACGGGTTTTTGCGGCGCCTCGAGCACCGGCTCCAAATGGTCGCGGATGAGCAGACCCACACGCTGCCGGCCGACAATGCCGGTCTCGACGCGATCGCCTGCTTCATGGGCTATCCGGCGCGCGCCCCGTTTGCGCACGCGCTGCGCGATCACCTGACGTGCGTCGAGACCCACTATGCGGCGCTCTTCGAGGATGCGCCGGACCTCGGCGGCGATGGTGGCAACCTGGTCTTCACCGGCACCGATGACGACCCCGACACGCTTGCCACGCTCGCCTCGCTCGGCTTTGGCGACGGCAAGGCGGTCTCCGCGACCGTGCGCGGCTGGCACCACGGCCGGATCCGCGCGACCCGTAGCAAGCGGGCGCGCGAGCTGCTGACCGAGCTGATGCCCGCGCTCCTCCACGCGCTCGCCGAGACGGTCAGCCCCGAGGCGGCCTTCCGCAAATTCGACGAGTTTCTACGCAAGCTGCCGGCGGGCGTGCAGCTTTTCTCGCTCTTCTACTCGAACCCGCGGCTGCTCTCGCTGGTCGCCGAGATCATGGGGAGCGCGCCCCGCTTGGCAGAGCATCTGAGCCGCCGGCCGAACCTTCTCGACGGCGTGCTCTCGGGCGATCTTGACGAGGCACTTCCCAGCTCGGAGGCGCTCAGTGCAGCGCTCGACGGAACGCTCGGCGAGAGCCGTGATTTTCAGGACGTGCTGGACGTGACACGGCGCTGGCAGCATGACCAGGAGTTCCAGGTCGGCATCCAGCTGCTGCGCAACACCATTGCCGCCGACGACGCCGGACGCGCGCTCTCGGATGTCGCGGAAACCGTGATCGCGGCTCTTCTTCCGCCGGTCGCCGCGGAGTTCGCCCGCGTCCATGGAGAGGTGCGCGACGGTGCGTTCGCGGTGCTCGGAATGGGCAAGCTCGGCGGGCGCGAGATGACGTTCGAATCCGACCTCGACGTCATCTTCATCTATCGCGCGCCGCACGGCCTCGAGGCGGTGTCGAACGGCGAGCGGCCCTTGCCCGCGAGTCAGTATTACGCGCGCCTCAGCCAACGCCTCGCCAGTGCGCTCAGCGTGCGCACGAGCGAGGGCGGCCTCTACCAGATCGACACGCGGCTCAGGCCGTCCGGCGGCTCGGGCCCGCTCGCCTCCGAAATCACCGCGTTTGCGCGTTACCAGAAGGAAAGCGCGTGGACATGGGAGCATATGGCCCTGACCCGCGCGCGCCCGATCGCGGGCGATCCCGCCTTGTGTGCGGAGGTCACCAAGACGGTGCATGGCATTCTTTGCGCGCGCCGTGAGCGCGCCGATCTCATGCGCGACGTCGACGAGATGCGCCGGCGGGTCGACGCGGAGCGCCGCACCGACAACGTTTGGCGCATGAAGCATGTGCGCGGGGGGCTGCTCGACCTCGAGTTCATCGCCCAATCGCTCCAACTGGCGCACGCTGCCGATGACCCAGGCGTGCTGTCCGTGTCGACAGACATCGTGTTCGAGCGCCTCGGCGCGAGCGGCTTGCTCCCGGTCGCCGACGCTGCGGCATTGGCGCGCATTACACGCTTCGTGCGGCGCCTGCAGATCATCCTGCGGCTTACCGTCGGCAAGCTGCGCGATCCGGAGCGCTTCTCGGCGGACGTGAGGGATGCCTTGACCCGCGCGGCGGAGGTCTCCAGCTTTAGGGAACTCGAGGACCATGTGAGCGCCTCGCAAGAAACCGTCCGCAAACATTACGAACGCTACGTCAGCGCGCTTGCCGCGCGCACCCAGGGAGATCCTCGATGACGCAATCGATCGACGCCGGCGCCCCTGCGCCCGATTTCAGCGCGCCTACGGATGGCGGCAAGAGCCTCACCCTCTCGTCTCTGCGGGGCAAGAGCGTGGTGCTCTACTTCTACCCTCGAGACGACACGCCCGGATGCACCAAGGAGGCGATCGGCTTTGCAGAGGCGCGTGCCGCGTTCGACAAGGCAGGCGCGGCGATCGTCGGCGTCTCAAAGGACACGGTCGCCAAGCACGACAAGTTCAAGGCCAAGTACGAGCTGCCCTTCACGCTGGTCTCGGATGAAACCGGCGAGATCTGCGAGGCCTACGGGGTGTGGGTCGAGAAGAAGCAGTATGGCCGCACCTACATGGGCATCGAGCGCGCGACCTTTCTGATCGACGGCGACGGCGTGGTCCAGCGCGCGTGGCGCAAGGTCAAGGTCAACGGCCATGTCGACGAGGTGCTGGCTGCGACGCAGGACCTTTGAGCCCGCCGCCGGCGAGCTTACGCGCGGCCGCGCGCGGCGTTCTTCTCACCCCGTCGGCGGCCGCCAAGGTCTCCGCCAGCGCGGCCGCCGCCGAGGCATGGCGGACCGGCGCGCTTGCGGTCGGCGGCGCATGTGACCTGCCGGATCGGCCCGCCCGGCCCGCGCACCCCCGCCTGGTCTCGCCGCGATTGGTGCCACGGCGGCGCGGCATGGAGCAACCCGCGCGCGCTGCACTCCTCCACGCGATTGCCCATATCGAGCTCAACGCGATCGATCTCGCGTGGGATTTGATCGCGCGCTTCACGAGCGAGCCCTGGCCGCGCGCCTTTTTCGACGATTGGGTGGGCGTGGCCGATGACGAAGCACGCCATTTCGGGATGCTGGCCCGGCGGCTCGAGAGCCTGGGCCTCCGCTATGGCGCGCATTCGGCCCACGACGGGCTTTGGGAGGCGGCGCATCGCACGCGGCACGACGCGTTGGCCCGCCTCGCCACGGTGCCGCTCGTCCTGGAGGCGCGCGGCCTCGACGTCACGCCGCCGATGATCGCCCGCCTCCGCAAGGCAGGCGACCAGGAGAGCGCCGACCTCCTCGCCGGCATCGCGGCCGAGGAGGTCGGCCACGTGGCGGCCGGCTGGCGCTGGTTCAGCTGGCTTTGCGCGCGTCGTGCGCTGGAGCCCACGGCCGCCTACCGCGCGGCGGTGGCGGCGTACTATGGCGGCACGCTCAAGGGTCCCTTCAACCAAGAGGCGCGGCGCGCGGCCGGCTTGCCGCCGGCCTTGGTCGATCCGGCGTCGACCATGGCGATGCGGACAACCGCGCCCACGACGGGCACGGCGCCGGCCTTGGAGGCGGGAGAGCGTGCCGGTGAACACTGACTGGGCCTGGCGCGCGCCCGCCGAAAACCGCTCGGACGCGCGCAACGCGTCGGTGCGGCCTTAGCGTCCCTTAATTTGGCCGCCCTCGCCCTTGGGATCGCCCAGCACGCCGACGCGCGCGGCGAGCGAGGCGGCCATGAAGCCGTCGAGGGCGCCGTCCAACACGGCATCGGGGTTCGTGTTCTCGATGCCGGTGCGCAGGTCTTTGACCAGCCGATAGGGCTGCAGCACGTAGGAGCGGATCTGGTGCCCCCAGCCGATCTCGCTCTTCTGATCGGCGAGCGCCTTCGCCTCCGCCTCGCGGGTTTGCAGCTCGAGCTCGTAGAGGCGCGCGCGCAGCATCGCCATGGCGGCCGCCCGATTGCGGTGCTGCGAGCGCTCCGCCTGGCACTGCACGACGATGTTGGTCGGGATGTGGGTGATGCGCACGGCGCTGTCGGTGCGGTTGACGTGCTGGCCGCCGGCGCCGGAGGCGCGATAGGTGTCGACCCGCAAGTCCTTTTCGTTGACCTCGACCTCGATGGCCTCGTCGACCACCGGATAGACCCAGACCGACGCGAAGCTCGTGTGGCGGCGCGCACTCGAATCGTAGGGTGAGATGCGCACCAGCCGGTGCACGCCGCTCTCGGTCTTGAGCCAGCCATAGGCATTGGGGCCGGCGATGCGCACGCAGGCGGACTTGACGCCCGCCTCTTCGCCGGGGCTTTCCTCGACCCATTCCGTCTTGAAGGACCGCTGCTCGGCCCAGCGCAAATACATGCGGAGCAGCATCTCGGCCCAATCTTGCGATTCCGTGCCGCCGGCGCCGGCATGCACCTCGAGGAAACAATCATTGCCGTCGGCCTCACCGGCGAGGAGGCTTTCGAGCTCGCGTCGCTTTGTCTCGTCGCGCAGGTCGCGAAGCGAGGCCTCGGCTTCATCGAGCGTCTCCGCGTCGCTCTCCTCCTCGGCGAGTTCCGCGAGCGCCAATCCGTCTTCGAGCGCCTGCACCTGGGTGTGATAGCCCGAGACCGCCGCATCGAGGCGCGTGCGCTCACGCATCACCTCTTGGGCCCGCTGCTGGTCGTTCCAGAGCTCCGGCGCTTCGGCCGCAGCGTTCAACTCCGCGAGGCGGTCCTCCGCAGCTTCCGCGTCAAAGATGCCTCCTCAGCAGTGCGAGCGACTGCTTAATTTCCTCGGCGAGAGAGGTGATTTCTGCGCGCATGGATGTTACGGGCGGGCGGCGAACGCGTGAGGGGTGGGAAAGCGCTGCCTCTAATATAGGCCACCGACCCCGTCGGTGGGAATCGACTCAAAGCCCGTGCCGCCAAACCCTTGGTCGCCGCCCTCACCCAGCGTGACCTGGGCGCGATGCGTGCGCTTCGGCTCGGTGCCGGGCAGGAAGGCCTCCACGATCACCTCCTCGCTCGCCGCGCTCGCCAGCATGCCGCTGCCACGGTCGATCCGCACGAAGCGCACGCCACGGGGCACGCGGAAAGGAACCGCCGGCTCGTCGCGCAGCGCGTCGGTCAGAAATTCGCGCACGATCGGCGCCGCGACGCGGCCGCCGGCCTCCTTCTTGCCGAGGGTCCGCGGCTGGTCGAAGCCGACATAGACGCCGACCACGAGATCGGGGGTGAAGCCGATGAACCAGGCGTCATTGAAATCGTTGGTCGTGCCGGTTTTTCCGCCGATCGGCTTGCCGATGACGCTGAGGGCACGCCCGGTGCCGCGTTGCACCACGCCCTCGAGCATCGAGACGACTTGATAGGCGGTGCGCGGGTCGGCCACTTGCTCGCGCTCATCGGGGAGCTCCGGTGGCGACTGCTCCTGCCAAGCGGCCGCGCGGCAATCTTCGCATGGCCTCTCGTCGCTCTGAAAGATGGTCGCGCCGGTCCGATCCTGCACCCGCTCGATCAGGATGGGTTCGATCTTGCGCCCACCGTTGACCAGCATTGCGTATGCGGCGGTGAGATTGACCAGCGTCGTCTCGATCGCGCCCAGTGCCGCCGACGGCACGGGCGGCAGCTCCGGATGAATGCCGAAGCGGCGCGCATAGTCTGAGATCTTGTCCATGCCGATTTGCTGGGCGACGCGGACGGTCATGAGGTTGCGCGATTTCTCGAGCCCGAGGCGGAGTGTGCTCGGCCCGTAGAAACGCTGCGTATAGTTCTCGGGCTTCCACTTGCCGAGATGCTCGCCCTGGTCGATCACCAGCGGCGCGTCCAACACCACGCTCGCCGGCGTCAGGCCATGATCGAGCGCCGCGAGATAGACGAACGGCTTGAAGGCGGATCCGGGTTGGCGGTGCGCCTGGGTCGCGCGGTTGAACTCGCTCGATCCGAAATCGAATCCGCCGACCATGGCGACGACCCGCCCGGTGTGCGGATTGATGGCGACGAGCCCGCCTGAGGCGTCGGGCACTTGGCGCAGGCGGTAGCGCGCGCCGCCCTCGACGATCGGCTCCACGAACACGATATCGCCCGCCGTGAGCACGTCGCTCGCCTTCTTGACGGGTGGCCCGAGCTTTTGATCCTTGCGGTTGGGTCGCGCCCATTCGAGCTCGCTGAGCGGGATCGCGCCCCGGCTCGAATCGGCGAACCCGACCTCGGCCCGGGTGGGGCTGACCGCCAAGACCACCCCTGCTCGCCAGGCTTTAGGTGCGGGCGGGAGCTCGATGGCCGCCATCTTCTTCGGCCATTCGACGTCGAGCTCGATGGTGGTGATCGGCCCGCGCCAGCCGTGGCGCATGTCGTAGGCGAGCAGGCCGTTGCGCAGCGCCGCCTCTGCGATGGCTTGGCGTCGGGGATCAACGGTCGTGCGGACGGAGAGCCCGCCTTTGTAGAGCGCGTTTTCGCCGTAGCGATCGTAGAGTTCGCGTCGGACCTCCTCGGCGAAGTGCGGCGCCTCGACATATTGCTCGGTTGCGCGGCTCCGCGTCAGCAAAGGCTCCAGCATCGCGGCATCGGCTTCGGCCTGGGTGATCATGCCGTTCTCGAGCATCTGCGCGAGCACCCAATCGCGGCGCGAGACGGCAGCCTCGTATTTTTTCGTCGGGTGGTAGTTGTTGGGCGCCTTGGGTAGGGCCGCGAGATAGGCCATCTCACCGAGTGTCAGCTCGTTCAGCGAGCGATCGAAATATTTGAGCGCGGCGGCCGCGGCGCCGTAGGCACCGCCGCCAAGGTAGATCTCGTTGAGATAGAGCTCGAGGATGCGATCCTTCGAGAACGCGTCCTCGATGCGCATGGCCAGGATGGCTTCCTTGATCTTGCGCGAGAACGAGACCTCGTTGGTCAGGAGAAAGTTCTTGGCGACCTGTTGGGTAATCGTCGACGCGCCAACCGGGCGCTTGTCGCCGCCGAGATTGGCCAGGTTGGTGATCACGGCTCCGGCGACGCCCATCAGATCGAGCCCGAAATGCTCGTAGAAGGTCTTGTCCTCCGCCGCGAGGAACGCGTCGATCAGGCGCTTGGGCATGGCCTCCAGGGGGACGAAAACCCGCTGCTCCACCGCATACTCGGCGAGCAGGCGGCCATCGGCCGCATGGACCCGTGTGGTGATCGCCGGCTCGTACTGGGCGAGTTGCGTGTGGTCGGGCAGGTCCTCGCCATAGTGGATGAAGACGAACGCCATCGCGCCGCCCGCGAGGACGGCGAGCAGAACCAGGCTGCCGAGGCCGATGAGCAACGCCTTTTTCATCAACGGGACCTTGTAGTCGAATATCGTTTACGAGCCCACAACGCCAGGCGGCAGCCTACCGAACCAGCATGCCGCCTTGTGTGATCCTCGTCGCAAAATGAGGCAATGTTGGGGCCGAAGCCTAGCAGGTCTCCGAGAAATAGGCTTCGACCGCGGCGACCACGGATGCGGCGAGCTTCTTGCGATGGGCCGGATCGGCCAGCAGCTTGCGATCCTCCGGGTTCGACATGAAGCCGAACTCCACCAAGACGGACGGCACGTCGGGGGCCTTGAGAACGCGAAAGCCCGCAAACCGGTGGGCCTTGTTGACCAGCCTGGTCGATTTTCCCAATGCTGGAACCAACTTGGATGCAAAGGTCGCCGAGCAGTTCATGGTCCGTTGCTGGACCAGTGAGATCAAGATTTGCGCGACCTCCGGATCGTAGCCTTCGCTCAGGTCGACACCCGCCACGATATCGGATTTGTTCTCACGCTGGGCGAGCTCCTCGGCCTCGGCGTCCGAGGCGGTATCGGAGAGTGTGTAGACCGAGGCGCCGCGCACGCGGGTGTCGTCGAGCCGATCGGCGTGTACCGACACGAAGAGATCTGCGCCGACCTCCTGCGCCACCGCCACGCGCTTGCGGAGGGAGACGTACCGGTCGCGTTCGCGTGTCATCACAACGCGATAGCGGCGGGTCGCCTTGAGCTGATCCCTGATTTCCCGGCTCGCACTCAAGACGATGTGCTTCTCGGCCATGCCTCCCGGGCCGAGCGCCCCCGGATCACGTCCGCCATGGCCGGGATCGATCACGACGATGTGCTTCTTGGGCAGCGGGGGACGCGCGACCGGCCGCGGGATCTGGAGCGGGGCGGCGCGGGCCTGAACCGCGTCGTCGACAATCGGGTCCTCGGCGAGGTCCGGCTCGGGAGCCGGTGCCGGTTCCGGTGCGGGCGCGGGTGTGCGTGATTGGCTCGCGGCATTGGCGTGGAACCGCTCGAGGTCGCCTGGCACGCCCGTCGAGTTGGCAAACCGCTCGCTTCCTATGGGGCGAAGATCGATGACCAGCCGGTGCGTCGCTCCCGCGGGCGATCGGCTGCGCGGGATCATGATCGCCCGCGCGACCAAGGCGGGGCGGGTGAGATCGAGCACGATCCGCGAGACGTCCGGCTGAAATCGGCCGTAGCGCAGGCGCGCCACGAGGCCGCGCTCGACCAAAATCTGCTGATCCGCCAGCCGCCAGTTGAGCGCCGGCATGTCGATGACCACCCGCTCCGGCTTGCCGAGCGTGAAGTAGCGAAACGGCACGGCCTCGGTCAGCTCGATCACGAGGCGCGTGCCGCCGCTATAGTGGCCGATCAGCGTGCTCGTGACCGACGACTTCGCATGAACGGGGAGCGCGGCGACGATCGTCACCAGCACCACAAGCGCTGCGAGGCCGACTCTTATCCCCAGCGGCACGCCGCCGACTCCATGATTAACGATATCGGAACTAATAGCTTCAATAGAAATACAACTTCAACGCCAACGCGAGGCTCATCCGCATTGGTTGCGCTTTGCCCCGGCGAACGCTGGTGGATTGTTATTGTCCGTTCTGATCTCGGTGTTTAAGATGCCCCTCGCGAATCCGCTTGGGTCACCGGCCTGCATTGGAGGCGCCACGGGGCGCGCATTCCGGGCGAACGGCGAAAAGCGATCAATTGCGGTTTCGCGTAAACACTCACACTCGGATCACCGATGACGATGCGGCGACCATCCGCTCCTTGGCCTCAGCGCACCACGGACAGGCCGATTGGCCTTTCTGAGCAGACTCTGCGCAGTGGCCCCACGAGGACGGCCCGCCGCCATGCCCTATTGCCGGGGCGCCTGCGAGCGATCACGCGCGCGGCGCGCTCCACCATGGAGAACTCCCAAGAATGGTTAAAAGAATGCTCATCGATGCCAGCCACGCGGAAGAGACCCGTGTGGTCGTGGCGACTGGAACCCGCTTAGACGAGTTCGATTTCGAATCGGCTGCACGCAAACAGCTCAAAGGAAACATCTACCTCGCCAAGGTCACCCGCGTAGAACCCTCGCTTCAGGCCGCCTTCGTCGACTATGGCGGCAACCGCCACGGCTTCTTGCCGTTTAGCGAGATCCACCCCGACTACTACCAGATCCCGGTCTCCGATCGCGAAGCGCTCCAGGCCGCGGCACAAGCGACCATCGACGCCGAAGCGGACGATGACGCCGACGGTGGCGACAGCGAAGAGGCCGCAACGCCGACCGACGGCGGCGCGGACGATGGGGAAGCGGCCGCCGACGCGCCCGATACGCCGGTCGAAGCCGCAGCCGACGCCGATGACGGGGCCGAGAACGCTCCGGCTGGCTCCGACGCGGCGCCCGAATCTCCGGAAACCGAGCCCGACCTAGACGCAGCGGACGACGGCGCCGACGACGAGGACGGTGGCGGCGCCGCGGACGACGCGATCGATGACGACAACGGCGCGGCGGATGCGACCGCCGACGCGTCCCGCGGCGGGGATGTCGAGGAACTCGGCGGCGATGAGATGGACGACATCGAGCGGCGCCGTCTGGAGACCAGCCGCGCGCTCCTCAGTCGCCGTTACCGCATCCAAGAGGTGGTGCGGAAACGCCAGATCATGCTGGTTCAGGTGGTGAAAGAGGAGCGTGGCAACAAAGGTGCGGCGCTCACCACCTATTTGTCGCTCGCCGGACGCTATATCGTGCTGATGCCGAATGCCGTGCGCGGCGGGGGCATCTCGCGCAAGATCGTGAACTCCGATGACCGGCGGCGCCTCAAGCGCGTCATGTCTGACCTCGAGATCCCCGCGCGCATGGGGATCATCGTGCGGACCGCCGGCGTCACGCGCTCGAAGGCCGAGATCAAGCGTGACTTCGACTACCTCCTCAGGCAGTGGGAGACCATCCGCGAGCAGACGCTTCAATCGACCGCGCCCTGCTTGATCAACGAGGAAGCGAACCTGATCCGGCGCTCGATCCGCGACCTTTACACGCGCGATGTCGATGAGATCCTCGTCGAGGGCGACGAGGGCTACCGCACCGCCAAGGCGTTCATGCGCACGCTGATCCCGAGCCATACCGCGAAGGTTCAGCCCTATCGCGACCGTATCCCGCTGTTCACCCGCTATCAGGTGGAGAGCCAGCTGGACTCCATGTACAGCCCCACCGTGCAGCTTCGCTCGGGCGGCTACCTCGTGATCAATCCGACCGAGGCGTTGGTCTCGATCGACGTGAACTCGGGTCGTTCGACCCGCGAGCGAAACCTTGAGGAAACCGCGCTCAAAACCAACCAGGAGGCCGCCGAGGAGATTGCCCGGCAATTGCGCCTGCGCGATCTCGCAGGCCTGATCGTCATCGATTTCATCGACATGGATGAGAACCGCAACCAGCGCTCGATCGAGCGGCGGCTCAAGGAGGCGATGCGCAATGACCGTGCGCGCATACAGATCGGGCGTATCAGCCCCTTCGGCTTGCTCGAGCTCTCGCGGCAGCGTCTCCGGCCGAGCCTGCTCGAAGCGAGCATGGAGCGGTGCGCCGCGTGCGAGGGCACGGGCGTGGTGCGCTCGGTGGAATCATCGGCCGTGCACGTCTTGCGGGCGATCGAGGAAGAAGGGCTGCGCGAGAGAAGCGCGCAAATACGCGTGCGTGTGCCCACCGGGGTGGCGCTCTATGTGCTGAACCAGAAGCGCCGCGCGCTGGCCGAGATCGAGACGCGCTACAGTTTCGAGGTGACCTTCCATCAGGATGAAAGCCTGGTGCAGCCGGCCTACGAGATCGAGCGGCTTCAGGCGCGCGCCGAGGGCGATCAGGATGCGCCGGCCGACGTCGAGGTCGAGGCCGACGGCGCAGCGGAAGACGACGCCGAGCAGGAGCGCGGCGAAGGCACGCGCAAGCGGCGCCGGCGCCGGCGCAAGAGCCGCGGCGCGGAGCCCGAAAAGGCGGCCGCCGCCGAGGAGTCCGAGAGCACCGAAGCTGAGAGCCAGGATGGCGCGGACGCCGAAGAGGGCGAGAGCGAGGGCGCCGCGCGCACCAAACGGCGCCGCCGCGGCAAACGCGGTGGACGCCGCAGGACGGCCCGGACCAAGGAGGAGGCAACCCCCGCCGGCGAAGAGACCACGGCCGCGCCGTCCGATGACGCGGTAGCCGCCGAGGAGCCGACCGAGGATGCGGACGCGACCGCGGCCGCGAGCGAGGGGGCGGAGGACGCCGCCGCCGATCAGCCGGCGGAGGTGCGCGAGATCGACATCGTGCCGAGCGCCGCGGTCGAAGAGACCCCGGCGGTCGCGGAGTCCGGAGCCGGCGATCCCAGCGACGACCCGGCGACGACCGAGACCGACACGTCTACCCCGCCGCCAAGCTCGCCCGCTGTGGCGCTGACCGGGCTTTCCGGCATCGAGACCCAACCGGTGGAAGCCCCCGCGGAAGAGCCGGCGACGCCGCGCGCCGCGCCCGGCAACGGCGAAAACCCTGCTGCGGACGCACGCGGGGTCGATGGTGAGCCGGCTGACGAGCCGGATGCCGACGACGAGGACACCGACGACGAGGAACGCTCGGCGACGACCGAACCGCTTGCCGTGCTCCCCGACGATGATGACACCGAGCCGCCCGGCGCGCCGCGGCGGCGCGGCTGGTGGCAGCGCCTAAGCTCGCCGCGTTAACTGGGTTGCACCGGCGCGGTCAGCCTTCTCCGCGCCGACGCAGCCAATCGCCGAGAGCATCGCAAGCGGCGGCAATCGTCTCGGTCTCCCCGGCGAAGGAGAAGCGCACGAAGCGGTGGCCGCGCGCGCGGTCGAAGTCGATCCCGGGCGTCGCCGCCACCCCGCACTCCGCGAGCATCGCCCGGCAGAAGGCTTCGCTGTCGTTGGTGAGGGGGGCGACGTCGGCATAGGCGTAGAATGCGCCGTCGCAGGGCGCGAGGTCGCCAAAGCCGGCCGCCGGGAGCGCGCGTTGCACGATCGCGCGGTTGCGCGCGTAGCGGGCGACGTTTTGGTCGAGTTCCGCGAGACAGTCGAACACCGCCATGGCCGCATGCTGCGAGAGCGCCGGCGGCGCGACGAACAGGTTCTGCGCCAGCAGCTCGGCCGGTCGCGCCAGATCCTCGGGAAAAATCACCCAGCCGAGGCGCCAGCCCGTCATCGCGAAATATTTCGAGAAGCCATTGCCGACGATGGCCGAGCGCGTGAACGAGAGCGCCGTCTCCGCCGGCTCGTCGTAGGTGATGCCGTGATAGATCTCGTCGGAGATCATGCGAATACCGGCACGATCGCAGTGCGCGGCCAACGCCGCGAATTCCGCGCGCGGCAGCATGGTTCCGGTGGGGTTGGAGGGGCTCGCGACGATCAATCCGTCGACCGGCGGATCGAGCGCTTCAAGCAAGGCCACGGTCGGCTGAAAGCGGCTCTCGGGCCCGACGCTCAGGGTGACCGGGACCAGGCCGAGCGCCGTCAGGGTGTTCCGGTAGGCGGGATAGCAGGGCTCGGCGAGCGCCACCCGATCGCCCACATCGAACGCTGCGAGAAATGCCAGAACCAGCCCGGACGACAGGCCGGTGGTGATGAACACCCGCTCCACCGGAACGGTGTGGCCGTAGCGCGCGTGATGAAAGGCGGCGATGCGCTCGCGGAGTGGCACGCTGCCGTGTGATTCCGTGTAGCCGATCCGCTCCTCGTCGAGGGCACGGTGCGCCGCCTCCAACACTGGCCCCGGCGCGCCCGAGCCTGGTTCACCAGCCTCCATGTGGAACACCGGCTTGCCCGTCGCGGCCCGCTCGTTGGCGATCTTGAGGATCTCCATCGCAAAGAACGGCGCAACCTCCGACCGCCTCGAGACCTTCACGGCGCCTACCCTTCCCCCGCCATCGTCAACGCGC
This sequence comes from Alphaproteobacteria bacterium, assembly GCA_965216915.1. Classification (GTDB taxonomy): domain Bacteria; phylum Pseudomonadota; class Alphaproteobacteria; order UBA828; family UBA828; genus CBDCGS01. The sequence goes on from CBDCGS010000010.1 coordinate 861,563, forward strand.
CCCGCCCGTCGCGATGCCGAAGCCACGCCGATCGTTCTCGAAGCGGCAGAGCTCGGGCGCACGCGGCAGCCCGCGTTGGCAGTAGACGGCGTTGACGCGGCCGATCTCGGGCACCTCCACGACTTGATGGCCGCGGCTCGCGAGCCCGTTGCGCGCTTCGGCGGAGATGCCCGGCTCGATCGCGACGCGGTCCGGCGCACCGCCATGGTGAAGCCGCGGCAGCGCGAGCGCCTCGCGCAGCGGTCGCTCGGCCAGCAGCAGCGCCATCATGGATTGCGCCAGCGCGCTTGGCGCGGCGGCGCCGCCGGTCGCCGCGGCAGCAAGGAAAAGCTGCTGGTTCACGTGGTTCACCATCACGACGGGCGCAAACGAGGTCGGCGTGTCGGGCCGTGGCGGCGCGGCCAGCACGATACCGGTGCCGGGTGCGATGCGGCCATTGCCGAACAGGTTGTTCATGCTGACGGTGCAGACGACGCCCATGCCCTCCCGGTCCACGACCACGAAGCTCGTCGCGGCCGGATTCTCCGGGCGCGCCACGGGCGGCGGTGAGAGCCGTTGCGAGGCCGTGTGCGCGGCGGGATCGAAGCTCTCCATGCTCGCGTCGAGGCGCGCAAGATCGAGCGGCGGCGCGGCTCCCTGGAGCCATTGGGTGCGATCCGCAAAGGCGCGCTGTCCGATTTCGGCAAGAAAATGCGCGCGGGCATCGGGTACGGCGTCGGTCACCGCGTCGTCATCGTCCTCCGCCAACGCCCAGAGCGCGGCCGTGGTGATGCCGCCGGCGGCAGGCGGCGGCGCCGTATGAATGACTTCGTTGCCAAACGGCAGGGAGACGGTCTCGCGCCACACCGGCTGGTAAGCGCGCAGCTCTTCCAGGTCGAGGGTGCCACCGGCGGCGGTCACCGCCTCGACGATCCGCCGTGCGCCTGCCCCGGCGTAGAACTCGCCCGGGCCTTTGACGCGAAGCTGGGTGAGCAAGGCGCCGAGGTCGAGCTGCTCGATCGTTTGCCCCTCCGCCACCGGCGTGCCGTCGGACCGTCCGAATTGGGCGCGCATGGTCGGGTCGTTGAACAGTTGACCCGCGGCGAGCGAGAGGTCGCGCACCAGCGCCCGCGACACGGGATGGCCGATGCGGGCCAAGGTCTCGGCCGGGGCAAGCAGGCCAGACCAGGGGGTGCGGCCGTAGCGCGCATGAAGCGCGAAAAAGCCGCGAATGGCGCCGGGCACCGCGCTCGGGCGTCCGCCAGGCGGTGTCGGCACCGCGGAGGCGCGGGCTGGAAAGTCGAGCACCTCGACCCGGTCATCGTCCTCCCCCGGCGCGTAGACCAGGCATTGCCCTCCCCCGCCCAACGACGCTGTGGACGGGTAGGTGACGGCGAGCGTGAAATAGAGCGCGGTCGCGGCGTCGGCGGCATTTCCGCGGCCCCGCAGGATATTGCGCGCGACGATCGCGGCGCGTGGCTCGTCTGCCACCGCCCCGCCGGCGAAGCCCGTGATCGGCCCGCTTTGGTCCACGAACAAGCCGCTACCGCCGCAGCCAGCCAACAGCAGGCCTGCGGTCGCGACGGCAAGGACCGATTGACGGAGCGCGGTCGGCAATCTAGGTATCGGACTAGCCCCCCGGGAGTACGCTTTGGTCATTCGTATTTTGCGCGCGGCGATTGTCGCTATCGTGTCTCTGGCTGTTGTCTGGGCGACGACGGCGCCCGCGAAAGCGCAGGGGTTGTCGCTCATTCGCGACGCGGAGATCGAAACTACCATTCGCTCTTATGCCACGCCACTGTTCGGCGCAGCCGGTCTGAACGCCAGCGCGATTCGGGTCCATATCGTCAACGACAGCAAGCTCAACGCCTTCGTGGCGGGTGGCCTAAACCTCTTCATTAATACAGGCTTGCTGACCGCTGCTGAGGGTCCAGGTGAGATTATCGGCGTGATCGCCCATGAAACGGGACACATTTTGGGTGGACATCTCGTCCGCACCCGCGAGGCACTGAAAAACGCCTCCGCGCAGACGATCCTCGCATCGATCCTCGCCGGCGCCGCCATTCTCGCGGGCCAAGGCGAGGCCGGCCAAGCGATCATCACCGGCGGCTCGGCGGCCGCGCAGGATAGCCTCCTACGCTACAGCCGTGCGCAGGAGCAAACCGCCGATCAGGCCGCTGTACGCCTGTTGGATGCCACGGGACAATCCTCGCGCGGACTACTCGAGATGTTTCACCGGCTCGAGGATCAGGAGCTCATTGCCCTTGCGCGCCAGGACCCCTACCTCCGCTCGCATCCCTTGACCCGCGAGCGCATCAGCTTCGTGCGCAACCATCTCGAGAAATCCCGCTTTAGCGATGCGCCGCCCGATCCCGCGACGCTTGATGCGCATCGCCGCATGGTGGCGAAGATCAAGGCGTTTCTAGAACCGCCGGCGCGCACGCTCAGGGCCTATCCACCCTCCGACACATCGCTCTACGGCCGCTATGCGCGGGCGATCGCCTATTACCGCACGCCCGACCTCGCGCGGGCGCTCGCGGAGCTCGATGCGCTGATCGCCGAAAGGCCCGACGATCCCTGGTTCCACGAGCTGCGCGGCCAAATTCTGTTCGAGAACGGGCGTGCCGCCGAGGCGGTCGCCCCCTATGTGCGCGCGGCGGCGCTGCGGCCGGATGCACCGCTGATCCGCTTCGGGCTGGCGCGTGCGCTGATGGAGACGGGCGATCCCGCCGTCAACGATCAGGCCATCGAGCATCTCCGCGTCGCAACGGCGATGGAGGGCAATCACCCGCCCTATTGGCATTTTCTCGGCCTCGCCTATGCGCGCGCGGGCGAAACCGCGATGGCCTCCCTCGCGCAGGCTGAAGCCGCTTATCTGCGCCGGGACATGCCGCAGGCCAAGTATCACGCCGAGCGCGCCGCGGCTGGCGTCAAGACGGGAAGTCCCGCCTGGCTTCGCGCCGAGGACATCCGCAACGCCGCGGAGACGGCGCTCGAAAAACGCCGTTAGAGCAAATCCCGAGCAGGTGGAATCACCTGCGACGACGCAGTTGCGCGAGTTTCAACCAGATAGAGCTTTCGCGTGAGCATAGGCGAGTGTGAAATGCTCTGAGCATGCCACGCCCGACGGCGCGGCCGAGCCGGCTAAATGAGGCCGGCGAGCGGTGACGAGGGGTCGGCGTAGTGCCTCTTGGCCATGCGGCCGGCGAGATAGGCCATGCGCCCGGCCTCGACCGCGCGACGCATCGCGCCCGCCATCAACACCGGGTCCTTGGCCTCTGCGATGGCGGTGTTCATGAGCACGCCGTCGCAGCCGAGCTCCATCGCGACCGCCGCGTCGGAGGCGGTGCCGACGCCGGCATCGACGAGCACCGGCACGCCGACGCGCTCGACGATGATGCGGATGCCGACCGGGTTCTGCACGCCGAGCCCCGAGCCGATGGGCGCGGCGAGCGGCATGATCGCCGCGCAGCCCAAGTCCTCGAGCCGCTTCGCCATGATCGGGTCGTCGCTGCAATAGACCATCACGTCGAAGCCATCCTTGATGAGGATCTCGGCCGCGCGCAGCGTCTCCGGCATGTTGGGGTAGAGCGTATCCTGATCGCCCAGCACCTCGAGCTTGACCAACGACCAGCCGCCCGCTTCGCGCGCCAGGCGAAGCGTACGAATGGCCTCCTCCCCCGTGAAGCAGCCCGCCGTGTTGGGCAGGAACGTGACCTCCTTGGGGTCGACATAATCGACCAGCATGGGCGCGGTGGGATCGCTGATGTTCACGCGGCGCACCGCGACGGTCACGATCTCCGCGCCCGATGCGCCGATGGCGGCGGCGGTCTGCTCGAAGCTTTCGTATTTTCCCGTGCCGACGATCAGCCGTGAACGGAAGCGGCGACCCGCGACCTCCCAGCCGTCGTCGTCGGCAACCACGGCGGTGTTGGTCGCGCCGCCACCGATGATGTGGACGATTTCCAGGCGATCGCCGTCGCCCAGGTCGGTTGCGGCATAGGCGCCGCGCGGCACGATCTCGAGATTGCGCTCGACCGCGACCTTGCGCGCATCGAGCCCAAGCGCGCCGACGATCGATTCAACCGACTGCGGCGCGGGAAATTCCCTCAGTTCGCCATTAATCTGTATCTGCATGAAAACACCGCTCGCGGCGTGCCTTAGAACGCCCATTTGCCCGCCGGTTTTATCAACTGTGCACGGCTTGGCAACAGTCTCCGCGCCGAAGGCCACCGTCGGCGGCGCTCACGCGCGCGTGGGCACGTCATGCTGCGTTGAACAGCAGGTTCCGCCCGTGCTACCACGCGCAACGTGCCGGCCTCGGCGGAGTCGCGCAGATGGCAACCAAAGTCCTGATCTTGAACGGACCCAACCTCAATCTGTTGGGCACCCGCGAGCCGGGCCTGTACGGACGCCAGACGCTCGATGAAATCCATGGGCTCTGCCGCGAGCGCGCGGCGGCGCTGGGGCTGGAGGTCGACTTTCGCCAAAGCAACCACGAAGGCATTCTCGTCGATTGGATCCAAGACGCGCGGGAGACCCACGCCGGGATCATCCTCAACGCGGGTGCGCTGACGCACACGTCGATCGCGATCTTGGACGCGCTTCGCGCCGCGGATCTACCGACGATTGAGGTGCACTTGTCAAACATTTACCAAAGGGAGAGTTTTCGCCAACAATCCTACGCCGCACTGGCCGCGCGCGGATCGATCTGCGGGTTCGGCGCCGCCGGATATGCCTTAGCGCTCGAGGCAATGCGCGGCATACTGAGCAAGGACTGAATCATGGCGGTGAAGCTACCGTTGGACAGGCGCGAAGACAGATCCCGGGGGGTCGACATCGAGCTTATTCGCGAGCTTGCAAGCGTGCTCGACGACACCGGTCTGACCGAGATCGAGATCGGCGAGGGCGAGCGGCGCATCCGCATCGCGCGCACCGCCGCGGCAGCACCGGCCGCTTGGGCTCCCCCGGCGCCGCCTGCCCCCGCTGCCGAGCCGGCCGCCGCGGCTGACGACGCGGAGGCCGTACCCGACGCCTCGCACCCGGGCGCGGTGACCTCGCCCATGGTGGGCGTGGTCTACCGCGCGGCGGAGCCCGGGGCCGAACCGTTCATCAGCGTCGGCGATACGGTGAGCGAGGGCCAAACGCTCTTCATCGTGGAAGCCATGAAGACGATGAACCCCATTCGCGCGCCGCGGGGTGGCCGCGTCGCGCGCATCCTCGCCGAGAACGGCGCGCCGGTCGAATATGGCGAGGTCTTGCTGATCCTCGAATAGGTCCACGGCGATGTTCGATAAGGTACTGATCGCCAACCGCGGTGAGATCGCCGTTCGCATCAACCGAACCTGCCGCGAACTCGGCATCAAGACCGTCGCCGTGCATTCGACGGCCGATGCAGAGGCGATGCATGCGCGCCTCGCCGATGAATCGGTCTGCATCGGCCCGCCGGCGCCGCAAGACAGCTACCTCAACGTGCCGGCCATCATCGCGGCCGCCGAAATCACCAATGCCGATGCGATCCATCCCGGCTACGGCTTTCTCTCCGAGAACGCGAGCTTCGCGAACATCGTCGAGGAGCACGGCTTCACCTTCATCGGGCCGAGCCCCGAGCACATCACGCTGATGGGCGAGAAGAGCCGCGCGAAGCAAACCGTTGAGGAGCTCGGCCTGCCGGTCGTGCCCGGCTCCGACGGTCCGGTTAGAGAGCTCGACGAAATGGCGCGGATCGCCAGCGAGATCGGCTATCCCGTGCTCGTCAAGGCGGTCGCCGGCGGCGGCGGGCGCGGCATGAAGCGGATCGACCATCCGGACGAGCTCGCGGGCGCGGCGGCCACCGCGCGGGCAGAGGCCAAGGCGGCCTTCGGCAATGATGAGCTCTATGTCGAGAAGCTCATCGTTGCGCCGCGCCACATCGAGGTGCAGGTGATGGCCGATCAATACGGCAACGCCGTTCACCTCGGCGAGCGCGATTGCTCGCTCCAGCGGCGTCACCAGAAGATCCTCGAGGAGGCCCCCTCCTCCGCCCTCAACCATACGGAGCGCGAGGCCATCGGCATGCGCGTGGTCGAGGCCGTCAAGACGCTCGGCTATCGGGGCGCCGGAACGGTCGAGTTTCTCTATTCCGAGGGTGCGTTCTATTTCATCGAGATGAACACGCGCATCCAAGTCGAGCATCCGGTGACCGAGATGATCACGGGCATCGATCTCGTGCGTGAGCAAATCCGCGTGGCGAACGGCGCGCCGCTCAGCATCAAGCAGGAGGATGTGCGCTTCCAGGGCCATGCCATCGAATGCCGCATCAATGCGGAAGATCCCCTCACCTTCCGTCCCTCACCGGGCGAGGTAAACGGGTATCATCCGCCGGGAGGGCTCGGCGTGCGGGTCGATTCCGCGATGTATGAGGGCTACCGGATCCCGCCATACTATGACAGCCTGATCGGCAAGGTGATCGTGCATGGTGCGAGCCGGAATGAATGCTTGATGCGTCTTCGTCGCGCGCTGGAGGAGTATGTGATCGCCGGCGTCTCGACGACGATTCCGGTGCATCTGGCGCTGCTGAAGAACGCCGATTTCGCGAACGGCACCTACGACACCCAGTGGTTCGAGCAATTCGCGAGCGCGCAGCTGGCGGACGCGAGCGCCGCCTGAGCCAGTGCAACGCGCCGATGCCCGTATGATTGCGCTCACTCCCGACCTGATTCTCAAGGCCTATGCCTGCGGCATTTTTCCCATGGCCGAGGGCAAGGACGAGAACGACGTGTTCTGGGTCGACCCGGAATGGCGCGGGGTCATTCCGCTCGACGAGTTTCACGTGCCACGCCGGCTCGCCAGAACCATCCGCAATGGCGGCTTCGCGGTGCGGATCGATCACGATTTCGAGGGTGTCTTGCGTGGCTGCTCGGCGCGCACCAAGCGGCGACCCGAATCGTGGATCAACGGACCCATCGCGGAAGCCTACGCCGCACTCCATGAGCTCGGCTATGCGCATAGCGTCGAGACATGGCGTGAGGGTGAGCTGGTCGGCGGCCTCTATGGCGTGTCAATTGGCGCTGCCTTCTTCGGCGAAAGCATGTTCTCCGAGGTGCGCGACGCGAGCAAGGTGGCGCTCGCCCATCTCGTCGGGCGGCTACAGGCGGGCAGCTACCGTCTGCTCGACACGCAGTTCGTCACTGCGCATCTCAGCCAATTCGGCGCGGTCGAGATTCCGCGCGGCACCTATCTGGAGAAGCTGAGCGATGCGCTGCGCGCCCGCGCGACCTTCTACCCGTCGGGCTTTCGCTGCGGGACCGGCGTCTCGGATGGCGCGGCGACACAATCCAGAACCCAGATGTCGTAGACCGGGTGCTCGAGCGCCGAGAGCCCCGGCGTCGACGCGAACATCCAGCCGCTGAAGAGCGGTGTAGCCTCCTGATCGGGCCGTTTCTCGACAATCTCCAAGAACGCCGCGCGCTCGGGCGGCTCCTCCGGCGGCGAGCGGTGGCAGCTCCGCGCGATGATCTCGAGCGTGCCAAATCGCGCGGGCGCATTGATCGGCGCCTCGAGGCGCGAGATGCGCGCCGTCACCTTGTC
>CBDCGS010000011.1:0-1786248 GCA_965216915.1 Alphaproteobacteria bacterium
AAGGAGAGGAACACGGGCGTCGCATAGGCCGGTTTCGACGCGCGTCGGCCCGCCGCATGGTCAGCCATTTTTTTCTCGAAATCCTTCCGGGACTTGGTGATGACCCCGAGATTGTCGAACAGCGTGTCGAGCACGGTCGTCCGGTCGATGTTGATGTCGGAGGCCATGTCCAAGCGGGCGACGCGGTGCTGGCGATACATGAAGGCAAGCCGCTCGGCCATGCCGCTTTCGCCGGGGACGGAGCCCGCGATGTCCGAAATCACCATGCGAAATTCCCCCCGCGCGGCGACCTTGGCCTCCATCCGATCGCGTAGTTCGGTGACTCCTTTGGTGTCGTCCATGACCTCCTGGATGGCGATGAAGTCGCACTTGGCGCAGAAGGTCGCGAGGAAATCCAACTCCTCCCCACGGTCCTCGATCGCGCCGAGTTTCCGGATATTGAACGACGCGAAAACGAGCGAGCCCTCGCGTCCGCCTTCGGGCATCCCATAGGCGGCCGGGTCCCGCTTGAGCTCGGCCCTGATCTTCGCCCACTCGTCGGCGGAAAACCGGCCTGCCACCACGCAACCCTCCGAGCAATCTCCGGATCCAAGCCGCCGGACTCACGTCTCGGCGCGTCGGGAGGGGATCGAGCATAGCGGTTCGGCGCCGGTGCAGCCAATCGGTGTTGCCGGCCCTTGCGCGCGGGGTCGTGCGACGGACCGCGCGCCGGCGGCGGTGATTGCCGCCGGGTGCATGCCGCACTATCGTCGTCGGCAACGAGAACAAGCGGCCCGCCCCACCGTGGGAGCGGGCGGGCACGAGGGAGGACGCACACGATGAACCTGGAACGGGAAGCGCTGATCGACGTCGCGATGGGCTTCGAGCCCGCCGACACGGTGATCACGAACGGCACGGTGGTCAACACGCACACCGGCACGCTCAAGGCCGAGGGCGTCGCCATCAAGGGCGAGCGCATCGCCGCGGTCGGTGATGTCGCCTACACCATCGACGACGGCACCCAAGTGATCGACGCCGGCGGGCGCTTCCTCGTGCCGGGCCTGATCGACCCGCACTGCCATCAATGGCACACCTACGCCAACTCCACCGTGTTCGGCGCCTGCCGCCTGCTCCACGGCTCGACCGCGATCGTCGACGGCTTCTACGGCCACGCCATCGTCAACGGCATCCGCGCCTCGCGCTTCTTCCTCGACGAGCTCTTGCGCACGCCGGTCAAGCCGATCTTCGTGACGCCGACCATGTGCTACACGCAAAACCGCGGCATCGGCTTTCCCGCCTCGCCCAACGCGCCGAGCATCGAGGACCTGTTCGACACGCTCGACTGGCCCGAGACCAAGGGCATCGAGGAGATCAGCCCCGAGCTGATGCTGCACCGGAACCTGCGCGACCGCGACCTCCTCAACCTCATGGAGGAGTGCCTGAGGCGCGGCAAGGTGATCCAAGGCCACTCGGCCGGCATGTCGGACGACAAGATCGCCAACGCCTGGATCGCGTCGGGCATCATGCACAACCACGAGATCGTCAATGCCGACGAGACGCGCCGCCAGGCCGAGCTCGGCATCGCGGTGGTGATCCGCGAGGGCAGCGCGTGCAAGGACATCGAAGCGTGCCTCCCGGTGATCACGCAGGAGAACTATCACGCGCGCGCCTTCCAGCTCTGCACCGACGTGATCACGCCCGACTGGATGCTCGAGCGCGGCCAGATGGACAACGCCATCCGCGTCGCCGTCGCCAACGGCATGGACCCGATGACCGCGATCCAGATGTCGACGATCCAGCCCGCCGAGTTCTATCGCGTGAACCACGACATGGGCATGATCGGCCCCGGCAAATATGCCGATATCGTCTTCGTCGACACGCTCGAGGGCTTCGAGATCGACCGGGTGATGGCGAACGGGCGGATCTGGGTGGAGGGCGGCGCGCTCACCGGCCCGATCGAGAACCCGGACTATCCGGCCTGGCTCTACGGCACCATGAACATCGACCGCGTGCTCACCCCGGAGGACTTCCACGTCAAGGCGCCCGACGGCGCGGGCGAGACGGTCAAGGTGCAGACCATCACCACGCGCGACGGCTCGCTTGAGACGCCGGGCTCGGTCGAGGTGCTGCCGGTGGCCGATGGCCTGGTGCAGGCCGATCCCGCGAACGGCATCAACAAGATCTGCATGATCGACCGCATCATGGGCACCGGCGAGGTCGGCGTCGCCTTCGTCAAGGGCTTCGGCATCCGCGAGGGCTGCATCGGCACGACGGCGAACGTGTTCAACCAGAACATCGTGCTGGTGGGCGCGACGGACGAGGACATGGCGGCCGCCGCCAACGAGACCATCAAGATGGATGGCGGCTTCATCGCGCTCCGCAACGGCCATGTGGAGGCCTCGCTGCCGACGCCGCTCAACGGCCTCGCGAGCGACCTGCCCTTCGACGAGCTGTTCGCGCGCCAGTCGAGCCTGATCAGCACCTGGCGCGACATGGGCTGCGAGCTCGAGACGCCGCAGATGAACCTCGAGTTCGTCTCGCTGGTCACGATCCCCTATTACCGGATCTCGACCAAGGGGCTCTGCTACATGACGCAGGACCGCTTCGAGCTTGCGGAGCTCTTCGTGCCATAGGCGCGCTTACATCGCGGCGCGCGCCGCGACGGTCCGCCTCGGGCGCTCTCCCTGAGAATAGGCATTAGCCTATATCATGATTGCGTAATAGGCTTTCGCCGCTTTTCCACATGAGACAGCGGCGTGCCCCTCCCCCTCGACCAGCTTCGTGCCCTCGAGGCGCGTTACGACGGGCCGATCCCCGAGCGCGTCCTTGCGGCGCTGCGTCGGCGCGCGGCGACCGAGAGCGGCCGCGCGGCTCAACGCGCGCTTGCGGCGGCTCGTCGAGCGTTGGCGTGGCAGGCGGTTCGGGACGCCGGCCGCGCCACCCTCGCGGCGCACCGGCGTGCCTTGGCAGGGGATCCGGGCGGCCGCGCCGCCTGGCGCACGGCCCGCCGGTGGCTCGCGGTCGAGCTTGCCTGCTATGCCGCCGTGCGGGGCTGGGAGCGCGAGATCTTAGGGGAAGACTAGAGCAAATCCCGAGCAGATGGGATCACCTGCGACGACGCATTTGCGTCAATTTCAATCAGGTAGAGCATTCGCGTGAGCATAGGCGAGCGTGACATGCTCTAGGTGTTTGGCCGCTCGATGCCGCGCAGCTCGAGATACCGAAGCTTGCCGGCGGCGCTCGCAGAGCCGCGCAACGCGGCCTTGTGGAAGTGCCGTGCCGCGCTTTCCGAGTCTTGGCTGACGACCACTCCCTTCAAGAAGGCGTTGCCGAGGATGTTATGCGCCGCAGCGATCGTCCCGCCGCCCTCGGAGGCCGCCGCCAACGCGAAGGCGCCGAATACCCACACGACCAGCGCCAGCATAGGAAGCCGCCGACGCCAGCCATGGTGTGGCGGCGAGACCTCGATCCCCTCGGGTGCGAAGCGAGACAGCGCATCGCTTACGGCCTTCGGCGAGCCATGCACGGCGCCGACGGGCAGGACATCGACAGCCTCCGCCTCGCCCGGCCGGCGGGCGTCGTCGCCGCCCGCAAGCGTTACCTCGAGGCGGAGCCCATCCAACGCGATGGTCGGGCGCACCGCCCGCACCGCGCGCCACGGGATGAACCGTTCGAGGGCCGCGATCCGCAGGCCCTCCGAATCGACGAACAGCAGCGGCCGACGTCCCGGGTTCGCCTGCGCGACGAACCAACCTGCGAGAGCCGCGAGCCCGACCAGCGCGAGCCCCGTTCCAACAGCCGCCGGCCCCCAGCTCGTCGCGACCAGAACCACGCCGCCGATGCCGATAACGGAGACGAGCGCAAGGGCGAGCGCGAACACAGCCCAGCTCGCGCGAAATGTGGCGCCGTCGGCGCTATCGTCGGTGCGTGTCGTCATGGTTGACCTATGGATCCGCTCCAATCGTAGGACGGGGCGATTGACACGCGGTTAAGCGCGCTCGGCCAGCGCGACTGTTAACCATGGCACCTACGGCAAGGCCGTCCGCGCATGCCTGGACGCGGCGGTGCGTCTGCGCTATGCCGTCGCCGCCGCATAAGGGAGGAACCGGTGCCGGAGCTCTACTTCGAGGATTTTTCGGTCGGCCAGTCGTTCGCGCTCGGCTCGCGCGCGATCAACGCCGAAGAGATCATCGCCTTCGCCAAGGAGTACGATCCGCAACCATTCCACACGGATGAGGCGGCGGCGCGCGAAAGCTTTTTCGGCGGCCTGATCGCAAGCGGCTGGCAGACCGCCGGGATCTACATGCGGCTTTTGGCGGATGGCCTGCTCCACCGCACCACCAGCCAAGGAGCGCCCGGCGTCGACGAGCTGCGCTGGCTCCGCCCGGTGCGGCCCGGCGACACGCTCACCGGGCGCGCGACCGTGGTCGAAACGCGCCTCTCGAAGAGCCGGCCTGCCTTCGGCTTCGTCCGCTTCAGGCACGAGCTCACCAATCAGACAGGCGAGCCGGTGCTAACCTTTCTCAGCTCGACGATGATGACGCGCCGCGCGGCCTGAGCCGGCACGGGCCTCAACCGAACCCGCGCAGCGGCATGTCGGGCGCGCGCTGCAGCCAATTGTCGGCCGGATAATCCGCGGTGCCGTCGATCAGGTGCAGAGTGTAGGCGAGGCGCGAGCGGTCGGAGCGGTTGACACCGCTCGCGTGCGGCAGGCGCCCGTGCAGCACGACCAGCGTGCCGACAGGCACCTCGAGCGGGATGAAGTCTGCGTCGGGCCAAGGCGTCGGGTCCGCGATCTCCGTTCGCGTCGTGCCGCGGGGCAGGCGCCTGAAATGCGCCCGCACGCCGCCCCGGTGGCCGCCCGGCAGCACGCGCAGGCAGCCGTTGCCGCCGTCCGCGTCCTCGAGCGCGAACCAGAGGCCGAGCACGCTCTGCGGTTCGGTGCGTAGGAACGTCGCGTCTTGGTGGGCAACCACGACACCGCCGATCCGCGGCTGCTTGAAGATCAGCATGGATTGAAGCAGCAGAGGCGCCCGCATGCCGATCTCGTGCACGAGGGATGCCAGATCGTGGGTGCGCGAGAACGCGTCGAATGTCGGGTCGAGATCATGCAGCGCATGGCCGATCTTGTTGATCGCCTGCGGTTTCGGCACCCGAAGCGCCCCGTCGCGACCGAACGCGCCGTCCTCATAGAAAAGCCGGATCTTGTCTCCCGAATTTAAGAAGTAGGCATCCTGCGCATGGCGATCGGGCTCGGTCGTCGAAAACACGGTGGGTGGGCCGGCGACATCGATCTCGTCGACCAGCGCCTCTGCCCGCGCCCGCAGCGCCATACATGCATCGGCGCTGACGAAATTCTCGAGAACGAGAAACCCGTCGCGCTCGAAGCGCGCGCGCCGGCCTTCGACCGCGTCCCTTCGGTGTCCAGTCATGGTTTGACCTTAGCCGCGGCCGGCGCGTGCGGCCAGGCGGTAGAGAGCGGGCGCGAGAATGACGATGAGGATGATCCGGACGATGTGATGGGTCGAGACGAAGGCGGCGGCGTTGCCGAACGAGAGCGCGATGAGGCTCATTTCGGCCAATCCACCCGGCGCGAGAGCCAGGAAGAGCGCGGTCGGTGCGGCCCCCGAGATCGCCCCAAGCACGTAGGCCGCGCCGCCGGCGATCACGACCATCAGGACGGCCACCATCGTCGCCAGCGCAATCGTGCGCCACACATCGCGCACGCTTGTGCCGGCGAACCGCGCGCCGATCGCCGCCCCGAGGACCACCTGCGCCGCCGCGATCAGCTCGCCGGGCGGCTCGGCCTCGACGATCCCGGAAACATGGAGCGCGGCGCTGAGCACGAGCGGCCCGACCAGCTGTGCGGCCGGCACCCGAAGTAGCCGAAACGCCGGATAGCCGACCGCCGCGCAACCGATCAGCAGCGCGATATCGTGCCACGCGATCGCCGAGAGCGGTGTGACCGGAAGCCCGACGGGCGTGTAATCCTCGAACAGGCGATAGTAGAACGCGATCAGAAACACCGCGACGAGGATGCGGGCCGCGTGCGACAGCGAGACCTTGCGGCCGTCGCCGCCCATCGCCTCGCCGAGCACCATCATCTCGCTCAGGCCGCCCGGCATCGCCGCGAAGAAGGCCGTCGGCCGGTCGTAGCCGCCGAGCTTTCGGAAGATGAGCATCGCGACCGCGACCATGAGCGTGACCGAGACCACGACACCGACGATGCCGACATACCACTCCGCGATGCGCTCAAAGGTGTCGCGCGTGAACTGGCTCCCCAGCAAGACGCCGAGGATCGCGACCATGGCGTTGCGCAGGCGCGGCGGCACCGCGATCGGCGCGCGCGCCATCGCGGCAATCGTCGCAAGCGCCATGGCGCCGAGCATCCAGGGCAAGGGGAGCTTCAAGGCGAAGAACGCGGCACCACCAAGAGCTCCGAGCACCAATGCGAGCGCGAGGCGGAGCAACACGTGCGGTGCAACCCAGCTTCCGAGGGCCGCCCCAAGCCGCCTCGTGATGTGATCGCTCACATGTCGTCCCACGGCTGCTCTCGACCCAGGCGGACCGCGGTTTGACCGCGGAGCGGCTGACGCGCGGGGAGCACGAGTACGCAATCGTCGTAGGGCGTGCGAACCCTGGCCCGGCCGTCGCGCGCGATCACGGTGCCGGCGCTCGGCACCACCTCAAAGCAGGCGAAATCCCTTGCGAAGGAAAAATACTCGGTGCGGATGGTGACCGCATGGGTCACGCGGATGAGATGCTGCGGCGCGGCCGAAGGCACGCGCGCGAGCGTCGGCGGGCAGCTGTCGATCACGCCGCAGGCCCTTAGAAACCGCAGGCTCACCTCAACGGCGACATCGACACTCGCGGGATCGAGATGCTGGCCGCATTCCACGAGCATGGCGCTCCGCTCGCTCGACGGATCGTCGAAGGGGCCATAGTCGCGCAGGCGCCGACCGGCGGTGTGACCGGGATCGGCGACGACGTGGGCCGGGTAGCCGATGGTGCGCGCCAGCGCCAAGCCCTTGCTTCGGCAGCCGGCGAGCAGCATGGGCGGCGCCGGCAATGCCGTCGAGTGAAGATCGAGGAGGTGATCAACACCATCGACGAAGGGTCGCAGCATGCGCGCCCGCGCCAGTTCCGTGCTGCGCCGCCGGCCATCCAGGATCTCGCCCGACCACAGCCGATTGAAGTCGTCATCGAGGCAGCGCGCGGTGTGTGGTCGCGTCACGGAAAAATGCGCATAGGCCGCGATGTTCGCGAAGCAGTAGCTCAGTGTCCCGCGGCTCGGGCGGAGCTTCGCCTCGAGCAAGCGCACGAGGGCGTGCGCACCGCAGATCTCGTTGCCGTGGACCAGCGCGCAGATCAGCGCATGCGGACCGGCGCGGCCACTGTCGAAACTCTGAACGTAAGGAATGCCCGTGTTGCCGGCAGCAAAGGCGGTGATATCGCAGGGTTGGAGCTGCTTCGTCGCCCCCGGACGGTCCCCCACGCGCCTGCGCTCTTCCGCATCCACGCGGCGTTACGGCGTGAACTGCTCGTTGAGGATTCGCTCCTCAAGATTGTGCTCCGGATCGAACAGGAGATGGATCGAGACCTCGCGCTCGACGGAGATTTCGACCGACGCGACATCGCGGACCTCCGTATAGTCCGCCACCGCGCTCACGGGGCGCTTGTGATGCTCAATCACCTCGAGCCTAATGCGTGCTTCGTGTGGCAGCAGAGCGCCACGCCAGCGGCGCGGTCTGAAGGCGCTGATCGGCGTCAGCGCCAAGATATTCCCGCCGAGGGGAATAATCGGCCCATGGGCGGACAAGTTGTAGGCGGTGCTGCCGGCGGGGGTCGCGACGAGCACGCCGTCGCAAATCAATTGCGGCACACGCACGACGCCGTCGACGCTGATCCGGATCTTCGCCGCCTGCCGGGTCTGCCGCAGCATCGAGACCTCGTTGATCGCGAGCGCGTCCTGCTGCACGCCATACACCGTCTCGGCCCGCATCCGCAGCGGATAGAGCACAGACGCGTGGGCGCGCTCCAGCCGCTCGGGCAGATCATCGATCGCGTACTCGTTCATGAGAAACCCGACCGTGCCGCGGTTCATCCCATAGATCGGCTTGTTGTTCTTGAGAAAACGGTGCTGCGTCTCGAGCATGAAACCGTCACCGCCGAGCGCGACAATGACGTCGGCATCGTCCGGATCCGCGATGTCGTAGCGGGCCGCAACATCCGCGAGCGCCGCCTGCGCGTTCTCTGACGCCGACGCAACGACGGCCATCTTTTCGTACTTCATGCCCCTCCCCCGCGACCGGACCGGACTGGACCCGCCTACCAACACTCTTTGCGCGGAGTATAGCGGACTGAAAACGCGGGGCTAAGCTCTCGGAGGAAACGCGATGGCCTCGAGCGCTCAGCCCCCGGTCACACTCATGTGCCGCCCAACCGCGGGGCGCGATTGCTGCCGGTCGATGACGAAGTCGTGACCCTTGGGCTTGCGCCCGATCGCTGCGTGAATTGCATCGACCAGCGGCCCGTCGCTCTCACTCTCTCGAAGCGGCGTCCGCAAGTCTGCGGCATCCTCCTGACCAAGGCACATGTAGAGCGTTCCGGTGCATGTGAGGCGCACGCGATTGCACGATTCGCAGAAATTGTGCGTGAGCGGCGTGATGAAGCCGATCCGCTGGCCGGTCTCGCGGACGGTGACATAGCGGGCGGGACCGCCGGTCCGGTAGTCGCTCTCCTCAAGCGTCCAGTTCCTTCGCAATCCGGCGCGCACCATCGAGAGCGGGAGATACTGCTCGGTGCGATCCCCCTCGATTTCGCCCATCGGCATGGTCTCGATGAACGTGAGGTCGAAGCCCTCTTCGCCGCACCAGCGCACGATGGCATCGAACTCATCGTCATTGACGCCCCGCAGCGCGACGGTGTTGATCTTGATGGCGAGCCCGGCCGCTTTGGCTGCGCGGACGCCGTCCATCACCTTGTCGAGACGACCCCAGCGTGTGATGCGGGTGAATTTCTCGGGCTCGATCGTGTCGATCGACACGTTGATCCGACGAACGCCAGAGGCGAAGAGTTGATCGGCATAGCGAGCGAGCTGGCTGCCATTGGTTGTCAGCGTCAGCTCCTCGAGATCGCCCGTCTTGAGGTGGCCGCCGAGCTCCTCGAAAAGGCTCATGATATTCCGGCGCACGAGCGGTTCCCCGCCCGTGATCCGCAGCTTTCGCACGCCGAGACTGATAAAGGCGGTACAGAGGCGGCCAAGCTCCTCGAGCGTCAAGAGCTCCGCCTTGGGCAGAAAACTCATATGCTCCGACATGCAGTAGACACACCGGAAATCGCACCGGTCGGTCACCGAGACGCGTAGATAGCTGATATGCCGCTCAAACGGGTCAACGAGCATGGGATTTTCGTCCGCTCCGAAGTCGACCGCGCGCCCCTCAGTGGGTGCGCAGAGCCATCATTGTGGCACAGACGAACCGGGGTTCGCGCCCAAAAAAATCGCTCATCCTTGATCGTTCGCCTTGCCCTCGGCACGGCTCGCCTTTGCCGCGCTCGGGAGCCAGATGGTGAACTGCGATCCTTCGCCGGGGACGCTTTGAAGATCGATGTCCCCGCCCATCAGACGCGCCAGACGACGTGCCAGATGAAGCCCGATCCCGAGCCCTTCGGGGGCCTTGTCGCCATCGCCAACGGCGCGCCGAAAGACCTCGAAGATGCCCGCCTGGGCATCCGAGGCAATGCCGATCCCGGTATCGGTCACCGTCACGCCGATCATCCCGTCCGGCCCCTCGTTGGTGTCGATCCGAATTGCGCCGCCCGGGTCGGTGAACTTGATCGCGTTGGTCAGCAAATTAACGAGGATTTGGCGCGTCCGGGTTGGATCGGCCCACACCACAAGGGAGCTCTTGGGCTCCGCCACCGTGATATCGATGTCCTTGCGTTCGGCCTCGAAGGCGACAATCGCTGAAGTGCTTTCGATCAACCCCTTCACGCCGACCCCCTCGAGCTCGACCTTGAGCTGATCCCGCTCGATGCGGGCGAGATCCATCAGGTCATCGACCAGACGCATTAGATGCCGAGATGCGCTGAGAATGTCCTGGCTATACCCGAGATAGGGCTCCGGCAACGCGCCGAAAAGTTCGGTCGCGCACATCTCCGAGAAGCCGATCACCGCGTTGAGCGGTGTGCGCAGCTCGTGGCTCACGGTCGCGAGGAACCGATCCCGCGCCGCGCGCGCAGAGATGGCCTGGTCGCGCGCGATCACCAGCGCGTCGATCCTCCGCGTCAGCTCCTTGAGCGCCGCCTCCACCTCGGCCCGCGAGGCTTCGTCGGCGACGGGCGCTTGGCCATCCGCGATGGGCGCCGTTGCGGTGCCGCGATAACCCAAGAAACGCCCGTCTTCGCTGTGGCGCGCGATCGCGTCCAGCCGGAACACGCGCTCCTCTCCGTCGCTGTGGATGAGGTGAAACGATGCGTTCCTGATCGCCGCACGCGCAAGAAGCGCGGAGCGGACGTCGTCGGCTGCGTCCTCGAGCCGCCCAATCTCCAGCAGGTAGCGGCCGTTCGCCAGCACCGGATCGAGCCCGGTGGCCTCCGCAAATCCGCCGCTCACCCGCGTGAGAGAGAGCGCCGCATCCGTCTCAAACGTCCAAGCGGAGAGCGTGTCGAGGAGCTCGGATTGCACGCGGAGGGCGGCCGACGATTCGGCGAGCGCGCGATCAATCGGCGAGCGGCTCGTGTAGTAGCCGCAGACCCCGATCGGCCGGCCCCGTCCGTTGAGCACCGGAAAGTGGCGCGAGGCATAGACCATGCCGTCCGGGTGACCGATCGCCGATTCCTCAAGCTCAATCGCCTGGCCGCTCTCGAGGATCCGCGCGTGAATCGCCTCCGGCGGCGTCAGACCCGAAACACCGCGTTCTTGCGCGCGCCGAATGAGCGCCAGGAGATTGCGATAGGGCCGGTTGGCGAAGACCAATTTTCCGGCGGCATCGACCGCGTAAAGCGGTTGCGCGGCATCGACGGCACGGGTCTTGAGCACCGATTTCAGCGTGCGGACAACGCGACGCGCCCGATGCTTGCCCACACCGGGTTCTTCGGCCACCCCGCCACCAGCACATGGCTGCCCGGTGGGATGCTCAGGGTCGTGCTCGTCCCGATCCTTTACCCGCGGCATGTCTTGCTTCTTCTGAAGCTCGCTGCCCGGCGCACCGCCGCACGCCGCTGCCCCGCCTATCCGTCTCACCGCCCGCGCCGCAGCACGTGCGTCGCCGAACGCGCCAATTGACGCCGACGGCGAGGAGACTAGCATTCTCACCGCCGGTCGGACACGGGGAATGATCGCCGAATCGGAGGCTCAGCCTGCGATTTCGCTGCCTCCCGTGCCCCCCAACACGATATTGGCGCAAGGATGCGAGAATTTGAGGTTACGCCGAATCCGGCCGATTCTCGGCTGACCCGGACGCTGGTCGGCCGCGACCAAGACGGCGCGCCGGTGGAGACGAGCGTGGTCGAGGAGCGGCCCCTCACGGTGTTCCTGAACAGCCAAGAGATCGTCACGATGATGACGATTCGAGACCACCCGGATCACCTCGCCGTCGGCTATCTGCTGAACCAAAACATGCTCCGGCGCGACGACGAGATCACGGCGATCGACTATGACGAAGACCTCGAGACGGTCGTGGTGCGCACACGCCGCGAGACCGACTTCGAGGACAAGCTCAAGAAGAAAACGCTCACCTCCGGCTGCGCGCAGGGAACGGTGTTCGGCGACCTCATGGAGCGCTTCGACGAGATCACGCTCGCGGGCGATGCCGTGCTCAAGACCTCATGGCTCTACACGCTGAGCCGCAAGATCAACCAGCAGGAAAGCCTCTATCTGGCGGCAGGAGCGATCCACGGATGCGTGCTCTGCGAAGGGCCGCGTCCCCTGATCTACATGGAAGATGTCGGGCGCCACAATGCGATCGACAAGATCGCCGGCTACATGTTCAAGCACGGCATCACACCGCGGGGGAAAAGCGTCTACACCACCGGCCGGCTCACCAGCGAGATGGTGATCAAGACCGTGACGATGGAAATTCCCATCCTCATCTCCCGCTCCGGCTTTACCGCATGGGGTGTGGAACTTGCCCGGCGCGCGGGGCTCACGCTCATCGGGCGCGCCAAGGGCAAGCGGTTCGTCACGCTCTCGGGCGCCGAGCGTCTTGTCTATGACGCCGACGCGAGCCAAGTCGCCGACGAGGCGAAGCGCCATCAGCGAAAGGCCAGCCTGGTCGATGACGACGATCCCGGCCGGTCTCCGGCCGCCTCCCGGCGCTGACGGTGAATTTGCATCTCGTCTGGGGCGGCCCGGTCGGCCCCAGCCTCATCCCGAGCGATCCGGAGAGCCTGGCGGCCCTCGATCAGCCGGGCGTGTACCTTCGCACCAAGCGTTACGAGGGCGGCCGCGTGGTCGCCTATGTCGGCCAGTCGCGCCAGCTTCTCACCCGGTTCGACCAGCATGTGGTGAATGCGCTGGGCTTGACCCAACCGCTCCGCGACAGCCGAGGACGCCCGGCCTACGACGCCGATTTCGCCTCTCGCCTTGCCGCCTATAACGACCTCGAGAGAGCGGCCAAGCTGGCATGTGAGGAGGCGCGGCGCACGCGCTTCTATCACGCGCTCTGCGTCGACGGCTTCGATCCCGACCATCTCGATCTCGTGGAAGGAGAGCTCATGCGGCGGGTCGAGCGCCGCCTCGCCGCGCACGCCGGCTGCCCTGCGTTGGAGAACCGGATCGCGGCGCCCGGCGCGGACGCCGACACCACCTATCGCATCGAATCGGACTTCACCGGCCTTGGCGTCGACGATCGCGGGCTGCTGGAGACCCTGGTCGGCCGTGAACCGATGCTCGTCGGCGCGGCGTGGGCGTCGGCCTAGCTATTTCGACGTCATGACCCAGGTGCCGTCCCAATCGTCACCGGGCGGGTTGGCCTTCATCAGCGCGCAGCGCTCGACATAGATCGCGGAGAGCGCGTCGTCCGGATTGAGGCCATGCGCATCCGAAAATGCCTGCGTCGCGCGATCCCAGTCCTGCGCGCGGTATAGCTCCAGCCCATCCTTGAAGCGACCGAGGACGTCGGCGAGATTGGGAAAGGTTTCCGGCGTGTAGAAGTCGAGAATCTCGTGGATGGCGACGGGCTCGGTCTTGCCCTTCACGATCACCTTGTCGACCTCGCGGCTGCGGTAAGTGCCGCGCAGTTCCTTGAAGGTGTAGTCGCTCACCAAAATATGCGCGGCGTACTGCTTGCAGGCGCTTTCGAGGCGCGCGGCGAGGTTCACGCCATCGCCGATCACCGTGTAATCCATGCGCTTAGGCGAGCCGATGTTTCCTGAGACCACCACGTCCGTGTTGAGGCCGATGCCCATGTCGATCGGCATGAGATCGCGCGCCACGCGCTCGGCATTGAACGTCGCGAGCGCCCGCATCATGGCGCAGGCGCACCGGAGCGCGCGGTCCTCGTCGTCCTCGTGCGCGAAGGGGGTGCCGAACACGGCCATGATCGCATCGCCGATGAACTTGTCGAGCATGCCGCCCTCGTCCTGGATGCAATCGACCATCAGCGTGAAATACTCGTTGAGCAGCTGCACGGTGCCCTGCGCGCCAAGCTCTTCCGTGAAGGTCGTGAAGCCGCGGACGTCCGAGAATAGGATCGTGGCTTCCTTGTTTTGACCGCCGAGGATCTCCTCGCCGGCCGCGACGAGCTGATCGGCGAGCGAGGGATCCATGTAGCGGGCCATCGTCGCCTTCACACGCTTCTCCGATGAGATGTCCTCCATCATGATCATGGTGCCGATCATCTCGTCCTTGGTGTCCTTGAGCGGCTGGATCGTGACGTTCACCGAGAGCTTTTCGCCGCGGAACTCGACGCCGGCCTCCATCACGATATCGACCTCGCGCTTCTTCTTGACCCGCGCGAGGTGCTCAAGGAGCCATGCGTTGTCGCCCCAGAAAAAATCTTCCGCTTTCTTGGCCAAAACCTGGTCGGGGTTCACCCGCATGATGCGATAGCCGGCGGCGTTGCAAGTCTTGATCACATCGTTCTCGTCGAGCGTGATCACCGCGCTCGACATACTCTCGAGAATCCCCTCGTTGTAGTTCTTCATCGTCTGGACATCGTCGAACAGCTTGGCGTTCTCGAGCCCGATCGAAATTTGCGCCGTGAAGGCCTTGAGCCGCGACTCGTCGTCCTCCGTGAACGTGCCGCCGCGCTTGTTCAGCACCTGGGTCACGCCGATCGTCTTGCCGTTCTTGTTGATCACGGGAACGCAGAGGATGGAGCGCGTGAAAAAACCGGTCTGACGGTCGAACCCGGGATTGAACCGAAGGTCGGCGTAGGCGTAGGGGATGTTGACCGATCCGCCGGTTTGAAACACGGTGCCGGCGATGCCCATGTGGTTCGGGAAACGGATGGTCTCCTTGCCGAGGCCCTCGCCGACCTCGGTATAGAGTTCCTTCGTCCGCTCATCGTGGAGGAACAGCGTCGAGCGCTCCGAATCGAGGAGCTTGGTGACCGTGCTCATGATCTTCTGCAGCAGCGGCCCGAGCTGCAGCTCCGAGGAGAGATCCGTCACCACGCCGAGAAACTCGAGCTCTTTCTCCCGCGACCTCTCCATCTCCTCGACGAAAAGCGTGCTCTGGAGGGCGACCGCCGCTTGGGTGGTCATGGCATCGAGCAGCGCCAGATCGTCCGCATCGAACCTGCCATCCTTCTTGTTGAGCATCTCGGCGACACCCAGCACCGCGCCCGTGACGGTGCGCACGGGTGTGCACAGAATCGTTTCCGTCGTGAACCCCGTCTGTTCGTCGACCGAGGCGTTGAAGCGCTCGTCGGTATAGGCGTCATCGATGATGAGGCTCTCGCCAGACTGGAAGACGTGACCGGCGACGCCGGCATTGTTGAGCACGCGGATCTCGCGATGGATGTCGCCCTGCGCGATGCGCGAATAGAGCTCGTCGGTTTGGGGATCTGAAAGAAAGAGCGAGCCCCGCTCGCAGCCGAGCACCGAGGTCGTGATCTCGACCAACGTTTCGAGCTGCTCGTCGAGGCTCTGATGCGCCGCGAGCCGGTTGGAGACGCTGAGCAGCAACTCCGCGCGGCTCTCCACAGCCGGGGCGGGCGCCGGTGTGCACGCGGGGGCGGCCTCCTTCGGCGCCTGCTCGTCCGGGGTTGGGCGCGCCGCCGCGGGTTCGTTGACGGTCGGTTTGGGTGCGGCCGGCGGGTTGGTTCGAGGCCGCCGCTTCGCAGGCGGGTTCGCCGCAGCTTTACGCGTCGCCATGCTGCTCCTCCAATCTGGCGCGCAACGCCTCGATGGTTGCGCGCAAATGTGACGTTTCGTCGTGGGCGGCTTTCTCGGCCTGCTGCAATCGCTCGGCACCGTCGCGCCGCTCGCGCTCGAGCCGGTTGCGAAGTGCGTCGACGGTTTGCCGCAGCTCCCGCTGGGCCTCGTCGGCGCGCGCCTCGCTGTCACGCAGGGTCGCCGCATCGGCGCTGCGGACCCGCTCGAGCTCATCACGGAGCTGGTTTGCGGTTCCCCTGAGCTGCGTGATTTCGCCCGTGGCGTCGGAGAGAGTTCGCTGCACGGCCGAAGCCTTTTCGGCACGCATCGCTTCGAGCGAATCGCGCAGCGCCGAGGCGGTGGCCTTGACCTGGGCGATCTCCTCCGCGGCCGCCGACGTGGCGTCGCGCACCGCGGTCGCCTTCTCCTCCCGCGCCTCGTCGAGCGCATCGCGCAACGCATTGACCGTCGACTTGAGCTGCTCCAGCTCCGACTGTGTGCCCGACACCGCCTCTTGGACGGCCCGTCTCTTGTCGGCTTCGGCGCGCTCCAGCACATCGCGGAGTGTCATCAGCAGCTCTCGCAAATAGCGGTTCTCCGCCAGGAGAGCGTCGTGCCCCTCGGGCGCGCCTGCGCGCTGATCGGTTGGCTCGGTCATCAAAGGCGTGTGGTTCCGGTGCAATGCGATCGGCGCCATTCTACCGAATGTAGAGGTTCAGAAATGGTCAAAGCGCAACCGCCGCTGCCTGGCCGAGGCGGCCGCCAGCGCTATGTTCCCATGGACGAGCGCTGAACAAAAAGGGGAGAGACGGCCGATGACACGATCGATCTTGGGACGCGCGGCCCTCGCGGTGGGCATCGCGTGGCTGGCGGCCGCGCTGCCGGTTGATGGTCCAAGACCGCTTGCGGCGGCGGAGGGGGCCGAATGCACACGACCGACCCCGCCGACCTTGCGCCAGGTGGACCGAGGACGTATTGATTTCAAGCGGTACAAGGCCGCCGTTGCAGCCTACCACGCCTGCGCCGGGGACGCCGCCGATCCGGTGGTCAGGGAGGAGTATCGCCAGGTCGCGGCCCAGTGGACACGCTTATTGGACCGTTGGACCAAAACCCTGTCGCGCTAGCGCCCGCGAACGCGGCTTTGCGTGTGCCAGCTGGCTCGGAGACCAGGATGTCAACGGACATTGTCAACACCGCCTGTCCCCACGACTGCCCAAGCACCTGTGCCTTGGAGGTCGAGCGGCTGAGCGCGACGCGGATCGGGGCCGTGCGCGGCGCCCGCGACAACGATTACACCGCCGGTGTGATCTGCGCCAAGGTCGCCCGCTATGCCGAGCGCGTGCACCATCCGGGGCGGCTCGCCACACCGCTGCAACGAGCCGGGGCAAAGGGCGACGGCGCGTTTCGCCCAATTGGCTGGGATGACGCACTCGACGTAATCGCCGAGGCCTTCGTGAAAGCCCAGGGCGCGCATGGCCGGGAGGCGGTTTGGCCTTACTACTACGCCGGCACGATGGGCCTCGTGCAGCGCGATGGCATCAACCGCCTGCGCAACGTGATGGGATACTCCGGCCAGGACAACACGATCTGCTCGCGCATCTCGACCGACGGCTGGCGGGCCGGGGCCGGGGTCGTGTGGGGGCCGGACCCGCGGGAGATGGCCGTTTCCGACCTGATCATCGTGTGGGGCTGCAACCCCGCCTCGACCCAGGTCAATGTGATGAGCCACATCGCCCGCGCGCGCAAGACCCGCGATGCGAAGCTCGTGGTGATCGATCCCTACTCGACGCGGACGGCCGCCGTCGCCGATTGGCATCTCCCGGTGCTCCCCGGAACCGACGGCGCGCTTGCCTGCGGGATCATGCATGTGCTCTTCAAGGAAGGGCTCGCCGACCGCGCGTACATGGCGAAATACGCCGATTGCCCGGAGGCGCTGGAAGCGCATCTCGAAACGCGCGATCCGGCCTGGGCCGAGTCGATCAGCGGCGTGCCGGCCGACGACATCGTCGCGCTCGCGCGCATGATCGGGCACACCGACCGCACCTTCATCCGCCTCGGCTACGGCTTCACCCGCACCCGCAACGGCGCGGCCAACATGCACGCGGCGACCTCGGTCGCGACGGTCGCGGGCCTCTGGCAGCATGAGGGAGGCGGCGCCTTCTACGCCAATCCCGGGATCTATCGCATCGACCATTCGATCATTCAGGGCCTCGCCGCGCACGACCCGGCCGTGCGCACGCTCGACATGTCGCGCATCGGTGCCGTGCTCACCGGCGAGGCGACGGACCTCGGCGATGGCCCACCGGTGACCGCCATGATCATGCAAAACGTCAACCCCGCCGCGGTCGCGCCGGAATCACGCAAGGTGCGCGCGGGCCTGCTGCGCGACGATCTTTTCCTCGCCGTGCACGAGCAGTTCACCACGGACACGGTGAAATACGCCGACATTGTGCTGCCGGCGACCACCTTCCTCGAGCATGACGACCTCTATCAGGGCGGCGGGCACATGTACCTGCAGGTTGGGCCGAAGGTGATCGAGCCGTTTGCGGAGGCGCGCGCGAACCACGATGTGGTCTGCGCGCTCGCCAAGCGCCTCGGCGCCGCTCACCCCGGCTTCGAGATGACGGCGATGGAGATCATCGACGAGACCCTGACGCTCTCGGGCTGGCCCGATGCCGCGACGCTCATCGCCGAGCGCTGGCATGACTGCAGCCCATCGTTCGAGGAGGCGCATTTCCTCGCCGGCTTCGGCTTCCCGGACGGCAAGTTCCGCTTCAGGCCGGATTGGGCCTCGATCGGCGAGAGCCACGCGATGATGCCGGCCTTGCCGGACCATATGCCGGCGATCGACGCAGCGGATACCGACTATCCGTTCCGCCTCGTCACCGCGCCGGCGCACAATTATCTCAACTCAAGCTTCACCGAGACGGCGACATCGCAAAAGAAGGAGATGCGGCCGAGCGTGCTGGTGCATCCGGCCGACGCCGCTGATCTCGGCATCGCGGACGGTGACCGCGTGCGGGTGGGGAGCCGCCGCGACGATATCGTCATTCACGCGCGCATCGGCAATGGCCAGCGCCGCGGCACGGTGGTCATCGAAAGCATCTGGCCGAACGGCGCCTTCGAAGAGGGCCTCGGCGTCAACACGCTGACCTCCGCGGAGCGCGCAGCGCCGAACGGCGGCGCCGTGTTTCACGACACCGCCGTCTGGATCAGACCGATCAACTAGAGAAGCAAATCCCGCGCAGGTGCGATCACCTGCGACGACGCATTTGCGTCAATGCCAATGAGAGAGGGCATGTCGCGTGAGCATGAGTGAACGCGACATGCCCCAAAAAGCGACCGGCGCCCTGGGAACCCCAGGGCGCCGGTGCCTACATCGTCAAGCTAGCTGGCCTAGGCGGCCGTGCGCTGCCTGCGCCTCCTGTAGCGCTGCAGCGCGCCAAGCCCGAGCGCTCCGAGGCCGAGGCCGAGGAGCGAAAGGGTGGCCGGCTCCGGCACATCCGGCGGATCGATCGGCGTGCCGATGATGAAGAGCTGCTCGAACCCGTTGTCGATGCGTGCCATCCGCAGATCCACGGACAGCAGATCGAAGCCGGACAGCGGATCGAGGATCAGATCGCTCAGCTGCTGATTGAACAGAGCGAACGCCGCTTCGTTGGCACCGAGATTCTGGTTGACGGTCTGTGATCCGGCCGGGCTGCCAACGTCGGTGCAAGGCCCAAGTGCGATCAACGTGTTCGTGTTGGTATCGACACAAATCTCGCCATGAACGTGCGCCCATTTGTCGTCGGCGTCGGGCAAGATGTCATCGCCCGGGTCGGTTGGGTCGAGGTCGCCCGCGCCCAGCTGCTCCCAAGCCTGCCCGGGAATGCCGGTGGTGACATTGCCGGAAAGCTGGAACTCGATCTGTGCCCCGGTGGTCGTGTTCGTCAGCGTGACCAGAAGGAAGCCGAGCATGTCCTGACCGTCATTCACGCGCTGGGCGTCGACCAGGTTCTGCGGTGTCGAGTCGCCGATATCGCAGGGAGTCCCGTTGACCGACGTCGTGATGGTCACCCCGTCGCAGGTCGGCACGGGGAAATTGCTCCCCTTGTTCTCCTCATTCAGATTGAAGAAGAACACGACCTCGTTGCCCGCGCCGATGAAATTGCGGATATCAGCCGTCGTGGAGTCCCACACATTTCCATCGGGCACGTTCGGGTTATGGCTCGTCCCAATCACCTCAACATTATCGCCTTGGGCCGGAAAGTCGGGCGCCGGGTCGGTGATGCTCATCATCTCGAAGTTCACCGAGAGGCTGCCGCCGGGCACCGAGTTCGGTGTGCCATAAGCATCATCAACGGTTGGCGGATCGTTCCCCGGAGAGATGTTGTTCACGGGCGCGCCGGCCCCGGTCCCGATGGTGATGGCGTTCTGGTTCAAGAAGCCCGGGCTCGAATCCTGATGGAACGGATCGCCCGGCTGCGGCGTTCCCGCCCCAGCGACGAAATTCAAGAACGCCAGCGAATAGACGTCGAAATCCTCGAATTCCAGACAGGTTAGAGGCGCGACACAGGCCGGCAGCGACGCCAGAGCCTTGGCCTCCTGTGGCGCGAGCGCCGTGGCACCGAAGGGAATGGCGCCCGCGAGCACCAGGCCCGCCACCGTCGCCCTAATCCGAGTCCTCCGCACTTTCATCCTAGTCTCCATACGCTCGACGGCCTTTCCACATATGCCTTGTGGCACTCTTAATTATTGCTGTTGCCACGGGCGAAGCCGTTTCCTCGTCCCGATGAGATTCTAAAAGCAAGATCCGTGCCAATATTTTTTATCGCTACAAATCAACGAGTTAGAAAACCGCCGCTGCGCCGAGCGTCAATTTTTTTTACACGTCCACGACCCGAATCCGGCGCGCGCGTTCGCACCTTGGCGGCACGATCGACGTCAACGCACTGTAAACATGGTTAATTTCGGTAATTTCGTGGATGTAAAGAAGCTTTACAGCGCGATGCGGGTGCCACCCACAGCTAGACCTAACGGAGGACACGCCGCCCTCCCGGCCAGCGCCACGGCGCCGCGGTATATCCTGCTACGCCCGGTGGCTTATTCCGGCGGCAAAACCTGGACGTTGGTGGCATCGATCACGGCGCCGTCTTGCAGCGTGACCACCGATTGGAAGCCCTCGAGCGCGGAATCGCTGTCGAAATAGAGCGTGTCCGCGTTGGGGTCGAACACGAAGTGGCCCTCCTGCGCGCGCACGCCGCTGTTCGTGCCGTCATAATCCTCCACCACCCGGAAGTTGAACCCGGGCAACGGACCGAAATAATTGCCGAGATTGAACGCCGGGCCGAAGAACGCCAGGGTGTCGCCCACGAAATCGGTGATCGTGGTCTGGGCAAGCGCGCCAACCGTGCCGTCGGCGACCGCGGCGAGCTCGTCGCCGAAGAACTCGAAGCGATCCACACCGGCGCCGCCGGTCAGCACGTTCTGGCCGGCACCACCGATGATGATGTCGTTGCCGCCACCGCCCGCGATCACATCATCGCCGAGCCCGCCGAGGAAGAGGTTGGCGTTGCCGTCGCCGATGATCGTGTCGCCGCCGTCTGTGCCGAACACGTTCTCGAAATTCGCGATCTGGTCGACGAAATCGTCGCCGCCGACGCGTACGATCTGACCGGTCGCGAAATCGATGGTCAGGCCGTCGAGCCCGAGCTCGCGCGCGTCCAAGATGTCGACACCATCACCGCCATCCAGCACATCGCTGCCGCGGCTCACAATCACGAAATCGCCGCCGCCGCCAGCCTGAATCACGTCGTTGCCGGCGCCGCCGTCGAGCTGGTCGGAGAAATTGCCGCCGAGCAGCGTGTCCTGCCCGGCGCCGCCGTCGAGAAAGCCCAGACCCTGCTGGCCGTCGAGGACATCGTCCCCGGCCTCGCCGAACAGCTGATTGAACCCCGTGCCGCCGTCGAGCAGATCGTTGCCGGCGCCGCCGTTGAGGATGTCGCCGCCGCCACCGCCGAGCACCTGATCGTTACCAGCGCCGCCGTTCAGCACGTCGAACCCGTCGCGTCCATCGAGCAGGTCGTCGCCCGCGCCGCCGGTGAGCTCGTTGTTCTGGGCGTCGCCGCGGATCTGGTCCGCCTCGCCGGTGCCGATGACGTTCTCGATGTCGATCAGCGTGTCGTCGAGCGAATCGTCGTCCTCCGCGGTTCCGGCCTCGAGGTCGACGAAAATCGGGCTGCCCCCCAAACCGGAATAATCGACCGTGTCTTCCTCGAAGAAGAAGAGGTCGCCCGTGCCG
The DNA here is from genome assembly GCA_965216915.1 of Alphaproteobacteria bacterium. GTDB lineage: Bacteria > Pseudomonadota > Alphaproteobacteria > UBA828 > UBA828 > CBDCGS01. The sequence continues at coordinate 21,584 of CBDCGS010000011.1, forward strand.
TCGAAAATATCGTCGCCGCCGCTGTGGAGAAAGATGTCGCTCCCGGCCCGGCCGCGCAACGTGTCCTCGCCGAGGCCACCATCCAAAATGTCGTCACCGTCATTGCCGTCGAGCTGATTGGCGCCCGCATCGCCGGTGATCTCATCATCTTCGGTCGAGCCGATGACGTTCTCGATATCGGTGAGCGTGTCGTCGCCCTGACCGAACGCGGTCCCGCTCGCGAGATCGACGATGACGGCAAGCGAGACATCGCTGAAATCGGCGGTATCGCTATCCGCGCCGCCGTCCAGGTCGTCGTCGCCGAGACCGCCGAGCAAGCGGTCATCGCCGTCGAGCCCAAAGAGTTCGTCTGCGCCATCGATGCCGCGCAGCTCGTTGTTGCCCGCGTCGCCCTCGAGAAAATCACCGAATTCGGAGCCGATCAGGCCCTCGAAACCGCTGAGCGTGTCGGTGTCGTCGCCTTGAAATGCGAGCCCGTCGGCCAGGCTGGCGTCGACAAAGTCGAAGTCCGCGGTGTCGAACGCCGCGAGATCGAAGCCGAAGCCGCCCTCCAAGTCATCGCTGCCGAAGCCGCCATTGATGACGTCGTTGCCGAAGCCGCCGTCGATCTCGTCGTTGCCGAAGCCGCCATCGATCAGGTTCGCGAAGCCGTTGCCGAGGATGATGTCGTCGCCGCTGGAACCGATGACGTTCTGGATATTGACCAACGCGTCGACATCGCCGTTGTCGGCGAGCGCGGTTCCCGCAACCAGGTCGATGGTCGCGCCGAAGCCACCCGAATCGATGCTGATGTCCTGAAAGCTCGCGGTGTTGTTGAAGCCGAAGCCGCCGTTCAGGAAATCGTCGCCGTCGCCGCCGTCGAGAATGTCGTCGCCAAAGCCACCGAACAGATCGTCGTCGCCGAAGAGACCGCGCAGCTCGTCATTGCCCCCATCGCCGATCAGGATGTTGTCGTTGTCGTCACCGATGATTTCGTCATCGAGGAAACTGCCGATCACCTCCTCGATATTGCTGATCGTGCCGCCGCCCGCGCCGCCCGCAATGGTGCCGGCGAGCAGATTCACCTGGACGCCGGTGATGCCGTCAACCTCGTCGAAGAGCACGGTATCGAAATCCGCACCGCCGTCGATGTCGTCGGTGCCGAGGCCGGGCAGCAGGAAGTCGTCACCGGCACCGCCCTCGAGCAGATCGTCGCCCTCGCCGCCCTCGAGCTCGTCATCACCGAAGCCGCCGCGCAAGATATCGTTGCCGTCGTCGCCGAGGATGAGGTCAGCGCCATCGCCGCCGTCGAGCGTGTCGTCGCCGGAATCGCCGAAAAGGACATCGTCACCGGCCAGCCCCGAGATCGTGTCGTCACCCTCGCTGCCGTCGAGGACGTCGCCGACGAGAGCGTCGTCATTGCCGGTGATGTCGTCGGCCTCGGCGGAGCCGATGACCTCCTCGAAATTGAACAACACGTCGTCGATGCCGGCGCCGAAGGCCACGTTCTCGCTGAGGTCGATGAGCATCGCGCCGGCGCCGCTATAGCTCACGATATCGAAGCCGGCGCCGCCATCGAGCTCGTTGAAGCCGAACCCGCCCTCGATGAAGTCATCGCCGCCGAAGCCGTTGAGCAGGTCGTCGCCGTCCTCGCCGATCAGAACGTCATTGGCGGCCGAGCCGTCGATCACGTCGCCGAACTCGGTGCCGACGATCCGCGTGATGCCGATCAACTGATCGATCCCGGTCTCGGTGTTCACCGTGCCGGCGGCGAGATCCGCGTTGATGACGTCGTTCTCGCTCGCATAGGTCGCCGTGGTGTTCGCGTTGCCCTGCAGCGTGTCGGCGCCGATGCCGCCGTCCAGAATGTCGAAGCCGGGACCCGCGATCAGGGTGTCATCACCGGCGCCGCCGAAGAGCTGCTTGGTGCCGAACCCTGCGTTCTGCACCTCCAGGCGATCGTTGCCCGCCTCGCCGAAGAGCTGATCGTTCCCGTCGCCTGAAACGAGCAGCGTATCGTCTCCATCGCCGCCGAAGAGCCGGTCGGTCGCTTGGTCAAAGCCGCCATTCAGCGTGTCGTTGCCGGCGTCGCCGAAGAGCTCGTCGGCCTGCGGCCCGCCGGTGATGATGTCGTTCCCATCGGCGCCGCGGATGATGTTCGGGCCGCCCGTGCCGCCGAAGATGTCGTCGCCGCCCGTCAGCTCCGCCTCGAGCTGGACGCCGTTGCTCACGTGAAGCGTCTCGCCACCAGGCCCGACGAGCGTCACGAGATTGTCCGGAGTGATCCCGACGAAGCTCCAACCCGCGCCGACATTGATCGAATCCGTCGCGTTCAGCGCGATGATCAGCTCGTTGCCCCCGTCGGTCAGCGGCGCGAGATCGGCCGGGTCGAGGAAGACGGCGTTGTCGAACCCGCCGGCGGCAACATCGATTTTCTCGATGTTCGTCCAGGGCGCCTCCAAGTTGATCTCGCCTTCGGCCCGGAAATGCACGACGTCGAATTCCGTTCCGCCGGCCGCATCGCCGTCGAAGGGATCGACGAGATTGTTTGTGACGAAGCTCTCCTCGATCGAGACCGTGAAGGTGCCGCCGATGAATTCGCTGGGCGAGGTCACCTGCAGAAAATACGCGCCGTCGACGTCAGGCACGAAATCGATCAGCGAGTTGTCGTTGCCGGAAAAGCCGGGCGTGCCGTTGTCCTCGTCCTCGCCGAGGATTTGAAAGCCGTTCTCCTCGGTATCGAGGGCGAACAGCACCGGATCGTCGAGCGTGCCGCCGAAGTCGGCGCTGCCCGGTGCAAACAAGCCCGCGCCGTCACCCCTCGCCTGCGCGGTGTAGTGAACGCCGCCGAGCAGGCTCACCTCGAAGGCGTCGGCGTCACCGGCCGGCTGGTCACGAAAGAACTGACGAAGAAAATCGCCTTCGTTCGGGCTCAGCTCACCCAGCGCCGATTGGCCGAGGCCGAGCACCACCGATTCGAAGATGGCCGGGGGTAAATTGTTGACGAAGATTACGTTGATGACATTTGGGACGAGGAACTCGTCGACCAGGAGGGGATCCTCTTCGTCGGTTTCGGAGGTGCTACCCGGAAGCAGCTCCTCCCCATCGATCACCAGGCCGATCCCGCCATAGTCGACCGGCGCCGGATCCGGCGCGAAAAGGTCGGCGATGATGCCGTCCGAGCCGCCGCTGCCGAACGCGGGGTCGTAGGGGGCGTCACCCAGGCCGAGGTCCCGCGAGCCAGCCCCCGCCCCGGCGCCCGTGCCCGTCTCGTCGGCATCGGTTCCGTCGTCGTCGTCGTCGGCGCCTTCGCCGGCAGCCGGCGCGATCTGCGCCAGGAACGTCGCAATGTCACCGTTCAGGCTCGCCCCAATCGTCGCCGCGATGCCCTCGACCACGGGCGCTTGCGGGAGCGCGCTCCAAAGTTGTCCCAGCAAGCCGGCGACGTGCTCGGGCTCGGCCTGATAGACCTCGGGCACGTCGAACACGCTCGCAACGGACGCCGCTTGGTAGGATTGGCTGAGCACGATCGGCGGCGTGCCGTCGAACGTCATCGCCTGGGTCATCACCGAGATGGCGCCCGAACTCACCACCTCGCCGATCTTCGGCAGCAGCACGAACGTGTTGAGGTCGCCTTCGGGCGCCGACTGAATCGCGACATTGGTGCCCCGCACGCCAATCGTCGCAACCGGGCTGCGCACCACCATCTCGTCCGGGTTGTTGGCCGCGACCTCACCCGAAACGAACACGAACACACCTTCGAGAACCGAAAACGCCGATCGCCCGGCGAGGGTCGTCGGATCGAACACCAACTCGTCGAGGACCATGCGCGCGTTCTCGCCGATCGAGAACACGGTCTCGTCCAAGAACGTGATGGCGATCGCCGCGTCGGCGCCCGTCTCGAGAACATCGCCTTGGAAGACGACCGAATCGACCTCGAGGCTCTCCTGAGAACCGTCGAGCCGCGTCGCCGTGACCGCGCCCGTCGCATCGGTCACGCGCCCGATCGGCTGGTCGGCCACGAGCGCGCCCTCTTGCGCATATTGCGCGGGCGCCGCCGGGCCGGCGAGGATCGCAACGAGATCGGCCGGCAGCAGAGCGCCTTCCGCGCTGATCAATGCAGGCGGTGCGGCGAGCGTGAAATAGCCGGTCACGAGAACCGTCGTGCCATCTGGGCCAACCAGCAGCAAATCCGGGCCGGCCCGCACAAACTCGGCGCCGCTCAGCGACGCACCGCTCGGCATGAGAAGCGGGCCGTCCCCCGCGGCCGCCGCGATTACATGGTCGTAGGCGTGGGCAGCACCGTCTGCATCGTGCGATGCGGCACGAAGTGTCGGGTGTTTTTCAACGCTCATTGTCCCGTTCCCTGCTGTGGAGCACTAATTTCTCCACGGTCGCCCGCGCTGCCCCTTGCGGGCAGTTTATCCGACCCGCCGCGCCCAATAAATCATTGATTTATCAGCGAAGATGGTTAACAGCGCGAACCGATCCGATTGGGCTAAACCTCTGCGAGAAACGGCATTTTCGCGCATTGAAGAGCAATCCCCACCCCTCTGCCGGCGATCATCGGGTGCGCACTGCGCGCATCCGCCACGCGGCGCCGGCCGGAAGGCAGCACCCGGAGAGATCCCGGCACAGGCCGTCGGTGGATTGGCCGATTCCGTCCTTGCCGGGCGTCGCGAAGTCGGCTTGCATGCCCTTCGCCATGTCGACGGACCGCACGTTCTTTCCCCAGGAGATCATTCGGCGCAAGCGCGACGGCGCGTCGCTCGATGACGAGGAGATCCGCCACTTCGTCCGCGCGATGACCGACCGCTCGCTCTCCGAGGGTCAGATCGCGGCGTTTGCCATGGCGGTGTTCTTTCGCGGCATGACCGCGCGGGAGGCGGCCGCGCTCACCGACGCCATGACCGTCTCGGGCACGGTGCTGGACTGGTCGGAAGCCGGCCTTTCGGGCCCCGTGCTCGACAAACATTCCACGGGAGGGATCGGCGACAAGGTCAGCTTGATGCTGGCGCCGATCGTCGCCGCCTGCGGTGGCATCGTGCCCATGATCTCCGGGCGCGGCCTCGGCCACACCGGCGGCACGCTCGACAAGCTCGACAGCATCCCTGGCTATGACACGACGCCCGGCCTCGAGGGATTGCGCGCGGCGATCCGAGCGGCGGGTTGCGCGATCATCGGCCAAACGGCGGAGCTCGCGCCCGCCGACGGCATTCTTTATGCGGTGCGTGATGTTACGGCGACGGTCGAATCGATCCCCCTGATCACCGCGTCGATCCTCTCGAAAAAGCGCGCCGCGGGCCTCGATGCGCTTGTGATGGACGTGAAGTTTGGCTCGGGCGCGTTCATGCGCGGGGAGCAGGAGGCGACCAAGCTCGCCGAGAGCTTGGTGCGCACGGCCGCTGCCGCGGGCCTCCCCTGCACCGCATTGTTGACGGACATGAACCAAGCGCTTGGGCGGAATGCCGGAAACGCGGTCGAAGTGGCGGAAGCCATGGCGTTTCTGTCCGGCGACCACCGGGACGAGCGTCTGGCCGCCGTCACGCTGGCGCTCGCGGCGGAGCTGCTCGTGCTCGGCGGGCTGGCCGACGCGCAGCCGGCCGGCCGCGCAGCCGCCTCGGCCGCGCTCGATTCGGGAGCGGCTGCCGAGCATTTCAGCCGTATGGTCGTCGCTCTTGGCGGACCGGCCGATCTGATGCAGCATCCCGAGCGACACCTGGCGCAGGCATCGGAGGTGCACTCGGTCCCGCCGACGAGGAGCGGCGTCGTGGCGGGCGTGGATGCCCGTGCCCTTGGCCTTGCCATCATGGAGCTCGGCGGCGGCAGGCGGCGCGCGGACGACACGATCGACCCCGCGGTCGGGCTCACCGAGATCGCGGGTTTAGGCGAAACGGTCGGGGCGGATCGCCCGCTCGCTTTGGTTCACGCCAGCAACGAGGATCATGCTGCACGCGCCGCCGCCTCGATCCGCGCCGCCTTCACGATTGAGGACGGCGCGCATACCGACAACCCGGTCGTGCGCCGGCGGATCGGCACAGAGGATCTTGCCGGAGAATAGGTGAGGAGGGAGGGCCGCCATGGCCGAACAATTCACGAAAGGCTTTCCCGTGTCGTGGGACCAGCTGCACCGCGACGCGCGCGCGCTCGCCTGGCGCCTCGCCGAGGGAGGCCCCTGGAACGGCATCGTGGCGATCACGCGCGGCGGCTTGGTGCCTGCGGCCATCGTCGCGCGGGAACTCGAGATTCGCCTGGTCGACACGATCTGCGTCTCGTCCTACGACCACCAGGACCAGCGCACGGCGGAGGTGCTCAAATCGGTCGCCGGTGACGGCGCGGGCATGCTGGTGATCGACGATCTGGCGGATACGGGCACGACCGCCCGGATCGCCCGCGAGATGCTTCCGAAGGCGCACATCGCCTGCGTCTACGCCAAGCCGGCCGGCCGACCCGAGGTGCACACCTTCGTCACCGAAGTCAGCCAGGACACCTGGATCTTCTTCCCCTGGGATACGGACCTGCAGTTCGTCCCGCCGATCGTCAATCGCCCGCCCGGTGAGGCCTCTGCATGAGCGACGAGCGCCTGCCCATCCCGACCGCGGACGAGCTCGACGAAGAGCAGCGGCGGGTCTACGACGCCATCAAGGCGGGCCCCCGCGGCAGCGTGCCCGACCTCTTCATGGCGATGATGCACAACGCCGAGCTGACCGACCGCGTGCAATCGCTCGGCGCGCTGCTCCGCTACGGCACGAGCCTCGAGCCTCGCCTCAGCGAGCTCGCGATCCTCGCGGTGGCGCGGCAATGGTCCTGCTCCTACGAGTGGTACTGGCATGCGCGCGATGCGCGCAAAGCCGGCCTCCCGGAGGCCATCATCGAAGCGATCAGGGAGCGCCGCGCGCCCCCGCTCGTCGACGAGCGCGACGCCGTCGTCTACGACTACTCCTCCGAGCTTCAGGCGAACCGGCGAGTGAGCGACGAGACCTACGCCAAGGCGCTTTCGCTGCTCGGCGCCCGCGGGGTCGTCGAACTGACCGCGATCAATGGCTACTACGCGATGATCGCGATGACCCTCAACGAGCACCGTGTGCCGCTGCCCGGCGGGGCCGCGGGCGAGCTTGGCGACGGGTAGCGCGGCTACTCCGTCCTTACGTCCATGCGCTCGAGATTGCGGCGCGCGGCTTCAGCGGTGGCGCCATCCGGATCGATCGCGAGCACGGCGACCCAATCGGCCCGTGCGCCCGCATCGTCCCCGGCAAGCCGCCTTAATATGCCGCGTTCGAGGAGCGCGTCCGCATGCTCGGGCGCAATCGCCAGCGCCCGGTTTACGTCCTCTGCGGCAAGCTCGAGGCTGTCGAGGTAGCGATAGGTGCTCGCGCGGAAGACGAGCGCGTTGGGATCGTCGGGCCTCAGATCGAGCGCGCGGTCGAGATCGTCGAGCGCTGGCCAAAAGTTTTCCGCCGCCGCGAGGGCCAACGCGCGGTCGATGTAGAGCTCGGGGTCCTCGGGCGCGAGGGCGATGGCCGCGCTCAGCGCCGCATGCGCCCGCTCCGCCCGTTCCGCCATGAGCCAGGCGTTTCCGGCCTGGCCGAGGAGCGAGGCGCGGAGCGCTGAGTCGGCGATCGCGTCCGCGTTGGCAAGCCGCTCGAAGCGCGTCGCCGCTTCACCGAAATGGCCGAGGCCATAGAGCGCGACGGCCGCGCAGTGCTGCGCCGGCTCCCCACCGCCGAGCTCGCGCCAGGTGGTCGCGCGGTCGAAGCCCACTTCGGGGTCCTCGATCGCCGCTTTCATGCAGGCGTCGTATTCGAGCGACTGGGCGGCATCGCTCGCCCACGCCGGCGCACTGGCCAATCCCGCCAGGCAAACCAGCCCGACGACGCCACACATCATTCGCCGGCCTCGTCGAGGCCCCTCGCGTGCCGCACCCATGGTCGATAAGCTTGGCCGCTCACCCCGAAAACGCAAGGACGCGCGATGACCACCGCGCCGGATCGATTGTTTTGCTTTGGATTGGGCTACACCGCCTCCGTGCTCGGCAGGCGCCTCGCCGCCGGAGGGTGGGCGGTCGCGGGGACGTCGCGCGACGGCCGCGCCGAGGGGATCGCGACTGTGCCGTTCTCGCGCGACCGGCCTCTCGCGGAACCGGCGCGCGTGCTCGTGGGCACGACGCACCTCCTGCTCTCGATCCCGCCCGACGACCGCGGCGACCCGGTGCTCGGCTGCCACGCCGGCGACCTCATGTCCGTCAGGGCGTTGCGTTGGATCGGCTATCTCTCGACGACCGGCGTCTATGGCGATCGCGACGGGGGCTGGGTCGACGAAACCGCCGTGCCCGCACCGAGCAACGCGCGCAGCCTGCGGCGTGTCACGGCGGAGCGGGGCTGGCGTGCGTTTGGCCGCCGCCACGGTATCCCGGTCCAAATCTTTCGGCTCGCCGGAATCTACGGACCGGGGCGCAACGCGCTCGCAACGGTGGAACGCGGCCAAGCAACGCGCATCGCGCTGCCGGGGCATGCGTTCTCCCGCACCCATGTGGACGACATCGCGACCGTGCTCGCCGCCTCGATCGCCCAACCCGCGCCAGGCGCGATCTACAATGTCTGCGACGACCTCCCGGCGCCGGGCGAGGCGGTCGTCGCCTATGCCTGCCGGCTCCTCGGCGTCGCGCCGCCCCCGCTCACGTCGCTCGATGCCGCCGCGCTAAGCCCGATGGCGCGGAGCTTCTATGCCGACAACCGCCGCGTCTCGAACGCGCTGGTGAAGCGCGCGCTCGGCGTGGCCTGGCGCTACCCGACCTATCGCGCAGGCCTCGACGCGCTGCACGATGAGGGAGACGCCTGAGCTTCGTTGCGCGTCGCTGCGCCACGTCCCGCCAGCGATGAGCCGTGCCGCGCGACTACACGTCGCGGTTTGCGTCCATCACCTCGCGCACCTCCTGGAGCAGCGGAAGCACGTCGATCAGCTTGTCGAGATCGATGGCCGTGCCAAGCACATCGAGCAGCGGACCGACGTTTCGAATTGCCGCGCCGTGAAACTCGCGCCCGCGCTCCGTGAGGTAGATCAGCTTGCTTCGCCGGTCCGCCTCGTTCGGCTCGATCGTGATGAAGCCGCGCTCCGACAGCCCGCTCAGCGTGTGGGTCATCGTGCCCTTGGTCACCTGGAAGGCGCTCGCCAGGGACCGCGGGGTCTTGCCGTCGCCGAGCCGCACCATGTGGTTGATCACGCCGAAATGGGAGACGTGAACGCCATCCGGCAGACGTTTGTTGAACGCGGCCGTCGCGAGCTGGTTGATGATCCCGATCTCGTTGAAGAAGCGAAAGGCGAGCTTGAGTCGCTCGGCGCCCGCTAGGTCGTGTTCGCGATCAGTCTCGTGTCCAGGGGCCATCGAGGGCTCGGGGCAACGGGGTCTGCGAATCCCAGGCGGGCCAGCATCTGCACCGTGCCGCCATCGGGGGCGAGTATGCCATGGATCTCGTCGCGGAAGGGCTGCACTTCCGGATACTCCTGGAGGGCTTGGCTGAGCGGCTGCGTCGCGAGTCCCGCGGCGGTCGCGGCAAGGTTCACCCGGAGCCAATCGCGCCCGGCGTTGAGCTGCTCGATACGCGCGTTGCCGCGACTGACCAGCCAAAGATGGGCCATCGCCGTCTCAGCATTCTCGAGCACCGCGGCGATGCCCTCACCATAGGCCATCGAGCTCGGGTCGAGCGCGCTCTCGCGCGAGAACAGGCCGACCATGCGCATCAGCTCGAACGTGGGGCCTGAAAAATCGATCCCATCGGGATTGGCCTCGATCTCAGCCTTGCCGATCCGGAACAGGTCGACGCTCTCCTTGTAGGTGCGGGGTGTTTCGATCTCCACGAGCAGGGCCTCCCGGGTGAGGCGGCGCAATGTGTCGACCGTCTCGGGCGCCTGGCTGCTGCCAACCGCCGAGCCGTGGATCACCGCGGCGTGGAGCTCCGCGAGCGACTGCTGCGGCACTGGCCGTGCGAGATCGTAGGGCTCTTTCAGAGAGCGGCGTGCCAGCGCGTACGCAAATAGTGGCTCGGTCGGGATGGCCGAATCGCGGCTGAAGCGCGCGCGGGCCACGGGGCGGCCGTCGAGACGCTCCGGGTCCGCACCTTCGGGAAACGGCTCGATCATCACCCGGTAGCCGTCCGCCGCAGCCGCCATGGTCATGAGCTCGAGAAAGCAACCGAGACCGATCGTGATCTGACGGGAAAAGGGGTCGGTGTGCGGCAGCAGGCGATCCCTATCTGCGTAGAGCATCACGTGATCGGGCTCCGACAAATCGACGAGCCAGGGCTGACGATTGTGCGGATTGGGCGCCAGAATCGCGTATGAAAGCGCGTTCCGGCGTGGCTCGGTGTACAGCGAGCCGGCGCTTTGCCACGGTTTCAGGGCGGCATCGGGCACACTGTCCACGACCGTGCAGCCACCAACTCCGCCCGCGGCGATGACAACGCCGCCGCCGACGATTGAGAGAAATTGCCTGCGGTTCATGACGGGCCTCCATATGATTTGACATCAAACTATATAGTTTGACATCAAACCATATGCAAGTCCCGCCACAGCTTCATTGCGAACGCGAACCCGCAGCCGGCCGGAAGGCTCGTCAACGCTTAGGCCGGGCACACGTCACTGAGAGGACGCGTCGCGTGACAGCGTCGTGCAAAATTGGTCAGCGCTTCGTTCGGTTTCGGCACCGGGCAGGCTTTGCAGCAAGACGCGGCACGCGTTCCAACCGACGATGGCTCTGATGTCGGCCTCCGAGAAGCGTCGTCCATCGAGATTCCCGCGGGCGCGGCATGCATCGGTCGTGCAGCGATCGTTGCGCAGCGCCGTGACAAGCAGCTCAAGGCCCGTCGCATCGAACGGGGCATCGGCGGCGCCGTCCCAATCGCTGCCGAGGGCGATATGATGCGCCGCCGGTCGATAGCCGCCGGCTGGATCTTGCGCCGTGCAGGGCACGCCGTTCTCGTCGGGGCTCGACAGCGCGTCGTCGAGCCGCCCGACGGTGCGAACGATCGCGGCCAGCGCGGCCGCCGCGGACGCCCACCGATCGAGGCCATGCTGGCGCGTCCAATAGATCACACCAATCACTCCGCCGGCGCGCGCGACGCTGCACGCGTTCTCCCGCGAAATGTTCCGCCGGTCGGCGTCCGCGCATTTCATTAGGGCGCGGCCCTCCAGCTCCGCGCAGGCACCCACCAGCCCGGTGTGAGAGACCACCGGCGGCGCCTGGCGCAGCGACGTCCCGCGGGGGTCCCACCATGCGAGACTGTCTTTGATCGTCGAGGCGGAGGCATGCGCAAGATCGAGCACCCAGCCCATCCGCCGCATCTTTCGGAGCGCGGCCTTGCCGGGCTCTCTTAGCCCCTCCTCCGTGCAGCCGGTGCTCGATCCCGCCAACCCATTGTTGAAATGATGGGTGAGCGAGGCCATGCGAAACCCGCGGTCCCACAGGCGCTGCAAGGCGTCTTCTTGATCGGGATAGAAATGCAGCCCCTCGATGGCGAGGATGGCGCCGACGCGGGGCGCGCGCCGCGCCCGCCAGTTGGCGCCAAGCGCACGAAAATCGTCGGCCGTCTCGATCAGCTTGACCGTGCCGAGCGCTTCATAGCCCATGCGGAACCGTCTTCCCTGTGCCTCGATCCGCTCGAGCAGCGTCTCGCCGGACCCGCTAAAGGGCCTCTGCAGAAACGTCAGCAGGTCGACGAGGTTGGGGTCGTTCTCGTGGTGGCAGCGCAACACGTCGTCGCCACGTCTGATTTTCCTCGAGAAGGAATATTGGCTGACCGTCGAAAGGACTTGCACGGCGACGTTGCCCGTGGCGAGACGCCCGGCATCGACGTGCCCGGCGGACCGGTGGAACCATCTGGCACCCTCGAGCCCGCGCTCGTAGAGCAGCGTATCGGCGTGCAGATCGACGATGAAGAGCGTGTCGAAGAAACCGCCGACCGGGCCCGCGTCTCTCTGCCCGCCCCGGAGAACCGGGTTCAGAACATCGCTGGCGCCACGCTCGATCACGGCGCAGCCCGCAACCGATAGACAGAGAAGAAGCGGCGCGATGAGCGTTGGCGCTGCGAGGCTGGCGCAGAAAGCGCGGGGCCATGGACGGCGAAAGATCAACAATGGACGACCCCCCATGTTGTCGTTCCTGCGTTGCTCCGGCGTCGCATCGACCGCCCGCCCAACACCATTCCGCCGATTATGACACAACGCCGCCATGACAACCGCAGCGCGAAGGACTAGGGTGTTCATCGTCCCACGGCGACGGCCCCGTCGCCGGTCGTGATTCCCCGAGCTGATCGAAGGAGCAGGAACCTATGGCAAACGGTGTTGCGGGCGAACTTCAATCGTTGCCGTTCGGATCGTTGATCGGCGGTCCGCTCGATGCGGCGATCGAGGCGCAGGCGAGGGCTGCCATGTCGTCGGTCGGTTTCATCCGATCGATCGGCTTCGCCGAGGATGGAAGCGTTCAGACCATCACCTTCAATGCCAAGCGCGGCGACGACTCGGTCTCGATCGAGGTTCCCCTGCTGACGATTGTCCCAATTCCCTTCATTCGCATCGACGACATGACGATCGACTTCAAGGCGAACATTTCATCGAGCCGCGAGACAGCGGACAAGACCACCAAGTCCGATCAGTTCGGGGCAGAGGTTCAGGCCAGCGCGCGCTATCTATTTTTCAAAGCCAGCATCAACGCCTCGGTCTCCTCGAAGCGCGATTCCGAATCGACCAAGAACTCGAAGTACGCGGTTGAAACGACCATGGACGTGCACGTCCACGCCGTTCAGGACGAGCTTCCCGCGGGCCTCGCCAAAATGCTCGAGATCTTGACCGACACGATCCAGAAACCGACGCCGGTCGAGGCGCCGCCGGGGGAGTAACACGCCGGACGCGCCGCCGACGCCGTTCTCGGCAGCCGACGCGCGCCCGGCGAAAACGGTCGAACTGATACCGCAGGGTGGACCATAAGGAATGGCCGATCTTCAGCAAATCGTCGGGGCGATCCTGCGCGACCTTGCGAAAGCCCGCTTCAGCACGGACCTCTATTCGCGGTCGATCGCCCGCTACTACGAGAACGATTACCTGCTGCGGAAGTTTCCGATTCCGCGCGCCGACATCGAGGAGGTCGAGATCGACCTCAAGTTCAGCCTTGCCGAGGTCGTCCCGAGCGTTGCCGACACGCAAGGGCGCGAGGCCAATGCCGCCAACGTCATGGAGCGCGGCGTCGAGAAGATCGTCGCGACCTTTCTCGATCTCGCGCGGGCGTACGTCTACGGCCAGGCGAATGAGGATATCGCGAACGCGCTTCGCACGACGCTCTCCCGCGGTTTCAGCTCGACGACCGTTCGCATCGAGCTGCGACAACGCGCGCTGCGCTATCTGATCGAATCCTACTCCCATCTGATCGGCCCGGAGGGGGATTTCGACGCCGCGCGTGTGCGGCGGGAGCTGCGACGGCCGTTCCTGTGGGGGTTCGCGGAATACCGGCATGACGGGATCGAGACCGACGCGGTCGAGGAGGCGCTGCGGCCGGTCTTCGATCACGTCTTCGCGCACGACAGTCTGGCCGAAGCGGTGGACGCCTTGGCGGCACCGATCAAGAAGATCTGGCTAGAATATTTCGACGCACGCCTGGATGTGGTGGTCGAGGGGCACAAGCTCGCCGAGCTCGGCGACGGCGCGGTTTCGACGATCCGCGTGAAAGCCTCCGTGCGCAACATGATCTGGACCGAGGTCAAGATCGATGAGCGCAGATCACGTTACGCGCTGACGTCGGATTGAACGCGGAGATCGCCATGGCAGACGACGACACGCAGAACGGCTCAGACGCTCCCGTCGAGGGCGCCGACGGCGGTGGCGGTGGGGGTGGCGGCGCCGACGGCGGTGGCGGCGGCGCCGGCAACGGCGAAGGCGGCGCGCGAACACCCGCGCGAGCGCCCCAGCCGGCATCGCAAAATGAGGTGCTGTCGCTCTCGCAGCTGATCGGCGGACCGATCCACGCGCTCGTCGACGCGGAGGCGCACTCGGCCCAAGCCACGGCGCGCTTCATTCGAAATGTGGGCTTTCGGCCGCCGGCCGGCGGCACGTTCGATGAGCTGGGCGATCTGCAGATGGCCCGCTTCACCACGAAGCGGCCGCGCGAATCCGGGGGAGAGGAAACCGTCGACGTCCAAATTCCGGTGCTCAGCATGCTGCCGATCCCAGCCTTGCAGATCAGGGATGCCCAGCTCGACTACGTGGTGAAAGTCATCCAGGCCGAGGTCATAGACCCGCCACCGGGGGCCGCGGCCGAGTTGATCGCCGCGCGGAAAGAAGGCATTTCGGTCGACCAGCCCGCCACCATGCGCGCGACGTTTGCCAATGAGACGAGCCGCAGCAGCCGGCGGTCGATGGACATGCTGGTCAAGATGCGTGTCCGCGTCGAGCAGGCGGATATGCCCGAGGGCTTGGCACGCCTGCTCCGCCTCGCGGCAGAAGAGGTCAGCCTCGTGCCGCGGACCGACACGGAGACGGAAACCGACACCTCGCCATCGGACGACACCGAACCCGCTGGCGGTTAGCCCGGCGCGGCGTCACGCGGAGCGGTCCGCAGGATGAAGGTCGACGCAAACATCTCTTGCAAGCAACTGCAGGCGTCCGTGCCGTGCGCGTTCTGCCGCGCGACCGCGTCCGTTGCCATGGAGGATCTGCTGTCCGGCGCGACCGTCACGTGCCCATCCTGCGATGCCGCGCTGAGCCTCGACATGGGGCTGTCGCCTGCCAGCCTCGACACCCTCCGCCAGGTGCTGGCGTTGTCGGAGGCGGCGGTCGGCGATCTGAGCACCCGGGATGGCGTGCGGCCGGCAACCGATGGCGATGCGGACGTCCGCCCGCGGCGACGCCGGGCCAGGCGGTCGCGCTAACGGTGGCCGATTGCCACTTCCGCGCCAGGCTTGACGACCCGAGCGGCTGGGACTGTTGGACGCTTGCCCCTGACGAGCTGGCGCGGCTCCACGAGACGCAGCGCGCGGCGGGCCACGCCGCCGCCGGCCGGCTTCATGATCACTTCGGCCGCACCGCCGCACAGTTCGGCGCGACCGATCTTGCGCAGTCGATCGGCGCGCTCGAGGTCGACGCGCAAGCCGCCTTCTCGCTCGCCCGCGCGCTCGTCGCGGTGGACTGCTTCGACGCCCGCGCGAGGCCACCGCGGCCCAAGCCGGGCGGGATGACCACGGCACGAAACCGCCGGGTGTGGGCGCGGCTCCGCACCCACATGCTCGCCCGTCTCGACGCGGCGCTCGCGGTCGAAGCGGCCGCGACGATCCATGCGCAATGCGTGTTCGCCCGCGTGCCCGCCGACCGTGTGCCGACCGTGCCGTTCGAGCGGTCGCTTGCCGGTTCCCTCGCCGGTACGCCGGGCTACAAGACGGTGGCGGTCGCGCTCGATGTGGATCAGGAGCCGCAAGGCGGGCTCGTCTGGCTCGCGGCGCAAAGCAGCCATGCCCTTGAGACCGTACGCGAGGCGCTGGCCGCGCGGCGCCCCTGCGTGCTCGAGCTCTTGCGCGATGCCGGCACGGCGCCGGGTGCGGCGGAACTCGTCGTCGCGTTCGCGCTCGATGGCACGCCGGACGGCGCAGAGCTGGCCCGCCTCCGGGTGTGGGACCCGGCTGCGGCGGCCGATCGGCGGCTCGATGTGGCGACGGAGCGCGGGGGCGCGCTGCGCCTCATCGAACGCAACGGCTTAGGCGAGCCACCCGATGATGACGCGCGGCCGACGGTCAAGGCGCTACGGGTTTGGCAGGTCGCGCCGGCCCGGCCGCCCTTGCTGGGGCTTCGGCGCATTCTGCCGTGGCACCCGCCATGGCGCGCCGCATGGTGGCTCAAGCGCCGGTTCGTGGTCTATGTCTTGGAGCGGCTAGACCGCAGGCGGCACGAAGGTGGTGGGCGCTAGCAAGGAGGGCGAGGACGATGAACGGGATCGACTACGTCGCGCGGATCCTCAAGCAGGAAGGCGTCGAGTGGATGGCGTGCTTTCCGAGCAATCCGCTGATCTCGGCGGTGGCGCGTGAAGGCATTCGCCCCATCGCGTTTCGCCACGAGCGCGGCGCCGTGATGGCCGCCGACGGCTACAGCCGCATCAGCGAACGGCGGCGCTTCGGCGTGGTCGCCGTGCAGGCGCAGGCCGGCGCGGAAAATGCCATGGGCGGCCTGGCCCAGGCCTACGCCGACAACAGTCCGATTCTGGTTTTCGCGGGCGGCGTCAATCTCGACCAAATCGCCGTGCGCCCCAATTTCACGGCGATCGAGAAGTATCGCGGCTGGGCCAAGCACATCGAAGCGATCTTCGCGCCGGAGCAGATCAGCGCGGTCATGCGCCGCGCCTTTCATGCGCTCCGCAACGGCCCGCCGGGGCCGGTGGTCGTCGAGCTGATGGCCGATGCCTGCGCGCGTGCGGTGCCGGCCGAGGCGCAATGCTATCGCGCGCCCACGCTCATGCGTTCGGCGCCCGAGCAGGGCGCGGTCGAAGCCGCGGCCGACGCATTGCTGGCGGCGCAGAGGCCCCTGATCTGGGCGGGCGGCGGCGCGCTCTTCGCCGGGGCGGCGACCGCGCTGCGCACGCTCGCCGAGCTGACCGCCACGCCGGTGTTCTGCACCATGCCCGGCAAGTCGGTGTTCGACGAGCGCCACCCGCTCGCGCTCGGCGCCGGCAGCGGCGCGACCACCCTCGCGGCGCATCGTTGGCTGGAAAGCGCGGACGTGCTGCTCGCGCTCGGCTCGAGCCTCACCCGCTCGCCCTACGGGCAACCCGTGCGCCCGGGCAAGACGCTGATCCACAACACGCTCGACCCGGCCGACATCAACAAGGAGGAGACCGCCGCGATCGGCCTGATCGGCGATGCCCGCCTCACCGCAGACGCGCTCGTCGACGCGATCAAGGCGCGGGGCGGCGGCGCCACGACCGACGCGCGACACCGCGTCGAAACCGAGATCGCGGCGCTCAAGGCCGAGTGGATGGCCAACTGGGCCCCGCTCCTTACCTCCGACGAGACGCCGATCAACTACTACCGCGTGATCAACGAGATCAGCCGCACGCTCGACCTCGACAACGCGATCGTGACCCACGATGCCGGCGCGCCGCGCGATTGTCTGGTGCCCTTCTTTCCCGCCACCCGTCCGCATTCCTACATCGGTTGGGGCAAGACGACGCATCTCGGCTTCGGCATTCCGCTGATGATCGGCGCAAAGCTCGCCGCGCCCGACAAGTTCTGCCTCAACCTGATGGGCGACGGCGCCTTCGGCATGTCGGGCCTGGACATCGAGACCGCCGTGCGGGCCGAGGTCCCGATCACCACGGTGGTGCTCAACAATGGCGCGATGGCCACCTATTCCGGCGACCTGCAGGGGATCGTCGGCCCCGAGGCGCGCGAACGCTACGGGGTCTCCACGATGCATGGCAACTACGCCAAGATCGCGGAGGGCCTGGGCGCGGTCGGTCTCTACATCACCGCGCCAAGCGACATCGCCCCCGCTCTGCAGGAGGCGCAGCGCCGCAACGCGGATGGCGAAACCGTGCTCATCGACGTCCACGCGAACATCGAGCCCCGGCGCTCCACGTTCTGAGCATCGGCGGCACGCCGAGCGAGCTGATCGGGAACCGCCTCCCGACCGCGACCGCCCGTTCAGGCTTCCGTGATTCGGAGGAAGCCGAAGGCGTCGACGCGCAAGACCTGATCCGGGTGGAGGAGGGTCGTCGACGTGGCTTCCTCGACGATCAGGGGCCCCTTGAGGACGGCGCCGGCAGGCAGCTTGTCGCGGTCGTAGACGGCGGCCTCGTGCTGCCCGTCCTCCGCGAGATCGACCGTCCGCGGGGCCTTGCGCGCGGCCTCGATGGAGCGTCCGTCCGGCGTCAGCGCCTTGAGCTCCGGTCGCGGCACATGGGCAGAGGCGGCGAGGCGGTAAGTGACGAACTCGACGGGCGTGTCGTCGAGGCGGAAGGTGTAGGTCTTCTCATGGACATCGTGGAAGTCCGACAGGATGCGGTCGATCTCGACGCGCTCAATCGCCACCGGCACCTTTACCGTGTGCTCCTGGCCGAGATAGCGGAGGTCGATATGTCCTTCGAACACGATCTCGGCCTCGGCCATGTCGCGATCCGTGCCGAAATAGCCGATCGCCTCTTCCTTGAGCCCGGCGAAGAGCGCGCTGATCTCGTCCGCGCTCACCTCCTCGGCGCGCTGCAACGTGGTCTGCTGGAAATGACGCCGAGGCTCGGTCGCCAACATGCCCCAGGCTGAGAAGAGCCCGGGATAGAGCGGCACGATGATCTCCTTGACGCCGAGCTCGCGCCCGAGCGCCGGCCCGTGCATCGGTCCGCCGCCGCCGCCCACCACCAAAGCGAAGTCGCGCGGGTCGTGGCCACGTTGGATGGAGACGAGCTTGAGCGCGTTGATCATGTTGGCATCGACCGTCCGGATCACGGCGACCGCCGCCTCGTCAACGCTCACCTGGAGGCCGTCGGCGATCGTCTGCATCGCGCGGCGCGCTCCGTCTTCGTCGAGATCGAACTGGCCGCCTGCGAAGTTTGTCGGGTTGATGATGCCGGTGATCAACTTCGCGTCGGTGACCGTGGGTTCCACGCCACCCCGGCCGTAGCAAGCCGGCCCCGGATCGGCGCCGGCGGAGCGCGGCCCAACCTTGAGCAACCCGGCCTGGTCGAACCAGGCAATGGAACCGCCTCCGGCACCGATCTCGACGATGTCCACGACGGGGACGCGCAGCGGATAGCCGAACTGGGTGCGGCTATATTCGAGCCGGTATTCCGTCGTGACACTCGGCTTGCCGTCTTCGATCGTCGTGCATTTCGCCGTGGTCCCGCCGATGTCGAGATAGATGACCCGCGCCTCGTCACACAGCGCACCGACAATCGCAGCACCGTTGCACCCGGCAGCCGGACCCGATTCCATGAGCGTGATCGGATGCTCCTTGGCCCAGGCAAAGCTGGTCGTGCCGCCGTTCGATTGCATGGCCGCATAGGGGCAGTCGACACCGGTGCCCCGGAGGGCGTCTTCCAGCCGCCCGAAATAACTCTGCACAATCGGCTGAACATAGGCATTCAGCACGGCCGTGTTGGCCCGCTCATACTCGCGCCATTCGCGCGTGATCTCGTAGCTCGCGGTCACCGAGACACCGTTGAGGTGCTCGCGCAGATAGCGTGCGGTCTCTGCCTCGTGCTCGGGTGCGACGTAGCTATGGAGATATTGGATGGCGATTGCCTCGACCCCCTCCTCGCGGCAGCGCTCGACGACCCCCTCGAGATCCTTGATCTCGAGGGGCATGAGGACGTTGCCGCTGGCATCGACCCGCTCGCGCACCTCGAAACGCAGCAAGCGCGGCACGAAAGGGCGCTCCTTCTCGAAGCGGAGGTTGTAGAGATCCGGGCGATTGCCGCGCTGAATCTCGAGCACGTCACGGAACCCGGCGGTGGTGACGAGCGCCGTCTTGGCGCCTTTGCGCTCGGTGATCGCGTTGATCACCGTGGTGCCGCCATGCACGAAGAAATCCACCTCCGCGGGGCTTAGGCCCGCGAGCTCGATTGTGTCGATCACACCCTTGGTCAGATCGGCGGGCGTGGTGAGAGATTTCGCGGTGCTAAGAGTGCCGCGTGCATCGTCGAAATAGACGAGGTCCGAAAAGGTACCGCCAATGTCAGTGGCGAGCCGGCCCATCGGCTAAGCCGCCGGGCGGGCGCGCAGCTTTGCGGTCGCCTCTTCGTCGACACTTCGTCCGTCGGCGCCGATGACCACGCCATAATCCTCGCGTGCCTGCTCGGCGGTAATGTATTCGGCACGAACCTCGGCGAGCACCTCCTCGGCGGGTCGCTCGAAGGGATCACCATACCCACCACCCCCGCCGGTAAACATGCGGATGATGTCGCCGCGTTTCATGACGGTGGTCGGCGCGCGCGCTGCCCGGCGTGCGTCGTTGCCTACCTGCAGCTCGAAGTAGTTGCACGAGCCTTTGTCGCCGCCCTCGCGGGCCCACGGTTTCTCGATCGAGCGGCCATAGCTCGCCGAGAGCACGGCATCATCCGCCAAGACTTGATACTCGCGGATCGAGCCGTAACCCCCGCGGTAGCGCCCAGCGCCAACACCACCCGGCGTGTTGAGGGCGTACCGGTTCACCCGCATCGGGAACTTCGCCTCGAGGAGCTCGATCGAGTAGTTGAAGGTGTCGCCATTGGTGATCGCACTCGTCACGCAATTGCCGTCACGCTCGTCGGTCGCGCCCCAGCCCACCATGCTGGGCTCGATCATCACCCATGGCTCGCCTTTGACGCGGTCATGGCCGCCGAACACGGTCACACAAAGGCTGTTGGCGCTCCCCATGCTGACCCGCTTGGGCGCGATCGGCGCGAGCGCCTTCCACGCGAGCTCCGAGGCTTGGCCGGTGCCCTCATAGTACCAGCCGACCGGCGCCGGTTTGGTGGCCGTGAAAACGGTGCTGTCCGGCGCCACGACGCGGAGCGGACGGAACCAGCCCTCGTTGGAGGGCGACTGCGGGTCCACGATCGCTTTGAACACCGTCTTGACCGCGGAGACCAGCGCCGAGCGCGAGCAGTTGACCGGGCCCTGAACCTGAGGGCACGAGCCCGAATAGTCGAAGGTGATGTCGTCGCCCTCGATCCGCACCTCGACCTTGGTCGGGAAGCGCTCCTCGGTGATCCCGTCGCCGTCGACCCAATCGTCGGCAGTGTAGACACCATCCGGCAAAGCCGCGACGGCGTCTCGGCTGACCCGCTCGCTGCTCTCGAGAATGTGGCGGAAGGTCTCCCTAACCGCCACCGTGCCATATTTGTCGCAGAGCTCGAGGCAGCGGCTCTCGGCGATCCGCACCGAGGCCAGCGCCGCATTGAGATCGCCGAGCGCCATCTTCGGGATGCGGACATTGGCGGCGATCATCTCGAACACCGCATCCTGGCGCTCGCCTTCCTTGTAGATGTGGATACCCGGGAAGCAGATACCCTCCTGGAAGATCTCGGTTGCATCGGCGGGGAGCGAGCCCGGCGCCTTGCCGCCGACATCGGTCCAGTGCGAGATCGAAATCGCGAAAGCGAATAGCTCGTCATCAACGAATATGGGCTTGATCACACCCACGTCGTTATAGTGCGTGCCACCGCTGTAGGGGTCATTGAGCATGTAAATGTCGCCCGGCCGAATCCGATCGCGGAACTTCTCCTTAATGACATTGATCTGGATGGAAAAGGTGCCCGTGAACACGGTGATGCCGTTGGTTTGAGAGACCAGCTCACCATCCACATCGCAGAAGCCGCAGGCGAAATCGAGCACCTCGTAGATGACCGGGCTCATGCTGCTGCGGGCGAGCACCACGCCCATCTCATCCGCCACCGCGAGAAGCTTGCCGCGCACGATCTCGCGGGTCACGACATCGGTCTCGAACGTGCTCGCCATCGCCTCTCTCCATGCGGCTTTCCGGGGGTCGAGCGCCCTGGAGGTTGGCGCCCGTTCACTATTCCATCGGCGCGCGCGACGAGTCAACGCGCGTGCCTGGCGTCCGGATCGCGCGCAGGACGCGTGCGCTGCGGTGATGGATGGCGGCAGCTCAGTTCGTGAAATTGGCGTTTCGGCCTACAATGCCCACCGCTTGAGCGCGTCGGCCGCCGGTCGACAAGCATAAGCGAGGAGAGGGGGACCGCATGCCAGCCATTCCATCCGCGCTTGATATCACCCGCGACATCGTGCGCATGGACACGCGCAACCCGCCGGGCCGCGAGGTGGAGTGCGCGCACTATCTCGGCGACTTGCTCAGTTCGGTGGGGATCGATGTCTCCTACTACGAGTTCGCGGAGAACCGCACGAGCCTGGTCGCGGTCCTCAAGGGCCGGGGCGACAAGAAACCGCTCTGCTTCGGCGGGCACATCGATGTGGTTCCGCTCGGCGCCAAGGAATGGTCGGTCGACCCCTTCGGCGCGGAGATCGTCGACGGCAAGCTGTTTGGCCGTGGCACCACCGACATGAAGGCGGGCATCGCGTCCTTCGTCCACGTCGCGCTGAAACTCGCGGCCGAAGGCAAGGAGGGGGCGAGCGATATTGTGATGGCGATTTGCGCCGGCGAGGAGACCGGTTGCGAAGGTTCCTACCACCTCGGTCACGTTGGCGCGCTCGGCGAGGCGGGCGCGATCGTCATCGCCGAGCCGACCTCGAACTACCCGATCATCGGCCACAAGGGCGCGCTTTGGCTCAATGTCGAGACCAAGGGCGTGACGGCGCACGGCTCAATGCCGGAGGTCGGGGAGAATGCGATTTACAAGGCCGCGCGCTCGATCGCCAAGCTCGAGGATTTCGATTTCAACGTTGCGCCACACGAACTGCTGGGGCGATCAACGCTCAATGTCGGCACCGTGCGAGGCGGCATCAACCTCAATTCGGTGCCCGACCACGCCGAGTTCACGGTCGACATCCGCACGCTGCCGGGCCAGGACCACGGCGAAATCCTGTCCGGCCTCCAGGGCTATCTTGGCGACGAGACGCGCATCGCGCGGGCGGTCGATGCGGGCGGCGTCCACACGCCCCACAACGACCCGTGGATCCAGGAGGTCTTCGCCGTGATGGAGCCCATCCTCGGCGAGCCGATGGAACCCCGCGGCGCGCCCTATTTCACGGACGCTTCCGCCCTCACGCCCGCCTATGGGCGCCCGCCGACCGTGATCCTCGGGCCCGGTGAGATGCAGATGGCGCATCAAACGGACGAATATTGCCCGGTTGCCCACATCGAGCAGGCAGCCCAGGTCTACGAAATCCTGGCGCGCCGGTGGTGTGGGCTTTAGGAACCGTCCGCCCGCGCGCACGCTCCGCCCTTCCTCGACACCTACGGGAGCCGATGATACGGTTTTCCCAAAATGGGGGCCTGCCATGTCGATGAAAATCTTCCCTGCCGAAGAATATGAGGCGCGTTGGGAAAAGGTTCACGACGAGATGCGCCGGCGCGGTTACGAGCATGCCGTGATCTGGTCGCGCGGCGCCTGCACGTGGGACCGCTGCTCGAATTTGCTTTGGCTCGTCAACCATTTCTGTGGTCATCCGGCACAAACACCGGACAACAACCTATGGCAGGGTCGCGGATACAACGCCGTCATCATGCAGCCCGGGACGACGCCGGAGCTTCATATCGACGAGCTGCTCGACCCGCACGACTGGCTCGCGACCGAACGGGTTGAATGGCATATGAACCCGATCCACGGTGTCGCCGACTCACTCAACCAAAGAAAGGTCGCCGGCAAGGTCGCGCTGGTCGGGACCGACTTCTTCCCCTGCAAATATATGGACATGCTGCGGGAGCGAACGCCGGCGATCGAGTGGGTGGCGGAGGACGACCTCGTCAAATGCGTCCAGCACATCAAGAGCCCGCGCGAGCTCGACGTGTTCCGCGAAGCCGGCGATATCGTGACCAAGGGCCTCAACGTCACCATGGAGGGTCTGGTCGCGGGGAAAGTGGAAGCCGACGCCGCCGCCGACGGCGCCCACGAGATCATCAAGCGGGGCGGCATGCCCTATATCATCCGCCTGGCCCACGGCACGGACAATGAGCTGATCAACTTTGCCCGCTATCCGCTGACCGGCGCCGATTTCGCCTCGGCACCGGAGAAAGGGGATCTCGTCCGGGCCTGGATCATGGGCCCGATGCGCCACGGCTACTTCCTCGATCCCGGGCGCAGCGCGGTTTGCGGCGGCAAGCCGACCAATGCCCAGAAAGAGCTGCTCGAGGCGTGCATCGGCATCGTCGAGGGGGTCATGGCGAAAATCCGCCCCGGCGTCCTCGCCCATGATCTTGCACGCGAGGGTGACCGCCTGGTCGCCGAGGCAGGCGGTGGCGAAACGGAGGATGCCGCTGCGGCGCAGTGGCCGCTCTATGGACATCTCTGCGATCACATGTTCGAGAACCCGATGTACGGCCTCACCACCTGCGGTGCCGAGGAAACGATCGAGGAGAACATGGTCTGCAGCTCCGAGGCGTTTTTGACCTGGGAGGGAGTGGGCGCGGTCGGCTTCGAGGAGAACGTCATCGTCACCAAAGACGGGCCCGAGCTGATCACGAAGACCCCGCTCTACTACTGGGACTAGCTGCGGCACGGCGGCGGTGGGCGACGAGGTCACTCACGCATTGTCGAAGGCACAGCGCGTCGCGCTGGGTTGGGTCGCGGACAACGAGCAGAACCTCTCCGATTGGAACCAGGTCATTTGGCAATTTGCCGAACCGGCATGGCGCGAGTACCGGTCGGCTGCTTGGTATGTCGAGCGGCTCCGCGCGGAAGGGTTCTCGGTTGAGGAAGGCTCCGGCGGCATGCCCACCGCCTTCATGGCGACCTATGGCAACGGCGCGCCGGTGCTCGGCGCCTATGCCGAGTACGACGTCGTGCCCGGCAATTGCCAGGACGCGACGCCTTACCCCAAGCCTCGCGATGGCTTGAGCCGCTTCGCCGCCGGCCACACCGATCCACATTCGGCTCTCGGGATCGGTGCGCTCGCCGGCCTGCTCGGCGCCAAGCACGCGATGGACGAGCTCGACCTGCCAGGCACCCTCAGGTTCTTCGGCGAGCCGGCCGAGAAAGTCCTGGGATCGAAGCCGGTTCACGCGGCCAAGGGCTATTACGATGGCGTCGATGCGTTCATCAGCTTCCATCCGGCCTACATGCTGCCCTACTTCAACACGACCCGCTGGGACACCCATTCGGGCGCCACATACACGCGGATCTATGAATTTCGCTGCGAGGAGCCCGAGACTTGGTTGAGTAGCGCAGCCTCGCCCATTCCGGCGGCGCATGGAATGCCGCGGGCGCCCGGCGCGCTCGATGCTGCATGCCTCATGTACACGGCGGTCAAATACACCAAGGACAACATCATCCCGACGGCGGTGCCGTGGTTCATGAGCGAGTTCATGATGGCAGGTGGCCAGGCGACGGCGGACAACCTGCCCCACCACATTGCCCTCCTCCAATATTGCTGGCGCACGCCGGGCCCCGAATACAGCGATCGTCTGCTCCAGGTGCTCGACAACAACGCCGATCACGCCGCGGCGCTTGCCCATTGCGCCGTGCGCAAACACTGGGCCTCGCGTTTGCGCCCCGGCCTGGCCAACCACGCGATGGCGGCCCTGACATACCGAAATCTCGCGGCGGTCGGGCCGCCTGTGTTCGGCGACGAGGCGAAGGAGTTCGCCCGTGCGATTCAACGCAACCTCGACGTTGAACCAATGGCCGAGCCTTTCGCTGACGCCTGCAGCGAGTTGATCACGCCGGAGGCGGCAGAGGCGAAGATGCGCGAAAGCCTGCCGCCCGGGATCCGCAACTTCACCTCGGATGACTACGTCGAATACACGTGGCACGCGCCGACCGCGCGGCTCTATGTCGGGCGTCCCATGCTGAACACGCCACAGCCCGGCTACCAATATCCCGCCTGGGTGATGAACGCCCTCGGCGGCCACCGGGCCTGTATCGATCCGATGATCATGTCGGCCGGTCGAACCATCGCGGCGACGCTGGTCGACCTGCTCACCAACCGGGCGGCGCTCGAGAGGGCGCAGAGCGAGTTCAAGGAGCGCACCGGTGGCGGCATCGGAGGCACACGCTGGCGCGCTCCGCTTCTCCCGCCGGATTTCGCGCCACCCATCAATTTCCCATGGCCGGAATATATCTCGACCGTGCGCGGCGACGAATGGTGGATCCCCACCACGGACGACGACCGCTAGAGAAAAAATCCCGAGCAGGTGGCATCACCTGCGACGACGCATTTGCGTCAATGCCAATGAGAGAGAGCATGTCACGTGAGCACGAGTGAACGCGACATGCGTTAGCGCGACATGCGTTAGCGCGACAACCGGCCCGCTTCGCGCAGCCGCTCCAAAGCGCTCGCGAGAGAGCGCGCGGAGACCCGATATTTGCTGATCCTGCCCGGCGGAAGCGTCTGGTCGCTGTTCCTGAGGACGCCGGACAGGTATGTGCGAATTTCCGCGAAGGACCGCTGTTCGGCGAGAAAATCGGCAAGCAGCGCAGCGAGCGCATCGAGCGTGATCTCTCTCTCCCACTCGACCGTGATTTTCTCCTCCATGCTGTAGCTGCCGTCGAGCAACACCACGCCAGGGGGAGCACGTCGCTTGCCAACCTTGATGGCGCGATAGGCCTGAGCCATGGGATCAGCGAAGCGCCGTGCGGTCGAGCTTCCGGTCCAGAACCTGAACCAGAAAAGCCGCGAGCTCGCGGATGGCGCGGGTCGCACCGTGGGGATTCCAGAAGAGGCCGATGTCGACGTCGTCGAGCGGCGGCAACTCCTCACACGCCGCCAAGGAGCGCAGCGTCGGCGGCACGGTGCTCTTCGAGATTGCGGTGAGGCCGAGCCCGCTCTCGATGGCCGCCTGGTTGCCGGCGAGGTTCGAGCTTGAATACACGACCTTGTACGGCACGCCCCGGCGTCGAAGCGCGCCGAGGACGCGCACGCGATACTGGCAACCGTCGGGGAAAAGAACCAATGGCAAAGGACGCCGCGCGCGCAGATCATGGCTTCGGCTCGAGACCCAGGCCATCGGCTCGCGCCAGAGATCGGTCAGATGCAGGCTCGGCCGATCGCCATGAACGGCGAGGACAACGTCGAACTCGTGACGACTGAGCCGTCCGGTTAAGTCCGCACTCAGCTCGCAGGTCACCTCCAGCGCAATATCCGGATTGGCCTCGGAGAACCGCCCGAGAAGCTGTGGGAGGAAGGAGAGCGCAAAGTCGCTCGGAATCCCGACACGGATGGTCCCGCTCAAGATCCCGCCATCCAGCCGGCTCACACATTCGTCGTTCAGCGCGACGATCTGCTTGGCGTATTCGAGGATGATTTCGCCCTGCGGCGTGAGGGCGAGAGATTTGCCCGTGTTGGTCAGGATTGGCGAGCCGACGATGGTCTGCAGGCGCCGCATCTGAAGGCTCACGGCCGATTGCGACCGACCAATCTCCTCGCCCGTTCTGGAAAAGCTTCGCGTCTTCGTCAGGACGAGAAAGGTTCGCAGGATGTCCGTGGGGAGGATCCGCTCCATGCCAGCGTCATGCGCGCAGCTTATGCCCAGTCCGCGATCATTTGCATCGATCATGGTCCGAGCGACGATCGCGCCTGTCAACCACGAATATGAGCCGCACTTATGCATCTATTTGGACTATTAATTTCAACAATGCTGGACCCGGTGCTAAGGGTCGTCCTCGGGGCTACCGGGAGAGCGCGCGATGCCTGATGCGGAGGCGATTGCAACGCAAAAAATTTGGACGATCGGCGAGATGCAGCGGCGGCTCGCCAACCTGCACGTCCTGATGGATGAGATGTCGCTGGATGCCGTCATCCTCACGAGCATCCACAATGTCCTCTACTACACCGGCTTCTTCTGTCCCCCCTTTGGCCGGCTCCACTCCGCTGTGATCCCGCGCCGGGGCGAGCCTGCGCTGATCGTCTCGTCGATCGAGGACGAGCGCCCGGCCCATTGCTGCTACTTCGCGGATATCCGCTCGTTCCACGATTGGGCGATGAGCCCCTTGCAGAACAATGTGCGGCTCTTCGACGAGGTGCTCAGCGACAACGGCATCCGAAGCGGGCGCCTAGGCTATGAGGAAGACACCGTCTCGGTCGGCTTCATGGCCTTGATCGATGCGACGCTCGACGGCTTTGAATTCGTCGACGTGGCGGAAGACACCATGCGCCAACGCCTGATCAAGTCGGAGGAAGAGATCGGTGTCATCAGGCACGGAGTCGAAATTTGCGAGGTTGGCGGCTACGCCGCGCTCGAGGCGCTGAAGCCAGGGGTGACCGAGGTCGAGCTCGCGCGCGCGGCGAATTCTGCCATCGAGAATGAGCTCCGCGCGCGCTTCCCCGACATCGAAGTCGACAATCTCAACATGTGCTGGGTTCAGACGGGGCCCTATCGGAGCCGCGTCGGCCACATCATGAATGCGCACCGATCCGTCCGGCAGGGCGAGATGATCAGCCTCAATCCCTATGCCATCCTCGCCGGCTACTATCACGTCCTCGAGCGCAGCCTCTATTGGGGCCACATCCCCGACGATGCGTTCGAGGTTTTCAAGGTTAACGTGACGGCCCACCATGCAGGCCTCGACACTCTGCGGGCCGGCATCAAATGCTCGGATGTCGACAGGGTGATCAACCCGATCTACGAGGAGGCAGGCTTGCTCGCCGGCCGTTCTTTCGGCACCGGCCATTCGGTCGGCATCATGTCGATCTGGTTCGGCCGCGAGGAGGGCGGCGAACTGCGCCAGTACAACGACACGGTTCTCCAGGAGAATATGGTCGTGACCATGGAACCGATGGTGAATGTCGACGGCCTCGGTGGCTTTCGCCATCACGACATTTGTCGGATCACCGCGGACGGTATCGAGAACCTCAATACCTTCCCACGTGGCGTCCTCTTGGCGCAGGATGACGGACGCCTCGATGAGCTGTGGTTGCCGTCGTGACGGCGCGGCTCGCTGCCGACATCGGCGGCACGTTCACGGACCTGGTTCTGCTCGATCGCGACGGCGGCGTGCACGTGGAGAAAACGCTCTCGACGCCCGCCAACTTCAAGGACGGCGTGATCAGCGGCGTCGAGGCTGTTCTGACGAAAGCGGCGAAGGAAACCGGCGTGCCGACCTCGCTCGGCGACGTCGACTATTTCGTGCATGGCGCGACCGTCGTCCTCAACGCGTTGCTGGAGCGGAAGCTCCCCAAGGCCGCATTGGTCACGACCAAGGGCTTTCGCGACGTGCTCGAAATCATGCGCACCAACAACCCGCGTATGTACGATCTCAAATGGGTCAAGCCGAGGCCCTTGATTCCGCGCCATCTGCGGTTCGAGGTCGCCGAGCGCGTGCGGCATACGGGCGATGTCCTGGTTGAGCTCGATGAGGCCGCAACGCGCGATGTGGCGCGCCACATCCGATCGCTCGGCATAACCTCTGTGGCGCTTTGCTTCCTCCATGCTTACGCCAACCCGGAGCATGAGCGGCGCGCGCGCGACATCTTTCTGGAGGAGCATCCTGACGCGCTCGTCACGATCTCCTCCGATGTCGCGAGCGAACTCAGGGAATTCGAGCGCACCTCGACGGTCGCCATCAATGCAAGCACGATTCCGATCATCTCGTCCTATCTCGATGGATTGACCCAGGAGCTCAAGAAACGCGGGCTCGAACGGGACTTGTTCGTCATGCAGTCGAACGGCGGTGTGATCACGAGCCAGACGGCGCGCTCGCTACCGGTGCGAACCGTGATGTCCGGACCGGCCGGCGGGGTGGTCGGGGCGCAGTTCATCGCCAACCGCATGGGCTTGCGCGACGTCGCGACCATCGATATCGGCGGGACGAGCAGCGACATGGGGGTCATCGCCGACGGTTTGGCACGCACAATCGACCAGAGCGAGGTCGAGGGCTGGCCCATCATGGCACCGATGATCGAGATCCTCGCGATCGGCGCGGGCGGAGGCAGCATCGCGTGGATCGACGCGGGGGGAGCGCTCCGCGTCGGACCCCAGAGTGCCGGCGCCCGGCCCGGCCCGGCATGCTACGGTCTCGGCGGGGCGGAGCCCACCGTGTCTGACGCCTGCGTCGCGCTCAACCGGCTCAATCCGGATTATTTCCTGGCGGGACAGATGACGCTCGACCGCGATGCCGCCCTACGCGCCATTCGAGACATCATCGCGCAGCCCTTGGGGATGGACGTCGAAGCGGCGGCCGAAGGCATCCTCCGCGTGGTGACCGCCAACATGAACAAGGCGATCCGTTCCATCCTCATCGCCCGCGGCTTCGATCCGCGCGGCTTCACGCTCATGGCTTTCGGCGGGGCAGGCGGCATGATCGCCGGCGATCTCCTCGAGATCGGCGATGTGTCGAAGCTCGTCGTGCCGAGCAATCCGGGCGCGGTCTCGGCCATCGGTATGCTCGCGACCGATCTAAGGCACGATTTTGCTCAATCCCACGTCAAGCCCTTCGCGGCCGTCGACTGGTCCGAGACCAAGCGCGTGCTCGAAAGCCTCAAAGACGCGGGGGCGGCCCGGCTCTCACGCGAGGGCGTCGCGAGTGACGAGATGCGGTTCGATGACGTGCTGGATCTGCGCTATGTAGGGCAGGACTATTATCTGCGCGTCTATGTCGACGCGGAGGATCTCGACGGCGAGCGCATTCAGGCGGATTTCAATTCGCTGCACGAGCGGACCTACGGCTTCGCCAATCCCGAATTCGACGTGGAGATGGTCAATGCGCGGGTCTTCGCGGTCGGTCGCGTCGGCCGTCCGACACTGCCGGAGACCGATGCCCGCTTGAGATCGGATAGCCCGATCACGCGCAAGGCACGCCGGCCGGTGTTCTTCGGCGGTGAATTCGTCGAGACAGACATCTACGATGTGGGCACGCTGCGCGCCGAGGATGTGATCGTCGGTCCATGCGTTGTCGAGGATCCACGCTCGACGATCGTGGTCATGCCGCGCCAAAAGGCCACGGTCGATCGTTTTCGCAACCTCACCATCGAAGCGGCGGCGTGAGGGGGCTGTAAAGATGGCCAACGCAACCAAGCTCGTGGATAAAGCGCCGGCCGCCACCGTCGATGCGGTGGCGCTCGAAGTGGTTCGCGCCGGCCTTCACTCGATCATCAGCGAAATGTCGATCACGCTGAACAGGACCTCCTATTCGACCATCCTGCGCGAGATCAACGATTATAGCTGCGTCTTGTTCGACAGCCGCGGCCGTCTGCTGGCCCAGGCCGAGGGCATCCCGATCTTCAACGGCAGCATGAACTTCGTGGTTGACGCGGTGCTCGACAAATACCCCCTGGCCGCCATGCAACCGGGCGACATCTTCCTCTCGAACGATCCCTACACGGCGGGCGGCACGCACAAGAACGACATCAATGTCGTCATGCCGATCTTCTGGCATGACGAGCTCGTGATGCTCGCGGCGAACAAAGCCCACCACCTCGACATCGGCGGGAAGGACCCAGGCAGCTGGTCGGCCGACGCACGCAACACCTACCAGGAAGGTCTCTGTCTGCCCGCTCTCAGGCTTGCGCGGAACGGGGAGATGAACGAAGAGGTCATCGAGATCCTGATGGCCAACCTGCGCACGCCGACGCTCTCGCGTGGCGACTTTGGCGCCCAGATCGCGGCGCTGAAAACGGCGGAACTTCGCGCCCACGAATGGTTGGAGAGAAACGGCATCGAGATCCTCAGCCGCGCCGCGGACGAACTGTTGGATCACGGTGAACGCGTCGTGCGGGCCGCGATCGAGAAGATCCCCGACGGCACCTACAAGGCCTCCGGGTTCGCCGATGGCGACGGCGTTTCGGATGAACCGATCCCGATTGCCGTCACGGTCACGGTCGCTGGGAGCGACGTCACAATCGACTATGCCGGAAGCGGCGAGCAGCGCGAAGGCTCGGCCGGAAATTCCCATTGGGTCGTAACCGTCTCGATGACGCGCCAAGCGATCATGTTCTTCACCGACACCGCTCTCGGCGGCAATGAGGGATCATATCGGCCAATTCACGTGAAAGCGCCGAGTGGCTGCGTGTTCAATCCGGACTATCCGGCCCCTGTGACGACGGGCATGGGCAACATGGGAACGCGTCTCATTGAGCTCATCTTCCAAGCCCTCGCGGAGGTGATCCCGGAAGAGGTGATTGGCGGCACCTTCGGCTGCTTCAGCTGCATGACGCTCGGCGGCAAGGCTCCGGAAACCGACGGCGAGTTCGTGCACTTCGAATGCTATTCCGGCGGCTGGGGCGGTCGGAATCATGCCGACGGCAACAGCGCGACCGTCTCGCTCGGCAGTGGCGACGCGTACAACATCCCTGTCGAAGTGATGGAAACCACGACGCCAATCCTGATCTGCGAGAAGTTCGCCCTACAGGAACGGTCTGCCGGCGCGGGCCGGCACCGCGGTGGGTTCGGCACCGAGATCGACTACCGGATGACGGGCGAGGCAGAACTCGCCATCGCGCTCGATCGCGAACGGTTCCGGCCCTACGGCCTGTTCGGCGGCCTCGAGGGCCGGGGCAGCGAGCTCGTGGTCGATCCAGGCGGAGCAAACGAGACAACGTTCGTTCGGGCCAGCGGCGTGAAGGTGCGAGAGGGCCTCTTGGTCCGCCATCGGACCGCCGGCGGCGGCGGCTACGGCCGGCCCGCGGAGCGCGATCCCAACTTGGTTGCCGAGGATTGCTTGAACGAGCTGATCTCGGTCGACGATGCGCGGGATCTCTATGGGGTGATCATCGACCCGGACACCATGGAGCCTGATCACACCGCCACGGCATCACGCCGCAAATCGATGTAGTGGCCGCTCGAACATGGTGTAGGGTTTGTTGGGCAAGGGAGCAATTCGCAAAAGCGGGAAGGGAGATGTTCATGTGGAAATGGATGGTTGGGGCAGCCGCCGCCGTTGCGGTAAGCATGCTCACTCTTCCAACGCCGGCCGAGGCCGAGTTCAAGCTCGAGGGCGATCCCAAGATCGCCATGCTTCAACTCGCCACGGTCAATGACGGCGGTTGGTCGGAAGCACTCGAATATGCACGCCTCAAGACCGAAAAAGCGCTTGATGTGGAGATCGCCTATACCGAGAACGTGCCGGAGGATAATTCCGAGATCCTGCGGATCATCGATCTCTACGTCGACCGCGGCTACAACATCATCATCGGCACCTCCTGGGGCTATGGCGATGCCTTTCTCGAGGCCGCCAAGAAACATCCCAATGTCGCGTTCCTCAACTGCGCCGGCGAGACAAACGCCGCCAATCTCGAGAGCTTCTACGCGCGAAGCTATCAGGGCTGGTATCTCGCCGGGATCGTCGCGGGCCATCTGACCAAGACCAAGAAGGTCGGCACCATCGGCGGTTATCCGCTCGGCGTGGTCAATTGGGATCTCAACGCCTTCCTGCGCGGCGCTCAGTCCGTCGATCCCGAGATCGAGATGGTCGGCGTGTTCGTCAACACCTGGTACGACCCGGTCAAGGAGACCCAGGCGGCAGAAGCGCTGCTCGAGCAAGGGGTCGACGTGCTGGGCTCGAACATGAGCACGCCCGGACCGCATCTCGCCTTTCAGAACCAAGGCAAATGGTCGGTCGGCTTCCAGGTCGACGTCTCGGATCAGGCCCCCGAGGCGGTCGCGACGTCGATGGTGTACAAATGGGAGGCCTATTTGATCCCGACGATTGAGTCGATCATCGCCGGGACCTGGAGCCCCAGCGAGTGGGGCTGGTGGGAAGGCATCAAGACCGGCCTCTTCGATGTCGAGCCGATCGCTGACTGGGTCCCCGCGGCTGCGATCAAGGACGTCACCGCGGCGCGCCAGGCCATGATTGACGGCACGCTCGATCCGTTCCAGGGCCCGCTCTACAAGCAGGATGGCTCGCTCGCCGTCGCCGACGGAGAGGTTCTCTCCGATGAGAATCTCTGGGCCATGAACTACTTCATTCAGGGGTCGATCGGGACGATGCCCTCTGAATAGGCTGCGCCGAGGCGCTCTTCCTCTCGTGTAACGGCGATGGGCAAAGCGTTACAGGTCCTCGACGCGAGCAAGGGGTTCGACGGCCGACCGGCGCTGCGCCACGCCTCATTCGAATGCGAGTGGGGCGAGGTGCATGCGCTGCTCGGCGAGAACGGCGCCGGCAAGTCGACCTTGATGAACGTCGCCTGCGGGCTCTATGCGCCAGACCAAGGGTCGGTCGCGATCGACGGCGAGCCCGTCAGCATCACGGAGCCGGCGGATGCGTCGCGGCTCGGCATCGGCATGGTCCACCAGCACTACAAGCTGGTGGGCCGGTTTTCGGTCGCCGAAAACATCGTGCTCGCGTGCGGGCCGGTGCTCGGCATCCGTCGTACCCGTGATGCGGCGAACGCCGTCGTGGCGAAGGCGGCGGAAGTCGGTTTCGAAATCGATCCCAACGCGGTGGTGGGCGCGCTTTCGGTCGGCGAGCAGCAGCGCATCGAGATCCTCAAGGTGTTGCTGCTTGGTGCGAAAATACTGATCCTCGACGAGCCCACCGCGGTGCTGACGGATCAGGAATCCGAAGCCGCGCTCTCGTTCCTGCAGCGCCTCGCTCAAGAGGGGCATGCCGTCATCCTGATCACCCACAAGCTGCGGGAGGTCATCGGATACGCGTCGCGCGTGACTGTCATGCGGCACGGAAAAACGGTGTTGGCAGGGGCCGAAACCGCGGGCCTCGACGCCGGCGCACTGGCGCGCACGATGGTCGGCGAGGAAACGATCAAGGAGGAGCGCCACCAGCGTAGCCTCGGCGCAGTGCGGCTTCACGTGGAGAACCTAACGGTGAGCCGGATCGGCGGCGGGATCGGCGTGGATAGTGTCGGCATCGTCGTGCGCGCCGGAGAGGTCTATGGCGTCGCCGGTGTCGGGGGCAACGGCCAGCAGGAGTTGGCCGATGCGTTGATGGGCATGCGAAGCCCGCTCACGGGCCAGATCACGATGGACGGCGCCGATGTCGCGGGGAAGGGCGTGGCCGCGTTTCGCCGTCAGGGCATGCGCGCGATTCCGGCCGACCGGTTTCGCACCGGGCTCCTCGCGGATCTCACGGTCTCCGAGAACCTCGGCGTGACCGGTGTTCCCGCGGGCCAGTTTGGTGGCTGGGCGTGGGTGAACCGTGGAGCCATGCGTGCCGCCGCGTCGCGCGCCATCGAAGCCTATGCGATCCAGGGCGCGGCGCCGAGCACACCCGCCCGCTTGCTCTCGGGCGGCAATGCCCAGAAGCTGCTGCTCTCTCGCGAACTCGGCCATGACACGAGCGTGATGATCGCCCATTCGCCAACCCGGGGTCTCGATGTCAACGCCTATCAAACGGTCCACAATCTCATTCAGCAAGCCGCCGATCGTCGAACCGCCTGCGTGCTGATCAGCGAGGATTTGGAGGAGGTGCTGGCGATCTCGACGACGATTGCGGTCATCAGCCGGGGCCGAATCGTCGGAGAATTCGCCGCGGATCAAGTGTCGCGTGAGGAAATCGGCAAATTGATGCTCGGCCATGATTAGGCCGATCTACCTCGTCCCACGCCAGGAAGTCCCGCTGTGGCTCCGGTCCGCGACGTTCGTCGGCGGCATCGCGCTCGGGCTCCTCATCGCCTTCGGCATTCTCGTCGCGAGCGGCGTGAAACCCGGGCAGATCATCAACGAATTCGTGGTGTACGTCTTCCTCGACCTCAACGGTCTCGCTCAGCTCGTCACGGCGTCGACGCCGCTCGTGCTCGTGGGCCTTGCCTCGGCCGCGGCGCTCAAGCTGAAATTTTGGAATATCGGCGTCGAGGGCCAAATGTGGCTCGGCGCGATCGCAGCAACCGGCGTCGCCCTCTTCGACATTGGTCCCGACTGGTTTCGCTTGCCGCTCATGATGATCGCCGCGGCGGTCGCCGGGGCAGCCTGGGTCGGAATGCCCGCTTTCCTCAAGATCCGCTTCGGCGTGAACGAGATCATCACCACACTGCTTCTCACCTACGTCGCCTTCAAGCTCGTCGAGCATCTCCTGTTCGGCCCTTGGCATGACCCGGGCAGCGCCTTCCCCAATTCTCGCCGATACGATGAGGACACCGAGCGGCTCGCGCGGCTCGGCTGGGGCTCGTCGCACACCGGCATCTGGATTGCGGCCGGCGCGAGCGTGGTTCTCTGGTTCATCATGGCCCGCTCGCGCCTGGGCTTTTACATGGACGCGATCGGCGTCAACGCGGAGACGGCGCGGGCGGCGGGAATTCCGGTGGTCCTGACGGTCTCGCTCGCCGTCATCATGTCGGGTGGGCTGGCCGGGATCGCCGGAGCCGGCCTGGTGGCGGGGCAGGAATACAAGCTCACCCTGTTCGTCGCCGGGGGCTACACGTTTAGCGGCATCGTCATCGCGTTCATCGGTCGCTTCCGGCCGATCCCGGTGGTGATCACCGCCTTCGTCGTGGGCGGTGTCTACACCGCCGGTGACACGCTCATGGTGTTCTATCAGCTCCCCCGGGCGATCACGACGCTCATCGAAGCGGTGATCCTGTTCAGCCTGATCGTGGTCGAGTTCTTCAGTCGCTACCACATCGCCTTCGCCGCGCGGGAGAAGGCATAGTGGCCGGAGACTTCGTCCTCAACTGGCTGGCGACCACGCCAAGCTTCGCGGCGCCCTATCTGATCGCCGCCCTCGGCCTGATGATCAATGAGCGGGCCGGGGTGCTCAATCTAGGCTGCGAAGGCGTCATGCTGGTCGGCGCTCTGACATCAGCGATCGTGAGCTTTCACACGGGGTCCGCGGGCGCGGGCGTGCCGACCGCCATGGCGGCAGGTGCCCTCGTCGCGCTTGTCTTCGGAATCGCCGTGGTCATCTTCCGCACCGACCAAGTCTTGACCGGTCTCATCATCGTCGCCCTCGGTGACGGGTTAACCGGCGTCGTCGGCCGCCCCTATATGTTCGAGGGCGTCGCGGGGTTTCAAAACCTTGATCTCGGCGTGCTCAGCGACATCCCATGGATCGGGCCGATCGTCTTCCAGCAGGACATCTTGATCTATGCCACCATCGTGCTCGCCGTGCTGGTCTGGTTGGGATTGCACAGGTCGAACATCGGCTTGCGCTTGCGGGCGGTCGGCGAAGATCCGGCGACCGCCGATATCGCCGGCGTGAACGTGCAGCTCTTTCGGCTGACGGCCGTGGTCATCGGCGGCGCGCTCAGCGGCCTTGCCGGCGCTTATCTCGTGCTTGCCTCAAGCCATGTCTGGATTGAGCACATGGTGGCGGGGCGCGGCTGGATCGTCATCGCGCTCGTCATCTTCTCAGGCTGGCGACCCGGGCGCGCGGTGATCGGCGCCCTCATCTTTGGCGGTGCCGAAGCCCTGATGCCGCGCATCCAGGCGATCGGCATCGATTTGCCGATCTACATCCTCGGCATGCTTCCCTACGTTCTGACGCTCGCAGTCCTGATCGCGCCGACGATCCTACGCGGCGAGAAATCGCCCGCGCCGAGCAGCCTCCTCATGATCTATCTTCGCCAAGACCGCCGTTGACGGCGGGCCGTGCGGAACGGGGCGCACCGGCCGAACGCCGCGCCAACGCCGCGGGACTACCCGCCGAGCTCGATGCGAATGTCGGTCGGCTGGCCGCCACAGGTCGAGTTCAAGTCCTGCGGGCACGCCGAGACCACGATATAGGCCGGCATCTCGGCGCGTAGCACGAGGTTGTCTCCCGCCTTGGTCGAGGGTGCGCGGATCTCCATCGTACCGTCGGGATGGACGAAGAAATTGGTGAAGAGGTTCCAGGGTTGCGGCGAGTAGGGCAGAGAAAGGCCGAGCGTCTCCAGCGCGATGTGCAGATTGTCTTGGCAATTCGCGTGGCTCTCGTCGGCCCCGAGCTCGACATAGCGTGTCCGGTCGCAAGCGGCGTATTGCATGTCATGCTCGCCCGGCGAGTTGTCCTCGATCATCGTCACGATCTTTCGACGCCGCGTCGTGTATGCCGAATCGCCGCACTGCGGGCAGAGCTTTGAGATCGAAGGCCGCGTGTGTTCGCAGGACAAATGCTCGTAGATGTCGTCCTTGCAGAAGGCCCAGAAATCAACCGGCTGGGAGCCTTCCAGATCGGTAATCCTGATCAGATCACCCTCGGCGACCTCGAAGCCGAGGCCGGTGCGCGCCGCGACGTGGTGCGTCGTTCGTGCCTGAAAGCCCGCCATTATTCCCTCCTCCATTGTGCCGATCGGATGATAGCCCACGATCCGCGGTTGGCGGAAGCGACCGTCCGGCATCGCGGGCAAAGAGCGCTGTGCGCCGGACGAAGGCGGCGTGAAGAGGGGATTGCCGTTCCGCAATCCGCCTCCGCGTGTTACGCCAACGAAGCACGGGACAAGCGAGCCTGGTCGGGAGGGCGCCTTCGCGCCCGTGGGAGATGCGGATGACAGACGCCAAGACCCCGGTGTTGCTGGTCGGTGAATCCTGGATGACCGCGGCGACGCACTTCAAGGGGTGGGACCATTTTGCGAGCGCCACGTTCCATCTCGGCGCCGAACCGCTGGTCGATGCGCTCCGGGAATCGCCCTTCGCGCTCACCTACATGCCGGCACACGAGGCGACCAGCGCATTTCCCCTGTCTCTCGAGGGACTCAATGCCTTCGCGGCGATCATCCTGAGCGACATCGGCGCCAACTCGCTCTTGCTTCATCCGGACGTTTGGCTTCATGGCACGCGCGTGCCGAACCGACTGGCGCTGATCCGCGACTATGTCGAATCCGGCGGCGGCCTCCTCATGGTCGGGGGCTATTTGAGCTTTCAGGGCATCAACGGCAGCGCCCGGTATCGCGGCACGCCGGTGGAGCAGGTGCTGCCCGTGGAGATGCTCCCCTATGACGACCGCATCGAGGTGCCCGAGGGCTTCCTTCCCGAGATCGTCGGCCCGGCTGAGCACCCGATCCTGGACGGCCTCGCGGGTGATTGGCCTCACCTTCTGGGGGCGAACGAGGTTCGCGCGAAAACCGGCGGCACCCTGCTCGCGCGCCTTCCTGTGGCGCAGGGAGGCCATCCGCTGCTGATCGCCGGTGAGAGCGGCGCCGGCCGCACGCTCGCATGGACGTCGGACATCGGCCCACACTGGCTGCCCGCTGAATTTGTTGCCTGGCCGGGATATCAACAGCTCTGGTGCCAGGCCCTCGCGTGGCTCACCAAGAAACGATGACCACAGCGCGAGGACCGGTATCCAAGTGACGAGAAAGGCGCGCCGCCTCCCGGCTGGAAGCGGCAAGACTGCTTCATGTCAATGCGATATGGCGGAGGGGGTGGGATTCGAACCCACGGTACGCGCAAGCGTACAACGGTTTTCGAGACCGCCCCGTTCGACCACTCCGGCACCCCTCCGCTGGCGCGACCGCGCGGGCAGCCCTAAGTACGACGACACCGAGAGCCGCGCAAGCGTCCTGCCGCTCACCCCACGCCACCGCCGCAGGCTCGATTGACAGCAGCCACCGGACCGTTATAGTGCCGCGGTTTCCGCCGGGCCCAACCTGCGGTTTCGCTAGAGCATTTCACGCTCGCCTATGCTCACGCGAATGCTCTATCTGGTTGAAATTGAAGCAAATGCGTCGTCGCAGGTGATCGCACCTGCTCGGGGTTTGCTCTAGCTAGGACCGAGCCATGTTCGCTGTCATTCGATCGGGCGGCAAGCAATACCGCGTCGCGCCCGCCGACGTCATCACGGTCGAGCGCCTCGACGCCGATGCCGGCGCCAAGGTCGAGCTGACCGATATTCTCGCGCTGAGCGACGGTCAAGCGGTGACCCTCGGCACCCCGAATGTGGATGGCGCGAGCGTCGCGGCGACCGTCGTCGAGCACACGCGTGCCGACAAGCTGATCATCTTCCGCAAGAAGCGGCGCAAGAACCATCGGCGCAAGCGCGGTCACCGCCAGGCACTGACGGCGATCAGAATCAACGAGATCCGCGGCGCC
Organism: Alphaproteobacteria bacterium; assembly: GCA_965216915.1. GTDB lineage: Bacteria > Pseudomonadota > Alphaproteobacteria > UBA828 > UBA828 > CBDCGS01. Next base: position 61,034 of record CBDCGS010000011.1, read on the forward strand.
GACGGCGCGGTCATCGCGAAGGAAGAGGCCCCCAAAGCGGCCAAGAAACCCGCGAAGAAAACGCGCAAGAAGAAGGCCGCCGCCAAACCGAAAGCCAAGGCCGCGGCCAAGCCGGAGGCCGAGGCCGACACCGAAGCCGAGGCGGACGAGGTCGCCGCCCCTGCAGGCGAGACGGCGCCGGAGCCGGCCGCTGCCTCCGAGGACAAGGCGGCACCGAAGCCGAAGGATGAGGCACGCGACGCCAAGCCGGCCGAACGTGACGAGACGGCCGGCACCGATGACGAGGAGACGCGCTGATGGCACACAAGAAAGCCGGCGGAAGCTCCCGAAACGGCCGCGACACCGCGGGCCGCCGCCTCGGGATCAAGAAATATGGCGGCGAGGCGGTCCTCGCCGGCAACATCATCGCACGCCAGCGGGGCACGAAGTGGCATCCGGGCGAGAATGTCGGCCTCGGGCGCGATCACACGCTGTTTGCACTCACCGACGGGCGCGTGCGCTTCGTGCAAAAAGCCGGCGGCAAGACCATCGTCTCGGTCGATCCGGCGGTCTAGGCCCGCCGCGGCAGAGCGCTCTGGCCCGCGCACAGCGGGCTGACACGATGCAGTTTCTCGATCAGGCCAAGGTCCACCTGCGAAGTGGCGCGGGCGGCAACGGCTGCGTGAGCTTTCGGCGCGAGCGCAATGAGCCGCGCGGCGGACCGGACGGCGGCAATGGCGGCGATGGCGGCAACGTCTACGCCCTCGCGGTGACCGGCCTCAACACGCTGATCGATTTCCGCTTCAGGCAGCATTTCCGCGCGGCCAATGGCACGCCGGGCAGCGGCAGTCAGCGCGCGGGCGCGCAGGGCGCCGATATCGTGCTCGAGGTGCCGATCGGCACCCAGATCTTCACCGAGGACGGCGCGACGCTCTTGGCCGACCTCGTCAGCGCCGGCGCGCGCGTGCTGCTGCTCCCGGGCGGGCATGGCGGATACGGCAACGCGCACTTCAAGTCCTCCACCAATCGCGCGCCGCGGCGCGCGCAGCCCGGGCAGGAGGGCCTCCAGCAGGCGGTCATGCTCCGTCTCAAGCTGCTCGCCGACGTGGGCTTGGTGGGCATTCCCAATGCCGGAAAATCCACCTTCTTGGCGGCGACCAGCCGCGCCCGGCCCAAGGTCGCCGACTATCCCTTCACGACGCTGGAGCCGATGCTGGGCGTCGCGACGGTTCACGACGAGCCGCTCGTGATCGCCGATATCCCCGGCTTGATCGAGGGTGCCCACATGGGCGCGGGCCTCGGCGACCGCTTCCTCGGCCACATCGAGCGCTGTGCCGTGCTGCTCCACCTCGTGGATGGCACCGCGGAGGCGCCGGACGAAGCCTACCGGACCGTGCGTGACGAGCTGGTCGCCTATGGGCATGGCCTCGCGCAGAAGCCGGAGCTCGTCTGTCTGAACAAAGCCGATGCGCTCAGCGACGAACTCCTCGAAGGCAAGCGGCAGGCGCTCGCCGCGGCCGTCGGCGACGCGGTCCACACGATCTCCGGCGCGAGCGGCGCAGGGGTCGACGGGGTCTTGGACCAAGCGCTCCGCGCGGTGCAGCGGGCGCGGGCCGACGACGCCGGTGCAACCGTAAGCCAGCGTGGGCCCCGGTGATGAAACCGAACCTCGGCGCCGCCCGGCGCCTCGTGATCAAGATCGGCTCCGCCCTCCTCGCCGATCCGGAGACGGGCGCCGTCCGCACGGATTGGCTCGACGGCCTGGCCCGTGACATCGCGCGGCTCCGACGGCGCGGGAGCGACGTGCTCGTCGTGTCGTCGGGCGCGATCGCGGTCGGCCGGCGCCATCTCAAGCTCGCGCCCGGCACGCTCAAGCTCGAGGAAATGCAGGCCGCGGCGGCCTGCGGTCAAGTCCGCTTGGCTCATGCTTATCAGACGGCTCTCGCCGCCCATGGCGTCACGGCTGCTCAAATCCTGCTGACTCATGACGACACCGAATCGCGGCGCCGCTACCTCAACGCGCGCAGCACGGTCGGCACGCTGCTCGCGCTGGGCGCGGTGCCCGTGATCAATGAGAACGACACCGTGGCCACCGCGGAGATCCGCTTCGGCGACAACGATCGGCTGGCGGCGCGGGTCGCCGCCATGATGGGCGCCGATGTGCTCGTGCTGCTGTCGGATATCGACGGCCTCTACGAAGAGGATCCCCGGCACAACCCCGCCGCCCGGCTCGTCCCGACGGTCGAACGGGTCACGCCGGCGATCGAGGCGATGGCGGGACACGCGGCCTCCGAGACGGCATCGGGCGGCATGGTGACCAAACTCGCCGCCGCCAAGGCGGCCTATGCGGCGGGCTGCCATATGGTGATCGCGAAGGGCGATGTCGCAGCGCCGCTCGCCGCCCTCGAAGCAGGCGCGCCCTGCACATGGTTTGTCGCCGGGGCGACGCCGCGCGCCGCGCGCAAGAGTTGGATCGCGACCGGGCTCGAGCCGCGTGGCGTCCTGACGATCGATGCCGGCGCGCATCGCGCGCTACACCGCGGCAAGAGCTTGCTCCCGGCCGGCGTGCGGGCCGTGGAGGGGCGCTTCGAACGCGGCGATGCCGTGGTCCTTCGGGTGGAGGGCGGCGCGGAAGCAGGGCGGGGCCTCGTCGCCTACTCGGCGGACGATGCGCGCCGGATCATCGGGCACAAATCGGGTGAAATCGAGCAGGTTCTTGGCTACCGTGGCCGCGACGAGATGATCCACCGCGACGATCTCGTGCTCGACGAGGGATATTTGCCGTGAGCGTGCAACCGGTTGCAGCAACAGCGACGATCGAGGCCGACATGGCGGCCTTGGGCGCGTCCGCGCGGGAGGCAGCCCGGGTCTTGGCGGGCACGCCGACCGAGACCAAGCGCGCCGCCTTGCGAGCGGCGGCGGGAGCCCTGGCTGGAATGAAGGCCGCGATTTTGCGGGCCAACGCCATCGACATGGCCGCGGCGCGCGAGAAGGGGCTGAGCAGCGCCATGCTGGACCGGCTGGAGCTCAACGACGCGCGCGTCGCCGCCATGGTCACGGGCCTCGAAGAGGTCGCGACGCTCGACGATCCGGTCGGCCGCTCGCTCGGTGCATGGACACGCCCCAACGGGCTCGCGATCGAGCGGGTCTCGGTACCGATCGGCGTGATTGGCATCATCTACGAATCACGCCCCAACGTGACGGCCGATGCCGGCGCGCTCTGCCTGATGTCGGGCAATGCGGCAATTTTGCGCGGCGGCTCCGAGAGCTACCATTCCTCGCACGCGATCGCTGCGGCGCTCCACGAAGGCCTCGAGGCCGCCGGGCTGCCGGCGCCTTGCATTCAGCTGGTACCGACGACCGACCGGGCCGCCGTCGGCATCCTGCTGACGATGGACGACGCCGTCGACCTCATCGTGCCCCGCGGCGGGCGCGCGCTCATCGAGCGCATCAAGGCGGAGAGCCGCATTCCGGTGATGGCGCACTTGGATGGGATCTGCCACGTCTACGTGCACGCCGCGGCCGACCCTGTGAAAGCGCGCGACATCGCGTTCAACGCCAAGATGCGGCGCACCGGGATTTGCGGTGCGGCCGAGACCCTGCTCGTCGACACGGCCATGCGCGACCATTTGCCCGAGATCCTGGCGCCGCTGCTCGAGGCGGGCTGTGAAGTGCGCGGCGACGACGTGGTGCGCGCCTGCGATGCGCGCGTGAAGCCGGCGCAGGAAGACGATTGGGACACAGAATATTTGGAGGCGATTCTCTCGGTCCGCATGGTCGATGGCCTCGACGAGGCCGTGGCGCACATCAACCGCCATGGCTCGCACCACACCGATTCCATCGTGACCGAGGAGCCGCAGGCGGCCGAGCGGTTCATGAACGCCGTCGACAGCGGCATCGTCCTGCGGAACGCCTCCACGCAATTCGCCGACGGCGGCGAATTCGGCATGGGCGCCGAAATCGGCATCTCGACCGGCAAACTCCATGCTCGCGGGCCGGTGGGCGTCGAACAGCTCACGACCTATAAGTACAAGGTTCGCGGCGACGGGCAGGTCCGCCCCTGAAACCACGCCGCCGCCGTCCCTCCCGCGCGCTCCCCGTCGCCCGCCCGGCGCGGCGGCGCAAGCGGCGTGTCGGTCTTTTCGGCGGCTCCTTCAACCCGGCGCACGAGGGGCACCGGCATGTCAGCCTGATCGCTCTTCGACGCCTCGGCCTCGACGAGATCTGGTGGCTTGTCGCCCCGCAGAACCCCCTCAAGGCGCGCGAGGGCATGGCGCCCTTCGAGGCCCGCCTCGCGGGCGCAAAGCGGCTTGCCGCCCATCCCCGCCTCCGCGTCACCGACATCGAGCGCCGCCTGGGAACGCGCTACACGGCCGACACGATTCGCCGCCTCAAGCGCCGCTATCCGCGAGTTTCGTTCGTCTGGCTGATGGGCGCCGACAACCTTCCGAGCCTGGTACGGTGGCGCCGATGGTCAGAGATCTTTCACAGTGTTCCCGTTGCGATCTTCGATCGCCACCCCTATGCTCGATTCGTGCGGGTCGCAAAACCGCTGCAGCGTTTCGCTCGCTACCGGGTGGATGAGCGGAGCGCGGGCGATCTCGCGCATCGGGCACCGCCGGCCTGGCTCTTTGTCCACAGCCGGCTCCACCCGGCATCGGCCACCGCATTGCGAACCACCCGAGGGAGTGGGATTGGGCGAGAGGAATAGCACGACCAACCGGACGGTCGGCATGACCAGCGACGCATCCGGCGGCGAAGACGCGGACGCGCTCCGCACCGCCATACTAGAAGCGCTGGAAGACGCCAAATGCGAGGAGATCGTCACCATCGACCTGGCCGGAAAAACGGCGATCGCCGATTATATGATCGTCGCTTCCGGCCGCTCGGCGCGGCAGGTCAACGCCGCGGCCGAGCGCGTGGTCGAAAGCCTCAAACGGATGGGCACGCCCGCGCTCTCGGTGGTCGGACGCGAACAGGGCGATTGGGTGTTGATCGATGCGCGCGATGTGATCGCGCACATCTTTCGCCCTGAGATCCGCGCGTTTTACAACCTCGAGAAGATGTGGGCGGCGGACCTTCCGCAAGCGCCGCGCGAACTCGATTTTGGCGAATCGCGGGATTAGCCGGCCCACCGCCGGCACCGCCTGGACGGCCTAAACGCCCGTGCAACTGTCGATTATCGCTGTAGGCCGGGCGCGACAGGGGCCGATCACGACATTATTTGCGGACTATAAGAAGCGCCTGCCCTGGCCACTCACGCTCCACGAGGTGCATGTCGGCGGCCGCCTGGCGCCGGCCGAGCGGCGTGAGCGGGAGGCCGCGCTCATCGTCGCGCGGGTTCCCGCAAACGGCTACGCGATCGCGCTCGATGAGACCGGCGAGGCCTTATCAAGCCAAGGCCTTGCCGACCATCTGTCGCGGCTTCGCGCCGGCGGCACCCGCTCGGTGGCCTTTCTCATCGGCGGCGCGGAGGGCCACGGCGCATCGGCGCTTGCGCGGGCCGATCTTGCCCTGTCGCTCGGCCGCATGACCTGGCCGCACCTCCTGGTCCGCGTGATGCTGGTCGAACAGCTGTGGCGCGCGGCCAGCGTCATGGCGGGCCATCCCTATCACCGTGCTTGAAATGTTTGACGGAGCGTTAGATTTTTGGTGAGAAATGCCAACGTAAAAGGGCGGTCATGACGTCCAGGATGAAGTCCGGACCGGTCGTTCTCTGTGTGCTCGACGGGTGGGGCTGTCGTGCCGCGCAGGCCGACAACGCCATCTCCCTGGCGCGCACGCCGGTTTGGGATCGCCTTTGCGCCCGCTGGCCGCACGCCACCCTGACGACCGATGGAACGGCGGTGGGCCTGCCTGCAGGACAAATGGGGAACTCGGAGGTCGGCCACATGACCATCGGCGCCGGGCGCGTGATTCAGCAGGATCTCCCGCGGATCGACGCTGCCGTCGCCGACGGAAGCCTGGCCGAAAGAGCCCCGATTCGGGGCCTCATCGGGGCTCTGAGGGCCAGCGGAGGCACGTGCCATTTGCTCGGATTGCTCTCTCCGGGCGGCGTGCATTCCCAGCAGGAGCACATTGCCGCCCTTGCGCGAATCGTGGCCGAGGCGGGCGTGCCGGTCGCAGTGCACGCCATCCTCGACGGACGCGACACCCCGCCGATGTCGGCCGCCGCGGCCGTCACCCAGTTTGAGCGCGATCTCGCGGCCTTTCCCGCGGCGCGCATCGCCACGGTGAGCGGACGCTTCTACGCCATGGACCGCGATTTGCGCTGGGAGCGCGTGGCGCGGGCCTATGCGACGATCGTCCACGCCGAGGGTGACGGCGCGGCGAGCGCAGACGACGCCATCGCCGCCAGCTACGCGCGGGACGTCACGGACGAGTTCGTCGAGCCCGTCATCATCGACGGCTATGACGGAATGCGCGACGGCGACGGCCTGCTCATGGCGAATTTTCGCGCCGATCGCGTGCGCGAGATCCTCACCGCCCTCCTCGACCCGGTGTTCGACGGCTTCGCGCGCGGCAAGCCGGCGACTTTCGCGGCCGCGGCCGGCCTCTGCTCCTATTCGGAAGCGCTCGATTCTCTGCTCGAGGTGGTGTTTCCACCGATCTACCCGGCCCATGTGCTCGGCCAAGTCATCGCGGATCATGGCCTCGCTCAGCTTCGGATTGCCGAGACCGAAAAATATGCCCACGTCACCTATTTTCTGAATGGCGGCGTGGAGGCGCTGTTCGAGGGCGAGGAGCGTGTGCTGATTCCCTCGCCAAAGATCGCGACGTATGATGTGCAGCCGGAGATGTCCGCACCTCTCGTGACGGAGCGTTTGGTCGATGAGATCCGCGCGGCGCGCTTCGATTTCATCACGGTCAACTATGCCAACGCCGACATGGTCGGCCACACGGGAAGCCTGCCCGCCGCCATCGCGGCGGTTGAGGCGGTGGACGGCTGCCTTGGTGCGCTCGTCGCGGCGGTGGAAGCGGCGGGCGGCCGGCTGCTCATCACGGCCGATCACGGCAATGCCGAGCAAATGCGGGCATTGGACGGCGATGAACCCCACACCGCACACACGAACAACCCGGTCCCGATACTACTCGTCGGCGAGACCGGGCGGGGGTTAAGCGATGGCGGTTTGGCCGACATCGCGCCGACGGTGCTCGCGCTGATGGGGTTGCCCGTGCCCGACGAGATGACCGGCCGATCGTTGCTCGAAGAGGCCCCGGACAGGGAGGAGCGGCGCCGTGCGGCGGCGCGCTGAACGCCGCATCGTCGGCGCTCTGGCGGGTTCGCTCGCACTGCTCGCCGCCTTGCCCGCCGGCGCGCAGGAAAGCGCTGGCGTGGCGACGGCGACGGGCGGCGACCAGGAGCTCGCGGCGACGCGCGACGCGCTGGCCACCGGGCGCGAGACCATTGCGGCGTTGGAGAGAAAGATCGCCGAGATCGATGCCGAGATCCGTCGCGCAGAGGAACGCCGCGCGCGGGCTGAGGCGGAGGCCGCAACCACGCGCGCCCGCCTCGACACGACTCGCATCGCGCGCGCACAGACCGAGGCGCAACGAGCCCAGACGCTCACGACCTTGCTCGAGAAAAAACGCGGATTGCTCGCGACCCTGGGCGCGCTGCAACGGATCGAGCGTAGCGTCCCCGACGCAACGTCTCCTCTCTCGATTGCCGCCGACGACCAGATCAAAACGGCAATCTTGCTGAGCGGCATCGCTCTGACGTTGCGACAGGAAGCGCAAACCGCAGAGGACGCGTTGGGCACCCTCGACCGGCATGCGCACGAAATCGACAAGACCGATGCCCGACTCGACGCCGTGTTGCGTTCGCTCGACGCCAAGCGGCGAGCGTTGGAGAGCGAGGTGTCGCGCAGCGAGCGGGAGCGGGCCGACGCCGAGCAAGCGCAGCGCGACGCGAGGGCGCGCGACGAGGCCCTTAGCCGCCAAATCGCCGCGCTCGAGGCCGCCCGCGAGGCGCTCCCGGCCGACTCGGCATCAGCCGACGACGCGACGATCGCCGAGAGTTTTCCGGCACCCGCCGCGGGCCACCCGGACCCGCCCGCCGAGGCGGCGAGCGACGCACCGGTGGTCGTCGCCGCGCGCGGAAGTTTCGTGTTTCCGGTGACCGGTCGTGTGGTCTCCCGCTTCGGGCAGACGGGTCAAACCGGCCTTGCCGCCAAAGGAATCAAGATCGAAACCCAGACAGCGTCTCGCATCGTCGCGCCGTTCGACGGTGACGTGGTCTTCGCCGGACCTTTCCGCGGTTACGGCGAACTCTTGATCATCGACCACGGCGAGGGATACCATACGCTGCTGGCTGGTGTCGGGCGAATCGACGCACGACTCGGCCAGCGCGTGCTGGCTGGGCAACCGGTTGGTGTTATGGCGTCGGGCTCCGACGACCACCCGCGCCTCTACATCGAGTTGCGCCACAAGGGACGCCCCATCAACCCGCTACCGTGGCTCGTGGCGGGTGATAGCAAAGTCGAAGGATAGTATGCGAAAGCACATCGCGGCCGGTATCATCGGCCTGTCACTGCTTATCCTCCTCCCAACCGCTGCAACCCACGCGGCAAGCTCGGAAACCTACCGACAGCTCAATCTCTTTGGCGACGTGTTCGAGCGCGTGCGATCGGACTATGTGGAGGAGGTGAGCGACGCCGAGCTGATCGAGGCGGCGATCAACGGCATGTTGAGCTCGCTCGACCCGCACTCGAAATATCTCAATCCCAAGAGCTTCAAGGAAGTTCAGATCCAAACGCGCGGCGAGTTTGGCGGCCTCGGGATCGAGGTCACGATGGAGAATGGCTTCGTCAAGGTGATCTCGCCCATCGACGAGACGCCCGCGCAGCGCGCCGGGATCGAGCCCGGCGACTTTGTCACCCATCTCGACGGCGAGCCGGTGCTTGGCCTGACGCTCGAGCAAGCGGTCGAGCGAATGCGGGGCCCGGTCGATTCCGAGATCACGCTGACGGTGCGCCGGCAGGGTGTCGAGGAGCCATTCGACGTCGCGATCGTTCGCGCGATCATCAAGATTCGCTCGGTGCGCGCCCGGATCGAGGGCTCCGACGTGATCGTCGTTCGCGTCTCATCGTTCTCCGAGCGGACCTCCGATGAGCTGGAGCGGATGGTCGACGAGTTTCGGGATGAGCATGGCGACAACATCCAGGGCATCGTCCTCGATCTTCGCAACAACCCGGGTGGCCTGCTGGAGCAAGCGGTTTCGGTCTCCGACGCTTTTCTGGATCGGGGCGAGATCGTGTCGACGCGCGGGCGGCGGGCGGACAGCGTGCAGCGGTTCAATGCGCGCAAGGGCGACGTTGCGGATGGCTTGCCCGTCGTCGTGCTGATCAATGGCGGCTCGGCATCGGCCTCCGAGATCGTGGCCGGCGCCTTGCAGGATCACCGCCGGGCGGTGATCCTTGGCACGCGCTCCTTTGGTAAGGGCTCGGTGCAAACCGTGATCCCGATGGGCGGCCACGGCGCCATGCGGTTGACGACCGCGCGCTATTACACGCCCGCGGGGCGCTCCATCCAGGCGAAGGGAATCGAGCCCGACATCGTGGTCGAGCAGGCGCGCATCGAGCCGCTCGCCGGGGTTCCCGGCGCTCAGCGGCGGGAGAGCGACCTGCGCGGTCGTCTCGACAATGAGGATAGCGGCACCGATCCAACCGGAGCTGGAGCCGCGGACGACGACGCCGAGAGCGAGGACTATCAGCTGGCGCGGGCGCTGGACCTCCTGCGAGGGGTTCGCCTTCTGTCCCGGTCCGCGATGAATTAGCCGGCGGCCGGAGCGCCCGGCTGCACCGTGAGCGATTTAACCGATCAGGTTGATCCCGAAGCGCTCGGATCGCGTGCGGCCAGGGGTGCGCACCCACCGGCGATTGGCGCTGCTCTGGTCGCGCTCGCGATGGGCGGCGTGCTGGCCTGGCTCGTGATCGCAGGCGACCCGTCACCGGCGCCGGCCGAGCACCGCCTACGGGTTGCCGTCGCGGACGCACCGAACGATACCGGCCCCGAGGCCACGGGCACGGCCGACGAGGATAGTGGTGCCGAAGCCCCGCAGGACGCCGGCGGCGGCACGACCGCCGAAGGAGGCGCAACAGACGCCGACGACGGAGCGCCGGAGCCCATCAGCCTCGCAGCGGTCGATCCCGCGCTGATGCAACAAACCAGCCGCGGGCCCCTGCCCACGGTGTCGCCGGATGGGCGGAAACCCTGGCAAGTCTACGCGCGCCCGCCTGGCGAGATCGGCGAAATGCCGCGCCTCGCGATCGTGGTCGTCGGCCTCGGCCTCGCGGAGAGCACGCATCAGCGTGCGCTCGCGCTGCCCGGTTCGGTCTCGCTTTCGTTTTCACCCTACGCAACGGACCTGGAGGCCGCGAGTGAGGCGGCGCGCGCAGCCGGGCACGAGGTTCTGCTCGACCTCCCGATGGAACCGGATTCCTACCCGACCGACGATCCCGGGCCCCACACCCTTCTCACCACGCTCACGCCAGCAGCGAATATCGAGCGGCTCGAATGGCTGATGGGCCGCTTTGCCGGCTATGTCGGCGTGGTCACGCAGATGGGCTCGAAGTTCACCGTGTCGCCCGAGGCGCTCGGGCCGGTTCTCGCAGCGCTCCAGGAACGCGGCCTGATGCTCGTCGACAGCCGGGTCGTGCGGCGCAGTATCGCTGCGACGCTGGCCGGTGAAATCGACCTGCCGCATGCCATCAACGACCGGTTCGCCGACGAGGAGCCGAGCCGGGCCGCAATCGATCGCGCCTTCGAGGATTTGGTCAAGATCGCCCGACAGCGCGGGACCGCGGTGGCCATCGTCCGACCACTGCCGATCAGCCTCGACCGGGTGGCCGCCTGGGCCACCGATCTCGCATCGCGCGGCATCGCCTTGGTGCCCGTGTCGGCGGTCGTCGAGCAGCTGCCTGACGAATGACGACGCGCCGAGGCTATCGCCGCAGTGTCGGCATCCTGCTGCTCAACGAGGTCGGTGCGGTGTTCGTCGGCCAACGCATCGACGCCACCCAAGAGGCCTGGCAGATGCCGCAGGGCGGCATCGATCCGGGCGAGACGCCTCGCGTTGCCGTGCTGCGCGAGCTCGAGGAAGAGACCGGCATTCGCCCCGACCTTGTCACGATCCTCGCCGAATCGCGCGCCTGGCTTCGCTACGACCTGCCGGAGCGCATCGCCGACAAGGTGTGGAAGGGGCGCTATCGGGGCCAAGAGCAGCGCTGGTTCGCGGCGCGTTTTCTCGGTCGCGAGGCGGACATCAACATCGAGACCGCGCATCCGGAATTCCGTGCGTGGCGCTGGGCGCCGCCGCATGAGCTGCCCGCCTACATCGTTCCATTCAAGCGCGCGCTTTACGAGGCCGTGCTCGCGGAGTTTCGCGATTTGCTCTGAGCCATCGCGGGAGGCTAGGCGGTGGCGGCCGCCCGCGCGGCGTAGCGCGCATAAAGCCGGAAGAGACGCCAGCCGAACGCCGTGAACAGCCGGCCCACCCGGCCCTGCGGCTTCACGCCCATGGCCTTCAGGACCATGCCGAGCCCGCGTTGCACGTGTCCGTACCGGTAGAGCGGCAGGGTATGTCCGGCATAGACGCGGCTATATTTGCGCCGCCGGTAGGGCTCGGTCGCCCCCGTGCCGCAATAATAGGCATAGGAAAGCTCGTCATCGCCGCTCTCGAAGATACGTCCGAGCGCGACCCTCGCGCGGGCCCAACGACCGAGCCCCTCCGCCTTCTGATAGCGCCTCATCGCCGTGTAGAAGAGCTTGTAGTGGCGGAACTCGTCTCCGGCGATGCGCTTGCATATCTCGCGGAACACCGGCTCTTCGGAGGCGTCCCGCAAGGCGCTGTAGTAGGACGACGTGCCGACCTCGACGATACAGCGGGCGACCAGCTCCCCGCAGCGGGAGCCCCGGATCGATTCGGTCGCGTTGACATCGATCGGGTGGCCCGCCACAAAGCGCGCGAAGGTATCGTCAAAGTCGAAGTCCGGGTCGGCGAGCTCGGCGTAGCGCCTCAACACGGCGCCGTGCTGCACCTCTTCCTCTGCCCAATTCAGGGCGTCGGCGCAAAATGCGGGATCGTCGCGGAACACGCCACAAAGGTAGGCGCCATAGTCGGCGCTGTGATGCTCCACCATGCACGCCGCTTTGGCGATGTTCACCATCTCCGGGTTCAGTTTGGACCGGTCGAACCTGTCCCAGGGGATATCGTCAATCGTCCAAGGACTCATCTCCCCTCTCCTGCTCCTCGTTCCGCCGCGCAGTCTTATGCTGCGCCCGTCAAGTCCTCCCTTTCGCCGCGGCACGGCGCTATGTTAGGCCGTCGCCTCGACCATGAGCTCTGCCACCGCGACCGCGTGCTCGGCCTTCTCCCGCTCCTCGTCGCTCGATGCATCGCGAAGGTCGAGCTGCGCGGCCTCGAGCCGCTTCTGCGCATCGGCTCTGTCGATCTCGGCCAGGTCGTACGCCTCTGTCGACAGCACGGTGCAGCGCTCGCCGGTCACCTCGGCAAAGCCGTCGGCGACCAGGTAACGTGTCTTAATCTTGTCGTCCTCATAAATGTCGATCGTTCCCGGACGCACCGTCGACATCAAAAGTGCGTGCCCGGGTAAGACGCCGAAATCACCCTCCGCGCCGGGGATCACGACCATCTCGACGGAGCCGGAGAAGATCAGCCGTTCCGGTGCGACGAGTTCGAATTCCAGCGTGTCTGCCATGGGTCACCAGCGCCCCGCCTACGCCGCCTCAGCGGCCATCTGTTTGGCCTTCTCGACCGCCTCGTCGATCGTGCCGACCATGTAGAAGGCGGCCTCCGGCAGATCATCATACTCGCCCGCGCAGATCGCTTTAAAGCTCGCAATGGTGTCGGAGAGCTCGACAAGCTTGCCCGGTGTGCCTGTGAACACCTCTGCGACGAAGAAGGGTTGTGAGAGGAACCGCTGGATCTTGCGCGCCCGCGCGACCGTGAGCTTGTCCTCCTCCGAGAGCTCGTCCATGCCGAGAATGGCGATGATGTCCTGCAGCGACTTGTAGGTTTGCAGCACGCGCTGCACCTCACGCGCGACCGTGTAGTGCTCCTCGCCGATGATACGCGGATCGAGCATGCGCGAGGTCGAATCGAGGGGATCGACCGCCGGATAAATACCGAGCTCGGCGATTTGCCGCGACAGCACCGTCGTCGCGTCGAGATGGGCGAACGAGGTCGCGGGCGCCGGATCGGTCAAGTCATCCGCCGGCACGTAAATCGCCTGCACCGAGGTGATCGAGCCCTTTTGGGTCGAGGTGATTCGCTCCTGCAGCGTGCCCATGTCGGTCGCGAGCGTCGGCTGATAACCCACCGCCGAGGGGATGCGGCCGAGAAGCGCCGACACCTCGGAGCCCGCTTGCGTGAAGCGGAAGATGTTGTCGACGAAGAGCAGCACGTCTTGGCCTTCCTCATCGCGGAAATATTCCGCCTGGGTGAGGCCCGTGAGGCCGACGCGGGCACGCGCGCCGGGCGGCTCGTTCATCTGACCGTAGACCAGCGCCACCTTGGAGTTGTCGCCCTCGAGGTCGATAACGCCCGATTCGATCATCTCGTGGTAGAGGTCATTGCCCTCGCGGGTGCGCTCTCCAACACCGGCGAACACGGAATAGCCGCCGTGCTTCTTCGCGATGTTGTTGATTAGCTCCATGATAATGACGGTCTTGCCAACGCCCGCGCCGCCGAACAGGCCGACCTTGCCGCCCTTGGCGTAGGGCGCAAGCAGATCCACGACCTTGATGCCGGTCTCGAGGATTTCCGCCTCGGTCGATTGCTCCGCGAACTCGGGCGCCGGCGAGTGGATCGAGCGCGTGCCCTTGGCTCCGACGTCGCCACGCTCGTCGATCGGATCGCCCACGACATTGATAATACGGCCGAGCATCTCGGGGCCCACGGGCACGCTGATGCCTGCGCCCGTATCGACCGCCTCTTGGCCGCGCACCAGGCCCTCGGTGGTGTCCATTGCGATACAGCGCAACGTGCTCTCGCCCAGATGCTGCGCAACCTCGAGCACCAGCCGGTTGCCCTGGTTGTCGACATGCAGCGCGTTCAAAATCGCCGGCAGCTCGCCTTCGAACTGCACATCGACCACCGCGCCCATCACCTGGGTGATCTTGCCCACCGTGTTCTTGGATGCCATGACTTGCTCCCGCTCGGGTCTCGCGACCGTGGGTTAGACCGCCTCGGCGCCGGAGATGATCTCGATCAGCTCCTTGGTGATCTGCGCCTGGCGGGTCCGGTTGTAATTCAGGGTCAGCTTGTCGATCATCTCGCCGGCGTTGCGGGTCGCATTGTCCATGGCGGTCATGCGCGCGCCCTGCTCGCTGGCGGCGTTCTCGAGCAGCGCCCGGAACACCTGGATCGACAGGTTCCGGGGCAGCAGATCGGCCAGGATCTCGTCTTCCTCGGGCTCGAATTCGTAGATCGCCCCGCCGAGATCGACCGGCTCGGCCTCGTCTGCCTGCGGCTCGCTGAACGGGATGAGCTGCTGGAAGGTCACCACCTGGCTCATCACCGTCTTGAAATGGTTGTAGACGATCGTGCAGACGTCGAACTCACCCTCTTCGAACATTTGGGTGAGCATCCGCCCGATCTCGTCCGCCTCGTCATAGGAGGGGCCGCGCAGGCGCCCGACGCCGTCTTTGTGCTCGACGATGGCATCGCCGAACTCGCGGCGAAGCTGCTCGCGCCCCTTGCGCCCCACCGTCGCCAGCTTCACGGTCTTGCCGGCCTCGCGGAGCTCGCGGATCCGGAGCCGAACGGCACGCACGATCGAGCTGTTGAAGCCGCCGCAGAGGCCGCGATCGGCAGTCGCGACGACGATCAAGTGCGTGTCGTCCTTGCCCGTGCCGCCCAACATGGCCGGCGCATCCTCGCGTTCGGCCATCGCCGTCGCAAGCGAGCCCACCATCCGCTCCATGCGCTCGGCAAATGGCCGCGCCGCCTCGGCCGCCTCCTGCGCGCGACGCAGCTTCGACGCGGCAACCAGCTTCATCGCCGAGGTGATCTTCTGCGTCTGCCGCACGCTGTTGATGCGGATGCGAAGGTCCTTGAGGCTCGCCATCTGTGCTTACACCGCTCCCGCGTTTCCGTGCCGCGTCGCCCTAGGCGAACTTCTTCGCGAAGTCGTCGAGGATGCCGGTGAGCGCCTTGTCGGTATCGTCGCTCATGGTCTGCTCGGCGCGGAGGGTATCCAGAATGCCGCCGTGGCTCGCGCGCATCTCGCTCAGGAACTCCTGTTCGAAGCGTGTCACGTCGTTCGTGTCGACGCCATCGAGGTAGCCGCGCACGCCGGCGAAGATCGACACGACCTGCTCCTCGATCGGCATCGGCGAGTATTGATCTTGCTTCAAGAGCTCGGTCAGACGGGCGCCGCGGTTGAGCAAACGCTGCGTCGCGGCGTCGAGGTCGGAGCCGAACTGCGCGAACGCTGCCATCTCGCGATACTGCGCGAGCTCGAGCTTGATTCGGCCGGCGACCTGCCGCATCGCCTTGACCTGAGCGGCGGACCCGACACGGCTAACCGAGAGACCCACGTTAATCGCCGGCCGAATGCCTTGGTAGAACAGCTCCGTCTCGAGAAAGATTTGCCCGTCCGTGATCGAGATCACGTTGGTCGGAATGTAGGCCGAGACGTCGCCGGCTTGAGTCTCGATCACGGGCATGGCCGTCAACGAGCCCGCGCCATGCTCGTCACTCATCTTCGCCGCGCGCTCGAGCAGGCGCGAATGGAGATAGAACACGTCGCCCGGATAGGCCTCACGACCCGGCGGGCGGCGCAGCAGCAGCGACATCTGGCGATAGGCGACGGCCTGCTTGGAAAGGTCGTCGTAAAAGATCACCGCGTGCATGCCGTTGTCGCGGAAATACTCGCCCATCGTGCAGCCCGCATAGGGCGCGAGGAACTGCAGCGGCGCCGGCTCCGACGCGGTTGCGGAGACCACGATCGAGTATTCGAGCGCGCCATATTCCTCGAGCGTTTTCACGATCTGCGCCACCGTCGAGCGCTTCTGGCCGACCGCGACGTAGATGCAATAGAGCTTCTTGGATTCGTCGTCGCCCTCGTTGACGGCCTTCTGGTTGATGATTGTATCGATCGCCACGGCGGTCTTGCCGGTTTGGCGGTCGCCGATGATCAGCTCGCGCTGGCCACGGCCGACGGGCACCAGAGCGTCGAGCGCCTTCAGCCCGGTCTGCACCGGCTCGTGCACCGAGCGCCGGGGAATGATGCCGGGCGCCTTGACGTCGACCCGACGCCGCTCCTCGGCATCGATCGGGCCCTTGCCGTCCAGCGGATTGCCGAGGGGATCGACGACGCGGCCCAGCAGGCCCTTGCCCACCGGCACGTCGACGATCGCGCCGGTCCGCTTCACGACATCGCCTTCCTTGATGTCGCGGTCCTCGCCGAAGATCACGACCCCGACATTGTCGGTCTCGAGATTGAGCGCCATGCCGCGAATGCCGCCCGGGAACTCGACCATCTCGCCGGCCTGGACATTGTCGAGGCCATAGACGCGCGCCACGCCGTCGCCGACGGACAAGACCTGCCCGACCTCCGCAACATCCGCTTCCGCGCCGAAATTGGCGATCTGCTCCTTGAGGATTGCCGATACCTCGGCGGCGCCGATCTCCATGTCAAATTCCCTTCATCGCCAATTCGAGGTTTTGCAACTTGGTCCGGATGGAATTGTCGACCATGCGCGAGCCGACCCGGACGATCAGCCCGCCGATCAGTGACGGATCGACGTTCGCCTCGAGCGCAACATCGCGCCCGACGATTTCGCGCAGCGCTTGCTTCACGTCGGCAAGATGCGCGTCCTTCAGCGGGGTCGCCGACGTGACGGCTGCCGTCACCTCGCCGCGGTGCGTCGCCAACTTCTCGCGAAACGCACGGCACGCCGCGTCGAGGATGAACAACCGGCGGTTCTGCGCAAGCAGCGCGACGAAGTTGCGCACGAACTCGCTCACGTCGATGCGGCCGAGCACGGCAGCCATGGCCTTGCCCTGGTCCGCGCGGCTGAGAACCGGGCTGCGCACGACGCGCCGCAAATCCTCGCTCTCGTCGAGCAAGCCTTGCAGTGTCGCCAGGTCCCCCTCGATCTGCTCGAGAGCGTTTCGCTCAAGCGCGATCTCGAACAACGCTGTGGCGTAGCGGTCCGCAAGACCGGCTAGCCCACCGACGGATTGCCCTGCCACGGGTCCTCTCTCCTGAGCTGCTTGTGTCGCGCTTCTTACGATGACGCGTACGCAGACTTTACCCTTCGAGCACACTCGCTGGCCCGAAAAGCCACGGATACCTAACACACTCGCCCGACCCGCGCAACCGGCGGAGGCGAAACGCAATGATCGCTTTATTTCAATGGTTTAATCAGAGGAAGCTGTACGGGTCGATGTCGACCTGAACACGCACGCGGGCGGGGATTTGCAGGGTTGCGAGCCACTGTCTCAGATGGGGTTGCAGGCGTTTTTCGCGCGCGGCCTTGAACAAAAGACGCACACGGTGCCGCCCCCGGAGAAGGCGCATCGGCGCCGGTGCGGGACCGAGAACCGCAATGCCGCTGCCCTCCTCCAGCGCGCGCCTCGCGACCCGTGCAATGCCCGATGCCACGCGCATCGCCTCGGCCTCGCGGGGGCTTGAGACGACGATCGCCGCAAGCCGGCCGAAGGGCGGGAGCCGGTGGCGGGTTCGCTCATCGGCTTCCCGCGCGAGAAACGCCTCGCGATCACCCGATACCAGGGCCGCGATCACGGGGTTCTCGGGCGCATGGGTCTGCAGCAGGACGCGGCCCGGCCGCTCGGCCCGCCCGGCCCGGCCCGCGACTTGGTGGAGAAGCTGGTAGGTGCGTTCCGCCGCCCGCAGGTCGCCGCCCGCGAGGCCGAGGTCGGCATCCACCACGCCGACCACCGTGAGCAGCGGGAAGTGGTGCCCCTTGGCGATCATCTGCGTGCCGATCACGACATCGACCTCGCGTCGGGTGACCGCCTCGATGAGCGACTCGGCCTGGCTCGGACCGGAGATCGTGTCACTGGTCGCAATCACCACGCGCGCCTCGGGCATCAGCATCGCGACCTCCTCCGCCACACGCTCGACCCCAGGTCCGCAGGCCACCATCCGATCCTCCGCCTCGCAGGCCGGGCAATGCGTCGGAATCCCTTGGCTGTGCCCGCAATGGTGGCATGCCAGCGTGCGCGAGAAACGATGCTCGACGAGCCATGCGCTGCATTGGGGACACTCCATCCGATGGCCGCAGCCGCGACAAAGGGTGAGCGGGGCGTAGCCCCGCCGATTGAGGAAGAGGAGCGCCTGCTCCTCGGCCTCCAATGCCTCCGCGAGCGCGCTCCGCAATGGCTCGGCGAGCCACGCGCCGCGCCGGGGCGGTGTGACCCGAAGGTCGATCGCCTCGATGTGGGGCAGCCGCGCGCCGCCGTGCCGCGCCGGCAGGTGCAGGCGTTCATAGCGGCCCGCCTCGGCGTTAACCACCGATTCGAGAGAGGGAGTCGCGGAGACGAGCACGACGGGGCGCGCCTCGAGCCGCGCGCGCACGATCGCCATGTCGCGCGCGTGGTACACGACACCGTCTTCCTGCTTGAAGGCGGCATCGTGCTCCTCGTCGATCACGATCAAGCCGAGATCGCGGAAGGGCAGCCATAGAGCCGAGCGCGCACCCACCACGACCGAAACGCGGCCATCGGCAACGGCCCGCCACGTCTCGCGGCGCTGGCGCGCGCCGAGCTCCGAGTGCCATGGCGCCGGGCGCGCGTCGAACCGACGCCGAAACCGGTCGAGCCATTGCGCACCGAGCGCGATCTCCGGCAGCATCACCAGCACTTGCCGGTGGCGCTGCAACGCTGTCGCGATGGCCTCGAAATAGACCTCGGTCTTGCCGGAACCGGTGACACCGTCGAGCAAGGTGACGCCGAACGAGGACGACGCGACGCGCGCCCGGAGGGCGTCAGCAGCCCTCTCTTGATCCGGCGAAAGCGCAGGCCCTGGAGACGCGCCGTCGGGTCGATCGAAGCGCGCCGTGTCGGGCAGCGAGATGGCGGAGAGCGCGCCCATCTCGGCAAGGCCCTTGACGACGCCGGTACCCACCGAGGCATCGCGCGCAATCTCGGTCGCGCTGCGCGGCAGGCCATCGGCGAGAAGCGCCATCACGCGCTTGCGGGCGTCGGTCATGCGGTCCGGCGTCGCGCCGCTTGCCCGGTAGGCGAGGCGCATGCGAACCGGCTCGAGCGCCGCCGGCACGCTCATCGCCATGCGCAACACGCCACCGCGCCCGGCGAGCGTGTAGTCGGCGGTCCAATCCACCAAGCGGCGGACCGGCGCGGCCATCGGCGCCGCGTCGAGCACGTCGACGATGTCGCGGACGCGCGCCTCGTCGATTTCGCCGCTCCCCGGGCCCCACGCGACCCCGGTGACCTCGCGCGGGCCAAAGGGCACGCGCACGAAGCTGCCCCCCCGTGCGGAGAGGCCTTCGGGCATTCGGTAGTCGAATACGTCGTCGAACGGAAGCGGCAGCAACACGCCAATGCGGGCGCCGGGCTCGAACAGGTCAGCGGGGCTCGGCGTGGCGTCCGTTTCTGCCATCGGATAGACTGTGCCAGCGACTCGCCCGCACCTCAAGATACCGCTCCGAGCACCCCATGAAATTCTTCGTAGACACGGCCGACATTGTCGAAATTCGCGAGCTTGCCACCACCGGCCTGCTCGACGGCGTCACCACAAACCCCTCCCTGATCAAGAAATCGGGCGGCAAGATGCTCGAAGTGATCGAGACGATCTGCGACATCGTGCCGGGCCCGGTGAGCGCCGAGGTCACCGCGACCGACGCCGATGCGATGTTGAACGAGGGACGCAAGCTCGCCGGGATTGCGCCGAACGTCGCGGTCAAGGTGCCGCTCACCTGGGATGGCCTCAAGGCGTGCCGCGCGCTCAGCCAAGGCGGCACCAAGGTCAATGTCACACTTTGCTTCTCGGCGGCGCAGGCGCTGCTTGCGGCGAAGGCCGGCGCGGCGTTCATCTCGCCCTTCGTCGGGCGGCTCGACGACATTAGCCACGACGGCATGCACCTGATCGGGGAGATCGTGGAGATCTACTCCGCCTATCCGGACACGATCGACACCGAGGTGCTCGTCGCCTCGGTGCGCCACCCCCTTCACGTGGTGGAGGCGGCGAAGCTCGGCGCCGACGTCGCGACCGTGCCGCCGGCCGTGCTGCGCAAGCTCGCGAGCCACCCGTTGACCGACAAAGGCCTCGCCGCATTCCTCGCCGATTGGGAAGCCACGGGGCAAACGATCCTCGACGCGTGACGGCCCGCGCTCCGGCGCCGCGCCCACCGCTTCCGGTCGCCGGCGACCTCGCCCACGCCGCCGACACTTGGTCGCGACACCTTGTAGACGAGCGGCGGCTCTCGGCGCACACGGTCGTGGCCTACGAGCGCGACCTCCGCGGTTTTCTGACCTTCATCGCAGCGCATCTCGGCACACCGCCGGACCTTGCGACGCTGGCCGCGCTCAGCGTGCGCGACATCCGCGCGTGGCTCGCCGCGCGCGCGCAGAGCGGCCACGCCAAAACCTCCAATGCGCGCGCCCTCTCGGCAATCCGTGTGTTCTGCCGCTTTCTGGAGCGCGAGGGGTTGCCGAATCCGGCGGCACTCGCGCTCGTGCGCGGCCCACGCACCCCGCGCGCGGTCCCGCGGCCGCTCAACCCCGACCAAGCGCGCGCGGTCGCCGAGGTCGCGTCGACACCGGCATCGGCTGAAACGGCGTGGCTCGCGAAACGCGACGCGGCCGTGTTGAGCCTGCTCTATGGCTGCGGCTTGCGCATCGGCGAGGCGCTCAGCCTCAACCGTGTCGATGCACCCGCCCCCGACGGAAAGGTCCATACGCTCATGATCACGGGCAAGGGCGGCAAGCAACGGCTCGTCCCGGTGCTCCCCATCGTGGCGCAGGCCATTGGCGACTATCTCGAGGCGTGCCCCCACCCTCCCGACCCCGAAGGACCGCTCTTCGTGGGTGTGCGGGGACGGCGCCTCCAGCCGCGCGTGGTGCAGGGCGTGATGGCGCGGCTCCGCGGCGCGTTGGGCTTACCGGACAGTGCGACGCCGCATGCGCTGCGCCATAGCTTCGCAACGCACCTGCTGGCCGGCGGCGGCGATTTGCGCACGATCCAGGAGCTGCTCGGCCATGCGAGCCTGTCGACGACGCAACGCTACACCGCAGTCGATGAGGCAGGGTTGATGACCGCCTACAATGCCGCCCATCCCCGCGCGCGGGCGTCGGCGCCGGGCGATTGACCGCCCCTATTGAGGTGGGGTGAACGCGCCGGTCAGATGTGAATGGCGCGGTTCGAGACCGCGAGCGCTGCCTCTTTGACCACCTCGTTGAGCGCCGGGTGCGCATGACAGGTGCGGGCGATGTCTTCGGCCGAGCCGCCGAATTCCATCGCCAATACCGCCTCTGCGATTAGCGTGCCTGCGTCGGCGCCGAGAATATGCACGCCGAGAACACGGTCCGTCTCGGCATCGGCGAGGATCTTGACGAAACCGTCGGTCGCGGACATGGCGCGCGCGCGCCCGTTGGCGAGAAACGGGAATCTGCCCACACGGTAGGCGATCCCCGCCTCCTTGAGCGCCTCCTCGGTTTTGCCGACCGACGCCACCTCGGGCGCGGTGTAGACGACACCGGGGATCGCGTCGTAATTCACATGGGCAGGTTGTCCCGCGATGATCTCGGCCACGGCGACGCCTTCCTCCTCGGCCTTGTGGGCCAACATCGGACCGCGGATCACGTCACCGATGGCGTAGACACCCTCGACGTTGGTGCGGAACGAACCGTCGACGTTCACCCGCCCGGTCTCGTCGCAGGTGATGCCAGCGGCGTCCAGGTTGAGGCCCTGCGTGTTGGGGAGGCGGCCGATCGCGACGAGCACCACATCGGCATCCAGCGTCTCGGGATCGCCGCCCGCCACGGGCTCCATGGTTAAACGCACACCGTCGTTCGTCTGCTCGGCGCCGGTCACCTTCGTGCCGAGCTTGAAGGTCATCTTCTGCCGCCTGAGCAAGCGCTGAAAATGCGTGGCGACCTCTGCATCCATGCCGGGCACGATGCGGTCGAGAAACTCGATCACGGTCACCTTGGCGCCGAGCCGGCTCCAGACCGAGCCCATCTCGAGCCCGATATAGCCTGCGCCGATCACCACAAGCCGCTTCGGCACCTCCTTGAGCGCGAGTGCACCCGTCGACGTGACGATCCGTTCCTCGTCGACCGCGACGCCCGCAAGCGGCGCCGAAACGCTACCGGTCGCGATGACGATCGCCTTCCCGCTGACGGTGCGCGTCGCGCCATCCGCCTCGACCTCGAGCGTGTGCGGGTCGACGAAGCGGGCCGTCCCCGGCACGTGGTCGATCTCATTCTCGTCGAACAGGTGCGCGATCCCCTTGGTGAGATCGCCGACAACCTTGGTCTTGTGCGCCATCATGGCATCCAGGTCGAGCTCGAGGCCGCTTACCTTGACGCCGTGCTTTGCCAAGCCTTTCGCGGCGTGGGCGTATTCCTCCGAGGTGTGGAGCAGCGCCTTCGAGGGGATGCAACCGACATTGAGGCAGGTGCCGCCGAGCGTCGGCTCCTTCTCGATACACGCCACTCTCAGGTCGAGCTGCGCCGCGCGGATCGCCGCGACGTAGCCGCCCGGTCCGGCGCCAATGACGATGACGTCGTAAGGGGTTTCACTCATAACCGCTCCGTGAAGCTAGAGATCGAGCAGAAGGCGCTCGGGGTCCTCGATACAATCCTTGATGCGCACGAGGAACGTGACCGCCTCGCGCCCGTCGATCAAGCGGTGATCGTAGCTCAGCGCGAGATACATCATCGGGCGGATCACGACCTGGCCGTCGATCGCCATCGGCCGTTCCTGAATCTTGTGCATGCCGAGGATCGCGGACTGCGGCGGGTTGAGGATCGGGGTCGACATCAGCGAGCCAAAAACGCCGCCGTTGGAGATGGTGAACGTGCCGCCGACCAGGTCCTCCATCGCGAGCTTGTTGTCGCGCGCCTTCACGCCGAGCTCGCCGATCGTGCGCTCGATCTCCGCGAAACTCATGCGGTCGGCGTCGCGCAGCACCGGCACCACCAAGCCTTGAGGCGCGCTCACGGCGACGCCAATGTGAAAATAGTGCTTGTACACGATGTCATCGCCATCGATCTCGGCGTTGACCATCGGCTGGCCGCGAAGCGCCGCCACCGCCGCCTTCACGAAGAACGACATGAAGCCGAGGCGCACCCCGTGCTTCGCCTCGAAGGCTTCGCGGTGCGCCTTGCGCAACGCCAAGACATTGGTCATGTCGACCTCGTTGAAGGTGGTCAACATGGCCGCGGTGTTCTGCGCGAGCTTGAGGCGCTCGGCGACCCGCTTGCGCAGCCGCGTCATCGGCACCCGCTCCTCGCGCGCGCTCTCCTCCGGGACGCTTCTCGGCATCGCTGGCGCGGGCGGCGGCGCAGGCGCGGCCGGGGCTGCTTCGCGCGGTGCTGGTCCGCTCGACGCCGGTGGGGCGGGCGCCGGTTCGCTCGATGCCGGCGGAGCGGGCGACGGCGCGGCCGCCTGGGCTGACACCGCGGCGAGCACATCGCCTTTTAGGATGCGGCCGTCCTTGCCCGTGCCGCGAATTGCGGCCGGATCGAGCCCGTTTTCTTCGATGAGCCGTCGCACCGCCGGCGAGAGGGTCGCCGGCTCGTCGTTCGGTGCCGTCGGTGGCTCGTTCTCAGGCGCGGGATCGGTATACACGTCAGCACCGTTTGCCGGCATGGCCGCCGCGTCAGCCTTCGCGCCATTTTCCGGCACGAGATGCCCGAGCACGGCGCCGACCTCGACGTTCGCGCCGGTCTCGGCGACGATGTCCGCCAGCCGGCCGGCCGCCTCGGCGTTGACCTCGACGGCGATCTTGTCGGTCTCGAGCTCGACAAGCGGCTCCGTCGATGGCGACGGTCTCACCCGGTTGCTTCATCCAACGCGGCGACTGTGGCTTCGGTCACCGACTCGCCGAGAGCCGGTACGACGATCTCGATCGTCATGGGAGCCTCCGATCGGTTGCGGCGAGCAAGAGCACGGCTATTCGAGCGCCTCGTCGATGATGGCGTGTTGCTCGCGCTGGTGCACGCTCAGGAAACCCGTTGCAGGCGACGCGGCCTCACCACGCCCAACGTAGCGCGGCTCATGGGCAGCCAAGGCCAAATCGCCGAGCACATCCTCGATGCGCGGCGCGACGAAGCTCCACGCACCCATGTTGCGCGGCTCCTCCTGACACCAGACGACACCGGCATTCGGGTAGCGCGCGAGCTCGACGGTGATGCTCTTGTTCGGAAACGGCGCGAGCTGCTCGACCCTGATGAGAGCGATGTCGTCGATCTTGCGCTCCTCACGGGCCTCGAGCAGGTCATAGTAGACCTTGCCGGTGCACAGCACGACGCGGCGCACGCTCTCGCGCTCGACGAGCTTGCCGCGCTCTCCGAGCACCCGGTGAAAGCGCGTGCCCGCCGCCATGTCGTCGAGCGTCGAGACGCAGCGCTTGTGGCGCAGCAGTGATTTGGGCGACATGACGATGAGCGGCTTGCGGAAATTCCTGCACATCTGGCGCCGTAGGACGTGGAAAAACGATGCCGGCGTGGAGCAGTTCACCACCTGAATGTTGTTGTCGGCATAGAGCTGCAGATAGCGCTCCAGACGCGCCGAGCTGTGCTCCGGCCCTTGGCCCTCGAAGCCATGGGGAAGCAGCATGACGAGGCCGGACATGCGCAGCCACTTGCTTTCGCCCGAAGCGACGAACTGATCGATGATCACCTGCGCGCCATTCGCGAAGTCGCCGAATTGCGCTTCCCAAATCGCGAGCGCGTGGGGGTCGGCGATTGAATGGCCGTACTCGAAGCCGAGCACACCGGCTTCCGAGAGAAGGCTGTCCGCTACCTCGAAGCGCGCCTGGCCGGGGCGAATGTTGTTGAGCGGAATGAACCGCTCCTCCGTTTCCTGATCGAAGAGCGCGGCGTGCCCGCTGCGAAAACGTACCGCGCGAGCAGTCCTGGCCCGAAAGCCGCACCGGCCAGCCCTCGACGAGTAGGGAGCCGAAGGCGAGCGCTTCGGCGGTTCGCCCAGTCGATCGGACCGCCGGCTTCTACGAGAGAGCGCTTTTCGTCGAGCTGGCGCTTGATGCGCCGGTGCACCGCGAAACCGCCCGGCACTTGGGTGATGGCACGGCCGATCTCGACGAGAGGTCGGGCGGTCGACCGCGGTATCGCCCGGACGATAATCGACGGGCCGCTGCCTCCATGCCGCGCCATTCTCCCTCCAACCAGTCCGCCTTGTTCGGCCGGTAGCTTCGCGAGGCCTTGAGCTCGTCCTCCAGGCGCTTGCGGAAATCCTCGATCATGCGGTCGGCATCTTTGACCGAGAGCACGCCCTCCGACACGAGGCGCTCGGTGTAGATCTGGCGCGTGGTCGGCATCGAGCGGGATGGCCTGGTACATAGCCGGCTGCGTGAACGCCGGCTCATCGCCCTCATTGTGGCCGTGCCGGCGGTAGCAAAAGATGTCGACGAC
The DNA here is from genome assembly GCA_965216915.1 of Alphaproteobacteria bacterium. GTDB lineage: Bacteria > Pseudomonadota > Alphaproteobacteria > UBA828 > UBA828 > CBDCGS01. The sequence continues at coordinate 86,628 of CBDCGS010000011.1, forward strand.
GATGTCCTTCTGGAAGCGCTGGCGGTACTCGACCGCGAGGCGGCACACATGGACCACCGCTTCGGGGTCGTCGCCGTTCACGTGGAAAATCGGTGTCTGAATGATTTTCGCGACATCCGACGGATAGGGCGAGGAGCGCGCGTAGCTCGGGCTCGTCGTGAAGCCGATCTGGTTGTTGATGATGATATGGATCGTGCCGCCCGTGCGGTAGCCGCGCAGATCGGAGAGCTCAAGCGTCTCGGCGCAGAGCCCTTGGCCGGCGAACGCCGCATCGCCGTGAACCAGCACACCCATGACCCGCTCGCGTGCACCGTCGCCGCGCGCGGCCTGCTTGGCGCGCACTTTGCCGAGGACCACCGGGTTGACCGCCTCCAGGTGCGACGGGTTGGGGGTGAGCGAGATGTGCATCATCTTGCCTTTGGGGAGCGCGCGGTCCGCCGAGGCGCCCAGATGGTATTTGACGTCGCCCGAGCCCTGCACGTCGCCGGCATCGGCAACGCCTCCCTGAAACTCGGAGAACACCGCCGCGTAGGACTTGCCCATGATGCTCGTCAAGACGTTGAGGCGCCCCCGATGCGCCATCCCCATGACGACCTCGTCGACCCCAAGATCGGCGGCGCGCTCGATGATTGCCTCGAGCGCCGGGATGACACTTTCCGAGCCTTCCAACGAGAACCGCTTGGCGCCCCGATATTTGATGTCGAGAAAGCGCTCGAAGCCTTCCGCTTCATCCAGCTGCTGGAGAATGGCGCATTTCTCACCGCGGGTGAGCGACGCACGATTCCGGCTGCCCTCGACCTGATGCTGGATCCAGGACTTTCGGTCCGGATGCTGGATATGCATGAACTCGACGCCGATGCGGGCGCAGTAGGTTTGCTTGAGCACGCCAAGGACGTCGCGAAGCGTTGCCCAGTTGAGGCCGAGCACGCCGTCGACGTAGATGGGCCGATCGAAATCGGCCTCGGTGAACCCGTATGAGCGGGGGTCCAGCTCAGGATGGTGCTTCTCGCCGTCGATCCCGAGCGGATCGAGGTTTGCGATGAGATGGCCACGCACGCGGAAAGCGCGGATCATCATGAGCGCGCGGATCGATTCGATGGTGGCGGGGCTGACGGCCTGGTCGGCTTGCGCTGCCGCGGAGGTGTCGCCATTGTCCTGAGCGGCGCGCGGCGCCGTGCGGCTGTCCGCCACGGGGCCGACCATCGGCGTTTCTGCCGGCGGAGGCACGCGCTCTGGTGCCGCAGCCTTCTTGACGGCCGCGCCCGCCGGGGCCGCCGCGACCTGAGCGGCGACACGCTCGAAATACGCTCGCCAGCTCTCGTCAACGGAATTGGGGTCGTCGAGATACTGTGCGTAAAGCTGCTCGATGAACGCCGCGTTCGCGCCGCTCAGAAATGACGACGCGTCGTCAAGGATCGTGGCCATCTAACGATCTTGCCCTGCCCTGTGGTTCGCGGATCTCTCGATCCGACAGACTAGTGCTTCAAACAGTCGAGCATGGTCGTGCCGATCGCCGCCGGGGACTCCGCGACGGCTATTCCGGCGCTGCGCATGGCTTCGATCTTGTCTTCGGCACCGCCTTTGCCACCTGAAATGATTGCGCCCGCGTGACCCATCCGCCGTCCGGGCGGCGCGGTCCGTCCGGCAATAAATCCTACGACCGGCTTGTTAATCTTCTCTGACCGAATGAAATCGGCGGCCTGTTCCTCGGCGGTCCCGCCAATCTCGCCGATCATGACGATAGCCTCGGTCTCGCCATCGGCCGCGAACAGGGCCAGGCAGTCGATGAAATTGGTGCCGTTTACCGGATCGCCGCCGATGCCGATACAGGTCGATTGGCCGAGGCCGACGGCGCTCGTCTGACCGACCGCTTCGTAGGTCAGCGTGCCGGACCGCGAGACGATGCCGACCTTTCCGCGCCGGTGGATATGGCCCGGCATGATGCCGATCTTGCAGGCATCGGGGGTGATCACGCCGGGGCAGTTCGGCCCGATCAGCCGGCTCTCGGACCCCGAGAGCGCGCGCTTGACGCGCACCATGTCGAGCACCGGAATGCCCTCGGTGATGCACACGATCAGCGGGATCTCCGCGTCGATCGCCTCGAGGATGGCGTCCGCGGCAAAGGGCGCCGGCACATAGATCACCGAGGCGTCGGCGCCGGTCTTGGCGGCCGCCTCCGCGACGGTGTCGAACACGGGGCGGTCGAGATGGCTGGTGCCGCCCTTGCCCGGCGTGACGCCGCCGACGACCTGGGTGCCGTAGGCAATCGCCTGCTCGGAATGGAAGGTGCCTTGCGCCCCGGTGAAGCCCTGGCAGAGCACGCGGGTGGACTCGTCGACGAGGACCGCCATCAGGCCGCGTCCTTCACGGCCGCGACCACCTTGGCGGCCGCATCGCCGAGGTCGTCGCCCGAGATCAGGTTGAGCCCCGAGTCCGCGAGGATCGCCTTGCCTTGCTCGATATTGGTGCCTTCCAGCCGAACGACCAAGGGCACGTCGATGCTCATCTCCCGCGCCGCGGCGACGATGCCCTCGGCAATCACGTCGCAGCGCATGATGCCGCCAAAGATATTGACCAAGATGCCGCGCACGTTGGAATCGGACAGGATGATCTTGAACGCCTCGGCGACGAGCTCCTTGGTCGCCCCGCCGCCGACGTCGAGAAAGTTCGCAGGCTCGCCGCCATTGAGCTTGATGATGTCCATCGTCGCCATGGCAAGACCCGCGCCGTTGACCATGCAGCCGATGCTGCCGTCGAGCTTGATGTAGCTGAGATTGTGCGCGGCGGCCGCGCGCTCCGCCGGCTCCTCCTCGTCCGGATCGCGCAGCGCCGCGATTTCCTCGTGGCGATAGAGCGCGTTGTCGTCGAAGTTCATCTTGGCGTCGAGGGCGATCAGCGCGCCATCACCGGTCTCCACCAGCGGGTTGATCTCGACCAGGCTCGCATCGGTGCCGAGCATGGCGTCATAGACGGCGCGGGCGATCGCCGCACCTTGTTTCATAGCGCCGCCGGCGAGGCCGAGGCCGAAGGCAACCCGTCGTCCGTGATGGGCCTGGAAGCCGCTCGCCGGGTCGATCGTCACCGTCACGATCTTCTCGGGCGTTTGCGCCGCGACCTCCTCGATGTCGACACCGCCCTCGCGGGAGGCGATCAGCGCGACGCGCCCGCTCTCCCGATCCACGACGGCGCTCAGGTAAAACTCGTGGGCGATGTCGGAACCTTCCTCGAGATAGACGCGGTGCACGGCCTTGCCCGACGCGCCAGTTTGATGGGTGACGAGAACCTTGCCGAACATCGCTCGCGCCTCCGCGAGCGCCTCGTCGCGTGACGTGCAGACCTTGACGCCACCCGCCTTGCCGCGCCCGCCAGCATGGATCTGCGCCTTGACCACCCAAACCGGCCCGCCGAGCGTGTCGACCGCGCGCTCGAGCTCTGACGGGTCGAGCACGGCCACGCCACGCGGCGTCGGCACGCCGAACCCTGCCAGGACGTGCTTCGCCTGGTACTCGTGAATATTCATGGGGGAAAGCTCGCGACCGCGGGGAAGAAAGCCGCGCTGTTATAGCACCGCGTCAAGCGTACGCAAGGGCGGGAGGATCAGACGCGAATGGCCTTCACGAGGCTTTGAACCGAGTCCACCGAGCGGCGAAACGCTGCCTTCTCGCCGCGGTCGAGCTTGATCTCGACGACCTTCTCGACCCCCTTGGCGCCGATCACCACGGGCACGCCGACATAGAGGCCTTTGACGCCGTATTCGCCGTTGAGGTAGGCCGCGCATGGCAGCACGCGCTTCTTGTCCTTGAGATAGGCCTCCGCCATCTCAATCGCCGCCGAGGCTGGCGCGTAAAATGCCGAGCCCGTCTTCAGAAGACCGACGATCTCCGCGCCACCATCGCGCGTGCGCTGCACGATCTCGTCGAGCCGCTTCTGGCTCATCCACTTCATCGCGACGACATCGGGCAGCGGGATGCCGGCCACCGTCGAGTAGCGCACAAGGGGCACCATGGTATCGCCATGACCTCCCAGCACGAACGCCGTGACGTCCTCGACCGAGACGTTGAGTTCTTCCGCGATGAAATGGCGGAAGCGGGCGGAATCGAGCACTCCCGCCATCCCGATCACCTTGCGATGCGGCAGGCCGCTCGCTTTGCGCAGCGCCCAAACCATGGCATCGAGCGGATTGGTGATGCAGATCACGAACGCGTTCGGCGCATATTTCTTGATGCCCTCGCCCACCTTCTGCATCACGCTGGTGTTGATCGAGAGCAGATCGTCTCGGCTCATTCCCGGCTTGCGCGGCACGCCGGCGGTGACGATCACGACATCCGCGCCCTTGATTGGCGCATAAGAGCTCGCACCCCGTAGGGTCGCGTCGAACCCTTCGATGGGGCCGGATTGGGCGAGATCGAGCGCCTTGCCGCGCGGCATGTCCTTGACGATGTCGAACAGCACGACATCGCCGAGCTCCTTCATCGCGACGAGATGGGCGAGCGTGCCCCCGATCATGCCTGCGCCAATCAGCGCGATTTTGTTCCGTGCCATCGCTTGTCCTCCGAGCCTATCGGCGCACGACCATCATCTTCTTGATCTCGGCGATCGCTTTCGCCGGGTTCAAGTTCTTCGGGCAGGTGCGGGTGCAATTCATGATCGTGTGGCAGCGATAGAGGCGGAACGGATCTTCGAGAAGATCGAGCCGGTCGCCGGTCGCTTCGTCACGGCTATCGACCAGCCAACGATAGGCCTGCAGCAGGATCGCGGGACCGAGATAGCGATCGCCGTTCCACCAATAGCTCGGGCAGCTCGTCGAGCAACAGGCGCAGAGAATGCACTCGTAAAGGCCATCGAGCTTCGCGCGGTCCTCCGGGCTTTGCCGACGCTCGCGCGAGGCCGGCGGCGGCGTGTCGGCCTTCAACCACGGTTCGATCGATGAATATTGCGCGTAGAAATTGGACATGTCGGGCACGAGATCCTTCACCACCGACATGTGCGGCAGCGGATAGATGCGCACCTCGCCCCGCACCTCCTCGATCGGCTTGATGCAAGCGAGAGTGTTGGTCCCGTCGATGTTCATCGCGCAGCTTCCGCAGATCCCCTCGCGGCATGAGCGGCGGAAGGTGAGCGTCGCATCCATCTCGTTCTTGATCTTGATGAGCGCGTCCAGAACCATCGGACCGCACTTGTCCATGTCGACATCGTAGGTGTCGGTGCGCGGGTTCTGGCCGCTGTCGGGATCATATCGGTAGATCTTGAAGCGCCGCGTCTTGCCGGCGCCGGATGGCGGCGCGTGATGCTGACCCTTCGTGATCTTGGAGTTCTTCGGGAGGGTGAACTCAGCCATGGGATCCCTCGGCCCGGCGACCTGCCACCGGCTTGTCTGTTGGTTTTAGACGATCGTCGTTCGCGGCCCGCGCATCACACCTAGTAGACCCGCGCCTTCGGCGGCACCACCTCGACCTCGTTGCTCAGCGTGTACATGTGCACGGGGCGATAGTCGAGGCGCGGCACGGTCGCGCCGTCGTCGAGCCAGGCGACGGTGTGCTTCATCCAATTCTCGTCGTCGCGGTCGGGATAGTCCTCGCGGGCCTGCGCGCCGCGGCTCTCCTTGCGGTTGAGCGCCGAGTGCAGCGTTACGCTGGCCTGGCGCAGGAGATTGTCGAGCTCGATCGTCTCGACGAGATCGGAGTTCCAGACCAGCGAGCGATCGCTCACGCCGATGTCGCTGCGGAAACCGCTCCAGATGTCCTCGAGCTTGCCCGCACCCTCCTCCATGATCTCGCCGGTGCGGAAGACGCCGGCGTGGTTCTGCATGGTGCGCTGCATCGTGAGTCGAATGTCGGCCGTCGGCGTGCCACCCTTGGCATGGCGGAGCGCGTCGAACCAGGTGAAACATTTGTCGGCGACGCCGTTCTGCAACGGCTTGTGCGGCGCGCCGGCCTCGAGAATTTCCGCGCAGCGGATGGCTGCCGCCCGCCCGAACACCACGAGATCCAGCAGCGAATTCGAGCCGAGGCGGTTTGCCCCGTGCACCGAAACGCAGGCATTCTCGCCGACCGCCATCAAACCGGGCACGACCGTGTCAGGATTGCCGTCTTTGACCGTGACGGCCTCGCCCGAGTAGATCGTCGGCACGCCGCCCATGTTGTAGTGGACGGTCGGGATCACCGGGATCGGCTCCTTCTCCGCGTCGACGCCGGCGAAGATCTTCGCCGTCTCGGTGATACCCGGCAAGCGCTCATGCAGCACGCCGCCGCCCAGATGGTCGAGCTTGAGGAAGATGTGGTCGCCGTCCGCGCCGACGCCGCGCCCTTCGCGGATCTCGACGGTCATCGAGCGGCTGACCACGTCGCGCGAGGCGAGATCCTTGGCGCTCGGCGCATAGCGCTCCATGAAGCGCTCGCCCTCGGAGTTGAGCAGATAGCCGCCCTCGCCGCGGGCCCCCTCGGTGATCAGGCAGCCCGAACCGTAGATCCCCGTCGGGTGGAATTGCACGAACTCCATGTCCTGCAGCGGCAGGCCGGCGCGCAGCACCATCGCGTTGCCGTCGCCCGTGCACGTGTGGGCCGAGGTGGCCGAGAAATAGGCACGGCCGTAGCCGCCCGTCGCGAGGATCACCATGTGCGAGCGGAAGAGATGCATGGTGCCGTCGTCGAGGTTCCAGGCGATCACGCCGACGCAGGCGCCCTCCTCGTCCATCACGAGGTCGAGCGCGAAATATTCGATGAAGAACTCGGCGTTGTGGCGCACCGATTGCTGATAGAGCGTGTGCAAGATGGCGTGGCCGGTGCGGTCGGCCGCGGCGCAGGTGCGCAGCGCCTGACCCTCGCCGAAGTTCGTCGTCATGCCGCCGAAGGCGCGCTGGTAGATGCGCCCGTCACCGGTGCGCGAGAACGGCACGCCATAGTGCTCAAGCTCGATGACCGCCTGCGGCGCCTCTTTGCACATGTACTCGATCGCGTCCTGGTCGCCGAGCCAGTCCGACCCCTTGACGGTGTCGTACATGTGCCAGCGCCAGTCGTCCTCGCCCATGTTGCCAAGGGCGGCCGAGATGCCGCCTTGCGCCGCGACCGTGTGGCTGCGCGTCGGAAAGAGCTTGGTGAGGCACGCGGTTTTTAGGCCTGCATGGGCGAGCCCGAAGGTTGCCCGCAGCCCGGCGCCACCGGCGCCGACCACAACGACGTCATAGCGATGCTCTTCGAGGGGATAGGCGCTCGTCATGTCCTCACCCTCGCAGCGCGATCACGATGACCGAATACACCGAGGCGATGCCGAGCAGCAGGCACCCCAGCGTGACGGTAATCAACGCCGCGATCTTCATGAACTCATTGTGGATGTAGTCCTCGATCACGACCTGGAGCCCGAGCTTCAAGTGATAGAAAGTCGCGCCGAGGAAGAGCAGCATCAGGATTGCCGCCACCGGGCCCGAGAGCCAGTCGACATAGGCGGCGTAGCTGGCGCCGCCGATCACGATCGACCAGAGCGAGCCGACGAACCAAAGCGAAAGCGGCACCAGGAGAATGGCCGTGAGGCGCTGCATCCACCAGTGCTCGACCCCCTCCTTGGCGGAGCCGAGATGGCGAACCCGCGCGAGCGGCGTTTGAATGCGCATCGTCACGTCATCACCCCGCGAGATACATGCCGAGGCCAATGCCCCAGGAAAGTGCCGTCAGCGCGAGCGAGGCGAGCACCATGAGAAAGCCGGAAGCATAGGTCTCCTTGAGCGTGAAACCCCAGCCCGCGTCCCAGAACAAATGCCGGACCCCGTTGCACAGATGGTAGAAGAGGCAATAGGACCAGATGGCGAGAAGCGCATAGCCGAGCCACGAGGTAAGGAACCACTCGGTCCACGCGTAATAGCGCGGGCCAGCGGCGGTTGTGAGCAACCAGGCGACCAGCATGGCCGCGCCGCTCGCAAGAAACACGCCGGTCATGCGATGGAAGATCGACAGGACCGAGGTGAGCTGCGGCCGATAGACCTGGAGATGTGGCGACAGAGGACGTCGTGCGTGGAGGTCGTCCGTCGAGCCTTGGGCGTTCGCCTGCTCCGACACAGCCTTCTCCCCCCTTGAGTCAGCGCGCGGGCAAAGGCCGAATCTCCCGGCGCGCGAGCGATTTAAGCCCCGGACGCCGGGTCAAGTCAACGACGGCCCCGCGATTGCGTCCGCGAGCGCGATCGTACGCTGCGCCTCCTCGACATGCAGCGCCTCGACCAGGCGACCGTCGAGCACCGCGACGCCGAGGCCCTGCGCCGCGGCCTCTTCCTGCGCGACGATGATGCGGTGGGCCTCGGCGACCTCGGCCTCGCTCGGCGCGAAGACCGCGTTGGCGGTCTCGATCGTCTTGGGGTGGATCAGCGTCTTGCCGTCGAAACCGAAGTCGCGCCCCTGACGGCACGCGGCGGCAAAGCCGGCGTCGTCATCGAGATCGAGGTGAACGCCGTCGAGCACCGCGCAACCATGCGCCCGCGCCGCGAGCACGACCAACCCGAGGCTCGGCAGCAGCGGGGCGCGGCCCGCCACGTCGCGCGCGCGGAGATCCTTCGTGAGATCGGTTGTGCCGAGGACGAGCGCCGTCACGGCAGGCAGCGCCGCGATCTCGGCCACCCGCAGCACGCCGAGCGGGGTTTCGATCATGCACCAGAGCGGCGGTGGCGCCGCAGCCGGCCCGGCCTGACCGCGTAGCGCGGCGGTGACGGGGTCGAGCGCGTCCGGCGCCTCGACCTTGGGCAGGAGCACGGCATCGGGCGCGACCGTCGCAACCATCGCGAGATCGGCTTCGAACCAAGTCGTGCCGAGCGCGTTGATGCGGACCACGCATTCGCGCCCGCCATAGCCGCCAGCGGCGAGCGCTGCAGCCACCAGGTCGCGCGCGACCGCCTTCGCCTGTGGAGCAACGGCATCCTCCAAATCGAAGATCAGGACGTCGGCATCGAGCCCCCGCCCCTTCTCCAGCGCGCGGGCGTTCGAGCCCGGCATGTAGAGGGCGCTACGCCGCGGACGGACCGCCGCGGGCTCGGCGTGTGCCATCGAAGTCGGTCTACCTGATTAGGCCTGGTGGAGATAGCTGCCGACCAATTCCTCGGCGATCTGCACCGCGTTGAGAGCCGCGCCTTTGCGCAGATTGTCGGAGACGACCCAGAGATTGAGGCCGTGCGCGACCGTCGGGTCGCGCCGGATGCGCGAGACATAGGTTGCGTCTTCGCCGACGCAGTCGACGGGCGTCGCATAGCCGCCGTCGGTCGCGCGATCGAGCACGACGACGCCGGGGGCCGTCGAAAGCGCTTCGCGCGCTTCCTCCTCGGTAACGGGCTCATGAAACTCGACGTTCACGGCCTCCGCATGGCCGATGAACGTCGGCACGCGCACGCAGGTTGCCGAGACCGCGATATCAGGATCGAGGATCTTCTGCGTCTCCCGCACCACCTTGGTCTCTTCCTTGGTCGATCCGTCCGCCATGAAGGTGTCGATATGGGGGATCACGTTGAACGCGATGGTCTTTGGGAAGGCCTGCGGCTCCTCGCGGCCGTTCATGTAGATCGCGCGCGTATGGTCGAAGAGCTCGTCCATCGCCTGGCGGCCCGCGCCAGAGGTCGACTGGTAGGTCGCGACGACGACGCGCTTGATGCGCGCAAGGTCGTGGAGAGGCTTGAGCGCCACCACCATTTGGATGGTCGAGCAGTTCGGGTTGGCGATGATCTGACGCGTGCGATAACCGGCGATCGCCTCCGCATTGACCTCGGGCACGACGAGTGGCACGTCCTCGTCCATGCGGAACTGCGAGGTGTTGTCGATCACCACGCACCCCGCGTCTGCGGCACGTGGCGCATGCACCTTCGAAATTGCCGAGCCCGGCGAAAAGAGGCCGATGTCGACGCCGGCGAAATCGAAGTCCGCCAAATCGCGTACCTTGAGCGTCAAGTCCTCGCCGAACGAGACCTCGCGCCCTACCGAATTGCGCGACGCGAGCGCGATCACATCGTCGGCGGGGAATTGCCGCTCGGCGAGCACCCGCAAGAGCTCGCGCCCGACATTGCCGGTCGCGCCGACCACGGCCACCCGGTATCCCATCGTCTTTACTCCTGGTGTTCGGTCAGGCCGCGAGCTTCTCCAGCTCGCGCAAGATCGCATCGCCCATCACATCGGTCGACACCTTGGCCTTGCCCGGTTGCATGATATCGGCCGTGCGCAGCCCACCCGCCAGCACATTCTTGATCGCCTGCTCGATGAGCGCCGCGTCGTCGTTCTCGTCGAACGAATAGCGCAGCATCATGGCGAAGCTGAGGAGCGCTGCGATTGGATTGGCGAGCCTCTGCCCGGCGATATCGGGCGCGGAGCCGTGCACGGGCTCGTAGAGCGCGCGTCGATGCGCGCCGGCATCGGCGCTACCCAGCGAGGCGGAGGGCAGCATGCCGAGCGAGCCGGTCAGCATGGCGGCGCAGTCACTTAAGAGATCGCCGAACAAGTTGTTCGTCACGATGACATCGAACTGCTTGGGGTTGCGCACGAGCTGCATGGCGCAGTTGTCCGCATACATGTGCTGGAGCTCGACATCGGCGTAGTCCCGCGCATGCAGCGCGGTGACCTCGTCGCGCCAGAACTTGCCCGATTCCATGACATTGGCTTTTTCCACCGAGTGCACCCTGCCGGCACGCTTGCGCGAAAGCTCGAAGGCGACCCGGCAGACGCGCTCGATCTCGGGCGCCGAGTAAACATCGGTGTCGAACGCGCGCCGCGTCCCGTCGGCCATCGTCTCGACGCCCCGCGGCTCGCCGAAATAGACGCCGCCGGTGAGCTCGCGCACGATCATCAGGTCGAGGCCGCGTACGATCTCGGGCTTGAGGGTCGAGGCATCGACCAGCGCATCGAAAACCAGCGCCGGCCTGAGATTGGCATAGAGATCCATCTCCTTGCGCAGGCGCAGAATGCCCATCTCCGGCCGCGCCTCGCGTGCGACATCGTCCCACTTGGGACCGCCGACCGCACCGAAGAGCACCGCGTCGGCGGCGAGCGCATCCGCCATGGTCTCGTCGCTGATCGGCGTGCCGTGGGCCTCGTAGGCGGCGCCGCCGACGAGGCCTTCTGAGACGTCGAACGAGAGGGAGCGGCGCTTGCCGAGCCACTCCATGACACGTTCAACCTGATGCATCACCTCGGGCCCGATGCCGTCGCCCGCCAACACGAGAATGCGTCTGTTTCTAGACATGCTCAGCCGCCTCGCTCAGCCATAGAGCCAGGGCTGCGCGGCGCGCTGGCGCGCCTCGAACGCATCAATCTCTGTGCGTCGCTGCAGCGTGATGGAAATGTCGTCGAGACCGTTGAGGAGCCGGTGCTTGCGGAATGGCTCGATCTCGAACGGCATCACCGTGCCATTGGGCCGGGTCACCGTCTGCGCTTCGAGATCGACGGACATCTCGCAATTCGCGGGATCGCCCGCATCGTTCATGAGCATCTCGACCTCGGCGTCGGGCAGCACGATCAGGAGCAGCCCGTTCTTGACGCAGTTGTTGAAGAAAATGTCCGCGAAGCTCGGCGCGATCACGCAGCGAATCCCGAAATCCTCGAGCGCCCAAGGGGCATGCTCGCGGCTCGACCCGCAGCCAAAATTCTCGCCCGCGATTAGGATTTTCGCCTGGCGATACGGCTCTTGGTTGAGCACGAACTCCGGGTTTTCGCGATCGTCCATGTCATAGCGAAAATCGTGAAACAGCCCCTTGCCGAGGCCGGCACGCGTGATCGCGGTGAGATATTGCTTCGGGATCACCTGATCGGTGTCGACATTGATCATCGGCAACGGGGCCGCCGGCCCAGTCAGCGTCGTGAAGGTTCTCATGGGTTTCTCCCGTGGCGCGCAGCTAGCCGGAAAGCTCGCGCACGTCGACGAAGCGGCCACTCACCGCCGCCGCCGCCGCCATGGCCGGGCTGACGAGGTGGGTGCGCCCGCCGCGGCCCTGGCGCCCCTTGAAGTTGCGGTTGGAGGTCGACGCACAGCGCTCGCCCGGCTCCAGCTTGTCGTCATTCATGGCGATGCACATCGAGCAGCCGGGCTCACGCCATTCGAAGCCGGCCTCGATCAGCACGCGGTCGAGCCCCTCCTCCTCGGCTTGCCGTTTCACGAAACCCGACCCCGGCACCACCATCGCGCCGACGCCTTCCGCCACTTGGCGGCCTTTGGCGACCGCCGCGGCCGCGCGCATATCCTCGATACGGCCGTTGGTGCATGAGCCGATGAAAACGCGGTCGACGGTCACCTCGGTCATCGGCTGGTTGGGCTTCAGGTCCATATAGTCGAGCGCCTGCTGGATGGCGTCGCGTCGCTTCTCGTCCGCCGCGCTCGCGGGATCGGGCGTGCGCCCGGTGATCGGCACGACGTCCTCGGGGCTGGTGCCCCAGGTCACCTGCGGCGCGATGTCGGCGGCCGCGATCGTGACCTCCTTGTCGTAGCGCGCGCCGTCATCCGAGGGCAGCTGCCGCCATTGGGCGAGCGCAGCCTCCCAATCGTCGCCCTTCGGCGCCATGGCGCGGCCTTTCAGGTAGGCGAAGGTCGTCTCGTCGGGCGCGATCAAGCCGGCCCGCGCGCCGCCTTCGATGGTCATGTTGCATACCGTCATGCGGCCTTCCATCGAGAGCGCGCTGACCGCCGGCCCGACATACTCCACCACGTGCCCCGTGCCGCCGGCGGTGCCAATGGCACCGATGATCGCGAGGATCATGTCTTTCGCCGTGACGCCGAGCGGCAGATCGCCGTCGACGGCGATGCGCATGTTCATGGGCCGCTTTTGGTTGAGCGTCTGGGTTGCGAGCACATGCTCGACCTCGCTCGAGCCGATACCGAAGGCGAGACACCCGAACGCGCCGTGGGTTGCGGTGTGGCTATCGCCGCAGACGAGCGTCACGCCGGGCTGCGTCAGTCCCTGCTCCGGCCCGATGATGTGGACGATGCCTTGGCGCACGTCATTGAGCGGGATCAGCGGCACACCGAAATCGGTGCAATTCTTGATCAGCGCCTCGACCTGCGCGCGCGCCTGCGGGTCCTTGATGCCGTCGGCGCGGTTCTTGGTCGGGATCGCATGGTCGGGCACGCCGATGGTCGCGTCGGTGCGCCGCAACCCGCGCCCGTCGGCACGCATGTTCTCGAAGCCGATCCAGCTCGTCACCTCGTGGGTGAGGTGCTTGTCGATATAGAGCAGCGTCGTCCCGTCATCGTTCTCTGCGACGACATGGCTCTCCCATATCTTATCGAACAGTGTCTTCGGACCGCTCATCCGTCAGTCTCCCTTGCGAGCGGGTGGGACAGCGTCGGAAAGCGCCGCACTAATCGCCCGCGGGGCTCTCCTTAGATCCGCCTTCGGCCGCGCGCGCTGCGGCGGCGGCCTTCTTGTTCGCGCCGCGGTCATCCCGCCGCTCGGCGATCCGCGCCGATTTTCCGCGCCGGCCCCGCAGATAGTAGAGCTTGGCGCGGCGCACGATGCCGCGCTTCATCACCTCGATCTTGGCGATGCGCGGCGAGTAAAGCGGAAACACGCGCTCGACCCCCTCGCCATAGGAGATCTTGCGCACCGTGAACGAGGAGTTGAGGCTGCGGTTCTTGCGCGCGATGCACACGCCCTCGAACACCTGAACGCGCTCGCGCGAGCCTTCCACCACCTTCACATGCACGCGGAGCGTGTCGCCCGGCGAAAATTCGGGAACCGCGCGGTCGGCGCGGAGCCGCTCGACGGCTTCCGCATTCAGCGTCTCGATCAAGTTCATGGCTTTGTCCTCGCGGTCGTGTGGTGTCGTGCCTGGTGGCGCGCCCAAAGATCGGCGCGCCGTTGTCTGGTGAGTGTCCGCGCCTGATCGCGCCGCCACGCCGTGATGGCCGCGTGATCGCCGGAGAGCAATACATCGGGAACGGACCGGCCCTCGAAATCACGGGGCCGCGTGAATTGGGGATACTCGAGAAGATCGTCTTCGAAGCTCTCATCGGCGAGCGAGCTTTCCCGCCCGACGACGTTTGGCAGCAGGCGCACGCAGGCATCGATCAGCGCGAGCGCCGCGATTTCGCCTCCGGAGAGCACATAGTCGCCAATGCTCACCTCCACGACGCCGCGGGCCTCGAGCACGCGCTCGTCGATGCCCTCGAAGCGGCCGCAGATCGCGACGAGACCCGGCCCCGCCGCATAGTCGCGCACCGCGACCTGGGTGAGCGGCGCGCCGCGCGGCGACAGATAGATCAACGGCCGCGCGTCCCCGTCGCGATCGAGCGAATCGATCGCGCTCGTCAAGACGTCGGCGCGCATGATCATGCCGGGGCCGCCGCCGAAGGGATGATCATCGACGGTCCGGTGCTTGTCGCGGGCATGATCGCGGATATCGATCGCCTCGAGTTGCCAGCGGCCCTCCTCGAGCGCCCGCCCCGCCAACGAAAAGCCGAGCGGCCCCGGAAACATCTCGGGATAAAGCGTGAGCACGGAGGCGCGCCAGGGCGCGCTGGCGCCGGCGTTTCGGGCCACGGGCGGATCTAGAGCCACGTCACGCCCTCCTCGGCGGCCTCGGACAGGATGAGGCGCCCGCGCTCGAGATCGACCACCTGCACGACGGCGCGGGTGAAGGGAACGAACACCGCCTCGCCGTCAGGCTGCATGACCTCCATGACGTCGCCGGCCCCGTGGTCGTGGATCGCACCGACACGCCCGAGGGTTGTGCCGTCGGCCCGCTGGACCGCAAGGCCGATCAAATCGACGTGATAATACTCCTCCGCCTCGGGCTCGGGCAGGGCGGTGCGCGCGACGCATAGCTCGGTGCCACGCAACGCCTCGGCCGCCTCGCGGTCATCGACCCCGGCCACGCGAGCCAACAAGTGGCCCTTGCCTTCGCCAATAATCGTCAGGTCGAACCGACGTGCCCCGGTGCCGTCGGAGAGCTGCCCATAGGCCGTCAGATCATGCGGGCGCGCCGTGTCGCTGCGCACGCGCACGGCGCCGCGCACGCCGTGCGGACCGATGATGACGCCCAGGCGCACCAGGCCCTCGGCGATCGCCGACCGATCGCCGCGCGCGCGGCCCGCCATCGCGCTTGCGCGCTCAGCCGTCGGACTTTTCGGGCTCTTCGTCCGCAGCATCGCTTGAGTCACCTCCGGCATCCTCCGCCGGTGCGTCGTCGCCGGCCGCCTCGGCCTCCTCAGCCTCGGCCGCCTCAGCTTCGGTCGTCTCAGCCTCGGTTGCCGACGCCGTGGCGGCGGCAGCCTCTTCGGCGGCGGCCTTGGCCTTGTCTTCGCGCTCCTTCATGCGCTCGAGCGCCTTGGCCTTGGGCTGGCTCTTTTTCGGATTGTCGCGCTGCGGCGGCATCGGAATGATCTCCGCCGCGCCCAGAAAGCGGGCGACGCGATCCGACGGCAACGCGCCACGATCGAGCCAATGGCGAATCCGGTCCGAGTTCAGCCGCACCCTCTCTGGATCATCCTTGGGCAACATCGGATTGTAGGTTCCGACCCGCTCGAGGAATCGCCCATCCCGCGGATTGCGGGAATCGGTGATCACGATCCGATAGAACGGCCGTTTCTTGGCGCCAGCGCGCGACAATCGAATTTTCAATGCCATATCTGTGCTTGTTCCCCTGCGTCAACGCGGCGGCATGAGGCCCTGCAGGCCGTGTCGCCGAAGCCCTTTCTCGCCGAGCTTACCTGCTCGTTTCATCATCACGTTCATCTGCTTGTACTGCTTGAGGAGCCGGTTCACATCCTGCACCGAAGTGCCTGAGCCGGCCGCGATCCGCCGTTTGCGCGAACCGTTGAGAACTTTGGGGTTGCGCCGCTCCTTTGGCGTCATCGAGCCGATGATCGCCTGGCTGCGGTCCAGCATCTTCATGTCGACATTCGCGTCGGCCAGCTGCTTCTTGACCTTGCCCACGCCCGGCAGCATGCCAAGCACGCCTTCCATCCCGCCCATGCGCCGCATCTGACCGAGCTGAGCCGAGAGGTCGTCGAGATCGAAACCGCCCTTCTTGACCTTACGCGCGAGCTTCTCCGCCGCCTCTTGGTCGAGCGTCTCCTGCGCCTTCTCGACCAGCGAGACAACGTCGCCCATGTCGAGGATGCGCGAGGCGATGCGATCCGGGTGAAATGGCTCGATCGCATCGAGCTTCTCCCCGACACCGATGAACTTGATCGGTTGGCCGGTAACCTGGCGCATGCTGAGCGCCGCGCCGCCGCGCCCGTCGCCATCCACCCGGGTGAGCACGATGCCGGTCAGCCCGACACGCTCGTTGAACGCGGAGGCGACGTTGACCGCGTCTTGGCCGGTCAGCGAATCAGCGACGAGCAGGATCTCCGAGGGCTGCGTGGCGCTGCGCACGGCCTCGACCTCGGCCATCAGCGCATCGTCGATATGGAGCCGGCCCGCCGTGTCCAGGAGAACCGTGTCGTAGCCCTGCGTGCGCGCCACCTTCATCGCGCGCTTCGCGATCGAGGGCGCTTGCTCGCCCAGCACGATCGGCAGCACGTCGACGCTTGCGTCCTTGCCGAGCACAGCGAGCTGCTCCATCGCCGCCGGCCGGTGGGTGTCGAGCGAGGCGAGCAGCACGCGCTGCTTGAGCTTGTCGGTCAGGTAGAGGCCGAGCTTGGCCGTGCTCGTGGTCTTGCCCGAGCCTTGGAGGCCCACCATCATGACCGCCGCCGGCGGGTTCGCCGCCGCAAGCGTGATCTCGGCCGCAGCACCGCCCAGCAACTCCACCAGGTGATCGTGCACGATCTTGATCACCTGCTGCCCGGGCGTGACGCTCTTCAGCACCTCGGCACCGACGGCCTTCTCGCTGACCGATGCGATGAACTGCTTCACCACCGGCAGCGCGACGTCGGCCTCGAGAAGCGCGATCCGCACCTCGCGCATGGCGCTCGCGACGTCAGCCTCCGTCAGCGCGCCGCGCCGGGTCAGCTTGTCGAGAACGCCGCTCAGGCGGCCTGACAGAGTGTCGAACACAGTCGCGTCTCGCTCGATGTGGATCGGAACAGCAAACGCGCCAGCGCGCGACACTCGCGGGCTGGCGGACCTCCTCGGAGGCGGGGTGCTCAGTTCGTCCTGAGGCGGCGCGGAGACTAGGCCCGGCCCCGCGCCAAGTCAAGGCACCGCGGGATGCGGCACCATGCCGAAATGGTGGACGCGGTTCTCTCAGCGGCCCTATAACCGCGGCATGGCAGACCTCTCTTTCACCAAGATGCACGGGCTCGGCAACGATTTCGTGGTCGTCGATGCGCGCACGCGGCCGTTCAGCCTGGATAGGGCCGGAATCCGGGCGATCGCCGATCGGCGCACGGGCGTCGGATGCGACCAGCTGATCGTGCTCGAGCGCCCGCGCAATGGGCAAGCCGACGTGCTGATGCGGATCTGGAACGCGGATGGCGGCGAGGTCGAGGCCTGCGGCAACGGCACGCGGTGCGTCGCCGCGTTGATCATGGATGAGTCGGGGCGGGAGCGCGCGGTCATCGAGACCGCCGTGGCGCAGCTGGTGGCCGAGCGCGCGGATGCCGGCGGCGTCTCGGTCGACATGGGACCCGCGCGCTTCGACGATTGGCGCGACGTCCCCTTGGCCGAAGCGAGCGACACCTTGCACGTGGACGTCGGCGCCGGCCCCTTGCGTGACGCCGTCGCCGTCAATGTCGGCAACCCGCACGCGGTGTTCTTCGTCGACGATGCCGAGAGTGTGCCGCTGACCGAGCTTGGGCCCGCGCTGGAAACCCATGCCATGTTCCCCGAGCGGGCGAATATCGGCGTGGTGCAGGTTCTCGACCGCGTGCACGTGCGGTTTCGCGTGTGGGAGCGCGGCGTGGGCGTGACGCGTGCCTGCGGCACAGGCGCGTGCGCCGCCGTGGTCGCAGCCGCGCGGCGCGGCCTCACCGAGCGCGCGGCGACCGTGACACTGGACGGCGGCCGGCTTCACGTCGATTGGACGGGCAACGGCCATGTGGTGATGACCGGCCCGGCGAGCCTCAGCTTCAGCGGGATATGGCCCGGATGAGCGCGCCCGAGGTGATCACCTTCGGCTGCCGGCTCAACGCGTATGAATCGGAAGTGAGCCGCGCCCATGCGCGTGCCGCCGGGCTCGAGAACGCGGTCATCGTCAACACCTGCGCGGTGACCGCGGAGGCGGAGCGTCAGGCGCGTCAGGCGATCCGCCGTGCCCGCCGCACGCGGCCGGACGCGCGCATCATCGTCACCGGCTGCGGCGCGCAAATCGATCCTGCGCGCTATGCCGCGATGCCCGAGGTCGATCGCGTGATCGGCAACCGCGAGAAGCTCGAGGCCGCGAGCTTCCTACCCGGTGCCGAGGCCCGCGTCGCCGTGAACGACATCATGGCCGTGCGCGAGACCGCCTCGCACCTGATCGCCGGGTTCGAGGGCCGTGCGCGGGCGTTCGTGCAGGTTCAGAACGGCTGCGACCACCGCTGCACCTTCTGCATCATCCCCTTCGGCCGGGGCAACAGCCGGAGCGTGCCGCTTGGCGTGCTCGTGGACCAGGTGCGGCGCTTGACGGAGAACGGCTATCGCGAGGTCGTGCTGAGCGGTGTCGATCTTGGGCACTACGGTGCGGATCTGCCCGGCGGGCAGCGCTTGGGCGAGGCCATCGCGCGGCTGCTTCGGGCGGTTCCGGCGCTCGAGCGGCTGCGACTCTCATCGATCGATCCGGTGGAGATCGACCCGCGGCTCGAACGCCTGATCGCGGAGGAGCCGCGGCTCATGCCGCATCTCCACCTCAGTGTGCAGGCGGGCGACGATCTGGTGCTCAAGCGCATGAAGCGGCGGCATGCGCGCGCGGATGTTCTCGCGCTCTGCGCGCGGCTTCGCGACCTGCGCCCCGATATCGTGTTTGGCGCCGATCTGATCGCGGGGTTTCCGACCGAGACCGAAGCGATGTTCGAGAACACGCGCCGCTTGGTGGAAGACGCGGACCTGGTGTGGCTTCACGTGTTTCCCTATTCGGCGCGACCCGACACGCCGGCCGCGCGCATGCCCCAAGTGCCGCGGACCGAGCGCCGCGCGCGGGCCGCGCGTCTGCGCGACGCGGGCGCGCGCAACCGCGATCGGTATTTCGCCACGCGGATCGGCGGCACCGCGCAGGTGCTGCTTGAGACGCCGGAGCGCGGCCATTGCACACAGTTCGCCCCGGTCCGCCTCACCCAGCCCGCGGTGACGGCGGGCACGACGGTGACCGTGCGCATCGAGCGGATCGAGGATGACCACTTGGTGGGCACCGCCCTCTGATGGCTGAGCGGACCAAGAAACGCGGGCTCTTCGCGCGGCTCCGTGAAGGCTTGAGCCGCAGCTCGAGCCAGCTCGGGAGCGGGATCGGCGGCATCTTCAAAGGCCGCAAGCTCGACAACGAGACCCTCGAGGCGCTCGAAGAGGTTCTGATCGCCGGCGACCTCGGCGCGGCGACGGCGGCGGAGCTCACCGCCGAGCTTGCGGAGAGCAAGTTTGGCAAGGATGTCACGCCAGACGAGGTGCGCGCCGCCCTCGCCGATCAAATCGCCACGATCCTGGCGGAGGTCGAAGGCACGCTCGACATCGACCGTGCCGCGCGGCCGCACGTGATCCTCGTCGCAGGCGTCAACGGCACCGGCAAGACCACGACCGTCGGCAAGCTCGCCCGGCAATTCCGAGACGATGGCCTGAGTGTCACGCTCGTCGCCGGCGATACGTTTCGCGCGGCGGCCGTCGAGCAGCTCCGCATCTGGGGTGAGCGCGCCGACGCGGAGGTGGTCGCCCGCGACGGCAGCGGGAGCGACCCTGCCGGCCTCGCCTTCGACGCCTTGGAGGCGGCGAAAGCCGCGGGCACGGACGTGCTCATGATCGACACCGCGGGCAGGCTCCAGAATAAGGCGAACCTGATGGCCGAGCTGCAGAAGGTCGATCGGGTGATCAAGAAAATCGATCCGCACGCGCCGCACACACGGCTCTTGGTGCTCGACGCGACGACGGGTCAGAACGCGCACAACCAGGTGGAGGTGTTCCGCGATGCCATCGATATCGATGGCATCGTCGTCACCAAGCTCGACGGCACGGCGAAAGGTGGCGTGCTGGTGGCGCTCGCGCGGCGCTTCGGGCTACCCGTGGTGGCGCTCGGCGTCGGCGAGGGGATGGAGGATCTGCGGCCGTTCGACGCGACGGCCTTCGCGCACGCGCTGATGGCGGTCGACGACTAGATCCGTCTCACGGCCCGGCGGGCCGGCCCGGACGATAGGAGCCGGTCTTGCCCGCGGGATTCGTGAACGGCGCGAACGCCCGCTGCCCCTTGACAGCGGTATAGTGGCCGAGCGCCCAGGAGACCGAGGGGAAGGCCAGCGCGTCCCACGGGATGTCGTCATAGTCGAAGAGCGCGACCTCGGCGCTTTCCAGGCCGGGCGCGACGTCGGGGCTGCGCAGGCTCGCCCGGTAGAAAAGCTGTACGAGGCTGATGCGCGGGATCGTGTAGACGCTCAAGAGCACGTCGATCGCGATATCGGCGCCGGCCTCCTCCGCCGCTTCGCGCGCCGCGCCTTGCTCGGGCGTCTCATGAACCTCGAGGAAACCGGCCGGCAAGGTCCAAAAGTTTGCCTGCGGCTCGATCGCGCGCTTGCAAAGGAGGATGCGGTCGTCCCACGTGGCGACCGTGCCGACGACAATCTTCGGATTTTCGTAACGAATGTACCCGCAGGTGTCGCAGACGAGACGCGGACGATCGTCGCCGTCTGGGACGCGCTCCACGATCGGGCCGCCGGTTTTCGGATAGCGAGGCATGGTCAACGAGTATGAGTCTTGAAGTGGGCGCCGTCCAGCGCACGACCCATTGTCCCTTTCAGGGAACAATCTTGTAGACTCGCGTGCCCGCGTCGTTTGTCGGAGGTGTCGATGGCTCGAAACGTCATGCGCTCACTCGCGTGCCTTTTGGTGGGGCTGGCGCTGATCTTGACGTCGGGTGTCGGCCACGCCGAGCCGCGTCATGGCCTCTCGCTGTTCGGCCCCCTGAAATACGGGCCCGACTTCCCGTACTTCGACTACGTGAACCCCAACGCCCCAAAGGGCGGCGTGCTGCACCGCGCGACGGTGGGCTCCTACGACAGCCTGAACCCGTTTATCCTGAAGGGCGTGCCCGCGGCGCTGGCGGCGCTCCCGTTCGAATCACTCCTCACCTCGTCGTCCGACGAGGCGGACGCGGCCTACGGACTGGTCGCCGGCTCGGTCGAGCTCGCTGCCGATCGCTCCTGGGTCCGCTTCACACTGCGCCCGGAGGCGCGCTGGCACGACGGCACGCCGATCACGGCAGACGACGTGGTGTTCTCCTACGAGACGCTCACCACCGACGGGCATCCGAGCTTCCTCATCCAGTATGCGGGCGTGGACCGTGTCGTGGCAGACACCGACGCGCAGGTGACGTTCCATTTCTCGGACCTCGAGAACCGCAAGCTGCCGCTTCTCGTCGGCGCCATGCCGATCATCTCGAAGGCCTATTACGCGACGGTCGAGTTCACCAAGACCACGCTGACCGCACCGCTCGCGAGCGGTCCCTATCGGGTCGGCACCGTCGATGCGGGACGCGCAATCACCTATGAGCGCGTCGCCGACTATTGGGGAGCGAGTCTCCCCGTGAACGCCGGCCGCCATAATTTCGACGCGATCCGCGTCGACTATTACCGCGACCGCACCGTGATGGTCGAGGCGTTGAAGTCGGGTGAATTCGACTACCACGAGGAATTCACGTCGAAGACGTGGGCCACGGCCTACGACATCGCGGCGGTGCGCGACGGTCGGCTGATCATGGAGGTGCTGCCGGACAACACACCCTCCGGCGTGCAGGCATTCTTCGTCAACACGCGCCGTGCGAAGTTCGCTGACCCGCGCGTGCGCGAGGCGCTTTCCTACGCCTTCGACTACGAATGGACGAACAAGAATATCTTCTTCGGGCTCTACGACCGGATGGCGAGCTATTTCGAGAACTCGGAGCTCGCGGCCCGCGGCCTGCCGTCCGACGAGGAGCTGGCGCTGCTCGAGCCGTTCCGCGATCAGCTGCCGGACGCCCTGTTCACCCGCGCGTTCGAGCCGCCGAAGACCGATGGCTCGGGCAAGAACCGCCGCAACCTCCGCACCGCACGGAAGCTGCTTCAAGATGCCGGCTGGGTCGCCAAGGATGGCGCCCTGGTCAACGCCGAGACCGGCGAGGCCATGGTCATCGAGTTCCTCTATTTCGAGCGCACCTTCGAGCGCATTCTCGGGCCTTTTGCGCGGAACCTGGAGCGCCTAGGTATCAAGGCGAACCTCCGGCTGGTCGATCCGACGCAATATATCCGTCGCCTCGAGGAGCACGACTTCGACATCACGACGCGCCGCTTCGTGCAGCAGCTCTCGCCCGGCGCCGAGCTGCGCAGCTATTTCGGCTCCGCTGCCGCCGACCAGGTGGGCTCGCTCAACTCGTCGGGGATCAAGAGCCCCGTCGTCGACGCGATGATCGAGCACGTTCTGTCGGCGGCCGACCGGCCCAGCATGGTCGCGGCGTCGCGCGCGCTCGACCGCGTGCTGCTCTGGGGCCACTACATGGTGCCGCAGTGGTACAAGGGCGAGCATCACTTGGTCTTTTGGGACCTCTATGGCCGCCCGGAGGTGAAGCCGACCTATGCGATCGGCGAGCTGGATACCTGGTGGATCGATCCGGACAAGCAAGCCGCCTTGGAGAACCGTGAGCCCTAGCGAAGAACCATGCGCGCCATGAGTCGTGCGCGCACGACATTGTGGATGTCGGGGCGGGGCGCGCTCGTCGCGGTCCTCCTCGCAGCGCTTGCGATCGTTGGTGGGGATCATCCGGCCTCGGCCGAAACCTATACCGGTCACGGCGCCGCAATCCACGGCGACGTCAAGTACCCGGCTGACTTTACGCATTTCGACTATGTCAATCCCGACGCGCCGAAAGGCGGCACCTTGCGGCTTGCCGCGATTGGCAGTTTCGACAGCCTCAACCCCTACATCATCAAGGGCCTGAGCGCGGCCGGCCTCGGCCTCATGTTCGAGACCTTGATGGCATCCTCCGACGATGAGGCGTCGTCGTCATACGGACTGCTCGCGAGCCGGATCGAGTACCCACAGGACCGCTCCTGGGTGCAATTCACGCTCCGGCCCGAAGCCCGTTGGCATGACGGCACGCCGGTCACCGCCGACGACGTGATCTTCTCGTTCGACACCTTGCGCAGCGACGGCACGCCGCTCTACCGGGTCTACTACGCCGACGTCGCGCGCACCGAGAAGATCGACGCGCAGACGGTGCGCTTCGTCTTCAGCCACGCCGGCAATCGCGAGCTGCCGTTCATTCTGGGACAGCTCCCGGTCCTGTCGAAGGCGTATTTCGAGCGCCACCCGTTCAACCAGACCACGCTTGAGCCGCCGCTCGGCAGCGGACCCTACAAGATCGCCGAATTCGAAACCGCGCGCTCGATCACCTATCGCCGCGATCCGGACTATTGGGGCGCCGATCTGCCGATCAACCGCGGGCGCTGGAACTTCGACGTCATCCGCTACGATTATTATCGCGACGCGACGGTGACCACGGAGGCGTTCAAGGCGCACGAGTTCGATGTTCGAGTCGAGAACTCGGCCAAGGATTGGGCCACCGCCTACGCCGGCCCGCAGTTCGACAACGGCCGTGCGATCCGTGAGGAGATCCCGCACGAGCTGCCGACCGGCATGCAGGGCTTCGCGATGAACCTGCGTAAGCCGATATTCCACGATCGGCGGGTGCGTCAGGCGCTCGGCTATAGCTTCGATTTCGAGTGGGCGAACAAGGCGCTGTTCTATGGCGCCTACGCGCGCACGACGAGCTACTTCTCCAACTCCGAGCTTGCCTCGTCCGGCCTGCCGAGCGCGGCGGAGCGTGCGATCTTAGAACCCTATCGTGACCAATTGCCGCCCGAGCTCTTCACGACCGGCTACACGCCGCCAACGACCGACGGCTCCGGCAGGATCCGAAGCCAGCTCCGCGAGGCGGCGCAGCTCCTCGACGACGCGGGATGGCGCATCGTCGACGGCGCGCGGCGCGACCCGGAGACCGGGCAGGCGATGGAAATCGAGTTCCTCTTGGTTCAGCCGAGCTTCGAGCGCATCGTGCAGCCGATGGTCGGCAATCTCGAGCGGCTCGGCATTCGCGCCACCATCCGCATCGTCGATACCGCGCAATATCAGAACCGCGTCGATAATTACGACTTCGACATCATCGTCGCGAGCTTCGGCCAATCGCTCTCGCCCGGCAACGAGCAGCGCGACTATTGGAGCAGCGCGAGTGCCGACGTGCCGGGTGGCCGCAACGTCATCGGCATCAAAGACCCCATCGTCGACGCGCTCGTCGAGGCGCTCATCCTCTCCCCCGATCGCGAGAGCCTGATCACCGCGGCGCGCGCGCTCGACAGGGTGCTGCTGTGGGGCCACTACGTGGTGCCGCAATTTCACATCCGCGTCTTCCGGGTGGCGCGCTGGGACAAGTTCGGGCGCCCGGCAATCTCTCCGCGCTACGCGCTCGGCCTCGTCGACACCTGGTGGGTCGATCCCGACAAGGCGGCAGCACTCGACGCCGCGACACGCTGAAGGAGGGCGATAACGCCCGCCGATGTTCGCCTACATCATCCGCCGATTGCTGCTGATCATCCCGACGCTCTTCGCGATCATGGTGGTCAACTTCCTGGTCATCCAGATCGCGCCCGGCGGTCCGGTCGAGCAGGCGATCGCGGAGCTGACCGGCACGGCCGTCGAAGCGACGGCGCGCGTCTCGGGCGCCTCGGGCGGCGAGGTCGGCACCTCCGGCCAGGCGCAGCTCGGCGCTGATTCGAGCAGCGCGACCAGCAAGTATCGGGGTGCGCGCGGCCTTGATCCCGACCTTATTCTTTCCCTTCAGAAACAATACGGCTTCGTTGGCCCGGACTGCTATCCCGAACGCCGTGGTGGCGACGAGGTGGGAGCCGCGGGCGGCGATACCGAGAGAGAGGACGACCCATGCAAGCCGCTATCTCTCGGGAAACGCTTCCTCAAGATGCTCGGCAACTACGTCCGTTTCGATTTCGGCGACAGCTTCTTCCGCGACGAATCGGTCGTCGGCATCGTGGCCGAGAAACTGCCCGTCTCGATCTCGCTCGGCCTTTGGACGACTCTTCTCGCCTACCTCATCTCGATCCCGCTCGGCATCGCGAAGGCGGTGCGCGATGGCAGCCGCTTCGACGTGTGGACGAGCGGCGCGATCATCGTCGGCTACGCAATCCCGAGCTTTCTCTTCGCGGTGTTGCTCATCGTGCTGTTTGCGGGCGGCAGCTATGTCGATTGGTTCCCGCTGCGCGGCCTGACCTCGTCCAACTTCGACGAACTCTCGCTCGGTGCCCAGATCGCGGACTATTTCTGGCACTTGGTCCTGCCGATCATGGCCATGGCGATCGGCGGCTTCGCCACGCTGACGATGCTCACCAAGAACTCGTTCCTGGAGGAGGTGAACAAGCAATATGTCATCACCGCGCGCGCCAAGGGCCTCACCGAGCGGCGCGTGCTCTATGGCCATATCTTCCGCAACGCGATGCTCATCATCATCGCGGGCTTCCCGGGGCAATTCATCGGCATCCTGTTCACCGGCGCGCTGTTGATCGAGGTGATCTTCTCGCTCGACGGGCTTGGCCTGCTCGGCTTCGAATCGCTGATCAAGCGCGACTACCCGATCATTTTCGGCACGCTCTTCGTGTTCACCTTGCTCGGGCTGGTGGTCAACCTGATCGGCGATCTGATGTACGTCCTCATCGATCCGCGGATCGATTTCGAGAAACGCGAGGCCTGAGCGGTGCACTTGCGTCTCTCTCCGATCAGCCGGCGACGCATCCACAATTTCAAGGCCAACCGCCGCGGCTACATCTCGTTCTGGCTCTTTCTGATCCTGTTCGTGTTCTCGCTCTTCGCCGAGTTCATCGCGAACGACAAGCCGCTCGTCATCAAGTTCGACGGCGGCTACTACTTTCCGATTTTCGAGACCTACCCCGAGACCGAGTTCGGCGGCGACTTCGAGACCGAGGCGGACTACCGCGACCCCTTCGTGCAGGAGCTGATCGAGGAGAAGGGCTGGATGGTCTGGCCGCTGGTGCCCTACAGCTACCGCACCATCAACTACGACCTGCCGGTGCCCGCGCCCGCGCCGCCCTCTGCCGAGAATTGGCTTGGCACCGACGATCAGGGGCGCGATGTCTTCGCGCGGCTCATCTACGGCTTCCGCATATCGGTGCTGTTCGGCCTCGTGCTCACGGTGCTGGCCTCGATCATCGGCATCGCGGCCGGCGCCGTCCAAGGCTATTTCGGCGGCTGGGTGGACTTGATCTTCCAGCGCGTCATCGAGGTGTGGTCGGGCCTGCCGCAGCTCTTCATCCTGATCATCCTCGCGAGCATCGTCGAGCCGAGCTTCGGGCTCCTGTTGGTGGTGCTGCTTCTCTTCAGCTGGATGTCGCTGGTGGGCGTGGTGCGCGCCGAGTTCCTGCGGGTGCGCAACTTCGACTACATCCGCGCCGCGCGCGCCCTCGGCGTGAGGGATTCCGTGATCATCGTGCGTCATGCGCTCCCCAACGCCATGGTCTCCGCGCTGACCTTCCTGCCGTTCATCCTCAACGGCTCGATCACCACGCTCACGGCGCTCGATTTTCTGGGCTTCGGCCTGCCGCCTGGCTCTCCCTCGCTCGGTGAGCTGTTGCAGCAGGGCAAGTCCAACCTGCAAGCGCCATGGTTGGGCTTTGCGGGCTTCATCATGATCGCGGTGATGTTGAGCCTCTTGATCTTCATCGGCGAGGCGGTGCGCGACGCCTTCGACCCGCGCAAGCTGGTGGGCCGATGAGCCACGTCGTCAGCGTGCAGGACCTCGCGGTCGACTTCCAAAGCGGCGGCGAGACGGTCCACGCCGTAAAGGGCGTCTCGTTCGACATCGACAAGGGCGAGACGGTCGCCCTCGTCGGCGAGAGCGGCTCGGGCAAGTCCGTCACCGCGCTCTCGATCCTTCAGCTCCTGCCCTATCCCGTCGCATCGCACCCGCGCGGGCGCATCGAGGTCGAGAACGCGGACATGCTCACGGCATCGCCCCGCAAGCTCCGCCAGGTGCGCGGCAACCATGTGTCGATGATCTTCCAGGAGCCGATGACCTCGCTCAACCCGCTGCACACGATCGGCAAGCAGGTCGCCGAGGCGCTGATGCTCCATCGCGGCGTGCCTAAGGCGCAGGCGCTGGCGCGCGCCCAAGAGTTGCTGGAGCTCGTCGCGCTCGGCGAGACGGCGAAGCGCCTCAAGGCCTATCCGCACGAGCTCTCGGGCGGACAGCGGCAACGGGTGATGATTGCGATGGCGCTCGCCTGCAAGCCCGATCTGTTGATCGCGGACGAGCCGACCACGGCGCTCGACGTCACGGTGCAGGCACAGATCCTCAAGCTCCTCAAGGAGCTGCAGTCACGCCTCGGGATGGCGATGCTCCTGATCACCCACGACCTCAACATCGTGCGGCATATCGCCGATCGGGTGTGCGTGATGCGGCACGGCGAAATCGTCGAGGCCGGCACGACACAGGCCGTGTTCGAAACGCCGCAGCACAGCTACACCCAGGAGCTCCTCGCCGCGGAGCCGAAGGGCGCGCCGCTCCACGTCGACGCCAGCGCGCCCAGTGTGATCACATGCGCCGATCTCAAGGTGCACTTTCCGATCAAACGGGGTGTGCTGCGGCGCACCGTAGGACACATCAAGGCGGTCGACGGCGTGACGCTCGACGTGCGCGCGGGCCAGACGGTCGGTGTCGTCGGCGAGAGCGGGTCGGGCAAGACGACGCTCGCGCTCGGCCTTCTTCGACTGCTCAAGAGCTCGGGTCCGATCCAATTCGAGGGCCAGGATATCCAGGGCTGGCGCTTCAAGGAGATGCGCCCGCTGCGGCAACGCATGCAGCTCGTATTTCAAGACCCCTATAGCTCGCTCAGCCCACGCATGACCGTGCGCCAAATCATCGAGGAGGGTCTCAAGGTCCACCGCATGGGCGGGGATGAGGCCGCGCGACGCGCCCGGGTCACCGAGGCCCTACGGGAAGTAGGCCTCGACCCCGAAACGCAGGACCGCTATCCCCACGAGTTTTCCGGCGGCCAGCGGCAGCGCATCGCGATCGCCCGGGCGCTGGCCCTCAAGCCGCGTCTGGTCGTGCTAGACGAGCCGACCTCGGCGCTCGACATGTCGGTGCAAGCGCAAATCATCGACCTGCTGCGCGCCCTACAAGACCGCCACCAGCTCGCCTATCTCTTCATCAGCCACGATCTCAAGGTCGTACGCGCCATCAGTCACGAGATCATCGTGATGCGCGATGGGCAGGTGGTCGAGCAGGGTCCGGCCGAAGAGATCTTCACGGCCCCGGGAACGCCCTACACCCGCGCCCTTCTCGCCGCGGCGTTCGATCTTCAAGCGACCGAGACGGGCGTCGTCAGGATGTGATGGCGGCCCAACCGTCCGCCGCGAAGAACTGCTCGAGAATGCCGCGATAGATCTCGGTGAGACGCTCGATGTCGGCAACCGCGACCGCCTCGTCGGTCCGGTGCATCGTGCGGCCGATCAATCCGAATTCGACGACCGGGCAATGGTCCTTGATGAAGCGGGCATCGGACGTGCCGCCGGTCGTGCTGAGCGCGGGCGCGGCGCCCGTGACCGCCGCGACGGCGCCCGACACGATGTCGCTCAGCGGCCCGGGCGGCGTCAGAAACGACTCGCCGCTCACGGCAATCGCGAGGTCGTAAGCGCCGCCCACGGCGTCCAGTTCGTCGCGCAGCCGTGCTTCGAGGCGTGCCGATGTGTGCTCATCGTTGAAGCGAATGTTGAAGCGCGCCGTCGCCTCGGCGGGGATCACGTTGGTCGCCTCGTTGCCGACATCGACCGAGGTGATCTCGAGGTTCGACGGCTGAAAGTGCGCATTGCCGGCATCGAGCAAGATCGCGGCCAGCCGCGCCAGCATGGCGATCAGGCGCGGCACGGGATTGTCGGCGAGCTGCGGATAGGCGACGTGCCCCTGCGTGCCGACGACGCGCAGCGTGCCGTTGAGGCTCCCGCGTCGGCCGATCTTCGCCATCTCGCCGAGCCGGGCCGGGTTGGTGGGTTCGCCGACGAGACAGGCATCGAGCGTTTCGCCGCGCGCGCCAAGCCACTCGAGCACCTTGCGGGTGCCGTTGATCGCCGGGCCTTCCTCATCGCCCGTGATGAGCAGGCTGATCGAACCCGGCGGCGGCGCATCGCGAGACCCGAGGAAGCGCGCCACCGCGGCGACGAAGGCGGCGATGGCGCCCTTCATGTCGGTGGCGCCCCGGCCGCAGAGCATGCCGTCGCGAACCTCCGCCGCGAAGGGCTCGACCGACCAGGCGCTCGCGTCGCCCACCGGCACGACGTCCGTATGGCCGGCGAAGCAAAAATGGGGCGCGGCCTCGCCCAGGCGCGCATAGAGATTGTCGACGCTCGCGGTGCCGGGCTCAGAGAAGCGGAGATGGTGGCAGGTGAAGCCGAGCGTCTCGAGCGCATCCGCGAGCACGCCCAACGCGCCGCCATCTGCCGGCGTGACGCTGCGGCAGCGGATGAGGTCGCAGGCCAGCCCGAGCGGTGTCTCGAGCCTCGCCATGCTCAGTTCCGCAGCAATTCGTTGATCGAGGTCTTGGCGCGGGTGCCGGCGTCGACGCGCTTGACGATCACCGCGCAATAAAGGCTCGGGCCGGCACCGCCGTCGGCGAGCGTCCTGCCGGGCATCGAGCCCGGCACGACGACCGAATAGGCCGGCACACGGCCGTAGTGCACCTCGCCCGACTCCCGATCGACGATGCGCGTCGAGGCGCCGAGATAAACCCCCATCGAGAGCACCGCGCCTTGCTCCACAATCACCCCTTCCGCGACCTCGCTCCGCGCGCCGATGAAGCAGTCATCCTCGATGATCACCGGGTTCGCCTGCAGCGGCTCCAGCACGCCGCCGATGCCGGCGCCGCCGGAGATATGGCAGTTCTTGCCGATTTGCGCGCAGCTCCCGACCGTTGCCCAGGTGTCGATCATCGAGCCGCTGTCGACATAGGCGCCGAGATTGACGAAGCACGGCATGAGGACGACGCCGGGCGCGATGTGGGCCGAGTGGCGCACGATCGCACCGGGCACGGCGCGGAACCCGGCATCGGCGAAG
This sequence comes from Alphaproteobacteria bacterium, assembly GCA_965216915.1. Classification (GTDB taxonomy): domain Bacteria; phylum Pseudomonadota; class Alphaproteobacteria; order UBA828; family UBA828; genus CBDCGS01. The sequence goes on from CBDCGS010000011.1 coordinate 116,801, forward strand.
CGCTCAGCATCCCACCCTGCGAACTTCGAAGGCACCTTGTCGTACCAGGGCGTCGCCCCGCCCGGTCCGCCCGGGATCGTCGCCATGTCGTTCAGCCGAAACGAGAGAAGCACAGCCTTCTTGAGCCATTGGTTGACCCGCCAGTCGCTCCCGGCCTTCTCGGCGACGCGCGCCTCGCCGGCATCCAGCATGGCGAGCGCCGTGTCGACCGCCTCGCGCGGCTCGCCCGTGGTCGCGCCGCTTAGGCTTTCGCGGGCCTCCCATGCAGCCTCGATCGCGCCTTCCAGGTCCATGATGCTCACCCTCGCCTTCGTCCGATCCGGCTGAGTCGCCGCGCGCTAACCTAGCGACCGCCCGAAGGCTGTCAACGCTCGGCCGGGGGCTGCACGGCGTCGTGGAGCGCGTGGAGCCAATCGGCGAGATCCTCGGTCACGTGATCGGGAGACACATCCTCGTTTCCGGGAAGCGCCCAGGTGCCGGAATTCTTGACCCAGACCGTGAGCATTCCCCGCTCCGCGGCGGGTCCGAGGTTGCGCAGGATATCTTCGGCGAACATGGCGCGCGCCGGGTCGATCGCGTGCCGCTCGACGAGGATGTCGTAGGCCTCCGGAAACGGCTTAGGGATCCAGTTGGCCGCGGCAATATCAAAGATTGCCTCGAAATGATGGGCGACGCCGAGCCGCGCCATCACCCTCTCGGCGTAGGGCACATCTGCGTTGGTGAAGATGAGCTTGCGCCCGGGAAGCCGCTCGATCGCCGCGTCGAGCGCCGGGTTGGGCGCGATCGGCGACAGGTCGATATCGTGCACGAAGTCCAGAAACTCCGTGGGATCGAGCTCGTGCTCGATCATGAGCCCGCGAAGGGTCGTGCCGTATTTGTGGAAGTAGTCCTTCTGTCGCCGCCGTGCCTCGGCCCGGTCGACCGAGAAGTAATCCGCGATAAACGTGCCGATCCGTTCGCTCACCTGGTCAAACAGGCGCGAACTCGCCGGATAGAGCGTGTTGTCGAGATCGAAGACCCAGGTGTCGATGTGGGCGACGTCTTCGCTCGCGGGTGGGGCGGTGGGCTCCATGGCCCGGTTATAGTGGACGGCGTGGCCGCCCGCAAACCGCCGCAACCGATTCTTAAGCCCCGGGTTCTTAGGATCACGCCGGATCGTGGAGAGGTCTGTCCCCCGAGGTAATTCGTTGCGTTTCCACATTTTTTCGCCAATCCGCGCGTGTCTTAGCCGGCCATGAGCGCGGCCCATTCCAAGCTCGCCCCGCAGGAGGTGTCGGCGGTCGACCCCGGCATCGATGCACAGGTTGCGCGCCTCGGGCCGTCTCTCGTCGCACACTATCCCGGGCCCCTCGCGCTCGCCGGGCCCGACGGCTCGCTGCGCCCGTTGAACCAGAGCGGTCGGGCACTCGTTGCAGCGCTGGAGGGCGTCGTCCGGCCTTTGTTCGAGACGCTCCTGAGCCAGGCCACGAAATCGGGGATTGCCCAGAGCGAGGCCATCCGGCTGAGCGAGGAGCGGCTCGGCGCGGCGCTCAGCATCTTCGTCGTGCCGATCGATGCCGCGCCGGGCGCCATGCCCCAAGAGGGCACGAGCTTTTTCGTGCTCGGCCGCGACGCCACGCTCGACCGCAACTTGCGCGAAGCTTTGATCGAATCTCGGCGGCGCTACAAAGATCTGGTCGAGTGCTCCTCGGATTTCGTGTGGGAAACCGCGCCGGACGGCAGTTTCGATTTCGTCACGGCGCGCGGCGCGCTCGGCTACCCGCCGGAGCATCTCGTCGGATCGTTTGCCCGCGACCTGCTGGACCGGCGCCGGACACGCCCCGACCCGTTTCCCTTCGAAGCCCGCGAGCCAACGGAAGACGCGGAGGTGTGGTTCCGGAGTGCCGACGGCGACGCCGTCTGCATGCTGGTCTCGAGTGTGCCGCTTTACGACGCGGACGGCCAATGGGAAGGCGCCCGGGGCGTCTGCAAGGATGTCACCCAGGTGCGCATGCGCGACGAAGCCCTCGCCCGTGCGCGGGCCCGCGAAGCATTGCTCGCGCGGATCGTGCGCACCATTCGCGATGAGGTCGAGCCGGATCGCTTGCTCGACGCCGCGGCGAACGCGGTCTCCGAGGCGATGGGCTCCAACGCCTGCTGGATTTATCGCTCGGACGCCGCGGGCACGCTGACCCTCGCTTCGGAATGCGCGAATGAGCCGGCGCCCGCCGCCGAGCGCCTCACACCGATCGAGCGAACCTTCGAGGAGATCCAGGCCGACGACGCCGGCGGGCGCCTCTTCGCCATTCCGGCGTTCTATCGCGACCGGCGCAACGGCATCATCTGCATCGCCCGCGCCGACAGGCGTGGGTTGAGCGATGACGAACGCGACCTTTTGATCGGCGTCGCCGATCAGCTCGGAATCGCGCTGCAGCAGATCGAAGCGCAGGAAACGCTCCTTGCGCTTTCGCGCACCGACGAGCTGACGGGCCTCCTCAACCGGCGCGCCTTCGTGGTCGAGGCGGAAGCCGGGATCGCCCGGGCCCGACGCACCAAGACCCCCTGCGCCCTGCTCTACGTGGACCTCGACAATTTCAAGGCCGTGAACGACCAGCGCGGTCATTCCGCCGGCGACGCGGCGTTGAAGGCTCTCGCCGCCCTTCTGCTCGCGAACGTGCGGAGCCGGGACTACGTCGGTCGCCTCGGCGGCGACGAGTTTGCGGTTTGGCTCGACCAAGCCGACACGCAGGCCGCAGGCCGCAAGGCCCACACGCTCACCCAGGAGGGCCGCGCGCTTGCGCGTTTCTCGGAGGGGTTGGCGAAGCCGCTCAGCACGTCGATCGGGGTTGCCGTGTTCGATCCCGCATCGGACGAGACGCTCGACGACCTATTCGCGCGTGCCGATGCGGCAATGTATGCGGCGAAGCAGGCCGGCAAGGGCCAGACGGCGGTCGCGCCCCCGCAGCCACCGGCGCGGAGAACCGCGCCATGAGCGAGTGGGACATGCGAAGACCCTCGGACGACCCCGCCCCACCCGAGGAGCTGATGGACTATGCCGAGGCGAAGCGGCTCGCGGTCGATCCCGACCCCGCGGTGCGAGGTGCCCTCGCCGCGCGTGCCGATGTTCAGCCGGAGGTGCTCGTCTATCTCGCGGAGGATGAGGAGCCAGCGGTCCGACGCGCACTTGCCGAGAACGAGTATGCCCCGCGTCACGCCGATGTGCTGCTGGCGCGCGACGACGATGACGAGGTGCGTGTCGCGATCTCAAAGAAGATTGCGCGGCTCGCGCCCCAGCTCGGCGACGAGCAGCGCGACTGGCTGCGCCAGCTCACGGTCGAGGTGCTCGAGCAGGTGGCGCGCGACCAGCTGCCGCGCGTCCGAAAGATCCTTGCTCACGAGATTCGCCACTTAGACAGCGTGCCGCGCAAGCTCGTGCAGCGGCTCGCGCGCGATGTCGAGATCGCGGTCTGCGGGCCGATCCTGCAGTTCTCGCCGCTGCTCACCGACGACGATCTCCTCGAGATCATCCGCTCGGAACCGGTGCAGGGGGCGCTGAACGCCGTCGCCCGGCGCGAGCGCCTCGGCGCCCGGCCGGCCGATGCGATCGTCGAGACCGGTAACGAATCGGCGATTTGCGATCTGCTCGCCAATGGGAGCGCGCAAATCAAGGAAGACACGCTCGACCGCATCATCGACGACGCGCCGTCGCGCAGGGCATGGCACAGGCCGCTGGTTCGCCGACGCGATCTCTCCCATCGAGCGGTGCGGCGCGTCGCGCAGTTCGTGACCGCGGCACTGCTCGCCGAGCTCGAGCAGCGCCACGGGCTCGACCCGGAAACCACGAGCAACGTCGCGGCCAAGGTCAACGAGCGGCTGTCGGCGGATGGCCTCAACGAGGAAGGTATCCCGGCCGATCGGGCACGCGCCGCCTACGACGCGAACAAGCTCGACGACAGCGCCTTTCTATCCGCCGCCGACCGGGGCGATCGCGAGTTCATCGTGCACGCTCTCGCGCTGAAAACCAAAATCGCGACCGCGACCACGCGCAGCATCCTCGACGCACAGGTCGCGAAGACGATCGTTGCGCTGTGCTGGAAGGCGGGGCTCGCCATGCGCACGGCAATCCAAATTCAGCTCAAGGTCGCGCGGGTGACGCCGACCGAGGTCGTGAATGCCCGCGAGGGCATCTACTATCCCTTCTCCGGCGCCGAAATGCGCGAGACGCTGCGCTTGCTCGCCAACTGAGCATTTCGCTCATGCTCACGCGACATGCGCTCTCTCATTGGGAATGACGCAAATGCGTCGTCGCAGGTGATCCCACCCCACCTGCGCGGGATTTGCTCTAGTTCAGCGCGCGATTCGGGATGTACCGCCCGTCCTCGAAACCTGCGAAAAAATAGTCGAGCATGTCATGGCGGATGGGCGCGCCGCTTTGATCCGCTTCGAGATGCCGCTCCGCCACATAGGTCGTGTGGGCCGCGTCGTGAACCAGCACGTGATACCAGGGCTGATCCTTGGGCGGGCGCGAGCGCGCGACCTGCTCGTACCACTCCTCGGTTCCCTGGAAATCCGGATCGACGTCGAAAATCACGCCGCGATAGTCGAACTTCTTGTGGCGAATGATCTGGCCGACCTCGAATTTCGCCCGTGCGACCGCCATAGGGCTGCTCCTCTCCAGCGCGCGCATCATGTCGACGGCGCCGCTGGACGATCATTCTATAGCACACCGCCGCACGCGGCGCGTGCGGCGACCCCTGCCGCTCAACTCGCGAGCGCCGCACGCTCCCGGTAGAGCGCATCGATCATGTCCGCGTATTTCTCGTGGATCTTGCTTCGGCGTATTTTTTGGGTCGCCGTCATTTCGTCGTCGTCGTGATCGAGCTCCTTGGTGAGGAGCACGAACCGGCGGATGGCCGCCACCTGCGCCACGCGGGTGTTGGCGTCGGCGACCGCCTCGTCGACCAGCGCGTGCACGGCGTCGTGCTCGGCGAGGCTCTTGAAGCTCGTATAGGCGAGGTCCCGCTGCTCGGCCCATGCGCTCACCGTGTCGTAGTCGATCTGGATCAGCGCAGTGAGGTAGGGGCGGCCGTCGCCGATGACAACGGCCTCCTTGATGAACGGGCTCACCTTGAGATTGTTCTCGAGCTCCGCGGGCGAGAGGTTCTTGCCGCCGGCGGTGATGATCACCTCCTTCTTGCGTCCGATGATTCTCACCTGGTCGCCGACCATTTCCGCCACGTCGCCGGTTTGAAGCCAGCCGTCGCGGAGCGTCTCCGCGCTTTGTTCGGACGCCCGAAAGTAGCCGGCGAATACCATGTCACCGCGCAGCAGTAGCTCGCCGTCGGGCGCGATCCGAGCCTCCACGCCTGGCAGCGGCGGGCCGACCGTGCCATAGGCGAACGCCTCCGGCTTTTGCATGAACCCGAGAGCCATGGTCTCGGTCATGCCGAACGCCTCGCGCACCGGAAGCCCGATAGTTCGGAAGAAGGTGAGTACGTCCGGCGCGATCGGCGCGGCACCCGAGAGCAGGAGGCGCCCGCGGCGAAGCCCGAGATGGTTTTGCAGCGCGCGAAAGATCAGCCAGTAAAAGAGCCAGAACGTCAGTCGCTCGCGCACCGTGCGCGCGGCCGGCGGCTTGTCGGCGAAAGGCCGGCAGGCCGCCATGCCGCGATCGAAGAGCCAGCGCCGAACACCGCCCGCCTCCGCCATCCGGATCTGCACCGCCGCCTGCATCTTCTCCCAAATACGCGGAACACCGAGAAAGATCGTCGGGCCGATCTCGACGAGATCGCGTTGGATGGTGCGAAGGCTCTCGCCAAAATTGACCACCGTGCCGACGCCGACGCCGATACAGGTGGTGAAAAGCTGCTCGGCGACATGGCAGAGCGGCAGATAGCTCACGCAGGAATCGCCCGCCTTGAGATTGGTCGCCTCGCGCACCGCGACGGCGGCATGGGCCATGTTGCGCCACGTGATCATCGCGCCCTTGGGCGGCCCCGTGGAGCCCGAGGTGTAGACGACCAGCGCGACATCGTCGGGCACCTGCTCCGCGAGACACGCGTCGAGCGCCGCGCCCGCCGCCGGCAGCCCCGCGAGCCCAGCCTCCCGCACTGCCCCCCAGCTCGTGAGCCAGGGCTCGCTCTCGAGATCGATCCCGCGCGGATCAATCACGACAACACGCTGAACCCCCGTGAGCGTGTGACGCAGGGCGCTGAGCTTGTCGGCCTGCTCTTGGTCTTCGCAGATCACGAAGCGGCATTGGGCATGGCCGATCACATAGCCGACCTCGTTGGCCGGACTCGTGGGATAAACGCCGACGGTGATCGCGCCGGCGATCGCAATGCCCATCTGGGCGATCACCCACTCCGAGCGGTTCTCGCTGAGGATCGCGACGTGATCACCGGCGGCGAGTCCATCGAGCGAGAGACCGCAGGCAAAGGCCCGTGCTTCCGCGTGGTACTGCGCCCAGCTGATCGGGCGCCAGATCCCGTACTCCTTCTGGCGCAGCGCGACCCGGTTCGGCTCGCTGCGCGCGCGCTCGGCGAGTTGTTGTGGGAGGGTGAGGCGCGGCAGGTCCACGGTCACGACAGCCACCGTTTGCGCCGCCGGTAGTGCTTCACGTCGCGATAGCTGCGCGCCCCGCCGGCGGCGCTCATGCCGAGATAGAACTCACGCACGTCCTCATCGGCGGCCAATCGCTCGGCCGGGCCGTCGATCACGATCCGCCCGTTCTCGATGATGTAGCCGTGGCGTGCGATGGCGAGCGCCGAGGCGGCGTTTTGCTCAACCAGAAGCATCGAGACACCGTGCTCGCGGTTGATGCGCGCGATCACCGCAAAGATCTCCTCGACGAGTTTGGGTGCGAGGCCGAGCGAGGGCTCGTCGAGCAGCATCACGCGCGGACGCGCGACCAGGGCCCGGCCGATCGCGAGCATCTGCTGCTCGCCGCCGGAAAGGTAGCCCGCGCGCTGCCGCCGCCGCTCCGCGAGGCGCGGAAAAAACGCGTAGATTTCGTCGAGCGGCGCGGCGCCGCTCGACGAAGCCGCGAAGGTCGCGACCCGCAAATTCTCGTCGACCGTGAGATCCGCGAAGACCCGCCGCCCCTCCATCACCTGGAACAGGCCCCGCCGCACTAGGCGATGCGGCGGCTCGCGGCTGACGTCCCGACCCTCGAGCTCGATCGAGCCGGCGGCGAGCCGGCCGTTTTCGATCGGCAAAAAGCCCGAGATGGCCTTGAGCGTCGTCGTCTTGCCGGCGCCGTTGGAGCCGAGGAGCGCGACGATCGCGCCCTCAGCCACCTCGAGCGAGAGACCGCGCAGCACCTGGATCGAGTGTTGGTAGACGACCTCGATATTGTTGACCGCGAGAACCGGCGTCACGGATCCGTCAGAGCTCGATCCAATCCGAGGCCGGCACCATCAGGCCGCTCGCCGAATCACCCTTGTAGATACGCCCGATCGGGATCGCGTTGTCGCGGAAGGTGACCGGCCGGCCGATCAGCCCGCCGGTATCCCAGTCCTTGATGCCATCGAGCTGCGCTTTCAGATTTTCGCCTGTCAGCGCCTGCCCCGCCTGCAACGCCCGCCCGATGACCTCGGCAAAGATCATGCCGCTGAACCAGGTCTGCAGGAAGTAGGTCGGCAGATACTCCGCCTTCGTCACCTGCGCCATCGTCGCGAGGGTCGTCGATTCCGCCTGCTCCCAATAATAGCGATAGGGGAACACGCCCATATAATGATCGGCCAGGGGGCCGAGCTGCTGAACGACGAGCGGCTCCATCGCCCAGAAGGTGCCCATGAACGTCGCCTTCACGCCGGACGTCAGCGACTGCTTCATGACCTCCGGCCAGACGCTCGTGACATAGCCATGGAAGATCACGTAGTCCGGCTTCGCCCGCCGAAGCTTGAGCACCTCCGGCCCGACATCGACCCCGGCCGGCTTGGTCTCGATCTCCTCGACGATCTCGATGCCGAGCGAGGCAGCCCGCGCCTTGGTGGCGGCGATGGGATCGCGGCCGAACTCCGTGTTCGAGTAGAAGAGCACCACGCGCGGCGCCTCAGAGCCTCGATTCTGGGCGATGTATTCGAGCAGGATGCCCATCATGTCGGCATAGGTCGGGCCCGCCATGAACTGGAATGGGTGCTTCTGCGGGTCCGAGAGATCCGTGGCGAACGAGGTGCCGCCGACGAGGATCTTGTAGCGCTCGTTCAGCTCCGGCGCGACGAGCTTTGCGAAGCCCGTGCTGTCGCCAAAGAAAACCACCGCCTTGTTGTCGGCCGCCATGACCTGCTTGAAGATCGCGAGAGCCTTGTCCGGCTTGTAGCCACTGTCGTCGAGTACGAGCTCAATCTGCCGCCCGCCGAGCCCGCCGGTGGCGTTGAGCAAGCCGACGAACGCGCGCAACCCCTTCTCGCCCAGCGCGCCCGCCTTCGCGAACGGACCGGTGAGTGGCACGGCGCCGCCCCAGACGATGGTGTCGGCGGCGCGGGCCGGCGTGGCGGCACCGAGGCCGAGCCCCGCGAGTCCAAGTCCGGCGGCCCCCGTGAGAACGTTGCGACGAGTCAGATGTCCGAGTGTGCCCATATCAGCCTCCCTCCACGCATCATCGCGGCATTGTCTGAAAGTGGAGCGGTCATTCTAGCGCCGATCGCGGACGGGAGCGAACAGACACCGTTCCCTCACCTGCGAAACGGCCATAGATGGTAGGAGCGCCGCGCACGGTGTGCGATCGCCGCGAGCCCGCGCGGCTCGAAGATGAGGAAGCCGACGATCAACACGCCGAATACGATCTCCCGAACCGGCGACAGCAGCGCCAAGGCGTCGGGGCCCGCGAGCCGAACGATCGCACTCAGGACCTCCGGCACCAATGTCATGAAAAGCGCGCCAAGCACGCCGCCGAGAATCGTGCCCATGCCGCCGACCACGATCGCGGCGAGATAGAAGATCGAGACGTCGAACCCGAACTGCTCGGGCGTCACCACTTTGAAGAAGTAGGCCATCAGCCCGCCGGCAACGCCTGCGTAGAACGCGCTCAGGCCGAACGACATGAGCTTGAAGCGCAGCAGGTCGATGCCCATCAGCTCGGCCGAAAGGTCGCGGTCGCGTATCGCGATGAAGGCACGTCCGACCCGCGTGCGAAACAGATTCCGGGCGAAGAGAACCAACGGCACCATGAGAGCCGCGATCAGGTAGTAGAGCTCGAACTCGGTGTCGAGCACGATCCCGCCGATCGACGCGGGCGGCACCTGCACGCCCCGCCCCCCGCCAGTCACCGGCTCCCACTCGTTGAACACGAACCCGAGGATGAATTGGGCGGCGAGTGTCGCGATCGCGAGATAAAGCCCCTTGATCCGGAGCGATGGCACACCGACGACCATGCCGACCGCGGCGGCGGTCAGCCCCGCTAGGGGAAGGGTGATGTAGAACGGCAGCCCGAGATGGTTCGCGTACCACGCCGCCGCGTAGGCGCCGACCCCCATGAAGGCGGCGTGACCGAGAGAGATCAGCCCGGTGAAGCCGGTCAGGATGTTGACCCCGGTCGCGCTGATCACGTTGATGCCGATCAGGCACGCGATGTAGATGTGGTAGCTGTTGCCGAGGAATGGAAACGCGATGATGCCGGCGATCAAGAGCGCCAGCCCGAGGCGGGTCGCCGGCGTTTGCCAGAGCGCTTCGTCGGCCGCGTACCGTTCCTTGAAATTGCCCAGCAGCACCGCGTCACACCCTCTCGATATGCGGGGTGCCGAAGAGGCCGTGCGGGCGCGCCATCAGGATGAGGATGAGCGCGCCGAACGGCACCACGTCCTTGTAACTCGCGCCGATATAGAACCCCGTGACGGCCTCGATCCAACCGATCACGAGGCCGGCGACGATCGCGCCGAGAATGCTGTCGAGCCCGCCGAGGATCACGACACCGAGCACCGCGAGCCCGATCAACCCCATCGAGGGATTGAGGGTCGTGATCGAGCCGACGACGATGCCCGCGAGGCCCGCGGAGAGCGCGGCGAAGACCCAGGTCAGGCTGAACATGCCGGGTACATTCACGCCAAGCGAATAGGCCGCCATCTGATCGGTGGCCGTCGCCCGCATCGCGACGCCGATGCGCGCAAACCGGAAGAGCAGCACGAACAGCAACACCGCGCCGAGGGCGATCAGGAACCCGTAGCCCGTGTTGCTTGGGATGTACATGTCGCCGATGACGATCGGCGCGTCGGAGACGATCGACGGCAGGAAGAAATCCTCCGGCGTCCAAATCATCTGCGCGCCGCCATGCAGGATCGCCCCGAGCCCGACCGTGACCATCACCACCGCGATCGGCGGCCGTCCGATCAGCGGACGCAGGATGAGCCGCTCGAGCCCGGCGCCGAGCAAGCCCGAGGCAAGCAAGGCGAGCACGAACGCCGCGGGCCACGGCAGGCCGAGCAGTGTCGCGAAGCTATGGAAGAAGTAGGCGCCCAGCAGCATGACGTTGCCGTGGGCGAAATTGACCACCCGTGTGGTCTTGTAGACGAGCACGTAGCCGAGCGCGATCAGAGCATAGACGCCGCCCGTGGCGAAGCCGATGAGGCTGACCTCGAGCAGAAAATCCATCGCCGCCGCTATGCGCGCCGCGCGGTGGCGTCGCGCGTGGCCTCGGCGCCGAGATAGGCCTCGATGACCGCCGGCGCATCGCGCACCTCGGCCGGCGACCCCTCCGCGATCACCCGACCGAAGTTCAGCGCGACCACGTGGTCGGAGAGGTCCATGACCATCTCCATGTCGTGCTCGACCAGGAGCACGGTGATGTCCCGCTGCTCCCGCAGGTCGAGCACAAAGCGCGCCATGTCCTCCGTCTCTTCCCGGTTCATCCCGGCGACCGGCTCGTCGAGGAGCAGCAAACGCGGGCGCATGGCAAGCGCGCGGCCGAGCTCCACACGCTTCTGCAAGCCGTAGGGCAGCATGCCGACGGGCGTGTGACGGATATGATCGATCTCGAGGAAATCGATCACGCTCCGCTCGATCTCGGTGCGCAGCGCAATCTCCTCGCGCCGCGCCGGGCCGAGGAAAATGCCGGCATCGAGCAGGCCCGTGCGCAGCGACGAGTGGCCGCCGAGCTTGATGTTGTCGAGCACGTTCATGCCCTCGAAGAGCGCGATGTTCTGAAACGTGCGCGCGAGCCCGAGCCCCGCGCGCCTCCACGCGGCGAGCCGCGTGATGTCGCGCCCGTCGAGCCGGAGGCGACCCGCATCCGGCTTGTAGAGGCCCGAGATGGCATTGAAGAGCGAGGTCTTGCCCGCGCCGTTCGGACCGATCACCGCGGTGATGCTTCCCTCGGCGACGGTGAACGACACCTGGTCGAGCGCCTTGACGCCACCGAAGGCAAGGCTCAGCTCATCGACCTCGAGACGCGCTCCCATGGCGCGATTGTAACCACCCGCGCGCGGGGAATTGTCAAGCCGCTTGCGCCCGGCGCGCGGTCAGCCGCCGTCGCCGGCGGCTACCAGGCGGACCACCCGTTGTCGACGAGAAGGTCCGCGCCATGGACCGACTCCGCATCCGCCGATGCCAGGAACACGGCCGCGCCTGTGAGCTCCTCGGGGTCCATGTGCCCGATGCGCGCCGGCGTCAGCGCCGCCTGGTGCGCGTCGTAGCCCTCCGTCGCGCGCAGCGCCGCGTTCATGTCGGTGACGATGTTGCCGGGTGAGAGCGTGTTGACGTTGATGCGATGCTCGGCGAGCTCGAGGCAGAGGGCGCGGGAGAGGTTAGTGAGCCCGCCTTTGGACGCGCAGTAGGCGCTCGACTGGGGAAAGCCCCCGATGCCTGCGATCGACGAGACGTTGATAATCTTGCCGCCGCCCTTCGCCTTCATCGTCGGCACGACCGCCTTGGCCAGGAAGAACGCGGCCTTGAGATTGAGATTGTGCTGGAGGTCCCACTCGGCCTCGGTGACCTCCTCAATCGGCTGCGACAGGAAGATCCCGGCATTGTTGACCAGAATGTCGACCGTGCCGAAACCCTCGATGACGGCCGCGACCAAACGATCGCACGCGGCCACCGCACTGATGTCGGCCTGAAAGGCCTGTGCCTCGCCGCCGGCTGCCGTGATCTCGGCGACCACGGCTTCCGCCTTCTCGCGCTTCGTGTTGGCAACCACGGCAACGCGCGCGCCCTCGCGCGCGAAGCGTTTGGCGATGCACGCGCCGATCCCGCGCGAGCTGCCCGTTACAATCGCAACCTTGTCCTTGAGCCTCACGTCGGCACCTCGATGTTCCATCTGTTGACCCCCCGTCGGCGCAGCGTCGCCGCTTCGGATGACCTATGCTGCACGCCGAGCGATCCGCACCTTACACGAGTCGAGGCGCCTATGAGCGACCCCGCCATGACGTTCATCGGCGTGTCCGATCTCGCCGGAAAGCTGCGCGGCCGCGCCGTGCCCAACGAGGACCTGCCTGAGCGCCTGGCGCGCGGTATCGGTTGGGTGCCGACCAACGCGCTGATCACCTGTTTCGACACGATCGGCGAGAGCCCCTACGGGGCGCTCGGCGACGTGGTGGTCCGGCCGGACCCCAGCACCGAGGTGATCCTGCCGGGGGGCGGCGACCGCTCGGCGATTCGCCTCCTGCTCGGCGACATCCACGAGACCGACGGCCGGACATGGGAGTGCTGCACGCGCGCGCATCTCAAGGCCGCTCTCGACAGGCTGCGCGCGCTCGGCGGATTTCACGTGCACGCGGCGTTCGAGCAGGAGTTCCAGTTTCTGAGCATGGGCCGGGCCGCCGGCGACGGCTTTACCTTCGAGGGTCTGCGCGCCGCCGCGGGCTTTGGCGAGGCGCTGTTGGCAGCAATGCCCAAGGCAGGCCTCGCGCCGGATCAATTTCTTCGCGAACATGGCCCCAACCAGTTCGAGGTGACGGTGAGGCCGGCGCGCGGCGTCGCAGCGGCAGATCAGGCTGTCGTGTTGCGCGCGTTGGTCAAGGAGATCGCCGCGCAAGAGGGGCGTGATGTCACCTTCGCGCCGCTGACGACGCCGGGATCCGTCGGCAACGGAGTGCACATCCACCTCAGCGTGGTCGATGACGCCGGGAGTCCCGTGCTCTACGATCCCACGGGGCCCTCCGGCCTCTCCGCTGTTGGCGGCAGCATGGTCGCCGGGATCCTCGATCATCTCGGCGCCATCACGGCGCTGCTCGCGCCGAGCGTCATCTCCTATGCCCGCCTCGTGCCGCATCGCTGGAGCGCGGTCTTCAACAATCTCGGTTATCGCGACCGTGAGGCCGCGGTGCGCATCTGTCCCGTGGCGGCGGACGATCCAAACGCCGCGCGCCGGTTCAACATCGAGATCCGCGCCGTCGACGCCGCGGCGAGCCCGCACCTCGCCCTCGCCGCGATCGTCCATGCCATGGCGCAGGGGCTCGAGGAGCGGCGCCCGATGCCGGAGGCCACGCACGAGGATCTGTCGCTGCTGGACGAGCCGGCGCTGAGTGAACGCGGGCTCCGCCGCCTGCCGACCTCGCTCCCCGACGCCTTGGCCGAGCTAGCGGCGTCCTCGCACGTCGAGGCATGGTTCGGCGGGGGGTTTCGCGACATCTACGCCGCGCATAAGCGCGCCGAGATCGCCTACCTTCAGGAGATGAGCGAGGAAGCGATGTGCGCCGCCTATGCGCGCACCTACTAAGGCGCGAGGCAGGCACACGCCGGCCCCTCGATTGGCCCAAACGGCCCGTGCTTAGACCGGAAGCCAGAGCTCGGCGCGCAAGCCGCCGCGCGGGCTTTGGCCCATGCTGATATCGCCGCCATGGCCACGGGCGACATCGCGCGCGATGGCAAGGCCGAGGCCCGCGCCCGCGGTGTTGGGGTTGCGCGCGCCGTCGAGCCGGTAGAAGGGCTTGAACACGGCCTCGCGCTGCGCCTCGGGAATCCCGGGCCCATCGTCCTCGACGGCGATGGCGACCACATTGCCGCGCCGCTCGGCCACCACCTCAACGGTCCGGCCATAGAGGCTCGCGTTCTCGACCAGATTGGTGATGCAGCGCTTGATGGCATTGGGGCGGAGCGCGAGCAAGAGCGGGCTCTCGGCCTCAAGCGCGACATCGCCACCCTTGCGTCGCGCGCCCTCAACGACCTCGCTCAGGATTTCAGCGAGATCCGCGGTGATCGGCTCCTCCGCCCCCTGGCCCCGTGCGAACGCGAGATATTCATCGATCATCCGCTCCATTTCCGACACATCGGTCTCGAGTTCGGCGAGTTCTTCCTCATCGTCGGGCCGGGACGCGGTAAGCATGGCGAGACGCAGCCTGATCCGCGTGAGCGGGCTGCGGAGATCGTGCGACACGCCGGCCAACATCTCGGTCCGCTGCGTGATCTGGCGCCTGATGCGCTCTTGCATCTCGAGGAAGGCGCCGGCCGCGAGCCGCACTTCCGCGGCACCGCTCGGCTTGAGGTCGCTCACCGGCCTGCCCTTGCCGAAAGCCTCCGCCGCCGCCGCGAGGCGCCTGATGGGGCGTATCTGGTTGCGCAGGAAAATAATCGCAATGACCGACACGGCACCCGCGGCGCCGACCATCCACACGATAAAGATCAGGATGGTCGGGCTTCGCATGCGCTTGCCCGGCGCGTGCATGGTCAGCACACCATCCGGAAGCTGGATCCTTATGGCGATCCGATCATCGGGCGCGCGCGTGTCGAGGTGGTAGGGAAACGGGACCTGCTGCTCCATCGCCCGGTTGAGCGTGCGATCCATGATCCGGCCCGTCAGCGATGGTTTTTGATCAGATAGGATCGCGCCCTTCTCGAGCACGCTGTCGAGCTGCATGGCCTGGCGGGCATTGGTCAACATCCAAGCACGGTCCGCAGGATCGGGGTGATCGAGCAGGTAGTTCATCACGGTCACCACATCGCCCGTGAGTCCAAGCGCGAGATGGCGGCTGACGTTATCCCAATGGCGTTCGAAGAATATGTAAGTGACGACACCCTGGAGCAGGATGAGCGGCACCAGGACGATCAGGAGCGAGCGCCAAAACAGCCCGCGCGGCGCGATGCGGCGCAGCAGGCTCATGGCTCGGACGCTCTCGTGGAGCGAGGTCCGCCATCTTCCATGATCATGGCAGCATGCATGTTAGCGCGATTTGTACGTACTCGAACGCCGTTGTTTGGCCCCGCGCCTAGCCGCGCCGCTCAAACCGGCGTCGGTCGGCCTCGTCGATCACGTCCAACAGCACCTTGCGGTAGCCCTCGACCGCCTCGGCGCCGGCGTTGCGATAGGCGCGTGCGATACACGCCCGCTGGACCGTCGACAGTCGCTGCTCGAGGGCGCGCCCCTTCTCGGTCAGCTCGAGCAGGCGGCGGCGCCGATCGGCCGGATCGCGACCAGTGCTCACAAAGCCCTCGCGGACCAGCCGCCCCAGCACGCGCGACAGGCTTTGCTTGGTGATCCGCAGGATCGCCAGCAACTCGGCGACTGAAATTCCTGCATTGCGCCCGACGAAATAGATGACGCGATGATGCGCGCGCCCAAACCCATAGGTCGCAAGGATCGTGTCGCACTCGGCCGTGAAATCCCGGTAGGCGAAGAACAGGAGCTCCATCCCCTGATGGAGCTGGTCCTCGCGCAGGAAGAGCGGGTTAGGTCCCGATTTTATGTCAGCCATGTTGACTTATATGCCGCCGGATGATAACCAGCAACCACTTTTCGGCATGCTCACGGCCGCAACCAAAGGATCAATGCGTCATGGCCGAACTACCCTACGACGATCGCGATGGCGTCATTTGGTTCAACGGCGAGATGGTTCCATGGCGGGACGCGCAGGTCCACATCCTGAGCCACGCGCTCCACTATGCGAGTTCGGTGTTCGAGGGTGAGCGGGTCTATGGCGGGCGCATCTTCAAGCTGCACGAGCATTCGGAGCGGCTCCTGGAATCCGCGCGCGCGCTCGATTTCGAGATTCCCTATAGCGTCGATGCCATCGACGAAGCGTCGAACGCCGTCGTGAAGGCGTGTGGCATCGAGGATGGCTACGTCCGCCCCGTGGCGTGGCGTGGCGCCGAGCAGATGGGCGTTTCCGCCCAAGCGACCAAGATCCACCTCGCGATCGCCGCGTGGCCCTGGCCCGCCTATTTCGGCGAGGAAGCGCGGCAGCGTGGCATCAAGCTCACCATGGCGAAGTGGCGGCGCCCCGACCCCGACACCGCGCCGGTCAAGACCAAGGCGGCCGGCCTCTACATGATCTGCACGTTGAGCAAGCACGAGGCGGAGGCGAAGGGCTATCACGACGCGCTGATGCTCGATTGGCGCGGTCAGGTGGCCGAGGCGACGGGCGCCAACATCTTCCTCGTGCAGAACGGCGTGATCCACACGCCGATTCCCGATTGCTTCCTCGACGGCATCACGCGGCGCACGGTGATCGAGCTTGCGCGCAAACGCGGCTACGAGGTGGTCGAACGCGTCGTGATGCCCGAGGAGTTCGCAAAGACCGACGAGGTCTTCCTCACCGGAACGGCCGCCGAGGTGACCGCCGTCGGCGAGATCGACGAGCATAATTTTCAGGTGGGCCCGGTGACCCGAACCCTCATGGCCGACTACGACGCCTTGGTACGCGCCTGAGCCTCCGCGGCGCTTGGCGCGCCGCCGGGCGACCAGCGCGCCGCTGCCACGTCGTCGGTCGCGCGCGCCGCGACCCAGCGAGAGCCCTCGCCCGTTTCCTCACGCTTCCAAAACGGCGCCTTCGTTTTGAGCCAGTCGATGAGAAACGCGCAGGCGTCGAGCGCCGCTTGGCGGTGCGCCGAAGCGGTGACCACCAAGACGATCTGATCGCCGGGCTCGAGACGGCCGTAGCGATGAATGATGAGGCTCGCCTCGAGGGGCCACCGCCGCGCGGCTTCGGCGTCGATCTCCGCCAGCATCTTCTCGGTCATGCCGGGGTAGTGCTCCAGCGTCATCGCTTTGACGGCGTCGTCGCCCGCGACATCCCGCACGAGGCCGACGAAGGACGCGACGCCGCCGATCTCCCGCCGGCCGGCCGTGAGCGCCGCGATCTCGGCGCCAACATCGAAGGTCTCCGCCTGGACCTTGATCATCGGCGCGCCCCTACGCGCCGCCGCCGGTGACGGGCGGAAACAGCGCGACCTCGTCGCTGTCGGCGATCGCACGGTCGAGATCGGCAAAGTCCTGGTTCACCGCAACGCGGACCACCGAGAGATCGTCGAGGGCCTCGGCGTAAGCGGTGCCGCGCCCGCGCAACCATTCGATCAGCTCGCGCACTGTGCCGACATCGCCCGGAAGCGTGACCTCCTCGCTGTCCCGGCCAATCCGCTCGCGCAGCCATGCGAAATAGAGCAACGTCATCGGTACATCTCGTTGAAGGGCAGAAAGTCGACCATGGCGCCGGCCTTGAGCTCGGTAACCTCCTCGGCAAGCTCGATCAGGCCATCGGCGAACACGGTCGAGCTGAGGATGCCCGCCCCATCGCGGCGGAACTTTTCGGCACCGACCGAGCCGTCGGGTCCGGTCGCGAGGCGGGCGCGCAGCCACTCACGCCGGCCGAGCTTCTTCTTGTAGTCGAAGGCGGCGCGCACCTGGTAGTGGGCCGGCTCGATGCGCGCGCAGCCGCCCAAGCGCAGGATGAGCGGACGGGCGAAGCGCATGAACGTGACCATCACAGCGACCGGGTTGCCGGGCAGGCCGACGAACGGCACGCGCCCGACCTGGCCAAAGGCGATCGGCCGGCCGGGCCGGATTGCGAGCCGCCAGAAATGGAGATGGCCCAAGGCCTCGACCGCGGCCTTCACGTGATCCTCGTCACCGGTCGACATGCCGCCCGAGGTCAGGAGCAGATCGTGGTCGCCGGCCGCGTCGGCGAGCGCGTCGCGGATCGCGTCGAAGCGATCCGGTAGGATGCCGAGGTCGGTCACGGCGCAGCCCAGGCGTTTTGTGAGCCCGACGATGGCGAAGCGGTTGGCGTCGTAGATGCCGCCGGGCGGCAACGCCGCGCCGGGTTCATGGACCTCGTCGCCGGTCGAGAACACGACGACCCGGAGCCGCCGGTAGACGCTGAGCGCCGTGCAGCCGACCGATGCCGCAAGTCCCACCTCCTGTGGTCGGAGCCTGATTCCCGCCGCGAGAATCGTCTCGCCGGCCCGGATATCCTCACCGGCAGAGCGCCGGTTCGCGCCTTGCTTGATCCCGGGCGGAATCACCACATCGTCGCCCTCCGCACGGCAATCCTCCTGCATCAGCACCGTGTCGGGGCCGGGCCCGCCGTCTCCGCCCGGCATCGGCCCGCCCGTGAAGACACGGATCGCCTCGCCGCGCTTGGCCGGGCGCCCGAGCGGGTGGCCCGCCGCCACCCGGCCCGTGCAGGGAAGCCGGGTGTCGGCGTCGCTTTGGAGGTCGTCGAAGTAGACGGCATAGCCGTCGACGGCGGCGTTGTCGTGGGGCGGCACGTCACGCGGCGCGGTCACGGCCGCGGCGAGCACGCGCCCGTCGGCGTCCGCCAATGCGACCGTCTCGGTATCGGCAACCGGGTGCACCGTAGCCTCGAGGCGCGCGAGCGCCTCGGCTGCGGGCGTCAATGCGCCGCCGAAGGCAAAGCAGTCGTCACTGAGCTGCGCCATGACGCTCCTCCCGGTCGGCGAGGCCGCAATGCCCGAGAATGAAGGCCACGATCTCGTCGAACGCATCGAGCGCGAACACCGCCGGCGAGAGGCGCTCCCGCACCGCGGGCGGGAGCGCATCGTCGGTCGCGATCGCGACAATATTGTGGTTGCCAGTCGCCAACATCGGGTTGCCCGTTTCCGCGCGGTAGACCTCGAGCTTCTCGTGCCGGCTCGCCTTCCACCCCTCGACGAGCGCGAGATCGACCTCGCTCAATTGATCAAGCATAGCATCCAAGGTCGGCTCGTTCTCGTTGCGGAGATCGTGCGTGACCGCCCAACGGTCGCGCCCGGCCAGCACGATGTCGCGTGCGCCGGCCTTTCGCCACCTCTCGGCCGGGTGGCCGGCCGGGACGAAGTCGAACCCGTGGTGGGCGTGCTTGACCGTCGCAACCTTGAGCTCGGCCGCACACAGCCGCGGCAGCAAGCCGTCGATCATCGTCGTCTTGCCGCTGCCCTTCCAGCCGGCGATGCCAAAGATCCTCATGATGGCACCATTCTACCCGCCGGCATCCGTCGGAGTCAGGAGGTGACGCAGGGCCGCGCGGGTATAATCGATCGCGGTCACCCAGGATAGGGCGACGGCGAGCCAGAGCAGCGCCTCACCGGCGCTGCCGAGCAGAGCGGCCGTCGGCCCCGCGAACGCCGGCGCGGCCAGAAGCACACCGATCGCGGCCATTTGCGCGGCGGTCTTCCACTTGGCGAGCCAGCTGACCGGAATGGTGATCTTGCTGGCTGTGGCCTCGCGCAGACCGGCGACCAGGAACTCGCGGCATAGGATCGCGACCACCGCCGCCGGCGCGGCGCGCTCGAAGACCGCGAGCATCACGAGCAGCGCCGCGACCAGGAGCTTGTCTGCGATGGGGTCGAGGACGCGGCCAAGCTCGGATTGCTGGCCCAGCCGGCGCGCGAGCCAGCCATCGAAGAAGTCACTGACCGCGGCAAAGGCGAACAGAGAAAAGGCGAGCCAAACACCGACCGCGCCCTCGATGTAGAACGCGCCGACGACGACGGGAATCACGAGAATGCGGCCGAACGTCAGGAGGTTCGGCACGCCGAAGAGCGTGCTGTGGCGCGGCGGCACTGCGGCCCGCTCAGGCGTCGGCGTGGAAGTGCTCATAGATCGCCTTCGCGACGGTCTTGGAAATGCCGTTCACCTTCTCGAGGTCGGCGAGCCCGGCACGGCTCACCTCGCGGGCCGAACCGAAATGATGGAGCAGCGCCTTCTTGCGACGCGGACCGATGCCGGCGATCTCATCCAGCACCGAGCGCCCGGCGCTTTTGGCGCGCCTCGCGCGGTGGGTGCCGATCGCGAAGCGATGCGCCTCGTCGCGCAGACGCTGCAAGAAGTAAAGCAGCGGATCGCGCGCGCCGATGCTGAGCGGCGCCCGGTCGGGCAAATAGATCCGCTCGCGCCCCGCGTTGCGGTCCGGCCCCTTGGCGATCGCCGCGACGGGCAGGTCGGAAATGCCGAGGTCCGCAAACACGCGGCGCGCCTCGCCGAGCTGGCCCGGCCCGCCGTCGATGATCACCAGATCCGGCCAGGCACCGTCGGCCCTCCCGGGATCCTCCTTCATCAGCCGGCCGAAGCGGCGCGTGAGAACCTCGCGCATCATGCCGTAGTCATCACCCGGGGTGACCTCGCCGCTGCCATCGGCCTTGGCGGTGCGGATGTTGAACTTGCGATAGCCGTTCTTGATGAAGCCCTCGGGACCCGCGGTGATCAAGCTGCCGATCGCGTTCGTGCCCGCAATGTGGCTGTTGTCGTACACCTCGATGCGCTGCGGCACGCTGTCGAGCTCGAAGCGCGCGGCCAGCGTCTCGAAGAGCTTGCGCTGTGTCGCACTTTCGCTCAGCCGACGCGCCAGCGCGCCACGGGCATTGCGCGCGGCGTCCTCGACGAGCCGCCGCTTCTCGCCCCGCACCGGGCGGCGGATCTCGACCCGGCGGTTCGCCTTGACCGAGAGCGCATCGCCGATCAGGCCGCCATCGCTCGGCCACGCGTTGACCAGAATAAGCGGTGGGGCCTCACGGCTCTCGTAGAATTGGCCGATGAAAGCCGCCAGCACGGTTTCCACCGTCTCGTCCTTGGCGTGGCGCGGAAAATAGGCGCGGTTGCCGTAGTTGCGCCCGGCCCTGAAAAAGAAGACCTGCACGCAGGTTTGCCCGGCCTCCTCGTGGATGGCGATGACATCGGCATCACCCAACGCGGGCAGATTGATCCCCTGGTGCGACTGGATGTGCGCGAGCGCGCGGATGCGATCGCGATAGACCGCGGCGGTCTCGAACTCGAGCGCCTCGCTCGCCGCGGTCATGCGTTCGGTCAGCCTGTGCTGCACCTCCTGACTGCGTCCGGCGAGGAACGCCCGTGCCTCTTCCACGAGGGCATCATAGTCGGCCTTTGCGATGCGGCCGACGCACGGCGCCGTGCAGCGCTTGATTTGATATTGCAGGCACGGCCGCGTGCGGCTCTCGAGCACCGAATCCGAGCAGGAGCGGAGCGGAAACGCCCGCTGCAGCGCGTTGATCGTCTGGCCCACCGCGCCGGCGGAGGCGAACGGCCCGAAATACTCGCCCTCCACGGTGCGCGCGCCGCGGTATTTCGTGATCTGCGCCCACATGTGGTCGCGCCGCAGAAGAATGTAGGGGAACGACTTGTCGTCGCGCAGCACGATGTTGTAAGGCGGCTTGAGGCGCTTGATCATGTTGCTCTCAAGGAGCAGCGCCTCGATCTCGTTGTCGGTGGTGATCACCTCGACGGCCGCCGTGGCCGCAATCATGCGCTGAAGGCGAATCGGCAGGCCCGCAATGTTGGCGTAGGTGACCACGCGTTTCTTCAGGCTTTTGGCCTTGCCGACATAGAGCGGCTCGCCGCGCCGGTCGACCATGCGGTAGACACCGGGCCCCGTCGGCATTGTCTTGAGCGCCGCCCGGAGCGCTGACACGCCGCGCTCAAGCGAGACCCCCTCCGAAACGAGGGCCGTCGCGTCATCCTGGACGGAAGTGGTCGGTCGCTCGATGCGAACGTCTACGATGGTTCGTTCCCGCCGATGCTGGGTTTCCAGATACTGCGGCGCTCCGGCGCCGTCAACTCGACCCGCCCGCGGGCTTGGCCGCGATGTCTTGCATGAGAGCCCCGATGGCGCGGTCTTCGACGCCGGGGTGCGCGTCCAAGAACCGGGCGGCGCGCGCAATATCGCCGGGCGTCCGGTTCTGGCTGAGCTTCGCCTTGCCCTCCAGCCGCGCGATCGGCAGGGCGAACGCGACGACGGCGCGCGCGAGCCCCTCGCGCACCGACGGCGCCACGCGCTCCACCGTCCACGGGCACTTCGGCGCAAGGGCAGTCTCATGCACGGCCACCAGATCCTCCAGCAGGCGGTCGCGCGCGGTATCCTCGAGCAGCCGTGGGGCACCGTACGCGTGAACGGCCACGTAATTCCATGTCGGCACGAGGTTGGCCTCCGCATACCAATCCGGCGATATGTAAGCGTGCGGACCTTGAAAAATCGCAAGCGCCTCTTTCGTGCCGTCGAAGGCGCGCCAGATCGGGTTGGCGCGCGCGACGTGGGCGCGGAGCATGCCGTGGGGCTTCGGGTCTCGATCGAGCAGGAATGGCGCATGCACCGCCTCGAGGCCGCCGTCGGTCGCCGCGACGAGCGTGCCGAAAGCGTTGGCGGCGATCCACCCGTGCAGGCGGTCGATGTCGTCCTCGCGGAAGGCTGACGGCTGGTACATGGTCGCGCGCTCCGATCTGCGGTGTGCTCCGCCGCGGGGACCAAGCATGCCCGAGTCCGCGATGGCGCGCACCTGGCGCGCAACCGACACGCAACCCGCCGCGATGAAGCGGTCTCTTGCAATAAAACGAACGTTCGTGCTATTTAACCACGATGCAGAAGGGCGAACGCACCCGCGAGACGATCCTGGCGCGCGCGCATACGCTCGCCAGCATCAGCGGATTGGACGGCCTGACCATCGGCGCGCTCGCCGCCGACACCGGGCTATCCAAGAGCGGCCTGTTTGCGCATTTCGGCTCGAAGGAAGCGCTGCAGACCGCCGTGCTCCGCGCCGCGGGAGAACGCGTGTCGACATGCGTTCTGGCGCCCGCCCTGCGCCACCCGACCGGCATCGCGCGTCTGCGCGCGCTCTTCGCCAACTGGCTCGAATGGGACGGCCACGGCTCGGCCGGGGGATGCCTCCTCGTGGCGGCCGCGGTCGAGCTCGATGACCGCGACGGCTCGGTGCGCGAGACCCTCGTGGCACTGCAGCGCGATTGGTTGGCGTCGCTCACACGGATCGCCGCGCGGGCCCAGCGCGACGGCGATTTCCGCGCCGATCTCGACCGCGAGCAATTCGCGCATGACCTGCAGTCGGTCATGCTCGGCTATCACTTTGCGAAGCGTTTGATGCGCGATCCGGAGGCGGAACGGCGCGCCCACACCGCCCTCGAGCGGCTGATCACCGATGCGAAAACCGCGGAGGCGGACGATGCCGGCCATTGACCTCGCCACGGCCTACGACAGCCAGGCCGGGCGCCGGTTCGGCCTGCGGCGATTGATGCGCGGCGGCGCGTGGACCTTCGGTGCGATGTTCCCAACGCTCGCCTCGCACGCGCTCGAACGCGTGTTTCTGACGCCGATCGT
This sequence comes from Alphaproteobacteria bacterium, assembly GCA_965216915.1. GTDB lineage: Bacteria > Pseudomonadota > Alphaproteobacteria > UBA828 > UBA828 > CBDCGS01. The sequence goes on from CBDCGS010000011.1 coordinate 140,047, forward strand.
CAACACTCGCCTCGCGCTCGATGACGGCCCGCTCACCGCGGACGCCGCGTTGCACCTCCCCCACGGCGCGGGCCGGCTTGCCACCTGGCACTTCGGCGACGGCCCGACCGTGCTGTTCATCCACGGATGGGGCGGGCGCGCGGCACAATTCGCTGCCTTCATCCGCCCCTTGGTCGAGGCCGGCTATCGCGCCGTGATGTTCGACGCCCCGGCCCACGGCCTCTCGAGCGGCCGGCAGACCCATCTCATGGACTTCGTGCGCGCGACCTCCGTCGTCGCCGATGCGCACGGGCCGCCCGTCGCGGTGGTGGCGCACTCCTTCGGCGCGCCAGTTGCCACGTGGGCCATCCACAGCGGCCTTTCCGCGGAGAGGCTGGTGCTGTTCGCGCCACCGGTCGACATGTCGCGCTTTGTCGATTTCGCGGCGCGCTATGTCGGCTTTCCAAACCGGGTGACGCTTCGCCTGCAGCGCCGGCTCGAAGCGCGGTTCGGGATCACGCTCGCGGAGCTTTCGACCGATCGTGTCGCCGCCTCCCTCGGTCTGCCGCTGCTCGTGCTGCACGATGTGGAAGACCGGCAGGCGCGCTGGCAGAGCGGCGCTGCCGTGGCCGAGGCGGCCGGCGGACGCTTCATCAAGACCGAGGGCCTCGGGCACACGCGCATCCTATCGGCGCCCGAGACGGTGGGCGAAGCCGTCGCCTTCATCCGCGGCAAGCCGTGCGTTCGGACGCCACCCCACGCCGCGGAGAAACCCGGCGGCGAGGTGACGCATACAACTACGCCCGAAGACTGGAGACCCTAAACGGGCTCACACCCTAAGAGGTCATCTGGAGCTCAGGGCAAGCCGAACCCCAAGAGTTTAGGCTAAACCCTATCCAGCAAATGACGCGACGAACCACCTAGCCCAATCCGGCCGATGCGCGCTCCCAGCCGGCCTTGGCGAGCGCCCGCGCCCGGTCGCCGAAATCGAGGGCATTGGGCGCGCTGGCGTTGCCCATCAAGCCCCGGTGATAGACGCCTTGGCTGATCGCCGCCATGCGGAAAAACGCGAACGCCAAGAAGAACGCCCAGTCGGCGAGCGGCGGCCGCCCCGCGCGTTCGCAATAGATCGCGAGATAGTCCTCCTCGGTCGGAATGCCCGCCGGCCGGCCCTTTGGACCGGACAGGCCCGGGAGGACCGACGATCCCGAATCCAGGTGGTAGGGCAGGCAATTGTAGGCAAGATCGCTGAGCGGATGGCCAAGCGTCGAGAGCTCCCAATCGAGCACCGCGATGACCCGCGGCTCGCGCGGGTGAAGGATCAAATTCCCGGGTCGAAAATCGCCATGAACGATCGTCGTTTCGTCATTCGCGGGAATCCGGCTCGGGAGCCAGGCGATGAGCTCTTCCATCGCAGGGATGGGATCGGTCTCCGACGCGCGGTATTGGCCGGTCCAGCGCTTGATCTGGCGTGCCACGTAGGCGCCCGGCTTGCCAAATTCAGCAAGGCCGACAGCGTGCCAATCCACCGTGTGGAGCGCCGCCATGGTCGCCGCCATGGATCGGTAGACCGCACGTCTGTCGGCCTCCGCCATGTCCGGCAAGGCGGGATCGTGGGGCACGCGGCCCTCAACGTGGTCCATCACGTAAAACGTCGTGCCGATCACACTGGCGTCCTCGCACAAGAGGCGCATCCGCGGCACCGGCACGCCCGTCTCGGCCAGCGCCGCCTGCACCCGGTATTCGCGCTCCACCAAATGTGCGCTCGGCAAGAGATCGCCCGGCGGCTTCTTGCGCAGGACGAAGCGTCCACCGTCGGATGTGATTAGAAAGGTCGGGTTTGACTGTCCCGCCTTGAACTGCTCGATCGCGCGGATCGGGCCTGCCGGGGGCAGCGCGTGCGCCAGGTACGCGTTGAGGCGAGCGGTGTCGAACCGGTGCGCCTCGCGGATATCGGTGGTGTTGGTGTCTGAAGTCATGGGCGATCCGTCGTCTCCACCGCCCCATCTTAGGGCCTGCCGCCACGAGGGTCGACGCGCTCGCGCGCACCGCTATGATCGCGCCACGATCAGGATGAGGAGACGGGGGGTGAAAGCACTTCTCCATGAAGGCGATGGCCTCAACGGGGTGCGCTATGGCGAGATCGACCGACCGCCACTCGGCCCGCGCGAGGTCGTGATCAAGATCAAAGCGGCTGCGCTCAATCATCGCGATCTATCGGTCACGCGCTTGCGCGAGCCCACCCTGCCGGCGGTCGTTCTGGGGTCCGACGGGGCCGGCGTGATCGCCGAGGTGGGTGCCGCGGTCGACGATCTCGCGCCCGGTGCCGAGGTGGTCGTGAACGCGAGCCTCGATTGGGACAACCGCACGCACGTCCCACTCGGCGAGTATCACACGGACTACAAGATCCTTGGCTATCCACACCACGGCACCTTCGCCGAGACGCTCGTCATCGGTCGCCATCAGGTCGAGCCCAAGCCGGCGTTCTTGAGCTGGCAGGAGGCCGCGGCCTTTCCGCTCGTCGGCCTGACGACCTACCGCGCGCTCTTCACCGAGGGCCGGCTCACGGCTGGCCAAGTGGTCTTGATCCCCGGGATCGGCGGCGGCGCAGCCAGCCAAGCGCTGCTCTTCGCCAAGGCGGCCGGTGCGCGCGTGGTCGTCACCTCGCGCGATGCCGGTAAATGCGACGCCGCGCGCGCACTCGGCGCCGACCTCGCGCTGCCGAGCGATGCCGAATGGTCCGCGGCGGTGCGCGAGATCAGCGGCGGTCGAGGCGCCGACATCGTGATCGAAACGGTCGGCGCACCGACCTTCGACAAATCGATGGCGGCACTGGCGAATGGCGGATGCCTCGTCGTGTTCGGCGTTGCGGGCGGCGCCGATGTGACGGTCGACCTTCGCAGTCTTTTCCTGCACTGGCAGTCCATCATCGGCACCACGATGGGCAGCCGCGACGAGTTCCGCGCCATGCTGGCATTCGTCGAGGCGCATCGCATACGCCCGGTGATCGACCGGACGTTTCCGTTGGCCGAAGGCGTCGACGCGATGCGCTACCTCGCGAGCGGCGCGCAGATGGGCAACATCGTGCTGGAGGTCGACCCATGACCGACGCGGTGGCATCCGGAAGCCGGGGCGACGACGCCGATCCGTTCGCCTTCGAGCTGTTCAAGAACGCGATCTTCGCGATCGCGGACGAGATGGCGCTTACCGTGTGTCGCACGACCTACTCGGGCGTGCTCCGCGACAACATGGATTTCTCCACCGCGCTTGCGGACGCCGACGGCAAGCTGATCGCGCAAGGCCTGACGCTGCCCGGCCATCTCGGCTCGATTCCGACCGCGCTCGAGGCGGTCATGCGCCATTTCGGCGATGCCATTCGCCCGGGCGACATGTTCATCATGAACGACCCGTTCGACGGCGGCATGCACCTGCCGGACATCTTCGTGTTCAAGCCGATCTTCTCCGGCGACAGGCGCCTCGCCTTCGCCGCGACCGTTTGCCACCACACCGATGTCGGCGGGCGCGTCGCCGGGTCCAACGCCGCCGATTCGACCGAGATCTATCAGGAGGGCTTGCGCATCCCGCCGCTTCGCCTCTTCGATCGTGGCGAGCGAAACGAGACCCTGTTCGCGCTGATCGAGAAGAACGTGCGGGTCCCGGTGAAGGTGTTCGGCGATCTGCGGGCGCAGCTCGCGGCGTGCCACATCGCGGAGCGGCAATTTCTCGACGTCGTCACACAGTACGGCGTCGATGCCACGCGGACCCATCTGCGCGAGATCATCGACTATGCGGAAAAGCTGACCCGCGCCGCGCTCCGGGAGTTGCCCGACGGCGAAGCGAGCTTCGAGGATTGGATCGACGACGACGGTGTTGAACGCGGCAAGCCGATCCGCCTGTTCGTCACGCTGCGCAAGGAGGGCGACACGCTGGCCGCGGATTGGACGGGCAGCGCACCCCAGGTCAAGGGCGCGATCAACAGCACACTCTCCTGGACCAAGGCGGCGACCTACACCGCGATCCGCTCCGTGTTGCCGCCCGGCATCCCCAACAATGAGGGCGTGTTTCGCGCGATCACGGTCACGGCGCCGCCCGGCACCATCACCAACGCGGTCCTGCCGGCGGCGTGCGCGGCGCGCGGACTGACCGGCTTTCGCATGGTCGACTGCGCGTTCGGCGCCCTCGCCATGATGCTGCCGGACAAGGTGTTCGCCGCATCCGACGGCGGCAATACGGGCATTACGATCGGCGGCTACCGGCCCGACCGCACGCCTTTCATCTATGTCGACTTCACCTGCGGCACCTGGGGCGGGCGGCCATGGGCCGATGGGCTGGACGGCAACTCGAACATCTTCGCCAACATGGCCTCGCAGTCGGTCGAAATCACGGAGGCGGAGCAGCCTCTGCAGATTCTGAGCTACGAGTTCGTCGCTGACCGCGCTGGCCCAGGCCGCTATCGCGGTGGCGTGCCCTATCGGCGCGACTATCGCTTTCTGGAAGCCGAGGGCCTACTCCAGGTGCGGGCAGACCGAAACACGATCCGGCCCTATGGGCTCTACAGCGGAAGCCCGGGTGCGCCATCACGCAACATGCTCAATCCCCACGGCGAGGCGCGTCCGTTGCCGGCCAAGGTCACGATGACCATCGAGCGAGGCACCGTGTTTCGGCACGAGCTGGCCGGCGCCGGCGGTTGGGGCGATCCCCTGGAGCGGGATCCGGAGGCGGTGCTCCGCGACCTCCGGAATGAGCTGATCAGCGCGGTGAGCGCACGCGATGATTATGGCGTCGTGATCGATGTCGCGGCATGGCAGATCGACCGGGCTGCCACCGAGGCCCGGCGCGCCGCGTTGCGCGTCGAGCGCGGATGGTCAGAGCCGCCGGTCGTTTCCTTCGGCGCCACGCCGCCCGACGAGGCAGCGAAAGCATGAGCGCAGGCGGTTTCCGCGTCGGCATCGACATCGGCGGCACCTTCACCGACATCGTGATGCTGGCAGCCGACGGAACGGTCGCAACGCGCAAGGTGTCGTCCAGCGTCGATGATTACGCGCGTGCGATCATCGAAGGCCTGACCGAGCTCCTCGCAGCGCAATCGATCGAGGCCGGTGCGATCGGGGAGATCCGCCACGGCACCACCGTCGCATCGAATGCCCTCCTGGAGCGAAAGGGCGCGCGCACCGGCTTGATCGCGACTGAGGGTTTCCGCGACATCCTGGAGATTCGCAATTTGCGCATGCCGCGCCTCTACGACCTGGCGTGGGACAAACCACCGCCGCTGGTCGAGCGCTACTTGCGCCTCGTCGTGAAGGAGCGCATCGACACGGACGGCCACATTCAGACACCACTTGACGAGAGCGAAGCCGCCGCCGCGATCGATCGACTCGTGGCCGAGGGCGTCCAGGCGATCGCGATCTGCCTGATCAACTCGTTCGCCAACCCGGTCCACGAGGAACGGATCAAAGCGATCGCGGCCGCGCGCGCGCCGCACTGCATCATCTGCACGAGCTACGAGGTCTTGCCCGAGATCAAGGAGTACGAGCGCACGTCGACGACGGTGATCAACACCTATGTCGGCCCCATCGTGCGCGGCTATCTCGAGCGCCTCCGTGGCGGATTGAACGAAATCGGCGCCGCCGCGCCGCTCCTCATCATGCAGTCGAGCGGCGGCCTCACCTCCGCAGCGGAGGCAACCGAGCGGCCAGTCCACATCATTGAATCGGGCCCTGCCGGCGGCGTGGTCGGCGCGCGCGTCCTGGCCGGAAGGTTCGCGCTCGGCGATTTGATCACCTTCGATATGGGCGGCACGACGGCCAAGGCCGCGCTGATCGAAGGCGGTGTCGCCGCCGCCGCCGAGGACTTTCAGGTGGGCGGCGGGATCTTGACCGGATCTCGCCTCATGACCGGCGGGGGCTACCTGGTCAAGATGCCATCCATCGATCTCGCGGAGGTCGGCGCCGGCGGCGGCTCGCTGATCCGGATCGACCGGGGCGGCGCCATGCAAGTGGGGCCGGAAAGCGCAGGCGCGATGCCTGGCCCGGTGTGTTACGACCTGGGCGGCGTCGAACCGACGGTCACCGACGCAAACCTGGTGCTCGGCTACCTCAATCCGGCACATCTTGTCGGCGGCGCGCTCACGCTCAACGCCGCCAAAGCGCACGAGGCGTTGCGCGAGCGGGTCGCGACACCACTCGGCGTGTCTCTCGAGGATGCGGCCTATGGCGCGCATCAGATCGTCGCCTCCAACATGATCCGCGCGATCCGCGCCGTGACGACCGAGCGCGGCCGCGACCCCCGGCGTTTCACGCTCGCCGCGTTCGGCGGCAATGGCCCGGTGTTCGGAGCGGCGATGGCCCGCGCGCTCGGGATCGGCCGCGTGATCGTGCCCCAGGCGCCGGGGCTATTCTCGTCGTTCGGCCTGCTGTTCGCCGACGTCGAGCATCACGTGTCGCGCACCTATCGCGGGCTCGTCGCGACACTCGACGAAACGCCCCTCAACGAGGCCTGGAATGCCCTAGCGGATGAAGCGCGCCGGCGACTCGCTGCCGACGGCTTCTCGGGAGAGGACGCACGGGTCGAACGCAACGCGAGCCTGCACTATGAGGGCCAGACTTACGAGCTCACGGTGCCGGCACCGGCGGGCCCGATGGACCGCGCCGCCCTGCTCGCGCTCGGTGACGCCTTCAGCGAAGAGCATGAGCGAACATACGGCCACCGCGCGGGGCCCGAGGAGCCCGTCGAGCTCGTCAACATTCGCGTGCTTGGCCGCGGCGTGCGCACGGGCCTATCGACCCCGCGGCACGTCACGGCAACCGGCGACGCGTCGGACCGATCGCGGCAAGCGTTCTTCGGTCCCACGTTCGGCTGGCACCCGGTGCCGGTCCTCGCGCGCGGCGACCTCGCCGAGCGGCGGCGCGGGCCGTTGATCGTCGAAGAGTATGACGCAACCTGCGTCGTACCGCCCGACGCGGAAGCCTGGCTGGATGAGGCAAGCAATATCGTGATGGCGCTCGACGACTAAACGACGCCAGACCATTTCGCACGCGCCCATGCTCACGCGAATGCTCGATCTGCTGAAATCGACGCACAGGCGTCGTCGCAGATGATCCCACCCGCTCCGGATTGGCGCTAGAAACCGCGATAGCGCGGCGTGTCGACCTCGAGCCGCCCGAACCGCCCGAGCGCCATGTCGGTTTGCACCACGCCGAGCGCATCGCCCGCGGCATCGAGCGCCACAAAGGCGACGTCGTCGATCCGCAAATCGATGGCGGCCGGGTTCAAGCCGGCGAAGTCCCGGCAAATCTGGGGCAACGCGCCGGCGCCCTCAATTTGACCGCGCGCGATCTCGCGAAACCGCGGCGTTTGGATATCCGCCATGAAGGTTGCAGGATCGGCAAACCGCAGGTCGGCGCACTGCGGGCCCTGCAAATGCGCGATCAACGCGCGGGCGCCGTCACCTAGCGGTCCGGATTCGCCGACGAACGCCGCGAGCGCGCTGCCCGACACATAAATCCCGTCCTCGCCCTCGGGCCTCCTGCCCTCGAGCCCGATGAATTCCGCACCCGCGTCGATCGAAAGAAACCCGCGGAGATAGTAGGCGGCGCTTCCACCCGCATAGGCGATCAGCTCATACTCGAACCCAATCAGCCGGACGCGCGCGATCCCCTGCCCCGTCAATTCCGCGCGCGTGGCTGCCTTGGCTCCCGGATCCACGCGCCACCCACTGCCCTCGCTCCCCTCGTCGCCGAGGAAATCGGCGCCCGTCGCCGCGAAGAAAGGCTTGATCGGCTCTATCGCCTCCGCGAACGCGTCCGCCTTCGCTTGGCGGGCCGCAAGGCCCCCCGACGCGATCACCGCGACCAAACACGCGACGACCGCGAATTTTTTCCCCTGACAGCGCACGGCACATCTCCTCGTTTCCTGTTCGGGACGATGATAACCCCCCGTCGCGCCGATCGGGACCAGGATCATAGAAGCGTGAGCTGCGCATCGTCGGCGCGGGGCACACGGAACTGCGAGGTATCCAGGCGACGGGCGCGCTTGACGAGGCCGAGCCGCTTGGTGGCAACCGCGAACCGCTGGGCGATGAGGTGCGCATAGGGCCCTTCGCCCGTCATCCGTGTGCCGAAGCGCGCATCGTAGAGCCGCCCGCCGCGCATCTCGCGCAGCAAGCTGAGCACACGCCGCGCCTTCGTCGGCGCGTGCACCGAGAGCCATTCCTGGAAGAGGTCTTTGATCTCGAGCGGCAGGCGCAACAGGATGTAGCCCGCCTCGCTGGCGCCGGCCTCGGCGGCTTGCGCGAGGATCGCCTCCATCTCGCTGTCGGTGAGCGCGGGAATGAGGGGGGCGACCATGACGGCCGTCGGCACGCCCGCCTTAGCGAGCGCGCGGATCGCGCCGAGGCGCTTCTCGGGCGTCGCGGCGCGCGGCTCGAGCCGGTTGGCAAGATGCCGGTCAAGCGTTGTGACCGAGACGGCGGCGACCACCAGATCGCGCGCCGCCATATCGGCCAGCAGATCAAGGTCGCGCTCGATCAAGGCCGATTTCGTGACGATCCCCACCGGATGATTGTGCGCGCTCAGCACCTCCAAGATGCCGCGGGTGAGCTTGAGGCGACGCTCCGTGGGCTGGTAGGGGTCCGTGTTGGTGCCAAGCGCGATCATGCGGCAGACGTAGCTCGGGCGCGCAAGCTCCCGCGCGAGAAGCGCGGGCGCATCGTGCTTGGCGAGGATGCGGCTCTCGAAGTCTTGGCCGGGCGAGTAGCCGAGGAAGGCATGGGTCGGGCGGGCAAAGCAATAGACGCAGCCATGCTCGCAGCCCCGATAGACGTTGATCGAGCGGTCGAAGCCGAGGTCGGGCGAGCTGTTGCGTGCCACAACGGAGCGGCTCTTGTCGGGCTCGACCACCGTTCTGAGCGGCGATGGAGGCTCGTCGACTGTTCCCCAACCATCATCGAATGCGGCGCGTTGATGCGGCTCGAACCGGCCGGAGCGGTTGCTCGCGGCGCCGCGGCCCTTTCTGAGACTCACGCGGGGCGACTCGATATCAGCGGGGTCCATTGGCTCGACCATGGCTGGCAGATTGCATGCAAACCCAGAAAATAACCAGAACAAAAAGGGAATATACCATGTGTACCCTGCGGCTGGGGTATATCGGGCCCATGCTCAGTGTGATCATCCCCACCCTCAACGCCGCGGTCCCGCTCGCCGGCACGATCGGCAGCCTGGCGGCGGGTCTGCACAAGCTCGCAGGCGCGGGGATCGGCCACGAACTCCTCGTGATCGATGGCGGCTCGACCGACCGCACAGTGGAGATCGCCGAGGCCAAGGGCGCGCGGGTCATCGGGAGCGAGCGCGGGCGCGGCCAACAGCTTGCCCAGGGCGGCAGAGCGGCGCGCGGCGTGTGGCTCCTCTTCCTGCATGCCGACACCCGGCTTGCGGCCGGCTGGGCCGACGCGTTCCTGCGCTTCGCTGAAGCGCCGGGCGATGGCGAGCGCGCGGCCGTGTTTCGCTTTGCCCTCGATGACGGGGCGGAGGCGGCGCGGCGTGTCGAGGCGCTCGTCGCGTGGCGTTGCCGCCGGTTTGCCCTGCCCTATGGCGATCAGGGCTTGATCATCGGCAGAACCTTCTACGAGCGACTGGGGGGCTATCGGCCGCTGCCGCTCATGGAGGATGTCGACATCGTGCGACGCATCGGGCGTGCGCGTTTGGTCTTCCTCGAAACCCCGGCCTTCACGTCCGCCGAGCGCTACCGGCGCGACGGCTACTTCAGCCGCGCGACACGCAACCTGGTGTGTCTCGGCCTCTATTTCATGGGGGTTCCGCCCGGGATCCTGGCCAAGCTCTACGGATGATGGCGCGCGCGCACCGCCACGTCGCTCTGTTCCTCAAGGAACCGCGGCTCGGCCGCGTGAAGGGCCGCCTCGCGCGGGACATCGGCGCGCCCGCGGCGTGGCGGTTCTACCGCCGGCTCGTGCGCCGGGTCGGGCCACCCCTGATCCACGACCCGCGCTGGTGCGGATGGATCGCCACCACGCCGCGCGGGTGGCGTGGCAACGACCGCTTTTGGCCCCTCGCAGCGCCGACCGTCGACCAAGGCCCCGGCGATATCGGACGGCGCATGCGGCATGTTTTTCTCGCGCTGCCGCCGGGTGCCGCGATCATCGTCGGGAGCGATATTCCAGCGCTGCGCCCGCATCACATCGCCGACGGCTTTCGCATGCTGGGTCGCGCCGACGTGGTGCTCGGGCCGGCGCGCGATGGCGGCTATTGGCTGATTGGCCTCAGCGCGCGGGCCCGTCGGGTCGATCTGTTCGCCGATGTTGCGTGGTCAACCCCGCGCGCTCTGGAGGACACGCGCCGGAACATTCCCCGGCATCTGGCGCTCGGCTTCGCCGCAATGCTTTCCGACGTCGACGACGTCGCGGCCTACGCGATCGCGACGCACTCGATCTCGATGTCGAACTCGAGCGGCCAGGACGCCATGGCGACGAAGGTGCGCGCCGGCGGATCGTTCGGGAAATAGCGCGCGTAAATCTCGTTGACCGTGCGGAAATAGGCGGCGTTGGTGATGAAAACGTTCGCCTTGACCACCTTGTCGAGCGACGAGCCGGCACTCTCGAGCGCGTGTTTGATGTTTTCGAGCACCTTCTCGGTTTGCGCCGCCATGTCGCCCCGGATCATCTGCCCGGTGTCGAGGTCGAGCGGCGGCAGGCCGGAGACGTAGAGCATGTCGCCCGCGCGCACCACCGGCGACAGCGGCACACCAACCTTTTGCAGCGCCTCGCTGAGCTTCGGCACATAAACGACGGTCTTCTCCATGACAGTTCCCCCTGTGTCGCCGCGCGATGCCTATTCCGCCGGCACAGCGTCGCGTGTGCGGCGCTCCGTTTCCTGCAAACGTGGCATCAACTCCACGAGGTTGCAGGGCCGCCACCGGCTGTCGAGCTGATATCGCAGGATCTTGTCCCAGCCGTCCTTGCACGCGCCCGGCGAGCCGGGGAGCGCGAACAAATAGGTGCCGCCGGCGACGCCGCCGGTTGCACGCGACTGCATCGTCGAGGTCCCGATCAGGTCATAGCTCAGCTGCCGAAACAGCTCGCCGAACCCCGGGATTTCCTTGTCATAGACGGCGGCGAAGGCCTCCGGCGTGACGTCTCGCCCGGTCACGCCCGTCCCGCCCGTCGCGATCACCGCATCGATCTCGGGGTCGGCGATCCAGGCGCGCAGGCGCTCGACGATCCGCGACCCTTCGTCGGGCAAGATCACGCGGTCCGCGACACGATGGCCGGCGCCTTCGATGCGCTCGACCAACACCGCGCCGGATTTGTCGTCCTCGATGCCCCGTGAATCGGAGACCGTCAGGACGGCGATGTTCACGGGCAGGAATTCATGGCTGTCGCTCAGAGGCATGGGCTCGCTCGCGCCTAATCAAGGGTCCTGCGCCACATAGCGTGGCCAACCTCCGGATGCTACCGCATCGAGGGAGGGCGTGTCCTGCCCGAGCCGCATGCGGTAGATCCAGTAGAAGGTGAGCACCCGCTCGATGAAGAACCGGGTTTCGCGCGAGCCGATGCTTTCGATGAAGAGCAGCGGGTCGCCGTCATAGTTGGTCGCGCTGCGCCATTTGCCGAGGGTGCCGGGCCCGGCGTTGTAGGCGGCGAGCAGGTAGAAAAGATTGCCGTCGACCGCCTGCAGCTCGAGCAGATGATTGAGATAGCTCTGGCCGAGCGCCATGTTCACCTCGGGCTTCCTGAGGCTCCGCGACGAGACGCGGCCGAGCCCCGCGCGACGCGCGGCGAACCGTGCCGTCGCCGGCATGAGCTGCATCACGCCCGCAGCCCCCCGACCGCTCCGCGCCCCGGTGCGAAAGCCCGATTCCTGCCGGATGATGCTGAAGACCAGCGCGCGGTCGATTGAAAAGCCGCCCACCGGCTCCCACCCGGGCAACGGATAGGCCCCCATGTCGTCGCGCCGGCCGCTCACGTCGTAGATGCGGCGCGCCAGGCCCATCTGCACTTCAGGCAGATCGAGCTGGGTCGCGACGGCCAGCAGCGCGTCGATCTCCTCCGCGCTCGCATGCACATAGTGGAGCTGGATTTCCTTCTTCGCGCGGTCTCCTTGGCCAACCTCGGCAAGTGCAAGTGCGCGCCTGACCGCTGCCGTCGAGGCGATGGTGCGGCCGTCGGCGTCGCCGAGCGGGGGGCGCGTGAAGTTGAGCCCGGCGCCGGTGCCGAGCGCGCGCACCGCGAGCAGGCCGTAGAAGGTCCGCGGCAGAGCAGCGGCGCGTCGCAGCCAGGGTGACACCGCCTCCGGCCGACCGGCCCGCAGGTTCGCGCGGGCAGCCCAGTAGGCGCCGCCCGCTCTGAGCCAGCGCGAGGCCTTGGGCGCTCGCGCCAGCGTCTCGAAATGGCGCCGAGCGTCGTCCATCCGCCCGAGTCGCCAGGCGGCGAGTCCGCCGGTCCAGTGCGCATCGGGCACGAGGTCGCTCGAGCGCGCGGCCGCGTCCGACGCCATCGAGAGCGCGAGCACATCCTTGTCGTGGCGAAAATAGCTCCAGGCGATCCGCGTGGCAGACGCGTCGTACTGGGCCTCGGAGGCGAGCGCGCGATACTCGTCCGACTCGAGAACCTCCCGCGCGCCGGTTGGCCAGCCCCGGCCGATACGCCCGCGCATGCGCCGATGCAGCGTCTTCAAACGCGCCCGTTTCTCGTCGGAGAGTGATCGCGTGGGAAGCTTGATCCGCGGTGCCGACTCGTCGATCCCGAGCCTGCCCGCGGCCGTCACCTGAGGCGCGCGCGGCGGGCGGGCGCCCTCGGGCATTCGTTTCAGCGCGAGCTTGTGAATGCGCGTTGCGTCCGGGTGGTCCGCGTATTCATCGAGCCACGCCCGAAGCTCCGCGTAGGACGAGCGATGGGCCGTCGGGTGCATGAGCTTCTGCGCGATGACGTGTCCCATCAGGATCGGATTGCGCAGCGCCGCAATGTGCCGCGCCGCATCATCCAGCCGTCCATCCCGTTGCAAAGCGAAGATGCGGCGGTAGCGCTCGCGATCCTCCGGATCGAGGACGACCGGCAGACCGGCGCCGGTGTCGGTGGTGGTGCGCGTGCCCAGGGCCGTGCCGGGATCGAGACCAAGGGAGACGGCCACCCCGAGACCCACGATGCCCTGGAGCGCCCATCGGCGAAGCGGATCGATCACGACGGCTCCGACCTCATCCGCGTTTCGATGGCGAGGAGATCGCGCCATGCCTCCCGCTTGGCGCTGGCGGTGCGCAGCAGGTAGGCGGGATGAAAAAGAGCCGTCGTCGGCACCGGCTGCGCCATCCGCGGCGTCGCATATTGGTACCACTTGCCCCGCAGGCGCGTGATCCCCTCGCGCCGGTTGAGCAGCGCCTTCGCCGCGATGCCGCCGACCAGCACGAGCAGCTTGGGCGAAACGAGTTCGATTTGACGCTCCAGGAAGGGCTGGCAGATCGCGAGCTCATCGGCCGTCGGCGAGCGGTTGCCCGGCGGGCGCCAGGGCAGCATGTTCGTGATGTAGACCTCCGACCGCGCCAAGCCGATCGCCGCGAGCATGCGGTCGAGAAGCTGGCCCGCCGGCCCCACGAAGGGGATGCCCTGGCGGTCCTCCTCGGCCCCCGGCGCCTCGCCGACGAACATCAGCGCCGCGCCCGGACCGCCGTCGCCGATCACCGTGCTGGTCGCGGTTCTCTTGAGGGCGCAGCCCTCGAACGCGCGCACCGCCCCGACCAGCGCGTCCAGGCTGTTGCAGGCCTCCGCAATCTCCTGAGCCGACCACGCCGCGTCGCGCGGTGTCGCGAGGAGCGACGCCGCAGGCGCGTCGGGCGCAGCGGGTGCGCTTGGCGCGGGCGCGGAGGGGGCGGGGGGCGCTTCCGCGGGCTGGGTGGCCTCCGCCGTGGCCACGACCGGCGCGCGCTCGACCGCCTGCGCGGCCGCGTAGCGATCGATCGGCGCGTCGCCGATCGTCTCGTCGACGCCGGCCAGCACATACCAATCGAGCAATGCCCGTATCTCGTCCTTGTTCGCCACGCAGAGAAGGTTAACAGACCGTCACACGAGCGCCACTTGATTGACCCGGCGCCCAAGGCGGTTCATATGTGCGGTAAGCAAAAAATAACGTGAGGGGTATGCCATCGGCCGCCATGACGCGAGAGTCGATGGAATATGATGTGGTGATCGTCGGTGGTGGGCCCGCGGGGCTTGCCGCGGCGATCCGCCTGCGACAATTGTCGGCAGAGCGCGGGCACGACGTCAGCGTCACCGTTCTCGAGAAGGGCTCCGAGATCGGTGCGCACATCTTGTCGGGCAACGTCTTCGAGACGCGCGCGCTCGACGAGCTGATCCCCGACTGGAAAGAGAAGGGCGCGCCGCTCAACACCCCGGCGGCCACAGACGTGTTTCGCTTCCTGACGGCCCGAGGCTCCTACCGCCTTCCCGGCTTCCTCCTGCCGCCGCAGATGCGCAATCACGGCAACTACATCATCAGTCTCGGCAACCTCTGTCGCTGGCTTGCCGAGCAGGCCGAGGCGGCGGGTGTCGAGATCTATCCCGGCTTCGCGGCAACGGAGGTGCTCTATCACGACGATGGCCGCGTCAAGGGCGTCGCGACCGGCGACATGGGCATCGGCAAGGACGGCGAGAAGAAGCCGACCTACGAGCCCGGCATCGAGCTTCACGCCAAGTACACGCTTTTTGCCGAGGGTGCCCGGGGCTCGCTGACGAAAGGCCTCCTGGAGCGGTTCGGACTCGCCGAGGAGTCGGAGCCGCAAACCTACGGCATCGGCCTCAAAGAGCTATGGGAGGTCGATCCCGACAAGCACCGCCGCGGATCGATCCAGCATACCTTCGGCTGGCCGCTCGACTCGCGAACCTATGGTGGCTCTTTCCTCTATCACCTCGAGGACAACCTGGTCGCGATCGGCTTCGTGGTCGCGCTCGACTACGAGAACCCGTTTTTCTCACCCTTCGAGGAATTCCAGCGCTTCAAAACCCACCCCGCGATTCGCGAAACCCTGCAGGGCGGCAAGCGCCTCGCCTACGGCGCGCGGGCGATCAACGAAGGGGGCTACCAGTCGATCCCGAAGACGGTCTTCCCCGGTGGCGCCCTGATCGGTTGCGCAGCAGGCTTTGTTCATGTGCCCAAGCTCAAAGGTAGCCACGCCGCCATGAAGAGCGGCATGGTTGCAGCGGATGCGGCGTTCGACGCGCTCGCGGGCGGCTCGGACGGCACGCAGGCGCTCGACGCCTATCCCGCCGCACTGGCGCGAACCTGGGTCGTCAAAGAGCTCAAGCAGGTGCGCAACTGCCGGCCGGCATTCCATTGGGGGCTGCTGATGGGCACCCTGATCAGCGGCTTCGAGCTGTGGACGCGCGGCGTGCTGCCGTGGACGCTCCACCACCGACAGGATCACACCGTGCTCAAGACCGCGCGCGCGGCGCGCCGGATCGCCTATCCGAAACCCGACGGCGAGGTGTCGTTCGACCGTCTGAGCTCGGTGTTCCTCTCGAACACCAACCATGAGGAAGATCAGCCCGCGCACCTCACCCTGAAGGACGCAACTGTCCCGATCCGGGTGAATCTCGCGGACTATGACGCACCGGAGCAGCGCTACTGCCCGGCCGGCGTGTACGAGATCGTCGAGGACGGCGCGAACGGCGCGCGGCTTCAGATCAACGCGCAGAACTGTGTGCACTGCAAGACCTGCGACATCAAGGACCCCACGCAGAACATCGAATGGGTTCCGCCCGAGGGCGGCGGCGGCCCGAACTATCCCAACATGTAGCCGGAGCCGAGCGCGCTTTCGCTGAAAGGATGTTGATGTGAACGACACGGCGGTGACACCCACCCGACCAAGGGGGCGCCGCTTGCTGCGCTGGTCCACGGGCGTGCTTGCCGCGACCGTGCTCGCGGCGTGCGCCAACGCGCCGGCCGCAGATTCGCCGCCCGAGCCCGCACCGCCCAAGCCGCCCGCCGCTGCGCCTGCTGAGGCCGACCGCTCCTCCTTCGGCAGCTACCTCGCCGGGCGCCACGCCTATAGCACGCGCGACTTCGGCTCTGCCGCAGAGTATCTCCGGCGCGCCCTTGCCGACGATCCCGACAATCTCAACCTGCTCAACCGCACGATCTCGTTGATGGTTGCCGATGGGCGCATGACCGAGGCGATGGCGCTGAGCGAGCAGATGGCCGACATCGATCCCGACGAGCGGGTCGCGCAGCTGATGCTCGGCCTGCGGGACGCGCGAAACGGCGACATGGACGCCGCCCGGCAACGCTTTGCGGCGGTGCGCCGCGAGGGCGTCTACGCCTTTCTCATGCCGCTGCTCGACGGTTGGCTGACCTTGGCAACCACCGACATCGACGCCGCGCTCGCCGCACTCGGCCCGCTCGCGGACCGTGAAGCCTATCTGCCGTTCTACGCGCTCCACGTCGGCCATTTGCAGGCCCTCGCGGGCAACAACGCCGAGGCCGAGGCGTCGTTGAGGCGCGCGATCGTGGCATCGCGCGGCTCGCTGCGCACCGTGGCAGCGCTCGGGCGTTTTCTCGAAGCCACAGGCCAACCGGACAAGGCGCGCACGGTGTATGAGGAGTATCGGGCGCAGAACCCGGGCAGCGTGTGGGTTGAACGGGTCGTCGAGGCGCTCGGCACTGCGCCGCCGCCGCCCCTGCTCGTGAGCTCGGCGACCGACGGGTTCGCCGAGGCGCTGTTCAGCGCCGCGAGCGCGCTGCCGCAGCAGGATGGCGGCGATGCGAGCCTGATTTACGCCCGCCTCGCGCTCTATCTTCGCCCCAACCTCGCGATCGCCCAGGTGCTGGTGGGCGAGATCCTCGAGGCCATGGAGCGTCCCGAAGATGCGCATGCCGCCTATAGCGCGGTGGACACCACCTCCCCGTTCGATTGGACGGCGCGCCTGCGCGCGGCGACCAGCCTCGCCGATCTCGACCGGACAGACGAAGCAATCGCGCTGTTGCGCGCCATGATCGACGAGCGCCGCGATCGCTCGGATGCGGCCACGACCCTCGGCGATACGCTGAGGATGAAGGAGCGCTATGCCGAAGCGGTGACCGCCTACGACACGGCGATCCAGCGTACGCCCGAGATCAGCGAACGCCATTGGTCCTTGCTCTACGCGCGCGGTGTCGCCCTGGAGCGTACGAAGCAATGGGATCGCGCCGAGGCGGACTTCCTGCGCGCGTTGGAGCTGCAGCCCGATCAGCCGCTGGTGCTGAACTATCTCGGCTACTCCTGGGTCGAGCAGCGCCGCAATCTCGACCGCGCGAAGGGCATGATCGAACGCGCGGTTTCGCTTCGCCCCAACGATGGGTATATCGTCGATAGCTTGGGCTGGGCGCTGTATCGGCTCGGTGAGTTCGAAGAAGCGGTGGGCCATCTCGAGCGGGCGGTCGAGCTGATGTCGAACGACCCCGTGATCAACGACCATCTCGGCGACGCCTACTGGCAGGTCGGGCGCCGCATCGAGGCCCGTTTTCAGTGGCAACGCGCGCTCGCGCTCGATCCCGAGCCGGACGTGGTCGACGAGATCAAGCGCAAGCTCGCCAAAGGCCTGACCGCGGAAGCGGAGACCGACGGGGCCCAGTGAGCCGCCCGGCAAGCCAGGGGCTGCGCGTCGCCGCGCCAGCCAAGCTCAATCTCTATCTGCACGTCACCGGCCGGCGGGCCGATGGCTATCACGAGCTCGACAGCTTGATGACGTTCGTGACGCTCCATGACGTCATCGAGATCAGGCCCGCCGCGCGGCTGACGGTGTCGTTGGGCGGACCGTTCGCCCGCAGCATCGATGAGCGGGACAACCTGGTCGCGCGGGCCGCGCGGAGCCTCGGCGATGCCGCCGAGCGCGCGCCCGCCGTGGCGATCCGCCTCGACAAGCAAATTCCCGTCGCGGCGGGCCTCGGCGGCGGCTCCGCTGATGCCGCCGCCGTGCTGCGCGGGCTCTCGGCGTTGTGGGCGCTGGACGCCGGGGTCCTTCCGCTGGCCGACCTCGCGCTTCGGCTGGGCGCCGACGTACCGGTCTGCCTCGCCTCGCGCGCGATGATGGTCGGGGGGATCGGGGAAAAGCTGAGACCGGTGGATGGCCTGCCCGATGCGGCCCTGGTGTTGGTCAATCCGGGCGTGCCGGTGCCGACGGCGCCGGTCTTCGCCGCGCGCGAAGGCCCGTTTTCCGCGCCGGCAGCTTTCGGGCCATCCACGGACGTCGTCGGTTTGGCGGATGCCCTCGCACGCTGCACCAACGATTTGGAAGCACCCGCGCGGACGCTCGCGCCGGCCGTCGGCGATGCGCTGGAAGCGCTAAGGCGAACCGACGGCTGTCTGCTCGCGCGCATGTCGGGCTCCGGCGCCACCTGCTTTGGCCTCTACGCGACGGACCGCGCGGCCGAAGCTGCGGCCCATGCGATCGCCGTCCAGCAAGCCGATTGGTGGGTTCAGCCTTGCAACTTCGCGCATAACGGTCTTCCGGCCGCCGCCCCCGCACCCATGCCGTAAGCAGCGTTGACCGGCGCCAACGCCGCACTCCAACGTGATACGGAAAGGCTGGCAGGCCGGCGCGGTTGCGGGCCTGCTCCCGCAGGCCGCCGTCGACGCATTGGGGCGCAACCACGCAGATGCTTGTATGCGAGCGCGGAGGCTGGCTAGGGTTTCGCAGCAACCTGCGGGACGAGTCGTTTTGGCGATCGCCGAGCAAGCCCTGAAGCCAGCGCAGCAAGCGCGCCCCGACCTTGCGATCGAGCGGCGCGCCGGACGCCACGTCGCCGGCATCGACGAAGCCGGGCGCGGCCCGCTCGCCGGCCCCGTGATTGCCGCCGCCGTGATGTTCGAGCGCGACGGGCCCGCCGGCATCCTCCGCGACGAGATTGCCGATTCGAAGCAACTCAGCCATGCGGAGCGCGCAGCCCTCGCGCCGGCGATCCGCGCCACCGCTCATGTCGGGGTCGGCCTGGCGACAGTCGCCGAGATCGACACGATCAACATCCTGCGCGCCACCCATCTCGCGATGCGCCGCGCGGTGGTGCGGCTTCCGCGAGCGCCCAGGGTGGCCTTGGTCGATGGTAACCAGGCGCCCGGCCTCGTCTGCCCCGTGTGGACGGTCGTCGGCGGCGATGGCGCAAGCCTCTCGATCGCGGCCGCATCGATCATCGCGAAGGTCACCCGCGATCGGATCATGCGACGCCTCGCCGCGCAGCATCCGGGCTTCGGGTGGGAGCGCAACGCGGGCTATGGCACGGCCGAGCACCGCGCGGGGCTCGGCCGGCTCGGCGCGACGCCGCATCACCGCCGGTCCTTCGCACCGGTTAGGAAAGTGTTAACGGGCGTTTCAGAAGAGTCCTTAGAATCAAGGAGTTGACTGACGGACTCTGGGCCGCCATGCTGCGCGGCCATGAACGCGGTGGCACCCGACAGCATCCTCGTTGGCGACTGCATCGAGCGCATGGCGGCGCTCCCCGACGCGTGCGTCGATCTCGTGTTCGCGGATCCGCCCTACAATCTTCAGCTGAACGGCGATCTCGTGCGCCCCAACAACACCGCCGTCGATGCGGTCGACGAGGATTGGGACAAGTTCGAAAGTTTCGCCGCCTATGACCGGTTCACGCGGCGCTGGCTCGCCGAGGCGCGGCGCCTCCTGAAGGACACGGGCACACTCTGGGTCATCGGCACCTATCACAACATCCACCGGATCGGCACAGCGCTCCAAGATCTCGACTATTGGATCTTGAACGACGTGATGTGGCGCAAGACCAACCCGATGCCGAATTTCCGCGGCCGCCGCTTCACCAATGCGCACGAGACGCTGATCTGGTGCGCCAAGGGGCGGGAGCAGACCGGCTACAAGTTCAACTATGAGGCCATGAAGGCGCTCAACGACGGGCTGCAGATGCGGAGCGATTGGCTCGTGCCGCTCTGCACTGGCGGCGAACGCCTCAAGGTCGCGGGCCGGAAGGCCCATCCCACGCAAAAGCCCGAGGCCTTGCTTCACCGCGTCATTCTCGCCGGCACCGATCCCGGTGATCTGGTGCTCGACCCCTTCTTCGGCACCGGCACGACCGGGGCGGTAGCACGCCGGCTCAGGCGGCAATTCGTCGGCATCGAACGCGAGGCCCGCTATGCCGAGCTCGCGCGCACGCGGATCGAGGGTATCGAACCGGCGGACACCGATCTCCTCGCAACCCCCTCCAAGCGCCGGGCGCCGCGCGTGCCCTTCGGCACCTTGGTCGAGCGCGGCTTGCTCAACCCGGGCGAGACGCTTTACGACCGGCGCAAGCGCATCGAAGCGCAGGTGCGCGCGGACGGCACGCTAAGCCGACGCGGCGCCAGCGGATCGATCCACCGCGTCGGCGCGGATGCGCAGGGCGCGCCGGCCTGCAATGGCTGGACCTATTGGCACTACACCGACGAAGCCGGTGAGCTCGTGCCGATCGATGCGCTGAGAGAGCGCATCCGCCGCGGCATGTCCGACGCCTGAGCCGCCCGCTCAGGCCCCGTCCATCGTGAGGACCGCGGCGCCCTGAAGACGGCCGCTGCGAAGGCGCTCCAGCGCCTCGTTGGCGTTGGCGAGCGGGCTGGGCTCGACGCTCATCCTGATCGGCACCTTTGCTGCCAGCGCGAGAAACTCCTCGCCATCGCGGCGTGTGAGGTTGGCGACCGAGACGATGCGGCGCTCGCGCCACAGGATGTCGTAGGGGAAGCTTGGAATGTCGCTCATGTGGATTCCGGCGCAGACCACGATGCCGCCGGGTGAGACCGTGCGGAGCGCGGCCGGCACGAGCGCGCCGACCGGCGCGAAGATGATCGCCGCGTCGAGCGGCTCCGGCGGCGCCTCGCCGGACTCACCGGCCCAGACGGCGCCGAGATCGCGCGCGAAGCCCTTGGCCGCCTCATCACCCGCCCGCACGAACGCGAACACCCGGCGCCCCTGGTGGCGCGCGACCTGCGCGATGATGTGGGCTGCCGCACCGAAGCCATAGAGCCCGAGCGCTTCCGCATCTTCCGCCATGCGCAGCGAGCGATAACCGATCAGCCCCGCGCAGAGCAGCGGCGCTGCCTCGACGTCGCTCATGGTGCCGCCGACGGCGAAACAGTAGCGCTGATCGGCGACGCAATAATCGGCATAGCCGCCGTCGAGCGTATAGCCCGTGAAGCGCGCCGCCTCGCAGAGGTTCTCCTGCCCGCGCGCGCAATAGCGGCAGGTGCCGCAGGTCCAGCCGAGCCAGGGCACGCCGACGCGCGCGCCCTCGTCGAAGCGCTCGACTCCCTCGCCGACCGCCGCGACCCGCCCGACGACCTCGTGGCCGGGCACCACCGGCAGGCGCGGCTCGGGAAGCTCACCATCCACGACATGCAAATCGGTGCGGCACACGCCACAGGCGGCGACCCGCACGAGCACCTGGCCGGGCCCCGGCGCGGGGATGGGGCGTTGATCGAGCGAGAGGACCGGCGCGCCGCCGCGAAACACCATGGCCCGCATGCCGCTCTCCATCGTCACACACTCAGCCCTCGGTGATCCGCAGGAAGCCGAGTCCGTCGACCCGCAGACGTTGGCCGGGATGCACGAGTGTCGTCGAAGAGGGCTCTTCGACGACAAGCGGGCCGGGCTCCTCCCATCCAGGTGGAAGCAAGTCGCGCTCCAGCACCGGCGTCTCGTGGCGCCCGTCTTCGCCGAAGTCGATTGAGCGCATGCCGCGCGCCGCCGCCTCGCGCGACCGGCCGTCCGCCTCCCACGCGCCGAGCTTCGGCCGCGGCACATCGGCGGTCGCCGTCAGGCGAAAGGTCACGAACTCGACCGGCGTGTCGGCCAGACGGAAGGTGTAGGCGCGCTCGTGCGCCGCATGAAAATCGTCGAGAAGCGAATCCATGGAGGCGCGATCGGGATCGACCGGCACCGAGACCGCGTGCTCCTGCCCGGCATAGCGAAGATCGATCTGGTTTTCGAAGGTGAGGTCGGAAGCGGCGCCATCGTCCGCGAAATAGTCGTTCGCCTCCCGACGAAGCTCACCGAACAGAGTACGGATGTCCTCGATCGCGATGTCGGCGGCGCGCTGGAGCGCGGTGCGCATGAAGTCGCGGCGCGGCGCGGTCGCCAACATGCCCCAGGCCGAGAAAAGCCCCGGGTAGCGCGGCACGATGATCTCGTCGACCCCAAGCTCGCGCCCAAGCGCCGCCGCGTGCATGGCACCGCCGCCGCCGCCAATGACGAGCGCGAAGTCGCGCGGATCGTGGCCGCGCTGGATCGAGACAAGCTTGAGCGCGTTGATCATGTTCGCATCGACCAGGCGAATCACGGCGACGGCGGCGTCCTCCACCGAACAGTCGAGGCCATCGGCGATCTTCTGCATGGCACGGCGCGCGCGATCCAGGTCGAGGCCGAATTGGCCACCGGCGAAATTGCCCGGGTTGAGCACGCCCGCGATCAGCTTGGCGTCGGTCACGGTTGGCTCGGTGCCGCCGCGGCCGTAGCAGGCGGGGCCGGGATCGGCACCGGCGCTCACCGGCCCTACCGTGAGGCGCCCGGCGGCGTCGAACCAAGCGATGGAGCCGCCGCCCGCGCCGATTTCCACGATATCGACCACGGGCACGCGCACCGGGTAGCCGTAGCGGATGCGGCTCGATTCGATGCGATGGTCGGTCGTGACCTTGGGCTTGCCCCCCTCGATGGTGGAGCATTTCGCGGTCGTGCCGCCGATGTCGAGATAGATGATGTTGTCTTCGTCGCAGAGCGCGCCGATCAGCGCCGCACCGTTGACGCCCGCCGCCGGCCCCGATTCGAGCAGCGTGATCGGCTGCTCTCTGGCCCGAACGAAGCTCGCCGTTCCGCCGTTCGATTGCATGGCCATGTAGGGGCAGTCGAGGCCGGCATCGCCGAGCGCGGTTTCGAGCGTCTCGAAGTAGCGTTCGACGATCGGCTGCACGTAGGCATTGAGCACGGCTGTGTTCGCCCGCTCATATTCCCGCCATTCGCGCGTGATTTCGTGCGATGCGGTGACCGCCACGTCGGGCAAGCGTTCCCGGAGATAGGCGGCGCAGAGCGCTTCGTGCGCCGGCGCGGCATAGGAATGGAGAAATTGGACGGCGATCGCGTCGACCCCCGCGCTACGACACTGCTCGATCACGGGATCGAGCACGGCAACGTCGAACGGCGTGAGCACATGTCCCCGCGCGTCGATCCGCTCGGCGACCTCGAAGCGCAGCTTGCGCTCGACGAAGGGCACTTCCTTCTCGTAGCGCAGATTGTAGAGATCGGGCCGGTTGCCGCGCGCGATCTCCAGCACATCGCGGAAGCCTTGGGTCGTGACGAGTGCGGTCTTGACGCCCTTCCGCTCGGTGATCGCGTTGATCACGGTGGTGCCGCCGTGCACGAAAAATGTGACCGAGGCGGGATCGAGGCCGGAGAGTCGGATCGTGTCGAGCACACCCTGGGTGAGGCTTTTCGGCGTGGTCAGCGATTTCGCGACGCGGAGATCACCAGTCGCCTCGTCGAAGTGGACGAGGTCGGTGAAGGTGCCGCCGATGTCGCTCGCCAGACGTCCCATGGTGATCGGCTCCCCGTGTTTGCCCGCCGCGATTATTCATAGGGCCGCGAGCCGGTCAAACCCGCAAGGGATGTGCAGCGAACGATCCGATCCCCGACCGTGATGCCGCCTTACGTGACGAGCGTGAGGCTGACGGCACCCAGCGGGCCGAGGCTCGCCGTGAGCCGATCACCCGGCTGAACGGGTGCGGGCGTGATGCATGTCCCGGTGGTGACGATGTCGCCCGCGCGGAGCGGCGGTCCGCGGCGCGCGCGGTCGTTGGCGAGCCAGGTCAGTGCGACGCGGGGGTCGCCGAGAACGTTCGCACCCGTCCCGTCGGCGGCGTGCCCGTCGTTGATCGTGAGCGCCGCTTCGTGGCTGACCAGATCCATCTCGCGCCACGCCTCGGGCGCGGCCGGTCCGATCACCAGATATTCGGTGCAGGCGTTGTCGGCGATGAGCTGCGCGGCGCCGACAACGGCGAAGTCGTGATAGCGCGAATCCGGGATCTCGATGGCGGGATGCAAGCTTTCGACCGCGGCGAGCACCTCGTCGACCGCGTAGTCGGCATCGCGGGCGGGCAGATCGCGCGCCAGGCGAAAGGCGAACTCGACCTCGGCGACCCGCATGTGGAGGTGCGCTGCCGGAAGCGCGGCGCCGCTCTCGTGGAGCTTGCTTGCGAGGATGCGGCCGGCGAGCGGTCCGTCGACGCCGATATGGGCTTGGCCCGCCGCGCTCGTGGCCGCGATCTTCCAGCCGACGACGGCAGCGCCTGCCGCTTCCGCCAGCGCGTCTTGCACGGCGTAGCCATCCTCGATCGAGACCGGCCGACACGCCGCGGGCAGCGCCTCGATGAGCGCATGCCCCTCCCACGCGGCCAGGATGGCCCGCGCGGCCTGCTTGCTTTGGGTCTCGTCCATGGGGGCATGCTAGCCGGCGGCCAAGCGACTTCCAAGCCATCAGCCGGCCATGCGATGCTCGCCCGCCAGCGCCAGGAGGATACCCCGATGTATTACGTGATCTTCGCGACCGACAAGCCGGACTCGCTGCAGCTTCGGCTCGACACGCGCGAGACCCATCGCGCGTTCTTGCGCGATCACCCGGATCACTCGGACGTCACGATGGTCCACGGCGGTCCGACGCTCGCGGACGACGCGGAGACCATGAACGGCTCGCTGCTGATCGTCGAGGCGCCGAGTTTGGACGCCGTGCGGGCGTTCGCCGCCGCCGATCCCTACGCCAAGGCCGGCTTGTTCGCGACCTCCAGCATCCGCCCGTGGAACTGGACGCTCGGCCGGCCCGACTAGCGCGTGCGCGCTTCGGATTGTGGCAGCGTGCGCGAGCGCGGCGGCTACATGCCGAGCGAGATTCCTTCGTCGATCAGCATCAGCCCGCCATACATCGCACGGCTATCGTCGCTCGCGAGGTAGACGGCCGCGGCCGCCATGTCTTCAGCCGCGGAATAGGTGCGTCCGCTCGGCGTGCGCTCCGCCATGGTATCGAGCATGGTCTTGAACTCGGGGGCGGTGCGCACGTTCTCGTTCATCGGCGTCGCGGTGTTGCCCGGCAGGATGGCGTTGACGTTGATCCCGTGGGGCGCCAGCTCGAGCGCATGAGCCTTGGTCATGTAGTTGATCGCCGCCTTGGTGGCGCAATAGGCCGCATAGGTGTTGAAGGCCATCACACCGGTCACCGACGAGAGGTTGATGATCTTGCCGCCCCCCTGCCGCTTCATGATGGGCGCCACCGCCTCGATGGTGAAGAACGTGCCCTTGACGTTGATGTCCATCATGCGGTCGTAGTCCGCCTCGTTGGTCTCGCCGACAGGCGTCGGGTAGAAGACGCCCGCCGAGTTGACCAGGATGTCGATCCGGCCGAAGGCGGCGATCACCTCGGCGACCATGCCGTTGATCGCCTCGACCGAGCGGATATCCGCCACGAACGGTTTTGCGCCGTTGCCAACACGCTCGGCCACGCCGGCCGCTTTCTCGCGGTTGCCCGCGCCCACGACGGCGACCTTCGCGCCCTCGCGCGCAAAGGCGGTCGCGATCGCCTCGCCAATGCCCGATGTCCCGCCGGTGATCAGCGCCACTTTGTCTTGCAATTTCATCGCCTGGTTTCCCCCGTGGAGCGGCCCTTGTCGATGGTTCGGAGTCTAGCATAAGGTCGACGCCCGGGCCGGCCCACGAAGCGCGAAAGAGGCACGTTATGCACGGTCTCATGCAAGACATCCCGCTGATGATCTCGTCGCTCATCCGCTACGCGGCGGACTATCACGGTGAGCGCGAGATCATCTCACGCTCGGTCGAGGGCCCCATCCACCGCTATACCTATCGGGAATGCGAGGCGCGCGCGAAGCGGCTCGCCAATCTGCTCAGCCGGCTCGACATCAAGAGGGGCGATCGCATCGGCACGCTTGCGTGGAACGGCTATCGTCACTTCGAGCTCTTCTACGGCGTCTCGGGCTTCGGCGCCGTGCTGCACACGATCAACCCGCGGCTCTTCACCGAGCAGATCACCTACATCATCAACCACGCCGAGGACCGTTTCCTCTTCGTCGACACGACGTTCGTCGAACTCCTCGAGGGGATCGCCGATCAGCTGCCGACGGTCGAGGGCTATATCGTCCTCACCGACGAAGCCCACATGCCCGCGACCTCGCTCCCCAACGCGCAGTGCTACGAGACGCTGCTCGCCGGTGAGAGCGAGGATTATGCGTGGCCCATGTTCGACGAGCGGATGGCCTCGTCGCTTTGCTACACCTCGGGCACGACCGGCAACCCCAAGGGCGTGCTCTACAGCCACCGCTCGACGCTCTTGCACGCCATGGCGGCGTGCCAGAATAGCGCGATAGGGCTTGGCGCCCATGATGTGATCATGCCGATCGCGCCGATGTATCACGGCAATGGCTGGTCGCTGCCCTACCTCGCGTGCCTCACCGGCGCGAACATCGTCCTGCCCGGCACCAAGATGGACGGCGCGAGCATCCAGGCGCTGATCGAGACCGAGGGCATCACCTTCACGCTTGGCGTGCCGACGGTGTTCACGATGCTGCTCGAATATCTCGAGCAGAGCGGCAAGCGCATCGACTCGCTGACCCGCGCCGCAATCGGCGGCTCCGCCGTGCCGCGGGCCATGATCGAGCGGCTGAAGGACCCCTACGGCGTCGAGGTGCTCCAGCTCTGGGGCATGACCGAGACCTCGCCGCTCGGCACGATGGCAACACCGACGCCGGCGATCGACGCCCTACCGGATGACGAGCGCGCGGCGGTGCTGCGCCAACAAGGGCGCGTGCAGTTCGGCCTCGAGCTCAAGATCGTCGGCGAGGACGGCGAGCCCGTGCCGCATGACGGCAAGACCTTCGGCGACATGCTGGTGCGCAGCAATTGGGCCGCGAGCGGCTATTTCAAGGGCGAGGGCGGCAACAAGCTCGACAATGAGAGCTGGTTCCCGACGGGCGATGTCGCGACGCTCGATGAGCATGGCTACATGCGCATCACCGACCGCACCAAGGACGTGATCAAGTCCGGCGGCGAGTGGATCAGCTCGATCGACCTCGAGAACGCCGCAATGAGCCACCCCGACGTGCGCCAGGCCGCCGTGATCGGCGTCTATCACCCCAAGTGGGAAGAGCGCCCGCTGATGGTGGTGGTGCCGAAGGAGGGCAAGACCCCCGACAAGGCCGTGCTCAACGACTTCCTCGCCGGCAAGGTCGCCAAGTGGTGGCTGCCGGACGACGTGGTGCTGATCGACGAGCTGCCCCTGACCGCCACCGGCAAGATCAAGAAATCACGGCTCCGCGAAATGTTCGAGGACTACACGCTGCCGACGGCCGACGACGAGCGCCGCGCGCCGGCCTAGACTCCGGACCGGCCGCCTTTCTCCGGGCTGACGCGGCTCAGGCGTTTCGCCCGGGAATCCAGTTGGTGCCGGCAAGCGGCACGCCGGCCATGGCCGCCGCCTCCACCGTGAGAGCGACCATGTCCTCCGGCTCGAGATTGTGGACGTGGGACTTTCCGTTCGCCCGCGCGACAGTCTGTAGCTCGAGCACCAACGCCGCCAGATAGTTCCTCACCAGACGCGCGCCCTTCTCGGGCGGCAGCCGTGTCTCGAGCTCGGGCAGCTGCGTCGCGATGCCGACCGGGCACCGGCCGGTGTGGCAGTGGTGACAGAGGCCGGGCGCGGTTCCGAGCGCCTCGTAGTCCTCTCGATAGGCGGGCTTGTTGCAGCCGAGTGCAATCATCGCCGCAACCCCGATGGACACCGCGTCGGCCCCGAGCGCCAGCGCCTTGGCGACATCCGCGCCACTCCGAATGCCACCGGAGACGATCAGCTGCACCTTGCGGTGCATGCCGAGTTCCTGCAGCGCCTCGACCGCCATCCGCACCGCCGGCAGCGTGGGAATGCCGACATGCTCGATGAAGACGTCCTGCGTCGCGGCCGTGCCGCCCTGCATGCCGTCGATCACGATCACGTCCGCGCCCGCCTTGACGCAGAGCGGCACGTCATATTGCGGACGGGTCGCGCCGATCTTGCAGTAGATCGGCTTTTCCCAATCGGTGATCTCCCGCAGCTCCTCGATCTTGATCTCCAGGTCGTCGGGACCGGTCCAGTCCGGATGCCGACACGCGCTCCGCTGATCGATCCCTTCGGGCAGATCGCGCATCCCGGCAACGCGTTCGTTGATCTTGAGCCCGAGGAGCATGCCGCCACCGCCGGGCTTCGCCCCCTGGCCGATGACGACCTCGATGGCGTCCGCCCGTCTCAGGTCGTTCGGATTCAAGCCGTAGCGAGACGGCAGCACCTGGTACACGAGCGTCTTGGACGCATCGCGCTCCTCGGAGGTCATGCCGCCATCGCCCGTCGTCGTGCTGGTGCCCATTTCCGTCGCTGCACGGCCGAGCGCCTCCTTGGCATTGGCGCCGAGGGCGCCGAAGCTCATGCCCGCGATCGTGATGGGAATCTTGAGGGAAATCGGATTCTTGGCGAAGCGGGTGCCGAGCGCGACATCCGTGCCGCACGTCTCGCGATACCCTTCGAGGGGATAGCGCGAGACCGAGGCACCGAGGAAAAGCAGATCATCGAAGGTGGGCAGCGCCCGCTTGGCCCCGAAGCCGCGGATGCTGTAGAGCCCTTCGTCGGCCATACGTTGAATTTCTGCGATGACGTGGTGCGGGAAGGTGTGAGAGCTATCGAGCGTCATGGCGGGCCTCACCGTTGTGATGCGGCAGGTGGCTCAATAAGCGTCGGCGTGATCGATGCTGAAATTGTAGAGCTTGCGCGCCGATCCGAACCGACGAAAGGACGCGGCGTCCGCATCCAATCCGGCCTTGTCGAGAAGCGTCGCGAGGGAGGCGACGTGAGCGGGCGTTATTTCCTTCTCGACGCAATCGGCGCCGAGCCCTGCGACCGCGCCGCCGACAAAGATCTCAGCTTCGTAGAGCGAATCACCGAGCCCGTGATCGGCGTCACCGCAAATGATGAGACGCCCGCTTTGGCCCATGAACGCGCTCATATGGCCGACCGAGCCGCCAATGATGAGATCGACGCCCTTCATCGAGATGCCGCAGCGGGCGCTCGCATTGCCGTGGATGACGATCATGCCGCCATGCCCACTCGCGCCCGCCGCGTCGGCGGCATCGCCCAGCACGCGAATCCGGCCCGATGCCATGTTCTCGCCGACGCCTTTGCCGCAATGGCCGCGCACGGTGATGTCGGCAGCCTCGTTCATGCCGCCGCAGAAATAGCCGACATTGCCGTCAAGCGTGACCGACAGCGGTGCGGTCAGGCCGGCGACGAGCGCATGCTTGCCATCCGGATGTCGGATCTCCCAATCGCGCTCGCCGGTATCGGCGGGCAGTGCGTGCAGGCGCGCGTTCAGATCGCGCACGCTCGTTTCCCGCAGGTCGACGACGCTCACGCCGCCCTCACCATCGTCTCGAGGCGCCAGCTATAGACGGTCGCCGGTTTGGGCTCCCATATCTCGGCGTTCTCGACTCCCGGAAGCCCGGCCAGGGCGCGGTGCTCGCTCGCCACGGCGACCCAGTCGTCCGTCTCGCCGAGGACCGCCGGCTTGCAAGCGATGCCGTCGCGCGCGATGGCGAGACCATCCGCCGTGCCGACCAGGAACGTGTAAAAGCCATCCAACGCGGAGAAGCTCGCCTCGAGCGCCTGCTGCAGGCTCTCGCCCCGGTTGAGCCGCGAAGCGATGAAGGCAGCCGCGACCTCGCTGTCATTATCACTCTGGAATTGGATCCCCTCCGCTTCGAGGCGCCGCCGCTCCCGATTGTGGTTGGAGAGCGAGCCGTTGTGGACGAGGCAGATGTCGCGGCCCGACCAATAGGGATGGCAATGACGGCTCGTGACAGCACTCTCGGTCGCCATGCGCGTGTGGCCGATCGCGTGGGAGCCTGCCCGCTCGGCAAGCCGATAGCGCAGCGCGACGTCCGCGGGCCGGCCAACGCCTTTGAAGAGCTGCATCCGCGTGCCGCCGCTCACGACGAGCACGTCCGGTCGGTTCTCAGCCAACCATGACGTCAAGGTTTCGAGCCGTATCGGCGCCGTTAGGGTCGCGTGGTCCGCGATCACCTCATGCGCAACCGGGCATCCCACGCCCTGCGCGAGCCCATCGACGAGCGTCGACCAGTCGACGTCGGGCTCAAGCGCCAACACCGTGATGCGCACGGTGTCCGCGGGCGTCGGATCACCAAATACCGCGAATCCCGCGCTGTCCGGGCCGCGCTCCGTCATCTCGATCAGCATCGCGTCGAGCTGCCGGCCGAGGCCGGGCCAGTGGTCGTGGTTCTTGAGGAACAGGCCAACGATCCCGCACATGACAACCACCCCCGAGATTACTAAGAGGAACATTATTTTCCTATCAGGAAAATCCCCTGCGCGCAAGACCAGCATATCGCTCAACCGGGCGGGTGGACGTCGATCGCAGAAGGTTGGCGGCGCGGGTCACGCACCATCATCGGCTGTGTGGAAGAGGCTTAGCCCGTATCCTCGTCCCGCAGGTAGCGGGTCGCCTCTTGCGGCTCGTGCTCCGGGTCGAACTGGAAGAGCTCGAGCAGCACGTCGTCGGGCGCGGCGCACATGATGTAGCGCCAGGAGCCGAACTCGCGGATCTCGCTGCGGAAGCTGTGGCCGCGCGCCTTCATGCGCGCAACGAGCGCAGGCAGGTCGTCCGAGCGGATGCCGACATGGTGAATGGCGCCGCGGCCGGCATCGCGCGGCGGCTGATCGTAGATGTGAAGCCCGCCTTGGCCGACGCGTAGGAACACGTTGCGCGCACCCGCAAGGGCGCCGTCGAACACCACGCGCGCGCCAAGCATGTCGCGCCACCAGGCGATGGTGGCGTCGATGTCGCGCGCGAAGAGGTGGACGTGATGCAGACTCTCGGTCACAGCGCCTGGGCCACGCGCGGCATCACCTCCTCGGCGAAGAGACGCATCGCGTCCACCACCTGGCTGTGCGGCATGCCGACCCAGTGCATGCCGAGGATCATCGTGTTGACCCCGAGCCGCTTGTGATAGCCCGCGATTTGCTCGGCAACCTCATCGGGCGAGCCGAACAGGAAGCGGTCGCGCATCAGCTCCTCGAAGGCGAGCGAGAGATCGTCGTCGCCGGGCGGCATGGCGTTGTCCTGCCCCCAGGCGTGGTAGGTCTTGTACTTCTCCTCGAGGTGCGGGCGGGCGAGACGCTCGGCCTCGGCACGGGTCGGCGCGACGAAGATCTCGCGCATCAGGGGCAGCTCGTCGGGGAACGGCTTGCCCGCGGCATCGAGCGCGCGCCGGTAGATCTCCAACTGTCGCTCGGTCGTCTCCATGCGCTGATGGGGGTTGATGAACCAGGTGTCGCCAAGCGCGGCCGCCCGGCGCACGGCACCATCGGCATTGGCACCGAGCCAGATCGGCGGGCGCGGTTGCTGCAAGGGCCTGAGCGAGACGGTGACGTTGTCGAGCTCGAAATGCGAGCCCGTCATGCTCACCCCCTCTTCGGTCCAGAGCCGCACGACGGCCTCGAGATTCTCGATGAGGCGCGGCACACGCTCCTCTTGGGTCGTTCCGAAGCCCTTGAACTCGACCTCGCGATAGCCGAGCCCGGCACCGAAGATCAACCGCCCGCCGGACATCACGTCGAGCGTTGCGGCTTGCTCTGCGATGTCGAGCGGCTTGTGGAGCGACAGCAGAATGATCCCGGGCAACAGGCGGCAGCGCGGCGCCTCCGCCATGAGCCGCGCGAGCAGCGGAAGCTGCTGATATTGCTGCAGCGGATACGACGCGTAATGCATGCCGGTCGCGATGATGTCGAAGCCGAGCGCGTCGGCGAGGCGCGCCTGCTCCGCCAGCTCCTCGAAGCGGGCCTGCATGTCGGTGCCGCGTGGAAACTGCCCGCGGATGAAGAATCCGTATTTCATGCTTGCCTCGCTCCTCGCGGCGCCACTTCCGGAGCGCGAAGTGTAGCAGCGGAGAAAACGCCACGCCTGCCGAATAGTCGCGCACCCCCTTGCGCGGATGACGAACCATCCCACATCAAGAAAAACCGGGGAGACTGACATGATCCACAACCGCCTACCCATTCTGATTTCCACGATCGCGGCCATCGCCTTCGTCGCAGGGATTTTCGTGGTGATGCCCGCACAGGCCGCCGGGCCGGATGCGTTCTACGGCCACTACAAGGGGACGGGCACCTCGCGTGACCCCAACGTCACCTTCTTCGAGCTGACCGAGCGCGACCTCGACGTGGTCATCGGGGCCGACGGCGCGGGGTTCTTCGTCGAGTGGACCACCGTCATCCGCGACTATCGCGACGAGGAGGTGCGCCGGCGCAGCGCCCGGGTCGCCTTCGACCCCTCCGATCGGCCCGGCATCTATCTCGCGCGCGGCCGAAATGCATCCAGCGGTCTCAGCTGGGCGTCGATCAACGGCAACACGCTTTCCGTCCGCGTCGTCGCCATCCGGGACGACGGATCATACTCGGTGCAGACCTATCACCGGACGCTCGGCAGCGACGGCAACATGTTCCTGCAGTTCGTGAGCGACAGCGACGGCCAGACCATCAGGATGGTGAGCGCCGTTCTGAAAAAGGGCGAGTAGCGCGGTTGTGCCTTCGCGCGGTGCTGGGCCGCTCGCCCGCGCCGCGCGGGAACGCTGGGCGCCCGGCCTCGGTCAGGCGCGGGCGTCGTCGCCCCGTTCGCT
Organism: Alphaproteobacteria bacterium; assembly: GCA_965216915.1. GTDB lineage: Bacteria > Pseudomonadota > Alphaproteobacteria > UBA828 > UBA828 > CBDCGS01. The sequence goes on from CBDCGS010000011.1 coordinate 172,757, forward strand.
CCCCCGCGCTTGGACGAGGGCCGCGCGCCGCGCCTCGGTCGCCGGCAGGTCCAAGGCGAGGCTGTCATCGTCGATCGCGCCGGTGAACAAGACGCCGTAGACGGCCTCGGCCTTCGCGCGTGATTCCCAGCCCTCGAGGACGTCGCTCAGCACGCGTTCCGGCTCGCGCAACAGCGGATCGCCATAGCCTCCGCCCGCCGAATCCCGCCCGCGAATGGCCTGACCCCGGCCGATCGGCCGGTTGACCAGATTGGGCAGCTTGACCTCACTGCCGTCGGCCTCGATCAGATGGGTCGCGCCTTGCAAGCCGTTCTTGCCGCCGCGCACGCCGCGTGGCTGCGCGACCTGCCCGTCGCAGGGAATGACCACGGTCACGTCGTTGCCCGTCGGTCCGTACACGATCTCCTGGCTCGGCGCGCCGCGGTTGTAGCCGGCGCCCGCCGAATCCTGTACCAGCCTGAGAGACTCGACGCGGATCGGGTGCTTGAGCTCGTCGACCTCGATCGAATCGCGATACATCAAGCCGGCGATCACCGGGATCGCGTAGTTGACCCAGCCGTCAGCCTCCGGCCCCGCAGGCCCGCCATTGGTCGACAGCATCATGCGGTTGACGTAACGCGCGTCGTGATGGCGGTCGTCGCGGCCCGAGAGAACGGCCATGCCGGCACCGAGGCCGGTCCCGCCCTCCGCCAGACCATGACCAGCGCCGATCGAGGCGAAGGCGGATTGGGTGATGTTGACCAGGCGCTCGGCGACGTTGGTGGTCGAGACCGAGCAGCTGTGCGGGAACACCGGGGAGGCAACGACGCTATCTTCCGCGTAGTCGAAGCTGATCCGCCTGAAGGCGCCGGCGTTGCGCGGGATGTCGTTGTCGAGCGAATTGAAGATCGCGCCGAGCACCGCGCTCGTCGCCGACGCACGCGAGGTGTTGAGCCCGCAATCCACGCTCGGCGGGTTGTCGCACAGGTCGACGTGGATCTTGGCCTCATCCGGATCGATGTCGATCTCGACCTTGAGCTCGAGACCATCGGGGAGGATGCCCTCCAGCGGGTCCGAGCGGCCCGTGTTCACGAGATGCGCCTTGGGCAAGGTCTTGATCGAGGCAACCATGCGTTCCTCCGCATAGTCCATCCAATCCTCGATGAACCGCTTGACCGTCTCCTTGCCGTATTTCTCGCAGAAGGTCTTGAGGCGGCGCTCCGCGATCCGGGCCGAGCCGAGGCCGGCGAGAAAGTCGCCATACCATTGATCCGGTACCCGAATGCGTGAACGGCACATGCGCACGATGTCGCCGACGTTCTTATAGTCGCGTTGCACGCGCACGGCGGGGAAGATCAGCGCGCCTTCCGCATATTGGTCGAGCGCGGCGGCGTAATAGCTCGACGGGATGGCATTGCCGATATCGGCCATATGCGCCTTCGTGCACGCCGTGAACATGTGCTCGCCATCGATAAACACGGGCACCATGAAGGTGTGATCGGCGGCATGCGTATTGCCGCCATAGGGGTCGTTGTCCAGATAGGCGTCACCTTCGCGAACGTCGTCCTCGTGGAAGGCGCACATCCTGGCGCTCTGCAGATGGCAGCCGAAGATATGGACCGGCAGGCCCTCGGCGGAGGCGAGCAAGCGGTTGTCGGCGGTCACGATGCAGCACGAGAAATCGCGCGCGCTCGAAATCACCGCCGAGCGTGCGGCCTTGAGCAACGTGTTCGTCATCTCGCGGACGATGCCGTCGAGCCGGTTGGCCATGACGGTCGTCAAAACGGGATCTGGCTCGTTCCGCATGGTGTTCTCCCCGATGCCGCCTCAGATCACGGTCGGGTTATGGGCGTCCCACCACTCCTTGACCATGGAGAAGCACTCCTCGCCCAGCAGGCGCTCGTAGGGCCGCTCGCGCTCGGTCGAGGGCGTCGCGACCTCGGTATCGAGGCCGCTGATGTCCATGCCGAGCCGCGTCGCATCGGAGAGCAGATTGCCGAAATAGACCCGGTCGATGCGGGCCCACCAGATCGCGCCCGCGCACATCGCGCACGGCTCCCAGGTGGTGTAGAGCTCGCAACCCGACAGGTCGAAGGTGCCGAGGCGGCGCCCCGCGTCGCGGAGCGCGTTGATCTCGCAGTGCCCGGTCGGGTCGTGGGCTTCCACGACATTGTTCCAGCCCTCGCCGACGATCTCCCCGTTGCGCACGATGATCGAGGCGCAATATCCGCCCGTGCCGTCCGCCATCTTCTCCTTGCAGAGCGCGATCGCGCGCCGCATGAAATCGGCCTTGTCCATGCCTAGCCTCCCATCAGGCGTTTGCCCGGTTTGCCACCGCGTCCGCGAGGACACACAGGATCTCGAACATCATCGTCGCGCCGACCAGCGCCGTGTTGCCGCTCGGGTCGAACGGCGGAGCGACCTCGACCACGTCGGCGCCGACGAGATTGAGCCCACGGGCCCCGCGGAGCATCTGCTGCGCCTCGAAGGTGGAGTAGCCGCCGATCTCCGGCGTGCCGGTGCCCGGCGCGTAGACCGGATCGAGCCCGTCGACGTCGAAGCTGATGTAGGTCGGCCCCTCGCCGACGACCTTGCGCGCCTCAGCGACCACTTTCTCCCAACCGAGCGCGAAATATTCCTCGATGCTGATGACACGCATGCCGGTTTCGGTCGCGAAATCCATGTCATGCAGATCGTAGACCGAGCCGCGAATGCCGATTTGGATCGTGCGCTTGGGATCGAGCAGACCCTCCTCCACCGCGCGCCGGAAGGGCGTGCCGTGGGTGAGCTTGGAGCCGCCGAAATAGTCGTCCCACGTATCCGAATGGGCATCGAAATGGATCATGCCGAGCGGCCGCTCGCGCGCGATGGCGCGCATGATCGGCAGCGTGATCAGGTGATCGCCGCCGGCAGAAAGCGGCACGGCGCCGGCACCGTGCAATGTTGCGAAAAACCGCTCGATGCGCCCGATGGTGTCGTCGAGGTCGACCGGATTGATGCTGGCGTCGCCGCAATCGGCGATGCGGCAGAGCTCGTAGGGGCAAATCCCGGTCAGGTGATGGGTGCGCCGCATCAGGCTCGACATGTTGCGGATCTCGCGCGGGCCGTGGCGCGCGCCGGCGCGGTTGGTGGTGCCGCCATCCCACGGCACGCCGACCAGCGCGATGTCGACCGCGCCGAAGTCCTCCACGTGCGGCAGACGCATGAACGTCGGCATCGCGCTGAAGCGCGGCATGTCCATGCCGCTGACCGGCTCGTAGAAGCGTCCCTCCCCGGCCATTGCCGATCGTCCCCTACTCGGCCGCCGCGCGCGCGGATTTGCGGCCGAATGCCTCGCCGATGGCATCTGTGATGCCATCGACATAGTCGGAGACGAAGCGCGCGCCCTTCTCCTCGCTCGCGATCACCGATGGCGACAGCGCGCCCGACGACGGCACGCGCGCGACGTCCGTCGGGTACACGTCGTAGAGCGGAAAATCGGCGGGCGGGTGCGATGGCGCCTTGCTCATATCGACGAGACCAGGGTGGAGGTGAAGCATGACCGAGGTCTCCATCACGCCGGCATGCTCCAGCGGCCACCCCGGGAAGCCCTCGGGCCAGGCATTCGCGAGGGTTTCCTCGGTGACATATTCCCAATACGGAATCTTGACGATCCGCATGTCACGCACGCCGTCGCGGCGGAGGTCGCGGAGCGCAAGGTCGATGCCCTCGACCAAGAACATGTTGTTCTCGTAATGCCCGTCCATCAGCGCCATTTTGCGCACGCCGTGGCGCGCGAACTCGCAAATCACGTCGTGCACGGTCGACACCAGCGTCGCGGCGTCGAGGCTCGTCGTGCCGGGGAAGTGGTTGCCGCCGCCCGATTTCGGCTGCGACTTGTAGCCATAGCAAATGGTCGGCGCGACGAGATCGCCCGTGCGCGCGGCGACGCGTTCGGAAAGCGCCGTCGGGATCACGGCATCGCAATTCATGGGCAGATGAGGCCCGTGTTGCTCCAGCGAGCCGACCGGCAGAAACACCACCGGGTCCCGCTCGCGCACGCGCCGGTCATACTCGGTCCAGTTCAGCTGCTCGATCCGCACGATGTCAGCCATCTCCGATCCTCCTCGATTCGCAGCCTCAGCGGTTGGTCGGCCACCGCGGAACGTTGTCGCTGCCCCAGCGGTTGATGCCGATATCGGTCTCGGCGCAGCGGCGCCACACCTCCGCGAGCGGCGGGATGAAGGCGCTGTTTTGCGCCTCGAGCTTCTCGTGCTCGGCATGGATCGCCGGCATCATCTCGCGAAGCTCGGCGTGGAGCGCGGCCTGGTCGACCTTGGTGAGCTCGCCGTCGGCGACGACGATCTCGCCGTTGACGATCACCGTCTCCACAGAGCTCCCATTCTCGCAGTAGACCAGGTGATTGCGCACGTCGTTCAAGGGCGTGAAGTTCGCGGTCATCATGTCGAGGACCACGAGATCCGCGCGCTTGCCCGCCTCGAGCGAGCCGATTTCGTCTTCCTGAAGCACGCTGTAGGCGCCGCCCATGGTCGCCGCGTGAAGCACCTCCTCGGCGGTGAGCCAGTAGCCATAGTCGGGCGAGGAGATGTTGTGCATCAGGCCGGCCGCCGCCATCACGCTGAACATGCGCGGCGTGTCGCTGGTCGACAAGCCATCCGAGCCGAGCGCGAGGTTGACGCCGGCATCGAGGAGCCGCCGCACCGGGCAGAAGCCCGAGCCGAGCTTCATGTTGGAGAGCACGTTGTGCACCACCGAGCAGCGCGCCTCGCCCATCAGCGCGATATCGTCGTCGGTCAGCCAAATCCCGTGCGCGATCGTCGTGTTGCGGTTGAGCAGCCCGAGATCGTGCATGTATTGGATGAGGGTCTTGCCATAGAGCTCCTTGCCGGTGACCGCCTGAATCTTCGATTCGAGGATGTGCGTGTGGAACGGGACGCCGCGGTCCCGCGCCAGCTTGTCTGCCGCGGCCATCAAGTCTTCGGTGCAGCGCTGCGGACCCGACGGCGCCGGCATGAAGCGAAGCCGCCCGGCCTGATTGTGGAAGCGCTCCATCGCCTCCTCGCAGAAGGAGACGAACTCGTCGACCGTCGGCGGAACCTGCTCGTCGATCGCGCGCGTGAGATCGCCCGGCAGAAGGTCCTTCAGGTAGACGATCGTATCGGGCAGGCGACGGTCGATCACATGGCCCGAGATGCTCGCACGAATGCCCACATCCTCGTAGGCCTGGAACACGGCGCCGAGGTGCTCCATCGTCTGCAGCGGAAATTCGAGGATATCGTCCGAGAAGAAGGTCACGCCGGTCTTCACCGCATCCATCGCGCAGAGGGCAGAGCGCAGATAGATCATCCGCGCGGTGAGCTCCGGCACGCCGAGCAGCCCGTAGGCCATGGTCATCCAGAGCTCGAGCGGCATGTTGTCGTAGCGCCCCTTGAAGAACGCCTCGGGCGTGTGAATGTGGCCGTTGATCAAGCCGGGGATGACGAGCTTGCCCTCGCCCGCGATGACCTGCGACGCCCCCCGATCGCCTAGATCGGGGCCGATCGCCGCGATCCGATCGTCCTCGACGAGAATGTCGCCGGTGAACGGCTCGCTGCCATGCTCCTTGTCCATCGCGATGATGGTGGCGCCTTGAATCAGTATCGACATCGCTTCCTCTCCCAAGCCCCTACCCCGCGGGCAGGATATACGTGTCCTCGGCGCGCCACGAGACCGCGAATGGCTCGCCGGCGGTGAGCTCGACGGCATCGAGCTCATGCGCCTGTTTTTGCACCCGGAACGTGATCTCGCTCCCCAGGTCCAGATAGAGCGTGACGACGGAGCCGATGAACTCCTCGCTGACCAAGGTTCCGCTGAGCCCGTTCGGATGATCCGGCGAGGTCGGCGTGGCGACCCGATCGGCGCTGACCACGAGATCGACGCGATCGCCGGGTGCGATCGACAGATCCGGCGGCAGCGCCGCCGTGACGGTACCGGCCTCGGTCTCCGTGATCACGCGCTCCCCCTCGATCCCGCGCACCGTGCCGGCCAGGATGTTGTTGCTGCCGATGAACTCGGCGACGAAACGGTTCGCCGGCGCGCGATAGACCGCGCGCGGCGCGCCGATCTGCTGGATCTGGCCGTCGTTCATGATCGCGACGCGGCTTGCCATCGCGAAGGCCTCGGATTGGTTGTGCGTGACATAGGCGAAGGTGATGCCGAGCTGGCGCTGCAGCTGCGTGATCTCGGACTGCATGCGCACGCGCAGGTGCGCGTCGAGCGCGCTCAAGGGCTCGTCGAGCAGCAGGATCTGGGGCTCGGTCACCAGCGCGCGGGCGAGGGCCACGCGCTGGCGCTCTCCGCCGGAAAGCTGCGCGATGTTGCGCCCGGCATAGTGCGCGATCCCGAGGCGCTCGAGCCAGGCCATGGCGCGCTCGCGGCGCGCGCGGCCCGGGACCTTGCGCATCTTGAGCCCGAACTCGACGTTCTTCAGCACGCTGAGATAGGGGAAGAGCGCGAGCGATTGCCACACCATCGGCGTGTCGCGCTCCCACGGCTTGCGCTCGTTCATGCGCTCGCCCTCGAGGCGGATTTCCCCTTCGGTCGGCTCCTCGAGGCCCGCGATCATGCGGAGCGTCGTCGTCTTGCCGCAGCCGGACGGCCCCATGATCGCGACAAACTCGCCGCGCCCGATCTCGAGGTCGACGCCGCGCACGGCGGCATGCTCGCCGAAACGCTTGACCACCTTGTCGAGCACCAAGAGGGGCTCAGCCATCGACATTCCTCTGCGCCGGTTGGGGGCGCCGGGCCAAGAGTATCACCTGCGCCAGGATCACGAGCGTCATCGAGATCGCGAAGACGAAACTGCCGACCGCGTTGATGCGCGGGCTCACCTGCCCCTGCATCATGTTCAAGACGCGCACGGGCACCGTCTCGTTCACGCCACCGACGAAGAACGCGATCATGAACTCGTCGAACGAGACCGCTGCGGTAAGAAAGAGCGACGCGAAGATCGCAGGGCGCGTGAACGGCAGGATCACGCCGAACATCGCGCGCCAGTTGCTCGCGCCGAGGTTCCAGGCGGCGCGCTCGAGATCGGGATCCATCTGCGAGAGGCGGAGCCGGATCAAGGCCATCGCGAAGGGCGTGCAGAACACCACGTGGGCGATGATCACGGAGTGGATCTGACCCGACAGGCCCACCCGGCTCAAGAACATCAACATGATGAGGCCGAGGATGAGCACCGGAATGGTCGGCGGCAGCAGCGCGAGCGAGAGGTAGACGCTCTTGCCAAAGAAGCGATAGCGGAAATCGGTGTAGGCGGTGGCAAAACCGATGAAGGTCGAGATCACCGCGACGCAGACGCCGACGATGATGCTGAAGCGAAAGGCGCGCGGTACCGGCGGCTCGCTGAAGATCGTCTCGTACCAAACCGTGGAATATTCCTCGATCGGCAGCGACGGAAAGCGCCCGGCATTGAACGAGAAGATGAAGCTGATGACGATCGGAATGAAGACGAAGGCGAGCGCGACGACGATGTACCCGCGCAGACTGCGCCTAATCAGGCCGTCGGCACTCATTTGCGGGCCCGCCCGGTGCCGTAGGCGAAGTAGAGCGCGGTGAACGCGACCACGATCAGGGTCAGCACCATCGTCACGGCCACCACCGCCGCGCGCGGCCAGTGGTTGCCCTGCTTCACGGTGTCGACGATGAGGATGCTGAGCGTCGGCGGTTTGCTGCCGCCGAGCGTGGTCGGGCTCACGAAATCGCCGAAGCAGAGGATGAAGGCGAAGGTGGCGGCCAGAATCAGACCGACCTTGGCCGACGGTATGATGACGAGGAACACGGTCTTGATGCGCCCGCAGCCGAGATTGTGCGCGGCCTCGATCAGGCTACGGTCGACGTTCGCGAGGCTGAAGAGCTGCAGCAGGATGACGAGCGGCATGCAGAGGGTCAGATAGCCGACCATCGTGCCGAACAAGGTGTTGAGCATCTCGAACGGCCCGAGGCCGACATAGCCGAAGAGGACGTTGAGAAGCCCGTTTTCCGAGATCACGCCTTGCCAGGAATAGACCCGGACGATGTAGCTCGTGAAAAAGGGCGTGATCAGGAGAAACACGCCGAGCCGCCGCGTCGCCGGCGAAACCTTGAAGGCGAGCGCGTAGGCGGCGGGAAAGGCGAGGATGCTGCAAACCACGGCCGCCAGCGCGCCATAGCCGAGCGTGCGCACATAGGTGTCGACGACGTAGCCCTTGCTCCACATCTTGGTCCAGTTGACCGTGGTGAGGTCGGGCTCCAGCCGGAAATTCTTCACCGACCACAGCGTCATCAACACGAGAAAAGCGAGCGGCGCGAGCAGGAAGAGGGACTGCCACAGCGCGAGCGGCATGCCCCAGAAGAGCGCGTAGCCGTCGGCCTTGAGGCCGCGTCGGCCGTGCGAAGGGCCCGCGAGGGGCTTCGAGAGCGAAACCATCTATGCGCTCGTCACATGACCCAGCGCGTGTCCGAGACGGTCAGAGGGCCGCTCCGGCGGAGCGGCCCTCGTTGGTGGGCGTTAGGCGTTCTTGTATTCGTTCCAGACTTCCGACCAATCGTCGATCGTCTGCTGGACCGGTGTCTGGCGGAGGGTGATCTTGCCCTCCTTGTATTCGTCCATGACGTTCCGCTGGTCGAAGCGATGGCGCAGCATCTCGGCCGACTGCGGGTCGTTCTCGTTCAGCGCCTCCCACCCCTTCTTGTTGGGGATCGACGCGTTGTAGGACGACTTGGTCGCCACGCGCCACTGACCCTCGGGCGACGACAGATACTGAACGAACTTCTTAGCGAGATCCGGATTCTCCGAGCCGGTGCCGATCGATGCCGACTCGGTCCATTGGATGCCGCCCTCGTCCGGAATGATGTAGGTGGCGGGCACGCCGTCCTTCGCGAGCAGAATCGAGGCCCATTCGCCGATGCCCGGCATGATCCACGCGTCGCCGTTGGTCAGCGACGAGAACACGTCCGCCATGGCATAGAAGCCCGAGACCTGCGGTCGCAACGACAACACGGTGTCACGCAACTTCGAGAACGCCGCCTCGTCGATGTTGTAGGGGTCCTTGTTGCCGTCGGAGAGGCTGATGCAGCCCATGTTCGGCAGGTACCAGTCGAAGTGGCCGACCCTGCCCTCGACCTTCTCGTCCCACATCACCTTGTAGGTGCTGCACTCTTCCGCCGTCAGCTTCTCGGTGTTGTAAACGAAGCCGAGATAGCCGAAGTCGACGATCACCGAGTAGAGGTCGCCGTCGATCCAATGCCCGTCGACGCTGCGGAACTCCTCCCAGAAATCGTCGAAGGGGTAGTCGGCCGCATCCATCTTGTCGATGAAGCCGCCGGCGCGCAGCATGTTGATGTACTCGCGGTCCGACAGGATCACATCATATGTGCCGGGCGGTGATTGATTGACGAGCGCCAGCATCGCCTCGCCGCCGACATATTCCTTGCCGACCACCTTGACGCCATGCTCCTTCTCGAAGGGCTCGACGATGAACTGGTCGGCATGGCCCGGCCAGCAGAGATAGGTCAGTGTCTTCTCTTGCGCGCGGCCGGCCTTCGGTACGGCGCTGGATGCGGCAGCGACGCCCGCGAGCGCCGTCGCGCCCTTCATGAATCCACGCCGTGACAGCCGCCAGCCGCGCGGATCGTTGTTCCAGAAATTACCCATATCGGTCCTCCCGAGTTTGGCGCCGCTCGGCGCTTTTCGTTGATGTCCCGACGGCACAGACGCACTCGTGCGGCCCGACGCCGACACTGCCCGCGCCCGCCTCGGGACGGCCCTGTTGTGTGTATTTGAACGGAAAATCGGAGCGCCGACAAGCGAATGCCCACCCCTCGGCGACGGGTGATCAGCGGAAAGGGCCTCGCTTGCGGCTGATTTTCCCGTGCTTGCCGGCGCGCGTGCCGGGCGCGCCGGCGTGGCTGCGGCCGCGTCTCGCCTTGGCGGGCCGGTCGTCGGCCTTCGACGCCTGACGCTCGGTGGCGAGCCCCAGATCTTGCGCCTGTAGCCGCTGGATCTCGTCTCGAAGCCGCGCCGCCTCCTCGAATTCGAGCTCCGCCGCGGCCTCTTTCATGCGGGTTTCGAGGTCCTTGATGTGGGCCTCGAGGTTGTGGCCGATCCGGTGCGCCACGCCCTCGTCGCCCGTCTCGACGGTGACGTAGTCTGCCTCGTAGATCCCGTCCAAGATGTCGGCGATCGACTTCTTCACCGATTCGGGCGTGATGCCGTTGGCCGCGTTGAATGCCTGTTGTTTGGCGCGCCGGCGCTCGGTTTCGTCGATCGCGTTCTTGAGCGAATCGGTCATCTCGTCGGCGTAGAGGATCACCCGGCCATCGACGTTGCGGGCGGCGCGGCCGATGGTTTGGATCAGCGACGTCTGCGAGCGCAGGAAGCCCTCCTTGTCGGCATCCAGGATCGCCACCAGGCCACACTCCGGAATATCCAACCCCTCGCGCAGAAGATTGATGCCAACGAGCACGTCGAACGAGCCGAGGCGCAGGTCCCGGATGATCTCGATGCGTTCGATCGTGTCGATATCCGAATGCAGGTAGCGCACACGGAGACCCGCCTCGTGAAGATATTCGGTGAGGTCCTCGGCCATCCGCTTGGTGAGCGTCGTCACGAGAACGCGTAGGCCCCTGTCGGCGCAGGCGCGGCACTCGGCGATCAGGTCGTCGACCTGATGCTCGACCGGGCGAACGATGCACACGGGATCGATCAACCCGGTCGGCCGGATGATCTGCTCGGTGAACACGCCACCCGTGCGCTCCAGCTCCCACGGCCCCGGGGTCGCCGACACGAACAGCGTCTCGGGACGCATTGCGTCCCACTCCTCGAACTTGAGCGGGCGGTTGTCGACGCAGGACGGCAACCTGAAGCCATGCTCCGCGAGCGTCGACTTGCGGCGGAAGTCGCCGCGGAACATGCCGCCGAGCTGCGGCACGGTGACGTGGCTCTCGTCGACCATCAGGAGCGCGTTCTCCGGGAGATACTCGAACAATGTCGGCGGCGGCTCGCCCGGCTGACGGCCGGTCAGGTAGCGCGAGTAGTTCTCGATCCCGGCGCACGAGCCCGTCGCCTCCATCATCTCGAGATCGAAGGCCGTGCGTTGCTCGAGGCGCTGGGCCTCGAGCAGAAGACCGCGCGCGCGGAACTCCTCGAGGCGTGCGGCGAGGTCCACCTTGATTTGCTTAATCGCCTCCTGAATCGTCGGGCGCGGCGTCACGTAGTGACTGTTGGGATAGACCCGCACGCGCACGAGCTGATCGGTCTTCGCGCCGGTGAGCGGATCGAACTCGATGATCTCCTCGATCTCGTCGCCGAAGAGCGAAAGGCGCCATGCGCGGTCTTCGGAGTGCGCCGGGAAGATTTCGATGACATCGCCGCGCACGCGGAAGCTGCCGCGCTCGAGCACGCCATTGGTGCGGCGATATTGCAGCTCGACGAGCTTTTGGATGAGTGCGCGCTGGTCGATGCGCGATCGCGCCGCGAGCGCGACCGTCATCGACGAATAGGTCTCGACCGCTCCAATGCCGTAGATACACGAGACCGAGGCGACGATGATCACGTCCTCCCGCTCCAACAGCGCGCGCGTCGCCGAGTGGCGCATGCGGTCGATCTGCTCGTTGATCGAGGCATCTTTCTCGATATAGGTGTCGGAGCGCGGCACGTAGGCCTCGGGCTGGTAGTAGTCGTAGTAGGAGACGAAATACTCGACCGAGTTGTTGGGGAAGAACCCCTTCATCTCTCCATAGAGCTGCGCCGCCAGGGTCTTGTTGGGCGCGAGGATGAGCGTCGGGCGGCCAAGGTCGCGGATGACGTGCGCCATCGTGAAGGTCTTGCCGGAGCCCGTGACCCCGAGGAGCACCTGATCGCGCTCACCGGTGCGCACGCCCGCGATCAATTCCTCGATCGCCGCGGGTTGATCCCCGGCCGGCGTAAAGTCGGAGACGATCTCGAACGCGGCGCCGCCGGAGCGCGCACCGGGGCTCGTCACTTCGGGCACCGAATGGGCCATCATCTCTCCCGCGCGTCTTGTCTTGCCAACGATGTGGAGCCGGATACGCCCCCGTCAATCGGCCTTCGCGCTCTTGCGATGATGGGATGGCAAGTCGGCCGGGTCAACGGACGAGAGAACAGCTTGAACGACGGGCGGCGATAGGATCGACTGGGGGAGGCCCCAAAAAAAGGGAGGACACCATGGCCGCCTATCTCATCGGCAAATCCACCGTCACCAACCCCGCCTTGATGGAGGAATATGTGAACAAGGCGGGCCCGACCCTCGCGGGTACGGACGCGAAGCTGCTCGTGAGCGGCGAATGCGAGATCGCCCATATGGACGGCGATTGGAAGCCGGACCGCCTCGTCATCATCGAGTTCCCGAGCATGGCGGCCGCGAAGGAGTGGTACCACTCGCCGGCCTATCAAGAGATTGCCCACATGCGACTCGAAGCCTCCGAGGGCGGATTGGTCTTCGTCGAGGGCGTCGACTGACGAACCTTGCCGGCCGCGAGCCAAGGCCATAGGGTGGCGCTCGGTTTCATCTGAGCGAGCGTCACCCATGTCGATCATCGCCAGCCGGTTATCGCGTATCAAGCCATCGCCGACGATGGCGATCTCCGATCTTGCCATGCGACTGAGGGCGGAGGGGCGCGACGTCATCGGCCTCGCCGCCGGCGAGCCCGATTTCGACACACCGGAGAACGTGAAGCGGGCCGGCATCGAGGCGATCGAGGCGGGCCGGACGAAATACACGCAAGTCGTCGGAATCCCCGAGCTGAAGGACGCGATCGCCGCCAAGTTCCGCCGCGACAATGATCTGGAGTATGAGCGCAATCAGATCATCGTCGGCGTCGGCGCGAAGCAGGTGATCTATAACGCGCTCCTCGCGACTGTCGATCCCGGGGACGAGGTGATCGTGCCGGCCCCCTATTGGGTGTCCTATCCCGACATGGTGCTGCTGGCCGAGGGCGAGCCGGTGATCGTGCCGGCTACCAAGGCGGTGGGCTTCAAGCTTCAGCCGGAGGCGCTCGCGGCGGCGATCACGCCCAAGACCAAATGGCTGATGTTCAACTCGCCGTGCAATCCGACGGGCGCGACCTACACGCGTGACGAGCTTGCGGCGCTCGCGGCCGTGTTGCTCGAGCATCCGCATGTCTGGGTGCTCGCGGACGACATCTACGAGCATTTGGTCTACGAAGGCTTCACCTACCACACCATCGCGCAAGTCGAGCCGCGCCTCGCCGAGCGCACGCTGACGGTCAATGGCGTCTCGAAGAGCTATTCGATGACCGGCTGGCGGATCGGGTTCGGCGCCGGCGCGCCGGAGCTGATCGCCGCGATGGCCAAGATTCAGTCTCAGTCGACGTCCAATCCGATGTCGATCAGCCAGTACGCGGCCGTCGAAGCGCTCAATGGGCCTCAGGACTTCATCGCCGAGCGCCAGACGGTGTTTCAGGAGCGGCGAGACCTCGTGGTCAGCATGCTCAACCAGGCGAAGGGTATCACCTGCGACAAACCCGACGGCGCTTTCTACGTCTACCCAAGCTGTGCCGAGCTGATCGGCACGGCGACGCCGGCCGGCGGGCGCATCGACAGCTCCGAGGATCTCGCCACCTATTTGCTCGACAGCGAGGGGGTCGCGGTGGTCCACGGCGCAGCCTTCGGCCTCGACCCGCATTTCCGGATTTCCTACGCCACCTCGAACGACGTGCTCGTCGAAGCGTGCCAGCGCATCCAGCGCGCCGCGGCGGCGCTGGGCTGACCACCGGGTCGTCGTGCCCGCCTTGGCGCGCCGGCTCGCCGCGATCGCGCCGTCACCCATCGCGGCGATCCGAGCGCACGCCGTGGACCTGGCGGCCGCCGGCCACGACGTGATTGGGCTTGCGGTCGGCGAGCCCGACTTCGCAACGCCCGCGCGCATCAGCAACGCGGCGATCCGCGCCATCGAGGGCGAGCGGCTCGCACCCACGGCCGATGCCGGCCTGGTCGCGCTGCGCGAGGCGATCGCCGGGAAGCTCGCGCGTGACAATGGGCTCGCCTATTCCGCCGACGAGATCATCGTCAGCTCCGGCGGACACCAGGTGCTCTACAACGCGTTCGCCGCAACGCTCGAGCCCGGTGACGAGGTCGTCCTGCCCGCGCCTTATTGGGCAACCTATCCCGACGCCGCGCGGCTCGGGGGCGCCACGCCCGTCGTCGTGCGGACCGACGAGGCCGACGGCTTCAAGCTCCGAGCCGAGAGCTTGGCATCGGCGCTCACGCACCGGACCCGCTGGTTCGTGCTCAACACGCCCGGCAACCCGACCGGCGCGGTCTACGGCGCCGACGAGCTGGCGGCGCTTGCGGATGTCCTCGCGTGCCACCCAAGGGTGTGGATCCTCTCCGATGAGGTGTACGAAGACCTGATCTACCCCGGCGCCACGCACCGCTCGATCGCGGCCCTCGCACCCGCCCTCAAAGAGCGCACTCTTACCCTCTCGGCGCTCTCCAAGAGCTACGCCATGACGGGTTGGCGTATCGGCTACGGCGCCGGGCCCCGGCCGGTGATCGAGGCGATGACACGGGTGCAGGCCGCCTCGAGCGGCGGTCCTCCCACGGTGAGCCAGCGTGCGGCGATCGCGGCGCTTGCGGGGCCGCGCGACGAGCTATCGGGGTGGCGCCTCTCCTTTCGGCGCCGGCGCGACCTGACCGTCGACGCCCTCCGCGAAACCCCGGGACTGCGTTGCGCGCGCCCCGACGGCGCGTTTTTCGTGTATCCCAACTGTAGCGGGGTGATGGGGCGACGGATGCCGGCCGGCACGCTGATCCGAGACAGCGAGGACCTCGCCCGCTATTTGCTCGATGCCGCGGGCGTCGCGGTGGTGCCGGGGACCGCGTTCGGGATGGACCCCTATGTCCGGATTTCCTTTGCCACCGACGATGCGCTTCTGGAGCAAGCGTGCCGGCGATTAAGCGAGGCGCTGGCGGAACTTACTGGCCTCACGGAGGGTTGATTTGCCGTTGGGGTGCGCGATGCTACCTCTCCCGGAGACGCGCGGGAATTAGCTACGCGACGACAAGGCGCAACGCGGAGGCAACGACATGCTGATCAAGATCAAACGCGGCTGGGAGCTGGCCGACTCCGCCGCAACGCCGGAATCGGTGTTCCGCAACAGGCGCACGCTCCTGAAGGGCCTGGCGGCGGGCCCATTGTTGGTCGCCGGGGCGTCACTGGCGGGGGGCGTGCCGCGCGCCGAAGACGAGGCCGAGAGCGAGGGCGAGGGCGACGCCACCGCCGACCCCTCGGCGCATCTCTACCCGGTGGCGCGCAACGAGACCTACACGCTCGATCGACCGCTCACGCCAGAGAAGATCGCGACCACCTACAACAACTACTATGAATTCGGCTCCTACAAGGAGATTTGGCAGGCCGCGCAGGACCTGCCGATCCGCCCGTGGACCGTGGTGTTGGACGGCGCCGTCGAGCAAGAAATGACGGTCGAGATCGACGATCTCCTGGGCCGCATGCCCCTCGAAGAGCGGTTGTACCGCCATCGCTGCGTCGAGGCGTGGTCGATGGCGGTGCCCTATTCGGGCTTCCCGCTCAAGGCTCTGGTCGATTTCGCGCGACCGCTCGCCGCCGCCAAGTATGTGGTCATGCAAACCTTCGAGAGCGATGTCGCGGAGGGCCAGCGCCAATTCTGGTATCCCTGGCCCTACACCGAGGGCCTCACCATCGAGGAGGCGACCAACGAGCTCGCCTTCATCGCGACCGGCTATTATGGCAAGCCCATCCCGAAGCAAAACGGCGCGCCGCTCCGCCTCGCGGTGCCATGGAAATATGGCTTCAAGCACATCAAAGGGATCGTGCGCTTTACCTTCAGCGAAAAGCGGCCGCGTTCGTTCTGGGAGGAGCTCGCCGCGAACGAGTATGGCTTTTGGGCAAACGTCAATCCGGACGTGCCCCACCCCCGCTGGAGCCAGGAGGATGAACGGTTCTTCGGACCGGAGGGGCAGGAGCGCCGGCCCACCCTCCTTTTCAACGGGTACGGTGAATTCGTGGCGTCGCTCTACGACGATGTGAAAGGCGAGATGATCTTCATGTGATGACGTTCCCGCGGCCACATCGCCTCACGATCTTCGACTGCGATGGCGTGTTGGTGGACAGCGAGCCCATCGCGAACCAGGTTCTCGCCGCGTTGGTCAGCGCCGAGGGCCTGCCGATGGACGCCGAGGACGCTGAGCAGGCGTTCACCGGGGCGACGATGGACGCCGTGATCGAGACCCTCGAGACACGGCTCGCGCACCCCCTCCGCGCCGATTTCCTCGCCTGCTATCTCGATGCGCTGCATGCCCGCTTGGCGCGCGAGCTCGCGCCGATCGATGGGATCGAGGCCGTGCTGTCGGGCCTGAGCGGCCCGCGCTGTGTCGCCTCGAACGGGGAGCCGGAGACGACCTGGCTCAGCCTCCGCGTGACCGGGCTGCTCGGCCACTTCGCGCCCCATGTCTACAACGCCAAACAGGCGGGGCGCGGCAAGCCGCATCCCGACCTTTTCCTCTACGCGGCCGAGCGGATGGCGTGCCCGGCGGCGGGCTGTATCGTGGTGGAGGACAGCGTGCGCGGCATTACCGCGGCCCGGGCCGCCGGCATGCACGCGATCGGCTATGCGCCAGACGAGGCCGGGACGGCCGATGCTCTTCGGGCCGCCGGCGCCCATCGCGTGGTCTCCGATGTCGCGGCGCTCCCCCCACTCCTACTGCAGTGCGACTAAAATAAAGGTGGCCGGGTCCGAGGACCCGGCCAGTTCAACAGGGAGGCTTCACGTCTGGGAGACGTAGGATCCGAAGGATCCCCTCCAGGCTGGCGCCTGAAGTACATACGCCACGCACTCGGTCGAAATGCCGGCGAAACTGGTCGTGGCGGGCCCCGGGAGGAGGAGCCAACGCCACATGTTGCACTGCACTATATAAGGAGGCATCGGCCAGCTACTAGATGCAGAGCGTCAGACCTGGTATGCGCTAGACGCATAGCGTGGCACGTCAGAGGAGAATTAAAACTTCCACTCTGCAACCTTCGTGAGCAAAAAATCGCGAAACACAGCGATCCGTTTAGAGTGCCGCAATTCCTCAGCATACACAAAATAAGCATCGAATGTCGGGCCTTGTAAATCCGGTAAAACCCGCTTGATGTGGGGGCTTCCCCGCGCGACGTAATCCGGGAGGGAGCCGACGCCGAGACCGCTCTCCACCGCGCGAAGCAGGCAGTAGATGTTATTCGCCCTGAGCACGACCCGGCGCTCGATTGACGGATCGCCGGACGCGCCGGCGAGCCAGTTCGGATCGGCGATCGAGATGAGAGGCCCTTGGCCATAAACGACGAGTCGCTGGCGGGCGAGATCGGCCGGCGTGTCGATCGGGCCATGTTCCGCCAGATATTCGGGTGTCGCGTAGATATGCGAGTGCACGGTCATGAGATGCCGCTGCACGAGGTCCGGCTGGGTCGGGCGTCCCATGCGAATTCCGACGTCCGCCTCGCGCATGGCAATGTCGAGCGCGTCATCGGAGGTAAGCAGGGTGATCGAGATGTCCGGGTAGAGTGCGTGAAATTCGCGCAAGCGGGGAGTCAGCCAGAGCATTGCGAAGGCGATGGTGGTGGTGATCGCAAGCGGTCCGCTCGGCCGATCGCGGGATTCAACGATCTGCGCCTCGGTCATAGCAAGTTTGGCCGAAATCTCGCGCGCCGTGCGGTAGAGCGCCTCGCCCTGCTCGGTCAAGAGAAGGCCGCGCGAATGGCGGTGAAAAAGCGCCACGCCGAGTGCGCTCTCGAGCGCCGCAACCTGGCGGCTCACCGCGGATTGGCTGAGGTTGAGCGCGCGACCGGCGCCTGTGAAGCTGCCCGAATCCGCGGCCGCATGGAAGACGCGGAGCTTGTCCCAGTCGATTCCGTGCGCGGCCGGGTTGAGCGTGGTCATCTACTCGGCAGCCGCCGCCTCAGCGGACTCCTGGCCGGCGAGATACTTCTCCGCCTCGAGCGCCGCCATGCAGCCTGTGCCCGCGGCCGTCACCGCTTGACGGAACACCTTGTCCTGCACGTCGCCGGCGGCGAACACACCAGGAATGTTGGTCGCGGTGCTATCGGGGGCGGTCTCGATGTAGCCCTCGTCGTCCATCGCGAGCTGGCCGCGGAAGATGTCCGTGTTGGGCCGGTGTCCGATGGCCACGAAGACGCCGGAGAGATCGAGCGTGCGGGTCTCGTCCGTCTTCACGCCCCGGAGCCTTGCGCCGGTGACGCCCAGTGGATCTTCCTCGCCCAGCACCTCCTCGAGCGTATGGTCCCAAACCACCTCGACCTTCTCGTTCCGAAACAAACGGTCTTGGAGAATCTTCTCGGCCCTCAACGCGTCGCGGCGATGCACCAGATAGACCTTGCTCGCGTGGTTGGTGAGGTAAAGCGCCTCCTCCACCGCTGTGTTGCCGCCGCCGATAACCGCGACCTCCTTGCCGCGGAAGAAAAAGCCATCGCAGGTCGCACACGCCGATACACCGAACCCCATGAAGCGCGTCTCGCTGTCGAGCCCTAGCCACTTGGCCTGTGCGCCGGTGCACACGATCACGGTCTCACCAACATAGACATCCCCCGAATCGCCGACGCAGGTGAACGGCCGCCGGGACGTGTCGATCTCGGTCACCATGTCGTGGAAAAGCCGCGTGCCAACCGCTTCGGCTTGGCCGGCCATCTGCTCCATCAGCCAGGGCCCCTGGATCACCTCGGCGAAGCCGGGATAGTTCTCGACGTCGGTCGTGATGGTCAGCTGGCCGCCCGGCTCCAGGCCCTGGACGAGGATGGGCGACAGGTTCGCGCGCGCAGCGTAGATTGCGGCCGTGTAGCCCGCAGGCCCCGAGCCCAATATGACAACCTTGCTCTCGTGGGTGGTGGACATGGCGGCTCCCCGGGCGTTACGCGGTCACGGTGTCTCGGCTCTAACATAGGGAGCCGGTCCGCGGGGCTTCAAGTCGCTTGCCACGCGTTGAACCGCGCCGCGACCTCTGCCGCGACCGGCGGCATCTCGATAAGCGGCTCGGGCGACCAAGGTTCCGGTGCGCCCGTGAGCGGCCGCACCAGGCCATCCGCCATCAGACTCTCGAAGAACAGATCGAAGCGCGCCGAGCCGCGGCCCGGCAACGCCGCGACGAACACGGGCTTGCCGGTCGCGCAGGCCTCCGAGGTCATGCTGATGGAATCTCCCGTCACCACGATGGCATCGGCGCAGGCCAGATATCCGAAATAGGGGTTCTCACCATCGCCACGCCAAACGGCTCGCGGTGTCTCGCCCAATGCGGCGTCCAGCGCGTCGAAGGCCGCCGGCCCGGTGCGCCGCGACGCCGTCACGGCGAGCGCACCGCCCCGATCGGCGATCATGCGCGCGAGCCTGCGGCCGAGCGCATCCGCCTCCGCAGGCCCGAAACGATGGCGGCGCGTCGTGCCGCCAATCAACACCGCCGTCAGCGGACGCGGCAGCGTGTCGAGCAAGGGACGAAACGCGGCTGCGGCCGCAGCGAGGCGTTCGGGCGTCACGCGATGCAATGCCGCGCGGGTCACGATTACGTTGGGTCCAGCGATCTCGTCATGCCGGGGAGCCACCACCAGATCGAACGCCGATGGCGCGACCCGCGGCTTCTGCACGAACACGGTGAAGCATCCGGCGCGCCGCCGAAGCGCGAGTGCAAGCCCGAGCACGCCATTTCCACTCGCGATCAGAAGCCGCGGCCAGGGCGGCGCCAGCGGATCGCTGGTGTTGGTCACGCGATCGAGCGACGGATGGAGCAGACGCGACGCGAGTCGCCGCCACGGCCAGCGCGGCGTCGCGCGTTTGACCACCGGGTCGAGCCCGAGCGCGTCAGCAAGCCCGAGACACTGGTTCTCGGTTCCGGCGATCCCCTCCGTCAACACCCAACAGATCGGCGCACCGTCGATCATGCCGGAGCACGCAGCCAATCGGCACGGTTGATCACGAGCAGCGCCAGGGCCCCGACCACGAGGCCGAGTGCGGCATATTCTGCGACGCCGAGCGTTTCTCCGAGCATGTACGCTCCAGAAAAGAGGGCGACGATCGGAACGCCCAGCATGCCGACTGTGGCGACCCCGACCGGGAAGATGCGCACGATCTCATAGTAGGCGTAATAGCAGATCACGAAGGGCGCGAGGACAGAGTAGGTGAGCGCAAGCAGCGGCCACAGCGACGGGACGCTGAGCGTCGCGCCATCGAATACACCGGCGGCGACGAAGATCGGCGTTCCGCATATCAGGCATTGCCAGCCGAACAGAACCCAGCTCGACGCGTCCCAGCGCACGCGCTTCTGGGCGACGGCACCACACGCCCACGCAATCGCGCCCGCGAGCATCAGGAGCGGGCCGAGCGGCGCCGCACCGATGGCGCGAAGATCGGCCGTGACGAGCACGAGGATCCCGCCGATGCCGAGCGCCAAGGCCAAGAGCCGGCGCCATCCGGGCCGATCGCCCAGGACGACATAGGCGATCGGGATCGCCCACACGGGCATCGTGTAGGCGATGATTGCCGCACGCCCGGAGGTTGTATTGACCAAGCCGAACCCTGTGAGCAGGTGCCAGCAGGTGATGTTGAAAAGCCCCGAGATCAGGAACGGCTTCCATTGATGCCGGGGCACGCGGATCGACCGCCCGAGCGCGCGATGCAGCCCCAGCACAATCAAGCCGGCCAGAAAAATACAGCTCGCGCGGAAGGTGAGGACGGGAATCTCGCTCAGCGCGACCTTCATTACGGGCCAGTTGATGCCCCACAGGAGGGTCAGAACCACGAGCAGCGCGAGCCCTCGCCTGGTTGAGCTGCCCTGGAGCGCGCCGATCACCAAGGCCGTCGGCGAGCGCTTCGAGCGGCCGCTTGTGCTGGTCGGTGTCCCTGATGGTGGGCCGTCGCGCATGTCGGACAACAGATTCTTAAGCTCCGCCGCGTAGGACAAGACGGGAGCGGTGGTTGAGGGGCCAGTGTCTCATGGCGACCACCGGACGGAATTCGAATGGCAACTCTTCCCAAAGACCTTGGAGACGCTGAGCGCGATCTGGATATGGATTCGCTCCATATCCTTCCGCTATCGATTATTCCGCTCTCGACCAGAGCTCTCAAGAAAGCCCGCCTGATCAAGAACTCGCACCTGGAATCGGTGATCGAGCTCTATCGTGATGAGCAAGCCGGAAGCGGCCAGACCAAACCCAACGAGCTAGCGAAGGTCTTCAATTGGAAGCCCGGCGAGGCCACCGACGACCGTCGCACGGTCGAAAGTCTCGCCGAGCTCAACAGCTACGATGTCTATTGCCTGCGCATCGATCTACGGCGCCTCGGCATCGATGTCGATGAACAGCAGGACCTCGCGCTCTCGCCCGAAAAACAGGCCGAGCTGACCGACTATATGCGGACGTTCACGTCGCCGCTTCTGAAACAGGTGTACGGCAACGAGGACGTGAAGATCGAGGATTTCGACCAGCTGCTGCAGCTTTTCTCCAACCCCAACAAGGAGCTTGCGCTCAAGAACTTGAAGATCATGGCGGATCGCCTCGAAATCGACATCCAGGCCGTCCCCGCGTTCCTCGAGGACTACGCCGACATATTCCTATCGCTCGCCTATTACCAGCAGTGCCTCGATGAGCTCATTCCACAGATCACCCAGTTCATCGAAGCCATGGACGGGCTCGCCGACAGCTATCAGATGCGCCACGACAAGGCGCTCATGAGCACCTGTGAATTCCTCCGCCATCGGCTCAACGACGTCACGGCCTCGATCACGGGCCGGTTCGAAAGCTTCGAGAAGCACTCCGAGGAGATGTGGGACAACCTTTCCGCCGAGTCGTTCCGCCGTGTGCGCAGCCTCATCGAAAGCCACCATTCGACCGTCGGCGGCGTGCTGTGCGGGCTCTCCCTCAAGATGAAGGTGTGGGACGAGAAAGTTGGCGGCGGCCGGTGCGGGCCGGTGCAGCGCGCCGAGTTCATCATGTCTCACATGCGAAGCGGCATGGATCGCATCAAGGAAATCGAGGATTCCGCGCCAAAGATCGCGGACGTCTGAGCGCTCGGCGGACGCCGCCAAGAAATTAACGGGGCGTTAGGCCACAGCCGGCACACTGGCCCGATGCTCGACCGCGCCGCAAACCAATCCTCGCTCGTCAGAAGCACTTTCCTCCTGATCGGATGGCTGGCCGTGGCGCTCGGCGTGATCGGCGCGTTCGTTCCCATCATGCCTTCGACCATGTTCTTTCTGGTTGCGCTGTGGGCGTTCTCCAAGGGATCTGAGCGCTTTCACACCTGGCTCTACCATCACCCGCGTTTCGGCCCCTCGATCCAGGCATGGCACGAGCACCGCGCGATTCCGGTCGCCGCCAAGCTCGTGGCCCACGCGAGCATGATCGGCGGCATCCTTGTGGTGGCGGTCAGCGGCGCAGGTGGCACGCTGGTGCTCGTCGGCTACGGTGCCGGCTGCGCCATTGTATCGGCCTACATCATGAGTCGGCCCAGCCGCGGGCCGGTGCCGGTTGCTGCGCACGTGTCGACGGCGGACACGTTCGAGACCGTCCCCCTCGATGCCCGCTGATCTGCCCGCACCCCTGCTTCAGCTCCCCCTTGGCGACGCCCGCCTCGCCGCGCTCGTGCGTTTCCTCGTGCAGCCGCGCACACTCGCGGTGATTTGCCTGGCGGCGAGCATAGCCTTCGAGGTCGTGACGGTCCTCTAGGCCGAACGCGATGCACCGCGCCTGAACGACGCTCGCTCGCATCTCCCTGCCCCAATGTCTTCGCTCCACCGCACCGGCGTGGTAACGAGGGCGCGTGACCACAATCAGAGCGGCAAGACCATCGGACGCCGCCGCGATCGCGGCGGTCCAGGTGGAAACCTGGCGGGACACCTACGCCGGCATTATCCCAGATCGCAGTCTCCTCGAGATGTCTCATCCCACGCACGAAGCGTTCTGGGCGCACCACCTTCGCCGGCCACCGCCGCGCGACACCACGTTGGTCGCCGTTACGGATGACACGACGATCGTCGGGTTCGGAAATGGCGGGCAGAACCGCGCACCTTCACTCGCGTTCGATGGCGAGGTGTTCACGCTCTATGTGCGGCCGGACCATCAGGGCCAAGGTGTCGGGCGCCGCCTCATGATCGGGCTCTTGCGGGCCCTTGCTGTCAGCGGCCACCGATCGGCGGTGGTCTGGGTGCTCGCGGCGAACCCTGCGCGTTTCTTCTATCAGGCGCTGGGCGGCACGCTGGTCGCGCAACGCACGGAGCCGTTTCATGGCACGCCGCTCGACGAGCTCGCCTTCGGGTGGCCTGATCTTGCGGCCATCGCGGATCAGGGAACCGGCGGCGAGTGATGCCCGGGACGCCTCTCAGAGCATGTCCCGTTCACTTCATGCTCACGGAACATGTTCTCTCGCATTGGAATTGACGCAAATACGTCGTCGCAGGTGATCCCACCTGCTTGGGATTTGCTCTAGAACGGGATCTTCGCCACCCGATCCCGCCGTGCGGTGCGCCGATCGATCATGCGATGGAGCGGCCCGAGCAGCACGCTGACGTGGCTCATTGGGCCGCGCCAGCGGAGCGCGCGTGGCAGCTTGATCTCGACGCTCAACTCCTCCGGTGGCGTCCCCGCCGCATGGGCGGCGAGCTGGGTGCCCATGGCGGTTGCGGTCGGAATGCCGCGTCCGGAGTAGCCGGTCGCCGCCGTCACGCCGGACGCCAGCTCGTAGACGTGAGGGATCGTCTCCGGCACCACATCCATGTTGCCGTGCCAGAAATAGGGCCAGTCGAGCTTGCCGAGCTGGGGGTAGAGCCAGGCCATGCGCTCGCTCATGATGCGGCGCGTGAAGGCGGCGTCGCGCCCGAGCCGCGCCTCGACCATGCCGCCGGTCACGATGCGGCCCTGGGCGAGCTTGAAATAGTGCATGTCGCCCGCGCTATCGACCAGGTGATTGTCGCTCGGCAACACGGACTTCACGACGTTGTCGTTGAGCGGCGCGCTGGCGAGGCCGAACGCGACCATGACCGAATAGGTGCGCCGGAGCGCGGGCCACAGGTCGCCCGAATAGGCGCCGGTGCCGACCACCACACGATCTGCGAGGAGCGCGCCCTGCGTCGTCTTGGCGCGCCACTTGCCGCCCTCCTTCTCGAGCGCGACGACCGGCGAGCGGGTGTAGATCGCCGCACCCTCGCGGAGCGCCGCCCGAGCCAAACCGCGCGCGTAGCCGAGCGGGTCGAGGTGGCCGGCCTCCGGGTGAATCCAGCCGCCATGGTAGCGGTCGGTGCCGGTCATCGCCCCGACCTCGGCCTTGTCCAACACGCGGCACGCCTTGCCGAGCGCAGCGAAGGCCTGGCAACGCCGCTCGAGATGCGCCATCGCGCTCGGCGCATGCGCGACGTTGAGGAGCCCGTTCTGCTTCGCCTCGCAGTCGATTTCGTAATCGCGGATCAGATCGAACACGAGGGTCGCGGCGTCGGCCTGCATGCGGACGAACCGCTCGCCCCATTTCGGGCCCAGCACGGCCTCCACCTCCTCGGGTTCGCGATAAAGGAAGGTCGGCGTGCAATGGCCGAGATTGCGCCCCGATCCGCCATTGCCGACCTCCGCCGCCTCGACCACCGCGACATCAATCCCGCGCTTCGCAAGATGAAGCGCGGTCGAGAGCCCGGTATAGCCGCCGCCGATCACTGCGACATCGACGCGGCGCGTCTCGTCCAGCGGCACGGTGTCGGGTGCCGGCGCGGCGGTCGCGGCCCAAAGCGCCTCCGAGGCGGGTGCATTGCGAAGGGAGCCACGTGCCATGCCCCATCCTAGCGCGCGGCGTGGCCGATGGCGCGGGGTGAATCGCTCCGGTGGCGATCATGGGCCGCGCTTTGCCACGATTGAGGCGGAGGGGCCCCATGGCAGCTGATCGCGGCTTTGCCTCTACCAGGGGCTCTCCGCGCCGATCCCGCGGCGCGCACGTCCTATTGGTATTGAGGCGGCACCTCTCGGGTTGCGGTCCGGCGGTTCATCCACGCCCCGCGCGTGGCATAGTTGGCGGAGTCCGAAGTCCCGACGGGTGATGCCCATGGGCTCGACCAACGCAGACCGGATCCGCGCCCTGCTCAAGGGGATCGAAACCGGCGATCCCGCGGCCGTCGCCGTGATCAGCCCGGACACATACATTCAACACAACCCTCAGACCCATGAGGGACGCGAGGGTCTCGCCGCCCTCTTCCAACGGCTTTCGAAGAGCAATCCCCGGGTCAACGTCGTGCGCGCCTTCGAGGACGGCGACCACGTCTTCGCACACACCGAGTACGACTTTGCCACGCGCCGCATCGGCTTCGAGGTCTTTCGCTTCGAGAATGGCCTGGCCGTCGAGCACTGGGACAACATTCAGCCGCGGCGGGGGCCGAACCCGTCCGGCCATTCCATGGTCGACGGGCCGACCGAGGCCGCCGATCTGGCGCGGACCGAGGCCAATCGCGAGCTGGTGCGCGGCTTCGTCGAACGCGTTCTGGTTCGGCGACGCCTCGACACGCTGGCGCAGGACATCGATGGCGCGCGCTTCACCCAGCACAATCCGCACATCGAAGATGGTGTGGCGGCGCTTCGGGCAGCCCTGGACGCGACGTCGGACGATGGCAGAAGGATCACATATGACCGCCTGCACCGCGTCCTGGCGCAAGGGAATTTCGTTCTCGCGGTGAGCGAGGGGTCTTTGGCGGGCGTGCACAGCGCGTTCTACGACCTTTTCCGCGTCGCCGACGGCAAGATCGTCGAACATTGGGATACCGTCGAGGCGGTCCCGCCGCGGAGCGCGTGGCAGAACGACAACGGCAAATTCTGAGCCCGTCCGATCCGGCCCCTCTTTGGCCGGGCCGGTCGCGGCCTGTTGCTAATTCTCGAAGAAATAGCGGCGGTCGACCCAATGTGGCGGCTCGTTGGCCCAGTTGGGTGCCTGCAAGGCGCCGAGCGCGGCGCGAAGCGCGGCGTACACGGCCTCGGGCGCAAGGTCCGTGCCGGCGACGATTTCTCCAAGGCGCTCGATAATCACACCGGGCGCGGTCTCGGGCATGAAGACCGTGCGCGGGATCGGACGTCGGGTGACCAGCGCCTCGGCCCAGATCTCGTAGGCCGGCAGTTGCGCAAGCGCGATCCTGTCTGCGAGGGAGGTCAGCTCCTCCTCGGTGTAGCTGCCCGAGATCGTCAAGCTGCCACCGCAGATCGGCTCTCGCACGATCGCGTTGATGACGACCGTGTCGCCGATCACGGCCGCGATGGACCGTCCGACCGCCTCCGTCGTCACCGCGCACAGGCGCTCCCGATCACCACCGCCCAGCGAGATGAAAAGCTCCGGCTCGCCCAACATGTTGAAGCCGACGTCCGTCTGGGGCGTCTCGTCCAGCACCATCGCGGGCTCGGTCAGGAGCCATTGATCCGTTGTGCGCCCGTCCTCGTCACTGACGCATGCTTGCGGCCCGTGCGCCTGCGCACGACATGCGGCCTCGCTGCCGACCGAGACGACCCGGCGGAACTCCAGAGCGCCTGCGCCGGCGCTCCCCGGACTTAAGATCGAGCGCACCGTCTCGATATCTTCGCCCGCTCCAACCTCGACGGCGACCCGCCCGCAGGCGATGTCCGCCTTGGCTGCAGCGCGAATGCCATGACGGTCCAAGCGGTCGAGCAGCGCCTCGGAGAGCGCGTCCAATTGCGTGGGCGGGCCGTCGACCGCCAACACGAACTCGACGGTCTCGAGCCCCTCGGACGCGTGGCTGGGGGCATCGTTGAGGGCGGCGGCGAGCAGGCCGGCCAAGGTTGTGGCGGTGATGAGGCGCGTCAGCATCGGGCTCTCTCTCGTTTGCCGACGGCCGCACAACCCGCAACCGCCGCGCTGTTCAAGGCGTGCTTTGCGCCGATCATAGGCTGGTACACTTGCGCTCGTCCCGCACCAAGGGCGCGAGGCTTGTGATGACCCAGAGACACGCAGCCGAGGGCGCAACCTACCGCGTCGGTCTGATCGGCAATTGCTGCACCCATGGTGAGTTCGTGGCGGCCGCGCTCAAAGAGGAGCCGCGCGCCAGGATCGTCACCGCGTTCGAAAACGATCCGCGGCGCGCCCCCGCGCTCGCCGAGGCCACGGGGTGCGCACTAACCGAGTCACCGGACGCGATCGTCGACGACCCCGCAATTGACATCGTCGCGCTCGCCTGCTCGCCGCACGAAAAGGCGGACTGGTGCGAGCGCGCGGCGCGTGCAGGGAAGCACATCTTCCTCAACAAGCCGATGTGCGAGAGCTTGGACGCGGCGCGCCGCATCCAACGGGTGATCGATGACACCGGCGTCAAGCTGGTCCACGACATCACCGTGTTTCGCTTTCACCCGATCGGGGCGAAGCTTCTCGACGCCGTGCGCGCGGGCACCTATGGCCCACCCCTCAGCTACATGAGCAGCTGGGGCATGACGTTCTCGCCCGATTTTCCGCTAGCGACCGTCTGGCCCGAGCGGCTCGACCCGCCGGCCGAGACTGGCGGGGGCGAGCTCACCAACCTCGGATGCTACGCGATCGACTACATGGTCGCGCTCTGGGGCGCGCCGGTGCGCGTTCAGGCCAAGCTGATGCGACGCTGGCAGCCCTATGCCGCGGCAGGTGTCGAGAGCTTTGGCCAGATCATTGCGGATTACGGGGATTTCTACGCCGTGCTGGCCGCCGGCAAGCAGCCAATCGCGGGCCGTCCCACGATGGACGTCGCGGCCGCGCTCAAGCCCGAGGCCTGGCACAGCGTGATCGAGATCCGCTTCGAGGCGCACAACATCACCGCGCTGCCCTTCGCCGACACGGTGTTCGTCGACGGGCGTCCCATCGCGGCGGCCGCGTTTCTCGACGGCCACGAGACGCGCAGCCCGTTTGTTCAGCTGGTGGATGCAATCGAGACCGGCGCGGGGCCGGAGAGCGACGCCGCGACGGCGTGCCTCGGCGTGGAGGTGCTGATGGCCGCCTACCGCTCGGCACAAGCGGATGGCGCGCCGGTTGCGCTGCCGCTCGACGACGGCACCAACCCCTTGGTCGCGCCGGATTGACACTCACGACCGCTCGGCTCGCGTATCGTGCGCCTGCGTCGCAAGAAGAACGGTGCGGAGCGCGCGGGCGAGCGCCGCCGTCTCGGCCTCGCTGAGTTCGCCGGTCACCGCCGTCTCGAGCGCGTTGAATTGCGGAAACAGGCGGTGGATCGTGGCCTTGCCCCTGGCCGTCAGGCGGATCACGACACGCCGTCCGTCGGTGCGGTGCGGGCGACGCTCGGTCAAGCCATGTCCCTCGAGGGTCTTGAGAACCCCCGTCAGCGTGCCCTTGGTGATGCCCGCCTCCTCGGCGAGCTCGCCCGGCTCGCGCGGCCCCCAGACCCAGAGCACCCAAAGCACGGTGAAGCCGGAGAAGGAGAGACCGTGGCGGCTGAGCACGCGGCGCTCGGCGAGGTTGCGGAACGCGTTCGCGACGCGGAACACGTTGGAGATCGCAGACAACGCACCGACGTCGATGTCGAGGGCTTCGACGCGCGCGAGGGCGGCGCGCTCGGCGTCTGGAACGGCGGCGCGCTTGGCCACGGCGTCAGATCGGCGCGAGCAGGGTGCGGCGCAGCGTGGTGCCGCTACGCCAGGAGAACGCCACCTCGCGCCAGTAGCCCGCGATCAGCTCGCGCGGTGCAAGGCGCTCCAGCTCCTCCGCGGGCGAGGTGCCGAGAGTGAGCGTGAAGGTGCCGGTGAAGGAGCGGCCGATCTCCACGTCATAGCCGGCCATGGTGACGAACTCGTCGAGGCTGTCGGTGCCGTCCCCCTCGATCGCGGGCATCCAGCGGTTGTGCAGCATGGGGAGCGCATTGACGAAACCCGCATCCTCGCTCGGCCCCGTGATCTCGAAGGCGGCCTCGAAGAGCCGGCGATCGTAGGCGGCAAGCGTCGCACCGAAGCGGCCGCCGACCTCGAGCCGCGGCCCCGCGCGGCCGACGCGCACCGGCCGCGTCAGGAAGATCGAGCCGAGCTTCTTCGGATAGCCCTGATGCTGGCCGCGCACCATCGCATAGTCGGTGTCGACCCAGATGTAGACGCAGCGCGAATAGTGCTTGCCCTCGAACTGGCAGCGCACGACGACGAACACCTCCTTGTATTGGGCACGCACGGGATCCAGCAGCTCCGCGAAGCTGTCGGAGCAGGCCTGCCAATCGGCCCAGACGATTGCGACGGCGCCCGGGTCGTCGTCCGCCGGCGTCACGCCGTCTGGCAAAAGCTCAGCGACCGCCGCCGGATCGGTGCGGTATTCGAGCGTCAGCATGTCGCCCGAATAGTGCCAGGGCGGCGGCGGCAGGAGCGAGGCCTTGCCCGTCGCCGACCGTGGAAACATGAAGCCTTTCATCGCCCGTCCTCCCGCGCGGCGCTTCGCTTGTCAGTGAGCCTGCGAATAAATATCGTTTGGGCCCAAACGCATCAACTGGGCGGGGCGGCGATGGAGCTGAGGCGAATCCTCCTGGACGGCTATCCGACGGTCGTGCGGCCGCATGGCGATGTGCTGGCGGCGGCCGACGGCCGCACCGTGCCGATCGCCGAGGCGGTGCACCTGCCGCCGACGGAGCCGCGTAAGATCATCTGCGTGCATCTCAACTACCGCAGCCGGGTCGAGGAGTTCATGACCAAGCTGCCGCCGGCGCCGACCTACTTCCACAAGCCGGTGACCGCGCTCAACAGCCACGGCGCCGATGTGGTGCGGCCCGCGCGCTGCCGGTGGCTCAACTTCGAGGGCGAGATCGCGGTGGTGATCGGCCGGCATTGCCGCAATGTGAGCCGCGACGGCGTGGCGGATTACATCGCTGGCTACACGATCGCCAACGACTATGGCCTGCACGACTTCCGCGACACCGACGCGGGCTCGATGCTCCGCGTCAAGGGCTCCGACACGCTGTGTCCGGCGGGGCCCGGCGTCGTCAGCGGCTGGGATTTCCGCGGCAAGCGCATCAAGACCACCGTCAACGGCAGCCTCGCGCAGGACGGCAACACCGACGAGATGGAGTGGGACATGCACTATCTCGTCGCCGACATTGCCCGCACGATCACGCTGGAGCCGGGCGATCTTCTGCTCACGGGCACGCCGGCGAACAGTCGGCCCGTCGAGCCGGGTGACGTCGTTGCCGTCGAGGTCGAGGGGCTCGGCCGCCTCGAAAATCGCATCGTGGAAGGCCCCGCGCCGATCGCCGACGATGTTGGCGCCCAGCCGTCGAGCTCCGAGGAGGTACGCTCCACCGCGCTCGGCGGCGATTGGGAGCACCGCGGCAAGCGCGCCCCCCGCGGACCCGGCGCGCAACATTATGAGAGCGCGGTGGACGACGAATAGTCCCGACGCCCGCTATCGCGCCCGCCGCTAATCGGACGGGCAGGACGGTTCTCAGGAGGCGCTTAGCTTCAGGCAACCGAGCCTTCGAGAATCTGCAGCGTCTTGAGGTCGCTGTGGAAATCGAGGGCGTAGTCGCCGCCCTCGCGGCCGAGGCCGCTGATGCCGCAGCCGCCGAAAGGCGCGGTGAGGTCGCGGATCAGAAAGCAGTTGGCCCACACGGTGCCCGCGCGCACGGCACGGCCGACGCGCGCGGCCCGCGCGGCATCGCGCGTGTAGAGGATGGCGGAGAGGCCGTAGGCCGTGCTGTTGGCGCGCGCGATCGCCTCCGCCTCGTCCTGGAAGGTTTGGAGTGTCAGGACCGGGCCGAAAACCTCGCGCTGCACGATCTCTGAGTCGTTGGAGGCCGGCTCGATGATCGTCGGCTCGTACCAGAGGCCGCCCTCGCGCCACACCTTGCCGCCACGGAGAACGCGGTCGCCGGCGGCCCGTGCGCGCGCGACGAAGCCCGCGATGCGCGCGAGGTGATCGGGATGGATCACCGGCGAGACCGTGGTCGCCGGCTCGCGGCTGTCGCCGAGCACATGCGCGTCCGTATGGCTGTTGAGCGCCTCGACGAAGGGCCCGCGCACCGACGCCTCGACCAGGAGCCGGGTGCCGGCGAGGCAAACCTGGCCGGAATCGTCGAACTGGCCCGCTGCCTTCTTCGCAGCAGCGTCGAGATCAGCGTCGGCGAACACGATGAGCGGGCCCTTGCCGCCAAGCTCGGCGGTGAAAGGCACGATGTTGGCCGCCGCCGCCGCGCCGATGGACCGCGCCGTCTCGGGCGAGCCCGTGAACGAGATGCGGCGCACGCGGGGGTCCGCGACCAGCGCCGCACCCACCTCCTCGCCGATGCCCTGCACGATGTTGAAGACGCCGGGCGGAAGGCCCGCCTCGTCGATGAGGTCGCCGAGGATGGCAGCCGAGAGCGGCGACCATTCGGCGGGCTTGAGGATCACCGCGTTGCCCGCCGCGAGCGCGGGCGCGCACTTCCAGGACGACAGCATGAAAGGGGCATTCCAGGGCGTGATGATCACCGCCGGGCCGGCGGGCATGCGCATCACGCGGTTGTCGGTGCCGTTGGATTGCCACACCCGCTCCTCGTAGGCCGCCGCCATCTCCGCATAGACCCGAAAGTTGCGCGCGGCGCGGGGGATCACCCGCTTCTCCAGGCTCTCCTGGAGCATCGCCATGTCCAGGCACTCGACGCGCGCGATCTCCTCGGCGTGCGCGTCGATCAAATCGGCGAGGCGGTTCATGAAGACCGCCCGTTGCGCGAGCGGCATCGCCGCCCAATCGCGAAATGCGCAGGCTGCGGCATCAACGGCGCGGGCCGCGATCGCCGCGTCACCGCGCGCGACGTCGGCGAGCGTGTCCGACCAATCGAGCGGCGAGCGGTCCTCGAAGGTCTCGGATGACGGCAGCCAGGCGCCGCCGACATAGTGCTCGAGCGGCACCGAGACGCCCGCGATCTCGCAGCGCCGGGTCATGGCGGCTCTCCTTGGGATTACACGCGCTCGATGGCGAGCGGCAGATGCTTGATGCCGTTGATGAAATTAGAGCGGAGATGGGCCTCGGGGCCGGTTTGCCGCAGGCTCTTCACCCGCTTCACGAATTCCTGCAGCACGACGCGCAGCTCGAGGCGCGCGAGCCAAAGGCCGAGGCAGTTGTGCGGCCCGCTCCGCCCAAAGGCGAGGTGGGGATTGTCGGCCCGCGCCAGGTCGATGCTGTGCGGGTTCTCGAACACCGCCTCGTCCCGGTTGCCGGCGATGAACCACAACACCACCTTGTCGCCGGCCTTGATGGTCTTGCCGCGCTGCTCCGTGTCCTCGCGGGCGGTGCGGCGAAAATGCATGGTCGCCGAGGCCCAGCGGATGAACTCGTCGACGGCCGTGCCCCAAAGCGCCTCGTCCGCCGCTCGAAGCTGATCGTAGAGATGAGGCTGATTGGCAAGCGCGTGCAGCGTGGAGGCGATCGTGTAGCGGGTTGTGTCGTTGCCGGCCGACACGAGGAGCGCGAAGAAATTCTTGAACTCGCTCTCGGTGAGGCACTCGCCATCCTTCTTCGGGCGCAGCAGCATGGTGGTGACATCGTCGCGCGGCTCCTTGTAGCGGAGCGCGGCTTGCTTCTCGGCGTAATTGAAGATCTCGAGACCGGCCGGTGAGCGAAAGGGTGCGAAGCGGTATTTCTCGGTGTCGACCTGATCGACCACGTGGTCGGTGAAATCGGGATCGCTGTTCGCGATCATCTGATTGGCCTGCGAGACGAGCCATTTGTCGTCCGCCTCGGGCGTGCCCATGATGCGTCCGAGCATACGCATCGGCAGCGGCTTGGCGATCGCCTCCAGCGCCTCGAACTCGTCGCGCGCAACCGCCTTGTCGAGGATCTTCACGGTGATCTCGCGGAGCTGCGGCTCGTAGGTCTCCATCACACGACGGGCGAACGCGCGGTTGACGAGCTGGCGCTGACGCGTGTGCTCCGGCGGATCGAGTTCCATCATCGAGCGGCGCTTCTCCATCTCCTCGTCGGTCATCTCCTCGAGGCGGATGCCGCGTGTCGTGGTGAAGAGCTTGTAGTTGCGGTTGAACTCGTGGATGTCGTCGTAGCGCGTGACCGCCCAAAAGCCCGACCCGTCGTCTTCGTCGAACCAGGCGATGGGGTCCTCGCGGCGCAGGCGATCGAAGGTCGCGTGCGGCACGCCGCCGGAAAACGCGTCGTGGGAGGCGATGTTGGCGAAGCCGTCGTCGGATTGCGCGGCGCCCAGAGGTGCGACCGATGCCATCGTTCTCGCTCGCTCGATTGCATGGCTGGTGCCCGCATGATAGTTTGGACCCGAACGATTTGTCCAGCGGGGGAGATGCATGGGAGAGATCATCGGCGCCGGCGTGCTCTCCCACGTGCCGACGATCATGCTGCCCGAAGAGGTGCGCTTCGCACTCAACGAGGGCAAGGAGATTAGCCTCCGCCCCGGCCTCAAGCGCCTTCGTGCCGAGGTGCTCGACACGCTCGCGCCCGACGCGATCATCGTGTTCGACACGCATTGGTATACGACGGTCGAATTCATCGTGACCGGGCACGCGCGGCGCGACGGCCTCTACACCTCCGACGAGCTGCCCCGGGGCATGCGCCAGGTCCCCTATGCGCTCGGCGGCGATCCGGATCTCGCGCGGCGCATCGCGGCGCGGGTCAGCGATGGCGGGGTGCGCTGCACGATGTGCGACGACCCCCAGCTACCGATCCACTACCCGACGATCAACCTCGCCCACTTCCTGAACGACGGCGAAGCCTGGCTCTCGATGAGCGTCTGCCAAACTGCGGAGGCCGCGGATTTTCTCGCCGTTGGCCGCGCGCTCGGTGAGGCCGTGGCCGATATCGGTCGGCGGGTCGTGCTGCTCGCGAGCGGCGGCCTGAGCCACCGCTTTTGGCCGCTCGGCGTGCTCGAGGCTCACGAAGCCTCCGACCCCGTCCACGTACGCACGCCCGAGGCACGCGCCGCCGACGAGGCGCGCATCGCGTGGTGGAAACAGGGCGACCACGGAGCCGTGATCGGCGCCATGGATGCCTACCGCCAGCACAAGCCCGAGGGCTTTTTCGGCCATTACCTCATGATGGTGGGCGCGCTCGGCGGCGCGGCCTGCACTGCGCCGGGCCGCGCCTTCAGCGCCTATGAGAACGCCGCCGGCACGGGCCAAATCCACATGTGGTTCGATCGGCCCGCCGGCGGATGGACGGCGGACGAGCTCTAGGCGGGCGCTACCACTCGCCGGTGTTGGGCATGCTCTTCCAGGGCTCCGCCGGTTCCAGCGCCGCACCCCGTTGCAGGAGCTCGATGGAGATCCCGTCGGGCGAGCGGATGAAGGCCATGTGTCCATCGCGCGGCGGTCGGTTGATCGTGACGCCCTTTTCCTGAAGGCCCTGGCAGGTCGCGTAGATGTCGTCGACGCGATAGGCGAGATGCCCGAAATTCCGGCCGCCCGTGTACTCCTCGGGGTCCCAGTTGTAGGTGAGCTCCACCACCGGCGCCTGATCCGCCTTGGCGCGATCGACATCGCCCGGTGCCGACAGGAACACGAGGGTGAAACGGCCTTTCTCGCTTTCGTAGCGACGCGTCTCAACCAGGCCGAGCGCCCCGCAATAAAAGCCGAGCGATTCGTCAAGGTCTTTGACGCGTACCATCGTGTGCAGATATTCCACGCGCCGTCTCCTCTCGTTGGTCCTGGTGGCTCTTGGCCAGCACGTGGGGGCGGTTTTACCCTAAGCCCGCGGCATCCGTAAGGCATATCGGCCGCGCGCCAGCGCACGCGCTAACGCTTGGCGAACAAACCCTCGAGCAGGCATGCGATCGCGGCCTCCTGATCCGCCGCAGGCTCGCCCCAGGCGATCGCGAGAGCCGCCCGGTCGAACGCCGCCGACAGCACCGCAGCCAGTGCATCGAGGGGCGCGCGCGGGATATGCCCTTCCTCCATCGCGTAGGCAAGGCCGGTGCGAAGCTCCGCCCGCCCGGTTCGCTCATCGATCTGGTCCATCGCCGCGGTGCCGAGCACCGCCGGGCCCTCGACCAAGAGGAGGCGCGCGCGCCCCACCACGGCCATCGCGGCAAAATACGCGGCAGCGCCCTCCTGCAGAGCGGTAAGAGGCGATCGTTCGCTCGCCGTGCGTTGATCGATCTGCGCGGCAACGGTCGCCGCCTCTTTCTCGAGAACGGCGGCGAACAGAGCGAGCTTGTCCTCGAAGTGGTGATACAGCGCGCCGCGCGTGACCCCCGCGGCCGCAACGATCTCGGGCGTGCTCGTTTCCGCAAAGCCATTCTCCGCGAAAAGGCCGCGCGCCGCGGCGATCAAGGCCGCCTGGGTCGTTTCGGACCGCACGCGGTTTGGCACCGAACGTTCTTGCATACATACAGCCTGTATGTTACTGATCGGACAGCTCACATACACACTGTATGTATCTTGCACCACTCGAAGGCAAGGGATGATGAAAGCGACCCAGTATTACCCGGTGATCCTGACCGACGATGTCGCCGGCACGGTGGCGTTCTACCGCCGCCATTTCCGCTTTGTCGCTCTTTATGAGAGCGACTGGTACGTCCACCTGCAGTCGAGCGAGGACAGGGGCGTCAACCTCGCGATCCTCCAGGGCGACCACGAAACCCTGCCCGAAGCCGGACGCGGGACCGTCTCAGGGCTGATGCTCAATTTCGAGGTCGAGGATGTCGACGCCGAGTTCGCACGCGCCACGGCAAGCGACCTGCCCATCGTGGTCGCGCTACAGGACGAGCCTTGGGGGCAGCGCCACTTTGTCACGCGCGACCCCAACGGGGTCTTGATCGACGTGATCAAGCCGATTCCGCCGAGTCCAGAATTTCTTGCGCACTACGCCGCCCCCGCGCCCGGCGGGCCCGCGACGGCCTGACCCCGCCGCCTCTTCCGCGCGAAGACGCGCTCGTCCGCGCCGCGCTCCAGTGCTAGGCTCCCGCCCCAGAGCGCCGCGAGCGCGGCGCATCGAATGTCGCATGTGAGGGAGGGATTCATGGCGTGGCAGGGACAGTTATTGCGGGTCGATCTCACGGCGGGCACCTGTGTCGGTGAACCCCTCAACTCCGCGTGGGCGGCGCAGTATCTGGGCCAGCGCGGGCTCGCGACCAAATACCTTGCGGAGGAGATGGACCCGAAGGCGGATCCACTCTCGCCGGAGAACAAGCTGATCTTTGCGACCGGCCCCTTGACAGGGACCGGCGCGCCGACCGGCGGGCGCTACTCGGTCATCACGAAGGGGCCCCTCACCAATGCCATCGCCTGCTCCAATTCCGGCGGCTACTTCGGCGGCGAGCTGAAGCTCGCCGGCTGGGACATGGTCATCTTCGAGGGCAAGGCGAAGAAGCCCGTCTATCTCTACATCAAGGACGACCACGCCGTGTTGCTGCCCGCCAAGGGCTTCATCTGGGGCAAGTCGGTGTGGGATACTGAGCCGCTGCTCAAGGCGCGCCATCAGGACCCTGCGATCAAGGTCGCCTCGATTGGCCGCTCGGGCGAAACCCTAGTGCGCTACGCCTGCGTCGTGAACGACATGGATCGCGCGGCCGGACGCTCGGGCGTCGGTGCCGTCATGGGCTCGAAGAACCTCAAGGCGATCGCCGTGCGCGGCACCAAGGGCGTCTCGGTGAATGACCCGAAGGCCTTCATGGCGGCGATCGCCCACGCCAATTCGGTCCTGCAGCCGAGCGAGGCCCGCGCCGGGCTCGCGAAAACCGGCACACTTTCGATGATCGATGTCACCCAGTCGTTCGGCAGCCTGCCTACGCGCAATAATCGGGACATCCAGTTCGAGGGCGCGAACAAGCTCGGCCCGGCCGCGATGGCGGCGCGCCGCCGCACCGACGGCGAAGCGAACCTCATGACCAACAAGGCTTGCTTCGGCTGCACGATCGGCTGCGGCCGCGTCGCGAAGATGGATCCCGGCCATTTCGCCATCGGGGAAAACGAGCGCTACCGCAAGCCCTCCGGCGGGCTCGAGTATGAATCGGCCTATGCGCTCGGGCCCATGGTCGGTGTCGACGACATCGAGGCCGCGACCTACGCCAACTTCATTTGCAACGAGCAGGGCATGGACCCGATCTCGTTCGGCGCGACCGTCTCGGCTGCCATGGAGCTTTATGAGACCGGCGCGATCTCGGACAAGGAGACCGGCGGCATCGCCTACCGGTTCGGCTCGGCGGAGGCGCTTTGCACGGCCGCCGACCAGGCCGGCACCGGCGAGGGCTTCGGCGCGGACCTCGGGCTTGGCGCGAAACGGCTCTGCGAAAAATATGGCCATCCCGAGTTCGCCATGGTCGCCAAGGGACAGGAGTTCCCCGGCTATGACGGGCGCTCGATGCAAGGCATGGCTCTCGCCTATGCCACCAGCAACCGCGGTGCCTGCCACCTGCGGGCCGACCCCTACGAGGACGATTTCTCCGGCGGCAAGCTGAAGGGCAAGGCCGAGATCGTGAAAACGTCGCAGGATCAGGTCGCTGCCATCGATTCGACCGGCCTTTGCCTCTTCCCGATGGGCGCGTGGGGCTTCCAGGAGGTCTCGAGCCTCGTCGACGCGGCGTGCGACGGCGATTGGAGCGTCGAGAATTTGCGCCTCGTCGGCGAGCGTATCTGGAATCTCGAGCGCCAATTCAATCTGAACGCCGGGTTCACTGCGGCGGACGACACGTTGCCCGATCGCATCCTCAAAGACGCGGCGAAGAGCGGCACGGGCAAGGGCAGCGTCGCCCAGCTCGACAAGATGCTGCCGCAATATTACGAGCTTCGAGGTTGGACGTCCGGCGGCGAGCCGACGCCGGAGACGCTCTCCCGCCTCGGCCTCGGATGAAGATCGCGGTCGAGCTCATCGCCATCGAGCGGCCGGGCATCACGGAGGCCGACAAAAACAGGGTGATCGAGCTGGCGGACGGCACGCCCGTGGCGGACGCCGTCGACGCCCTCCGCCTCGGCGACACGAGCGCGCTGGTGACGATGGTCAACGGCGAGCTTGTGCACCGCGACGACCGCGCCGCCCAGCGCCTCGCCGACGGCGACACACTCATTGTGTGTCGCGCGATCAAGGGTGGCTAGAGCAAATCCCGAGCAGGTGGACCACCTGTGGCGACGCATTTTCGTCAATGCCAATGAGAGAGCATGTCGCGTGAGCATGCGCGACCATGACATGCTCTGGCCACGCTCCAGATGGACCTGGCTTACACCACCGGCGCGAGATGGACTTGGCTTACACCACCGGCGCGCCATACCCGTAGCTATAGGGCACGGCGCCTGAGAACGCGACGACGTCGCCATGTTCGATCTCGCGATCGGCGCGAATATCGGCGCCGACCAGCCCCGGCGTGATGTCGCGTCCGTTGACGAGCACCAGGAACAACGCGGCACGCGGGATGTTGAGTTGGTCGGCAAGCGCGCCGACCGTGGTTCCGGCGGGCAGCGCCATGACGAACCGATCTCCTCGCCCGTTTCCGCGGTGGGACACGCTGTTGAAGAGGCGCACCTCGACATCGATCGTGGTGTCGCCGATATTGTGGCCGATTGGTGCAAGATCGGTCGCGTCGCGCATGACGTCCTCTCCTCCCGGGCTGAACCTCAGGGAGCCTGAAAAGACATACATTAAATATATATTATCGTGTCAAGCACCATTTAATGGCCGGGGCGTGAGCAGGCGGCGGAGGTCGCCGCGCGGCTGCAACAGGTCGGCGAGCGTATAGCCGTCGAGCGTGCCGAGGAATGCCTCCAGCGCGTCGCGAAAGATTGATCTCAACCGGCAGACGGGCGCGATGCAGCATCCGCACGTCCTCAGGTTGAAGCACTCGACGATCTGAAAATCGAACTCCATGGTGCGGACCAGCGGGCCGATCGAAATCTCCTCGGGGTCGCGCCCAAGCCTGATCCCACCGCCTTTGCCGCGGACCGTGTGCACATAGCCGGCCTTCGAGAGGCTATGCACCACCTTCACGAGATGGTGGTTGGAAATCCCGTAGCGCTCCGCGATTTCGCGGATGGTGCACAGCTCTTCACCATTGATTCCCAGATAGATGAGCACGCGAATCGCATAGTCGCTGTGCTGGGAGAGCCGCATTTGATTCCGCCTTCCGTGCTGCCGCCGGCCGCCACCACGGAAGAAGCGACGCCCGGCGGCGCGCGCTTGTCGTGGCCCGTCAAATATAGATATTGTAGCGATGTTTACGCATGACCACGATTTCTGTTCCAAGCGCCTCGGACAGCGTCCGGCCGAGCGCTCATATGCAGCACCTGCCACGGGAAGGAGAACAGCGACCATGGAATCGCGAGCGCACGACGGCGTGATCGCCACCCTGTGGCGTTACCCGGTCAAATCCATGAACGGCGAGCAGGTGGAAAGCGCCGAGATCGTCGAGGGCGGGATCGTCGGCGATCGCGGATACGCCTTGATCGACACATCGAACGGCAAGGTCGTGAGCGCGAAATTCCCCAAGAAATGGGGCAAGCTCATTGGCCTCGACGCGGCGTTCACCAGCGAGCCGAGCGCGAACACCCCGCTGCCGCCCGTTCGGGTGACCTGGCCGAACGGTGAGACCGCGACGAGCGGGGTGGATGACCTCGATGCGAGGCTGACCGAGATCGTGGAGCGCGCCGTCACTATGACCACCGCACGACCGCAAGAGGTGAGCCTGGAGCGCCTCGACCCCCTCGCCGAGGGCGAGGAGATTCTCGACATTGGCGAGCTCATGATGGAGGGGCGGTTCTCCGACTACGCGGCGCTTCATCTGATCACCACCTCCACGCTCACGCGCCTGGGGGAACTTCGTCCGGAGTCGCAATTCGACGCGCGCCGGTTCAGGCCGAACATCGTCGTGGACACCGGCGCCGCCGCGGGTTTCGTCGAAAATGACTGGGTCGGCCGCACGATCGCGTTGGGCAAGGACGTCCGCATCAGGATTAGCGACCCGACGCCGCGCTGCTCCATCCCGACACTGGCCCAAGCGGGGCTCGACAAGGACCCCAAGGTCCTGCGCACCATCGTCGAGCATAATCAGCTCCCGGTCCCGCTCCTCGACAATGAAATGCTGCCCTGCGCGGGCGTCTATGGCTTCGTGCTCCAAGGCGGGACGGTGCGCCGCGGAGACCCCATTCACGTCACCTAAGCGAATGCCGCAGCGCCGCGGGCCGGAGAGTTTTGGCGCGAGACGACGGTGACCGCTCCCCGGCCCCCGACGCACGTCCCGACGATGCTGAGCGGCGGATTTCGTCCCTTCTTCCTCGGTGCCGGTGTTTGGGCGGTGCTGGTCGTCGCACTCTGGATGGCCTCCCTCCAAGACATGCTATCGAACGCATCGGCGTTCGATGCCGCGACATGGCATCTGCACGAAATGATCTTCGGGTACTTCGCGGCGGCGATGGCCGGGTTCATGCTGACGGCCCTCCCCAATTGGACCGGCCGACGGCCCCTGCACGGCCGCCCGCTCGCGTTACTGGTCGGGCTTTGGCTCTCGGGTCGGGTCGCGGTTTGGTATTCGGAGCCGCTGTCACCGATCGGCGCAGCGTGCATCGACCTCTCGTTTCTCTTCGCCCTGCTGGCGATCGTGCTGCGCGAGATCTGGGCCGGACGCAATTGGCGCAACCTCCCGGTGGCTGTTGCCGTCGGCGGTTTGCTCCTTGCCAACACCTTGCTTCATGTCGAGGTCATCACGGCGGTCGCGACCGGGGATATCGGCAGCCGACTGGCACTCTCGATCGTCGTCGGGCTGATCAGCTTGATCGGCGGCCGCGTCGTCCCGAGCTTCACCCGAAACTGGCTCGATAAGCGGGGCGAGCGCGCCCTTCCGGCACCCTTCGGGAGCGTTGACCGCGTGTCGCTCGCGCTCGTGGTCGGCGCGCTCGCGGCATGGATCGGCGCACCGGATCATGGCGCGACGGGCGCGGCGCTCGTCGTGGCGGGTGTTGCGTCCTTCGTGCGCCTGGCGCGCTGGCGCGGCCACAGGACGGGGCCGGAGGCCCTCGTCTGGAGCCTTCACGTCGGCTTTCTCTGGCTGCCGGTCGGCCTCACGCTCCTCGGCATCGCAGCGGCCACCGATGCGCTGTCCCCCTCGGCCGCGCTGCATGCGTTGGGGATCGGTGCCATCGGGTCGATGTCGCTCGCCGTGATGACACGGGCGACCCTCGGCCACACCGGTCGCGCGCTCCACGCCGATGGCATCAGCGCGGCGATCTATGGGCTTGTTCTCGTCACGGCGATCGCGCGCGTGCTCTCGGCGAGCCTCGCCGAGCCGATCGGGCCGCTCTTGTGGGCCGCTGCGGGCCTTTGGATCGCTGCGTTCTGTCTCTTCAGCGCGCGCTACGGAGCCATGCTGGTTCGGCGATGACGCGAGGGCGCGGCGGTAGGGGCTAGGGCTCCGGAAAGATGAGCCCCGCCGCGAGGAAGCCGCCATCGACGCCGAGGATCTGGCCCGTGATGTAGGCGGCCTCCTCGCTGGCGAGGAAAAGCGCGGCGGCCGCGGTCTCCGGCGGCGTGCCATAGCGCCGCATCGGTGTCGCCGCCTTGTAGATTTGGCGCGTTGCGGCGGTGTGCATCTTCTTGACGAGATCCGTTTCGATCGCGCCCGGCGCGAGCGCGTTGACCGTGACCCCGTGCGGCGCAAGCTCATTGGCCATCACCTGGGTGAGCGTGTTCACGCCGCCTTTCGCAGCGCCATAGGCTGCGCGCCGACCGCCGCCTCGAACACCCGCGGCGGAGGACAGGTTGACGATGCGGCCATAGCCGCGCTTGACCATTTCGCGCGCCGCCGCCTGGCCGCAGAGAAACGTCCCAGTCAGGTCGATCTCGATCACACGGCGCCAATCCTCGACCGTCGTTTCGAGAAACGGCGCCTCCACGCCGACGCCGGCGCTATGGATGAGGATGTCGACCGCGCCCAATGCCGCTGCGGCCTGTGTCACCATCCCCGTCACCTGGTCGGGATCGGTCACGTCGACCACGATCGGAAGGACGCGTCCACCACCGCCTACCGTCTCTGCGGCTGCCTGCGCACCCTCCGCGTTGTTGTCGGCGATTGCGACGCTTGCCCCGCTCGCGGCGAGCTGCGAGGCGATCTCGAAACCAATGCCGCGCGCCCCGCCCGTGACAATGGCGCTCCGCCCCTCGAAATTCATCGCCCTCTCCTTCGCAATCATCGCGATCCTACCGCACCCATGGCGCTGCGCCTCGCGCAAAGCGAGGCGATCCGGCGCGCGGATTCAGCCATTCAAACCGCCGCGCACACGGACTAGGATCGAGGCAAGAAACGACGCAACCGAGAACGGTGAGGGAGATCCGATGAGCCCGGTGCGATCGGCAGCGGTCGCTCTCGCGATTGCGGCAAGCGTTGCCGCAGGCGCGTGCGCGCCATCATCATCGCGCGTCGCCGTGAAGGACCTGCCGACGCTTGAGACCGCCTTCACATTTCCCTTGCTGTCGTTCGACGAGCTCGTGGATCTGTTTCAAGCGGCCGAGCTCCCCGGCGCCGAGCGGTCCACGCTGAGCACGGATTTCGCACGGGTGGTTTGCGCGGCGAAGGGTTACCGCGTGGGCGGCGATGCCTTTGGCCGCTGCGCGACCACCGCGACCGCTGCGACGGCCGATCATCGCGAAGCCTTGGTGCGCGCATGGACGCTGGGCGAGATCGCCCATCGGATCGCCAAGCTCGAGCATCGACGCCACCAAGGCTCCTTGGCCGGCCCGCGGCGGGCCACCCTTTGCTACGATCTCTCCATGGACGTGCTGACCGAGTGCGAGGACGTGTGAGTAGGGGCCGCGGTTCAAGCGAGCTCCGGCGCGCCGCCACCGACATGGATCTCGTGCCAAAGTCCAAAGCAGAGCAGCGAAAAGACGAGCTTCGCGGCCTTGCGGTCGAGGGGGGCACCGAGCAGCGTTTCGAGCGCCAGCGGGTGCACGACCTCCTGAACGCCGTCGTTCTTAGCAAGATAGCGCGCAAGCGTCTCACGCCGGCGGTTTAGCCAATCCTGAATGGGCACGGTGAAGCCCCGTTTGCGCGCCCACACATCCATCCAATCGCGTTCCGACTTGAGCCAGGCCTTGAGGATGTGCTTGCCGATACGCCCGCGCACCTTGAGCCGGTCGGGAAGGCCGAACCCGAAGGCCGCGAGCCGCTGGTCGAGATAGGGCACACGCCCCTCGATGCCATGCGCCATGAGGCAACGATCCA
The DNA here is from genome assembly GCA_965216915.1 of Alphaproteobacteria bacterium. Lineage (GTDB taxonomy): Bacteria > Pseudomonadota > Alphaproteobacteria > UBA828 > UBA828 > CBDCGS01. The sequence goes on from CBDCGS010000011.1 coordinate 215,886, forward strand.
CCTTGGTCAGAAGATCGTCGGGCAGCCAGTCCGCGATGTCGCGGGCTTGGCGGCGCTGCAATCGGGTTAGCCCGCTCGCCTCCGCCGGCGGCGCTGGTTGGTGGTTCGCGCTGAGATCCGCAGTGAACAGCCGCTCGAAGCCGGCAAGGTCACCGCGTCCACGAAAGGGCCGGCGGCGCAGCGTGTCCCACCAGCCGCGCCGGTAGCGGCCATAGCCCGCGAAGATCTCGTCGCCCCCTTCGCCCGACAGGATGACCTTCACGTGGGGCGCGGCCGCTTCAGCCAGCTTGAGCAGCGGCAGCGCGGCGTAGTCGGCGACGAGGTCGTCCATGGCGCGGCACATCGCCGGCAGGCCGGACCAAAAATCGTCCTCGTCGAACAGAACGGCCGTGTGGTCGGTGCCAAGCTCGCGCGCGAGCCGCTCGGCGACGGCGCGCTCGTCGCTCACGGTCGCGCTGGCGAAGCCGATCGTAAAGGTGCGGATCGTGCCGGCGACCGCGGCCATCTTGATGACCATCGCGGACGAATCGATGCCGCCGGACAGAAACGCCCCGTAGGGCACCTCTGATTGCAGATGCCGCTCGACCGCCTCTGCGAGATGACCGTCGAGCATGCGCATGGCGTCCGCGTGACGTTGCGGCCCGCCGAGCGGCGGCGGATGGCGCGTGCGCGACACGATTGCCCCGTCGCGCACCACAAGCACCTCACCCGGCAGCACCCGCTCGATCCCGGCGAACAGGGTGTCACGGCCGGCAAGATATTGGCGGTTCAAGAATGGCCCGAGCCCGGCGCGGTTGACCGCCGCCGGCCGGAGTCCCGCCTTGGTGAGGGCCGCGGGCTCGGAGGCGAAGGCGAAGCCCGCGTCGGTGCGCGCGTAGTAAAGCGGCTTGATGCCGAACGGATCGCGGCAGAGCACGAGGGTCCGGCTCGTCTCGTCGTAGATCGCGAGCGCGTACATCCCTTCGAGCCGATTGACGAACGCGGCCCCGTGGCGAGCGTAGAGGTGGAGGGCGGTTTCGGTATCCGAGCGTGTCTTGAGGCTAACGCCGGCGGCCTCGAGCTCTCGCTGCAATGCCACAAAATTGTAGATCTCGCCGTTGCCGACGATGTGGATCTTGTCGTGACGGTCGCTGATCGGTTGTGCGCCGCCCGTGACATCGATGATGCTGAGCCGCCGGTGCACGAGCCCGACATTGCCCGAAACGTAGACCCCCTTGCCGTCGGGCCCGCGATGGGCGAGGGCATCCGAGAGCGCCCGGAGCGCCACCGGCGCGACCTGTTTCCCTGCCGCAAGCGACAGCCCCGCGATGCCGCACACGAAGGGTGACTATTCCGCGGCGCTGCGATCGCTGAAGGTCGGGTCGATCACCTCGGGAAGATGCGCGGTGCGATGCGGGATGAGCGCGTCGGAGCCGCTGACGACCGAGCGCGCCGGTTCCGCGGGCATGCCGACCGTGCTCGCGCGCTCGGCATAGGTGGCACCGATCGGACGGTCGCGGCGCATATAGTCGGGCTTGCCGTCGGCAGCGCGGAAATGGGGGATCACCTCCTCCGCGAAGATCTGCATGTTCTTCGTGACCATCCAGTTCGGCATCGGCCCGATGGGCGAGCCGGCGAGCACCATGCCGCCCGCGCCAAGCTCCTCGCAATAGGCGGCATATTTGTCGATAACCGTCTGCGGCGAGCCGACGATGATGTAGCCGTCCTCCAGCATCTCGTCGTAGCTGAGCTCCGAGATCGGCTTGAGGTTGTACTTCATGATCGCGCCCATGAAGTTGGCGAAGGAGGGCTTCGACATGTAGCCGGCCGGGAAATAGATCTGCCACGGAATCTTGAGACCGGTGTTGAACACCCAGGAGATATGCGCCTTCGCCTCGCGATGGGCCTGCTCGTCGGTCTCCGCGACATAGGTCGGCACGCAGGCGTTGAACTGGTCGTCGGTCGCCTCGTAGCCGAAATCGGTTTCCGCGATCTTGCGCAGGAGGTCGAAGCTCTTCTTGTGGAACCAGGACGGAGCGAAGATCGCGAGGTAAGTGTAGCGGTACTCCGCCACCTTGCGGATCGTCTCGAACGAGCCGTGGCCGGGAATCCAGATCGGCGGATGCGGCGTCTGCAGCGGGCGCGGCCAAGGATTGACGTTCGGAATATGGAAGTGGTCGCCCTGCCACGTGAAGGGGCCATCCTCCGTCCACGCCTTGATGATTAAGTCATGCGCCTCCCAGAAGCGCTCGACCGAGGCCGTCGGCGAGACCGGATTGTTGAAATATTCGGGGCCGATGCCGCGCACGAAGCCTGAGATGATGCGCCCGCCCGAGATCACGTCGAGCATCGCGATTTCCTCGGCAACGCGGAGCGGGTTTCCGTGGAGCGGGATGGCATTGCCGACGATGCCGATCGGGATGTCGCGGGTGCGCTGCACGAGCATCGCCGCGATGAGGTTGGGCGCCGGCATGGTGCCGTAGGCGTTGGCATGGTGCTCGTTGACGATCACCGAGTCGTAGCCGTAGCGCTCTGCCGCGACGAGCTGTTCGATATACTCGTTGTAGAGCTGGTGCCCCTGCTTGGGATCGTAATGCGCGTTCGAGAGCGTTCCCCAAGTCGACGGGAACGTTTCCGTCGGCGGCAGGTACGGATAGGGCATTAGGTGGAAAAAGTGGAACCTGAGCTTGTTCATGACGCGGCTCCTTGGACGAACTCGACGAGCGCGGCGGCGGTCGCATCGGGCCGCTCAACGATCAGCGCGTGGCCGGTCTCCGGGATCGTGACGTGCCGGCAATCCGGCAGGTGGGAGGCGAAGCGCGCCGCCATCGCATTCGGAATGAGCCGGTCGTCCTCCGCAGCCAAGACTAGGGACGGGCAGGCGACCCGCCCGAGACGGCGCGGCAGCTTGATGTTGTAGCGGGGCGACCACATGTAGCGCGCCGCCGCGGATGATTCGCCGAAGAGGAAGATGATGTCCTCGAGCGTGAGCTGCTGCTTCGGATCGAGCGAGGTGATGACCCCGTTCTCGACCACCGCATCGGGGATGATCGGCGCGAGCGCGCTCTTGTCGTTGTAGAGCCGGTCGATCAGCTCCTCCGGCGAGATCTTGAACAAATCGACGCCAGGCTCGTCCTCGATCCTGAGGCCGACGGGCGTAATCAACGTCAGGCTCTTCAGGCGGCGGAAGAGATAGGACGCATATTCGGCCGCGATCCAGCCGCCCAGCGAATAGCCCACCATGTGCACCCGATCGATCTCGAGCGCATCGAGAAACGCGTCATAGTGCAGCGCGAGATCGTCGACCGAGACGATCCAGTCGGCGAGCGGCGTTTCGCCGAAGCCCGGATGCTCCGGCGCGATGAAATCGACGCTCTGCGCGCAGGCCTCGTAGAAGGGCAGCCACATGCGCGTCGAGCCCGCGCCGTGGAGAAACATCACCGGCTCGCCCGCCCCCTTGCGCCGGTAGGCGGTCGGCACGCCACCCACATCGACGAAGCTCGGCTCGATGTAGTAGTTCGGTGGCTTGGGCACCGCTTCCGGCTTCAACGCACCCTCTGCGCCCATCGTTCACCCCTCGCGTTTTGATCGTGAAAGTCTAGCAGATCCGGCCGGTTTTGCCGCGGCTACGGCAACACCTTGCGGCGGCGAAACTCGGCGAAGAGGTCGAGGAACATCCGCTCCGTGTCCACCATCTCGGTATAGCCGCGGTCGATGCGCTTGGAATCCGACATGAGAACGTCCCAGGACGTGTCCATGTTGAAGTCGAAATAGGGCCAGCCCGCGGTCTTCTCGTAGGGCAAGGGGATCAGGCCATGCTTTTCCACGATGCGCTCCCAGATCGGGCCTTTGTCGACCATCACCTCGGAGGAGCGGATGCGCTGTGGCATGCCGACCGCCATGCCGAAGAACGCCGCCCAATCGGGCCAGACGTTGACGTAGCGGAAGCCGTCGCCATTGGTGATGTTGAAGATCTCGTTGGCGGCATTGGGCGAGGTCGCCGACCACACGGTCATGCGCGCGAGAAGCCCCGAATCGGTCACCTGGTTGATTGCCTCGAAGCCGCCGATCTCGCCCGGATATTTGAGCGGCATGCCGAGCTCTTTCGAGATCGCGGCATAGGTGCCGAAGCACATGATGAGGTTCATCGGGTTGCCGACCGCGAAGCCGCAGACGGCCTCGGGCCGCAGCACCGCCCACGACCAGCGCTTGCCCTCCTGAAACGCGATCAGGAAGTCCTCCTGGTCGTAGTAGAAGTTGGGCGGCATGTGGCGTGAGTCGCTTTCGAAGGCCGGTGTCTTGAAGGGGCCGAGCTGGCGGCCGTAGGCCTTGCTGCCCTCCTGCAGGACGACACGCTCCAGGCTCGGCGAGACCGCATCCATCACGGTCACCGGGTTGGCGACGAGCTTGCGGTTCTGCTCGGTGGTCGTCGCATCGATCCCGCCGTAGAGCGCGCAGCAGAAAACGTGCGTCACGTCGGTGAGGTGGGCGAGCTTGCGCTCGGCCTCCGCCATGTCCAGCAGATCGCACGAGATGAATTCGGCCTTCCCGGCCATCTCGTCGTCGGGCGAGCGCCGCGAGACGGCGACGATGTCCCAATCGTCGAGCATCGCCAGGTGGTTGATCAGATTGCGCCCGATGACGCCGAGCCCACCGACCACGAGCGCTTTCTTGCGTGCCATGGGAGCGCGGGCCCTAAAGCGTTTTCTCGAGGTAGAAGCGGATTTGGTCGTCAGTGGTCTCGATGCGCCCGGCGAAGGAGGTGAGGTTGATCTCGAGTTCGGAGATCGCGATGGGTCGCCCCAGCGCGCGCGACAGCGTCTCCTGGCGGATCACGCACTCGCCGTCCGTTTCGATCCGCACATAGGCAACCTTGTCGTCGATCACGAACTCCTTGCCCGGATTGTCCTCCTGGATCGCCTCGACCACGGCATCCGCGACCTCGCCGGCCCGCATCACGGGGCCGACCGCGTTGTTGGTGTCCGTCCGTTCCGCCATGTTCGCCCCCGTTTGCGCCTCAGGCCTGAGAGAATTTCGGCTCGACTCCCTCGGTGTCGACGAACACGTCCTCGCCCTCGACCTTCACCGGATATTTCGCAACCTCGGCGTGGCCGGGATTGACGCCCTTGCCCGTCACGACGTCGAACTCCCAGAGGTGCATGCAGCAGGTCAGCACCTTGCCCTCCAAGTCACCGTCCGCGAGCTCGACCTCCTGATGGGGGCAATTCGACTGGATGGCGTGCACTCCCTCGCCCTCGACATGGACGAGCAACACATCCGTGCCGCCGACGTCGAAGACCTCCATATCGCCCTCCCACAGATCGTCGAGCGTGCAGACCTTCTGAAATGCCATGTGCTATTCCGCCGGTTCGTCGAAGTATTCGTCGAAGTAGATGTCGATGCTGTCGAAATAGGCGATCCCGGCGGCCTCCGCCGTCATCTCGCGCGGCCAAGGCGGCGCGTCATTGGTCTCGGTGGTGGGGCGCACGCGCAAGACCTTGTCGGGCCGCGGCGCGACGTGCAGATCGATCGAGTGCTCAGCGCACGCCGCCGCCACCTCGTCCATGGTCAGCTCCGGCGCGATCTCGACGACCTTGATATGGCAGTCGTACTGGAAGCGCGACAGGATCGGAAACGCCGCCACGAAACTCGCTCCTCGCTGTGGGCTCGCCTATTCCGCGGCCTGCGCGCGGAAGCCGTCGATCCAGCGATAGTCGGCGCCGTCGCGCCCGCCCTCGCTCACCACGCCGATGCCCATATAGAGCAAAACGTTGTCGAGGGTGGGCGGGTCGATCTCGCCCGAATACATGCGGTCGACGATCGTCTCGTGCTTCTTGTAGCGGTCGGGGTCGGTGGTGAAGATCCACCGGCAGACCTCGGTGCAGAAATTGTGGCGCCGCCCCTCATGCTCCAGCTGGTAGGCCCGCGCCTTCCAGGGCTCGCCGGGCCGGTTGGAGATCGGGATCTGGCACATGTTGCAGATGATCGGGATGCAGTTCGGGTGTGTCTTCTCCTCGTGCCCCGCCAGGAGGTTGTTGGTGATCACGTCCCAATAGGTGCCGAAGGAGGCGTTCCAGCCCGGATATTTTTCCTCCAGCCACTCCCGCTCCGCCGGGCCCACATTGCCGGGCGGGTTCCACCAGACGGTTGGGCGCCACGACCAGATGCCGCCTTGCTGGCAATGATGGTGGTTCTCGATGTCGTCGAGGAAAAGGTCCCAATACCAGGGCCGCTCGAGGCCGATGTCGGCCACCTGACGGTCATACTGGCGGATGATCCACTCGTGCATGAACTCCTTGAACGACATGTGCCGCTGCTCGAGCGGGATGTAGTAGTCCATGGGGATGCCGACGGCGATGGCGAAGAGCCGCCACATGCGCCAGAACGCGACGTCCAGGGCCTGCTGCGCCTCGGCCTTCTTGCCGTTGCGGATCATGATTTCGATCGTCGGCGTGCCGAGCTGGGCGTGGCGCGCCTCGTCCGACTGGATGCTCGTGATCAGGTTCGCGAAGGTGTAATCGCCCATGTTGGCGGCGTCCGTCGACAGCCCGATCATTTGCAGGTTGGTGAGGCCGGTTTCGAAGGCGAACGAGACCATGACCGAGCCCGTGATCGCATCCCGCGACATCATGATGTCGTCGATGGCATGGCGCCCGCCGAGGATCGCCCAGTTTTTCGTATGCGCCGCCTGGTGCGCCCAATCGAAATGGCGGTTCATCGAGACCAGCTCGTGCGGGAAATAGAGCTGGAGCTGCGCGTGACGCATCTCGTCGAGCATGCCGTAGGTCGCCATGTTGCGCATGCTCGGCGAGGGGCCGAAGCGCGCCATCCGCGCCTGGAACTGGCAGGCCTGATACTCCGTCAGCGCAACAATACCGTAGTGCAGCTTGAGCACGCTCGCCCAGCCTTCGTCCGCCTGCTCGTAGAAGCGCGAGCGGGCGAGCGCCGCCTTGACCGAATAGGCGCTCGAATCCTTCTCCCGCTGGACCTTCACATACTCGCGATAGGAGACCTTGTAGGGTTCGTCGAAGCTCTCCCATTCACTCACCGGGATGCCGTAGGGATCGCTCATCCCGGGTGGGAACAGCTCTTCGGCGGACACGTATTTCGGCGTCCAGTTGGTGTCCCGCGCGATGTCGTACCAGGCGGACCGGTCAAGCATGGCAAACCTCCTGGACACGGCGCCGCGGCGCTGCGTCGGCGTGCCCAAAACCCATCGATCTGTCAGGGCATTGTCGGTTCAGACGGGCGTGAAAGGCAAGCGTTTCGGCCTCAGACGCCCCTCTTGAACGCACGCCATGGGCCGGGCATCGTGCGGACTCGCGTGCGACATCGAGGCAGGGAGGCAAATCGTGGCCCAACGGCGGAAACACAGTGGCGGGCGTGGCGGCATCCAAACTGCGCTCGCCGCGCTGAAGAAGGACGGCATCCAGCACATCCGGTTCGAGCTTCCAGACATGCATGGCAGCGCGCGCTCCAAGCAGGTGCCCGTGGAGCGCTTTGCCGAGTTCGTCCGCGACGGGGTGAACATGTATGGCGGCATCGTCGCCCTCGACACGGCCTCCCACGTGATCCCCGGCACCCGCTACAACGAGGAGGTCAAATATCGCGATCAGACCCTGATCGCGGACCTTGCCACCCTCCAAACCGTTCCCTGGATCCCCGAGACAGCGCGGGTGATCTGCGACACCCAATGGGCCGACGGCACGCCTCTCCACGGCGCGCCGCGTCACGTTGTTCGCCGCTTGCTCGATGCCGTCGACGCGCTCGGCTACAAGGCCGTCATGTCCCACGAGTACGAGTTCTATGTGCTCGATTCGGCGAATCACAGGCCGCTCTTCGAGGGCGTGCACATCTTCAACAACCTCAGAAACGAGCATATCCCGGCGGTCCGCGCCGTGGTCGATGGGCTGCGCGCCGCCGGCCTGCCGATGCTCACCGCCAACGCCGAATACGCGCCCTCGCAATACGAGCTCGTCTACAGCCACGCCGAGGGCATGGCCGCCGTCGACAACGCCTACACCTTCAAGAATGCCGTGAAGGAGATCGTGCAGCACGCGGGGCACACCGCGACCTTCATGTCGAAGCCGTTCAGCGACACGGCCGGCTCCGGCTGCCACTTCCACATCAGCTTGGTCGACAAGAAAACCGGGCGGAATGTGTTCTACAACCCGCGCAAGCGGGGTGAGATGCCGGATGTCCTGCGCCATTTCGTGCAGGGCATCATCAGTCATGGGCGCGCCTGCACGGCGCTCTTCAATCCGACCCCCAACTGCTACCGGCGCCTCAGGCCCCACACCTTCGCGCCCTCCAACATTTCCTGGGGCGAGGAGGATCGAAGCGCCATGGTGCGCATCAAGCGTGCGGGCAGCAATGCCATGCATGTGGAGATGCGGGCCTCCTCGTCCATCAGCAACCCCTATCTCGTGGCCGCGGGCACGCTCGCCTGCGGGCTGCTCGGCCTCAAGGAGGCGATGCCGCTCGTCGAGCAAACCGCCGGTCCGAGCGAGGACGACCCGACCCTCCCGCCCTTCCCCGCCAACCTCGACGCCGCGCTCGACGCGCTCAACGGCGACAGGGCGGTCGTCGACCTGCTGGGCGAGGAATTCGTCGACATCTTCACGACCATGAAGCGCGCCGAACTCGCGCGTTTCCACACCGAGGTGACCGAGTGGGAGCGGCGTGAATATATCGAGCTCTACTAACCGACGAGCACATCTAGGAGAGGCCACATGGTGACGTTTCATCGCTCGATGCCGATCCTCGAAGTGTCGGATGTCGTGGCGAGCGGCACGTTCTATCGCGAGAAACTCGGCTTCCAAACCGCGTTCTTCGGCGACCCGCCGGCTTTTTGCATCGTTGGGCGGGATGCGGTCACGATCGGGCTGGACCAGGCCAGATCGCCGAACCGCGCGCCGCAGAACGCGGGGTGGGCGGCCTATCTGTACGTCGACGATGCCGAGGCTCTCTGCGGCGAGTTTCGCGCGGCCGGCGTCGACATCACGCGCGAGCCCGAGGATACGTTCTACGGATGCCGCGACTTCGATATCCGCGATCCCGATGGCCATCTCATCGCCTTCGGGCAGGATCTCCATCCGGGTCCGGATGGCCCGGGCTTGTAGGCAGCATCACCGATCTCGACGACGTATCGGCGCGGCGCTAGGCTAGCGGCACCGTGAAGGGAGGAGCCATGAGCGCGCAGGATGCCGGGCGCGGCTGCCACGATGTGGGCGGCCTGCCCGCCGATCAGGTCGACAGAGCCGAGCATGCCTCGGCGCTCTGGGAGAAGCGGGTCGATGCCTTGATGATGCTGCTCTCCAACCGCTCACGGCGGGTCATCACCGTCGATGAGCTGCGGCGCGGCATCGAGGAGCTCGGCGCCGACGCCTACGACCGCATGAGCTATTACGAGCGCTGGATCGCCTCGATCACCCACAACCTTTTGGAAAAGGGGGTGATCAGCACCGATGAGCTCGGCCGGCGCATGGCCGAGGTCGAGGCCCGCGGCGATGCCGGGGAGGCGCAACGCTGATGGCGCGCTTCGGGGCCGGCGACACCGTGCGCGTCAGGCGGGCGTTCCCGCCGGGGCACGTGCGCACACCGTATTACATCCGCGGCAAGAGCGGCGTGGTCGAGCGGCTTTGCGGCGCGTTCGGCAACCCGGAAGAGCTCGCCTTCGGGCGCGACGGCCTGCCCGCGCAGCCGCTTTACCGGGTCCGCTTCGAGCAAGCGACGATTTGGCCCGACTATGGCGGCCAGGTCGGCGACACGGTCGACGTGGAGCTCTACGAACATTGGCTCGAGCCCGTTTGAAACAGGAAAGACGCAACCATGAGCGAGCACCCGCATGATCATGTCCCGCCGCCGGAAGAGGATGGTGCGTTGAGCCACTACCAAATCATGGAAATCGCCGTGCGCGAGCTTCTCGTGGAAAAGGGCGTGTTCAGCGCCGACGACGTGCGCGCCGAGATCGAGGCGATGGATGCCCGAAGCCCCGCGCAGGGCGCGGCCGTGGTCGCCCGTGCCTGGACGGACCCCGCGTTCAAGGCCTCTCTCCTGGAAGACGGCACCGCCGCCTGCGCCTCGCTCGGTCTCGACATGGGGCCCATCAATCTGGTGGTCGTCGAGAACACGCCCCAGGTGCATAACGTGATCGTCTGCACCCTTTGCTCCTGCTACCCACGGTTCCTGCTCGGCATTCCCCCGGCTTGGTACAAATCGAAGGCCTACCGCTCGCGCGTCGTGCGCGAGCCGCGCACCGTGCTGCGCGAATTCGGCACCGAGCTTCCAGGCGACGTCGCGGTGAGGGTGCATGATTCCACCGCCGACATGCGCTACCTCGTGTTGCCGATGCGCCCAGCGGGAACCGACGGCTGGTCGCGAGAGGCGCTGGCTGATCTCGTCGGGCGCGACAGCCTGATCGGGGTCACCCTGCCCAGCCAGCCGGCAAGCGCGTAGCCGAGCGACGCTCGCCATGTACGACCTCGCAATTCGCGGCGCGATGCTTGCCGATGGGCTCGGCGGCCCGCTGCGCCAGGCCGACGTGGCCGTCGCCGGCGACCGCATCGCGGCCGTCGGCCAGATCGACGAGCCGGTGCGCGAGACGGTCGATGCGGGTGGCCTCGTCCTGGCCCCCGGCATTGTCGATGTTCACACCCACTACGACGCGCAGCTCACCTGGGAGACCAGGGCGACGCCATCACCCGCGCTCGGCGTGACCACGGTCGTGGTCGGCAATTGCGGGTTCGGCATCGCGCCGTGCCCGCCGGACTGCCGTACCCTCATGGCACGCAACCTTGCCGAGGTCGAGGGCATGGCGATCGCCGCGCTCAGCGCGGGCATCGATTGGAGCTTCGAGACCTTTCCGGAATACCTCGATCTGCTGCGCCGCAAAGGCTGCTATCCCAATGTCGGCGCCTTCATCGGCCACACCGCGGTGCGCACGGCGGTGCTAGGCGCGGAAGCCTCGGAGCGCGCGGCGACGGACGACGAGGTGGCGACGATGCGCGCGCTCGTCGACGAGGCCATGGCCGCGGGCGCAATCGGCTTCGCCACGTCGACATCGATCAACCACAACGGCGATGGGGGCGTGCCCGTGCCCTCGCGTCTCGCCGAGGAGAGTGAGCTGCGCGCGCTCGTCGGCGTCTTGGGCGCGCGCCGGCAGGGTGTGTTCCAGCTCACGGTCGGGCCCAGCGTGACCGTGCCGTTCCTCGAAGCATTGAGCGCGGAGATCGACCGTCCCGTGTTCATGACCGCGGCGCTCCACAACGACACCTTCCCCGACCGCGCGATCGGCATGCTCGATGACGCGGCGGCCGCGCAATCTCGCGGCCATGGCGTCTGGGCGCAGGTCTCGTGCCAACCGCTGTCGATGGATTTTTCGATGCAGACGGCCTTCCCGCTGCAAAGCCTCGACGCGTGGGAGCCGCTCCACACCGCCGATCACACGTCGTTCGTCGACATCATCAAGAGCGACGCCTTCCGCGACCAGTTTCGCGCCGATCTCGAGACACCGAAGCGCGGCACGCTGTTCTACGGCGACTGGGAAAAGGTCCAAGTCGCCATGACCCACCGCTCCGAGAACCGCGCGCTCGAGGGCGAGACGATCGCGAGCTTGGCGGCGCGCGATGGGCGCGATCCGGTCGATCTCTTCTTCGATCTCGCCGCGGAGGAGAACCTCGACACCGTGTTCACCGCCGCGCTCCTCAACTCCAACGACACGGCGGTCAAGGAGCTTCTGCAGCATGATGGGGGGCTGGTCAGCCTTTCCGACGCAGGCGCGCATCTCTGCTACCTGTGCGATGCCGGCTATGGTCTCCACCTGCTCGGCCATTGGGTGCGGGAGGAGAGCGCCTTCGACCTCGCGGACGGCGTGCGGCGGATCACCAGCCTGCCCGCGCAGCTCTATGGCATCGTCGATCGCGGCGAGATCGCGCCGGGCAAATTCGCCGACCTCCTGCTCTTCGATCCGCAAACCGTGGCGCGCGGCCCGCTCCGCCGCGTGGGCGACCTTCCCGGCGGCGAAAGCCGCCTGATCCGTGACCCGCTCGGCGTGCATGGCGTTTGGATCAATGGCGTGATGGTGCACGACGGCCGCGACTACGCCGACGTCGCGCCGCCCGGACGCGTGCTGGACCGCTTCGCCGCCTGAGGTGGAGCGGGACGGGCCGGGCAGCGCAAGCCACCCATTGACCTCCGCCGAGGGGACGCGCCGCGTGGTACGCCTTTCGCGTGTGCATGAGTGAACGTGACATGCTCTAGACACGCCCCAGGGACGCAGCCGCCATGGAGCAGATCCTCTCCGCCTGTGTCCCGGTGTTCGGGATTGTCGCGTGTGGCTACGTCGTCGGCCGGCTCGGGATCCTCGGGACGGGTGCGGTCGCTGCGCTGAACCGCTTCGTCTATGCGATCGGCTTTCCGGCGCTGCTGATCCACGGCCTGGCGCGGATCGACATCGGCACTGAGCTCCGCTGGGACTTCCTCGGGGCCTATGCGTTCGGACTCGGTGTCACGGCGCTGCTGGCGCTCGGCAGCCTGCGGCTCGACGGCACCGCGGGCGCCAAGCCGGCGGCGATGCGGGTCGTCAACGCGACCTATGGCAACACCGGCTATCTCGGCATCCCGCTCGGCGTGATGATCTTCGGCGAGGCCGCGCTGCCGCCTGCGAGCCTCACCGTGGTCGCGCATAGCGTGTTGGTGCTGCCCATCGCGTGCGCGATGCTCGACGCGCAACGCGGCGCGCGCTGGTGGACGCCCGGCACTGACACGATGCGCCGGTTGGCGACCAACCCGCTGCTCTGGGGTGTGGCGCTCGGCCTGCTGCTCGCCGCCACAGGCGCGACGATCCCCGCGCCGATCGACCGCTTTCTGGGGCTTCTCGGCGAGGCGGCGGGCCCGGTCGCGCTGATCAGCATCGGCCTCTTCGGCGCCACCTTGCCGGCGCGCGCGCTCATCCGCCGCGGCGCGATGCCTTCGGCCTTGAAGCTGATCGCCTTTCCTCTCGCCGTGTGGCTCGCGCTTGAGACCTTTGTCCCGCTCGATGGCATGTGGCGCGACATGGCGCTGCTGATGGCGGCGGCGCCGCTCGGTGCGACGGCCTTCGTTCTCGCCGAGCGCAGCGGCGTGGAGCGTGACGAGACCTCCGCGACGATCATCGTCACCACCATATTGTCGCTGCCCGTCTTCGCGCTGATCCTATCCTTGGTTGCCACCCCCTGACCCTGCGCGATAATGGGCGGGCAACAACGTCACGGGGGAGCCACGCAATGAGTGACGACGGTTTTGTCCATCCCTATGTACCCAATGCGGCGCCGGGGCCGCGCAGGGCGCTGCTCGATGCGATCGGTGTCGCAAGCGTCGGCGAGCTCTACGCCGCGATCCCCGAGGCCTTGCGCCTGAAGACGCCGCTCGACCTCCCCGCCCCCCTTCGCGCCGAGCAGGATCTGCGCAAGCACGTGGAAGGGATCATCGCACGCAATCAGTCCTGCGCCGACCACCTGAACTTCTGCGGTGCCGGCTGCGCGCAGCACTATGTCCCGGCGATCTGCGACGAAATCGTGCATCGCGGCGAGTTTCTCACCGCTTATGGCGGCGGCACCTATTCCGACCACGGCAAGAACCAGGCGCTCTTCGAGTATCAGAGCCTGATCGGCGAGCTCGTCGGCATGGAGGTCGTCTCGGCGCCGACTTACGACGCCGGCGCCGCCGCCGACAGCGCCGTCCTCATGGCCTGCCGCATCACCGGACGGCGGCGCATTCTCGTGCCCGAAAGCATGAGCGCGGACCGGCGCTCGCAGATGCGCGGCTTCACCAAGCCGCATGCGAGCGTGGAGGTGGTGGCACGCGATCCCGCGACCGGCCTCCTCGACCTCGCCGATCTCGACGCCAAACTCTCCCCGGACGTCGGGGCGGTGTTGTTCGAAAGCCCGGGCTATCTCGGACAGATCGAAACCCAAGCCGCAGAGATCACCGCGCGCGCCCGGAAAGCCGGTGCGCTTTCGATCGCCGGCGTGGACCCGATCAGCCTCGGGGTGCTCGCCGCCCCCGCCGACTATGGCGCCGATTTCGTGATCGGCGACTTGCAGCCGCTCGGGATCCACATGTATGCGGGTGGCGGGAACGCCGGGTTCATCGCGAGCCGCGACGAGGAGCGCTTCGTCGCCGAGTTTCCCTCGATGCTGTTCAGCATCGCACCCGGCAGCGATGACGGCACGTTCGGCTTCGCCTGGTCGACCATGGAGCGCACCTCCTACGACACCCGGCACGACGCGACGGACTATTACGGCACGACCCAGTGGATCTGGGGTATCGGCGCCGCGGTCTATCTCGCCCTGCTCGGGCCGAAGGGACTCGCCGAGCTTGGCAGCGGCATCATGCAGCGTGCGCGATATGCCGCCGAACGCATCGCCGGCCTCGACGGCGTCAGCGTTCCCCGGCTCGACCAGCCGTTCTTCAAGGAGTTCGTCGTGGATTTCTCAGGCACCGGAAAATCGGTCGCCTCCATAAACACCGCACTGCGCGAGGCGGGCATCTTCGGCGGCAAGGATTTGAGCGGCGAGTTCCCCGACCTCCGGCATAGCGCGCTCTATTGCGTCACGGAGGTCCACGGCAAGGCCGACATCGACCGGCTGGTCGATGCGTTGACGGAGGCTGTGCGATGAGCGCGACGAACGGCGGCTTCCGCGCCGCACGCTGGAACGAGCCCCTCCTCAACACGCTCTCGGAGCCCGGTGCGCGCGGCATCGTTCCGCCCGCCATCGATCGCGAGATCGCCGATGCCGTCGGCGATGTCGCCGCGGCGCTTCCGGATTCGGTCAGGCGCGCCGCGCCACCCGACCTGCCGGAGCTGCCGCAGCATCGCGTGCTGCGTCACTTCTTGCGGCTGTCGCAGATGTCGATGGGCTTCGACGTGACGCCCGACATGATGGGCACCTGCACCATGAAATACAGCCCCAAGGTGCATGAATATGTGGCGCGCCGCCCGGAATTCGCGGACGTCCATCCGCTGCAGGACGAGAGCACTCTGCAGGGCACGCTCGAGATCCTCTACCGTTTCAACCGCATGATGTGTGCGATCGCGGGCATGGACGAGTTCACGTTCCAGCCGGCGAGCGGCGCCCAGGGTATCTACACCAACGCCTGCATCATTCGCGCCTATCACGAATCGCGGGGCGATCTCGCGCAGCGCAACGAGATCATCACGACGGCGTTCTCGCACCCGGCCGATGCGGCGACGCCAGCGGTCGCGGGCTTCAAGGTGATCACGCTGATGCCGGGAGAGATGGGCTTCGCCGACGTCGACGCGCTCAAGGCCGCGGTCTCGGAGCGCACGGCCGGCCTCATGCTGACCAACCCGGAGGACACGGGTCAGTTCAACCCGGCGATCCGCGAGTTCGTCGACATCGTGCACGAGGCGGGCGGGCTCTGCGCCTATGACCAGGCGAACGGCAACCCGCTGCTTGGCGTCGTGCGCGCCGGCGACACCGGCTTCGACATGTGCCAATTCAACCTGCACAAGACATTCTCGGCGCCGCACGGCGCCATCGGCCTCGGCTGCGCGGCGGTCGGCGTGAAGGAGCATTTGCGCAAGTTCCTGCCGCGCCCGATCGTCACCCATGATGGCGAGCGCTACGGCCTCGATCACGCGCCGGGCGAGAGCATCGACAAGATCCGCGCCTTCATCGGCAACGTGCATGCGGTGCTCAAGGCCTATTCGTGGGTGATGAGCCTCGGCGCCGAGGGCCTGCGCGCGGTCGCCGAGACGGCGGTACTCAATAATAACTACATGCTCGCCAACATTCGGAAGATCCGCGGCACCGCGATCCCGTGGCCCAAGAACACCTATCCGAAGCTCGAGCAGGTGCGCTACAGCTGGGAGCCGCTTTACGAGGAGACCGGCGTCACGAGCCACGACATTATGAACCGCATGGTGGATTTCGGCGTGCAGCACTACATGGAAAGCCACGTGCCGATGCTGGTGCCGCAGCCCTTCACGATCGAGCCCGGCGAATCGCTCACAGTCGAGGAGATGGACGGGGTACTCGACGCGCTCCGCAAGATCGCCGACGAGGCCTACAACACGCCGAAGGTCGTGCAGGAGGCGCCGCACAACGCCGCCACCACGCCGATCGACGGCGACGTGCCCGAAGATCCCGATTGCTGGGCGTTCACCTGGCGCGCGTACGAGCGCAAGAAGGACAATTGGGCCAACGTCGCGCGGCGCAACGAGGGCAGCCGCGGCGGCTACGGTTGAGCCGCGCCGCCCGGCATCATGACCCGCACGCGGCGGCTCGGCCTGATCGTCAACCCGATCGCCGGCATGGGTGGCAGCGTCGGCCTCAAGGGCACCGACACGCCGACGATCCTACGCGAGGCGCGGGCGCGAGGCGCGACGCCCCAAGCGCCCGCGCGCGCGGAGGCGGTTTTGCGCATCCTGGCCGAAAGCAACGCGTCGATCGCGCTGCTCTCGGTGCCTGGCGCCATGGGCGCGGACCCGGCCGGTGCCGCCGGCTTCCCCGTCGAGACGATCGGCGGCTCGTGCGGCGACGAGACCGGTGCGGCGGACACGCGCCGCGCCGCGGCGGCGATGGCCGACGCCGGTGTCGCGCTTATCCTGTTCGCGGGCGGCGACGGTACCGCGCGCGATATCGCGGCCGCCGTTGGTGATCGCGTGCCAGTGGTCGGTGTGCCGGCCGGCGTGAAGATGCACTCCGCCGTCTACGCGACGAGCCCGCGCGCGGCCGCGCACCTGGTGCTCCGCGCGCTCGACGGCGCGCTGGAGACACGCGAGCGCGAGGTGATGGATATCGACGAAGCCGCGTTTCGCGCCGGTGCGGTCTCGGCAACGCTCTACGGCTATCTCCGCGTGCCCTACGCGCCCGATCTCGTGCAGAACGTGAAAACCGGCGGCGTGAGCGGCGATCACGCCGCGCTGGCCGCTGCTGCCGCCGAGGTGGCGTCGCGGCTGGCACCGGACCGCATCGCGATTCTCGGGCCCGGCACGACCATGCGCGCGGTGGCGACCGCGCTCGGTGTCGAGAAGACATTGCTCGGAGTAGACCTGGTGCGCGGCGGCGCCCTCCTTGCCGCCGACGCGGGGGAAGCCGACATCCTCGCGGCGCTCGAGGCCGCACCCGGATCGATCGTCGTCACGCCGATCGGCGGCCAGGGACACTTCATCGGGCGCGGCAACCAGCAGATCAGCCCGGGTGTGATCGCGCGGGTCGGCACCGACAACATCATCGTCGTGGCAACGCCCGAGAAAATCGCCTCGTTGCGCGACAACACGCTGCACGTCGATTCCGGCGATCCCGCGCTCGACGCCGCACTCGTAGGCTGGCGACGGGTGATCACGGGCTTCGGCAGCGAGACGGTGTGCCGCGTGGCCACCTGACGACAACACGGTGAACAGGAATGAAGGAGAAGAGGACATGACGAGACTCAATTGGGGCGTGCTCGGAACATCGCTGTTCGCCGTCGAACATATGATCCCGGCGCTCCAGCAATGCGAAAGCCTGACGGTCGCGGGGATCGCGAGCCGCGATCGCGCCGCCGCGGAGCGGATCGGCGAACAGTTCGGCATCGCGCGGCGCTATGGAAGCTACGACGAAATGCTTGCGGACCCCGCGATCGACGTCGTGTTCAACCCGCTGCCCAACCACCTGCACGTCCCGTGGACGATCAAGGCCGCGCAGGCGGGCAAGCACGTTCTCTGCGAGAAGCCGCTCGCCCTCGACGCCGAGGAAGCGGCCACGCTCATCCCGGTTCGCGACGAAACCGGCGTCGTGATTCAAGAGGCGTTCGTGGTGCGCCATCACCCGCAATGGCGCCGCGTGCGCGAGCTCGCGACCAATGGGCGCATCGGCGCGGTGCGCGCGATCCAAGGCTGGTTCAGCTACAACCTTGACGACCCGGACAACTATCGCAGCAAGCGCGAGATGGGCGGCGGCGGCTTGTTCGATATCGGCGTCTATCCGCTGGTCACATCGCGTTTCGTCTTTGGCGCCGAGCCGACGCGCGTCGCGGCGTTCGTCGAACGACATCCGGTCTACGATGTGGATCGCCTCGCAAGCTGCACCCTGGCGTTCCCCGAGGGCATCGCCACGTTCACCTGCGCGACGCACCTCTCGGTGCACCAGCACATGGCGATCCACGGCACCAAGGGGCGCATCGAGCTGCCGGACCCGTTCGCGCAGGCGCCGAGCCGCCGCGCGCGGGTGGTGATTCTCGGCGAGCGCGAGATTTGGGACCCGCTGGCGATCGAGGAAGAGACGCTCGACCCCGTCAATCAATATGTCATTCAGGCCGAGGCGTTTTGCGCGGCAGTACGCGGCGAACGGCCGCTCGAATTCCCGCTCGAGGATTCGCTGAATACGATGCGCATCCTCGATGCGCTTTTCAGAGCGGGCGAGAGCGGGCGCTGGGAGGACGTGGCCCGCTGACGCATCCTTGCATGTGAAGCGCAGGCTGCCGGCGAGCGCGTTGGTGGGCGCGGCCAGCCATTCGAAGCGCCGCCCGCGCGGTGATCCTGCTATAACATCACCAACACCGCCGCGCAGAAACGGCGACCGAGGGAGGGCACCATGACCGATCCCACGCGCGCGATCCGTCTTTACGGCACCGAGGCGCCAACGCCGGAGGTGCGCGCGGTGCGCGCAGGCGGCCTCTCGGCCGAGCTCGAAGCCGGAAAGCTGCGTTATGTGCGCCGGGGCGGGCACGAGGCATTGCGCGGCCTCGCCTTCGTGGTCCGTGGCCCTGGCTGGGAGACCTTCGCGCCCACGCTCACGAACCTTTCGGTCGAGGAATCGGGCGGTGGCTTTCGCATTGGCTACGACGCGCGGATCGAGGCGGCCTGCGGCACCCTGACCTTCCGCGCCGAGATCGAAGCGGTCGACGAGAGCGGCTTGCGCTTTTCGATCGAGGGCGCGGCGGAAACCGCGTTCGAGACCGGCCGCACGGGCTTTGTGGTGCTGCATCCCGTGGAGGGCGTGGCCGGTGCACCATGCCGGATCGACCACACCGACGGCACGCACGAAGATACCGTGTTTCCCGACCTCGTGATGCCACTACAGCCCTTTTTCGACATTCGCGCGATGCGGCACCAGGTCGCCCCCGGCCTCTGGCTCACCTGCCACCTCGATGGCGCCGACCCCTGGGAGACGGAAGACCAGCGCAATTGGACCGATGCCTCCTACAAGACCTACTTTCGGCCGCTCGCCCTCCCCTTCCCCTATACGCTCGCGGCCGGCGAGCGGTTTTCGCAAACCGCCGAGCTCCGCTTCGAGGGTGCGCCGCCGGCGTCGGGGCCGACGGCGGGCGGCGACGCGATCGCGGTGCGCGTCGACGGGCCGACGGGTGCCACGATGCCGCTGGTCGGCCTCGGCGTGCAGGCAAGCCATGCCAATGACGGCCTCGACGATCTCGATCTGATCCGCCCGCTCGGCGCGCATTATCTCGTTTGCCAATTCAATCCGAGCGCCGGCCACGGCGCGGCCGAGCTTGCCGGCTACCGCGACCTCGCGGCGGCGCTTGGGCTCGACGTCACGCTCGAAATCGTCGTCCCGTGCGAGCGGCCGGTCGCCGACGAGATTGCCGAGGCAGCGGCTGCTGTCGGCGCGGCGGGGCTCACGCCGGCCTCGGTGATCGTCGAGCAAAAACGCCTCCTCTATTTCACGCTGGAGACGATCGAGGCACTCGGCATACCAAGCTTCGAGGAAACTTATGCCGCCGCGCGCGCGGCCTTTCCCGGTGTGCGCCTCGGCGGCGGCGTACTCACGAACTTCACCGAGCTCAACCGCAACCACCCCGATCCGGCGCTCTTCGACTATCTGACCCACAACACCTGCGCGGTGGTGCACGAGCCCGACGACCGGTCCGTGATGGAGACGCTGCAGTCCCTGCCCTCGATCGTCGCCACCGCGAAATCGTTCGCGGGCGGCAAGCCCTATCGCCTCGGGCCAAGCGCGATCGGCATGCGCTTCAACCCGTATGGCCCGAGCACGCACGACAATCAGGACAATGGCCGGCACTCGTTCAACCAGCAGGACCCGCGCCAGCGCAGTCTCCTTGGCGCGGCGTTCACGCTTGGCTACATGGCGCGCGTCGCGCCGCTCGGCATCGAGGCGATCGCCCTCGGCATGCCCGCCGGAGAGCTTGGCGCGGTGTACCGCAAGATGGGCCACGAGCAGCCATGGTTCGACACGCTCGCCGGCCCGGCCGTGTTTCCGCTCTATCACATCGTCGCGGGGATGGCGCAGGCATCGGGCGCGGCCCTGCGGACCGCCGAAAGCGACGACCCGACGCGCGTGCTGGCCCTCGCGCACGAGGTCGCGGGCGGCGGGACGCGGCTCTGGCTTGCGAACCTGACCCCATCGCCGCAGCGCGTCGAGGTGGCCGGCGTGCCGTCGGAAGCGATGATCGGCGGCCTCGATGAGGACAAGTTCGTTGCAGCGACCACCGACCCCCTTGCCTTCCAAGCCGCCGAGGGGCAGACGGGCGATCCGCGCCAAATCTCGCTGAAGCCCTTCGGCATCGCTCGGATCACCACCGACGGATAAGCACGCATCACGGCAATCAAAACGAGGAGCGCGACGCCATGGCAGAAGCCACACTCAAGAGCATGACGCAGCACAGCCGACTCAAGGTCGGCACGTTTCTCGTGGAGTTCTCGACACCGGGGATCGGACAGATTCTCAAGGCCGCAGGCTGCGAATTTGTGCTGCTCGACATGGAGCATTCGGGATTCGGCTTCGACACCATCAAGCAAATGCTGCGCTACATGCAGGCAGCCGACATGCCAACGATCGTGCGTGTGCCCTCGCGCGAGTACCACCACGCCGCCCGCGCGATGGACATGGGCGCGGAGGGCATCATGCTGCCGATGATCGGGTCGGCCAGCGTCGCCAAGGAGCTGCTCGGCTACATCAAGTACGCCCCGCGCGGCGAGCGTGGCGTTGCGCTACAGATCGCGCATGATCGTTATGCCCCGGGTCCCGTGCTCAAGAAGCTCCGCGATGCCAATCGACGAAGCACGTTCTTCGCCCTGATCGAGACCGCCGAGGGCGTGGAGAACGCCTTCGAGATTGCCGCGCTCAAAGATGTCGACGCGCTCTGGATCGGCCATTTCGACCTCAGCGTCTCGATGGGGATCGCGGGCCAGTTCGATCACCCCGATTTCTTGGCGGCGGTCGATCGCGTCACGAAGGCCGCGAAGAAACACAAGAAGGCGCTGGGCCGTTTGGTGCCGAACGTCGACGCCGGCGCGACACTCTTCAAGCAAGGCTTCGATTTCATTTGCTATTCGGGCGACGTTTGGCTGTTGCAGCAGGCGATGAGCGCCGGCGCGGAAGGGCTTCGTGCGCGCTGCAAGGGCGGGCGACCGCGCAAGAGGAGCTGACCCATGGCAGACAAATTCCGTGTCGCGCTGTCGAGCGATTTCCTGCAGTCGGACGGCAAACCAGCGTTTCCCATGTTCGACCGGAGCCCCCTCGATGACGATCCCGACATCGAATGGCGTTATCTCGAGAACCGTGACGGCCCTGTCGATGCGGAAGAGCTTGCGGACCACGATGCGCTCATCCTGCTTGCCCAGCGCTTCGACCGTGTGAGCGTGCCGGCGGATGGCCGCTTGGCGTTGGTGGCGCGTTTCGGCGTCGGCTACGATTCGGTGGACGTTCAGGCGTGCACCGACAACGGGATCGCGCTCACGATCACGCCCAACGGGGTGCGCCGCCCCGTCGCGGTCTCCATCATCACGCTGATGCTCGCCGTCACCGGCAAGCTCTTGATCAAGGACCGGCTGACCCGGCAGGGGCCCGACGGCTTCGCCCAGAAGATCCACCATATGGGCGTCGGCATCGTCGGCAAGACCCTGGGCTCGGTCGGCATCGGCAACATCGGCGCCGAGATGTTCCGCCTCGCCAAGCCCTTCGACATGGATTTCATCGCCTGCGACCCCTATGCCGAGGAGGCGACGGCGGCCGAGCTCGGCGTGCGCTTGGTGGACATGGAGACACTCTGCCGCGAATCGGACATTCTCGCCGTCAATTGCCTCTACAACGACGAGACCCACCACATCGTCAACGCCGAGCGGATCGCGCTCATGAAACCAACCGCCTACCTGATCAACACCTCGCGCGGCGGAACCGTGGACCAAAAAGCGCTCACCGCGGCACTCCAAGAGGAGCGCATCGCGGGTGCCGGGCTCGATGTCGTCGACCCCGAGCCGCCGGAGCCCGATGACCCCATCCTCACCCTCGGCAATGTGGTGTTTGGCCCGCACGCGCTCTGCTGGACCGACCAGTGCTTCGCCGGGATCGGCGCGGATGACATCAACGCCGCCTCCGCCGTGAAGCGCGGCGAGCAGCCGGACGGGGTGGTCAACCGCGAGATCCTCGAGAACGCTGCGTGGCGCGCCAAGCTCGAGCGTTATGGCGCACAGTTCGGGCGCTAGCGGACGACGGGTCGCTCGGGCGTGATGGAGGGCTTCAACTTCCCGCCGCCCACGCTGCCGTGCGGGGCGGAGGCGCTGCGCGCGGAGGTGCGCGCGTTCGCCGCCCGCGTCCGCGCCGAGGACGGCTGGCCGCCGAACTCCGACTTCGGCGCCAGGTTCTCGCCCGAGTTCAGCCGCAAGCTCGGCGCGCAAGGCTGGATCGGCATGACCTGGCCCAGCGCCTACGGCGGTCACGAGCGGAGCGCGCTGGAGCGCTACGTCGTGATCGAGGAGCTGCTTGCGGCCGGCGCGCCCGTCTTCGCCCACTGGATCGCCGACCGGCAGAGCGGCCCGCTCCTCATGCGCTATGGCTCCGAGACGCAGTGCCGCGCCATTCTGCCGCGCATCGTCGCCGGCGAATGCTACTTCGCGATCGGCATGAGCGAGCCGGATTCGGGCTCCGACCTCGCTTCGGTGCGCACGCGCGCCGAGCACACCGCGGACGGCTGGCGCATCAACGGCACCAAGGTATGGACCAGCAACGCCCATCGCTGCGACTACATGATCGCCCTCTGCCGCACGGGCCCCGCCGGGGATGACCGGCATGGCGGGCTCAGCCAGTTCCTGATCGACCTGAAGAACGACGGCTTGACGATCAACCCGATCATCAACATCGCGGGCTCCCACGAGTTCAACGAGGTGGTGTTCGTGGATGTCGAGATCCCGGCCGACCGGCTGATCGGCGACGAGGGGGGCGGCTGGACCCAGGTCACGAGCGAGCTCGCGCTCGAGCGCAGCGGGCCCGAGCGGTTCCTGAGCACGTTTCACCTGCTGAAGGCGCTCGTCGATGCGGGCGGTCCCAACCCCGATGTGCGGCTCGCCCAGACGATCGGCCGGCTCACCGCCAACCTCTGGGCGCTCAGGCGCATGTCGCTTTCGGTCGCGGGCATGCTCGACGCGGGCGAGCTTCCCGATGTCGAGGCGGCGATCGTGAAGGACATGGGCAACCGCTTCGAGCGCGAGGTGATGGAGGCGATCCGCCTCGCCGTCCCGCTCGAGCCGACGCGCGCGGGCGATGCCAATGCGCCGACCGTCGCCAACCAGCTCGCCACCGCGCTCCTCTACCTTCCGTCCTACACGCTGCGCGGCGGCACGACGGAGATCATGCGCGGCATCATCGCACGGGGGCTCGGGCTCCGATGAGCGACACCGCGCGCCTGCTCGCCGATGCCGCGGACCGCCTGTTCGGCGAGCATGCCGAGGCGGCGCGCGCGGCCGCTGCGAACGGCGACTGGCCCGAAGACGCGTGGCGCGCGTTCGAAACGGCTGGACTGGCGCAGGCGCTGCTGCCGGAGGATGCGGGCGGTGCAGATTTGGTCGGCGGGCTCGAGGTGCTTCGCGCCGCCGGACGCCACGCCGTCCCACTGCCGACCGCGGAGACGCTCCTGGCGCACCGCCTCCTGGCGCAGGCCGCCATTCCCGCGCCGCCCGGACCGCTGACGTTGGCGTTGGCCGATCCGGAGGCGCATGGCGCGCGCGCTCGCGTGCCATGGGCGCGAAACGCCGATGCGCTCGTGGTGGTTGATGAGGCGGGCATCGCGCTTGTTCCGTTGGCCGGCGCATCGATTTCGCCGGCTGACAACGTCGCGGGCGAGCCGCGCGACCGCGTCGACCTCGACGGCCGCCCCGCGGATCGGCGCGCCCTGCCGGAGGCCCTCGACGTCGCCGCCGTGCGCCGCCTCGCCGCGCTCGGCCGCGCGGCGCAGCTTCGCGGCGCGCTCGAGCGAGTGCTCGCGATGACCGTGCAGTACGCCAATGAGCGCAAGCAATTCGGGCGCGCGATCGCGCGTTTCCAGGCGATCCAGCATCACCTCGCGACCATCGCGGGACATGTCGCGGCGAGCGGCGCGGCCGTCGATGCCGCAGCGGAAAGCGGCGACCCGCTGGCGCTCGCGGCGGCGAAGGCGCGCGCGAGTGAAGCCGCGGGTGAGGTGGCAGCGCTGGCCCACCAGGTGCACGGCGCCATCGGCTTCACCGAGGAGCACACGCTTCACCATTGGACCAAACGCCTGTGGGCCTGGCGGGAGGAATATGGCAACGAGGCCCATTGGTGGGCCGAGATTGGTCGTGGCAGGGCCGTTGCGGGTGGCGACGCGCTCTGGCCCTCGATCGTGACCGCCTGAGCGCGCCACACGCTGTTGAACGAGGGAGCGAGCGCCCATGGCACCAGACATCCTGCTCGACGTTGCCGACAAGATCGCGACGATCACGCTCAACCGCCCCGAGCGGCGCAACGCCTTCACCCTCGCCATGATCGACGCCTGGGCCGACGCCCTCGAGGACTGCCGCGCGCGATCGGATGTTCATGCCGTGGTCGTCACGGGCGCGGGCAAGGCCTTCTGTAGCGGCGGCGACATTTCCGAGCTGATGCAGGCCCGTCAAGATCTCGGGCCGGTCGACCGCAAGGCCGAAATCGCGGAGCATGTGCACCGCATCCCGCGTGTGCTCGACCAGATGGACAAGCCGCTGATCGCCGCGGTGAATGGCGCTGCGATCGGGGCCGGGCTGGACCTTGCGCTCATGGCGGACATTCGGTTCGCGGCCACGTCCGCCCGCTTCGGCGAGACCTACGTCAAGGTCGGGCTCGCGCCGGGTGCTTGCGGCGCGCATTTTCTGCCGCGCATCGTCGGCACGGCGCGCGCGCTCGAGCTTCTTTGGACGGGCGACCTCATCGAGGCCGCGGAAGCCGCGCAGATCGGGCTTGTCAACCGCGTCTGGCCCGATGACGAGCTGATCCCGCAAACCATGGATTTCGCGGGCCGGCTCGCGACGGGGCCGAGCCAAGCCATCCGCGGCATCAAGCGGCTCGTGCGGGAGGGCCTGCGCGCAGACATGCCAACCAGCCTCGAGCTCGCATCGTCGCTCTATGGCGTGTTGTCGGCCACCGACGACCATCGCGAGGCCGTGGACGCTTTCCTCGAAAAGCGCGCACCCCGCTTTGCCGGAACCTAGCGCATGTCACGTTCACGCATGCTCATGCGAATGCTCTCTCTCATTGGAATTGACGCAAATGCGTCGTCGCAGGTGATGCCACCTGCTCGGGATTTGCTCTAGCCTTGGCCGATCCCACGCCTCCCACCCGCGCAGAGATCGAAGGCGCGCGCGCCGCGCTCGGCGCGCTCATCGTTGAGACGCCGGTGCAGCGCTGGATCAGCGCGCGCCACGGCTCCGAGGTGCACCTCAAGCTCGAGCTGTTTCAGCGCACCGGCACCTTCAAGGCGCGCGGCGCGCTGCTCAACGCCTTTGCGCTCGATGACCACGCCCGCGCGCGCGGCGTCACGGCCGTCAGCGCCGGCAATCATGCGATCGCCGTCGCCTTTGCCGCGAAGCAGACGGGAACACACGCCAAGCTCGTCATGATGGAAAGCGCAAACCCCTTTCGGGTCGCCCAATGCCGGCACTATGGGGCGGCGATCGTGCAGACGCCGGACGTCCACACCGCCTTCCAAACCGCGAGCGCGATCGAGGCCGACGAAGGGCGGACCTTTGTTCATCCCTTCGAGGGGCGCGAGACCGTGCTCGGCACGGCGACCGTGGGGCTCGAGCTCGCGACACAAACGCCGGATCTTGATGCCGTCATCGTGCCGATCGGCGGCGGCGGGCTCTGCGCGGGCGTCGCGACGGCGATGAAGCTCGCCCAGCCGCGTTGCCAGGTGATCGGCGTGGAGCCGCGGGGCGCCGACACCATGCACAGAAGCTTCGCCGCCGGCGCGCCGCAAGCGATCGAGGCGGTGCGCACGATCGCCGACAGCCTCGGCGCGCCCTTCGCGCTGCCCTACTCGTTCGGCCTTTGCCGGCGCTTCGTCGACGACCTGGTGCTGATCGACGACGACGACATGCGGCGCGCCATGGGCGTGCTGTTCGCCGAAATGAAGCTTGCTGTGGAACCCGCGGGCGCGGCGGCCACCGCCGCGCTGCTCGGCCCCCTCAAGGAGCGGCTGCGTGGCAAACGGGTCGCGGTCATCGTCTGCGGTGCCAACATCGATCTCGCGACGTTCGTATCGCAGGCGATTTTCGAGAGATAACGGCAGACTCGCCCGCCTACCAGGTGTTGCGCAGCTCGCGCAGCTTTAGGAACACCGTCTTCGCGTCCGGCTCGTCGGGCAGATCGGGGAAGGCCTCTCTCAGCCGCGCGATCACGGTCGGGCTGTGCAGGCGGAAGAAGGTGTTGATCTCCTTCTCGAGCGCGAGCGTGGAGACCATGGCGCGGTTCGGGTCCTGGTCGGACACATCGGCCAAGAGCGACGCGGCGCGGGCGTTGTCTGGCTCGCGGTCGAGCGTGAACTCGAGATTGTTCGCGATGTAGTCGTGACCGGGATAGATCCGCGTCGCGTCGGGAAGCCCGGCGAGTTGGCTTGCGAACGTCTCGTAGAGCTCGTTGGGGTGGCCGCCATTGTGGCAGTTGCCCGCGCCCGCGTTGAACAGCGTGTCGCCGCAAAAAAGCGCGGGCGTGTCGGTGCGCGAGAGGAGGCAGACGTGGCTCATGGTGTGCCCGGGCGTATCGAGCGCCTCGAGCTCGACCGTGCGGCCGATCTTGATCACGTCGCCCGCCGCGAGCCCGCGATCCATGTTGGGGATCTTGTCCTTCGCGTTGGCGTGCGCGATCAGCGTCGCGCCCGTCGCCTTCATCATCGCGGCATTACCGCCGGTGTGGTCGCCATGCTCGTGGGTGTTGAGGATTTGGGTGATCGTCCAGCCCTTCGACTCCGCGCCGGCGAGGCACTTCTTGTGGTCGAGCGGGTCGACCGCGAGCGCCTCCCCTGTTTCAGGGCACGCGATCAGATAGTTGAAATTGCGGTACGCGTTCGCGGTCCAAATTTGCTCGACGATCATGCCCTTTTCCTTTTCGTCTCCCGGCCGTCATCACCCGGACGGCCGCGGTTTGTCATTCGCCGCGGAACACCGGCTTGCGCTTTTCCATGAACGCGCGCCGGCCCTCGGTGTAGTCGTTGCTGAGGAAACACGCCGAGACCAGCGCATCGCAGAGCGACTGGTCGACGCCGTCGCCGCCCGCGCGCAGGAGCTCGGTGATCATGCGCTTGGTCGCCGCCATGCTGAGCGGCGCGTTGGCCGCAAGACGTTCGCAATAATCGGCGACGGCATCATCGAGCTCGGCGTCCGGGACGAGCCGGTTGACCAGGCCCATCTGCGCGGCCTCTGAGGCGCTGAAGTGGCGGCCCGTGAGCAGGATCTCCTTGGCGAAGGCTGGCCCCACCAGGTCGCAGAGCTGCTTCAACGAACCCATGCGATAGCCGACGCCAAGGCGCGCAGCGGGGATCGCGAAACGGGAGCCCTCGCTCGCGATGCGGAGGTCGCAGGCGATGGCGATGCCAAGGCCGCCGCCCATGCAATAGCCGCGGATCATCGCCAGCGTCGGCTTGCGCGCTTCGCGGAGCCGCGTCGTCGTGCCCTCGGCGAGCTCATCGTAGCGTGCCACCGCCTCCTCGCTCGCGCGTTGCTCCTCGAACTCGGAGATATCGGCGCCCGAGATGAACGCCTTCTCGCCAGCCCCCTTGAGCACGATCGCGCGGACCTCGTGGTCGGCCTCGAAGGTGGCCAGCGCCTCGGGCAGCGCCTCCCACATGGCCACGGTCAGCGCGTTGTGGCGGCTCGGATTGTTGAAGGTGATCCAGCCGATCGCGCCGGCTTTCTCGGCCAGAAGTTGGTCGGTCATCGTGCATCCCCCCAAACGCGCCGCGCGCGTCTCTTCGTCATATCACGCCATCCGCGCGAAACGCCGCGATCTCCGCCGGCTCATAGCCGAGAGCCGCCAACACCTCGTCCGTGTGGACGCCGAGCTCCGGCGTCGCGGACCGGATGCGGCAGGGCGTGCGGCTGAGGCGCGTCGCCTGCCCGACGAGATCGATCGCGCCGAGCGCCGGGTGCGTCACCGGCGCGGTCACGCCGAGATGCCGCACTTGCGGGTCTGCGAACACGTCATCGACCGCGTAGATCGGGCCCGTCGGCACGCCCGCCTCGTTGAGACGATCGATCCATGCAGCGCTGGTCTTCTGGCGTGTCGCCTCGCTGATGAGCGCGTTGAGCGCGACGCGATTGTCGGAGCGGCCTTGGCCCGTCGCAAAACGCGGATCATCGATCAGCTCCGGCCGGCCAATCGCGTGGCAGAGCCGCTCGTAGATCGGGCCTCCCGAGGTCGCGATGTTGATGTGGCCATCCTGCGTTTCGAACACGCCGGTGGGGATGCTGGTCGGGTGGTCGTTGCCGGCCTGCCGCGGCACCTCGTTCCGGATGAGCCAGCGCGCCGCCTGAAAATCCATCATCGCGATCTGGGCCTGCAACAGCGAGGATTGCACCCATTGGCCCTCGCCCGACTGCTCCCGCTCGAGCAGCGCCACCAGAATGCCGATCGCCGTGTAGAGGCCCGCGCTCAGGTCCGCGATCGGAATGCCCGCGCGCACCGGCCCCTGGCCCGGAAGGCCGGTCACCGACATCAGCCCACCCATGCCCTGGGCAATCTGATCGAAGCCCGGCCGCTTGGCATAGGGCCCGTCCTGCCCGAAACCCGAGATGCTGGCATAGACGAGCCGCGGGTTGATCGCCTTGAGGGTGTCGTAGTCGATGCCGAGCCGGTGCTTCACGTCGGGCCGGTAGTTTTCGATCACGACGTCCGCGGTTTCGACCAGCCGCTTGAAGATCGCGACACCCGCCGCCTCTTTGAGGTTGAGCGTGATGCTCCGCTTGTTGCGGTGGAGGTTCTGAAAATCGGCGCTATGGCGTCCCTTGATCGGGTCGTTCTCGGTGCCGGGCACGGACGGTGCCTCGACCTTGATCACATCCGCGCCCCAATCGGCGAGCTGCCGCGCGGCCGTCGGGCCCGCGCGATAGCGCGTCAAATCGAGCACCTTGAAGCGGGCAAGCGCTCCGGCAACGTCGGTCATCAATGCCTCCTCGCCCGCGCATTCTAGCGGGCGCCGGGGGCGGCGGCGAGGCCCCGGGCGGTGGGGTCACTCTGTGTTACAAGAGCATCGAAGAAAAATCGCCGCGTGACTTGCGTCCGCCGCCATTCGGGAGCTAGTGCGTTGAAAAGAAGGCACTTCATCTCAATCGTTGGTGTGGCTGCTGTCATCGGAGTGGCGGCCGTCGCCTACGTCGTTTCGGGCGGCTGGACGGTCGAGCCGCTGCGGGTCTCCGGGTCGCTCTGGGTAGCGACGGTGGATAGCGAGGCGCGGGTCTTTTTCGTGACCGCCGAAACGCGCGAGACGGCCAGCGGCCTGAGATCGACCGGATTCGCGGAAGAATATGAATCCCTCCGGTTGGTTTCCCGCGCGGCTCGAGACGGGGCGGACCGCGCGGAGAGCGGTTTGGCGCGTGACGGCGCGGGAAGGATATTGGGAACCGCAGGTGGCATCCTTTGGCTTTGGCAAAACCGCGACAACGGTTTTGGCGTCGAAGGCCGTGACCTCGAGACCCTCTCGGTGCGCGCATCGCCTGAGGATATTCGCGGGGCCAACCCCCACTTGGCGGAACTCCTTCCCAACGACACGAAATTTGTCGCCGTTTCGGCCCGGCTCGATGCGTTGGTCGTGAAGACGCTCGACGCGCAGACGCTGGTGATGAACCCGGACAACAACGAGCTCGATGTGCCGCCCCGCCCGGCAGAGCGCGAGGCATCAGACGACGAGTCGTCCTGGTTCAGCTCGGCCCTCATCGACAATGATCGGCTTGCCGGCTTTGTCGCCGGCGGCAGGGAAGAGTCGGGCCATCGGCTGCGCGATAGCCTCGTCGGCGGCATAGATCTCGGCGATACCTGGTTTGGATTGCTATCGGCCGAGACGTTCGATGAGCTGAGCCGACAACCGAGCGGAAGCCCGCTGAGTGAACCGCCTTCGGGGAGTTTCGAGGACGTGCCTTACCAACTGTATCGGCTGGCGATCGGGCGCGACCAAGGAGATGATCCGGTGATCGCGCCCGCAACCGCCAAGACTGCCGAGCCTCTGCGGACTGATCGATACCTGCGACCAGGATTGATCACGCGCTACGATGCCCTCGATCGTGAGACGCGCGTCTTGCAGCTCCTCGAGCCACGATCGGTCCTCCTGGTCGCCAAGCCGACCCTTGCGGACGAAAGCCATTGGTACGTGGAGCGCATGACCTTCGACGGAGAGATCCGGTGGCGTGGCGATACGGGCCTCGCTCTAATCGAAAGGCTGCTCGTTGGCGACGAAGCGATCGTTCTCGGCGGCTATGCCCTCCCGTTGCGCGACCGCGACGGCAATCCCTTCGCGGATGAAAATCCCTATCGCCTCGTGCATATCGACTTGGTTAGCGGAGCGGTTGTCGCACGCGGTCTGTGAGCCCAAACGGCCGGGTGCGCTCAACGCGTTGCCACGTTCAGTCCGGCGCGAAGTCGTAGATGTCCGCGTCGAAGCGCGCGAAGCCGGCATAGTCGACGAGCTCGTAGAACTCCGCGCGGGTCATCATGCGCGGCACCAGGTCTGCTTGGGCGTCGGTCTTGTCGAGCTGCGCAAGGCCATCCTCGATCGCCTTGAGGGCGAGGCGCAGTGTCGTCACCGGATAGATCACGATGTTGTAACCGAGATCGGCGAGCGCACGGTGGCTCAACAGCGGCGATTTGCCGAATTCCGTCATGTTGGCGAGCAGCGGCACCGGGATGGCCGCGCGGAACGCCGCGAACTCGTCGGCCGTCTCCAGCGCTTCGGGAAAGATCATGTGCGCGCCCGCGTCGACATAGGCTTTGGCGCGGTCGATCGCGGCCGCGAGCCCCTCGGGTCCGCGCGCGTCGGTGCGGGCGATGACGACGAAATTGGGGTCGCTCGCAGCCGCCACCGCAGCGCGCACCCGGCGCGCCATCACGTCGGCGGGCACGATGGTCTTGTGGTCGAGGTGGCCGCAGCGCTTTGGGTTGACCTGGTCTTCGAGGTGGCACCCGGCGAGCCCGGCCTCCTCCAGCAGCGCGACGGTGCGGGCGGCGTTCATCGGCTCGCCGAAACCGGTGTCGATGTCGACGATCGTCGGCAGCACGCTCGCGCGCGCGATCTGCCCCGCGCGGCCGACCACCTCGGCCTGGTTGGTGAGCCCGATATCGGGCAGGCCGAGCTCGCCGGCGAGCGCCGCGCCCGAAACGTAGACGCCATCGAAGCCCTGGCGTGCGATCAGCTTCGCGACGATCGGCGCGAAGGCGCCGGGGAAGCGGAGCAGCGTGCCGCTCCCAAGCGCCTCGCGGAACTGCCGCCGGCGCTCCGCCGCGTTGGTGCCCTGGATCATGCCGCCCTCCTGCGCTGGGTGCCGGAGCGTAGCAAACCGCCCAGGCGCGCGTCAGGGGAAGGGCACGACCTCTTGGTCGATCGCACCGAACAGGCTGTGCCCCGTGGCGTCGCACATGTCGATGGTGATGCGGTCGCCGTGGCGCATGAAGGGCGTCGCGCTTTTGCCCTGGTCGATCTTCTCGATCATGCGGCGCTCCAAGAGGCATGACGAGCCGCGCGCCCGGTCGCTGTTCGAGACCGTGCCGGAGCCGATGATCGTGCCGGGCCCGAGCGGGCGGGTCTTCGCCGCATGCGCGATCAGCTCCGGAAAGCCGAACTGCATCTCGACGCCCGCATCGGGATCGCCCATCCGCACGCCGTTGAGCGTGCTGACCAGGGCACCGTGCAACCGCTCACCATCCCACGCGTCGCCGAGCGCGTCGGGGGTGACGGCGGTCAGCGAAAACCCGCTCGGCGGCTTGCCGTGCACGAAGCCGAAGCCCTTCTCGAGCTCCGCCGGAACGAGGCGCCGCAGCGAGATGTCGTTGAGCAGCATGACGAGCACGATATGGCGCGCGGCGTCGGCCGGTGTGACGCCTGCGGGGACGGCGTCAGTGATCACCGCGGTTTCGGCCTCGAAATCGATGCCCCAGGCCTCCTCCGCGCGGATCGCCTCGCGCGCGCCAAGCAGCGGCTCGGACGCGCCCTGGTACATGAGCGGATCGGTCTCCAGCGTGTCGGGCAGCGTGTCGCCCCGCGCGCGGCGGGCGAGCTCGATGTGGTTGAGATAGCCGCTGCCGTCGAGGAACTGCGCCGCCCGCGGCAGAGGCGCCGTGAGCGCCGCGGCGTCGAGGGGGAACGCGTCGACCGCAGCACCTGCGTGCAGCCGCTCCGAGAGGGCGCGGAGCAGGGGTTCGACGCGCGGCCATTCGTCGAGCGCGGCGCGCAGGGTCGGCGCGATGGCGGCGGCGGAAGTTCCGAGGCTGATCGCGGCATCGACCACGATCAGCGCGCCGTCCGGTCCGCCCTCGCGGAGCGACGCGAGCCTCATCCCTCGCTCCAGGATGCCGCGTAGTCGACCCACTCGACCCCGTCGGGCAACGCGGCGACGTCGAGGGCATCGCGCGTATCCACCATCACGGCGACCTCATCGGTCTCGCGGCGCGTGCCCTTGGCAGCCGCGGCGAAGGCCTTCGGGTGGGGCCCATGGGTGATGCCCGCGGGGTGAAGCGTGAGCCAACCCGCGCCGATGTTGTCGCGCGAGAGGAAGTTGCCATCGTGATAGAAGATCACCTCGTCATAGTCGTCATTGTTGTGGAAGAACGGCAGCTTCAGCGCGCCCGGATCGCTCTCGACCGGACGCGGAGCGAAGGTGCAGACCACGAAGCGCTCGGTCACGAAGGTCGCGTGGACCGATGGCGGCAGGTGGTAGCGCGCGCTGATTATCGGGCGGATGTCTCGCCAATTGATCCGCAAGGGCATCAGCGTGCCGTGCCAGCCCACCGCATCGAGCGGGTTGTGGGGATAGTGCGCGGTGCTCACGACACCGAGCCGCTTGATTGCGACCTGCCAGGGCGTCGCGCCCTGCTGGGCCCGAAAGGCCTCGTCGAGCGTCGGCGCGTCGAGAACCGCGGGATCGAAAAACGCGGTCGGGCCCAAGAGGCCGCGATCGGGCAGGGCGTAGCTATCGTTGACGGCTTCGACGAGGAGAAACGTGGAGGGCTCCGCGGGCTCGAGCCGCCACATGGTGCCGCGCGGCAGCACGAGATAGTCGCCGTCGCGATAGTCGAGATGGCCATAGTCGCAGTAGAGCGCGCCGGCGCCCGTGTGCGCGAAGAGCAAGAGGTCTCCGTCGGCATCGCGAACCAGCCGGTCCATCGCGCCATCGAGCCGCCATAGCCCGATCGCGCAATGCGCATTGGCAAAGAGCGTCGGCGCCTCCCAGGGGCTCCCGTGGCCAGCTTCAAGCCGGGTGCCGTCGAAGGCACGGGGGCGGAGCGGCCCCTCGATGGCGCTCCACGATGTCGGCGCATGCCGGTGATGCATGTGCGTCACCGCGCCGTAAAACCCCTCGCGGCCGAGCTCCCGCTCGTAGGTGCCCTCCGGAAGATCCGCATGGGCTTGACGCGACGCCGTGCCCTCGACGCGAGACAACGGGATTCCTTTCCGCATCAGAGCACCCCTCGCCGCACTTGATCGCGCTCGATCGATTCGAATAGCGCGCGGAAATTGCCCTCGCCGAAGCCTTCATTGCCTTTGCGCTGGATGATCTCGAAAAAGATCGGCCCGATCACCGTTTCGGTGAAGATTTGCAGCAACAAGCCCTCATCGGGCGCACCGTCAATCAAAAGACGCAGGTCCCGCAGACGCGGCAAGGGCTCGCCATGGTTGGGGAGCCGCGCATCGACGGCCTCGTAGTAGGTGTCGGGAACGGTCATGAACGTGACGCCTGCGTCGCGAAGGCCGCCGACCGTCGCGTAGATATCGTCAGTGCCGAGCGCGATGTGCTGAATGCCCTCGCCGTTGTAGGCCTCGAGGAACTCCTCGATTTGCGACTTATCGTCGGCCGATTCGTTGATGGGTATGCGGATGCGGCCGCAGGGGCTGGTCATGGCGCGGCTCTTGAGGCCGGTGAGCTGGCCTTCGATGTCGAAATAGCGGATCTCGCGAAAATTGAAGAGACGCTCGTAGAAATCCGCCCAGTCGTCCATTCGGCCGCGGTTCACATTGTGCGTCAGATGGTCGACATAGGTGAGGCCCACGCCGTCGGCCTCAGGCATCGCTTCGCCGGTGGGCACGAAGTCGATATCGTAGATCGAGCCGTCGGGGCCATAGCGGTCCACGAGGTAGATCAGGCTGCCGCCGATCCCTTTGATCGCGGGGATGTTGAGCTCCATGGGGCCGATCTGGCTCTGGAAGGGCCGGGCGCCGCGCTCCAGCGCGTAGGCATAGGCCGCGGCCGCGTCGCGCACGCGAAAGGCCATGGCGCACGCCGATGGCCCGTGCACCCGCGCAAACGCTTGGGCGAAGCTATCCGCCTCCGCGTTGACGATGAAGTTGACGCTGCCTTGGCGGTAGAGCGTCACGTCCTTCGATCGGTGCTTCGCCACCGCCGCGAACCCGAGCTGGCGGAACAGCCGATCGAGATCGCGCGTGTCGGGCGCCGTGTATTCGACGAACTCGAAGCCGTCGGTGCCCACCGGATTATCCCAGAGGTCGCTCATCGCATCGCTCCTCTAGCCGTTCGGTACCGTGCGAGGACGCAGGCGGCGGTGTGACCGCGATTACTTCCGGCTGCGTCAATCTCACGCATCATGGTTTACATAGGTAACGAGGTATTAACGAACCATGACGACGCCAATCGCGATCAGTTCGCCCACCAA
This sequence comes from Alphaproteobacteria bacterium, assembly GCA_965216915.1. Lineage (GTDB taxonomy): Bacteria > Pseudomonadota > Alphaproteobacteria > UBA828 > UBA828 > CBDCGS01. The sequence goes on from CBDCGS010000011.1 coordinate 250,964, forward strand.
CGGCAACGCCGATGGAACCCGTGCGATGGCGCCGCGATTCGTCTCTCATCGCCTCGCGAGGATAACCAATGTCGCCAATCGGGGCCTCACCCGATTGATCAGCGGTCAATTCGGCCTGACGCTCTCGGAGTGGCGGGTCATGGCCGCGATCGGCGACAAGAGCGGCATCTCGGCGAACGCGGTTTGCCGGGCAACCGCGATGGACAAGGTGCGGGTCAGCCGTGCCGTCTCCGGCTTGCTCGACCAGGGATATCTGCGGCGCGATACCGATGCGGCGGACCGTCGGCGCTCGAAGCTCTATCTCAGCGCCGCCGGCGAGCGTGCCCATGACACGATTCTGCCGCTCGCCGAGCGCTACGATCGGATGATGCTCGAACCGCTGTCGGGCGAGGAAGAGCGGCTGCTGAACGCGCTGTTCGAAAAGCTCGAGAGCGGCTTGGCCGACATCGCCGCGCGCGGCTTCCAACTCCCCGAGGCGAGCGCAGAAGGCGAACCGTCGCGTCGCTAGCCCGGCGTACCATCGCGACACGCCGTGCCGGCCCTAAGGCCGCATGATCATGCGGCCAAAGAAATTGCGGCTTTCCATCACCGCGTGCGCCTCCGAAGCCTCGCTCAAGTGAAACGCCTTGTGGATCACCGGCGTAAGCTTGCCGGCCGCCATCAGATCGAGCACGTGCGCGACCTGGGCGCGGGTCGAGCGCCCACAGCCGTGCACGCTGATGTGCTTGCGGAAGAACTCGATGAAATCGACCTCCACCTGTTCGCCGCCATGGGCGCCGATCGTCGCCATGCGCCCTCCGGCGGCGAGCGCGTCGATCGACTGAATGAGAATATCCCCGCCCGTCATTTCGAGGGCGACGTCCACGCCGCAGCCGTCTGTGAGCCGCCGGGCCTCGTCGCCGATCCGGCGCTCCGTGTAGTTGATGCCCGCATCGGCCCCGAGCCCGCGCGCCTTCTCGAGCTTGTCATCGCTGCCCGCGGCGGCGATCACATGAGCGCCGGCGAGCTTGGCGATTTGGACCGCGGCCGAGCCCACGCCGCCGCCGGCCGCGGTGATCAGCACCGAATCGCCGGCTTGTAGACGCGCAACCTCGATCAACGCCTCCCACGCGGTGGCGAACGGGATCTGTCCCGCCACGGCGTCGTCGTAGGAAAGGCCGTCCGGGATGCGCACCACGTGGTTCTGGCCGACCTTGACGTACTCGCCATAGCCGCCCCACACCGTCACACCCAGAATGTCGGCGTTGGGACAGATGTTCTCGGCGCCCGAGATGCAGGCACGGCAAGTGCCGCAGCTCAGCATGAAATGCGGCGCCACCCGATCGCCCGTCTTGTACTGGCTGACGCCGGGCCCGACCTCGACGATCTCACCGACGGCATCGACCCCCATGACGTGCGGCATCGCGCTCTCGACGCCGAACAGGCCCTTGCGGAGATCGGTGTCGCAATGGTTGACCCCACTCGCGTGTACCTTGATCACGAGCTCGCCGAACCCCGCGGTCGGTGTTTGCACGTCCTGGTAGGACAGCGTGTCGAACGCCTCGCCATAGCCATTGATCACGGCCGCTTTCATGGCTCATCTCCTGCATTGCCGATGCCGTTCGCGAATGCCGCCGCCGCCGCGCGATGGACCGTGCTGTGACGGCGCGCGAGGCAATCGACATCCTCCGCGTACCCACCGCCGACCACACAGGCGAGCGGAAGGCCCGCGTCGCGACACGTCTCGATCACGAACCGGTCGCGGGCCGCGAGTCCGGCGTCGGTGAGCGCGAGCCGCCCGAGCTTGTCCTCCGCGTGAGGGTCAACGCCGGCATTGTAGAACACGATATCGGGACGATGCCGCGCGATGATCGCGGGCAAATGGGTCTCGACGATCGAGAGGTACACGGCATCGCCCGTTCCAGGCGGCACGCCGATGTCGAGATCGCTGGCTTGCTTCTGATGCGGATAGTTCGCCTCGCAGTGCAGCGAGAACGTAAAGACGGCAGGCTCGCCCTCGAAGATCGCCGCCGTGCCGTCGCCCTGATGCACATCGAGATCGAACACCAGCGGGCGCCGAATCGCGCCTTCCGCCTGCAACACGCGGATCGCGACGGCGACGTCGTTGAACACGCAAAACCCGGCGCCATAGTCGGGGAACGCATGATGGCTGCCGCCGGCGGTGTTGCATGCAAGCCCGCCGGCGAGCGCATGGCGCGCCGCGAGCACGGTGCCGCCGACCGCAGCCCGGCTGCGGCGCACGAGTGCCGCCGACAGCGGCAGGCCGAGGCGTCGCTGCGCCCGCGCATCGAGCGCCAGATCGATCACCGCGGCGACGTAGTCGGAGGCGTGAGCACGCTCCAGCCACGCGCGCCGCGCGGGCTCCGGGTGGATCAGATCATCCGACGTGATCACGCCATCCTCGAGCAGCACCTCCTTGATGCGCCCGAACTTGCCCATCGGGAAGCGATGCCCGGGTGGAAGGGGCACCGTGTAATCCGGGTGGAAAGCGACAGGAACACCCATGGCGGGCTGCGCGCCTTCAGATGATGGCGAGCACGTTCTCGGGCGGTCGCCCCAGCGCCGCCTTGGCACCGTTGACCACGATCGGCCGCTCGATCAGAATCGGGTGCGTGACCATGGCCTCGATCAGCTGGCTCCGGCTCAAGGCCTCGTCTCCAAGGCCCGCCTCCTTGTAGGCTGCCTCTTTCGTCCGCATCAGAGCGCGCGGTTCCATGGCGAGCTTGTCCAAAATGTCGCCAAGCGTCTTCGAAGACGGTGGCGCCTTAAGGTATTCAACGATTTCGGGCTCAATTCCCTTGTCGCGCAATAGCTGAAGCGTCTGACGCGATTTAGAACAGCGCGGATTGTGGTAGATAGTCACCGCCATGGAACATCTCCCGATGTCTGAACGAGCGCGCGGAATCTGGCATGCCGCGCAAGCCTGTGTCCAGCGGGCGGGCGGCGCTCTCGCATGCCTCGCGCTCGTCGCCATGCTCGGTGCCGCGGCGGCCCAAGCGGCGGAACCCGAGACGACGTCGGAAGATGGCGCGACCGAGGCCACGTCGGAAGGCGGCGCCCCCGAGGCCACCGTCGCGACCGAGCTGGAGCGTCTTGTCGAAACCATCGAAACCCCCGAGAGCCGCGAGCGTTTGCTCTCCGAGCTGCGCGCGCTCCTCGCGGCGAGCAAGACGGACGAGGCGGAAGAAGAACCGGAGGGCGCCTCGGCTCTGCAGGGGATCTCGGACGGGCTCGCGCTGGTCGGCGATCAGTTGGTCACGCTCGCGCGCGAGATCGCGGACATCCCCGATGTCGCCGATTGGCTTGGCGGCCAATGGGATGAAGCAGGCGGCCGATCCGCGTGGCTCACCAGCCTCTGGAAGATCGCCGCGGTCATCGGCAGCGCCATTGTTGTCGCCTTGGTCGCGTTCTACCTGCTCCGCCGGCCGCGGCGCCGTGTCGAGGCCGTGCAGGCGCCAAAGCGCTGGCTCAGACCCCTTCTGCTCGCCGCCTACAACCTTTTGCGCTTCGGCCCACATCTCATTTTCGTCGGCGTCGGTTATGGCATCATCACGGTAATCGATCCGAGCGAAACCGCGCGCCTGATCACGCTCGCGTTCATCAACGCCCACCTCATCGCGAGCGCCGTGAGGATCGCCGCCAACATGGCATTCGCGCCGCACACGCCGCAGCTTCGGCTGAACAAGATCACCGACGTGACCGCGATGTATTGCGTCATTTGGTGGCGCCGGCTGGTCAACATCACGGTCTATGGCTATTTCGCGTGTCAGGCCATTCTCCTGCTCGGCCTCCCGGAGAGCGGCTACAGCGCGCTCGTGCGCATCTTGGGCATCGTCGTCGTCGGCCTCCTGATCGCGCTCATCCTGCAGAACCGGATCTCATTTGCGAAATGGATGCGCGAGACCGCGCAGGAGGGGCGCAGCCGCCTGCACTTGCGGGTGTTCGCGATCCTCGGACGCGCGGCCGATTTTTGGCACATCCCCGCGATCATCTACGTCGTCGCGGGCGGGATGCTCGCGGCCGCCGAAGGGATCGAGGGGTTCCTTTTCCTCGTGAAAAGCACGGCAGCAACGGCCGCCATCGCCTGGATCGCAGGATTGGTCAGTGGCGGCCTGCGCCACCTGTTCGAGCGCGGCTTCCGCCTGCGGGCGGAGACCCAGGAGCGCTATCCGGGCCTTCAGGCACGCGTGAACCGCTACCTCCCGCTAGTGCGCCGCATTCTCCAGGGCATCGTCTTCGTCATTGCGGTCATCTTGATCTTCGAGGCCTGGGAGGCCGACGCGTTCGGCTGGCTCGCGTCCGACACCGGGCAGGATGTGATCGGGACCATTGCCTCGATCCTCGCAATCGTCGTGATCGCGCTGCTCGTGCTCGAAATCGTCACGACCCTGATCGACCGTTACCTCACGACCGCCGACGCCGACGGCCATCTCGTCGAGCGCAGCCAACGCGCTCGGACCCTGCTGCCCCTCGCACGCAATGCGTTGCGCGTCATCGTGGGGATCATCGCGGCGCTGATGGTGCTATCCGAGATCGGCATCGACATCGCACCCGTGCTTGCCGGTGTCGGCGTCGTGGGCCTCGCGATCGGGTTCGGCGCGCAGACCCTGGTGAAGGACATCATCACCGGGCTCTTCATCCTGCTCGAGGACAGTGTCGCCGTCGGCGACGTGGTGAATGCGGGCGGCCTGTCGGGGGTGGTCGAGGTCGTGACCATCCGCACGATCCGGCTCCGCGATCTCAGCGGCAACGTGCACACCATCCCGTTCAGCGCGGTCGACACCGTCACGAACATGACGAAGGACTTCTCCTACTACCTGATCGAGGCGGGCGTCGCGTATCGCGAGGACTACGAAGAGGTTGTCGCGGTCATGCGGCAGGTCGGCGAGGAGCTGCAGGACGACCCCGATTACGGGCCGAACATGCTGGAGCCGCTCGAAATCATGGGACTTCACTCCTTTGCCGACTCGGCGGTCGTGATCCGTGCGCGGATCAAAACCATCCCGTCGAAGCAGTGGGCGACGGGCCGCGAATACAACCGGCGCATGAAGGCCGCCTTCGACGCGCACGGCATCGAGATCCCCTTCCCGCACAGCACGATCTACTTCGGCGAGGACAAGCAGGGTCGCGCGCCCGTCGCGCACCTCCTCCTGGATCAACAACGCCTCGTCGAAGCGGCGGAGGGCGTCGAGGAGACGCCGGAGAAAGATGTCGAGAAGGCTCCGGAGATCGAGAAGACGCCGGAGAAAGAGGCGTCGCCCACGGTTGAGCGCCCCGCCGCGCCGGCGCCATCGGCCGAAACGCCCAAACGGTCCGATCGCCGGCCAAAGGCCGCCGGTGACAGCGATAGCGGGGAAGCCCCGGATATGTAGCGACCGGCGACGTCCGGACGCTTGGCACCCAGAATCTGAACGGAGCACGCGATGCAAAAGGCTCGCCCGATGGGGCCCGTCAATTGGGTCGGATTGAGCACGCTCTACACGAAGGAAGTGCGGCGGTTCACGAAGGTTTCGCTCCAGACCATCGTCGCCCCGACGCTCACGAGCCTGCTGTTTCTCGCGGTGTTCGCGCTGGCGCTCGGGCGGGCGGTCAGCGAGGTCGGCGGCGTCCCGTTTCTCCAGTTCATGGCGCCCGGGCTGATCATCATGGCGATCGTGCAGAACAGCTTCGCCAACACCTCCTCGTCGCTGATGATCTCGAAGGTTCAGGGCAACATCGTCGACATCCTGATGCCGCCGCTGACGCCAACCGAGCTCCTTGTCGGCGTCGCGGCCGGCGGCGTGTCCCGCGGGCTCGCGGTCGGTCTCGTGCTGTCGCTCGCGATGCTGGCCTTCGTGCCGCTCTCCGTGCATGACCTCGGCATGATCATCTTCCACGCCGTCGGCGCCTCGCTCCTGCTCTCGCTGCTCGGGATCGCGACCGCGATCTGGGCCGAGAAGTTCGACCAGCTTGCCGCCATGACCAATTTCGTGGTGACCCCGCTCGCCTTCCTCTCGGGCACCTTCTATTCCATCGAGCGCCTGCCGGAGGCCCTGCGCGTTGCAAGCCAATTCAACCCGTTCTTCTATCTGATCGACGGCTTCCGCTACGGTTTCATCGGCCATGCGGATGGCTCGCTCGCGGTCGGCGCCGGCGTCGTGATCGGCGCGAATGCGGCACTTTGGCTGCTGTGTCATCGCATCCTCTCGAGCGGCTATCGCCTCAAGGCGTAGCCGTCCCTGCGTTGACTCCGACGCGCCCCGATCGGATAGTCGGCCGATCCGCGCGCGAAGCGATCACACACCAGGAGGAAGCTGCGGTGTCCGACTCTTTGATGAAGAACTACGGCCGGTTCGACATCGCGTTTGAGCGCGGCGAAGGGGCCTATCTGTTCACGCCCGACGGCAAGCGCTATCTCGATTTCGGTTGCGGCATCGGGGTGACGAGCCTGGGTCACGCGCACCCGCATGTCGTCGCCGCCTTGGAGGGCCAGGCGAAGCGCCTGTGGCACGTCTCCAACCTCTATCACATCGCACCGCAGATCAGGCTCGCGGAGCGCCTGACCGACAACTCGTTTGCTGACCGGGTGTTGTTTTGCAATTCGGGCGCGGAGGCGGTGGAGGCCTCTCTCAAGCTCGCGCGGATCTACCACGACGGTCGCGGCGAGGCAGAGCGCTACCGCGTGATCACCTTCCGCAATGCGTTCCACGGGCGCACCTTGGCGACGATTGCGGCAGGCGGGCAGGAGAAGCACCTCAAGGGGTTCGCCCCGGTGGTCGATGGCTTCGATCAGGTGGAGCTGAACGATTTGGATGCCACGCGCGCCGCAATCACCGACGAGACGGCCGCGATTCTGGTCGAGCCGGTTCAGGGCGAAGGCGGCGTGCACATCGCGAGCGACGAATTTCTGCGTGGCTTGCGCGCGCTCGCCGACGAGCACGGCATTCTCCTCCTGATGGACGAGGTGCAGTGCGGCGTCGGGCGCACCGGCCGCCTGTTCGCCCATGAGTGGGCGGGGATCGAGCCCGACGTGATGGCCGTCGCCAAGGCACTCGGCAACGGTTTCCCCATCGGCGCTTGTCTCGCCAAGGAAAATGTCGCCGCGGCGCTCGTCCCCGGCAGCCACGGCACAACCTTCGGCGGGAATCCGCTTGCCACCGAAGTTGGCAATGCGGTGCTCGACGTGGTGCTCGCCGATGGGTTCCTCGATCAGGTTCAGCGCAATGCGGCCATGCTGCGCGAGCGCCTGGCGGCGATCGCGGGCAACGGAGCCGTGTTCGACGAGGTGCGCGCACGCGGCATGATGTTCGGGCTCGTCTCCAAGGTGCCGATCCTCGAGCTTCTCGGCGCGCTTCGTGAGAATGGGCTTCTCGCGCTTCCGGCCGAGGGCAACGTGCTGCGCATGCTGCCGCCGCTCACCATCGGCGAGGCCGAGATCGACGAGGCCAGCGACGCCCTGACCAGGGCGTGCGCGGCGGTCGGGCCGTGACGAACCGCAGGCATTTCCTCGGGCTGGAAATGCTCGAGCCGGAGACGCTTCGCGCCATCGTCGACCATGCTCTGGCGCTCAAGCGCGCGGGCACCAACGGGGCGCGACCGCTTGACGGCAAGATGCTTGCGGCGATCTTCGAAGTACCGTCCACCCGCACGCGTGTCTCCTTCGACGTGGCGATGCGCCAGCTCGGCGGCGACACGATCTCGCTGACCTCGGTCGAGACGCAGCTCGGGCGCGGTGAGACCGAGCGCGACACCGCCCGTGTGCTGTCGCGCTATGTCGATGCCATCGTCATCCGGACGCGCTCCCATGAGACCTTGCTGGCGCTCGCCGATGCCGCCGACGTGCCGGTCATCAACGGGCTGACCGATCGCACCCATCCGTGCCAGCTCATCGCGGACATCATGACCTTCGAGGAGGTTCGCGGACCGATCACCGGCAAGACGGTCGCTTGGCTCGGTGACGGCAACAACATGGCGACCTCGTGGGTCCAATCGGCCGCGCAATTCGGCTTCGCGCTCCGCCTGGCCTGTCCCGAGGCGCATGCGCCGGACCCGGCGGTCCTCGCGTGGGCGCGGCAGCGCGGCGCGGACATCACGACCACCGCCGACGTCGAGGCGGCGGCGGCCGGCGCCGATTGCGTCGTGACCGACACCTGGGTTTCGCTGAGCGACTCGAACGCGAAATCAATCGACGCCTTGGCCCCCTATCAGGTGAATGAGCGCATCATGGCTTTGGCCGCGACCGACGCGATCTTCATGCATTGCCTGCCCGCCAAACGGGGGCAGGAGGTGGTCGACGCGGTCATGGACGGGCCCCAATCCGTCGTGTTCGAGGAGGCGGCAAACCGCGTACCGGCCCAGAAGGCCATCCTGCTATGGTGCTTCGGCGCCCTATGACCGGCGCGGGGCCGCACGACGACATCGTGCGGCCCTTTCGCTTAGGCGCCTCGGGCGCGCGGGGGCGCCATCTGCGCCTTGGCGCGGCGGCCAACACGGTGCTCACCCAACACGCCTATCCGCCTCAGGTCTGCCAGCTCCTCGGCGAGCTAATGGGGCTCGCGGCGACGCTCTCCAGCACCATCAAATATGACGGCGTGTTCGGTGTGCAGTCGAAAAGCGATGGCCCGATCCGCCTCATGGTCGCGGACGTGACGAGCGACGGCACGCTGCGCGGCTACGCGGATTTCGATTCCGACAAGCTCAGCGCCCTTGCCGAGCGGCCGGCGCCCGCGGACACGGTGCCGCGCTTGCTCGGCACGGGGCATCTCGCGTTCTCGGTCGATCGCGGCGGCGACGGCGAGCGCTATCAGGGCATCGTCGCGCTCGAGGGTGCGACGCTCTCGGAGTGCGCGCACAACTACTTCCGCCGCTCGGAGCAGATCGACACCGGGATTGTGCTGGCCGCAGGCCAGTCCGACGGGGATTGGCGGGTCGGCGCGATGATGCTGCAGCGCGTCTCCGCGGAGGGTGGATTTGGCCTCACCGGCGGTGACGGCGCCGCGCCGGACCCAGCCATCGGCGGAGCCGCCGATGACGCCGATGACGACTGGCGGCGCGCGGTGATCCTCATGAGCAGCGTCACGGAGGGGGAGCTGCTCGACCCGGCGCTCGGTTCGGATCGGCTGCTCACGCGGCTCTTCGCCGAGGAGGAGGTTTGGGTCTATCAGGCGCGCCCGCTCGCGTTTGGCTGCCGCTGCTCGCGCAATCGCGCGGAGACGATGCTGCGCTCTTTCCCGCGTGACGAGGTCGAGACCATGAAGACCGATGGCCAGGTCGTGGTGACGTGCCAATTCTGCAACCGGTCGCATGTTTTTGACGACGATCAGCTTGACGCTGTCTACCAAGCCTGAGAGCGTTCGCCGAACCGCCACACCAGGTCCCGCAGGAACTCTTCGCCCATGAAACGATTGCTCCGCACCTGCTTGATGCCGCTCACCCTGCTCGTTGTGGCGGCGGCATGCGAGACCACGCTGACCCGTCCGGAGATCGACACGCTCTCCTACGCGCACCTGCCGCCGCTCAGCTTCGATGTGGCGCAGATCGAGATCGTCGAGGTCTACCAGCCCACCTCCCTTCCGCCCAATGTGGAGCTCGCCTTCCCCACCCCGCCATCGGTCGCGCTGAAACGCTGGGTGCAAGACCGAATCCGCGCGCATGGCTCGGCCAACACGTTGCGCATCACCATCCTCGATGCGAGCGCCGTGCGCACCGCCCTCGAAGCCAACACCGATATCGAGGGCGTCTTCACCACCGAGCAGGCGGAGCGCATCGATGCGCGCCTCAGCGTCAAGGTGGAGATCATCGACGCAGCAGGGCCAACCGGCACCTTCGCGGCGGCCGAGGCCGAGCGGTCACGAACCGTGCCCGAGGGCCTCACCCTCGACGAGCGCGAGCAGGTTCTGGCCGAGATCACCGAGGCGTTGCTCAACGACTACAATGCGAGCCAAGAGCAAAGCATCCGCGCGCATATGAGCGCCTATTTGCGGTAGAGCAAATCCCGCGCAGGTGGCATCACCTGCGACGACCCATGTGCATCAATGCCAGTGAGAGAGAGCGTCTCGCGTGAGCATGGGTGACCGTGACATGCGCTGGGAACGGTCTATGCGGCGCACACCTCGTTCAAGAGGCGGCGCATGAAGGCCTCGCAGGCCTGAACCTCGCTCAGCGCGATGAACTCGTTGGGCTGGTGCGCCTGCATGATGCTCCCCGGTCCGCAGATCACCGTCGGAATCCCCGCTTCCTGGAACTGGCCGGCCTCGGTGCCGTAGGCCACCACCTCGGTGGTGTTGCGACGGGCGAGCCGCATGACGAGCGCCTCGGCGGGCGAGCCGTCCTCGGGCACCAACCCGGGTACGACGGCGCGCGGCTCGGTCTCGATCGTCGTGTCGGGCACGACGGCGCGCATGCGCGGCAGCAACGCGCGCTCCACATGCTGGTCGAAGCGGTTGCGAATCTCGTCCGGGTCCGCGCCCGGCATGAGCCGATATTCCCAGGTGAAGACGCAATCGAGCGGCACGATGTTCTGCGCCGTACCGCCCTGAACCGTGCCGACGTGGACGGTCGTGTAGGGCGGATCGAAGCCGCTCTCGGGCGCCGCGCGCTCGTGCCGCATTTCGTCGGCGATGCCGGAGAGAAAGTGGATCAAATCTGCGGCGTAAGCGACGGCATTCACCCCAAGATGGGTCGCGCTCGAATGCACCTCGAAGCCGCGCACGCTGGTTCGGAAGCTGTAGACGCCCTTGTGCGCGTTGACCACGGCCATCTCGGTCGGCTCGCCGACGATGACGATCTCCGGCTTCACGCCGAGCTCCGCACCGAGCTTGTCGATCATCAGGGGCGCGCCAAGACACCCCACCTCCTCGTCGAACGAAAGGGCGAAGTGGATCGGTTTGACCAGCTCGCGAGCCAGGAACTCCGGCACGAGCGCGAGCGCGATGGCACTGAAGCTCTTCATGTCCGAGGTACCGCGGCCATAGAGCCGGCCGTCCCGCTCGACCACGGTGAAGGGATCGGTGTCCCAGGGTTGGCCGTCGACGGGAACGACATCGGTGTGGCCGGAGAGCGCGATGCCGGGCACCCCAGCGGGCCCCACCGTCGCATAGAGATTGGCCTTGTTGCCGGTCTCGTCGGGGATGAGCGTCGCGGACACGCCGTGGGCGGCGAGATAGTCCCGAACGAAGTGAATGAGGGCGAGATTGGATTCCCGGCTCGTCGTGTCGAACGACACAAGCTTGCGGATCATCTCGATTGGGCTGTATTGCATGGCGTTGGCTCCCGAACCGCGCCGCGATTGTCGTCCAAACGCGCCGCGAAAGACAAGCGCGCACGGGGCCTTGGCGGCGGGCGAGCCGTTGAATCCGGCGGACCGCCGGCCATATAGGGTTGTGGGGGGCGGAGGACATTCGTTGTGGTAAGCCGGCGATCCGTCATGAAGATCGCGCTTCCGATCCTCGTTCTGGTCGGGGCGGTCGTCCTCGCGGGCTATTTGCAAGCCACCAAGCCCGGCCTCGAAGCGACCGAGCCGGAAGAACGCAGCTGGCTGATCTCCTCTGTCACGGTGCAAATCCGCGACGTTACGCCCAACTTGACCGCGTTCGGTGAGGTCACCACGGCGCGTGACGTCGACATGCGCGCACTGGTCGCGGGCCCGGTCGTCGACGTCGGCCCGGCCTTCGTGGACGGCGGCGTGGTTCGCGAGAAAGACCTGCTCGTCCAGATCGACCCGTTCGACTACGACGCCGCGGTGGCCGAGCAGACCGCGGCGCTGCTCGAAGCGGAAGCCGAGCGTGCCGAAACCAATGCGGAGCTGGCCGCGGAGCGCGCCGCGCTCGAGGAGGCGCGCACCCAGCTCGCCATCGCGGAACGCGAGCTGGAACGGCAAAGGGATCTCGTCGCGCGCGGCGTCGTCTCCGAGAAGAGGGTCGACGATGCCGCGCTCGCGCGCAGCGAGCGGATGCGCGCGAGCGCGCTCGCGGAGAATCGCGTGGAGATGATCCGTGCCCGTGCCCGACGCCAAACGGCGGCGATCAAGCGCGCGGGGGTCGGGCTGCAGCGGGCGGAACGCGATCTCAAGAACACGAGCCTCATCGCCCCCTTCGACGGCTATCTCACGGAAACCTCCGCGGCGGTCGGCAAGCGCCTCGGCGTCAATGATCGCGTGGCCCGTCTCCTCGACCTCAAACGCCTCGAGGTGCGCTTCCACCTGAGCGACGCGGAGTACGGACGCCTGGTGGCCTCCAAAAACGGCCTGATCGGGCGAAGGGTCGACATCGTGTGGCGTGCCGGGCGTCAGCAGTTCGCGTACAAGGGCACGGTCGCGCGGATCGGCGGTGAGATCGATCCCGCGAGCGGGGGCGTCACGGTCTATGCACGCATCGACGGGGTGGGGCATGGCACGCCGCTCCGTCCCGGCGCCTTCGTCGAGGTGGGCGTGCCCGACCGCACCTATGCCCAGGTCGCCCGCCTGCCCGAGACCGCGTTGATCGGCGGCGACACGGTCTACGTCGTCGTCGAGGAGCGGCTCAAGCCCCGCCTCGTCGAGCTTCTGGCGCGCATCGACAACGACGTCATCGTTGCCGGCGAGCTCGCGGACGGCGAGGAGGTCGCCACCACGCGGTTTCCGGGGATCGGGCCCGGCGTGAAGGTGCGGGTGCGATGAAGACGAGTGCGGGCGATCTCATCGGCCTGTTCACGAGACACCGCACCGCCGCGAACCTCCTGATGATCTTCCTGATCATGATCGGCATGGTCGGGCTGGCCCGCATGAACACCCAGTTCTTCCCGAAGTTCAGCATCGATTGGATCTCGATCACGATCGATTGGCCGGGTGCCAGCGCCGAAGACATCGACTCGAACATCGTGGCGGCGATCGAGCCCGAGGTGCGCTTCCTCGACAATGTGAAACGCGTTTCATCCTCGTCGGTCGAAGGGGTCGCGCTCGTCGCGATCGAGTTCGAGCAAGGCACCGATATGGATACGGCGCTCGCCCAGGTCGAGACCGCAGTGTCACAGGTCGACACCCTGCCCGAGGACAGCGAAAAGCCGGTGGTCTCGCGCATCTACGACTATGAATCGATCGGCCGGCTGGTGATCTCGGGGCCCTATGGGGAGGCATCGCTGCGCGCGATCGCGAAGGACATTCGCGAGCAGCTCCTCGACCGCGGCATCGACAAGGTCGATCTCTACGGCAGCCGGCGCGAGGAGATTTGGGTCGAGGTCACGCCCGACACGATCCGCCGACTGGACATGACGCTTGGCGACATCGCCGCGCGAATTGGCGAAAGCTCGCTGGACTTGCCGTCGGGCACCGTCCCGTCGGGCACCGAGAAGCAGATCAGAAGCCTGGGCCTCGCCAAGACCGCCGAGCAGATCGGGCACCTGGAGGTCAGGGCGCGGCAATCGGGCGAGAACATTTATCTGCGCGACATCGCGACGATCACCGACACGTTCAACGAGAACGACGCGAGCGCGCTGCGACACGGCAAGGCCGCCATCGAGCTCCACGTGCGTCGCGCGCAGTCGTCGGATGCGCTGGATCAGGCCGAGACCCTCAAGACCTTCATCGCCGACCTCGGGCCGACGCTGCCGCCCAATCTCAAGGTCGAGCACTACGACGACGTCGCCAACCTGATCACCGACCGGATCAACCTGCTGCTGCGCAACGGCGGCACGGGGCTGGTCCTCGTCGTGCTGGTGCTCTTCGTGTTCTTGAGCGGGCGGGTCGCGTTTTGGGTCGCCGTCGGCATCCCGGTCTCTCTCTTCGCGACGCTGGCAGCCATGATGTTGACCGGGCAATCCGTCAACATGGTCAGCCTGTTCGCCATCATCATGGCGATCGGCATCATCGTGGACGACGCGATCGTAGTGGCCGAGCACGCGGTCACCCAACGAACGCGCGGTCTCGGGCCCATCGAAGCCGCGGAGATCGGCGCCAAGCGCATGCTCGCGCCGGTCCTGGCGGCGACGCTGACCACGATCGCGGCCTTCCTGCCGCTCTTCCTGATCTCGGATATCATCGGCCAGATCGTGAAAGCGATCCCGATGGTCATCGTGGCGGTCCTGATCGCGAGCCTGATCGAGTGCTTTCTCATCCTCCCCGGGCATCTGCGCGACGCGTTGCGCCACGATCCACGCGAGGAAAACCGCTTCGCCCGCTGGTTCAACCCGCGCTTCGAGGCGGTGCGCGACGGCGTCTTCGCGCGCACAGTGCGTCGGTGCGTCGAGTGGCGCTATCTCACGGTGAGCATCGCGATCGGTCTTTTTATCTTCGTCCTCGGACTGATGGCAGGCGGCCGGCTCCCGTTCGTGTTCTTCCCATCCCCGGAATCGGATTCCGTGTACGCCAACGTCTTGTTCGTCGAGGGCACGAAGCGGGAGACCACGGTCGCGATGCTCAACGAGCTCGAGCGTGCGCTCGTCGAGAGCGAGCAAGCACTGACCGATGGCGAGGGCGGCTTGGTGGTGATGAGCTTCGCTCAGATGGGGACGCCTGCGGGCCGTTCCGACGAGTTCTTCCTCGGGACCGGCGACCATGTCGGCGGACTGCGCGTGGAGCTCGCACCCTCTGACACGCGCACAGTGCGCACCAGCACGCTGCTGGACACCTGGCGGGAGAACATCCGCCCGATGGCGGGTCTCGAGGCGCTCACCGTGCTGGAGCAACAGGCGGGCCCGCCCGGACGCGAGATCGACGTGCGCGTGATCGGCCAAGACCTCGATGCGCTCAAGGCGGCCGCGGAAGACATCGAGCTGCTACTTGCCCGCTTTCCGGGCGTGAGCGACATCGAAGACAACATGCCCTATGGCAAGCAGGAAACGATCCTCGAGGTGACCTCACGCGGCCGCGCGCTCGGCTTCACCACGGAGAGCGTTGCCCGCCAGGTGCGCGCTGCGTTCGAAGGTGCCATCGCCAAGCGCTTCGCGCGCGGCGACGATGAGGTGACCGTCCGCGTCCGGTTCGCGCGCGATACGCTGACCGAAAGCGACCTCCGCCGGCTCTACCTACGCAGCCCCCGCGGGGCTGAGGTGCCGCTCGCCGAGGTCGTCTCGTTCCGCGAGGACATCGGCTTCGCGCGGATCCGCCGCGAGGATGGCGACCGCGAGGTCTCGGTCACGGCCGAGATGGACGAGACCGTGTCGACCAGCGACGAGGTGATCGACGCGCTACGAAGCGAAGGCCTGCCCGCGATCATCGACCGCTACGGCGTCGACATCGGGTTCCGCGGCAAAGCGGAGGAGCAGGCAACCACTCTCGGTGACATGCAGGTCGGCGCGACCGTCGGGCTCGCCGCAATCTATCTGATCCTTGCCTGGGTTTTCGGAAGCTACGCCAGGCCGCTTTTCGTGATGGCCGTCATTCCCTTCGGCGCCGTCGGCGCCATCTTGGGGCATCTCTTCCTCGGCTTCGACCTCACCATCCTCAGCATGGTCGCGCTGCTCGGGCTTTCCGGCATCGTGGTCAATGATTCCATCATCTTGGTGCGCGCCATCCAAGATCGTCTGGATGCGGGCGAACCGTTGATAGAGGCGTTGGTGAACGGCGCGCGCGACCGGCTTCGCGCAGTGATACTCACCTCGGTCACGACGATTCTCGGTCTGGCCCCTCTGCTGTTCGAAACCAGCCTTCAGGCCCAGTTCCTCAAGCCGATGGCCGTGACCATCGTGTTCGGCCTCATGGGTTCGACGCTGATCGTCCTGATCCTCGTGCCATCACTGATCGCAATCCAAAGCGACATCGGCCGCGTGGCCCGTCGGCTCTGGTTCGGCCCAGCCGCGAAGCAGATCAATCCCGCCAGAACTGAGGAACCAGGAGCACCAGCACCGTAAAGAGCTCGAGGCGGCCGAGCAGCATGGCGGCCGACAGCAGCCATTTGGCCGCGTCGGGCAGGGGGTGGAAGGTGCCGTTGGGCCCGATCGTCTCCCCGAGGCCCGGGCCGACATTGGCGATGGCCGTCGCCGCGCCCGAGACGCTCGTGACGAAATCGAGATCCATCAGCGCGAGCGCCATGGCGATCACGCCAAAGCTCACCATGAAGAGGAAGAAGAACCCCATCACTGCACCAGGCACGCTCTCGGGCACCGGGCGTCCGTTGAACTTGCTCAAGAACACGCCGTGCGGCTGGATGAGCTGGCGGATTTGGATGACCGCCGTCGCCATGAGCACTTGGATGCGGAAGATCTTGATGCCTCCGGTGGTCGCGCCGGTACAACCGCCGACGAACATGAGGACGGTGAACAGCGGCAACGCGAAGAACCCCCAGCTACTGAAGTCGGCGGTCGTGTAGCCGGTGCCGGTCATGATCGAGATGGCATTGAAGGCGGCTTCGCGGACCGCATCGCCCGCCGGCGCGTCATTGGCGATCCAGTGCCATCCGCCGAGCGCGAGCACCGCGCCGATCGAGATCCCGAAGAACCAGCGCACCTGGGTGTCGCGAAGCAGCGGCCCCGCCTGGCCGCGCACGAGCTGGAGATACAGCACGAAGGGCAGCGAGCCTAGCACCATGAACACGGTGGCAATGCCCTCGATCGCATCGTTATCGAAGTGTCCGAGCGAGCGGTCATGGGTCGAATAGCCACCGGTCGCGATGGTCGTCATGCTATGGCACATCGCGTCGAACGCGCTCATGCCGGCGGCCCAGTACGCGATGCCGTTGATCACCGTGAGCCCGAAATAGATCAACCCGATCGCGCCGGATAGCTGCGCGGCACGGGGCAGCACCTTCTCGGAGCGGTCGGAGCTTTCGGCGCGGAAGAGCTGCATGCCGCCGATCCGCAGCATCGGCAGAATCGCGATCGCGACCACGATGATGCCGATCCCGCCGAGCCACTGCAGCAGCGCGCGCCAGAGCAGGATGCCCGGCGGCGCCTTGTCGAGACCCTCGATCACCGTGGAGCCGGTCGTCGTCAGGCCCGACATCGCCTCGAAATAGGCATCCGCGTAGCGCATGTCGAGGTCGGAAAAGGCGAACGGCAGCGCCGCGAAGGCAGATATCACGATCCAGCTCACGGTCGTCAGCACGAAGGCCTGGCGCACCGAAAGGCGCATCTCGGCGGTTCGATTTGCGAGGATGAGCGAGGTGCCGACGAAAAGCGTGAACACGCCGGCGGCGAGAAACACCTTCCAGTCGGGGTGCCCGTCAACGCCATCCGCGACGACCGGCAGCATCATCGCGAGCGCCAAGGTCGTCAGCAGGATGCCGACGACGAAGAGAACGGGTCGAAAATCTCTGACCGAGCCCATGGGGCGGGTCCGATGCGAAGCGCGCGGCCGAGCCGCGCGGCGTTAGCGAAGGGTCTCGGCCGCGGGACCGCCGATCATGCTGAGAAACTCCCGCCGGGTCTTGGGGTCACTGCGAAACGTACCGAGCATGCGGCTCGTCACCATGCGAACGCCTTCCTTGCGAACACCGCGTGTGGTCATGCAATGGTGAACCGCCTCGATCACCACGCCGACGCCGCGCGGCTGCATCACGCGCTCGATCGCGTCGGCGATCTCCGTGGTCAACTTCTCCTGAATTTGCAGGCGACGCGCGTAGACGTCGACCACCCGTGCGAGCTTGCTGATGCCGACGACGCGCTGGTTGGGCAGATAGCCGATATGCGCGCGGCCGACGATCGGTGCGATGTGGTGCTCACAATGCGACAGGAACTCGATGTCGCGCAGCACCACCATCTCGTCATAGCCATTGGTCTCTTCGAAGGTGCGGCGCAGGATTTCATGCGGGTCGAGGCGATAGCCCTCGAAATACTCCTCGAACGCGCGGACCATGCGGCCCGGCGTGTCGAGCAAGCCCTCGCGCGCGGGGTCGTCGCCGGCCCACCGGATGAGCGTGCGCACGGCTTCTTCGGCGGCGTCCCGGCTGGGCGGCGCCGGCGCCTCGGTGGGGCTGCGCCCGGCTCCCGCGTCGGCGTTTGGCGCACCTCGCGCCTGCTGCGTATCGTCCACGGACGTCTCCTTTCCTGCTCGGCAGAGCACCCGCTCGGCACCACGTCGCAGATTGGCGAATGTTGATGACTTAACAGCAACCGATCAAGCGAGGATCGGCGACCTGATCGCACCCAGTCGCTAGTTCAACTGAGACGGTGCATGAGGGCTGTCGAGTGAGAAGGGCGGAATCTCCACGTCGAAACGCTCGCCGTCAAGCGTCTCCATCTCGTAGGTGCCGACCATGATACCGGTCGGGGTCTTGAGCGGGCAGCCGCTGGTGTATTCGAACCCCTCGCCGGGCGCGAGAACAGGCTGCTCGCCGACCACGCCCGGGCCACGCACCTCCTGCATGCGGCCAAGCCCGTCGGTGATCTGCCAGTAGCGATTGAGCAGCTGAACCGTGTCCGCTCCGTTGTTCTGAATGCGAATTTGATAGGCGAAGACGAAATGGCTGCTGTCGGGCTCCGATTGCTCCTCGAGGTAGAACGGCTTCACCGTCACCTCGATTGCGCGCGTTTCCTTGCAGTACATGGAGGCTCCTTCCGCGGCCGCAGCCTGTCACCGGCCCGTTCGTGCAATATCGGGTTCGGTCAATGGTTTGTCCAGCCGCGGCGCGGGTGCGACGGATTGCCCGGAAAGCGCTTGCGCAAGGTCGGCCTCGAGGTCGGCCGGCGCCTCCAATCCGATCGAAAGCCGGATCAAGCCATCCGAGATACCCGCCTCGGCACGGGCGGCCGCCCCGAGCTTTTGGTGGGTGGTGGTCGCGGGATGCGTTGCTAAGCTTTTGGTATCACCCAGATTATTCGAGATGTCGATCAGACGAAGCCGGTCCAGGAAGGCGAACGCCGCAGCCTTGCCGCCGGCAAGCTCGAGACCGATCACGGTGCCGCCGCGCCGCAGCTGACGCGCCGCCAATGCGCGCTGCGGAAAATGCGGAAGAGCCGGATACAGCACCGCCGCGACACCGGGCTTGCCGTCGAGCCAGTGGGCGATCCGCTCTGCGTGATCGCACATGCGCTCGAGCCTGAGCGGCAGCGTTTCCAACCCTTTGAGCATCACCCAGGCGTTGAACGGGCTCAATGTCGGGCCGGTGGTGCGCAGAAATGGCGTGATCTCGTCCTCGATGAGCTGGCGCTTGCCAAGGATCGCGCCCCCGAGGCAGCGGCCCTGACCGTCGACATGCTTCGTGGTCGAATAGACGACGAGATCGGCACCCAGCGCGAGGGGCTGCTGGAAAAGGCCGGTGGCCAGCACATTATCGACCACAACACGCGCGCCGACGCCATGCGCCAGATCGGCGACGGCTGCGATATCGGTCAGCTCGAGGGTTGGATTGGCCGGGCTTTCGAGCAGCACACACCGCGTGTTGGGCCGAAGCGCCGCGCGCCATGCCGCGGTATCGCGGCCGTCGATCAGTGTTGTCTCGATGCCGTAGCGGGGCAGCCAATCGCTGACGATCAGCCGGCAGCCGCCGAACATGACGCGCGAGGCCACCACATGATCGCCCGCCCTGAGCTGGGCCATGAGCGCCGCGAAGACCGCCGCCATCCCGGTGGCCGTGGCGCAGCATGCCTCGGCGTCTTCGAGCCAGCGCAAGCGCTCCTCGAGCATCGTGATGGTCGGGTTGCCGAAACGGCCATACACGTACCCCTCGGCTTCGCCCGCGGTGCGCGCCTCACCCTCGGCGGCGCTCGGATAGGCGAAGCCCGAGGTCAGGAAAAGCGCTTCGCTGGTCTCGCCGTGGGCGGAGCGTGCGGTCGCGCCGCGAACCAACCGGGTGGCGAGATCCCAGTCGGCGGTGTTGGTGGTCGCCATTCCCCATCCTCCAACAAAAAACCCCGGCCGCTGGGCCAGGGTCTCTCGCCACACCGACCTTTTAGCGGGGTTGTTTAGCGTGGCCGCAAGCCGGTCGGGCTCAAATCACCACGAGGGGTCTGTCAAACCACAGCGGCGCCGACCCGTCAAGGTCCGTGCGTCACCGCGCACACCGAGCGGGCTAGCCGTCGACCGAGCAAGAACCGCCGCCGAGGACGCAAAAGCGGGCGCAGTGGGGATGGTTCAACCACACCGCGTCCTGTGCCTCGGCGAGCGTGCGTCCCATCTCGAACGCCCGATCATAGGGCAGCAGCGTGCACGGCATGACCGAGGCGTGGGCCGCTCCCTTATGCTTGACCACCATGCGAGCGCTTGCGCACATCATGGCATCGGGCGAGACATCGAGAATCTCCCAGCACGCCGTCGTGATCTCCGGCACATCAGCGGTCTCGTCCATCTCCGGAAACAGCACGAGGTCGTTCCGGTCGTCAGCGTCGAGCGCAAGATCGAGGCGTGCGAAGAGCGCAGCGTAGCCGCGCCGGAGCGATGCCTCATCCTCTTCCCAGCGCGTACGGCCTGCGACCGCGACGTTGAACCCGTTGGACGCAAGCCAGCGCAGGCCATCGAGGGTTGCGCGCCAGCTTTTCGGGCCGCGTTCGGAGCGATGCAACGCTTCGGTGTGGTGATCGACGGAGACGCGAACCGCCAGCCGAGTGCCGTGCGCCCGGCGAAGCGCCAAAAGAGCGTGGGCGCACTTCATCATTGGGCGCATCGCATTGGTGAGCACGAGCGCCCGCAAGCCACGCCCGAGCACCTCGTCGAGCAGGTCCACGATCGCGGGGTTCATGAACGGCTCACCACCCGTGAAGCCGATCTCCTCCGTGGTGTGCCTTTCGCGCTCAATCTCGTCGAGATAGGGACGCACATCGGCCAGTGTGAGATAGCTGAGACGGTCGTTGCGCGGGCTCGAGTCGATGTAGCAATTCTCGCAAGTGAGATTGCAGAGCGTGCCCGTGTTGAACCAAAGCGTGCGAAGCGCACGGAGCGCAACCGACGCACGGCGGCTGCCGTCGGCCGTCAGCCTTTGGTCGCGAAATTTCTCGGGGAGGCGTGCGTTCGCGAGGGCATTCGCCATTCTGGGTCCTTGCGGGATCGCGCGGGTCGCGCACTTGCCCACAACGTCCCGTCGACCGTCAAGTCACATTTCAGTGTGATGCGACCCGTCAGCATGATGCGACGGCGACGCTCGGTCTCTTGCTTGCCCTGGCCTAGGTGCGGAATTATCTTGAGGCGCAACGCGGGTGTAGCTCAATGGCAGAGCAGAAGCTTCCCAAGCTTACGACGAGGGTTCGATTCCCTTCACCCGCTCCAGCTCTGCCGATCGCGCGGCCCGCCGCGAATGCGCTGGCCGGACGGCGCTGGCTTTGCTACTTGTTCTGCGACGTGACACCGTTGTTCGCCGGTCGATGATTCGCTCGATCATCGTGCGGCGCTTTGGAGGGGAGACTCCAGGGATGCGACTGAAACACTTGCTCTGCGCGCTCGCGATTGCCGCCATTGCGCCGTCTGCAGCGATGGCGGATGGCAACTTCTATCTCGGCGCCAGCGGTGGCGCCAATCTGATGCACGACTCCGACCTCGACAACGGATCGGTGGTCGATTTCGACACCGGGATCGCGGGCGCCATCACTGGCGGCTACCGGTTTGGCGACAGCGGGTTCCGTAGCGAGGTCGAACTCGGCTATCGCGGCAACGAGGTCGACACTGTGAGCGGGGTCAGCGGCACCGGAGATGCGCGCACCATCAGTGGCATGGTCAACCTGCTGTACGACATCCCGATCTCGGACCTCATCACACCCTATGTCGGTGGCGGCATCGGCGCCGCCCATGTCGATTTCGACGGCATCTCGCCAATCGCGGGCCTCTCGGGAAGCGGCGACGACATCACGTTCGCCTACCAAGGCATTGCCGGCGTGTCGGTGGGTCTCACCGACCGCCTCGAGATGTTTGCCGATTACAAATATTTCGAGACCACGGACGTCGACCTGACCCTCAGCAACGGCACGACCGTGGGCGCCGAGAACGGAAGCCATACCGTTTCGCTCGGCCTTCGCTTCACCTTTGGCGCCACGAAACCCGCGCCGAAGCCCGTCCCCGTGAAGGAGGCGCCACCACCGCCGCCGCCGGAGCCCGAGCCGGAGCCAATCCCCGAACCGGAGCCGATCCCGGAGCCCGAGCCGGAGCCAGAGGCCACAGCGACCCGCGCCTTCCTGGTGTTCTTCGACTGGGATCAATCTGTGCTCACCGCGGAAGCCGATGAAATCGTGGCCTCGGCCGCCGCTTGGTCGCAAGACACCACAGTCACCCGGATCGAGGTGACCGGCCATGCGGACCGCTCCGGTCCGGCGCGCTACAACGAGGGGCTCTCGCTTCGGCGCGCGGAAGCGGTGCGCGACCGGCTTGTCAGCCTCGGTGTGCCCGGGAACGCGATCTCGATCTTCGCCAAAGGCGAGACCGAGCCGCTGGTTCCGACTGAAGATGGCGTGCGCGAGCCGCAGAACAGGCGCGTCGAGATCTATCTCGAGTAGGGTCTCGCGCTATCACGTTCGCTCATGCTCAGGCGACATGCTCTCTCATTGGCATTGACGCAAATGAGTCGTCGCAGGTGATTCCACCTGCTCGGGATTTGCTCTCTCTCATTGGGATTGACGCAATTGCGTCGTCGCAGGTGATTCCACCTGCCCGGGACTTGCGCTAGCGCTCGTCGGCGGCGCGCCCATCCGCAGCGTCGACCAGGAGCACGTCATCGCCGCTACAATCGACCACGCCGTGGCTCGCCGCGTGCGGCCGGTAGAGCGCATATAGCGCGAGCTGACCGCGCTCGAGATCGAGCACGACATCGAAAAGCGAGCGTGCCTCGCGGCAGAAGGCCGCGCCGGCATCGATGCTCCGTTGCGAAGCCTCGTTGGCGAGGCGGGTGACCAGCGCATCAATCTTCTTCGTCGCCCGCGCCCCATAGTGCTGGCCGTAGAAGCTGCGCAACGCGTCGGCGCTCGCCACGAGATCGGGCTGGAAGCGCCGCACGAAGGTGGCGTATTGGTCGTGCTGTCGACAGCTCAGGGCGGCGACCATGAGCTCCGTCTGCAGCACACGGGTGGTCAGGGCCATCTGTGCATCGCCACCCGCGCAAACGCGCGCCTGGGCGCCATTGGCGGCAGCGCCAACCATTGCGCCGAGCAACACCGCAGCGACCAGTTGACGCCTCATAAAGCCACCCCTCGACGAACCGCCGTTGGTTTTACTCTACCACAGGATCGGGAGTGTATCCCCCCGTGATTAGGATGCGCTTAAACAATGGGGCGAATTTCGCGCCTCGGACGACCCGCCTCCCGGTCGCACCTGCTCCGCGTGGTCGATTGCGGGATCTATTCGGCCGCTTCGGGAAAAACCAGCACGCGCCGTGCTGGAAGATACACCGTCACGGTCGTGCCCTGGCCAAGCGTGCTTGCCACCGACACCTCGCCGCCATGGAGCCGGGTGAATGAGCGGACGAGCGCCAACCCAAGCCCCGTTCCTTCGTGGCGGCGGCTCAGCGAACCGTCGACCTGCGTGAAGGGCTCCAGCACATCGCTCAGCTGGTCGGCGGGGATGCCACAGCCGGTATCGGCCACCTCAATGCACGCCTCGCCGTTGGGCTCGACCGACGCGTTGAGAGCGATGCGGCCTCCGGCAGGAGTGAACTTGAGTGCGTTCGCAAGCAGGTTAAGCAAGATCTGCATGACGACTCGCTCGTCCGCGTGGACTGCGCGGAGCGGCGGCGTCACCACATGTTCGAGCGCGACCTCCGCGCGGTCGGCCTGCTCTTGCACCATGCGCCGGCTCGCGGCGAACAGTCCCTCCACGTCGACATCCCCTTCCGTAAGCTCGAACCGACCGGCTTCGACCTTCGAGAGGTCCAGGATGTCGTTCACGATCCGAAGCAGATGCCCGCCACTGTCGTGGATGTCTTTCGCGTATTGGAGATATTGCTCGGACCCGAGTGGGCCGAAGGCCTGCTGAAAGAGGATCTCCGAGAACCCCAGGATCGCGTTGAGCGGGGTGCGGAGCTCATGGCTCATGGACGCGAGAAACTCGGTCTTAGCGCGGCTCGCTTGCTCCGCCTCTGCCTTGGCACGCTCGAGCGTGCTCTCGATGCGCTTGCGTTCGGTCAAATCGGTCATATGGATCAATACGACCGGCCGGCCGTCGATTTCGATGGCCGACGCCGAGAGCTCGACCGGGATCTCGGCGTCACGGGCCCGACAGGTCAGGGCGTCGGTACGGCCGTTCCGCTCGGCGATGACCTGGTCGACGAAACGTGAAAGCTGTGAGTCGTTGAACAGCATGCCGCGCGGTGTCGTGGTGCCAAGCAGAACG
Source organism: Alphaproteobacteria bacterium (assembly GCA_965216915.1). Classification (GTDB taxonomy): domain Bacteria; phylum Pseudomonadota; class Alphaproteobacteria; order UBA828; family UBA828; genus CBDCGS01. The sequence goes on from CBDCGS010000011.1 coordinate 275,097, forward strand.
CCCCGGTCGACCCCGAGCAACCGTGTGGCCTGTGGGTTCGTGTCGATCACCGCGTGAGTGGTGGGGTCGAGCAAGAGGATCGCGTCGTTGGAGCGCTCGAACAGTGTGCGAAACCGTGCCTCGCCTTCGCGCAGCGCGTCCTCGGCCTGCTTCCGCACCGTGATGTCCCGGAAGCTTGCGTGGTAGAGCGACTCGTCGCATCCCTCGTCGAACAGGCGGTTTGCACTGCAAAGGATGGTGCGCTGGGCGCCATTGCTCATCGTGACCGTGAGCTCCCTCACGAAGGGGCCGCGTTTGAGGATATCGAACAGATCGGTATCGGCTGCACGACCCGACCCGTCGGGATCGGCGCCGATGATTACGGGTTCGCCCATGGTGATCTCGAATAGATCCCGTGCGGCCTTGTTGGCGTAGACGATCGCGCCGTCTTCTCCGTAGGCGACGATGCCATCGAGGCTGTTGTCCGTCATCGCCATGACCCGGGCCAAGGCGGCCCGTCGCGCGCTCGAGATGAATTTCATCAGGATGTTGATGCGCCGGACGATTTCGCCGAGTTCATCATTTCGCTGGCGTTCCGCCGTGAAGCGCTCCGGGTGCTCAGGGTCTTGGCTCGCCGCAATCAGATGCTCACGCAGGGCGAGGACAGGCGCCAGGACCAGGTGGCCCAAAATCAACACCGAGATCGCGGTGACGAAGGCCGAGATCAGCAGCGTCAGGCCACCGATGCGATAGACGAACGACCACAATTTGCCATTCACGGCGCTCGCATCCGCGCGCACCGCGATGTCGTGCTGAAAACCGCTTTTTTCGGCCGGCCACAGGAACTCGAAACGCTCACCGTCGTCGACCCGGCGTTGGCGCGGCGCGCGATCGCGAAGCGCGGCCCGATTGAGCGTCGGCGCCTCGCCGAACACGCCGGCCGACCGGCCGGCCCGATCGAGGAACGCACCGCCGCGCAACGGCGTCCCGTCGAGCAGGGCGCTCAGGGTGCTACCGAGATTTGCCGGAGCGTCGGACCGGGCGGTTGCGGCAACCGCGGTCAGCCCCGCGACGGTTGTCTCCTCGATTCGCGAGAGAAGGTCACGCTCGTGGTTGCGCAACGAGGGGAGCAGGATGATCGCCTCGATCGCGAGAATGCTGAACAGGACCAAGAGGCCGATTCGCCAGCAAAGGCGGCAGCGCAGCAGTCGATGGTGATATGTTGCACTGAAGAATCCGGTACCCGGACGGGCCCGTGGCTGATCAGGGAGCGACATCGGCTCGCGAAATTGATCTATGCCGGTGGCCCCGACGTCTTAGCCAATGCCGATTTCGGAAAACTTAACGCTGTTCAAATCACCTCCGTTCGGGAAGCGGGCCTACGCCGTTGGGTGGGCGGTCGCCCTCGCGCTCGGCGCGGCTCTGTTCGGCGGCGGGACCTTGGCCGGCGAGCCGGCGCCGATCGATGGCCTCTCCGCCGCCGAGGCGGTGCGCTTTGCGGAAGGCCGCGCACTCTTCGCCACCTCTTGGCTGGCGCCGGCGTGGACGGACCGCCCCTTCGACGGTCTCGGCCCGACCTTCAATGCCCGGGCCTGCCTCTCTTGCCACCCCGAGAGCGGACGCGGCGGCGCCCCGGCACCCGGGCGGCCGCTCACGACGGTGCTGCTCAAGCTCGGAATCGATCGGGCCGCCGGGCAGGACCTTGCGCCGCATCCTGCCTATGGCCGCCAGCTCAACCCGCGCGCGGTCCCCGGCGTCCCACCCGAGGGCCAAGCCTTTGTGGAGTACCGCGCAACGGAGGCGACCCTTGCCGATGGCACGCGCCTTTCGCTGCGCCAACCAGCCTACGCGTTTTTTCGCCTCGCGTTCGGGCCGCTTGGCGACGCCACGGTTCTTTCGCCGCGCATCGCGCCGGCGCTCGCCGGACTCGGGCTTCTCGAGGCCGTGCCGGAGGCGCGAATTCGGGCCCGCGCCGACCCGCACGACCGGAACGGCGACGGCATCTCCGGGCGCGCGCGCCTCGTCGAGGACCCCGAAACGGGCGTGCGCAAACTCGGGCGGTTCGGATGGAAAGCGGCGCAGCCGAGCCTTCGCGCACAAGCCGCCGCCGCATTCCACCAGGACATGGGCGTCACCACGCCGCTCCACCCGGACGAGAATTGCCCCGACCCTCAGATCTTCTGCTTGAGCGCCGAGGAGGACCCGCATCCGGACGCGAACGCCGACATGTTGGACGCCGTCACGCTCTATACACAGGCTCTTCCCGCGCCGCGCGCCGATGGGCTGCGCAATGATGACGGCGCGCGGGCCTTTCGCGACGCCGGGTGCGCGGCATGCCACACCCCGCTGCTCGAGACGGGTCCACACCCGCTCGCGGCGCTAAGTGGGCGCCGGGTCGCGGCCTACACCGACCTTCTCCTGCACGACATGGGCCCCGGACTCGCGGATCGGCGGGGCGATGGCGCCGTCGCAGACCGGGAGTGGCGCACACCACCCTTGTGGGGGCTCCAGCAGGGCGATGCGGTGCCGTTTCTGCTTCACGACGGGCGCGCCCGCGGCTTCGCCGAGGCGATCCTCTGGCACGGGGGCGAGGGCGCCGCCGCCCGCGAGGCGTTTCGCGCCATGCCAGACGCGACACGCATGGCGCTTCTGGCCTTCCTCCGCAGCCTCTGATTTCGCGCCGGGGCCCGCGGGGCCGGTCGCGTTTGATTCGTCTCTTGACATTCTTCGATAATTCAATAATTATCGAAATATGGAAAAGACAATGGCACTGACGGCGCTCGGCGCTCTCGCCCACGAGACGCGGCTCGACATCTTTCGGACCCTGGTTCGCCAAGGGCCCAAGGGCCTTGCCGCCGGCGAAATCGGCGCCGCGCTCGGGATTGCGCCGACCACGCTTTCCTTTCATCTGTCGCAGCTCTCCCATGCCGGGCTCGTGACCGCCCGGCGCGATGGCCGGTTCATCTACTACGCGGCGGCGTTTCCGGCGATCGGCGCGCTATTGCGTTACCTCGTCGAGGACTGCTGTCACGGCGTCGATCTCGGTGCCATCCGTCCCGTCGCCCCAAAACCCGATATTCAGGAGACCACACCATGAAACGCCTGCATGTTTTCGTGTCCGTCGAGAACCTCGATCGCTCGATCCAATTCTACGAGACTCTCTTCGGCGCCAAGCCGAGCGTGAAGGAGGCTGACTACGCCAAGTGGATGCTTGAGGACCCGCGGGTGAACTTCGCCATCGGCGCCGGCGCAGAGGCGGTCGGCATCGACCATGTCGGCATCCAAGCCGAGACAGAGGACGAGCTCGCCGAGATCGCCGTGCGGCTCAAGGCGGCGGGCGAGCCCCATCAGGACCAAACCGACGCGCATTGCTGCTACGCCCGGTCCGACAAGACGTGGGTCCTGGACCCGCAAGGCATCTATTGGGAAACCTTCCACACCAAGGGTTCGAGCACGCATTACGGCGAGGACAAGCGGGTCGCGATCGAGCCTGAGGTGGAGGCCTGCTGCGCGGCCGATACCGCCGCGAAGCGACGGGGCGAGGCGGCCTGCTGTGGACCGGCGGCCAGCTGACCCGCCGATCAGCTGGCCTTGCGCGCGCGAGCAGCCCGGCGGCGCATCGTCGGGTCGAGCTCGCGCTTGCGCAGGCGTATATGCGCCGGCGTGACCTCGACCAGCTCGTCGTCGGCGATGTAGGCGAGCGCGGCCTCGAGGCCAAGCTCCCGTGGCGGCGAAAGGCGCACCGCGTCGTCACGCCCAGCCGCGCGAAAGTTCGTGAGCTGCTTGGCCTTGAGCGGGTTGACGTCGAGATCGACGTCGCGCGCGTGCTCGCCAATGAGCATCCCGCGATAGACCGGCGTGCCCGGCACGATGAAAAGCTCGCCACGCTCCTCGAGATTCCAGAGCGCATAGGCCACGGCCTCGCCCCGCTCGCTCGACACCAAAACACCGTTGCGCCGGCCCGGCACTGAGCCCGCGTAGGGCTCATAGGCGCCGAAAACGCGATGCATCACGCCGGTGCCGCGGGTCGCGGTGAGCAGCTCGCCGTTGTAGCCGATGAGCCCGCGCGAGGGCCCGTGGAACAGAAGCCGCGTCTTGCCGAGGCCCGAGGGCGCCATGTCCACCAGAATCGCACGGCGCGGGGCGAGGGTGTTCACCACGTCGCCGATATGCGCCTCGTCGACGTCGATCTGAATGTCCTCCATCGGCTCGAGCGGCGCACCGCCGGCCGGATCGTCGCGCAGCAAGACCCGCGGCCGGCTCACCGAGAGCTCATAGCCCTCGCGACGCATGGTCTCGATGAGCACCGCGAGCTGCAGCTCCCCGCGCGCCGCGACCTCGAAGCTGTTTTCGTCCTCGGTCTCGCGCACCGTGATCGCGACATTGCCCTCGGCCTCGCGCGCGAGCCGTGCGCCAATCTCGCGCGACGTGAGATAGCTGCCGTCGGTACCGGCGAGCGGCGAATCATTCACCGAGAACACCATGGCGATCGTCGGCGGATCGACCGGCTCGGCATCGAGCGGGGTGTCGGCGGGCGGGAGCACCACCGTGTCGGCCACCGATGCGGACTTCAGGCCCGCGAGGCTCACGATCTCACCGGCGTCGGCGCGTTCCGTCGGCAGGCGCTGCAGCCCATGCGCGCGCAGCAGCTTCGTCACGCGCGCCTCCTCGACCTTGCAGCCGTCGCGGCGCAGCGCGATCGCGATGTCGTTGACGGCAATCGCCCCGGAGGTGACGCGGCCGGTGACCACGCGTCCGAGATAGGGATCGGATTCGATCAGGCTGACCAGCATGCGAAAGGGCCCCGGCGCGACTGTCGGGGGCGCCACATGCGCGGCGATCGTATCGAGCAAGGGCGCGAGATCGCTGCCCGCGCGCGCCTCGTCGAGCGAGGCCCAACCCGCGCGGGCGGAGGTGTAGACCACCGGAAAGTCGAGCTGCGCATCGCTCGCACCCAGGGCGGCAAAGAGATCGAACACCGCCTCATGCACGACGTTCGGGCGCGCGTCCGGCCGATCCATCTTGCTGATTGCGACGATCGGCCGGAGCCCCAGCCGGAGCGCCTTGCCGACCACGAACTTGGTTTGGGGCATCGGCCCCTCCGCGGCATCCACGAGGACGAGCACGCCGTCGACCATGCCCAACACACGCTCCACCTCGCCGCCGAAATCCGCGTGGCCGGGCGTGTCGACGATATTGATGCGCACACCGCGCCAGTCGATCGCCGTGGTCTTGGCGAGAATGGTGATGCCCCGTTCGCGCTCCAGATCACCACGATCGAGCGCACGCTCCTGCACGCGCTGGTTGCTGCGCACGAGGCCACTTTCGCGCAGCATGGCGTCGACCAGGGTCGTCTTGCCGTGGTCGACATGCGCGATGATCGCAATGTTGCGTAGCTCCATGGCCCTTTCGGTGTCGCTGGGGGCGATTGCGTGCCGCGCGCCCAGCGGATAGAGTTCCGGTCCCCACGCGGCCAACTGCGGCCGCGGGCGGTGCCGAACGGTGGATCGGCCGGCCTTCTGGGGCACCGGCGGCGGGTGGAGATGCGGACGCGCCTCCTCCACTTGGCGAAGCCGCCCCTATACCGCAAGAGATGGGATGGAGCGAGGCTTTTTGAGGCCCCGAATGCTGCCGCGTATGAAAGCTGCGAGGCCGACGCGAGAGGCACACCGACGTGGCGTGCGCTGGGCTCGGCGCGGCCTCCTGGCGGGCCTCCTCGCGGCGGCGATGATCGCCCACGCGCCGCGCGCCCACGGCGCCGACGAGATCCTGGTGTTTGCGGCGGCGAGCATGGCGGCTCCCATCGACGATGCCATCCGCGCCTTCGCGGCGGGCGCGGGCGCGCGGGTGCGCGGGGTCTATGCCGGCACCTCCACGCTCGCGCGCCAGATCGAGCAGGGCGCGCCTGCGAGCCTGTTCATCTCGGCGAACGAGGCATGGATGGACTATGTCGCCGAGCGCGGGCTCATCGAGGCGGCGAGCCGCGTGCGCTTGGTCGGCAATCGCCTCGTCCTCATCGCACCCGCCGACAGCGCGCTCCCGGACTCGCTCCGGCTCGATGACGATTGGGCGACGCTCGTGGGTGACCGGCGCCTCGCGGTGGGTGACCCGGCGCACGTCCCGGTCGGCATCTACACGGCCCAAGCGCTGCGCGCCCTCGGGCACTGGCCGGTGCTGCACAGCAAGCTCGCGCCCGCGGCCGATGTGCGTGGCGTGACGGCGCTGGTGGCGCGCGGCGAGGCGCCGCTCGGTGTGGTCTACGCCAGCGACCTCGGCTTGAGCGGCGCCGTGCGGGCCGTTGCGACGATCCCGAGCCACCTGCACGACCCCATCACCTATTCGGCTGCCCTGATCGAGGGCGGCGCGTCGCCGCTCGCGCGGCGCTTCCTCGATTTCCTCTTGAGCCCCGAGGCGCGTGAGATCTTCGCGCGCCACGGCTTCACGACCGATCTGCCGTGATGGGACTGACGCCGCTCGAGAACGAAGCGATCCTGCTCAGCCTCCGCGTCGCGGGATGGGCGGTGCTGGTGAGCCTGCCCCTCGGGATCGCGGTGGCGTGGCTCCTCGCACGCCATCGCTTTCCGGGGCACACGCTCCTCAATGGCCTGGTGCACATGCCGCTCGTTGTTCCACCCGTGGTGGTGGGCTACCTGCTGCTCCTGCTACTCGGGCGTAAGGGGCCGATCGGCAGCTGGCTCGACGATTGGTTCGGCGTAACCCTCGCGTTCACCTGGCAAGGTGCGGCGATCGCGGCCGCCGTCGTCTCGTTTCCACTCATGGTGCGCGCAATCCGTCTTTCGATCGAGGCGGTCGACGTGCGCCTCGAGGCCGCGGCCCGAACCCTCGGCGCGCCGCGCTATTGGGTGTTTGCGACGGTGAGCCTGCCTCTGATCGCCCCGGGCATCCTCACGGGCGTGATCCTCGCCTTCGCCCGCAGCCTCGGCGAGTTCGGCGCGACCATCACGTTCGTCTCCAACATCCCCGGCGAGACGCGCACGCTCCCGCTCGCCCTCTATGGCCTCACCCAGGTGCCGGGCGAGACCGACGGCGCGCTTCGGCTGATGATCATCTCGCTCGTGATCGCACTGGCCGCGCTCATCGCCTCGGAGCTCATCGCCCGGGCCGTGCGACGGCGATTGGCGGCCGGCTAATGCTCGCGATCGACGCCCGCAAGCGCCTTGGCGCCTTCGCGCTCGATATCGCGTTCGAGGCCGATGCCCGCGGCGTGGTCGCGCTCTTCGGCGCATCGGGGTCCGGCAAGACGACCACGGTCGACATGATCGCAGGCCTCGCCCGCCCCGATGAGGGCATGATCTCGTTGGACGGCGCGGTGCTCTTCGAGTCGTCGACGGGATCCCATGTGAAGCCCGAGAGACGGCGCATCGGCTATGTCTTCCAGGATGCACGCCTCTTTCCGCACATGAGCGTGCGCCGCAACCTTCTCTACGGCCGCCGGTTTGCCCCGCGCGCGGCCCGCCGTGTGGCATTGGACGACATCGTCGCGCTGCTCGGGCTCGACCGCTTGCTGCGGCGCCGGCCCGCGGGGCTTTCCGGCGGCGAGCGGCAGCGGGTGGCGATTGGCCGCGCCCTGTTGGCCGAGCCCGCGCTGCTCTTGATGGACGAGCCCCTGGCGTCGCTCGACGCATCCCGACGCAACGAGATCCTCGGTTATGTCGAGCGTCTGCGCGATGATATCGGGGTCCCGATCGTCTATGTCAGCCATTCGATCGATGAGGTGGCGCGCCTCGCCGGCACCATGGTCGTGCTCTCGGAGGGCCGCGTGGCCGCCGTCGGATCCACCGCCGACATCATGGCGCGCCTCGATCTCGATCCTGTGGTCGCGGGCGATGACCCGAGCGCGCTCCTGCCCGTCGCCGTCGACGGGCACGACGATGCCTTCGCGCTCACGGCCCTCCGCTTGCCGGGGGGCGGCCGACTGCATGTCTCGCGCTTCGACGCGCCTCTGGGCCAACGCCTCCATGTGCGGATCAAGGCCCGCGATGTCGCCATCGCGACCGAGGAGCCGCGGGCGACCAGCGTGCTCAACGTGCTGCAAGGCCGCATCACCGATCGTGCCCCGATGGGTCAGGGCGCCGTCGACTTCGCGATCGATGTGGGCGCGCCGTTGCGGGCGCGGATCACCGCGCGCTCTGCGCACCAGCTCGGACTTGCGCCGGGTGACCCGGTGTTCGCGCTGATCAAGAGCGTCGCCATCGATTCGACTCGTGTCGGCGCCACCAGCCGCTTGTCAGGCCCCACCGAACCTGAGACCCTGCGCCAAGGTGCAACCGCCAAGGGAAGGAACAGCGATGGGATCGGCAACGCCAACCCAACTCATCGACAATGAGCGCGTGCGCGTCACCGAATGGCGTTTTCGCCCGGGTGAATCCACCGGCTGGCATCGGCATGGCTTCGACTATGTCGTGGTCCCCATGACGACCGGGAAGCTGCATCTCAAGGAGACCGACGGCGAGCGCACCATCGAGATCGTCACCGGCCAGCCCTACTTCCGCGAGGAGGGCGTCGAGCACGACGTGATCAACCCGAGCGACACCGACGACGTGATCTTCGTCGAGGTTGAGATGAAATAGTGGTCGGCCACAAACACCGGCGCAGGCCCGAGGGCCGGTCTTCCGCCGGCCCTCGTCGTGTTTCGGCGGCTACGCCGCGAGCTGAGGCTGCGTCGCGCCGAAGCTCTCCCGCGCGGCCATGGCGTCTTGCCAGCGCTCGATGTTGCCGAACTTCTTCAGAAGCTCACCGCCTTCGGGCGTGATGCCGGTGTACGCCAACACCGGGACATAGAAGAAGTCGGCAATGCTCAGCGCACCGCCCGCCATGAACCCGGATGCGCCGAGATTGTCGTCGATCAGCGCGAGCTGTGTCTCGATATTGGGGAGATTGTCGCGGAGCGCGTCTTCATCCACCGCCTGACCGCGTTGCGGGTACACCAAGCGAGGCAAGACCAACCCGCCGACCACCGTCGGATACACATAGTCGAGCAAGACGCTCACCCATTGGAACATGCTGGCGCGACCGGCGGCATCCGCCGGCTGGATGCGCGGGCCGTCGAACGCCTCGTCGACATAGACCGCGATCGCCAAGGTCTCGAACAGGCGCACGTCGCCGTGCGTCATCGCCGGCATCTTTAGGAACGGGTGGACGGCGCGGTGCTCCGCCGAGCCGAACTCGAAGCCGGCGATGGTGTACGGCACGCCCTTCTCCTCGCAGGCGAGCCGCGCCGTGCGCATGTAGGTGCTCGGGGGAAACCCGTGCAATACCAGATCGGCCATGATCATCATCTCCTTTCGAGGAAGTCCGCGAAGCAGTCCAGCGTGCTGGACCAACCCTGTTTGTGCGCTGCCACGGCGCCTTCGCTCGGCAGCAGAGCGTGGGTGAGGTGGATCTCGGTGGCGTCACCGACCGGACGAAAGTCAACCGTCACCAGCATCTCGCGACCCGCCAGATCGCCTTGCTCCCACACCCATGAGTAGACAAGCCGCTCGGGCGCCACGACCTCGTGGAACGTGCCGTGGAGCCAATGGCCGATGCCATCGGCGCCGCGCATCTCCAGGCGATAGGCGCCGCCGGGTCTGACATCGAACTCTTCCAGGATGGCGGTCATGCCGGCGGGTCCCCACCACTGCGAAAAACGCTCGGCCTCGGACCAAGCTTTGAAGACGACGTCGCGTGGCGCCGAGAAAACGCGCCGGATCTCGAGCGTGTGCTCTGCGGTGGCCGCGGGCTCCGCCATCTATTCACTCCCTTCGGGTTGCGTGGTTTCGAGATAGGCGGCAAGCGAATCGAGCTGCACATCCCAAAATTGCCGGTAGCGATCGATCCAATCCGCCGCCTCGCGCATCGACGCTGGTTTGAGCCGACAGCGGTGAACCCGCCCTTCGCGCCGCCGCGCGATGAGGCCTGCGTTCTCCAAGACGCGCAAATGGCGCGAGATCGCCGGCGGGGAGATGTCGAACGGCGCGGCGAGCTCGCCCACGCTACGCTCACCCGAGGCGAGCTGCGCGAGGATCGCCCGGCGAGTCGGATCCGCCAGCGCGCCGAAAGTCAGATCGAGCGGGGTCGCCGAATTATTAACCATATGGTTAAGTTTGATCGCGCGCCACACAATGTCAAGCCCGCCGTGGCGGGACCCGGGGATCCTTGTGGGCGCGAAGGTGCTGTAAGAAAAGCGTCACAAAATCGTATCATTTCCTTGGTGGGCTCCACGTAGCGTCGCGTCCGCGGTCGCCGGGGCGCAATGGGGCGCTCGCGCACCGCATGCTTCTCGAGCCCTCATTGGGAGATCTCGCCGTGCTCAGAAAACCCCTCGCGACCGCCGCAGCGCTTGCCGTCACGCTTGTGGTGTCTGCCGCCATCACCCAAGCGGCCGATGCGCGCGATCAAATTCGCATCGTCGGCTCCTCCACCGTGTTCCCGTTCTCCACGGCCGTCGCCGAGGAATTCGGGAAGGTCACCGAGTTCAAAGTGCCAGTCGTCGAGAGCACGGGCTCCGGCGGCGGCCTCAAGCTGTTCTGCGCCGGCGTCGGCGTGGGGCATCCAGACGTTACCAACGCGTCCCGTCGCATCAAGCAGTCCGAAGTCGAGACCTGCGCGAAGAACGGCGTGGCCGAGATCACCGAGGTGAAGATCGGTTTCGACGGCATCGTGCTGGCGAACTCGAAAAAAACCGATCAGGTGAGCCTGACTCTCCAGCAGCTTTTCCTGGCTCTCGCGAAGGACGTTCCGCAAGACGGCAAGCTCGTGCCGAACCCGTACAAGAAGTGGTCGGAGATCGACGCCTCCCTACCCGACCGCGAGATCGAGGTGCTCGGCCCTCCGCCGACCTCGGGCACGCGCGATGCCTTCGTCGAGCTCGCGATGGAGGGTGGTTGCAAGACCTTCCCCGATATCAAGGCCCTCAAGAAGAGCGACAAGTCGCAGTACAAGGCGGTTTGCCATTCGATCCGTGAGGATGGCGCCTTCATCGAGGCAGGCGAGAACGACAACCTGATCGTCCAGAAGCTGGAGGCCAATCCGGCCGCGCTGGGCGTGTTCGGTTTCAGCTTCCTCGACCAGAACCGCGACAAGATCCAGGGCAGCCTGATCAACGGTGTCGCGCCAGAGTTCGATTCCATCACCAACGGTGATTACCCGGTGTCGCGCTCGCTCTACTTCTACGTCAAGCGCGCGCATGTCGGCGTCGTTCCGGGGATCGGCGAATTCATCGCAACGTTCACCGACGAAGATACCTGGGGCCCGTTCGGCTTTTTGATCGACAAAGGCCTGATCCCGCTGCCCGATGACGAGCGCGACGCCATGCGCGCCCAGGCAACCGGCATGGCCCAGCTCGACATGAGCAAAGAGTAGTCATCCGACCTCACCGGGAGCACCCCGGCCACTTCGGCGCCCGCTCGCGCAAGGGAGCGGGCGCAATCTTTTGGCAAGGTCTAGCGATGCTATAATGGCGGGAGTTTTCATGAAATTGCCACGCGTCGCGGGATTGTTGCGTGCGCTTCTTACGACGCATCTTTCGCCGATTCAGCTGGACACATTCGATCGCGCTCGGCGTGCTCGCGCTGTTCGTGATCCTGCGCGGGCTCGATTCCGCGCCGGTCGAAATCCTCCGGCTTAACGTTTTCGACGGCTATCAACAGCTGAAGCCGCGCGAATCGCTGGAAAATCCGCCGATTGTCATCGTCGATGTCGATGAGGAAAGCCTCAAGGCCCATGGGCAATGGCCGTGGCCCCGCACCCTCGTGGCATCGCTGGTCGAGGTTCTGCACCACAACGGTGTCAACGCGATCGCCTTCGACATTCTGTTTGCCGAGGAGGACCGTACATCGGGCGCCAACATCGCCCGAATTCTGCCCTCGCTCGGAGAGGACACCAGCAACGCGCTGAGGGCGCTGCAGAGCAACGACAGCGTGCTCGCGGACGCCTTTCAACGGGGACGCGTGGTGCTCGGCCAGTCGGTGATCGGGCGCTCCGTCGAGGGCGATGACAGCCGCAAATCGCTAAAGGCGAATTTCGCCTACCGGTCTGCACCGGGGGTCGATGCGCGCGACCACGTCAAGCGCTATCCGGCGCTCGTGCGCAACCTGCCGATTCTGGAGGAGGCCGCCACCGGCATCGGCGTCTTCACGATCGAGCCCTCGCTCGACGGCATCGTACGCCAGGTTCCGCTTCTGCTCCGCGTGGGCGAGCACGTTTACCCGGCGCTTTCCATCGAGCTCCTGAGGGTCGCGAGCGCCCAATCGACCTTTGCCGTGCTGGCGCCGCAACCGAACGGAATCCAGTCGTTGCGCGTGCCCGCCGGCCAAGACCCGCGCGTCGTGCCCACCGAAGGCAATGGTCAAGTGTGGGTGCACTTCGCGCCCCACAATCCCGATATCTACGTGTCGGCGGCGGATATTCTTAGCGGTGCCGTCGGGCCTGAGCGCCTGGCCGGCCGATTGGCCTTCGTCGGAACCTCGGCGATCGGCCTTCGCGACATCAAAGCGACGCCCGTCGAGGAGGCAATGCCCGGCGTCGAGGTTCACGCCCAGCTGGTCGAGACGATCCTCACCAACGATTTCCTCACCCGCCCCTTTTGGGCGATCGGCGCCGAGATCACCGCGCTGATCTTCGTCGGCCTGCTGTTGGTCGGCACGGTGCCGTTCCTCGGCGCGGTCTGGACGCTCCTCCTCGGCACAGGCATCGTCGCCGCCCTGCTCGGCCTCTCCTGGTATCTCTTTGCCGAGCAAGGGTTCCTGCTCGACATGGTCTACGTCTCGATCGCGAGCTTCGTGGTCTATGTCGTCCTGACCTACCTCAACTACATGCGCGAGGAGCGCGAGCGTCGCCAGGTGAGGGGCGCGTTCAGCCGTTACATGTCGCCGGACCTGGTCGCCCAACTCGCCGACGACCCCAGCCGGCTCAAGCTCGGCGGCGAGATGCGCGACATGACGCTTTTGTTTGCCGATATCCGGGGTTTCACGACGATCTCCGAGCAATTCGACGCCCAGGGGCTTACCCGGTTCATCAACCGTTACCTCACGCCGATGACCAACGTGATCCTCGACCGCCGCGGCACCATCGACAAATATATGGGCGACTGCATCATGGCGTTCTGGAATGCGCCGCTCAGGGACGAGAACCATGCCGAGAACGGCGTGCGGTCCGGCCTCGCCATGCTCGCAGAGAGCGAGCGCATGAACGAGGCGCTCAAGGCGGAAGCCGAGGCGAGCGGACGCAAATACATCCCGCTCCGCATCGGCATCGGCGTAAACACGGGCGAATGCTGCGTCGGCAACATGGGCTCCGAATTGCGCTTCGACTACTCGGTGCTCGGCGATAGCGTCAATCTTGCCTCGCGCCTGGAGGGTCAGTCCAAGAACTATGGCGTCGACTTTGTGATTGGCGAGGACACGCTTGCCCAGCTCGACGGCTTCGCCTGCCTCAAGCTCGACCGCATCCAAGTCAAAGGCAAGACCGTACCCGTGGACATTTACTGCGTGCTCGGTGACGAGACGTTGGCGCAAGACCCGAAGTTCCGGGAGCTAGGCGAGCGTCACGGCGAGATGCTGAACGCCTACCGCGCGCAAGACTGGAAGGTCATGCGCCGGAAGATCACCGAATGCCGCTCCCTCGACGAGGAGGGCCGCCTCAGCGTGCTCTACAACCTCTACACGGAGCGGCTCGACGAGTACGAGCGCAATCCGCCAGGCGCGGACTGGGACGGGGTCTACGTCGCGCTCAGCAAGTAGCCCGAGGCTCCCTCACGACGCGGCGCAGCGACCCCAGCGCCCGCCGCCGCGGGCAGCGCCGAGACGCTAGTCGTAAGGCCAAAGCCGCGTGAAATTCGCCCCTTCGGCGGGACTCGTCGAGCCGGCCGTACGAGCCTCGCGCGCCACCGCGGACGCATGGGCGGGCGCCGTGGTCGCCACCACCTTCGTCTCCTGCTGAGCACGGGTCTCGCGCGGCGTCTCGACCACGTTTTCGCGCGATCCGGTCTCTTCTCCCAAGGCCGGCGCGATGTTCGCCATCGCCTCGGCCAAGGAACCGGCTGGGTCTTCGGCCGGCGGTGTCTCAGGCGCCGCAGAGGCCCCAACACGCTCGGCGTCGCGCACCGCGTCCTCGACGGCGATATCCCACGACCGCGCCTCGCCCCACAGCTCGCCGACGAGAGACTCGACGTTCATTTCCTCTGTCTCGTCAAAGGAGGCATCGGCGGCGCCGCCGCGTGCCGTCTTGACCTGCGTCACGGGGTCCACGGGCGCGGGCGCCTCGGGCACACCGGCATCGGCACGCTCGCCGGTGGTCGTTTCGGGAGCGGGGCGCGCCTCGGCACCCCCGCGAATGCGCGTAATATGGTCGACGTCCTCACCGACCTCCGCGACCGCGCGACCATCGGGAAAGTCGGTTTGCGCGAGGCCGGAGATATTGTCCTGCGTAAGCCGCCCCATCGCGCCCAGCACGCGATAGACGCCGACCCGCGCATCGTGCTGGGCGGCGACCAAATTGATGCGAGCGTTGAAGAGCTCGTTTTCGGCGCCCAGCACGTTGATCACGGTCTCCCGACCGTTGTCACGCAGCTTGCGGCGCGCTTCGAAGACCTCGGCTGCGATATTGACGGCGTTTTGCAAAAGCCGCACGCGCTCGCGCGCCGTTTCGAGGCCGTGCCAGGCGAGGCGGACCTCCTCGACGACCTTGCGCCGCACGAAGTTGCTCGTGTCGATGCTCGCACGATACTGGTGCGACGATTCAGCCACAGCCGCGCGCGTCGCGAAGCCATTGAACAGCACCCAGCTCGCCTGAACCTTGGCCTTGTAGTCGCGGCGATCACCCTGCACGCCATCGAGATCCTGCTCGTAGGTCCACTCGCCGACGAGATCGACCGACGGGTAGAAATCAGCCTTTGCGATGCGTCGATCTTCTTCGGCGAGATCAATGCGCGTTGTCGCGTTGACGATCGCGGGATGCTCCGCCAGGGCGATGTCTTCGGCCGCGTCGAGCGAATCGGGCATGAGGCTGAGCGGCGGCGTGGGCATGACCAAATCATCGACGATCGCCGCGTGGCCGAACACCTGCGCGAAGCGGCTCAACGAATCCTCAAGCGCTCCCTCCAGCGCGACGCGGCGTTCCTTGGCGACTTGGAGGCTCCCCTTGGATTGCAGGACGTCGACCGTGATGCCCGAGCCGCGGCGGACGCGCTCGTCTTCGAGCTGCAACTGCCGCTTGATGTTGTTCTCCTGATCGCGCGAGAGCTCCACGAGGCGCGCATTGCGCAGGACCTCGAGGTAGGCATTGATCGCCTCGAAAATGACGTTCTGCGTGTTCTCCTCGAGCTCGACCTCGGCGACGTCCTTGGTAAGCCGCGCGCGGGCGTTGTTCGCCTCGGCCCGGAAGCCCGTGAACAGCGGCTGGGTGATGGTGACCGAGAGTTGCGCAGCATCGGCATTGTGAGACGCACCCTGGCCCGGGGCGGCAGCGCGCCGGCCGGGGCTATCGATCCGCTCATAGCCGTAGTCACCGAATAGGCGGGCGTTGGGGAGGTATTCGGAAAAGGCGCGGTTGATGCCTTCTTCGGTCGCCGCGACGTTCTCGCGCGCGGCCTTGATCTGGGGATGCGTCGCAAGCAGGGCGGCGATTTCGTCCTCGAGTGTCTCCGCCTGCGAGCCCACCGCCGGGAGGCTCAAGAGCGCAGCCGCTGCCGTCGCCGCAAGGGCGGCCGCGCGCCATTGCCTCAAGCGCGGTCTGGTCGATCGTTGCGGCGTTCGCTCGCGTTGGGCCGCACTGCCCTGCCCTGTCAGCATATCTTCCCCAACACCTTATGGTCTTACCGCGCGTCTTTCCGGCGCGGCGTCAACGAGACGTATAGTGCGCGCGCGCCTATGCGTCGAGCACCAGATTGCCCTTTGGCACGGAAATGCAAGCGAGGCACGATCCGGATTCCGGCTCGGAGCCGGGCGGATTGAGGTAATCGACATCGCCCTCTTTGATCGCAGTGATGCACGTGCCGCAATTGCCGGCCCGGCACCCAAAGTCGATATCGACGTCGTTTTCCTCGGCGAAGTCGAGGAGGGCGCCGATGTCCGGATTCCAATCGACCGTCTTACCCGATTTGGCGAAGGTCACCTGGATCCCGGCGGCCGCCTGAGATGCTTCGGTCGCATCCTTCTGCGCCACCGGTGCCGTTTTCTTGACGGTCGCAGGGCCGAATGCCTCGTAGTGGACATGCTTCTCGGGCACGCCCCATTCCTCGAGGTCCGGAACGATGGTGTTCATCATGGGCGGCGGGCCGCACATGTAGAAGTCGTAGTTGTTCGACGGCAGAACACGCTTGAAGAGGTCTACGCTCACCCGCTCCGCATATTTGTAGTCCTTGCCCTCCTCGTCATCGTCTCCGGGCGATGAGTAGCAGACGCACATGCGGACATTGTCATGCTCTCGGGCGATCCGGGCGAGATGCTCCTTCATGACGTGTTCTTTGCCATTGCGAACGCCATAGAAAAACCACGTCTCGCGCGTCGAGCCGCTCTCCACGATCTGGTTCAGCATGCTGAGCACCGGCGTCAACCCGATCCCGCCGCCGATCAGAACGACGGGTGTGTTTTTCGTCGTGTCCATGAAGAAGTGGCCGCCGGGCGCCTTGATGTCGACGATGTCGCCTTCGTCGACCTGGTCGTGGAAGAAGTTGGAGGAGAGACCGGGCGGCACGTCCGGCTTGTCGCGCGGCGGCGGCACGCGCTTGATCGAGCAGCGGTAATAGTCGGGATGATGGGGACTGTCCGACAGCGAGTAGCACCGGATCGTCGGCCGCTTCTCGCCCGGAATGTCGAGCGAGAAAGTGATGTATTGACCCGGTTCGAACGGCGGCAGCGGCTTGCCGTCATGCGGCGAGAAATAGAACGAGCAGATGCCGCCGCCCTCCGGGGCCTTCCGCTTGATCTCGAACTTGCGAAAGCCGCTCCAAGCCCCCTCCGCCTTGGCTTGCTCGTGCTGGCGTTGGGTGACGATGCGATCGATCTCCGTTTGGAAAACCTTCGCCTGCATATCGGCCGTGCGCACGGCGGCCGCGGAGCGACGCAGGTTGCCAACGGCCGTGTTCAAGAGAACGAGCGTCAGTATCGCGAGAAAGACGATCGCGACGACCTGAATTGCGATCTCCATGGCTCGCCCCTCTCCTCAGCCTAGAACTTGCGTCGGATCTCCAGCCGTGCGCCCGCGATGTCCGCTTCCTCGACCCGGGCGCCATACATCGCGTCGGCACGCAGGATCCAAGCCTCGCTGAGCGGAAATTGGTAGCGCACGCCGGCCGCGTACTCGTCACCCGCAGCCGGGCGGCCCGGTTCGTTGTCGCTCCCCATGACCTGCACGGTCGCCACCTCGACGACGATCTGCCGGTCGAGGGCGAACAAGTACTGCAATCCAAGCGCCCCGCCGAAGGTGTCTTGGCCGCTCGCATCGAGGGTCGGGAAGCCTGTCAGGTTGTCGCTCTCGAAGTTGATGCCCGTATTGCGTAGCACGCCACCGGCGGCACCAGCGCGGGCGGCGGCTTGCGGACGATCGAAGCCGGCCCAGACGTTGAAGTAAGGAAGCAGGGTCGAGGGCAGCTCGGTGATCAGCGAATTCTCCACCAGGAAAATGACGCCGTCGGCCGTCTGCTGACCCACCGTCGGATCCTGCGAAACGTTCCAGATGACCCGCACGCTGTTGGAGAGCCAGGCCCCGTAGCGCTTGGAGAACGCCAAGGTCAGGTTGAGATAGTCGAACTCGTCGAAACTGTCCTTGCCGTCGATATAGGCCATACCGAGTTCCCAGAAGCCCTGGTTGGCCTCGATGAACGCGGCAGCACCGTAGATACTGACATTGTGATCGGCGGCGGCGCCATCGGCGGCCACGATCGCCGGCGTCGTCACTTTGTCAAACCCGAAGAAGAACGAGAAATCCATGTTGGAAATGTCGAGCGTCGGGCTGTTGAGCGCGGGAATGGCGAACGCGAAACCGGTGAACGCATCCTCTAGCCACACGCCGTTTTGATAGAGGAGCGGCATCAGGCCGACGGCGAACGGCAGATCCAGCGACGTGTAATTCCCGGTCAGGCCAGACCAGATGGGTCCCACGTCGCCTTCGAAGAACAACGCATCCAAGTTGAGATTGAATACGAGGTCGCAGCGGTCGCTCTGGCTGCGATCGTTACCGAAGAGCTCGCAGTTGGTAAAGTTCGCGCCCTGCTGAAGCGGACCAATGAACCAATGGATGCGCTCGGTCGAGGTGAATTGATAATCGAATTCGAGATTGAGCCGCGTGGCAACCTGGCCAAGCTCGGCCGCGCCGTTGTCGTTGTACGCGACGGCCGCGCGCCAATCACCGTAGACGTAGAACTCGGTGAAGGTCGGGTTGAGCTCACCGAGGAAGGTCCCGTGGTCCGTGAACGGACCAGCGGTGTAGAGCTCGCGGCCCGCCTCGATGAGAGGCCGCGTCACCACATAAGCTGACTTGCCACCATAGATCTCGAGCTGCGCGTCGATATCGTAGGGCTTGTCCTCGTAGCTTGGATCGGGCCGAAACACATCCCGGTCATGCTCGACCTGGCGTGCCGCCGGATCCATTTCGATCTCAGCGGAAACCACCGGGTCAACGACACCAAGAGTCAGCGCCACTGCCGCGGCAACCGCTCCCCCCGCCAGGCGGCGGGGGGAAACGGCGGAACGTCCTGTGGTATTCACGGCTACCCCTCTATCTCGAATTCCACCGTGTAATCGTCAATGTCGATCATCCACTCGTTCATCGCACGCTCCATCTCGGTCGTCGCGCCGACGAATCGCATGAAATAGATCGGCTCTGCCCGGCTGCGCATGCGCACGGCAAGGCGATAGGTCCCGGGCTTGGCGATCAGATCGCCCGGAACGGAATAGTCAGCATCCCGCGCCATGAGCGGCGGCAGGCTCCGCCCTTCCATGCGCACGAACGGCGGATGATTGATCACCGTCACGGGCTGTGCGGGCGGCCGCAGGAACGGCAGCTGATCGACATCGAAATTGACCGGCAAGTACATCTCGCGATCGGTGCCCTTGACGTTGGTCGTCAAGAACTTCGTCTGGAGATTGAACAGCTGGTCGTCGTGCGGAATCTTGCCCGCCAGCACGTCGGCGCTGTGCAAGTCGGCCATGTCGCCGGCGCTGTCGATGTAGCCGGATTCCCAGATATTGTTGCCGTCCGGATCGATCAGCGCGACGTTGAGCCACAGCTCCGGCTGCGCGCCGAGCGAGCCCGACGGCAGATTGTGGCCGGCGTTCTTGTTGGTCACGACGTATTTGAACGAAAGCGTCTGACCGACGCGCCGATCGCTCGAGAAGAACGGGCCATCGACGTGCGACCCGTTGGTCATGACCTGACGCCGAAGCTCGGCTTTCTCCTCGATCAGCTCGATGTTCTGATCGATGATGGCGCGCGCTTCCTCGCGATCGAAGCGATCTTCCCAAATCTCGGGGAACGCGATCTCCTCCATCTCACCGGCATCGACCGCCTCTTCATATTCATCCTCCCACTCCTCGACGCCCCACTCGGACCGGTAATCGAACTGGAGCCACTCCTCCATCGTCCAGTTCTCGGCCTCGGGGTT
This sequence comes from Alphaproteobacteria bacterium, assembly GCA_965216915.1. Lineage (GTDB taxonomy): Bacteria > Pseudomonadota > Alphaproteobacteria > UBA828 > UBA828 > CBDCGS01. The sequence continues at coordinate 294,679 of CBDCGS010000011.1, forward strand.
GTGCGGGAAGATGCCCGGATGCGCGATCGGATAACCCGGACCCGCGAAGGCATGGCTATGCCGGACCCGGTCTGGATTGACCGGCCGCCCGTCGACCACCGCCGCCGGACCGCGCTTGAAGCCATCCGGCACGCCCGGCGTGTAGCTCATATGGCAGTCCTGGCAGGTCACGCCTTCCTTGAACGCGGGCGAATCGCGGAACTGATCCCACACGACCTCGAGCTTGATGCCGAGGTTCACCTTCACCTGGTGGCACGACACGCAGAACTCGGATTCGGAGAGCTGGGTGAACTTGATGCCGTCATTGTGGATCTGATTGCCGCGTTCGGTCTCATCGGTCGCGACCTTCCAGCCGCCCTTGTCCTCGACCACCGCGCGCACGCCATCGCCGCCGATGTTGCCGTAGACCGGCTCGAAAATCTTGCCGGGCTCGATGTTGCGTTGGCCGTTGACCTTGTAATAGCTGTCGCCGACGCGGTGGCACGTGATGCAGGTGATACCTTCTCGGGAGACCTGCGAACGCTCCCACACCGGCATCTCGCGCGCTTCGCCCATCTGCGTGCCGACCTGCGCGTGGCAACGCACGCAGAATGTGTTGATGGTCGGCGCCAAGCTGTTGATGGCGTTCTCGAACTTGTGGAACATCGGCGAGATCGACGCGTAGGCATGGTTCGAGGAGGCCCATTCCCAATAGATCTCCTCATGACAGGCCATGCATTTCGACGCGCTCGGGAAATCATCCTCATCGAGGATCGCCGCGTGCATCGCAGCAGCATCCTCGTCGCTGATCTCCATCGCCTCGTCGGCCCCCTCGTGCTCGTCCGCGAGGACCGGTTGGGTGGCCCAGCAAGCCGCGGCGAAAAATCCCGCCGCGAAAAGGGGCAGCCAGCGTTTGCGCCAAGGTTTTTTCATCAGCTCACTCATTGTCGTCTCTCGCCATCCGCAGGTCAAAACCGGGCTCAAAGTGATACACGTGGCAAAGTTGGCAATCCTGCCGCACCTGGCCTTCGTTGTGGCATTGAGCGCATGATTCCTGACTTATCGGATAAAAGTTGCTCTCGAAGTGATGGGGGTCACTCTGTCCAAATGACTCCGCGAACTGCGCCGCCTCATTGATCTTATGACACACTCTGCAGCCGCTGTCCGGATCCATGAGGTTGACGCCTTCCGGATCGAGGAGTGTGAGATGCGTCCCGTGCGAATAGCTCGTGTAGGGACGCGCTTCAGACGGCCGGTAACGCCATTCGAGTTCCAGCGCGCCGTCAGCGTTGCCTGAAACCGCATGGCATTTCGTGCAGGCGCCGACGCCATCCGAGCGGCTGAGCACGCTGTCGCGCATCATCGTCGCGTATTCCACCAGGTCGTCCTCGCCCGCTTCGTGCACGCTCTCGACGGAAAACTCGAGCCAGGCACGCGCCACCGCATCGCCATGGTCGAGCGGCCGGTATTTAAGCTCGACCAGATCGCCGTACCAACCGCCGAAATCCGGATCCATCGGCGCCTCATATTCGAGGTTGTTCGCCCACGCGCAAGCCACTCGCTTCACGAGCTCGGCGTTGAGGCCGGACAACAGGTCCGTCGCATTGCCGCCGCGCTCCTCGACGAGCTCCGCGATCGGCGCCGGACCCTCTTCCATCAACCGCGCCACGAACTCTTGAATCGGCTCGCTATATTCTTCCATGTCGTCCGTCGGCACGCCCAGCAGATAGGCGATCACGGGCGTCGGCTCGTCCACCGAGGCGGGGTCGTACCACTCCTCCTCCTCGTCGTCCTCCGACATATCGAGCATGCCCGCGTCGTCGGCCTCCATGGCCTCGTCGATCATCTCCTTCAGGCCGGTCATCTGCTCCATCACGGCTTCCCACGCTTCCAGCGTGGGGCCGCACGCTTCCATGACCCGCTCGGGATCGATGAGGTTCTCCTCGAACTCCGGGAGCCGAAGCAGGATGAGGTCGCGCGTGACCACCGTGTCGTAGTGGCAGGTCGCGCACGCCTCGAAGCCGGTCGGCTGGACCGCCTGCGCCGCGGTGTCGACCTCGTGGCAGGTGGTGCAGTCCTCGGGCGCGAGATCGGCGTAGCGTTGATCCACGAAATGCTTGGTGATGTGCGAGGAATGGTTGAAGGCGATCGACGTGCGCCGGTCGTGCGGGAATGTGTTGCCGAACGACGGATGGTTGTCGCCGAAATCATCCGCCTGCTTCTCATGGCAGAGATTGCATTGCCCGTCGGAGAGGTTCGTCAGGTCGTAGTCCTCTCCCTTGTGCTCGGTGTGGCACATGACGCATTGGGTCGGCGGGGCGTTGGCGTTGCTCGTCTGGACCAAGCCCGCGTTGTTGTGGGCAAGCCGCGCATCGCCGCCAAAGGTATGACAATCGAGGCATTGGCCGGTCATGTCCTGCTCGTGGAAGGCCGCCAGGAACCAGTCGCCTGCATCCTCCCCATGCGCCGTGTGGCAGGAGACGCACCCAGTCTCGGCGGTGAAGTTGGCATGTCCACCGGTGAGTGTGCCGGCGCTCTTCACGGCGTCACCGGCATCGCCACCGAAGGTCAGGAAGACGGCGATCAAGGCCACCACGGTCGCAAACGCCCCGCCCGCAAGAAACTGGCGCACGCGACGGATGGTGCGCCGTGGTCGACACGGTGGATGCTGTTGCGAGCACGTGCCGTCGGACTTCGGCCCGGTGTCGCACGGGCCGCCGAAGAGCGGCGAGCGGCGGCACTCGAAGCGATCGCCGACCTGCGCCGGTCGGCACTCGGTTGTCCCACCGCATCGTCCATTCACGGTGGGCCCGAACTCGCAAGGCTTGTCCCAGGCGGCGCCGCGGCCGCACCGGAAGCGCAGAGTCGGCCGCTCGTAACGGCTGACGTCGTGCTTGAATTTCTCCGGATCCATCATAGCGCGTACACGTTCACGACGATCACGTGCCAGAACATCAGCCCGAGCACGGCCGCGGCGAGCGGCACGTGCACCAGCAGCCACATCTTCATGATCGACTGGCAGGCGTAGTGGAGGTCGATGTCGTTCTTGTAGCGCGCGAGCGCCGTGATCGTTTCGAGATGCGCCCGCTCGGCGTCGTTCAGGTAACGATCGATGGTCTGGTGCTGATGGCTGATCCAGTGCTCGCCGGCCTGACCGCCGAGCGCGTGGTTGAGGTAGAAGCGCGGCTTCCGGAAGTACCAGCGCATGGTCTCGAGGTAATGACGCGCGAGGGTGTCGCTGCCGGTCTCATCTGCGCAGGCGCGCACCGCAGCCTCGGCCTTCTCGCGCACCTCGGCGATCTCCGCCGGAATGCGCTCGTAGATGATCTCGAAATCGGATTGCACGAGGCGCTTCGGGTAATAGCGCTGAATGATGTAGCCGAAGATCCCACTCAACGAGACCATGTAGAACGTCACGGCAAGCGCCTGCTCATAGGCGCCGCTCGGCCAGAAGCTCCCGGTGTGCACGAAGAAGATCGCGATGGCCACCATGCCGCCGACCGCGTGGAACGCGAGCCAATAGGCGACCCGCCCGAGCGGCACCATCGAGAGCTTCTTGCGCGTGTTGAAGATGGCGAGCGCCAGCATCAGGGCGAACAGGGCGTAGCCGGTGATAAATTCCGAGCGGCCCAGGCTCAGCCGCGCCTCGTTCGCGTAGACGGTGAGCGAGATGATCGCGGCGATCGCGATCAGCCAGAGGACCGCGTAGCGGACGAGGATCGCGTTCACAGCGTCGCCCCCCGGAAGGTCTCGTCGCCCTTGAAGTCGACCCGCCTCAGCGCGTCGTGCGGACAGGCGCGCACACAGGCCGGCCCACCCGGATTGCCGGCGCAAAGATCGCACTTCGTCGCCTTCATGATCGGCTTCTGGCTGTCCGGATCGCGCAGCAGCTGCCCTTGCATGTCGCGAATCTCGACCAGACGGATGTTGTTGTAGGGGCAGGAGTTCGCGCAGGTTCCGCAGCCGATGCAGGTGTCGTCATTGACCACCACCGCGCCCGTTGACAGCGAACGGTGAATGGCGCCCGTGGGGCAGCCGATCATGCACACCGGGTCGGCGCAATGCATGCAGGCATTAGCCACCATCCAATGGTCGAACGTGCGCCCGTGGCGCGCGAAGCGCGGGTTGCCGCCATGGGTCGAGGCGCACGCACGCACGCAATCATCGCAGCGCACACAGCGATTGATGTCGATCAACATCGCCATTGTGCCGTTGATGAAGCGCTGCTCGACCGACCATTCCATCGGCGCATCCGCCGAGACGGCGCGCGTCGCCAGATCCGTAAGCGGCGTTGGGGCCTGACGCAAATTGGGGAACACATACTTCTCGAGGATCGGCGCCGGCACGCGCAGCAGGTCGACATAGCCGAGCGCCGTGAGCGTGGTCTGCAAGGAGACATCGGTGCCGTCGCGGCCCGCCCACAGCTCGTCGAAGCCGAACACGTCGCCGGCGCCGAGATAAGTCAGCGTGCGCTGGCCCTTGCCCATACTGATCGACACCCGTGCGAAACCCGCGCGAATCATCAAGAGGCCGTCCGGATACTCGCCCTGCTTGGCGATCACCGGCTCCTTGTCGGCCTTGCCCTGGTCGCGCATGCGCTTGTAGCTGACGTGCCAGTCGAAAGCGCCGTGGGTCTCGAACAGCGTGGCGTCACTCACCTCCTGGATTTGCTCGTCGGTGAGACGCGCGAACAACGGCGACTCGCGAAGGTGCACCTTGAGAGCATTCTCGCGGTAGCGCTCGTCGATGGTGCGCCGCCAGCCGGGATCGTATTTGCGCAACTCGCGCAGACCCTGCCAGCGGATCTCGAGCAGCTCCGCTTCTTCCTCCGCGAAGATCGTTGCGGTGCGCGGCACGCGCCCGAGCGCCGCGAGCTCCCCAAACAGGGTGCCGGCGCCAAGCTCGGCGGTGTTGTGCTTGTCGACCACCGCCGGCACGTCCTGGAGGAACACGCGGGTCGACCCGAGATCGGCATCGCCCGACTCCCGGCGCACCGCCTGGCCGCCATAGCGGTGCGTGTCACGCACCTCGGGCACGATGCGGTTGGTCCAGAGCTGTGCCAATGCCTCCACGAAGGTCTTCTTGCGGGTGACCTGGCGGCCGATCAGGTTGCGCGGCAAGCCGGGTGCGAGCACCACGCGCAGCTTGCCCGAGATCACCAAGAACGCCGAATTGCCGTAGTCACCTTCGCGAACGACGAGGTCGCCCGGCCGATAGCTGACGAGCCGAGTGTCATTCCGGATGATGCCCTGGAGCGGGGTGTGCTTGGGGAAGCTATCGGCGTCGATCGCCGCGAACTCGGACAGGTCCATGAGCCGCTCTGCGTCGGCATCTGACATATCCGGCCCGAACGGCGCGTCCCAACGTTGCGGGCGCGCCATCATGGCGACGTTTGCCAACTCCTGTCCCCCCTGTCTCAGGCCTTCGCGACGTCAGGAGACGACCGCCTCGGCCGGGCGCCGTCTCCCCCCTTTTCGCGTCGCGTTAGCTTCCCTTTGAACGCAATAGAGTCGGGTGTTTCGGTCTCTCGGGTCCTTCAAACATACCGGCGAGCGGGGGTGAAGCCTCGCACGGCCGCTCGGCATCCCCCGCCGCGCTCACAAACCTACTTGTAGCTATCCTTGCTAGGCAACTTGCCGCCGACCTCTCCGCTGAGGTCTTTGCCCTTGATCGCTTCGACCATTGCCCGCGCGGCTTCAGCCGTCGGGTTGGCAAGCAAATCAGCCGCCGCGCTGACACTGCTCAAGGCGTCCCGAGCCGCGGCCGCGCGTGCTTCCTGGAACTCCTTGTACTTGGCCGATACGTCATTTGCCGCAGCCTGGGTCGCGGACACGAGCTTCGCCGCCTGGCCGACGACGAACATGTTGGCAGCCTCCTGCGGCGTCATCTCCGCATTCACGGTCATGTTGGGCGGATAGAACCGATGGCGCACCGAGCCCTGGCTGTAGCGCACCAGCTCCCAATCGGGAACGGTGGGATGGCCGGCCTCGAGCATCTTGGCCAAGGTGTCGGCCGGGACGTTGGGGTTGGCGAGACCGTGGCACTCCTGGCAATTCTCGGCGACGCCATAGGTGTCGCTCGGCCAACGCATGCCGGCCGCTGCGGCGTCCGCGATGCGCTTGGCCTTGTGCTCGGCTGATTCATCCTCGCGCTTGACGCTCGGTCCGCCATAGTCGTTGTGGATCTTTAACCAGTCGGACGATGCGCCGTGGCAGCTTTCACATGACGGGCCAGCCTTCGGGCTCGCCTTGCCGCCGGGCTTCTTGGCAATCATCGTGTAGTGGCACTGCGTGCACACCTCACTCTTCTTCATGCTTTTCTCGCCGATGGCCTTCAGAATGCCCTTGGCCTTGTCGGACTTGTGCACCGTCTTGAGTGATTTGGCGTGCGCCGTGGCTTCCCAGATCTCGTGCTCCGCGCGATGACACTCGGCGCAAACCTTGGGCCCCTGATTGTAGGCCTCGGCTTTCGCACCGATTGTCGGCGCAATCATGAAGGCCGCGAACAGCATCGCCGCCGCCACCCCAAATGCCGCAAATCGCATGTGTGAATCCCCCGCAGACTAGTGAATGCCTCCTGCTGTCATGATGCGTGATTTGCCCGAGTCAGACAACCCCCGTGATGGAACTCAAAGCGCCGAGTCCGTTTTGGTTCAAACGATTACCAAACACAACCAACCCCCGGTGCCCCCCGCGGCACGGGCTCACGCGAGGCGGATGCGCATGTTCTCGCGCGCGACGAAGGCGCCGCGCCAGGTCCGCCGGGCTTCTGCTTCGACGCGCTCCATGAAGCGGTCCTCGTGGTCCGGATCGTGGTGGAAGATCGCGAGCGAGCGCACGTTGGCGGCGCGCGCCAACCTGACGCCCTCCTGCCATGTCGAATGACCCCAGCCGACCTTGCTGGGGAACTCGTCGTCGGTGTACGTCGAATCGTAGATCATCAGGTCGGTGCCCTCGACGAGCCCGAGAATGTTCTCGTCCGGTTGATCGGGGATATGCTCGGTGTCCGTCACGTAGCAGACCGATTTGCCGGCATAGTCCAGGCGATAGCCGGTCGCGCCATTGGGGTGGTTGAGCGGCGCGGTTCGCACCTTGATGCCACCAGTGAGCTCGAACGCGTCGCCCGCCTCGAAATCCTCGAAGCGGAGCGTCGCCTTCATCGCCTCGAGCGGCACCGGGAACATCGGGTTCTGCATCTGCCCCGACAGCACCTGCTTCAGCCCGCCCCGCGTGTTCAGATGGCCCGCCATCAGGACGAACTCGTGGTCCGGCCGAAAGGCCGGCGCGAAGAACGGGAAGCCCGTGATGTGATCCCAGTGCGTGTGGGAGAACAGGAGCGTCGACCGACTGATCCCCTTGCGGAAATTCCAGTGGCCGAGATTGCGCACACCGGTGCCAGCGTCGAGGATCAGCTGGGTGCCACCGGCGTTGACCTCGACGCAGCTCGTGTTGCCGCCGAACACGATGTGGCTCGGTGACGGACAGGCAATGCTTCCACGCACGCCCCAGAACTTAACCTTCAGACCCATCGCGCGCCTCCGGGCGACGCTGACCCCCACGGTCTTTCTGAACGTGCCGACCCATGCAGACGAGCCCTTGTCGCGACCAAGGCCCCGTGTGGCCCGTACGCGTCGGCACGCCCGTTCTCAGCGCATTTCACCCGCCGGCAGTCCGGCCCGCTGTGACCGCCGTCACACGCATGCGCGGCTCTTGTTCTTGAGCGGCAGTCCCCATGAGCACGTCGGTGCCAGGCCCCGGCACCCCACGGCACGACGCGTGCTAGATCGGATACTCGATCTGCCCGAGCCGTGCCGAGAGCTTCATGTTCTCGGCGTAGTCGATCGGCACGCCGATCACCGCCGGGCCCTCTTGCTTGAACGCTTCCTCGAGCGCGGCGGGCAGCTCGCCCGCGCTTTCGATCGTGCGGCCCCAAGCGCCGTACGACTTGGCCCACATCTCGAGATCGGGGTTGGTGAAGCGTAGATCGCTGTGGCGGCCGTCGAACGAGTTCTGCTGCTTCCACTTGATCAGGCCGTATTCGCCATCCATCCACACCATGGCGACGACGTTGATCTTGCGGCGCACCGCAACCTCGATGTCCTGCGCGTTCATGAAGAAGCCGGCATCACCGTTGATCGAGAGCACCTTGCGATCGGGCAAGGCGATCTTGGCGCCGATCGACCCCGGGAACGCGAATCCCATCGTGCAGAAGCCGTTTGAGATTAAGCAGGTGTTCGGCTCGTCGCACTGGTAGTAGCGCGCGATCCACATTTTGTGGGCACCGACGTCCGACAGCAGGATGTCTTTGGCCCCGAGGAACTCGCGCACGTCGTAAAGCACCTTCTGCGGGCGCATCGGGAAGTGGTCGCTGTCCTTCTCCGCCTCGAGGTCGTTCTTGATGGTGGTGCGGAGCTCTTGCCGGTCGTCGATGTTGAACAGGGGCAGGCCCTTGCCGCCCTTCTTCGCGCGTCGCTCGATCTCCTCGTTCACCTGCCAGAGGGCGTCGGCGATGTCGCCCGCGATGTCGACGGTGGTCGTGTAGTCGTCGTCGATCTCCGCCGGCCAGAAGTCGATATGGACGATGTTCTTGTTGGCGCCCTGGTTCCAGAAGCTCGGCGAATACTCGACCAGGTCGTAGCCGATCGAGATGATCGTGTCGGCGGCGCGGAGCGCCGCGATGATGTGGTCCTTGCCCTGCAGGCCGACCGTGAACAAGCAATGCTTGTCGGAACGCGGGATCGCGCCCTTGCCCATGAACGTGTTGACCACGCCGATGCCGGTCTGCTCGGCAAAGCGCTTGAGCTGGGCCGAGGCGCGCTTGCGGATCGCGCCGTTGCCGGCGATGACCAGCGGGTTCTTCGACGCCACGATGAGGTCGACCGCCTGCGCGACCGCCTTGTGGTCGGCACCCGGCCGGCGCGTCTTCACCGGCTTGATCGGGTCGCCTTTGGCCTGGGCGTGCGCGAGGTCCTCCGGCAGCTCGACCAGCACGGCACCCGGCTTCTCGGTCTCGGCCACCTTGAAGGCCTTGCGCACAACCTCCGGAATGTTGTCCGGGTGGTGGATGGTCTGCGCCCATTTCGTGATCGGGCGGAACATGGACACCGAGTCCATGTTCTGGTGGCTCTCCTTGTGGAGACGCTCGGTGTCGGCCTGGCCGATGATGCAGACGAGCGGCGCCCGATCCATGTTGGCGTCGGCGACCCCCGTCACCAAGTTGGTCGCGCCCGGGCCGAGCGTGCCGAGGCAAATCCCCGAGATCCCGGTGAGCCGGCCGTAGACATCGGCCATGAAGGCCGCAGCCTGCTCGTGACGGCAAAGGACGAAGTCGATATCGCTGTCGATCAGCGAGATCATGACGTCCGCATTCTCCTCTCCGGGAATGCCGAAGATGTGCGTGACGCCCTCTTCCTCGAGGCACTTCACGAAAAGATCCGACGCTTTCATCACTCTTGACTCCCCCCGAAGCGATAGTGGAACGCGGTCGAGTATCGTGACGGGACTTGGGCCCGTCAACCGGTACCAGGCTATCCGGCCGGAGGCTGAGGCTTCGTTAACCTCATCGATCGAGACTCTCACCGCCCAACAGTCACGCCAGGCCGATGCCGACCGCCGACCGAATCGAGCCGACCGATGCCGACGCGCTCTACCGGGCGGCGCTCGCCGCGCATGAGAGGGGCGCGCTTCGCGACGCTGTGTCCGGCTATCGCGCCGTGCTCGCGGTAGCACCCGGTCACGCGTCCGCGCTCGGCAATCTGGGCACCGCCTTGCAGACCCTAGGAGACCATGACGGCGCCATCGCGAGCCACCGTCGTGCGCTCGATGCCGGCGCGCCGCCCGCCCCCGTCTATGCCAATCTCGGCATGGCGCTCCGCGCGGCCGGACGCCTCGACGAAGCCCGCGACGCCTTGGAACGTGCCGTCGCGCTCGACCCGAAGGCGGCAAACGCGCATCTCAACCTGGGGAACGTTCTGCGCGCGGCAGGAGACCCTGAAGCCGCGCTCGGTTGCTATCGAGCGGCGCAGGTGCTGGCTCCCGCCGATCCCGCGGCGTTCTCGAACGCGGCGCTCGCCCTTAAGGACCTGGATCGCCACGGCGACGCCGTCGACGCGCTGCGCACCGCTCTTGAACGCGCGCCGGCGTCGGCGGAGCTTCACTACAATCTCGCCAATACGCTTCACGAGATGGGGCTGGTCGAGGCCGCTGAAGCGGCCTTCCATCAAGCGCTCGGATGCGATCCAAACCACCTGAATGCCCGGGCCAATCTCGGCGTGCTGCACCGTGAGATCGGCGACATCGAGGGTGCGCTCGCGGCCTTCGACTCGGTCCTCGCGCGCGATCCGCACCACGCGAACGCCCACTGGAACCGGGCGCTCGCGCTGCTTCTTGCCGGCGATTTCGCGCCTGGCTGGGCCGCCTATGAGTGGCGCTGGCAAGCCACACCGCTGCGCCCGCGGGCCCTGCCCATGCCGCGCTGGGCGGGCGAAGACCTGCGGGGCCGACGCATTCTGCTGTGGGCCGAGCAAGGCTATGGCGACACCGTGCAGTTCGTGCGCTTCGCGGCGAACCTCGGGGCGCTCGGCGCGCGCGTGGTGGCGCAGGTGCAGGCGCCGCTCGTCCGCCTCCTCGAGCCAATGGATCCGCTCGAGGCCGTGCTCGACGAGCGTGCGCCCCCGCCCGCCTGCGATTACCATGCGCCGCTCATGAGCCTGCCGGGCCTGCTCGGTCTCGCGGCACCGCCGCCGGGTGAGCCCTACCTCCCGGCTCCGGCCGCCGCGCCGGCCCTTGCCGAGGCCATCGCGGCCGCGCGCGGCCGCCGAATCGGCGTGGTGTGGGCCGGCAATCCGTCCCACGAGAACGACGCCAAGCGTTCCTGCGCGGCGGTCCATTTCGCGCCGCTCGCCGCGCGCGCGAACACGCAGCTTTTCAGCCTCCAGCTCAACGCGCAGGAAGCGCTGCGCGATATCCCTGGCGCAATCGACCTGGCGCCCTATCTCAGCGACTTCGCGGACACTGCATCCGCGATTGCCGCGCTCGATTTGGTGATCTCGGTCGACACCGCGGTCGCCCACATCGCCGGCGCGCTTGGCCGGCCCGTCTGGCTCCTCCTCCCCCACGCGCCGGACTGGCGATGGATGCTCGCGCGTGAGGACAGCCCGTGGTATCCCACGATGCGTCTATTCCGGCAGCGAGAACCGGGTGATTGGCGGGGCGTCTTTGCGCGCGTCGAAGGCGCATTGGACGAGCGCCAAGCCACCGGACGAGGGGAGAATGATGGCGCAGGACGGATCCTACAAGGCGCTGGTGGTTGACCAGCGCGACGGCGAGACGGTCGCCGAGGTCCGGTCGCTCACCGATGATGCGCTTCCCGACGGCGACGTCACCGTTCAGATCGACTACTCCACCGTCAACTACAAGGACGGCCTCGCCCTGACCGGCGCCGCGCCGATCATTCGGCAGTTTCCGATGACCCCCGGGATCGACTTCGCCGGCGTGGTGACGGCGAGCGACGACGCGGCGTTCGAGGTCGGCGAGCGGGTCGTGCTGACCGGATGGGGCGTGGGTGAGCGCCACCCCGGCGGCCTGGCGCAAAAGGCGCGGGTGCGCGGCGATTGGCTCGAGAAGCTGCCGGACGGCCTCAGCACGAAAGATGCCATGACCATCGGCACGGCGGGCTTCACCGCCATGCTCTGCGTGATCGCGCTCGAGAACGCGGGCGCCACGCCCGATCGCGGCCCCATCCTCGTCACCGGTGCCGCCGGCGGTGTCGGCAGCACGGCGGTCGCGCTCCTGGCCAAGCTCGGCTATTCGGTGACCGCGGTGACCGGCCGCGCCTCGGCGCACGACTACCTCAAGGGCCTCGGCGCCAGTGAGATCGTCGACCGCGATGCGTTGGGCTCAGCCCCCGATAAGCCGCTCCTGAAGGAACGCTGGGCCGGCGGAGTCGACACCGTGGGCGGCGACATGCTCGCGCACCTGCTTGCCGAGACAAAATATGGCTCGGCGGTCGCGGCGTGCGGGCTCGCCGGCGGCGCGGGCCTCAAAACCACCGTGCTTCCCTTCATTCTGCGCGGGGTCGCGCTGCTCGGCATCGATTCGGTGATGTGTCCGCGCGCGCCACGCCAGGCGGCGTGGCGCCGGCTCGCCGAAGACCTGCCGCGCGCCGCGATGGAAGCCATGACCGAGGTCGTGCCGCTCGCCGATGTCCCCGCGCGCGGCGCCGAGATCATCAAGGGTCAGGTGCGAGGCCGCCTGGTCGTCGACGTCAACGCGTAACCCGTTTCCACCATGCGCGGTCGGCTATTGGAGCTGCGGTGAGTGCAGAACCATCATCTTTTCGGTCTGCATCTCCTCCATCGTGTGATGGATCCCGCCAACGCCGTGGCCGGAATGCTTGAGGCCCGCAAACGGCATCCAATCGACCCGGAATGCCGTGTGGTCATTGACCATCACCGCTGAGCCGTCGAGCCGGCGATAGCAGCGGAGCGCCGTCTCCATGTCCTGCGTGAAAACGGCGGACTGGAACGCGACGTCCAAGCTGTTTGCCTGCTCGAGCGCCGCGTCGATGTCATCGAAAGGATAGACGCAGACCACCGGGCCGAACACCTCGTTCTGGCTAATCGTCGCATCCGCCGGCGGATTGACGAGCACCGTGGGCTTGTAGCAGGTCTCGGATTGGCGCTCTCCGCCGCAGATGACCGTGGCGCCGCCATCGCGCGCCTCGTCGACCCATTTTTCGACGCGGTCGACCTCGCGGGGCAGGATCAGCGGCCCGACGTCGGTCTTCGCGTCGGTCGGATCACCGACCACCATCTTGCCGCAGAGCGTCGCCAAACCGTTCGCGAGATCGTCGGCGAGCGACGAATGGGCGAAGATTCGCTGCACCGACACGCACACCTGGCCGGCGTGATAGAAGCCACCCTTGGCCAGCAGCGGCAACGCCCGCTCGAGGTCCGCGTCCTCCGCGACGATCACGGGCGCGACACCGCCATGCTCCAACGCGCAGCGCGCGCCCGGCGCGAGCGCGGAGCGCAGCATCCAACCCACCCGCGCGCTGCCGATAAAGCTGAAGAACGCCACCCGCGCATCGGTCACGAGCGACTGCGAGACATCGCGTCCGGAGGTCACGGTGGGCTGGCACCAGACATCGGGCAGGCCCGCCTCGCGCAAGATCTGCACAAAGCGCAGGCATGAGAGCGGCGTCGCCTCGGCCGGCTTGACGATCACCGGGCAGCCGGCGGCGACGGCGGGCCCGACCTGGTGCACGATCAGGTTGAGCGGATGGTTGAACGCGCTCACCGCGACCACCACACCGATCGGCTCCTTGGTGGTGAACGCCAGCCGGTTCATCGACGAGCGGCTGATCCCCATCGGAATCTCGACGCCGTGCTGCGTGCGCAGCGCTTCAACGCAGAGCTTCACGCCATCGATGGCGCGGGCCACCTCGTGCTGCGAATCGACGAGCGGCTTGCCGCCCTCGCGCGCCGCCTCGACCGCGAGGTAGTCGGCGCGGTCGCCCATGATTTCGATGGCGCGCTCGAGAATGTCGACGCGCCGCCAGGCGGGGAGCCAGCTGTCGCGGTCGCGATACAACCCGTGCGCGGTGTCCAGGGCGCGATCGACCGCAGATTGGTCGGCGGCCGCGACGGTGCCGATCGGTGAGAGATCATATGGCGCCACGACCTTGACATCAGGCGCGCTCGACGACGCACCAGGCACCATCAACGGATAGTTCTCGGCCATGCCCCCGTTCCCCCCTATCCAACGCGAATCGCGGCGAGCCTACTCGGCCCCGTGAGTCCGAACAAGGGCGGCGCCGGGGAACCGACGCCGCTTATTTGAAGCGGAGTCCGAGCACTTCGTAGGAATGCCGACCGCCCGGGGTTTCGATCTCGACCGAATCGCCGACCACTTTGCCGACCAGCGCCTGGGCGAGCGGTGAGGTGATGGAGAGCCTGCCTTCGTTCACGTCGGCCTCATCGGCGCCGACGATTTGGTAGGTGCTCTCGTTCTCCGTGTCTTCGTCGACGACGGTCACGATCGCGCCAAACTGCACGCGATCGCCCGAAAGCGTGGAGATGTCGATCACCTGGGCCCGGCCGACTTTCGCTTCGAGCTCCTGGATCCGCGCCTCGATCATCCCCTGGCGATCCTTGGCCGCGTGATATTCGGCGTTTTCCGACAGGTCGCCATGCTCACGGGCGGTGGCGATTTCCTGGATGATCCGGGGCCGCTCGGTCGTCTTGAGCTGGATCAGCTCTTCCTTGAGCCGCGCGAGGCCCTGCGGAGTCATGAGATGCTTTTCCATCGCGTTGGCCTTTCAAACGCCACGCAACGCAACCAAAAAAGCTCGGGGCCTCACCGCTCCCCGAGCTGATCCGAGTGTCACGTATGTGGGTCAGTCGTCCGTGCCTGTCCGCTGGGAAGAATAGGACTGGAGCGGCGCGACATCAAGACTTCCGCTCTTCAGCGCCGCGATGCCTTGGACCATGGCGCGGCTGCCCGCAAGGGTCGTGAAGTACGGCACCTTGTTCTCCAAGGCGGCGCGGCGCAGCATGAAGCTATCCGCCATCGCCTGCGCGCCCTCCGTCGTGTTCACCACGAGTTGGATCTCGCCGTTCTTGATCGCGTCGACGATATGCGGGCGCCCCTGGCGCACCTTGTTGATCGGCGCCGCATCGAGCCCGGCCTCCGAAAGCGCCGCGCGCGTGCCCGAGGTTGCCACGAGGTCGAAACCGAGCTCGCTCAGCCCGCGCGCGACCGCCACCGTGGCCTGCTTGTCTTCATCCCGCACGGAGATGAACGCACGACCCGCAAGCGGCAGGCTCATGCCCGCACCGATCTGAGCCTTGGCGAACGCCCGTCCGAAATCGTCGTCGATGCCCATGACCTCGCCGGTCGAACGCATCTCCGGACCGAGGATGAGATCGACGCCCGGAAAGCGCGCGAACGGAAACACGGCTTCTTTCACAGCGATATGTCCGTTGGCCGGCGCCCCCTCGACCAGCGCCGCCGGAACGGGCGCCCCCGCCATCACACCGGCCGCCAGCTTCGCGATCGGCACACCGATGCTCTTCGCAACGAACGGCACGGTGCGGCTCGCGCGCGGATTGACCTCGAGGACATAGACCGCGCCGCCTTGCACCGCAAACTGCACATTCATCAACCCCCGCACGCCGACGGCGCGGGCGAGCGCGATCGTCTGGCGGCGGATCTCTGCCACCACGTCGGCGTCCAAGGAATGCGGCGGAAGCGAGCACGCCGAATCGCCCGAGTGAATGCCCGCCTCCTCGATATGCTCCATGATGCCCGCGACCGCGACGGACTCCCCGTCGGCGAGGGCATCGACATCCACCTCGACGGCATCCTGGAGGAAGCTGTCGATCAGCACGGGGTTGTCGCCCGAGACGCGCACGGCCTCGGCCATGTAGCGCTCGAGGCCCTCGCGATCCCGGATGATCTCCATGGCGCGTCCACCGAGCACGTAAGAGGGTCGCACGACCACCGGATAGCCGATGCCCTCGGCGATCGACCGCGCCTGCTCGACCGAATAGCAGATCGCGTTGTCGGGCTGCTTGAGTCCGAGATCGAGCAGCAGATCGCGGAAGCGCTCGCGATCCTCGGCGCGATCGATCGCATCGGGCGGCGTGCCGAGAATCGGCACCCCCTCCGCCTCGAGCGCCTTGGCGAGCCTGAGCGGCGTCTGGCCGCCGAACTGAATGTTCAGTCCCACGAGCTCGCCGCGAGCACTTTCGACCCGCACAATATCGAGCACGGTTTCGATCGTGAGTGGCTCGAAATAGAGGCGATCGGAGGTGTCGTAATCGGTCGAGACCGTCTCCGGGTTGCAGTTGACCATGATGGTCTCGAACCCGGCCTCGCGCAGCGCATAGGCGGCGTGCACGCAGCAATAGTCGAACTCGATGCCCTGGCCGATGCGATTGGGTCCGCCGCCGAGGATGATCACCTTGCGGCGCTCCTCGGGCATCGATTCGCATTCCGCCGGCGCGCCATCGGTTCCCGATTCGTAGCAGGAGTACATGTAGGGCGTGAGCGCCTCGAATTCGGCGGCACAGGTGTCGATCCGCTTATAGACGGGATGCACGCCGAGCGCCGCGCGATGACGCGCGACCGTTGCGCGATCACATCCCACGAGCTCGCCGAGGCGGCTGTCGCCAAATCCCATCGCCTTGAGCCGCGTCATGCCCTCCGCGCTCTCCGGCAAGCCCGCCGTCCGCACGTCGGCTTCGGCGGAGACGATGGCCGCCACCTCGCGGATGAACCATGGATCGATCGCCGAGGCGCGATAGATCGCGTCGACCTCGATCCCGGCACGCAGCGCCTCGGCGACCAGGAGCAGACGATCCGGCCGCGGCTGACTCAGCGCCGAGAGGAGCACCTCACGATCGGCCCCGCCCTCCAGCCCGACCTCGTTGAGGCCGGTCAGGCCGGTTTCCATCGAGCGAAAGGCCTTCTGCAGCGACTCGGCGAAGGTCCGCCCGACGGCCATCGCCTCGCCGACCGATTTCATCGAGGTCGTGAGCATAGGCGCGGTGCCCGGAAACTTCTCGAAGGTAAAGCGGGGCATCTTGGTGACGACGTAATCGATCGTCGGCTCGAAGGAGGCCGGCGTGACGCCGGTGATGTCGTTCGCGATTTCGTCGAGCGTGTAGCCGACCGCGAGCAACGCCGCGACCTTGGCAATCGGAAATCCGGTCGCCTTCGAGGCGAGAGCGGAGGAGCGCGAGACGCGCGGGTTCATCTCGATGATCACCAAGCGCCCGGTCGCCGGGTCAACCGCAAACTGCACGTTTGAGCCACCCGTCTCCACGCCGACCTTGCGCAACACCGCGAGCGCCGCGTTGCGCATCACTTGATACTCCTTGTCCGTCAGGGTGAGCGCGGGCGCGACCGTGATCGAATCGCCGGTGTGGATGCCCATCGGATCGACGTTCTCGATCGAGCACACGATGATGGCGTTGTCCGCGCGGTCGCGGATCACCTCCATCTCGAACTCTTTCCAACCAAGCACCGATTCCTCGATCAGCACCTGATCGGCGGGCGAGGCATCCAGGCCACCGCGCACGATCTCGGTGAATTCCTCGCGGTTGTAGGCAATGCCGCCGCCGGTGCCGCCGAGCGTGAACGAGGGCCGGATGATCGCCGGAAGGCCGATCTCCTCGAGCGCGTCGCGCGCCTCTTCCAGCGTATGGGCGATCCGGCTCTGCGGGCATTCGAGGCCGATCTCGGTCATCGCCTCGCGAAACGCCTCGCGATCCTCGGCCACCTCGATGGCATCGCGCGACGCGCCGATGAGCGCGACCCCGTGGCGCTCGAGCGTGCCGTCATCGGCCAGCGCCATCGCGGTGTTAAGCGCCGTCTGCCCACCCATGGTCGGCAGCAGGGCATCGGGGCGCTCGGCCTCGATGATGCGCGCCACCGTCTCCGGCGTGATCGGCTCGACATAGGTCGCATCGGCGAGCTCGGGATCGGTCATGATCGTCGCCGGGTTCGAATTCACCAGGACGATCCGATAGCCGTCGGCCTTGAGCGCCTTGCAGGCCTGGGTTCCCGAATAGTCGAACTCGCAGGCCTGGCCGATCACGATCGGGCCGGCGCCGATCACCAGGATCGAGGCGATGTCGGTGCGCCTAGGCATGCGGCACCGGCGCGTTGCGCCCCATGAGCGCGGTGAACCGCGCGAAGAGGTGCTGCGCGTCCTGCGGGCCGGGGGACGCCTCGGGGTGATATTGCACCGAGAAAATCGGCCGGTCCGCGACCTCGAGACCCTCGAGCGTGTTGTCGAAAAGCGAGACATGCGTCGGCCGAACGCCGGCCGGAAGCGATTCGGCGATCACCTCGAAGCCGTGGTTCTGGCTCGTGATCTCGACGCGTCCGGTGGCAAGCTCCTTCACCGGGTGGTTCGCGCCGCGGTGGCCGAAGGGCATCTTCTTCGTGGTCGCGCCGAGCGCGAGCGCGAGCAGCTGATGGCCGAGACAAATGCCGAAGATCGGGAGCTCGCTCTCGATCAAACGCCGGACGGTCGGGACGGCGTAGGCAGCCGTCGCGGCCGGATCGCCAGGGCCGTTCGACAGGAACACGCCGTCCGGCGCGTGGCTTAGGATGTCGTCGGCGCTGGCGCTCGCCGGCACCACGGTCACCGCGCAGCCGGCCGAGGCCAACGAGCGCAAGATGTTGCGCTTCGCGCCGTAGTCGATCGCCACCACTTTATGGCGCGGTCGGCTCATGAGGCCGTAGCCCACCCCGGGCCGCCAGGCCGTTTCGTCCCACTGATACGCCGTTTGGCACGAGACCTCGCAGGCGAGATCCATGCCTTCGAGACCCGGCCAGCGCGCCGCGAGCGCAACAAGCTCCTCCTGGGGCATCGGCTCGTCGGGCGCGTGGCAGAGGGTGCCGTGCGCCGCCCCTTGCGAGCGCAGCCGCCGGGTCAAGCGCCGGGTGTCGACACCCGCGATGCCGACCAGGTTGCGCCGCGCGAGCCAGTCGCTGAGCGGCTGCAGCGCACGCCAGTTGGAGGGGACCGTGATGTCGGTGCGAAGCACGAGCCCGAGTGCGGCCGGGTTGGTCGCCTCATGATCGTCATCATTCGCTCCCACATTGCCGATATGTGGGAACGTGAAGGTGATGATTTGTCCGGCGTAGGACGGATCCGTCAGAATCTCCTGATAGCCGGTCATCGACGTGTTGAAGCAAACCTCGCCGGTGACGACACCGTGCGCGCCGATACCACGGCCCACATACACCGTCCCATCGGCGAGTGCGAGCATCGCAGGCGCCGGGCCTGTCGCCGTTTCTTTCCGGGGCATGGTCAGCTTCCAGGCCCGGGCGTTTTGTTCGCGACCGGGCCATTCCATCTCTCGTGCGCGCGCAGTTTATCCGGGGCTCTTGCGCCGTCAAGCGACCACCACAATGCTAACCCGCCACACCGCAACGATATATGTGTCAAGCGCGTTTCCGCGGTTGATCACCGGCGGCGCGGCGCTATAGTCCCGGCTCCGCGGAAATGCTGGAGGCATTGCATGTTGCGGACCGAGCTGAACGACGCGCTCAAGGTTGCTTTGAAGGGGCGAGATGAGCGCGCCGTTGCGACGATTCGTTTGATCCTCGCCGCGCTCAAAGATCGAGACATCGCCGAGCGCACCAAAGGCAACTCTGTCTGCCTAAGCGACGACGAGATCCTCACGCTGCTTCAAACCATGATCCGGCAGCGGCGCGAGAGCATCGCGCTTTACGAGCGCGGCGGGCGCGTCGACCTCGCCGAGCGCGAAGCGCAGGAGATCGAGGTGATCGAGCGCTTTTTGCCGCCGCCCATCGAGGGCGACGATCTGATCTCGGCGGTGCGCACGGTGATTCGCGAACTCGACGCGCAGACGATCAAGGACATGGGACGCACCATGGCCTGCCTCAAGAAAAATTACGCGGGACGGATGGACTTCGCGAAGGCGAGCGGCGTCGTCAAGGAGCTGCTCGCCTAGCGCGACAAGCGCGCGCCTGAGCGTGCGCCTGGGACCTTGAGAGGCGCGGGCCGCGGGCCCCGCATGCGATGGATGGCGTTTCCACCGCACTTCCTCGATGAAATCCGCGCGCGCGTGCCGCTCGAGGACGTGATCGGCAAGCGTGTGCGTCTTGCGCGCCGCGGCCGTGAGCTGATCGGGCTGTGCCCGTTCCACAATGAGAAGACGCCGTCTTTCACTGTGAGCCCGGAGAAGGCGTTCTACCACTGCTTCGGCTGTGGCGCGCATGGCGATGTGATCGGGTTCGTCATGCGCGATGAGGGGCTCGGCTTCCCAGAGGCCGTCGAGCGGCTCGCCGGACAGGCGGGCATTCCGGTGCCCCGCGAATCGCCCGAGGCGCAGGCCCGCAACCGCGAGCGGCGCTCGCTCTTCGAGGTGACCGAGGCGGCCTGCGTGTGGTTTCAACGGCGCTTGGGTGCGCCCGAAGGTGCGGCCGCGCGCCGCTACCTCGAGGGGCGGGGCGTCACACCCGACATGGTCGAGGCCTTTCGCCTTGGCTTCGCACCGGCGCGCCGAGACGGGCTGAAGGGCGCCCTCGCGCAGCAGGGCATCGCCGAGACGCTGCAGCTTGCGGCGGGCCTGCTCGTGGAGCCGGAGGGTCAGGGCGCGCCATACGACCGCTTCCGCGGGCGCATCATGTTCCCGATCGGCGATCGCCGGGGCCGCGTGATCGGGTTTGGCGGGCGGGCGATGGGCGATGCGCAGCCCAAATATCTCAACTCGCCAGAAACCTCGCTGTTTCACAAAAGCATCGTCCTCTACGGCGTGGCGCACGCGGCGCCGGCCGTGCGCAAGGGCGCGCGGCTCGTCGCGGTCGAGGGCTATATGGATGTGATCGCGCTCCACCAGGCAGGAATCACGGGCGCCGTCGCACCGCTCGGCACGGCCCTCACCGAGGGCCAGCTCGAAGAGATGTGGCGCCTCGCGGACGAGCCGGTCCTCTGCTTCGACGGCGACGCGGCCGGCGCGCGGGCCGCGGGCCGGGCAGCCGAGCGCGCGCTGCCGGGCCTCCGGGCCGGGCGGGGCCTGCGCTTTGCGCGCCTGCCCGACGGACACGACCCCGACACGCTCGTGCGCGCCGGCGGCGCGGCGGCGATGGCAGCCCTTATCGAGGACGCCATCCCCCTTTCGATGCAACTGTGGGACATGGCAACCGGCGGGCGGGTGCCGACCGAGCCGGAGGCACGGGCCCGGGTCAGCCATTGGATCGGCGAGCGCGTGGCGCGCATCCCCGATCGCGACCTCCGGTTCTACTACACCAACTTCGTGCGCGACCGGCTGCGCGCGCCATTCGGCGGTGCGGCAAGGCGCGATGCGGCGCGCGGCGAGCGCGCGCATGCCGAACCCGCGCAAGGCCTCGGCCGGCATGCGGGCCGCGCCAGCGAGGACCCCGAGCGGCGGGAGCGGGCGCTGCTGCAAACCCTGCTCAATTTTCCGGAACTGATCCAACCCGAGCGCGAGGCCCTTGGCACCATGCGGCTCGTGACGGCGCCCTATCGGGCGCTGATGGAAGCATTGATGAAGTGGGCGGACGGCCGCTCCGCCGCGGCGCCCGCCGATATCTCACCGGATGCGTACGATGCGCTCCACGCGTGGCTCGCCGAACACGGGTTCGGCCCGCGGGTGGCGCAGCTCCTGGCCGCCCCCAGCCTCGAATGGGCGAGCCGGCGCACACGCGCGAGCCTCGGGGATGCGCGGCTCCAGCTGCGGCAAGCCCTGCAGCTGCACCACCAATCCCGGCTCCTGGCGGCCCGCGAGGAAGCGGTCTCGGCGCTCGCCGAAGAGATGAGCGAAGCCAATTGGGAGCGCCTTCAGCAGGCCATGGAGGCCGCCCGGGAGGCCGGGCATGTCGAGGCCGACGTACCAGGCTTCGGCGCACCGAACATCCTGCCCGACCGGCGTTGAGCCGGTGTCCGCCGCTTGACACGTCCTAAGCGTGCGTTTAGAGATTTTTAGGGGTTTGGGCTTGAATTGAGCGCTTGCGGCGCCAATTCACGTTCCTAGCATATAGGCGTGAGTGTGTTTCCAAGGCCCCGCGGCCGGGGCATGTCGTTGCGCGGCCGGGAGAGCCCGGAAACCGATGGTTCCTCGTGTGACCACGCGTCTACACGGCTGGGCCGTGTAGAGTGGGAGGATTCGATTCGAATGGCGACGAAACCTGCGAAACAAGCTGAAGCGACCGAGACCACGGACGACAGCGGCGACAGCCCGGTTCTCGATTCGCTCACGGCCACCGTCCGCAAGCTGATCGGACGCGGCAAGGAACGCGGTTACGTTACCTATGACGAGCTCAACAAGGCGCTCCCGCCTGACGAGGCAAGCTCCGAGCAGATCGAAGACACCATGACCCTGCTGTCCGAGCTCGGCATCAATGTGATCGAGAGCGAGGAAGCCGAGGACAGCGCGAACGAGGAGCGCGCCGCCGAACAGTCGTCGGGAAGCGCGGCCCAGGTCGACGAGGAAGATCTCGGGCGCACCGACGATCCCGTGCGCATGTACTTGCGCGAGATGGGAAGCGTCGAGCTGCTGTCGCGCGAAGGCGAGATCGCGATCGCCAAGCGGATCGAGGCCGGCCGTCAAACCATGATCGGCGGCATTTGCGAGAGCCCCCTCACCATGCGCGCGGTCGTCGAATGGCATGGGATGCTCGCCGACGGCACGATCCTGCTTCGGGACATCATCGATCTCGAGGCCACCTATGGCGGCGGACCGGAGGCGGCGGCGAACAACCAGTCTCCCTGCAAGCCGGGCGCGCCCGGCACCGACGGGGCCGCGGCGGCAGGCGCCGACGGGGCCGCAGCGGCGGGCGCCGGCGGGGCCACGGCGGCAGGCGCCGACGGGGCCGCGGCGTCGGGTGCCAATGGAGCATCGCCGCCGGGGACTGAAGCCGCGGGCAGCGCCAACAATCAGGCGGAGTCCGGCGACGACGACGATGATGAGTTCGACGAGGGCAACGTTTCGCTCTCGACGATGGAAGAAGCCGTGCGTCCGCAGGTGCTCGAGACCTTCGCCGCGATCGCCTCGGCCTACAAGAAATGTCGGCGCCTGCAGGAGCAGCGCCTCGAGCTCGCGCAGAAGAACGAAGAGCTGAAGCCGGCGCAGATCAAGCGCTACGACAAGCTCAAGGCAGAGCTCACGCAGCTAATGCAAAGCGTGCGCCTCAACAACAACCGCATCGAAGCGATGGTCGACGAGCTCTACGGCCTCAACCGCGCCCTGCAGCAGCTCGAGGGAGAGCTGCTGCGGCTCGCGTTGAGCCACGGGGTCGCGCGCGAGAGGTTCCTCAAGAACTATCTCGGCCGCGAGCTCGATCCGCGCTGGGTTTCGCGGGTCGGCCGCCTCGCCGACAAAGGCTGGAAGCCGTTCATCAAAGCGGAGCGGCCGCGGGTCAACGAGATCCGCAAGGAGATTGCGCGAATCTCCATGAATACCGGTCTCGAGCCGCGCGAGTTCAAGCGGATCGTGGCCACCGTGCAGAGGGGCGAGCGCGAGGCGAGCCAGGCCAAGAAGGAAATGGTCGAGGCCAACCTCCGCCTCGTGATCTCGATCGCCAAGAAGTACACCAACCGCGGGCTGCAATTCCTCGACTTGATCCAGGAAGGCAATATCGGTCTGATGAAGGCGGTCGATAAGTTCGAGTATCGGCGCGGCTACAAGTTCTCGACCTACGCGACCTGGTGGATCCGCCAGGCGATCACACGCTCGATCGCGGACCAGGCCCGCACAATCCGCATCCCCGTCCACATGATCGAGACCATAAACAAGCTGGTGCGCACATCGCGCCAGATGCTACACGAGATCGGCCGCGAGCCGACGCCGGAGGAGCTCGCGGAGCGCCTCGGCATGCCGCTCGACAAGGTGCGCAAGGTTCTCAAGATCGCCAAGGAGCCGATCAGTCTGGAAACCCCGATCGGCGACGAGGAAGACAGCCATCTCGGCGACTTCATCGAGGACAAGAACGCGGTCCTGCCGGTCGATGCCGCGATCCAATCGAACCTGCGCGAGACCACGACGCGCGTGCTGGCGAGCCTCACGCCGCGCGAGGAGCGCGTGCTGCGCATGCGCTTCGGCATCGGCATGAACACCGATCACACGCTCGAGGAGGTGGGGCAGCAGTTCTCGGTGACGCGCGAGCGCATCCGGCAGATCGAAGCGAAGGCGCTGCGCAAGCTGAAGCACCCGAGCCGCTCCCGCAAGCTGCGGAGCTTCCTGGACACCTAACGCCACCCGTCCGCGCAGGACCGCGCGCGTGGCCGGCCCGGCGCGCGAGCCGCTCATCGACCGTTTACGCGATCCGGGCAAACGCGGCGCGCTTCTCATCGGCATGCGCGATGCGGCCGGCATTCCAACGGTGGCCGTGGTCGCCAGCATGGTCGGCTTCGGCTCGCTCTGCCGCGCGGCGGATCTCTCGATCGGCTTCGCCATCGCGACGAGCGGCGGCATGTGGGCGTTGCCGGGCCAAATCGCCTATGTCGAGCTCGCGGCAGGCGGCCACGCGCTGATCGCCGTGCTGCTCGCGGTGGCCATGGCGAATGCGCGCTTTCTCCCGATGACAGCGGTGCTGATGCCCTACATGCGCCAGGGCATGACGCGCACGGGGTGGCTCTACCCGCTCTCTCAGCTGGTGAGCTTCAACGCCTGGATCTGGATGGTGCGCCGCTTTCCGGCAATGCCGCCGGCGCATCGCCTCTACTACTATTTCGGTTTCACCGGCGTGCTGTTCCCGATGGGCATGGTGGGCACCGCGCTTGGCTATGCCGTTGCGGGTGAGGTGCCCCACGGCGTCGCGCTCGGGCTGGTCTACGTCAACATCGTCTACTTCGCGCTGATCTTCGCCGATGTGCGGGACCTCGCGGCAGTGGCCTCGGTGCTCGCGGGCGCGATCGGCGCGCCGTTCTTCCACTTGGTCGCCAGCGATTGGGGCCTTTTGATCACCGGCGTCGTGTGCGGCAGCGTCGGCTTCGCCGTCTCACGCGCGTGGAGCGTCAAGCGTGAGTGAGACACTGCTCTGGCTCGGCCTGGTGCCGGCGATCGCGATTAGCTTGGGCTGGCGCGTGCTCGGCGTCGCGCTGTCCGGGCGGGTCAATGTCGACGGGCCCGTCTTCGCCTGGATCCGCTGCGTCGCCTTCGCGCTGCTCGCCGGCTTGATCGCGCGCATGATGATCTTTCCGGAGGCGGTCCTGGACGAAGTGCCACTGACCCACCGGATCGGGCCGCTCGCATTCGGCCTTGCGGTGTTCTTCCTCACGCGCCGCAGCTTGCTGGCCGGGCTTGCTGCGGGCGTCGGCCTCTTCATGGTGTTGGCGAGCTTCTTCGCCACGTGATCCGGGAAGCGCCCTATGTACGTTCGATGAGCGCGAGCCATTCGGCCTCACTAAGAATGGCGATGCCGAGCGCCTCGGCCTTCTTGCGTTTGGAGCCCGCGTCGGCGCCGGCGACGACATAGTCGGTCTTGCGCGAGACAGAGCCTGAGACCTTCGCATCGAGAGCCTCGGCGCGGGCCTTGGCCTCGGCCCGCGTCATCTGCTCGAGGCTGCCCGTGAACACGACCGTCTTGCCGCTGATCGGGGATGCCGCCTCGGGCGCCTCGAACGGTTGGATGTCCAGTGCCACCCCGAGCGCGTCGAGCACCGTCCGGTTGTGGGGCTCGGCGACGAACTCCACGACGGCGCGCGCGACCACGGGGCCGATGCCGTCGATGTCGATCAGCTCGGCCAAGGCGTCGCTCTCCGGATCGGCCGCCGCCTCCATCGCCGTGCGCCAGGCCGCGAAGCTCTCATAACGCCGGGCGAGCAGCCGGGCCGTGGTCTGGCCGATGTGGCGAATGCCGAGCGCATAGATCACCCGCTCCAGCGCGATGGCGCGCCGCGCGGCGATGGCGTCGAACAGGTTGCGGGCGGATTTCTCGCCCCAGCCGTCGCGCGCCGCGAGCGGGGGAAGATCAGCACCGTCGCGCGCCTCCAAGCGGAAGATGTCGACCGGGCTGCGCACGCGGCCCTCATCCCAGAACGCTTCGATCTGCTTGGTGCCGAGGCCCTCGATGTCGAAGGCGTCGCGCGAGACGAAATGGCGCAGTCGCTCGAGCGCCTGGGCCGGACAGATCAAGCCGCCCGTGCAACGGCGCACGGCCTCGCCGGGCTCGCGGACCGCGTGGCTCTGGCATTCCGGGCAAACGGTGGGAAACTCGAACGGGACGGCGTCGGGCGCGCGGGCCTCCGGGACGATGCGCACCACCTGCGGGATCACGTCGCCGGCCCGCTGGATCACCACACGATCGCCCTCGCGGATATCCTTGCGCGCGATCTCGTCCTCATTGTGCAGCGTCGCGCGCGACACCGTGGCGCCGCCGACATAGACGGGGTCGAGCTCGGCCACCGGCGTCAACGCACCGGTGCGGCCGACCTGGATGCTGATCGTCCGCAGCAGGGTCTCGACCTGCTCGGCCGGGAACTTGTAGGCGATCGCCCAGCGTGGCGCGCGCCCCGCCGCACCCAGACGCTCCTGCCAGTCGATCCGGTCGACCTTGTAGACGACGCCATCGATCTCGTAGTCGAGGTCGGCGCGGGCTTCGACGATCGCCTCATAGAGGGCGAGCGCCGCATCGAGATCATCGCATCGTCTGGCCAGCGAATTGGTGAGGAATCCCCACCCGGCGAGCCGCTCGAGGAGATCGTGATACGAGCCGGCGATCGGTGGGTCCGCCTCGCCGACGGCATAGGCCGTGAAATTGAGCCGGCGCGCCGCGGTCAATGCGGGATCGAGCTGGCGGAGGCCACCCGAGGCCGTGTTGCGCGGGTTGACGAACGGCTCGGCGCCGTCCGCGGCACGCTTTTCGTTCAGCGCGGCGAAGTTGCTCCGCGTCATATAGACCTCGCCGCGCACCTCGATGAGGGCCGGCTTGCCGCGCCCGGTGAGCCGCTCCGGCACGCCGCCGACGCGGCGCAGGTTCGCGGTGACGTCTTCGCCGGTCTCGCCGTCGCCGCGGGTCGCGCCTTGCACGAGAACACCTGCCTCGTAGCGCAGCGTGGCCGAGAGACCGTCGATCTTGGGCTCACCGATGAGAGTCACGGCCTCGTCCTCCGCGAGATTGAGGAAGCGGCGCACCCGCGCGAGGAACTCGGCGATATCGTCTGCGCCGAAGGCATTCGCGAGCGAAAGCATGGGGCGGGCATGGCGGACCTTCGCGAACCCCCCGCTCGGCGGCGCGCCGACGCGCTCGCTCGGGCTGTCGGGCCGCTTCAGGTCGGGGAATCGCCGTTCGATCGCCTCGTTGCGCCGTCTCAGCGCATCATAGGCGGCATCGCTCAGAACCGGCGCGGAGTCCGCGTAGTAGAGCGTGTCGTGGTGCGCGATCTCCGCGGCGAGGCGCGCCAGCTCCTTGGCGGCCTCGTCGCGCTCCAGGGCATCGACCGGAATGTCCGCGGGCTCGGTCACGCGCGCGCCTCGTGTCCGGCGATCAGACTTTCGGCCGCCGCGCGCGCCTCCTCCGTGATGCGCCGGCCGGAGAGCATGCGCGCGATTTCCTCCCGCCGCTCGCCGGGATCAAGGCGCCGCACACGGGTCTCGAAGCCATCGCCGGCGGTGTGCTTGGTCACCCGGTAGTGGAAGGTGCCGCATGCCGCGACCTGTGGCGAGTGGGTGACCACGAGCACCTGGGCGGCGCGTGCGAGCTTGGCGAGCCGGGCGCCGACCGCCTCCGCCACGGCGCCCCCGATGCCGCGATCGACCTCGTCGAACACGAGGGTCGCCAGCCCCGCCTCGCGCGCCAAGCAGAGGCGTAGCGCAAGCAAAAGCCGCGCGCGCTCGCCGCCGGAGGCGATTTTCGCAAGCGGGGCTAGCGCGGCATCGCTTTGGGTTGCGAGCAGAAAACGGCAGCGATCGATGCCGTCGGGGCCCCACGCAGCGTCGTCCTTTGGCTCAAGGGCGGTCTCGAAACGGGCATGGCCGAGCTTGAGCGGCCGCAGCTCACGCGCGACCGCCTTGTCGAGCCGCGCCGCCGCGGCGTGCCGCGCCGCACGGAGCGCCGTCGCCATCTCGCGGAAAGCATCGGCAGCACCATCGACCGCGCGCGCGAGCGCCTGCACCCCGTCCGCGCCCGCATCGATGCGCGACAGCGCCTCGCGCGCCCGCTCGAGCAAATCACCGAGGCCGTCGCAGTCGGTCCCATGTTGACGCGCCGCCCCGCGGAGCGCGAACAAGCGCTCCTCGACGCGCTCCAGGCGCTCGGGATCGGCCTCGGCAGCGCGCTCGGCCTGCGCCAGCAGACCATCGGCCTCCTCCGCCTCGATCGCGGCCCGCTCGAGCGACGCCATCAACGGATCGAGCGTGCCATCCGCCGTGCTCGCGACCTGGTCGAGCAGCCGATGCGCCGAGCGGAGCCTCAGCGCGGCGCTCGGCTCGTCCGAGAGGGCGCGGCGCGCCTCGGCCAGCGCCTCGCCCCGCTTCTGGCTCGTCATGAGCAAAGCGCGCTCGGCGGCCAAGCTGTCCGCCTCGCCGCGGCGCGGCGCGAGCAGCTCCAGCGTCTCGACGATATGGCTCAAATGATCGGCCTCGGCGCGGTCGCGTTCGGTCGATGCGAGGGCGGCATCATGGTCGGCCTTGGCCCGGCGCCATGCCTCGAACGCTTCGGCCACACCCGCGCGCTGAGCGCCCAGTCCCGCATAGCCGTCGAGCAGCGCGAGGTGGCGCGGCGCGTCGAGCAACCCATCGGTCTCGGCCTGGCCGTCATACTCGACCACCAGGGCGCCGATGCGCTTGAGCAATGCGACACCGACGGGCGCGTCGTTGGCGAACGCGCGGCTACGCCCGTCGCGGCCAACGACCCGTCTGAGGATCAGTTCCGCCTCGCGCGCGACGCCGTGGTCCGCGAGGAGCGCGTTCACCGGATGCTCCTCTGCCAATGCGAACACCGCGGCGACGGTGGCCTCGGAGGCATCGGTGGCCACCAAGCCGGCGCTGGCGCGCGCGCCGAGCGCGAGACCGAGACCGTCCAGCAGGATCGATTTTCCAGCGCCGGTCTCGCCCGTAAGCACCGACAGGCCGTCGTCTATCGAGAGATCGACATCGTTGATCAGGACGAGATTGCGAAGCGTGAGGCGCCGCAGCATCGGGTGGAATCAGAACACCGCGCTGAACATGCGGCTGATCCAGGAGCCGCGGTCTTCCTCTGGCGCGAGATCGACCTCCTCAAGCAGCGCATAGGAGCGGATATACCAGTCGCTTCCGGGGAAGTTGTAGCCGA
Organism: Alphaproteobacteria bacterium; assembly: GCA_965216915.1. GTDB lineage: Bacteria > Pseudomonadota > Alphaproteobacteria > UBA828 > UBA828 > CBDCGS01. Next base: position 323,433 of record CBDCGS010000011.1, read on the forward strand.
GCACGGCACCGGCGGTTTGCGCCTCCTGGGGCACGCCAAGCGCGAGGTAGACCTCGGTGAGGCGATGCAGTGCCTCGGGCACGTGGCTCGTCGTCTGGTAGCGCTCGATCACGCGGCGAAAGCGCGTGAGCGCGGCGACATACTGGTCACGCTCCAAGTAGTAGCGCCCGATGCTCATCTCCTTGCCCGCCAGATGGTCGCGGGCAAGGTCGATCTTGAGGCTCGCGTCGCGCGCATATTTCGTGTCCGGGAACCGGCGCACCACCTCGTCGAGCGATTGCAAGGCGAGCTCGGTCATGCGCTGGTCGCGGCCGACATCCGAAATCTGCTCGTAATAGGACATCGCGATCAGATAGTAGGCATAGGCGACATCCCGGTGACCGGGATGAAGCTCGACGAAGCGCTGGCCGGCCAAAATGGCGTCGTCATACGAATCGGCTTGGTAGTAGGCGAAGGTCGCCATGATCTGCGCGCGGGTCGCCCAGAGCGAATAGGGGTGCTGGCGCTCGACCTCGTCGAACGCTTGGGCGGCGAGGAGATATTGCTCGTCGAGCAGCAGGTCCATGGCGTTGTTGTAGAGGCTCTCGACGGGCTGCTCGACGTAAACCGGCTCCTCGTCGCCGGCGCAGGCGGCGAGGATGACGGCGAGCGCCGCGAGCGCGGACAGCGCAATCCCGCGCGGCGCCCTCAACCATGTCCGGCCGGTGATCATGGCGCGATTATAGGCGGGCGCCGGGCACAGATCGAGGGCCGCTCAGAGCTTGCGCGCCTGGCGGTGCCCCTCGTAGACGGCCTCGTAGGTGCCGCGCGGCGCGACGGCATCACCGATCACCTCGACGCTCACGCCACGCTCCCTGAGCGGCTGATGAAGCGTCGCCTCGGAGCGCCGCCCCGTTGCCATCACGATCCAATCCGCGGGAAGCTTGATCTCGTCCTTCTCGTGATGAACGTTGTAGAGCCGCACATGGTCGGCCTCGATGCGCCGGACGAAACGGTCGCACATCAAGACGACCCCTTTCTCGTAGAGCTTCGGCAAGATCCAATCGAGATAGACGTCGAGGATCGTCTCCATGCCGACCATGGGCCAGCGAGTCACCAGGGTGACCGACTCCGCCCCACTGTCGACGAGGGCCACCGCCGTCAGCGGCGCCACCACGTCGCACATGTCGTCGAGCACGACCGCGTGGCCCGGAAACGAAGCGCCGGCCGCGCGCTGCCGCGCCGTGACCACCTCATCCCAACCGATGCAATTGCCGCTCTCCCAGCCGGGCAGCGGCTCGGCCGTCCAGCCCTGGAAGCCGTCGACGCAGGCGCGCGAGCCCGTCGCGACCACCACGTGATCGGGCGCTTCGGCTTGCAGGAGCGCGTCCAGGCCCTCGACTGTGACCGGCACATCCGTGCGGATGTCGGCGCCGCTCTTGCGCGCCTGATCGGTGAGCCATCGGCCGATTTCGCCATACTCCGACCGGCTCGGCAGGAGCGATTGAAGCCGCACATGGCCGCCGGTCTCGGATTCGCCCTCGAGCAGGGTGACCGCATGGCCACGCGCCGCAGCAACGCGGGCGAACTCCAGGCCGGCCGGCCCACCGCCGATGACAAGCGCCTTCTTCGGCGTTGCCGCCGGGGTGAGCGTGCCTTCACCCCACGCGGCCTCGCGCCCGATCGTTGGGTTGTAGACGCATTGAACGCGGCCACCGCGGCTCACGCTCTTCCAGCAGAAGTTCGCGGCGACGCAGGTGCGAATGTCCTCGGTTTTGCCGTCTTCCGCCTTTTTGGCCCAATAGGGGTCCGTGAACAGCTGCCGGGCGAGGCAGATCGCATCGGCATCGCCGGCTTCCAGCAGGGCCTCGGCAACATCGGGCGTGGTGATCCGGCCGACCGCGAGCACCGGCTTGGACGAGACAGCGCGGATGCGCCGCGCATAGCCGCGCTCCCAGCCGCCCTCGAACTCCATGGGCGTGTGGATGAACGCGTGATGGACCCCCGCTGACACGTCCACATAGTCGATATCGGCGCGCGCCTCGATGTCCGGGACGATCCGCTCGATCTCCTCGATCTCGAGGTCACCCGGCCAGAACGAGGTCGAGTTGATGCGATAGCCGACGAAGGGTCCATCGCCGACGGCTGCGCGAATCGCGTCGAGCACGGCAACCGGAAAGTTCAGGCGCCTTTCGTAGGAGCCGCCCCAATGATCGGTGCGCTTATTGTAGAGCGGCGACAAAAACTGCCACGGCAGATAGCCGTGGCTCAGGTGAAGCTCGACCCCGTCGAGGCCGGCCGCGATCGCACGTCTCGCCGCCGCGGCATAAGCCTCGATCAGCTCCGCGATCTCGTCCTCGTCGAGCTCCTTCGGCGTCGAGGCACCGGGAAACTCGCCGAGCGGCACCTGGCTCGGCGAGACCGTGTACCAGGTCGCGTCCGGGTCGAAGCCCGGCGCCTGCTTGTAGGTGGGGAAGCCGCGCACACCGGAGTGCCACAGCTGGATCGCGAGCTTGCACCCGTGGGCGTGGACCGCGTCGGCGATCTTCGAGAGAGGCTCGATCTGCCGGTCGTCGAACAGCTGCGGCATGAGCAGCGGCGCCATGATCGAGCTTTCATGCACATGGGTGCCGCCGATGATAATGAGGCCTAGCCCGCCCTTGGCGCGCTCCTCGTAGTAGGCCGTCGCCATGTCGGTAAACAGGCCATTCCAAGGATCCGAGACCCAGCTCGGACAGGTCGGCGGAAACACGACGCGGTTCTTGATCGTCGTGTTTCGGATGGTCCAGTTGGAAAAGAGTCGTGGGTAGCGCGACATTCTGAGCCTCCCCCATCGAGCGGACGCGGTCTGCCGGCGAATGCTGCCAGAAATCTGCCGTGCGCGTCACGCATCGCGTGCACCGCGGAAGCGGGAGACTTGCGATTGGGGGGTGGCGGCGCCCCGAGCGTCGGCCGCTGGGCGCGCCTAGGCGATGGCCGCGAAGGGCTCCTCGCGCTCTTCCAGGCGCGTGCCGTCGAGCGTGATCATGCGCCAAGCGCTCCGGTCGGCGAGAAGCGCGTCCAACAGCGCATGGTTCATCTTGTGCCCGGCGCGAACGCTGTGGACGTGGCCGAGAATGGGCGCACCCGAGAGATAAAGGTCGCCCAGGCAATCAAGCGCCTTGTGCCGCACGAATTCATCCGGGTAGCGCAGGCCATCCTCGTTCAGCACGCCGTTCTGGCCGACCACCACGGCGTTCTCCAGCGAGCCTCCGAGTCCGAAGCCGGCCGCCTGCATTTGCTTGACATCGGCCTCGAAGCAGAAGGTGCGCGCACGCGCCAGCTCCAGCCTGAACGAGCTGCGTGCCGGATCATAGGTGACCGCTTGCGCGCCCACCGTCGAATCGCCGAATTCGATCTCGCACCGGATCGAGAAGCGGTCCGCCGGGCGGATGCTGATCGTGCGCTGATCGTCGCCAATCGAGATCGGCTTGATCACCTCGATCGCGCGCCGCGCGGCGGCTTGCTCAACCGTGCCCGCACATTCGATCAAAAACACGAAAGGCGCGGCGCTGCCATCCATGATCGGCACCTCCTCGCCATCGAGCTCGACGATCGCGTTGTCCACCGCACATCCGGCGAACGCCGCCATCAGGTGCTCGATGGTTCGTACCCTGACGTCGCCCTGGCCGATCGTGGTGCACAGCATGTTGTCGACCACGCGATCGTGGGTGGCCGGCACCTCACGCGCACCGTTGTGCCGATCGATTCGGCGGAACACGATGCCGGTGTTCGGCTCCGCCGGCCGCAACGACATCGAGACCTTGGTGTTGCTGTGTACCCCGACGCCCGTGCAGTGAATGGCGGATTTAAGCGTCCGCTGCCCTATTCTGGTCACGTTGTTCGCCTATCGTCCCCAATCCATGACGGAACCGCATCCACCATGCCATCAGCCGTGGCACTTCGTTCGATGATCCGGTTAACGATACCCCTCACCATCGCGCGTCGGCCGCGCACCAGCGCGGCCGACACTGCGACGGCCTTCTAGCAACAGCACCGGAGGCGCACAAATCACTATTTGTTACAGAATGTTACGCCTTCCGCGCCGGTAGCGCCTGCCGCTAATTCGCCTGGCGACGAAGGAACGCCGGGATCTCCAGCGGGTCATCGTCGGCGGGTCCCGCGGCGGATGAAGCTCGCAGCGGATCGAAACCCGCATCCTCCGACCGGGCGCGCGGGGCCACGCCGGCCACGCGGCTCGCCGCGACGTGATCGGGCGCGCCTTCGGTCCGTGGGGCAGGGCGTGCCTCGTCCTCTTGGCGACGCGCGCGACCGGTGCCGGTCATGCGCTCGAAGAGCGTGAGGCGACGTCCCGCGCGCGGCTCCTCCTTCGCGCCCGTCTCCTTCGGGTCGCCTCCCGCCTGGGGCGGAGCGCCGTAGGCTGGAGCCGTGGCCCGTGGCGCCGGGGTGGCCGGTGCGGGCTGGCGGTGCGGCATCGCCGGCGCCCCGAGCTTCGCTGGCAGTCCCATGTCCGGCTTGCCAAGCGCGCGCGCTGTGCTGGCGCCCGCGATCCCCGCCGCAACCGCGCCGGCGGTGTTCGCCGCCACGGTCTTTGTCGCAGGCTCACCGGTGGGCGGGCTCGGCTCGACCGCGACTGCAGCAGAGCGCGGCTCGGGTGCCGTCGTCGGCGCTTCGCCCGGCTCGTTCAGATCGGAGAGCGCTGGGTCGGCCACGTGAGCCGCCTCGCGCGGCGGTTGTGGAGCCGGCTCGGGCGCTGCCGGTGCGCTCTCGGCGCGGGCCTCGGTGGCCGGCATGTCGGGCTGCTCGTCCGACCAATCGTCGATCTTCGGTGCCTCTGCCGGCTGCTCCGGCATCGCGGTCGCGCTGGTCGCCGCCGGCGTGTTGGGCGTGACCTTGCGCTCCGAGAAGCCGAGGACGTGAACCTTGTCCGAATGCTCGGGCAAGGGCGCACGCGCCTCATCGGCGTCGATGCCCGTCGCAATCACCGCCACGCGCATGCGGTCTTCGAGCGCGGCGTCGAGGCTGGTACCGAAGATGATGTTGGCGTTGGTATCCACCTCCTTGCAGATCCGCATCGCCGCCTCGTCGATCTCGTGCAAGGTGAGATCGGGTCCGCCGGTGATGTTGATCAGCACGCCGTGCGCGCCCTCGATCGAGGCATTGTCGAGCAGCGGATTGTTGATCGCCGCTTCGGCGGCCGCCGTGGCCCGATTCTCGCCGTCGGCCTCACCGGTGCCCATCATCGCCTTGCCCATCTCGCTCATGACCGTGCGAATATCTGCGAAGTCGAGGTTGATCAGCCCGGGGTTGACCATCAGATCGGTCACCCCGCGCACGCCCGCATGAAGCACGTCGTCGGCCATCTTGAAGGCCGAGGCGAAGGTCGTCTGCTCATTCGCGACGCGGAACAGATTCTGGTTCGGGATGACGATCAGTGTGTCGACATATTGCTGCAGCTCCTGGATTCCGAGCTCGGCGGAACGCATCCGCTGGACACCCTCGAACTGGAACGGCTTGGTCACGACACCGACCGTCAGAATGCCCTTCTCGCGCGCTGCCCGCGCGATGACCGGCGCGGCGCCCGTGCCCGTGCCGCCGCCCATCCCGGCCGCAATGAAGACCATGTTGTTTCCTTCGAAATAACGCTGGATCTCGTCGAGCGCCTCCTCGGCCGCGACCTTGCCGATATCCGGCCGCGCGCCCGCGCCGAGCCCATGGGTGATGTTCACCCCGAGCTGGATCCGTTGATCGCAGAGCGACTGATGCAGAGATTGCGAATCGGTGTTCGCGACGACGAACTCGACACCGTCGAGCTGGCCGCTGATCATGTTGTTGACCGCGTTGCCGCCGCCGCCGCCAACGCCGAACACGGTGATCCTTGGCTTGTATTCAATGTTTTGGTCGGGCACGAAGTCGATCGTCATGTGGTCCTCCAAGTGCGGGTGTCGTTCGATCCAGCGTTTGTTCTTCCCCCAGGGCGGCGCCTGATCCCACGTCGTTGCGCGGGCCTTGTTAGAAATTGCTGCGGAGCCATTGGCCAATGCGTCCCAACGCCGAGCCAAACACCAACGGGCCGTCGTCGGCGACCGATCGGCTTCCTGGCTCGGTATGTTTCTGTGTTGCGTAGACGAGGAGCCCAGCGCATGCGGCGAACTCGGGCCCCGAAACGGCCTCGGCGAGGCCGGGCAGCGGCAGCGGACGGGCGATGCGGATCTGCCGGTCCATCACGCGCTCCGCAAGCTCGCCCAATCCCTGCAGCTGGCTCGCCCCGCCGCTGATCACGACGCGCCGGCCCGCACGCTCGCCCGCGCCGCTCGATTCGAGGCGGTCGCGCGCAAGCTCCAAGATCTCCTCGATACGCGGGCGCACGACGCCGCCGAGCAGCGAGCGCGCCACTTGCCGGCCGGAGGCGGCGCCATTCTGGCCAAGCTCCGGCACCTCGATCATCTCGGAATCGTCGCTCGAGTCGGGGAGGGCGGAGGCGTAGAGCCGCTTCATGCGCTCGGCGCTCGCGAGTGGGGTCGAGAGGCCGCGCGCAATGTCGTTGGTGACGTGTGCACCGCCGATCGGCAGCATCTCGGTCCAGACCAACTTGCCCTCGGCGAACACCGCGAGATCGGTCGTGCCGCCGCCCATGTCGATGAAGGTCACGCCGAGGTCCATCTCGTCCGCCACCAGGCATCCGAGCCCCGACGCATAAGCCGCCACCACCGGCGCATCGACGTCGAGATCGGAGCGCTTCACGCAGCCGAGGAGGTTGCGCAGGCTGCCATGGGCCGCGCGCACGAGATGGAGGCGCACTTTCAGGCGGTCCCCATGCATGCCGCGGGGATCGCGGATCCCGGCCGATCCATCGAGCTCGTATCCCACCGGGATCGCGTGAACGATATCGGTCTCGCCACGCGACGGGTCGACCTCGTCGAAAGCGCGCTGAATGTCGCGCTCCTCGATCACGCCGCCGCCGACACCGATGCCGACCTCGACCATGTCCGACTGCGGCGTGCCGCCCGAGAGGCTGACGAACACGCTCTCGACATGCTCGTTGGCCATGATTTCTGCGCGGTGCACGGCAGTGCGAATGGCGCGCTCGGCCGCGTCCATGTCGATGACGCTGCCCGCCCGCAGACCATCGGAGATTTCCTGGCCGATGCCGACGATCCGCATGCCCGCCTGGACATCGTGCCGCGCGAGAAAGCACGCGATCTTGCTGGTTCCGACGTCGAGTGCCGCAATCACCGGGCGGGGTCCTATGTCTCTTCCGCGCGCGGCGGCGCGGGGGGTTTCAACCGCACGATGGTGCGATCCTTGAGCCGAATGTCGACGAGCGCCGCGGGCCGGTCGAGCAGGCGCCGCTCGTGGATCACGGCGGCGAGCCGCTCGAGCGCGGCGTCGGTGTCGCCCTCGGGTAGGCGGGCTTCGAGCCCCGTGTCGAAACGCAGGTTCCAGCGCCGCTCGCTGACCCACACCGCAGCCGAGAGGCGGCTCAGCAATGTCGGGTCGGCGGCCATCGCATCGAGGAGCGCGGGCGCCGCCAACGGCGCGCCCGGTCCGACGATAATGGGCAGGTGGGCGTGGCGCGAAATGGCCTGGGCATCGAGCACCGCGCCCTCGCGCCCCACCACGACCAAATTGCCTTCGCGCTGCCAAAGCGCAAACGGCCTCCGCTCGATCAGGTTCACGAAGATCGTCGATGGGAGCCGGCGCTCGACGCGCGCACGCGCGACCCAGGGCAGGCCTTCGAGGCGGCGGCGCGCCTCGTCGGTGTCGACGGCGAAGATCGGCGTGCCGATCTCCGCGTCAAGCGCATCGAGGATCGCGGTGACCGGCACCTCGCGGCGCCCGGCGCTGAGCACGCGCTGCACGGTCATGCCCTGATCCGCCGTGACCGAAAGGAACAGCGAGCGGGCCTGCTCACCGAGATCGGCCACGTGACCGGGCGGAGCAAGCCAGCCACCAAGCCCAAGGCAAATCGAGACGCCGAGGAGGCTCCGCCACCGCCTCAGCGCGAAGCGACGCAGCTTCGCCGAGCGGGACCGCGGGCGGCCGCCCGGCCGGGCGCGTCCCTTGGCGGCCTGACCGCGCCGCTTGCCCGCCTGGCCACCGCGCTTGCCGTCGGTGGCGGCGTAGTGGAGGCTCAGTTGTCGCATGTCGCGTTTTCCACGAGCCAGCTCACCAGGCTCTCGAACGAGATGCCGGAATCGGCGGCGATCTCGGGAACCAGGGAGAGCGGCGTCATGCCGGGCTGTGTGTTGATCTCGAGCAGATAGAATCGTCCGGGCTCGCCGGCGGTGTCGTCATAGCGCAAGTCGGCGCGGGTGACGCCGCGGCAGCCGAGCGTTTGATGGGCGAGGAGCGCGATGTCGAGCGCGTTCGCGTAGGCATCGGGGTGGATGCGCGCCGGCATGTGATGCGCCGCCTTGCCCTCGGTGTATTTCGCCTCGTAGTCGTAGAACCGGCCCGTGGGCTCGATCTCGATCGCGCCGAGCGCGCGCTCGCCCATCACCGCGACCTGGATCTCGCGGCCCGGGATGTAGCGCTCGACCAGGACGTGGTCGCCGTAGGGCCAATCGCCGTTGAGCGGCACCAGGTTGTCACCGTTGAAGATCAGATGAACGCCGACGCTCGAGCCCTCGTTGAGCGGCTTGATCACATAGGGCGGCGGATTGGCACCCCCGCCGATCACCTCGCGCCGGTGCATCACGCGCCCTTCCGGGCAGGCGATGCCGACCTCTTCGAAGAGCCGTTTGGCGGCGGGCTTGTTCATCGCCAACGCGGAGGCCAGCACGCCCGAATGGGTGTAGCGGAGACCCAGCACCTCGAGCAGCCCCTGGATGCTGCCATCCTCGCCGATGCGCCCGTGAAGCGCATTGAACACGACGTCCGGCCGCAGCGTGTTCAACCGATCGGCAACGTCGCGGTCCACATCGATCGGGCTCACCCGATAGCCGCCATCACGCAAGGCGTCGCACACCGCCCCGCCGCTCACCAGCGAGACCTCGCGCTCGGCGGACCAGCCGCCCATGAGGACCGCGACATGCTTGCTCATGCCCCGCCCTCCTCGCCGGCGACGGCCGTTGCCCGCGCCAGATGATCGCCGACCCGTTGGATCTCCCATTCGAGGGTCACGCCAGTGCGCTGCTGCACGCGGCGGCGCACCTCCTCGCCCAGACCCTCGATGTCGGCGGCCGTCGCATCACCCGTGTTGACGAGAAAGTTGCAATGCTTCTCGGAGACCTGCGCACCGCCGCGCCGGAGCCCGCGGCAACCGGCGGCGTCGATCAGCTCCCACGCCTTGTTGCCCGACGGGTTGGTGAAGGTGCTGCCGCCGGTGCGCGTGCGGATCGGCTGGCTGGCCTCGCGCGCCTGAGAGATCTCGTCCATGTGGCGGGCGATCTCGGCGGGGTCGCCACGCACCCCTTCGAGCACCGCGGAGACGAAGATCAGGTCATCCGCGGCTGCGCAGTGCCGATAGCTGAAGCCAAGATCGGCGCGCGCGAATTGATGGACCGTGCCCGCCGGATCGATCGCGGAGGCCTCGACCAGAACGTCGGCGAGCTCCTTCCCGTAGGCGCCCGCGTTCATCCGAACAGCGCCGCCGATGGTGCCGGGGACTCCGCTCAGGAATGCGAGCCCCGCGACCCCGGCATCGCGCGCCGCTCGGGCGACCGTCACGTCGAGCGCGCCGGCGCCGACCGCGACGAGGGCGCGATCGCCATCCCAAGAGACGGAGAAGCCGCGGAAGCCCTGCCTCAACCTGATCACCACACCGGCTATGCCACCGTCTCGGACCAGCACATTCGAGCCGACGCCGAGCACCGTGACCGGCAGGTCGTCCGGCTTCTCCGTGAGAAAGTGCATCAGGTCGTCGAGATCTGCGGGCCGGAACATGACCTCGGCAGGCCCGCCGACGCGGAACCAGGTCACGCGCGAGAGATCGACGCCGAAGCTGTAGCGGCCGCGCACCGTGGGCAGCCGATCGGCAAGATCAGGCGGTCGCTTGCGCGCCATCATGCGGAGTTCCCCGCGGGCTTGGGCTCGCGCTGAAACTTCTCGAGCGCCAGCGGCAAGCCGTTGGCCCACTGGGTGATGCTGCCGGCCCCGAGGCAAACCACCAGATCCCCGGGACCGGTCAGCGTGCTGATGAGCTCGGGCAGCGCGCCCGGCGCGCCTAGCGGCAGCACGTGGCGGTGGCCGTGGCGCCGCAGACCCTCGACCAGCGCCTCCCGGTCGAAGCCTTCGATGGGCTCCTCGCCCGCCGCGTAGACGTCGGCCACGACCACCGTGTCCGCGTCGTTGAAGCAGGAGCAGAACTCCTCGAACAGATCGCGCAAGCGCGTGTAGCGGTGGGGCTGAACGACCGCGACGATGCGATCCGCATAGGCCGCCCGCGCCGAGCGCAGCACGGCCGCGATCTCGACCGGATGGTGGCCATAATCGTCGATCACCGTCACGCCGCCGACGACACCCACCTTGGTGAAGCGACGCTTGACCCCGCGGAAGCCTGCGAGCGCGGCGCGGATCACGTGCTCCTTGAGGCCCATCTCGCGGCCGATCGCGATTGCCGCGAGCGAGTTCTGCACGTTGTGCTCGCCGAGCATGGGCAGCCGCACGTTGGAAAGCGTCTGGTGCTGGCCACGAATGCGATCGGTGATCTCGACGTCGAAGGTCGAGCCGAGCGCGTTGCTCGCGACATTGGCGGCGCGGATCTCGGCTTGCGGGCTCATGCCGTAGGTCACGATGCGGCGGTCCGCGGTCCGCCCGATCAGCGCCTGCACCTCCGGGTGGTCGATGCAAAGCGCGGCGATGCCATAGAACGGGATGTTCTCGACGAAGGATTCGTAGGCCCGCCTCACGGCGTCGAAGTCACCGTAAAACTCCATGTGCTCGGGATCGATGTTGGTGATCACCGCCACGGTCGCGGGCAGCTTGACGAAGCTCCCGTCGGATTCATCGGCTTCGACGACCATCCACTCGCCGTCGCCGAGCCGCGCGTTGGTGCCGTAGGCATTGATGATGCCGCCGTTGATCACCGTCGGATCGAGCGCGGCCGCGTCAAGCATGGCGGCGATGATCGAGGTTGTCGTCGTCTTGCCGTGAGTGCCGGCCACCGCGACAGACCATTTGAGCCGCATCAGCTCGGCCAGCATCTCCGCCCGCCGCACCACCGGCACGAGACGCTCACGCGCCGCCGCGACCTCGACGTTCTCGTCGGTCACCGCCGAGGAGATGACGACCACCGCCGCACCCTCGATGTTCTCGGCCCGATGGCCGATCGCGATTTCGATCCCGAGGGCGCGCAGCCGCCCGACATTCGCATTGTTCGAGAGATCGCTCCCCTGCACGCGATAGCCGAGGTTGCACATGACCTCGGCGATCCCGCTCATGCCGATGCCGCCGATCCCGACGAAATGGATCGTGCCGATCGAGAGGGGAAGCGCTTTCATGCCGCGACCCTCCGCGGCTCGCGCGCGCGGTTTGCGCTGTCGGCACGCGCGCGGATCACCTCCTCGACGAGATCGGCGAGCGCCTGCGCGGCATCGGGCCGCGCGAAGCGACGGGCCGCGGCCGCACGCTCCGCGAGGAGGTCGGGCGCTTCCATCGCGGCCGCAAGCTCCTGCGCGAGGCGCTCGGAGGTCAGCGAGTCCTGATCGATCAGCGTCGCAGCACCCGCATCGACGAGCGCGCGGGCGTTCGCCGTCTGATGGTCGTCCGCGGCGCTCGGAAGCGGCACGAAAATCGCGGGCCGCCCGCTCACGGCAAGCTCCGCAATGGTCGAGGCCCCGGCGCGGCACACCACCAGATGCGCCGCCCCAAGCAGCGTCGGCATGTCGGAGAAAAAGGTCGCGACGGTCGCCTCGGTCCCTTGCGCGGCGTAGCTTTGCCGCACCGCATCGAGATCGCCCTCGCGGCATTGCTGACTCACCGCGATGCGCCGCCTAAGAGCGTCGGGGAGCGCCGCGACCGCGGCAGGCACGATCGATGCAAACACGTGCGCGCCCTGGCTTCCGCCGGTCACGAGCAGCCGAAACGGCGCGTCGGGTGCCGCGTGCTCATAGGGCGCGTCGCGCAGCATCGCGATGGGCGCGCGCACCGGATTGCCGGTATGGGCGCGCCGCTGGCTCTGCGTATTGGGCAGGCGCTCCGTCTTGGGAAACGACGTCGCGATCGCCGAGGCGCGCCGTGCCAACAGGCGGTTGGCCCGCCCTAGCACCGCGTTCTGCTCATGAATCACGCTCGGGATGCCCATGCGGCTCGTCGCGACGAGCGGCGGCACCGATGGGTATCCGCCAAAGCCGACCACGGCGGCAGGCCGGATGCGCCGGAGCAGCCGCGCCGCCTGCCCGGTGCCGCGCACGAGGCTCAGCACCGCGCGCAGGCGGCCGAGCGGGCCGCGCACGCTCGGGCTGCGCGCCGCGATCGCGTGCCGTTCAAGGCGCCCAAGGACGTCGCCATAGGCCGTCCCCCGCTTGTCCGTGACGAGGACAAGACGGCGGCCACGCGAATCGAGCTCGGCCGCAAGGGCCTCGGCTGGAAACACGTGACCGCCAGTTCCGCCTGCTGCGAGGAGAACGGGAGGGTTGGGCGCAGGCGTCTTCAAAATGCGTAACCTCTGGTCGTCTCGCGCTGGGTTCGCGTCAGCGCGAGCACCATTCCCATGCCGATCGCGGTCGCCAGCATCGACGAACCGCCATAGCTCAGGAACGGCAGTGTCATTCCCTTCGCGGGCAGGAGCCGCACGGCGACACCCATGTTGATGAGCGCCTGCAGGCCGAATTGCGTGAGCAGCCCGGCGACCGCGAGCAGGGTGAAAAGATCCGCCTGCCGCGCCACGCGCCCGAAGCCACGCAGCACGACGAAGGCGAAGAGCGCGATGATGCCGACGCAGGCGATCACGCCGAGCTCTTCGCCCGCGACGGCGAAGATGAAATCCGTGTGGGCGTCGGGGATGTGCCCCTTCACGACGCCTTCGCCCGGGCCACGGCCCAAGAGGCCGCCGGCCTCGAACGCTCTGAGCGACGTGTCGACTTGATAGGAATCGCCCGAGGACGGATCGAGATAGCGGTCGATGCGCGCGGCAACGTGGGGCAGGAACACGTAACCCGCCGTGATCGCGCCGAAGGCCACGAGCACGCCGATGACCACCCAGGCGGCGGGCAATCCGCTGAGGAAAAGCTGCACCAGCCAGACCACGGCGACGGTGAGCGCCATGCCGAAATCCGGCTGCAGCGCCAAGAGCAGCACGACGACCATCGAGAGCAGGGTGGCGAGGGCCCAGCCCCGGGGCGCCGCCGCGCCGCTCCAGCGGGCCAGCACCCAGGCGACCATCACGGCGAGGCAGGGCTTCACCAGCTCCGAGGGCTGGAGCGAGAAATCGCCGAGCGAGAGCCAGCGCCGTGCGCCGTTGACGTCGTGGCCGGCCGCCAGCGTGTAGAGCATGAGCAGCGACCCGACGCCGAACCCGATCGTCGCGAGCCGGCGAATGCCGACCGGTGTCAGGAACGACACGGCGACCAGGATCGCGAGCCCAAACGGCAGGAACGCGAATTGGTTGCGCACGAAGTGAAGCGGATCGAGACCGATACGCTCGGCGGCGCCCGGGCTCGCCGTCAGCGTCATGATCGCGCCCAGCAGCACAAGCATGGAGAGCGCGAGCAGCACCCACCGGTCGACCGTCCACCACCAGCGGCTGACCCGGCTGTTGTCGGTGCGCGAGAACGGCATCACCCGGTGCATTGCCGCCCTCCTTCGCAACCGGCAAGAGCGAGCGCCGCAGCACGGAACGCATCGCCCCGGTCCTCGAAATTGGCGAACTGGTCGAACGAGGCGCAGGCAGGCGAGAACAGAACCACGACGTCGTCGGCCGGGTCGTCGCGCGCGGCGGCGAGCGCGGCTGGCACCGCCGCGTCGAGCGTGCCGCAGCGCGTCGTGGGCACAAGGTCGGCCAAGGTATCGGCGAACTGCGCCTCGGCCTCACCGATCAGGTAGGCGTGCGCAATCCGCGGGAACAAGCTCGCAAGCGCGCCGATGCCATCGGACTTCGGCCGGCCTCCGGCAATCCAGTAGATGCGGTCGTAGCAGGCAAGCGCCTGCGCCGCTGCGCTCGCATTGGTCGCCTTGCTGTCGTTGATGAGCGGCACGCCACCGACGGTCGCGGCGCGCTCCATGCGATGCGGAAGCCCCGGGAAGCTGTGGATCGCTTGCCCGAGCACCTCGGGCCTCAACCCGATGGCGCGTCCCGCCGAGTAGGCGGCAGCGGCGTTCTGCCAATTGTGGCGACCGGGGAGCGCGGGTGCGCGGCGCAAGTCGCAGACCTCGACACCGGTCTCGCGGAGGATGCCGTCAGCGACCGTCACATCCGCGTCCTGACCCTCCTGAACCGAGACCGAGATGCAGCCGATGTCCTCACGGTCGCGGAGCTGGGTGAAGATCGAGCGGCTTTCCTTGTCGTCGATGCCGACGATCGCGGTCTCGAGCCGGCCGGGTCGGAAGATGTTTCGCTTGGCCGCGACATAGGCGACCATCGTGCCGTGGCGATCGAGGTGATCCGGCGCGATGTTGAGGAGGAGCGCCACGTCGAACGACGCCGATGTCGTCAGATCGAGCTGATAGGAGGAGAGCTCCAGCACGAAGGTTGCCGACGCATCGGCGGGCTCGAGCGCAAGCGCAGGCGTGCCGAGATTGCCGCCGGTCTGCACGGCGCACCCCGCCGTCTCGAGCATGTGGCCGATCAGCGCGGTCGTGGTGGACTTGCCGTTGGTGCCGGTGACGGCGATGCGGCGCGCGGCCGGTTGGGCACGCGTCAACAGCTCGATATCGCCCACCACCTCGGTCTCGGGCGCTGCTTGGGCGGCGCGAATCATGGGATGGCTGAGCGGCACGCCGGGGCTTGGCACGAGCGCGGCAACGGTGTGCCAGTCGGTCGGTGCGCTCGTCTCGTGGCCTTGCGCCCGCGCCGCATCGCGCCGCGACGGATCATCGTCCCACACCAACACCTGCGCGCCACCCGCGGCGAGCGCGTCCGCAGCGGCGAGCCCGGAGCGTGCGGCGCCGAGCACGACGACGGTGCGGTCCCGATATGCGGTGACGGGGATCACGCGGCTACCTCAGCTTGAGCGTCGAAAGGCCGATCAGCGCGAGGATCACGGCGACCACCCAAAAGCGAATCACGATGGTCGGCTCGGCGAAGCCCTTCTTCTCGAAGTGATGATGCAGCGGCGCCATCGCGAACACGCGCCGCCCCAGAAGCTTGAACGACGCGACCTGCACGATCACGGAGATCGCCTCGAGCACGAACAAGCCGCCGACGATCGCAAGTACCAGCTCGTGCTTGGTGATGACCGCGATCACGCCAAGCGCGGCCCCAGCCGAGAGCGATCCGGTGTCGCCCATGAAGACCATGGCGGGCGGTGCGTTGAACCAGAGGAAGCCGAGCCCGACGCCGACCAGCGCGCCACAGAACACCGCGAGCTCGCCGGTCCCGGCGACGTGATGCACCTGGAGATACTCGGTGAAGACCGCGTTTCCGACGATGTAGGCGATCAGCGCGAAGCACGCCGCCGCGATCATGATCGGCACGATGGCGAGCCCGTCGAGGCCGTCCGTCAGGTTCACCGCATTCGAGGCGCCGACGATCACGAACGCGGCGAACGGAATGAAGAACCAGCCCAGATCGACGAGCAAGGATTTCACGAAGGGCAGCGCCACGCCCTGCGCCATCGTCTCGTCGGTGAGCGTCATCACCCAGTATGTCGCGCCCACCGCGAGCGCGATCTCGAGCACGATCTTGGTCCAACCGCGAAGACCCTTGCTGCTGCGCCGGCTGACCTTCAGATAGTCGTCCGTAAACCCGATCGCGCCGAAGCCGACCGTCACGACCAGCACCACCCAGACATAAGGGTTCGTCATGTCGGCCCAGAGAAGCGTGGCGACCAGCACGCCGAGCAAGATCAGCACACCCCCCATGGTCGGCGTGCCCTGCTTGGTGAGGATGTGCGATTCCGGGCCGTCGCTGCGGATCGGCTGGCCCTTGCCCTGCCGCAGCCGGAGCGTGCGGATTAGCCATGGGCCAACCGCGAAGCTGATGAGAAGCGCCGTGAGAACCGCGGCACCTGTGCGAAACGTAAGATACTGGAAGACGTTGAAGATGCCGATCGAGTCCGACAGCGGATAGAGCAAGTTGTAGAACATCGTCGGCCTTCTTGGTTTCCGCTGTCATGAGTCGCGCGCCGTCGGCGTCTCGGCACCCGGGCTGTCCAACAGGTGAGAGACGACCGGGCCCATGCGGCTGCCCAGCGAGCCCTTGACCAGGATCACGTCGCCGGCACGAAGCGTCGCAACCAGCGGCTCGATCAAACCGGCCGCGTCGTCGGCGTGGACGCCGCGCCGTGCCGTAGGGAGGGCGGCGTGGAGATTGGCGGTCAAGGGCCCTGCGGTGAAGACGAGGTCGACGCGCGCCGCCGCGAGGTCTCGCGCCAAGTCGGCATGCATGCGCGCCGCCGCGTCCCCCAACTCCAACATGTCGCCGAGCGCCACGATCCGGCGACCACCGGGTCCGGGCTCGATCCCGGCGAGTGTGGCGAGCGCCGCGCGCACGGCCGCCGGGCTCGCATTGTAGCTCTCGTCGATCAGCTCGATCGCACCGCCGGCGACGGAGATCCGATGGCGCGCGCCGCGCCCGGCGAGCGGCGCCACCCTGTGCAGCGCCGGCGCGGCTTGCGCGGGCGCGACACCGAGCGCCGCGGCGGTGGCCAGCGCGGCTACGCTGTTCAATGCCCAATGCTTGCCCGAGAGCGCGATTTCGTAGCTGACGTCGCGCCCCTCGATCCGCGCCGTCACCTGGCCCCCGGCCCGCGCCGGCGTCCAGGAGACGAGCCGCGCCTCGGCGCGCGGATCCTCGCCGAACCCGACGATCCGCGACGCGCCTTGCGCGGCCGCGTGGGCCGCCAGCCGCTCGAAATGAGGATTGTCGCGGTTCAGCACGGCGGTGCCATCGGCCTCGAGGCCGGCGAAGATCTCGGCCTTGGCATCGGCCACCGCCTCGACGCTACCGAGCGCCTCGGTGTGCACCGCTTCGACGGTGGTGATCAGCGCCGCGTCGGGGCGCACAAGCCTCGATAGGGGCTCGATTTCACCGGCGTGATTCATGCCAAGTTCGAACACGCCGAAGGCGGCGTCCTTCGGGAGGCGCGCGAGGCTGAGCGGCGCACCGATGTGGTTGTTGAGATTGCCGACGTTCGCCACCACATCGCCCGCCGTCGCCAGCGCGCAGCGGAGCAGCTCCTTGGTGCCCGTCTTGCCGACACTGCCCGTCACCGCGGCGATGCGGGCGCCGGCACGTGCGCGTGCCCGGCGCGCGAGCGCGGTGAGGCCCGCGAGCGTGTCGGAAACGACGAGAAGACGCTCGGGCGAGACGTCCGGCAGGTCGCGCGCCACCATGGCGGCCGACGCCCCCTGATCGAGCGTGCTCGCGACATAGTCATGGCCGTCATGGTTCGGCCCGGCGAGCGCGACGAAAAGATCACCGGTCGCGCATGCGCGGCTATCGATCGCGACCCCGGTCGCGTTCCAGGTGCCGGCCGCTCGGCCGCCGGTCGCCGCGGCCGCTTCGGCGGCGGTCCAGAGCGCGGAGGAGACGCTGCCCGCGTTCATGGCGCGGCGCCCTTGCGGACCGCGGCGACGGCGCGCCGCGCGACGGTTGCGTCATCGAAGGGAATCACATCGTCGCCGACAGTCTGCCCCTGCTCGTGACCCTTGCCGGCGACGACGAGAACGTCGCCCGCGGTGAGGGTGCTGACCGCCGCCGCGATCGCTTCGCCGCGATCGCCGATCTCTTGAGCGCCGGGACAGGCCGCGAGAATGTCGGCGCGGATCTTCTCGGGCGCCTCGCCGCGCGGGTTGTCGTCGGTGACGATCACGTGATCGGCGAGCCGCGCAGCGAGCGCGCCCATCTCGGCGCGCTTGCCGATGTCACGCTCGCCGCCGCATCCGAAGACCACGACCACGCGCCCCGTGGCGCGGGGACGCACCGCTTCCAGCACCGTGCCGAGGGCATCCGGCGTGTGCGCATAGTCGACATAGACCGGCGCGCCCGCGGGGTGACGCGCGACCTCCTCGAGCCGGCCGCGAACGCCGCTGAGATCGCCGAGCGCGGCGATCGCAGTGTCCCGCTCGACGCCCGTCGACACCGCGAGCCCAACCGCCGCCAAGGCATTGGACACCTGAAACGGGCCCGGCAGCGGCAGCATCACGCTGCACCGTCGGCCCATCGCATCAAGCTCGAGCACTTGGCCATCGGCCGTGTCGCTCCGCTCCAGCAACCGCAGGTCCGCGTCTCGGCGCCCGCCATAGCTGAGCACCTGCCGCCCGCCCTGCCGGCTCGCCCGCGCGAGGTCGGCAAACTCCGGCGCGTCGCCGTTCAGCACGGCCGTGCCGCCAACCACGAGCACCTCCGTGAACAGCCGGCGCTTGGCCGCCAGATAGGCGGCGGCATCGGCGTGGTAATCCATGTGATCACGGGTGAGGTTGGTGAAGGCGGCGGCCTTGATCTCGAGCCCGTCGATCCGATGCTGCTCGAGTCCGTGACTCGATGCCTCGAGCACCAGATGGCTCACCCCCTCGGCGGCGAGTTCCGCGATCACCGCATGCAGCGTGATCGGATCCGGCGTGGTGTGGCGGAGCGATCGCGAGATGCCGTCGGCGCATGCGCCGAGGCTGCCGAGCGAACCCGCCTTGCGGCTATCGCAGGCCCAAATCTGGCGCGTGAATTCGGCCACCGAGGTCTTGCCGTTGGTCCCCGTCACGGCCGCCACCACCGCAGGCTGGCGGCCGTAGAAGCGGGCAGCCATCAGCGCGAGCTGACGGCGCGGGTTCGGATCGGTGAGAACGGGCGCGCGGCTGCCGGTGATCAGGGGATCGGTACCCTCCGGCGCGAGGATTGCGACCGCGCCGTGCGCCATCGCGTCGGGAATAAAATCGACACCGCGGGCCTGCGTGCCGTCCAGGGCGGCGAAGAGATAGCCGGGCTGCACGTCGCGCGAATCCCACGCCAACCCCCGAATGTCGAGATCGGGGGGCGCTGCGGAGGAACGCTCCGACGCAATCAGCTCAGAAAGCCGCAACACGCCCTCCATCGTCGGACGCCTGCACGAAGAGGCCGAGGTCTTCCGCCGATTCCTCGTCGATCAGCGGGGGCACGCCGAGCAGCGGCCCAACCCGCTGGATGACCTCGCCGACCACCGGCGCCGCCGTCCAGCCGCCGGTCACGAACCCGTGGGTCAGCTCGCTCGGCTGCGGCTGATCCAGCATCGCCAACACCACGTAGCGCGGCGCGTCGATGGGAAAGACGCCCGCGAAGGTCGCGATCACCGCGTCGCGCTTGTAACGGCCGCCGATGGCTTTTTCCGCAGTGCCCGTCTTGCCGCCGATCAGGTAGCCGGGCGCGGCGGCCCGCGAGCCCGTGCCCTCGGTAACCGCGAGATAGAGCAGGTGCCGCACCAGCGCCGAGGTGTCCGCGCTGATCACCCGCTCGCCCGCCGGCGCCGCGCCGTCTTGGACGCGCAGCAATGTCGGCGTCACCCGCGTTCCACCGTTCACGAGTGTCGCGAAGGCCGAGACCATGTGGAGCGGGGTGACGGCAATGCCATGGCCGAAGCCAATGGTCATCGTGCTCAAGTCGGTCCAGCGCGATGGCACGATCGGGCGTCCGGTCTCGGGCAGCTCGATGTCGAGCGGATCGAGGAAGCCGAGCGCCTCCAAGAACGCGCGCTGACGCGTCGTGCCAACGTCGAGGGCAAGGCGCGCCGCGCCGATGTTCGACGAGTGCACGATGATCTCGGGAATGGTGAGCCAGCGGTTCTCGGGGTGATAATCGCGAATCGTGAAACGCGAGACGCGGAGCGGCTCCGTCGCATCGTAGCTGTCGTCGAGTTCGGCGACGCCGAGGTCGAGCGCCATCGCCGCTGTCAACGCCTTGAACGTCGACCCGAGTTCATAAGCGCCGAGCGTAGCCCGGTTGAAGCGGGCACCACGCGTGCGCTCGTCGGGCGTATTCGGATCGAAGGTCGGGAGACTGACCATCGCGAGGATCTCGCCGGTCTCGGCATCCATGACGATGCTTGCGGCGCCCTTGGGTCGATGGATTTCCATCGCGCGGGCAAGCGCCTCCTCGACGATGTGCTGCACGCGGATGTCGACGGAAAGCGCGAGCGGAGCGCCGGCGCGCGCGCGCAGCACATCGTCGACACCGCGCTCGATGCCCGCGATGCCACGATGATCGACGTCGGTGAAACCGACGACGTGCGCGAACAACGGCCCCTGCGGATAGACGCGCCGCTCCTCGCGGCGGAAGGCGAACCCCGGAAGGCCGAGCCGATTGACCGCGTGCATCTCGTCGGGGGTCAGGTTGCGGCGCACCCACTGGAAACGCTTGCCCGAGTGCGCGAGCGCGATCAGCCGATCGGGGTCGAGCGACGGCAGCACCGCTCGGAGCCGCTCGGCGGCACCCTCGGCATCCTGCACGGCGGTCGGGTCCATGAAGAGCGAATAGGACGGCAGGTTCGTAGCGAGCACGGCGCCGGTCCGGTCGACGATGTCGCCGCGTGTGCCCGATCCGCCGAGCCCGGGCGCGCCGGACACGGTGGCCCCGGCCTCGCCGCCGCCCAACACGGCGACATTGACCGTGTGACCCGCGAGGACGCAGAAGCACAGGAAGAAGACGCCCATTGCCACGAGCAGCCGATTACGCGCCGTCTCGATGCGCCGCGGCGGGTCGCCTTCGCGGCGCGCTGCCCCTGCGGCGGCCCGACGCCAGCTCGTGACCGAGAGGTCGGTCACCATGGCTCACCCCCCAGCCCGCCGTCCGCACGATTGGCATGGCCCGGCGGCGTCGCGATCTGATTGGATTCGATCGGCACGAGATCCAGATGACGATCGGCCAGCCGCGCAATCCGATCGGGCCGGTTGAGATAGCTCCACTCGGCGCGCAACACCTGAATCGCCTGGTTGTGGCGCTCTTTCTCCCGCTCGAGCGCCGCGATCTCGTCTTCCAAGTTTTGCACCCCATACTTGATGACGAACAAGGCCACGACCGCGACGACCGTCGCGGCAACAGAGGCGATGACCGTTGGCCGCATCATGCCGCTTGCCCTTCCGGCCAGGCGGGGGCCGCCGTGCGCTCGGCCGCGCGCAGGCGCGACGAGCGCGCGCGCGGGTTGCCCGCAATCTCGGCGGCAGGCGGCTTCTCGGCCTTCCTCGTGAGCACCGTGAACGTCGGATCGGGCGATTTCGTGGCACCGGTCAAGGCCGCATCGGGCTGGTGACGGCTGGGCCGCGCCGCGCCGCCGCTGCGCGCCCGGAAGAAGCGCTTGACGCGGCGGTCCTCAAGCGAATGGAACGAGATGACGACCGCCCGCCCGCCGCTTCGCAGCAGCCGCTCGGCGGCGGCCAGCCCCCGATCGATCTCGCCGAGCTCATCGTTCACGCGCATGCGCAGCGCTTGAAAGGTTTTCGTCGCCGGGTCGATGCTGGCGTTTGAGCGGCCCGCGACGCGGCGCACGATCTGGGCGAGCTGGGTGGTGCGGGTGATCGGCGCAACGTCGCGGGCCTCGACGATGGCGCGTGCCACGGCGCGCGCCCGTCGTTCTTCACCGAGCGAGGCGATGATCCAAGCCAGGGTTCGCTCGGGCGTTTCGTTCACTAGGTCGGCCGCGGTCGGCCCGGCCGCCTCCCGCCCCATGCGCATGTCGAGCGGGCCGTCGAGGCGAAACGAGAAGCCGCGCTCGGCATCGGCGAGCTGATCGGAGGAGAGGCCGAGAT
The DNA here is from genome assembly GCA_965216915.1 of Alphaproteobacteria bacterium. Lineage (GTDB taxonomy): Bacteria > Pseudomonadota > Alphaproteobacteria > UBA828 > UBA828 > CBDCGS01. The sequence goes on from CBDCGS010000011.1 coordinate 345,225, forward strand.
CGAGCACGACACCATCGACGGCCGTGATCCCGGCTTCGGCGAGAAGGTGCTCCATGTCGCCGAAGCGGCCGTTGATCAGCACGAGCCGGTCGTAATACTCGCGCAACAGCGCCGCGCAGCGCTCGCGCGCCGCGGGGTCGCGGTCGATGGCGTAAACGCGGCAGGCCGCGGCATCGAGGAGCGCGCGGCTGTGACCGCCGCCGCCGAACGTGCCGTCGACATAGATGCCGCCATCGCGCGGCGCCATGTAGGCCAGCACCCGCTCGGTCATCACGGGTGTATGGCGCACATCGGCGGTCATGACGGCGCCCCGGCAAATCCGGGCGGCGGCGGAAAAATGGCGTTCGCCATCTCTTCCGGTGCCTGCGTGCTGGCCTGGTCTTGCGCGGCCTTGAGCCGCTCGGGCTCCCAAATCTGGAATTTGTCGCCAAGCCCCGCAAAGGCCACGTGGTCGTCGATCTGCGTATGCTGTAGGATGCGCTTCGGCAACATGACGCGTCCCTGCCCATCGAACGCGAGCTGTTCGACTTGGGAGAAGATGGCCATGCGGGCGTTGTCGTAGGCGGCATCAAACGGATTGGTGCTCGCGAAACGGGCACTCAGACCCTCGAGCAAATCGATGCCGCAGCCGTCGAACGCCGGCGCACCATTCGTCGCGGGGTACACAACGATGCCATGAAAAGCTTGTCGAGACAGGGTGTTACGGAACGGCGCGGGGACGGACACCCGCCCCTTCCGATCAATCCGATTTACGTGGACACCCGTGAAGAACGTCAACCACCCTGCTCCTTGGAGCACCCTCCTTAGGTCCCAACCGATCACGCTCATGGTCATTCGTGGGACATCATGGGATAGCATGGGCTAGCACCCAGCGCAACGCGCATTTCTTGGGAAATCAAGTTTTCGCGAATAGAAAAACGCGCGCGCAGTTGTGAGCGCGTGCCCAATTCCGCGTGAATCCTGATGAGCACCAGTTGACGCTCACCGCGGGTAAATCGGCGAAAGGAAGACTATTTGTTCGCTTTATGTTCTATTAGGGCGCGATGATGGGCTGAAACCGCGCCTCCGGAGACCTACCGAACATTTGGTGGCGCCAAGTAAATCCACCACCAGATATCGTAGTGAGTAGTGTAAGTAATTGTGCCAGATGGCCTGTAAGCCGGGTCCAGTGAGTCGAGCAGGGCTCGACGCGACGGCCATTCATCTAGGACGCTCGTCACCGAGCGCCTCGTGCGACCGACCCGGGCGACTGATCCGAGAACCGATCTGCAGCTCACGCTGCGCGCCGCCCCTATTTGGTCTTGCTCCCGGAGGGGTTTGCCATGCCGTCGCCGTTGCCGACGACGCGGTGCGCTCTTGCCGCACCCTTTCACCCTTGCCCGCCAGCCGAAGCCCGGGCGGGCGGTTTGCTTTCTGTGGCACTTTCCCTGGGGTCGCCCCCGCCGGGCATTACCCGGCTCCGTGTTCCCGTGGAGCCCGGACTTTCCTCCATGCCACGCCGTGACACGGCGGCCGTCCGGCCATCTGGCGTTGGCTAGGTAGGCCGTCGCGCGCCGGTCGTCAAGCGGGTGCGAGAGCCGCGACCAGGGCCGAGAGCGCTGCGCTGGTGGCGGCGTCGATCACCCCGTCGACGCGGCTCTGGCGAAAATGCCGCTGGAAGGCGCGCACCACGGCCGCGGTCTCGGCGCCGAAAGTGCCGTCGACCGTGATCGCGTACCCATAGCGTCCCAAATGGGCCTGGTGCGCGCGAACCGGCGCGCCCTCTGCCCCGGTCCGCAGGTCGAGAGAGGAGCCCGTGACCTCCGCGACGACCGGGCAGAGGCCAACCCCGGCAGCCGCGAGACCGGCCCAGTCGAACAGCTCACCCGGGTCCTCCTTGCGAAGCGGTGCGACGTCGGCGTGGCCCACAACATTGCGGGCCTCGATGGGATGGCGCGTCAGGATCTCCCGCGCCAGAGCCCGCAGCGCATCCATCTGCGCGCGCGGAAACGGGCGATAGCCGAACTCGTGCCCCGGATTGACCAGCTCGATGCCAATCGAGCGGTCGTTCACGCCGGGCACGCCGCGCCAGGCGCTCACCCCAGCGTGCCATGCGCGCCGTGCCTCGGGCACCAGGCGCACGCAGGTGCCGTCCTCGTCGATCAGCCAGTGCGCGCTGACCTTGGCACCGGGATCGGTGAGACGATCGAGCGCCGCTTGGGCGCTTGTCATCCCCGTGTAGTGAAGCACGAGGGTGTCGATCGCGGTCACCGATGGGGGACGGCTGTCGTGATTGGGCGAGGGGGTTTCGACAATGGGGGGGCGCGTCACGGCGGCCTCCTCAGGATTCGGTTTTCGCCACGGCCGCCGGGCGTTCCCACAGCACGATCATCGCGACACCCGCCAGAGCCGCCGCGCCGCCGGCGGCACTCTGCCAGGTGAAGGGCTCGCCGAGCTGCAGAACGCCGGCGATGAAGCCAAAGAGGGGCACGAGCAGCATGAAGCCCGACACGGTTGACACCCGGTTGCGCGCCAAGAGGAAATACCATGCCCAATAGGCGAGCAAGGTGGAGCCGACGACCTGGTAGAGGAGCGAGCCGTGCAGCCACCAATCGGGCTGGAGCAGGCTTTCGATCTGCCCCTCCTCGAAGATGAAGGAGAGCGGAAACAGCACAATCGTCGAGAAGATCCCCATCCACGCGCTCAAGGTGATCGCCGGGATGTCGGAGAGGCGCTTCGCCATGATGTTGGCGATCGCCCACGCGACGCTGGAGGCGAACATCACGCCGATGCCGACGGCGTTGCCGACGTGCCGCGGTTCCCCGACCAAGACGAGCACTCCGGCGAACGCGATGCCGATGCCCGTGACGGCGATCCAGCTCGGCCGCTCGCGCAGCATGATCGTGGCCAAGATGACGCTGAGCGGGATCTGCGTCAGCCAGATGATGGCCGCGGTCGAGGCTTCGACGCCGATGCTGAGCCCGATGTAGAACAGGCCGAAATGGCCGACGCCCATCACGAGCGAGAACAGCGCGACCGCTCCGAGGCGGCCCGATGGCACCCGCGCGAAGACCGCCAAGACGAGCGTCACCAGACCGAACCGAAGCGCCAGGAAGAAAAGCGGCGGCATGTGGTCGGCGCCATACTTGCTGGTGACGAAGCCATAGCCCCACAGCACCGCGGTTGCCACGGCGAGCGCGATATGGGGCGGTGTCATGGAATGGCGGTGCTGCGGCGCGCGCCCGCGCCTCAGCGTATCCCGCGCAGCTTGGCGATCTTGTCGTAGGCGCTGTTGATCGCGGCCATCTTGTCATTGGCGAGCTCGACCATCTCTTCCGGCATTCCCTGGGCGACCAGTCGATCGGGATGGTTCTCACGTGTGAGCCGGCGGTAGGTGGCCTTGATTTCCTCGTCGCTCGCGTTGGGTTCGACCCCGAGGATCTCGTAGGGATCGGCCTCGGACCCGCCCATGTGGCTCGCCATGATGCGCGCGAACGCCTGCTCGTCGAAGCCGAAGATCTCGGCGACGCGGCGGAGAAAGTGGCGCTCGGCCTCGTGGAGCTCACCGTCCGCCATCGCGATGTGAAAGAGCGCCGCCAGCAGCTCTTCGCGAACCCGCGTGTCATGCGGAAAGATTTCGACGATCTGCTCCGCGTAGGGCTCGAAGCCCGTGGCCTCGCGACGCGCTTCGTCGAAGATGCGCCCGACATCGGCGGCTTCCGTCTCCGGAATATGAAAGATCCGCTTGAAGGCGGTAATCTCATCGCGGGTGACCCGCCCGTCGGCCTTGGCCATTTTCGCCGAGAGCACGATCAGCGCGACGGCAAAGGCGGCCCGCTTGGCGTTGTCGTCGAGGCTCTTGCGCGCCGGCCCGTCGATGGCGGACCGCGCCATACGGTCTACGAAATGGCCCGCGGCCAGGCCGACGATCAACCCGATCGGCCCGCCGACCGCAAAGCCGGCAGCACCGCCCAGGAGTTTGCCCCAGATGCTCACGTCGTTCGGTCTCCACGCTCTGTCGCGCAGCACATTAGCGGGCGAGACGCCGCCCGGCAAAGTCCGCGGACGACCGAACGGGCGACGCTGAAAACGCTGTTGCAATTCGGTGAAGGCGCTGAAAACATGCGCGCACGGGACCCAGCTGGCGGCCCCCGCGAACCCCAAGATTAAGATGAATTGGGCGAAAGCGCCGCGCCAGTCGTTGCCGATCGCGGCGCGACCGGCGGTCGTGCCGACAAAAAGACGAGGGAGATATCATGAGCGAGGCAGTGCGGAATATTGCCCTGGTGGGGCCGTACACGAGCGGCAAGACGACGCTGTTGGAGAGCATGCTGTTCGTCACCGGCACGATCTCGCGCAAGGGCAGGGTTCCCGACGGCAACACGGTGGGCGATTGGTCGGACGAGGCCCGGCACCGCCAATCCAGCGTTGAGGTGAACGCCGCTAGCTTCTCGCACAATGGCAGCGCCATCACCGTGCTCGACTGCCCTGGCTCGGTCGAGTTTTTTGCCGAGACCGCGAACGCCCTCATGGGCGCGGATCTCGCGATCGTGGTGTGCGATCCCGACATCGGCCGCGTGTGGACCATGGGCCGGCTGTTCAAGTTCTTGGCCAATGCGGGCATTCCCCACATCGTTTTCGCGAACAAAATCGACGACACGACCGTGCGGGTGGCCGAGCTGATCGAGGCGTTGAGCCCGGTCGCGAGCAAGCCCCTCGTCCCCTGCCAAGTGGCGATCCGCGACAGCAGCCAGGTCACGGGTTACGTCGATCTGATCGCGGGGTGCGCCTACAACTATGAGGAACAGAAGGCGGCGAGCCCCATCGACACGCCGGACACGGTGCTCGACCGGCAGGAATCCGCACGCACCCAGCTTCTGGAGAACCTGGCCGATTTTGACGACACCCTCCTCGAGCACCTGCTCGAGGACGAAGTGCCCTCGGAAGAGGAGCTTCATGGATACATCGCGACGAGCCTTGCCGAGAACAATGTCGTGCCGGTGTTCATGGGATCGGCCGAGAAGGATTGGGGCGTCCGACGCCTGCTGGAAACCCTGACGACGATCGCCCCCGATGCCGCCAACACGGCGCGGCGGCGCGGCATTGATGACGCGGGCGGTCCGGCGGTCGGCCAGGTCATCAAGACCTACATCACCCAGCATGGCGGCAAGGTATCGCTCGCCCGAATCTGGCGCGGACCGATCAAGGACGGCACCATCCTCAACGATGGCGAACGCATCGGCGGCATGTACCGCGTGCTAGGCCAGCAGCAGAACAAGATCGACGCGGCGCAGTCGGGCGAAATCGTCGGACTTGGCCGGCTTGACGCGATCGGCACAGGCGAAACCGTGTATCCGGAGGGGACAGGCGATGTCGAGCCGATGGAGCGAGCCACCGACCTGCCGCCCGTCTACTCGTTTTCCGTGCGCGCCGCGCGGCGGGAGGACGAGGTCAAGCTTTCCGGTGCGATCGGGCGTTTGGTCCAGGAGGACCCGTCGGTGCAGTTCGAGCACAATCCCGTGACCCGCGAAGCGGTGCTCTGGGGCCAGGGCGAGATGCACCTCAAGGTCGCGCTCGACCGGTTGAAAGGGAAGTACGGTCTTGCGCTCGAGACCGACAAGCCGAAGATCGCCTACAAGGAGGCGATCCGCAAACCGACCTCGCAGCATTCGCGCTACAAGAAGCAGAGCGGCGGGCACGGGCAGTTTGGCGACGTGCATATCGACGTGAAACCCCTGCCGCGGGGCACCGGCTTCGAGTTCAAGAACACCGTCGTCGGCGGCGCGGTGCCGAAGCAGTACATCCCGGCCGTCGAGGCGGGCGTGCGCGATTCACTCGCGACCGGCCCGCTCGGTTTTCCCGTGGTGGATGTCGCCGTCACCCTGACCGACGGTAAATATCACGCTGTCGACAGCTCCGAGCAGGCGTTCAAGACCGCAGGCCGGATGGCGATGAACGAGGCGTTGCCGAAGTGCAACCCGGTTCTTCTGGAACCGATCTGCGAGGTGACGATCGACGTGCCGAGCGAGTTCACGCCCAACGTGCAACGCCTGATCACGGGACGCCGCGGTCAGGTCTTGGGCTTCGGCGCGAAGGACGGCTGGTCCGGCTGGGACCAGATCACGACCCAGATGCCGCAATCGGAGATGCACGACCTCATCATCGAGCTGCGCTCCCTCACCCTCGGCGTCGGCAGCTACGCCTTTGCGTTCGATCACCTGCAGGAGTTGACCGGGCGCCTTGCCGACGACGTGCTCGCCGCGACCAAGGAAGCCGCCGCCTCCAACTGAGCGCCGCGCCATGACGAGGGAGCGCCCCGCGCCGCGCCGACGGTGGCGGCGTGGCGTGCTGGTGCCGAATCCGCGATTGTGGTAAGCACGTGGGAAACGGGGGGCGAGCAACTGAGACGGCCAAAGCCGTGCACGCGCTGGCAAAAGGCTTTGTTAACAAGCATCAAGCAAGAATATCGACCGCGTCATTTCGGCCGCGCATTCAAGATTTCAGACGCGCTTTTACGCGCGCGCCGGCGGACAATGCGGGGGTGTCGGTGAAAGCTGAACCGCAGGGCGGTGGCTTGCTTGGCGCGATCAAGCGGTTCTCGGCTCTATTGCTGGTTGTCGCGTTTCTCGCGGCTTGTGCCTCGAGCGACCAGACCAACGAGGCCGGTTTCGACGACGTCAACGACCCGCTCGAGAGCTACAACCGGGTCATGTTCGACGTCAACCAGACGATCGACGGCCTGATCCTCAAGCCGGTGGCCGAGCTCTATGTCCTGATTCTGCCGACTTGGGTGCAAGAACGAGTCACGAACGTTCTAGATAATTTGGGTGAACCGCTCAATTTCGCGAACAATCTGCTCCAGGGGAAGATGGAGCGCGCGGGCGTGTCGCTCGGGCGCTTCGCCATCAACTCGACACTCGGATTGGCAGGCATGTTCGAGGTCGCGGTGGACCTTGGCCTCGAGCGCGCCTCCGAGGATTTTGGCCAGACGCTCGCGGTCTGGGGCGCGGAGGAAGGGCCCTATTTGGTGTTGCCCTTGCTCGGCCCCTCGAATCCGCGCGATGCGGCCGGATTTGTGGTCGATTTGTTCATCGATCCAATGAGTTACGTTCTAAGCCGGGATGCGCGGCTCGCCCGCACGATCGTGCGCGGGGTTGAGCGGCGCGCAGCAAACATAGAGAATATAGAAACGCTTGAAGAAACGTCGATCGATTTCTATGCAGCGCTGCGCGAACTATATCGTCAATACCGGGCGAACGAAATCCGAGACGGAGAACTCCCGCCGACCATGCCAATACCCAGCGTGGATTTCGACGATGAGGAATTTGAGGACTTCCCGGAGTAACCTTGCTGCGTCCCGACACGCTCATTCAGGACCACGGTCATGATTACACGCCGCTCAGTCTTCTCGACTCCGATTGCGCTCGTTTTGTTACTCACCGGGCTCGGGTGGGCACGCGCTGAGGCTCCCGATAGCGCGGGCGATTTCATCCTGTCCCTCGGCAATCGCGCCGTCGCGGTCTTGGGCGATAAGGAGAACACGAGCTTCGCCGAGCGCGAGGCCGCGTTCCGCGAGATCCTCGTCGATGGCTTCGATATGCCGACCATCAGCCGCTTCGTGCTGGGCCGCTACTGGAAGACCGCGACAGAGGAGCAGCGCAAGGACTATTCGGCGGTGTTCGTGGATTTCATCGTGCGCGTCTATGCGAGCCGCTTCGACGCCTACAATGGCGAGCTCTTCGAGGTGAACAAGGTCTTCGAGGAGGACAGCGGCGACCGGATCGTGCGCGCGCACATTCTCCGCCCCTCCGGCGGCGAGCCCGTCGCAGTCGATTTCCGTGTGCGCCAGAAGGACGAAGCGGTGTTCAAGGTGGTCGACGTCAACGTCGAGGGCATCAGCATGCTGCGCACGCACCGGGTCGAGTTCGCCTCGGTGATCAACCGCAAGGGCATCGACGGCCTGCTCAAGGATTTGCGCGCGCGCCTCGACAAGCCGGTCGAGACCGCCGTCAACTAAGCGCCGTCAACCAACCGTCATCAACGCCCGCTTGCCGCGTCAGGCGGAGGGTGGTAAGGCACCGCGCATGCGCGTGGCATCGATCCTCCTCCTCGTCGCGGCCCTTGGTCTCGCCGCCTGCGGCGGCAAGCCGCTTCATCCGAGCAAGTGGAAAGAGCCCGGCGGGGAGATCCCGCCCGGCGAAGGCCTCCTTTCGGGCGAGGATGGCAAATGGGTGATCTACGGCGACTAGAGCATGTCACGTTCACTTATGCTCACGCGACATGCTCTCTCTCATTGGAATTGACGCAAATGCGTCGTCGTAGGTGATCCCACCTGCGCGGGATTTGCACTAGCACCCCCGCCGGCGCCGGCCTAGACGAAGGCTGCGTTGTAGATCAGCACCACAGCCCCGATCATGACGATCACGACCGCGCAAATCGCGCCGAGGAACAGCACGTTGCCGACCGTGCCGAGGGGATGAAAGATCCGCTCCGCGCGGCGCCGGCCAAACCCGCGTTTCTCGCGTCCCCCGATCACGGTCAGGAAGTAGCGTGAGGTGAGAAAGGGCAGGCTCACGCGGATATCGACCGCCTTGCGCCGCCACGTGGCCGACGCGAAGGCCTCCTGTAGCCCGGTGCGCTGCGCCTCCGACAGGCTCTCGCGGATCTCGGGTTGGAGGGCCTCGAGAAGTCGGTCGAAGAGTGGGTTCGTTTGATCTGGCTCGACGGCGGCATCGCTCACGCTCGGTCTCCCGCAAGTGACCGCCGACCCTATTCAGGGGTGTGTTAACGAGACCTTAAGGTCAGCGCCCGTTGTCGCCCTCGAGACTGTCTGGAAAGCGCAGACGGAACACGGTGCCCGTGGGGTCGCTCCGCTCCAACGTGATCTCGCCGCCGTGCCCCCGCACCAGATCGCGCGCAATCGTCAGGCCGAGGCCGGTGCTGTCGCTCCGACCGGCACCCGCAAAGGCCTCGAAGAGATGCTCGCGCGCCTCCTCCGGCAAGCCCGGTCCCGTGTCCGCGACCTCGACGACCGTGGCGTCGGCATCGCGCCAGGCGTTGACCCGCACGGTGCCGCCGCCGGTGTGGCGATCGATGGCCTCGACCGCGTTGCGCGTCAGGTTCATCACGATCCGGTAGACCTGATCGCGGTCCGCAACGAGCTCGATCTCCTCCGGCACGTCATTGCGCCAGATGATCGCCGTGTCATCGGCGAGGGGCATGGCGGCGCGCACCTCCGCGACGAGCGGGGCCAGCGCAAATCGCGCGGGTTTCGGGTCCGGCTCGCCGGCCTTCGCGAAGCTCAGCGTCTGCGTGCACAGGTTGATCGCACGGTCGATCGCGGAGACGAGCGGCGCCGCGAGCTTCTGAACCTCCGGGTCCGACGCCATGGCCAGGCGGTCGGTCAAGAGCGCCGCGGTGGCGAGCATGTTGCGCAAATCGTGATTGATCTTGCTCACGGCGCTCCCGACATCGGCGAGCCGCGCTTTCTGGCGGAGCGCCGCGCGCACGCGGCGTTGCATCACCGCAAGCTCCCGCTGGGCAAGGCCGACCTCGTCGCCCCGCCGCGTGACCTGCACCACCGCGGACGCGTCTTCCGGGTCTCGCCGGAACGAGACCAAGCTGTCGGTGATCCGCCCCATCGGGCGTACCATAAGGAAGTGAAGGGAGAGATAGACGAGGAACGCGACGACCAACGCGAGCACGAGCGACAACGCCAAGATGCGCCCGGAATAATCGAGCATGGCGGCATGCAGCGAGGCTTCGGGAAGGACGATATCGACGACCGTCTCCGGTTCATCGTCTGGCACGTGGCCGGTCACGCGAATCGTCCGCTCGCCGCCGTGCAGCAGCGCGTCGAACGCGTCGATGATCAGCGTGTAGGGCGTCGCCTCCATGAGATCGAACGCCGCGTGAACCTCGTCCGGCATCGGCTCGGACAGCACCAGCAGCCGCTGCCCGGGCCGCTTGAGCGAGATCGCGGACACACCAGCGCGACTGAGGAGCGCGGCGCTCAGCTGCTCGGTGACCATCTGGTCGGGCGCCGCTTCAACGGCCAAGGCGGCTAGGCGCGAGGCGGCGATGCGTTCCTCCAGAAACACCAGCCGATGGCGGGCGATCGACGGGACGTAGATCAGCACCTCGCCGAGCAGCACGAAGATTGCCGTCAGCACGAGTAGGCGCGCCGACATGCTCCGCGCGAGACGGGCGATGGTGGTGAGATTGATCTTCACGGCGCTAGGGCGTTGATCGCTCCGTCACCACTTATAGGCATTCCCTCCGCCATGGGCCAGGGGACGGGCGTCAACCGAAGCGCGCGAGGAAGCGGACGATGCGCCGCGTCCGCTCGCTGAAGAGCATCGGGAGATAGTAGCTCCCGGCCGCCCGCGCCGAGACCTCGCTGAGAGTGGGGTACGGGACGATCGCCTGCGCCAAGGCGGAGACCTTGAGGCCTCGCTGCACCGCCATGACCCAGGGCAGGATGAGCTCGCCGGCTTGCGGTCCGACGATCGAGGCACCGCGCACGCGCCCGCGCGGGGTCACGACGACCTTGATTAGGCCGTCCCCCGCACCCTCTGCGATGGCCCTGTCATTCTCGGCGAACGATGCGCGGAGCACGCGGATCGTCTCGCCGCGGGCCGTCGCCTCGGCTTCGCTGAGCCCGACATGGGCGAGCTCGGGATCGGTATAGGTGACCCAAGGCACCGCGGCATAGCGCGCCTTGGCGGGCAAGCGAAAGAGCGCGCTGCGCAGCACGAGGCGCGCCTGATAACCAGCCATGTGCGTAAAGCGGTAGGGGCCGACCACATCGCCGATCGCGTAGATGCGGCGGTTGCTGGTACGCAGTCCGCCGTCGACGGCGATGGTGGGCCCGTCCATGCGCACGCGCGCGCGCGCGAGATCCAGGTCTCCGACATTGGGTGCTCGCCCGGCCGCGACGAGCAGGTGCGTGCCGGTGATGGTCTCGGTATCGCCCGTGCCGCCGCCGGTGCCGCCGCCGCTGCCCGCGCAGCTGACCGAGACGCCGCCGGGCGCCGATGCGACCGAGCGCACCTCCGTGGCCTCGCGAAGCGTCACACCGTCCGCTGCGAGGCTCTCGCGCACGAAGGCGGTGAGCTCTGGGTCGTCGCGCCCGAGGATGCGTCCTTGTTCGATCACCGTCACACGCGCGCCGAGACGCCGAAAGGCCTGCGCCATCTCCACGCCGATCGGCCCGCCCCCCAGGATCACCAGATGATCCGGCGCCAAATCCGCGGTGAAAAGGGTCTCGTTCGTGAGGTAGGGCGTGCTGTCGAGGCCCGGAATGGGCGGGAGTGCGGGCACCGATCCGGTCGCCACGACGAACCGCCGCGCGCGCACGGTCGCGCCGCCGACGTCCAGCGTGTCGGGCCCGGTGAAGCGCGCCGTCTCGCGCAACACGCGCACGCCGAGGCCCTCGAAGCGCTCCTGGGAATCCTGCGGCGCGATCTCCGCAATGGTGCGCCGCAAATGCGCGAAGGCTGCCTCGAAGCCGTCGCCGCGCGCCGCCGCGGCGAGCAAGGCCTTCGACGGCACGCACCCGGTGTTCAGGCATTCGCCGCCCATCTCGCCGCGCTCTACGAGGAGGACGCTGGCGCCGAGTTGGCTCGCGCCGGCGGCAACCGTGAGGCCGGCCGCGCCGGCGCCGATGACGCAGATGTCGACTTTGTGGGCGTCGGACAAGCGAAAAGCACCCGTTTTGCGCGCGACTCCCGGGATCGCGCATGCGGTGGCGGATCATAGCCGCCCGACCCTTACCAAAAACTCCCGGGCCCGAACGTTGACTCGTGCACGGGCTGCGCCTATACAGCGGACCTTCTTGCGCCGGACGCTCGAATGGTGCGGCGCATGCGGGAGAGCGACGTGAAACGGACCTATCAGCCCAGCAATATCGTCCGCAAGCGCCGGCACGGCTTTCGCAGCCGGATGAAGGGCGTTGGCGGGCGACGCGTGCTCGCGCGGCGTCGCGCCAAGGGGCGCAAGCGCCTCTCCGTCTGACGCCATGGCCGCGCGCATCGCGCGCCTCAAGGAGCGTAAGGATTTTCTGCGGGTTGCCGCGGCGCGGCGCCGCTGGGCGACGCCGGGGCTCGTGCTGCAAGCCGCGCCGATGCCCCGTGCCGCGGCGGCCGGCGCCCCGTTGAGGGTCGGTTTCACGGCGAGCAAGCGCGTCGGCGGGGCTGTCGCGCGCAACCGCGCCAAGCGTCGATTGCGCGCCGCTGTGGCACGTGTTATGCCGGTGCGCGCTGCGTCGGGGCACGATTATGTCGTCATCGCGCGAACGACCACGCTGACCCGCCCGTTCGAATCATTGGTCGAGGACCTGACGACCGCGTTGGGGCGGGTTGGCGCGGATAAAATGCACGGCGCCGGCGAGGCGAACAGTGGCAACGGCGCGGCCGGCTAGACATGCGCGCACGGGTCGGGGACAACGGAACGATGAGGGCGATCGCGCATTTGCTCGCGGGGCTGATCCGCGGATATCAGCTCTTCATATCGCCGTTTCTGCCGCCAAGCTGCGGCTTCGAGCCAACCTGCTCGCACTATGCGCGCAGCGCCCTGCTCCGCCACGGCCCGTTGATCGGCAGCGCTCTTACGCTTTGGCGGATCTTGCGCTGCAACCCGTTCACCGGCGGCGGCTACGACCCGGTGCCCGAGGCACCGCTGCGCCTCAGGCGCTCGGCCCAGCGCGCCGCCGAGTAGCGCGAACGAGCGTCCTTGCAAGCGATGTTCACCCAGGACAAACGCAATCTCATCATCGCGGTCGCCGCGATCTTCGTGATTCTGCTCGCCTGGCAGTTCCTCATGCCGGTCTTGTTTCCGCCCGACGAGCGTCCGCGTGCCGTCGTCCAGCAGACCACCACCGACGGGGTGCCGGCCGACCAGGTGACGGTCACGCAGCCATCCGACGCCGTGGACGCGCCGGGCGCGGGCGTCGCCGAGGGAACACCCTCCATCGGTGACGAGGCGACGCGCCAAGCTTTGGCCGAAAGCCCCCGCCTCATGATCGATTCCGCGCGACTTGCGGGCTCGATCTCGCTCGTCGGCGGTCGCTTCGATGCGATCACGCTTAAGGACTATCGCGAGACCGCGGACGAGGAGAGCCCGGAGATCGAGCTTCTCGCGCCGCGCGACAGCGAGCGGCCCTATTTCGTCGATTTCGGCTGGGTGTCGGGCGCGGATAGCGTGTCGCTCCCCGAGAGCGGCACCCTGTGGACGGCCGACCGTGAGGTCCTGACCACCGAGAAGCCGGTGACCCTCACCTGGAACAATGGCGCGGGCCTTGCGTTCACGCGGCGGATCGCCGTCGACGACCAGTTCGCCTTCTCGGTGACCCAGGAGGTGCGCAACACGAGCGCCGCGCCGATCGAGCTCGCGCCGTTCGCGCGGATCGCGCGGTTCACGGTGCCGTCGTCGACCCTGTTCAAACCGCTCTGGATCTTCGAAGACGGTGCGCTCGGCGTGCTCGGCGAAGACTATGTCGAGGGCGACTACGAGGATCTGCAGGACGCATTCTGGGCCCGGCAGGACAACCCCAATCTGCCCCCGCAATTCCGCCACGACGTGACCAGTGGCTGGATGGGGATCACCGACAAATACTGGCTGGTCGCGCTGATCCCCGAACAGCAGAAGCGCTTTGTCGGCAGCTTCGAGTATGTCCCGATCGAGCTCGGCAAGGTCGATTCCTACCAGACGATCTTCCAGGGCGAGAAGGCGACCCTCAATCCGGGGCAGACGATCTCGGTGACCAATCATCTGTTCACCGGCGCGAAGGAGATCAGCGCGCTCGACCATTATGAGCAGACGCTCGGCGCGGACCGGTTCGATCTCGCGGTCGATTTTGGCCCCGCCTGGTTCCTCTCCAAGCCGATGTTCCATGCGATCGACTTCTTCAATCGCATGACGGGCAATTTCGGCGTCGCGATCCTGCTGCTGACGATCTGCGTGCGCATCGTGCTCTTCCCGCTCGCCAACAAGGCCTATGCCTCGATGAGCCGCATGCGCAAGGTGCAGCCGGAGATGATCCGGCTGCGTGAGCGCTACAAAGACGACAAGCAGAAAATGAACACGGAGCTGATGGCGCTCTACAAGCGGGAGAAGGCGAACCCCATCGCGGGCTGTCTGCCGCTCCTCGTGCAGCTGCCCGTCTTCTTCGCGCTTTACTACATGCTGTTCGTGACGATCGAGATGCGTCACGCGCCCTTCTTCGGGTGGATCCAGGATCTCTCGGCGCCCGATCCTCTCACCTTCATCACGGCCTTCGGGTTCCTGGAATGGCCGGCGCCGGACTTCCTGCTGATCGGGATTTGGCCGATCGCCTTCGGGTTCACCATGTGGCTGCAGATGAAGCTCAATCCGCAGCCGATGGAGCCGATCCAGCAGAAGATTCTGATGGCGCTGCCGATCGTCTTCCTGTTCCTGTTCGCGCGCTTTCCCGCAGGACTCGTGGTCTATTGGACCTGGAACAACGTGCTCTCGATCGGCCAGCAATGGCTGATCATGCGCCGCATGGGGATCACCCGCGAGAGCCTCGCGGCGGACGCCGAGAAGATCAAGAAGATCAAGGAGCAGGCCGAGAAGGGTTTGCTCGCGAAACCGAGCCAATCACGGCGCCGCAAGAGCGCGGGCGGTACGACGCGCAGCAAGACGAGCGATGGCACCGCGCAACAGAGCCGCAAACGCGCCCGTCCGAGCAAAGCGAAAGAAAAGGCCGCGCGCGACGACAATGCGACGCCCCGGCAAAAACGCCAAACCCTGCGGGACCAAGCGGAGGCGCGGCAGCGCCAGCGGCAGCGCCAAAAGAGGGAGCGCGCGCGCGCCAAAGAGCGGGAGAAGCGCAAGAAATCCGCCGACACCGAGCCGCCCGCACCGCCCAAGAAATCGCGGCGTGAGCGGCGGGCGGAGCGCGCGGCGGCACGCGAGGGCAACGGCGGCGCCGGAGGCAATGCCGGTGCGGCATCGGGTCGCGGCAATGGCGCGGATGGCGAGTCCCCGGCCGACGCGGATAGCGGCAACGCGGAGCCGCTCGCGGCGCCACGCCCGAGGCGACCCCGATCGAAAAAGCCGACGCAGCCCAGGCGCTAGAGGCCGGACGCCGGCTCTTCGCCCATGAATGCCGGTTCCTGATGGGCGCGGTCTCGGTGCGCACATTGCCGGAGCCGACCCTCCCCGAGGTCGCCTTTGCAGGACGCTCCAACGTCGGCAAATCAAGCCTGATCAACGCGCTCACGGGGCGCCGCACGCTCGCACGCATCTCGCGCACGCCCGGGCGCACCCGCGAGCTCAACTTCTTCGACCTGGCCGGCGCGCTGATGCTGGTCGACCTGCCCGGCTATGGCTACGCCCAGGTCTCGCGCACCAAGGTCGAAGCCTGGACGCGGCTCGCCGAGGCCTATCTCAAAGGCCGCCAGACGCTGCGCCGGGTGTGCCTCCTCCTCGATGCGCGACGGGGCATCATGGATGCCGACCAACGGGTGATGCGCCTGCTCGATGAGAGCGCGGTCTCGTACCTGCCGGTGCTGACGAAGTGCGACAAGCTGCGGCCGGAGGCACTCGCCGCCCTCATGGGCACGCTTGACGATGCGCTCCGCCGCCACGTCGCCGCCTACCCTGAGATCGTCGCAACCAGCGCGCGCGCGGGCACCGGCATCCCCGAGCTTCGGGCTCATCTCGCTTCGCTGGCGAGCACGGGTGGAAGCGACTAAAGTTGGCGCCCGACCCGCGAGCCCCAGCGACCCTGCGATGAGCATCAGCGACACCAAGCACTGGCTGCGCACCGCCGCGACCATCTCCGAGGCGCTGCCCTATATGCGCCAGTTCGCCGGCAACATCTTCGTAATCAAATATGGCGGCCACGCCATGGGCAACCCCGATCTCGCGCAGAATTTCGCCCGCGACGTGGTGCTGCTCAAGCAGGTCGGCATCCATCCCGTGGTGGTGCATGGCGGCGGCCCGCAGATTGCCGGGATGCTCGACCGGTTGAAGATCGAGAGCCGTTTCGTCGATGGCCTTCGCGTCACCGACGCGGCCGCGGTCGAGGTGGTCGAGATGGTGCTCGCCGGCACCATCAACAAAGAGATCGTGACCATGATCAACCGCGCCGGCGGCACCGCGGTCGGCCTCAGCGGCAAGGATGGTCGCCTGATCGAGGCGACCCGGCTGCAGCGGCGCACGCGCGACCCCGAGTCGAACATCGAGCGTGTCGTCGATCTCGGCTTCGTCGGCGAGCCCGCGCGCGTCAACACGGCGGTGCTCGGCGTCTTCAAGGAATCGAACATCATTCCGGTGATCGCGCCGATCGGGGTCGGCGAGGCCGGCGAGACCTACAACATCAACGCCGACACCGCGGCGGGCGCGATCGCGTCCGCGCTCGCCGCGACGAAGCTTCTCATGCTCACTGACGTGGCCGGCGTGCTCGACAAGGACGGCACGCTCGTCAGCCGCGTGAGCGCCGCGGAGGCTCAGCGCCTGATCGCCGACGGCACCATCACCGGCGGCATGATCCCGAAGCTCGAAACCTGCCTCAAGGCGCTCGAGAACGACACCGGCGCGGCGCACATTCTCGACGGGCGTGTGCCGCATGTGCTTCTGCTCGAGATCTTCACCGCGCATGGCACCGGCACCATGATCGAGACGGGCTAGCCCCAGCCCAGACGAGAACCACGCGACCGCGACCTCCGCATCTCCGGACTGACGCCGGCCAACGACCCAACACCGGACGGGTACCGACGAGCTTGGACTCGTCGCTCATGGCCCTGAGCGATCCTGCACGATGAATATCCCGCGCATCGCAAGTGCCCATGAATTGAGGCGCTGCCCGGCGCCTAAACTCCGGTCATAGAAGCGGATCCCTAATCTCGAACCCAATGGTGCTCACACCGTCCAGATATCAGCTTGGGGCAAGCGGCGAGACACGCCGCAGGAACCACCGAACTGAAGGAGATACCCGTGATGTTGAGCACCAACCGTATTCGCTCCCTGATCGCCGCGCCCGTGTTTGCCGCCGCGTTGGCGCTGCCGCTGAGTTTCGCGGTCGCCGCGACCGAATTGGACGGGGCCAGTGTCGGCACGACCGCGGAGGAGATCACTGCCAGCCTCACCGCCAAGGGCTATGAGGTCAGGAAGGTCGAGCCCGAGGATGGCATGCTGGAGGCCTATGCGCTGAAAGAAGGCAAACGCTACGAGGTCTATGTCGACACCGCGACGGGCAGAGTCGCGAAGGTCAAGGAAGAAGACTGACCGACAGCCGGGAAAGGCACGACGACATGCAACGCATTAATGTCTGGGACAATGTCGTGCGCGTGACCCACTGGGCCGTCGCAGCGCTCGTCCTCGCCGAACTGACCGTTCTCGACGAGGATTGGGCTGTCCACCGCTGGGCGGGTTATGCGGTGTTGGCTCTGATCGCATTCCGTCTGGTTTGGGGGCTGATCGGCTCCCGGCACGCGCGTTTCAGTGCCTTTCCCCCCAGTCCGCGAGCGGCGCTAACGCATCTGGCCGGGTTGCTGCGTGGGAGGCACGAATTGTACCTCTCGCACAACCCGCTGGGTGCGCTGATGGCCTACAACCTGTGGGCGTCGCTGATCGCGGTCTGTGTGACCGGTATCATGATGACCACGCGCACCTTCTGGGGCGTCGATTGGGTCGAGGAAACTCACGAGATCGTCGCCAACTGGGTGCTGGTTTCGGTGTGTCTTCATGTCGCAGGGGTTGTGTTTGAGACCTGGCATACCAAAGTCAACTTGGTCCGGGCTATGATCACCGGACGAAAAGAGATCCCCGGCCCCGGAAAATGAGCGTCGCCGTAGGTCGCGTGATGACCGGATTCAAACCCGTGCTGGCCGGAAGTTTGGCCGCCCCGGGCAGCTGGACAGGCAAGACCAAGACCATTGCCTTGTCCGGACTGCTTGTCATTCAGGCGGGCTGCGCAGCGTTCTTCCTGTTCGACGTGGTGAACGATCTCGGAGGCTTCAGCCTGTTGTCCAACGAGATCGCCCATCACGGCATCGAACTCGTCGCGGTCCTGGCGCTGATCCTGGGCCTCGGCACGACGATGCTGCAGATTCGCCGGATCAAAGCCCGGCAACGGCGGGTCGAGGCCCAACTCCGTGTCGCCTCCGGCGCGTTTCTAGAGCTGCTGGAGGAGTACTTTGACGCGTGGGCGCTAACGCCGTCCGAGCGAGACGTGGCGCTTTTGTCGATCAAGGGGCTATCCATCGCCGAAATCGCCAGGGTCCGCCAGACGAAGGAGGGCACCGTCAAGGCGCAATCCAACGCGATTTATTCGAAGGCCGGTGTCACCGGGCGCCAGCAGCTTTTGAGCCTGTTCATCGAGGAACTGATGAACGACCAGCTGGTGCCACTGGCTTCGGCCAGGTAGCGTTCGGGCGCGACCGTTGCTTTTGTGTTGGTGCCCCTGGAGGGACTCGAACCCCCACGGGCTTACGCCCAACGGATTTTGAATCCGTCGCGTCTACCAGTTCCGCCACAGGGGCACCGCCGGCAATATCAGGGCACCGCATCCCCTTGTGAAGCGAAAATTATCGGTGCCCGCATCGCGGCGGCAACACGGTTGGCCCGGGTCGCGTTTTGCGATGGCGTTCGACGATCCGTTCTGCGCGCACGACCAGAACGCGCGCGCTGCAGCGCAAACAAACGCTCGGAGCGCCCGCCCCGCATCACGCGCGCGCGAGCTTGCTCAGGCGCCAACTGTAAGCACAGTGCGGCTTCAGGGCGGTTCTCTCGGCGATCAACGCGCGCGCGAGGCAACGCTTGCCGTCGCGCAGCGCGGCCTCGATGAGGGTGCGGTGGATCACGTCGCGCTGCGCGTGGCTCCCGCCGAAGACATGCGCGCGATAGCGGACCGGAAGCAGAAGATCGACTGCATCGCCGTAGCGTTCCTCGCCGAACGCTTGGAGACCCCGCGCCACCGGAAGCCCGGCTTCGCGCGTCATGCGCGCGTTCGTCGTCCCGCTTTCGGCGGAATTCGCCATCGCCGAGAGCAGGCGCGTGGCGGCCGAAGCGCGCCCGGTGGCGACATAGGCCATCATCGCGTGGGCATCGTTGAAGGCGTAAAAGCCGTCTTCCACCCGCTCTTCGTAGGCCGCCGCGAGCTCCTCCCAACGATCGCCCGTATCGATCCCACGGAGGCTCAGCCGCCAGAGCAGCGCCGCCGCATCGAGCATTTCGACCTGGGTTTCACCTTGATGCGGACGCACGCCGCGATCGTAGATCGCAAGCGCCTCGTCGACCTGGTCCTGATCGAGGTGAAAGAGCGCCGTGTGCCACCAATTGTGGTACGAGAACATGTTGTCCGTCTGCGCCCAGTGAGGCTCCCGGCTCTCCATCCAAGCGATGCCCTCGGCCTGTCGCGCCTCCATCTCGAGGACATGGGTGACCGCGTGATGGGCCCAGCAATCGTCAGGCTCAAGCGCGATGGCGTGCCGTCCCGCCTCTTCGGCGCGACCATAATCGCCGCATTCCTCGAGGCCGAACGCCAGCATGCCAAGGAGTAACGGATACCCGGGGAGCGACGGGCTCCACGCGGGCAGCGCGCGCAGGATGCGCCCGCGGAGATTGTCGCGATCGCCGTGGAAGAAATCCGCGAGATGCCCCACCTGAAGCGCCAGCGCATCGCGCGGCTCGTCGGCGAGCAGCCGGTCGAGCTGGGAGCGAAAGCTCTCCCATGCGCCAGAGAGCCAGCTGTCGATGGCGGCGATGTGGGCTTGCTCGCGGGGGGTGCAGCCCGCGTGCAACTTGCGCAGCTGGTGCAGGCTGGCCTCGACGCCGCCGAGGGCGCTGCGCTCCCACATGCACAGCGTGATCTCGGCGCGAAAGATATGCCCGAGCGCGAAACCCGGATCGTTCTCCAACGCGGCATCGATGACCGCGGTCGGATCGCCTCGATAGCGCTGAAACAGGGCCAAGGCGTCCTCGTAGGCATCGAGGCTGTCGGGATTGGTCGCCGACGTCGCGACACCGCGCGCATCTGTGAGTCCCATTGGCCGCCCTTCCCCGCCTAGAGAATTTCTTCCGCCAAGAGTTGAAGCGCGGCCGGCGTGGTGGCACCCGAGACCAAGAGGGCGGTGACCGCGCCCTCCGAGGCCGCCGTCTTCCAAGCGGGCAAGCGCTCGCGGATCCGCGATGCCGGCCCGACCAGCGCGACGGCATCGGCGAGCGCATCGGGCACCGCCGCGACAGCCTCGCGTTTGTGGCCGGCGAGATAGAGGTCCTGGATCTTTTCGGCGGCCTCCGCGAAGCCCAGGCGTTTCGCATAGTCGTTGTAGAAATTCTTCCGCTTGGCGCCCATGCCGCCGATATAGAGGGCGAGGGTGTGCTTCACCGGGAGCCGGGCCCGGTCCAGATCGTCATCGAGATGGATCTGGACAAAGGGTGCGATGGCGAAATCGTCACGCCAGGCGCCGTGGCCGCCCGCGGCGAAGCCTTCGCCGAGCGGCTCGCGGTAGATATCTGTGCGCTCGGGGATCAT
Organism: Alphaproteobacteria bacterium; assembly: GCA_965216915.1. Classification (GTDB taxonomy): domain Bacteria; phylum Pseudomonadota; class Alphaproteobacteria; order UBA828; family UBA828; genus CBDCGS01. Next base: position 365,707 of record CBDCGS010000011.1, read on the forward strand.
GAAGAGCGGAAACACGCCGTCCGCGACCTCCGCCGCGGTGCGTAAGCCGCCCGGTGTGATCGCGCCGGTGTAGATCGGCGTGCGGTGGGTGGCGTGGAGAATGCTCTTCAACGGCTTGCCGAGGCCGGTGGCATCCGGGCCCGCGTAGGGCAGCTGATAGAGCTCGCCGTCGTGGCTCACCGGCGCCTCGCGCGCCTCGATCTTGCGCACGATCGCGACATATTCGCGCACACGGGTGAGCGGCTTGCCATAGGCAACACCATGCCAGCCCTCGACCACCTGCGGGCCGGAGGGCGCGATGCCGAGGATGAAGCGGCCTCCCGACAAAGACTGGAGGGTCATGGCGGTCATGGCCGCGCAGGCGGGCGTGCGGGCCGGCATCTGGACACACGCCGTGCCCACCCGGATCCGCTCCGTTTGCGCCAAGATCCACGCGGCGGGCGATACCGCGTCGCTGCCATAGGCCTCCGAGGTCCAAACCGAGGTGTAGCCGAGAGACTCGGCCTCTCTGATGGTGTCGATATCGACGCTGAAGCCCCGGTCCGAATAGCCGAGGACGATGCCAAGTTCGAGCACGGCCGCTCCCCTTATTGTGCGCGATCAATATAGCCGGTCGCCGCGTGAGCCGGCAGGGTCGATCGCGCGCGCCACCCTTCCTGGCGCCCGGCGTCGGCACGCGCTAGCATGCGCGCCATTACATCATGCGCGAGGCCAAGATGCCCAAGGCCCTATCGCCCGCGGCGATCCGCCATTATCAAACGGAAGGCTATTATTTTCCGGTGCGCGCGCTCGATGACGTCGAGACACGGCGCTGCCGCGCGTATCTCGAAGCCTACGAGGCGAGCCAAGGCGGCCCGCTCTCCGGAGCTTTCCGCAGCAAGGCGCATCTTCTGTTCAAGTGGCTCGACGATCTGATCCGCGCCCCCGCGATCCTCGACGCGGTCGAGGATCTCATCGGCCCCGATATCCTGTGCTGGAACACGCTGATCTGGACCAAGGAAGCCAAGAGCGCGCGCTTCGTGTCATGGCACCAAGACATCAACTATTGGGGTCTCGACACGAAAGACATGGTGAGCGCCTGGCTCGCCCTCTCCCCGGCAACACGCGAGAGCGGCTGCATGCGCGTGCTGCCCGGAAGCCACACGCAAGAGCTGCTACCTCATGCGGACCGCTACCACGCTGACAACATGCTGACGCGGGGTCAGGAGATCGCCGTCACCGTCGACGAGGCACGCGCGGTCGCCATGCCGCTTCAACCCGGCGAGATGTCTCTCCACAATGTGCGCATCGCCCACGCCTCCGATCCCAACTGCAGCGAGGACCGGCGCATCGGCATCTCGATCCATTACACGCCGACCGCCACGCGACAGCTCGTCGGCACCTGGGATAGCGCGGCGCTGGTGCGCGGTGTGGACCGCTATGGCCATTTCGCGCCGACGCCCCGTGTGCAACGGGACTTCGACCCCGATGCCGTCGCGTTCCACGCACGCGCGACCGATGCGGTGCGGGAGATTCTGTTCACCGGCGCAGAGCGACGGCGCGACACACTCTAAGGCGGCCCGATGACCAGCCGTTCACATCAAGAGGAGACCGAGCGCGTCCGCGCGGACTGGGCGCGCCGCGGACGCCATTGGGACAAACGCGCCGACGAGCTTGCCGAGCAAGCGGCGCACATGAACGAGCCGCTGATCGAGGCCGCCGATATTCAGGCGGGACAGCGCGTGCTCGACCTCGCGACGGGCGCGGGCGAGCCCGCGCTGACGGTGGCGCGCCTCGTCGGCGAGGCGGGCCGCGTTTTCGCGACCGATCTGGTGGGCGAGATGATGCTCGGCGCACGCCGCCGGGCTGCCGCCGCGGGATTGAGAAATCTCGAGTTCCGCACCGCCGACATGTGCGCATTGCCCGATGCCGATGCCGTCTTCGACCGCGTGATCTGCCGCTTCGGCATCATGTTTTGCCCCGACCCGGCGGCGGCGGCGCGCGAGGCCTTTCGCGTGCTGACGCCGGGCGGATGCGCCGCCTACATGGTGTGGGGGCCGCGCGAGGATTCGACGCTCTTCGCCGTGTTCTCCGCGGCGGCCGACGAGATCTACCCGGGCGCCGACGATATCGATTTCGAGCGTCCATTCAGTCTGGGCACGCCCGGGGCGCTGGCTGCAGCGCTCGAGGCGGGCGGGTTCTCCGCGGTGGAGGAGCATGAGCGCCGCGAAACCGCGCGCATCCCGCGCGGCGAGAAGCCGTTTTGGCGCCCCTTGCTCGACATGGCGCTCGGGAGCGTGATGGACGACGGCTCGCCGCAGCAACGGCGCGCCCTCGAAGACGCGGTCGTGCGCCACCTCGAACGCTACCGGGAAGGCGATGATTACGTGCTCACGCTGCACACGCGCATCGGTGTCGGGCACAAGCCGTAGCGCATCACCGTGACGCGCGCGCTCCCAACCACGCCCGATGCGACCCGCGCCTTGCTCGCGACGGAGCGCTATGTCGCCGACGAGGCGTTGGCGACCGCGGTTCATCTTGCGCTCACCTTGGGGCGCCCGCTGCTGTTGGAAGGCGAAGCCGGCTGCGGCAAGACCGCCCTCGCCCACGCGCTTGCCGATGCCCTCGGGCGCGGGCTCGTGCGGCTCCAATGCTACGAGGGGCTCGACGCATCGGCGGCCGTCTACGAGTGGAACTATGCGGGTCAAATGGTCGCGATCCGCCTTGCCGAGCGAGAGGACCACACAGGGGAAACGCTGGCCGAGGACATTTTCGGGGCGCGCTTTCTCACCAAGCGCCCGCTGTTGCGCGCACTCGAGAACGATCCAAACGGTGCGCCCGTCCTCTTGATCGACGAGATCGACCGCGCCGATGCCCCGTTCGAAGCCTTCCTCCTCGAGATCCTGTCCGATTTTCAGGTCAGCATCCCCGAGGTCGGCACCGTGCGCGCAACCGAGCGGCCGATCGTGGTGATCACCTCCAACCGCACCCGCGAGGTCCATGACGCGTTGAAGCGTCGCTGCCTCTATCACTGGATCGGCTACCCCGATGCCACCCAGGAGCAGGCGATCTTGGACGCCCGGCTCCCCGGCGTCTCGGAGCGCTTGAGCCGCGACATCGCCGCCTTCATCGAGCGCATGCGCATCACCGATCTCGCGCGTGTCGGCGGCCTGAAGGAGGTGATCGCCTGGGCAAGTGCCGTGATCGAACTCGACCAGACGGAGCTCGCGCCGGAGGCCGTGCGCGCCAATCTGGAGAGCCTTCTCGCCTACAAGCGCGCGCGCGACGAGGCGCAGCAGCGCGCCCATGGGCAGCCGGAGGGGGCATGAGCCTGCTTCCGCCCATCGACCCTGCGGAGGGCGGCAAGCTCGCGCTCAACATCATGCATTTCGTGCGCACGCTCCGCGTCGCGGGGCTGCCGGCTGGGCCCGGCAAGACCATCGAGGCGGTGCGCGCCGTCGAGGCGGTCGGCGCCACACGGCGTTCGGACTTCTACTGGGCGCTCTACGCCGTGCTCGTCGAGCGGCGCGAACATCACGAGATGTTCGAGCAGGCCTTCCGGCTCTTCTGGCGCCTGCCGAGCGAACAAGCGATCCCTTACGAGGGCACCTATGACGAAAACCGGCGCCTGCCGGAGTCGCCGGAGCCGCCCGTGAGCCGGCGCGTGAGCGACGCGATGGCCCCGCCCACCGAGCGCGACCAAAACGACGACGAGGAGGTCGAGATCGAGCTCGACGCCGTTCTCACCTTCTCGAGCCGCGAGCTGTTGCGCGACATGGATTTCGACGAGATGTCGGCCGAGGAGCTGGCCGAAGCCAAGCGTGCCATCGCCCAACTTCGCCTCCCGATCACCCCGGTCCCGACACGCCGTTTCACGCGCAACACGGCGGGCATGCGGATCGACATGCGCGCGACGCTCCGCGCCAGCCTCCGCTCGGGCGGCGACCTATTGCCGCTGCAGTGGAAGGCGCGCGCCCACAAGCCGCCGCCGCTCGTGATCCTTTGCGATGTGTCGGGCTCGATGAGCCGCTACTCCCGCATGTTCCTGCACTTCGTGCACGCCATCACGAACGATCGTGACCGCGTCAGCACCTTTCTCTACGGCACGCGCCTCACCAACATCTCGCGCTATCTGCGCCACCGCGACGTCGATGTCGCCGTCGCCCGATCGAGCGCGGCCGTACAGGATTGGTCCGGCGGCACCCGCATCGGACCCTGCCTCAAGCAGTTCAACAAGGATTGGTCGCGCCGCGTGCTCGCCCAGGGCGCGGTGGTGCTGCTGATCACCGATGGCCTCGACCGTGACGACCTGTCGGTCCTCCATGGCGAGATCGAGCGGCTGCACAAATCCTGCCGGCGCCTGATCTGGCTCAACCCGCTGCTCCGCTACGAGGGCTTTCGCCCAGAGGCCGGCGGCGTGCGCACCATCCTGCCGCATGTCGACGAGTTCCGCCCGGTCCACAACATCAACAGCCTGATCGACATCGCCGCCGTGCTCAGCGCGCCCCCGGTGACCGCGGCGCAGGTCGCTTAGCCGAGCCGCTGCTCAAGCAGCGGAAGCGTCCGCCCCGGGATCGACTCCGAGGGCACGCTGCCGATGCGCCGCGCGCCCATCGCCTCGTAGAAGCCGACGGCGTTCGGGTCGCTCTCGACCGTGATCCGGGCGCGCCCGCGCCGCGCCGCCTCGGCAGAGAGATGCCGCCAGAGCGCACGCCCGATGCCCGACCGGATCGCGCCCGGCTCGACGAAGAACAGCCCGACATCGGCTGCGTCATCGGCGATGTCGAGCTGGTAGAAGCCGCGCGGTGCCCCGCCCTGCCATGCAATGAACACCCGCCCCGCGATGATCGCCTCGGCGCCCACGGTGAGCGCCTCCCGGCAGCTGGCCATGAAGGCCGCGTCGTAGCCCCAATGGCCCTTCGAGCGCCAGGCGAGCGCCGAGAGCGCATCGGCCTCCTCCGGCCGGGCGGGGCGGATGGTCACGGTCTCGCTCATCTTGATCTCCGACGTCGCCCCGCGCGTGGCATAACATGGGGTGCAGCGAGGGCCAGTGGAAGGGCACATAATGAGCGCCGACATTCTTTGCGAGGATCACGGCCACGTTCGGCTGATCACGATCAACCGGGCCGACAAGATGAATTCGCTCGACTTCGCGGCGAACGATCGCCTGATCGAGATTTGGCGGGCGTTCGCGGCCGACGACGGCGCGCGCGTCGCCGTGATCACGGGCGCCGGCACCAAGGCCTTTTGCGCGGGCGCCGATCTCAAGACCTACACGATGGCCTATGCGAAGACGGCGGCGCCCGAGTTTCGCGCGCGCTTCACCGACGGACCGGGCTTCGGCGGCATCACGCGGGGGCTGACGATCACCAAGCCGATCATCGCCGCGGTCAACGGCTACGCCATCTCGGGCGGCTTGGAGCTCGCCGAGGCCTGCGACATTCGCTTCTGCTCGCCGAATGCCGAGTTCGCCCACCAGGACATCAACTGGGGCTTCCATCCCTGCGATGGCGGCTGCGTGCGCCTGCCTCAGATCGTCGGCCTCGGCAACGCCATGGAGATGATCCTCTCCGGCCAGCGCATCGGCGCCGAGCAGGCGCTTCGCATCGGCCTCGTCAACCGGATCGTGCCGCAGGAGGCGCTGATCGCCGAGACGCTCGCCTTTGCGGAGATCGCCGCGAGCCGGGCACCGCTCGCCCAGCGCTTCGCCAAGGACGTGATGCTGCGGGCCTTCGACCTGCCCGTCGACGATGCGCTCCGCCTCGAATCGCGTTCCTTCCGCGATCTCGCGCACACCGAGGATCTCGCGGAGGGCACCACGGCGTTCCGCGAGCGGCGCCAGGCCCGGTTTCGCGGTCGTTGAGCGCGCCCGCCTTTCGAGACCCGGGGATTGGCCCTACACTCGGCCCGACGGCCGGTCGGAGACGTGAGGAGAGACCGATGGCGCACGCCACCGCGCATTTGGACGAGATCAGCGCCGAGGAATGGGCGCTTCGGGTCGCGCTCGCGGCCTGCTACCGGATCGTCGATCACCTCGGCTGGACCGAGCTGATCTACAACCACATCACCCTGCGCCTACCGGGGCCCGAGCGGCATTTCCTGATTAACCCCTACGGGCTTTGGTACAACGAGGTGACGGCGTCAAACCTGGTCAAGATCGACCTCGCGGGCAACATCATCGGGCGCAGCGAATGGCCAGTGAACCCGGCGGGCTTCGTGATCCACAGCGCGATCCACGAGGCCGTCGAGAGCGCCCACTGCGTGCTGCACACCCACACGACGGGCGGCATGGCGGTGGCGTGCCGAGAGGGCGGGCTCCGGCAGATGAGTATCTATTCGGCACCGCTCCAGGGACAGATCGCCTACCACGATTTCGAGGGCATCACCGTCTTCGACGACGAGAAGGCGCGCCTGGTCGAGAGCGTTGGCGACAAGCCCTATGTGATCCTGCGCAACCACGGCCTGCTCACGGTCGGCGAGACCGTGCCGGCAGCGCTGTCGCGCATGTGGCGCCTCAACCGGGCGTGCGAGGTGCAGCAGGCGGCCGAAGCCGGCGGCCAGCCCATCATCGCCTTGAGCGAGGACGCATGCGCACGCTCGCGTCAGGCGATCGACGGCTTCGCGCGCCAAGAGCCAGAAGGCCAACGCCTCTTCGACGCGCTGGTGCGGCGGGTCGACGCGATCGACCCGTCCTACAAGACGTGAGCGTGACCGCTTGGACTAAGCGGCTTCCTGATCGCCGAGCGCCCGGTTGACGCGGGGCATCACCTCCTCGGCAAGCAGGCGCATCGACTCGAAGAGCTTGGCCTTGTGCGCGTCGTCGAGGCAGTCCGTGGCCGTCGCAAGGATGGTGCCGAAGGGCCCGACCTCCTCGCGGAGCGCGAGGATCTGCTCCGCGACCGAGGCGGGATCGCCCGCGATCGTGAAGTTGGAGCAGGCATATTCCGGCGTGACCGCGTCGTCCGCCATGTCGGGCGTGTCCTTCATGATCGCGTGAAACGCGGCCCGTTTGATGAGAGAGACCAGATAGCCGTAGTAGTGCGCGAATGGGCCGGCGGGATCGCGCACATAGGCCTTCGCAGCAGCGTCGTCCTCCGCGACGAAGAGTGACCGCGCGAGGCGCCAATCCGCCGGAGCCGCCTCGCGGCCCGCCTCATGGCACCCGGCCTCGAAGCCAGCCCAGTGGGTCTTGATGGTGGAGACAGGCACGAAGTTCGCGGAGATCACGCCCCAGCCACGCAGCGCCGCCGCCCGCACGCTCCCCGAGTTCGGGCTCATGGCCGAGGCGACGAGCGGCGGGTGCGGCGTCTGATAGGGCTTGATCATGCGCCCGACACCGAGATCAGGCCAGTTGTGCTCGCTCAGGCGAACGTTCCAGTATTTGCCGTGGATCTCGTAGGGCGGCTCCGAGGTCCAAAGCTTCAGCACCGTTTCGATCGATTCGTTTGCCATCTCGCGGCGCACCATGGTGTCGGTCACGCCGAACATCTCGAAGTCGCTGACCAGCCCGCCCGGACTGACGCCGAGAATGAGGCGGCCATCGCTCAAATGGTCGAGCAGCGCCGCATGGGCCGCGGTTTGCGCCGGATGGCGCTGCGGCAGGTTCACGACACCGGTCCCGAGCTTGATCTTGGTGGTGCGCGCGATGAGGTTCGAGAGAAAGATGAAGGGGCAGGAAACCGGCTCGCTCAATGTCGTGTAGTGCTCGCCGACCCAAAACTCGTCGAAGCCCAGCCGGTCGCAAGCGACGGCGACCTCGACGTCCTCCGCGAGGACAATATGGGTGTCGCGCCGGTGATCGTTGACCGGCATCATGAACATGCCGAGCTTCATGGATGGGCTCCCGCGATTCCGCCGGCATGGCACCACAGGTAGGGCGGCCGGCGCAAGGCGCTCACCAGCCGGCGCAGCGCTCCCACCGATCCACCACCGCACGCCCGCCGTCGATGACGTGATAGTGGTCGTAGCCGCCGGCGGTCGCGCAGGCGTGATTGGGCACGATGCGCACGCGGCTGCCGATCGGATAGGCCTCGAAATCAGCCGCGCCGCTCACCGGCACGAGCCCATGTTCCTGGTTCATGTCGGTGACGCGCAGGCCGGCCAGGCGCCGGCCGTCGAGATCGGCAAGCCAGCCGAAGCCGACATCGTCGAGGAATTCGCTGGCGCCGGTGTCTTTGCTCAACGCCATGAAACCGGCATCGAGCACAAGGTGGCCATGGCCCCGGTGATGCCCGATCACCGTCGCCACGACGGAGAGCGCGATATCCTCGTAGCGGCACGCGCCCAAGGCCATCTGGGTGAGATCGTAGAGCGTGTAGACGCCGGGGCGCATCTCGGTCACGCCCGCAAGGCTCTCCGCGTGCACCGCTGTCGGTGTCGAGCCGGCGCTCACGACCGGGCAGTCGAAGCCAGCCTTGCGGAGACGCTCGGCTGCCGCGACAACGCCCGCGCGCTCTTCCTCCGCGATCGCGCGCAGACCGGCCGTATCCGCGCAATGATAGGCCTGGCCGGCATGGGTCATCACGCCCACAAGCCGGACGCCGGGGCCGCTCAACGCGTGGGCAACGCCGATCAGGCCGTCGGCATCCGGCGCAAGCCCGGAGCGATGCTGCCCGGTGTCGATCTCGATCAGCACGTCGAAGGCCGCACCCAGCGCGGCGGCGCGCTCGTCTAGCGCCGCGGCGATGGCGGCATCGTCGGTGACCAGCTGCACCCGCGCCCCCGTCTCCGCTTGAAGCGCCGCCGCCGCTGCGAGCTTATCCGGCACGATCCCGACGCCGTAGAGGATGTCGCGATACCCGGCCGCCGCGAAGTAGCGCGCCTCGGCGAGCGTCGAGACCGTAATGCCGCCGAAATTTCCATCGGTGGCGAGCGCGGCCACCGGCACCGACTTTGCGGTTTTCACATGCGGGCGAAGGCGCACGCCGAGCGCCCGCATCCGTGCGGTCATCGCTACCGTGTTGGCGCGCACGATGCCGCGGTCGAGCGCGAGGGCCGGTGTCGGCACATCGGCGATGCTCGAACCGCCCGACGTTGCCGAACCGGTTTCGGTGCTCATGTCAGCTAAGTCTAACCAGGGTCAAGCGGGCCGCCCGCCTCGCGCCACGCCTCGATGCCGCCGATCAGATGGCAAACATTGGTAAGGCCGTGATCGCGTGAGCTGTCCACCGCCATCGCGGAGCGCTCGCCATAGGCGCAATAGTAGATCACGCGCCGCCCGGGCTGCGCTGCGATCTCGCGCAACAGGCCGCCGGGACCGATCATGTCGCTGAGCTGCGGATAGGGAGCATGCACCGACCCCGGGATCACGCCCTCGCGCTCACGCTCGGTCTGCTCGCGCAGGTCGACCAGCACGCAATCGGAGCCGCGGCAGCTGTCGAGCACCTGAGCGGCCGTGAGCGCGCATTCCGGGTGCGCCTCGTCGCGCTGACCGCGCCCCATCTTCAGGTTGGCCGGCACCGCGACGTCCATCATCTTCGGGTTGGCCAAGTTGAGATTGTCCATGATCTCGGCATAGTCCTCCGCCGAGCTCACTTGGAGACGCGGGTTGCAGGCTTTCTCCTCGCCGATCGTGCTGACAGTGTCGCCCTTGTAGTCGTGGCCCGGAAAGACGAGGGTCTCCTCGGGCAGGCGGAGCAGCTTGTTGAAGAGCGAGTCGTACTGCTCGTGCGCGCTGCCGCCCTGAAAGTCCGTGCGGCCGGTGCCTCGGATGAGCAGGGTGTCGCCCGTGAACACGCGGTCCTCCATGAGGAAGCTGTAGGATTCCTTGGTGTGGCCGGGCGTGTAGATCGCCTCGAGCTTGATCCCCTCGGCCTCGATGGTGTCGCCCTCCGCGACCCGCATGGAGACCACGTCGACCGCCGCCTCGCGCCCCATCACGGTGACGCATTTGGTGTGATCGCGAAGCGCCGGCATGCCGCTGATGTGATCGGCGTGGATGTGGGTGTCGATCACCTTGACGAGCTGGAGGTCGAGCTCGTCAAGGAGCGTCAAATACCGGTCGACCCGCTCGGCGACGGGATCGATGACCAGCGCCTCCCCGCCGCGCCGGCTCGCGATGAGGTAGGTGTAGGTTCCCGAATCGAGGTGATAGAGCTGGCGGAAGATCATTGGGCGCCTCCCCGTGTCCGGCTAACCGATCATGGCGCGAGGAAGCCGCTCTTGTCCACGCCCCAGAGCCGCCGGGTCACGCCTCCAGAGCGCCGCTCGCGAGCCACAGCGCGAGAAAGCGCGCGAGCCAGGCGTGCGCGCCGGCGGCGTGGCGCGCATGCAGCGCGCGTTGCTCGGCAATGGATTGCGCGCCTTCGCGCTGCAAATCCTCGGGCGGCGGATCGCGGTCGAGCCAGCGGGTGAGCACGTCATCGTTGACCTCGGGGTGGAATTGGATGCCCCAGGTCGTGCGCCCGTGGCGAAAGGCCTGGTTCGGGAACCGCTCGCGGCGTGCCAGGTGCTCCGCGCCGGCCGGCAGGGTGAACGCCTCGCCATGGCGATGGGCGACCTGGAGCGGCGCGTCGAGCGCGAGCGCCGCCGCCGCGCCGTCGACCGGCTCGATCGGGTAGTAGCCGAACTCGTAATAGCCCTCCGGATGGGGCGCGACGCGTGCGCCGAGCGTGCGCGCGACCATCTGCGCGCCGAGGCAGACGCCGAGCAGCGGCACGCCCGCCGCCATCACCTCCGGCAGCCAATCCAGCTCGGCGCGAATGTAATCGACATGGTCGTCATTGGCGCTTTGCGGCCCGCCGAAGCTCGCAATCCCCGCATAGTCGGCGACCTGTGACGGAAAAGGCTCGCCCTTGTTGGCCCGCATCACCTTCGCGGGATAACCCAACGCCTCCACGATGGGCGCGATCTGGCCCGGGTCGCCGTCGGTGACGTGGGTGACGAGCAAGACTGGTTTTTTCGGCATCGGACTCCTCGGCTCAAGCGCGCAATCTTAGGTCCGGCGGGCCCTGTTCGGAAGCGGTGAGGAGCACCGCGTGCTATCGTCCCCATCGGTGAGAGAGCGAGCGGAGGGCACCATGGCGGCGCGCAAGGGAACCACGAAAAAGGCATCGAGGCGCATCTCCAAGGCCGAGAAGGAGGCGCGGATCGCGCTGGCCGCCTGCTACCGCATGTTCTACCGGCGCGGCATGGACGATCTCATCTACACCCACCTCTCGGTGCGCGTGCCCGACGCGCCCGACCACTATCTCTTCATCGGCTTCGGCGAGCTGTTCGACGACGTCACCGCCTCGAGCCTGCTCAAGGTCGATATCGACGGCAACAATGTCGGGGCGGCCCCGGGCGCGGTGAACCCGGCCGGGTGGATCGTGCACAGCACCGTTTACCGCGCCCAGCCGGCAGCCGAGAGCGTGATGCATCTCCACACGGTGCCGGGCGTCGCGGTTTCGGCCCAGAAGGGCGGGCTCCGGCCGATCAACCAGTTCGCCATCACCCACGCCGGCGAGATCGCCTATCACGCCTATGACGGGCCGGGGCTGCGCCCGGCCGAGCAGAAGACGCTGGTGCGCGACCTCGGCGACAAGCGCATGATGTTCCTCCGCAACCACGGCACCCTCACCTGGGGCCGCTCGATCGCCGAGGCCTTTACGCTGATGCACTATCTGGAGCGCACCTGCGAGATCCAGATCGCCGCGCAGGCCGGGGGCGCGCTCGTGGTGCCCACAAAACGCGTGGTCGAGCGCACGGTGAAGCAGAAGCAGGGCACGGGCGACGTCTCGTGGGCGAAGATCGGCTTCGACGCGCTCGTGCGCCGGCTCGACCGCGAGGACGCGAGCTACCGGCGCTAAGCCGGCGAGCGCGGGCGATGAGATGACCGAGCCCACCCTGCCCCGCGCCCTGCCGGCGCCTCTGCCGGCGATCCATCCCGTCCCCGAATATGCCGTCGAGGGCGAGCGCGCGGCGCGCTATGCCGATGTCAAGGCCGTGCTCCAGGTGCCGTGGATGGGCGTGGTCACCATGGCCTTCGCGCATTATCCGCAATTTTTCGGCGCGTTGTGGGACGGGCTTAGGCCGGTTTGCGCGAGCGAAGGCTTCGTCGGCGCGTGCCGCGAGCTCCGCGCCTTCGTCGAGGCGGGCGCGGCGGACCTCGGCGCTCCCGACCGGCGGGCCTGGCTGGCCGAGGCGGGGTTCGGGGCGTGCGAGATCGACGACATCCGCGCGACCATCGAGGTGTTCTCCCACGGCAACTACCCCTACCTCCTGATCGCGAGCAGCGCGCGACGCCTTCTCACCGGCCAGGCGATCGGCAGCGACGGCGCCGTCGCGCCCTTCGAGGGCCGGCACGCGCCCGACGTGGCGGCGCCCTTCGTGCTCATGGAACGCCACCACGCCGATCCGCCGCTTCGCGCGGTCTACGACGACATCATGGCGACGCTGGGGCTGCCCTTCGTCAACACGGACTACCGCGCGCTTGGCCGCTGGCCACGCTATTTCGCCCGTGCCTGGGCCGACCTCAAGCCCGTGATCGATGATGACAGGCACGCCGCGCTCGTGGAGGCGACCTACGCCCGGGCGCTCGCCGCCACGGAGACCCTGGCCGGCGCCCGCGCGATCAAGCCGGACGCGGTGCGCGACGCCGCCGCGCAAGATGCGCCGCTTGAGCAGATCGGCGCGGTCGTTCAGCTCTTCCACGCCCTGCTGCCGCAGCTCGTGGTGAACGTCGCGTTCTTCCGGGCCCAGCTCAGGGGCTAAGCCGCACCACCGAGCGCCGGTTGAGCGCGCCCTCCCAGCGGGGCGACAGCGCGAGGCGGAGGCCGAGCTGGTCGAGGATGCGGGCGACGATGTGATCGACCATGTCGTCGATCGACTGCGGCTCGTTGTAGAACGCCGGCACCGGCGGCATGATGCTGACGCCGAGGCGTGCCAGCTTCAGCATGTTCTCGAGGTGGATCGCGCTGAACGGCGCTTCGCGCACGGCGAGCACCAGCGGGCGGCGCTCCTTGAGCATCACGTCGGCCGAGCGGTGGATCAGGTTCTCGCTGAAGCCGCAGGCGATCGCGGCCAGCGTGCGCATCGAGCAGGGTGCGACCACCATGCCGTCGGGCGCCGAGGAGCCGGACGAGGTCACGGCCGCCTGATCGCCCTGGCTGTGGTGGTGGGTGGCAAGGGCGCGCACGGTCTCGATGCCGCGCGCCGTCTCGTGCTCCAGCGTCTGCTGGCCCCACTTGCTGACGATCAGATGACTTTCGACCTCGGCGTCCTTCAACGCCTCGAGCAGGCGGACGCCGATGATCGCGCCGCTCGCGCCGGTGATGCCAACCACCACGCTCTTCATGTCATGCCGCCTCCGGGCCGCCCGCGAGACCGCTCATTGTACACGAGCCGGGCGGTGCCAACGCGCGAACGCTTATCGGGACGCAGCCTCTTTGAGCGCGTCGAGCACCTCCTCCGGGTCGGCGCGGCGGGTGTGGTCGGCATCGACGAAGGCCTTGAGCACCGTGCCGCCCTTGCCGATCACGAAGGTCGCCGGGATCGGCAGGGTGTGCGAGACGTCGCCATTGGAGGCCTCGAGATCGATCCCGAAACGGTTCTTGTAGATGTCATTGACCTCGTCCGGCACGCGGAAGGTCAACCCGAAGGCGTCCGCAACGCGGTTGCCCTCATCGCTCAGCACGTCGAAGGCAATCTCGTTCTTCTCCTGGGTGGAGAGCGAGTTATCGGGCGTCTCCGGCGTGATCGCGACCAGCTTGGCGCCGAGCGCCTCGATCTCGGGCAAGCGATCCTGCAACGCCTTGAGCTCGAGGTTGCAATAGGGGCACCAGCCGCCCCGGTAAAACGAGACGACCGCCGGACCATCACTCCAAAGCTCATCGGAGGCCACCGAGGAGCCCGTCGCATTGGGCAGCGAGAACTGCGGCGCGGCGCCACCCTCCTCCACGCTCTGCTCAGCGATGCCGGAGTCGATCAGCGTCTTGGTGGCGGCCAGCATGACCTCCAGCGCGTCGGCTGGAATGCGCTCCTTGGAGGCCCGTCGCATGTCGTCGAGTTGTTCGGTCAAGCTCATGGTTTTCTCCCGTCCGGTTGCAACGACCGGCGCTAGATCGGCTGGTCAGCGATGGTTGGCGTGGTGAGAACGCAGCCCGTGATCAGCCAACCGGCTTCGGGCGCTTCCGCCAGCGTGTAGGTCGCAATCACCGCCGTGCCGTCCTCGCCGACGATGTAGACCTGCTGAACATACTCATCCCCGTGCCCGACCGAGTCTCGAAACTCGACAAAGCCGGACCGGTAGACCGGCCGGTATTGCGCGCGCACCATGCGCATGAAGCTCTCGGGCGAGGGAAAGAGGGCCTTGATGCCGGGCGCGGCGAACGCATAGGCACCAAGCGCGTCGTCACGCCGGAAGGCCTCGAGCTGCGCCGTGATGACCGCGCGCACCGCCGCGCCGGCCGCATCGGCCGTGGCGTCGTCGGCGCGCGCAGGCGCCGCCGCGCTCGCCAGCGTGACCGCGAGCGCCAAGCAAACGACCGCGAAGAGGGCCCGGAGGTCTCTGCGAAACCAATCCATCACCCGCAATATAGGTGTGCGCGGCCCGCCATCGAGTCACAATCGCGTGGCCGCGGCCGTGCTAGAGTGTGCGCACCATGACCGAGATCATCGAGCTTGAGGCGCTGGCAGCCCAGGTCCCGGACGGCGCGATGCTGGCGATCCCGCCGGACTATTCGTTCATCGCGATGGCGGCGACGCGGGCGCTGCTCCGCCGCGGCACACGGGCGCTTCGCCTCCTCACCGTGCCGCAGGCGGGCATGCAAGCCGATCTCCTGATCGGCGCCGGCGCGGTTGCCGCGGTCGAGACCGCGGCAGTGAGCCTCGGCGAGCTCGGACTCGCACCGCGCTTCACAGAGGCCGTGCGGACCGCGACCATCGCTATCCAAGATTCCACCTGCCCCGCGATCCACGCGGCACTGCAGGCGAGCGAGAAGGGCCTCCCGTTCATGCCGCTTCGCGGCATTTTGGGCTCGGACGTGCTCAAGGCGCGGCCCGATTGGCGGGTGATCGACAACCCGTTCGTCGATGGTGGTGACCCGATCGTCCTGCTGCCGGCGATCGCGCCGGATGTCGCCTTGTTCCACGCGCCGTTCGCCGACGAGGCGGGCAATGTCTGGGTCGGCCGCCGGCGCGAGCTGGTGACGATGGCTCACGCCGCGCGCACCACGCTGGTCACGGTCGAGGAGGTCCGCCCCGGTAGCATGATGGCGGACGAGACGCTCGCAGCCGGCGCGTTGCCCGGCCTCTATGTCTCGGCGATCGCCCGCGCCGAACGAGGCGCCTGGCCGGTTGGCCTGCCCGGCTTCTATGAGCCCGACCGCGCGCACCTCGCGCACTACGCAAGCGTTGCCAAGACGGATGCGGGCTTTGCGCGCTATCTCGCGGATCATGTGATGGGCGCCGCGGCCGCGGAATGACCGGACGCGACCCGACCCTCCTCATTGCGACCATCGCCCGCATGCTCGACGGCCTCGGCCACGTCGCCGTCGGCGCCGCCTCGCCGATCCCGGGCGCCGCGGCATTGCTCGCGCAGGCCCGCGGCGGCGGGCGCCCGCGCGTCACCGTGCTCGGCAGCCGCGCCCATAACGATTTCACCGAGGGCGGGCGCGAACTCTTCGATTGCGCGGCGCAGGGGCGGGTCGACGCCTTCTTCCTCAGCGGCGTGCAGATCGACGGCGGCGCCAACGTCAATCTTCTCGGTGTCGGCGACTACCCGCACCTCGACAAGCGGTTCGCCGGCTCCTACGGCTCGGCCTATCTCTACTTCCTCGTGCCGCGCGTGATCCTGTTTCGCGAGGACCACACGCCGCGCAATCTCGTCCCGAAGGTCGATTTCGTGAGCGCGCCGGGCACGAGCCCCCCCGGCACCTATCGCCCCGGCGGCCCCCACGCGCTGGTGACGGGGCGCTGTGTCTTCTCGTTCGATCGTGCCGATGCCCGCTTCCGCCTCGCCTCGGTCCACCCCGGCCACACGGTGGACGAGGTCCGCGCGGAGACGGGCTTCGCGTTCGACTGCCCCGACAGCGTGCCCGAGACGGTGGCGCCCGACGCCGAGACGCGCGCGCTGATCGCTGGCCCGGTCGGTGCCGCGATCGCCGAGGTCTATCCGCGTTTCGCCGAGGCGGTGCTGGCCGGCTGATCGGCCGCCTGCGCGGCCTCCAGCGCCTCGGCGGCCTCCAGCCACGCAGCCTCGGCCTGCGCCGCCGCGTCACGCGCCGTTGCGAGGTCTTTTCCGAGCGCGGCGATATCGCGGCCATCCTTGGCCGAAGCCGCCAACGCAAGCGCCCGTTCGAGCCGGTCGATCGCGCCATGCGCTTCGTCCAGCTGTGTCTCAGAGCGCCTCACCGCATCCTTGAGCGGCTTGAGCCGCGCCCGGTCGTCCGCCGCGTCGCGGCGCGCCGCCTTGCGGTCAGAGGTCGCCCTGCGCGGCCGTTCGCGGATCTCGCCATCATGGCTGCTGCGGGCGGTCAGCGTCGCGCGATAGGCCGTCACGTCCTCGTCGAGCCGGGTCACGCTGCCGTCGCGCACGAGCCACAATTGCTCGGCCACCAGCTCGATCAGATGCGCGTCGTGGGTGATGAGCACGACGGCGCCGGCGAACCCGTTGAGCGCCTCAACCAGCGCCTCGCGCGTCTCGATATCGAGGTGGTTGGTGGGCTCGTCGAGAATGAGCAGCTGCGGCGCGTGGTGCGCGATGAGCGCGAGGTTGAGCCGCGCTTTTTCGCCGCCGGAGAGATCGCACGCAGCGACATCGGCCTTTTCCTGCGCGAAGCCGACGAGCCCGAGACGCGCCCGCACCTGATCGGGGCGTGCGTTGGGCGTGAGCCTCGCCAGATGATCGAAGGCCGTCGCGTCGCCGTCGAGCGTGTCGAGTTGATGCTGCGCGAAATAGCCGACGCCGAGCTTGGGCGCCGTGGCGCGCGTGCCGGCCATCGGTGCGAGGGCGCCCGCCAAGAGCTTGGCGAGGGTCGATTTGCCGTTGCCGTTTGCGCCGACCAACGCGATCCGGTCTTCGGGATCGATGCGCAGGCTGATGCTCCGGAGGACCGGCTCCCCTTGTGTGTAGCCGACGGCTGCGTCGGAGAGCGTGAGGAGCGGCGGCGCGAGCGGCTTCGGCGCCGGAAAACCCAGCTCCGCGACGGCGCCATCAACATAGGTGGGCGCGTCGGAAAGCTTGGCCAGCGCCTTGAGCCGGCTCTGCGCCTGGCGCGCCTTGCTCGCATTGGCGCGAAAGCGCGCGACGAAGCCGCGCAGGCGCTCGCGTCGCGCATCAACCTTGGCCTGCGCCGCGGCGGCATGGGCGCGGCGTTCAGCAAGCGCCCGCGCGAAGCGGGTGAAGCCCCCGGGATAGGCCGTGAGCCGCCCGTTGTCGATATGCAGGATGCCGTCGGGCACGGCGTCGAGAAAGCCGCGGTCGTGGCTCACCACGATCAGCGAGCGCGGATAGCGCTTGAGGTGCCCTTCGAGCCAGCTCGCCGCCTCGAGATCCAGATGGTTGGTCGGCTCGTCGAGGAGTAACAGATCGGGCTCGGCGAAGAGCGCGGCGGCGAGCGCGACGCGCATGCGCCAGCCGCCGGAGAGCCCCGCAAGCGGCGCGTGCTGCATCGCCTCGCCGATGCCGAGCCCCGCGAGAAGACGCGCCGCGCGCGCCGGCGCTGCGTCTGCGCCGATCTCGGCGAGCCGTGTCTCGATTTCGGCGGCACGCGTCGGCGCGGCGCCTGAGCGCTCCGCGAGAAGCGCCGTGCGCTCGGTGTCGGCTGCGAGTACGACCGCGCGCGGCGTCTCCGGCCCGCCCGCCACCTCCTGGTCGACGAGCGCGATGGTGCGGCCGCGCGCGCATGTGATCGTGCCGTCATCGGGCTCCAGACGGCCTGCGATGAGGCGCAGAAGCGTCGTCTTTCCACAGCCGTTGCGGCCCACCAAACCGAACCGACGCTTGGCGCCGATCTGAACCGTGATGCCGTCGAGCAGAAGGCGCCCCTCGATCCGGTAGCTGAGGTCGCGGAGATTGAGCATGGCGGCGCTGATTAGCACGGCCGACCTGCCGACGAAACCGCAGGTTGGCTTTGCGCGAATCGCAGGTTTCGGTCACTTTAGTGTCATGAACGGCGGTATCGAGCTCGAGCTTGGCGGGGGTGCCCGGGCTGTCCTACCGGTGCGACGGAGCAGCCGGGCCCGCCGCATGACCCTCCGCCTTCTCGAGGATCAGGGAACGGTCGAGCTGGTTCTGCCGCGCCGCGCGAGCGTCGCCGCCGGAAAGCGTTTCGTCGCCGCCAAGTTGGAGTGGATCATCGCGCGCATGGAGGATTTGCCGCAGCGCGTTCCCTTCGCGGAAGGCGCGGTGATCCCAGTGCTCGGCGAGCCCGTGATCCTACGCCGCTTGCCCAGCGGCGTTCTCCCGTTCGGGCGGATGGATGGCTATTTCTACCTCCAGGGTGCCGAGGAGGGGCACGCGGAGCAAACGCGCCGCTGGCTCATCGAGGAAGCGCATCGGGCAATCGTGCCGCGTGCCCACGCCATGGCCGAGCGCATCGGGCACACGATCACCCGCATCGGCCTGCGCGACCCGCGCACCCGCTGGGGCAGCTGCTCGTCGGACGGCAATCTGTCCTTCTCGTGGCGCCTGGTGCTGGCACCCGCGCCGGTGCTCGACTATGTCGTCGCGCACGAGGTGGCGCATCTCGCACATCTTGACCACAGCCCGGCGTTCTGGGCGATCGCCACCGAGCTCGCGGAGGACACCGGCAGCAGCCGCGCCTGGCTTCGCGAGAACGGCGCCCGGCTTCGGCGCTACGGCTGAGCGCCGCGCAGCATCGCCTATTCCGCCGCCGCGATCTTGACGATCGAGCCCTCCGCGTCGCGGCGATGACCGCGCTTCTCGGCCTCCTCGAGCACGTCACCGCGCCAGTCCACATTGCCCGGGTCGGTGCCGCCAACGATCACGAAGAGCAGCCCCTCCTCGTCGCCGACATTGCGGAAGCCCCGCATCACGTGCGGCGGACAAGACGCAACGTCCCACGGATCGAGGATCACGTAGCGACTTTCCTCGTCGTCACCCCAGAAGATCTTCCAGCGCCCCTTGAGCGGCATGAAGACCTCATTGGTCTCGTGATCATGGTGGAGCGTGCCTTTGCCCGGCGCGCACTTGACCACCGCGACATTGAAATCGCGGTTGTCGGTGATCGCGACCCGCTGCTTCTTGTCCTCGCCGACGCCCCGCCCGATGATCTGGAAGATTTCCCGCTCGCAGCCGGGAATAACGGCGTCCAGCATGGGCTGTGTGCTGCCCTCGAGCTCGTTGAAGCGTGCAACACGCGTGCGCTCGAAATCTTCGACGCTGATGATGTCGTCTGTCATGACTCGCTCCTATCGTTTTCCGTCTACTCGGCTGCAGAAGGCCGGTCGACCCGGCGCGCGGTCTTGATCGCCTGCATGCGCTTGACCGCATCGAAGACCGGCGGGAAGGCCGGCCGGTCGACATAGTGACCGTCGCCCTTGTCGATATTGAGGTCGCGACCATCCCACACGACGCGGCCCTGGCTGATCGTCTTTTGTGCCACGCCCGAGACCTCCATTCCCTCGAAGATGTTGAAATCGATATTTTGGTGATGCGTCTTGACCGAGATCATGCGCGTCGCATCCGGGTCCCAAACCACGAGATCGGCGTCGGCACCCACGCGGACCGTGCCCTTGCGTGGATAGATGTTGAAGATCTGCGCCGTATTCGTCGAGGTGAGCGCGACGTACTCGTTGGGCGTGAGCTTGCCGGACGCGACGCCGTGGTGCCAGAGCACCGACATGCGATCCTCCACGCCGCTCGTGCCGTTCGGGATCTTGGTGAAGTCGTCCGCGCCGGCGGCCTTTTGCGGCGCGCAGAAGGCGCAGTGATCGGTCGCCGTGGTCTGCAGCGTGCCTGATTGCAGGCCTTCCCAGAGCGCCGCTTGATGCTCCTTGGGCCGGAAGGGCGGGCTCATCACATAGGCGCGCGCGGTCTCGACGTCCGGTAGGTAATAGACCGAGTCGTCGATCACGAGATGCTGCACGAGGCACTCGCCGTAGACGCGGTGGCCGCCGAGCCGGGCGCGCGTCACCGCCTCGAGCGCCTCCTTGCAGGAGACGTGGACGATATAGATCGGCGCATTGAGCACGCCTGCGATCTGGATCGCGCGGTTGGCGGCCTCGCCCTCCACCTCGGGCGGGCGCGATTGCGGATGCCCCTCGGGGCCGGTGATGCCTTGCTTGAGGAGCTCTTGCTGAAGGTGCCACACCAGCTCGCCATTCTCGGCATGCACGGTGCAGAGCGCGCCGAGCTCCTGGCAGCGCGCGAAGCTCGCGAGCAGCTTCTCGTCGTCGAGCATGATCGCGCCCTTGTAGGCCATGAAATGCTTGAAGCTGTTGACCCCGTGATCGCGTGTGAGGGTGCCCATGTCCTCGGCGATCTGATCGTTCCAGTTGGTCACGGCCACGTGGAACGAAAAATCCGAGGGTGCTTTGGCGGCTTTCTGCATCCAGTCGCGAAACGCCTCCATGGGCCGCTGATCGGGCGCGGGGATCACGAAATCGATGATCATCGTGGTGCCGCCCGCAAGCCCCGCCGCCGGTCCGGTGAAGAAATCGTCGTTCGTCACCGTGCCCATGAAGGGAAGCTCCATGTGGGTGTGCGGATCGATGCCGCCCGGCATCACCAACGCGCCGCCCGCGTCGACCACCTCGGCGCCGCTCGGCGCATCGAGGCCCTCGCCGACCGCGCGGATCACGCCATCCGCGCACAAGACGTCGGCGCGCTTGGTCTCGTCGGCGTTGACGACCGTTCCGCCCCTGATGAGTAGCGACATGGCTCGACCTCCCGAGTTCGTATCTTTTGGATGTTACGGAAAGGGCGGGTCCGGGAGAAGCGTCGTCTCGGCTGCTCAGCCGACGAGGAGGCCGTCGACCACCCCGACCCGGTAGGACACCCAGGCGCCGAGCCCCACCGTGGCGATCGCCACCGCGGCGGTCAGCCCGGTGTAGACGCGGGTGAGGCTCTTCGCAAGGCGCTGTAACGGCAGCGCAATCGCCACCGACAGAACCGCCATCCCGACCATCGAGCCGAAGCCGAACAACGCGACGAAGGCGAGCGCCATGCCGAGCGATTCGATCTCGCCAGCGGTGAGCAGGATCAGCGCGGCGGAGCCAGCCATCCCGTGCACCAAGCCGACTACAAGCGCGCGGAACACCATGCCGCGCCGGTGCACATGGTCGTGCGCGGAGGCGACATGGGCGCCCTCGCCCGCGTGCGAGTGCGCGTGGAAATGGACCGTGCCGTCACGATGCCGGTGGGCGTGGAAATGGATTCGCGCGGTCACCAATCGGCGCAAGAGATCCGCGCCCAGCAAGACCAGCATGAGACCGACGGCGAGCTCAAGGAAGCCGGCGACGCGCTCCGGCACCACCGAATCGAGCGACAGCACGAGCAAGCCGGCGGCGAACAGCGTCAGCGTGTGGCCGAGCCCCCACGCCAGGCCGATCCTGAGCGCCTCGCGCAGCCCGCGCGCGCGCGCGGTGAGCGAGGCCACGGCGGCGATGTGATCGGCCTCCAGCGCATGGCGCATGCCGATCAAGAGGCCGAGAACGAGAACCGAGCCCATGCCCTAGCCGCCCCGCCGCATCACTGGCCAAGCACGTCGTCGGCATAGGAGAAGAGCGCGGGCAGGCCGCCGGTGTGGATGAACACCGTCGTCTCGTCCGGCCTGATGCGCCCCTCGTGCCGATGGCCGATCAGCGCGGCCATGGCCTTTCCGGTGTAGACGGGGTCGAGAAAGATCCCCTCGGTCTCGGCCACCAGGCGGACCGCGGCATTGCCCTCCGGCGAGGCGATGCCGTAGCCCGCGCCGATGTAGCCGTCCTCGACGACGAAGTCGTCGCGGGCGAGCGGCAGATCCAGGCCGAGCCTGTCCGCCGCGGCGTGGGCAATGCGCATGATGTCATCGGCGCGGTCCTCATCCCAAACGATCGGGCTCACATTCACCACGCGCGCACGCCGGCCGCGCAGGCTGAGGCCCGCGATCAAGCCGGCGGGCGTCATGTTGGCCCCGCAGATGTAGACCCAATCGGGATCGACATCCGCCGCCTCGAGCTGCTCGTCGAGCTCCACCGCCGCCCCGATATAGCTCACCGCGGCGCGCACCTGCTCCTCCAGGCGAAACGGCTCGATCATGTAGGGCTTGCCGCCGGCGGCCCGCACCTCTTCTGCCTTGCGGTCGAGGTGCGGCTGGATTTTTTGCATGTCGCTCTCATCGATGATGGTCACGTTGGCGCCCATCAGCCGATCGAGCAGGAGATTGCCCTGCGGCTCCGGCCCTTTCACGCCGTGCATGAGGACCAGCTCGACCGCGAGGCCGAACTTGCGCGCCGCCGCCGTGATCTGGCGGCACCAGTTGGACTGGCTATAGGCCCCGGCGACGATGGTGTCGACGTCCTTCTTGAGGAGTTCGGCAAAAACGAACTCGAGGTGGCGTGTCTTGTTGCCGCCGAAGGCAAGGCCCGTGAGATCGTCACGCTTGATGTAGATCTGCGGCCCGCCCAGCGCGTCGCTCAAGCGCGGACAATGGTCGAGCGGCGTCGGCAGGTGCGCGAGCGAGACGCGCGGCAACGCATCGATGCGGGCACGGATCGTTTCGCGATCAGTCGGGGAGGTCGGAACGTTGGCGCGTGACATGATGGTCTTCTTCTCTGGTCGGACCATCATAGCACCCGGCGGGGCGCGCGGGACACGCGATACGCAGGTCGCGACCCACAGGGCGCGCGATACGCAGGTCGCGACCCACAGGGCGCGCGATACGCAGGTCGCGACCCACAGGGCGCGCGATACGCGGGGCGGGGCGCGCAAAAATTGGCGCGCAGGTCTTGGGGCGCGGTTCTGCCGCAGGAAGGCTACACTCCCCTGCGGGTTCGTTCGCGATACCGGATCATCACATGCTTGCACCGAAGTCCGACTTCATCGACCTCGAAGGCGTGGTTCATCTAGCGACCGGCGGGCAGCCGCCGCTCCTCAAGGCGCATCGCGCGGCGTTCGAGCAATTCGCCCGCGACAAGGCGCGGGGCTTCGACGGCTATTGGGCGCATTGGACGGTCGGCGACGAGGCGTGCGCGCAACTTGGCGCGATGATGGGGCTCCCCGCCGAGGACTTCGCGTTTGTCGGCAGCGCGTCCGAGGCGATCGGGCGCGTGATCTCGGCGATCCCCTGGCGTGCGGGCGACAATGTGGTTTCTGGCGCGCTCGAATATGCCTCGGGGCGCTACGCCTTTGCGCGCTTGCGCGCGCTCGGCGTCGAGGTGCGCTTGGTCCCGCCGGACGGATGGCGGGTTAGCGAGGATCGTCTCGTGGAGGCTTGCGATGCGCGCACGCGGCTCGTCTATGTGAGCCAGGTCAGCTATCTCACCGGCCAGCACCTCGACATGGCGCGCCTATCGGCCGGGCTGCGCAGCAAGGCGGTTCCCTTGCTCAACGACGCAAGCCATGCGCTCGGCGTCGTGCCGGTCGACGGCACGCTCTGCGATTTCACCGTGAGCGCCGGCTACAAATGGTTGCTCGCGACCCATATGGGCATTCTCGCCTGGAACCGCGCGACATTCCCGGCTTTCGAGCCGCTGGCGGTGGGCTGGAACTCGGCCAACCCAGGCGACGCCCCGGGTGCCTACGTCCTCAAGGAGGGCGGCGCACGCGCCGAGGTAGGCAACCGCAACCACCTCGATGTCTACCTGCTGCGCACCTCGCTCGCCTATCTCGACGCGATCGGCCATGAGCGCATCGCCGCCCATGCGCGCGCCCTCGGCGGCGAGCTCCGTGAAGCGCTGGACGCGCTCGACCTCGCGGTCACCACCCCCGCGGAGCCGGACGCCCGCGCCGGCAACATCTGCTTCGCGCACCCGGCAGCCGACCGCCTGATGGCGCTCGCAGCCGCCGACAAGATCTTGATCTGGGCCGATACCGGGCGCGTGCGGATATCGGTCCACCTCCACACCGACGCCTCGGACGTCGAGGCGCTGCTGGGGCGCCTTCCCGGCTATCTCGAGAAATGCGCCTGACCGTTGGACCTCACATTGCCTCCACCGCCATAATGGGCGAAGGCGCTACCGCTACCGGCACGGGAGACTGGTCATGAGACTCGGCATGTTCATGCACCCCATTCAGGACTTCAAACGGGGCTATCACACGCTCCTGTTCGAGGACATGGAGATCATCAAGGTCGCGGACGAGGTGGGCTTCGACGAAGTCTGGCTCGGCGAGCATTTCGCACTCCCGTCCGAGCCCATCCAATCGCCGCTCATGCTCTATGCGGCGCTGATCAACCAGACGAAACACATCAAGTTCGGCTCCGGTGTGCTGTGCCTGCCCTATCAGCACCCCGCGATCATCGCCGGCCTGGCGGCCCAATTCGACCACATGTCGGAGGGCCGTTTCCTGATGGGTATTGGCCCGGGGGCGACGCCGCCCGACTTCGAGATGTTCAAGCTTCTCGAAGCCGACCGCATGGAGATGCTGGTCGAATCGATCGACATGATCCACGGCATCTGGGCATCGGACCCACCCTACGAGTTCCACGGCAAATATTGGGACTTCGTGATCAAGGACAATGTAATCGCCGACCTCGGCGTCGGTGCCATGGGCAAGCCCTATCAAAAACCCCATCCGCCGGTGATGCTGCCCTCGATGAGCCGTGGCTCCGCGAGCATTCGACTCGCCGCGCAGCGGGACTGGCTCTCGATTTCGGCGAACTTCGTGCCCCAATCCGTGCTCAAGGGGCATTGGCGCGACTATCTCGATGAGCGCAGCAAACTCGGCAAGGAGCCCGATCCCTCGAAGTGGCGGGCCGGGCGCACCCTGCTCGTCACCGAGACGGATGCCGAGGCGCGGGAGTATTTGCGCCGGCCCGACAACGCGCTTCACTGGTATTTCGAGTACATCATCGGGATCACGCGCTTCGGCGGATTCGTCCACATGCTGAAAGACGATCCCGACATGCCCGACGACGAGGTCACGCCCGAATATTGCATCGACAAGATCGTGATCGCGGGAAGCCCCGAGACGGTGGCGAAGAAGCTTGCGGCATTCCGCGAGGATGTCGGGCCGTTCGAGACGCTGATCATCTCGCAGCACGACTGGGTGCACAAAGACCTGTGGCGTCGGCACATGGAGCTCGTGGCGACGGAAATGATGCCGCGGCTCCGTGCGGAGATCGGCTGGCGGGATGCGGCCGAATAGACCCCGATCGCGGGCTGTTTGGCGCCGCGTCACGCGCTGCGCCGCGGCGCCGTTGCTCTGCCTATGCCTTCTCGTGGCGAGCGCGACGGTCGCCGAGGCGGCGAGCTACGAGAACAAACGGGTGCTCCATGTCGCCTCCTACCACGAAGGCAATGTCTGGACCGATCGCATCGCGGCGGCGCTCAGCGAAACGCTGGCGAGCACCGGGATCGAGCTTCAGATCATTCATATGGATGCGAAGCGCAATCGGTCGGAGGCGTCTCAGCGCGAGGCGGCGGCCCGAGTCAACGCGCTGATTGAAAGCTTCCGGCCCGACGTCGTGACGGCGAGCGATGACGCTGCCGCGCGCTACGTGATCATGCCGCACCATCGGAACACGGCGCTGCCTTTCGTCTTCTGCGGCGTGAATTGGGATGCGTCGGACTACGGTTTCCCCTACACCAACGTGACCGGCATGATCGAGGTCTCGCCGATCCCGCAAATCGTGCGGTTGTTGCGCCGTCACGCCGCCGGTGAGCGCATCGGCCTCCTCACCGAGGACACGCCCACCAAGCGCAAGGAGCTGGCCTACCATCGCCGGCTGTTCGGGATCGAGTACGAGAAGGCCTATTTCGTCGCGACCTTTGCGGATTGGAAGGAGGCGTTTCTGCGCGCGCAGGATGAAGTCGACATGCTCGTGATCATGGACCATGCGGCGGTGGTGGACTTCGATGACGAGGCAGCGCGCACGCTCGCGGAGCAGCAAACGCGGATTCCGACAGGCACCGATTTCGGCTGGCTGATGCACCTCGCGATGATCGGCGTCGGCAAAGTGCCCGAGGAGCAAGGCCGCTGGGCTGCGCGCGCCGCGCTGAAGATCCTGAGCGGCACCGAACCCACCGCCATTCCGCTGAGCTACAACAAGGAAGGTGAGCTCTTCTTCAATCCGCGCATCGCCGAGCGCCTGGGAGTGGCCGAGGCGCCGCCGCTCGCCAAGATTGTGCAGTGAACACCGCCGTCGCGTGGGTTAAGCGGCTGAGCCCGGCCAACGGATCACTCACGCGCCGCACGCTCTGGCGCGTCGCGCTTCGCATCGCCGCGGTGGTCGCCATTGCGACGATCGTGAGCTTCTGGCATGTGCGGAACGGGCTCGAGGATCAGGCGCTCGACCAGCTTGACCAGTATGTCGAGCAACGGAGCGCGCGCGAGAGCGAGGTGTTCGACCTCGCGGTCGACAACCTTCGCATCTTTACCCAGGCCTATGAGCGGGCGCTTAGAGATGTCGATGGGTCGGAGGCGCACAACTGGTTCACCACCATGTTCGAGCGCCAGGACGACGGCACGCTTCGGCTCGGGGCATCCTTCTTCACGGGCGAGGGCATCACCGGCTTCATCGGCAAGCACGTCATGATCGACGATGACCTGCGCAAGCGCTTGTTCGTCGCCTTCAACATGCTCAAACAATTCGGGCCGGCCTGGCGGAGCCGTTTCGTCAACCTCTATGCGGTCACGCCTGAGAGCGCGCTCTTGATGTATTGGCCCGACGAGGCCTGGACGCTGGACGCGCACGACTGGGAGATCTACGCCAAGCTCGCCCTCGCGGCCGGCCAGCGAGAGGGCGACGTCGTGGTGATGCACCGCTTCGCGGCAGGCATCGCGGGCGCGCAGCGGTGGTCCGATCTCTACTACGACTACGCCGCGCGCGATTGGATGGTCTCGGGCATCGAGCCCGTGAACCGCGACAGTCTCCACCTGCTTTCGGTCGGGCAAGACATCCTGCTGCAAGACCTAATCGGCCGCACGCTCTTGAACGAGCTGCCCGGCACCTACAACATTTTGTTCCGTGCCGACGGACGGCTGGTCGCCCATCCGCGCTACATGGAAGCCATCCAAGCCCGCGGCGGCACGCTCGCGATCCAAGACGCCGGCGATCCCAACCTGCAGCGCATCTTCGAGGCGACCCTTGGGCGCGCGGAGGGGCAGCGCATCGTCGAGAACGGCGATGACGACGAGTTGCTCGCAATCACCCACCTCGCGGCGCCCGGCTGGTTCTTGGTGACGGTCTTCCCGCGCTCGATCATCTCGTCGCGCGCCTTCGAGACGGCGCAGCTCATCTTGATCCTGGGCGCCGCAGCCCTGCTGGTCGAGATCATGGTGCTGTTCTTCATCCTCCGGCGCCAAGTCGCCGGCCCGCTTCGGGCCCTCGTAGGTGCAACGCGGGATATTGCCACCGGCCGCTTCGACGCGAAGGTCCCGGTCGAGCGCGATGACGAGATCGGCGAGCTCGCGCGCTCGGTCAAGACGATGGCGGCGGAGATCGATGCGCGCCAGGCGGCGATCAACGAGCGCAGCGCCGCCCTCGCGGAGGTGAACGAGCAGCTCGCCGACGAGCTCAAGGAGCGCGAGCGGGCGGAGCGAGAGCTCGCGCGCCAGCGTGAGGTGCTGCACCAGAGCGAGAAGCTCAACGCCCTCGGCTCCCTGCTTGCCGGCGTCGCACACGAGCTCAACAACCCGCTTTCGGTGGTCGTCGGACGCTCGATGATGCTCGAGGACCGGTTTCGCGACGAACCGGAGGCCGTCGGGATCGCCAAGCTACGCGGCGCGGCGGAGCGCTGCGCCAAGATCGTCAAGACCTTTCTCGCGCTGGCGCGCCAGGAAACGCCGTCGCGCGAGCCGGCGAACGTCGAGGAGCTCATTCGATCGGCGCTCGATATCGTCGGCTATGGGCTCCGCACCAACTCGATCGCCGTGACGGTGGAGGCCGACGACGAATTGCCCGAGATCATGGTCGATCCCAATCAGATCATTCAGGTGTTCACCAACCTCCTGGTCAACGCCCAGCACGCCTTGTCCGAGCAAGCCGGTGCGCGCACCATCAGCATCGGGGCGCGGCTTTTGGATGCGGAGCACGTGGTGCGAATCGCCGTTACCGACAACGGCCCGGGAATCCCGCCTGAGCTGCGGAGCCGCATCTTCGAGCCCTTCTTCACGACAAAGGAAGTGGGCGAGGGCACCGGGCTCGGGCTCTCCGTGAGCCGCGGCCTGATCGAGGCGCATGGCGGCACGATCATCGTCGAGCAACCTGCGGAAGGCGGAACCTGCTTCATCATCACGCTGCCGGTGCGAGCGACGCCGGCACCTGAGGACGCCGCAGCCGTTGACGATGAGGCAGGCATCCCGGCCCGACGGATCCTGATCGTCGAAGACGAGCCGGACGTCGCTCAGATGCTCGCCGAGGTGCTCGAGGGCGTCGGCCACAAGACCGAGATTGCGGCAACCGGCAAGGAGGCTCTGGCCCGCCTCGACGCCGAGCCTTTCGATTTGATCCTCAGCGACATGCGCATGCCCGACATGGACGGCCGCGGGCTGTTTGAAACCATCCATGCGCGCAATCCCGTGCTCGCCGCCCGTGTCATCTTCGTCACCGGCGACGCGCTGAGCGGGCCGACCGCGCGCTTCCTCGAAGAGGTCGATCAACCGGTCATCGAAAAGCCCTTCGCGCCCGCCGAGGTCCGCCGCGTGGTCGCGCGCGTCCTCTCGGAAGAGCCACAGACCTAGGCCCGGCTGCCGGCACGCCAGCCCCGCCTCGGCGCGAATTGTGATCGTTGCTACAGCCGGCCGGGCGTCCCCTGTGGTCCGCTATCGATCGACCAAGATTCGGACAGCCGGGGGCAACGGTTTTGCTGGCGAGATCGAGATCATGACGGAGACCATCAAAGAGCGCGACATGGTGCGTTCGCTCGCGCGGGGGCTTGCGGTCATACGCGCGTTCGAGAACGGTCCGCCGCGCTTGACGCCGAGCGATGTCGCGCGGCGCGCCGGGCTCACGCGGGCTGCGGCGCGAAGATCGCTGTTGACGCTGGTTGCGGAGGGCTACGCACGAACCGACGGCAAGCGCTTCAGCTTGGCACCCGCCGCGCTCGACCTCGGACGCGCTTATCTCACGGGCATGGGCATGCGCCAACGCGCGCTTTCGGTCATGGAGCGGTTGAGCGCGGCGACCGGCTTCGCCTGCGCGGTCGGCGTCATGGAGCGCGACGCGGTGCGCCTGATCGCGCGGGTTCCCTCGGGCAGCAGTGCCGAGACCCCGGTCGGGCTCGCGACCCGCCGCCCCGCTTATGCGACCGCGCTCGGCCGCATCCTGCTGGCCGGAATGCCCGATCAGGCCTATGAGCATTATCTCGACTCAACCCGACCGCGCTCGCTGACCGCGCTCACCGTGACGGACACGGGCGCGCTGCGCCACGCCATCGACCGCGTGCGTGAAACCCGCTGGGCGCTGGTCGATCAGGAGTTCCGCATCGGCGTTCGTTGCATCGCCGTGCCGCTCATCGAGCGCCGGGGGGTGTGCGACGCGGCAATCGCGGTGACCTGTGACGCCCGCGCAATGAGCATTGAGACGATGCGGCGCGACACACTGCCGCGCCTCCGCGCCGTCAGCGCGCAGATTGCCGAAACCGACCCGTTGGCGCTCCCCACGCGCGGCTTCGGGGAAGGCTGGCCGGCGTCCGTCGGCGATTAATCTAAGCGGGCGGCGCACCGTAAGATTCGCGCGCGCCGATGCTGGAGCCGCCGCAGACGAAGAGCTCCTGCCCCGTCACAAACCCGCTCGCCTCGTCGAGGAAAAACGCGATCGTATGCGCCATGTCCTCGGGCGTGCCGATCCGCCCGACCGGAATGGCCGCGAGCGCCGCCTTGGTGGCCGGCGAATCCGGTGGATTGGCCGCGACATAGAGCTCGGTCGCGGTCGGGCCCGGACAGATGCAATTGACGGTGATGCCGTCGGCCGCGAGCTCCAGCGCCCAAGTGCGCGTCAACCCGATCAGCGCGGCCTTGCTCGCGGCGTAGTTGGTTCGCAGCTCCTTGCCGCGGATCGAGCGGCTCGACACGTTGACAATGCGCCCGAAACCGGCCGCGCGCATACCAGGCACGACGGCCTTCGTGCACTGAATGGCCGCGCGCACATTGAGCGCCATGACCTGATCGAAATCAGCGAGGGTGGCGTCGTCGAGCAACGCCGGGCGCACGGTGCCGACATTGTTGACGAGCCGTGTGATGGGCCCGGCGTCAAGTGCCGCGGCGAGCGCGGCTTCGGTCGCGGCGACGTCCGCCAGATCGACCTCGACATAGGCTCCGAGACTCGGATCGTCGGGCGCAACGATATCGAAGACGACGACATCGATCCCGTCGCGCCGCAAACGGTCGCAGACGGCCTTGCCGATACCGCGCGACCCACCGGTGACGAGCGCGCGCGCTGCCACTGGTGATACCTCGGTTGGGGACGCCCCGCTTCGGCTACTCGGCGGCGTCGCGTACCCCGATCGCCTCGTTGACCTTCGGCATCACCTCGGTGGCGAGCAGCTCCATCGAGC
Organism: Alphaproteobacteria bacterium; assembly: GCA_965216915.1. Lineage (GTDB taxonomy): Bacteria > Pseudomonadota > Alphaproteobacteria > UBA828 > UBA828 > CBDCGS01. The sequence continues at coordinate 396,268 of CBDCGS010000011.1, forward strand.
GCTTGATGCGTGCGGCATCCGTGAAGTCCTGCGCGGTCAACATGAGAGTGCCGAAGTGGCCGATCCTTTCGCGGAACGCCAGGATCTTCTCCACGACGGTCTCCGGGCTGCCGTAGATCGTGTAGTTGTCGCGCGCGGCCTCGTAAGTGAGCTGGTCGGGATCGTCGCCCTTGTTGACGACGAACGGCCCTTTCATGTTCGCCCGCTCGAAAATCTTGAACAGGTAGTCGTAGTAGTAGTCGTAGGACTGCCCGACCGTTTTGACGTAGCTTTCCGCCTCGGCGTCTGTCTCGGCAACGCAAACGTTGCGCGCAACGCGCCAAATCTCGGGGTCTGTCGCATGACCGGCCTTGGCCGCCTCTTCGGCGTAGACCTCCCAATGCGATTTGACCGACCACTCGCCGATGAAGTTCGCGGTAATCGGAATATAGCCGCGCCCGCCGGCGAACTTGATCGACCCCGAGTAGGGGCTCATCGCCGAGATCGCGAGCGGAGGATGTGGCCTTTGATAGGGCCTGGCCATGTGGCCAAGCTTGATATCGTCATGGACCCAGTCCTTGACGCTGATTTGCCAGTGCTTGCCCTGAATGTCGTAGGGCGGATCGTTCGTCCACATGTGCAACATGGCGTCGATCGCCTCGACCATCATCTCGCTGCGATCGGAGTCCATGGTGCCGAAGGCTTCGAAATCCGGCGGAAGGCCGCCCGGGCCCACACCCATGATGTAGCGGCCCTTGCAGAGATGATCGAACATCGCGATCTGGCCGGCGGTCAGCACCGGGTGATACTGCGGCAGACAAATCACGCCAGTCGCGAACTTGATCTGCTTGGTGCGCGCGATGAGGTTCGTCAGAAACATCAGAGGCGAGGTGATCTGCTCGGCGCCCGAGGTGTAGTGCTCGCCGACCCAAATCTCCGAAAATCCGAGCTTGTCGGCGAGTTCGACGGCTTCGACATCCTCCATCAACGTGGTGTGATAGTCCCGCGTCACGTCGTGGATCGGCATCATGAAAAGCGCCAATTTCATGGCTTATGACCTCCTGGCGTGTCCTCCCGGCCGCGACGCCTTTCGGCGCGCGCCCGACGGTCTGTCCCTTCAAGTCAGCTTATACAACAGGCGCGGTTGAAGGAAAACGCTCGCTGCACCCGTCGTTAACGCGTCCCGTCCTGTTTCGTCAGCCAAGGTTGCGATCCGCCATGATCTCGCGGATCGCCTGCTCGGTGACGTCCACGCAGCGCTCGAGCTGCTCCCGGGTCGCCACATAGGCGGGCGCGAACTCGATCGCGGTGCCCTCCTCTCCGCCCAGCACGCCGAGATCGGCGATGCGGCGCGTAATCGCCTTGACCGTGTCGTCGGTGAACGGGGCGCGCGTCGCCTTGTCGACGGTAAAATCGACGCAGGTCCACATGCCGAGGCCGCGCACGTCGCCGACGATCGGGAGATCGCGAAGACGCTGCATCACCTCGAGGAAGTAGGCGCCATTGTCGCGGCTTGCGGCGACCAACTCGTCGGTCTCGAGAATCTCGATGGTCTTGAGCGCGGCCGCGCAGCCGCCGGGATGGCCCTGGTAGGTCTGAACGTGCGTGAAGACGGGCATCGTATCGGCGACCGCCCGCGTGACCGTCGAGGCGCCGAGCGGGAAATAGCCCGCCGAGATCGCCTTCGCGGTGCTCATCACGTCGGCCTCGATGCCCCAATGTTCCATCGCGAACCATGCGCCCGTGCGGCCAAAGCCCGTGATCACCTCGTCGGCGATGAACACGACGTCATATTTGCGCAGCACCTCCTGCACCCGGGCGAAATAGTCGTCCGGCGGCACCTGCACGCCGTCGCCCTGCATCACAGGCTCCGCGATGAAGGCGGCCACCGTCTCCGGACCCTCGTGGAGTATGTGCTGCTCGAGAAAATCGACGCAGAAGTCGCACACCTCTGAGGCATCCATGCCGAACGGCGTGCGATAGAGCGTCGGCGCCGGCACACGGCTATAGCCGGGTACGCCCGGCTCGGTGACGGCGCGCGTGCCGAGATAGTCGGTGCTGCCGATCGCGCCCATGGTCGCGCCGTGATAGGCGTTCCAGCGCGAGATCACCTTGTGCGCGCGCGGCTTGTCGCCCTTGGCGATGTGATACTGCTTCGCCGCCTTGATCGACATCTCGTTGGCCTCGGAACCGCTGCCGGCGAAGATCGTGGCGGTGAGATCGCCGGGCGCGAGAGCGGCGATCTTGCTCGCGAGCTGCACGGTGACGTCCGCGACGTTGGCGAAGGTGCCGCCATAGTGCAGGTGCATCAGCTGGTCGTAGATGGCACGCGCGATGCGATCGTCCGCATAGCCGAGCGAGCTTGCCCGCGTTTGCGTGCTCATCATGTCGAGATAGGTCTTGCCGGCCGCGTCGGTGATCTCGAGCCCCTTCGCGCTCGAGAAGATCATCGGCCCGTCGCGCTGAATGTCCTGCTTGGTCGCGAGCGGAAACAGGTAGTGATCGAGTGCCTCCCGCGTCAGGGCGTCGAGGTTCGCAACCGTCATCGCTTGTCTCCCCGCGTTTGTGCGTCCCGTCCCGTGATCTTCGGGCCAACGGCAGCCCCGCGCAAGCCAATCAGATCAATCCCTCCTCACTTTGGCGAAACGGCGCGTGCTGCGACAGCACGTCGATCTCCGCGTCCACGTGCTGCGTTTCATGCGCGAGGTAATCGGCGATCGCATCGCGAAAGCTTGGGTTGGAGACCCAGTGAGCCGAGTAGGTCGGCACCGGCACATAGCCGCGCGCGAGCTTGTGCGGGCCTTGGGCGCCGGCTTCGACGCGCTTGAGCCCATGGTCGATCGCGAAATCGATGGCGCGGTAGTAGCAAGCCTCGAAATGCAGAAACCGGTGGTGCTCGATGGCACCCCAGTTGCGGCCGTAAAGCGCGTCGGCGCCGCGCAGATTGAGCGCGCCGGCGATCGGTCGGCCGGCATCCTCGACGAAAATGAGCACGACGGCATCACCCATGCGCTCGCCGAGCAGGCTGAAAAAGGACCGGGTGAGATAGGGCGCACCCCATTTGCGGCTGCCCGTATCCTGATAGAACGCAAAAAACGCATCCCAATGAGCCTCGGTGATCGCATCGCCCGCGAGCACGGAGATCGTGAGCCCGGTTTCGGCCGCGGCGCGGCGCTCCTTGCGGATCTGCTTACGCTTGCGCGAGGCGAGCGTCGAGAGAAACGCGTCGAAGCTCTCGTAGCCGTCGTTGAACCAGTGGAACTGCAGGCCGGTGCGCTGGAGCAGCCCGGCCTCACCCATCGTCCGCCACTCTTCCTCCTCCGGGAAGGTGATGTGAAGCGACGACGCGTTGATCTGCTCGCAGCGCTGCACGCAGACGGAAAGGAGCGCCGTGCGATGAGCCTCCGCATCCGCGCCCTCGGGCACGAGCAGGCGGGGACCGGTCGCCGGGGTGAAGGGCACCGAGACCTGGAGCTTGGGGTAGTAGCGGCCGCCTGCGCGCTCGAACGCCTCCGCCCAGCCATGGTCGAACACGTACTCGCCATATGAGTGGCTCTTGAGATACATCGGCACCGCGCCGAGAACCGCATCACTGCCGCGCACCTTCAGCAGAACGTGCTGCGGCATCCAGCCGGTCTCCGCGGTCGCCGAGCCGCTATCCTCCAGTGCCGAGAGGAACGCGTGGCGCACGAACGGGTTGACCGCGCCGGCACAGGCGTCCCACACCGCGGCGTCGACCTCTTTGAGAGACGCGAGAATATGGCCCTCGTAGAGGGGCTCCGTCTCCCCCGCGCGCTCCGCGTCCGCCGGCAGCGTCACGACGGCGGCACCAGCTTGAGACCGGAGGCCGCGAGATCGCGCAGATCGGTCTTCACGTGGATCAAGGCGGGCCGGCCGCAGGCCACGGCCTCATCGAACGCAGGTGCGAAGGCGTCGGTGGTCTCGACGGTCCAGGCGGCCGCTCCCCAGGCGCGCGCGGCCGCCGCGAAATCCGGGTTGTCGAGCGCAATCGCATAGGTCGCATCCGCGCCGTAGCGGCGGAACTGGTGCATCGCAATCGTGCCGTAGCCCGCATTGTCACAGACCACGACCACCAGCGGCAGATCCTCGACCACCGCCGTGATCAGCTCTTGCCCCGTCATGCTGAAGCCGCCGTCGCCGACGAACGCGACGACCGTGCGCTCCGGGCATGCGAGCTTGGCGCCCACCGCGCCGGGCACGGCATAGCCCATCGCACCCGCGGCCGGCGCCGCCTGGCTCAGCGCGTCGGCATAGGGGTAGTGCCGATGCACCCAGGTCGAGAAGTTGCCGGCGTCGTTGACGATGGTGGCATCTTGGGGGAGGCGCTCCGCCACCGCGAGGGTCACGGCGCGCATGTCGACCGCGCCCAGCGGCGGGCCGGGATCACCGGTCCGCGCCGCCTCGAAGCGTGCGTGCTGCGCCGCGACCCACGCCGCACGGCCCGCCGGCGGTGCGTCGGGCGCCCGGTCCAACAAGGCCTCGATCGTCGGCGCGGCATCGGCGCAGAGGCCCACCCGCGCGCCGCAGACCGCAAGCACTTCGGCATCGGGAAAGGCCTGGACGAGCGTCTGGTCGGCGCGGATCAGCGTGTCATCGAGGGTCGTGGCAAGGTCGAGCCGCGTGCCAAGCGCGAGCACCAGATCGACCTCGGACCAGATGTCGGCCTGATAAGCCTGAAGCGCGAGGCCGAAATAGCCGAGCCAGGCCGGATGGCTGCTCGCAAGAACGCCCTGACGGCGAAACCCGCCGAACACGCCGCAGCCATAGGCCTCGGCGAGGCGACCGAGCGCATCGTTCGCCCCATCGAAGCTCACCTGCTCGCCTGCCAGAACCACCGGATGCTGCGCCGCTTCAAGCAGAGCGACCACGGCATCGACGTCCTCAGGGTCCGGCGCCAGCGCCGCGCGCGGCGCAGGACGCGGGACCGCGACCGCGCCGGCATCGCCCTCGGTCACGTCCTCCGGCAGCACGACCGCCACCGGGCCCGGGCGGCCTTCGAGCGCGATGGCGTGCGCCTCCGCGGTCATCTGCGCCACCTCTTGTGGGCCGCCCGGCTCGAGCACCCTCTTGGTGAGCGGGCCGAGCATCTGGGCGTAGTCGACCTCTTGAAACGCCTCGCGGCCGCGCTGGCTCGTCGGCACCTGCCCGATGAACAGGAGAAGCGGGACGGAATCCTGCCGCGCCGTGTGAATGCCGATCGACGCGTTGGTCGCGCCCGGCCCCCGCGTGACGAAAACGGCACCTGGCCGCCCCGTCAAACGGCCATAGGCGCAGGCCGCGAAGCTCGCGCCGGATTCGTGGCGCGTGAGCACGAACCGCAGACGGTCGCGCTCGGCCCGGAGCGCTTCGAGCACCGCAAGGTAGCTCTCGCCGGGAATGCCGAACGCCGTATCGACGCCGTGGGCGCGCAATGTCGCGACGAGTGCCTCACCGCCGTTCATGGCCGTGCACCCGGGCTCACGCGATGGTCCAGATCGACTCGACCTCGACCGGGACGCCGAGTGGCAACGCGTTCGTGCCAACCGCGACGCGCGCATGGAGGCCGGCATCGCCGAACACGGATGCGACGAGATCCGAGGCCCCGTTGATGACGGCCGGATGCTGGGTGAAATCGTCGGTGCAGGCGACGTAGCCGGTGAGGCGCACGCAGCGCGTCACGCGATCCAGATCGCCGTCACAGGCCGCGCGCACCTGCGCGATCGCGTTGAGAGCGCAAAGCCGCGCCACCGCTTGGCCCGCCTCGACGTCGAGCTCGGCACCGAGCTTGCCGGTGTGGCGGATCTCGCCACCTTCGATCGGGATCTGGCCCGCGACAAATACGAGATTGCCCGCCACGGTGTAGGGCACATAGGACCCCGCGGGGCCTGGCGCCGGCGGCAGTTCGATGTTGAGTTCGTTAAGTCGCGCGTCAATCTTACCGGCCATGATCTCCCCCTAGGCGGTTCACACCGAGGATACTCGCTGATGCCTGATGCTGCCACCGACGGGACACCACCGACCCCAGGGGCCACGCCACGAGACCACGGCTTTCGCATGCCGGCCGAGTGGGCCCCCCACGCCGGCTGCTGGATGGCGTGGCCCTGCCGCGACTCACTCTGGGGCGACGGCCTTGAGGCCGCGCGTGACGCCTATGCCGCCGTCGCCGCCGCCATCGCCCGGTTCGAGCCGGTCACCATGATCGCCGCGCGGGACCAGAGCGCGGCGGCCGCTGCGCGTTGCGGCGGGGCGGTGCGCGTGCTCACGCTGGCGCACGACGATTCGTGGACCCGCGATACTGGGCCGACCTTCGTGGTCGACGGCGCCGGTGCCGTCGCCGGCGTGGATTGGCGCTTCGACGGCTGGGGCGGCGTCTATCCCGACCATGCGCAGGACGATGCGATGGCGCAAGCGATCCTGACCGATGCGGGCGCGCGCCGCTACGCCGCGCCGATCGTGCTGGAGGGCGGCTCGATCCATGTCGACGGGGAAGGCACGCTGCTGACCACCGAGCAATGCCTGCTCGACGGCGTGCGCAACCCGCGCGAGACCAGGGCAAGTCTTGAGGCGCATTTGCGTGCGTTCGTCGGCGCCAAGCGGGTGATCTGGCTCGGAGAGGGGCTCGCCGATGACGAGACCTCCGGCCATGTCGACAACATCGCCTGCTTTGCCGCACCGGGGCGCGTCATCGCGCTCACGGCGCCCGATCCGGCCGATGCCAACCGCGCGCCGCTCGCCGAGAACCTCGATCGCCTCAAGGCGGCGCGCGACGCGCAGGCGCGGCCGCTCGAGGTGATCCCGATCGAACAGCCCGCGCCGCGCTTCGGCGTCGACGGCGAGCGCCTCAGCCTTTCCTACGTGAACTTCTATCTCGCGAACGGCGCCGTGATCATGCCGGCCTTCGACGACCCCGCCGACGAGCCGGCCCGCGCGACGCTCAAGGCGGCCTTCCCCGATCGCACCGTGGTGCAGCTACCGGCTCTTGCCATCGTCGCAGGGGGCGGCGGCATTCATTGCATCACCCAGCAGCAGCCGGCCGGCACGCCGGCGCCCGAGGGCGACTAGAGCCTGTCACGTTCACTCTCGCTCACGCGATAGGCTCTCTCTCGTTGGCATTGACGCAAATGCGTCGTCGCAGGTGATCACACCTGCTCGCGATTTGCTCTAGCTCCCGCAGCCAGCGATCTCGCGGTAGCTCAAGGCGCCGGAGAGTTCGTTGATGGCGGCGGTGCGCGCCCGCTTCTTGGCATACATGGCCTGATCGGCCCGCTGAATCAGGGCCTCGGGCTCGTCCTCCGCGTCGAACGGAGCGATGCCCACGCTGCTGCGGATCGGGATGGTGGTCTCGCCGCAGGTGACGGTGTGCTCATTGAGCACACGTTCGATCTGACGCGCGCGACGCACGCCGTGCTCCTTGCCGCATTTCGTGAGGGCGACCGCGAACTCGTCCCCGCCGACGCGGGCGACCACGTCGTTCTCGCGCACCTGCATCTTCAGGATGCGGCCGACCGTGTTGAGCACGCGGTCTCCCATGGTGTGGCCGTGGATGTCGTTGATGGTCTTGAAATCATCGAGATCGATGAAGCAGAGCACACCGGCCTCATCGTGGCGTCGGGCGTCGGCAAGGATCCGGCGGAGCTCGCGGTCGAAGCCGCGGCGGTTCATCAGCCCGCTGAGCTCGTCGGTTTGCGTCAGCATCTCGAGCACCGCGATACGGCGGTCCTGCTCCGCAAGACGAAGCTCGGCCGCGGCCGCCACGGCAAGCGCCCGCTCGAGCAGCACGCGCGGCGACCCGCCGATTGCGCCGGGCGACTCGTCGAGAGAGCGCATGAGCCGCTCGGTGATCACACTGACGCCAGGACCAGGATCCTCAACGCTCTCGGGAGCCGGTGTCATAGCATGCGTGGCGTGGACCATGTTTCGCCTCCTCCTCGTCTATTGGAGCCCAGGCGGTTCGCACCGCCGCTGGCACCAGGACAGGCGCAATCATCGTGCCAGGCCTGTCACACCGCGAAATCAAGGGCTTACGGCGTACGCTCCGGGCAGGAGGCAACTCTTGCCGGGTCGATTCGTTCCGTCGGTCGCGTGGCGCGCCCCATCAATTGACGGGATTCGGCAGCGGTCGCCCGGCAAAGAACGCATCCAGATTGTCGAGCGCCTGCAGGCCCATCCCGGTGCGCGCTTCGAGAGTTGCGCTCCCCAGGTGAGGCAAGAGAAAGGTGTTGGGCAACGCCGCGTAACCCGGGTGAATGTTGCGCGGCTCCCCGCGAAACACGTCGAGGCCCGCCGCCCGGACGTGCCCCGCGCGAAGCGCCGCGACGAGCGCCTCGTCGTCCACCACGTCGCCGCGCGCGGTGTTAACCACGATGGCCCCGGCGGGCAGGCGGGCGATGCGCGCCGCATTGAGGAAACCCCGCGTCTCATCGGTCAGCGGACAGTGGAGCGACAGGAAATCCGCCGCGCCGAGAAGGTCCTCGGGATCGTCGTGCCAGACGGCATCCGCCTCGAGATCCGCCGGAAGCCGGGTACGGTTGTGATAGTGGATCGCCATCCCGAACGCCCGGGCCCGCTTGGCGACGGCACGCCCGATCCGCCCCATGCCGAGAATACCGAGCCGCTTGCCGGCGAGCCCCGTGCCGGCCATGAACAAGACGTGCCAGTTGTTCCACCCGCCGCCCCGAACAAGCGCATCACCCTCCGCACCGCGGCGCGCGGCACCCAATAGCAACAGCATCGCGATCTCGGCGGTCGCCTCGGTCAGGGCATCCGGTGCATTGCTGACCGCGATGCCACGAGCGCGGGCGGCAGCCACGTCAACATGCTCGAAGCCGGCTGTGAAGCACGCAATGATGCGCACGCGCTTGGGCAGCATGGCGAGCCGATCCGCCGGAAACGCCTCGGTCGCGATGAGCAGGCCATCGGCTCCGGCCGCGGCTTTTGCCAAGGCTTCGGCGTCATAAATGCTATCGTCCGGGTTGAGCAATGCGGCGTAGTCGCGCGCCGCCCGCTGCTCGACAGCGGGTGGCATCTTGCGGGTCACGAGCAGAACCGGTTTTTGAGGCATGATTGGCCATCTGTCGTTGCCATTGAGAACGTGGAGCCGGGGGCGAACGCCTGGTCACGGCGGGCGGGCTGCGCGGCAGATCGGCTTGGCGTTGGGGCTCTTGACCCTGATCGTCGGTGTCGCCGCCGGCCCTGCGCGCGCGGCGAGCTTGGTGCCGCACCGCGCGCTCTATCAGATGGAGCTATCGCGGGTCGAGTCGGCAAGCGGCGTGGTGGGCGCCGACGGTGAGATGTATTTCGAGGTGATCGAGCGGTGCGACGGCTGGTCGGTCAACCAGCACGCCGAGTTGCGCCTCTCGCTCGACGGCGAGAACACATCCGTGATTCGCCTTTTGTTCTCTGGCTGGGAGGCGCACGACGGCCGGCGCATGCGCTTCCAGCTCGAGCGCAAGACAGACGGCGCGATCCTAGAGGAGGTCGTCGGCGAGGCAGAACTCGACGACACGGGCGGTGTCGCGCATTTCACGAAACCCGCGGTCGCGCGCCTCGCCCTGCCAGCCGGGACATTGTTCCCCATCGCCTACCTGCGCAACGGGCTCAAATCGCTCGCCGCCGGCGACGCTCTCTACAGCGCCGCCTTGTTCGATGGCTCGACGGCGGACGGCGCGTACGAGGTGACCTCCTTCTTCGGGCCGGCAGAGCTCAGAGAGCGCCTGGGGGATGACCGCGACGACGGCGCCCGCGAGCAGGTTTGGCCCATCCGCTCGGCCTACTTCATGTACGGCCAAAATCACGAAGAGCCGCTCTTCGAGGTGGGTGAGCTGGTGAACGCGGCGGGTGTCGCGCACCGCCTCGACCTCGATCACGGGGCCTTTTCAGTGCGTGCTGAAATCACCCAGTTCGAGGCGTTTGGCACCCCGGATTGCTGACGCCCGCGACGTGCGGCAGGATTGGCGTCGGTGTGCAACGTCAACATTGAACGATGCGGCGCGGAGCTGGTGCCTCGCGTAAGAAGCCTTTAATCCTCTCGGCTTAGCTTGGAAATCGTCACGCTGGCGCGCACGCCGGCCGGGTTTTGTCGAGGCCGATTCTGAGATGTCTGCACGGGTCCTCGTTGTCGACGACATTGCGATCAACGTTCGGCTTCTCGAAGCGAAGCTGAGCGCTGAATATTACGATGTGATCACCGCCGACAGCGGCCAAGAGGCCCTCCGTATGATCAAGACGGAGGAGCCCGATATCGTGCTGCTCGACGTCATGATGCCCGAGATGGACGGCTTCGAGGTCTGCGAGCGCATCAAGGCCGATCCGGAGACCCGCCATATCCCGGTGATCATGGTGACGGCGCTCAACGAGCAACGCGATCGCGTGCGCGGCCTCGAGGCGGGCGCCGATGATTTTCTGACCAAGCCGGTCAACGACACGGCGCTTTTCGCGCGCCTCAAGTCGCTGCTGCGCGTCAAGATGCTTCTGGATGAGCTAAGGCTGCGCGAAGAGACCTCGCGGCAGCTCGGTGCGCTCTCCGACGGAACCACCGATGAGGAGCTGTTGACCGGCATCGAGGTGCTGGCGGTCGATGACAATCCGACCACGATCGACGTCATGCAGTCGGTCCTTGGTGAGGAGAACCACCTCACGATCGAAGCGCCCGACGCGGCCGTCGAGGCGGCCTGCCGCCGGGATCTCGACCTCATCCTCATCAACTTCGATCTGAGCAGCGGCGATCCGCTTCGCCTTTGCTCACAGCTCAGGTCGCAGGATGCGACGCGCCATTGCGCGATTCTCGTGCTCGTCGGCGAGGACGACATCGACCGTCTCGCCAAGGCGCTCGAGCTTGGCGCCAACGACTACGTCGTCAAACCGGTCGACCGCAGCGAGCTGCGGGTCCGCGTGCGCACCCAGCTTCGCTACAAGCACTATCACGACCAGCTCCGCGGCGCGTATCGCGAAAGCGTCGCCATGGCGCTGACCGACAGCCTCACCGGCCTCTACAACCGCCGCTACGTCACCTCCCACCTCGCCAACATGAACCGCACCGACGTCGCGTTGCTGATGATCGACATCGACCACTTCAAGGCGATCAACGACCAGCATGGTCACGATGCGGGCGATCTGGTGCTCTGTGAGGTGGCCCGCCGTCTGGAGAGGGCGACCCGCGGCCGTGATCTGCCGGCGCGCCTCGGCGGCGAGGAGTTTTTGGTTGTCGTCTCCGACGCCGATCAGGAGCGCGCGCAGATCATCGCCGAGCGCTTGCGCCGCGCCGTCGCCGGGGAGCCGATCGAGGTCGCGAAAGGCCATTGGGTGACCGTCACGGTCAGCGTGGGTGTGGCGCTTCGCGATTCGCCCGAGGAGCCGTCTGAGGACCAGCTCAAACGGGCTGACCAGGCTCTCTACGACGCCAAGCGCGGCGGACGCGACTGCGTCGTGATGGCCGCATAGGCGACGCGGCCGACCAAGCCGGGCCCGACGACCTAGCGCAAATCCCGAGCGGGTGGACCCGCCTGCGACGATGCATTTGCATCAATGCCAATGAGAGAAAGCATTTCGCGTGAGCTTAGGCGAGCGTGAAATGTGCTAGGGCTCACCCACCAGCTTCCAGCTCAGCGCCTCCGCCTCGGCGACCTCGGCCGCGCTCATCTGCGCGGCCACGGCGTCGCGCGCGAGGATGGCATTGGGTTGGCCGCCGGCCGCGGCCAGGTTGAGCCAGGCGTAGGCCTGGATGAGATCGCGCGGCACGCCGCGCCCCTCCGCATACATCGCACCCAGCAGCACTTGCGCGGCGACCAGGCCGCGGCGGGCGGCCTTGTCGTACCAGCTCGCCGCATGCTCCAGCTTGTCGGTGACCTCGAACAGCATGCCGAGGCCGAATGCCGCGTCGCGACTCCCGCGCTCGGCGAGGGGCCGCCATTCGCGTTCGGCCGCCGCGTAGTCCTCGGCCACGTAGGCGCGCCAGCCCGCCGCCATATCCGCACTGGCGCGACCCGGCCAGGCCAAGAATGCGGCCAAGGCAAGCGCCAAGCTCAGGCGGATCAACGGTCCGCCCGCGTCCCATGGCCGGTTGGGTCGCGGCGCATCGCCGCCCCGTTGGCTCACTACTTGATCTTCGCTTCCTTGAACTCGACGTGCTTGCGCGCGACCGGGTCATACTTGCGCAAGGTGAGCTTCTCGGTCTGCGTGCGCGGGTTCTTGCGCGTGGTGTAGTAGAAGCCCGTGCCCGCGGAGCTGACGAGCTTCACCAGGATGCTGTTCGCCTTAGCCATCGGCGTCACTCGCGTCGTGACAAAATCGTGACGCGGGACACTACGTGCTGGGCGCGTCCTGTCAAGCGTCGTGCGCGGGCCGCGGCGCGTCGTCGCCCCGAAAAAGCGCGGCGACGACCAGGATTAGGCCGAATGCGGCGGCCACGATCACGTTGAACCCGTAGGGGTCCCAGCCCCGAAGCGCGGCGCCGGTGAGCAGCGGCCCGGCCGTCGAGCCGAGGGCATAGGCCATCGCGGTGCCCGAGATTGCCGCAGCAAGGGTGCCGCCGGAATAGCGGTCGCCGAGGATCGCGAGGCTCACGATATAGACACCGACCATCGCGCCGCCGATCACGAACAGGCAGGGCCAGAGCAGCCACGGTAGGTCGAATACGAGCGGAAATACCACTGCGGCACCGAGACCCGCGAACGCGCAGCCGACGAGAACGCGCGGCTTTGCGACACGATCGGCGAGCCACCCGATCGGGAATTGCAGCAAAATCGAGCCCGCGACCAGGATCGTGACCAGCAAAACCGCGCCCGCCTCGTCGAGGCCCCGCCGCAGGCCGTAGATGGGCATGAGCGAGAGCACGGCGGCATCCAGCAGCCCAAAGGCCAGCACAGCCGCCACCAGCAGCGGCACTGCCGAGACTAGCGCGCCGAGCGAAAGCCGGGCTCGATCGCCCATGGACGGCGCCGGGCCCCACGCGAAGAGAAGCGGCACCGCCGAGGCCGCGAGCGCGCCGGCGCCGACCAGGAAGGGCAGAATTCCCTCCGTCCCCGTCAGCGGAACCAAAAGCGGGCCCGCGGCGATGCCGCCGGTCGCCGCCGTCCCATAGATCGCGATCATGCGGCCGCGCCGCGCCGCGCCCGCACCCTGAGTGATCCAGATGTCGGTCGTGATCAGCATGAGGAAGATCGCCGCGCCGAGAATGAAACGGAGCGGAAACCAGGCGGTCCGCGGATCGCAAAAATAGAGAACGACCATCATGATCACGCCGATCGCGACCGCCGCGAACATAGGCGTGCGCAAGCCCCATTCCCGAAGAATGCGTGGGACGAACGGGCCCATCGCCAGGATCGCCGCCGATTCGGCGGCGGCGCTCAGGCCGATCATGACCGGCCCGATCCCGTCCTCCTCCATGATCAGGGCGAGCAACGGCAGCGTATAGCCGAAGGTGAGCCCGACGAGCGCCACCGCCGCGATGATCGCGATCATCGCGCGGAGCGTGGTCTCGGGCGCGCCGTTGGCGGCGCCCCCCGCCGCGTGTTCCGAGGTCATGGAGGAGAGCGGTGCGCGGTCAGTTGGCGCCGCCGAGCGCCCGCCGGCCGTCCTCGGTCAGCTTGCACACGAGCCACCCCGGTTGGATCGGATTGGGACGCCAAGGCTCGGCCCAGCCGCTCTTGATGCACGCACGGATCGTGCGCGGGCTCACCCGCTGTCCCTCCTCGTCGAACAGTGGCAGCTTGCCGCCCGGCTGCGCGACGCCGCGCACGAGCCAGCGGCGCTGACACGCCGTGGGCTTCGCCACGTTGGTGTCTCCCGTTCTCCCGCCCCGAGACGGTAGCCCACTCTCGTCCGATTGGCCAAGCGCTCAACGACGGCGCCGCCCCCGGCGCGCCGCGCCATCCGATGACCAGGCCTTTCCGTCAACCGCGCGAAGCTCAAACGCGAGCCGCCCGGCCAAGCCGTCGGCCTCGAGCAGGCGAACGCGCACCCGCTCGCCAAGAGAGAGTGTCCGGCGGTCGACGGTCAGGGTCTGTCGCCGTTCGTCGAACCGTGGGCGCCCCCCGCCCAGGCTGCTGGCCGGCACCAGGCCTTCCGCGCCGAGCCCATCCAGCGAGACGAATACGCCGAAGCGCGCCAAGCCCGCGATCCGCCCGTCGAACTCCGCGCCGACGCGATCGGCCATGTAAAGGGCGGCGTAGCGATCCGCCGTCTCGCGTTCGGCGGCCTGGGCGCGCCGCTCGGTCGCCGAAATATGATCCGCGACCTCCGGGAAGGCCTCGCCCTCGGCCGCGCCGATCCCGCCCTCGCCCAGCCGATAGGCGCCGATCAGGGCCCGGTGGACCAGCAGATCGGCGTAGCGCCGGATCGGCGACGTGAAGTGGGCGTAGCGGCCAAGGCCGAGGCCGAAATGGCCGATATTGTGCGGGCTATAGGCGGCCTGCGCCTGAGTGCGCAGGATGAAGAGGTTGATGATCTCCGCCCGGCGGGTGCCGGCGGCGCGACGCACGACCTCGTTGAAGCGCGCCGCGGTCAGCCTGCCGCCGCGCGCAAAGCGCATGCCGAGACCGTCCAAGAAGCCGCGCAGCGCCTCGACCTTCACGGGATCGGGCTGGTCGTGCACGCGATACATGCAGGGCCAGCCCTTCGCCTCCAGGGCTTCGGCTGCCGCAACGTTGGCGGTGATCATGAACTCTTCGATCAGGCGATGGCTGTCGTAGCGCGGCGCCGGAGCCATACGCTCAACCGATCCGTCAGACGCGAGCACGATCTCGGTTTCGGGGAGATCGAGATCGAGCGCCCCGCGCGTCTCCCGCGCGCCCCGAAGCGCGTGATAGGCGCCGAAGAGCGCCGCGATGCGACCTTTGCCGAGCCGCTCGTGGAGCGGGTGGTCGTCCCGCTCGCCGGCCTCTTGCGCGTCCCGATAGGTGAGGCGGGCGGCGGAGCGCATCAACCCGCGCTCGAACCGATGGCGCAAGAGCGTGCCGGCGGCGTCGATCGTCAACCGCGCGGCCAGGCAGGCCCGATCCTCGTCCGGCTTGAGCGAGCAAAGTCCGGCCGAAAGCGCCTCGGGAAGCATCGGGACGACGCGGTCCGGGAAGTAGACCGAGTTGCCGCGCTCGCGGGCCGCGAGATCGAGGGGATCGCCGGGCCGAACGAAATGGGCGACATCGGCGATCGCGACGACCAGGCGCCAGCCGCCCGGATTGGCCGGATCGGGATCGGCCTCGGCCCAGACCGCATCGTCGAAATCGCGCGCGTCGGGACCGTCGATCGTGACGAGCGGCAGGGCACGGAGATCCGACCGGCCGGCGGCGCCAGGCGCGCGTGCCGCCTCCGCCAGCGCGATCGCCTCGGCGGAGAACTCGGTCGGGATGCCCTGACGCTGGATCGCGATCAGGCTGACCGCCCCTGGCGCTGACGCCGCGCCGAGCCGCTCCAGCACGCGCGCGCGGGGCAAGCCGAGGGCGCGCCCGGGCAGGGCCTCGGCGCGCACGAGCTCGCCGGGCTTGGCGTCGCCGGCGTCGGTCGCGGCGACGGTGAAATCGTGCCGCACGGTGCGCTCGGCCGGCTGAATGCGGCCCTCACCCGTGGCCGTTTCCTGGTAGACGCCAACAAACGATTGCCGCGCAGCATCGAGGACGCGGATAGGTTTGGCGGTGTAGCCCGCGCCCGGATCGCCGGAAAGGCGCGCCAGCACGCGATCGCCGAGCGCCGGCGCGCGCACGCCGCGGGCCGGCGCGACAAAGATCCGCGGCGGCGCATCCTCGGAGTCCCAGCGCGCAGGCCGCGCCAGCAGCTCGCCGTCGCGGTCAAGGGCGACGACATCCAGCACACAGACCGCGGGAAGCGTCCCGGCGGCCCGGGTGCGGCGCCGCTCCCGCGTGATCGCGCCCTCGCGGTCGAGAGTGCGCAACAGCTCCTTCAGCGCGACCCGGTCGTTGCCGCGAATACCGAAGGCACGCGCGATCTCGCGCTTGCCGACGCGCCCATCGCTCTCCTCGATGAAGCGCAGAACCTCTTCCTTGGTCGGGAATGGGGTCGGCTTGCGGCTCACCGACGCGCGGCGCTCAGGAGGCTTCGGCGCTCGGGGCCTTCTGCGCCGCCTTGGCCGGGGTCTTCCCCTTGGCCTTGCTGCGCGTTCCCGTCGCCCGTTTCGTGGATTTCTTAGCCGCGGTCTTCTTAGCCGCGGTCTTCTTGGTCGCTGTCTTCTTGGTCGCGGTCTTCTTGGGCGCCGCCTTCTTCGTGCGTCCGCCCTTCTTGGCACCGCCCTTCGCCGCTTTCGCGGCCAGCAGCGAGAGCGCCGCCTCGAGCGTCACGGTCTCCGGATCGGTGCCCTTGGGCAACGTCGCGCGCGCGCGATTGTGCTGCACATAGGGGCCATAGCGGCCCTCGCGAATCCGCACGGGCTTGCCATCCTCGGGATGGGCACCAAGCTCGCGCAGCGCAGCCGCCCGCTTTTCCGCTTCCGCGATGAGCGCCACGGCCCGGTTGAGGCCGACGGAAAGCACGTTCTCATCGCGCGGCAGCGAGCGATAGATGTCGCGGTGCTTGACGTAGGGCCCGAAGCGTCCGATGCCGGCCGTGATCGGCTCGCCGCTTTCCGGATGCGGGCCGACCGTGCGTGGCAGCGACAAAAGCCCGAGCGCGGTTTCCAGGTCGATCGCATCGGGCGCCATATCGCGGGGCAAGGAGGCACGCTTGGGCTTCTCGCCGTCGGCCTCCGCCTCGCCGCGCTGCACGTACAAGCCATAGGGCCCCCGGCGCAGCGAGATCGGCAAATCCGTTTCCGGGTCATTGCCGAGCACGCGGGGCTCGCTGCTCGCGCCGTTCTCCTCCGCCAAGGGGCGGGTGTAGCGGCACTCGGGATAGTTGCCGCAACCGACGAAGGGGCCGTAGCGACCGAGCTTGAGGTTCAAGCGGCCATCCGCGCAGGACGGACAGACCCGCGGGTCGGGGCCGCCCTCGACGACCGGAAAGAGATGCGGCCCGAGCGCCTCGTCGAGCGCATCGAGCACGTCCTTGACGCGAAGCCCCTTGGTCTCGTTGACCGCGCCGAGGAAGTCGCGCCAGAAATCCGTGAGCACAGCGCGCCAGTCGACCCGACCGGACGAGATCGCATCGAGCTGATCTTCCAGATTCGCCGTGAAGTCGTACTCGACATAGCGCCGGAAGAAGTTCTCCAGGAACACGGTGACGATCCGCCCGCGGTCTTCCGGGATGAACCGGCGACTCTCCACGCGCACATAATTGCGGTCCTGCAGCACGGAGAGGATGGTGGCGTAGGTGGATGGGCGGCCGATGCCGAGCTCTTCGAGCTTCTTGACCAGGCTCGCCTCGCTGAAGCGGGGCGGCGGCTCGGTGAAGTGCTGCTGCGGCTCGACCCCGGTGCGGGTCAGGGCCTCGCCGGCGCTCACACGGGGCAGTTTGCGATCCGCGTCACCATTGCCCTGCGGCTCGTCGCGCCCCTCCTGATAGACCCGCAGGAAGCCGTCGAAGGCGATGGTCGAGCCGGTGGCCCGGAGGCCGACGCGGGCGTCGTGCGATTTAATCTGTACCGCGACCTGATCGATCTCCGCGCTCGCCATCTGGCTCGCCATCATGCGCTTCCAGATCAGCGCGTAGAGCCGCAATTGATCGCGGTCGAGGCGCGCGCGCAGCGAATCGGGCGTCCGGGCGACGTCGGTCGGGCGGATCGCCTCATGCGCCTCCTGTGCGTTCTTCGCCGGCGTCTTGTAGGCACGTGGCTTCTCGGGCACATAGCGCGGGCCGTAGTCCCGTCCGATGACGTCGCGCGCTTGCCCGATCGCCTGGCGCGAGACGTGGACGCCGTCGGTCCGCATATAGGTGATCAGCCCGACGCGCTCGCCGCCGAGATCGATGCCCTCATAGAGCTGCTGGGCGATCTGCATGGTGCGCCGCGCCGCCATGCCGAGCTTGCGCGAAGCCTCCTGCTGGAGGGTCGAGGTGGTGAAGGGCGGCGCGGGGTTGCGCCGCGTCCGCTTGGGCTCGACCGCGGCCACGCTGAGCTGCCCGGCCTCGATCGCAGCCACCGCCCGCTCTGCCGCCGCCTCGTCAGGGAGACCGAACTTTCCGAGCTTCTCGCCCTCGAGCTCCACCAGGCGCGCCACCATCGGCTCGCTCCGGGGCGTCGTCAGCTTGACCTCGATCGACCAATATTCGCGCGGCCTGAAGGCCTCGATCTCCGCCTCGCGCTCGCACACCAAACGCAGCGCCACCGACTGCACGCGGCCCGCCGAGCGCGAACCCGGCAGCTTGCGCCAAAGCACCGGCGAGAGCGTGAAGCCCACGAGAAAGTCGAGCGCGCGCCGCGCCCGATAGGCATCGATGAGGTTGTCGTCCAGGTCGCGTGGATGCGCGAAGGCATCGATGACCGCCTGCTTCGTGACCTCGGTGAACACGACACGCCTGACGAGGATGCCGTTCAGCAGCTTGCGGCGGGTCAGCTCGTCCAGCACGTGCCAAGAGATCGCTTCGCCCTCGCGATCCGGGTCGGTCGCGAGGAACAGGCACTCGGCACCCTTGAGGGCCTTGCCGATGGCGCGAATGTTCTTCTCCGAGCCCTCGGTGACCGTCCAGTTCATCGAGAACGCGTCGTCCGGGTCGACGGATCCATCCTTGGGCAAGAGGTCGCGCACGTGGCCATACGAGGCCACGACGGTGTACCCCGCCCCGAGATATTTGTTGATGGTCGCCGCTTTGGTTGGCGATTCGACGACGACGACGTCCATGCCCAAGGCTTCGTGTTGCGAGCTGTGTTCAGCGCGCTAGATATCTGGCGCGATTATTGAAACTTGGTTACCAGGGTGGCGTTCCAGGCGGCCCGCCAACTCCAGCTCCAGCAAAATGGTGACCACGATCGAAGGAGTCAACTGGCTCTGACGGATCAGCTCGTCCACCGAGGTGGGTGTGGGACCAAGCAATTCACGCAAACGCGGGCGCGCTTCGTCGAGCATCCCGGTGCTCGGCTCCGTGCCGCCTTGCGCGCCGAACGGGGGAATCTCGGGCTCCGCGAAACCGACCGGATAACCGCTCTCGAGGGCATCCAGCACGTCAGCGGCGCTCTCGACGAGCGTTGCGCCCTGCCGAATCAAGTCGTTAGGACCCGCAGACCGCGAATCGAGCGGCGAGCGGGGGACCGCGAAGACCTCGCGCCCCTGCTCGGCCGCGAGGCGTGCCGTGATGAGTGACCCGGAGCGCTTGGCCGCCTCGACCACGATCGTGCCGCGCGCGAGACCGGAGATGATCCGATTTCGCCGGGGAAAGTGCTGCGCGCGAGGCTCGGTGCCGCAGGGCAGCTCCGACAGGGCGGCGCCGCGTTCCGCAATGGCCCGATAGAGGGGCGCGTTGTTCTTCGGATAGATCGTGTCGACGCCACAGCCCATGACCGCGATGGTGCCGGTCTCGAGCGCTCCATCATGCGCGCTCGCGTCGATCCCAAGCGCAAGCCCTGACACCACCACATAGCCCTGCGCCCCCAGCTCTGCCGCGAAGCGCCGCGCCAGCGTGCGCCCATTCGCCGAGGCGTTGCGGGCACCGACGATGGCGATGATGGGCCGGTTGAGGAGTTCCGGCCGGCCGAGGGCGGCAAGCACGGGCGGCGGATCCTCGATCGCGGCCAGCCTGGGCGGGTAGGCCGGCTCGCAGAGCGCGAGCAGCGAGCCGCCGCGGGCCTCGAGCGCCTCGATCTCGCGCCGCGCCTCTGCGGCGGAACAAATCTTGATCGTACTGGTGCGGCCGCCACGGCGGGCGAGCTCCGGCAGCCGCGCAAGCGCGTCGTGCGCCGAGCCGTATCGCCGGATGAGCGCGAGAAACGTTTTCGGCCCGACGCTTTCGCTGCGGCTCAGCCGGAGCCAGGCCACACGCTCGTCATCGGAAAGGCACCGCCGCTCGACCATGCCTCACCCTGCGGGCCTATGGCCTTCGGGTCAACCATCGCCGCCGGTGTCGACCGTGTTGTCGGGCGCGCGGCGGCCGATCCGCGATTCGCGACCCTGGACAAGCCGCCAGATGTTGCCGGCGTGGCGCAGGGTGACGACCACCGCGAGGAAGCCCGCGAGCCAGGCGATCTGCGGCCGTTCGAAAAGGAGGGCGAATCCCGGCGACGAGGCGATCGCGACCAGCGCGGCGAGCGAGGAGTAGCGCGTAAGCGCGGCCACCGCGAGCCACATCCCGCACGCGATCAGCCCGACAGGCCAGCTGATCGCCAGGAGCGCGCCAAGGGTCGTCGCGACGCCCTTGCCGCCCTTGAAGTAGAGCCAGATGGGCGCGATATGCCCGACCACGACCGCGCCGGCGGCGAGCACCGCCATGTCCGGCCCGAAGCGGTTCGCGATGATCACGGCGACCGCGCCCTTGCCGCCGTCGAGGAGCAGGGTGAGCGCGGCGGCGGTCTTGTTGCCGGTGCGCAGCACGTTGGTGGCACCGATATTGCCGGAGCCCACCTCGCGCAGGTCACCCAAACGGTAGGCGCGGGCGAGAAGCAGCCCGAAAGGGATCGAGCCGATCAGATAGGCGATGAACGCTCCGAGATAGAACGGCCAGGTGTAGGCGAATCCCCCGAGCGGATCAGGCATGAGGTGCCGCCGCGTTCAATCGGCGGCGCGCCCCGCATCGGCGGCACCGTCCCAGCCCGCGATCACGCTGCGTGCTTCGGTGAAGCGGATCGGGGTGCGCTCCGGCGGCGGCTCCCCATCGATCCAACCCGGGAACAGCACCTCGTAGAAAGGATCGGGACCGTCGTGGCGCCGTACCATCTGGCGTGCCGCCACATGCGGGTGATCGGGCATGTCCTCGAGGTGATGGACGGGCTCGTAGCAGCAGTCGACCCCCTCCATCAGCGCGTTCATCTCATCGAGCGTCCGCGCACCCACGAACGCGGCCACCTCTGCGATCAGCGCGGTTTGGGGACGCGGCTCCCACTGCCGCGCGATCCAGGCCTCCTGGCCGCAGGCGGTGCAGAAGTTGGCCCAGAACTTGTCCTCGAGCGCGCCGAGCGTGATGAAGCGGCCGTCGCTCGTCTCGTAGATGTTGTAGAAGGCCGCGCCGCCGTTCGGGAATTGGGCGGCGCGCGGCACCTCCCAGCCATCGCGGAGCAGGCCGTTGAGGCCCCAGATCTGCCAGGGCAGCACCGTCTCGGCGATGCTCACGTCGATGGTGGCGCCGCGTCCGGTGCCGCCCGGCCGGTCGCGCCCGATCAGTGCCCCCATCATGGTGAGCGCGGCTTGCATGCCGCTCGAGAAATCCGCGGTGGGCGGATAGGCGACGACGGGCCGTTCCGGAATGCCCGAACGCTCGAGCCCGCCCATGAGGCCCATATAGTTGATGTCGTGCCCGCCCCGCAGATAGTAGGGACCGTTGAGCCCCCAGCCCGAGAGCGAGCATGAGACGATGCGCGGGTTCAACACGTGCAGCGCCTCGTGGCCGAAGCCGAGCCGGTCCAGCACACCGGGGCGGTAGGATTCGAGGAGCGCATCCGAGCGCTCGACCAGCGCGCGGAAGGCGGCCTTGCCTGCCGAATCCTTCAGGTCGATCTCGACCACGGTCTTGCCGCGGTTCACCGCCTTGTACCAGGGCGAGATACCATCGGAATCGCGGGGGCCGACGCGCCGCATCGGCTCACCACCCGGCGGCTCCACGCGCACGACGTCCGCCCCGAGATCGGCCAGAATGAGGCTCGCATAGGGCCCCGGGATGTACTGGCTCAGGTCGAGCACCCGAATGCCGGTGAGGAACGGGATCGGCATCGCTGCCCCTACCCGCACGCCGTCATGTCAAGACACGAGCTCGGGCACCTTGGGCGGCTCGTCGGGCGGGCCGTCGCCGGTATCCGATCCCCGCTTGCGCACCTTGCGCGAGGGGGGCGCCGGGGGATAGGTGAAGGTGGGCTTGCCGTCCTTTAGACCGACGACCACGCGGCCACCCTTGACGAGGCGCCCGAAGAGGAGCTCGTCGGCGAGCGGCTTCTTGACCTCCTCCTGGATGATCCGCGCGAGCGGGCGCGCACCGTAAGCCGGGTCGTAGCCCTTGTCCGCGAGCCAGGCGCGCGCCTCGGGCGTGAGCTCGATCTCGACATTGCGGTCGCTCAGCTGCGCCTCGAGCTGGATCACGAACTTGTCGACCACGCGCGCGACGACCTCGGGCGGCAGGCTCTTGAAGGCAATGACCGCGTCCAGGCGATTGCGGAACTCCGGCGTGAACATCCGCTTGATCGCTTCCTGGTCGTCACCCTCGCGGGTTTCCCGGCCAAAGCCGATCGCCGGGCGCGCGAGCTCGGCGGCGCCGGCATTGGTCGTCATGATCAAGATCACGTTCCGGAAATCGACCGACTTGCCGTTGTGATCGGTCAATTTCCCGTAATCCATGATCTGGAGCAGGATGTTGAAGAGATCCGGATGCGCCTTCTCGATCTCGTCGAGGAGCAGCACCGTGTGGGGCTGCTGGTCCACGGCGTCGGTCAAGAGCCCACCCTGGTCGAACCCGACATAGCCGGGCGGCGCGCCGATGAGCCGCGAGACCGAGTGGCGCTCCATATACTCGCTCATGTCGAAGCGCACGAGCTCGACGCCGAGGACATGGGCGAGCTGGCGGGCCACCTCGGTCTTGCCGACCCCGGTCGGGCCGGAGAAGAGATAGCTGCCGATCGGCTTTTCCGGCTCGCGCAGCCCGGCGCGCGCCATCTTGATCGCCGTCGTCACCGCCGTGATCGCCTCGTCTTGGCCGAACACGACCGTCTTGAGGTCGCGCTCCATATTCTCGAGGGTTTTCTTGTCGCCGCGGCTCACGCTCTTCGGCGGAATGCGCGCGATCTTGGAGATGACCGCCTCGATATCCTTCACCGAGATCGTCTTGCGGCGCTTCGCCGGCGGCACCAGCATCTGCGCGGCGCCCACCTCGTCGATCACGTCGATCGCCTTGTCGGGGAGCTTGCGGTCGTTGATGTAGCGGCTCGCAAGCTCGACCGCCGCGCGCAGCGCCTCGGCCGTGTAGCGAACCTTGTGGTGCTCCTCGTAATAGGGCTTCAGGCCGCGCAGAATCTTGACCGCCTCGTCGACGGTGGGCTCGTTGACGTCGATCTTTTGGAAGCGTCGGACAAGCGCCCGATCCTTCTCGAAATAATTGCGGTATTCCTTGTAGGTGGTCGAGCCGATGCAGCGCAGCCCGCCGCTCTGCAACGCCGGCTTGAGCAGGTTGGAGGCGTCCATCGCGCCGCCGCTGGTCGCGCCCGCCCCGATCACCGTGTGGATCTCGTCGATGAACAGCACCGCGCCCGCGTGGGTCTCGATTTCGCTGAGCACCGCCTTCACGCGCTCCTCGAAATCGCCGCGATAGCGCGTGCCCGCGAGAAGCGCTCCCATATCGAGCGCATAGATCACGGCATCGGCCAGCACGTCGGGCACCTCGCCATGCACGATCCTGCGCGCCAGCCCCTCGGCGAGCGCGGTCTTGCCAACGCCGGCATCACCCACATAGAGCGGGTTGTTCTTGGTGCGCCGGCATAGCACCTGGATCGTGCGCTCGATCTCGGCATCGCGGCCGATCAAGGGATCGATCTTGCCGGCCTCGGCCTTGGCGTTGAGGTCCACGCAATAGGCCTCGAGCGCCTCGATGCCCTCCTTGACGACCTCCTCGCCGGTCGCATCCTCGTCGGTGCCCGAGACCGGGCCCCCGCCGGGCGATTGGCCGGGCACCTTGGCGATCCGGTGCGAGATGTAGTTGACCGCGTCGTAGCGCGACATGTCCTGTTCTTGCAGAAAGTAAACCGCGTGCGATTCGCGCTCCGAGAACAACGCCACCAACACGTTCGCGCCGGTCACCTCCGAACGCCCCGATGATTGCACATGCAGCACGGCACGCTGGATCACGCGCTGAAACCCCGTGGTCGGCGTGGCGTCCGCCGGGTCATCGCGCACCAAGCCTTCGAGCTCTTCGTCGAGGAAGCGCACGAGCGCGCCGGCCAGGGCGTCGACGTCGACACCGCAAGCCTTGAGCACCGCGACCGCGTCCGAATCTTCGGTGAGAGCGAGCAACAGATGCTCGAGCGTCGCAAACTCGTGGCGACGGTCGGTCGCAAGCGTCAACGCCTTGTGGAGGCTCTTCTCAAGATCCCGCGAAAGCATGGCGCGCTATTCTTTCTCCATCGTGCATTGAAGCGGGTGCTCGTTCCGCCGGGCGAAATCGACCACCTGATTGACCTTGGTCTCTGCAACCTCAAACGGGTAGACGCCGCAGACGCCGACGCCCCGTCGGTGCACATGGAGCATCACGGTGGTCGCCTGCTGCTCGCCCATGCCGAAAAAGCGCATCAGCACCACGACCACGAACTCCATCGGCGTGTAATCGTCATTGAGCAGCAAAACCTTATACATCGACGGCTTTTGGGTTTTCGGCTTGGTCTTGGTGATGATCCCGGTTTTGCCGTCGGTGCGATCGTCATTGGCGTTGTTGGACATCGCGTAAGAGCCGGTTACCTCGCGTCTCGAGAATGGTCCCGGTGGAGAGCGCAATATATCACAGCTCACCCAGAGCCATATTTGGGGGGGCCTCCCCGCGATGCAAAGGGCAGGGCTCGCCGGTGGCCCCTAAAGCGGCCCCTCCCCGCCCGGATAGCAAAACGACGCGCGCGGCGAATAGAAGCCGAAGGTGATCTCCAGAGGTTGCTTCGGCCGCAGCGCATAGGTCGGATGATCGGGCTCGAGAAACTCGAGCGAAACGACGCTGAAGGCGGCCGCGAGCTCGCCGACATAGGCGTAATTGCCGCTCACCAGGCGCCCGTCGAGTGCGGTGATATAACGCAGATGGCCGCGGCCGATCTCGCCCACCTCGGTCCCGGTCTCCGCGATGCTGCGGATCACCGGGACATCGTTGTCGGCGTAGGTGACGGCCGTGAGCACATTGCCCTCCAGGGTGAGCTCGGTGCGGCCCGCGCTCGCCGGAACCCCGTGCGCGCTCGCATACTCACGCATGAGCGGGTTCGAGTTCATGTAGTGGGTCCACCAGCGGCCGGGGGTGCCGTCCTCGAGATCGAGCCCAGCGAGATCGAGCCCCATATAGGTCAGCGAATAGGCGCCGAAATGCGAGGTCTGCTCGTCCCGGTCCACGACATACTGGTTGAGGTAGATCGCCCGGTCGGCCGCTGGGGTCAGGCCGGACGGGAGCAGCGCCGCCGCCGCGTCCGGATCTGCCGGCACCCAACACACGTAAAGCATGCGGGCATTCGTGATGAGCTGGGGCGGCATGGGGATCGCTTGGCTCGCTGCCATCGGGTCTCTCCTCAACGGTTCACCTGGTCTGAAGCGTCCGGACAAACTGGGCGCTTTTGCGTTCTGTTAACACATCCCCGTCAGCTTAGCGGGCAGGTGCGACTCTGTCGTGCCCTCTGCGAGTGGTGGAGCGAACGACGCTGTGGGCAGCGAACGAGACACGCGTCCTTTCTTAGAGAATTCTCAGCCTCGGCGCCCTGGCCTCGAAGGATTGATCCGCCGCTTTCGCGCCCATTTGGTCCTCAGTCTCGCGATCGTCTTATTCTCGAGCAGCCTGATCTGGGGAACGATCAAACTCCTCGATGAGCGAAAACGCGTCGATGCCAGCGAGCGGCATGTCGGCGCCCACGTCTACGAGGCCGAATCCCAGCTGCTCCAGCTCCTTCATGCCCTCGATTGGCGGAGCATCAACGCGAGCGGCATCGCCCACGACGACGTTGCGCAACTCTATCGCGCCCTCGGCGACACGCTCTCCAAGCTGATCGAGGAGAGCGGGGCCGATCGACTTCACCATGCGCGCTCATTGACCGATTCTGCGCAAGCGCTGCTCGACGAGCACGCGACGTTCGCGACGACCCTGGGCGGTGCCACCGCCCCCGATACCAACGCCTATCGCGCTGCCCGGACGCGGCTTGCGACGTTCTCCGAGCCGCTGCGCGATCTAGCGCGCCGTATCGTGATCACCGGCGCGGCGGCCGCCGACGATGACGGCCTCGGCGATTCTCTCATCCACGTTTTCCTGCCTTTCGCAGGCGTGCTCGCGAGCGCGACCCTGCTCTTCCATCTCTTGTTCTCCGAAGCCAGGAAGAGCCGAACGCTGAGCCGTGCGCGCGCCGCCGCCCGCGACGAGGCGATCGCGGCGCACGAGCGGCTCGTGGCCGCCGTCGAGACGATCTCGGAGAGCTTCGCGTGGTTCGACGCGGACGACCGCCTGCTGTTCTGCAACACCAAATTTCGCCGCCTATTCCAGGGGACCAGTGAACCGGCGATCGAAAACACGACGTTCGCGGAGCTCGCGCGCCGCACGGGCGAACGCGGCCTTTATGGTGTGCCCCGGGCCGAGGTGGCAGCGTTCGTCCAAGAGCGGATCCGTCGCCACAGAGCCTGCGAGGATCACGAATATCGCATGGCGGATGGCCGCTGGTTGCGCGCCATGGAGCGGCGCACATCCAACGGCGGGTGGGTCAGCGTGCGCTTCGACATCACTGAGGCAAAAGAGCGCGAGGGCGAGCTTCGCGAGGCGAAGGAGCGCGCGGAGTTCGCCAATCAGTCGATGAGCCTGTTCCTGGCCAATATGAGCCACGAGCTGCGCACACCGCTCAACGTGATCATCGGTTTTGCCGACGTGATGGGTCAGGAGCTATTTGGCCCGCTCGGCGGAGAGCGCTATCGCGAATATGTCGGCGACATCCGCACGAGCGGGGAGCACCTGCTGACCTTGATCAACGATATCCTGGACATCTCGAAAATCGAGTCCGGGCAAGCCACCATCGAGCGCGAGCCCCTGGACCTCATGAGCCTGACCGAAGGGTGCGTGCGCATGGTGCGCCAACGCGCCAGCGAATCGGGGATCCATCTCCGGTTCGAGGCGCCCGCACAGCCGGTGACACTGGAGGGCGACCCGCGCCGGCTCAAGCAGGTGCTCCTCAATCTCCTCTCCAACGCCATCAAATTCACCACCACCGGCGGGGCCATATCGGTCGAGCTGTTCGAGGATGGCGGCGGGAATGCCGTGCTATCGGTCAGCGATTCGGGGATCGGCATGAGCCCGCAGCACCAAGAGATCGCCATGCAGCCGTTCCAACAGGTCGACGGGTCCCTGGCGCGGCGCCATGAGGGAACCGGGCTCGGCCTCCCGCTCAGCAAATCGTTCGTCGAACTCCATGGCGGAACCCTCTCGATCGAAAGCGCCCTCGGCAGCGGCACGACCGTGACCGTGCGGCTCCCACGCGCCGCGCCCGCCCGGCGCGCCAACTTGCCGTTGCGCGACTCGGCGTGAGCCCGCCCTCGGGCGCCTCAGGCGAAGAAATAAGGCGCGAGTGATCGCAGCGTCTCGTCGACGATGAGGCGCCGATTGAGCGGCGGGAAGGCGCGGTGGCCACAATCGAGCCGGTCGCAAAGCCGACAATTCACCCCGATGGGGGTCGCCGCATCGGGATCGTCCGGCCCGAGCATGTCCGCATAGCACAGCCGGGGTGCGTAGCTGACCGGACTGCCCATGATCACGACGAGGGCATGAGCCGGCAGACTTTGGCCGGCGCCCGGCTGCTGCACGGCGCGCGCGATGGTGACGAACCGAGCGCCGTCGGGGAGCGAGACACGCTCGACGTGGGGCTGATTGGTCGCCGGGAGCGCGTCGTGAGCCCGCCATAGCGGACAGAGGCCCCCGAAGCGAGCGAAGTGGAACCCGCCGGCACTGAACCGCCGCAGCACATTTCCCGCCGCATCGATCCGCGCGAGAAAGAACGGGACGCCCTTGGCACCCGGACGCTGCAGCGTGGTAAGCCGATCGCACACCTGATCGTCGGATGCGCCGAACCGGCGCGCGAGAAGCTCGACGTCGTAGCGCAGCGTTTCCGCGGCGTCGAAGAAGCGCGCATAGGGCATGAGCACGGCGCCCGCGAAGTAATCCGCGAGCGCAATCACGATCAAGCGCCGCGCGTCGCCGGGCAGGCCCGTGCGCTCGGCGATCGACTCGAAGAGGTCGCGCCAGCCGAGCAGCCCGATCTGATGGGCGAGCTGAAACAACCGGTCCTCGGCCGGCAGGATCTCCGACAGCAGGACACGCCGCCCGTGGCGATCGAAACGCCTGAGCGTGTCCTGCATGACCTCGAACGGCATGAAGCGGACCTTGATGCCATGGTCCGACGAGAGAACGTCGCAAAGACCGCTCAACAACCGATCACTCGTCAGCCCGCCCGCCGACCACAGCTGATCGGCGGCCTCCTCGATCTCCGGGAAGAAGTTCGATTCGGCTTGCAGAAACTCCTGCACGTCGTCACCCGGAAAGCGGACGGCCTGGGGCCGCTGGTCCGTGGGCTCGCCGCCGCCGTCGGCGAGCGTCGCCGCATTGTCGACGAGATCACGGTAACCACGAAACAGCCTAAAGACGGCGTCGCCGAGGGCCGGGCTCGCGGCGGCGACATCCCGAATATCCGCATCCGCGAAACGATCCTTGGCAAAGAGAGGGTCGCTGAACACCTCCTTCAGCTGCGCGACGACCCGCCCCTCCTCGTCTTCCGCGAAGCGCTTCAGATCGATGTCGAAGGTCTGGCCGAGCTTAAGCAAGAATTGCACGGTGACCGGACGCTGGTTGCGTTCGATCAGGTTAAGGTAGCTCGTCGAGACGCCGAGCTGGCTCGCCATTTTTGCCTGGGTCAGCCCCCGCTCGCGTCTGAGCCGGCGCACCCGCTGCCCCGCCATGAGCTTGCGTTCCACGGCATTAACCTCGCTGTCCACGCGCGTTCATGAATTTACATATTTTACTATTTTACTGAGGAAAAGCTACTAAAACTGACTTGGAAACAATTTTTATTTCAATGACTTAGGGTTAATTGACGTATGATCCGCAGACCGACATGCCGGTACGGGGAAATTTGCGCAATGCAGCAAACACCAGGAGAGGCGCCAGGGGACACGGGCGATCCGCGGGTCGAAATCCTCGGTGCGCGGGTCGACGAGGCCATCCTGAGCGACGAGGCGCTGGCCTTCGTCGGCATGCTCGAGCGCCGCTTCGGCGCGCGTCGCCGGCAGCTCCTCGACGACCGGGACGCGTTCCAGGCGCGCATCGACGACGGCGCGCTGCCGCGCTTCCGCCCCGAGACCGCGGACATCCGTGCCGGCGACTGGACGATCGCGGGTGTCCCGGCCGATCTCCGCGACCGCCGCGTGGAAATCACCGGCCCGGTCGATCGCAAGATGGTGATCAACGCGCTCAACTCCGGCGCGCGCGTGTTCATGGCCGACTTCGAGGATGCCACGGCCCCGAGCTGGGAGGCGATGATCCAGGGCCAGGCCAACCTGCGCGATGCGGTGAGCCGGACGATCAGCCACACCGATGAGCGGCGCGGCAAGCAATACGCGCTCAACGACGAGATCGCGACCCTCATCGTGCGACCGCGCGGGTGGCATCTGGAAGAAGCGCACATCCACGTCGACGGCGCGCCCGCATCCGGCTCGCTGGTCGATTTCGGCCTCTTCTTCTTCCACAACGCGAAGGCCCAGCTCGGCAACGGCAGCGGCCCCTATTTCTACCTGCCGAAGCTCGAGCACTACGAGGAGGCCGCGCTCTGGAACGATGTCTTCGTCGCGGCGCAGGAAGCGCTCGGGCTGCCGATCGGCACGATCAAGGCGACCGTGCTGATCGAGACCATCACGGCGTCCTTCGAGATGGACGAGATCCTGCATGCGTTGAAGGACCACATCGTCGGGCTCAACTGCGGACGCTGGGACTACATCTTCAGCGTCATCAAGACCTTTCGGAACCGCGCTGACTTCGTGCTGCCGGATCGCGCCGAGGTGGGGATGACCCAACCCTTCATGCGCGCCTACAGCCACCTCCTCATCAAGACCTGCCACCGCCGCGGCGCGCACGCCATGGGCGGCATGGCCGCGCAGATCCCGATCAAGGGCGACGAGGCGGCCAACGACAAGGCCTTCGCCAAGGTCCGCGCCGACAAGGAGCGCGAGGCGGGCGATGGTCATGACGGCACCTGGGTTGCGCATCCGGGTCTCGTGCCGGTGGCGCTCAAGGTGTTCGACCGCCTCATGCCCACGGCAAACCAGACCGAGCGCAGCCTCGACAACGTCACCGTCACCGAGGCCGACCTGCTCGAGATGCCCAGCGGGTCGATTACCGAAGAAGGGCTCCGCGGCAACATCCGGGTCGCGATCCAGTATGTCGAGGCGTGGCTCGGCGGCAGCGGTGCCGTGCCGCTTTACAACCTCATGGAGGATGCGGCGACCGCCGAGATCAGCCGTGCGCAGATCTGGCAATGGCTGCGCCATGGTGCCCAGCTCGACGACGGTCGCGCGATTGACCGGGCCTTGTTCGACCGTTTGCTCGGCGAGGAGGTCGCCGGCCTTCGCGAGGCGCACGGCGCCCAACGCTTCGACGGCGGCCACTTCGAGGCCGCGATCGACCTGTTCGCAAACCTTTGCACCAGCGACGACTTCGCGACGTTCCTGACGCTTGGTGCGTACCCGGTTCTCAACGAAATCAGCGACAACGCGTCCCAAGGGAGATGATGCGATGAGCGAGATGACCCACGACTCGATGATCTTCAATGCCCCCACCGGACGTTTCGACGGCGTACGCCGCGACTACGAGCCGGCACAGGTGAGCGCGCTCCGCGGCTCGCTCCCGATCCGCTATTCGCTCGCCGAGCGCGCCGCGAACACGCTGTGGCAACGCCTGCACACGGAAGATTACGTCCATGCGCTCGGCGCGATGACCGGCGGCCAGGCCGTGCAGATGGTGCGCGCCGGGCTCAAGGCGATCTACCTCTCAGGCTGGCAGGTCGCGGCCGATGCCAATGGCGCGGGCCAGACCTATCCCGACCAGAGCCTCTACCCGGCCGATAGCGGCCCTGCGCTCGCGCGGCGCATCAACCGTGCGCTTCAGCGGGCCGACCAGATCGACCACCTCGAGGGTGCAACCGATACGGATTGGTTCGCCCCGATCGTGGCCGACGCCGAGGCCGGCTTCGGCGGCCCCCTCAACGCCTTCGAGATCGCCAAGGCCTACGTCGAGGCGGGTGTCGGCGGCGTCCACTTCGAGGACCAGCTCGCCTCGGAGAAGAAGTGCGGCCACATGGGCGGCAAGGTGCTCATCCCGACGCAGGCCCATGTGCGCAACCTCAACGCCGCGCGGCTTGCGGCGGACGTTTGCGGCGTCGCGACCGTGATCATCGCGCGCACCGACGCGGACAGCGCCAAGCTCCTGACCAGCGACGTCGACCCGCGCGACCGTCCCTTCATCACGGGCGAGCGCACGGCCGAAGGCTTCCATCGCTTGCGCGACGGTGAGGGCATGGCCCGCTGCATCGCGCGCGGCCTCGCCTTCGCGCCCTACGCCGACCTGATCTGGATGGAAACGGCCAAGCCCAATCTCGAGCAAGCCCGCACCTTCGCCGAGGCGATGAAGCGCGAGTTCCCGAACAAGATGCTGGCCTACAACTGCTCGCCTTCGTTCAATTGGCGCGCCAATCTGGACGCCGATACGATCGCGCGCTTCCAGCGTGAGATCGGCGCCATGGGCTACAAGTTCCAGTTCGTCACACTCGCGGGCTTCCACAGCCTGAACCACGGCATGTTCGAGCTGGCGCGCGGCTATCGCGATCGCGGCATGGCCGCCTACACCGAGCTGCAGGAGGCCGAGTTCGCGGCCGAAGACAATGGCTACACCGCGACGCGCCATCAGCACGAGGTGGGCGCGAGCTACTTCGATGCGGTCAACCTTGCCGTCTCCGGCGGCAGCGCCGAGACCGGGGCGATGGCCGGCTCCACCGAGTCGGACCAGTTCACGCCGATGGTGAGTGCCGCGGAGTAACGCGGGGCGAAGCCCCCCGAAGCGGAAAACGCCCGCCCCCAAGAAAATGTGATAGCGGGGGCGGGCGCACACCGCCTATCGTCCTCCCGAACCAGGGAGGCATCGATGCATCGTCGTCTGGTCGCGCCCTTTTTGGCGCTGCTCATCCTGTGGTCCTCGGTCGGCGCGGCCGAGGAGCCGGCGGCGCCGCTGGTGGATGCCGCCTGGCTCGCCGCCAATCTCGGGCAGGACGGCGTCGCGATCCTCGACATCCGCGCGGGCGGTGCCGCGCACTTCGCGGCCGCGCACATCCCGGGCGCGGTGCACAGCGACTATCGGGGCTGGCGCACGACGAACGCCGATGGCACGCCCGGCATGCTGCCCCCGGTCCCCACGCTCGAGGCGAAGATCGGTGATCTCGGCATCGACAACGCGACGCATGTCGTGATCGTCGCGCATGGCGCGAACGCGATCGAGATGGCGAGCGCGACGCGGGTCTATTGGACCTTCAAGGTGCTCGGCCACGACGCGGTGTCGGTGCTCGACGGCGGCATGGCCGCCTACGCGGCTGACCCCGCGCGCCCGCTCGAGGCCGGCACGGCCACCCCACGCCCCGCGACCTTCGTGGCACGTTTCCGGCCGACGCTGATCGCGACCAAGGACGACGTCGCGAACGCAGCGGCGACGGGGATCACCCTCGTCGACAACCGGCCGGGCGCGCAGTACGCGGGCGATGCCCAGCACCCGGCCGTCGCGCGTGCGGGCACCATCCCCGGCGCCCGCAATACGCCGCAGCCCTGGTTCATCGCCGAGAGCGGCCGGTTCCGCGAGGCCGATGCGCTCGCCGAGATATTCGCCGCGGAGGGGGTGCCGCGCGATGGCCCAATCGCCTGCTTCTGCAACACCGGCCACATGGCCTCGATGGGCTGGTTTGTGGCCTATGCACTGCTCGGCAACACGGAGGCCAAGCTCTATGACGGCTCGATGATCGAGTGGGCGGCCGACGCGGCCGTGCCCATGGTCAAGCCGGCCGCCGATTAGCCGCCGTGACGCGCCGACCAGGCGTCGGGATCGGCGAGAAAAGCCCGCACCTCGGCGAGCCCCGCATCATCGAGCACCCCACGGGCCTGCGCGGCCGCGAGCAACGTCTCGAGGTCTGAGAGCGCGGTGAGCGAAAGCCCGGCCGCGGCGAGCGCGTCCTGCGCCGCTTCGCCGGCGCGCGAAAAGACGACACGCACCGCGCTCACCCGGGCATCCGCCTTGCGCAAGGCCTCGGCGAACGCCAGCACGCTGCCGGCGGTCGTGATCAAATCCTCGATCAGCACGACCTCGCGCCCGGCGACCGCGCCGCCTTCGATTTGGGAGGCCGTGCCATGGCCCTTCGGCGCCGTGCGCACATAAACCAGCGGCAGCGACAGCCGGTCCGCCACCATTGTCGCAAAGGGCACGCCTGCCGTGACGCCGCCCGCGACGACCTCCGTCGCAGGCACCGGCACCGAGGCGGCGAGCGCATCGGCGATGGTCGCGCGCGCCGCCGGGTGCGACAGGATTTGCCGGCAATTGATGTAGAACGGCGCGCGCAGGCCCGAGGTCAGGCGAAACGGGTCGTTGGGGCGCACCAAGAACGCGCCCGCTTCAAGCAGCGCTTGCGCGGTCGTCTCCGCCGCCTTTGCGCTCGTGGTCATGGCCCCTCCCTGCTTGCTTCCACCGCGGCCCGGACGGACACTAGTGCGATTCCCGGTCCTTGGGAATCGCGCGACGCAACCTCTGCCGCCACTCTCGGGGAGAACCGCTATGCCGGATGTCCGGCTTTTCTGCGCGCTCGACGCGCGCGACCGCACGACGGTCGAAGCGCTCGCCGCGCGCCTCGCACCGGCGGTCGATGGCTTCAAGCTCGGCCTCGAATATTTCTGCGCCCATGGGCCGGCGGGGCTGAGTGGCGTGGTCGCGCTCGGGCGGCCGCTTTTCCTCGACCTCAAGCTGCACGACATTCCGAACACGGTCGCCGGCGCCGTGCAGAGCATTGCACCGCTTGCGCCCGCCTACCTCACCCTGCACGCGAGCGGCGGCGCGGCGATGCTGAGGGCGGCCGCGGAGGCCGCGCGCAGCGCAGCAGAGAGTGCCGGCGCAGCGCCGCCGCGGCTGCTGGCCGTTACCGTGCT
Organism: Alphaproteobacteria bacterium; assembly: GCA_965216915.1. GTDB lineage: Bacteria > Pseudomonadota > Alphaproteobacteria > UBA828 > UBA828 > CBDCGS01. The sequence goes on from CBDCGS010000011.1 coordinate 430,188, forward strand.
CACGAGCCTCGACGACGATGACCTCGCCACCCAGGGTGTCGCGGATGGCGCGGCCGCGCAGGTCCGCCGCCTCGCGACCGTCGCCACCAGCGCCGGCCTCGACGGCCTGGTCGCGAGCCCCCACGAGATCACGGCGCTTCGCGCGATCGTCGGACACCGGGTGGAGATCGCCGTGCCGGGAATCCGCCCGGCGGGCGCTGCGGTCGGCGATCAGAAGCGGGTGATGTCGCCGGCGCAGGCGGTGCAGGCGGGGGCGAGCCTGCTCGTGATCGGACGCCCCATCACCCAGGCGGCCGACCCGCTCGAGGCCGCGCGTGCGATCCGCGCCGAGATCGATACGACGTTGGCGGCCTCCCCCTAACCGAGGCCGAGCGCAGCCATCGGATCCGGCGTCTCCAACGCGGCCAGCACCGCGGCCGGCGGGCGGCCGGCGGCGCGCAACGCGCGCAGCGTCGTCGCCGCATCGCGCTTTGCGAGGCGCCGCCCCGTCCGGTCGGTCACCAGGCGGTGATGCAGGTAGGCCGGCTCGGCGAGACCGAGCAAGGCTTGCAGCAAGCGGTGCACATCGGTGGCCGGCGCGAGATCCTCGCCACGGGTGACGAGCGTGACGCCCTGGCGGTGATCATCGAGCGTCACGGCGAGGTGATAGCTGGTCGGCGTATCCTTCCGTGCCACCACGACGTCGCCGAAGCGCTCCGGGCGCGCGCTGACGACACCACGCGCGCGGTCACGCCAGGTCAGCGCACCGACGCGCCTCACAGCCTCGGCGACATCGAGGCGGATCGCATAGCCCGCGCCGGAAGCGATGCGCGCGGCCCGCTCGGCCCCGCTGAGCCGACGGCAGGTGCCCGGATAGGGTGGACCGTCAGGGCCGTGCGGCGCACCGCCCGCGCGCGCGATCTCTGCCCGGATGTCGGCACGCGTGCAGAAGCAGGGATAGACCAACCCGCCCGCGTCGAGGGCCTCGAGCGCCGCCGCGTGGTCCGCCACGTGGTCGGACTGCCGGAGCGTGGGCTCATCGGGGGTTAGGCCGAGCCATGCGAGATCCTCGTGGATCGCGGCCTCGAACGCCGCGCGCGAGCGGCCTTGGTCAATGTCCTCGATGCGCAGGAGAAAGCGCCCGCCGGCCGCCCGCGCCTCTTTCTGCGCCACCCGGGCGGCGTAGGCGTGGCCGAGATGAAGGTAGCCGGTCGGGCTCGGGGCGAATCGCGTGACGACGGTGTCGGTCATTCGGGACGGGCGGCTTGCGCGTTGGGCGGGCGCCACCCATCATCGCACGAGTCGCGGCCGAACAAGGGAGCCCAAGAGCGTGACCGAAGAGCTGAGCGGACCAGAGCGCCCACCCGCCAATGGCGGACCGGCCCGGCAGCTCGTCGTGCTGCTCCACGGTCTCGGCGCGGATGGCAACGACCTGATCGGCCTGGCGGAACCCTGGGCCGCGCAGCTGCCTGCCGCGCATTTCGTCTCGCCCGATGCGCCGGAGCCCTGCGACATGGCACCGATGGGCCGGCAGTGGTTCAGCCTGCAGCAGCGCTCGCCCGAGCGCATGCTCGCCGGCGCCCAGAGCGCGCGCCCGGCGGTCGATCGCTTCATCGATGCCAAGCTCGCAGCCCTTGGCCTCGACGACCGGGCGCTTGCCTTCGTCGGCTTCAGCCAAGGCACCATGATCTCGCTCTACGTCGCCTATCGCAGGGCCCGCGCCTGCGCGGGGGTTTTGGGCTTTTCGGGCTCTCTCATCGGCGGCGCGGAGCTTCAAGCCGAGATCGCGGCCCGCCCGCCTGCGCTGCTCATCCATGGTGATGCCGACGATGTCGTGCCCGTCCAGGCGACCTACGAATCAGCGTCGGTGCTCGGCGCGCTCGAGATCTCGGTGCAGTGGCACATCAGCCGCGGCATCGGCCACGGCATCGCGCCGGACGGCCTGGAGATCGGCGGCCGCTTCCTCCGCGACGTGTTCGCGGGGGGATAGACGCAAATGCGTCGTCGCAGGTGATGCCACCTGCGCGGAATTTGCTCTAGCGTCCGCCGCCGGCACGAAGCGGCCGGAGCGCCGCGAGCAGCTCTTTGCCCCGACCGCCGAGCACGCCGAGGGTCAGCGTGCGCGTCTCGCCGCGGCCCTTCACGGCAGCCAACGGGCTGAGGCGGGACCAGTCCGCGTCCGACATGCGGAGCGTGAAGGCGGGATAGTCGTGGGTGCCGCCCTTGGTCGTTCGGGTCTGCAACGACATGTCCTCGACATTGGCCCACGGCACGAAGATCACGCGCTCGCGCCGGCCGACGAGATAGAGGCCCTGCTCCGTGGCGGCGAGGCTGATCCATGCGCGCCAGTCCCGGAGCTTGGTTTTCGTCAGCATCCAGAAGCACCCGACCAGAACAGGCGCGCCGACCGCGCCGAGAAGCAGCGCGTAGCCGCCCTGCTCGATGCCGTGCCAGAGCGCGCCAGCGCCGAGCAGCGCGGCGAGCACGCCGAGGCCAAGGAGGCACCAGCGCGTGCTGAGCGGCACCACCTGGAGGTAGCGCGGCTCGGGCAGGTCGCCGAGATCTCGTCGCCGTTCGATCGCCATGGTCCGCGGATCGCGTTGCGCCCGGCGACTATCACCCCTGCGATTGAATCGCTCCTTAACGGCGCGCCGCGGCGTTAGATCGCGCCGTCGCTCCTCAGCTCGTCGATCTCGCCCGCCGGCATGCCGAGCCAATCGTGGAGCACGCCCGCGGTGTCCTCGCCGAGCAGCGGCGCGGCGCGCGGGTAGTCGACCGGCGTGGCGGAGAACTTGATCGGATTTCCCGCATGGTCAACGCCGAAGCCGAGGCTGTGCGGGATGGTGACACGCATGCCGCGCGCATTGATCTGCGGGTCGGCGAACACCCGGTCCAGCGTATTGATGGGCCCGCAGGGCACGCCGGCGGGGTCGAGCGCGCCGATCCATTCGTCCATCGTGCGGGTCCGCGTGATGTCGTTGAGAAGCGGGATCAGGGCGTCGCGGTTTTCCACCCGATCCGTGTTGGTCCGAAAACGCGGATCGTCCGGAATCTCCGGATGACCGGCAATCTCGCAAAATTTGCGCAGCTGGCCGTTGTTGCCGATGCCGAGGATGAAATGGCCGTCGCTCGTCGGGAACACGCCATAGGGAACGATGTTCTGGTGCGCGTTGCCGGCGCGCTCAGGCGCCTCGCCGCCCACCAGATAGTTCATCGCCTGATTGGCGAGCCACGCCGCCTGGGTGTCGAGCAAGCCGACGTCGATCTGCTGGCCTTCGCCGGTCTTCTCGCGGTGGGCGAGCGCCGCGAGGATCGCCGTGGTGGCGTACATGCCGGTCATGAGGTCCGCCACCGCGACGCCCACCTTCTGGGGGCCGCCGCCGGGGAGGCCGTCGCGCTCGCCCGTGATGCTCATGAGCCCGCCCGCGCCCTGCGCGATCAGGTCGTAGCCGGCGCGGTTCGCATAGGGGCCGGTTTGACCGAAGCCGGTGATGGAGCAGTAGATGAGGCGCGGATTGACGGCGTGGAACGACGCAAAATCGAGGCCATATTTGGCGAGCCCGCCGACCTTGTAGTTCTCGATCAAGATATCCGCCGCGCCGCCCAGGCGTCGGGCGAGGTCTTGGCCGGCCGGGACCGAGATGTCGAGGGTTAGCGAGCGCTTGGCCCTGTTGGCGGACATGTAATAGGCCGCCTCCTTGGTCTCCGCGCCGGCCTCATCGCGCAGGTAAGGCGGCCCCCAGCCCCGCGTATCGTCGCCCGTGACGGGGCGTTCGACCTTGACCACATCCGCGCCATAGTCGGCGAGCAGCTGCCCCGCCCATGGCCCGGCGAGCACACGGCTCATGTCGAGGACTCGCAGGCCCTCAAGGGGACCGCTTCGCGGTTGTGGCATGGGGATCGCGCTCATCGTGATAGGCTCTGTTGCTGGCAGGCGGCTCACCCTAACGACCGCGCGGCGCCGACGCCAGCGTCCTCATCTTCGCGAAATCATTGGCGATTCCTCCTTGGCGCCACCGCCGCCGATTGGCATGATGGCGGGTGGAGACGGCAGTGTGCGGCGTCATCGCACGGTCATCAGGCCGGTGTAAGCCGCAGAAAGGATGCCGCGGGAAGGTAGATCGTGCTCGCGTCGTTGGAAAATTGCCCAGCGCTGGTGCTCAACGCGGACTATCGGCCGCTGAGCTACTACCCGTTGTCGCTCTGGCCCTGGCAGGATGCGGTGAAGGCCGCGTTCCTCGAACGGGTCAACATCGTCTCCGAATATGACCGGGCGATCCGTTCGCCGAGTTTCGAGATGCAGCTGCCGAGCGTGATCGCGCTCAAGCAATATGTCCCGCTCGCCCGTCGGCCGGCGTTCACGCGGTTCAACGTCTTCCTGCGCGATCGCTTCATTTGCCAATATTGCGCCGGCCGCTTCCCGGTCGAGGACCTGACCTTCGACCATGTCGTGCCGCGCTCGCGCGGCGGCCGCACGAGCTGGGCAAATGTGGTGACCGCCTGCAGCCGGTGCAATCTGGCGAAGGGCAGCCGCCTGCCGAACGAATGCGGCATGCGGCCGCACCGAACACCATTGGCTCCGAGCGCGCATGAGCTGCACGAAGCGGGGCGGTCTTTTCCGCCCCGTTACTTGCATGGGAGCTGGCGCGACTATCTCTACTGGGACACCGAGCTCGAGCAGGACTAGCACATTTCACGTTTCACTCATGCTCGCGCGACATGCTCTCCCTCATTGCAATCGACGCAAATGCGTCGTCGCAGGTGATGCCACCTGCGCCGGATTTGCCCCAGAGACGGGGATCGCGGAGACCGCGCCGCGTTACTGCTCCGAGCGGATTTTTCGCCAGCGGGCGACGTTGCGGTTGTGCTCTTCCAGCGTTTCCGCGAACGCGTGACCGCCCGACCCATCCGCCACGAAAAAAAGCGCATCCGTCTTCGCCGGGTTGAGCACCGCCGCGATCGCATCGCGGCCGGGATTCGCAATGGGCTTGGGCGGCAAGCCCTTGTGAATGTAGGTGTTGTAGGGGCTCTCAGTCTTGAGGTCGGCACGGGTCAGCCGGCGGCCGAGCTTCATGGTGCCATCGGTCACGGCATAGATGACCGTCGGATCGGACTGCAGACGCATTTTCTTGCGTAGGCGGTTCATGAACACGCCCGCGACGAGCGCCCGCTCCTCGGCAACGGAGGTTTCCTTCTCGACGATCGAAGCAAGCACGAGGGCCTCCTCCGGAGTTTCGATCAAGATGTCCGGATCACGCGCGGGCCAGAGCTCCTCGAGCGCCGCCTTCATTCCCTCTTCCATCTGCTGCACCAGCGCCGCCCGCGCGACGCCATGGGAGTAGTGATAGGTCTCGGGCAACAACGAACCGGTAGGTGGAATAGCCTCGATCTCGCCGGTAAGTCCCTCCGCGGCAGCCAGTCGTTCGATGACTTGCGCGCTGGTGAGCCCCTCCGGCACGGTCAGGCGACGGATCAAGGTCCCGCCGGTGGTGAGCGCCGCCAGGACGTCGCGCGGCGACGCCAGCGCCTCGAACTCGTACTCGCCGGCTTTGAGGGATTTGTCCCGGCCCTCAAGCCACGTTCCAACCGCAAACACGTTGGCGTCGTAGACCACCCCCTCCTCAGCTAGGCGATCGGCGATCGCCCATGCCCCGAGCCCCTCCTCGAGGACCACGATCTTGGCCTCCCGCAAGGGACCGGGGCTGTCGAACTCACGCGTGACGTAGAGCCAGGCCGCGATGACGAGCACGACCACGAGGCCGGCAGCGATGCCGAGCCATAAGAGCGGCGCGAATTTGCGCCTCATGGGACGCTAGTTGAACGCTCCGACGATCACGGTCGCGTTCGTGCCGCCGAAACCGAACGAATTGGAGAGCGCGTGCTGGACGGTGCGCTCCTTCGCCTCATGCGGCACCAAATCCAGGTCGCAGCCCTCGGACGGATTGTCCAGATTGAGCGTCGGCGGCACGACGCCGTCCCTGATCGTCAGAATCGAGAAGATCAGCTCGGCACTGCCGGCAGCGCCCAAGAGATGCCCGATCGACGATTTCGTCGACGACATGGAAAGCCGCTGGGCGTCTTGCCCGAAAAGACGCTTCACCGCGAACAGCTCGATTTCGTCGCCGAGCGGTGTCGATGTGCCGTGGGCGTTGACGTAATCCACCTCGTCGGTGCCAAGGCCGGCGCTCTGCAACGCGCCACGCATCGAACGAAAGCCGCCCGAACCGTCGGGTGCGGGCGCGGTGACGTGATGCGCATCGCCGCTGAGCCCGTAGCCGAGGATCTCGGCGTAGATTTTCGCACCACGCGCGCGCGCGTGCTCATATTCCTCGAGCACCAGCACACCGGCGCCCTCGCCCATCACGAAGCCATCGCGGTCGACGTCCCAGGGTCGTGAGGCGCGCTGCGGCTCATCGTTGAAGTTGGTGGAGAGCGCCCGCGAAGCCGCGAACCCGGCAAGGCCGAGCCGGCAAACGCCGGCTTCGGCGCCGCCCGCGATCATCACATCGGCGTCGCCGGCAAGGATCAGGCGGGACGCATCGCCGACCGCATGCGCGCCGGTGGAGCACGCGGTGACCACCGAGTGATTGGGCCCCTTGAAGCCGAACTTGATGGAGACCTGACCGGACGCGAGATTGACGAGGCTCGACGGGATGAAAAACGGGCTCAGGCGCCGCGGTCCCCGCTCGTGCACCAAGATGGCGCCCTGTTCGATGGTCTTGAGGCCGCCGATGCCGGAGCCGATCATCACGCCCGTGCGCTCCTGGCCTTCCTCGTCTTCGGGCAGCCACCCCGAATCCTCGACCGCCTCGACGGCGGCACCCAGCGCATAGACGATGAAATCGTCCATCTTGCGAAGGTCCTTCGGAGAGGCGAGCTCATCCGGCTTGAACGCCCCCTCGCCCTCCGTCGGCACCTGCGCGGCGATCTTGACCGGCAGATCACCGGTCTCGAACGACTCGATGCGCGCGATCCCCGATTCGCCGTTGATCAGCCGTCGCCAGCTCAGCTCGACGCCGCTGGCGAGCGGCGAAACCAGGCCGAGCCCGGTCACGACGACGCGTCTGTCTCCGTTAAGCATCCGCATTATTCAAGCGCCCTTGAGCCGGTCCGCCTGAAACACCCCGATGCCACCTCGATCGGCGCGCGTCAGGTTATCTGCTCGATATAGTCGATCGCGTCCTTGACCGTGAGGATCTTCTCAGCGGCATCATCCGGGATCTCGCAGCCGAACTCCTCTTCGAACGCCATGACGAGTTCCACCGTGTCGAGGCTGTCGGCGCCCAAATCGTCGATAAAGCTGGCATTGTCGGTGACCTTGCCTTCGTCGACGCCGAGATGCTCGACGACAATCTTCTTCACGCGCGCGGCGGTATCACCTTCGCTCATACAAATTCCCTCGAACGTTGCTCTTTGGGCGTGGGCGAACACCGGACAGGTAGCCAGCGACGTTGCAGTCCACAATCCCTCATGATCGTGCCACTGGCCCGAATGCCGGCGGTTGGTAGCACATTTTTCCGGGATTCACCACAATTCGGCCCGCTTGCGATCCGCCCAAATCAGACCATCGCCATCCCGCCATTGATATGGATGGTCTGCCCCGTCACGTACGATGCTTCATCGCTCGCGAGGAACACGCATCCCGCGGCAATTTCCGCTCCCTGACCAAATCGACCGGCCGGAATGATCTTCGCGAGCTCGTCGCGTCGCGACTCCGGAAGCGCGTCAGTCATCGCGGTCTCGATGAATCCGGGGGCAACGCAATTTGCCGTGACGCCACGCGCGGCAATCTCGGCCGCCAGCGCCTTAACCATGCCCGTCATGCCCGCTTTCGACGCCGCATAGTTGGCTTGCCCGGGGTTGCCGGTGGTCCCCACGACGGACGTCACGAACAGGAGACGGCCCCAGCGTTGCTTCAACATCGAACGCAGGCAAGCGCGCGCCAGAACGAAGCCGGCGGTGAGGTTGACCGCCAGCACCTCGTCCCATTCCTCGTCTTTCATTCGCATAGCCAGGCCATCGCGCGTGAGGCCGGCGCAGTGAACCAGCACGTCAAGCCCGCCCAGCAGCTCCGCCGCCCGCGCCGGGAGGGTCGCCACCGCATCGCGGTCTCCGAGGTCGCAGGGCACGGCGTGCACACGGTCCCCAAGCTCGCTGACGAGCGCCGCGAGCGCGTCGTCGCGGCGGCCAGAGGCGGCCACCGCGGCACCTTGCGCGTGCATGGCTCTCACGATCGCGCCGCCGATCCCGCCTGTGGCGCCTGTGACGAGCACCGTCTTTCCGGAAAGGTCGAACATGGTCATGCGCCGAGCGTTGAGAGGTGTTTCTCGAGATCAGCAACACTGCCGATCGCGAGCGCATCGAGCGAGCGATCGATGCGGCGCGCCAGGCCGGTGAGCACCTTCCCCGCACCGATTTCGACAAGCCGCTCGACGCCCGCATCCCGCATCGCCATCACACCCTCGCGCCAGCGCACCATGGCCGTGACCTGCTCCACGAGAAGTGCGCGGATCTCCTCGGGATCACGGGTCGGCTGCGCGGTCACATTGGCAACCACGGGAACAGACGGTGTGTCGAATTGCGTTGCGGCGAACGCCTCTCCCATCACCTCTGCGGCCGGCGCCATCATCGGACAATGAAACGGTGCGCTGACGGGAAGCATGATCGCCCGCTTGATCCCCTTCTCGGGTGCCATCGCCACGGCGGCTTTTACCGCCTCGGTCGCCCCACTGACCACCGCTTGGCCTGGCGCATTGTCGTTCGCGACCACGCAAACCCCCAACGCCGATGCCTCGGACGCGATCGCGCGCGCGGTCTCGATATCGGCCCCGATCAGCGCGGCCATCGCACCGGTGCCGAGAGGCACCGCGTCCTGCATCGCCTCACCGCGGAGGCGCAGCAAACGCGCCGCGTCCGCAAGCGAGAAGCAGCCGGCGGCGGCGAGCGCGGAGTATTCGCCGAGCGAGTGACCGGCAACGAACGAGGCGCCGCTGCCGACGGTGATCCCACCTTCGGCCTCGAGCACGCGCACCACGGCGACGGAGACGGCCATCAACGCAGGCTGTGCGTTGCGCGTGAGGGTGAGTTCCTCTTCGGTCCCCTCGAAGATCACGGCGGACAGTCGCTCGTCGAGCGCATCGTCCACCTCTTCGAAGACCGCACGGGCGATCCGGAACGAGTCGTGGAGATCGCGCCCCATACCGACGCTCTGGGACCCTTGTCCAGGAAATACGAAAGCGTCGCGCGCCAACGACCGACCTCACATCATCTGCGGCGAGCGTGTGTTGACCACGCCGTTTGCGCACTGTCAAGCGGCCTTGCGTCGGTCTTTGGTTTCTGTATAGTGCAGCGCCGCAAGCGAGCGGCCCGAAGGGTCGCGCGCGGTGCCGGATGTCGCCCGAGCGCCGAATGGTTGCGCGGCGTTCGAGGGCCATGCGGCACACACCCCGAGAGAGTGCGGCCAGGAGAGAGAGTGCGGTATGCCGCTCTATGAGAGCACGTTCATTGCGCGTCCGGATATTTCCGCCCAGCAGGTGGAAGACCTCGCGGGGCAGTTTCAGGAGCTTGTCCGCGGCACAGGCGGAGAGGTGCCTCGGGCGGAGTATTGGGGTTTGCGCGGCCTGACCTACCGCATCAAGAAGAATCGTAAGGGCCATTACTTTTTCATGCACATCGACGCGCAATCGGATGCGATCCAAGAAATGGAGCGCACCATGCGTATCAACGAGGACGTGATTCGGTACCTCACGATCCGCGTCGACGAATTCGATCCGGGCCCCGTTCCGCTCACGCAATCGCGCGGCCGCGGCCGCGAAGGCCGCGGATATGGTGGAGGACGTCACGGCGACGACCGAGGCGACCGAGGCGACCGCGGTGACCGTCGGAGCGGACCCGATGGCGAGCGGAGTGCGAGGCCGCGGTCCGCCGATAGCGCCGAGCGCGAGAACGCGAATGCGGGCGACGGCGATCGCAAGGAGAGTCGCGATGGCGATGACCAGTAGCGGATCCGAGGGCACCGGAACGACGGCGGGTGCATCGACGGGCGCTGGGGGCGCCGAGCGCCCGGCGCGGCCGAGTGGGCCCAGGCACGGCGGCGGCGGCGTGCCCATGGTTTCGTTCCCGCGCAGACCATTCTTCCGGCGGAAGAAATCCTGTCCCTTCAGTGGACCGAATGCGCCGAAGATCGACTACAAGGATGTCAAGCTGCTGCAGCGCTTTCTCTCGGAGCGGGGCAAGATCGTGCCAAGCCGGATCACCGCTGTCTCCGCCAAGAAGCAGCGAGAGCTTGCCCGTGCGATCAAGCGGGCGCGCCACCTTGCGCTGCTGCCCTATGTGATGAAATAGCGCACGCCACCTCTCCGATCGGTGCCCAACGCCCTCTTCGCCGGCGCGGCCGCCGGCGGCCTCTCAGCATTGTTGTTTACCCCACTCGCGACCTCTTCGCCGATCGCCGTCTTTCTCACGCCGTTCACGATGCTCCCCCTTTACCTGGTCGGCTTGGGCCTTGGGGTCGGTCCGTTGCTCGTCTCGGCCGCCGTTGCGACCGCCATCTGCGGGCTGATTGGCGGTTGGTTCGGTTCTGCGATCTACGGCGCGCTCGAAGCGTTCCCCGGCTCTGCTGTTGTCGCACCAAGCTCTCGCCGGACGCACCGCACCGGACGGCGCGCGCTGGTGGACACCGCCGGGACACCTCGTTCAAATCGCGGTGCTCTATGGATGTTCGCTTATCGTTCTAGCCATTGTGAGTCTGTCGGGTGAGGCCGGCGGGATCCGGGGCGTGATCGGCCAGATGTTTTATGACGGTGTCTCGGCGCTCTCAGCGAGCCCCGAAAACGAGATGGAGCGGCGCAGGCTCGCCGAGATGGCCGGCCAGCAAGCGCCTCTCAGCATCACGATGGGCTGGCTGGCGATCACCCTGGGGAGCCTTTGGCTCGCGCACCGCCTGCTCAGGCGCTGGAACCGCGGCATTAGGCCGGCGCTCCCGTTCCAGGCGATCCGCGTGCCGCGTTGGAACGCCGTGTTGCTCGGCGGCGCGCTGATCGCCCTACTCTTGGGCTCCGGCGACGTTCGCTACCTCGGGTTCGTGGCCGCAATCGTGCTGGCAACACCCTATTTCCTGGTTGGCATCGGGATCATCCATCGCTTGGCGCGTGGTTGGGGCCCGGGACCGCTGTTTCTGATCGGCTTCTACGTGGCGATGTTCCTTAGCATGTGGCTCGCCTGCGCCGCCGCGGCTCTTGGTTTTGCCGACCAATGGACTAAACTGCGCGAGAAAATCGACGGGCCTCAGCCCGTCTAGTCAGGATTGGGATCGATGGAAATTATTCTGCTGGAGCGGGTGGAGAAACTCGGCGGGATCGGCGATGTCGTCCACGTCAAGGATGGCTACGCGCGCAACTATCTGTTGCCTCAGAAAAAGGCGTTGCGGGCGACGGACGCGAACCGGGCCCGCTTCGAGCGGGAGCGCGAGGCTCTCGTCAAGCTCAACGGCGAGCGTCGTGACAAGGCCGCGGTCGACGCCGATAAGCTGGAGGGCAACGACATCGTGCTCATCCGGCAGGCGAGCGACACGCTGCAGCTCTATGGCTCCGTCAACGCCCGGGACATTGCGAACGAGATTGCCGAGCGCGACATCCCCATCAAGCGCCATCAGGTCCGGTTGGATCGGCCCATCAAGACGCTCGGCGTGCATGACGTCCGGATCGCCCTCCACCCCGAGGTGGTGATCAGCGTGACGGTCAACGTCGCGCGCTCGCCCGAGGAGGCCGAGTTGCAGGCGAAGGGCGGCACCATCCTCATGCCCGGGGAGGAGGAGCAGGCTGAGATTCTCGCGGACGCGGAGGCCGTGTTCGATGCGCCGAGCGAGGAGGCGCAAAGCGAGGAGGCGCCGGGCGATGCCGCACCGGTGGATGCCGAGGCGAGCGACGGAGAGGCGCCGCCGGCCGCCGAGGACGAACCGCAATCCGCCTAGGGCGGGAGTGCCGCGCATGTTGGTCGGTGCATTTCTGAGAACCCTGATGAAGCGCGGCACGCTGCGCGTCATCGACGCGCGCGGCAAGCTCCACGTCTATGCCGGGTCCGACGAGCGAACCGTGACCATCCGGTTGCACGACAAGTCGCTGCACTGGAAGCTCTTGTGGAACCCGCGGCTGGTCGTGGGCGAGGCCTACATGGACGGCACGCTCACGGTCGAAGACGGCGACACCATCTTCGATTTCATCGACCTGGCCGGCGAGAACCTGAATCTGCTCGACGAGACCACCGTCATCAAGGTGCGCAACTGGCTCTCCTACTGGGTGCGCCCGCTTCAGCAGCACAACCCGCTCGGACGGGCGCAACGGAATGTCGCCCATCACTACGACCTATCCACGGACCTCTACGATCTGTTCCTCGATCCCGACCGGCAATATTCGTGCGCCTATTTCGAATCGCCGAACAACTCGCTCGATCAGGCGCAGCACGCCAAGAAGCGGCATTTGGCGTCGAAGCTTTGCCTCGATCGCGAGGGCCTCTCGGTTCTCGACATCGGCTCCGGCTGGGGCGGCCTTGGCATCTACCTCCACCAGCAGAGCGGCGCAAAGGTCACGGGCGTCACGCTTTCGCGCGAGCAGCGAGCCTACGCGGAGGAACGCACGAAGGCGCTCGGCATCGATGCCGACGTCAAGTTCCACCTGCGCGACTACCGCAGCGACACCGGACGTTACGACCGCATCGTCTCCGTCGGCATGTTCGAGCATGTCGGGGTCAGGCACTATGTCGAGTTTTTCCGCAAGCTCGAATCGCTGCTGGAGGAAAACGGCGTCGCCCTCCTGCACACCATTGCCCGGTGGGATGGGCCGAGCATCACCAATCCGTGGCTCCGGAAGTACATCTTCCCCGGCGGCTACTGCCCGTCGCTCTCCGAGATCTACACCGCGCTCGAGAAAACCGGCCTCAAGTGCCTCGATATGGAGGTGCTACGGCTCCACTATGCGGAGACGCTGAAGAATTGGTCGCGAAATTTCGCCGCGAACCGTGATCGGGTGAAGGAGGTTTACGACGAGCGCTTCTGCCGGATGTGGGAATTTTACCTGGCGGGCTCTGAGGTTGCGTTCCGCCATCAGGACCACATGGTCGCGCAGATCCAACTCGCGCGCCGGCAGGATGCCGCGCCGTTGACCCGCGAATATATGGTCGATTGGGAGCGCGCTCACGTCGCGTAGCAGGGCGCGCCCGGCGGCCCGTTCGTTCCCCCAATGTGCTAGCCATTCGAGGCCGACTCGCTCATCCCCGCCGTTCACAGCATGTGGACAGATTTCGCCCACAGGATTCTCGCATCGGCACGCCGCGGCAGCCTTGGAGCGACGCGCGTCATGTGTGTATAGGAAGCCATGGCGACTCAGATCCCCATCGATTCCGAAACCGGCGCAGACCTGAGCTTCCGTACGCCGCCTCACAACATCGAGGCCGAGCAGGCGCTCCTCGGTGCGCTATTGGTCAACAACGAAGCCGCCAATCAGGTGTCCGGCTTCCTCCTGCCCGAACATTTCTTCCAGCCGGTGCACGGGCGCGTGTTCGACGCCGTGCTCCAGCTCATCGAGCGCGGACAGATCGCCAATCCGATCACGCTGAAGCATTACTTCGAAAACGACGAAGCGCTCTCCGAGGTCGGCGGAGCCCAATATCTGGCGCGGCTCGCCGGGTCCGCGGTGACGGTGATCAACGCCGAGCACTACGGACGCGCGATCCACGACCTTGCCATGCGGCGCATGCTGGTCACGATCGGCGAGGAGGTCGTCAACGACGCCTACGACGCGCCGCCCGACAACCTGGCCGCAAACCAGATCGAGAGCGCCGAACAAAAGCTCTTCCGGCTCGCCGAGGATGGCCGGCTCGAGAGCGGCTTTCGCCCGTTCTCGCAATCGCTCGCGAGCGCGGTCGAGATGATCGAGCTCGCCTACAAGCGCGACAGCCACCTGGTCGGCGCGCCGACGGGCCTCGTCGATCTCGATCGCCTGCTGGGCGGACTGCATCCCACCGACCTCATTATCCTCGCCGGACGGCCGGGTATGGGGAAATCGGCGCTCGCGACCAACATCGGGTTTCACGCAGCATCGGCCTACGAGGAAACGCGCGATGAGACCGGCAAGGTCACCATCTTGGCCGGCGCCAAGGTCGCCTTTTTCTCGCTCGAGATGTCGGCCGAGCAGCTCGCGATGCGTATTCTCGCGGAGCAAACCGGCCTCACCTCCGACAGGCTGAGGCGCGGCGAGGTGGGGGATGCCGAGTTCACCAAGATCGTCCAAGCCAGCCAGCGCATGGAGCAGGTTCCGTTCTTCATCGACGATTCGCCGGAGCTCACCGTCGCGGGCCTCCGCGCCCGCGCGCGCCGGCTCAAGCGCCGCCATGGCCTGTCGCTGATCGTCGTGGATTATCTCCAGCTGATGAAACCGACCTCCAGCACGCGGCTGAACAACCGCGTGCAGGAGGTCTCGGAGATTACCCAGGGGCTGAAGGCGCTCGCCAAGGAGCTCAACACGCCGGTGCTCGCCTTGTCGCAGCTGAGCCGCGCCGTCGAGCAGCGCGACGACAAGCGGCCGATGCTCGCGGACCTCCGCGAATCCGGCTCCATCGAGCAGGATGCCGATGTCGTGATGTTCATCTATCGCGAGCAGTACTACCTCGCGCGGCGCCAACCGCCGGATGGCACGGTGGAGCACGCCGAGTGGCAGGAGAAGATGGACCGGGTGCACAACCAGGCCGAAGTGATCATCGCCAAGCAGCGACACGGCCCGATCGGGAAGGTCGATCTCTATTTCAACGAGCTTCTCACGAAGTTCGGCAACCTCGAGAAAACGCACGAAGCGCCGCCACCACCGGATGATGTGCCATTCTGAGCGCGGCTGAGAAGGACTGCGGTGTCGGCGCGGTCCTAACGATCGACCTTGGCGCACTCGCGCAGAACTGGCGAGGCCTCGCCGCGCGGGTCGGCGGCGCGGAAACGGCGGCCGTCGTCAAGGCGAACGCCTACGGGCTTGGCGTCCAGCGCGTAGCGCCGGCGCTTTGGCGTGCCGGTTGTCGCCGCTATGCCGTTGCCACGCTCGACGAGGGCATCGAGCTTCGTGAAATCTTGCCGGACGCATGGGTCGCTGTGCTCTTGGGCGTCGCCGACGCGGACGAGCGGCACGAATGCATCACGCGGCGGCTCGTCCCGGTGCTCAATCACCCGGGTCAAATCGGCATCTGGTGCAAGAGCGACGGCACCGCCCCGCCCGGCGAGGCGCTGCTTCACATCGACACCGGCATGACACGGCTCGGGTTGACGGCCACGGAATTCGACCGGCTTCTGGCAAAGCCGCCCTGGACGGACGGATGGCGCCCGAGCTTCCTGATGAGCCACCTCGCCTGCGCCGAGGACAGCGCAAACCCGAAGAACGCAGCGCAGTTCCGCGCCTTTGCGCGCGCACACGAGCAGTTCGAGGCGGCCTTCGGGCAGACGCGAGCCAGCCTCGCAAACTCGAGCGGCATTTTTCTCGGGCCCGACTATCACCAGCATCTTGTCCGACCGGGAGTCGCTCTCTACGGTGTCAATCCGACGCTGGAACGATCCAACCCAATGGCACATGTCGTATCGCTCAGCGGGAAAATTGTTCAGGTTCAAGAGGCTGAAGCCGGACAGACGATTGGCTATGGCGCGACCCACACGGTGAGCGAGCGAAGCCGGATCGCGACGGTGTCCGTCGGCTACGCCGATGGCTACCTGCGGAGTGCAAGCCCCCGCGCAAGCGCCCATCTCGACGGCGTGCGCGCGCCCATCGTCGGACGCGTTTCGATGGACCTGATCACGTTTGACGTGAGTGGCGTGCCGCCGGCTCAGGCCCAACCGGGGGCCATGATGGAGTTGATCGGACCCGACTACCCGGTCGATGCGCTGGCGGCCGATAGCGGCACCATCGGCTACGAAATTCTCACCAGTCTCGGCGCCCGCTACCGGCGGCGCTATCTCGAGCAAGGAGGCGATCCGACACCGTGAATCCGCTGCAAGCGATTGGGCGCGGCTTTCTGCGCCTTCTCGAGGCGATCGGACGGCTGACAGCGTTCGCGCTCGAGGCGACATCGCACTGCGCCCGCCCGCCGTTCTACCCGCGCCTTCTGATCCGGCAAATGATCGAGATCGGGTTCTACTCGCTCCCGGTCGTCGGCCTGACCGGCCTGTTCGCGGGCATGGTGCTCGCGCTCCAGAGCTACACGGGCTTCTCGCGCTTCTCCGCCGAAAGCACGATCCCGACCGTGGTCGCGCTTTCGATGACACGCGAGCTTGGCCCGGTTCTCGCGGGCCTCATGGTCGCGGGCCGCGTGGGCGCGGCGATGGCCGCTGAGATCGGCACCATGCGGGTGACCGAGCAAATCGACGCCCTGACCACGCTTTCGACGCATCCGCACAAATACCTGATCGTGCCGCGTCTTCTGGCGGGGCTCTTGATGCTGCCCTTCCTCGTGCTGGTCGCCGACATCATCGGCATCATGGGCGGCTACATCGTCGGCGTGCACAAGCTCGGCTTCAACGGCGAGGCCTATATTCAGAACACGTTCGAATATCTCGAGACCATGGACATCGTGTCCGGTCTCGTGAAGGCGGCGGCCTTCGGCTTCCTGATCGCGCTGATGGGCTGCTACCACGGCTTTCACTCCCGGGGTGGCGCCCAGGGCGTTGGCACCGCCACCACCAACGCGGTGGTCTGGGGTGCGATCCTCGTGCTCGTGTTCAACTACGTGATCACCGAGGCGTTCTTCGCACGATGACCGGCCCACCGAGCAACACGCCAAAGCTCTCGCTTCGCGCCCTGCGCAAGGCCTTCGGCGACAATGTCGTGCTCGACGGCCTCGATCTCGACATCCAAGCCGGTGAATCGTTGGTCGTGATCGGCTGCTCGGGCGTCGGAAAGTCGGTGATGATCAAGTGTGCGCTCGGGTTGCTCAGACCCGACAGCGGCGGCGTATTCATGGACGGCGCCGACGTCACCGGCATGGGCCGGCGGGCGCGCGAGGCCGTGTTTCGGCGCGTCGGCATGCTCTTCCAGGGGAGTGCGCTGTTCGACAGCCTGCCGGTTTGGGAAAATGTCGCGTTCGGGCTCATCCAAGCCCAGGGCACGCCGCGGCGCGAAGCCCGCGAGATCGCGGTCAAAACACTCGCGTCGGTGGGGCTCGGCTCGGAGGTGTGCGATCTCTACCCGGCCTCGCTCTCTGGCGGCATGCAAAAGCGGGTTGGCCTGGCGAGGGCGGTCGCGACCGAGCCGGAGGTCATCTTTTTTGATGAGCCGACGACGGGCCTCGACCCGATCATGGCCGACATCATCAACGAGCTGATCGTCAAGTGCACCCGCAGCCTGGGCGCGACGACGCTCACCATCACCCATGACTTGGTGAGCGCCCGCAAGATCGCCGACCGAATCGCCATGATCCATGGCGGCCAGATCATATGGCATGGGCCAGCGGAGGAGATCGATCGGAGCGGCAATCCGCATGTCGATCAATTCATCAACGGTCGCGCCGATGGCCCGATACAGCTGTCGGGCGCAGCCAAAGCGCAGCGCGCCGCCGGTCGCTAAGGTGCGCCCGAAGCGGTCCGCGGCGCGTCTCACCACCGGGGAGCAGGCCCTTGGCGCGCGCTGAGCCGCGCTATGCCTGCCAATCCTGCGGCGCGCGCTATGCGCGCTGGGCGGGTCGTTGCGATGGCTGCGGCGGCTGGAACACGGTCGTCGAGGAGAGCCCCCGCGAGATCCCCCCGCGCGGTTTGGACGGCGGCGGCGGCCAAGCGCTGAGCCTGGTGCCGCTCGATGGGCCGCGCGGCATCTTGGAGCGGCACGCGAGCGGCATCGCCGAACTCGATCGGGTCGTGGGTAGCGGCTTCGTGCCGGGCTCCGCGATCCTGCTGGCCGGCGACCCGGGAATTGGCAAGTCGACCCTTGTGCTGCAAGCTGCCGCGGCCCTCTCGGCAAGCGGCGCGCGCTGCGTCTACGCCTCGGGCGAGGAGGGCATCGAGCAAATTCGTCTGCGGGCGGCGCGTCTCGGTCTCGGCAATGCCGCAATCGGGCTGGCCGCCGCGACGAGCGTGCGCGACATCGTGGCATCGGTGGAGGCCAAGGACGCAGCGGATGTCCTGATCGTCGATTCGATCCAGACCATGTACCTCGACACGCTCGATTCCGCGCCGGGCACCGTGGCGCAGGTGCGGGGCTGCGCACAAGCCCTGATCCGCGCCGCCAAGCAGGCCGGCGCGGTGCTCCTCATGATCGGTCACGTGACCAAGGAGGGGCAGATCGCCGGCCCCCGCGTGCTCGAGCACATGGTCGACACCGTGCTCTATTTCGAGGGAGAGCGCGGCCACCAATTCCGTATCATCCGCGCGATCAAGAACCGCTTCGGCCCGACCGACGAGATCGGCGTCTTCGAAATGACGGCACGCGGCCTGGTCGAGATTCCGAACCCTTCGGCGCTCTTCCTCAACACGGAGCGCGGGCCTGTGCCGGGCGCCGCCGTGTTCGCCGGGATCGAGGGCACCCGCCCTGTGCTGGTCGAAATCCAAGCGCTCGTCGCGCCCGGGCCGCCCGGCTCGCCGCGACGCACCGTGGTGGGCTGGGATTCGGGGCGGCTCGCGATGGTGCTGGCGGTGCTCGAGGCACGCGCCGGCCTGAGATTCAGCGCGAGCGATGTCTATCTCAACGTGGCCGGCGGGCTCCGGATCACCGAACCCGCGGCGGATCTCGCGGTTGCCGCCGCGCTCGTCTCGTCTGCAGCGGATCGCCCGCTCGACGGCGACGTCGTGGTCTTCGGCGAGATCGGTCTCGCCGGCGAGATTCGGGCCGTAAGCCAGATGGGCCCCCGCCTCAAGGAAGCCGCCAAGCTCGGGTTCACGCGCGCGCTCGCGCCCAGGCGTGCGCAGAAGGCCGAAGGCGACGGCCCCGAGGACCCGTCGATCACCGTGCGCACCCTCGACGATGTCCGCGCGCTGGTCTCGCTGATCGGGCCGGCGCGCGAGGACCACTGACGCAGATGGCCGACTTTCCCGTCAACCCGGTCGATGTCATCGTCGCCCTGATCATCCTGGTGTCGGGCCTGCTCGCCTTTTTTCGCGGGGCCATTCGGGAGTTGCTCGGGATCGGCGCATGGGTCGGCGCCGGCATTGCGACCTTCTTCGGTTTCGCTTTTGTTCGCCCCTATGCGCGCGACCTGATCACCGAGTCAAACGCGATTGCCGACGCCGCCGCCGGCCTTGTGATCTTCGTCGTGGTCTTGGTCATTCTGACGATCGTCAACCAGGTCATCGCGGGCAGAATCCAGCGCAGCCGGCTTGGCGCCTTGGATCGCACGCTCGGGCTGATCTTCGGGATCTTGCGCGGCGTGGTGCTGGTGTGCCTCGCCTACATGCTCTTCGTGTGGGCGGTCGAGCCGGAAGACCGCCCGCCCTGGGTCGACGAAGCGAAGACCATGCCGTATATCAAGCGTGGCGCGGACGCGATCCGCGAGGTGGTCCCGGACGAGATCGAGAAAGAAGGCGAGGAACGGACGCGGGACACCATCGAGAAAGCGCGGGATGCCCACGAGATCGAGCGCGACGTGCGGCGATTGACCGAGCCGGTGCCGCGGCGGCGCCCGTCGGAGCCGGAGGAACCGGGCTACGAGGGCGGCGAACGGCGCCAGCTCGACGGACTGACAGACGGCGCCGAATAGCGTTTGACGACGAACCGGGGCGAGACATGAGCAGCGATTCAGCCCTCGAGATCGACAAATTCCGCGACGAATGCGGCTTGTTCGGCGTGGTCAATCACCCGGAAGCGGCGGCCCATAGCGCGCTCGGCCTCCATGCCCTGCAACACCGCGGACAGGAATCGACCGGGATCGTCAGCACCGACGGCACCCTGTTTCACTCCCATCGCGGCCTCGGTCGCGTCGGCGACAATTTCGGCGCGCAGCGCGTCATCGAATCGCTCACGGGGAGCGCCGCCATCGGGCACAACCGCTACTCCACCGCCGGCGAGCCTGAGATGCGCAACATTCAGCCGCTCTTCGCAGACCTGGCCTTCGGCGGCCTCGCCATCGCGCACAATGGCAACCTCACCAACGCCATCACGCTCCGCCGCGATCTCGTGTCCCGCGGCTGTATCTTTCAGTCCACCTCCGATACCGAGGTCATCATCCACCTGATCGCGATGAGCCGTTACTCCAGCGTCACCGAACGCATGGTCGATGCGCTTCAGCAGGTGGAGGGCGCGTATGCCCTGATCGCGCTGACCAAAGACGCGCTGATCGGGGTGCGCGACCCCTATGGTGTCCGCCCGTTGGTGCTCGGCCGCCTCGACGGCGCGGCCGTGCTCGCCTCGGAGACCGTGGCGTTCGACATCATCGGCGCGACCTTCGAGCGTGAGATCGAGCCGGGCGAGCTCATCGTCATCGGCGCGGGGACAACGCGAAGCTACCAGCCGTTCTCGCCCGTGCCGCGCCGTTTTTGCATCTTTGAGTATGTCTATTTCGCGCGGCCCGATAGCGTCTTCGCGGGCACCAACGTTTACGAGGCGCGAAAGCGCATCGGCATGGAACTCGCACGTGAGGCCGCGGTGCCCGCCGATGTCGTCGTGCCGGTGCCCGACTCGGGCGTGCCGGCCGCAATCGGCTACGCTGCCCAGGCGAACCTCCCCTTCGAGCTCGGGATCATTCGCAACCACTATGTCGGGCGAACGTTCATCGAGCCGACCGATCAAATCCGCCATCTCGGGGTCAAGCTGAAGCACAACGTCACCCGCGAGACCTTGCTCGGCAAACGCGTGGTCCTGGTGGATGACAGCATCGTGCGCGGCACCACCTCGACCAAGATCGTCGAGATGGTCCGCGAGGCGGGCGCGCGTGAGGTGCACATGCGCATCGCGAGCCCGCCGACAAGCCACTCCTGCTTCTATGGGGTCGACACACCGGCGCGCGAGGAGCTCCTCGCCGCCAAGCACGACATCGCCGGCATGGCCGCGTTCATAGGGGTCGATAGCCTCGACTTCGTGTCGATCGACGGCCTCTATCGCGCGATGGGCGAGGCGAGGCGCGATGATGCCCAGCCGCAATATTGCGATGCCTGCTTCTCCGGGTCGTACCCGATCCGCCTGGTCGATCAGGAGGGCGGGTCGTCCTCGGCGCAGCTTTCTCTGCTGGCTGAAACGGCTTAGCTCCCCTTGACGACGGCTCGGCTCAACGGGCGAATCGCGCTCGTCACCGGCGCCTCGCGCGGGATCGGCGCCGCGGTTGCGCGGCGCTTCGCAGCGGAGGGGGCGCACCTCATCCTCACCGCGCGCACGACCGGCGGCCTCGAGGAAACCGACGATGCCATCCGGGCAAGCGGCCACAGTCCGGCGACGCTCGTGCCGATGGATCTCACGGATGGCACCCAGGTCGACCAGCTCGGTGGCGCCATCGCGGAGCGTTTCAAGCGCCTCGACGTGCTGGTCGCGAATGCCGGGATCCTGGGTGGTCTCAGTCCGGTCGGTCACTATGATCCCGAGGATTGGGACGAGGTTCTCGCCGTCAACTTGACGGCGCAATGGCGTCTGATCCGGAGCCTCGATCCGCTCCTCCGCGCGTCGGAGGCCGGGCGCGCGATCTTCGTCGCGGCGGCGCCGGCGCGCGAAACGCCCGCCTTCTGGGGGCCCTATGCCGCAAGCAAAGCCGGCCTCGAAGCTCTCGTGCGGTGCTACGCCGCCGAGCTCGGCCGATCGCGGCTCAGGGTCAACCTTCTCGATCCGGGGCCGGTCGCGACCACCCTCCGCGCGCGTGCCTATCCCGGTGAGGACGCAACGAAACTTCCCACGCCCGACGACGTCACGGGGCCTTTCGTCGCGCTCGCCGAAGTGTCGTGTGACCGCCATGGCGCTTTGGTCGCCCCAAGCGCGTCGGGGCCTCAAGACGAGGCATAGGGGTTCTTGCCCCGCCTGAAATGCAGGCGGATCGGCACACCGCCGAGATCGAAACGCGCGCGCAGGTCATTGGTCAAGTAGCGCTTGTACGAATCGGGAAGACCCTGCGGGCGGCTCGTGAAGAGCGCGAAGGTCGGCGGACGCGCCTTCACCTGGGTGACGTAGCGAAGCTTGACCCGACGGCCCGCGACGAGCGGCGGCGGATGATGGTCTGCCGCCTCCGCGAGCCAGCGGTTCAACGCGGCCGTGGGCACGCGCGTGTTCCAGCGTTCGAACGCCCGCAGAACCGCGGGCATGAGCTTTGGGATGCCTTCGCCGGTGAGCGCCGAGCACGGGATGATCGCGATCCCCTTGGCCTGCGAGAGTGCGCTCGCAAGCTGCTCTCGGACCGTGCGCAGGGTCGCCGGGCGATCTTCGACCAGGTCCCACTTGTTCAGCACGATCACCGCCGCGCGCCCCTCTTCCTCGGTGCGCGCCGCGATGGTCAGATCTTGGCGGCCGATCGGCTCGGTCGCGTCGAGAAGGACAAGCGCCACCGCGGCACGGCCGAGCGCGCGCGTCGCATCCTGAGCGGCGAGGCTCTCGAGCGGGCTCGTCACTTTCGGGCGCCGCCGCAGACCCGCGGTATCGACGAGGGCGATCGTGCGCCCCTCATACGCCCAGCGAACCGCGATCGCGTCGCGCGTCACGCCGGGCTCCGGCCCCGTGACGACACGCTCTTCATCGACCAGGCGGTTGACCAATGTCGACTTGCCGACATTGGGACGGCCGACCACGGCGATTCTCAGATCCTCGCTCGCGCCGTCCTCCTCGCCAACGATGTCGAACGGAGCAAGCGCGTCGTAAAGGTCGCCGAGGCCATCGCCATGCTCCGCCGACAGCGGTATCGGGTCCCCAAGACCGAGCGCATAGGCCTCCATCAGACCCGCCGTACCGCCCTCGCCTTCGCATTTGTTGGCGATCAGGACGATCGGCAGATTGCTTTGACGGAGCGCGCTGGCAAAGTGCCGGTCCACCGGCGTCAAGCCGGCGCGGCCATCGACGAGAAACAGAATCACATCCGCCTCATCGATGGCGCGTGCCGTCTGCGCCATCATGCGCCCCGTCAGGGCATCGGGATCGGCTTCTTCGAGACCCGCCGTGTCGATCACGCGAAAACGGAGCGGACCAATCCGGCCGTCACCCTCACGCCTGTCTCGGGTCACGCCGGGAACGGGCGCGACCAGGGCCGCCCGGCGGCCGACGAGGCGGTTGAACAGGGTTGACTTGCCCACGTTCGGGCGGCCGACGATGACGGCGGTAAAGCTCATGACGGGCGAGAAGGGTGTTGTTCGGTCTCACGCAACGGCGAAGGCGGATTAGAGCGGACGCGGCGCGGCGTGTCTAACGTAGGGCAATCATTTCCGCGTTGTCGGTCAGGATCACCACGGTCTCGTTGGAGACGATCGGCGCGAGGCGGACCTCGTCGGGCATGAAGAGCCGCCCAAGAACGCGCCCATCGTAGGGCGAGAGCGACAACGCCACCCCGGTCGAGCCCACGACGACCAGGCGATCGCTGATCAGAATCGGCCCGCTCCATGAGATCGGATCCTCGCGGTCGATCGGATCGACGAACCGCGGGAGCGAGCGGACCCAGCGGATCCGCCCGTTCTGCCGTGCGATGCAGACGACGTCGCCGCCCACCGTCACGACAAAGAGGAAATCACCGGCCGCCCACGGCATGTTGAGACCCGCGATATCCCTCTCCCAGATCCTGCCCCCGGTGCGCAGATCGATGGCGACGAGGCGGCCGCCGTGGCCGATCGCGAAGACGACGCCACGGTCGACGACCGGGCTGCCGTTGATGTCATTGAGGGCCGCGAGCGCGCCGGCGCCAACGCGCTGAAACGCAAGCGTGTCGGCCCACACCGTGCGACCGTTCTGAACCCGCAGCGCCGTGAGCTCGCCCGACGAATAGGGCGCGATCACGATATCGCCGGCCACCGCCGGGGTCGCGCCACCGAGCAGGCCAGCGCTTTCGGTAAAGCCGGTGTGGCTCCACGCGAGCGAGCCGTCGTTCGTGTTGATCGTCCACAGTTGATTGTCGACGCTCACCGCGAACAGGCGGCCGCCGGCGACCGCCGGCGGCGCGCGCAGCGGCACGCCGACCCGCTGGCGCCACAGCACGGCGCCGGTCTCCGGATCGAGCGCCAAGACCTCGCCGAAGCCGGTCGTGGCGTAGAGCCGGTGCGCGGTCACCGCCAGCCCGCCCCCAAAGCCGCCCTCATCTTCGTCCTCGGGCACCGGGTCGGTCTCCCACAGGAGCCGCCCGGTGTTCAAATCATAGGCCGAGATGAGGCTTTCGGCGTCCATTGCGAAAACCCGGCCGGCGGCGGCAACCGGCGCCGACAGAATGCGTCCGTCGTCGTCGGAGCCCTCGCCGATGTCGACCTGCCATTGCTCGCTAAGCTCATTCGCGGCGGCGAGATGATGCATCGCATGGTCGGGGTAGCCCCCTGCCTGCGGCCATTCTTGGTTGGCGTAAGGTCGCGGTAGGCGAACCGCGAGATCCGCGATTTCCGGGTCGGGCTCAAGCTCGCTCTCGAGGCTGAGCACCGAAAGTCGCGTGCCCGGCAGGGGCGGATCTTCGGGCTCTCCGAAATAGTCAGGGATCAGGTCACAGCCGGCGACGGCCAGCCCCGCGCTGAGCGCGCAGAGCACACCGCCCAACCGCGCGGCAAGGCGCGGGCGAGACGCGCTTGGCCTCATGGCCCGCTTGCGTCTGACCCGGCCGGGGGCCCGCCGAGACTATCCAACAGGGCCCGTGCCCTCGCCCGAACGCCGCGCGGGGTCCGCTGGTCGACGGCCAGCTCCGCGAAAAGCCCGCGCGCCGCCTCCCGATTGCCGGCGCGCAGCTCGGCAACCGCGCGCAGCTCGCTCGCGAGCGCGCGCCACACGCTTTCCTCGGTGATCAGCCCCGCCAGCCGTTGGTTGATCTCCTCCACCGACGCGCGATCGACCAGCTGTTGCGCGGCAAGCAGGGTTGCAAGCTCGCGGTACAGCGTGTCGACGCGGCTATCTCCCGCGATGCGATCATACACCGCGACCGCGCCATCGACGTCACCGCTCGCGAGCAGCGCATCGGCCGTGCGGAGCCCGGCGAGCGCGACGTAGCCTGAGCTCGAATCGGCCGCGAGCGCCTCAAATTGCTCGACCGCTGCCGAAAATTGCTGGTTGTTCAGGGTGTCCGCCGCCGCCGCGAAACGCTCGCCTTCGGCCTGGCGGCTGCTCTCCTTCAGATCCGTCACCACCACATAGGCGATGACCGCGCCGATGATCGCCACGAGGCCGCCGATCAGATAGTAGCGAAATCGACGCCAGAGCTTGAGGAAGCGCTCGTGCCTAAGGTCTTCATCGACCTCGCGAAATATGTCTGCCACCCAGTGTCTCCGTCAGCCGGCTCGGCGCGGGATCCGCGTCGTATCCCCCGCCCTCAGGCCGCCTCGCGCCACTTGATGGAGCATCCCATGCTGGGAAGCTGCTCGGCCGGCCCGGCGCCGGTTTCGGCGATCAGCGTCATGGCCTCGAGGAGCTCGCGCCGGGCGCCGGCGACCGGCTCCATGCGCGATTCGTCCAGCCGGCCCCGGTACTGCAGCTCGAGCGCGGCGTTGTAGCCGAAGAAATCGGGCGTGCAGACCGCGTCGTAGGCACGCGCAACCGCTTGGCTCTCGTCGATCACATAGGGGAAACGAATCCCGTGCTCCTTGGCGAAGGCCTTCATGTTCTCGAAGGAATCGGCCGGATAGGCGGCCGTGTCGTTGGGCATGATCGCGATCGCGCCGATGCCTTGGCTTTCGAGTGCGGTGACATCCGCGACAATGCGGCCGATGACGGCTTTGACGAAGGGGCAATGGTTGCAGATGAACATCACCAATGTGCCCGTCTCGGCCCGCGCGCTGGCGAGCGAATGCATCTTGCCATCGATCCCCGGCAGCTCGAAATCGATCGCGGGCTGGCCAAAATCGCAGATCGGCGTCGTCATTGCAGGCATGAGACTCGCCCCTATCGCTCTTGCTGAGATGGTGATGCGCCCGACACGCCATGCGGGTGCACCGCGCGGACGATTCCGGGCCTATATTATAGCCTGAACACGATGGCGTCGACGACGCGCGAACGGGCCGGTGGCGGCGGGCGAGGCGTGATGAGCGAGCGAATTCGACGGTACCGCGAGTTTTGGCCGTTCTACGTGCGCGAGCACCGTCGCGCCGGCACCCGGCGCATGCACTTCATCGGGACCTCGTGCGCCGTGATCCTCGTGGTCCTGGCGGGTGTGCTCGGCGAGCCGTGGTTGCTCCTTGCGGCCCTCGTGACGGGCTACCTCTTCGCGTGGCTCAGCCACATGCTGATCGAGCGCAATCGACCCGCGACCTTCACCTATCCGCTGTTGAGCCTCGTCGGCGACTTCCACATGTGTGCGCTGATGTGGCTCGGCCGCATGGACCAAGAGGTCGAGCGCGCGCTCAACGGCGAAGCGGCGCCGGCGCGCTCGGAACCTTCGGTGTGAGGACGACCGCTCAGGCCGCGTCGGAGCGGGGCTTTCCTTGGATATAGGCCTTTAGATAGTGGTCCTGGCAATAAGGCTTGCCGACCAGAGCCGGATCGCCGCAAAACCTGAATCCTGGATCACCCGGATGCCCGATCGGCCATTTGCAGGCGGCGTTGCCGACCGCGAAGACCGGAGCGGGGCGGGGCCGCGCCGCCGTGCGCGGCATGGTCGCCGGCGGACGGGCGCGAGGCCGCTTGCCGCGCTTGATCGGGGATGGCCGCGGCGGCAAGCCGAGGCGATGGGCCTTGCCGACGACGGCGTTCTTCGAAACGCCGATCCGTTTGCCGATCTCGGCGGTGGTCAGCCCCTCATTCCAGAGACGCGTGACTTCCGCCACCCGTTCAGGTGTCCATGTCGTCATCTGTGGTCCCCCTCAGACGGTCAGAACTCCACCCACAAACCCGAGATATTGAGCCGACCCGCACCACAACACAAGATACAGTATCTAACGCCACACACAAGGCGTATTGAGGGTTTTATCGCAATTTGTGGGGGTGCATACGGGCGTATGACGGGTGTAGGGCGCCCATTCAGCCGGAATTCACCGGGCGTAGGTGGTTATTCCCACTCGATCGTGCCGGGGGGCTTCGAGGTCACGTCGTAGACCACGCGGTTGATCCCGCGAACCTCATTGACGATGCGATTGGCGACCGTGCCGAGAAACGCCAGATCGAACCGGTAGAAGTCAGCGGTCATGCCGTCGTCGGATGTCACCGCGCGGAGACCGCAGACATGCTCATAGCTCCGGGCGTCTCCCATCACGCCGACGGTCTTGACGGGAAGGAGCACGGCGAAGGCCTGCCAAATCGCGTCATAAAGGCCACTCGTTCTCAGCTCCTCGATGAAAATCGCATCGGCTTTGCGAAGTGCGGCGAGCTTGTCGCGCGTGATCGCTCCGGGCACCCTGATGGCAAGGCCAGGCCCCGGAAAGGGATGCCGCCCGACAAGCTCCGCCGGAAGGCCTAGTTCACGACCCAATGCGCGAACCTCGTCCTTGAAGAGCGCCCTGAGCGGCTCGACGAGCCGCAGATTCATGCGCTCCGGCAACCCGCCGACATTATGGTGGGACTTGATCACGACGCTAGGTCCGGCCACGGACACCGATTCGATCACATCGGGGTAGAGCGTGCCTTGAGCCAAGAAATCGGCGCCGCCGGCGCGCGCCGCCACCTGCTCGAACACTTCGATGAACGCCGCCCCGATGATCTTGCGCTTGCGCTCCGGATCATCGACATCCTCGAGCCTGCCGAGAAACAGGGCGCTCGCATCCTCGTGGAGCAGGGGGATGTTGTAGTGATCGCGGAAGACCGACACCACCTCGTCGGCCTCGCCTTGCCGCATGAGGCCGGTGTCGACGAAGACGCAGGTCAGCTGATCGCCGATCGCTTCGTGGATGAGCACGGCAGCGACCGACGAATCAACGCCGCCGGAGAGCCCGCAGATGACGCGGCCATCGCCCACCCGTGCCCGAATCTCCTCGATGGCGTGCGCGCGAAACGACGCCATCGACCAGTCGCCCGCGCAACCGGCCACACCACGGGCGAAGCTTCGCAGCAGCGCCGCGCCGTGCGGTGTGTGAACCACCTCCGGGTGAAATTGCACGCCGTAGAAACGACGCGAATCATCCGCGATGGCCGCATAGGGCGCAGCCGGCGTCGCCGCAACAACCTTGAAGCCCGGTGGAATGCTGTCGACCCGGTCACCGTGGCTCATCCACACCTGCTCGCGCGAGCCGACCGGCCAAACACCATCGAACAGCGCGCAGGGAGCGGTGATCTCGATTTCCGCGCGCCCGAACTCCCGCGCATCCGCAGGCTCCACAGAGCCACCGAGGAACGCGCACATGACCTGCTGGCCGTAGCAGATCCCGAGAAGCGGAACACCGAGGTCGAAGACCGCGGGATCAGGCCGCGGCGCGCTGTCATGGGTGACCGACGCGGGACCGCCCGAGAAGATGATGGCGCTTGGCGCGAATGCCTCAAGTGCGGCGGCATTCATGTGGTAGGGGTGGATCTCGCAGTAAACGCCGCTTTCGCGCACGCGTCGCGCAATCAGCTGGGTCACCTGCGACCCGAAATCGAGGATGAGGATGCGCCCACTCATGGGCGCCCACGCGAAGCCGGCGCGCGTCGCCGGTCAAAGCGACGAGCCCCGCGGATGGCGCGGGGCTCGGTGTTGGCGGCAGACTTAATCGTCACCAGTCCGCATCGAGGCGCGCCTCGCGGTCGTCCTGCTCGTGGCGCGCGATCGATTGCTCAAGCATCTTGACCTCGGCGCAGCCATTCCCGCAGATCTCCTTGAGACGCGCCAGATGGCCGCGCGCTTTCTCGACATTGCCGACCATCAGATAGGCCTCGCCGATATATTCGTGGGCGCCGAGATGACGGTCGTTAACGCGCAATGCCTTCTTGTAATTCTCGAAGGCCGGATCGAGCTTCCCCAGGCGCCGATAGCTGTAGGCGAGCAGGTTGAACGCATCGGCGTTGCGCGGGTTGAGGCGCACCGCCTTGGTCAAGTATTTGACGGCCAGCCGCCAGTCCTCGGCCTTCACCGCGCGCTCGCCCCGATGAAAGCTGTCGTCGGACCCGGGCGCGGATCCCGATCCGCTGTTTCCGGTCGATGCCGCGACCGCGTCATGCGCCGGCATCGCCGCAAGCGCGAGCACGACAAGGAACATGCCAAGAACATGATGGATCTTCATCATCGTCGGTCTCCGGCCAGCCGCGCCATGATCAACATCGGCGCCATTGAGATACTCCCCCAAGCACGACTTAGTGTTTCGTCGACGATCGCCCACCCCCTTCACGACCGACCAAACCGATCGTGACGCGGTGTGACAACGGGCACGCCCAACGCGCTATTGCGGCATCTGGTAGTTCGGCGGCTCACGCGAGAGCGCGACGCCATGCACGTGGCTCTCACGATATCCCGCAGGCGACACTTTCAGAAATCCGCACTTGCGCTGCATCTCCGCCACCGTCGCGCAGCCAGTATACCCCATCGCGGCGCGCAACCCGCCGGTGAGCTGGTGGATGACGTCGCGCACCGGCCCCTTGAACGGCACCCTGCCCTCGATCCCCTCGGGCACCAGCTTCAGCCGGTCTTCGATTTCCTGCTGGAAATACCGGTCGGCCGAGCCGCGCGCCATCGCGCCGAGCGAGCCCATCCCGCGGTAGGATTTGTACGAGCGCCCTTGGTAGAGAAACACCTCGCCGGGGCTTTCCTCGGTGCCGGCAAACAGCGAGCCGATCATCGCGCAGTCGGCGCCGCCGGCGATCGCCTTGGCGAGATCTCCGGAATATTTGATGCCGCCATCGGCGACAATCGGCGTATCGGTCTCGCGCGCCACGGCACTCGCATCGATGATCGCCGTCAGCTGGGGCACGCCGACGCCGGCGACGACGCGCGTCGTGCAAATCGACCCCGGCCCGATGCCGACCTTGATCGCATCGGCCCCGGCGTCGATCAACGCGCGGGCACCATCCGCCGTCGCGACGTTGCCGGCAAGCACCTGCGCATAATTGCTGAGCGCCTTGATGGCCGATACGGCGCGCGCCACGCCCTCGCTATGCCCGTGGGCCGTGTCGACGACGATGAGGTCCACGCCGGCATCGAGAAGAGCCTCAGCGCGGGCGACACCATCGGTACCGACGCCGGTCGCCGCGGCCACGCGCAAACGGCCCTGTTCGTCCTTGCAGGCGTCGGGATGTTGCTGCGCGCGTTCGATATCCTTGACCGTGATCAGGCCGACGCAGCGAAACCGATCATCGACCACCAACAGCTTCTCGATCCGGTGACGGTGCAGCAGGCGCTTGGCCTCCTCGCGGCTCACATCCTCGCGCACGGTGACCAGGTTCTCCGCGGTCATCACCTCGCTGATCGCCCGCGTCAGATCGGTTTCGAAGCGGATGTCCCGGTTGGTGAGAATCCCGACCAACCGGCCATCGTCCGGCTGAACGACCGGGATGCCCGAAATCCCGTGCTCCTCCTTCAGACGCAACGCCTCGCTCACCGGCCGGTCCGGCGTGATCGTGAGCGGATTGACCACCATGCCGGCTTCGAACTTCTTGACGCGACGAACCTCTTGCGTCTGGGCGTCGATCTCCATGTTCTTGTGGATCACGCCGAGTCCACCCGCTTGCGCAAGGGCGATGGCAAGCCCACTCTCGGTCACGGTATCCATCGCCGCGGACACGATCGGGATGCCGAGGCTGATGGTTCGGGTCAGGCGCGTTTCGAGGGTGGTTTCGCCGGGCAGAACGGCCGAGGCCGCAGGCTCGAGCGAGACGTCGTCAAAGGTGAGCGCTTCACGCAGCTGCATCCCGGCTCCTGGGCCTTCGAATGGGGCGCACTATACACAAACCGCGATCACCGCCAAGCGCTTACCGCGCCGCCGGCGGCGCGCCGCGAAAACCGGTCGCTACCACGTAGGATTCCGGCGAATCGGTGCGGCTCGCAGGTGGCTTTGCGTGCCGAACCCGACGGAACGCGCGACGCAGCCGTTGCAGAAGCGCGCCCTCCGCACCGCCCTGCCGCACCTTGCCGACGAAGCTGCCGTCCGGTGCGAGCAGCACGGTCGCCATGTCGAAGGCGGCCTCGCAGAGCATCACGACGCGCAGATGGTCGGTGCCGGCATGACCCGTCGCAGGCGCCGCCATGTCGCTCAGCACGACATCTGCGGGACCGCCGAGTGCGTCGCGAATGGCATCGAGCGAGGCGTCATCAAGAGCATCGGCGGCGAGCGCCGTCACATCGGCAATCGGATCGAGGGGCGTGATGTCGACGGCGACGACCCGCCCGCGGGAGCCGACCCGCTCGGCGGCGACCTGGCTCCACCCGCCGGGCGCCGCACCGAGGTCGACCACGCGCTGACCGGCCTTGAAGAGACCGAACCGCTCGTCGAGCGCGATGAGCTTGAAGGCGGCTCGCGAGCGGTACCCGGCCTCGCGGGCCGCCTTGACATAGGGGTCGTTGATCTGACGCGTCAGCCATCGGGTCGACGAGGCCTTGCGGTGACGCTTGCGCTTCAGCCGCTCGGCCGATCGCCTCTTCGACGGCGCATCGGGGCTTCGCCTGGTCACCGCCGACGGCGCAGATGGCCCCGGTGGCGCCCGCGATCCGCGCGCATCATGCGCAGGAGCAGCCCCTCGCGGAGACCGCGGTCGGCCACACGCAAGCGCGGCACCGGGCAACAGCGCATGATGGCCTCGAGAATCGCGCAACCGGCGATCACGACGTCGCCGCGGCCGGGCCCAATGCAGGGCTGCGCCGCGCGGGCCGCATAATCTTGATCGACGAGCGCGTCGACCACCGCCCGCACGTCGGGGAAGGCGAGATGGATGCCGTCGACCTGCGCCCGATCGTAGCGCGGCAAGCCGAGATGCACCCCGGCGATCGTGGTCACCGTCCCCGACGTGCCCAGCAGCTGAACCTTGCCGTCGTCGCTCGCCGCCTCGATGCGCTGGTCCCTCGCGAACGGCGCCACCAGCGCGCTCACCTCATCGACCATCGCGTTGAAGGTCGCGCGATCGACATTGTCGCCGCCATAGCGCTCGGCAAGCGAGACCACCCCGAGGGCGATCGACGTCCACGCCACGATCGCCGGCGGACGCGTCGGTTGGCGCTGAATCCAAATCAGTTCGGTGCTGCCGCCGCCGATGTCGAAAAGAAGCGCTTGCGGTGCATCGCCGCCCTCGATGAGAGGTGTGCAGCCCTCGAGCGCAAGTTGCGCCTCCTCGGCAGGCGAAATTGTTTGGATCGCAAGCCCGGTTTCGCGTTCGGCCCGGTCCAGGAACGCCTGGCAATTCTCGGCGCGCCGGCACGCCTCGGTCGCGACCGCGCGAAGCCGGGACACGCCCCGCCGCTCAAGCTTGTTCGCGCAGACCTGAAGCGCGGTCAGCGTTCGTTCGATCGCCTCCTCCGATAGGCGGCCATGCTCTGCGACGCCCTCGCCGAGACGAACGATCCGCGAGAATGCGTCGACGACGCGAAACCCCGCGCCCTCTGGGCGCGCGACGAGGAGTCGGCAATTGTTGGTTCCGAGGTCGAGCGCTGCGTAGACCCGCCCACGCCCCGGCCGCTTCGCCGATCGCTCGCCCGGACGCGGCGGCGTGTGCGGCTGAAGCATCGCGAATCCCCCCCTAGACGAGACTGGCGTGACCGACATGCGTCGCTAGCCTACCAGGTCGACTAAATGATTGTTACACCCCATCGGGGTCCGGGGTGAAATGCCGGTTCTGTCGGAGACCCGCCCGATAGCGGGCAGGAGCCGCCGACGGCTTGACAGGCGGAAGCGCATTCATAAGTTAGGGACGGCACGCATGCCGTTGGGGGATCGTCTAACGGTAGGACAGCGGACTCTGACTCCGTAGGTCCAGGTTCGAATCCTGGTCCCCCAGCCACCCCAACGAAACGCCTCGTCCGGCACCCACACCCCGCTCAGTTGGCCCGCCCGGGAGAGCGTCGCGAGCGCCCGCGCATCGCGCCGGTCCGTCTTCACCCGATCGCCAAGCCGACGCGGGATCAGCGCCGGCGCCACCACCATGCAGTCATGGCCGAGCGCCCTCGGCTGCGAAGCTCTCTTTGTGAACGTCCAACCCGACAAAGCGGATAGAGCTCATATGGCCCGTCTTCCGTGCATGAGGCTCTGTGCCGGTCAACCCGGCGTAACCCTCGATACTCTGCACAACGAGAGAGAGGGGCCGACTACCAGCCCAAATCAAACATACAGTCTGGCCGAGCCGTTCTCAGACGCGTTCGGAGAGCCAGATCGCCAGGCGCGTGCCCCGCTTGATCGCGGCGCGCAGCGGCTCGTAGCCGGGTGCCTGCTCGGCCTCGTGGGCGAGGCCGATCTCGCGGTGGTGGGCTTCGTCTGCGCCGAAACGCGTCAACGTCTCGCGAAGCGGCGCTTCGTCATCGCCGAGGCGAGCGGCTTGGCCCGCATAGTGCTCTTCAATCACCTCCTCGACCGCGACCGTGCACGCCATCGCGGCGCGCTCGCCCATCAGCGCGGTCGCGGCGCCAAGCGCATAGCCTGCGACGTGCCAGAGCGGCGACAACGCGGTCGGACGTACGCGACGCTCGGTCATGAGCGCATCGAACGTGTCGAGGTGCTGGCGCTCGGCGTCGGCCATCTCGCGGATCGTGGCGCCCGTCCGGCGCGCGCCCAGCACCGCGAGCTGTCCCTCATAGATGCGATAGGCACCATACTCGCCCGCATGATCGACCCGGATCATCCGCGCGATCAGCTCCTCGCGCGTCGGATCGCCCGGCAGGAGATCGTCGCCGGTGGTCTCGGGCGCCGCCGCGGGCCGCGCCTCGGTCTTGGACTCGGTCATCGAGACGACCTTAGCGCCGCCAAGGCGGAGAGGAAACAGACCATCGCCAGGCCAAAGCTGATGAGCGCGTTCCAACCAGCCATCGAAACGCCGATCAGGGACCACGGGATCTCGTCGCATCGCGTGGTGGGCGCCGCCATGAGGCTTGCGCGAACGTCGTCGACGCTGGCGCCGCTGACACCCGTGGCGCAGGCGCTCGCGAACCAACCCTCTTCGACGCCGACGTGGAAGACCGCATAGCCGGTGCTGACCAGGCATGCGAGGCCAGCACAAGCCAGCAGAGCCGTCCGCGGCCAGCCGCTGACCAGCGCGGCGGCGAGCGCAACCCCGAGCACGGCGAAGTGGGGATAGCGCTGGAGGAGGCACAGCGGGCAGGGCTCAAGCCCGCCGACATGCTGAAACATGTAGGCGCCGAACAGGAGCGCCGCGCTGCCGCCGAACGCCATGAACGGCCCGCCCCGCAGCAACAGGCGGCCGAGGGGGCCCGACGCGGGTGTGGTGTCGGTGCGCGGCGCGGTCTCCGGCATCGTCCCGGCTCAGGCGGGGGGCGTGCGCCGGCGGATCATCTGCATGCCGATGATGCTCATCACCACCTCGTCGCGCTGATTGACCACCTCCAGCCGATAGCGCATCACGCCGCGATCGGGCTTCGAGCGCGATGGCTTGGCTTCGAGCAACTCGCCCCGCGCGCGCAACGTGTCACCCGGACGGACGGGCCTCAG
Source organism: Alphaproteobacteria bacterium (assembly GCA_965216915.1). Taxonomy (GTDB): domain Bacteria; phylum Pseudomonadota; class Alphaproteobacteria; order UBA828; family UBA828; genus CBDCGS01. The sequence continues at coordinate 464,746 of CBDCGS010000011.1, forward strand.
CCATCGCAACTCGTCCATCCCGGGGGACCCGAGGCTCGCCTCCGGCGCGAAGACACGCGCTTGGAGCATCATGCGGAGCCCGATCGCGAAGGTCTGGATCCCGCTCGCGATCAGCCCGCCGAACGGCCCGTCATTGGCGTACTCCACGTCCATGTGAAACGGCTGCGGGTCGTAGCGTAGCGCGAAATCGAGGATCTCGGCCTCGGTGACCGTCTTGCCGGCGGTCTCGAAGGTTGCGCCTGGCTCGAGATCGTCGAAATACCAACCGAACATGCGGGCGGGCCTCCTGTGTTGCCGCAACCACTCTAAAGCGGTCGGCAGGGCGGGCGCCAGATCGTCTCCTACACTACGCCGCGTCGCGTGTCCCCTCGCCGAAACGCGCCGCTTCCCAGCCCAGCATGACCCGCTTGCGCGCCGGCCCCCACTCGTAGTTGGAAAAGCGGCCCGATTTGCGGATCACCCGATGGCATGGGATGAGGTAGGAGACCGGATTGGCGGCCACCGCGCCGCCGACCGCCCTAGCGCCCCGATCCAGGCCGAGCGTCCGGGCCAGCGCGTCGTAGGACACGACCGCGCCCGGCGGGATCCGCAACAATCCCTCCCACACCTTGAGCTGAAAATTGGTGCCGCGCAGCGAGAGGCGGAGCGGATCACCCGATGGTGCGTCGAAGATGCGCGCGACCGTGGCCGCGGTGCGCCGACGGTCCTCGACGAACGCAGCATCCGGCCAGCGTGCGGCGAAGTTCGCGCGCGTGGCGTCGGTCCCCGTCGCGCCGGGCGGCACGAACCCAAGCGCGCAGATCCCGCGTTCGGTCTCGCCGACGAAACAGGGCCCGAAGGGGCTTGGGTGCACGCCATAAGTGACCACGACGCCCGCGCCGCGCCGCTTGTATTCGCCGGGCGTCATGGCCTCGTAGGTGACGAAGAGGTCGTGCAAACGCCCGGGGCCGGAGAGGCCCGCGTCGTAGGCAGCATCGAGCACCGATTCCGACGCGGCGAGCCGCTCCTTGGCATAGTTGAGGGTGAGGAACTGGGCGAAGCGCTTCGGTGAAATGCCGGACCAACGCCGGAATAGGCGTTGGAAGTGGTGCGGGCTCAGGTTGGCGACGGCCGCGACCGCCGCGAGATCGGGGTGATCGAGAAACTTGGCCTCAAGAAACGCAATCGCGGCCTCCATCCGGGCGTAGTCGCGGGCGTTTCGGGTCAGATCCGTCGTGTCCATGGTGCGGCCTCCTTTGTCGCAACCCTATGCGGCTGCGGAAGGCCTCGCCACCCGATCCTTGCGGTCTTAAGGATTGAACGGCTGGCAGGTCACGCCGTGGTTGAGCGGGCCATGGCCCGCGCCCAAGCCAGGCGCACGCGCGATGGCCACGCGAACGTAGGCGCGTGCACGCACGACGGCGTCCCGCAGGACGAGGCCCTGGGCGAGGCCCGTCGCGATGGCGGAGGCTAGCGTACAGCCGGTGCCATGCGTGTGCGCGGTCTCGATACGCTCGGATTCGAACAGCTCCAGATCGCCGTCGTGAACGAGCACATCCGTGATGCGCGCGCCCTCGCCATGCCCGCCCGTCAGGAGGATCGCCGGAGGCCCGAGGGTGAGCAGGATTTCGGCCGTGCGCACCATATCGTCGACGGAGCGAACCTCGAGGCCGCTCAGGGCCTCGGCCTCGGGAATATTCGGGGTCAGCAGCGTGGCTACACGACACACACGTGCGCGCAGCGTGTTCAACGCCTCAGGACCCAGGAGTGCGTGGCCGCCTTTCGCGATCATCACGGGGTCGGCGACGATCGGCACGTCCGGCGCCTCTGCCGCGATGACGTCCGCCACGGCGTCGATGATCGGCGCGCTGTGCACCATGCCGATCTTGATGCAATCCGCCCCGATATCCCGCAACACGACCCGAAGCTGCGCCGCGACGAAATCGGGCGGCAGGGCGTGCACGGCGTGCACGCCTTGCGTGTCCTGCGCCGTGAGCGCGGTCACGGCCGTCGCGGCATATCCGCCGAGCGCGGTGACGGTCTTGATATCAGCCTGGACACCGGCGCCGCCGCCGGAATCCGAGCCGGCGACGATGACGACCCGTCCGTTCATCGCGCTGCGGCGCGGCTTGGCACCGCGTCCGTCGCCCCTTGGATCGTGTCGACGAGCTCGCCGACGACGGTCTCGACGAGGGCCGCGTCGTCACCCTCGGCCATCACACGCACAACCGGTTCGGTGCCCGATTTGCGGATCACGAGGCGGCCATGCTCCTTCAACCGCGTCTCGGAGGCCGCGATCGCGGCTTGAACCGCGGGCTCCTCCAGCGGATCGACGTCGCCGAACCGCACGTTGCGCAGCACCTGCGGGCAGGAGTCGAAGATCGTCGCGATCTGGCTTGCCCTGCGCTCCGAGGCGCGCAGCGCCGACAAGGTCTGAAGCGCTGCGATCAGCCCATCGCCGGTCGTCGCATAGTCGCTCATGACGATGTGGCCGGATTGCTCACCGCCGAGATTGAAGCCGTGCTCGCGCATGTGCTCCACGACATAGCGGTCGCCGACCTTGGTGCGCTCGAGCGTTAGCCCAAGCCCCTGGACATAGCGTTCGAGACCGAGGTTCGACATGATCGTCGCCACCACGCCCCCGCCGCGCAGCCGGCCTTGGCGTTGCCAATCTTCGGCGATCAGCGCCATGATGTGGTCGCCATCGATCACCGCACCCGTCTCGTCGCACATCACGACGCGATCGGCGTCGCCATCGAGCGCGATCCCGATGTCGGCCCGGTGGCGCACCACCTCGCTGCTGAGGAACGCGGGCTTCGTCGAACCACACCCCTCGTTGATGTTGAACCCATCGGGCTCCGCGCCGACGGTGATGACCTCGGCGCCGAGCTCCCATAGAACCGTGGGCGCGACCTTGTAGGCGGCGCCGTTGGCGCAGTCGACGACGATCCGGAGGTCTTCGAGATCGAGATGCTTCGGAAAGGTGTTCTTGACGGCCTCGATATAGCGCCCCTCGGCATCGTCCAGGCGGAGCGCGCGGCCGAGCATTCCAGGTGCGGCCAGAGGCACATCGTCCGAGCCCGCGACGATTGCGGCAATCTCGGCCTCCAGCTGATCAGACAGCTTGTAACCGTCGGGTCCGAACATCTTGATGCCGTTGTCGGCATAGGGATTGTGCGACGCCGAGATCATGACGCCGAGGTCCGCGCGCAAGGAGCGCACCAGCATGGCGACCGCCGGTGTCGGCATGGGGCCGACCAGGATCACGTCCAGGCCCGCCGAGATGAAGCCGGCCGTGAGCGCCGGCTCGAAGAGATAACCCGAGAGCCGGGTGTCCTTCCCAATCACGACGCGATGGCGGTGATCGCCCCGCTGAAACAGCGCGCCGGCGGCGATCCCCACTTTCAAGATGATATCGGCGGTCATCGGCGGCTGATTCGCCGTCCCCCGAATCCCGTCGGTGCCGAACAGTTTCATGCTCGTTTCCCCGTCTTGAGGGATCACCATCCTAGCCGGCAATCTCTCGAAAATGCTTAATCGTGGGTTTCATGCCCCGCCTTGCGCGACCTGAGCGCCTGCCACACGGCCACGGCCTGGCGGGTTTCGGCCACATCGTGCACACGCAGGATATGGACACCCAGGTCCAGCGCGTGAAGAGCCGCGGCCAGGGAGCCCGGCAGCCGCGCCCGTGCTGCCGTTTCGCCGGTCAGACGCCCGATGAACCCCTTGCGCGAGGCGCCCACCATGAGCGGCACGCCGAGCCCATGGAACAAAGCCAGATCGGCGAGGATTTCCAGGTTGTGGGCGACGGTTTTTCCAAAACCGATCCCGGGATCGACGATCACCCGCTCGGTGGCGATCCCGGCCGCGTCGCAGGCCGCGATGCGCGCACGCAGAAAATCGTAAACGTCGAGCGGCGCGTCGACATAGGTCGGCGCTCGCTGCATCATTTGAGGCTCACCCTGCATGTGCATCAGGACAACCGGGGCGCCGCTCGCGGCGACCACGGCCAGGCTCGTGGGATCGGCGCGCAGCGCGCTGATGTCGTTGACGATGCGCGCGCCGGCCTCGAGCGCCGCGGCCATCACCGCCGCCCTTCGCGTGTCGATCGACAGGATGACGCCGTCCCGTGCCAGCGCCTTCACGACCGGCAACACCCGGCGCAGCTCCTCCGCCTCTGTCGGGGGCTCGGCGCCGGGCCGCGTGGATTCGCCGCCCACGTCGATCAGATCCGCGCCCGCGGCGACCAAGCGTTTGCCATGGGCGATCGCGGCATCAGCGGCATCATGCTCGCCGCCGTCGGAAAAGCTGTCCGGTGTGACGTTCAAGATGCCCATGATGCGGGGCTCGCCGAAGGAGAGACCGCAGATCGGCGGGCGTGGCGCCTGGACGCGTTGCTCGAGACACCGGATCGCCGCCCGGCCCGCCTCATCGAGCGCAGATGCCGCAACGGGCCGGCGCGACGCGCTGCCGGTGTCGCGCCGCAGCGGGTCAAGCGCTTCGAAGCGGATGGAAGGCCCCGGCACGATGCCGGTCGGTCGAACGTAGAGGCGGGCGCCCCGCTCGTCCGTCATGCAGCGATCCGATTGATTGGGAGAGGCGGCCGCCACCCGGCGACCACGGTCATTCACGAGCCCGGTTGCGGCGTCGGCTCGAGATCGGGCGGGGTTTGGCCTTTCTTGGGCGCCGCCGAGGGAACCGTGCCGCGCCGCCCGCGCGGAACCACGGGCTCGTCATCATCGGGCCGCACGACCGACTCGCCCTTTAGCAACGCCTCGATGTCCTCGCCCGTGAGCGACTCATACTCGAGGAGCGCGTTCGCAAGCCGGTGCAGCTGCTCGATGTTGGTGGTCAGGATCCCCCGCGCACTCGCATAGGCGTCGTCGACGATGCGGCGCACCTCGAGATCGATCTTGTGCGCGGTCTCCTCGGACACATTCTTGGTCTGCGTGATCGAATGGCCGAGGAAGACCTCCTGCTCGTTCTCGTTGTAGCTCAACGGCCCGAGCTCGTCGGACATCCCGAACTGGGTGACCATGCTGCGCGCGAGTTGCGTCGCCATCTTGATGTCGGAGGAGGCGCCGCTCGTCACCTTGTCATGGCCGAAGATCAGCTCCTCGGCGATCCGCCCGCCCATCGCGACCGAGATATCGGCCTCGAGCTTCTCGCGGCTCACCGAGATGCGATCACCTTCGGGCAGACGCACCACCATGCCGAGCGCACGGCCGCGCGGAATGATGGTGGCTTTGTGGATCGGATCCGAGGCGTCGAGATGCGCGGCAACCACCGCGTGGCCGCCCTCATGATAGGCGGTGAGGCGCTTCTCCTCGTCGGTCATCACCATGGAGCGCCGCTCAGCGCCCATCATGACCTTGTCCTTGGCATCTTCGAACTCGAGCATCGTGACGACGCGCTTGCTCCGGCGCGCGGCGAGCAACGCCGCCTCGTTCACGAGGTTCGCGAGATCGGCGCCCGAGAACCCGGGTGTGCCGCGCGCAATGGTGCGCGGCTTGACGTCCGGCGCGAGCGGGACCTTGCGCATATGGACCTTGAGGATCTTCTCGCGGCCAAGCACGTCGGGGTTCGGCACCACCACCTGCCGGTCGAAACGACCGGGACGAAGCAGCGCGGGGTCGAGAACGTCCGGCCGGTTGGTCGCGGCGATCAGGATGACGCCCTCATTGGCCTCGAAGCCATCCATCTCGACGAGAAGCTGGTTGAGGGTCTGCTCGCGCTCGTCGTTGCCGCCGCCGAGGCCGGCGCCGCGATGGCGACCGACCGCGTCGATCTCATCGATGAAGATCAGACACGGCGCGTTCTTCTTGCCCTGCTCGAACATGTCTCGGACGCGGCTCGCGCCGACGCCAACGAACATCTCGACGAAATCGGAGCCCGAAATGGTGAAGAACGGCACGTTCGCCTCGCCCGCGATGGCGCGCGCAAGCAGGGTCTTGCCGGTGCCGGGCGGGCCGACCAGCAGCACGCCCTTCGGGATCTTGCCGCCAAGGCGCTGGAACTTTTGTGGATCGCGCAGATATTCGACGATCTCCTCAAGCTCGAGCTTGGCCTCGTCGATCCCGGCGACGTCATCGAAGGTGACGCGGCCCTGGCGCTCGGTCAGCAGCCGCGCCCGGGACTTGCCGAACCCCATCGCCTTGCCGCCGCCCGACTGCATCTGGCGCATGAAGAACACCCAGATGCCGATGAGCAACAGCATCGGGAACCAGGAGATGAGCGCGCTCCAAATCGGCGACATCCCCCGCTCGTCGGGTGCAGCGGTGATGCGCACATTGTGCGCGCGCAGGGTCTTGACCAGATCGGGATCATCGGGCGCATAGGTCGTGAACGGCGCGCCGCTTGTATATTTGCCGCTGATCGCGTTGCCCTGGATCGTGACCTCGTCGACCTGACCGGCTTCGACCTCGGCCAAAAACTGGGAGAATGCGAGCTCGGGCGCGCTCGTGCGCGACGATGGGCCCTGGAAGACCTGGAACAGCGCAACCAGCACCAGGCCTATGATGATCCAAAGTGCGAGGTTCTTGCCGAAGTTACCCACTGCCCGACACCTACGATCCAGCTCCGTCTTCCCCACCTTCGGCGGTCATGTGACTTACGTCTGGTTTCATGCTCCGGCCGCGCCGATACACATTATACACAGGGCGTCACAATTGAGCGAACGGTCGTGTCAACACGGATAACGCCGGCTCCGGCTCCAGCCAAGGGCCACACAGGCTCAAAGGTCGCGCCGAACCGCGGGTGATCCGTCTCCTGTCCATCGCCCAGGCGGTTGAATCCTAAGTGGGGTACAGCAAGGACGCCTTCAAGATCGTAAACGGCGGGCAAGGACGGGCGGACAGGCGCCGGAATCCGGCCGAGAGCGCGCGTAAAGGGGCTTGCCGAAGAAGCTGCGCGGCGAACCTCCGAGAGGCCTTGCACGCCGAGCCGCTTGATGGTTAACGCCATACCCGGCGCGACCCCATGGGCCGAGACTCGGAACCGCCGGTCCCACCGAACCAAACGGCGTGCGCCGATTGGTGCCACGTCGCGGGCCGCACGTGGCTCTCGGACGACGAGGAGCGCGCCGCGCCGCGGAACGAAACGGCAACCCCCGAGAGTGCGAGGCGTCGACGGCGCATCCCGCAGGGCCTCGGCCAGGCGGCGAAGCTTTTGGCGCCTGGGCGGGTAAGGCGCACCCGACGCCGTCACCAACGCACGCGACAAGAGACGCTCCGCGAGCGGAAACGGCGCGGAAAGCCAGGCGTCATGCTGCAACGCAACATATCCGGTTGGGTCGACGCGCCCGTGGGCGACGAACCAGCGCGCGCAGTGATGCTCGACCAAGGCGCGATCGGATGCGGACGCCTCAGCGGCCCGTGCGAGACCAGCCGCATCGATGCCATAGCGTGCTAATTCGGCAAGGCCCGCCTGGGTCTTCGCACGGGCAAAGCGATGATCGTCGTTCGACGGATCGTCGATCCACGGCTGCCGGGCCCGGGCCAATGCCCCCCGCAGGCGCGCAGGCGCGACCGAGAGGAGCGGCCGCAACAAGCGCACCGCGCCGGTTTCGCTTCTGAGAAGCCGAACCGGGCGCATCGCGGCAAGACCCTCGGCGCCGCTGCCACGACCGAGTCGCATCAGAACGGTCACGGCCTGGTCTTCCTGGTGGTGGGCGACCAGGAGATGCAACACCCGTGCCCGCGCGCACCAATCGAGGAGCAAGCCGTAGCGGGCCGCGCGGGCGGCCGCCTCGATCCCGCTCGCCGGCGTGGGCCCCGTCCAGCGCAGAATGCGATGCGTGATCCCGTGGCCGACAAGCCACCGCGCGACCTGGCGCGCCTCGGCCGCGGATTCGGATCGCAAGCCATGATCCACCGTGAGAGCCGTCGCATCGCCGCGCCGCGCGCGCACCCACGATGCCGCGAGCAGGCAAAGCGCAAGGCTGTCGGCGCCGCCGGACACGGCGACAGCGATCGTTGGTGCGGCCTCGAACGGCCCGAGCGGGGTCATGAGATCGGCGAACGCGGCATCGTCAAGCGCGGCACCGGCATCCGCGCTTGACGGATCAACGATGCGCGGTGCGACGGTCGCTTTGGATCGGCGCTTGTCCAGCCTCAGCTGCAGCCCGCCGTCGCCCGGCCGCGTTGTGCGGCCTGACGAATATTCGACGGCATGTCGGGGTAGGCCCGCTCGAGCTGTGTGAAGGCCTGGCACGCCTCCGCGGGGCGCTCGAGATTGACCAGTGACAGCGCGAGCTTCAAGAGATTGTCCGGCGCCTTGGCCCCCTCGGGATAACGCTGAAGGTTGACAGCGTAGACGCGCGCCGCCTCGCCAAACATGCGGCGGGCATAGAACGATTCACCCCGCCAGTAGGATGCGTTCTCGGCCAGCTCATGCTCCGGATGGGCCGCCACGAACGATGCCAGCGCCGCCTCCGCCTCGTCGTAGCGCGCGCCGCGCAATAAGCTAAAGGCGTACTGATATTGCTCCTCAGCGGAACCGTCGGGGAGCGCCGTGAGCGCCGTCTGGGGGGGCTCGGCGAGCGCGCCGGCATCGTCTTCCTGTGCCGGAATGGTCCCGAGATCGCGCGGTGCGCCCGATGGCTCGTAACCCGAGCCGGGATCGCGGGCGACGGAGCCGCTGCCTGATCCAACCTGTCCGTCGTCGATGCCCGGTGGCGGCTGGTCGAAGCCTGCGGCCGGCTCCGTGCCAAATGACTCACCCGGCGGCGGCTCGCGCTGCTCCAGCCCCGCGAGCCGATAATCGATGTCGGCCACGAGACGGTCGAGGCGTGAGTTCATCCGCGCAAGCGTATTGTTCATCTCGTCGAAGCGACCGTCGACCGAGCGCTGCCACTCGCGCAGCTCGTCGACGGCGCTTTCGACCACGGCAAGCCGCTGGCGCGTCGGATCGGACGCCGCATCACCGGCGGAGGTGCCGCCGACACGGCGGGGCGGGGCGGCCCCGCCGTAAACGACGCGCTCCAAATCGGCGATCTGCGCGGTCAGCGTCTGGATCTGATTGCGCAACGTGTCGATCTGGCCGCGCAGCATCCCCACATCGGATTGCGCGAACGCAACACCGCTTACGAGGCAAACACACAGCGCGGCGGCGATCCCCAGAACGCCATACCGCCGGGGACCGCCGATTCGACGTGACACCACTCGATCCTCCCGCCGTGCGCCCCGCGACCGTGCGGGCACGCGACAGCGCCTCGGGCCGCCTTAATTGATGACGGCGACCGAGCGACGGTTCAGCGACCAGGCCTCTTCATTGTGGCCAAGCGCATAAGGTCGCTCCTTGCCGTAGGAGATCGTCCTCAACCGCGATGACGACACGCCGAGCGAAACGAGATAGTCACTCATCGCATTGGCCCGGCGTTCGCCGAGCGCGAGGTTGTACTCGCGGGTTCCGCGCTCGTCACAGTGACCCTCGATCGTGAGGTCGACCTCGGGGAAGAGCGTAAGCCATTCTGCCTGACGCTCCAACGTGCGCCGCGCTTCCGGCGTCAGAACGGCGCTATCGAACGCGAAGAACACACGATCGCCCACGTTCTGCACGAGATCTTCCTGGCTACCGGGGATTGGACCCGTCGGGTCAAGCGCGGCGACCTGGGTGTCCTGGTTGGAACCGCCCGTGTCGGCCGTGCTCGACTGGGTGGTCTCTCCTCCATCGCCGGTACTGGATGCACTTTCCTCAGGCATACTCTCGCAAGCTGCCAGGGCGAACGCCGCCAGCAGCGGCACGATCCACTTCAATCGCATTCAATCGTCCCCCTTCGGTGGATGTGTAGAGGCGTGGTGATGTCGGTGACGCAGCTGAAGGCCATCGCCTGCACGATCACAAAGCGGCAGGTTTCGGCGAGGCCACGGGAGTGTCGACGCAAGGAGTCTCGCCAAACCATTGACGCCGCCGAATGTTCGCGCGGACTATATCTACGCGTCATTAAGGGATCAAGGGCGACCACGCGGGATCGGACGCCGCGGTGGTTGTAAACAGGACGCGTTCATTTCGGCCGGTGATGTCGATGGTCACGAGTTCCGACGTATCCGGGCTGCGCGACGATTGCCGGAAGAACATCAGCACGCGGCCGTTCGGTGCCCAGGTGGGGCCCTCCACAAGGTAGTCCTGCGACAAGATGCGCTCTCCTGTGCCGTCGGGTTTTATCACGCCGATGGAAAACTGGCCTCGGTTGCTCTTCGTGAACGCGATCAAATCTCCGCGAGGCGACCAAACGGGCGTGCCGTAACGACCGTTGCCAAACGTGATGCGCCGAACCTCGGCGCTCTGGCGCTCCATCACATAGATCTGCTGCGTGCCGCCGCGATCCGATTCGAACGCCACGAAGCGGCCGTCGGGCGAATAGGAGGGCGCGGTGTCGATCGCCGGGTTGTTCGTCAGTTTGCGCACCCGCCTTGAACGCAGATCCATCTCGTAGAGTTCCGAGTTGCCGTCTTTCGCGAACGTCATCACGACGCTGTTGCCATCGGGCGAGAAGCGCGGCGCGAAGGTCATACCGGGAAAATCGCCCAAGAGCTCCTGCTCGCCGGTGTCGATATCGCGGAGATAAACCTTCGGAATGCCGCGCTCGTAGGAGAGATAGGTGATCTCCTGCGCGGTCGGCGAGAAGCGCGGCGTCAGCACCAAATGGTCGCCATTGGAGAGGAAGCGCAGATTGTCGCCGTCCTGATCCATGATCGCGAGTCGCTTGACGCGCCGGTCGAGCGGCCCGGTTTCCGAGATGTAGACCACGCGTGTGTCGAAATAGCCGGTCTCGCCCGTGAGCCGCTTGTAGATCTCGTCCGACATCTTGTGTGCGATGCGGCGCCACGCCTCTTCCGCACCGCTCAACCGCAAGCCGACGAGATGCTCTTCGGCGAAGACATCCCAAAGCCGAAACTCGACGCTGAGCTGCGCGCCATCGAGCCGCACTTGGCCGGTGACCAAGGCCTGCGCGTTGATGGCTCGCCAGTCGGGAAAGCGCGGCTGGATCAGCGTTTCACGCGCGCCCTGCGTGAACGACGCCGGGTCGAGCGGTCGAAACAGGCCCGAGCGCTCGAGGTTAGCGGAAACGACCTGTGCAACCTGCCGGCCGAGATCCGCCTCCGACGAGGTTTCTCCGAACAGATCGGTGACCGCCACCGGAAGCGGCTCCACCTGACCGCGGGTGATGTCGATGCGCAGCTCCGCGCGCGCCGTCACCGCCGTGCAGACCAACAACAGGAACGCGAGCGCGCCGAGCCAGTGCTGCGTTCGGCGTTTGCCGCGGGCGTCCTTCATGGAATCAGCTCCTTCATGTCACGCGTTTGGACCAGGGTCTTTTTCCCTCGCCTCGAGTGCTAAACCGGCGGCCGAAACCGCATCGTGATGTCGCGCCATTGCGGATAAAGGTCCCCATAGGGCCGAAGGGCGGTGAACGGACTCGCCTTGAGCACGGCACGCCGCGCGCTCTCCGCCATCGTGCGCATGTTGCTGTCTTGCTCGCTCGACACGATGTCGGCGCTGACCACGCTGCCGTCCGGCTGCAAGCGGATGCGGATCGTGACGATCAGCTCGCCCGCGTCGCGCACGCCCGCCGGCACGCTCCAGTTCGCCTCCACCTTACTGCGGATGGCGTCGGCGATCGTCGCGCGGAGCGGCCCCTCCAACAGCGCAAATTGACGCTCATCCGGCTCCTCGCCCCGCGAGGGATCGCCCTCGGCGACGCGTTGGAGGAGCGATTCGAACGTGTCCGGCTCCTCGGCCGCTGGCGCGGGCGCAGGCTCGACTGCCGCGGGCGCCGTAGGCGCGGGCTCAGGCTCGCCATCGGCGATGCTTGCGAGAAGCGAATCGAACGCCGGCTTTTCTTGTTTTGGCTTCGCTACCGGACGCGGCGGGGCGTCCGGCGGCGTTTCAGGTTGCGGCTTGGCAAGCGGTTGAGCCGGCTCGGGTTCTGGTTCGGGTTCTGGTTCGGGTTCGGGCTCGGGTTCCGGCTCCTCGACGACTTGCGGCTCGGGTTCTGGCTCCGGTTCCGGCTCCGCGACGGGCTCGGGCTTCACGACCGGCTCGGGCTCGGGCTCGGCGACCGGCTCAGGCTCCGGTGGCGCCGGCTCGACCACGGGTTCCGGTTCCGGCTCAGGCTTGACCGCGGGCTCCGGTTCAACGACCGGCTCGGGCTCCGGCGCGTCCTCAACAGGCGTTTCCGGCGCCAGCGCGGCGACCTCCGTTTCCGTCGGTACGAAGGCTTCCTCAGGTTCGGGCTCGGGTTCCGGCTCCGGCGCGAGGACGACCTCGGGCTCCGGCTCCGGCTCTGGCTCGGGTTCCGGCTCCTCCACAATCTCGGGTTCGGGTTCCGGTTCTGGCTCGACCTCGGGCTCGGGCACCGGCTCGGGATCTGGCGCCCGCGCAGGCGGGGTCGGTGCGGAATCGGGTGCGCTGGTGACGGCGGCAATCTCGATCGTCCCGGTCAGCACGGGCGATTGGTTGACCTCGAGCCTCTCCGGATCGAACAACGCGGGCAGACCAAACACGCCGGCGACGATGACGGCGCCGTGAAGCAGCAGCGAAAGGATCCAGCCCTGCCGGCTCATCGATCCCGGTGCTGATGCGGGAGCGCGGCCAGGCGATCCGGCGTGTCGGCCGCCGTTTGGGGCGCTCCCTCGGGCGGGTCGACGGCCTCGATCCCCTTCGGCGGCTCGCCGATCAGCTTGTACTTGGTCAAGCCAGCCGTCGTCGCCGAGTGCAGGACCTCCAGCACCTGGCCGTAGCGCCCCTGATCGTCGCCGTAGAGATAGATGACCACATCGGGTTGGCTCTCGGCGATCGCCTGCAATTTCGGCCCAAGCTCCTGGACGGAAACCTGCTCCGTGTCTTCACCCAGCTGGATCGTGACCGCACCATTGCGCGCCACCAGGAGATAAAGCGGCACTTCATCCGGCGTCAGGGCGGGTGCGTCCACCTCGGGCAGCTCGACATCGCTCAAATCGAGCTCCACCCCGATGGTGAGCAGCGGCGCGGTGATCATGAAGATCACGAGCAGCACCAGCATCACGTCGACGAACGGCGTGACGTTGATCTGGCTCATCGGCGGGCGTTTGCGGCGCCGCCGCGTCGTTGCCCCGTCGGCGATGGTGCCCATCAGGCCGTGCGCTCCTCGAGCTGACGTCCGAGCAACGCCCTAAACTCGGTGCCGAAGGATTCGAGCCGTGTGCTGTAGCGTTCGAGATCGCTGTTGAGCTTGTTGTAGGCGATGACCGCCGGGATCGCCGCCACCAAGCCGAGCGCGGTCGCGAACAGCGCCTCCGCAATCCCGGGCGCGACGATCGCGAGCGAGGTGTTCTTGCTGAGTCCGATCGACTGGAAGCTGTTCATGATGCCCCAGACGGTGCCGAACAGGCCGACGAAGGGCGCCGTCGAGCCCACCGTCGCGAGAAAGCTCAGATAGCGTTCGAGCTGATCCAGCTCGCGGTTCAGCGTCACGTCCATCGCGTGCGTGATGCGCTGCTGCAGGCCTTCGAGGCGATCCGGCGTCACGCGGCTGCCGCGGCTCGCGAAACGCCGCCACTCCTCCATCGCAGCCGAGAAGATCATGGCCATCGGATGGCCCGGCTCGTCGCCGACATCGTCATACATCTGCTCGAGCGAGCCGCCCGACCAGAAATCGCGCTCGAATTCCTCGGCGAGGCGTCGCACGCGTCGGAACCGGATGATCTTGTCGAAGATCACCGACCAGCTCCAAAGCGAGGCGACCGCGAGCAGAACGATCACCGCCTTCACGACGATATCGGCGTCGAGGAAGAGATCGAGCGGCGAGAGGTTGAGGACTTCGGTCTCCATCTATCTCCTCATCCTTCGGTGGCATGGCCGTGCTGGAACGGACGCAGAGCCTCGGCCAATGGTGCGGGCAGCCTGGCGGCGCGCCCGTCGCGCGTGATGACACCCAGGCGGAGCGCGATCTCGACCAGGACCTGCCGGTCGCGCATCACCCGCTGCAGCGCATCGATGCTCGCACCGCCGAGGCGCTCGATATGCGTGCACACCTCGATCACGTCGTCGAGCTGGGCCGGCGATCGGAAATCGACGGTGCAGCGCCGCACCACGAAGGCGAGCCCGTGCGCGGCCAACAGATCGGTGTGAGAGATACCGGCGAGGCGCATCATCTCGGTGCGCGCGCGCTCCGCGAATTTCAGATAGTTGGCGTAATACACGATCCCCGCCGCGTCGGTATCCTCATAAAACACGCGGAGCGGATAAAAATGCGCGCCGGCCTCGAGTCGCCCGCTCAGAGCGGGTGCATCGTCCCCGCGCGGGAGCATCGCGGCCGGCTCAGCCATCGCCACGCTTCCCTGCGCCGAGCAGGTCGAGCTGTTCGTCGGTCTCGGGTGCTGCGAGGCCCAGATGCTTAAAGCCGTGGGGCGTCATCTGGCGCCCCCGCGGCGTGCGTTGCAAGAAACCCTGCTGAATCAGGAACGGCTCGATCACGTCCTCGAGGCCGTCGCGCTGCTCGGAGAGCGCGGCCGCGATGGTGTCGATCCCGACCGGGCCGCCGCCGAAACTCTCGGCGATGCAGCGCAGATAGCGGCGGTCGAGCGAGTCGAGCCCGCGGGCATCGACCTCGAGCCGTGTGAGCGCGCGATCGGTGGTCGCCGCGTCGACCGCATCGACGCCGGCGACGGCGGCAAAGTCGCGCACGCGGCGCAGCAGACGGCCTGCGATGCGCGGTGTGCCGCGCGAGCGCGTCGCGATCTCGCGCGCACCGTCACGGGTCAGGTTGACGCCGAGGAGTGCCGCGTTGCGCGTGACGATCTCGACGAGATCGTCGGGATCGTAGAACTCGAGACGGAGCGGGATGCCGAAGCGCTCGCGGAGCGGCGTCGTGATCAGCCCGGTCCGTGTGGTCGCGCCGACCAGGGTGAAGCGGGGCAAATCGATGCGCACCGAGCGTGCGCCGGGCCCCTCCCCGATCATAATGTCGAGCTGGTAGTCCTCCATCGCGGGATAGAGGATCTCCTCGACCGCCGGATTGAGGCGGTGGATCTCGTCGATGAACAGGACCTCGTTTTCGCCAAGGCTGGTCAGGATGGCTGCCAGGTCGCCCGCGCGCGCGATCACCGGGCCGGAGGTCGCCCGGAACCCGGTGCCGAGCTCGCGCGCCACGATTTGCGCAAGCGTGGTCTTGCCGAGGCCGGGCGGGCCGAACAGCAGCACATGGTCGAGCGCCTCGCCGCGCGCACGCGCCGCCGCGATGAACACGCGGAGATTGTCACGCACCGGCCCCTGCCCGATGAAGGCATCGAGGGTCTGCGGGCGGAGCGAGAGCTCGTCGGTGTCATCTCCGACCGGTGCCGCAGAGACCGCGCGCGGCTCGCTCATTGCGAAAGCTCCTTCAGGCCGGCGGTGATCAGCGCTTCGACGGGCGCCTCGGCGCCCAAGCTTCGCGCAGCGCTCGCGATCGCGCCGAACGCCTCGGCCCTGCGGTAGCCGAGATTGACGAGCGCCGTGATCGCATCATCGTTCGCGCCGTTTTCCGCGCCGGCCGGCGGGGTCGCGCTCGCGTCCGCCGCGCCCAGGGGCGCCTTGTCCTTGAGCTCGGCGAGGATGCGGTTGGCGAGCTTCTGTCCGACGCCGGGCGCGCGCGTCAGCTCCGCCGGATCCTGCGCCGCGATGCTCTGGGTGAGCAAGGGAACGGGTAGCGTGCTAAGGATCGCCAGAGCGAGGCGGGCGCCAACGCTCTGCACCGTCTGCAGCAACCGGAACCATTCGCGTTCGAGCCGGTCCTCGAAGCCGAAGAGGTGGATGTGATCCTCGCGCACCACGGTCTCGATCAAGAGCGAGACCGGCTCGCCCGGGCGCGGCAGATTGCCGAGCGTGCGACTCGAGCAAAAGACGAGATAGCCGACACCCGCGACGTCGAGCACGAGCCAGCCGTCACCGACCGAATCGAGCGTGCCGCGCAGCTTGGCGATCATCCGGCACGCCTCCGTGTCATACGCGGCGCGCGCCGGGGCGATGCCCAGCGCATGGTGGTGCTGGTGCGATTGGCGTGGCAAATCGCCGCGGCGAGAGCGCGTCCGTGGCATCCGCCGGTGCGGCGCCGACGCCGGTGAGGAGGCGCCCGACCATCATGGCCACCTGGGTCTTGTCGGCGTGACCCGCGCCGACCAACGCCTTCTTGATTTGGTTTGCCGCATATTCGTGTACCGGGAGCCCTGCCCGCGCGGGAACGAGCAGAACGACGCCGCGCGCCAGGCCGAGCTTGAGCGTCGAGTCGGGGTTCTTGTTGACGAAGGTCTCTTCGACCGCGGCTTCGTCGGGCCCAAACTCGTCGATAACGGCCGCCAGACCGTCGTGCAGGGTGGTCAGACGCGCCGGCACGTTCCAGCTGCTCTCGGTCTCCACGACGCCATGCGCGATGTGTCGCATGTGGTTGCCCTCGACCTCGATCACGCCCCACCCCGTGCGACGCAAACCGGGATCGAGGCCGATGAGGCGGAGCGCGGGGTGCATAAGCTCAGCCCGACAGCGCCTGTATGACGTCGTCTGACACGTCGTAGTTCGCAGAAACCTGCTGAACGTCGTCGCAATCGTCGAGTGCCTCGAGCAGCCTGAACAGCGTTTCGGCGCTCGCCTCGTCGACGGGCACGGTGGTCTGGGGCTTGCGCGTGATCTGAGCAAGCTCGGGCGCGCCGAAACGCGATTCCAAGCTCTCGCTCACGTCGCTGAAGGAATCGACCGCGCACACCACCTCGTGCCCGTCTTCGTCGAGCCCACAATCGTCCGCCCCCGCCTCGAGCGCGGCCTCGAACATCGCGTCCTGGCTCGCCGCGTCGGTTGCGTAGCGGATGATGCCGACCCGTTGGAAGAGGTAGTTGACCGACCCGGATTCGCCAAGCGAGCCGCCATGCCGGTTGAAGATCGAGCGAACCTCCGCCGCGGTGCGGTTGCGGTTGTCGGTGATCGCGTCGACCATGATGGCGACGCCGCCCGGTCCAAAGCCCTCATAGCTCAACTCGTCGAAGGTCTCGCCCGCGCCGCCGGCACCGCTCGCCTTGTTGATCGCGCGCTGAATGTTGTCCTTCGGCACGCTCTGCGCCTTGGCGGCGGCAATCGCGGTGCGGAGACGGGGATTGGCGTCGGGATCGGGTCCTCCTGCCCGCGCGGCCACCTGGACCTCGCGCACGAGCTTCGTGAACCGCTTGGCGCGCTTCGCGTCCTGCGCGCTCTTGCGGTACATGATGTTGGCCCATTTGGAGTGTCCAGCCATCGCGGGGCTACTCCATCCGGTCGCTTGGGGTGATCAGGAATCGGGCGCCGTCTGAGTCTCTCATCGCTCTCGGTAGTGGGTCAATGTGGCGAGAATGGGGCGGCTTTACTCGCAGGGGAACAATTCGCCAAGGGCTTTTGCGACACCGTAGACCGCCGGCAGTTCCTTCGCGGCCGCATTCTCGTTGAACCAGCGTTCGATGTGCGAGCCGATCACCGTGAAATCGACCCTCTCGGGCGGACAAAACATGCGCCCCATCCGCGGGGCGATCGCCTCCTCGTGAAGATCCATCACACCGGCGACATAGGCGAGGCAGACGCCGGGCGCGGCGCCGGAGCACGCTTGATGAAGCGTCTCGCCCGGGGTCGTCTCGAGGGCTGCCACGGGCCTCGGGTTGGCGAGCGCGAACAGGGCGGCGCAGACCGCGGCCACGACCCCAGCGCGCGTCACCCACGTCTTTGCGTTTGCGCGTTGTCTCAATCGACCACCTTTCGTGCCACGAAGCGCAGGCGAGTATAGTCCGTCACCCAGCGCCCGTCCGGACATAAGCTCTCGCGGGTCAGGGCCTCGGTGCGCGCGATCACGGCCTCAACCGCCTCGGGCGGCGCGGCATCGAGAAAGTGACGCGCGAACATGTGCATCCAATCGGCGAGACCGTTCTCGCAATCGTCGAGCGGCGTCGGGCGCGCGAAATAGTGCAGATAGTCGATCTCGAGCCCGCTCTCCCGCAGCATCGCGACATAGCTCGAGGGGCGCGGAAAGAACCAGGGAAACACCACCGACTCGGCGGCGACACCCTGCTCCGCGAGCGCCTGATAAAGCGCGTCGGTGATGGTCTTGATGTTCTTGTACGCCCCCATCTCGGCCACGAAGCGCGCGTTCGGGCGCAGCGCCCGCGCCACGCAGCCGATGACGCGCGTGGGCTCGGTCATCCAATGCAGGGCGGCGTTCGAAAACACCGCATCCACCGGTGCGTCGACGCGAAAATCATGACCATCGGCTTGGATGAAGCGCATGTCACGGTGCTGTGCCCGCGCGCGCGCCACCATGGCCGCATCGGCATCGATTCCGATCACCTGGGCGCCCCGCGCGGCGATCGCCACCGCAAGCTCGCCCGTGCCACAACCCAGATCGACGATGATCTCACCCGGCTTTGGGTCCAACAGATCGACCATGTCGGCGCCAAACGCGGAAACGAAGCCGAACGACCGATCGTACAGCCTGGCATCCCAGCTCTCTGCGCCCGCTTGTTCGCTCACGGTCCTCTCCATACACATTCCGTCGGCGTCGGGTTAATATTCTTTAAACCCGATCGAACCCAAACCGAAGGACGATCGCTCCTCTGATCGACCCTCTGAGCGCCATGTGATGACTGCGCGGAC
This sequence comes from Alphaproteobacteria bacterium, assembly GCA_965216915.1. Lineage (GTDB taxonomy): Bacteria > Pseudomonadota > Alphaproteobacteria > UBA828 > UBA828 > CBDCGS01. Next base: position 483,346 of record CBDCGS010000011.1, read on the forward strand.
CAAGGACGACGCGACGCCGCTGAACGGCCCGACGCTCCCCCGGCTGGATGACGAGGCGCGCGCCATGCTCGCTGCCTTCGGGCCGGTCGTCGAGGCACACCTGGACGACCTCGTGGCCGATTTCCTCGATTACCTCACAGCCTGGCCGGAAATGGCCGCGCTCAATAGCACGCCTGAGGATGCGGCGCGGCTGCGTGAGACCGAGGGCCGCCATCTCCTCAACCTCTTTTCGGGCACCTTCGACGAAGGCTACTTCGCGCGCGTCGGCCGCATGCGCGAGGCCCATGACCGGGTCGGGCTCGAGCCACGCTGGTATCTCGGCGCCTATGGCCACATTCTCAAGCGCCTGGTGGAGCTCGCGATCGAGACCTGCGGCGATGACGCGCAACGGCTGCTCGCGACGGTGAGCGCCATCAACCGGGTGGTCGAGATCGACATGGCCTATGCCGTCGCCGGCCTCGAGGCGAACCCAAACGCGAAGACTGCAACCCCGGACCCCGCCCAGCCCGGGGTCGACGGAGTCTCCGGGATTACCCGGGCGATCCTCTCACCGAAGGCGGAACGAGCATCCGGTCGCTAGCGCGCGCGAGCCGCCGGCCTCGCGGCGCGGCATGAGCGAAGGCACGCCGCCCGGCGCGGCGCCGGCCACCAGATGGGCTATTGTCACCATTGCGGTGACAGGCGGCGTCGTGGTCGGTTTCGCGGTGGGCAAGGCGCCGCCCGCGCTCTCGGTGATTTCCGGCGATTTCAATCTCGACAAGGTCACGGCGGGCTGGCTCGCCTCGATTTTCTTCGCGTTTGGCGCGGGCTTCGGCGTCCTCACCGGGATGAGCGGAAGCCGGATCGGCGCGCGCACCCTGCTCGGCGGCGGCCTTGCGATCGTCGGCCTCGCGAGCCTGGCGGGCGCGTGGTCGACGGGCGGTGGCATGCTGCTCGCGCTGCGTGTGATCGAAGGCGTGGGATTCGCAGCGATCTCGTCCGCGGCGCCGAAGATCATCTTCGACGCGTCGGCGGAGCGCGACCGAGACTTGGCGCTTGGCATTTGGAGCACCTACATGCCGGCCGGCATGGCGCTTGCCATGCTGCTCAGCGCGTTCCTCCTGGAGCCGATCGGCTGGCGCGGGATGTGGCTCGTCGCCGGCGGTGGGGCGCTGGGCTTGGCCTTTCTTTCCGTTGCGGGAACCAACCGGCGCCGGTGGCCCGACCAGCCGCGGCCCGACGCGCACGCCGGCTTCGATTGGGGCGGGGTGCGCGCGACCGCGGCGCGCGGCGCGCTCTGGCTCTACGGCGCCGGGTTTCTGCTCTTCACGGTCCAGTGGTTCGCGGTGGCGGCGTGGCTGCCGACCTTCCTCACCGAGACCCAGGGGCGCACGGCGCTCGCCGCGGCGCTCTTTTCCGCGCTGGTTGTCGCAACCAACGCCATCGGCAATCTGCTCGGCGCATGGCTCTTGCATCGACACGCCTCGCGCTGGTCATTGCTCGCCGGCGCCAATGTCACCATGGCGGTGACGGGAACGCTGCTGCTCGCGAGCGCCGTGCCCGATGCCGCCAAGATACCGCTTGCCATCATCTTCAGCACCGGAAGCGGTGTGCTCCCGGCGGCTGCGTTCGCCGGCGCTGCAGCGCATGCGCCGAAACCCGAGCTGGTGGCCATGGCGAGCGGCTTCCTGGTCCAGGGGGCCGCTATCGGCATGCTGCTCGGCCCGCCCTTGCTCGCGATCGTGGTCGGCGGCCTCGGCAGCTGGGAGAGCGCCTGGTGGTGCATGCTGGTCTGCCCCGCCGGCGGCCTCGCCATCGCCGCGGCGATCTTCGCGATCGAGGGGCGGCATTCCGAAAGAAGGCCGCAGCCCGAAGGCTGATCAACCGGGCGGCGTCGGCGTCAGGATGCCCCCGATGCGCACGGGCGCGACGCTCTGCGCGAGCCCGGTCGCGTCGTCGGTCTCGACCAGCACCCCGCAAAGCATGGGCGCCTCGGACGCCGGGTTTGGTCGCCCGACCGAGCGCTTCTTGGTGAAACGCTGGAGCGCGACGCCCGGGTCGAGGCCGATGATCGATTCGTAGCTGCCGCACATGCCGACATCCGACATATAGGCGGTGCCCCCCGGCAGGATGCGCTCGTCGGCGGTCGGCACGTGGGTGTGGGTGCCGACGGCGAGCGAGACGCGCCCGTCGGCGAGGTAGCCGAGCGCCTGCTTCTCGCTCGTCGCCTCACCGTGGATGTCCATCACGATCGCGTTCACCGAGTGGCCGAGCCGGTGCTGGACCAAGGTCTCCTCGACACAGGCGAAGGGATCGCCGATCGGGTCCATGAAGAGCTGGGTGAGCACCTGGAAGACGAAGGCGGTGCGGCCATCGGCCGTGCGAAAGATCGCCCCGTCGCTGCCCGGCGTGCCCTTGGGGTAGTTGCGCGCGCGAAGGAGCTTCGGGTCGGTCTCGATATAGCGGTCGGTGCCACGCTGGTCCCATGCGTGGTTGCCAAGCGTGACGAGATCGGCGCCCACCTGGTAGAGGCCCCGGCAAATCTCGCCGGTGATGCCGAAGCCGCCGGCCGCGTTCTCGCCATTGACGATCACGAGGTCGAGTGCGAGCTCCTCGCGAAGGCCGGGCAGGTGCTCGGCCACCACGTCGCGGCCGGCACGCCCCACGACATCGCCACAAAACAGGATGCGCATGGTGCTAGGCCGCCTTCCCGATGGGCATCGCGCCGCGCTCGGTGACGATCCAGTCCATCGGCTGGTCGTGGTCGGTGTGCGGCACTTGCTCGAGGCATTGCGCGCCATACGCCACGCCGATCGCGATGACCGGCCCCGCGGCGCGAAGGTCGCCGAGCGCGCGGTCGTAGTAGCCGCCGCCATAGCCCAGCCGATAGCCGCGTGCGTCGTAGGCCAGGAGCGGGACGAGGAGATGGGTCGGGCGAACCGCGGGCGCGGTCTCGACCGGCTCCGGAATGCTGAAGGGGCCGGCCATCAGGCGCGCGCCGGGCTGCCAGGCACGAAAGACCATCGCCTTCTTGCTCACCACCACGGGAAGGCAGCATCCATAGCCCGCGCGCGCGAGGCGCCCGAGAAGCGGCATGACGTCGAACTCGTCACGCACCGGCGCATAGCCGGAGACGACCGAGCCGAGCGGAACCGGGACGGCGGCGAGGAAATGGTTGGCCGCGCGGATGCCGGCACCGGGCCCGGCCGCGCGCGCAGCCGCGACACGACGCGCCGCCGCATATTCGCGCAGCGCCTGCTTTCGAACGCTGACCTCGACCGTGCCAGACACGCCGCTCTCTCTCAAAACAGGTGGACGGCGCCGCAAAGACCGTCACGCCAAATACTTCCCCTAGGCCGATAGGACTAGGTGGGCGCCGTTGTACCAAGACCAGGATCCTGGCAGGGACAGCTCCCGTAGAAGCAGACATTGGCCCCGGGAAACAGACGGCGTGACGAATCGCGCAGCAACCGCCCGACGCGCACTCTAGTTAGTCTCAAGTTTCGCGGCAATATCTTCGACGCGTTCGGCGAGCTTCTCGACGATGGGAGCAAAGGTACCCTCGACGTCCTGGCGCGTCCGCTCGCGCACCGTCATCTCGGCGACCTTCGCCTTCTCCTGCAAGCGATCGACCTCGTTGTAGACATCGGCGAGCTCATCGGCGACGAGCAAGCTCGCCATCACGAGCAGCCTGCTCTCGCCCACCGTGCCGACCGACTGCGCGATCTCGTTGGCGCGCTGGTCGATGTAGGCGGCGAGCCGGGTGACATGCTCCTCCTGCCCGTCATCGCACGCGATCGGATAGCTATGCCCATGAATGGTGACCGCGATCTGCCCCATGGCTAACGCTCCATCAATGCCCTCAGCGTGCCGATCGCGCCGTCGAGCCGGCCGGCGACAGCCTCGTTCACCACCTGCATGGCGGCATAGTTTTCCTGCGCGTCCTTGAGCGCAGTGTTCAGGCGAGTTTGATCCGACTTGAGATTGTCCAAATCGGTGCGCAGCGTGTTCCGTTCGCGCTCGACCGTGGCGAGCGACGCCTCGAGCGCGTCAATACGGTCCTGCAGCGACGGATCGTCGCGATTGTCGAGCGCCGTGCCGAGCCGCGCAATGGCCCGATCCAAGCGGTCGCTTGCCTCCCTGAGCCTGGACATATCTGAGGCTCTTCAATCCCTTAGCAAACGGGATGTTTTCGTTTTCTCAAGAAGCCCCACAATTAGACGAGCCAGCCCCCAGCGTCAACCGATCCGCGCCGTTCTGTGAGGCGCGCACCCGTCCCGGATGCACACGCGTTCGGCCATGCGTGCGATTTCGCTTGGTCTGTGGTATCATGCGCTGTTGTGCGCGGAAAATGGTCCGCCCACGAAATCCGAGGGAGGCTTACGATGGCTGTGCTTGCACCATCCGCCGCTGTTGCGAGCCTCGGCGCGATCTAGGCCGCGAACCCTGACCGGCCGGATTGGGCCGGGCTCTCCACACAGTCGTTAACCACGCATGCTTACCGTGCGCGCTTGTGGCGTGCGCGGTTTCTGGAGAGTTGATCGTGCAACGAGATTCCCGTTTGCGCGCCAGCAAGGCCTTGCGCGCATCCGATTTCGAAACAGATGACCCAAACCGAGCGTCTCGGACCAAGGCGCGCGAACGAAAGACTGGCCAGCTCTGCGCGCAGGTCCATCGAGTCCTGTCGTTCTTGTTGGACTCCGAATGCTCTTACGACTGCCTTCAAGGCATCTACGTTGAAGCCGTCGTGCCCAACCCCCATGCGGGCTGCTTGCTCGTTGTGTTGCGGCCGCGGGATGTCAAGCAACCGCTCGATCGGGTGAGCGTTCAGGATCGTCTCGCTGCGGTGAAGGGGTATTGGCGCTCGGAAATCAGCAAAGCCATCCATCGCAAGAAAACGCCGGAGCTGGTTTTTGCGATTGTGTCAGACGGAGTGTCGGCATGACCGCCTCCCGTGAGCCGGCCACGATCCTAAGATGGATCGCAGAACCGCCGTCGCCCGAGGTGGAGCGCGCGCTGAACCGGCTGATGCGCACCGAGGATGTAATCCACATCGCCGTGCTGCCCGATGTTCATCTCGCCCACGAGGTGTGCGTCGGCGTTGCATTGGCAACGGAGTCGCGGCTCTTGCCAGCAGCTGTCGGCGGCGACATTGGCTGCGGAATGGCGGCCCTCCGGTTCGACAGCGATGCCGAGCCCCTGTCGGACCGGCGCTCCGTGGCCAAGTTGATGACGCGCCTCTACGAGAGGGTGCCCATCAACAAACACCCTAAGACGCCGGTTCGAAAGAACGGGTTGGGTTCCAACGGTGCTCTGAGCCATCCTGTATTGCGAAAGAAGAGCATGCGCGACGGCGCGTTGCAGCTCGGTACGCTTGGACGCGGAAATCACTTTGTCGAGTTTCAGAGTGATCAAACCGGTTCACTCTGGCTCATGGTGCATAGCGGTTCTCGGGCCATGGGTCAGGCGATTCAGGCACATCACCTAAAGAACACTGCCCGCGCCTTGACCGGCATCGGATACCTTCATGCGGACACGCCGGAGGGCGAGGCGTACCTGAATGATGTGGATTGGGCTCTGGACTACGCCGCCGCGAACCGCTTGACCATGATCGAGAGCGTTGTCGACCTCATGCATGATCAGTTCGGCATCGCGGCCGATCCGTCGTCCTTGATCGCGTGCCACCACAATTTCGTGGCGCGTGAAGAGATCGATGGACGATCGTTTTGGGTTCACCGCAAAGGAGTGATTTCGGCGCGCTCGGATGAGCCAGGGGTCGTGCCGGGCTCCATGGGCACAGCCAGCTACCATGTGGAAGGTCGCGGCTGCGAGGCCTCGCTTTGCTCCAGCTCTCACGGTGCCGGGCGCGCCTTGAGCCGCGGCGAGGCCAGGCGGCGCATCTCCGCAAAGGCGCTTGAGAGACAAATGAAACACGTCTGGTTCGACCAGCGGCTGGCCCACCGCCTGGTCGACGAAGCACCTCAAGCCTACAAGGACATATCCGCGGTCATGCGGGCACAGGGCGAACTCACGCGCATCGTTCGCAAATTGACCCCAATTCTCTCCTTCAAGGGATGTTGAGGCGCCACAGCTGGCACTGAGAGTGTCAACTCGGGAACGTGTCTCGCAGCTCCTGCACTTGCGCGGGCGTGAGCAAGCGTGTGTCGCAGCCGCGGAGCAGCAGGTGGAGCTTCGCCGTTTCCTCGAGTTCCTCGGCCGCATAGACGGCCGCGTCGAGACCCTTGCCGGCGACCACCGGGCCGTGGTTGGCGAGCAGCACGGCGTGGTGCTCGCGCGCCACACCGCGGATCGCCTCGGCGAGCGCACGGTCGCCCGGGCGGAAGTAGGGCACGAGCGGCAGCCTGCCGATCCGCATCACGTAGTAGGCGGTGATCGGCGGCAGCACATCGGCCGGATCGATATCGGCGAGGCACGAGACCGCGACCGAATAGGTCGAGTGGAGATGCACGATGGCCGTGGCATCGGGCCGCTCCTCGTACATCGCGCGATGGAGGAACGCCTCCTTCGACGGCTTGTCGCCCGCGATGTGCGTGCCGTCGGCGCCGAGCTTCGCGATCCGTGCGGGGTCGAGCCGCCCGAGGCACGAGTTGGTCGGCGTGACCAGAAAGCCATCGTCGAGGCGGACACTGATGTTGCCCGACGAGCCGCAGCCATAACCCCGGGCGAAAAGCGATTCACCGTGTCGCGCGATGCGCTCGCGAAGCGCGCTCTCGCTCATGGCTGGACGACGAACGCCTTCGTGAAGAAATCCGGGCCGCCGAAATTGCCGGACTTGAGCGCGAGATGAAGCGGCGGCTCGCCAACGCTCATCGTCCACGGCACGCCGGGGTCGATCTCATGGCCGATGCGAAGCGCCTTGATGCCGAGCGCGCCGACCACGGCGCCGGCCGTCTCGCCACCCGCGACCACCAAACGCCCGACGCCGGCCTCGACCAGCCCGGTCGCGATGCGCGCCATGCAGCGCTCGATCATCGCACCCGCCTTCTCCGCGCCGAACGCCTTCTGGATCTGGCGCACGCGCCGCGGCGGCGCGCTGGCGTAGATCAGGACCGGCCCGTCGCCGAGGCGCTCCTTGGCCCACGCGATGGCTTGCGCCGCCACGGCCTTGCGCGCGCCGAGCGCCATCGCATCGACGTGAAATGCCGGGTGCGTCGCCCTCATCGTCTCGATTTGTCCAAGCGTCGCCTCCGAGCAGCTGCCCGCGAGCACGGCCGCCGCGCCCGTCGCCGCCGGCAGCGCGGCCGCCTCGACATCGCCCGCGAGACGGCCCGCCATGCGGAAATTCTCAGGCAGGCCGAGCGCGACGCCGGAGCCGCCGGTGATCAATGCGAGCGGGGCGCAGGCGCCGCCGATCGCTGAGAGGTCCTTGTCGGATATCGCATCGACGATCGCGTGCCGAACGCCGTCGCGCCGCAACCCGTCGAACGCGCGGCCGATCGCGCGGGCGCCGCGGCGCACCGTCGCGTGGTCGACCAGGCCGACCGCGTGCGGGGTTTGCGCGCCCAGCACCGTCACGAGGTTGGACCGGCGCATCGGCGTCAGCGGGTGGTTGCGCATTCCCGAATCTTGAAGCAGCACGTCGCCAACGAAGAGATGCCCCTTGTAGATCGTGCGCCCGTTGGTGGGGAACGCGGGGCAGGCGATCGTGAAGTCGGCGCCGAGAGCATCGAGCAGGGCGTCCGCCACCGGCCCGATATTGCCTGCCGGCGTCGAATCGAAGGTCGAGCAATATTTGAAGAACACCTGCCGCACGCCGCGCGCACGGAGCCACGCGAGCGCCTTCAGAGACTGGCCGACCGCCTTGCGCGGCGCGATGGTGCGCGATTTGAGCGCCACGACGACGGCGTCGACGTCGGGCGCGGGCAGGTCGGCCGCCGGCACGTCGATGATCTGCATCGTGCGCATGCCGTTGGCGACGAGGGTGTTGCAAAGATCGGTCGCGCCGGTGAAGTCATCGGCAATCGCGCCGAGCAGGGGGCCACCAGAGCGCCGCTTCGCCATGGCTTAGGTGAACGCCTGAATGCCGGTTTGTGCGCGTCCGAGGATCAACGCGTGCACGTCGTGCGTCCCCTCATAGGTATTGACGGCCTCGAGGTTCATGACATGGCGGATCACGTGATACTCATCGCTCACGCCGTTGCCGCCGTGCATGTCGCGGGCGGTGCGCGCAATGTCGAGCGCCTTGCCGCAGGAGTTGCGCTTGATCAGCGAGATCATCTCGGGCGTGGCGCGACCCTCGTCGAAGAGCCGCCCGACGCGAAGCGCCGCCTGGTAGCCGATTGCGATTTCCGTTTGCATGTCGGCGAGCTTCTTCTGGATGAGCTGATTCGCCGCGAGCGGCCTGCCGAACTGCGTCCGCTCCAGCGTGTAGGTGCGGGCGGCGCGCCAGCAGAACTCGGCCGCGCCGAGCGCGCCCCACGAGATGCCGTAGCGCGCCCGGTTGAGGCAGCGGAACGGACCGCTCAGACCGCGCGCACCGGGGAGCTGGTTCTCCGCCGGCACGAACACCTCATCCATCTGGATCATGCCGGTCACCGAGGCGCGGAGCGAGAACTTGCCGTCGATCTTGGGCGCGGCGAGGCCCTTCATCCCTTTCTCAAGCAGGTAGCCGCGGATCACGCCTTCATCGTCCTTCGCCCAGACGACAAAGACATCCGCGATCGGGGAGTTGGTGATCCAATTCTTGGCGCCCGAGACCAGAACGCCGCCGTCGACGGAGCGCGCGCGCGTCACCATGCCACCGGGGTCGGAGCCGTGATCGGGCTCGGTCAAACCGAAGCACCCGACCGCCTCGCCGGTCGCAAGCTTGGGCAGCCAGCGTTCCTTCTGCACCTCCGTGCCGTAGGCATCGATCGGGTACATCACGAGGCTCGATTGCACGCTCATCGCCGAGCGGTAGCCCGAATCGACGGCCTCGACCTCGCGCGCCGCGATGCCATAGGAGACATAGTTCACGCCGGCGCAGCCATAGCCCTTGATGGTCGAGCCGAGCAAGCCAAGCTCTCCCATCTCGTTCATGATCGCGCGATCGAAGTGCTCGTGCCGGTTGGCCTCGAGAATTCGCGGCATGAGCGTCTCTTGAGCGAAACCGCGCGCGGTATCGCGCACGAGACGCTCCTCCTCGGTGAGCTGATCGTCGAGAAGGAACGGGTCGTCCCACTGAAACGCCGGCTTCTCGGCAGGCGGCGTCGGTTGTGCCGTTGCGGCAGTTTGGCTCATGACTGGCTCCGAACGGATGTGCTCGGCCCGTTCTATCACCCGACACGGGCTCGCACCAAGCGACGCGCGCCCTTCCATCGCCCCGCGAGACACCCCACAATCGCCGCATGAATGAAGCGGAGGGAGGCGGCGGGAGCCGGTCGTTAGACTCGCGGCAGCGCGCGCTCAACCTCGGGCTCTTGTTCGTGCTGGGGATCTCGTTCGCGCTGATCCCACAGATCAACCGGCTCGCAACGACCGGTGGCGTGCCGTTCATCCCCTACGTCTTCTGGCAGGCGTTCGGCGGCGGCGTGCTGCTGCTCACGCTGGCCGCGATGGTCCGCCAGCTGCCGCCGCTGAACATCCCTTATCTCAGGCTCTACGCCCTCACCGGGGCGCTCAATCTGGCCGCGCCCTACGCGGTCTACTCGTGGATCGCGCCGAAGGTGCCAACGAGCATCGTCTCCCTCACGCTCTCGCTCGTCCCGGTGATGATCTATGCGCTCGCCCTCGCGATCCGGCTCGACCGCTTTCACTGGTTCCGCTTCGGCGGGATTCTCCTAGGTCTCGCGGGCGTGCTGCTCGTGCTTCTGCCGCGCACCAGTCTGCCCTCACCCGACATGGCGCTCTGGGTCGGCCTCGCGCTTCTGCCGCCGCTTTCTTTCGCCGTCAACGCGGTCTGCATCGCGCTGCTTCGTCCGCCACAGACGGGCTCTCTGCCCCTCGCGGCCGGGCTGATGCTGGCGGCGAGCGCGTTCATGCTGGTCGTGATGGCGGCGAGCGGCGAGTGGTGGGCTTTCGGCGGCCGCTTCGGCGACGGCCATTGGGCGGTGATCGCCGCCATGGTGAACAATTGCGTCTCGTTCTTTCTGATCTTCGAGGTGATCCGGCGCGCAGGCCCGGTGATCTTCTCGACCGTTAACTATATCGGCACCCTGGCCGGCATGGGTTTCGGCATCTGGTTCTTCGGCGATGCGCCGACGGCGTGGATTTGGGCGGCGCTCGTGCTGATGTTCGCGGGCCTCTTTCTGGTGAACTTCACCGGACGTGACGCGCCGCGCCCCCGCTGATCAGACGGCGTCGTGCGCGAATTTAGAGCAGACTTAGCGGCATTTCGGGTGAAACCGGATCCTGGCGCTGCGCCCCGAAGCCTGTCGGCGCGGGCGCACGGCGAAACTGGTTGACGGCAAGGGCTCAACGGTCGGCTTCCCTTAACCCCTCTCTAACCCGCAACGATTAGACCCTGCCCCAACGAACAACTGACGCTGATCGAACGCGAGGGCGCCCGAGCATGCATGATTGGATCTCACTTCTCGAACTCCCCTTCCTGTTCCTTGCGATCTTTTTCGCCTTCCGCACGGCAGGTGCGCTCAAAGGCGGGATTTTCGGCCGCGGTATGGTCCTCCTCGCGTGGAGCTTCGTCATCATGGGCATCGGCCATCTCAACATGCTGTCGTCACAGCTCTTCGAGTTCGACCTGATCACCACCGTCTTCGGTGTTTACGGCGGATACGCCGTCTGGGTCATCGCGCTCACCGCCACGTGGACGTTGTCGTGGCTCGGTTTTCAGAGCCTTTACAACGCAAGCAAAGGCAAGGGTGCGTTTCAGACTGACCAGCGCGCGGCAGCGACCCGAACTTGAACCAACTCATCCGTAGTCTGGCCCGGTTCGTTGCGCCGGGCCGGCAACGGGCGCAGGCTGCGGTCGAGGACGTCGAGCGCACGTCGCTGCTGCGCTGTTTCAACACACTGCTCGAGGACCTGCCCGAGACCGCCCCTACGCTCAGAACCATCGAGGCGTACGCGACGCTCTCGACGGCCGAGCGCCGCCGCCAGCTTCCGCAGCTTTTTCGCGTCCTGGAAGGCGCCGTGGCAACGGCCTACGAGAGCGAGACGTCCACGCTCCCAAGCCGCCTCGCCGCGGCGCACGAGACCTGGCCGACGGTGTTTGCGCGGCAAGATCTGGCCTGGTTGTTCGAGCGGCCGGAGGACCGCGAGATCGCCCTCTGCAGGGCCTTCCTCTGCGACCTGCTCGACGAGACAATCGCCACCGTCGGCCGCGGTCAAGGCGCCATGCTCAGCGAGGCGGCAGCATGGCTCTCAGCCGCTCCCAGTCGCGCGACCCTGCCGATCCCATTTTGCGGAGGGACGGCGATACCAGCGTCGCCGGCGGAGTGGTGCAATCTCCTGGAGCAAATGGGGCAAGCTCTGTTCGACGTGATCGGCGCCGGTATGGGTGACGCGTTGGCAGAGCGGCTCTTCTCGCGCTGTTATGACCGCTATGCCGAGCGATACGCGGCGACTAAATCGTTCGCCGCCCTGATCGCTCTCCTTCCCGATCCGCTACTCGACGGCGAGAAGATAAGCCTCGTCCAGCACGAGCAAGCCCACAGCTTGCTCGTGGAAAAGATCACCGAGCTCAAGGCCGCGAACGAGGAAATCCGGCAGCTCAACGAAACCTTGGAACGGCGTGTTGACGAGCGGACGCGCGGTTTGCGCAAAAGTGAGCTGCAATTCAGGCAGCTTGTCGAGAGCTATCCCTCCGGTGTCTACGTGCAATCGCGCGGCCAAATCGTCTTCGCCAATGACGCGGTCGCCAAGCAAGTCGGGGCAGGGTCGGTGCAAGAGCTGATCGGTCGCGAATCGCTCTCGCTCTACCATCCGGATGACCGGTCGCGCGTCCAAGAGTACAGGGGCCGGATCACGAAGCTCGGGCAAACCGGTGCCTTTCATGTCTACCGAGGCCTGCGCCTCGACGGCTCAGCATACGATCTCGAAGGCATCGCGACGGGCATCGAGTGGGAGGGCGTGCCGGCCCTGCTAGTCGTGGTTCGCGACGTGACCGAGCAGCAGACCATGGAGCGCTCCCTGGCGGAGGCGCGCGATCGTGCCGAGCAGTCGGCGCGGGCCAAAAGCGAATTCCTTGCCAACATGAGCCACGAAATCCGCACGCCCATGAACGGCGTGCTCGGCATGGCCGAATTGCTGGGCGACACCGCGCTCGACACGCAGCAGCGCCATTTCGTCGACACGATCCGAAGCTCGGGAACCTCTCTACTCGCGGTGATCAACGACATTCTCGACTACTCCAAGATCGAGGCCGGGAAGCTCCGGCTCGAGACCGTCGCCTTCGATCTGCCCGCACTGACGTCGGGGATCGGTGATTTGTTCGAGCTGAGCGCACGCGAGAAGGCGGTCGAGATCCGAACATTCGTGCCGGAAAGCGTGCCGCGCGTGGTTCGGAGCGATCCAAATCGCCTGCGCCAGATTCTCAGCAATCTCGTGAACAACGCGATCAAATTTTCGGAGGATGGCGGCGCCGTTCATATCCGCGTCGCCGCCGCGGACGTCGGCCCGCGCCGCGCCACGTTCGCCTTCGCCGTCGAAGACACCGGGATCGGCATCGAGGCCGATAAGGTGGAGCGCTTGTTCAGCCCCTTCGAACAGGGTGACTCATCCATGTCGAGGCGCTTCGGCGGCACCGGTCTCGGTCTCGCGATCGTGCATGAGCTGGCTGAGCTGATGGGTGGCGCAATCGTGGTCGAGAGCACGGTCGGCGAAGGCTCAACATTCACCATCACGCTCACGCTCGACATCGCGGACGCGAATGAACTCGAGGATGCGGATGCACGCTCGCACGCCGGCAACATGGTCAAATTCGACGCCAGCGTGCTCCTCGTGGAAGACAATCTAGTCAATCTCGAGCTCGCCGAGGCGAGCCTCACGGACTTCGGATGCGCCGTCACATGCGCCACCAACGGCGCGGAGGGCGTCGAGGCCTGGCGCGCCGGTTCCTTCGACTTGATCCTGATGGACTGCCAAATGCCGACGATGGACGGTTTCGAGGCAACCGCCCACATCCGCGCGGCAGAAGCGGCTCACGGGGACGGTGTCCACATCCCGATCGTGGCCTTGACGGCTCATGTGCTCGAAGAACACCGCGACCAATGCCTCGCCGCCGGAATGGACGATTACCTCTCCAAGCCATTCGACCGGGAATCGCTTTCGGCGATGCTCCGGAAATGGTTAACCGAACGGCAGCCAACGACCACGCCCCCGTCGACACGCTTGCGCGGCGCCGCATAGCAGCGAAAGCCGTCTCGCGGCAAAGCGCATCCGATCCTGCGAACGGATGCGGCCGCCGCCGACCCATTGGATTTGTATGGAATTGTGACCAATCCGTTCCGGATTGTTAGCGGGTGCCCTGCATTCTCGGTGGTCCATACCAATTTCACCCACCACGCCCCTCCAAACCTAAGGACCGATCGATGGCGGACACGCTGAGGCACGAGATGCCGCTTTCCTGGGATGCTCTTTTCGACACAACGACCGATCGGTCGACCTTGGATTTTGGCCATGTCGTGGCCGCACTCGCGCGCACCAAGCATGCCGGTCACGACCATGACCACGACCATGAAGAGGAGCTGACCTCCGAGGCCGCACCAAAGGACGGCGGCGGCGGCAAAGGCGGCGGCAAGGGCGGCGGTGGACCGAAAGACGGCGGGTCCAACAACACGGCACCGACGGATCTGTCGCTGTCGAATAGCGCGATCGCGGAAAACAGCGAAGCCGGCGCGCAGGTCGGCAAGCTTTCGGCGCAGGACCCCGACAAGCGCGAATCGTTCACCTACGAGCTGTTGGACGACGCGGGCGGGCGCTTCGTGCTCGATGGCAATACGGTCAGGGTCGCGGCGAACGCGGATCTCGACTACGAGACGCAGACCAGCCACGAAATCCTGGTTCGGGTCACCGACAAAGCCGGCAACACTTACGAAGAAACCCTGGTCATCGCGGTCACGGATGTCGATGAGACCGGCGGCGGGGGCGGGGACGGAACCGGCGGCGGTGACGGGACCGGCGGCGGAGGCGGCGAGGTTCCCTATTACGTCCAGGCGATTCTCGCCGACGACGTTTATCGCTGGAACTATGGCGATCCCGTCGGCACCGCCGTGACGCTCACCTTCGGCTTCCTGGACGCGGTGCCGGACTACTATTCGTCGACCGCCACGGAGCGAAATAACTTCTCGGCATTCAACCAGAAGCAGCAGGACGCGACGCGCGCCGTTCTGGATCACATCGAAACGTTCGCCAACATCACGTTCGTCGAGACCAGCGGCGATAGCGCTCAGCTCACCTACGCCAATGCCTCGCTCGGCTCGGGGATCGGGGCCTGGGCGTATTATCCCTCGACCTACTACGACGTTGGCGGCGATGTTTGGATCAACAACCAATACAGCGCGCAGCTCGACCCGGACGTGGGGGATTACGCCTATATGACCCTGCTGCACGAGACCGGGCACGCGCTCGGCCTGGCCCATCCCGGCGACTACAACGCTGGCTCGGACGACGGGACGGGCGCGCTCTATCTGCCCGTCGAGGAGGAGAACCGCCAGTACACGGTGATGTCCTACACCGGGCATCCCGACAACGGCAACATCGAGCCCATGACGATGATGCTGTACGACATCGCCGCCCTGCAGCACCTCTACGGCGCGAATATGAGCCACGCGGCCGGCAACGACGTCTACGACTTCTCGGGCATCCACAATGTGATCCAAACCGTGTGGGACGCCGGCGGCTTCGACGTGTTCGATGCCTCGGGCGAGGTCAACCGGGTGGTGCTCGACCTCCGCGACGGGCACTTTAGCTCGGTCGGCACCTATGGCTCCGGCGGCCTCGCGGTCAACAACATCGCGATCGCGTTCGACGCCGTCATCGAGGGTGCGGTCGGCGGTGCGGGGGCCGACACGCTGATCGGCAACGATGCCAACAACCAGCTCACGGGCGGTGCGGGCGCCGATCAGTTCGTGTTCAACCTCGATTGGGGCAGCGACACGGTGACCGACTTCGAAGACGGCCTAGACCAGCTCGTTTTCGAAGGCACAGGACTCGGCTTCACCGATTTCAGCATCGCCCACGACGGCAGCAACGCGATCGTGAGCGACGGCCTGAACGACATCACCTTCGTCGGCGTCGCCGACGGCGCGCTGGGCCAGGAAGACTTCCTCTTCGTCTAGCGCGAAGCCGCAAACCGGGCCGCGCGTGCGGCGCGCCCGCAGCTCGACCCCCCGCGCGGGCGACCATCGAACGGCGGACCGCCCGCGCGCCTCCCCTCGACCGTCCCCGGCGGCTATGCGACCATGCCGGTCGGGACATAGACGCCAGGGGATGGGCGATGAAACTCAGCACCGATCGGATCTTGACCACGCATGTCGGCAGCCTGCCGCGCCCGGCCGCGGTTGCCGAGATGCTGTTGGCCAAGGAAGACGGCAGCCTCGCGGATCAATCCGCCTTCGACGCCGTCATTCGGTCGGCCGTGCAGGAGGTCGTCGGGAAGCAGGTCGAGGTCGGCATCGACATCGTCTCCGACGGCGAGATGAGCAAGATCGGCTACTCCACCTACATCAAGGATCGCCTCAACGGCTTCTCCGGCGATAGCCCGCGCCGCGTGCCGGCGGATCTCGCGCTCTATCCGGACTACGTGGCGCGGATCGCCGCGGAGGGACAGACGCCAAAGATCAAGCGCGCGATGTGCACCGGCGCGATCAGCGTGCGCGACGACGCGCCGCTCCAAACCGACATCCAAAATCTCCGCGATGCCATCGATGCCGCCGGCCCGGTCGAGGGGTTCATGAATGCGGCCTCACCCGGCGTGATTTCGGTGTTTCAGCCCAATCAGCACTATTCGAGCGAGGAGGCCTACCTCGCCGCCCTGGCCGATGTCATGCGCGCCGAATATGAGGCGATCCACCAGGCGGGCTTCGTGATCCAGCTCGATTGTCCGGACCTCGCGATGGGTCGCCACACCATGTACAGCGAGGCCGACGACGCGACCTTCGTGCGCCATGCCGAGGCGCAGGTCGAGGCGCTCAACCATGCGCTCGAGAATGTACCGGCGGAGGGCGCGCGGCTTCACCTTTGTTGGGGCAACTATGAGGGCCCGCATGTCTGCGACATCGATCTCGATGCGATCTACGACGTCGTGATGAAAGCCAAGCCCCAGGCCATCTCGTTCGAAGCGTCGAACCCGCGCCACGCCCACGAATGGGCGGTCTTCGCCGAACGCGGCGTGCCCGAGGGCAAAGTGCTCATGCCGGGCGTGATCGACTCGGTCTCGAACTTCGTCGAGCACCCCAAGCTGATCGCCGAGCGGATCTGCCGCTTCGCCGACATCGTGGGCCGCGAGCGCGTGTTGGCGGGCACCGATTGCGGCTTCGCCACCTTCGCCGGCTTCGGCAAGATCGACCCGGCGATCTGCTACGCCAAGCTCAAGTCGCTCGCCGAGGGCGCCGAGATCGCGAGCGCGTGGCTTTGGTAGCGCCGTCGGTCCTCGTCCTGCAGCATTCGGAGATCGACGTCCCGGGGCATTTCGGGGACTCCATGGACGCGCAGGGCGTAGCCTGGCAGGCCCTCGACATGCACGAGGCCCCGGCGCTGCCACTTGCGACCGATTACGACGCGCTTCTCGTCATGGGTGGCCCGCAGCAGGTCGATGAGGAAGCGCTCTATCCCTGGCTCGCGGACGAGAAGGCGCTGATCCGCGATGCGGCCGCGCGCGCCGTTCCCGTGCTCGGCGTCTGTCTCGGCTGCCAGCTCATCGCCGACGCGCTCGGCGGCCGCGTTGCACCGCTGGCGCGGCCGGAGGTCGGCATCATGCCGTTCACCTTGACCGCGGCCGGTGGCACGGACCCGCTCTTCGCGGGCTTGCCGGAAACGCCGCTGACCATGCAGTGGCACCTCAACGCCGTGGTCGATCTTCCTCCGGGCGCCACGCATCTCGCACGCTCGGAGGCTTGCGCGGTCCAGGCATTCCGGGTGGGCGATGCGGTCTATGGCGTGCAATTCCACATGGAGGTCACGCGCGACCTCGTTGCGCGCACGAGCCTCTTTCCCGACTATGTCGAAGCGCTCGAGGCCACCGAGGGCGACGGCGCGTTCGCACGCGTGGTCGCGGCGACGGGCGCGCATGGGGAAACGCTACGCGCGCAGGCGCACCGGCTTTTCGGGAATTTTCTGGCACTCGTGCAACAACCGTAAGTGCGGACGACGGCGAGAGCGTCGAGGGCGACAGCAAGGGGAGACAGTCAGATGGAGCGGGCAGCGATCGAAAAGGCGGGCACCATGCTCTGGGACGCGCGGCAGAACGGCACCCAGCTGGCAGCGCTACCCGACGAATGCCGACCCTCGAGCATCGAGGAAGCCTATGCGATCCAAGATGCTCTCACGGCGGCGAGCGGCCTCGCGGTCGCCGGCTACAAGGTCGGCGCAACCAACGCGAACGTGCAGGCGAAGTTTGGCGTCGACACGCCGTTCTCGGGCCGCGTGTTCGCCCCGTTCGTGAGCGCGAGCCCAAGCGTCATACCGCGCGGTGCCGTCAATTTCTACGTGATCGAGGCGGAGTTCGATTTCCACATGGCGCGCGGCCTGCCGCCGCGCGCGGCGCCCTACACCCGCGAGGAGCTGCGCGAGGCCGTCGCGTCGGTGAGCCCGGCGATCGAGGTGCCCGATTCGCGCTACGAGGACTGGCTCACGATGACCGCAGCCGATCTCGTCGCTGACAATGCGATCGGCGCACACCTCACGGTCGGCGCGCCTGCGGCGGGTGGTCTGGACCACGATCTCGCCGGCCAAGCGGTGACGGTACGCGTCAACGGCGAGGTGGTGAGCGAAGGCGCCGGCGCGAACGTGCTCGGCGACCCCTGGGAGGTCATGGTCTGGCTCGCCAACAATCTGAGCAGCCGCGGCTTCGGCCTCGAAGCGGGCCAGGTCGTCACCACAGGAAGTGCGGCGGACGTCGTGAGCGTCAGCCCCGGCGATACCGTGGTGGCCGAGTTCGGCGCCCTCGGCGACGCCACGGTGCATTTCGAGGGCTAGCCGCCGGACGGCGCGTGACGCGCAAGTCTTAAGACCGTGTATTCAGGAAATAGCGATCCGTCCCGCCGCAATCAGGCAATCCCATTGCTCGAAGCAAGCCGCCCACGATTGAGCCGTGATCTTGCGTCGTCGCATCGTAGTCGATTGCGAGAACATCTCCGAGAGTCGAGCAAACGTGGACGATTTCATCGCGGGCACCTTGGTGCGGGCTGCCGAGGACGTTAAGAAACGCGCCGCCTGATCCGAGCGCAGCCGCTCGCGGGCCGGTTTGCCAATCTTTCACCGTTGCCGCCTATCGTGACGGCTTGACCAACGCGCGCCGCGCGCGTACCTCTGATTGCGCCGAAAACGCGCGCTTGGCGGGGGAAATGCCATGCCACAGGCGCAAGCACAGCGCGAACCCCATCTTTGGGAAAAATCTTATCCGTCGGATGTCGATTGGCGCGCGCCAATCCCGACCAAGCCCGTCCATACGCTGATCGAGGACGCCGCAAAGACCTATCGCGACCGCCCGGCCTGCGACTTCATGGGCAAGGTCTACAGCTATGGCGAGATCGGGGCGTTGGTCGACCGTGCGGCGAAGGGGCTCCAGGGCCTCGGTGTCGTCAAGGGCACCAAGGTCGCGATTCTGCTGCCAAACTGCCCGGCCTTCATCGTGCTCTATCACGCCATCCTCAAGGCCGGCGGCACGGTCGTTAACTCTAATCCGCTCTATGCCATCGAGGAGCTGAAGGACCAGATCGAGGATTCCGAGGCCGATTTCATGGCAACGCTCGATCTCAAGATCCTCTACGACAAGGCGGCTGCGACATTGCGACAAAGCAGGCTCAAACGCCTCATCGTCTGTCCCATGGCCGAGCAGCTGCCCTTCCCGAAAAGCCTGCTCTTCCCGCTCGTGAAGGGGCGGGAGATCGCCAAGGTGCCGCGCGACGACGCGCATGTCCTGTTCAAGACGCTCACGGCCAACGACGGGCACCCGGAGCCGGTCGCGCTCGACATCGAGACCGATTTGGCGGTGCTGCAATATACCGGCGGCACCACCGGGATCCCCAAAGGGGCCATGCTGACCCACGCCAACCTTTACGCGAACACCGTGCAGTCCACGATGATGTTCCCGGGTGCGGAGGTCGGCGCCGAGACCGTGGTCGGTGTGCTGCCGTTTTTCCATGTCTTCGCCATGACGGTGGTGATGAACTTCAGCATCCGCATCGGCGCGAAGGTAATCCTGCTGCCGCGCTTCGAACTGGAAACGGTGCTCAAGACCATTCACAAGGAACGCCCCACCCTCTTTCCCGCGGTGCCGACGATCTATATCGCGATCAATGGCCATCCGGACGTCGCCGCCAAGAAATACGACCTCTCGTCGATCAAGTTCTGCCTCTCGGGCGGTGCCGCGCTGCCGGGTGAGGTGCAGGAAACCTTCCAGCGGCTCTCCGGCTGCACCCTGGTGGAGGGCTACGGCTTGAGCGAAACCTCGCCCGTCACCATGGTCAATCCGCCGAGTGGTGAGAGCCGCGAGGGATCGCTCGGGCTTCCGATACCGGGAACCGTGGTCCAGATCGCCTCGCTCGACGACCCCAGCGAGGTGCTCCCGCAGGGCGAGACCGGCGAAATCTGCATTGCGGGTCCTCAGGTGATGGCGGGCTATTGGAAACGGCCCGAGGAAACCGAAACGGCCTTCATCGGCGGACACTTTCACACCGGCGATGTCGGCTATATCGACGAGGCCGGCTACGTCTACCTGATCGACCGCCTCAAGGAGGTGATCATCGCCGGCGGCTACAATGTGTATCCGCGTCATGTCGAGGAGGCGATCTACAAGCACCCCGCGGTGCACGAGGTCACCGTCATCGGTGTCGACGACGCCTACCGTCAGCAAACGGTCAAGGCGTTCGTGCGGCTCAAAGAGGGCGAGACGCTGGACGAAGACGCGCTCCGCGACTTCTTGAAAGACCGTCTGTCCCCGATCGAGACGCCGAAGGAGATCGAATTCCGCGCCGAACTACCGAAAACCGTGATCGGCAAGCTCTCCAAGAAAGAACTCATCGCCGAGGAAGCTGCGAAGCAAGCCGGGGCGGGCGATGCCGCCGAGTGAGCGACACCAGAGCACGCCGGCGGAAACTCTTGGCCGCTGGGCCCGATGAACCCACATTCTGATATGGTGTCGGCATTCGCCAGCTCATTACCACTCGGGGCGCGCCCGCGCCCAGCGTCCTCAAAGACGCGCCCAACAATCAGTCGATCGCGAGGCTAGTCACGATGAAACCCGTCGTCATCGCCGGATTTGTCCGGTCGCCCTTCCAATTCGCGCACAAAGGCGCCTTCGTCGAGAAACGGCCCGACGATCTTGCCGCCGATGTCGTCAAGGCGTTGATCGAGCAGACCGGGGTCGACCCGGCCGAGATCGAAGATCTCATCCTCGGCTGTGCCTTCCCGGAAGGCGAGCAAGGCTTCAATATGGCGCGCATCGTCGGCCTGATCGCCGAATTCCCGATCTCGGTGGCCGGAACCACCGTGAACCGGTTCTGCGGCTCGTCGATGCAGGCGATCCACATGGCGGCGGGCGCGATCCAGCTCGACGCGGGCGAAGCCTTCGTCTGCGCCGGCGTTGAATCGATGTCGCGCGTCCCGATGGGCGGCTTCAATCCCATGCCGAACCCGGAGCTCTACGAGAAGAACGAAGGCGCCTACATGGCGATGGGCGAAACCGCCGAGAACCTGGCGCGCAAATACCAGATCACGCGCGACGAGCAAGAGGCGCTCGCGGTCACGAGCCACCGGAGCGCGACGGCCGCATGGGACGCGGACAAGTTCGCCGGCGAGGTCATCCCCATCGAGACCGATGACGGCACGGTGGAGCGCGACGGCTGCATCCGCCCCGACACCAACGCCGAGGCGCTCGCCGGCCTCGAGCCCGCCTTCGACGCCGAAGGCACAGTCACCGCTGGCACCTCCTCGCCTCTGACCGATGGTGCGGCGGCTGTGCTGGTGTGCACCGAGGCGTTCGCGGCCAAGCATAATCTCGCGGTGCTGGCGCGCCTCAAATCGATCGCGGTGGCCGGCTGCCAGCCGGAGATCATGGGCTATGGCCCGGTGGTCTCGACCGAAAAGGCGCTGGCACGCGCCGGTCTCAAGATGGCCGACATCGACATCATCGAGCTCAACGAGGCGTTCGCGGTGCAGGCGCTCGCCTGCGTGCGCGAGCTTTCGATCGACCTCGATAAGATGAACATCGACGGCGGCGCGATCGCGATCGGCCATCCGCTCGGCGCGACCGGCGCACGCATCACCGGCAAGGCGGCGCAGCTCCTCAAGCGCGAGGACAAGCGCTATGCGCTGGCGACGCAATGCATCGGCGGCGGCCAGGGGATCTCCACGATTCTCGAGGCGGCCTAATGACGATCGAGACCGTCGCCGTCATTGGCGCGGGGTTGATGGGAAGCGGCATCGCCGCGCACGTCACCAACGCCGGCCACAATGTGATCCTCCTCGACATCGTGCCGGAGGGCGCGAAAAGCCGAAATGCGCTCGCGGACGGCGCCGTTCAGGCGCTTCTCAAGTCCGATCCCGCAGCGTTCATGGACAAGGCCAACGCCAAGCGGATCACGACCGGCAATCTCGAAGACGACCTCAAGCGCCTGAAGGACGCCGACTGGATCATCGAGGCGGTGATCGAAAAGCCGGCCATCAAGCACGAGATCTACAAGAAGATCGACGCCGTCAGGAAGCCGGGCTCGATCGTCTCGTCCAACACCTCGACCATCCCGTGCCAGGTGCTGACCGAGGGCATGCCGGAGAGCTTCGCGCGTGACTTCTTGATCACGCACTTCTTCAACCCCCCGCGCTACATGCGGCTCCTCGAAATCATCGCAGGCCCGCAAACGCGGCCCGACGCGGTGGCGGCAGTGCGCGACTTCGCAGACCACGAGCTCGGCAAGGGCGTGGTCGACTGCAAGGACACGCCCGGCTTCATCGCGAACCGCATCGGCACGTTCTGGATCGTCGCCGCCGTCAAGGAGGCGCTCGGCGGCTTGGTGACCGTCGAGGAGGCGGATGCCGTGCTCAGCCGGCCGATCGGGGTGCCGAAAACCGGCGTTTTCGGGCTGATGGACCTGGTCGGCATCGACCTCATGCCGCTCGTCGGCAAAAGCCTGCACGACGCGGTGCCGGAGGGCGACGCGTTCCGCGATATCTACAGCGAGCCGGCGCTCCTGAAGAAGATGATCGACGACGGCTATATCGGGCGAAAGGGCAAGGGCGGCTTCTACCGCCTGAAGCCCGACTCCAAGGAGCGGATCAAGGAGGTTCTCGACCTCGAAACCGGTGACTACGGGCCCGCCAAGCGGCCGACGCCCGAAAGCGTGCGGCAGGCCGGCCGCTCGCTCCGCGCCCTGCTCGAATTTCCCGACGACACCGGCACCTACGCCTGGCGGGTGATGTCCGCCACCCTCTCCTACGCGGCCGCCCTCGTGCCGGAGATTGCCGACGACGTGCTCGCGGTCGATAGCGCCATGCGCCTCGGCTATGCCTGGAAGCGCGGGCCGTTCGAGCTGATCGACCAGGCGGGCGCCAAATGGTTTGCGGATCGGCTCGCCGCGGAGGGCCGGCCGGTGCCGCCGCTCCTCGCGAAAGCGGCCGAGCAGGACGGCTTCTACCGCGTCGCCAATGGACGCTACGAATATCTCGCGACCGACGGCAGCTACGCCCCGGTGACCCGGCCGGAGGGCGTGCTGCTGCTCTCCGACATCAAGCGCACGCAAAAACCCCTCGCCAAGAACGGCTCGGCGAGCCTCTGGGACATCGGCGACGGCATCGCCTGCCTCGAGTTCCACACCAAGATGAACGCGCTCGACACCGAGGTCATGGCGCTCGCTCAGAAGTCGATCGAGATCGTCGGACGCGACTACAAGGGGCTCGTGATCCACAACGAGGCGTCGAACTTCTCGGTCGGCATGAACCTCGGGCTTGCGCTCTTCGTGATCAATGTCGGCGCCTGGCCGATGATCGACGAGACGATCGGCCAGGGACAAGCCGCCTTCCGCGCGCTCAAGTTCGCACCCTTCCCCGTGGTGGGCGCGCCATCCGGCATGGCGCTCGGCGGCGGCTGCGAGGTGCTGCTCCATTGCGACGCCATCCAGGCCCATGCGGAGAGCTACATCGGCCTCGTCGAGGCCGGCGTCGGTATCGTGCCCGGATGGGGCGGCTGCAAGGAGCTGTTGCTGCGCCACATGAGCGGCAAGCGCGGCTTCGGCGGCTCGATGCCGGCAATCTCGAAGGTGTTCGAAACCATCGGGCTCGCCAAAGTGTCGCGCTCGGCTGCGGAGGCGCGCGCGATCGGCTTCCTGCGCGAGGGCGATGCGATCTCCGCCAACCGCGACCGCTTGCTTGCGGACGCCAAGCAAAAAGCCCTGGCGCTCGCCGAGGGCTATCAGCCGCCCGAGCCGCAGAGCATCAAGCTTCCCGGCAAGACGGCCCGCGTGGCCCTCAAGATGGCCGTGAAGGGGCTCGCCAAGACCCGCAAGGCGACCGAGCACGATCTCGTCGTCGTCGAGCATCTCGGCAACGTGTTGACGGGCGGCGAGACGGACGCGACCAAAGAGGTGGGCGAAGACCGGATTTCCGAGCTCGAGCGCGAGGCGCTGATGGCGCTCATCCGCGAGCCGCGCACGATCGCGCGCATGGAGCACATGCTCGAGACCGGAAAACCGCTCCGCAACTAGCGGCGGCCCACGAGCCGGCGCAGGAGAGACACGATGCAGACCTACACCGCACCCTTGCGCGAGATGCGCTTCGTCCTCAACGAGCTGCTCGACGTGAGCCAGCTGAGCGCGCTCCCCGGTTTCGAGGAAGCGACGCCAGACATGATCGACGCGATCATCGAAGAGGGCGCGAAGCTCTGCGAGAACACCCTCCTCCCGCTGAACCGCACGGCGGACGAGGAAGGCTGCCACTATGAGAACGGCGTTGTGCGCACGCCGAAGGGCTTCAAGGAAGCCTATGACACCTTCGTGGAATCAGGCTGGCTTGCGATCTCGAGCGATCCGGCCTATGGCGGCCAAGGCTTGCCAGAGCTCGTCAACGTGGTCTTCGACGAGATGGTTTGCTCGACCAACCTCTCCTTTGGTGTTTATCCGCTGCTCTCGAAGGGCGCCTCGGCGCTCCTCGAGGCGCACGGCACCGAAGCGCTCAAGGATGCCTATCTGCCGAATCTCACGAACGGCACCTGGAGCGGCACGATGTGCCTGACCGAGCCGCACTGCGGCACCGATCTCGGCCTCATCCGCACCAAGGCCGAGCCGACGGGTGACGGCAAATACAAGATCTCAGGCACCAAGATCTTCATCTCCGCCGGAGAGCATGACCTTACCGAGAACATCGTTCACCTGGTGCTGGCCAAGCTCCCGGACGCACCCGCCGGCGTGCGCGGGATCAGCCTCTTCCTCGTGCCCAAGCACGCGCTCAATGAGGACGGCACGCCCGGTCCGCGCAACGGCGTGAGCTGCGGCTCCATCGAGAAAAAGATGGGCATCCACGGTTCGGCCACCTGTGTGATGCACTTCGAGGACTCCGAGGGCTATCTCATCGGCAACCCGCATCAGGGGCTGCGCTGCATGTTCACGATGATGAACGCCGCGCGGCTCGGCGTCGGCCTGCAGGGCCTCGGGCTGAGCGAGACCGCCTATCAGAGCGCCACCGCCTACGCCAAGGAGCGGCGCCAGGGGCGGAGCCTCAAGGGCGCGGACGACCCTTCCGCCTCAGCCGATTCGATCATCGTGCACCCCGATGTGCGGCGCATGCTGCTCACCATCCGCGCCCTCAACGAGGGCGCGCGGGCCCTTGCCTATTGGGTCGCGATGCAGCTCGACATTTCGCGCAAACACCCGGATCCCGAGGTGCGCCGCGATGCCGACGAGCTGGTGCAATTGATGACCCCGATCATCAAGGCCTTTTTCACCGACTATGGCTTCGAGGCGACCAACCTCGGCGTCCAGGTGCATGGCGGCCACGGCTACATCCGCGAGCACGGCATGGAGCAGCTGGTCCGCGACGCCCGCATCGCGCAAATCTACGAGGGCGCGAACGGCATCCAGGCGCTCGACCTCGTCGGGCGCAAGCTCGCCCAACGCGCCGGACGCTATCTGCGCCACTTCTTCCATCCCGCGATCGAGTTCGTCGAGGCGAACAAAGACGACCCGGTGCTGGCCGACATCGTACAACCGCTCGGCAAGGCGCTCGGCAAGCTGCAGACCGCGACACTGGTCGTCGCCCAGCGCGGTCTCGGCGACCCCGAGGAGGCGGGTGCGGTGGCCACCGACTACCTCAAGATGTTCGGTCTCTGCGCGGTCGGCTACATGTGGGCGCAGATGGCGAAGCTCGCCGCCGAGCACGAGAACGGCGGCAACGGCGCGGCCGACGATCCCTTCTACGAGAGCAAGCTCAAGACCGCGCGCTTCTACATGCACAAGATCCTGCCCGACAGCGCGGGCCTTTTCCTGAAGATCATGGCCGGCAAGGAAACGCTGATGGCCCACGCGGTCGACGAGTTCTAGTCTTCGACGCCCGCACCCGACCGGCCAGCCAACGACCCATGATCGCCCTGCGTGCCCTTCTCGCGGTCGTGGTGATCATTGCGTTGGGGCAAGGCCCCGCCGCAGCGCGTGAATGCGTCGGACCGGGAATCAACCACCGTCCACCGGTCTTTTCCTCAGACGACGTCTTGAGCGTGCTCGCGTTCAACGTCTACATGCTGCCGGCCGACGTGCGCCATGTTCCCGTGATCGGGTCGCGATTCGCGCTGGCGCAGGAAGAGCGCGCGGCGCTCATTCCACGCTTCCTCGAGCCCTTCGACGTCGTGATCTTTTCCGAGGCCTACGACGACGACGCGCGCACGATCCTGCTCGACGGCATGGCCAAGGCCGGCTTTACCCACAGCACCCACATTCTCGGCACGGCTTTCCTTGCCTCGCGCTCGCAAGCCAAGAACCGCGTTTACAGCCAACCCACCCCGCGTCGGGCGTGCGCCGGCGAGGCCGGTTGCGACGATGAGAATACCGGCTTCGGGCAAGCCGGCGAGGGCGACATCAGCATGGGTCAGGATGGCGGCGTCATCATCGTGAGCCGTCACCCGATCAGCCGAGCCAAGGAGCTGGTGTACAAGGGATGCGACGGTCGTGACTGCCGTGCGTCCAAAGGTTTCGTTTACGCCCAGATCGAGAAGGGGCAGCGCCGCTACCACGTGATCGGCACCCACGCGCAGTTCGGCTGGGGCACCAGCCAGCGCGCCGCCCGCGCAAAGCAAATGCGCGCGATCTGGGATTTCGTCGAGAACAAGTCGGGCATCCCGCGCACCGAGGCGGTGGTCATCGGTGGCGACTTCAACGTCTTCCGCCACGAGCTCGATTCACTGCTGGATGGCGAAGGGATCGGCGCGCTGGCCCCCACCTTCCTCGGGCATGGCTATACCCGCGAATCCCGCAGTGACTGGGCCAAGGCGGGCAATGGCTATGTCGACTACGTGCTCGCCAAGAAGGGCTGGAAGACGCCGCGTTATGCGAGCAACTGCCCAATGGTGTTCCGCACGCGCTACGACTTCGAGGATTGGACGCTCCTCACCACCGTCGAAGGCAAGGATTACTGCGATCTGTCGGATCACTGGGCGGTGTGGGGCTTCTTCGACTACCGCGAGACACCGGCCGGCCCCGACTGCCCGGCGCCAGAGTTTCCACGGGGTTAGGCGGCCCCAAAGCTGACGCCCGTCAGCGATTCGGAAACCTCCCAGAGCCGGCCTGCGATCGTCCGATCGTGCGAGCGGGCGTTTGACTTGACCTTCACCGGCGGACCCCACATCTCGAAGACCCGTGAGGGGCCGAAATAATCGCCCGGCGCCGCGCCCGGATCGAAGGCGGCGCGGAGCGTCGGCAGCGTGCCCATCTGCACGTCCTGCGAGAAAAAATTGTTGAGGAAACTGAAGAGGCTCGTGTGGCGCTGCAGCTCCGTTCGTGTCCAACCCGGATGCGCGGCGGTGACGCGCGGTGCGCCCCCGACGCCCTCCAGCCGTCGCGCCAATTCGTACGTGAAGTGGAGGTTGGCGATCTTGCTGTCGGCGTAGGCGCGCATCGTCTTGTAGCGACGTTTTTCCCAGGTGAGATCGTCGAAATCGATCCTGCCACCCCTATGCGCAAGGCTCGAGAGCACGACGATGCGGGCGCTTGCGGTCGCAAGCAGGAGCGGCATCAACCGGCCAATCAGCGCAAAGTGGCCGAGATGGTTGGTGCCGAACTGGAGCTCGAAGCCATCCTCGGTCTTGCCATAGGGCGGCATCATCACGCCGGCGTTCGCGACCAGGAGGTCCA
This sequence comes from Alphaproteobacteria bacterium, assembly GCA_965216915.1. Taxonomy (GTDB): domain Bacteria; phylum Pseudomonadota; class Alphaproteobacteria; order UBA828; family UBA828; genus CBDCGS01. The sequence continues at coordinate 510,771 of CBDCGS010000011.1, forward strand.
GCCGTTCCGCGTCCGCGTGAAACCCCTCGGCGAACGCCGCAACCGATGCGAGGCTCGCCAGATCAAGCGGCCGCACGACGATCTCCGCCGCGGGCGATGCCTGGCGCAGCGTGGCGGCCACGGCCTCGCCCTTGGCTGCATTGCGCACCGCGAGGATGACCTTCGCGTTCTTGCTCGCGAGCACGCGCGCGGTCTCCTCACCCAGGCCGCTGGTCGACCCGGTGACGATGGCCACCGTGCCGCTTTGATCCGGGATCGATTGCGCTGTCCAATTCGACGCCGCCATCAACCAAGCCCTCCCCCGATCGCATACGCCGACGACGATCCGCCGGTGCATTCGCAACCACTACAACGATTGCGGCGCAATTTCACGCCTCGGTCTTCGGCCGGCTCAAGGGTGCAGGGCGTAGTCCGTTCAATTGACACCACGGGAAAAGCCCGGTTTTCTCCGGGCATGGCGTTCCGCACGCGCACGACTTCGAGGAGTACACGCTCCTGACCACCGTCGAAGGCAAGGACGACTGCGACCCCTCGGACCATTGGGCGGTGTGGGGCTTCTTCGACTACCGCGAGACGTCGGCCGGGCCGGATTGTCCGGCACCGGAGTTTCCGGGGATAGGAGCGAGCGAAGCACTGACGCCCGTCAAGGCGATAATCCGTTGGTGGAAACGGGCGTTGGGCGTGACCTTCACCCAATGCGCCCCAAAACGCCGACTTTCTCGCGGGCACTTTTGCAACGCCTAAGGCATCGATTTCCCTGGGCGACCAGGAACCCGTCAAAAACGACCGATTTTGGCCCGCAGGTTGTGGCGGGGGGTTGTGTTCGATATGTGGGACAATGGCCCCGACTAAGGGAGAAACTAATGACGTTTGAAATCGCCCCAATAGTCCCTGAGCTGTGGTGTTCAGACTTCGAGAAGTCGATGAAGTTCTATACGGACATCATCGGCTTCGAGGTGGATCAACAACGCGGACAAGACCCCCACGCCTACCTGTCGCTGAACGGGGCGCAGATCATGATTGCGCACTGGGCCCTGGATGGGAGTTGGGAGCCGTGGCATCCCGAACCGCTGGAGCAACCCTTTGGTCGGGGTGTTAACTTTCAGTTCATGGTCGACGATGTTCGGCACTACCATGACAAGCTTCGGTCGAGAGGAATCAAGCCGTTCCGGGACTTTTATACGTCCGAAGTCTGGAAGACCGACTGCATGGATACACGGCGACAGTTCATGGTTCTCGATCCCGACGGGTATCTCTTGAGATTTTCGCAAAGCATCAGCACCCGCCCGGTTACCGCTGCGGATCACGAAACTCTAAATCGATATTACGGTACGAGCTTTTCATAGAGCCGTCATGACGAGATTTTCGAGCCTGAACTGCCGATTTCCCGCTTTCGAAGACCGTCACCAAAGCCTCGCTCCAGACCCTTAACTGCCCTCCAAATGGAGTGCGCCCCTGGGGCCGGACAGTTAGGACCTAAGAGATTGACCGGGGCCGCCGGGCTTTCAGAGGATGAAAGCCATGGCCAAGCACCGTTCCCACAGCATCACGTTCAAGCGTCAGGTTGCGCAGGAATATGTTGCTGGCGAGTCGCTCCATGGGCTTGCCAAGCGTCACGACGTCTCGCGCAACCTGATCCGCGTCTGGGTGTCGAAGTTCGAGGCCGGCGCCTTCGATGAAGACGAGGAAGCCGCCGACCTTCTCCAGGAATACGAGGCGAAGATCGCCGCCCTTGAGCGTCTGGTCGGCAAGCAGGCGCTCGAGATCGAGTTTCTAAAGGGGGCTCTCAAAAACACACGTCGACTGAGAAGCGGGACTACATCCGTGATTGCCGGCCCCGTGGCATGTCCATCGCCCAAGGATGCCGGCTGATGGGTCTTGCGCGCTCCACCTATTACGATGCACCTGCGATCAAAGCCGACGAAGCTGAGATCGTGGCGCGCATCACCGCGATCTGCGACGAGTTCGAGGCTTACGGCTACCGCCGCGTCGGGGCCGAGCTCCGCCACCAAGGGGTTGTCGTCAACGGCAAGAAGATCCGCCGCCTGATGCGCGAACACGGGCTGCAGCCCAAGCGTCGCAGGCGCTTCGTCACGACCACCGACAGCGATCACGACAGCCCGATCTTTCCGGATCGTGCCAAGGGCATGAAGCCCGACGGGCCGAACCAGCTTTGGGTTGCCGATCTCACCTACGTCGCGATTGCCGTCGGCTTCGTCTATGCCGCCGTGATTCTCGACGCCTGGTCGCGCCGCGTCGTCGGCTATGCCATCAGCCGCTCAATGGACGCACGCCTCACCCTGGCCGCACTCAAGGCCGCGGTCCGCTCGCGGCAGCCGCCCAGGGGATGCGTCCATCACTCCGATCGCGGATCACAGTACGCGTCGGGAGATTACCGCGCCCTGCTTGCTTCTCATGGTCTGGTCGGCTCGATGGGCAGACGCGGCAACCCGTACGACAACGCCATGGCCGAGAGCTTCATGAAGACGCTCAAGGTCGAGGCGGTCTACCTGATGGACTACGAGACCTTCGAGGACGTCTCCGCAGATCTTCCCCGCTTCATCGACGAGGTTTACAACACACGACGTCTCCACTCCGCGCTCGGATATCTGAGCCCGGCACAGTTCGAGGATCAACACGCCCGGCGCACGGTCAAATTCGTCGCCTGAGCCTGTCCACCGAAAGGGGCGCACTCCAAAAATGTGCCAAAACTCGACCGTTTCTGTCACAGGCGAAAACGACCGTTTTTGACGTGAGGCACCGATCGACCGCTAACTTAGACCGAGTCTCCTGACTGTCTCGCTGCTGTTCCGGGAAACGCTAGTGCGTACCCTGGGCCTTTTGCGGCGGCCCGTTGCGGCACCCGGCGCACCAATGTTGGTTTTCGATCAGAGCAGAACTAGTATAACAGCATTGGAATTGAATACAGAGATGGGAGCCGGCAGATGGTCTCTTTTCAATGTGCGAGGTTACTCAGCAGGTATTTCGTCGTCGTTTGTCTAATTTGCCTGTTCGTAGGCACTAGTGCTGCCACTCCCCTCGAAGACGGGTACGTTGCTTACGAGAACCGCGACTACGAAAAGGCCCGCCGATTGTGGCTTCCACTTGCCTCGCAGGGGAATGCCTACGCCCAGTCTGCCTTAGGCACTATGCACTTTTTTGGTCATGGCGTGCCCAAGGACTACGCAGAGGCGGTTCGCTGGTTTCGGATGGCCGCCGAGGGAGGGAACACGCACGCACAAAATTACCTCGGTGCTATGTACGTGGATGGTCTCGGAGTGACGAGAGATCTGGTTGAGGCTCATAGATGGTTTAGCATTGCGGCGGAGTTAGGGTACGCCGCGGCGGCTAAGAACCGGAAAGCTATCTCCAAGCGGATGACGCCTCCCGAGATCGCCGAGGCGAAAATGCGCGCGAGGGCTTGGCTTGACAACACGCCAGGGTCGACGAGTCCCAAGAGGAATGAATGTGTGGAAGCATACGCCAAAGCTGGTCCCGGCACCTGGTCCCCACTAAAAAAACCGAAGAAATCATACACGAGAGAAAGCCGGCGGATTTTATCAATCTGTCACAAGATGGCGGAATCGGGTGACTCGGCTTCGCAGCGGACTCTTGGAGAAATGTACCGATCGGGATTGCGCGTAAAAGGGGATTATACAGAGGCGATAAAATGGTATCGAAAAGCCGCGAAACAAGGCGATTTGGATTCAATGTATAACTTGGGAGTTATTTACACCGTTCCTCGTCGCAACCTAGTCAAGGCGGTCAAGTGGTACCGAAAGGCGGCGGACCGAGGTTATGTTCCGGCGCAGCACGGGCTTGGCGAGAGATACTATTATGGTTCAGGAGGGGTATCAAAAGACCTTGTGAAGGCGCATGCCCTCTTCAATATCGCGGACATGCAAGGCTACAAATACGGAGCAAAACGGCGTGACAAGATTACTAAGAAAATAACCCCCGAAGAGCTTTCCGAGGCGCAACAATTGGCCGGCGAGTGCTCGGAGAAAAACTACAAGAACTGCGGGTTCTGAGTGCCGTTGCAAGCCTTGCCGCGGACCACCACCACCTTACCGAAACAGCGGCCTCTTCGCTGATCCGACCAGTACGTGCTTGAACGCAGGCAGTTTTGGCGGGGGTTTGTGAGCGCGGCGAAAACGACCGTTTTGAGCGTAGCGGGTCTCTTCATGCCAATTGTGGATCAACTGGGTCCTGAACCTAGCACCGCCCTCGATTGACAGGCTGGCGAAAGCCCGGTTTTCTGCCGGCCATGACGGAGTCCCCGAACCAAGACGCGTTGCCACTCGCCGGCGTGCGGGTCATCGACCTTGCGACGTTTATCGCGGGGCCGTTCACCGCGGCGGCGCTCAGTGAGTTCGGCGCGGAGGTCATCAAGGTCGAGCAGCCCGGGGGCGGCGACCCGCTGCGCAAGTTCGGCTCGCCGAGCGAGCGCGGTGATGGCTATGCCTGGCTCTCCGAGCAGCGCAACAAGAAGTCCGTCACGCTCGATTTGCGTCAGCCCGAGGGTGCGGAGCTTTTCAAGCGCCTCGTCGCGACCGCCGATGTGCTGTGCGAGAATTTTCGCCCCGGCACGCTGGAGAAATGGGGGCTCGGCTGGGATGTGCTGAGCGCCGTCAACCCCGGCCTCGTGATGGTACGAATCTCCGGCTATGGCCAAACCGGGCCCTATCGCGACCGCCCCGGCTTCGCGCGCATCGCGCATGCCTTCGGCGGGTTGACCTATCTCACGGGCATGCCAGGCGGGCCGCCGCTGACGCCGGGCTCGACCTCGCTCGCCGATTACATCACCGGGCTCTATGGCGCCTTCGGCACCATGATCGCGCTGAAGAGCCGCGAGGAGACGGGGCGCGGGCAGGTGATCGATGTTGCGCTCTACGAATCGATCTTTCGCGTGCTCGACGAGATGGCGCCGCTTTACGTCGCCCAGGGGTTCGTTCGTCCACCGCTCGGGCTGATGACCAGCAATGTCTGCCCGCACGGGCATTTCGAGTGTGCCGACGGCAAGTGGGTCGCGATCGCGTGCACGAGCGACAAGATGTGGGTTCGCATGTCCGGTGTGTTGGGGCGGCCCGAACTCGGCGAGGACCCGCGCTATGCGACGAGCGCGAAGCGGGTTGAGAACCGCGACGAGGTGGAGGGCATGGTCTCGGCGTTTACGCTCTCCATGCCGCGCGACCAGGTGCTCGAGAAGACGCTCGCGGGCCACGTGCCCATCGCGCCGATCTATTCAATCGCGGAGATCGTGGACGACCCGCAGTATCAGGCGCGCGAAACGCTTGCCGAGATGACCGAGCCCGAGACCGGCGAGCGCATCGTCGTCCCCAACGTGATCCCGAAGATGTCGGCGACGCCGGGCCGCATCGCGAGCCTCGGTCCCGCGCTCGGCGCGCACAATGACGAGATCTACGGCGATCTGCTGGGTCTTTCGGCCGCGGAGCGCGCGGCGCTCGGCGCCAAGGGCGTCATCTAGGGAGCCACGGCGCCCCCCCCCCCCCCCCGACGCCCTGGGCGCCCGCACCCGTCTTGAAAAGAATCACTGGCGAATCGACCCGATCTCCTAAATTAAGAAAGGTATGGCCGACGCCAGAAGATTGCGGACGCGTAGGCGTCGGACCGGCCACAAGCGCATCGCGCCGTGCTGCCTGCGTCCCTGCGCAGAGGAGCAGACTTGCAGGATGGTCCCGGCGTGACAAAGGGCACGAAACGTAGGGGCTGACGGCGGTGGTGGACCGAGCGATCGCAATGCCGACGGCCGCCGCGCGGGCTCAAGCGAGCGACGCGGCAGCAGCGCGCCTCGACAAGGCGTTTCGCGTGGAGATCGTGACCGGGCTGCGCCATGCCATGTGGGTGCGCTGCGGCGCGATCGGCGCGATCGCCATTCTCATCGTCGTGCAAAACCTCGACGCCGGGGCCGGCGCGGTTCTCTACTACGAGGCAATCCTCTTCGTGTTCGGCCTCTTGAGCGTCGCGCAATATCGGATTGCGCGGGCCCGTGGGGGCGACCTTTTCTATCAGGGGTTTTTCGTCGTCGCCGAAATCATGCTGCTCGTGTTCACGGTGCTTCACCCGAACCCCTTCGGTGCGGGCGACGGGCAAACCGCACCGACAATCCAGATGTATCTCCGCTTCGAGAACTTCCTGTACTTCTTCGTTCTCGGCGCCGGCGTGGTCCTGACCTATTCACCCCGTCTCGTCTTGTTGAACGGCATCGCGACCGCGGTGCTCTGGACCGTGGCGACCTGGATCGTCGCGTCCTTGCCCGACAGCCGCCTCCTCGCCCTCGGCGCCGATCTCGGGGGTGATTGGCGGCTCGACTATCTGCACGAGAACGCGGTTCTCGCGGACGCGTGGCTGCAGCAGATTTGCGTCTTCCTCATCTATGCGGGGATCATGGCTGCGCTGGTGCAGCGCGCCCGTGCGCTCGTGCAGACCCAGGTCGATACCGAGCGCGAGCGCGCCAATCTCGCACGCTACTTCTCGCCCAACATCGTCGATGATCTCGCCCACGCCGATCAGCCGCTCGGGCCCGTGCGGCGGCAGGACGTCGCCGTGCTGTTCGCCGATATCGTCGGCTTCACGCGCCTTGCCGAGAACGCGGAGCCGGAGGCAGTCATCGGGCTGTTGCGCGCATTCCACGGCCGCATGGAAGCGGCGGTGTTCACCCATGGCGGCACGCTCGACAAATATATCGGCGACGCCGTGATGGCGACGTTCGGCACCCCCGAAGCCAAACCGGGCGATCCCGCCGATGCGCTCGCATGCGCGCGCGCGATGATCGAGAGCGTGGCGACGTGGAATGGCGAGCGCGCGGCCGCCGGCGACGAGGCGATCCGCGTTGCGATCGGGGTCCATTACGGGCCGGTCGTTCTCGGCGATATCGGCGGCACCCACCGCCTGGAATTCACCGTCATCGGCGATACGGTCAATGTCGCGAGCCGGCTGGAACAGCTTGCGCGGCCCCTCGGCACAGCGCTCGTGATCAGCGAAGATCTGGTGGCGGCGGTGAGCCGCGCCGCGCCGGCAGAGGCATCGTCCCTGCTCGCGGGCTTCGGCGCGCCCACCCCGCAGGCGATCCGCGGCCGCGACGCGCCACTCGCGGTCAGATCGCTCGGCTGAGCTTGCGCTCCAAAAGAAAGCCGGGCCGACTGGGGCGAGCCGGCCCGGAGTCTTTGGGGGAGTGAGGCCTCGTCGCGCGAGGCCTCTATTTCCGGGGAGGTTGAATTGGCCTCAGGATAGGCGAACCCGCATGGCGCGTCGGTGACCGCCGTCACAGGCCGGTGGGCCATCGTGGTTAACGCAAGCTCTTCGGGGTGACGTAGCGCACCAGCGTCGCCGCGCCCGGCCGGAGCGTGCGCCAGCTCTCCAGGCCAACCTCGAACGCGGCCAGCGCGGCGGTCGGGAATTTTTCGGACAATTGCTTGAGCGCCGGTCCGGCGCCCGGTGCGGCAAGCCCAAGAGCGAGCGCATGAAGCCCGGGATTGTGCCCGACCACCAGCAACGCCTGAGCGTCGACGCCCGCGGCATCCAGCGCGCGGATCTCCCCAAGAAGCTCGCTCGGCGAGCCCAGATAGAGCGCCTCCGCCTCGCGCACCGCGGGCGCTCCGCCAAGCCCCGTACAAAACGAATCGACGGTCTCGCGCGTGCGTCGCGCCGGCGAGGTGAGGATCATGTCGGGAACGAGCTCGTGCGTGCGGCAATAGCCGCCCATCATTTCGCTTTCGGCGAAGCCACGCTCGACGAGGCCGCGACCGCGGTCGGTGCCGTCGGGCATGCCGGCGACCGCCTTGCCGTGCCGGAGGAGAATGAGGTGTCGCAGCGTTGCCTCCCTTGCGCGGCCGCCGGCGTCGGCAGTCGGTTGCAATCGGCGAATGCGGCGACCAGAATCGGCCGCCAACGATAGAGGGAGCGCACATAATGGGCCAACGGGGCGTCACCGGAAACCCGTACGAGACCGGGCTCGATCGCAATGATGCGAACCACGTGCCCCTGACGCCGCTTTCGTTCCTGCAACGCGCGGCGGCGGTCTATCCCGACCATTGCGCCTGGATCCACGGCACGCGGCGCGCGAGCTACGGCGCGTTCTACACGCGCACGCGGCGCCTCGCCTCGGCGCTCGCCAAGCGCGGCATCGGCAAGGGTGACACGGTGGCCATCATGTCCCCCAACACGCCCGCGATGCTGGAGGCCCACTATGGCGTGCCGATGTCGGGCGCCGTGCTCAATGCCCTCAACTATCGGCTCGATGGGCCGACACTCGCCTTCATCCTCGACCACGCCGAGGCCAAGGTGCTGTTCACCGATCGAGCGTTCTCGCCGGTCATCGCCGAGGCCCTCGGCGCCGCCACCGTCAAGCCGCTGGTCATCGATATCGACGACACGCCGGAAGCCGGCGGCGACCTGCTCGGCGCCATCGAATATGAGGCGTTTCTCGCGGAAGGCGATCCCGATCACGACTGGGCGTGGCCCGCGGACGAGTGGGACGCGATCTCGCTCAACTACACCTCCGGCACGACCGGTAATCCCAAGGGCGTCGTCTATCACCATCGCGGCGCCTACCTGAATGCCGTCGGCAACGCGATGACCTGGGCGATGCCGCACCAGCCGATCTATCTCTGGACATTGCCGATGTTCCACTGCAACGGCTGGTGCTTCCCGTGGACCATCTCGGCCTATGCCGGGACGCATGTGTGCCTGCGCGCCGTCGAGGCGGGCGCCATCTTCGCGGCGATCGCCGAGCACGAGGTCAGTCACTTCTGCGGCGCACCGATCGTGCTCAACCTCCTGATCAACGCGACCGATGAGCAGCGCCGCGATTTCGACCACAGGGTCGAGGTCATGACCGCCGCCGCGCCGCCGCCCGCCGCCGTGATCGCACGCATGGAGGCGTCGGGCTTCCATGTCACCCATGTCTATGGCCTGACCGAGGTCTATGGGCCGGTCACGGTCTGCGCGTGGCATGACGAGTGGAGCAACCTCCCGCTGGAGGAGCAGGCGGTCCTCAAATCCCGCCAGGGCGTGCCCTACGCAACGCTCGACGGCCTGATGGTCGCCGATTCGAAAAGCCTCGCGCCGGTCCCGGCGGATGGTGAGACGATGGGCGAGGTCTTCATGCGCGGCAACACCGTGATGAAGGGCTACCTCAAGAACCCACAAGCGACCGAGGCCGCGTTTGCGGGTGGCTGGTTCCACACCGGCGACCTCGGCGTGCTTCATCCGGATGGCTACGTGCAACTCAAGGATCGCGCCAAGGACATCATCATCTCGGGCGGTGAGAACATCTCGACGATCGAGGTCGAAGGTGCGCTCTACAAGCACCCCGCGGTGCTCGAAGCGGCGGTGGTGGCCCGGCCGGACGAGAAATGGGGCGAGACGCCCTGCGCCTTCGTGACGCTCAAGGAGGGCGGCACGGCGACCGAGGACGAGCTCATCGCGTTTTGCCGCGAGAACCTCGCCCACTACAAATGCCCGAAGACCGTGGTGTTCGGCGCGCTGCCCAAGACATCGACCGGAAAGGTGCAAAAATTCGTGCTGCGGGAGCGTGCTGCGGCGCTTTGACGCCGACCACAAACACGGGAGACGGGAGGAGGAGGCCTGAGCCGATGAACCGAGCGCTCATGGTTGCGCTCGCCTGCTGCGTTCTGTTGTGGAGCGAAGCGCCCGGCGCGGACGACTTCGAGACCCCGCGCGCGCACATGATCGAGCAGGTCGCGGCCGATGCCGAACGCACCGCCCAGTGGATCGGCAAGGACCGCCTCGACCCCAAGGTGATGGACGCGCTGGCGCGGGTACCACGCCACGCCTTCGTTCCCGACTCTTTGGAGTCGGTCGCCTATGAGAACCGCCCGCTGCCGATCGGCCATGGGCAAACGATCTCGCAGCCCTACATCGTCGCGCTCATGACCGATCTGCTGGCGCTCGGCGCCGACGACGTCGCGTTCGAGCTCGGCACCGGCTCGGGCTATCAGGCCGCGGTTCTCGCCGAGCTCGTCGCGGAGGTCTACACCGTCGAGATCGTTCCCGCGCTCGCCGCGCAGGCGGCGGATCGCTTGCCGGCGCTCGGCTACGACAATGTCACGGTGCGGGCCGGCGATGGCTATCACGGCTGGCAGGAGCATGCACCGTTCGACGCGATCATCGTCACGGCCGCGGCGAGCCACGTGCCACCGCCGCTGATCGAGCAGCTCAAACCCGGCGGACGCATGGTGATCCCGGTCGGCAACCCGTTCCACACGCAGCAGCTCATGCTGATCGAGAAGAAACCCGACGGTTCGATCGAGAGCCGGCAGATCCTCACCGTCGTGTTCGTGCCGCTGACCCGCCCCTCTTGACGTTGGGCGAGGGCGCGTTGGGCGCGGGCGACGACCGGCTCTCCCGGCTCGGCCTGTTCGTCGCCGTGGCGCTCCTTTCGGGCGCCGCGCTCGGCTACGAAGTCCTGCTGACGCGCCTCCTCGCGATCGTCCATTGGCATCATTTCGCCTACATGATCATCAGCGTGGCGCTGCTCGGGTTCGGCGCCGCGGGGACGTTCGTGGCATTGTGGCAACGTCCGCTGCTCGCCCGCTATCGGGGCGTGTTCACAATGGCCGCGCTCGGCTTCGGCATTGGTGCGCCGCTCGCATTTGGCGCGGCCCAGCGCGTCCCCTTCAACACCCTCGAGATCGGTTGGAACGACGCGCAGCTCGCCTGGCTGCTCGCTTTGTACCTCATTTTGGCCTTGCCGTTTTTGTGCGCGGCGACGGCGCTTGCGCTCGCCTTTCGCGTGTATGCCGCTCGAGCCGGGGCGCTATACCGGTCGGACCTTCTGGGCGCGGGCGGCGGCGCGCTCGGCATTGTTCTGCTGCTGGGCGTGGTGCCCAGTCACTGGGCGCTCGTTGTGGTCGGTGGCCTCGGGATCGTGGCGGCGGGGCTGGTTGGCCTGAGTTCGGTACGCCGGGCGGGCGGGCGGGCCGCCCTCGTCGCAACGTGCATCGGTGCGCTCGCCCTCGTGGCGGGGGTGCAGGACTGGCTTCGCCCCGTGCCGTCGCCGTTCAAAGGCCTCAGCCTTGCCTTGACGGCACCGGATGCGCGAATCGTTGCCGAGCGCCACGGTGCCCTCGGCTGGCTCGCCGTCGTCGAGAGCCCGACCGTGCCGATCCGCCACGCGCCGGGCCTCAGCCTGCTGGCGCCGGTCGGGCCGCCGGGACAACTCGGCATCTTCACCGACGGCGACGCCCTTTCACCGATTGCGCCCGCCGAGGCCGATCTCCGCTACCTCGAGGCCGAAACCGCCGCCCTGCCCTACCACCTGGCGGCGGCTCCACGCGTGCTGGTGCTCGGTGCGGGTGGCGGAACCGAGGTGTTGCGCGCACGCCACCATGGTGCGGCGATGATCGACGCGGTGGAGCTCAACCCCAATATGGTGGAGCTGCTCCGCGGCCCGTTTGCCGTTTACGCCGGACGACCGTTCGACCGCACCGATGTGCGCCTTCACGTCGCTGATGCGCGCGCCTTCGTCGCCGGTAGCGACCGGTCGTGGGATGTTGTTCAGCTCGCGCTGCTCGACTCGTTCAGCGCCGCGTCGGCCGGCGTCTATGCCTTGGATGAATCGACGCTCTACACGGTCGAGGCCATCGAGGGTTTGATCGCGCGGTTGGCGCCGGGCGGCACGCTGGCTATCACCCGATGGCTCAAGCTGCCGCCCCGCGATTCCCTCAAGCTCGTCGCGACCGCCGCCGCTGCCTTGACTGAACGGGGTGCGAGCGACCCGGCCGCACACATTGCGATGATCCGCGGCTGGAAAACCACCACGCTCATGGTCAAGGCCGAGCCTCTGAGCACCGCCGACATCGCAAGCACGCGCGCTTTCGCGCGCCGCTACGCCTTTGATCTGGTGTGGCATCCCGGCCTTGCGGAGACGGACGCGAACCGGTTCAACCGTCTGGCCGAGCCGGTGTTCTACGATGGCGCGCGGGCCCTTTTGAGCGCCGAGGCTGCGGACTTCATCGATCGCTACAAGTTCGCGCTCGCGCCTGCGACTGACGACCGGCCGTTCTTCTTCCACACGCTCAAGTGGCGCACCTTGCCCGAGCTCTACACGCTCCGCGAACAGGGCGGGCTGCCGCTCGTCGAGTGGGGCTTCGTGATCCTGGTTGCCGCCCTCGTGCAATCCCTTGTTGTCGGCGTGGTGCTCGCGCTGATGCCTCTCGCGCGCCGACGCCGGCGCACAGCAGCGGGTGCGCCACGCTGGCGCGTTCTTTGCTACTTCACCGCGATCGGGCTCGCCTTCCTCTTCATCGAGATCGCGCTGATGCAGCGCTTCGCGACGTTCCTAGGGCACCCGCTCTATGCCATCGCCGTCGTGCTGGCAGCACTCCTGATCTTCGCCGGCCTCGGTGCCGGGGCGATCGACTGGCTCGCGCGGCGCAGCGGCCGGATACCACCGATCTGGATCGTGATAACGCTGATCGTGGGGATCGGAACGGTCGAGCTCGCCCTGTTGCCGCCACTCCTCGAGGCTACCCAAGCCTGGCCGACCGGGGGTCGAATCGTCCTGGTGCTCGTCGTTCTCGCCCCGCTCGGGATGCTGCTCGGGATGCCGTTCCCGATGGGGCTCAAGGCGCTCGGCGCCACGGCGCCGGATGATGTGCCATGGGCCTGGGCGATCAACGGCTGCGCGTCGGTGATAAGCGCGGTGCTTGCAGCCTTGATTGCGGTGCATATCGGCTTCACGCTTGTGATGGTGTGCGCGCTCGCGCTTTATCTGCTCGCGGCGCTCACGTTTGTGACGGGCGCGTCGCTCGGCCCGCGAACGACCGCCGAGATGAGGGACGGATGAAGTTTTTGGTCTTGCAGCACATTGCCGTGGAACATCCGGGCATTTTTCGCACCTTCATGAAAGCCGACGGCGTTGCCTGGGACACGGTGGAGCTCGACGAAGGTGACACGATTCCGTCCCTCGAAGGCTACGACGCCATCTTCTCGATGGGGGGGCCGATGGACGTGTTCGACGAGGCGGAGCACCCCTGGCTCATCGACGAGAAGGCCGCCATCCGAGAGGCCGTCGTCGAGCGGGACATGCCGTTTCTCGGGGTCTGCCTCGGCCATCAGCTGCTCGCCGAAGCGCTGGGTGGGACGGTGGGCCGCATGGCCGAGCCCGAGGTCGGGATCATGAGCGTGCGCCTCACCGAGGCCGGCCACGCCGACCCCCTGCTCAAGGGGCTCGACAACGCGGTGACTTGCCTACAGTGGCACGGCTGCGAGGTGGTGGAGATGCCCGAGAACAGCGTCGTATTGGCGCGCTCGGACGTCTGTCCGATCCAGGCCTTTCGCGTGGGCGCACGGGCCTACGGATTGCAGTATCACGTGGAGTTGACCGACACCACGATTGGGGATTGGGCGGCGGTTCCCGCCTATGCCGCCTCGCTGGAGGCGAGCTTCGGCGCAGAGGGTTTGGCCACGCTCGAAGCGGACGCCGCAATGCACATGGCCGGCTTCAACGAGAACGCGCGCCGGCTTTACGACAATTTCGCGGCTCTGGTTCGGGCCGGCTGAGGTCTGACTGTAGCCACACGTCGAGGAACGCCTCGAACCAGGCGCGGACCGCGGGATCGTGGCGGTCCGCGGCGGCCTGCTGCTCGTCGGCACTTTGGGCTTCCGGTCTCGCGAGATCGCGTTGCGCGTTCTCGTGAGTCACCCAGCGCTGGAGGATGTCGGGCCGCATCTCCGGGTGGAATTGCACCCCATAGGCAGAGCGACCGTAGCGGAACGCCTGGTTGTAGAAGGTCTCGCCGCAGGCAAGAAGCACGGCATCGCTTGGCAGGTCGAAGCCGTCCCGATGCCACTGATAGGCGTGGAATGGAGCCGGGAACAGGGGTGACCGTGGTTGGGCCGGGAAGATCGCATGATAGCCAACTTCAACCGTCCCGGCGGAGTGGCGCCAGACACGCCCACCGAGCGCCTGGGCCAGGAGCTGCGCGCCCAGGCATATCCCGAGAATCGGCACACCGGCGTCCGATTGTGCGCCGATCCATTCGGTCTCCGCGGTGAGAAAGGGATGCTCGTCCGTGTCCCCGACGCTCATCGGGCCGCCGAACACGACCGTCGCGACGAACCCCTCGGGCCTGCCGTCGACCAGGCGCGGCAGCGGATCGCCGAGCAGCGGGCAGCAAACGTCCGTCGCGTAGCCCCGCGCCCTGAGCGCATCGCCGACCGCACCCGACGAGGCCGCCTCCGAATGGGTGACCAGAACGATTCGCTCGGATTTCCGATGCATGCCGATTGCTCAAAACCGTCTCATGCGCTGGGCAAGGAGCCTCCCATAGCAGGCACCTTCCAAACCAGGCAAGAGGCCGGGAACATCGTGCGAGCGCGTCGCGCGCCGCCCGGAATTTTGCAGGTGTCGCGCTCGGGGTCGCGGTGATAGGATTCGAGGGGCAGGCGTCGTGCAAACGGCGCGCGGTACCGGGCGGCGCACAATTTGTCGCCGTAGCCCGGGGCTGAACTGCTTGGGGGGAGGTTGCCATGGAGCACCAGATTTATCTGGTCGTGCTGGGCTTGTTTGCCCTTCTCCTGATCGCGAGCCTGCTGCACCCGCTCTCGCGCCGCATCAACTTCCCGTTCACCGTGCTGCTTGCGCTCGCCGGCGTGGTGCTCGGCGTCATCGTGATGTTTGTGCCGAACCCGCAAAGCGCGGGACTGGTCGGCGAGTTCCTGTTCTCGCTCAAGACGCTCGACATCACGTCCGATGCCGTCTTCTTCTTGTTCCTGCCGGCGCTGATTTTCGAATCGGCGATGAGCATCAATGTTCGGCATCTGATGAAGGACATCTCGCCGATTCTGATGCTTGCGGTCATCGGCCTTCTCATCTCGACCTTTGCCGTCGGCGCCGCGCTGACCTCGGTGTCCGATGTCGGTTTCGTCGCGTGCCTCCTTCTCGGTGCGATCATCTCGGCCACCGACCCGGTCGCGGTCGTCGCCATCTTCAAGGACCTCGGCGCGCCGAAACGCCTGACGATCCTGGTCGAGGGCGAGAGCCTGTTCAACGACGCGACGGCGATCGTGCTGTTCACGATCCTCGCGGGCGTCCTGATCGCAGGCACGGAGGCGAGCGCCGGCAGCGCCTTCGTCGACTTCATCCGTGTGTTCTTTGGCGGCATTGCGGTGGGCCTCGTCGCCGCGCGGGCGGTCGCCTGGATCATCGGCCAATTGCGCAACATGCCGCTCGTCGAGATCACGCTCACCGTGGTCTTGGCCTACCTCTCGTTCCTGATCGCGGAGCACTATCTCCACGTCTCGGGCGTCATGGCGGTGGTCACCGCGGGCCTCGTGATGGGCTCCTACGGGCGCACCAAGGTCTCGCCGGCGACCTGGCACGGCTTGCATGAGACCTGGGAGCAGCTTGGCTTCTGGGCGAACTCGCTGATTTTCTTCCTGGTCGGCATCCTGGTGCCGCAAGTGCTGAAGGATATGACCGTCGGGCAGGCGATCGCACTCATCGTGCTGGTCGCGGTGGCTTTCACCGCGCGCTTCGTCGTGCTGTTCGGCGTGCTCCCGGTGATGATCCGGATGCGGCTCGCCCAGCCGGTGAGCGCCGCCTTCCGCACCATCATGTTCTGGGGCGGCTTGCGCGGCGCCGTGTCGTTGGCGCTGGCGCTGCTGATCTTTGAGAACGCCGGTGTCTCCGAGGAGATCAAGCACTTCGTCGTCGTCATCGTCACCTGCTTCGTGCTCGTGACGCTCTTCATCAACGCGACGACGATCCGCTTCATCATGGAGATCTTCGGGCTGGACAAGCTTTCGCCGGCAGACGCTGCGGTGCGGGACCGCGTGATGGCGCTCTCCTTGGCGGGGATCAAGGAGCAGATCCAAACCGTGACCGAGGCTCAGCAGATGGCGCCTGAGCTCAGCCGCGCGCTCGTCGATGACTATGATAGGCGACTCTCCGCGATCGAGAGCCAGATCGAGCACAGCGTCGCCCTGTCCGACGACGATCGGGTGAAGATCGGCCTCGGCACGCTGGTCAACCGCGAACGTCAGGCCTATCTGAAGCGCTTCTCCGACGGCGTGTCGTCGGACGAGATCACCCGCGCACTCCTGCACCAGGTCGACGTGCTGGAGGACGGGCTCAAGTCCGGTGGCGTCGACGGCTATGAGGCCGCGGTGCGCGAGCGCCTCGGGTTCGACCTGGGCGTGCGGCTCGCGATGACGATCCAACGCCGCTTCGGCTCGACGGCCTTGCTGGCGCGGCGGCTCGCGGAACGCTTCGAGGTGCTGATCGCCGCGCAGAGCGCCATGCGCGAGCTCAGCGCGTATGCCGCCGCGAACCTCGGCTCGGTGATCGGCGACACCGCCGTCGCGCAGCTTGAGCAGGTGCTCGCGACGCGACAAGAGCTCACTGACCGTGCGGTCGAGGCGCTCAAGCTGCAATATCCGGATTATTACGACGCCGTTCAGCGCTGCCATCTGGGCCGCGTCGCGACCCGCCTCGAGGACCTCAACTATCGACGCATGCTAAGCGAGCAGGTAATCAGCGAGGCGATCTTCGACACGCTCCAATCCGAGTTGGATCGCCGGGCCAGCGAGCTCGACACCACGCCACAGCTCGATCTCGGCCTCGAGCCCGAGAAGATGGTCGCCAAGGTGCCGTTCTTCGAGCAGCTGGATCAGGCCCGGATCCGGGAGATCGCCGCGCAGCTCAAACCGAGGCTCGTGCTTCCCGACGAGTTCGTGGTGCGCAAAGGCGATACGGGCGATGCGATGTACTTTGTCTCGACCGGCGCCGTCGAGGTCCAAGTCGCCGGTGGCGAGCCGGTTCGCATCGGAAGCGGCGACTTCTTCGGCGAGATCGCGCTGGTGCGTGAGACACCGCGCGTCGCCGATGTTCGCGCTCTCGGTTATTGCCAGGTCCTCGCGCTTTATGCTCGCGATTTCAGGCGGCTCATGGAGCGCAACCCGGACCTGCGGGAGACCATTGAGCGGGTCGCCGCGGAACGGCTCAGCGACGGCTGAGCCCCCAACCGCGCACGACACACCCCCATCCGACTTAACTCGTTGTTATCCAAGGCGTTTAACGTGCCCTTAAGTGCCGATAGCGCATCATGATGAGCGATAGGGTTAATCGTGCGGTGTTCGGAGGACTCCTCGATATGTTGTCAAATCGCTCGATCGAAACGCTTCTGGATCTGGCCGAGAACAAGCTCTCGGCGATTGTGCCTTTCGACCGCGACGACATGCGCGAGATTCGGACGTTGGAGCTTTGCATCGAGGAGCTGCGCGCGCTCAAGACGGGCGGACGGGACGGTCAGGCGAAGGGCCGACCGCGTGCACCCAAGCGCGAGCCCCAGCGCCTATCGGCCTGACGAGCTGCCCGCGCACCGCCCGACGGTGGTGCCAAACCTCTCTCTCATTGGAATTGACGCCAGTGCGTCGTCGCAGGTGATTCCGCCTACTTGGGATTTGCTCTAGAGCGTGATCCATCTAGATTGAAGCGTATCCGGCATTTCGGATGAAGTTTTGGCATTCCTGAGGGCTGACGTTGTCGAGCAATTTGCCGATGCGCTGCCAGGTTGCGTCAACGGTGCGTTCCTCGGCCTTGCGTAGCAAAGATTTGAGCTTGGCGAAGAGCTGCTCGATGGGGTTCAGGTCGGGCGAGTAGGGCGGCAGGAACAAGAGCTTGGCGCCGGCGGCCCGGATCGCGCGGCGAACCTGGCGCCCCTTGTGCGAACCCAGGTTATCCATGATCACGATATCGCCCGGACGGAGCGTCGGCACCAGGAACTGTTCGACATAGGCCAGGAAACTTCGGCCGTTGATCGGCCCGTCGAAGACACAGGGCGCGTCGATGCGGTCGTGACGGAGCGCGGCCAGGAAGGTCAACGTGCGCCAGCGCCCCTGCGGCACCCTGGCAAGGAGCCGCTCTCCCTTCCGGCAACGGCCATAGAGGCGCGTCATGTTGGTCTTGGCCCAGGTCTCGTCGATGAAGACCAGGCGCGTGGGATCGAGCCGGCCCTGATATTTCTTCCAGCGCGCCCGCCGGCGCACCACGTCAGGTCGGTCCTGCTCGCTGGCGTGCAGGCTTTTTTTTGAAGTTGATGCCCTCGTCGTTCAACAAACGCCAAAGCGAGCCATAGCTCGCCCGCACCCCGCGCTCCTGCAGTTCCGAGACCAACGCACGCAGCGTGATGTCCGGTGAGGCGGCGAGCCGGTCCAGCAACCAGTCGCGCTCGCCAAGCAGCAAACGCGGCAGCCGGCTGCCCATCGGCTTCGCAGCAACGCTGCCCGTCGCTCGGTAGCGCTGCGACCACTTCACAACGCTCGAAACGCTCACACCAAAGTGAGACGCAACCTCCCGAACAGGCTGACCCGCCTCAACCCGAGCAACAACACGAGAACGAAGATCCTCCGAATAGGCTCGTGCCATCCATACTGGCCTCCTTCTCCAGCCAGCATCTTGAATCAGTTTTCTCGCCCCTTGGGAATCCCCACAAACGATTCAACTAAACTGAATCGTGCTCTAGCGCGGAATAATCCGCTCCGGCGGAAAATCCAGGATCACCGACGTTCCGACCCCAACCTCGCTTTCGATGTCGAGCACGCCGTCGTGGAGTTGCATCATCGACGCGGACAGCGGCAAACCAAGACCAGTGCCCTCATACTTGCGGCTGAGCGCGCTATCCACCTGGCCGAACGCCGAGAGCGCCTTCGGGATGTCTTTTCGATCGATGCCGATCCCGGTATCGGCGACGATAATCCTGTAGCCGGTTCTCTCATCGGCCTCGGCAGAAATCGTGACGGATCCGCCCGGCGGCGTGAATTTGACGCCGTTCGAAAGCAGGTTGAGAAGAATCTGCCGAATCTTCGTCTCGTCGCCACCGAGTCTGGGAAGCTGCTCATCGACATTGTTGATCATTTCGACTTCGGCGGCCTCTGCGCGCGGCTTGAGCAGGCGGATACAGGCCGTGGCCACGATCCGGATATCGACTGGGCGATTTTCAAGATCGAGCGCGCCCGCTTCCGCTTTCGAATAATCGAGAATGTCATTGATGACGCCGAGCAGATGCGTGCCGCTCACATGGATGTCCCGGACATAGTCCGTGTACGCCTGGCTTCCGAGCGGACCGAATAGCTCGTTCTTGAGTATTTCGGAAAATCCGATGATCGCGTTGAGCGGAGTCCTAAGCTCGTGGCTCATGTTCGCGAGAAACTCGGTCTTGGCACGGCTCGCAAGCTCCGAGATCTCGTGCGCGCGCCGGGCTTCCTCCTCCGCAAGGCGCAACTCGGCTTCGCGGGATTTCATCTTGGTGATGTCGTGCCAGATTTCGATGACGCCGCCACTGCCCGACCGCTCGGTCGTGATTTGCACCCAACGATTGTCGGCGAGCTCGATTTCAACATCGTGACGCGCGCGCCTGTGATGCTCCACTTGCTTGTCGATAAACCCGCGCACGTCCTCCGGCGACCCGGCGAACAAGCCCGCGTCCCCCGCCGCTTCCATCAAGTCGCCAAAACGCGACCCAGACACAACCGACTTGGGATCCCGCGACAGGAAGCTCGCATAGGGGCTATTGCAAAGCACCAACTTGTCGTCGCAATCGTAAAGCGCGAAGCCTTGGGGAATGATCTCGATGGCTTGCACCAGTCGTGCCTGCGCCTCAGAGAGGCGAGCCTCGGTCTCGGTGGCTTCGGTGACATCCGTCGCCGTGCCGCGATACCCTTGGAACGTGCCTGTTGCTTCGTCGAAGACCGGAACCCCGCTTAGCCTGAACAGACGCACACCGCCGTCGGTGTCAACCAGGCGATAGAACACCTCGCGAAACGGCACGCGCGAGCCCGGGTACGGATGCTGCTTCCGGTTGGCTTCCGCAAAGCCCTCGAAATCACCGAATTCGAACAGGCATGTGCCAATCAGCAGGCGCGCCGGAAGGCCGACGATCTCCGTAAAACGCTCCGAGACGAACGTGAACTTGAAAGCCTGATCGACCTCCCACACCCAGTCGAAGGTCAAGCGTGCGATGTCGTCGAACCGGGCGCGGGCGAGCCTGAGCTCGTCGGATTTCCGGTCCGCAACGCCATGAAACAAACCGATGACCAGAGCCGGCCCGTCTTCGGACGCGGGTAACGGCCAGTAGTGGCCGATGATCATTTGGTGGTCCGCCCCATCGTCCCGCAACGCATGCTCGAACTCGCACGGCCTCCCGACCTTGAGCGCGTGGGTGATCGCAGCCTTCGGCGAAAGCGCGAGTTCGGGCGTGCTGTCAGAACGGGCCGGATCGTTGCGCTCAACCAGCGCGCGGTAGGCGGCGTTCGCGTGAACCAGAATCCCATCTTGGTCGGCGACGAAGGCGGCGGGCCCGTGTTCGAACGCGAAGGCGAACCAAGGCTCGTTCAGCGTTCCGCGGATTGTGTCTCGCCCACTTCGCGCGGAATCGAGCCGCGGGTGCGGAACAATCCGCGCGGTCTCCGTCTCGGCGGAGTGGGAAGACCCTGG
Organism: Alphaproteobacteria bacterium; assembly: GCA_965216915.1. Taxonomy (GTDB): domain Bacteria; phylum Pseudomonadota; class Alphaproteobacteria; order UBA828; family UBA828; genus CBDCGS01. The sequence continues at coordinate 531,253 of CBDCGS010000011.1, forward strand.
CTTAGCCATCGGCGCCGACCTGCTTGAGCGCGAAGAGATAATCAGAGCTCCGGCGCCAGCGTCGCAACACGCGATTGGCGTCGTGCTGGCGCGTCTTTCTATAGAGCTCGACCAATTCGCGATGCTGCGCGGCGCTCGGCTTCGCGCCGCCGTCACCTGCGCGCCGCGTAAGCTCGAAAATCGCCATGAACGTATCCGTGTCCAGGCCGATCGCACGGCAAAGCAGTGCCAAGGCTTCCCCGCCCGGCTCGAACAGAATGCGCCGGAGCAGCTTGGGGCGCAGACCGCTGAGCTTGCAGAGACCGGCCTCGAAGAGCGAAACCTCGCCCTGACGAAGCGCCTTGATGAGGAAGCTCGCATCGAGCTCGTCGAGCGCTGCGAGACGGTCGACGAGATCTTCCGGCTTGGTCGACGACGCGCCCTCGGAATCCTCGAGTTGGATCGCCGTCGCGGCTTCGATTGCATCGTCGAGCGATGATGCGTCGATGTCGAAGTTGGCGGCGATGTGCTTTCTGAGAGCGGCGGAGACCCACCAGTACATCCGCTGCGCGAGATCTGTGGGCAAGTCTGGGCGCCGCACAAGCGGATTCTGGTAACTGTCCATTCGCTTGGATTCGCTCACCAGATATTCCATGACCTCGCGCGAGATGGCGGCACCATGGTTGTTGAGAAGGCTGGTGATCACATCTTCATCACCGGTCTCGACCAGCGCCTGCGACACTTCCTCGCTCACCGTGCTTCGCATCGACACGGCGAGCTGATGCTGCATGGTGCGATGCTTGACGATTTCGATGAGATCGGCGTCCTGGAGAATCTGGTTTTGGATCAGGATCTGGTGGGCGACCTCGAATTCCTGATTGGCCAGCTCGACCACCAGCGCGTGCGGCGTGTCGGTCCGTGTGGCGAGCTGATCGGCCAGGCGCTTCCGTACCTCCATTTCGACGTCGTGGATGAGCTGACGCAAGATTTCGCCCATCAGGGCGCGTTCACGATCGCTCAGCATCTCGCCGTTTTTTAGGAACAAATCCTGAACGGCTTCGAACAAAGCACCGCGGCTATCCCGCGATCGATCGCGGGCGAGACGGAATAGCGTCTCCACGTCGAAATCCCCCGCGCGAAGGGCGTCGGCAACCAACGTCGGCATCGTCGCTTCTGATCTGCTCTCGATCGGCATCGCCGCTTTCGCCTCGCGCAGAGGTAGTCCGTAGGCCGGAAGACACACCCGGCCCTTCTGCCGAATTACCACTCTGCGGGCTAAGATTTCGCTAACGCGGCGATCGCCAGAGTCGCTGTAAACGCAAACGGAAACGAGCGTTCTGTGTCAACGGCGCCCCTGGTCAGGGAAACTCAGGACCGCGGATCCCCCGTCGGCGGCGGCAGGACCAAGCGTCGCGGGGTTACACGGCCTCCGACGTGAGCGTCACCGTATAGCCCCAGAGCCGCTCGACATGCTTGATGACGGCCTCGTTCGTCTCCTTCTCGAGCGGCACGCCGTCACGCTGTGTGTGGCGCAGCTTGAGGCTGCGATCGCCCTTCAAGTCGACATCGAGGACTTCGATGTTGGGCTCGGCGACGCTTAGATCGTGGGCGCGCGCAAGCGCGGCGCGCACCCGCCGATAGCCGACCTCATCGTGAATGTCCGAGACCGTGTAGTGGCTCTTCTTCTCCTCATCCCGCAGGACGAAGAGCTTGAGCGTGCGGATCACATGCGGGCTGAGATATTGCTGGATGAAGGATTCGTCGCGGTAGTTGGCCCAGGCGTCCTTGAGCGCTGCGCGCCAGTCGCCTGAGCCCGCGAGCTCGGGGAACCATTCCCGATCCTCCGCCGTGGGCACCTCGCACATGCGCTTAATGTCCGACATCATTGCGAAACCGAGTGCGTAGGGGTTGATGCCGCGATAGCGCCGATCGTCGAAATCGGCCTGGAACAGCACGTTCGAGTGACTGTGCAGGATCTCGAGCATCGCGCCCTCGGTGAGAAGGCCGCGATCGAACAGCTGGTTGGTGATGTAGTGATGCACGAAGGTCGCGCAGCCCTCGTTCATCACCTTGGTCTGTTTCTGCGGATAGAAATATTGTGCGATGTTGCGGACGATACGCAGCACCTCGCGCTCCCACGTCTTCAGGACGGGGCTGTTCTTTTCGACGAAGTAGAGAAGGTTCTCCTCGGGCAGCTTGAGCTTCGCGCGCTGGGTCTCCTCATCCGGCTCGGCGGGCTCCGGCGTGTCCTCATCGGCGCTCTTCGGCACGGTGCGCCAAAGGTCGTTGAACGTGCTCTCTTCGTTCTCACGTCGCAGACGCTCCCGCGCGTCGCGCTCGGATTGCGTCAGCTTGGGCGGTCGACGGTAGCGAAAGACGCCATGATCCATCACGGCGTGCGCGGCATCGAGGATCTCCTCGACCGCGCCGACCCCGTAACGCTCCTCGCAGCGGGCAATGTAGCTCTTCGCGAACTGGAGATACTCAAGAATGCCCTCGGCGTCGGTCCACTGGCGGAACAGCTCGTTGTTCTTGAAGAAGTGGTTGTGGCCGAACGCGGCGTGCGCCATCACCAAGGCCTGCAAGGCCATGGTGTTCTCTTCCATGTTGTAGCTGATGCAGGGGTTCGAATTGATGACGATCTCGTAGGCGAGCCCTGCGTAGCCTTTGCGATAGGCGCGCTCCTCGCGGGCGAAACGCTTGCCGAATGACCAATGCTGGTACATCAGCGGCATACCGACGGAGGAGTAGGCATCCAGCATTTGCTCGGAGGAGATGATCTCGATCTGATTGGGATAGACGTCGAGTCCGAGATCCTCGAGCGCGACCTCCTCGATTGCGCGATAGGTGCGCTCGAGCGTGTCGAAATCCCACTCGGAGCCCTCGAAGAGCGGCGTGACCTTTTTCTGCGCGACCGCGCTCATCCAGTCGCTCCGGATGATTGGGCCGCGGCGACCGAGGGTTCGTTGCGCGCGGCGAAGAGCTGGCGAAACACCGGATAAATGTCGGCCGGGCTCGCGATATGCTTCATCGCGAAATTGGGCCACGCCTCCTCGACGGGCTTGTAGGCTTGCCAGAGCACCGAGCCGCGCGGGCTCGACTTCAACTCATCGAGGCCGCGCTTGTCGATAATCTCGACATAGGCGTAGTACTGGCAAAGCGGCATCAGCTCCTCGGTGAGGATGCTCTGGCAGCGGCCGGCGTCGCCCGAATAGTCGTCACCGTCGGAAGCCTGGGCGCAATAGATGTTCCACTCCGAGGTGTTGTAGCGGTCGCGCACGATCTCCTGCATCTTGCGGAGTGCGGTGCTCACGACCGTGCCGCCGGTCTCGCGGGCGTAGAAGAACGTGTGCTCGTCGACCTCCTCGGCGTGATGCGTATGGCGGACGAAGACCACGTCGATCCGCTCGTAACGACGCTGCAGGAAAAGGTGGAGCAAGACGAAAAAGCGCTTCGCAAGATCCTTCTCGCGCTCGCCCATGGAGCCTGACACGTCCATCAAGCAAAACATGACGGCGTTCGAGTTGGGCTCGGGGTGTGATTCGAACCGGTTGTAGCGAATGTCGACCGGATCGATGTAGGGCACCGTCCGGAGGCGGCGCGCCACGGTCTCGAGGAGCGCTTGCAGCGCCGCGAGCCTCTCCTCCTCTTCCGGGGTGCGCGGATCCTTCGCCTGCAGCGCCTCGATCTCGGCCCGCAGCAGGTCTTCCTCGTCCGTTTTCGGACGCCGGAGCGCGATGCGCCGGCCGAGCGCGTTGCGCATGGTACGGATCACGTTGAGGTTGGTCGGCGTGCCCGCCGTCGCAAAGCCGGCGCGGTGCGGCTTGTATTGCACCACCTCGCGCAGGCTGGTCTTCACGAGATCCGGCAGCTCCAAATCCTCGAAGAAAAGGTCGAGGAACTCCTCGCGCGAGAGCGTGAACTCGAACCCGTCCTCGCCGTCGCCCTGGTCGCTCGCCTCCTTGCCGCTTCCACCCCCGGCGCCGCCGCCGGCGGGTGGCTTCTTGATCTTGTCGCCGACCTGATACTCCTTGTTGCCGGGGAGAATCATGTCGCGCGTGCCGCCCGATTGGGCATGGCGCCACCGCGGCTCGCTGATCCCCTTGGTCGGAATGCGAACCTGCTCGCCCGATCCCGCATCCGTGATGCTCTTCTCGGTGACGGACCGGTTGACCGCATCCTTCACAAGCGCCCGCGCGCGCCGGATGAAGCGTTGCCGGTTGCCGAGGCTCTTCTGCTTCGGGTTCCGGCGGCGGTCGATGAAAAAGGGCATTTAGCCGGCTTTCGAAACCCGCATGTACCACTCGACCAAGCGGCGAACCTGACGCTCGGTGTAGCCGCGATCGGTCATACGCTTGACGAAGTCGGCGTGCTTGCGGTCGGTCTCGCTGTCCTTCTTCGAGCCGAAGCTGATCACCGGCAACAGCTCCTCGACCTGGCTGAACATGCGCTTCTCGATGACGGTGCGCAGCTTCTCGTAGCTCGTCCAAGAAGGATTGGTGCCGTTGTTCTGGGCGCGCGCGCGCAGGCAGAACTTGACCACCTCGTTGCGGAAATCCTTCGGATTGGCAATGCCCGCGGGCTTCTCGATCTTTGAGAGCTCCGCATCGAGGACGGCGCGATCGAGCATCTGGCCGGTGTCGGGATCCTTGTAGTCCTGCTCCTCGATCCAAGCGTCCGCGTAGGCGATGTAGCGATCGAACAGGTTCTGCCCATACTCGGTGTAGGACTCGAGGTAGGCCTTCTGGATCTCGTTGCCGATGAATTCCGCGTAGCGCGGCCCAAGCTCGGCCTTCAGGAACTCGAGATATTTGTTCTCGACATCCTCGGGAAATTGCTCGCGGCGCACGGCGCTCTCCAGCACGTACAAGAGGTGGACCGGATCGGCGGCCACCTCCTCGGTGTCGTGGTTGAAGGTCTCCGAGAGCACCTTGAACGCGAACCGAGTGGAAACGCCGGTCATGCCCTCGTCGACGCCCGCCGCGTCGCGATACTCCTGCATCGACTTGGCGTTGGGATCGCTGTCCTTGAGGTTCTCGCCGTCATAGATCCGCATTTTCGAGTGGAGCGACGAGTTCTCGTGCTCGTGCAGGCGGGTCAACACGGAGAAGCGGCTGAGAATGTTGAGGGTCTCGTCGGCGCAGGGCGCCTCCGCGAGCTCGCTGTCCTTGAGCAGCTTTTCGTAAATCCGCGTTTCCTCGGTGACGCGCAGGCAATAAGGCACCTTGACCACGCAGATCCGGTCGAGGAAGGCTTCGTTGTTCTTGTTGTTCTTGAACTGCTGCCACTCGGCCTCGTTGGAGTGCGCGAGCACGATGCCCTGGAAGGGGAGGCCACCGAAGGTCTCGGTGCCGACATAGTTGCCTTCCTGCGTCGCTGTGAGCAGCGGGTGCAGCACCTTGATCGGCGCCTTGAACATCTCGACGAACTCGAGCAAGCCCTGGGTCGTGCGATTGAGGCCGCCGGAGAAGCTATAGGCGTCGGGATCGTCCTGGCTGAAGTGCTCGAGCTGGCGGATGTCGACCTTGCCGACGAGGGCAGAGACGTCTTGGTTGTTGTCATCGCCGGGTTCGGTTTTGGCGATGCCGATTTGGCGCAACTTGGAGGGGTTCATTTTGACGACGGTGAAGCGGGACACATCGCCACCGAACTCGTCGAGGCGCTTGACCGCCCAAGGCGAGGCGCTGGCGCCGAGACGCCGCTTCGGAATGCCGTACTTCTCCTCCAGCACCGGCGCCATCTCCTCGCGATCGAAGAGACCGAGAGGTGATTCGAAAAGCGGGCTCGTTTGATCTCCGGCCTTCAGCACGTGGATCGGGTGCTTCTCCATCAGAAGCTTCAAACGCTCGGCGAGGCTCGACTTGCCGCCACCGACCGGGCCCAGCAGGTAGAGAATCTGCTTTCTTTCCTCAAGGCCCTGCGCGGCGTAGCGGAAAAAGCCGACGATGCGCTCGATGGTCTCTTCCATGCCGTGGAAGTCGCTGAACGCGGGATAGACCTTGACGGTGCGGTTCAAAAAGATCCGGCCGAGGCGCGTGTCTTGGCTGGTATCGATGAGCTTCGGATCACCCACCGAGGCGACCATGCGCTCGGCCGCGCTCGCATACATCATCGGATCGTCGCGGCAACCGAGAAGGTAGTCTTGCAGGGTCATCTCCTCGGCTTCGTTCCGGGTGTAATACTCGGAAAAGAGATCGATCACGTTCATCGCTAGACCTGACCTTTCGGCGTATCGACGCCGCGGCTTGGAGCGACGCGGGGAGCGCCGCCATGTTTGGGCGGGGTGTGGACTGGTCTCCGGCAGCAACACGCGCTTGCGTGTTCCCTCGAGCGGCCGGGCAGTCCCCGGTGATATGGCGCCGTCATCATGGGGTTCGTTGATTCCTCACGGCGTGCGTCGCCGCGTTCAAGAACCTGAAATGCGCACCATGTATTAGCGTCCGTTGCCTCTTAAATTAGGGTAAATATCGTTGAAAACAATAACAAATCATGAATTTCTTTCTGCAACGAAGAGTAAGTCGTTGTATTATTTCGTATATTGCGCTAGATTCCAGCAACGAGTCAGCACAATGCAACCATCGAACGAGTAGAAAAATCTCTATAATTATCAATAGATTATAAGGCGGCACGCACACAGCCGCCCCCAGCGAGCGACGCCTTAAATTTGCCGCATTTTTCTCATTATTCTCTTGGAAATACTCGGCATGCCGCCTGGCGCCGAAATCCGGCGCGCGCGGGCGCGTCAGCCGGCAGCCTCGCGCGAGCGCCCGTAGGCTTGGAGTCCCTCCGGCGTGACGAAGCCGTCCAGCAGATCCTCCCGGATGGCATCGTCATCGCGCTCTTTCGGGTCGCCCCAACCGCCACCGCCGGGCACCCGCACGAGGATCTGATCGCCGCGATGAAGTGCGATGTTGACGAATTTCGTCGGGCTGACCGTGCCGAACACCTCCTTGAAGGTGCGGAAATCATCGTCGCCGACCCGCTTGACGAAGAACCCCGTGGGCGCGCCCGGCTGGCCACTCATGAGGCCGAAGGGCCCCTCGGTGATGCGATCCGTCAACGCGCTGACACTGACCTCGTCGGCAACCACCTCGAACTGCCGCCAGCAACCGAGGCCGCCGCGCCACTTGCCGGCGCCGCCCGAGTCCGGGCGGATCTCGTATTTGAGGACGCGTAAGGGGAAGCGGGTCTCGAACACCTCGATCGGCGTCGCTCGGATCGTGCTCGCATGGGCGCAGCAAAGCGCGGTGTTGCCATCCTTGCCGAGCCGGCCACCCCAACCGCCACCCTCCAGCTGGTAGTGGGTCCAATAATCGCCCGTGTCCGGGTGAATACCGCCGAGCAGCAGGTTGCAGGCCGTGCCGCCCTCGGCAGCGCTCACCATCTCGGGGACGGCTTTCGCGAGCGCCTGCTGCACCGCGGCGATGATCCGCGGTTGCCCTTCGGTGTTGCCCGCGACGCTCGGCGCCGGAAACACCGGGTTCGCGACCGTTCCGGGCGGTGCGACGACGCGCAGCGGTTTAAAGCACCCGCTATTGAGCGGCACGTCGCGCGCGCAGAGCGTCTGCAGCACCGCGGTGCAGCCGGCGGCGGCCGTCGCGACATAGGTGACGTTGATTGGGCCGCGCGCCTGCTTGTCCGACTCCGAGAGGTCGACGACGATCTCCTCGTCCCGGATGTGCACGGTCGGGCGGAAATAGTAGCGCTCGGCGGTGACCCCATCGTCCTCGAAATAATCCTCGGCCTTGTAGATGCCGTTCGGAAGCTTTCCGATCTCGCTCCGCATCCACTGCTCCGCATGGTCGACCAGCGCGTCGCAAATTCGCTCGAAGGTCTCGATGCCCAAGCGCTCCACAAGGGCGCTGAGGCGCTGCTCGGCGGTGTTGAGCGAGCCGATCATCGCGTGGAAGTCACCCCAGGTGGTGTTCGGCGTGCGGTGATTGGCGAGCGCGATGCGCCAGACATCCTTCACATATTCGCCGCGCGAGATCAGCTTCACCGGCGGCAGCCGCAAGCCCTCTTGAAACACCTCCGTCGCCGTGCTCGCGAACGAGCCGACCGCCATGCCGCCGATCTCCGCGATATGCGCGATGTTCGCCGCATAGCCGACAAGCGTGTCGCCGACGAAAACCGGCTTCATCAGCAGATGCTCGGGCATGTGGCACTGACCGCGGTAGGGGTCGTTGTGAACGATCACATCGCCCGGCTCGATCGGGTCGTCCATCTCCTTCACGCAAAGCGGCACGGTGTGGAGTCCGGCACAGATGATCGCGGGGTTCATCTCGGCCTGGCCGACCATGCGCAGCTGCCGATCGAACAGGCAGCACGAGAAGTCGCGCGACTCGCTGAAGATGGGCGAATAGGCGGTGCGCACCATCGCGCTTTCCATCTCGTCGCAGATGTTGCCGAGCGCGTTGTTGACCACGGTCAGCGTCACCGGATCTTGCTCGGGCGCGAGCCGGCCGGTGCCGACGGCCGCGGCGGCCTGCGGGAGGCTCACGATCAGGCTGCCGTCCGCCCCGATCTCGACCGTGCTCTGCGGCGGCACGAGCGTCGTGGAGTCCATCTCGTCGATGATCGCCGGCCCCGCGATCGTGGCGCCCGCCGCCAGCGCCGCACGGCGATAGACCGGCGTCTCGAGCGGCTCGGCGTCGTCGAAATAAACCGCGCGGTGCGCATGCGGCTCTCCCGAGCCCGTGGCCGGCGCGCGCAATCTCGCGTCGGTCTGCTCCTCGCCGCGCGCGATCACGCGCACCTCGGTCAGCTCCGCAACCTTGTCGCGGAGCGCGTAGCCATAGAGCTCCTCGTGCTGCCGGTGCAGGCCTTCGAGCGCGCGGGCGAACGCAGCCTCGTCGAGCGACAACGTGTCGAGCTGCACGAGCTCGCCGAAGTTCTGCCCCATGTAGCGCATGTTGAGGAAGCCGGTCACCGTCGCGTCACCCGCCAGACCGTCGCGCTTCAGCTCCGCGACCGCCTCGTGGGCCAGGGTCTCGAGCTGCCCATTCAAGGCGGCGAGATCGACCGTGTCCGAGCGATGGTTGACGGTGCGGGCCCGGTCAACCCGCAGGTCGGTGAGCAGCGTGCCGAGCGCCGAGCAGAGGCCGGGATGCGGCGGGACCACCACCTTCCGCATGTCGAGCGGCGCCGCGACGTCGACCGCATGCAGCGGTCCGGCGCCGCCGAAGGCGATCAGCGCATAGTCGCGATGGTCGATCCCGCGCTCGACGGTCATGAGCCGGATGGCGTCGGCCATGTTCTCGGCCGCCGTTTCGAGGATCGCGCGCGCGGTTTCCACCGCCGTGAGGCCGAGCTCCTTGCCGAGCCCGCCCACGGCCTCGTGAGCGCGGGCCGCATCCAACCTCATCTCGCCGCCGAGAAAGTAGTCGGGATCGAGCCTGCCGAGCACCACGTTCGCGTCCGTCACCGTCGGCTCGGTGCCGCCGCGCCCGTAGCAGGCCGGACCCGGGTCGGCGCCCGCGCTGCGCGGGCCGACCCGCAGCAAGCCACCGACATCGACGTAAGCGATCGAGCCGCCGCCCGCGCCGATGGTCGTGTAGTCGATGAAGAGCGCGCTCACCGGCACACCCCATTCAACCTCATATTCCGTCGTGGAGCCGAAAGCGCCGTCGGTGATGAGCCCGACGTCGCAGCTGGTGCCGCCCATGTCGAGCGTGACGCCATTGCCGTCCGCGTGATCCCGCGCGAAGCGCGCGCCGGCGATGACGCCGCCGGCGAGCCCCGACAGGAGCAGCTGCACCGGCACATCGCCGGCCGATTCGGCCTGAACATGGCCACCGTTCGATTTCATGAGCGAGAGCGGCGCGTCGATGCCCGCATCCCCCAGGTCGGCCGAGAGGCGGCCGACGAAGCGGTCGATGATCCGCTTGATGAACGCATCGGTAATCACCGTCGCGCTGCGCTGGTATTCGCGCCAAATCGGGCAGACGTGATGCGAGAGCGAGACCGGCAGATCCGGGAAGCGCCCGGAGAGATAGGCGCCGATCGCCTCCTCGTGACGCGGATCGACGTAGGAGAACAGAAGATTGACCGCCACCGCCCAATCGGTGTCGGGCGCGGCCTCGAGCCAGCCGGCGACCCAATCGCCCAGTCTCGCAAGCTCGGCGTCCGCGAGCGCGATCAGCACGTTGCCCTTGTGGTCGACGCGCTCGCGGATCCCGAACACGTGCCGGCGCAGCACACCGGCCGAGGGTTTCTCCCAGGCCGGGTTGTAGGCCTCCTTGCGCGCGATCAGGCCGATGATCGGAACGTCCTGAACGCCCTCGGTGCCGACATAGAGCACCGTCGCGCCCTTCTTCTGCAATCGCGCGTTGGTCGCGATGGTGGTGCCGAGCACGATGCGCCCAATCTCGTCGGGCGCGAGATCGCTCTGCCGGAGCGCGGCGAGCGGCGCCTGCGCGGGCTCCTTCGGCGTGGAAGCGACCTTGACGGTGCGGATCTCTCCCGTCTGGTCGTCGAGCGCGACGAGATCGGTGAAGGTGCCGCCGGTGTCGATGCCGACCCTATACATCGGCCCCTCCCTTCGCGCTTGCCTCGGCGACCTCAGCCATGAGACGGCGCTTCACCCCGGCGCAGCTCTCCTCGCAGAACTTTTCGCCGGGAAACTCGTCGTCCGCCCAGTAGGCGCGCGCCATCATGATGCCGCAGAACGAGCAGTTGAAAATACGCGTGTCGTACCAGGCCAGGTCGAACGGGACCCACTTGCCGCTCATGCCGCCCGCCTCCTCCCATCGGGTTTGTTGGCGAGGAGGTTTTCACGCGTCGCAGCGGGGGTCAACTGGGCCGCACGGCCTCGGCCCTGTGGCTACCCGCCGCCGATCCGCGGCAGGAAGCAGACCTCGCTGTCGGGCTTGACCGGCGAGAAGAGCGCGTCCTGGTGGATCTCGCCGTCGATCGCGACGGCCATGCCGTCCTCCAGCCACGGCCCCATCGCCGGGAAGCGCGCCTGAAGCGCGCGGATGACATCGCGCACGTTCGTGGCCGTGACCTCCACCTCGGTCTCGCCGTCCGCGAAGGCGGCGAGACCGCCTGTGAGCAGCACCTTCACCATCGCCCGCGGCTGCTCCTCCGCCGCGGTTGCGCGCGCGCCCTAGTCGTCCCCGCCGCCCTCATGATCGAGCGCCGCGAGGAGACGCGGCGGCGACATCGGCAGATCGCTCATGCGCACGCCGGTGGCGTCGGCAACGGCGTTGGCGACAGCCGCCATGGGCGGGATGATCGGCACCTCGCCGACGCCACGCACGCCGAACGGATGGGTCGGGTTCGGCACCTCGACGATGACCGCGTCGATCATCGGCAGGTCGGATGCGACCGGCATGCGATAATCGAGGAAGCCCGGGTTCTCGAGGCGGCCCTCGTCGTCGTAGATGTACTCCTCGTTGAGCGCCCAGCCGATGCCTTGGGCGGCACCGCCCTGGATCTGGCCCTCGACGTAGCTCGGGTGGATCGCCTTGCCGGCATCCTGCACCGCGGCGTAGCGGAGCACGGTGACCCGGCCGGTCTCGCGATCGACCTCGACATCGCAAATGTGCGTGCCGAAGCCTGGGCCGGCGCCCTGCGCGTTGATCTGCGCATGACCCATGATCGGGCCACCGGTCTTGCCGGCCTGAGCCGCGATCTCCGCGAGCGAAAGCGGCTCGAACTCGCCGGCGTTGCTGCCGGCGGGCTTCGCATGGCCATCCTCCCAGACGACGGCGTCCTCGGCGATGTCCCAGATCTTGGCGGCGCGGGCGCGCATTTGACTGACCACATCTTCCGCCGCCTGAACCACGGCCATGCCGGTGGCAAACGTCACGCGGCTGCCGCCCGTGAGGAAGGTGTAGCCGAGCGAGCTCGTGTCGGCGACGAGCGGGCGCACCCGCTCGAGGTCGATGCCCAGCACCTCGGCCGCCATCATGGCGAGCGAGGCGCGCGAGCCGCCGATGTCGGGATTGCCCTCGATCACCGTCGCGGTGCCATCCTCGTTGATGTTGATGCTCGCGCAGGATTCGCCGCCGATGTTGAACCAAAAGCCCGAAGCGACGCCGCGCCCCTGGTTCTCGCCGAGCGGGACGCTGTATTGCGGGTGGTTTTGCGCGGCATCGAGGGTCTCGATAAAGCCGATCGGCCCGAATTCGGGCCCATGCAGGGTGCGCGTGCCCTCCTTGGCCGCGTTCTTCCGGCGGAAGTCGAGCGGGTCGATGTCGAGCTTGCGCGCGAGCTCGTCAAGCACGATCTCGACGCCGAATTCCGCGATCGGTGCGCCCGGCGCCCGATAGGCCGCCACCTTCGGCCGATTGACCACCACGTCGTAGCCGACGACCTTGGCGTTGTCGATGTCGTAGGGCGCGAAGGCGCACATGCAGCCGGGCAGGATCGGCGAGCCAGCAAAGGCGCCGGCCTGATATTTGAGCTCCGCCTCGGCGGCCGTGATGCGGCCGTCCTTGGTGGCGCCGATCTTGATCCAGGTGGTGCCGCCCGAGGTCGGGCCGGAGGCGCGAAACACCTCCTCGCGCGACATCACGATCTTCACCGGCCGGCCGGTCTTTTTGGCGAGCAGCACGGCGAGCGGCTCGATGTAGACGACCGTCTTGCCGCCGAAGCCGCCGCCGATCTCCGACGGCGTCACGCGGATCTCCGAAAGATCCATGGCCAGCAGATTGGCGATGTAGGAACGCACCGTGTACTGGCCTTGGGTCGTGCACCAGACCTGGCACTGGCCATCCTCGGAGACGCTCGCGACCGCGGCATGGGGCTCGATATAGCCCTGATGCACGGGCTTGGTGGAAAAGCGACGCTCGACGATCACGTCAGCCTTCGCGAAGCCCGCTTCCACATCGCCCTTGTCGAGATCGACCCGCTTCGCGACGTTGGAGGGCTTGGTCGGCGCCGGCTCGACCCCCTGGGTGATCTGATCGTCGTGGAGCACGGGCGCGTCCGGTTCCATCGCCTTCTCGACGTCGATCACGTGAGGCAGCACCTCGTAGTCGACCTTGATGAGCTTGAGCGCCTCCTTGGCGATGGCCGGCGAGGTGGCGGCGACGGCGGCGAGCGCGTGGCCGTCATAGAGCACCTTGTCGCGCGCCATGACGTTGCAGGACATGTCGCGGAAATTCACCAGCACCTCGCCCGCGGGCAGCCAATCGGCCGGCGGGAGCGGCGGCATGTCGTCACCGGTGATCACCGCCTTGACGCCCGGCAGGGCCCGCGCCGCCGACGTGTCGATCGACTTGATGCGCGCGTGGGCGTGAGGGCTCCGCAGCACCCGCCCGACGAGCATGCCGGGCAGTGAGAAATCGGCGCCGAATTTTGCGCGTCCGGTGACCTTGTCCACCCCGTCGGGCCGCACGGGCCGCTTGCCGACCCATTTGAGATCGCCGTTTTGCGCGTCTTTCAGTGCCGTTGCCATCACGCATCTCCTCTCATGTCGGCCGCCGCGAGCATCACGGCCCGTATCACTTTGTCATACCCGGTGCAGCGGCAGAGATTGCCAGCCAGCCAGTAACGTGCCTCGGTTTCGGTCGGGTTGGGATGGCGCTCGAGCAGCGACTTCGCCGCGATCAAGAGGCCCGGCGTGCACACCCCGCATTGCAGCGCCGCTTCCTCGAGGAAGCGTTGCTGGAGGGGATGGAGCGTCTCGCCATCGGCCATCCCCTCGATGGTCTCGACCGAGCGGCCCCGGGCCTCGGCGCCAAGCACGAGGCAGGAGCACACCAGCCTGCCGTCGAGCAACACACTGCATGCGCCGCAATCGCCGGTGCTGCAGCCTTCCTTGCTGCCCGTCAACCCAAGCTCGTCGCGGAGCACGTCCAGCAACGTTTCCTCCGCCGTGCACAAAAACTCGACCGGCTCGCCGTTGACCGTCGTTTCGACGTGATATTTCGCCATCTAACCGTTCCTCGCACGCTCGAGGGCGATCCCGGCGGCGCGGCGTGCCAAGACGCCTGCCACCTTGACGCGGTATTCGACCGTGCCTCTCTTGTCATCGATCGGGTTGCACGCCGCGCTCGCCGCGGCCGCCAGCTTCTCGAGCGCCGGCGCGTCGACTGGCGTGCCGATCAGCGCGTCGGCGCCCTCCGTCACCAGGAGAGGACGCGGGGCGACCGCGCCGAGACCGACGCGTGCCTCCGTGCAGACGCCATCGCCATCGAGCGTCAGGTTGACGCCCGCACCCACGACCGCGATATCCATCTCGGTCCGGGGAATAAAGCGCAGGTAAGCGTCGCCGCGTCCGGCCGCCTTGCCGGGAAGCGTGAACGACACCACGAACTCACCGCGCTGAAGCACGGTCTCACCCGGCGCGGTCACGAACTCCTCGACCGGAACCGTGCGCCGGCCGTCGGGGCCCGCAACGTTGCACACGGCGCCCGCAGCGATCAGGGCCGGCACCGTGTCGGCGGCCGGCGACGCGTTGCAAAGATTGCCGCCGAGCGATGCGCGCCCTTGGATCTGGGTCGAGCCGATCAGCTCGGTCGCCTCGACGACGCCGGGCCAGGCCGCCTTGAGCGCCTCGTGCTCGCCGATCTCGGCGCCCGTCGCCGCAGCCCCGATGTGAAACGAGCCATTTTCCTCCGTGATCGCGCGGACCTCGGGGATCTGCTTCACGTCGACGATCACCGCCGGTTCGATCATGTCGAGCCGGAGCTGGACCAGCAGATCCGTGCCGCCAGCCAGCACCTTTGCCCCGCCGTTCGCATCTGCGAGGCATCGCACCGCCTCGTCCACCGACGTCGGCGCTTCATACCGTTGTGTCACCATCCTGGCGTCTATCTCCCTCGCCTAAATTCGCCCTCTCGCCATGAGAACATGGCGCGCGTCTTTTTCCGCGCACAGGCAGCGATAGTCTACCGCCACCGCCCAAGGGACGCGACCGCTTGTCTACGGCAAGAATACGAAAATGGCCAGGCCGGAACGGCGCGTGCGTGGCGTAGAGTAGCGCGCGATGAGGTCAGCTCCGTGAAAGCCCTGCTCCAGCGTGTGTCGAGCGCCTCGGTCGCGGTGGACGGCGAGACCATCGCCGCCATCGGCCGCGGTCTCCTCGTCCTCGTCTGCGCCGAGCCAGGGGACGGCGCGGCGGATGTGGAATACCTCGCCCGCAAGCTCGCTCAGCTGCGGATCTTCCCCGACGATGCCGGCAAGATGAACCGCTCGGTGGTGGACGTTGGGGGCGCGGTCCTGCTGGTGAGCCAATTCACCTTGGCAGCCGATTGTCGGCGCGGCAACCGGCCGTCCTTCTCCGGCGCGGCGGCGCCCGCAGAGGCGAAGCCCCTGCTGGAATCGGTCAGGGCTGCGCTTCGCGCGGCGGGTCTTTCCGTTGAATGCGGCGCCTTCGGCGCAGACAGCGCCGTCAGCCTGACCAACGACGGCCCGGTGACGATTTGGCTCGACTCGTCCGCGCGTGCCGAGGGCCGCCGGTGATTGTCGGATCGCGGCCGGGCGCCTAGGATCAGCTCGGTTCACGAATCGTTTCGGCGAGAAGGGGGTCTCTCATGGCACGCGGCCCGGAGCTGCCATCAGTCCGTCAGCTGGGTGAGATCGCGGCGGATTTCGGCCTCGATCTGACCGACGACGAACTCGGTCTTCAGCGCGATGCGATGCGGGGTGCACTCGCGAGCCTGCGCCGGATCGATGATCTCACGGAGGAGCGTCCGCGCGTCAAATACCCGCGCACCCCGGGTTATCGGCCGGAACCGGAGGACAACCCCTACAACGCCTGGTACTGGCGCACCGATATTGAAGGCGCCTCAGAGGGCATTCTCGCCGGGTTCGATATCGGGGTGAAGGACGTGGTGTCCGTCGCGGGCGTGCCGATGATGAACGGCGCGCGCGTGATCGAAGGCTTGGTGCCGACGGTCGATGCCACCATCGTCACGCGCATCTTGGACGCGGGCGGGCGGATCGTCGGCAAGACCGCCTGCTCGGATTTTTCGTTCTCGGGCGGCGGGCACACCAGCGGCTACGGGCCGGTCCGCAATCCGCGCAAGCCCAGCCATGCGCCGGGCGGCTCCTCGAAAGGGAGCGGCGCCGCGCTCGCGGCCGGCGATGTGCCCATGGCCATCGGCGGGGATCAGGGCGGCTCGATCCGCATTCCGGCATCTTGGTGCGGCGTGGTTGGCCACAAGGCGACCTACGGGCTCGTCCCCTACACGGGCTGCATGATGATCGAGATGACGCTCGACCACATCGGCCCGATGGCCGGCACCGTGGAGAACGTCGCGCGGCTTCTCACCGCGATCGCCGGCCCCGACCCCTTGGATCCGCGCCAGCGCGGCGTCATCCCCGAGGACTATGTGCGGGACTACATGCCCGCGATCGGCGCAGGCTGCGAGGGGCTTCGCGTCGGGGTGCTGCGCGAGGGCTTCGGCCAGACGGACGAGAGCTTCGGTGCGCTCGCCCTGCCGGGCAGCGATCCGGCGGTCGATGCCAAGGTGGAAGCGGCGGTTCAGCGCCTGGAAGCGGCCGGCGCAAAGGTCGCGGACGTGTCGGTGCCCATGCACTTCGACGGCCTTGCGATCTGGTTCGCGGTTGCGGCCGAAGGAGCGACCGAGTTCATGATCAAGGGCTACGGCGCTGGCACCAATTGGTCGGGCTACTACGATGTTCCGCAGATCGAGCACATGGCGAAGAGCTACCGCACGCGCCCGAACGATCTGCCGCTCACCGTCAAGAACGTCCTTCTGCTCGGTGAGTATCTAAAACGCAACTATTTTGGTCGGTACTATGCGAAGGCGCAAAACCTGAAGGGCAAGCTCACGCGGGCCTATGACGCGGTTCTCGATTCCGTCGACGTCTTGGTGTTGCCGACCATTCCGCATCTTCCCGGTGAGATCCCGGGCTATGACGCTGATTTCGGCGAGTACATGTTCCGCGCGCTCAACATGCTCAACAACACGCCGCAGTTCAATTTGACCGGACACCCCGCGATCAGCGTCCCATGCGGCGCCTCCGACGACTTGCCGGTTGGCTTCCAGGTGGTGGGCCGGCATTTCGACGACCTCACCGTGCTGCGTGTGGCCGATGCCGTGGAGAAGAGCGGCGACTGGCGCTCGCTATGAGGGTGGGCGCGAGCAACGCCGCCCGGATGGCATAGCCGGGGCCGCATGAGCGATCGCTTCGAGATCATCGTCGTCGACGATGAGCGGGAAATCCGAGACATGGTCGGCGAGTATCTGCGCGACCAGGGCTTCTCGGTGAGAACCGCCAACGGCGGTGGCGAGCTGCGTTCCTGCATCGAGGAGAAGACCGCCGATCTCGTGCTGCTCGATGTCCGCATGCCGGGCGAGGACGGGCTGACGCTCGCGCGCTATCTGCGCGAGCACACGGACGCCGCGATCGTCATGCTGACGGCCGCGGGCGAGGTGACCGAACGCATTGTCGGGCTCGAGATGGGCGCCGATGACTACATAGCGAAACCGTTCAACCTGCGCGAACTCCTCGCGCGCATCAAAGCAGTGCTGCGTCGCTCAGGCAAAGCGGACGCAGAGCCTCCCCGCGAAGAACAAGCGGGTGGCGGCGCCAACGAGGTCCGGTTTGGCGAATGCGTGCTGCGGCTTGATTCGCACAAGCTCGTGCAGCGCGATGGTGAGGAGCTCACGCTCACCTCGATGGAGTTCGACCTTCTCGAGACCTTCGCGCGCAACCCGAACCGGGTGCTGAGCCGCGACCAGCTGCTCGACCTTGCCCACAACCGCGACTGGGAGCCCTTCGACCGCAGCATCGACATCCGCATTTCACGCATCCGGCGCAAGATCGAGAAAGACCCTAAGACGCCGCGCATCATCAAGACGGTGCGCGGCGCGGGCTACATGTTCGTGCCGGACGGAGACGCCTGATGAGCGAGCCCGCCGGCGGACGCGAACCGCACGGGGCGGTCGCGCCGACGACCATCGGCGAGGCGCACTTCGAGGGTCTTCTCGACGGCATCCCCGAGCGTGTGGCCTACCTCGATCTCGACCTCAACTATCTCTATGTGAACGAAGCATACGCGCACTTCATGAAGCGGCCGAAGTCCGAGATCATCGGGCGAAACCTGGCCGAGATTCGCGGCGCAGAGGCGACCGCGATGGTGCGCGACCACGTCACCCGCACCCTGGCCGGCGAACAGGTGCGCTGGGAAGGCTGGCACAGCTACACGACCGGCACGCAACGCTTCATCGAGCGCTATTACAGCGTGCACCGCAACGCCAGTGGCACGCCTGAGGGCTTTCGCATCTTCGTGCGTGACCTCACCGAGCTGAAACAGGCGGAACAGTCGCTCCGGGAAAGCGAGCAGCGGTTTCGCGCAATCGCGGCGGCCCACCCGGTGCCCCTGATCATCACGCGCATCAGCGATGGGCGTGTGCTTTTCGCAAACAGCCCATTCCTAAAGCTCATCGGCGCAAAGCCGGACACGCTCACCGGGCGGCCAAGCGCCACGCTCTTCGCCGACAGCGAGCGCGGCAATCTCTTTGCCAGCGGTTTTCAGGAGGGGAGTTTTCCGGACGGTCTCGAAGTGCAGATGACCAAGACCGACGGCACCATCTTTTGGGCCTCGCTGACGGCGCGGCGCATCGCGTTCGACAGCGAGCAGGCGGTCGTGACGAGCGTTGTCGACCTGACCGAGCGGCGCAACGCAGAGCAGGAAATCGCGCGCCAGCGGGAGGCGCTGCACCAAAGCGAGAAGCTGAGCGCGCTCGGCTCGCTCCTATCCAACGTGGCGCATGAGCTGAACAACCCGCTGTCGGTCGTGCTCGGCCACTCGCAAATTCTCGCGGAATCGGACCATGGCGCGCCGGTCACCGAGCGCGCGGCGAAGATTCAGAGCGCGGCGAAGCGCTGCGCCGGGATTGTCCGCACCTTCTTGAGCCTGGCACGCAACGAGGAATCGCTGCAGCGGCCGGTCTCGCTCAACGAAATCGTCGGCAACGCGCTGACCTTGATGGATTACGGCCTGCGCACGGCGGGGATCGAGGTGGTCACGGATCTTGCCGACGACCTGCCTGAAACCAGCGCCGATGCGGATCAGATCCCGTTGGTCGCGACAAACCTGCTCCTCAACGCCCAGCAAGCGCTGCAAGATTTCCCCGAGCCGCGCAAGCTTTGGATCAAGACCGATGTCGATGAAAGCCGCACCAATGTGCGCCTCACGGTGGCCGACAACGGCCCCGGCGTACCGGCCGACATGCGCGAGCGGATCTTCGAGCAATTCGTGACCAGCAAGCCCCACGGCCGCGGCACCGGCGTCGGCCTCGCGGTTTCCCAATCGATCCTGTCGGCGCATGAGGGGAAGATCACCGTCACGGACACGCCGGGCGGCGGCGCGACGTTTGTCGTAAGCCTCCCCATCGTCGCGGCCACGGGGGTGGCGCTGCCGCGCCGGGCAGAGCCGGATGAGATCATGCCGCCCTCGGTCGGCCACGGTCAGGCGCTGCTCATCGTCGAGGACGAGCCCGACGTCTCGGACATGCTCGCCGAGATGCTCACGCCCGACGGCTTCGACGTCTATGTCGCCGAGAGCGGCCGCGCCGCCGTTAGACTGCTCGGTGACCGCGATTTCGGCATCATCATCAGTGACCTGCGCATGCCCGACATGGATGGGCCCGCGCTCTTTCGCTGGATCCAGAAAGAACGGCCCCATCTGGTCGACGGCGTCATCTTCGTCACCGGCGACATGCTCAGCGCCGCCTCCCGGCAATTTCTCGACACGGCATCTCGTCCCCATCTCGAGAAACCGCTGAACCCGGCCGATGTGCGCCGCGCCGTCGGGCGCATCGTCCAAAGCGACGCCGAGCTATGAGGGCAAATACGCACCCCGACCCCCGCCGTTCGCGAGCGGCGTTCTCTTAGGCCAGCCGTCGGGGTCCATGGCCGAATTCGCCGAATACACGCACCACGACGCGGTCGGTCTCGCCGACCTGATCGCGCGGCGCGAGGTCTCCGTGCGGGAGGTTGTCGAGGCTGCACGCGAGCGGATCGCCCTGCTCAACACACGTCTCTCCGCGGTTGTCTCTCACATGGACGAAGAAGCCGAGCGCCTCGTGACCGCACATGCTGCCGGACCGTTCGCGGGCGTCCCCTTCCTCCTCAAGGATCTCGGCCTTCTTTATGCCGGCCACACGTTGACCAATGGGAGCCGCTTCTGGCGCGACTTCGTGCCGGATCATCACAGCACGCTGACCGAGCGCTACCTGGCCGCGGGTTTGGTGGTTCTGGGCAAGACGAACACACCGGAGCTCGGGCTCGCCGCCGAGACCGCATCCGTGGCGCTCGGAGCCTGCCACAATCCCTGGGCGCCCGCGCGCAGCGCCGGCGGCTCGAGCGGTGGCGCGGCCGCGGCCGTGGCCGCGCGTATGGTGCCGATGGCCCATGCCAGCGACGGCGGCGGCTCGATCCGGATTCCGTCGGCGAACTGCGGCGTCTTCGGGTTGAAGCCGACGCGCGCCCGCAACCCTATCGGCCCCGATGTCGGGGAAGGCTGGAGCGGTCTTGCAACGCATCACTGCATCAGCATCAGCGTGCGGGATAGCGCGGCGCTCCTCGATGCAACCCAGGGCGCGGCCCCCGGGGACCCTTACTGGGCCCCGCCACCCTCGCGCCCGTTCGCCGAAGAGGTGACGCGGGATCCGGGCATGCTGCGCATCGGTTTGATCCGGCAGGCCCCAAGCGGCACGCCGGTCGATCCCGCTTGCCTAGCGGCTGTCGACGAAGCGGCAAGGCTCTGCGAATCGCTCGGTCATCGGGTCGAGGAGGCGCGCTTCGCCATCGATTGGGACGCGCTCGTCGAGGGCCTGCTCACGATCGTCAGTTGCAATACGGGCCACGCTCTGGAACTGCGCGCCGCCGCACGCGGTCGCGCGGCCCGCCCCGATGACGTCGAGGCGGTGACCTGGCAATTCGCGGAGCGCGGAAAGAGGCTCGGCGGAACCGCCTACCCCGCGGCGTTGCTGGCGATGCATACGGTGGGGCGCCAGGTCGCAGACACGTTCATGCATCATGATGTGATCTTGTCGCCGACCCTCGCCGAGCCGCCCCTGCCCCTCAACACGCTCGACATGATGAGCGACGACCTCGACGCCTATAACGAACGCACGATGCAGGCGATCCCGTTCACCGGGATCTACAATGTGTCCGGTTGCCCGGCGATGTCGGTCCCCCTGATCTGGAGCGGCGATGGCTTGCCGATTGGGATCCAGTTCGGCGCGTCGTTCGGCCGCGAGGACACGTTGATCCGCCTTGCCGGGCAGCTTGAGCGCGCGCGCCCCTGGGCCAGACGCGTGCCGCCAATGGCGCGCTAGACCGGATGGGCCAGGGTCTTCGTCCGAGCGGCCACGCTCACACGATGTCGCCGAGCGCGATCACCACGAACTTCAGGTAACCCGATTCAGGCAGCATCGCGTGCACCGGATGGTCGGGGCCGGCGCTTGCCTCCCGGATGATCCGCCCCTGGCGCCCGTCATCGCGGATTCCACGCGCGGCGGCTTCGCGAAATGCCTCCGGTGCGATGGAATGAGAGCAGGAGGCGAGCGCCAGAAAGCCGCGCGGCGCGACCAGGCGCGCGGCGAGGCGTGCGAGCTTCCGATAGCCGCGGAGCGCTTGCTTGGCCTCCTTTCGGCTCTTCGCAAAGGCCGGCGGATCGGCGACCACGACATCGAAGCGCTGCGTCTCCTGGGCCAGCGCCTCGAGCGCGCTGAACCCGTCCGCACGCTCGAACCGACAGGGCGCCGCCGGCCCCAACCGCCGCGCGGCGGCCTCGGCAAGCGCAACCGCCGCCGCCGACCGCTCGACCCCGACGACGGCGCGCGCCCCGGCCGCTGCGGCGAGGAGCGCAAATCCACCAGTGTGACAATAGACATCCAGCAAATCTCGTCCGCGCGCGAGGGTCGCGACGAAGCGCCGGTTGTCGCGTTGGTCGAAGAACCAGCCGGTCTTTTGACCGGCGACCACGTCGGCGAACATGGAGACGCCGTCCTCGACGACGGTGAGCGGTGTTGCGACCGCGCCTTCGACGATCGCCGGCTCGCTCTCGAGGCCCTCGAGCGTGCGCCCGCGGCCATCCCGACGGAACACGAGCCCCCGCGGTGCGAGCGTCTCGGCGAGCGCATCGCGCAGACGGTCGACCATGGCTTCGGCGCCGGCCGAATTGATCTGGCACACCACGACGTCACCGTAGCGATCGATTGCGACACCCGGCAGGCCGTCGGCCTCCGCATGCACCAAGCGATAATACGGGTCCTCGTAGAGGGCGGCGCGGAGCGCCAATGCGTCCGCAATCCGCGCGCCGATGAAACCCGCGTCGATGGAGGTCGCCGCATTACGGCTCAGCAGCCGGGCCGCGATCAGGGCGTGTGGATTGAACGTTGCGACGCCGAGCTGCTCGCCGCCCGCATCGACCACGGTCACGAGCGTGCCCGGCGACAGAGACCGCGCATCACCCTCCATCACGATCTCGTTCGAGTAGATCCAAGGATGGCCGCGGCGAAGCCGCGCGCTACGCCCCTTGATGAGGTGTATCGCCGGGCGGGCGGACGGCACGTCCGGCTCAAAGGCACTGACCACGAGATTAAAGCTCCAGCGGGTCGCGCCGGCTCAGAAGCCGAGCGCGACCCCTTCGCGACGTGGATCGGCGCCGCCCTCGAGACGCCCCTCCGTCACACGGATGGCGTGCAGACCGCTGGTGAGCCGGCGAACGATGACCGCGTGGCCGAGCGCCTCCAGCTGCGGCTGCAAGGCCGCGAGCGGCGTGTCGGCTTCGAGCTCGGTCGGGCCGTTCCGGTTGACGTGACGCGGCAGGCTCAGCGCGGCTTGCGCGTCGAGATCCCAGTCAAGCATGGCAATGATCGACTGGGTGACAAAGCCGATGATACGTGAGCCGCCGGGCGAGCCGATCACCGCGTAGAGCTTGCCGTCCTGATCGAAGATCACCGTCGGCGACATCGACGAGCGCGGCCGCTTGCCGCCCTCGACGCGGTTTGCGATGGCCTGCCCGTTGTCGGACGCCGCGAAGGAAAAATCGGTGAGCTGGTTGTTGAGCAAGAAGCCGCGCACCATCAGGCGCGAGCCGAAGGGACGCTCCACGCTTGTCGTGAACGAAACCGCGTTTCCGCGCGCATCGACCACCGAGATGTGACTGGTCGACGGAAGCTCCGGAGAGAGACCGTCGGCGCTGGCATGCGCGGTCGTGCCCGGCGGAAAGCCGGGGATCGCCTCGTCCATCGCGCGGTCCGCCGCGATCAATGCCGAGCGCGACGCCAAATAATCGGGCGCGAGCAAGCCCGCGACGGGAACCCGCACGAAATCCTCGTCCGCCATGTAGCGATTGCGGTCGGCGAAGGCGAGCCGGCTTGCCTCCGAGATCAGGTGCACGGCCTCCACGCTGCCGGGCGCCAGTGCAGCCAGGTCGAAGCGCTTGAGAAGGCCGAGGATCTGCAGCGTCGTCAGCCCGCCCGAGCTCGGCGGGCCCATGCCGCAGACCAGATAGCCGCGGTAATTGAGGCAGACGGGATGGCGCTCACGCGGCTGATAGGTGTCGAGGTCGACGGGTCCGAGCAGCCCCGGATTGTTCGGCGCATCGCGCACGGCGGCAACGATGTCGCGGGCGATCGGGCCCTCGTGCAGCGCATCGGAACCCTCGCGGGCGATCGCGCGCAGGGTCTGCGCATAATCCGGGTTGCTCAGGCGCTCTCCGGCCTGCTGCGGGGTGCCGTCGTCGCGAAAGAAATAGGCGCGCGCGGCCGGATATTCGGCGAGATCGGGCGTCGCCTCGATCATCCGGGCCATGCGGGGGGAGATCGTGAAGCCCTTGTCCGCCAGGGCGATCGCGGGCTCGAAAAGGCGCGCCCAGGGGCTGCGGCCATGAAGGCGATGGACGCGCTCCAGCATGCGGACGACGCTCGGCGTGCCGACCGGCAGGCCGCCGACCGCGGCGTCGGTCCAGCCGCGCGGCGTGCCGTCGGCGCCGATGAAGAGGTCTTCCGAGGCCAGCACCGGCGCCGTCTCACGGCCGTCGAAGCTTTGCAGCGTGTCGCGCTCGGCGTCGTAGTAGAGGAGGAAGCCACCGCCCCCGATCCCAGACGATTGCGGCTCGACAAGGCCGAGCACCATCTGCGCCGCGATCGCCGCGTCGATGGCGCCGCCGCCCTGCCGCAGCACCGCGAGCCCAACCTCGGTCGCGAGCGGGTTGGCGGCCGCGATCATCGCGGTCGCGGCGCGTGCCGGCGCGGCCGGGGCGGTCTCAACCGCGGCGTCTGTTGCTGCGGCCGGCACGCTCAGGCAAAGCGAGAGCGCGACCGCGAGGGTCGTTAGGGTGCAGCGCGCGCTCGAGATGCTCAACGGAGCGAGGCTCCGCGCCTCAGCGGACGTAGATGTGGACCTCGTTGGTCCGTGCGCTCGTGCTCGTGGTCGCCGAGAGCGTGACCCGGCTCGAGGGCAGGCCCATCTCGGTCAGCGATTGCAGCACGGCATTGGCGTTGCGCTTGGCGGCGCTCGAGCCGAGCGCCACATCCGCCGGGCTGCCCTGATTGGGCGCGACCGCCACGAGATCGAACATGCTCGAGGGCCGGCGCTCCAACGCCGTCGAAACCGCCGCATAGAGCGCCTGCCGGTACTCCACGTCGGGACGGTCGAAGCGGATCACGACCAGCGGCCGCCGGTCCGCGAGCGCAATGCCCGGTTCGAGCGGCGGCGTCGGCTCGCGCTGCGCCGCCTCGCCCTGAAGCGACGCACGCTCGATCCCGCGGTTGCTCAGGCTCGGCCCGACATACTCGCCATTCTTGATCGCGAGCGAGAGGCTCGTCAGGTTGCGCCGCTCCGCATTCACATATTCGGTGTAGCGGCCGATCGTGCCCTGGATGTCACCGAGCAGGCGGTCGATCAGCACCATCGAGCGGTTGACCTCGTCCTCGATCGCGGCGAGCTGGCGGTGGTCCTCGTCGACCGCACCTTGCAAGCTGTAGGTCGCGCGCACCGATTCGAGGAGATAGGAGGCCATGGCCGAATCGCTCGCCGTGTGATTGCCGAGCGTGTTCAGCGACGCGATGTCCGTGAGCAAGCGGTCGAGCTCGCTCTGCGCGGCGTTCCACTGGCTCACCAGCACCGGGTTGCCCGGCGTCGTGCCGATGCGCAGCCGCGCGTTGATTGCCGCAACCGTCGCGAAATAGTTCTGCGAGTTCTGCCGTGCGGTGTTGCGGAACGTCTCGAGATCGATCTGGCGGCTGCGAATGGTTGCGTTGAGCGCGCCGAGTTCCGCACGCTGCTGCGCAACCTTGGCGCCGACGAACGTGCCGGTCTGCCCGGCCAACGGCTGGGCGCTCGGTTCGAAGGCGCTGACCGTCGTCGCGCTTTGACCGAACACGGGATCGCCCGCCGCCTCGCCCGGCGACGGCTCGATGGTGACCTCGGTGCCGTTCCCCGACGGATCCTCGCCGGTGAGCGACGGCCAGAGGTCGGCGCAGCCCGCGAGCATCAGCGCGCACGCCGCAAGCGAGGCCGCGGCAACGCCCCGCCGCCGCGCCCGCGCGTCGCCGGGGGCGTCGGAGCCCCTCCTATGTCCGGGTTTCACCAAGGCTTCGTAAGTCTGTGCGGACAATCGTTTTGTCAATTCGCTCGGTGGCGCGGATGGTAACCACAGGACAATCGCTCAAACAAGCCGGTTTTGAAAGGATAACCTGCGGTCTTGGTGGAGGGAACCGGGCGCGCGGTGGCCGGTGAGGCGGAGGTTTCGGACACGGCGCGCTCACCCCGCGGCAGCTCACTTGCGGCGGTTCGGCGATTTCGCTACCTTCGCGCCGCCGGTCGGGCGCCGCATCGCGCGGCCAGGACGCGCCCGTAGCTCAGCTGGATAGAGCACCAGACTACGAATCTGGGGGTCGGGAGTTCGAATCTTCCCGGGCGCGCCATTCCTTCCAAAGAGGATAGAGACCTCTCTCGGCGTTCACTTGGTCCTCGATTGACAGACAAGATCGCGCCATGGTGCGACATGTGCGCATCGTCTCACGACAAGCTGCGGGGAGCTCGGCATGAGTGCGCGTCAATCCGGCTGGTTCCGCCGACCAAAAACGACAAACGAGAAACGGCAGAACGCCGATGTTGCGGGCGACAACGGCGGCGCGAGCGCGGCAGTGAAAGGACGCGTGAGAGGCGGCAAGGGAAAGGCCCGGTTGGCCGACCATCGTGACGATGAGGTGCCCGCGTCCAAACGCGATCGCTCACGGGGAAAACGCACGCAGAGTAACGTCCGCGGATGAGCCGCTCACGCCTGCTCGGGATTTGCTCTAGGAGGTCCAGAGCGTTGGCTCGTTCCAGGCGCGGGGGACGCGGAGCGTCCCGCGGCGCTTGGGCCTGGTGCGTCGCAGCGTGATCGACTGCCAGGCGTCGCGCCATTCCGCGGGCAAGGCAAAGGGCGCTGCAACCGCGCGCTCCGCCTGGAAGCCGAAACGTCCGTAATAGGCCGGATCACCGAGCACGAAGACGTGGTCGACGCCGGTGGATCGCAACCGGTCGAGGCCCCTCCGAACGAGCGCGCTACCGACGCCCCGTCCCTGCCAGGCCGGTGCGACCGCGAGCGGGCCGAGCAGCGCGGCGGCATCGCCGCCGTCGCTCACGCCGCATGGGGTGAAGGC
Source organism: Alphaproteobacteria bacterium (assembly GCA_965216915.1). GTDB lineage: Bacteria > Pseudomonadota > Alphaproteobacteria > UBA828 > UBA828 > CBDCGS01. The sequence goes on from CBDCGS010000011.1 coordinate 557,823, forward strand.
GCCATGTCCGATGAGTGCGGCCTCAGCGATCGCAACCAGCGAGAGCACGCCGCGCGTCTCACGCAGCAGGGCTCTCACGAGAGGGCGGAGCTCTTCGTCCGGAAAGGCCTCCGGATAGAGCCGCTCGATCTTTGCGGCGTCGCTCGAAACGCCGTCACGAATATCGAAGCCGGCCATCGTCCCCTCACCCGCTTGACCGGCGCGCGCCGACCCGATCCGCGGTGCGCCCGCTCACACCGTCGAGGGTCTCTGAGGTGGTTCGCCTCATCACCGCGCCGCCTTGGCCTGGCCTACGGCGCCACGCCGGCCAGATGGTCATGCAAGAGCTCCGCAAATGTGTCCGCATGGTCGTTCCGCGGGCGATGGACGGGGAAGAGGAGCTTTAGCTCATAAGGCACCGCGGGTTCGAACGCGAGCGCGCGCACGCCCCGGCCGTCGAACAAGCGCGCGGTCAGCGGGTCGACGATGCCGATCCCCACGCCGTGGGCGGCGAGCCGGCAGATCGTGGCCGAAAACGTCGCTTCGATGACGATGTCCGGCTCGACGCCCGCGCTTTCGAAGGCCCGCAGAACGGTCATTTGCATCAAGCTGCTTTCGGCCAACGCGATGAGCGGGACGCCGGACAGCGCGGGCGGGCTGATCGATGCGCTTCGCGATAGCGGGTGATCGAGCGGAACCACGCAAAGCGCACTGAGCGCCGGGAGATCACGGGTCGCAACGCCCGGTGTGCCGGCCGGAACGACCGCGACGCCGAGGTCATAGCGCTGCAAGGTGAGCAGATCGCGGATCTCCGGCGACGACGCCGTGTCGAGCGTCACGACGACGCCCGGGTGGCTCTCCCGAAACCGCGCGATGACCGGCGGCAAGCAGCCGACGGATGCCGCAAGCGAGGCCGTGATGCGCAACTCCCCGGCGCGCCACCGCTTGATGTCCTCCGCCGCGCGCGCGATGCGGTCCAACCCCTCGTAGCTACGCTCCACCGTCCGGAAAAGCGCGACGGCATCGGGGGTCGCGGCGAGCTTCGCGCCTTTGCGATCGAAGAGGCGCAGGCCGAGCGCCGCTTCGAGATCGCGGATGAGCCGGCTCACCGCCGGCTGCGTGACGAACATCATGCCGCCGGCCGCGGTCATGCTGCCGGTCAGATAAACCGCCCGAAACGCTTCGACCTGCCGCAAGTTCAATCGCATCGGTCAATCATAATATTTTGTTATGAACATGCTCAAGATTCGATTGGATTTGATGGCGTGCGTGCTCTTGACTGCCCCCGATCCGCTTCGTCGCAAATGGAGGAGACAATGGCCCTTTCAATCCGGCCCCTCGACGGACCGATGGGCGCCTTGGTCACCGGCCTCGATCTCCGGCGTCGCCCGAGCAACGCGGCGTTCTTCGCGATCTACCAGGCGATGGTCGACCACATCGCGATCGTGATCCCCGGCCTCGAGGAGAATATCGCCTGGCTCCGTGGCTTCGGCCGGCGGTTTGGCCCCCTGGTGCCGCATGTGCTGGATCGGTACCACCACCCGGAGACGCCCGAGATCTCGGTGATCGCCCGCAACACCGGCACGCCAGACTCACGTCGAACGGCGAAGCCGGCGGGGGCGTACTGGCATTCTGACCTGAGCTACGCGCGCCGGCCCGCCGACGCCATTCTTCTCTACGCCTCGCGGGTTCCGCAGCGCGGCGGCGATACCGTCGCGGCCAACATGGCGCTCGCCTACGACGCTCTTCGCCCTGCGACCAAGCGTCGGTTGGCCGGCAAGACGGCGATCCACCGCTACGGTTGGAACACGGAGGGGGCAGCGCCGCGGCTGACCGCGCGGCAACGCGCCAGCCATCCCGATGCCGTCCACCCGGTCGTCCGAGTGCACCCGGTGTCGCGGCGGAAAATCCTGTTCGTGAGCCCCGGCTACACCGTGCGCATCAACGGGATGGAGCAGGCCGAGAGCGACGACCTTCTCGCCGAGATCTTCGAGCATGCGTTGGATCCGGCCTACCACTATCGCCATCGGTGGTCGGCCGGCACGTTGCTCGCCCTCGACAATCGTGCCTCGATGCACCTGGCTCTCGACGACTATGACGAGCCGCGACGACTGCTCCGCATGATCGTCGGCTGCACGGAAGGACGGTTGACCGGAGCGCCCGGCCCCGACCGCCAACAGCGCAATTAGATGTAATCGCCGGCTTCCCTGTCGATCGCGCGGCGCCATTTGCTTTCGGCGTCGCTGTCGAAGACCAGCGCCGCGTCGCCATCAACCGTGATCCAGTCGCCGCGCGCGATCTCACCCTCGAGTTGGCCGGGGCCCCAGCCGGCATAGCCGAACGCGAGCAGTACTTGAGCCGGCCCCGCGCCGCGCGCGATATCCTCCAGCACCTGCGGACGGTTGGTGAACGCGATCGACGGATCGATGACCCGCGTGCCCTCGATGGCATAGTCCGGCGAGTGAAGCACGAAGCCGAGGCTTTGATCGACCGGACCGCCATAGTGCAGCGTGATAGTGCCGGAGGCGTCCTTCGCGTCGAGGCCGAACTCCTCGAGGAGCACGGCAAGCGGCCCGTCGGCGAACGGCCGGTTGACGATCAGGCCGAACGCGCCGCTTTCGTCGTGCTCGACGAGATAGATCACCGTCTCCTGAAACCGGGGATCGCCCATTCGCTCGGTCGCGACCAGCATGAAACCGGTCAGCATCTGCGCGCGCGGCGACGCGATTTCCACGACCGTCGCGACGATCAGCGCGACCAGCAGCAGCGCCGCGACATGGTGCCGCGTCGCGCGGTGTTTTCGAAGCGCCGCGGCCACGCGGGCGGCCCCTACTGGAGCCCGAGGAGCGCGGGAAGCTCCGCGAGCGTGGTGATCTCCGCATCGGGCTGCGAGGGAAGCCGCTCCCGACCCTGGCCGAAGCGGTTGCACCATGCGACGCGAAAGCCGAACGCCGCCGCGCCGTTCGCGTCCCATGCGTTGGAGGACTGAAAGCTGACCCGCTCGGGTGCGACGCCCAAGCGATCGACCACCAGCTGATAGACCGAGGGATGGGGCTTGTAGATGCCGACATCCTCCACTGAGAGCACAGCATCGAGCGAGCCGCCGATCCCGGCGGCGCTGACCGCGGCATCGAGCATCTTGGGCTCGCCGTTCGAGAGGATCGCCGTCTTGATGCCGCGCGCCTTCAGGTCGCTGAGCAATGTCGGCACCTCAGGATAGGCCTCCAGGCTGAGATAGGCGTCCATCAGCTTCTCGCGAAGCGCCGGATCGTCGATCCCGACCGCTTCCATCGCGTAGTCGAGCGCCTCGCCCGTGACCTGCCAAAAGGCCGTGTATTGCCCCATGAGGCTGCGCAGCCAGGTGTACTGAAGCTGCTTGACGCGCCACACGTCAGAGAGCCGCGCCGCCTTCTCACCCAATGCCGCGCTGTGACGCTGTGCCGCGGAGTTGTAATCGAAAAGCGTGCCGTAGGCGTCGAACACGCATGCGCCGATATCGGTGAAACGGGGATGCGCCATGTCGGTCTCTTCCGTCGCTCCAGCATTCCAAGCAGGCGCACTATACCTCGCGCGCGACAACCAGTCGTCGCCCGGCGAGACACCTTTGCGTGACTGGCGACGCGCCTACTTATGGCGGAAGGTGATGCGGCCCTTGGTGAGATCGTAGGGGGTCATCTCGACGTCGACCCGATCGCCCACAAGCACGCGGATCCGGAACTTGCGCATCTTGCCGGCGGGCCGAGCAATGATCTCGTGGCCATTGTCGAGGCGCACACGAAACATCGTGTCGGGCAGCTTCTCGGTGACCGTCCCCGAGAACTCGAGAAGATCCTCTTTGGCCATGAACCCCCTTGGCGTCGCCCTATCCGCGGCCCGGTCGGCGGCCCGCCGGTGCGGCTACGGCGCTGCTGAACCTGCCCATTCGCAAGTCCGCGCGGGTTGTCGCATATGGTGAGCGATTTGTTAAGGCCGTTTCCGCGGTGGGCGTCCCCGCGATCGCCATGGCAATGCAAAGAGTTCGTTAACCAGAACAAGCTATGGTTGTGACGCTCCCCTTGGGTTTGGTGAGTCACGATGGCAACCGGCACAGAAATATACATCTGCAAAAAAGGCCAGAAGCTCGAGGACGGGCGCATGGAGTTCGTGCCCGAGCGGATGGACAGGAACCGCGCGCAACTGGACGCGCGGGAGCGGATGGATCGCGACGAGAGTATCGCGAAGATCGGCTATTACGCGGTGGACGACGAGGGCAATTTCAAGCCGATCCACACCGCCGAAAGTCCGATGGTCAACGACGCAAGCAAGCCCGCGCAAAAGGCCAAGCAGAGCAATGGCGCATCCGCCGGACGCCGCTCATCCGGGGCGGCATCAGCCGGCACGAAAGGACGCAAGCCAAAACGGTCTCTCATGGCGCGTCTGCTCGACCTCGTGACAGAGGAAGCGCGCTAGCCACGCCAAGCCGCGCCGCACCGCTACGGCGCCAGCACCTCCTTTCGATCGCAAAGCAGCCGGCACACGGCCTGTTCGCCTGCCCATGTCACGGTGCTATGGTGCCGTCGCCATGGCACATCTACGCCTGACGGGTTTGGAAAAACGTTACGGGCGCGTGGACGCGCTCCGAGGCGTCGACATCGAGGTCGAGGACGGCGAGTTCTATGTCCTCTTCGGCCCCAGCGCCGCCGGCAAGACCACGACGTTTCGCACGATCGCCGGGCTCGAGACGCCCGACGCCGGGACCGTTGAGCTCGATGGCCAGGACCTCGGGCCCATCTCGGTCAAGCGGCGCGACATGGCGATGGTGTTCCAAAGCTTCGCGCTTTATCCGCACCTGACGACACATCAGAACCTGGCCTATCCGCTGCGCGAAATGCGCCTGCCGCGCAAGGAAATCGATGCCCGCGTGCGCGAGACGGCCGAGCTGCTTCGGATCACCCATACGTTGGACCGCCGCCCCGCCTCGTTGAGCGGCGGCGAGCAGCAGCGGCTCGCGATCGGCCGTGCAATCATCCGCCGGCCACGTCTCTTCCTCTTCGACGAGCCCTTGACCAACCTCGACGCCAAGCTCCGCCACGACATGCGCGCCGAGTTCAAACGCCTGCACCGGGAGATCGGCACGACGATGCTCTATGCCACGCCCGACCAGCTCGAGGCGCTGAGCATGGGCCAGCGCATCGCCGTGATCCGAGACGGCCGCATCTCGCAGGTCGGCACACCGCAAGAACTCTACAACGCGCCGGTCGACCGTAACGTCGCGGCACTGGTCGGGGACCCGCCGATCAATCTCGTGCCGGGGCGGTTCGTGCCCGGTGCCGACCATCCTCGCATCGTCCTGCCGTTCGTGGAGCTCGACGCCCGCGGCTGGCACAACCAGCTCCAGGGTTTCGCGCCGGAGGACGAGCTTTTGGTCGGCATACGTCCGCACGACCTTTCGCTCGCCGACACGGAGCAAACGGGCTTCACCGCGACCATCGAGATCACCGAACCGCAGGGCGACATCACGGTCTTGGACCTGAGTGCGGCCGGCGCGCCTTTGCGGATGGTGGTTCCCGAGGCTGCGGGCGCGGCCTACGCGCCGGGCGACACGATCCGTGTCGCGCTCGACCCACGCGCGACACGGCTCTTTATGAGCGACTCGGGAATGCTGGTGGCATAGGATTAATAAGGGGAGCGCGGCTTGTCCGCGGACATGAGCGGCCGGCCCAGATCGGACAGATAAGAGCCGCTTTCGAGACCAACCAAGAATGGGAGTGACAGAATGAGACTGACACTGAACGGGAGAACGACGCTCGCCGCCGGCGCGCTGGCGCTCGTCGTCGGGAGCGCGGCGTCGGGGCTGGCCTCCGCCAAGGAGATCGTCATCAACATGGCGGCGCCCGACTGGCCGCCGACGCGGATCATGCAAGATCTCGCGAACACCATGTACAAGGCGCCAAGCGGCAACGACGTGAAGCTCGTGATCGACTTCATTCCGTGGCCCAACTACTACGAAAAGCTCGCCGCCTCGCTCACCTCGGGCGAGGAGAAGTATCAAATGGCGGTGAGCGACAGCCAATGGCTCGGCGCCAACATCGAGGGTGGCTACTACCTCAAGCTCAACGACTACATCGACGCCGACCCCGAGCTGCAGGCCGTGTTTGCGGAGCTGCATCCGAACCTGATCGCGTCCTACTCGACCTATCCGCACCGCACGGAGAATTTCTACGGGCTGCCGCAGATGCCCGACGTGCTGGTTGTGTACTACCGCAAGGACCTCTTCTGCGACGCGGGCGAGCAGGCGGCGTTCAAGGAGCGCTATGGCTACGACCTGCCATGCGATCCGCAAGACATGAACAATGTCGATTGGAGCCAGGTCGCCAACTTCGGTGAGTTCTTCCGCCGTTCGTCGGGCGACACGCTCGCCGGCGAAGCCCTGACCGACGATTTCTATGGAATCGCCTATCAGGCCGGCAAGGGCTACGACTTCAGCACCATGCAGATCAACGGCTTTATCTGGCAGCATGGCGGAAGCATTTGGGACGAGACCCAGGAGCCGGACGGTCAGGCCCTCGGTGTGGTGAACTCCGACACCGCGGTGACGGCGTTCGAGCACTATCTCTCGCTGCTCCAACACATGCCGCCCGTGGTCCAAACCGGCACCATGGACATCTTCAAGGTCGACGAGCTCTTCCGCGAGGGCAAGGTTGCCTGGATCATCCAGTGGATCGGCTTCGGTGAATCGGCGATCTCGGCCGACACTTCGAAGGTGCATGACCGGGTCGACTTCGCGATGATGCCGGGCCTTCGCGCCGACGATGGCAGCATCACCCGTTGGTCGAACATCGGTGGGCAGCCGTTCGTGCTCACCACCTGGAACAACGATGAGGTCATCCAGGAGGCGCTCGATCTCTGCAAATGGTGGCTCTCCAAGGAGACCCAGAAGCTCTTCGCGCAGCGCGGTGGCCAAAGTGGGTTGAAGAGCGTGTATGGAAGCGCCGAATACGCCTCCTATCGCCCGTGGAACCATGCGTTTGGGCCGAGCCTCGATTGGCAGAAGGACGTGTGGCACATTCCCGAGTTCTTCGAGCTGCTGGTGCAGCAGCAAGAGGAGTTCGACAAGGCCATCACGGGCCAGATCTCGGCGAAAGAGGCCCTCGATAACATCGCGAACTTCCAGGACGAGCTCCTGCGCGATGCCGGGCGCATCGAGTAGCGTTTGACCTTGTGAGGGGGCGCGCCCGCGTCCCCTCACATTCCTCTCGCATCCACGTCAAGCGCGGCTCGTCCGCGCGCCCGAGACATGGCCTCCTACACACCGGACACCGGCAACTTTCTCGAGCGCTTCTTCGCGCAGAACCGCGGCCCGATTCTGGTCGCGCCGGCGCTCGCCGTGCTGGTGCTGATGAACATCTTCCCGCTGCTCTGGTCGTTCGGCCTGAGCTTCTATCGCTACCGCGCGAACCGCATCAAAGAGCCCGAGTTCGTGTGGTTCCGCAATTACGAGAAGGTGCTTTCGGATTCGACGGTCTGGGAGCGCTTTCAAACGACCGCGCTCATCGTCACCATCGACGTGCTGCTGCAGCTCGTTGTGGGCTTCCTGCTGGCGTTGCTCTTTGAAAAGGCGTTTCCGGGCCGGCGCGTTCTCCTGATGCTCGTGCTGACCCCGATGATGCTCAGCTTCGTCGCGGTCGGCGCCTTCTTCCGCTACTACTACGAGCCGACCTTTGGTCTCTTGAGCCAGGCGGTGAAGGCGATCACCGGCGAGCCGTTCATCCTGCTCGGCTCCCCGGCCGGCGCGATCGCCGCCATCATCTTCGCGGACGTCTGGATGTGGTCGCCGTTCGTCATGCTGCTGGTGCTTGCGGGCCTGGTCAGCGTGCCGAAGCATCTCTACGAGGCCGCCGAGATCGACCGTGCCTCCTGGTGGCGCCGCTTCTGGACGATCACCTTCCCCTATATCCGGGGGCTGTTGCTCCTCGCGATCCTCTTCCGCACGATCGAGGCGTTCAAGCTGTTCGACATCGTGTTCCTCATCACAGAGGGCGGGCCGGGCACCTCGACCGAGACCATCGCGGTTTACGTCTACCGGGTCGCGTTCCAGTACTTCAAGACAAGCGAGTCGGCGGCGCTGGGTTATATCCTCCTGTTCGTGGTGATCGTGCTGACCAACCTCTACCTCTACTTCGTCCGACGAAGAGCGGAGGAGCCGTAGCATGGCGCGTAGGCGACGCGAGATCGGAAAGGCCGGCTGGGGGCGCTCAGGTTTCGCGCTGATCATCAGCTTCATCTACTTCTTCCCGGTGCTGTGGATCATCCTGACCGCATTCAAATCCCACACGGATGCGCTCTCGATCCCGCCCAAGTTCATTTTCACGCCGACCTTCGAGAATTTCGTCGGCGTGTTCTCGCGCGCCTATCAGCGTGGCGGCGAGGCGGTCGATACCGGCTTCGACCTCTTCTTCTTCAACAGCGTCTTCGTCGCCGGCGTCTCGGTGCTGGCCGCCCTGATCATCGGCACGATCGCGGCTTATGGCTTCTCGCGCTGGCCTCTCAAGGGCAACGACACCTACATGTTCATCATCCTGACGACGCGCATGTTGCCGCCGATCATCGTCATCATCCCGATCTTCATCATGTTCCGGGTGACGGGGCTTTCGGGCAGCTATGTCGGGATCATCCTGCTCTACACGGCGTTCAACCTGCCGTTCACGATCTGGATGATGAAGAGCTTCTTCGACGAAATCCCGCGCGAGGTGGAGGATGCCGCGCGCATGGATGGCAGCTCCGAGACCAAGATTTTCTTCCGAATATGCCTGCCGCAGGTGAAGGCCGGCGTCGCGGCGACCGCGGTGTTCGGCCTCATCCTCACCTGGAACGAATTCCTCTTCGCCCTGTTGCTGACCGGCCGCGACACGCGCACCGTCCCGGTCGCGATGGCCCAGACGATCGGCGGCGACATCGGCGTGCGTTGGGGCCTCTTGGCCGCGATCGAGACTCTCTTCCTCATCCCCGTCGTGATCGTCACGTTCCTGCTGCAGAACCAGCTTCTGCGCGGCGTGACCTTCGGCACGATCAAGCGCTGAGGCGGCACCGGCCATGGCGGATATCGAGCTCCGTGCCCTCACCAAGCGCTTCGGCAGCCTGACGGCCGTCGACGATATCGACCTCGACATCGAGGCCGGCGAGGTGATGTGTCTGCTCGGCCCCTCGGGCTGCGGCAAGACCACGACGCTTCGCATGATCGCGGGCCTCGAGGACATCACGGCCGGCGACGTCTACATCGCCGGCAAGCGCGTCAACGACCTCGGCCCGTCGGAGCGCGACATTGCGATGGTGTTCCAATTCTACGCGCTTTATCCGAGCCTCACGGTCGCCGAGAACCTGGCCTTCCCGCTGCACGCCGAGCGCATCTCGAAGAGCGAGATCGAGACACGGGTCAACCGGATCGCCGGGCTGCTCGATCTGACGGCCGTGATGGATCGCATCCCGGGCCGGCTTGCCGAGGGCGAGAAGCAGCGCGTCGCGGTGGGACGCGCGATCATCCGCGACCCGCAATGCTTCCTCTTCGACGAGCCGTTGAGCCGTCTCGATATTGCCGTGCGCCAGGAGATGCGCGGCCAGATCAAGCAGCTCCTGCGCGGTCTCCACAAGGCGACGGTGATCGTGACCCACGACCAGATCGAGGCGCTCACCATCGCCGATCGGGTCGCCGTGATGCGCGACGGCATCATCGAGCAGGTCGCGAGCCCCCATGACATCTTCGCGCGGCCGAGCAATGTGTTCGTCGCGGGCTTTATCGGCACACCCCAGATGAACTTGCTGGAGGCGGAGGCGCGGGGCGCCGCCGACGGGATCTTGCAGGTACAGATGCTCGGGCAGGACGTCGCGCTGCCGGTCGGCGAGAGCGCCGCATGCCGGGTCGATGCCGCGTCGCGCGGCCTGACCGTCGGCATTCGTCCGCGCGGCCTTGTGGCGACGGAAACACCCGATGCCACGACGCTCTCAGGCGACGTTGATTTGATCGAGCCCATGGGCGCAGAGACCCTGATCCATATGCGAACCGGCAGCCAGGACGTTCGGATCGTCGCCGATCACCGCGCGAACATCAGCGTCGGCGACACCATTCATGTCCGCGCCGTCGAGGGCCAGGTCCACCTTTTCGGCGCCGACGAAGCGAGGATTTCGGCATGAGTGAGATCGAGCAAGGGCATGTCGCCGCCGCGCCCGCACGCACCATGTCGCGGCGCACCGCGCGGCTCGTGGTGCTCTCGATCATCCTGCTCTGCTTGCTGGCGCTCCTGTTCATTTTTCAGCCGGTGTGGCGGCCGCTCTTCTCGGCCGGCTGCGTGATGGTCGTCGTCGGCGGCCTCGCGTTTAATCTCGTGCCCTTCGCGAACACGCAAAACCCGGTTGGGCGGGTCCTGAAGGTGGGCGGAATCGTGCTGGCGATCCTCGCGGTGGTCGTGCTCATCGCGATCGGCTGCGTCGAGTTCATTCTCTAAAGGAGACCGCGATGTCGAGCGATGCCCGCGCGCATTATGTCCGCCTTGTGGAGGAAGAGTATTTCGGGAGCGTGAGCCGCGCAGACGTCGCCGGCGCGCTCGCCTGCTTCACCGACGACGCCACGGTCACGATCTTCCACGGCGACGCCGTGCCCCGCGTCTTCAAGAAGACGCCCGGGGCCGACGAAACGCCACTCTCGCGCTTCTTCGAGCACCTCGTGGCGAACTATGAGCCGCGGTTCACCGAGTTCGTGCATTACATCGAACCCGAGGCCGGGCGTTGCGCCGCGCGCTTTCTCGTCACCCTGACACCGCGAGCGGAGTCCGCTTACCGCGACGCGGGCGTGCAGCGCTTACGCAACTGCAACTTCTTCGAATGCCGCGATGGGCGCATCCGGGACATGATCGTCTATTACACCAACCCGGGCTCGGCCGGCGAGGCGGTTGGTCCCCGCCCCACCGGCTTTCCCAAGGCCTGAGGCCCGGCCACGCTCAGGAGGCGGCGTGCTTAGGCCGCCTCGGTGAATGCCCGCTCCTTCACATGGGCAAGCATGGTGTCGGCGTCGGAGACCTCGAACGGATCATCCTCGACATTGTCGCCGAGCCCCGGCTCGACGAACATTTGCGTGATCTCACCGTCCTCCACCAGCATCGAATAGCGCCAGCTGCGGTAGCCGAAACCGAGATTGTCCTTGTCGACGAGCATGCCCATGAGGCGTGTGAACGTTGCCGAGCCGTCGGGCAGCATCGTCACCTTCTCGACGCCGAGCGAGCCCGCCCAGCGGAACATGACAAAGGCATCGTTCACGGCGAGGCAGATCACCTCGTCGACCCCGGCATCGATGAACGCATCGTGGAGTTCCTCGAAGCGGGGGAGATGGGTCGAGCTGCAGGTCGGCGTGAAAGCGCCCGGCAGGGCGAATACGACCACGCGCCGGCCGTCAAAAATCTCGGATGAGCGCCGGTCCTGCCAGCGGAAAGGGTTCGGGCCCTCCACGCTTTCGTCACGGACACGGGTTTTGAACACGACATCGGGGACACGCATGGCGAGGCCTCCCATTTTCCGATAATTGCTGCTATTCCTTATTTAGAATCGTTCTAATGTTTGACAAGGCCTGTGACCCACATTTTTTCGCGCCCCGGCCCCTGCAGGCTGATCCGCCGACCGTCAAACGCCCGCCTTTGACGGTAGAAGATCGCTCCTAAATTTTCCAAAACATATAAATAATTACAATAGAAACTTGCACGATCAATCCTTTATTATTGGATTTTCTCGAAGCGATTTATTGAATTCGGGCAGCTATCATGACAATACGGCCACGTGAATACCGAACTTACTTGAGACCTTGAACATCGATCGGGTGCTACGTTAATGGGCAACATATTCATGGCCGTCATCGCACTCTTCAGTGTTCTCGCCGTCAGCGTCGCGGTCGTGTACATGATTGCGACCGGCACATTTCCGACGAGCCTCGACGCGCTGATGGACATGTTCTAGGCGGCCGGTCCGGCGAAAACGGCCGGCTCCGGCCCTCGGGCCGCGCTGGCACGCGCCAAGTGGCTCGACGTGGCCGCGGTTTCACCCCAATATCTGCGCTCTGTGAAACCGGCGGGGCCGAGAATGACTGGTGACGAGCGCGCACGGATCGGCGTGGATATCGGCGGCACCTTCACCGATGTGGTGCTGGAGCGCGCCGGTGCGCGCTTCACGGCGAAGGTGCTGACCACGCCCCAGGCGCCCGAGGACGGCGTGCAAAACGGCCTTTCGCGCGTCATGGACCAGGCCGGCGTCACTCCCGACGCGGTTTCCCTGGTGATTCACGGCACCACCCTCGCGACCAACGCCCTGATTGAGCGCAAGGGCGCGAAAACGGCGCTCATCACCACCGAGGGTTTTCGTGATTCAATTGAAATGGGCACCGAAAGCCGCTTCGAGCAATACGACATCTACATGGAAAAGCCGACACCGCTCGTGCCACGGCACCTGCGCGTGCCGGTGGCCGAGCGGCTCAACGCAGCCGGCGAGGCGGTGCTACCGCTCGACGAGGCTAGGCTGCGCGCGGTCGCGGGCGAGCTGGCGAGCGCCGGCGTGGAGAGCATCGCGATCGGCTTTCTCCACAGTTATGTGAACCCGGCGCACGAGGAACGCGCGAGAGAGATTCTGAGCGAAGTCCTCCCTGACGTGCCGACGTCGCTCTCCTGCGAGGTGGCGCCGGAAATGCGCGAATATGAGCGCTTCTCGACCGCCTGCGCGAACGCCTATGTCCAGCCGGTGATGGCGCGATACCTGAAGCGGCTGGAAGCGCAGCTCCGCACCCAGGGCTTCGACTGCCCGCTGTTCGTGATGTTGTCGGGCGGCGGCGTGACCGATATCGAGACCGCCGTGCGCTTCCCTATCCGCCTCGTCGAATCGGGTCCGGTGGGGGGCGCGGTGTTCGCGAGCGACGTTGCCAAGCGATCAGACCTCGATCGCGTGCTCTCGTTCGACATGGGCGGCACGACGGCGAAGATCTGCTTCATCGACAATGCGCAGCCGCAAACGGCGCGCAGCTTCGAGGTCGCCCGCGCGCACCGCTTCCTCAAGGGTAGCGGGTTGCCGCTGCGCATCCCCGTGATCGAAATGGTCGAGATCGGCGCAGGTGGCGGGTCGATCGCCAAGGTCGATCAGCTCGGCCGTATCACGGTCGGCCCGGAGAGCGCAGGCGCCGACCCCGGCCCGGCCTGTTATGGCCAGGGCGGCACAGCACCGGCGGTGAGCGATGCCGATGTCGCGCTCGGCCGCATCGACCCCGACGCATTTTCGGGCGGCCGCATCGCCCTCGACGCGGATGCCGCGGCGCAGGCGCTCGGGCGCGACGTCGGCGAGGCACTCGGCCTCGAGCCTCGCATCGCCGCGCTTGGCATCAGTGAAATGGTCGATGAGAACATGGCGAGCGCCGCGCGCGTGCATGCGATCGAGATCGGCGCAACACTTGGCGAGCGCACCATGATCGCCTTTGGTGGCGCCGCGCCCCTGCATGCCGCGCGGCTCGCCGAAAAGCTCGAGATGGACCGGGTGATCGTGCCGACCTCCGCCGCGGTTGGCTCGGCGGTGGGCTTCCTGCGCGCGCCGGTGGCCTACCAAGTCATCCACACCGCCTACCAAACCCTTTCGACATTCGATCCCGCCGCGGCAAACCGCGCGCTCGACGCGATGCGTGCCGAAGCCGAGGCCATCGTCGCGCGCGGCGCGCCTGGCGAGCCCACGGAGGAAACGCGCACCGCGTTCATGCGCTATCTCGGGCAGGGTCACGAGGTGCCGGTCCCGCTGCCGGTGCGGACATGGCAAGCCAGCGATACGGCGCTCATCCGTGACGCGTTCGAGGAGGCCTACGAACGGCTCTACGGGCGTATCATCCCGGAGCTCGATCTCGAGATCGTGAGCTGGTCCGTTCAGGTGGCGGCCGTTCCCTCCGTCACGGCCGCGAACGGCGCGGGTATCGTCGCCTCAACGCCGGCGGCGCACGGGACCCGGCAAGTCTTGGATCCCGGCCGCGGCGGGCTGGTCGATGCCGCCCTATACCGGCGCGAAGACCTGTCCGCAGGCGCACGCATCGAGGGGCCGGCGCTGATCCTGGAGACCGACACCACGACGGTGGTGAGCGCGGCATTTGCCGCAGCCGTGGACGCGCAAGGGTTCATCGTGATGGAGCGGCGCACAGAAAATACCGGAGACAGCCCATGACGGCCTCCCAGAGCGCGCTCGAGCGCATCCAGACCCAGATCATGTGGAACCGCTTGATCGCGGTCGTCGAGGAGCAGGCGCAAACGCTGCTGCGAACCGCGTTCAGTACCACGGTCCGCGAGGCCGGCGATCTCTCGGCCGGCGTGTTCGACGTCGAGGGGCGGATGCTGGCGCAGGCCGTTACCGGCACCCCGGGGCACGTCAACTCGATGGCGGTCTCGGTGAAGCACTTCCTCGAACGCTATCCCAACGAAGAGATGCGCGAGGGCGACGTCTTCATCACCAACGACCCTTGGCTCACCTGCGGGCATCTTCACGACCTCACCGTCGTGACCCCGGTCTTCAAGAAAGGCCGCATCATCGGGTCATTCGCCTGCACGGCCCATATCGTCGATATCGGCGGGCGCGGGTTTGGGCCGGACGCGCGCTCGGTGTTCGAGGAGGGCCTCTACATTCCGATCATGCCGCTTGCGCGCGAAGGGCGGATCAATCGGGACCTGCTCGAGATGGTGCGATGGAACGTGCGAGAGCCACTTCAGGTCGAAGGGGACATCTTCTCCCTGATCGCCTGCAACCGCGAGGGCGCGCGCCGGCTCAACGCGATGATGGACGAGTTCAGCCTCGACGACTTGCAGGCGCTCGCTGACGACATCATCACCCGCTCACGCGAGGCCACGCTGACAGCCATCCGCGCACTACCCTTCGGCACTTACCGCCATTCCCTCACGATGGACGGCTATAACGAGCCCATCGACCTCGTCGCCGCGACGACAATCAGCGAGGACGGCATCCACACCGATTTTGAGGGCACCTCGCCGGCGAGCAATCACGGCATCAACGTCGTGCTCAACTACACGACCGCCTACACCAGCTTCGGTGTGAAATGCATCGTCGCCAAGGACGTGCCCAACAATGCCGGCTCGCTGAGCCCGATCACGGTTTCGGCGCCTGAAGGCTCCATTCTCAACGCACCACGGCCTTGGCCGGTCGCCTCGCGCCATGTCATCGGCCACCTGCTGCCCGATTTGGTATTCGGCTGCCTGCACCAGGCGATCCCCGGACAGGTGCCTGCGGAAGGCGCGGCCTCGCTGTGGATCGTCCAGCTCCGGGGCGGCGCGACGGCGGTCGATGCCGAGGCGCGCCGGAACTCGGAGATCGACTGGCCGGAGTTCGAAATCGCGCTCTTCAACTCGGGCGGTGCGGGGGCGCGGCCGAAGCGTGATGGCCTGTCGACGACGGCGTTTCCGAGCGGCGTGCGCACGATGCCGGTGGAGGCCTCTGAGACCGTGGCGCCGATCGTCATCTGGCGCAAGGAGATGGCGCGCGACAGCGGCGGCGCGGGTGAATTGCGCGGCGGGCTTGGCCAGGTGATGGAAATCGCCGGCGCGGAGGGTGCGCCCTTCAGCGTGCTGGCTCAGTTCGAGCGCATCGACCATCCGGCCCGCGGCCGCGCGGGCGGCGGCAACGGCGCACCCGGGGCCATCGCGCTCGCCTCCGGCACGCGCCTGCGTGGCAAAGGCCAGCAGACCATCCCGACCCACGACCGGCTTCGCTTGGCGCTCCCCGGCGGCGCCGGCTATGGCGATCCGTTTGCCCGTGACGCGACGGCGGTTGCGGACGACGTCCTGAACGACCTGGTCACGCCGGAGACCGCGCGCCGCGACTATGGGGTCGTGGTCTCCGCCGACGGCACGATCGACGAGGCGGCCACCGCAGCGCTTCGTGGCGGCGGCGCCAAGTCCTAGGCTTCGCCCTCGGTTTCGACCACGAAGCAGTCGATCCCGCGGCCGCGCAGCGCGGCGCATTGCTCGCGCGCCACGGTCTCGCTCGTCGGCGTCGTGCGCAGCCGGTAGAAAACGCCCTTCTCGGGACCGAGATCCGCACGCGCCACATCCGGCTTCTGGCCGACGAAGAGATCCGGCGCCATTGACTGTAGCTCGCTCCAGGCTTCGAGGGCGCCCTCGTGACTGCGGCGTGCGACGAGCTGCACCTGATATCCGCCGGCTGGCAGCGCCTGCGGCGCGGCGCCGCCCAACGCAGCGGGTGCGAGTTGCGGCAGCGGGACGCGGGACGCGGGCTTCGCGGCCACGGTGGCCGCCGCATCGGCGTTGGGCCGCGCCGGTGCCGGCCTTGCGGCGGACGGGGCGGCGGTGGGCTGCGGCGAGACCTCCTCCTGCGTCGCGTTGTTCGAAGCCGCAGGCGATGGCTCGGCGGTGTCGGCAGCGGCTTGCACGATTGGCTGCGCCTCGGCCGGGGGCTTGGGCGCGGCGTAGGCGACCGGCACCATGGCGGCGGGATCTTCACGCCATGCGGGCGCCGGCTCGGCCTGCGCCACCACGGGCTCGTCCGACGTCGGCTCGACGGGAGCGACGGCCGCGGGAGCGGGCTCGGGGTCGGGCGCCATCGTCGTTGGGGCGCTCACGGCCGCGGTTTGCCGGGGGCGCGGGTCTGCCGTCGGCGCGGCGGGTTCAGCAGGTTCGGCGGACAATGGCTGGACGCGAACCGCCTCCGCCGGCGCAGGCGTGCCCTGCTCCGGCTCCGCGGCTGCGGTTTGCCGCGGGCTGGCCCGGCGTTCGCTAAGCGCTGAGTAGAACGCAATGTTGGCGGCCACCTCCTCCTCGGAAAGGTCCAGGGCGGCGACTTTCTCGGCGGCTTCACGATCGCCGGCGAGGCCCAGCGCCAGAGCCAAGTTCTGGCGGGTGCGCGCGGTCGCATACGGAGATTTGGCGGCCTTCGTGAGAACCGCGATCGCCTCGCTCACCTGACCCGACAGAGCAAGCGAGAGACCATAGTTGTTGTTTAGCGAGATGTTATCGGGCCGCATCCGAAGGCCCACGCGATAGCTCTCTTGCGCCTCGCTATGGCGGCTCAACAGATCGAGCGCAACACCACGGCCATTGAGAGCCCGATGATCTTCGGGCACTTCAGCGAGGAGCGTGTCGTAGACCTCCAGCGCCTCGTCGCCGCCGCTCATGCCGATCAGGCTGCTGCCCAACCCAAACATGATCTCCCGCCGGTTGGGCGGATTGACGGCAAGCGCCCGCCGATAGGCATGCACGGCATCGGCATGGGCACCCCTCATGGCGTGGGCGCGGGCCAGCCCAACCAGCGGCTCAGGTGCGGAGGGATCGCTCTCGTGGGCGGCTTGATAGATTTGCGCCGCGTTTTCCGCTTTGCCGTTGGCCATCGCGATGTCGGCGATGCGGAGAAGACTGTTTGTGTCGCCGTCGCGCTCGGACACTTGCGAGTCCGGCGCGGTGTTCATGTTCGCGCAGGCGGCAAGCACGATCATGGCGGAGGCAACGGCGGCAGCCGACCGAAGCCGACCTCGAACCCAACGAGTGGCGATCATTGAAAACGTCCTGGGCGTTGTTGCGCGGCTGGATCATCTCGCCGGCCGCGCGCATAGGCGCTAATTACCGATCGGCAGGACGTCCAGAAAGAACATGGTTAGGAAAAGGAAAATTAGATAACAAGAGGTGTACAAAAGCACATCCGACCACGAAAGAGCCCGGCGCTTTGGGCTGGGTGCTACGATGTCGGACAAATCGTCGAGCGTCTCTGCCTCGGTCGATCCTGGGTCGTCCGGATCGGAGACCGAGAGGGCGGCCTCGGCCGCGAGCGTCTCGACCGGCGGTTCTGGAACCTCAAGGTCGTCTGCGGCCACCTGCGGCGTGTCGGCCTTGTCGCTCTTAGGTATCTCGATCGTGGCCTTTGCCGCACCCGGCTGCGAGGCGGCCGCCGGCGTGCGGGTGCGCTTTATCATGGCGCCGGTGAGCGAAGCGGCGGGCTTCTGAAGATCCTCGGCGTTGCCGGTCTTCGACGCTTCGACGCCGGTTTCGCCCTCGGCGGGCACCGGATCTGGCTGAGAAAGCGATGCGGCTTTCCCGGTCGGCAAGGCTTTGGCGGAGTCGGCAGCCATCGGGCCTATTCCCTTGCGCTCTTGCGCTTGAGGTCGAACGGCGAGCTCAGGCAGTCGCAGGTGGCGTCGCACACCTGCAAGGCAACCTCATCGAGATGCCGATCGAGCGCTTCGACCAGAATGTCCTGCATGCTCTTTCGCAAAAGCGTGCTCGCGAGACGCAGGCGCTGGTGAGTATCGCGATCGAGCTTGACGGATGCTTTGACGCGGTTATCACGCCGAGACCCCAGGCCCAACCGTTGTTTGCCCCTGTGTGCCAGAAGCGGGAACTGAATCGCCGGAGGCGTTGCGACATCGTCGGCCCGCAAGCGCCGATCGGGGCCGAATGTCGACGGCAGCGCGCCGCCCTTGGCCGCGAGGAGCGTGCTGGCGAGATGATCCGCATCGCCTTGGCTCAACGGTAGGCCCTCGCACGCTCAGCGGTGGTAGGGTCCTCAACGGACTCGCCCGTTGCATCGTCCGTCGTGCCGTCGGGCGAGACGGGAACGTCCTCACTCGGGGAAAGCGCGGTTTCAAGCTGGCGAATGGTGTGCCCGGTCGGAAGCCGCTTATCACCGATCGACTTGCCGAGCTGCTGCGCCACATAGGCCCAGAGCTCCTCGATTTCGGCGGCGGAGCGTTCCGCCTTGGGAAGCTCCATGACGGTCCGCCCATCGATCATGCTGGCGGCGAAATCCGTCCGCTGGTGAACGATGGCGGGCGCAACGGTGCCATGCTGCGAGAGCGCGATGGCGGCCTCGCCCGTGATGCGTGCGCGGGCCGAGGCGCCGTTGACCACGAAGACCAGCCGCTTGTCGAGTTGCTCCACCAACTCCACGGTCGCCCCGGCGGCGGAAAGATCGTGCGGGCTTGGGCGCACGGGAATGATGACCAGATCGGCGCAGCGCACGACCTCGACGATCGTCGTCGTGATGGCCGGCGGCGTGTCGATGACCACGAGCTCGATGCCCTTTTCGGCGAGTTCTGCGAGGGCATCGGGCAGCTGAGAAACATAGGTGCGCGCGAAGACGGGCGTGTCGACGGGGCGCGCGTTCCACCACACCGACAGACTGCCCTGCGGATCGGTGTCGACCAGCGCGACCGGGCCGGCGCCCGCCCGCTCGGCTTGTACTGCCAAATGGCCGCATAGGGTCGTCTTGCCCGATCCGCCCTTCTGCGATGTCACCGCTATTACCTGCATAGGTTCCACCTCGCCCCACGGCCTGAGGGCCTGGCCAATTTCCGCAAAATCGTCAACTAAGCTAGCTTGTGGTTGCTAAGTTTTCGCTAGTGACTTCCGGTGATTTTCGAAAATTGTCTCCAGAAGGCGAAATTAAGCTGTCAGTTCGCACGATGTTTCTTTAAAAATTCTTACCAAGCAGCAGTTAACCCTTCGTGCGCTGCGCGGATGCGTGCCGGAGCGGCGCGCCTGGCACCCCAGTACACTTCGTTGACAACCCGCAACACCCGAGACTGAATCGGGCGAAGGAGGCCGGCTGCCCCGAGCCGATGGGGAGCCGCGACATGGAACGAGGAGCACATCATGAAATGGGCTGGGGCGGCATTCGCCATCGCGCTCGGTGCGGCGACGGTGGCCGCCGCCGAGGAGGCGGTGGTCAACGTCTACAACTGGTCGGACTACATCGACGAGGAGCTCTTGGTCGAGTTCGAGGCCGAGACCGGGATCAAGGTGGTCTACGACGTCTTCGATTCGAACAACATTCTCGAAACCAAGCTGCTGACCGGCAAATCGGGCTACGACGTGGTGGTGCCGAGCGGCACCTTCCTGGCGCGACAGATCCAGGCCGGCGTGTTTCAGGAGCTGGACAAAGCCAAGCTAACGAACCTCGGCAACATGGACGCCGCGATCATGGACCGGGTGAAACGCTGGGACCCGAGCAATTCCTACGCGGTCAATTACATGTGGGGCACCACAGGGTTCGGCTACAACACCGCCAAGATCGCCGAGCGCATGGCGGATGCGCCCGTTGGCTCGTGGCGCATGATGTTCGATCCGGCGGTCGTGGCCCGCTTTGCCGACTGCGGCGTCTACCTCATGGATGAGCCCGACGAGGTCATCCCCGCCGTGCTCAACTATCTGGGCGAAGATCCGGATTCGAAGGACGTCGACGTCATCGCCAAGACCGAGCCGGTGCTCATGGCGATCCGCCCCTATATCCGCAAGTTCCACAACTCGGCTCAGATCAACGACCTCGCCAATGGCGACATCTGCCTCACCATGGGCTGGTCGGGCGACATGCTGCAGGCGCGCGATCGGGCGGTGGAGGCCGAAAACAATGTCGACATCGCCTATGTGATCCCGAGCGAGGGCGCGCTGATGTGGTTCGACATGATGGCGGTGCCGGCGGATGCGCCGCACCCGGAGAATGCCCACGCCTTTATCAACTACATCATGCGGCCGGACGTGATTGCGCGCGCCTCCAACTACGTCTACTACGCCAACGGGAACGCGGCCGCAACGCCGCTACTCGAGGCGGATCTGGTTGAGGATGAGGGCATTTATCCGCCCGATTCGGTCAAGGCCAAGCTCTACATCACCGACCCGATGCCGCCCAAGACGCAACGCTTCGTCAACCGCCTGTGGACGCGGGTCAAGAGCGGGAACTGATCGGGAGGACGGCGGCCGGGCCGTCATGATGAGAGACCCGGCCCCGTCGGAGGCGCCACGGGCGGAGACTTCGGTTCGGATCGCGGGCGTCTCTAAAAGCTTCGGCGACATCGTCGCCGTAGACGACGTCTCGCTGGACATCGCAACGGGCGAATTTTTCGCGCTGCTGGGGCCGTCGGGGTGCGGCAAGACGACGCTGCTGCGCCTGCTCGCCGGGCTCGAGACGCCGAGCGACGGCGCGATCCTGATCGACGGTGCCGACGTGACGCGGCTCCCGCCCTACCGCCGGCCCGTCAACATGATGTTTCAATCCTACGCGCTGTTCCCGCATATGACGGTCGCCGGCAACATCGCGTTCGGGCTCAAGCAGGACCGCGTGCCGCGGCGCGCGCTTCGGCAGCGGGTCGACGAAGCCCTCGCGCTCGTCCAGCTCACCGAGCTCGCGGAGCGGAAGCCGCACCAGCTCTCCGGTGGCCAGCGCCAACGCGTGGCGCTCGCCCGCAGCCTGGTCAAGGAGCCGCGCCTGCTGCTGCTGGACGAGCCGCTGGCAGCCCTCGACAAAAAGCTGCGCGAGGAAACCCAGTTCGAGCTTATGGCGATCCAGCGGCGCGTGGGCATCACCTTCGTCATCGTCACCCACGACCAGCAAGAGGCCATGACGATGGCGAGCCGCATCGCCGTGATGGAGCGCGGCCGCATCGTCCAGGTGGGCACGCCGACGCAGATCTATGAGGCACCGGCATGCCGCTATGTGGCTGAGTTCATTGGTGATGTGAACATTTTCGAGGGGCACGCCACGCGCATCGAGGGAGACCGGGTGGAAATCGGCTCGCCGGACACGGGCGCGACGCTCATCGCGACCGCGACACCCAACGGCTTGACCGCGGGCGAGCGCGTGTGGCTCGCCGTCCGGCCTGAGAAGATTGTGCTTTCCAGCGAGCCGAACCAGGGCTCCTGGAACGGATTGACCGGTGAGGTTGCCGAGGTCGCCTATCTCGGCAACGCCTCGGCTTATCGTGTGCGCCTCGACAACGGCCGCATGATCACCGCGCGCCGTGCCAACGCAGATGCAGGCACCGCGCGATCCGACGGACGGGTCCATCTGTCGTGGCCGCCCGACGCGAGCATCCTGCTCCGCTCCTAGGCGCGCGGGCGCGGCCGGCGGGCTGGCCGACGCTCGATTCCGGGGCGGCGCGCGCCGTCCTCATTCTTGTTCCGTTCTTGTGGCTGCTGCTGTTCTTCCTCGTCCCGTTCTTGATCACGCTCAAGATCAGCGTGGCCGAGACGTTGATCGCGATGCCGCCCTACTCGCGCCTACTCGACTGGGGCGAGGGCTCTTGGCCGTCCTTCTTGGTCTCGTTCGACAATTACGCCCTGCTCGCCGAGGACGACCTCTACATCAGGGCGTATCTCAGCAGCCTGAAGATCGCTGCGATCTCGACCGCGATCACGCTCGCGCTCGGCTTTCCCATCGCCTACGCGATGGCGCGCGCGCCGCGGGCCTGGCGGGGCGCGCTCGTGATGCTCGTGATCCTGCCGTTCTGGACGTCGTTCCTGATCCGGGTCTACGCCTGGATCGGCATCCTCAAGAACGAGGGCCTGCTCAACAATGCGCTGATGTGGCTCGGCCTGACCGACGGGCCACTCGTGATCCTCAACACCGACATCGCGGTCTATATCGGCATCGTCTACTCGTACCTGCCGTTCATGATCTTGCCGCTTTACGCGACGCTCGAGCGGATGGACGAATCGCTCTTGGAGGCGGCGGCCGATCTCGGCTGCCGCCCCGCCAAGGCGTTCTGGGTGATCACCGTGCCGCTCGCCAGGCCGGGCATCATCGCTGGCTCGTTTCTCGTGTTCATTCCGGCCGTCGGCGAGTTCGTCATCCCGGATTTGCTCGGCGGCTCTGGCACGCTGATGATCGGCCGCACGCTTTGGACGGAGTTCTTCGCCAATCGTGACTGGCCGGTGGCGTCGGCCGTCGCGGTCATCCTGCTGCTGCTCTTGATCGTGCCGATCGTGCTGTTTCAGCGTCATCAGCAGGCCGCCCGGCTGCGGGAGGCCGGGTGATGGAGCGGCGCCTCAGCCTCACCAACCTCACCGCGCTGACCCTCGGCTTCGCGTTTCTCTACATCCCGATCTTGCTGCTCATCGCTTACTCGTTCAACGAATCGCGCCTGGTCACGGTGTGGGGCGGCGTGTCGACCAAATGGTACGGCGAGCTTGCCCGCAACACGGCAATCCTCGACGCGGCATGGATGACCGTGAAGGTCGGCCTCGTCTCCTCGACCGTCGCGCTCGTGCTCGGCACGGTCGCGGGCCTTCTGCTGGCCCGCATGGCGCGCTTTCCCCGGACGCACGCTCTTCACCGGCATGGTCTATGCGCCGCTCGTCATGCCCGAGGTGATCACGGGGCTCTCATTGCTTCTGCTCTTCGTGTCGCTCGATTGGACGCGGCGGGTTTTGGACGATCACGGTCGCCCACGCCACCTTCTCGATGGCCTATGTCGCCGTGGTCGTGCAGTCGCGCCTCGTGACCATGGACCGCTCGATCGAGGAAGCGGCGATGGATCTCGGCGCGCCGCCGGTCAAAACCTTCTTCGCGGTCACCCTGCCCATCATCAAGCCGGCGCTGATCGCGGGGTGGCTCCTCGCCTTCACACTCTCGCTCGACGACCTCGTCATCGCCTCGTTCACCAGCGGACCGGGCGCGACGACGCTCCCGATGAAGATCTACTCCCAAGTGCGCCTCGGCGTAACGCCCGAGATCAACGCGGTCTCGACGATCTTGGTCGGCATCGTCGCGACAGGCGTGATCGCGGCGAGCCTCCTCAACAAACGCGCGCTCCTGAGGCGCGCGCGCGACGTGAGGCTTGCGGGACGCGATCATTAGCACTCCCGTTGGCGACACAACAGAATGGACGATGCCCATGCGCCTCTACGACTTCGCCAAATCGGCAACGGCTACAAGATTAGGCTCATGCTCAACCACCTACAGATCGCCTACGAGCGGGTTGAGCTGAACATCGTCGAAGGCGAGACCCGTACGCCCGAATTCCTCGCGAAGAACCCGATCGGCCGGATCCCCACCCTGGAGCTTGACGACGGCACCTGCCTCGCGGAATCGGACGCGATCTTGTTCTATCTCGCACGTGACACGGACTATCTGCCGGCCGATCGGCTCGGGCAAAGCCAGGTGCTACAATGGATGTTCTTCGAGCAGTATTGTCACGAGCCATACATCGCCGTCGTGCGGTTTTGGCATTTTTCGGGCCGGGCGGAGGCCATGCAGGCCGAAATTCCGGCCCGCACGGAGCGCGGCTATCAGGCGCTCGGCGTCATGGAGCAGCACTTGGCGGCGAACGACTTTTTCGTCGGCGGGCGCTACTCCATCGCCGACATCGCGCTCTACGCCTACACCCACGTGGCGGAGGAGGGTCGGTTCGACCTCGCGCGTTTTCCAGCCATCCTCGCCTGGCTCGACCGGGTGAAGAGCCAGCCCCGCCATATTCCCATCACGCAAATCTAGGGTCGGTCTGGACGCGGTGCGCGGAGGTGCGGCGTGAGCCACCATTCGGTGAGCCTCACGCCGCGGACGATGAAGAAGGTCATCACCAGATAGATCACGCCTGCCATGGCGAAAAGCTCGATCGGCATGTAGGTGCGCGCGATGATGGTGCGCGCGACACCCGTGAGGTCGAGCAGCGTGATCGTGCTCGCGAGCGCGCTGCCCTTGAGCATGAGGATGATCTCGTTGCCGTAGGCCGGCAGCGCCTGGCGGATCGCGAGCGGCATCACGATGCGCCGGAATGCCTGCCAGCGCGACATGCCGAGTGCCCGGGCAGCCTCGATCTCGCCATGCGGCACACTCCGGATGCCGCCGCGGACGATCTCGGTCGTGTAGGCCGCCGTGTTGAGGCTGAAGGCGATGATCGCACACCAATAGGGTTCGCGCAGAATGGGCCAGAGCACGCTTTCCCGCACCGTCGCGAATTGAGAGAGGCCGTAGTAGACGAGGAAAATCTGCACCAGCAGCGGGGTGCCGCGAAAGAAGAACACATAGCCATAGGCCGGGCCGTTGAGCCACCAGAGCCCGGAGGTGCGCATCGCGGCGAGCGGCAACGCCAGCACCATTCCGATCGCCAAGGAGAGAGCGACGAGCTGCAGCGTGAGGCCGGCCCCCTCCAAGAGGCGCGGCACGCTGTCGGCCATCACGCCAAAGTCCATCAGACGGCCCGCCTGACGCCGCGCTCGACGCGCCGCTCGAGAAGATGGATCCCGGCCATCGAAATCGCGGTCATGCAAAGATAGATGACCGCGGCCGCGAGATAGAACGTGAAGGGCTCTTTCGTGTAGCTGACGGCGATCGCGCTCTTGCGCATCAGCTCGTCCAGACCAACCACGGAGACCAGCGCGGTATCCTTGAGAAGCACGAGAAAGAGGTTGCCGAGGCCGGGCAAGGCGAAGCGCCAGACCTGCGGCAGGAGGATCCGCTGGAACGTCTGCCAGCGGCTCATGCCGAGCGCGCGGGCGGCCTCGGCTTGCCCCTTGGGCACGGCGAGGAAGGCGCCGCGAAACACCTCGGTGGCATAGGCACCGAAGGTGAGGCCAAGCGCGATCATGCCGGCGACGAAGGGCGTGACCTCGATGTAGGCGTCGTAGCCGACACCCCGCGCGATGCTCTGAACGAGCAGCGAGAGGCCGAAGAAGACGATGAGCACGACGAGAAGCTCAGGCACGCCGCGCACCACGGTGGTGTAGACCTCCCCAATCGAGCGAAGCACGAGGTTCCGCGAGAGTTTTGCCGCCGCGCCGAGAAGACCGAGCACGATCCCGACCCCGAAGGAGGCCGCGGTCAGCTCCACGGTGAGCAGGGCGCCCGCCGCGAGCTGCGCCTCGAACCCGTGCAGGTCGATCATCGATCGGGATCAACGAGGAAGCGGCGCATCCGCGGTGGAGCCGCCGATGCGCCGCTTCTCGGGTTCACGCCCAGCTAGTAGATGCTGAAAGGGAAGTACCGAGCGTTGATTTCTTCGTAGGTGCCGTCCGCGAGAATCGCGGCGAGCGCATCGTTCAGCCGCTGCAGGAGGGCCGTGTCGTCCTTGCGCACGGCGATGCCGATGCCGTCGTCGAGGCTATAGCCGTCGCCAAAGAACTCAAATCCGGCGCCATCCTCGGTCTGGAGCCACTCGTAGAGCACCAGCCCATCGGCGAAGAGAGCATCCAACCGGCCGTTGGCCATATCCAGGTTCGCGTTCTCCTGGGTGTCGTAGAGCTTGATCTCGGCGTCGTCGGCCAGATTGTCCTCAAGCCAGCCGGCGGCGACGGTCGCGCGCTGCGTGCCGATGGTCTTTCCGCTGAGATTGTTGGGATCGAGGCCGGAGCCCTTCGGGCCGACGAAGCGCACGAGGTTGCTGTAGTACTTGTTCGTGAAGCTCACCGCCTTTTTGCGTTCATCGGTGATCGACATGCTGGCGACGATCGCATCATATTTGTTGGCGAGGAGCGCCGGGATAATGCCGTCCCAATCCTGTGCGATAAGCTCGCAGGTCACGTTCATTTTTTCGCAGAGCGCCCGCGCGATCTCGACATCGAATCCACCGAGCGCGCCGGTTTCGTCGATGAAGTTGAACGGCGGGTAGGCACCCTCCGTGCCGATCCGCACGGTCTCGGCCTTCGCGACCTGCGTGCCGGTGACGACGCCCATCGCGACGATCGCGGCGCCAAGCAATCCCACCATGAACCGATTCATCATCAATCTCCCCAGATCGTTCTTCATAGGATGTACAACGTTGAGAGCGGCTGCGGCCCGCGTCAAGCGCGCCGTGCACGTCAAAGCTCCTGGGAGAGGAACTGGCGGAGGCGGTCCGAGCGCGGGTTCCCGAACAGCTCGGCCGGCGGACCCTCCTCCTCCACGGCGCCGTCGTGGAGAAACACCACACGGCTCGCGACCTCGCGGGCAAAGGCCATCTCGTGGGTCACGAGCAGCATGGTCCGCCCTTCTCCCGCGATGTCGCGGATCACCTTGAGCACTTCGCCGATGAGTTCAGGATCGAGCGCGGAGGTGGGCTCGTCGAACAGCATCAAGCGTGGCTCCATGGCGAGCGCCCGGGCGATTGCGGCGCGTTGCTGCTGTCCGCCCGAGAGGTGCGCGGGATAATGGCCAAGCTTATCGCCGAGACCGACGCGCTCCAGGAGGGCGCCCGCGCGGTCGCGCGCCTCGGCCTTGGAAAGGCCGAGAACCCGGACAGGCGCTTCCGCGACGTTCTGCAGCACCGTCATGTGGCTCCAGAGATTGAAGCTCTGGAACACCATGCCAGCCTGCGCGCGGATACGGTCGACCTGCCTCTGGTTGGCCGGCACCTGCCCACGCCGCGTGCGCCTCATTTCGATCAGCTCGCCGCCAACGCGCACTTCGCCGGAATCGGGGATTTCCAGGAGATTGATGCAGCGCAGCAACGTGCTCTTGCCTGAGCCGGATGAGCCGACGATTGCGATGACGTCGCCGTCGTCGGCGGAGAGCGAGACCCCGCGCAGCACCTCGACGGCGCCGAAGCTCTTGTAGAGATCGCGCACGCTGAGCGCCGAGGCATCGCTCTGGCCAGCCGCATCGGTCATGCCCCCACACTACGGAAAAACGGGCCGTCGGGCACCGTTTCGATCGGGTGGGAGCGGAGAACCTCAGAGAAGGTCGCGCAGCGCGTAGTAGCGCATCCCGAGCACCAGCAGCGGCCAACGCAGCAGCGTGCCGCCGGGCCAAGCGGGTTGCGGCAGTCGCGCGAACACATCGAAGCGCTCGGCCGTGCCCGCGATCGCCTCGGCGACGAGCTTGCCCGCGAAGCTCGCCATCCCGACGCCGTGACCCGAATAACCCTGCGCATAATAGAGTTCGGGTGCAGCCCGGCCGAAGCTCGGCATGCGCGCACGGGTGATCGCGAGCGTCCCGCCCCAGGCATGATCGATCCCCACATCGGCGAGCTGTGGAAACACCCGAAGCATGCGCCTGCGAACAAAGCCCTTCAGATCCCGCGGAAAACTGCGGCTGTAGCTCTCGCCACCGCCGAATAGGAGCCGCCGATCGGCCGAAAGCCTGTAATAGTCGATCACGAACTTGGTGTCGGAGACCGCCTCATCGCCCGGAATCAGGGCGTGCGCACGCGCGTCGCCGAGCGGTGCGGTGGCGAGGATGTAGTTGTTGATCGGCATGATGCGCCCGGCGATGCGCGGCACCAGCCGATCCAGATATCCGTTGCACGCGAGGAGAACCCGATCGGCGCAGACCGTGTGGCCCGACGCACGAAGTGCCCAGGGCGGGCCGCTGCCGATCGTCTCGACCGCCGCCTGCTCATGGATCGCTGCTCCGGCAGCGGACGCCGCGCGGCCGAGGCCGAGGGCGTAGTTGAGGGGATGAAGATGTGCCGCCCCGGTGTCGACGTAGCCGCCGTGATAGCGTGTCGTGGCGACCCGCCCGGCGAGCGCCGCCTTGTCGAGCGGCTCGATCGCCTGGTAGCGGTATGTGGTGTGCAGGTGCGCCGCATAGCGGGCGAGAAAGCCCGCGTGGCGCGCCCGATGCGCGGCATGAATGATCCCGGGCTTGAGGTCGCAGGCGATGCGGTGCTGCGCGATCAGCGCCTTGACGCAGGCCTTCGCCTCCTCAGCCAATGCCCATAGAGCTTGCGCCGCGTCCATGCCGAGCTCCGCCTCGAGCGCCGTTTGGATGCGCCGCTGACCCGAGCCGAGCTGGCCGCCATTGCGGCCGGAGGCGCCGCCGCCCACACGGCGCGCCTCGAGGAGCACGGTGTCGTAACCCCACTCGGCGAGGTGCAGTGCCGCCGAGAGCCCCGTATAGCCGCCGCCGACAATCGCGACATCGGCGCGGCGGTCGGCAGTCAGCGTGGGCCAAGCCGGACGCTCGACCGCGCTCGCCTCGTAGTAACTCGGGGTCTCGCCATCATGTTGCGCGTAGCGCGGACCGGAGCGCAGCACCTCAGGGCACCGGTTCAGACCGCGAGCAGCAGATATTCCCGCTCCCAGGAGCTCACCACGCGCAGATAGGCGTCGTACTCGGCCGAGACGACCTCCCGCAGGCCCCGCACGAACGGCGCACCGAGCATGGCGCGGGCCTCCGCCGAGGCGCCGAAGCGCTCGAGCGCATCGGTGAGGTCGAGCGGCAGCGTCGCGTAATGATCGGTGCCATCGTCGGCCACGGGGCGCGACGCCTCGACGCCGGTCGTCATACCGAGATAGCCCGCCGCGAGAGAGGCGGCAATCGCGAGATAGGGGTTGGTGTCCGAGCCCGGCACGCGGTTCTCGATGCGCCGATCGTCCGGTCCCGAATCGGGAATGCGCAAGCCGCACAGCCGGTTGTCGTAGCCCCACGCGAGGTTGAACGTCTTGTCACCGCCGAAGCGAATACGCCGGTACGAATTCACGTTCGGCGCGATCAGCGGCATCAGCGCGGGCAGATGCGCCTGCAAGCCGCCGAGATAGCTGAAAAAGAGCGGCGTCTCCCGCCCCGTTGCACTCGAGAACACATTGTCGCCGTTCGCCACGTCGTACACCGACTGGTGGAGATGCAGGGCGCTCCCGGGTTGGTTCTGCATCGGCTTCGCCATGAATGTGGCGTAGAAGCCGTGGCGCTGCGCGGTCTGCCGCACCGTGCGCTTGAAGAGGAACACCTGGTCGGCGATCTCGAGCGGGTCGCCGTGACGGAAGTTGATCTCCATCTGACCCGCGCCGCTCTCGTGGTTGAGTGTGTCGATATCGAGGGCCTGTGCCTCGCAATAATCGTAGACATCCTCGAAGAACGGGTCGAATTCGTTGACCGCGTCGATGCCGAACTCCTGCCGCCCGATCTCGCGCCGTCCGGACGCGCCGACGGGCGGGCGCAGCGCATAATCGGGATCGGTGTTCTTCTCCACCAGGTAGAACTCGAGCTCAGGCGCGACCACGGGCTGCCAACCGCTCCGCCGATAGCGCCGCAGCACGCGCTTCAGCACGTTGCGCGTGTAGGTGCTCGAGAGCCTGCCGTCGCGGTCGCGACAGTCGGCGATGATCTGCGCCGTCGGGTCCTCGTACCACGGCACGACCCGCAGGCTGGCGGCGTCGGGCTCGAGGTAGAGATCTCCGTCGCTCGCTTCGACGGCGGTCGCGCCCTTGGGCAGATATTCGCCGGTGAGGGTGTGCACGAGGATGTTCTTGGGCAGGCGGTGGCCGCGGTCCTTGAGCCCGTCGATAAACTTGTCGGTGGGCAGGATCTTGCCGCGTGGCACGCCAGCGAGGTCGGGCACCATGCACTCGACCTCCATGATGCTGCGCTCCTTGAGCCACGCCTCGATCGCGATGTGCGCGCGGGTCATCTCGCCTCGTCTTTCGTCCGACGCGGAGTCTATGCCAGGCCTCTAGCCCGCGTCACGCCGGCAACCGTGCCCCGCGTGCGGCGGATCAACACCTCGTGAGGTCGCGCGCACGCACCGGGCCGGAAGCACCGACATGTGGTAGGACGCGCCGACGACGAAATCGTTAACGAACCGCCTGGGAGCAACCAATGTCATTTCATCGGCAGCGCAAGACCGCGGGTCCGCGGGCAGGCCAACGCGTCGGCGTCCTCACTCGAGCGGGCCTCGCGCTGCTCCTGATCGGGATTGCGGCGAGTGTGATGCCCGCCGCCGCGGAAGAGGTCGCGGTCGAGACGGTGCTCTCGCCACAAGAGCAGATCCGCCTGAATTTCGAGGATGGCAGCGGGCATTTCGTGCTGATGGTGCGGCGCGAAGGTACAGCGGACGGCACCGGTCCCTTCGCCGGCGCCAAGGTCGTCGAATATGGCTTCCACGACATCGTGCGCGGCCAGGGCGGACACCCGATCGGCTATCTCGAGGTCACCGCACCCGATGGCGCGGTCGCCTACCTGAAATGGCAGGTTCGCGCGATCTTCGTCGCGGGCGAGGAGAAGCCCCGCCTCATCGACAACGGCGTGTGGGAGCTCGCCGGCGGCACCGGCCAGTTCGCCGGCAAGCGCGGCCTTGGCACATTGGTGATCAAGCCGGTGAGCAAAACCGACCGCCTCTTCATTCTGGAGGGCGAGATTGCGCAAGCACCGTAAACCGTGCTCGCGCTGTGAAAAAACGGGGTGGATGGTGCCGCAGGAGGGACTCGAACCCCCGACCCCAGCATTACGAATGCCGTGCTCTACCAGCTGAGCTACTGCGGCGTTAGGCGACCCGGGCGGAGTGTGCCCGCGCGGGCTTCAGCGAGTGTTAACGGCCCCGCGCGCGTAGAACAAGCCCAATCTCGGGGCACGGCGGCCCGTCGCGCGCCCCTGTGCGGCGCGACCCGCCTCACGGTGATGCGACACGCGGAGCGCGCCGGCCGCGCATCAGGCGGATCAGCTCGGAGAAGCCGGAAAGCTCCGCCTCGAACTCGATCTTCGAGACGCGGTTGTCGTCGAGGATCCGCGGCAGGCCGTAGGGTGCTGTGTCGCGCGCGACCAACCCCGAGCGGCAGGTCGTGGCGGTCTCCACGCCATCCTGCGCGAGGATCGGCCAGTGATCGTGCGACCAGTCGCCGCTTGGATAGCAGAAATCGACCATGCGCTCGCCAATCACCGGTTCCACGCGCGCACGGTTCTCTTGGAGCTCGGCCAGCGCCACGCCGGCATCGGTCGGAAAGCGGTGCCGATGGGTGTGCAGACCGATGCGCACATCGGACTCCTGCAGCGCGACGAGCTCGTCGGTCGAAACCAGGCTCAGAATGCGGCTCGCGGCGATCCGGTCATAGTCGACCGACAGACGCTCGGCGAGGCGGCGCGAGAGGGCGACGCGGCCCGGCTCATCCAGGGTCGCGCTGCCGTGCGCATGGACCAGCTCGCTGACGGCTCTCCGGCGTGCGTCCGAAAACGCGAGCGCCGTCGCGTCCTCGAGTTCCGGGACCCCTAAGCCCGAGAGATCGACGGTCGTGCACGGCGACTTCCAGCACATATAGTCGACCGCGAGCTGGAAGATCGGGGTCCCCTTCTCGAAATAGTAGGAGGTGAGGTAGAGCGTCGCCGGCATGCCATGCTTTTTCAGCACGTCGCGCGCGACGGCGTAGACGCTGTGGAAGCCATCATCGATCGTGATCGCCACCGCGCCGGGCGGCAGGGTGCCGGCGCCCAGCCGCGCGAGCGCATCGCCCAGATGGAGGACCGGATGCTTCTTGTCGCGCAAATAGCGCATGCGGTCGTCGAGGAATTCCCGGGTGACGAACAGGCTCTCGCGAAACCGGTCTTCGTCATCCAGAACGAAGCCGTGATAGCAGAGGATGCGCAGCTTCGAGCGCGTCAGCCAGCGTGAAACCTGAAAGAGACCGAGCCACTTGCAGAGGCCGTAGAAGCCGCGGACCAGTCGTCGCCGCATCGTGCTAGCTCGCCGTCAGATTCGCGAGACGCGCGCGGTCTTCCCGCGCGCCTTGGCTTGGCGCCGTCTCAGGGCCCTGATGCGTGACACGCCCGAAGCGGCACCGGCGGTGCAGGCTGCAATCGTAGACGAAACCGAGCTTCTCGATCACATGCCGCGAGGGCCCGTTGTTCGCCATGACCGAGATGTAAACCCGCTCCGTCCCGGGGACTGCCGCGGCGTCCTTCAACATCTGGCGGATCGCACGTTGGTAGAGGCCGCGGCCTCGCGCTTGCGGGTGGGTGTAGAAGTCGAACAGCACGGCACTGTTGGGCGGGTAGGTGAACGTGGCGTCGACCTCGGTGAAGCGTGCTTCGCTCTCGCGCTCATTCAGCCAGCCATAGTGCGCGAGGTGCGCGAGGCGATCGTCCGTGGCGCTCGTATAGACGTGCGAGCCGTTCTCCAGTTGCCGGAGCGCCCGCGCCATGAAGCCGGCGCGCGACAACCAGGGTGAGGTTGCCTCGAAGCGAAGCAGATCGTCGATGTCGTCACGCTTCATGGCGACCTCGGACGTGAGCGCCGCGATCCTCTCGACCTCGTAGTAGTAGACCCGAAATTCACGGTGTTCATAGGCCCAGCGCCTGAAGCGCCGGCCGATCGCCGCGGGGGCGCGACGCAGGGCGGCGGTCGTGTTGCGCACCGCGCGCGGCGTCACGCCGAAGGGCGCCAACGGACGCGTCAGCGCGATCAGGCCCCGCTCCAGGCCTCCATCCTTGGCGGTCGCCGGCGCCGCCTGGCGGATCGTCGCGGTGGCATCGCGCACGGTCTGCGGGGTTGCGCCCACCAGAGCGAGCGCACGCTTCATGAGGGTGAGCGCACCTTGCGTTCGAGCCGCCTTCGACGCCGCACGCTTGTCGAAGCGCACCGTGACTTCCCGCACGGTATCGCCGTCGTTGGCAAAGCGTTCCTTCCACGGACCGCCCGGCGTCAGGTCGACCAGCGTCCGCCCCTCGCCCAAGGCTTCGCGGCACAGGAAGAGAACACCGAACTTGCCCGGCGAATGACGTGCCAGGAGAACGGAATGCGCGAACACACCGATCGAGAGCGTCTCGCCGCTCTTGACGCTGAGAATCGCCGCGGCCAGCGCCTCGCCCGCCCGAAAAACGAAGGCGTGGAGGAGTCCCGACGCCATCAGGTTGAGATAGAAGCGCTTTTTGCAGGCGTCGTCGTGGAACGGCGTGACCCCGTTGATCGCGCCCTGGCGCAGATCGTAGTGGCGCGCAAGCTCATCGATGACCGCCGCGAGCTCCGTCTCGCTTGTGAGCGTGCCGAAGGTCAACGCGTCGCCGCCGACTTTGCGCAGGCGGTTCAGCCGGCTCTTGTTGCTTTTCTTGCGGAGCGTCGCCTCGATCTGCTGGCCGTCACCAAGACGAATGAAAGGACGGCGGACCTCGCGGATCGATACGAGATCATGCCACACAGCGCCCTCGTGCAGCCATTCCGCGGGCGCATCGGGCGGCAGGTACCGGAACACGAGCGCGCCCTGGGGGAAGCGCGCGCGCAAGGCGGCGAGGGCGGCGACAATGAACGCGTTCCCCCCGTCGGGGCGCGCGAGCCAGGCGTGGTACTCGGCCTGGTGGTCGCCAACATGGAGGATGCGGCCGGAGCCGGTTTCTTGCGCGAGCACGAGCAAGCCCTCGGGCTCGCTGCTGCCGCCCGCCCCGCCGACGACCAGCAGCGGAGCCGCGCTCGCCGCGTAGGCGTCATACCATGCACAGGCGAACGCCGGCGTCTGGAAGCCCGTCGCCCAGGGGCAGCCGTCATGGAGCGCCCGCCACGCGCGCAAGAAGTCTTCTCTGGCCAGGAGGGCCTCAGCCTCTGGACCCTCGATGATGCGGATCTCCATGAGACCGTTCTACTCGGCTAGTTTTTAACAATCACTGGCCAACCGATCGCCGGTGTGGGCGGCGACCGGCGAAAGCTCGTCACGAACCGGCCGCGAAGGGCTCGTCAGCCCTCTGTGCGAGGGGCGGCGGCGTCGCCCCGCCCTCCGAGAGCGACGGCGGCTCGGGAGCGGCCGCCGCGCGCCACTCGAGCGTGTCGAGGCCGCCGCAGGCCCCGCAAGCGATGGTCCAGTCCTGCGCCCGCATGCCGCAGCGACCACAGGTCCACGCCGGATCCGGTGGGCTCTCGCTCGCTTTGAGGAGCCACCCGCGGGCGGCCTCGGCATCGCCATGCTCGGCCTCCTCGAGCGCCGCCATCATGCGATAGGTGCCCGCGCTCGGCCGCGCGGCCGCGGCGGCCTCGAGGTGCTTGCGCGCCGTCCCCCAGAGCTTGGCATCGAGGGCCGCGCGCGCCTGCAGGAGCTGGCTTTCGATATGCTCGGGATTGCTGGCGACAAGCTTTTCGACGCGCTTCAGGCGGTCCAACGCCGGCGCATCGTCGTGCAGCGCAAGAAAGAGAGCGCCGACCTCGGGATGGGGCGCACGTGACCATGCGTCGGTGGCGAGGCGGGCCGCCATGCTCGTGCGTCCACTCTCTTTGGCAAGGGTGATGGCGAGACACACCGCCGGGAGGAAGGTGGGCTCCGCGCTCAAAGCCCGCTGCACGATGCGACCTGCGGCCTTGGAATCTCCGTCCGCATGAAGCTGCTTCGCCTGCGTGTAGAGAAGCGACGCTTGGCGCCGATGTGCAGCCTCGGTCGTCAGCGCGCCATGGCGCTCCGCCTGTTTCGCGGTCTCAAGCGCGCCCGGCCAGCGCCCGGCTTGGGTCTGCAACTCGAGAAGCGCGGTGAGCACCCACGGCGTCTCCGGACGCAAGCGGTAAGCACGCTCCGCGTAGTCGAGCGCCGCGGCGCTGTCGCCGGCCTTGTTGGCTTGCACGAGGAGCCCACGGAGGCCCAGAAACGCGGTTTCGCGCCGCGCGAGCATAGCCTCGAAGTACCCCTCCGCCGTTTTGGCGTCGCCTTCGAGCTGGGCCGCCTGTGCCGAAAGCAGCAAGGTGAGCGGCGGCTCGTCCAGAAGCAAATTGGCGCGCCGCGCGAGCCTGCGCGCCCCGCGCGCGTCACCCGCAGCCGCCGCCACCAGACCCTGCGTCAAGGCACGGTAGCCGAGCCTCTCTCGGCGCAGGCGGCGTGCGCGCGCCAAGCGCCCCGGTCCTATCCAGAGATAGCGAAGCCCCATGAACAACAGGATCGCCGCGGCGGCAACCAGCGCGACCGCGGCGACCAGCACGCCGGGCGAGGTGGTCACGAGGTAGTCGCCCCACGCGATCTCGACCTGACCCGGCGCATCGGTGATGAAAACCGCGAGAGCCGCGATCGCCGCGACCACCACCAGGAAAACGAAGATCCGGATCATTGCGCGGCCGTTTCACCCTCCGACCAGCGCGCGCCGACCAGGGCGGCCGCGTGCGCGCCGATCTGCCGCAGCGCGGTCTCGGCATCACGATGTGCAAGCGCCGCGGCGAGCCACCGTGCCGCGCCATCGCGCGCCGGGCGCGCGAGGCCTTCGAGGATGCCGATCGCGCCGTCGAGATCACCCGCGCCGAGCGCGGCCTCGGCGGCAATGAGGCGCCCATCGACGCTCTCCGGATCGGCCGCGGCACCGCGTTTGCGCACTGTCACCAGCTGGCGGAATTCGGCGACCGTTTCATCGACCCAATCGTCGCTGGTCGCGGCGTGGGCGGAGCGCGCGACATCGGTCGCGGTCTGGCCAAAGTCAGCCCGCAGGCGGTCGAGCGTGGCAACACCGCCGGCTGCGTGCCCGCGGAGTGTCTCGAGGGCGGGCTGCAACGCGGCGTCATCGGCGAGCACGCTCTTCACCGCGGCCAGCTCACTGACGAACGCACGGCCGCCCGCGACCGTGCTTTCCAACCGACCGACGGCGAACACGAGCGCGATGAGCCGAGCGTCGTCCGCGGTTTGCCGCGCGGCGGAGGCGGAGACCGTGGCGACCTCCTGCGACAGCGCCGTCAACGCAGCCTCCAGAGCGCGCTTCTCGGCCTGCCAACCGTCGAGCGCCGCCTTCAGCTGGGCCGCCTCGCGATCGACCTCGAGCGTGCTGATCCGACGCTCGATCCGAAGCAAGGTCTCACGCGCGTCGGGCGTCTCGCGCGCGATTTTCTCCAAGGCTGTAACGCGCTCGATCAGAGCGGCAAGCGCCGCGGGCTCCTCGGCATCGGTCGCGGCGGCGGCTTCGGATGGTGTGGTTTTGGGTCCCATCGCCGCGGCTTCCAGGCGTTCGAGGCGGGTCACCAGGTCTGCGAGCGCGCCGGCCGTGACCGTCGGCGCCGGCGCCGACGGACCGTCTTCGGCGAGGTCCGGTGCGGCTGGTTCCGCCGGAACCGACGTTTCGAGCGAGGGCGGCGCGGCGTCCTCCGGCGCGGTTGCGTCGACACGATCCCGGCTCGCTTCGTCCAACGCGGCGTCGGCTGGGTCGCTCGTGGCCGCGCCAGCCGACGGCGCGTGCTCTCCCGCCGCGGAAGCGGTGGATGACGCGCTCGCTCCGTCGTCGTTGGCGTGCTCGGCCAGTGCGTCGTCTTGGTTGGTGGCGGCCGCCGCTGGATCGGGCTCACGCGGCGCGGCACCCTCCGAGCGAGCGGCCGCGACGTCGGCACCGTTCAAGGCCGGCGCCGCGTCGCGCGGTTCGGCGTTGGCGGTGTTTTCGCCATTGGGGGCCGCGTCCGCGGCCGGCGCCGCGCTCGGCTCGGCTGACGTGTCGATCGCTACTCGCGCTGGTTGAACATCCGACAATCGCGGTGGCTCGATGAACGGATCGTCGTCCGCCGGCCCCACCACCGCACGCTGCGTCGGCGCCGGCTCGTCGCGTGCGCCAAGATAAGGCCAGGCTATGTACAGTCCGAGCCCCACGATGATGACGACCGCGGCACCGGCGGCCCCTTGCATGAGGCGGCGACGGAGCCCCGCGCCGGCTTTCCCGTTGGTCTCTGCGGTTGCCGCCGCCTCTTCCTCCTCCGCCGGCGGATCGGGAAGCGTCGTCAGTTCGCGGCCCTTGCCGTCGCGCGCGTCGTTTTCGCGCTTTCGGCGGCGCCGACGCTTCTTGTCCGACCCGCGGTCGGAGCGTGACGGCTCACCGTCTGGCTTGTCGTCGTCAGGCAATCGCTGGATCCCGCGTTGTCGCCGCGCGGCGCACGGCGTCGATCACCGCCGGCAATGTGGGTTCCCCGGCGACAATGACATGCCGCCATCGCATGACTGAAAGGCTCTGCGCCACCGCGTCGCTCAAGCACAAGGCGACAACCTGCGGCATCGCATCGGCGAGTGCCGCATCGTTGGCGAGCTTAACAAAGACGCGCGCGGTGCGTGGAGAGAAAAAAAGCGCGAGATCGACACCACCGGCGGCGAGCGCGCGCCGCACGCCTTCGGACAGCGTTTCGGCCGCCGTCGCCTCGTAGAGGACGATGCGGAGTGCATCGAAGCCCGACGCGCGGAGGCCGCCCACGAGGTCACCGGCGACCGCACGGCCCGCCGTATGAAGCAGCCTGCCCCCGTCCGGCGAGAGTTGCGCCTCGACCAGTGCGGTGAGCGATTGCACATCGCCCCCTGCTGCCTTCACCTGGGCGAAGCCGAGCTGCCGAGCTGCCGTGGCCGTCGCGTCGCCGACCGCAAAAACCGGCAGCCCAAACGCCGCATCATTCCGCGGGAGAGCCGCCGCCAGCACGCGCGCCCCGTTTGCGCTCGTGAGGAGGAGCGCCTGCACGCCGCCCAGATCGATCGCGACGTCGGGGAGAGGTGCGATGTCGATCAGCGGCTCGATCAGACTTTCGACGCCCTCCGCCGCGAGCGTGACCGCCAACGCCTCCGATTCCGCGCGCGGGCGGGTGAGCAGCGCGCAGAGCTTTCTCATGACCCGAAAAAGCCGGGACCGCCGGCCGCCTTCAACATCTCGCCGGCCGCGCGGCCGACCGCCAGCGGGTCATCACCTCGTTCGGTCGTACGGTGGCACGCGCTGCCGTCCGGCCGGGCGATCAGAGCCTCGATCGACACGGTTCCGTCCTGCTGAGCTGTGGCGAGGCCCGCGATCGGCGTGCGGCACGAGCCGTCGAGCACCGCCAACATGGCCCGCTCGCACGCGACCGCCGCCGCGCTCGCGGCGTCATCAAGGCGCGCGAGCAGGCTCGTGACGGATGTGTCGT
Organism: Alphaproteobacteria bacterium; assembly: GCA_965216915.1. Lineage (GTDB taxonomy): Bacteria > Pseudomonadota > Alphaproteobacteria > UBA828 > UBA828 > CBDCGS01. The sequence goes on from CBDCGS010000011.1 coordinate 596,062, forward strand.
CCGCGCGGCACTCGATTCCAATCGCCCCCTGACCGACCGCCGGTAGCATCGTTTCGACCGGCAGCACAGCGGCATCGTCGGGGGTAATGCCGAGCCGGCGCAAACCGGCGAGCGCCAGGAGCGTCGCGTCGGCGACACCGTCGCGGATCTTGCGAAGGCGGGTCTCGACGTTGCCGCGCAGCATGACAATGTCGAGATCGGGGCGCGCAGCGAGAAGCTGCGCCTGGCGCCGCAACGACGCCGTCCCGACGCGCGCGCCGCGCGCCAAGTCCGCAAGGCTCCCCGCGCCCGGGGCGATCAGAACATCACGCGGATCTTCGCGCCGTAAAATGCATGCGATCGTCAGGCCCTCGGGCAACCAGGTCGGCATGTCCTTCATCGAATGCACGGCGAGATCGATCCGATCGCCGAGCAGCGCCTCCTCGATCTCTTTCGTGAAGAGCCCCTTGCCGCCGATATCGGCCAACGCGCGGTCGGTGAAACGATCGCCCGAGGTGGTGATGATCACTGTCTCGAGCGCTCCGTCTTTGCCGAGCATCGAATGCGCATCGGCCAAGCGCGCGCAGACCAACGCCGCTTGTGCGCGCGCGAGTGGGCTGCCGCGCGTGCCGATCCTTATCGGGAGACGGATATCCATGGCGACCGAGCGACTTCTACACGGGCCGGCCCGCCCTGACGAGGGTTTCCGCCGCGCCCCTGGCGGCGGTACAGTCCGCCCGCCATGATCGTGCTCGGGATCGAGACCAGCTGTGACGAGACGGCGGCCGCCGTGGTGACCGACGCGCGCGAGGTGCACGCCGATCTCGTGCTCTCTCAGCTCGACGAGCACGCACCCTTTGGCGGCGTAGTGCCCGAAATCGCCGCACGCAGCCACGTGGAGCACCTGGACGGCTTGATCGGGCGCGCGATGCGCGACGCAGAAATCGGATTTGCGGATCTCGACGCGATCGCCGCAACGGCCGGCCCAGGGCTCATCGGCGCGGTCATGGTGGGTTTGATGACTGGCAAGGCGATCGCCGCGGCCCACGACAAGCCGCTGATCGCCGTCAATCACCTCGAGGGCCACGCCCTCTCGCCCCGGCTGATCGCGCCGAGCCTCGCGTTTCCCTACCTGGCGCTCCTCGTCTCCGGCGGGCATTGCCAGCTCCTCGCCGTCGAAGGGGTGGGCCGCTATCAGCGCCTCGGCACGACAATCGACGATGCGGTGGGCGAGGCCTTCGACAAGGCGGCGAAACTGCTCGACCTCGGTTATCCCGGGGGCCCCGCGATCGAGCGCGCGGCACGCGCAGGCGATGCCGCCCGGTTCGCGCTGCCGCGCCCGCTCTCGGGGCGACCGGGTTGCGATTTCTCGTTCTCCGGCCTGAAGACCGCGGTCCGCCACACGACCGAGCGCTTGGGGACCCTCACCGAGCAGGACCGCGCTGACGTCGCCGCCTCCTTTCAGGCAGCCGTGGCCGATGTCCTCATCGATCGCACGGCCAACGCGATCGATGCGTTCAAGGCGCGCCACGGTCGGGGGCGTGCGCTCGTCGTGGCGGGTGGCGTCGCCGCCAACCGGATGCTGCGGGAGCGGCTGACGGCGCTCGCGGCGTCGCGCGAGATCGCCATCGACATTCCGCCGCCCCGGCTTTGCACCGACAACGCGGCGATGATCGCTTGGGCCGGCATCGAACGCCTGCAGCAGGGGTGGACCGATCCGCTCGACGCGAGCCCGCGCGCGCGCTGGCCGCTCGACACCGATGCCGGCCTCGCGCCGGGTGCCGGCCAACCGGGCCGGCTGGGACGCAAGGCTTGAGCTAGAGCATTTCACGCTCGCCTACGCTCACGCGAATGCTCCATCTGATTGGAATTGAAGCAAATGCGAGAAAGCATCTCGCGTGAGCATGCGTGACCGTGACATGCTCTAAGGATCACCGGCGCAGCGAAAGCCCACCATGTCGAGCCCGATGTCGGGCGGGTTCTTGTGACGGTAGCTGGCGCGCAGACAGTAGGGATTGTTGCCCCAACCGCCGCCCCGGATCACATATTTGCCGGTCTCGGCGTCGATGCTGGCCGTCCACTCCCACACATTGCCCGCCATGTCATGAAGGCCGAACGGCGAGACGCCCGTGTCGTAGGACCCGACCGGGGCCGTGGTGTGGAAGCCGTCGCTCATGTCGGCGCTGCAACACTCGACGGTGCCGAAATTCGCGCGCCGCTTGCCGTCCTCCTCGGGCGGCGCGTCGCCCCACGGGAAGCGGCGTCCGTCGGTGCCGCGGGCCGCGAACTCCCACTCTTCCTCGGTGGGCAGGCGGAGCCCGTGGTGACGGCAAAAGGCCCCGGCATCGCGCCAGCTCACCTGCACGACGGGATGTTGCTCCCGCCCGATCAGGTCAGCCGCCGGCCCGCTCGGATGGCGCCAATCGGCACCCTCCACCTTGACCCAATGGCCGGGCCACACATAGCCGAAGCCGCGGCGTGCGGGGTCGGTGACGTGACCCGTCTCGGCGACAAAGGCCGCGAAGACTGTGTTCGTCACCTCGAACCGCATGAGACGGAAGGGCGTGACCGTGACCGCCCGCGGCGTCTCGTCGGGATCGCCTGCGGCATCGCCCATCGTGAACGCTCCACCCGGGATCGAGACCAAATCGATGGTCGTTTCTGCGGAGACCGTTGCGGTCACCATGCAGGTGGTCAGGATCGCGAGAAGCGCGCGCATGGTCAGGCGCGATAGCTCTCTAGAGTCTGGTCGATCGCGTTTTCGAGCGGTGTCGTCGCCAGCCCGGGAAGGAGGCGGCGCAACTTCGCGCCGTCGAGCGTCACGGCGCTCTCGAAGAGATAGCGCAGCTCGATGAGCTCGCGCGCCGGCCCATCGAACAGGCCGAAGAGGCGCACGAGCGGCCATGGCATGGTCCGCACCGAAAGGCCGGGATGGCCGGCCCGTTCCGCCACCTGCGTGACGAAGGCGCGCTGCGTCGGAAGCACGTGGCCGGCGACATGAACCACGTCGTAGGGCGCGCGTGTGTCGGCACGGTCGAGCAGCGCCACGGCAGCCTCCGCCAAGTCGGGCAGGTAGACCCATTCATGCGGCACGTCGAGGCGGCCGAACACCGCGATCGCCTTGCCTTTCGCAGCATTGCCGAAGATGCGGTCGACCATGCCGTTGCGCACGGTCGGTCCGAAATAGTCGCCCGCCCGAAGGTTGAGGACACGGACGGGCGTTACAGCCTCCGCACCGGACGCCTCCGTCGCTGCCTGCAGCGTTTCTTCGAGGCGCACCCTGAGGTGCCCCTTCTTCGTCGTCGGCTGGTTGGGCACACCCTCGTCGAGGGGATGACCGGTCTGCGCACCAAGGCCATAGACGTTGCCTGGAAACACGATGAGCGCTCCATGCTGGCGCGCGGCTTCGATGACGTTCAACGTCGCCGTGTGCATGAACGGCACCCACTGATGATAGGGATAGTTGATGCCATGCACGATCGCCACGCAGCCTTCCGCGGCCTTTAGCAGATCCGCCTTCTGCTGGGCATCGCCGGCCACGATGTCGATCGGCTCACCCGAAACGAAGCGCCGCGCCGCACGCCCGGGGTTGCGCGACAAGGCGCGCACGACCCGACCGTGCCGCAGCAAGGCCTGGGCGACGGCGCCCCCGAAGCCTCCCGACGCGCCCAACACCAGCACCGGTGCCTGGTCTACCATCGCCTCCTCTCTTGAATAGGCCCGCGATGCCCATAACTATGGGCGCCCAATCGACGGCAGCACACGGAAAAATGCGGTGGCGGCTCAAGTCGGTGTGATCGGCGGCGGCGCCTGGGGCACGGCGCTCGCGGCGACCGCGGCCCGTGCCGGGCGCCGCGTCATGGTGTGGGCGCGCGAGCCGGACGTCGTGGAGGCGATCAACACCGGACACGAAAACCGGCGCTTTCTCCCGGACGTCCCGCTTGATCCGGCCGTGCAAGCCACCAACGACATCGCGCACGCCGCGCGCGCCGAATTGCTACTTATGACAACACCCGCGCAGCACTTGCGCGCGGTCGCGACAACGCTGGCGTCGGCGCGGATGCCCGAGGCGGCGGTCGTGCTTTGCGCCAAGGGGATCGAGCGAGAAAGCGGCGCCCTGATGTCGGAGGTCGCCGCCGCCGTGCTCGAGGGCGCCCCACTTGCCGTGCTCTCGGGCCCGACATTCGCGCGCGAGGTCGCTGCAGGCCAGCCGACAGCCGTCACGCTGGCCTGCGCGGAGGGTGCGCGGGGTGAGGCGTTGGTGGCCGCGCTCGGGAGCCCGGCCTTTCGGCCCTATCTCACCGATGACGTGATCGGCGCGCAGATCGGCGGCGCCGTGAAGAACGTACTCGCGATCGCGGCCGGCATCGCCGTCGGGCGCGGCCTTGGCGACAATGCGCGCGCAGCCATCACGGCGAGGGGCTTCGCCGAGATCACCCGCCTCGCCGTGGCCCTGGGCGCGCGGGCGGAGACCCTGGCCGGGCTCTCGGGGCTCGGTGACCTCATCCTCACCTGCACGAGCACACAGTCGCGCAATTACACGCTGGGCCAAGCACTCGGCGCGGGACAAACGCTCGCCGAAATCCTGGCTGCGCGCGAGAGCGTGACCGAGGGCGTGGCAAGCGCGCCCGCCGTCCTGGCCCTCGCGCGCCGACGCGGCATCGACATGCCGATCGCGACGGCGGTCGCCTCCGTCTTGGGCGGCGAGACGACGATCGACGAGACCATCGGCGCGCTTCTGGCGCGCCCGTTCAAGCCCGAGGGGGCGCTCACTTCTTAGACGCGGCGTGGTTGGTCAGGCTGAGCGGCCAATCGCGCACACACAACCCTTTGACACGGCCAAGCACATCGTGGTGGTATACCGGTATACCACCCGTGCGGCGATAGTGGCAGGTGTCGAGCATGAACGAGAAGCCTGAACCTGGCGGGACCGGGACCGCCTCCTCAAACAAACGCTTCCCGAGTCCGTTCGAACTGCCGACGCCCGAAGGGGCCGAAGGTTGGGAGGACCTCTATCCCTACTACTACCTCTTGAGCGACGAGCGACGGGAACTGGAGGAGGGAAAGTTCTGGTTCTTCGACGGCATGCACAACCCCGAGCCGCTCTATCCTTTCGACACGATCATGACCGAGAACTGGTGGGTGGCGGCGAGCCAGATGGCAAGCCGGGTTTGGCCGATCCCGGTTGCCATGGGGATCGATCAGCGGGTGGTCAACGGGTACATCTATGTGAGCCCCAATGGGGTGACCGATCCCGACCAGATCGCCGCGCGCAACGAGCATTTCACGCGCCGGGCCGGCCACTATTTCGAGAACTGGGACGAGATCTACGGCAAGTGGGCCGACAAGGCGAAGGACTGTATCGCCCGCCTGAACGACATCACATTTCGCCCCCTGCCCGAGATGGAGCCCGAGGAGCACGTCTTCGGCCATCGCGGGGTCTACTCCTCGCACGACCTCCTCAGCGCCTACAACCGGCTGATCGAGAACATGCTCGAGATGGGCTCCTATCACTTCGAGATGCTCAACCTCGGCTATGGCGCCTACCTCACCTTCCGCGAATTCTGTCAGCAGGCTTTTCCCGGAATCACCGACCGGACGCTCACGCAGATGGTCTGCGGCATCGACAACCTGCTGCTCAGGCCCGATGACGAGGTGCGCAAGCTGGCGGCACTCGCGGTGAAGCACGATCTGGCCCCGATCGTCCTCGCCCATGAGGACCCGGACGCGATGCTCGCGGCGATGGCCGATGCGGACGGCGGCGCCGAATGGCTCGAGGCCCTCGAGACCGCGAAGGAGCCCTGGTTCCACTTCTCCACGGGCGTCGGCTACCAGCACTCCGACCCGGTGTGGATCGATGACTTGCGTCTGCCCTTCATGGCGATGCGCGGCTATGTCGAGGCGCTGCAGCGCGGCGAGGACATCCGCCGCCCACTCGAGAGCCTGCTCGAGACGCGCCAACGCGTCACCGACGAGTATCGTGCGCTTTTGCCCTCCGACGACGACCGTGCGGCGTTCGACGGTCTGCTCGGGCTGACCTGCAACGTCTTTCCCTATGTCGAGGACCACAACTTCTTCGTCGAGCATTGGCATCACACGATCTTCTGGTCGAAGGTGCGCGAGCTCGGCGAGGTTTTCGTCGCGCACAACTTCTTGGATGACCGGGAAGACCTCTTCTATCTCCATCGGCACGAGGTATACGACGCGCTCTACGACCTGCTCGTCGGCTGGGCAACCGGCAGCCAGGCACGGGGCGAGGTGTATTGGCGGCCGATCGTTGCGAAGCGCCGACGCATTCGCGATGCGCTCGCCGAATGGTCGCCGCCGCCCGCGCTCGGCACGCCACCGGAGGTCATCACCGAGCCGATCACCATCATGCTCTGGGGCATCACCGAGGAGACCGTCGAGGAATGGCTCGGCGTCGACCCGGCCACAGCCGGCGATCAGCTGCGCGGCGTGCCTGCGTCCACGGGCACCGTGACCGGACCTGCGCGGGTCGTCACGGCATCGGACGAGCTCTACGACATCGAAGAGGGCGAGATCCTCATCTGCCGTATCACTGCGCCGAGTTGGGCGCCGGTGTTCTCGCGCATCGCGGCCGCGGTCTCTGATGTCGGCGGCATGATGGCGCACACCGCAATCATCTCCCGCGAATATGGCCTGCCGGCGGTGGTCGGCGTCGGCTATGCCACCGCGACCATCCGGACCGGCGACACGGTCGAGGTGAACGGCGACGCCGGCACCGTGACGGTGCTCCAGAGGGCCGGCGCATGAGCGCGGCTCCCTTCATTCTCTGGTTCGATGCGGAGACGGCGCCCGGACACCCGCTGCTCGGCGGGAAATGCGCCAACTTGGCGGAGATGACCGCCGCGGGGTTCGCCGTGCCGCCCGGCTTCGGCATCACCACGGCCGCGTATCGGCAGTTCATGGTCGACGCGGGCCTTGCGGACGAGGCCCAACGGGTTCGGGCCGAGGCATCGTCCATGGCGCTCTCCGCCATCAAGAAGCGCGCGGCGGACCTCGTTGCCGCCATCGACTCCGCGCCTCTTCCGCCATCGCTGGAAGATGCGGTGCGCGAGAGCTACGCCATGCTCGAGCGGAGGACCGGCGAAACCGACGTTCCCGTGGCGGTGCGTTCGAGCGGGGAATCGGAAGATCTGGCGGGCGCAAGCTTTGCGGGACAATATGAGACGTTCCTCTGGATCACCGGCGCCGACGCGGTGCTGCGCAACATGCGCGCCTGCTGGGCCAGCATGTTCGGCGAGGCCGTGCTGTCCTACCGACGTGACGGCGAAACGCCTGCCGACCTGGGCGATGCGGCGATCTGCGTCGGCGTCCAACAGATGGTCGCCGCGCGAACCGCGGGCGTGATGTTCACGCTCGACCCGCTCAACGGCGACCGCTCGAAGATCCTCATGGAAGGCTGCTGGGGCCTCGGGGAGGGCGTGGTCAAGGGCGACATCACGCCAAGTCGCTTCACCGTCGACAAAGTGACCTTCGAGATCATCAGACGCGAGACCGTGCCGCAGCCCGAGGAGTATCGCTTCGATCCGGCGACCGGCACGGTTGGGCTCTTCCCCGTGCCATCGGAGCGGCAAGAGCAAGCGTGCCTCGACGAAGCAGCGGCGCTCATCCTCGCGAAGCTCGCGAAACGCATCGAGCAAAAGAGGGGTGCGCCGCAGGACATCGAGTGGGCGATCGATCCCGCGGGCGCGCTGCACGTGCTGCAGGTGCGTCCCGAAACCGTGTGGAGCCAGCGCCAGAGCGGCGGCATCGTCGCCGGCGCGAAATCGCCGGTTGATCATGTGCTGGCGCGGCTTTCCGGCGTGCGCGTGGCGGGCGGGTCCCGCAAGGGCGCTGACCAATGAAGGCCCCCGATTTCATCTACCATAAAGCGCGCGACGTCGCCGAGGCGGTGCGTTATCTGCAGGACTACGACGGCGCGGCGCGCGTGCTCGCAGGCGGCCAAAGTCTCGTGCCGATGCTGAACATGCGGCTTTGGCGGCCGGCCGCGCTCATCGACATCAACGCGCTCTCTGAGCTCGCGGAACTCCACGTCGAGGGCGCGGAAACGCGCGTCGGCGCGTTGGTTCGCTACGCCACGCTCGAGACCTCGCCCGTGATCGCCAAGCGGCTTCCGCTCATCGCCGCCATGGTGCGCTATGTCGGCGACCGGCAGGTGCGCAACCGCGGCACGATCGGCGGCAGCCTCGTGCAGGGCGACCCGACCGGCGAGATGCCCCTCGGTTGCCTGGTGCTGGGCGCAACGGTCGACGTCGTGGGACCGGAGGGCGGTCGCTCGATCCCGATGGCCGAATTCTACGAGGGTGCCTATGCCGCAGCCTTGGAGCCGGAGGAGCTGCTGACCGCGATCCGCTTTCCGAGGCACCCGTCACACTTCGCGTTTCGCGAGTGCTATCGCCGGCATAACGACTTTGCCGTGCTGTCGGTGGCCGTGACGGGTGAGCGCGACGCCGACGGGCACTGGCGCGCGGTGCGGATCGGGCTGGGTGCCGTCAATGACACGCCGGTGCTCGCCACGACGAGCATGGCGCTGCTGGAAGGCGGCGCGCTCGGCGACGACGAGATCGCCGCGGCGAGTGATGCCGCGCGCGACGCGATCGATCCGCCGAGCGACATCAGGGGATCGGCCGAATACCGCGCCCATCTCGTGCCGCTGTACGTGGCGCGCGCCTTGCGGGCGATGCGCCGGGCGGCGTCCGGGTGATGGCACCTCTTGAGGAGACTGCGCGATGAAGTTTCGCCAGGAGTTTCGGGTTGCGGCGCCGCGCGATGCGGTGTGGCGTTTTTTCGAGCAGCCTCTGCGCGTCGCCGCCTGCCTGCCGGGGCTCGAAACCGTCGACACGGTCGACGACGACACACTCTCGGTCAGGATCACCCAGAAGCTCGGCCCCATGTCGGCCACCTTCGATGCCAGGGTCGACATCGTCGAGCGCATCCCGGGCGAGCGAATCGCCTTCACGTCCGTTGGCAAGGCCGTGCGGGGCGCGGCCGGCAATTTTCGCGCCGAGAACATCGTTCATCTCGTACCCATCGGGAACGAGACCGACGTGGTCGTCGAAGGCGAGGCGGCATTGGCCGGCGTCCTCGGCACCGTCGCGCATCCAATCATCAAGAAGCAGGCCGCGAAAGTCACGGTGGCGTTCGCGCACAATCTCGCGCAGGCGCTCGCCACCGATGGTCCGGCTGCTGGTGGCGCCGCACCGGGCGACAGCGACCGGGCGACGGACGATGCGGCTGGTCAACCGCATTTGATGGCGTCAAGCGGAGGGTTGGGTCGCTCGCATTGAGAGGCCGGCCGACCGGGCGGCGCCGACACGGAGACTCAGGAGGTATGAGCCATGGATCAGCACATCCTACAACAGCTATGCCGCGCGCAACTCGAGCTGAGTGGCGTCCACGAAGGCGAATTGGTCGCCGTTCTTTCACAGGGGCACGACCGCCTGGACTATGCCGACGCCTTTATCAACGCCGCGCAAAGCTTGGGCGCCAAGACCTATCACATGCGTGTGCCCGAGCCTCCACCGCAAGGCAAGTGGGCCGTCGGGGTGACGCCGTTGGCGGGGAATCCTGAGGCGATCGAGGCGTTGAAGCAGGCCGATTTGCTCGTCGACCTCATCTTCCTCCTGTTCAGCGAGGAGCAGATGGACATTCAGGCGTCCGGGACGCGCGTCCTGACAACCATCGAGCCGGCCGCGTTGCTGCAACGTCTGTTTCCGACGCGAGAGCTGCGCGAGCGCGTCGAGTACGCCGCCGATACGCTAAGCAAAGCGGAGACCATGCGGATCACGAGCCCGCACGGCACCGATATCACCTACCGGCTCGGGACCTACCCGACGATCACGGAATATGGCTATACCGACGAGCCCGGCCGTTGGGACCATTGGCCAGCCGCCTTCGTCTTCACCGGCGCCGAGGATCGCAGCGTCGATGGTCAGGTCGTGCTGGCCCCAGGCGACGTGCTCCTCCCCTTCAACAGCTATGTCTCGAGCCCGGTCACCTACACGATCAAGCACGGCATGATCGAGGATATCCGCGGCGGTCTCGACGCCGAGCTGGTGAAGTCGTACATGAATTCCTTCGCCGACCCGCGGGGCTATGCGGTCTCGCACATCGGCTGGGGGCTCGACGAGCGTGCGCAATGGCATGGCCTGACCCAATTCCCCGGCGGGATCGGCATGGAGCTGCGCTCGTTCTACGGAAATGTCCTCTTCTCCACCGGTCCGAACAATGAGCTCGGCGGCCCGAATGATTCGCCGTGTCATTTGGACATTCCGATGCGGGGCTGCAGTCTTTTCCTGGATGACGAGCCCATCGTGGTCGATGGCGACCTCGTGGTGAAGGAAATGCGGCCCGCCGACCGGCGCTGAAGATGGCCTTGCTGATGGGGCTCGGTCCATGGGAGGCGCCGCTTGAGCGTCAATGAATGCGAGATCGGCTTTCGGCTGAACGGCGAGGCGGTCTCCGCCCGCGTGCCGGCTCGCATGCACGCGGCTGATTTCCTGCGCCATCGGTTCGGACTCACCGGCACCCATGTCGGCTGCGAGCAGGGGGTGTGCGGCATGTGCACCGTTCTGGTCGATGGCGCAGCGGTCAAAGCGTGCCTCCTGCTCGCCGCGCAGCTCGACGGCACGGATGTGCAAACGGTGGAATCGCTCGCCGACGGCGATCAGCTGAGCGCCGCGCAGGTGACGTTCCAGCGGCACCATGCGCTGCAGTGCGGCTTTTGCACGCCCGGCTTTTTGATGCTGGTGACGAGCCTGAAGGCCGAAGGCCGCACGCTCACCCGGGAGGAGATCCGCGCCGAGATCGCCGGCGTGCTCTGCCGCTGCACCGGCTACGAAGGCATTGTCCGCGCGGTCGAGGATCTGTTGGGGGCGGCGGAATGAGCGACCAACGCCGCCAAAGCCTGATCGGTGCCGCGCTGCCCCGGAAAGAGGATCACCGCCTGCTGCGCGGCGGGGGGCTCTTCACGGACGACATCGACCTCGCGCATCAGCTCGAGATGGCGGTGGGCCGCTGCCCCTTCCCCCACGCCGCAATCCGCTCGATCAATCTTGACGCGGCCCGCGCGCTCGACGGCGTCAAGCATATCCTCACCGGCGTAGAGGTGCGCCGCCTCAGCGCGCCGCTGACAGTGCTACGACCCGTGCCCGGCGCACCGGATCTCCCGTACTATGCACTCGCCGGTGAGCGCGCGATGTATGAGGGTCAGCCGGTGGTGAGCGTGGTCGCGACCAGCCGCGCGATCGCCGAAGACGCGATCGAGCTGATCGACATCGACTATGAGCCACGACCGCATGTCACCGATACCCTCGCGGCGTTGACCCGCGACGCACCCGTGCTCCATCCCGACACCCTCTCCACCAACCTCTTGACCTCGAACGTCGACCGGGCGGGCGAACCCGAAGACCGCATGGCCGAAGCGCCCATCGTGGTCGAGGGGCGCTTCCGGGTGAACCGGGTCACCGCACTGCCGATGGAGCCGCGCGGCATCATCGCAGCGTGGCGAGAGGGCGCGCGTGCGCTCACCGCCTATGTCTCGACGCAGACGCCGCATCTGGTGCGCCAGCAGCTCGCGGAATGCCTGCCGCTCGACGAGAGCAACATCCGTGTGGTCGCCGCCGACGTCGGCGGCGGCTTCGGCCTTAAGCTCGGTCTCTACCCCGAGGACCTGCTCGCCGCGCTTCATGCGATGGCGCTCGGCCGTCCGGTCAAGTGGATCGAGGATCGGCTGGAGTTCTTTCGCACAAGCACCCATGCGCGCGAGGCCGTGCACGATATGCGCATCGGTGCGGAGGCGAACGGCCGATTCGTCGCGATCACCAATCAGTACACGACCGACCTCGGCGCCTGGAACTCGACGTTTGGTTCGTCACAACTTTCCAGCGTGGTCTTCACGGGCCCCTACAACGTGGCCGACGCGGTCGTCGAACGGCGCGTCGCACTGACCAACAAGACACCGGTCGGGGCCTATCGCGGCTATGGGCAGCCCGAGGTCAACTTCGCGCTCGAGGTGTTGATCGATCGACTGGCACGACGCCTCAAGATCGATCCACTGGCATTGCGCCTGCAGAACATGTTGTGCCCAGACGACCTGCCCTGGACGACGCCGAGCGGCGCCGCCTACGACAGCGGCGACTATCGCGAAACCCTGCGCATGGCGGCCGATGCGGTCGACTATGAGGCGCACCGCGCGGCGCCCGTAGAGGCCGACCGGGAGGGCCGCCTCAGGGGCATCGGCTTTGCCTCTTTCGTCGAACGCACCGGCTACGCCAGCGCGCGCTTTCTCGCGCGGCGCGGCTCGCGGTTCGGCGCCCATGAGAGCGTGACCCTGCGGGCCAACCGCTCCGGCGGGATCGATCTCTACACGGGCGTGTCGACCTTCGGCCAGGGCAGCGAAACCGCGTTCGCGCAGGTTTGCGCAGAGGTCTTCGGGATCGACTATGACGCGGTGCACGTGCACGCCGGCGACAGCGCGGCATCGCCGCTCAACACCGGTGCCTTCGCCTCACGCACCCTGATCGCGGCCGCCGGAGCCATCGAAGAGGCCGCCGCGGCCCTGCGCACGAAGACCTTGCGCATTGCGGCCATGGTGCTGCAGACGGACCCCGCATCGCTCGTGGTCGATGGCCAAGTCGTCGCCCTGCGCGACGACCCGACGCGCCAGGTGCCGCTGGCGGAGATTTTCGCCCGCGCGATCATCGGCCAGGGCATCCCCGAGGACGAAACCCCCGGCCTGGAGGCGACCGCCCAGTTTGAGCCGAGCCACGCCGCGTTCTCCTTCGGGACGGCGGCGGCGGTGGTGCGGGTCGATCCGGACAGCGGCGAGTTCGATATCGAGCGCTTCGTGATGGCGCATGATTGCGGCGTCGCGGTCAACCCGCCGCTGGTCGAGGGGCAGGTGCGCGGCGGCTTGGTGCAAGGCCTCGGCGCGGCGCTCGGCGAGGAGCTTCGCTACGACGCCGAGACCGGCCAGCTCCTCAGCGGCACCATGCTCGACTACTTCGCGCCGACCGCGGCGGACGTGCCGCCGATCGACTTGCTGCACACGGCCGTGCCTTCGCCCGTGACACCCTTCGGCGTTCGTGGCGTGGGTGAGGCCGGCACCATCCCGCCCGCGGCCGCCGTGGCGAACGCGCTTTGCGATGCTCTCGCGGCGGACGGCGTCGAGCTTTCGACGCTCCCGCTGACGCCGGAATCGGTCTGGCGTGCCCTCCAAGCGGCGAGCGGCGAGCGCAAACCAATTGACCTGGTGAAGGCTTGAGCCATGGATTATCCCAACCCCGGCCGTTACGCGAACGCCGCGTTCAGCCCGCTGGAGGACGCCGCGGTCACCTGGCTCGACGGCTTCTACTCGCTTGAGCATCTGGTCGCGACGCGGATGTGGGCGATGAAGATCTGCCCCGAGGCCTCACCCGAGATCAAGTTCGCTGCCCTCGTGCATGATGCGGAGCGTCACTTTCCGGGCGGCCCGTCCAGCACCCCGAGCAACGGCTTCGACGATCCGGACTATCTTTTCGCCCATTCGACTCGCTCGGCCGATTTCGTCGAGGCGTGGCTGCGCGAACGTTCCCCGCCGCCCGACGAGGCGTTTATCCGCAACGTGCGGCGCCTGGTCCTCCGCCACGAGATCGGCGGCGGCTGGGATGCCGATTTCGTGCAAGCGGCCGATTCGCTTTCGTTCCTCGAGACCTTGGACTGGCTGACCGTGGACTGGGTGCGGAGCGGCCGTTACTCCATCGCGGAGGCGCGCGAGAAGCTCGATTTCACCGTCGAGCGCATCCGCCCGTCGATTGCCATCGCGGCTGCGCTTCCCCTCTACGAGAGCGCGGTGCGCGCGCTCGAGGCCGCACAGGATACGACGATGGACCTGGCACAGCGCCGAAAGATGGCGAGCAGCCGCCGCTTCCTGATGGGTCTCCCGCTCGACCCAGACCTCGATCCCGCGCCCGAAGACTAGCGAGACGTCCTATGTCCGATCTCCTGGGAGACCTCGTCAACGGCCCCATGGCGACGCGCACCAGCGAAGGCATCGCGCACGTTCTTCGCAAGGCGATCCTCGGCGGCTTGCTCGTACCAGGGCAGGAGCTGCCCGAGCGCCGGCTCGCCGACGAGCTTGCGGTGAGCCGCACGCCGATCCGCGAGGCGCTCTTCACACTCGGCGGCGAAGGGCTGGTGGATCTCATCCCCAATCAGTGCGCGCGCGTGCGACCCGTCACGCCCTGCGACATCGAGCAGATCTATACGCTGCGGCGGCTTCTCGAGGGCCACTCCGCGCGCCGGGCCGCGGAGCATGGCGATCGCGCGATGATCCGCGACGCGGCAAGCGCGCTCGCCGCAGAGCAGCGGCTTGGGCCGGATGCCAGCGCGCAGGAGCAGGCGCAGGCCGATTTCGCCTTTCATGAAGCCGTGGCGGCCGCGGCCGGAAGTCAACTTCTCTTGACGGTCGACCGCCACGTCTGGGCGGTCACGATCACGCACCGCTCGCGCTACAAGTACGGGCCGGCGCATGAGAAGCGCGTGCGGCGACAGCACGGCGCGATCCTGAAGGCGATCGAGGCCGGCGACGGCGATGCGGCGGAGGCGCTGATGGCAGCCCATATCACGGAATCGGCCGAGATCGCGATGAAGCACTTCCGCGACCATCGCCCGGCGGATGATGCACCACCGCCGTCAAAGGAGCAGGCCTATGGATGACTCACCCATCGCCCTGCGCGAGGTTGCACGACAGGCCGCCGGCGTGCCCGCATCCGACGGCGACGGCGTCAGGCTGACCCGCATCATCGGCTCGCCCGAGGTCGATATGATCGACCCCTTCCTCCTTTTGGATTCGTTCGAGTCGGATCGGCCCGACGACTATTTCGGCGGCTTCCCGGACCATCCGCACCGCGGCTTCGAGACGGTGACCTACCTGCTCGCGGGGCGCATGCGCCACAAGGATAGCGCCGGCCATGAGGGCGTGATCGAGCCCGGCGGCGTGCAATGGATGACCGCCGGGCGCGGCATCGTCCACTCCGAGATGCCCGAGCAGGAGGACGGCCTGCTCAGGGGATTTCAGCTTTGGGTGAACCTGCCGGCGCGCGAAAAGATGACCGCGCCCGGCTACCAGGAATACCCGGCGGCGGCTATACCGAGCGAAAACCCGACGCCGGGCTGCACCGTGAAGGCCATCGCCGGTCGTACCGATCGCGGAACCCTGGGACCGGTGACGAACGATTGGACCGCGCCACTCTACCTCGATGTGGCGCTTAGTGCCGACGCGCGCTTCGAACAACACATCCCGGCATCGCACGGAGCGTTCGTCCATGTGTTCGACGGCGCCGTTCGGGTCGGTGCCGGCGCCGACGCACTTGAGGCCGGGACACTCGGCATCCTCGGCCCGGGGACGCGCGTGGCTCTCGCGGGCGCCGCTGAGCGAAGCCGCTGCCTGGTCGTCGCCGGCCGGCAGCTCAACGAACCGGTCGCGCGTGCGGGCCCGTTCGTGATGAGCACACGCGACGAGGTCCTTCAGGCCTTCCACGACTACCAGCACGGTCGATTTTAACGCGCCAACGCGTGACCTCGGGCCGCGTGGGGCTTGTCGCCTACCGAGCGTGTCTCGCACCTCGCCCGGTGCCGGCTCAGCCCGTCGGCACGCGCCGCATGAAGACGTCGTGCTGGGCCATGCAGCGGGCAATGAGATCGCTTTGCTCGCGGGTCCACGCGATGGTGCGGCGCAGACCCTCCTCGAGCGGCACCGAAGCAGAAAAGCCGAGCGCGTCCTTGGACTTGCTGGGGTCGCCAAAGCGGCGTCCCGAATTGTCCCAATCCCGCGCGGGGCGAAGGTCGACCGGCGTGGCGTTCGCGGTGAGGCGGTTGATCGTCTCGGCGAGATCGCGAATGGTCGTCTCAACGCCTGAGGCCAGGTTGTAGGCCTCGCCCGCGTCGCCGTGGAGCGCACACCGCATGAGGCCCTCGACCAAATCGGCGACATAGATGAAGTCGCGGCTCGCCTGCCCGCCATTGTCGAGCGGGAGCGCCTCACCCGCCAACGACTTCCAGACGAAGGTCGGCGTCACGTTGCGCCACACCGTGTGCGGCGTCCCTCGCCAACGTCCAGCCCCCAAGATCTCGCGCGGGCCGTAGACGTTCTGAAAGCGGGCGCGGACGAAGGGCATCCCCCCGCGCCGAAAGAAGTAGTTGCCGTAGAGCTCGCCGATCAGCTTGGACATGGAATAGGGGCTATCGTGGAAGAGCGTGATCGGCGCGTCCTCCGATGTCGCCGCCGGCTCGTCCCAGGTCTTGGCCGCGACCGCGCAGCCCGCCGCCGCGTAGACGACCTTTTGCGGCGCGGTGTTCTCACTCAGCCAATGAAACAGCTTGAGCGAGGTGATCGTGTTGTTCTCGTGATCGGCGAAGGGGTCGGCGATCGACGACTGATTGCCATGATAGCAAGCCAGATGGAACACGTGGTCGAGATCACCGGGCAGCCTCTCCAGCACGCGCTCATCGGCGATGGAGCCGAGCACGAATTCAACGGCATCGTGAACCGGGACATTGGCGATGTCGGCGGAGAGCAGGTTGTCGACGATGGTGATCTTGGCAGGCCGGTGCGCGAGCAGCGCCTCGACCAGATTGGCACCGACGAACCCCGCCCCGCCAACGACGAGAACCCGCGTCCCGCGGAACGCGTCTCCATCCAGGGCTTTCGGTGTCATGGCCAGCTCTAACGCCGGAACTCGCGCTTGAGCCGTGCGAGCCTGTGATAGAGCTCGCGCAGCATCGCGCGCACGCGCACCGCGATCGGCCTGGGTACGTAGACGAGACAGGCGTCGAGCACCTTCACGCCCCGCACCACCGCGCGATGGCGGGCCGCTCGCCACCGCTGCCGGCGCGCCGCGCGCCGCTCCAGCCTGCGGTATTCCGCTTCGGAGTAAGGCGATCGCGACGAGGCCATTTCCGGCTGAAAGCGTTCGCGAATCGCCGTGTCGAACTGGGCGACCATGGCACGAAAGGAGTTTTCCGGGTTGAGCGCGACCTCGTTGTACGCGCGATCGATGATCTCTTGCGCGCGCCGGGGGTCGCGCAGCACGGCCACCACCTCGTCCATGTTGCTGTGGTCCCGCTTCAACGGCACATAGTGCCGCCACGCCTCGAGACGGCCCGAATAGTGCCCCTCGTAGCCGATCATGAGCGTGCGCAAGCTCGCCGCCTCGAAGCAGCGCGGCGAGACGATGTTCATCATGATCCGGCCGTCCTGGTCCTTGAAGTAGAGCTCGCGGAGCTCGTCGAAGGTGGCCTCCGGGTCGCGCAGCATATGCGCCTCGACGTTGCGCTGAATATCGCCGCTGAAATCGCACACGCCGGAGCCGCTTTCCGTGCAGAGCACGGCCTTGCTGTTGGTGAGGAAATCGATCCAGTCTTCGCCGTAGATCCGGTCGGCCTCACGCGTCGAGATGTCGCACGCAAGTCCATAGCGCGGTGCGTCCGCCAAGATCTTATCGGCGATGATCGATTTCTCCTGTGCATGGCTGCCGAGCCACGCGGGCAACCGGCGTGCCCTATAGCCAATGTCGATCGTGCGCTTTTCATAAGGCCGCACGGGCAGTGCGTTCAAGTCCTCATCGACATAGCCGGCGAGAACGGTCTCGCGGCGCACATTCGGGAGAGCGGCCGGCGAATATACCAGGTCGATGATATCGGGCGAGGCGAGACCGAACAGCACATGCACGCCCATGGAGCGGAGCGCGGCGCATGTGTCGTTGATAAAGCGGTAATCGTCTTGCACGAAGGCGAGCTTGATGCCGGGAAAGCGCGCGATACGCCGACGCAGCGCGGGCTCGATGTAGGAATCGTGACAAGCGATCAACGAGTAATGGATGATGATGCCGTCAAACCGATCCAGGTAAACGCCGGGCGGAAGGCGTCCCATCATCGAGGCGACCCGCACATTGTGCCGCGAAAAATCCGCGATGGCGTTGATGTGCTCGACGATGGTCGCCGCCGTGCCGTCGTGAAACTCGCACAGCAACAGAAGATTGAGGGGACGCACGGTGTCGGGCACGCTCTGCGACGCTGGAGTGTCGGTCCGCGCGAGGTTCGAAGCAGACATCGCGAGATCTAGGAGGCGCGCTTACGCAGCAGCAGACCGCGAATCCTCGAGAATGTCTCAAGCTCGGTGGTCGGCAGTGCCCGGACGATGGGCATGATCTTGAGGTGGAAATCAGACGGTCCGACAGCGTTCTCAGGCCCGACCAACGCCGGATAAACCACGCGCGTGAGGACATCGAACAAGCCGAGGTGAAACTCCTCCTCGATGTCGAAATGCGCCTCGATCGTCGGGAGCAGCTCGGCTTTTTCGCTATAGAAATTGATCGCCGCCGGCGACAGAGGTGCGAGCTCGCTTCGCATCCGCAGGTCGTTCAGGGCGTCGAACCCATCCTTGAAGCCCTCGACCAGTACGAGCTTGCCCTCAGGCCTGAGCAGCGACGCCATGGTCTCGACAGCCGTGATTTGCTCCGAAAGGTCGCGGAGATTGATCAACACCCGAACGCACACGATGGCATCGTAGGGCCCGTCGGTCTCGGTCGGGCTTAGGATGTTGTCGTGGAAAAAGCGGTTGTTCTTCTCGCCGTAGGCCTGCTTCGCGGCCGCGATCATGTTCTCCGCATAGTCGAACGCGTCGACATGGCCCGCCCGCTCGCGCAGCATTTGCGTCACATGGCCGTTGCCGCAGCCGACCTCCAAGATCTTCGTGCCTGGCTCGACCGCATCGATGATGAAGTCGAGCTCGAGATCACGCTGAACGGTATCGGCGATGTTGACCTTTTCCGCCTCGGCCACGCTGAGCGCGCGCTTGTTCCAATGAAGGTCGGTGGCAGATTTCATCGTCAATTCCTCCGCTTCTCCGCATCAATGCTGGCGACGGCCTCCTCCAGGGGTGGAAGAATGGCTTTCGCGTAGATCTTGTGGCCCGCAACGCTCAGGTGAAGCTCATCCGGGTATGGCAACAGCAGCGATGCCAGGTCCTTCTTTGCGTGGGGCGCGAACGCGCGCTCGATGTCGCAGAGCGTCACCCCGGTTTCCGCCGCCACCTCGCGTACAAGCTCGTTGTACCGTAACCGCCGCTCCTCCAGGCTCTCGCCGGAGAGCAACACTTTATGCCGCAATGTCGGGTGATTGGTCGAGAGGATCACGCGCTGCGCGCCGAAGCGGCGTGCCCGGGCGATCATCTCTGTCAGGTTGGCGCGATAGGCTGCCTCGCTCACGCGAGGCAGGCCGCGATCGGTGACCCAGCAATTGCAATCGTTGAGGCCAAACTGCAATGTCATGATGTCGGGCGTCGCCGCCTGGACATCGCGCGGGAAACGCTCGAGCCCTTGGCGCGTCGTCTCTCCCGAGATGCCGCAATTGACGAAGGCGAGGTTGGTGGCTGTCCGCAGATAGGAGCGGGTCAACTTGCTCGACACGATATCCGACCAGCGGTGCGGCGGGTCGACATACTGTCCGAACGTGATCGAATCGCCCATGAAAACGGTGTAGATCGCGACAGGCACCGGCTTGCCCGACCGTGCGCGCGTGCTTCGTTGTTTTTTCGCGTCCGTCATTGCAACCGTTCCAGTGTGAAGCCGCCGCCGGTGCTGACCTTGATCGTCGAAACCTTTCGAGCCGCAACGACGGCGGAGACCGGCGGCATGAAGGGGAACGTGAGCCATTTTGGCATCATCATGGCATCCGCCGGGTTGCCGCGCCGCTCAACGTAGCGGACGAAGCGAAAGTAGGTTTGGTACAGCAACGGATGGCTCGTCCAGACGCGACGGGGCCTGCCCACGAACTGGCCGTCGAGCCGAAAACCCTCGACCTTGAAGCCGGCGGCTCGCAGCGCATCTTTGAGCAGGGCGCGGTTATAGGTCCGCAAGTGGACGAATTGGTGCTTACAGCCGACATGCGGCGAATAGGGCATCAAGTCTTCACGGTAGGGCACGCGAATATAGGTACGGCCGCCCGGTTTCAAGGCCCGATTGACGCAATAGAGGAACGATCCGACGTTCAGCACGTGCTCCATCACGTCGGTTGACACGATCACGTCGAAGGCATCGCGGAACGGCAGGTTCTCGGCGTCCGCGAGGATCGCCCGGACCCGCGGAGAGCCGGCCAGCACCTTCAGGTAGGCGGCCGAAATATCAACGGCGGTGACGGTGGCCGCCTCGCTTTCGCACAAGCGACGGGTCAAGATGCCGCGGCCGCACCCCAGGTCGCACACCTCGAGGCCGCGCACGCTCCCCACCAACTGCATCATCTTCGTCGCGCAGTTTTCGACGTAGCGAAGCTCTTGGATGGGCGAGTCGAGGTCGAGTTCCGCTATGCCCTCGTAGTTTGCGAAATAGCGCGCCGCCACCTCGTTCTCGAGATGGTTGCGGCGCAAGCGCACTTCGACACCATCATGCTCTTGCCCCCGCCAACCGCATGCGGCGCAGAGGAACGAGTCGGGTGCCGGCATCGGCGCCTGGCAGTCAGGACAAATGAGCATCAGCGGTGGTCGGTCGCCGCTTGCCACTCGACCTCCGGCATCAATAACGAAGGATCGGCGGGGTCGGAGGTGACGACCTGAAACTCGAACGCCCGGCCCAAGAGGTCATAGGGCACCGCCTCGTCGAGCTTGAGGAGATCGAGTCGCTTATAGACCGCCGCCGAAAAGACATACTTGCCATTGCCCAGCTCAAACATCGGAAAACGCAGAACCACACGTTTGCGGTCGGCCTTTCGCGCGGTGAAGCGGTCGGTGTCGGAGCTAAGCCGGGACACGAGGCGCCCGTCCTCGGCGAAGATCACAACCACGTAACGGCATTCGAAGGTGCCGTCGACCTCGGCCTCGATGATCATCTCGAAGTCGACCCGCTCACGGGCCCGTACCTCCCACGTCGCCGTCCCCTCCGAGTCGTAGATGCGGACGGACCGGATCTTGAGTCCCTCCACGCCGGGCCAACGTGACGCCGCCTCGGTGCTGCCATCAGCGAGAGCGCCCGAGTCCACGTCGCTCGAGCGGCCGAGCACATCCTCGAGCAGTTGCGCCCGCATCATGTCGTTGCCGAGGATGGAGCCCGACCCGTCCGTCGCCTTTGCCTCGAGCGATTCGTGCTCGAGACGGCGCGAGAACTCCTCATAGGCACGCACCACCGGCAACGCCGGACCGTCCATCACCACCGCCCCATCCTCGAGCCAGATGGCCCGCTCGCAGAACTGCAGAACCTGTTCCATGCTGTGCGATACCAGGATCAGCGTGCAGCCCGAGCCGGTGAGCGCCTTCACCCGAAGCGCCGACTTGGCGGTGAAATAAGCGTCGCCGGCCCCGAGCACCTCATCGATCAGCAAGATATCGGGATGGATCGCGGTTGCCGCGGCAAATTGCAGGCGGGTTCGCATGCCCATCGAATAGGTCTTGAAGGGCTGGTGCAGGAATTCTCCGAGCTCCACGAACTCGACGATCTCGGAGATGGCGTCATCGAGCGCATTCTGCGGCAGCCCATTGTACAGCAGCGCCGATCGCAGATTCTCATAGCCGGTGAACTCCGGGTAGAAGCCGAGACCCGTATGCAACAAGGCTTGCACCTCGCCGTTGACCTCGACGTGCCCGCTGGTCGCTTGGAAATTGTCGTTGAAGAGCTTGAGCAAGGTCGATTTGCCGGCGCCGTTGCGCCCGACGATGCCCAATCGCTCGCCCTTGCGCAGCTCGAAGCTCACACCTTTGAGCGCAGAATAGAAGCGCACCGTTCTGCGCCGCCAAAAGCGCAGCACGCCGAGCCCCATGATGTCGAGCGCCTGTTCGGTCAGGCTGTTGTAGAGCCGATAGGTCTTCACGAGGTCGGAGACCCTGATGACGACCGGCGCATCGGGTGCGATGGGCGGGGCGGCCCGGGCGGGCAAGGCGCTCATGTGAAGTCGAAGATGGCTTGCTTCGCCCGCGAGAACAGCACGAATCCAATCGTGAACATGCCGACGGAGAGAATGGCACCGACGACGAGGATCTCGGTTGGCGGCAGTTTGCCAAGCACAATCACATGCTGCAGCGATATCACGAAATAGGCGAGGGGGTTGATGTAGATGAGAATCTGCACGGCGGACGGCACCGCGGACGGCAAATAGGCGATCGGGCTCGCCACAAGGAGGATGATCGTGATGTAGACCAGCATTTGCTGGACGTCACGCATCAGGAGATTGGCGAGCGACAGCACCCATGTGACGCCCGCGACGAACATCGTCTGTGCGACCAGAACCACCGGCGCGAGAAGCGCGACGGGTTCGAGTGTGCCAATGAAGCCGCAGGCGATCACCACGGCGAGCGTGCCGACGATCATCGTCGCGGAGCTCACGATGACCGCGCGCAGCGGCACGAGCTCTGCCGGAAACACGGTGTTGAGAAGGATCTCACGGTTCGCGGTGAGCGATGTGGTGCCGGATTGCAGCGCCTCGCCAAAACCGAGGAAGGCCACGAGCCCGGAAAGGACGTAGAGCACGTAGTCGATCTGGTCCATCTCAGCCGGTCGAATGCGGAACACGACGAGATAGATGAGCGAGTAGATCGCGATCAGAAGGAGCGGCCCCGCGAGGAGCCACACGAGGCCGAGGATCGATCCCGCATAGCGCCGTCTCAGTTCGACCCTGGCGGTCGAGATGAGCAGCGTACGATGGCGATAGGCGCTCCGCCACGGAGCGGCCAAAGCAGAGACGATGAGCGCCATAAATCCTATCCGGGGCCACGCCCCAAACGATGTGGCCGCCGATTGCGGCGGTCAGGCCAATCCGCACGTTCTGCCAGACTGCGACGCCGCATCCAAGCCTCACGTGCACGGCCGGCCCAGGAAAAACCGGGCGCCGCCTTCGCACGCCGTGCTCTTTGCCTCGGATCGCTCAAGACCGTCGCGCAGGCCCGTGTCGATCGCATGCGGAATGTCGAAGGACGGCCCGGTTCGGAGCTACGTGACGACACCGAGAAAACGGTCGTTGAGCTCCTTCTCGTAATAGAAGATCCCCCTGCCGAGTTGGTCGGCGGTCCACACCCGCGTCGGATGATCGGGGTAGTAGCGGTGGCCGCCCGAAAACACCTCGTTGCGATTGCCCGAGGGATCGAAGAAATAGATGGTCTGACCCATGGTGATGCCGTGACGGGTCGGGCCGATATCGCGGGAGATGTCGTAGCGCGCGATCACGTCTGCAGCGTGGCCGACGTCGTGCCACGATTCCAGGAGGAACGAGGCGTGGTGGAACATGCCCGGCTTCTCATGGTCGACGAACGCCACCTCGTGCGCCTTGTTGCTGCAGGTGAGGAAGGCGGCGATGGTCGGCCCGCCATCGGGCACCACGACCTTCTCGGTGAGCGAGAAATCGAGCACATCGGTGAAGAAATCGACCGTCACCGGGATGTCGGGCCCATAGAGAAGGCAGTGATCGAAGCTCTGCACGCGCATGCCGCGTGGGTCATCGCGCCAAATATCCGGATTCTCGATCGGCGGCGCGGAGGCGGCACGCGCCATCTCCGCGTAGAGCTCGATCCGGTGTCCGCTCGGGATCGTAAAGCCGATGCGCCGGCCGACGCCGGGCTGCTCGCCCGCGGCAACGGTGTCGACCGTCGCCCCGGCCGCCTCGACACGCTCGGCGAAGCCATCGAGATCGGCGTCTTGCGCGACCTTGAAGGCGAACACGTCCATCCCCGGCGTATCGGCCTCCCGCAAGACGACGCTATGCCGATCGAACTCGTCGGCGCATTTGAGGTAGACGCGGCCGTCGACGGCCCGCTCAACGATCTCGAGGCCAATCCGGTCGCCGTAGTGGATGAGCGCCTGCTCGAGATCGAGCACGCGGAGCTGAACGAAACCCGCGCGCAACACGCCGGTCATTGCCATGATCTGGTCCTCGCATTGTGAGTTGCCGCCGCCGGATGAAGCGACAGATCGGTTTGGGGGATCAAGCGGCAGGCGAGCGCGAAACCCGCCGCCTCGTCGGCTGCGCTGACATGGGCGCGGCTCATCTTGGCTGTGCGGTAGCGCCCACGGATCACGCGCACACGGCAGACGCCGCAGCCGCCGCCGCGGCATCCCACCGGCACGTGCTTCAGGCCTTGGCGCTCCATGGCGATCAAAACGCGTTCGCCGGGTGGACACCCGAAGGACGCATCGCCGCCGTCGATGGTGATCCGGAAGGCACGCGCGCTCAAGGCCACGCCCCGTTAGTTGACGAGCGCATAGATGGCGCCGTCCTCGACGGCGACGTCGTAACGCGCGATCGGCTCGGTGCAGGGGGCGCCCGCCGGGGCGCCCGTCGCGATCTCAAAAAAGCCGCCATGAAAGGGGCACTCGACGCGATCGCCGTCGATTTCGCCGTCCGCGAGCGAAGCCTCGCCATGGCTGCAGGTGTCGTCGGTCGCGTAGAAGGTGCCCTCGACATTGTAGACGGCGATCGGGGGCAGACCGTCGGGCTCGACCCGCAAGATCTCGCCCTCGGCGACGTCATCGGTGCGGCACAGGAGGCGCTTCGCCATCAGCCGCGATTGTTCCCGTGGACGGCGACGAAACGCGTCTCGTCGAAGCTGTGCGGAACCTTGGGGTCGCCGCCATAGAGCTCCACGTGGGGCGAGATCTCCGCCAACATGAGCGCCAAGAAGAACAGCCGCTCGGTGTCAGGCGGCATCTCGCCGAGCGGGAAGGTGTCGACATGCTCGAGGATGGCATCGAGCTTGGGCGCGAGCGCATCGTAGAGCGCCTGGAGCTCGCCCTTGTTGGAGCGGCCGCGCCGGGCCTGCCGCTCGTTCTGTGTCGCAAGCGCCCATTCGGACACGAGATATTCCAGATCCTCGAACTTCTTGGGCAGGATGCCGCTCATCGCCCGTCTCCCGTCATGCGCCGAGATACTGATCGACGACGTGATAGCCGTCGCGGATCAACACCTCTTCGTCCTGCAGGTTGATGACGCGCTTCGCACCGGATTCGAGCGAGCGCTGCGTGTTCTCCATCGTCTGCGTGTCCTCGAGCCACGCATTGCGCTGGAGGACCTGGGCGTGCTCGAGCGCCCAGCGCTGGCTGTTCGTCTCCGGCGCGCGCACGTAGTAGCGGCCCTCCCAGATGGTCCGATTGTAGCCGAGAGGCCAAAATTGGTGGGTGAACCAGATGCCCTCCGAAATGTGCAAAAGGAGGTTGGGGAAGAGCACGCTCAGCTCGAAGGCAAAATCCTCGCGGCCGGATGGGTTGATCGTCGGCGGCAGCATCGAGGCTTGCGCCTTGGACACCAGCGACGCGCGGGCGCGGGCGTTGGCGATCCCCGCGACGGGCGTCGGCGTCGCATTGAGCGAGAGGCAAACGCCGCAGGTTCGATGCGGACCGAAGAGCTGCACGTCGGAGAGGCCCGAGGAGAACACGTTCGGGAACGAGCCGGCGTGGATGGTGTGCACGTGGTAGGCCTCGGAGAAGGAATCGATCCCGACTTTCCAATTGCAGTCGAGGTAGGTGTAGTACTTGTAGCTGTGACCCAGCTCGGCGTAAGGGAACCCGGCGAAGTGGCTACCATAGCTGCCGAGATAGTCGGCCAGCGATTGGGCCGGCGTGGGCTCCAGGTTGATGAAGACGAAGCCTTCCCACACATCGGTCGCGACGGGCGTGAGACCGTTTTTCGCCTTGTCGAAGCAAGGACCGAAGCGATCCTCCTCCGGCACCTGGACGATCTGGCCGGTGGCGTCGTAGACCCAGCCGTGGAAGCGGCAGGTCATCACCGCCGCCTTGCTGGAGCCGAAGGTCTCGTCTCCGGTTTCCGTGATCACAGTGTTGCCGCGGTGCGAGCAACAGTTGTGGAAGCCGCGCACCACGCCGTCCTTACCACGCGCGATGATGACCGAGGTCTTGAGGCAATGGAGCTTCTTGACCTTCCAATCGCCCGGGTTCGGTAGCTCCTCGTCGCGCGCGACGTAGAGCCAGACCTTGCGGAAGATCTGCTCGATCTCCCGTTCGTAGATCTCGGGCGAGACGCAGCTGTCGATCGGCACCGGGTCCATCCCAAGCTCGGGAAACCGCTCCGCCCAGCGGAGTTCCTCGTCCGCCATCGCCCTTTACCTCGTCACGATCATTCCGCCCGAGTTTAGCATCGCACCCTATCGCGGGCAGCCGAAACGAAGACCGGCCGGAGCGTGTCCGGCCGGTCCGCGTGGTCTCGCCTGCTCGCTTACTTGCGATCCATGAAATAGGGCATGACCCAACCCTGCGGGATGGGCTCGAACACCACGTCGTCCTTGTGCACGACTGTGGTGACCGCCTGGAGAATCGGGATCGCCTTGGATTCCGAGGCGACCTTGACGTTGAGATCCTTGTAGCCCTGGATCCGCGTGGCGTAGTCGGTCTCGACGAAGAGGCCGCGCACGATCTCGCCAATCTCCTCGGTGCGCCACGAACCGAAGGGCAGGTCGGGGTGCATCATGTAGCCGGTGAAGATCTCCGGATCGCCCGTCGAGTTGTCCCAGTTGTACATGAACACCTCGGGCTGGTTCTCGGTGTTGTTGAGCTCGTAGTACTTGCTGAGCTCGATCACCTCGGGCGTCACATCGATGCCGACCCGCTTCCACATGCCCGAGATCGCGCGCGCCATGTCGAAGTCGTTGGCGAACGAGCCGTTCGTCGTGAAGAACGTGAACGTCACCGGATTGTCCGGGCCATAGCCCGATTTCGCGAGCGCTTCGACCGCCTTGTCGGGATCGTAGGGGAACTCGTAGTCGTCGACGGAGCCGGAGCTCCATTTCGGCACTGTGAGCGACAGCGCGGGCGCCTTGCCGTTGAAGAGACGTTCGGAGATTGCCGCCTTGTCGATCGCGTAGTGCATCGCCGCGCGCACATTGTCGTCCATCATCACGCCCTTGCTCGCGACCTGCAGGAAATACACGTGCGTATAGGGCGTGATGTGGCCGGTCAGGCCCTCTTCGCCGTCGAGCCGGATGGCCTCGCGGATCGGCACGTTGACGGCGA
This sequence comes from Alphaproteobacteria bacterium, assembly GCA_965216915.1. Classification (GTDB taxonomy): domain Bacteria; phylum Pseudomonadota; class Alphaproteobacteria; order UBA828; family UBA828; genus CBDCGS01. Next base: position 623,043 of record CBDCGS010000011.1, read on the forward strand.
CATCGGCGCGGCCGGATTGCACGGCGGCGACGCGCGCCGGCGCATCCGTGATGATCTCGAAGGTGACGTTCTTGATCTTGGGCGCGCCGCCCCAATAGCCCTCATAGGCCTCGAGCACGATGCGCGAGCCGCGCTGATAGTCGACCAGCCGATAGGGGCCGGAGCCGATCGGGTTCTTGACGAACTCGTCGTGCCCGACCTCCTGATAGTAGTTCTTCGGCACGATGTAGCTGCCGAGAAAGTTCCACCACTCCTGGACCGTCGCCATCGGGTAGTTGAACCGGATGGTGGCCGTGGTCGGCGAGGTGACCTCGAACTCCTTGAACGCGCCCCAGACGCCGGCGAAATCGATCGGATGCTCCTTGTCGGACAGACGGTCGAAGAAGCTGAACTTGATGTCCTCCATCGTCATCTTGTCGCCATTGTGAAAGGTCACGTCGTCCCGCATCTCGATGTGCATCGTGAGCGGGTCACCCTCCGCATAGGCCCATTTCGTGATGACGTGGGGGATGTAGCCGAGCTTGCTGTCCTGGGCGAGAGGCGCATCGAAGACAGATTTGTAGATGCCTTGACCCGTCGGGAAGTTGATGCTCGGGTCCCAGCTCGGCACATCGGCCTGGAAGGCGACAACCAGGCTCTTGTCGTCTGCCTGCGGCGCGGCTTGTATGCCGACGGCGATGAGTGCCGCAGCAGTCAGGCCCACACCCAACCGTCCGAGGCGCGATATACCGGTGATCACTCGCATGTCGTCCATCTCCCTGTCGTGGCCAACGGGCGCGCTTGCTTCTTCTGATGATGTCAGAGCGCAGCCTCCGGCAACTATCTTAAGCCTAAAACGGCCCGGGCCGCACGCGTTTTGCGAAGCGCTTTGAGCGGCTTAGTGTTCTGAGGGTTCCATGCGTCTTTCGCCAACCGGGAGCCAGGTAACCCCGTGCTACGCCTGATCCTCGTCATCCTGCTGCGCCGGCTCGCGGTGTTGATCCCGATGCTGCTGATCGTGTCGGTGATGATCTTCGTGATCCTGCGGCTGCTTCCGGTGGATCCGATCGCGATGATCATCTCTCCCACCGCCACGCCCGACGAGGTCGAGGCGATGCGGGCCTATCACGGTCTCGATAAATCCATCCCCGAGCAGTACGTCATCTGGCTCGGCAATGCCGTCCAGGGCGATTTCGGGCGCGCGATCAGCTTCCGCGACGAGGTCGTCAATCTGATCGGCGAGACGCTGCCTGCGACCATCGAGCTCGCGCTGTTCGCGCTGGTTCTCGCGGTCATCATCGGGTTCTCGGCCGGCCTCTATCTCTTCCACGTGCGCGGCACCGCACGCGAGACCGCAGGCGACGTCGCCAGCATCGTGATGCTCTCGTTTCCCGATTTCCTCTGGGCATTGATCTTGATCTTGCTGGTTGGCGTGCAGTGGGCGCTGCTGCCGTTCACCGGGCGCTATGGTCCCGAGTTCGTGGCGCCCGATGTCACGGGCTTCGTCATCCTCGATGCCATCATCACCGCGGATGGCCCGCTGCTGCTGAGCGCGCTCGAGCATATTCTCCTGCCCGCGCTCGCGCTCGCGCTCGGCTTTGCGCCGCTGATCATGCGGGTTCTCAAATCGAGCATGATGGGCGTGATCAACGAGGACTTCATCACGCTCGCGCGCCTACGCGGCGTTGGCGAGCGGCGCATTCTGGTGCGCCACGCGCTGAAGAACGCGGTGCTGCCGACACTCACGCTGGTCGGGGTTCAGTTTGGTTTTCTGTTCGGCGGCACGCTCCTCGTCGAGATCATCTTCGCCTATCCGGGCCTCGGCAATCTCATGGTGCGCGCCATTCGAAACACCGATCTTCCGGTCATCCAGGGCGCAGCACTCACCTATTGTGTCGTCGTGCTGGCCACCAACACGATCGTCGACGTGCTCTACGTCGTCCTCAACCCGAAGCTCCGCAGGCGATGACGGCGGCGCTACTCGCGATCAGGCGTCTTCCCGCGCCGCTGCGCTCCGGCCGCGTTCTGGTCGGCGGCGGTCTCGTGCTGACGATGGCCGTGATCGCGATCTTCGCCCCTTGGCTCGCGCCCAACGACCCGCAGGCGCAGGATCTCTTCGGCAACCTCCTGCCGCCGGCATGGGACCCGCTCGGCGACCCGCAATACCCGCTCGGCACCGACAGCCTCGGCCGTTGCATCCTCTCCCAGCTCTTCTACGGCGCGCGCGTCGCGATGATCGTCGCGATCGTGGCCTCGACGGGGGCCATGATCATCGGCGTCACGCTCGCCCACATCGCCGGCTATTTCGGCGGTTGGATCGACGGCCTGATCACGCGCCTCGTTGACCTCTGGATGTCGTTCCCGCCGGTGGTGCTCTCGCTCATCCTCATGCTCGGGCTCGGCGTCGGGGTGACCAACGTGATTCTCGCGATCGTGCTCGTCGATTGGACGCGGTTCTGCCGCGTCGTCCGGAGCGACGTGATGGTGGTGCGCCAACACGATTATGTGCCGGCGGCGCGTCTCCTCGGCTTCGGCCATTTCCGCACGCTTCGGCGCGAGGTATTGCCCGCGGTCCTGCCGCTTGTCGTCACGATGATGAGCCTCGAGATGGGGATTGCCGTCGTGGTCGAGGCGATCTTGAGTTTCGTGGGCTTGAGCGTGGAAGCGGATGTCTCGGCGTGGGGCGTGATGGTGGCCGACGCCCGCGAATACATGTACCAGTCGGTTTGGGGCCTGATCTTCCCGATCCTCGCCATCGTCCTGACCGTGCTCGGCTTCAACCTGCTGGGCGACGGCCTGCGCCGGACGTTGGACCCGAAGCTCCGCCAAGCGCGGCATACCGAGCAATGAGCCTCCTGCGAGCCAACGCCATCACGCTCACCGCACGCATCGGCACGCTGACCGTGGACGTGCTCCGCGACATTTCCTTCGCGCTGGACAAGGGGCAGACGCTCGGCCTCGTCGGTGAATCCGGCGCCGGCAAATCGATGATCGGTCGGCTCTGCTCGCAACTCTTGCCGCCCGGCTTCCAGGTCACCGCCGGCAGCCTGGTATTCGACGGCGAGGACCTGCTGACGCTCTCGGCCAAAGCACGCCGCGCGCTCCTCGGCAAGCGCATCGCCTTCATCCCGCAGGAGCCGATGACCGCGCTCAACCCGGTGATCAGCGTCGGCAATCAGTTCGACGAGCATCTCAGGCGCCTCGGCGTGCGCGGCCGTGCCGCACGCCGGGCCGCGGCAATCGAGAACCTCGCCGCCGTGCATCTGCCCGAGCCGGAGGGCCTCTTGCGCAAATACCCGCACGAGCTTTCGGGTGGTATGTGCCAGCGCGTGCTGATCGCCATGGCCTTCGCGGGCGATCCGGCGCTCGTGATTGCCGACGAGCCGACGACCGCACTCGATGTCATCACGCAGGCGCGCATCATGGCGTTGATCGAGGAGATGCAGGCGTTGCACCACACGGCAGTCATCCTGATCACCCATGACCTCAGGCTTGCGGCCCATGTCTGCGATCGGATCCTCGTGATGTATGCCGGCGACATCGTCGAGCAAGGCGCCGCGAAGACCCTTCTCGCCGAGCCCCAGCACCCCTACACGCGGAGCCTCAAACGTGCGAACCCGAACCTTTCCGGCCCGCGCCGGCGGCTCCCGACGCTGCCGGACCATATGCCCGGCCTGATCGAGTTCGCGCATCTACCGGGCTGCCGCTTTGCGCCGCGCTGCCCGGTGCGAGCCGATCAGTGCGCCAACCAGGTACCCGCCCTCGCCGAGACCACCCCCACCCACCGCGTGCGATGCGCCGAGGCCTGCATTGCCGAAGGCGATGTCGACGATGCCGCGCTCGCGCCGCCGGCACCCGCCGCAACGGCCGAGGGCGTGGAACCGCTCGTCGTGCTCGATCAGGTCTCGCGCCGGTTCTCGACGCGCGCGACCTGGATCGGCAAGCCCCATGTCGTCGATGCCGTGCGCGCGGTCGACCTGGCGATCCGGCCGGGCGAGTTTGTCGGCATCGTCGGCGAGAGCGGCAGCGGCAAGACCACGGTCGCGCGGATGATCACCGGCCTCGAGCACCCAACCGGTGGGCGCCTCGTGGTGCGTGGCCGCGAGATGGCGCGGCAGGATGAGGAGAGCCGGCGCGAGCGGCTGGAGACGCTGCAGATGGTGTTCCAGGACCCGCAGTCGGCGCTCAATCCCCGTCGCATCGTGCTCACGCTCCTGACCCAGGCGATGGAAGCGGACCACCGGCACCACGCGCGGGGCGAACGCGAGGCACGCGCCGCAGACCTCCTGCGCGAGATCGGCATGCCGGCCGACAGCATGCGGCGCTATCCTTCGCAGCTGTCGGGCGGTCAGCGGCAGCGCGTCAACATCGGCCGCGCGCTCTGCATTGCGCCCAAGCTCTTGGTCGCCGACGAGATCGTGTCGGGTCTCGATGTGTCCGTCCAGGCGCAGATCCTAAACCTGCTGCTCAGGCTACGCGAGGAGCTGACGATCTCGCTGCTCCTGATCTCGCATGACCTTTCGGTCGTGCGCTACATCTGCTCGCGCGTATTGGTGATGCAGGCGGGCCATGTCGTCGAGAGCGGCCCCACCGAGCAGCTTTTTGCCGCCCCGCAGCACCCCTACACGAAAGCGCTCCTCGCCGCTGTGCCGCCGGATGACCCAAACGCGCCGTGGCCGCCTCGGCCGGAGCAGATCAGCGCCTAGAGCAAATCCCGAGCAGGTGGGAACACCTGCGACGACGCATTTGCGTCAATGCCAATGAGAGAGAGCAAATCCGGAGCAGGCGGGAACACCTGCGACGACGCATTTGCGTCACCGATGCTCACGCGGCTGCTTTCGCGGCGATCCCTTTTTCGAGGATGGGCAGGACGCGTTTGACGAAAAGCTCCTGGGTTTGCATCGCTTTGTGCGCCGAGATCCCGCCATAGTGGCTTACCAGGATGAACTCCTCGAAGGGCATCTTGGCGTGGAGCTGGAGCAGCTGATCCGCCACTTTCTCTGGCGTGCCGATGTACATGACGCCGGCGTCGACAATCTCGCGGAACGAGAGATCGCCGAGCTTGAGGAAGTCGTCGCCCGCATAGAAGTGGAAACCGCCGGCGCGCATGCGCTCGCGCATCTCCTCTGTGCGGTTCATCTCCTTGAGGGGCTGCACGTTGTACTCGATGAACTTCAGCGCGGGATCCTCCGCCTCGCGCTCGGCGGTCGCCTGATCTTCCGCGAGGTAGATCGCCTTGAGGAAGCTCACCTTGGGCGTGTGACTGCTCGCCTTGCAGGCTTCCATGTAGACCTTGAAGGGCTCGACGAAGATTTCGTCAGGCGTCGGCGCGCCGATGGTGATGGCCCAACCGCGCTCGCCGGCGGCCTTGTAGCTGCGCGCGCTCGTGCCGACCTGGAAGATCGGCGGATGCGGCTTTTGGATGGGCTTCGGCACGATCGAAAGATCGTTGCATTCATAGTATTTGCCGTGGAACGAGAAGCGCTCCTCCGTCCAGCCCTTGAGCAGGATCTCGACCGCCTCGTCGAAGCGTCCCTGCGCCTCCTCGAACGGCACATTTGCGTGTGGTTGGATCCAGGCGTGGCCCCGCCCAAACCCGCACTCGATGCGCCCGCCCGTGAGAACGTCGGCTTGGGCGATCTGTCCCGCCAGCACCATCGGATTATGCAGCGGCAGGGTGTGGCAGAGCGTCCTGAAGCGCAGGTTGCGCGTCCGCTCCGCGATCTTGGTGAAGAGCGGCAGCGGTGCGCAATTGATCGCGAACTGCTCGAAGAACGGGTGCTCGAGCGTGGTGAAGACGCTGAAGCCACGCTGGTCCGAGTGCTCGGCGCATCGGATCACGTCGTTCATCAGCTCTGCGTGATCCCGCCCAGGCGGGCATTGGAATTCCGTGTACGTCCCGAGACGAAGCTGCGCCATCGTCCGAAGCCTCCCTGATATCGATTTGCGACGCGCCGCGTCACGCGACGTTCCTTCTTCTCGACGTTATAGGCGATATCGCGTGCTCGGACCACGGCGCCACGCCGCGATCTTGCAAGCCCAGATGAAAAGGCTGACACTGCGTCGTCATGAACGACAGGCCTGAAGCGCACCCTTGGTCCACCAAGTATCCGGAGGTCGGGCAAGGCCCGGTCTCGACCGAGCCCTGCATCTCGCCGGCTTTTTACGAGGCCGAGAAGGAGCGCGTGTTCAAGCGGACCTGGCTCATGGTCGGCCGCGAGGAGGAGCTGCCGAAGCCCGGCGATTGGAAGGTCAAGCGGCTGGTCTGCGCCGACACCTCCGTGCTTCTCATGCGCGGCAAGGACGACATCGTTCGCGGCTTCCACAACATCTGCTCGCATCGCGGCAACAAGGTCGTCGTCGAGACCGGCGACGAAACCTTCGGCGGCGGCAAGGCGGCGGTGGTTTCGTGCCGCTTCCACGGCTGGGTCTACGGCGCCGACGGCAAGCTGGTCCAGGTGCCGGAGGAGGAACGCTTCTATTCCTGCTTCGACAAGGCCGAGAACGGCCTGACCGCCGTCCGCACCGAGGTGTGGGAAGGGTTCATCTGCGTCAATTTCGACGACAGCGGCACCCAATCGCTGGCCGACTATCTCAGCGACTACGGCACCCACATGGCGGGCTTCCCCTACGGCGAGCTCAGCTTCTGCGCGAGCTACTGGACGGAGCTCGACTGCAATTGGAAGGTCGCCCATGACGCCTTCGCCGAGGCCTATCACGTCCACACGATTCACGCCGGTTCGTTCCCCAACATGTTCTCATCGGGGCTCGCCCATGTGAGGTTGTTCGGCTTACATCGAACGGCCGCGGTCTGCCTCAACCCGGACGGCACGTTTCGCCCTGTGCAGCGGCGGGCCGAGGAGATTTGCGGTGGCTTCGCGGGCGCGCATCACAAGGGGACGACGCTGCCGCCGACGGTGAACCCGGACGGCCGGGAGGATTTTGCGTTCGAGCTCAGCGTGATGTTTCCCAACCTGCTGTTGCACGTCGCCGAGGGCCTCTGGTTTACCCACCAGTTCTGGCCGCTTGCGCACAACCGCACGCGTTGGGAGGGCAAGTACTACATTCGCCCGCCGCGCACCAACAGCCAGCGCTGGGCCCTCGAGAGCGCGCAGCTCCTCGCCCGCAACGCCTGGCTCGAGGACACCGGCACCATGGAGGCGACGCAGGCCGCGCTGCAGTCCGGCGCGAAGACGGTGATGCACCTCCAGGACGAGGAGATCCTCGTGCGCCACGGCTATCACGCGCTCCAGCAATTTCTGCGCGATCAGCCCGCCTAGACCGGCTTGCGGCCGAGTCCATGAACGTCGAGCGGCTCCTGGATCAAGAGGGCCGAGGGAGGCCCCGATGACATTGAGCTTGGATGAGCGCATTACCCGCCTCGAGGATATCGAGGCGATCAAGGGCATGGTCACCACCTACGCGCGGGGCGCCGACCGCAACAACGACCCGGCCATTCTCGCGCCGCTCTACACCGAAGACGCGGTGTGGGAGGCCGAGGGGTTCGGCCGTCACCAAGGCATCGAGGCGATCTCGCGCGAGATGGCCAAGGTCGGGCGCGAGACGATCCTGTGGAGCCTGCACTACATGGTCTCGCCCGAGATCAAGATTGCCGCCGACGGCAAGACCGCCGAGTGCTTCTGGTATCTCTGGGAACTCGCCAAGATGCCCGACAAGGACGGCGCGCCGGAGGACCACGTGATCGGCGGCTGGTACGAGACCAAGCTGGTCAAGACCGAAGCGGGCTGGAAGTTCCGCCACGTCACGCTCGTGCTCAAGCTCATCTGCCCGGCGCACGAGACTTGGGAGACACGCTGACCCCGCGCCACGCCCCAGCGGCGGCGCGGCTACGCGGCGCGCGGCCGGAGGATCGGGCGCCGCTAGCGCGGCTCTTCGCGCGGGCCTTCGCCGATGATGCGGTGTTCGATTGGTGCCTCCGCAGAGTGCGACGCACGCAAGCGATCGTCTCCTTTTTCGAAAGCGTGCTGGAGGAAGCGATCGCGCGCGACGGTGTGACCGCCGATGAGGCGCTGCGTGCCTGTGCGGTTTGGACGCCCTCGGGAAACGCCGGCGCATTGCCCAGCCTGTGGCGGCCCGCCGAGTGCCTGTGGATGCTTCGGCTCGCCGGCCCCACCCGCCTTCGCCGGTTGCACGACCTGTTCCCAGCGATCGTCGCGGCGCAGCCGGCGTCCCCGCACGTGGCGCTGACGTTCCTCGCGGTTGACCCCTCCGCGCAGGGGTCGGGGCTCGGCAGCCACATCTTGCGCACGCGCTTGGACGCGCTCGACCGCGAGGCGCGCGCCGCTTATGTCGAGACGGTCAGCGCAAACAATGTCCCCTTCTATGCGGGCCACGGCTTCAAGCGGACCGGCGCGTTTCATCTCCCCCGTGGCGGCCCCACCATCCATCAACTGTGGCGCGCGCCGCATAGCGCATGACATCACCGTCGGCCTCGGCAGGCTTGGCCACGATCACGGTCGGGACAATGCTATCGTCGCTCAGATCGGACAAGCGGAGGCGCCACCCATGTCCAGAATTCCTCTCGCAGACCCCGAAGCGTTGCCGTCGTTCCTACGGGAGATGCACGACAACGCCAGCAAGGGCGACTGGTCGACGCGCCACTGCGCCCGCGCGTTTGCCGCGCACCCAGACATGCTGGAGCGCTACCTCTCCTTCTACTACCCGTTTCACACGAACGACGGCGCCGGGCTCCTGGAGAGCCGGATCAAGGAACTCGTGCGGTTGCGCATCGCAACCCTCAACGGTTGCAGGACCTGCAAGGCAGCGCGGCTAGACCCCGCGCATGTATCCGAAAAAGAGGCGGCCCACGAAGTCGATCGCGCGGACACAGCACCCTTTACCCCGCGTGAGCGCGCGGCAATTGCGATCGCCGAGCAGATGGCGCTCGATCATCACTCCTTCGACGACGAGGCGATGCGCGCGCTGCGCCAACATTTCTCCGAGGCCGAGACGCTCGAGCTGCTCATGATGATCGGCCAGTATATCGGCTTCGGCCGGATGCTCGCGATGCTGCGGCTCGAGGAGGTGAGCTGCCCCATCGATCCGGCAAGCGACCGTTAGCCCCAGACCGCTGGGTCTTTGAGGTAGTCGTGCACCACGCGGCCGAAGTCGAGATCGAAGTCGAGCACCGCGAAGAAGCCCCCGAGGATCCGTTTCGGCGCCAGCAGATGCCAGGCATCGGCAGCGGTGCCGGCCAGATTGAGGGCAGCGCGACCGGCGTAGAGCTCGGGGCTGCCATCGGCGCTCTTGCGCAGCGCGCCGGTCACATCGAGCCTGACGAGTTCGGAAACGCTCGGGCGCTCGGCGGTCTCCGCGCTCGGGATATGGCGGTAGGAGAGCACGGGCGCCACGGCGATCTCGTCCGGCGCAGCCTTGCGGTCGCACACCATCGAGGCGGTCATCAGGCGTTGCCCGCGCGGGCGCTCGACCGTGAAGAGGAGCTGCTCACCGTAGGGCAGGCTCGCCTCTCCGCCCCAATTGTGTTCGATCACAGCGATTTTCTTGGCATAGCCCCAGATCTCGCGACCCGCGCCGAGCGGGATGTCGTTGTCGACGAGGATCGCCGGTTGATACATGTAGCGGGTGCCATCGAGCATGGCATCGACCATCACATAGGCCTCGTGATAGGGGCCGAAGGCGGAGAACGGCACCCAACGCGACCACGATGTGCAGATCACCGGATCATCCGCGGGCTCCAGATGCGGCGGGAGGCATTGGAGAACCGTCTCGGTGTCGGCCTCGTAGCGAATGAAAAGATCCTCCACGCCACGGAAGGGATAGGGTGGCGCGGCATACATTTCGCCGCAGAGCGGCATGCTGAAGTTGCGTTTGAAGCTCTCGATGTCCATGCGGCGGTCCCCGCTTCGCTAGAGCATGTCACGCTCGCCTATGCTCACGCGAATGCTCTGTCTGATTGAAATTGACGCAAATGCGTCGTCGCAGGTGATTCCACCTGCTCGGGATTTGCTCTAGCGATTCTCGGTGTCGAGCACTGACCAGTCGTCGAGGCGGCCGTAGAGATAGGGCACGAAGGCCTCGGCCGAGAGGCGCGCGAGCGGCCGGCACGTGCTGAGCAAATCGCCCTCGACATAAGCAGCGCCCATGGTCTCCACGATCTCGATGTCGGCCAGCGGGTCGTGCACGGTGGAACGCAGCGTGAGCGTGGCGGTGCCTTCGCGCCGCACGGTGAGGTGGTTGTCGAACTCGGCGAGCGTGAGGACGGGATCGTCCTCCAAGCCGACGCCGGTGCAGGACGGCAGGGCCTTGATGTTGAAATTCTTGCCGCTGGCTTGGGCGGACCCGCGATCGGTCGGCAGATCCGCGTCGATCTCGATCAGGCGGGTGCCGTGCCGCTCGACATAGCCGTGCATGTGGGCGCCGCGGCGGTGCAGGTGGGTCACCGCCTGCTTTTTCGGCTCGCCGAACAGGTCGCGGCCAAAGATGATCGCGTGATCCTGATCCATGAACATCGAGAGCACGTAAGGCGCCTCGATATCGCCGTGCCGTGCCATGACATAGATCGCCCCGCCGGTGAAATCGGCAACGCAGTTGGAGCGCCACCGCCCGACCATCGCCGTCACCAGCGGCTCGCCGGCGGGCTCGAGGCCCGGCGGCAGCACGTCGGCAACGATCTCCGGTCGTGTGAGAAAATCGACCGTCAGCATCTCTGCCCCGACAAAGCGCGGACGCTGCAGCACGGCTTGGATGCGCGCGATCTCCTCAGGCGTTTTGACGAAACCCATGGCTCTACCTCCTCGCGTCGCTGGCGGCTATCCCCCCAGATAGGCGCGCCGCAGTCGGTCCGATTCCTTCAGCGCGGCGACGTCGCCCCGGAAGCTGATCTCGCCGCCCGAAATGACCACGCCGTTGCTGGCGACACGCAAGCCGAAATCGGCGTTCTGCTCGGCAACCATGATGGTCAGGCCGAGCGACATCAGCTTGCGGAACGTGTCGGCGAGCGTGTTGATGATCGCCGGCGCGAGCCCGAGCGTGGGCTCGTCGACCATGAGGAGCCGCGGCGCCGCCATGAGGCCGCGCGCGATGGTCAGCTGTTGCTGCTCGCCGCCGGAGAGCGTGCCGCCGGCCTGCTTGGCGCGCTCCTTCAGGATCGGGAAAAGCTCGAAATTGCGTTCCAAGAGCTCGCGTGTCCGCTCTTTCTCACGGATGCGCACCGTGGCACCAACGAGCAGATTGTCGAGCACGCTCATCTCCGGGAAAATCCGCCGGCCCTCCGGCACGTGGGCAATGCCGTCGAGCACGATCTTGTCCGGCCGGCGCTTCACGAGCGAGTGGCCGTCGAAGGTGATCTCGCCCTCGAGCGGCGGCATCAGCCCGCTGATCGCGCGGAGGATCGAGGTCTTGCCGGCACCGTTCGGGCCAAGAAGCGCATAGACCTCGCCCTCCTGCACCGAGAGGCTGACGCCGCGCACAACGCGGTTCACGCCGTAGGCCAAGGTCAGGCGGTCGATCTCGAGCATGTCAGATCTCGCCGCCCAGATAGACGCTGACGACCCGCTCGTTGGCGCGGATCTCGTCGGGCGTGCCCTCGGCGAGCAGTGCGCCGTGGTGCATCACGAACAGATATTCGCAAACGTCCATCACGACCTCCATGTTGTGGTCGATCAGGAGCATGGTCAGGCCACCCTTCTGGCATTCGCGCAGGAGGGCGATCAAATCGAAGGACTCCTCGCGGCTGAAACCGGCGAACGGCTCGTCGAGCAAGAGCACCTTGGGACCGAGGGCGAGAGCCTGCGCGATCTCCGCGCGCCGCCGCTGGAGGTGGCTGAGATCCGTCGGAATGCCCGCGCGCGCCTCGGAAAGGCCGAAGAACTCGAGCAGGGCCTCGGTGCGCGTGTCCTCGCTTCCCACCGCACCCGGGTAGCTCAGCCCTTCCGCACCACGCGTGCTGCCCCAGACCATCGCGGTGCGTATGTTCTCTTCGACCGATTCCTCCAGAAAGAGCCGGTTCTGCTGGTAGGTGCGCGATAGGCCGCTGCGCGCCACCTTGAACGACGGGAGCCTGTGAATGGGATGGGAGTCGAGATGCACGGTGCCGGCGTCCGGCTTCTCGTGCTTGGTCACCAGGTTGACGAACGTCGTCTTGCCGGCGCCGTTGGGGCCGATTAGTCCCACCAGCGCACCGCGCGGCACGTCGAAGCTCACGTCGCGCACCGCCTCCACCCCGCCGAAGCGCTTGCTGAGCTCGCGGATCTCGAGGATGGCCGTCATCGGCTAGTCGCCCGCGGCGACCGTGCCTGCGGATCGGGCGCCGCGTTCCCGCCTCACAAGCTGCAGAAGGGAGCGCCCGAGCAGGTTGATGCCGCCCCATAATCCGCCCCGGAAGAAAAGTACCGTGACCACGATCAGCCCGCCCAGCACGATCTGGTTCCACTTGCCGAAGTCTTGGATGAGCTGGTCCAGAATGACCAGGAACACGACACCGACCGCAGGCCCGAGCAACGAACCCGCGCCGCCGATGATCACGTAGATCACATATTGGATGGAGCTCCAGATCGTGAAGGAGCTCGGGTCGATCGCGATCTGCATCGAGGCGTAGAGCGCGCCCGAGAGCGCCGCGAACCCGGCGGCGAACACGAAGACGATCTGCTTGTAGCGAAACACATCGAGGCCACGCGCCGCCGCAAGATCCTCGTCCTGCCGGATCGCCTTCAGCGCGCGTCCGACATGGCCGCGCGCGAGCCACCACGAAGAGAACGCCGCAATCACGAGGAAGAACGCGACCACGATGAAAAAGCGGGCGTTGGTGACGAAGGCATAGTCACCGAGGGCAGGGCGCGGAATGCCACTCGTCCCGTGCGGGCCGCCGGTGAACCACTCCCAGCTGTCGAACATGAGGTAGAGCAGCTGGCCGACCGCCAGCGTGCCGATCGCGAAATGGTAGCCGCGCAGGCGGAACAGCGGGTAGGTCAGCAAGAATGCCAGGATACAAGTGATGATGATCGCGCACGGCAGCGCTGCCCAGAAATCAAACTCGAACTGCTGGACCGTAAGCACGCCGACGACATAGGCGCCGACGCCCACAAAGCCGCCTTGGCCCATGGCGAGATAGCCCATATGCCCCATGAGCAGGCCAAAGGGCACGACCGCGATCATCGCCGTGCCGGCACCGATCAAAAGACGCAGGTGGTAGTTGTTGTCGACGGTGGCCCACAGAACCCCGAAAAAGGCGAGGAGCAGGAGCCAGCCGAGGACGATGCGCACGCGACGGTTTATGGGGACGCTCATGCGCGACGATCCGGGAGGCCAAACAGGCCCTGCGGTCGCAGCATGAGAACCACGAGCAGCACGCAGAAGGGCACGAGGTCGCCAAGCTTCGAGCTCACATAGAAAACCGTCAGATTGTAGAGGATCCCGAGCAAAAGCCCCGCGACGACGGACCCGGCGATGCTCCCCATGCCGCCGAAGATGATGATGACAAGCGCCATCAAAAGCGGCTGGAAGCCCATGTCGGGGCGCACGTTGAAGAGCGCGCCCAGCATCGAGCCGGCCGCGCCGCCGAGCGCCCCGCCGAGGAAAAACACCATCGCAGCGACGCGCCGCTTGCGAATCCCCATGAGCGCAGCGGTCTCCTCTCCCTGGGCGGTGGCGCGCATCGTCCGCCCGAGATGGGTACGGTAGACCACGAAGTAGAGCAGCGCGAAGAGCGCGAGCGTGATGCCAATCGTGACGAGGCGGGCGCCATCAATACGGAGCTCGCCGCTGGTGATGGCCCACTCCTCTCCGGGCATCGCGATGGGCCGAGCCTCGAAATCGCCCCAGATCCGGAGCGCAACCGTGCCCAACACCATGTAGATACCGAGCGAGGCAAGGAGCTGATCGGTGAGCGGGCGGGTCTGCAGGAACCGGAAGATTGCGCTTTCGAGCACAATCCCGAGCAGCCCCATCGCGATCATCGCGGCGAAGAAGCCGACGAAGAAGTGGGTGCCGAGCTGCGTCGAGACGACATAGGCGACGAAGCCACCCAGCATGATGAGTTGGCCGTGGGCGAGGTTGATCACCCGATAGACGCCGAAGATGAGCGCGAGCCCCGCGGCCGCGACGGCGAGGTTCATGCCATAGGAGGCGCCGTAGATGAGCTGCTGCGCAAATGCCGTCACACCGCCGGCCTCCTGCGGACGCGCTGACGCACTCCCTCCAACACAAAGCGGCGGCGCCTACCCGTTGGGAGCGCGCCGCCGCGGTTGCCGTTTGGCATGGAGTGGTGATCGTGGTCCGGCTAGTTCTTTGGAAGCTTGTCGCCGTACACGTAGGGACCGTAGAACAGCTCGTCGCGGTAGCTGATCCCCGTATAGAACACCTTGTCGTCCTTGACGCCGATGATGTACTCGGTCGCGAAGAGCTGGCCCGTCTTCTCGCCGGTGTCAGGACGCGTGAAGAACTGGTTCTCCGGGCCGCGCAGCCCGTTGATCTTCAGGTTCCGCCAGGCATCGACGATCTTGTCGTTGTCGGTGATGTCACCGGAGGCCTGGACGCCATAGAGGAACCAGATCGCCGCGTCGTAGGCACCCCGGTCAAACGGACTCGAACTGCCGACCTCGGTGTCGCCGTACTTAGCGTTGTAGATCCCGACATATTTTTCGACGCGCGCGAGCGTCGCGGCATCCTGCGCGGGGTTGTGCTCCTGCCAGCCCCAGACATAGCCGGAGGACATGTTGATGCCCTCGTTCTTGGCGAGATCGACCAGGAACTGCAGCATCAAGACGTCGTTGCCGAGGAGGATGACGTCACCCGACTCGAAGTCGAGACCCTGCTTCTTCATCTCCTTCATGATGGCCAGCATGTCCGGCACGACGTAGGCATCCATCAGGACGATGTCGGGCTTTTGCTCCGCGAGCTTTGCCACGTGCGGCGCAAAGTCCGTGGTGCCGAACGGATAGAGCACCGCCCAATCATGCTGGTACTCGTACTTGTTGCCGCCCTTCTCCATGCCTTCTTGCCAGCCGATGGAACCGTGCACGGTGTAGAGCTCGTTGCGCCCGATGAAACCGACCTTCTTGCGGCCTTCAAAGATCGACGGGTCGATCCCATGGGCCTCGAGCTTTTCGGGCGGTTCGTTGATGAACGCGGCCATCGCGTGCTTCTCGATCACGCCGGTATCCGTGATGTCGTGGCCATAGCGGCGGCCGACCGTCATCGCGGGGCTCGAGCAAATCGCGCAGATGCTGATGATCTTTTGCGGATCAAGGATCGACGCCGCCGAGAGCAGCGCGGAGTTCATGCGCGGCCCCCAAATCGCGCGGGCCTCGTCCTGCTCCACCAGACGGGTCACCGCGTCGATCGATTTCCGGTCCTCGGAGACGTCGTCATAGGCTTGCCACTCGATCGGGATGACCTTGTCGCCGATCTTGAGCCCGCCACCCTCGCAGGGCTGCGGCGGAATCGCCTCGACAATGCAGTCGCCCTTCATGAATTGCTCGACGGCGAGCCGCACGGCGGCTTCCTCGAACAGCCCAAGGAACGAAGCCGGGCCCGACAGGGTAAAGACGCCGCCGAACTTGAACGTGTCCTCGGCCTTGGCCGATGGGATGCCAACCGCTAGACCCGCGACGAGCGCCGTCCCGAGCAACGCGGTTCCCACTTTGCCCAACGATAATGTCATTCCTACCTCCCGTTGGTTGACGCGGCCTCATAGGCCGGCCGTCTCTCCGATTCCGATCGTCGCAAACGGTGAACCAGATCTTGCCCCGCCTTGGCTCGATCCGATCGGCCGCTGCGAACTGATCTTTTGCGCGTCAGTTTGTCTTACAAAATCGTCAGTCAACGATGATGAACTCGCGAGACCGAGTCAAGCCACCTTGCAGATTCAACGCGCGGGTTCATACGGTCTCGGCGAGTGCGACGTCCAAGTTCGCGAGCCATGTGTGGTTTGTGAGATCGAGCTGGATCGGCGTGACCGAGACCGCTTTCTCGTGGATCGCGTGCAGATCCGTCTCCGGGTGCTTCTCGCCTTCCTTGTAGCTGATCTTGACCCAGAAGTAGGGCACCCGACGCGCATCGATGCGCGCATCGATGGTGAAGGATCCGGGCGGGCGCTGCCCTTGGCTCGTGACCCTGATGCCGGTGACCGCGTCGGGCGGCACATCGGGAAGGTTGATGTTGACGAGCGTGTTGGCAGGCCAGTCAGCCGTCGCCATGAGCCTTCTGATGAGACCCGGTGCGTAGGCTTCTGCGGTCGCCCACGGTGCCTCGCCTCCCAGCGTGAACACCTGGCTCAACGCGATCGCGCGGATCCCGAGCATGGTGCCCTCCATCGCCGCGGCGATCGTGCCCGAATAGGTCACGTCTTCGGCGAGGTTGGCGCCGCGGTTGATGCCCGAAAGCAGCACTGTCGGCGGACCATCCTCCATGATCTCGTGGATCGCCATGAGCACGCAGTCGGTCGGTGTGCCGGTGACCGCATATCGCCTGTCATCGAGCTTGTGCAGGCGAATGGGGATGTGCATGGAGATCGAGTGGCCCGCGCCGCTCTTCTCGTGATCCGGTGCCACCACCCAGACATCGTCGGAGATCTCGTGCGCGATTCGCTCGAGTATCTTGAGGCCAGGCGCGTGGATGCCATCGTCGTTGGTGATCAGAATACGGTGATGAGAGAGATCCGTCTGGACGGCCATGCCGGGCTCCCTGGCGGGCTGTTGGGGCTCACGGGAGTGTGGTCGGGCGGCGTTGTCATCGCAAGATTGTTCGACAATTTTGTTGTATGCGGGGATTGACAGCCGATGGACCGGCCCGCACCCTTGAGCCCGCGATGGGGCCTCTTATGCCCGGGAGGTGAGCATGGCCAAGCTCTACGTGGACACCGACAAGTATGGCGATCAGGCCAACTCACCGGTCGTCGAGGCTTTTCACAGCGCCATCAAGGACCTCGTGCGCAGCCGGCTCGACGAGAGCGGCGTCGACTGGAACAGCTTCGTCTTCGACAAATCCTATGACCTGATCACGGCGGCTGATTTCGCGGCGATTGAGCGCAAGCTACTCGACGCCGGCCACCGCTACGATTTTTCGGCCGTGATTTCCGTGAAGGAACGCCCCGACGCCTACAAGCCGGCCGAGGGCATCTCGGGCGAGGATCCCGACTGGACGATGGAGCATCCCGATGCGCCGACCGGCGAGGCGGACGCAGGCGGACGCGCGCTCTGCGGCGTCGGCGACAACGTCATGCTTTCGGCGGAGAACACTGCGGGCATCGCGCGCTACGTCCGCTCCAGCGAGCAGGTGATGCGCTTTCTCACAGGGGGCGTGCCCGCCGAGACGGTCGCGATCATCGACGATTCCGGCGGCACCCTGACCGCACCGATCTTGGAGCAATTCACCGGCATCATCTGTATGGGCGGAACCGTACGCTCGCACCTCGGCATCTTGTCGCGCGAGTACGGTATCCCCTGCTTCATGAACGCCAAGATCTCAGGGATCAAGGAAGGCGAGCGCGTCGAGATGGAAACGACGGCGGCGGCCAAAACCGTCGAGGCCTACCAAAAGGGCGAGGAAATGACCGCCAACATCTGGAAACTCGGCTAGGAGGCCCCGCCATGGTCAGCGCGCCGCGACTCTCCTACGCCCAGCTGCTCGAAACCAACAATCTCCTGCAAACCTTCACCGACGAAACCTATTGGCTTTGCGTCACTCGGACGGTTCAGGAATCGAAGCTGTTTCCCGTGCCGCCCTACATGATGCTCTCCTACCTCAACGCCTTCTACCGGTACCCATCGCTCTTGCGGAAGATCGAGAGCGTGATGCCGGCCGAGGAGATCGGTGATCGCGCGCGGGCTTCGCGCCCGCCGGGCAAGAGCGCGATGGGCTGGGCGCTCCCCGGCTTCTACCTGCTCGGCCGCGAGTGGCTGATCAACATGGGTCTGCTGCGCCCGCAGGACGCGATCGAGGACGTCGTCTATCTGATGGATTTTTGGAAGCGCCTTCAGCTTTCCTGGCACCGCAATGACGGGCACATCACGAACAAGGAATATGGCCACCGCTGCCAGATCCTGCCCGAACGGCGCCTGCAGGTGTTCGAGTCCGATGCCTATCGGTGCGAGACGGGCGACCCGTTGCACACGGCTGCGACGCAATTCATGGCCTCGGCCTCGCAATATGGCTTCCTGGTCAGCTGCGAGAGCCGGATCAGCCTGCTCAACACGGGCCCCTACAGGGTTGCCGACGACACCGAGATGATCGTCCGCGACTTCATGGATCTCGCTGAGGGCGATCTGCCCTGGCTCGACGGCATCGCCGGCGACATGCCCTACAGCAACCTCACCGTGCCGATGCTCGTGAAGGATTGCCATTTCTACTTGGTCGACGACTGGGGAAGCTTCGAATCAGAGCCGGAGTTCCGGGTCGAGCACATTGCCGGCGTCGGCCTCTACACCTCCGATCCCCTCACCGAGGGGCACGTGCCGGTGGGCATGGAAAGCCGCGAGACCCTCACGAAGACGTTCCAGGAGCTCGATCAGCTGTGTAAGGACGCGACCACTGCGCTCTGGAAGCGCATCGCGGGGTGGAGCCGAGACCAGATGCTGGATGCCGGCGCGCTCACCTACTTCGCGATCTGCAAGGACCTCGCCCACGTCGCCGGCGTCTACAGCCACGAGGATTGGATGCACATCGACGAGCGTGCCGAGCGCTTTCGCCCGCTGCTCAACGATGAGTTCAGCCGCGACTGCCTGGGCGAGCTGGTCGGGCTGCTCACCCTGCCGAGCCAACGCCTGAGCGCCTACAGCATGATGCAGCACAACAACGGCCCGACCCGGATGTACACGCCGCTGCCCTACTCGGTGCTCGACGGCGACGACTACACGCCGACCAGCGGACCCATCTATCCCGGCGTCACGACGCTGCCGCCGAAGAAAGATCGCTACCGCACGAGCCAAGGCGTGCTCACGCTCGATGACTACAACCGGCGCGTCCGGGCGTTCACGCCGGCGTCCCATCGGTATCGCTATCTCGATGAGACCTGGCTCAAATACAACCACGACACGCCGCTCGCCGACGAGATGTACCGGCACGAGCAGGCGCAAGCGCGCAAGATCGAGGGACGGGGCGCCGCGCTCGGTCCGGCGGATCTGGCGTCGCTCGGCGACGGCTAGGCCTCGGCCGGGCTGCGGGTCGCGACCCATGCAAATCGGCGAGCTGATCCGCCGCGCGGGTCTGATCTATGGCGATGCGCCCGCCCTCAGCGAGGGCGACCGCATACTGAGCTTCCGCGATTTCGATGCGGCAACCGATCGCCTCGGTAACGCGCTCCTGGCCGAAGGGTTGGAGCCCGGCGATCGCGTTGGCGTGCTTCTCCCCAACGGCATCGATTGCCTGATCGCCTACTACGCGCTCGCCAAATGCGGTCTGGTGCGCGTCGCGCTGAACGTTCGTGAGACGCCGGGCGATCATGCCTACAAATTGTCCGATAGCGGCGCGCGCGGGCTGATCCACAACGGCGGCACGGGCTCCGACCTCCCGTTCCGCTACGACCTCGATGCCCTCCACCGGCTGATCGAGACCGGCGCCGAGGCGCCGTGCCGCGTGGATCGCGACCTCGACGCGCCCTTGCGGCTCGGCTTCACGGGCGGCACGACGGGAGAGCCCAAGGCCGTCACCCTGACGACCCGCGGCGAGACCGCGGAGCTTTCAGCGTTCCTGATCGACTTGGTGCCCGATCTCGCGCGCGGCGACACGTTTCTACATGCCGCGCCCATCGCCCATGCGAGCGGCGCGTTCTTTCTGCCATCGCTCGTGCGGGGTGTTCATTCGGTGATCATGCCGAAGTTCGCTCCCGACGCGTTCCTCACCCTTGCCGAGCGGTCCGCCGCGAGCCACACCTTCCTCGTGCCCACCATGCTCGCGATGATCTTGGAGGAGCCGGCAGTGGCGAGCGCGCGCCTCGCCTTCAAGCGCATTTGCTATGGCGCGTCACCCATCGCGCCGAGCCTGCTCGAGCGGGCGATCGCGCGCTTTGGCTCGGTGTTTGCGCAAACCTACGGGCAGGCGGAGTCGCCGATGGTCATCACCTTTCTCGGGCCGGACGATCACGACCGGATCGGCTCGTGCGGGCGCCCCTATACGACCGTCGACGTGGCGATCTTCGACGACGACGACCAGCCGCTGCCGCCCGGCGAGCGCGGTGAGATCGTCTGCCGCGGTACCCAGCTCATGGCCTATTACTGGAACCGCCCGGACGCCACCGCGGAGGTCTTCCGCAACGGCTGGCTGCACACCGGCGACATCGGCCGCATGGACGAAGACGGGTTCTACTACATTCTCGATCGCAAGAACGACATGCTGATCAGTGGCGGCTACAACGTCTATCCGCGCGAGATTGAGGACGTGCTTCTCGCCTACGAGGGTGTGGTCGAGGCCGCCGTCGTCGGCATTCCGGACGAGAAATGGGGCGATCGCGTGCAGGCCGTGGTCGCCGGCCGCGCCGGCTTGGACGCGGACCGGCTGCTCACGTCGTGCCGCGAAAAGCTCGCGCGCTACAAATGCCCGAAGGCAATCGACGTTTGGGACGAGCTGCCGAAAAGCGCTGCCGGCAAGATCCTGCGCCGCGCCGTGCGCGACCGCCTTCTCGCGGCGCGTTCGGCGGATGCGGCCGAGTAGACGAGATGAGCGATTCGCATCTTGTGCTCCACGGCCTCGCGATCAAGAAGCACGCCGATGCGGCCAGCGTTGCCGACATCATGGGGCTCGACGCGACCAAGGTTCAAGCGGTGCTCGACGACGCCGTCGCGCAAGGCCGCGCGCTTGCCGCGAAGGACGGCTACATGCTGTCGCCGGCGGCGCGCATGGCCCTCGACGGCGGCTACTCCAAGGTCTACGCGGCGCAGCGGGCCGACGAAGGCTTCGTCGCGGCCTACGAGCGCTTCGAGGTGATCAATCGAGACCTGAAGCAGCTGATGACGGCGTGGCAGACCGTCGAGATCGGCGGTGAGAGCGTCGCCAATGATCACGCCGACGCGGATTACGACGACCGCGTGATCGCGCGCCTCGGCGATTTCCACGAGCGCGCGCTCGGCGTGTTGCAGCAGCTCAGCGCCGGCCTGCCGCGCCTCGCGATCTTCACGGCAAAGCTCGAAGCGGCTCTCGAAAAGGCCGAGGACGGCGCGATCGAGTGGGTGAGCGGCGCGAAGATCGAGTCCTATCACACGGTGTGGTTCGAGTTTCACGAAGATCTTCTCCGGATCCTCGGCCGCACCCGCGAGGAATAGACCGGTGGGCCGTCGGTGGACCGTCACACTCGACGGCAGCGCGCTGCCTGAGCGCGCCTTGGTCGGAGGTAAGGCGTGGGGCATTGCCCACATGCTGAGCCTGGGCATGCCGGTCCCGCCGGCGTTCGTCGTGACCACGGAAGCATGTCGGGCCTATCTCGGCGACGGCAAGCTGCCCGCGGGCCTCGCCGAGCAGCTCGAGGCCGGCATAGCGGGTCTCGAGGCGGCGACCGGGCGCATGTTCGGCGGCGCGCCGCGGCCGCTCCTCGTCTCGGTGCGCTCGGGCGCTGCCATCAGCATGCCGGGCATGATGGATACCGTGCTCAATCTCGGCATGGACGAAACAGTTGAGGGCGCGCTCGCGCAGGAGAGCGACGATGCGGCGTTCGCGCGGGACACCCATCGGCGTTTCTGCGAGATGTATGCGCGGATCGTGCTGAAAGCCGCCATCGACGCGCTGCCGCCGGAGGCCGATATCGGCACCTGGCGGGCGATCATCGCGCGAGCGGGCGCCGGCACGCTCCCGTCCACACCCGTCGAGCAATTGATCGGCGCCGTCAAAGCCGTGTTCGAGTCTTGGAACGGCCGGCGCGCCAAACGCTATCGCAAACACCATGGCATCCCCGACGACGCCGGCACCGCGGTGACGATCCAAGCGATGGTGTTCGGCAACCTCGGCGCCGCGAGCGGCACGGGGGTCGTGTTCAGCCGCAACCCGCTCACCGGGGCGGCCGAACCGTTCGGCGAATATTTGGCGCGGGCCCAAGGCGAGGACGTGGTTTCGGGCACGCGCACACCCGCCGGTCTGGAGGCGCTGGGCGGCACGCACCCGGCTGCCTATCAGGCATTGCTCGAGGCGGCACGCACACTCGAAACCGCGCGGCGAGACGTGCAGGACATCGAGTACACCGTGCAGGAGGGAGCACTCTACCTGCTCCAGGCGCGTGCCGCGAAGCGGTCACCCACGGCGGCGCTGCGCATCGCGGTCGACCTGGCGCACGAGGGGTTGATCACCACCGACGACGCGCTCGACCGCATCACCGCGGAGCATGCGCGCGCGGTGCTGGCTCCGCGCTTGGTCGACGGCGCCGATGCGCGTGCGACGGTGCTCGCGCATGGCGAAGGCGCCTCGCCGGGTGTCGGCATCGGCGCGGTCGTGTTGGACGCCGACACGGCGGAGGCGCGCGCCGCGGCCGGCGAGGACGTCGTGCTCGTCCGCCCGACGACGAGCCCGGAAGACGTGCATGGCATGATCGCCTCCCGCGCGGTGGTGACCGCGACGGGCGGATCGACGTCCCACGCCGCCGTGGTCAGCCGCGCGCTCGGCGTGCCCTGCGTGGTCGGCTGCGGCGACGCGGTCGGAGAGGCCCTCGAGGACCACCATGTGACCGTGGAGGGCCAGTCAGGCCGCGTCTTCGAGGGGGCCATGCCCTTGCGCGTTCCGCGCGCGACCGATGATCCCGTGCTGCGCGTCATCGAGCAGTGGGCGCGCGCCCGTGCGCCGCTCGCCGTCCACACGCCCGATGACGCGCCGGCGGACGCGCGCCTCGTCGACCTCGACCGGGAGACCGGCGGCGAGCTGGTAGACAACCTCCCGGCCCTCCTGCGGGGCGCCCACGGCGCCAAAGGCGGCGCCTTGGCGAGCGATGCGGGCGTCGCCGCCGCCGTCGAGGCCGGCCTCAGGTTCATCGTGGTGCGCCAACCCTTGCCGGCGCTCATCGCGGCGTGCGCGGCGGGCCGGGCGCGCGGAACGGATGCCGCAGCATGACGATCGCCCGCAAAGACATCGAGGCGATGATCCGCCTGTTCGAGCAATCCGACTGGGATGAGCTGCGGCTCGAGGTGGATGGCCTCAGGCTCGTGTTGTCGAACGATCCGGCCGCAGCGCCGCTCGCCGCCGCCACGTCCGCCGTGGAGCCCGCCGCGCCCGCCGCGGCGCCCACGGCTGCCGAGCCAAGGCCACGACTCGACGCCGGGTTAGCCACCGAACCGGCCGCCGAGTCGGCCGATGGCCTCGCCGAGATCACAGCGCCCAATCTCGGCACCTTCTATCGTGCGCCGAAACCCGGCGCCGCGCCCTATGTCGAGCTTGGGCAGGCCATCGCCGAGACGACCGAGGTGTGCCTGATCGAGGTGATGAAGCTCTTCACCCCGGTCAAGGCGGGGGTCAGCGGCACGCTCGCCGAAATCTGCGTCGAGGACGGCGAGATGGTCGAATTCGGCGCGCCGCTCTTTCGCGTTCGCCCGGAGGCGGCAACGACCGAGTAAGTGCGATGGCGCTCAAACGGGTCTTCGTGGCCAATCGCGGTGAGATCGCCGTGCGGATCATCCGGGCGTGCCAAGCGCTCGACCTCGAGACGGTGGTCGGGGTCTCGGATGCAGACCGCGACAGCATGGCGAGCGAGCTTGCCGATCGCGCCGTCGTGCTTGGCCCGGCGCCCGCGCGGGACAGCTACCTCAACGTCGATCTGGTCGTTCACGCCGCCAAGGCAACGGGCTGCGATGGCCTCCATCCGGGCTATGGGTTCCTATCCGAGCGCGCGGCCCTCGCGCGGCTGTGCGCACGCGAGGGGATCGTGTTCGTCGGACCCGCCGCGGAGACCATCGACGCGCTCGGCGACAAGCTCATGGCGCGCGCGATCGCGACCGAGGCGGGCGTTCCGCTGGTTCCGGGGTCGGACCACGTGAACGACGCAGCGGAGGCAAAGCGCTTCGCCGACGATGCCGGCTATCCCGTGGTGTTGAAGGCGAGCGCCGGCGGCGGCGGGCGCGGCATGAAGGTCGCGCGCTCGCCCCAGGAGATCGACGACGAGTTCGCGCGCGCGTCGGCGGAGGCCGAGGCGGCGTTCGGCGATGGTGCGCTCTATGTCGAGCGCTTCGTCGAAGATGCGCGGCACGTCGAGGTGCAGATCATGGGTGACGGCACGGGCGATGTCGTCCATTTCGGCGAGCGCGATTGCTCGGTCCAGCGACGCTTCCAGAAAGTCGTGGAGGAAGCCCCCGCTCTCGCCTTGCCCGAGCCGGCACGGCGCGCGCTTCACGATGCCGCGTGTTGCCTGGCCCGCCACCTTGACTATCGCAACGCGGGCACGGTCGAGTTCCTCTACGACATGATCCGCGGCGAGGCCTATTTCATCGAGGTCAACGCGCGCATCCAGGTCGAGCATCCCGTGACCGAAGCGGTGACCGGCTTCGATCTGGTGCAGGAGCAGCTGCGGATCGCAGGCGGGGCGCGTCTCGCGGTCGCTCAGGAAAACATCGCGATCAGCGGCCACGCCATCGAATGCCGCATCAACGCAGAGGCGGCGGAGCGCGGGTTCGCGCCGTCCCCTGGTCGGATCGAGGCGTGGCATGCGCCCGCAGGCGAAGGCGTGCGGGTCGACAGCCATTGCCGCGCCGGCTCTGTGGTGCCTCCGTTCTACGACAGCATGATCGGCAAGCTGATCGCCTACGGGACCGATCGCGAACGGGCGATCGATCGTATGGCAGACGCACTCGCCGCATTCGAGATCACGGGGATCGAGACCAACCTGGCGTTCCAGGCGCGCCTGGTGAATCACGATGATTTCGCCGCCAACCGGGTCAACACCCGCTGGCTCGAATCCACCCTCCTGCCGACACTTTCGCACTGATCGGAGTAACCGATGGCGCACATCGAATTCCTCGACGAGACCATGCGCGATGGGCAGCAGAGCCTTTGGGGCATGCGCATGCAGGCCGGCATGGCGCTCCCGGTCGCGCCGCTCATCGACCGGGTCGGCTATCGCGTGGTCGATCTCACCGGCTCCAGCCTCTTCGAGGTGCTGATCCGCCATTGCCAGGAGGACCCGTGGGAGGGCCTCGATCTTCTCGTCGCCGCCATGCCGAACAGCAAGATCCGCGGCGGCATGCGGAGCAATGCGAGCGTCACCTTCGGCGTGACGCCCGATGCGCTGATGGATGTGTGGATGCGCCAGCTGTGCGTGCACGGTTGCCGGAGCTTCTGGATCTACGACGTGCTCTTCAACATCGACAAGATGCATCGCCTCGCCAAGGTGGCGAAGGCGTATGACGCCGAGGTCGCGGGCGCGATCATGTTCACGCTGAGCCCGGTCCACACCGATGCGTACTACGCCGACAAGGCCGACAAGATCTCCGCATCGCCCGAGATCGACACCATCCTGCTCTATGACACCGCCGGCGTGCTCGATCCCGATCGCATGCGCACGCTGGTGCCGGCGATCATGGCGAAGGCGCGCGGCAAACCGATCGAGTTTCATTCGAACAACATTCTGGGCGCGTCCGGCATCGCCTATGTCGAGGCGATCAAGCTCGGCATCCGCATTCTGCACACCGCCTGCGGGCCGATGGCGAACGGGCCCTCGGTGCCCTCCGTCGAGGTGATGGCGCGCAACATCGAGCTGATGGGACACACTCACGATCTCGACACCACGCTCCTGCCCGAGATCGGCGGGCATTTCGAGCGCGTGGCGGCGGCGGCCGGCTTCCCGGTGGGGGTGCCGCAGGAATACGACCTCTTCTCCATCCAGCACCAAATTCCGGGCGGCATGATGGGCACGCTCAAGGCGCAATTGGTCCAGCACAAGATGGAAGACAAGCTCGACGAGGTGCTGGCGGAGACCGGTCGCGTGCGGCGCGAGCTCGGCTATCCGGGCATGGCGACCCCGTTCTCTCAGCTGGTCGGCACGCTCGCGGTGCTCAACATCGTCACCGGCGCGCGCTACTCGATCATCCCCGACGAGGTGATCCAGTATGCCGGCGAGCACTATGGCAAGCCGGTGGCTCCCATCGATCCGGATGTGCTGGACAAGATCATGGCGGCGCCCCGCGCGAAGGAGGTGTTGGCCGCGCCGCCGGAGCAGCCGACGGTCGAGGAGCTGCGCAAGCGCTACGGGACGGAGGATGACGACGAATTGATCCTTCGGGCGCTCGTACCCGGCCCCGATATCGAGAAGATGCGCGCGGCCGGGCCGGTGAAACGCGACTATCCCTTGCTCTCGTCGCCCGAGTTGGAGCAAGCACGCCGGCTGATGGCGCTCTCGACCTCCAACTATGTCGAGATCAAGACCGCCGCGCTCTCGGTCTCGCTACGCCGCGCCGGCTGATGCCCCGCGCGCTGATCGTCGATGTCGTCCGCACGCCCTTCGCCAAGGGGCGCGAAGGCGGCGCGCTGTGCGCGGTCCATCCCGTCGACCTCCTCGCCAAAACGCTGCAGGCCTTGGTCGCGCGCGCCGGCATCGACCCGGCAGCCGTCGACGACGTGATCACCGGTTGCGTCATCCAGGTCGGCGAGCAGGCGGCCAATATCGGCCGGCAAGCCTGGCTCGCCGCAGGCTTTCCCGAGACCGTGCCCGCCGTGACGATCGACCGCAAATGCGGCTCGGCGCAGCAGGCAATGGATTTCGCGGCGCAGGGCGTGATCGCCGGCGCCTACGATCTGGTGATCGCCTGCGGTGTCGAGATGATGAGCCGCGTCCAGATGCGCAGCAATCGGCTCGGCAAGGACAATCTCGGGCCGATGCACCACGCCCGCTATCCGAATGGCTTGGTGCACCAGGGCATCTCGGCCGAGTTGATCGCCGCGCGCTGGGAGCTTTCGCGGGAAGCCCTCGACGCCTATGCGCTACGGTCCCACCAACGCGCCGCCGCAGCGGAGGACCGCGGCGCGTTCGTGCGCGACATCGTGCCGATCGGTGACGTTACGCGCGACGAGGGCATTCGGCGGGACAGCACGGCCGCACGCTTGGCTGCGCTCAAACCCGCCTTCGAAGAGCCCGCGATCGCCGAGCGGTTCCCCGAGATCACCTGGTCCGTGACCGCGGGCAACGCGAGCCAAGTCACGGATGGCGCGTCGGCGGTGCTCATCGCCTCGGAAGACACCGCGCGCCGTCTCGGCCTCGCCCCGCGCGCGGCCATCGGCCACTTTGCGGTCGCGGGCGACGATCCGCTCTTGATGCTCACCGGCATCATGCCCGCTAGCAGGAAGCTCATGGCTCGGAGCGGCCGCCAGCTCCACGAGATCGATCGCTTTGAGGTCAACGAGGCCTTTGCCTCGGTCGTGCTCGCCTGGGCCAAGGAACTCGACGTCGACCTCGACCGCGTGAACGTCGACGGCGGCGCGATCGCGTTCGGCCACCCGGTCGGCGCCTCCGGCGGGCGCCTCACCGCCAACCTCATCGGCGCGCTCGAGGCGACGGGCGGCCGTCTCGGTCTCCAGGCGATGTGCGAGAGCGGCGGCATGGCCAACGCCACCCTCGTCGAGCGGCTCTCCTGATCTGCCCCGTCAGGCCGCGAGGAAGTGGCCGCCATTGACGAAGATGACCTGTCCCTGGATGTACTCCGCTTGCGGGCTCGCGAGGAAGCGAATCAGGTTCGTGTAGTCCTCGTCCTTTACGCCGCGGCCGCTCGGGTTGGCCGCGGCCGCGTGCTTGACCAGCTCGCTGGTCTGATCCCCGAAGAGCGTCCTGACCGCGTCGGTCTCGACGAGGCCGGGCGCGACGCTGTTGATGCGCACACCAAGCGGCGCCAGCTCGCTCGCGAGATAACGCACGAGCGACTCCGCGAGCGACTTGGCGATGCCGATGGCGGCGTAGTTGGGCACCACCGTGCGTCCACCGCGGCTCGTGAGAAAGAACACCGTGCTGCCGGGGCGCAACAGCGGTCGCGCGGCTTGCACGAGATAGAGAAGCGCGGTGCCGTTGAGATTGACGGCCGCGGTGAAAGCGTGCGGATCGCAGTCGAGCGCGGGCTGCGGCAACGCGCGGACCGCGCAATGAACGAGCTGGTCGAGCTGCGCGCATTGCGCTGCGACCGCGGCGAGCACGGCGGCCGCCCCCTCGGGCGTGCCGACGTCACGCTTGATGAGGTGGCAGCGCGCGCCGGCCTCCCGCACCATCGCCGCCGCCTCGTGGGCCGCGCCATCGTCGCCGTGATAGTTGAGAAAGACATCGGCGTTGGGCTCGGCAAAGGCAAGCGCGATCGCGCGGCCGATGCCCTTGGTGCCACCGGTGACCAGGATCGCCATGGCGCCCCCTAAAGCTCGCTCGCGAACACGTCGTCCGAAAGGCGTTCGATGCTGAGCCGCGTCCGCCGGATGTGCTGCTGCATCGCGCGCTCGGCCTTTTGTGGCTTGGACGCGAGGATATGCTCGGCTAACGTCTCGTACTCCTGGAACTGGCGTTCGCGATCGCTCTCCGTGAGATGTTGTTGAAATTGCATCCGGAGCAGGTGGATCTGCATCACGGGGACGAAGCGGGAAAGCTCGCGGTTGCCGCCAATCGACACCAGGTTTTCGTAGAACTGCGCGCGCTCATCGAGAAACGCGGCCGAGTCGCTGCGGTTGCGGAAGCTGAGGAGGCGCTCCAGCGCCTCGACGAAGCGCGCACGGTTGCCGTCGCGCTCGATCTGCTCGGCGGCAAGGCGTGCGGCGAGGCCGGTCAGATGCTCCTGGATCACCAAGATGTCGTGCACCTCGCGCCGCGAGAGCTTGCGGATATACGCGCCCCGGTGCGGCACCAAGCTCACCAGGCCCTCTGCCGCCAAACGCTTGAGCGCCTCGCGGACCGGCCCCCGGCTCACCTTGAGCTCTTGGGTCAGGTCGGCCTCGATCAAGCGTTGACCGGGCACGTAGCGTCCCGTCTTGACGCCCTCGATCAGCGCGCGAACCACCTGATCCGGCGAGCTCGTGCCGTTCGGCGCAGCCGTGCCCGCGCCGGCCTCAAGCGCTCCGAGTGCCTGACGTGCCATCCTACCGCTTCCGCCCTCGACCATATCGAGGCGCAATCTTGTCATACAAAATCGTCAATCACGCTGATTGACGGGTGCGGGGCTGTCAATACTATTCAGGCGGTCTCGGGCGCGCCGCCGGCGCACCGGACCAAGCAATGTGCATGGGTGCGGGCCAAGGGCTCGCCATGCCGATCGAGCGGGTGGTCCACTGAACGACACACGGACGAAGGGACGTCAGGGCATGACTCTCAACAACATCGGCGTGATCGGCGCCGGCATGATGGGTTCCGAAATCGCGCTGGTAATGGCGCTCGCCGGCAAATCGGTGCTCCTGACGGATCGTGATCAGGCGCTGATCGACCAGGCTCGGCGCAAGCTCGAGGCCGTGCTCGACAAGGGCATCGCGCGGGGCTTCTACGATGAGGCGGCAAAGGCCCGCGCTCTCGGCAACCTGCGCACCACCACCTCGCTCGATGACTACGCCGCCTGCGAGATGGTGATCGAGGCGGTGTTCGAGGACGAGGCGGTCAAGGCCGAGGTCTTCAAGGCGCTGAGCGACGTCGTCTCCGGCGATTGCCTGATCGCGAGCAACACATCGAGCATCTCGATCACCGTGCTCTCGTCCTATCTCGACGAGGCGCGGCGCGCCAAGTTTCTCGGCACGCACTTCTTCTCGCCGGTGTCGCGCATGAAGCTTGTCGAGGTGATCCCCGGGATCGACACCGCCGAGGCGACCGTCGCCGCCGTAACGACCCTTTGCGAAGAGGCGGGCAAGACACCGGTGCGCATCAAGGATGTCGTCGGGTTCGCGGTCAACCGGTTGATCCACATCTTCTGGATCGAAGCGATTCGCCTGGTCGAAGAGGGTGTTGCGACACCCGAGGACATCGACACCGCCTGCAAGCTCGGCATGGGATTGCCGGTCGGGCCCTTCCGCCTGATGGACGGGGTCACCAACAACCTCACCCTCGACGTGCAGGAGATCCTGCACGAAGCCTATGGCCCGCGCTTCATGCCACGGCCGTTACTCAAGCAAATGGTCAAGGCCGGGTATAGCGGTCGGCGCGAAGGCAAGGGTTGGTACCGCTACGACGAGCCATGAGGCTGCACCAAGCGCGGCGGTGCCACGCTGGAATGTGCGGCAATTTTGTCGGACAATAGCGATGGCCTGTGGCGCCGCGAGCGCCGTGGCGCATCAACCAGCCCAGGGAGGAGAGGATGGAAGCGGCGGTGTTTCGTGGCGTCGGCAATCCGCTGTCGATCGAAACGGTCGACGATCCGGTCGTGCGCCCCGGCGATCTTCTGATCAAGGTCGAATATTGCGGCATCTGCGGCTCCGACCTGCACGCGACCGAAGAGGGTGCGCTGGTCGTGCCCGACGGCCAAATCCTGGGTCACGAGTTTACGGGCACCGTCGTCGAGATCGGCGCCGATGTCGGTGCGGAGTGGGCGGTGGGCGACAATGTCACGGCCGTTCCGGTCAACGCCTGCGCCGCGTGCGGTCGGCAGTGCAAGCTCGGCATGGGCATCCATTGCCCCAACAACATCATCACCGGCTTCGGCGCGCCGGGTGCCTATGCGGAATATATACGCGTCGACGCGGGCAACGCGCTCCGCCTTCCTGACGGTTTGGGCTTCCGGGATGGCGCCACCGCGGAACCGCTTTCCGTCGGCCACCACGTGATCGACAAGGCCGCGATGCGGCCCGGCAGCAACGTGCTCGTGATCGGCGCGGGTCCCATCGGGCTCTCCTGCACGGCCTTCGCGCGCTTCTCCGGCGCCCGCCATGTCGTGGTGAGCGAATATGCGGAGAACCGCCGCGCGCGCGCCATCGCCATGGGGGCCACGGCCGCCATCGACCCGAGCGCCGGCGATGTCGCGGAGCAGTATGCCGCGATCGCGGGCGGGCCACCGGACCTCGTCATCGAATGCGTCGGCGTGCCGGGCATGCTCGATCTCTGCATCAATCTCGTGAAGCATCAGGGCAAGGTCATGGTGTGCGGTGTTTGCACCAAGGAGGAGCGCTTCATCCCCCTCGCCGCCTTGGCGAAGGAGGTCTGCCTGCAATGGGCGCTCGGCTACAAGCCACGGGATTTCGAGGTGGTGCTCGATCTGCTGGCGCGCGAGCGTATCGACCCCAAGCCGCTCATCACGCATGTTATCGGCTTCGACGACCTTGCGGACCGGTTCGAGAAGCTGAGGAAGCCAAGCGACGAGTGCAAGATCCTCCTGCGTCCGCAGCGCGACTAACGGGGAACTCCGCCAATGGCTGGCCGTGTAGAAGGCAAGATCACGGTAATCGCCGGCGCCGGCACGGGCGTCGGCCGCGCGTGCATGGTGGTCTTCGGGCGCGAGGGCGCCACGGTAATCGGCTGCGCACGCACCCAGGAAAACCTCGACGAGGCCCTTCGCCTCACCAAGGACGCGGGCGGTGACGGGTTCGTGGTTGCGCAAGACCTCGCGCAGCCGGCGGGCGCGGACGCCCTGATTGCCGCGGCGATGGACGCCTACGGGCGCATCGACATCCTCGTGAACTCGGCAGGCGTCGGCTATAGCTGGCTCGACAAGAGCCCCGATTCGATGGGCGACGTCGTCAACACCACGCCCGAGAAGTGGCGCGAGGTGATCGGCATCAACCTCGATTCCTATTTCTACCTGTGCCGCGCGGTGATCCCGATCATGCAAGAGCAGGGCGGCGGGGCGATCGTCAACGTCGCCAGCATCTCGGGCTTTCAAGGGCTTCCGGTGGCGCACACCTATACCGCCGCGAAGGGTGCCACGATCAATCTCACCCGCTCGCTCTGCGTGACGTACGCGAAAGACAATATTCGCGCCAATTGCATTGCCCCAGGCTTCATCGACACACCCATGGTGGCGCCCGTGTTGAGCCTGTTCGACGACAAAGAGATGGCCGAGCGCATCACGCCGATGGCGCGCCCCGGTACGCCGGAGGAGATGGCCTATGGTTGCCTCTATCTCGGCTCGGACGAGGCCACCTACTGCAACGGCACCGTGCTGACCATCGATGGCGGCACCACCGCGCGCCAATAGGCCGAGCCGCGAGGCCGGCCAGTGCGGACGAGAGAGCGAGGAGAGGGCCCGTGAATTTCGACTATAGCGACAAGGCGAAGGAGGTCCGCGACGCGGTCGCGGCGTTCATGGCCGAGCATGTTTATCCCAACGAGGCGGAGATGCTCGCCCAAGTCGACGATGGGGACCGCTGGGCCCCCATCCCGCGCGTGGAGGAGCTCAAGACCAAGGCCAAGGAGGCCGGCCTTTGGAACCTGTTCCTGCCCGAGAGCGACTTCGGCGCCGGCCTCTCCAACCTCGATTATGCGCCGGCCTGCGAGGAGATGGGCCGCTCCGCCTTCGCGCCCGAGGTCTTCAACTGCTCGGCGCCGGACACGGGCAACATGGAGGTGCTGGCGCGCTACGGCACCGACGCGCAGCGCACGGCCTGGCTCGAGCCCCTGCTCGCCGGCGAGATTCGCTCCGCCTTCGCGATGACGGAGGTCGAGGTCGCCTCCTCGGACGCGACCAACATCGAGACCCTCATCAAACGCGATGGCGACGAGTACATGATCAACGGCCGCAAGTGGTGGACCTCGGGTGCGCTCGACCCGCGCTGCAAGATCCTCGTGCTCATGGGCAAGACCGACCCGGACAACCCCAACCGGCACAAGCAACAGTCGATGATCCTCGTGCCGCTGCCGTGGCCCGGCGTCACGGTGAAGCGCATGCTGCCGGTGTTCGGCTTCGACGATGCGCCGCACGGCCACGCCGAGGTGATGTTCGAAGACGTGCGTGTGCCGGCCGACAACATGCTGCTCGGCGAGGGCCGCGGTTTCGAGATCGCTCAAGGCCGCTTGGGCCCGGGGCGCATTCACCATTGCATGCGTCTGATCGGCGCCGCCGAGCGAGCGCTCGAGCGCATGTGCCGGCGCGGCAAGCTACGTGTTGCATTCGGCAAGCCGATCGCGGATCAGACGGTCACGCAGGAGCGCATCGCAGACGCGCGCATCTTGATCGAGCAATCACGCCTGCTCACGCTGAAGGCCGCCTACATGATGGACACCGTGGGCAACAAGGTGGCGCGCAAGGAGATCGCGATGATCAAGGTGGCCGCCCCCAACATGGCCTGCCAGGTCATCGATTGGGCGATCCAGGCCTTCGGTGGCGCGGGCGTCACCGCCGACTACGGCCTCGCCGCGGCCTATGCCAACGCCCGCTTGCTCCGCCTCGCCGACGGCCCCGACGAGGTGCACCGCAACCAGATCGCGCGCCTCGAGCTCAGGCAATACGACAACACCACCAGCACGACCGGTGGCAACGCGCATGTCCCGCCGCCGGACGCGGCGCCCGGACTCGCCAACACGCCCCGCTTCGTCGTGTAAGTGCGCCGCTGGCGCGCCGATTAACGTCCGCGCGCGCGGAAGCCGATCGGTTCGCCCCCGCGCTGCCGTGAGCCAGCCTCCGCGGCCAGCAAGGCCGTGATCTCCGACCCAGACGGCGCGGGTGTGGTGAAGCGGAGTTGGCGGGCAACGACCGCAAAGTCGCCCGGCGTCAGGCCGTCAACCTCGCGAAGCGTGGCCGGCGGATCCGCGCCGAAGTAGAGGCGAAACGCGTGCGCCGCCTTTTCGGCAGGCAGCGTGTCCAGCGCGATCTTGAAGACGAACCGCCGCATCGCGGCCGGATCGAGCGTCGTTGCATGGTTGGTCGCGGCGAGGAAGGGCATGGGATGTTGATCCATCCATGTCAGAAGCTCATTCACCTGGCTCACCTCCCATCGCCTCGTGGCCCCGGCCCGATCGAACAGCAGCGAATCGATTTCGTCGAACAGGAGCATGTGACCCTTTTCGGCCGCGTCGACAAACGCTTGGGCGATCTGTTTCTCCGACTCGCCGATCCACTTTGAGAGGAGGTCCGAGGCCCGCTTGATCTCCAGCGGCCGATCGAGCGCGCGGGCGAGGTGGTGCGCGAGCGCTGTCTTCCCGGTGCCGGGCGGGCCCATCAGCAGCAGCGAGAAATCAAGCGGCGCGCCCGGTCGGGTGAGCTTGGCCAAGAGATCGGCGATCGGCTCGCGGGTTTCATAGAGCGCGAGATCCAGCGGGTGCGACGACGCTGAACCGCCGCGCGCCGGATGTCCGTGGCGCACGCCGGCGACGAGCGCATCGGCCACCGCCGGAAGATCGGTTTCGAGGCCGCCGGCGAGATGGACCGCCCGGATTGCGCTGCGCGCCACGGTGACCGCCTCGGGTGCGGCCGCGCTCATTCTCTCGGCCGTGGGCTCCGAGAGTGCCAGCCCTTCGGTCTCCGCGATGCGATCGATCACGCGCCGGCGCACGGCCGCCCCCGGGATATCCATGCGCAGCACGTAGCTCATGCGCCGAAGGTAGGCGGGGTCGATGGTCTCGATCCCGTTCGTCGTCCAAATGGTGGGGACGGGATTGGTCTCCAGCATCCGGTTGACGAACACCTTCGAGCCAGACGGCCTCCCGGCTCCCCGGCCACCGGACCATTCCGCCGCACCGATGAGATCTTCCATCTCGTCGAAAAGCAGGACCGCGTTTCGCCGTTTGGCGAGTGTCCGTTGCGCGAGCTTGAGCGCCGTCACCCGCTCGAACCGGTTCGGCTCGTCGCCATAGTCGTCGACCTCGCCAACCCCATAGAGCCGCGCGCCCGCGGTCTCGGTAATCACCGCGGCGAGTTCGGTCTTGCCGACGCCCGGCGGGCCATGGAGCAGGATGTTGATGCCTTTTGCTCGGGCCTCGAGGGCGCCCGAGACGATGCGTCGCACGAGGTCGACCGTCTCCGCGCGCTCGGCGAAATCGGAAAGCGTGAGATTGGCAGGACGATGTGTGCCGACCAGGCATTCGATGAGATCATCCTCAGCCGACGGTGCGCGGTCGAGAACGCGTTGCGTCGCGTTCGCGAGCCAAAGATCGAGCAGACCGTCTCGGGCACTCACAACCTCGATGAGACCAAGCTTGAGGGCCGCGCTCTTTTCGACGGCTTTGACGCCGCTTAGCTCGGCCGCCAGAGTGGCCGGGCTCATTCTGTGCGTGCGGAGGAGGCGCACCAGCGAGGTGATGCGCGGCACGCGGTCGAACGCCACGGCAATCCCGAGCAGGCGCGCCTCGTCCGGCGCAAGCGCGAGCAAGGCCGCCAAGCGCGCTGCAATGGCGAGCGGCGCCGGCGCTTCCAAGGCCGGCCCATCCGGTGCGAAGACGCACTCGGCCAAGCGCGCCCAGGCGTGGCGCCGCGCGTGCTTCGTGCGCGCCTTCCGCGCACGCTTCTTCCGCGTCCGCTCGTTCGCCTGCGCGTCGGAGGAGAGCCCGAGCGTCGCGCGATGATCCTCGACCCAGGAAAGGATGGCCTTGGCACGGGCCGAGGCCGGATCCGTCTCCCGGACTGCGATCCGCAAGATGCGGCGCAGCAACTGCTGTTCGCCCATTGGTCATCCAACGGTTTGCGCCGGGATCGCGCGACGGCACCAGCGGCCGTCCCGCGGAAAACACCCGGCAGGGTTCAAATCGGTTGTTTGGGATGACGGAACCGAGGCCTGGCCTCGGCGTGAGCGCGGTCGAGGCTTAGAGAGGCACGGGCGTCAAGCCCAGCTGGTTTCGCGTCGACTCAGGCATTCGTTTGCCCATTCCAATCGAAGGCACTTCGCCCTGAAGGCGGATTGTCTTGTATCAACACACTATTAGGGAGTCAAACGCGATAGGCAATTTGGTGAACAAGGTGTTTCGCATCGCACCGTTTGGCGCGACTTCCGACCAGGCGTTCTGAGATCTTGAGCGTTTATCAATGGCCGGGGGCTACAAAGGGCTGGTCGCACCGTCAGCACCGGTGCGCCACCAGCTCCATCGACGTAAAGGCCTAAGCCGATGATTGACGCGTTGCGTTGCCGAGCCCTGATCGCGCCGTTCGTCCTCTTGCTTCTCGTGTTGACGGCCGCGCCGGCTCTTTCCGCCGAGGATCGGTACGGACAGGGTCTACTGTGGCGCATCGAGACGCCGCACGGGCAAACCAACCATTTGTTCGGCTCGATCCATTCCTCGGATGAGCGGGTTCACGTTCTGCCGCCGGCTCTGGTCGAGGCGTTCGATGCATCCGAGACGGCGGCATTCGAGCTGGTGCTGGATGCCGATGTCATGCGGAGCGCCGCCAAAGCCATGTTTAGTCGAGAGGGGCCGCCGCTTGAGGCGATCGTGGGCAGCCAACTCTTTCAGGAGGCCGGGCTGATCGCGGCGAAGTATCAGATTCCCACCGAGGCGCTCCAGCAGCTGAGGCCGTGGGCCGCCATCGCGATGTTTTCGGTGCCGCCAAGCGAGCTGCACGGGGGCCCGTCCCTGGATGAGCGCTTGCAGCATGCCGCGCGGTCGCAAGGCAAGCGCGTCGTCGCCCTGGAGACGGTCGATGAGCAGGTGGCAGCGTTCGAAAGCTTCACCGAAGGCCAGGAGATCGACCTGTTCCGCTCCGTGATCACGGAGCATGGGCACGCGATGACGGTGTACGAGCAGCTGCTGGAAGCCTACCTGGAGCGAGACATCAGCACCATTCGGCGGCTTTCGGATGCCCCGCTGGCCGCGCTCGGGCCGGAGCTGCTGGCAACGTTCCGGCAAGGCTTCCTCGATGAACGCAACGAGCGCATGGTCGACCGCATGGAACCGTTGTTGCTGGAAGGCGGGGCCTTCGTCGTGGTCGGCGCGCTCCACCTCATCGGAGACACCGGCATGCTCCACCTCCTCGAACAGCGCGGCTATCGGATCTCACGGGTTTATTGACGGGCGGCGGCCGTTCGCCGTGCGCGGCCGCGCCTACCGCACCGATTCTGGCCGTACCTCGCAGAGATAGGAGCGGTGCGGCACCGAGCCCGAAATGGGATCGGTCGCCGCGTTGCCGATCACGCCGTTGAGATTGGCGCCGTCCGGGCCGGTCGCATCGTAGCCGGGCATTCCCAGCGCCGTGCACGCCTGCCACCAGCCATGGGTCGCGCTCACCACCCGCCGATCGAGCGAGTCACGCAGCTTCGCCCGGGCACGCATCGTACCGTCCGGTGTCGTGAGGCGGATCCAATCACCATCCGCGATCCCGCGTTCGGCGGCTGCGCTCGGGTGCAGTTCGACCACCGGGTCCGGTTCACGCTTGCGCAGGCTCGGCAGGGCCCGGTGTTGGCTATGGCAGTAGTGCAGCGATTTCGCCGAGGTGAGAACCAGCGGGAACGCATCGGCGAGATCGGGCCGGCTGAGGGGGCCGACGGCCGGCTCGGCATAGGCCGGCAGGGGCGGCTCGTCGACCGCCTGAAGCTGCTCGGAGAAGATCTCGACCTTGCGCGAGGGGGTCGCGAAGCCCGGCGCGGCCACACCGTTGCCGGCATATTTCCGGTAGCGCGTCTCGAGGGGCACACGGACGCCGCTCGGGCTCTGGCGAAGCGCCTCGAGGCTGAGGCCGGACGGCGCCAGCAGAGCGCGGTACGACGCGTCGATATCGCCCTCCCAGAACTGCTTGGAGAGGCCGAGCCTCTTCGCCAATTCGAAGGCGATCCAGAGGTCGCTTTTCGATTCGCCCCGTGATGCGATGACCGGCGGGCGGAGCTGTGCAAAGGACGTCGCATCGGCGCCCACGCCGAAATTGGTGCTGAGCCCCTCGCGCTCCCACGGCGTGTTGACCGGCAGCACGATGTCGGCGAGCGCCGCCGAGGGGGTCATGAACATGTCGACATGGACCGCGAAATCGAGCGCCTTGAGCGCCCTGAGCCCGCGCGCCGCGTCGGCATGGCTCACCAGAATATTGGTCCCGAAGCTCACCATGCCCCGGACCGCATAGGGCTCACGGTCGAGGATGGCGCGGTAGAGGTCGTCCGTCGTGATCCAGCCATGGCGTTCAGGTCCAAGCGGGCGATCCGCACCGCCCACCGCTTTGGCCAATTGCTCGGGCGCGAGCAGCTCGGCACCAAAGATATTCTCAACCGGGATGGTCTCGAACAGCACGTTGCCGCCCGGCGCGTCGAAGCTCCCGGTGAGCGCGTAAAGGCAGGCGATGGCGCGCGAGGTCTGGCTCGCATTGCTGTGCTGGCCGACACCGGACCAGCTGTAGCATGAGACCGCCCCCGCCTCGGCGATCAAGTCCGCGGCGGCACGAAGCGCGTCGGCCGGGACCCAGGTAATCGCCTCCACGCGCTCGGGCCGGAACGCGCGGCAGCGGTCGGCAAAAAGCGCGAACGCCGGACGGCAGGCAACAGTGCGACCGTCGATCGTCGGAACGTCGACGCTGCCGCTCAGAGCGAGCGACGACGAGCCGCCTTCGTAGGCGCCGGACGCAGGGTCGTAGAGCGCCGGCTTGTCGGCACCGGCATGCCACGCGACGCGCGCGGCTTCGTCCGCCTCCGCAACCACGTCGCGCGCGCGGAGCATGGTGCCGTCATCCTCGCGGACAAGCAGAGGCCCATTGGTCCAATCGCGGATGAAGGCCGCATCGAAGCGCTCCTCCTCGATCAGGATGTTGGCGAGGCCGAGCGCGAGCGCCCCGTCGCTGCCGGGCCGGACACGCAGCCACGCATCGGCCTTGACCGCGAGGCCCGCGCGCCGCGGGTCGACGACGATCAGCTTGGCGCCGCGCGCCTTCGCCTCGGCCACGCGGTTGGCAAAGGCAAGCCAGGTCGTGCTCGGATTGTGCCCCCAGAGGATGATGCAGTCCGACTGGGCGAAGTCCGGCACCGGCGTGTCGACGCCGAAAGTGTAGGCATAGACGTTGTCGCGATGGAAGTTGCAGATCTCGGTGCCGAAGGGTGCGTTGGGACTGCCGAACGCATGGCGCAGCCGCTCGATCCAGGGATAGGCATCCTGCAGCCCTGTGCCCGACGGCGTGGTGATGCCGAAGGCGACGCTTTCGGGTCCGCTTTCCGCGGCGAGCCGCATCAGGGCCTCGGCGGTGGTATCGAGTGCCTCTTCCCAGCTGATCCGCTCCCATTTCGGCGCCGGATCACCTTTGGCGCTGACCCGCCTCAGCGGGTAAAGAAGGCGCTCCTCATGGTGCACGAGCTCCGGCGCGGCGCGGCCCTTGCTGCAAAGCGCCTTGCCGGTGGGGTGCGCCGGGTCCGGCTCGACCGCGACCAAGCGGCCGCCCTCGACCACCGAAATGCACCCGCATGATGAAGTGCAAAGCGCGCAATAGCCTGGAATGCGTTGAACGTCGTTATCCGCAGACATCTTGATCTTCCGCCTCCCGTCACCCTGGACCCCTCAGGATGCCGCGCGCGCGGCCGCCTGGCTAGGGCATCAGCACCATTTTTCCGAAGAAGTGCCGGTTGGCGGTGAGTGTCGCGGCCTCGCGTGCCTCGGCGAGCGGCATCACGCCATGGATCACCGGTTTCAGCTTTCCGGCCGCGACCAGCTCCAGCACGTGCGCCATCTCGCTCCGGGTGGCGAGCACGCTGCCTTGAAAGCGCAGGTGCTTGCGGAAGAGCTGGATGACGTCGATCTCGACCTGTTCTCCGGCGTGCGCGCCACAGGTGACGACCATGCCGTTGCGCTTCGACGCGGTGATGCTGTGCTGCAGCACCGCACCGCCGACGCACTCGACGACGAGATCGACACCCTGATCATCGGTCAGCCGCAACGCCTCGGCGCCGAGATCGCCTGTGGTGTAGTTGATGGTGTCGTCGGCGCCGAGCGCGCGGGCCTTCTCGAGCTTCTCGTCGGAGCCCGCGCTCGCGATCACGCGGGCACCGTGGAGCTTCGCGATCTGGATCGCCGAGGTGCCGACGCCGCTTCCCGCCGCATTGACCAGCACGTCCATGCCGGCTCGCACCTGCCCGAGCGTCACCGCCATATGCCAGGCCGTGCTGAGGCAGAGGTGGCCGGCTGCGGCATCCTCGAAGCTGAGGCCGGCGGGCATCGCTGTGAGCTGACGCTCGTGGCAGCGGACATACTCCGCATAGGTGCCCCACATCGTGACGCCGAGCGCCGCGGGCTCCAGGCAGAGGTGATCTTGGCCGGCCACGCAGTTGGCGCATGCGCCGCAGCTCTTCAGCAGATTGATCGAGACGCGATCGCCGAGCGCCGCCTGCGTCACGCCCGGCCCAACCTCGACGACCTCGCCGCAACCCTCGATGCCGGGGACATGGGGCAGGGCCACCGGAAAGCCCGAGATGCCCTCGCGCACGTCGTGATCGAGGTGATTGACGCCCGCGGCCTTCACGCGCACGACCACCTCGCCGGGGCCGGGCGCCGGCGTTTCAGCGTCACCGTGGGCCAGCTTGTCGACGCCGCCGAATTCGCGAATCGCGATCGCTTTCATGCTCAACTCTCCCTGCCGAACGACGCGGCGCACCCTACTGCGGGCAGGGGCCGTGCGGAAGCCCGCCGCGCTCGACAGCATCCGACAGCGGCGTACTATCGCGGTCACGCGCCGCGCGCCGATTCGGGAGGACGGAATGATTCAGCTTTATTCGGCGAATACGCCGAATGGCTTCAAGGCTTCCATCATGCTGGAGGAAACCGGGCTTCCCTATCAGGTGACCAAGCTCAATCTCGGCGCGGGGGATCAGCGCAACCCGGACTATTTGAAGCTCAACCCGAACGGGCGCATCCCCACCATCGTCGACGACGAGACCGGCCAGACGGTGTTCGAATCGGGCGCCATCCTGATCTACCTCGCGGAGAAGAGCGGCCAGTTTCTTCCCTCGGCCAAGGCCGCGCGCGACACCGTGATCCAGTGGCTCTTCTTTCAAATGGCGCATGTCGGGCCGACCTTCGGCCAATTCTTCCATTTCAGATACACCGCCAGCGAGCCGGGCGATTACGCGATCGAGCGCTTCAAGAGCGAGACCCATCGGGTCTACGAGGTGCTCGATCGCCGCCTGGGTGAGAGCCCGTTTCTGGGCGGACCGGTCTATTCCATCGCCGATATCGCAACCTGGCCGTGGGCGCGGCCCATCGACGCCTACGAGGTCGAGCCGGGGCGCTTTCCCAACGTCGAGCGTTGGATCGACACGGTCGGCGACCGGCCGGCCGCGCAGGCGGGTCTCGGAATCCCCGGCTAAGGGGCCCCGATGAAGCTCGGCCTGATCGCGCGCATGCGCGCGCATGGTCGCTCGCTCCGCCGCGCGGGGACAAGCCATGCCGCCTGGTCGGGGCTCGGCGGGGGTATCGCCATCGCGTTGGTGGCGGGGCTTGCGGACGCGAGCGATGCCATGTTGCTGATGCCGCCGCTCGGCGCGTCGGCGGTGCTGGCGTTCGCCGTCTACGAAAGCCCGCTCGCCCAGCCGCGCAATATCCTGGGCGGGCATCTTCTCACCGGCGCGATCGGCCTCGCGTTCTACACCGGGCTCGGAAGCGCTTGGTGGGTCATGGCGCTCGCCTGCGCATGCGCGATCGTTGTGATGGTGGCCACGCGCACCGTTCACCCGCCTGCCGGCGCCAATCCGATTCTGATCATGATGACGGATGCCAGCTGGTGGTTTCTCGCGACCCCGATCGCGGCCGGCGCCGCATTGCTCCTCGCCTGCGCGGTTCTGTTCAACAAAGCGGTTCCGGGGCGGACCTACCCGACCTCGTGGTTCTGAGACCTAGTCTTCGACCCGATCGGTGAGGCCGCGGGATACGATCTTGTCCCGGATTTGCGGATTGTTGGGGTCGCGCTCATAGGCTTCCAGGAAATCCTGGTCGGCCTTCTCGTAGGCGCCCGTACTTTCCCAAACGAGGCCGCGGTCGAAGTAGATGCGTCCGCCCGGCGCGCCGAGCTCGATGGCCGCCGTAAAATCGGCGAGCGCCGCTTCGTGATCGCCGGTCAGGCGATAGGCCGTGGCCCGGCTGCCATAGGCGACCGCGCGGTAACGATCGCTCACCCCGTCGGAGGCGATGACGACGTCGAGATCGGCGATCGAGTCGGCCGGGGTGCCGTTGAGGATCAAGGCTTGGCCGCGGCTCAACCGCGATATGAGCAAGAGATCGCTCTCGAGCTCGCCGGACTCGATCGCGATGGTCAGCTGCTCGATCGCGGTCGGAAAATCGCCCTTGCCGAGGGCGGCGCTCGCCCTCTCCGAAGCCTCTTTTCCGGCTTGCGCAACGGCCGGCGCCGCCGCAGCGACGAGGATGAGGCACAAGCCCACGCGCACCAGCAAGCGTGCCGGCATCGCGGATAGCAGGCTCATGGCGTGAGAAAATCCTTCAGCGCATCGAGTGTCGCATCGGGTGCCTCGTCGAGCATGATGTGTCCGGCACCCGGAATCACGACCGTGCGGGCGTCGCGAATCTCCGCGGCGAGCGCATGGCCGCGCTTGGCGGGCGTCATGATGTCGCGCTCGCCGATCACGACGAGCGTCGGGCACGCCACCGCCACAGCCGCCGCCTCGCCGCCGGCATAGCCGTTGCTTGCGACCAGATCGTTGTGGAGCACACCCGGCGCGGCTCGTTCCAGGACGCGGAGACCGCCGCCGAGCATCCACATGCCGGGCATGCGATGGGCGCCAAATTGGGCGCTGCGGCCGTAGCCCCAAACCGTCAGCAGATCGAGCGACAGGTGGTCGTTCTCCGCGGCGGCGTTCAGCAGGACGTCGTTGACCGGGATCGCGGCGGCCGCGCCGAGCAGCGCGAGCCTCCGCACCCGCGCGCCATGTCGGGCGGCGGCATCGAGCGCGACGAGAGCGCCCATGCTGTGGCCGACGAGGGCGGCCTCGGCCACGCCCGCCGCATCCATCACGCCGACCACCCAATCGGCCATCGCGGCGACCGAGGGGCGGAGCGGGCCTTCGGAACGCCCATGCCCCGGCAGGTCGAGCGCGAGCACGCTGCCGCCATGCCATGCGAAGTAGCGAGCCTGAAGCTTCCACACCGTATGATCGAATGCGGCGCCGTGGATGAAGATCGTCGTCGGATCCGCGGGATCGAACGGCTTGCCACCGGTCGCCGCGAAGACCCGGGCACCGTCGACCGTGAGCTCCATCGTCAGCGCCCTCCCGCCGCGCGCCGGGCCGCCTTGAGGCCGCGCTCCAGATCGGCGATCAGATCGTCGGGGTCCTCGAGGCCGATCGAGAGGCGCACCATGTCCTCGCCGATCCCGGCGGCTTCGAGCGCGGCCGCGTCCATCTGCTGATGCGTCGTGCTCGCGGGGTGAATGACCAAGCTCTTGGCATCACCCACGTTGGCGAGGTGAGACAACAGGCTGACAGCCTCGATGAATGCGCGACCCGCGTCGCGCCCGCCCTTGACCCCGAAACAGAAGATCGAGCCCGCTCCGCGCGGCAGAAGGCGCTTGGCGCGCGCGTGGTCTGGATGCGAGACAAGCTCCGGATAACTGACCCACGAAACGGCGTCGTGGCCGTCGAGGTAGGCGACGACCTTGCGCGCGTTTTCGACGTGACGCTGGATGCGCACGGGAAGCGTCTCGACGCCCTGAAGAATGTAAAACGCGTTGGACGGGCTCATGCAGGCGCCGAAATCGCGCAAGCCCTCGGCCCGCGCCCGCGCGATCATGGCAGCCGGGCCATACTCCTCCGCGAAATCGATGCCGTGATAGCCGGCATAGGGCTCGGTCATCGTCGGGAAGAGGCCTGACGCCTCCCAATCGAACGTGCCGCCGTCCACGATCACGCCGCCGATCGAGGTGCCGTGGCCGCCCAGAAACTTGGTCGCCGAATGCATGATGATATCGACGCCATGCTCGAAGGGCTTGAAGAGAGCCGGGGTCGCGAAGGTGTTGTCCAGCATCAAGGGAATGCGGGCGTCGTGGGCGATCTGCGCCACGGCGGGAATGTCCATGATCTCGAGCCCGGGATTGCCGAGCGTCTCGCCGAAGACGAGGCGTGTCTCGGGCTTGATCGCGGCGGCGAAGCCCTTTGTGTCGCGCGGATCGACGAAGGTCGTCGCAATCCCGAAGCGCGGCAGGGTGTGGGTGAACAGGTTGTGGCTGCCGCCATAGATCGAGGCCGACGAAACGATGTGGCTTCCAGCATCCATGAGCGTCGCCACTGCCAGGTGAAGCGCCGCCTGCCCGCTCGCGGTGCAGACCGCGCCGACGCCGCCCTCGAGCGCCGCGATCCGCTCCTCGAGCACGGCGACCGTCGGATTGGAGATCCGCGAATAGAGATGCCCCGCGCGTTCGAGGTTGAAGAGCGACGCCGCGTGCTCCGTGTCGTCGAACACGTAGGACGTGGTTTGGTAGATCGGGACGGCGCGCGCGCCGGTCACGGAATCGGGACGCTGGCCCGCGTGAAGGCTGAGCGTATCGAGCTTGAAATAACCGGGGTCGACCATCGCAAACCTCGTCGAGGGTGCCGCCCCACCCGGCGCACACCCCACGGATGATTACAAAAGCTGCATGCGGTTGAGGCCGTTCAGCGCCGCGACCTTGTAGGCCTCCGCGAGCGTTGGGTAGTTGAAAACATTGTCGATGAGCGCATCGACCGTGCCGCCGAAGGTCATGACCATCTGGCCGATGTGGACGAGCTCGGTTGCACCAGTGCCAATGCAGTGGACGCCGAGGATGCGCCGGTCCTGTTGGTGGATCAAAAGCTTGAGCATACCGGCGCCGTCACCCAGGAGTTGTGCGCGGGCGAGCTCGCGGTAGTGCGCGACGCCGGCTTCGTAAGGAACACCGGCCTCGGTCAGCTCACGCTCGGTTTGGCCGACCATCGAGATTTCCGGCACTGAGTAGATGCCGAGCGGAAAGAGCGGCGCGATCGCCTCGGGCTCGGCACCAAAGGCGTGACAGGCGGCGAGCCGGCCTTGCTCCATGCTGGTGCTGGCGAGCGACGGGAAGCCGATGATGTCGCCGGCGGCGTAAATATG
Source organism: Alphaproteobacteria bacterium (assembly GCA_965216915.1). Taxonomy (GTDB): domain Bacteria; phylum Pseudomonadota; class Alphaproteobacteria; order UBA828; family UBA828; genus CBDCGS01. The sequence goes on from CBDCGS010000011.1 coordinate 667,777, forward strand.
TGGCACAGCGGTTTGATACCGCTCATTGACCGCGATGCGCTGGCGCTCGTCGGTGGTGAGGCCCACCTTGTCGAGACTGAGCGCGTTGGTCGCTCCCTGACGTCCAATCGCGTAGAGCAGTACGTCGGCGCCGAGGTCCTTGCCGGACTGCAGGATGGCGCGCACGCCCGGCGCCTCCGCACCCTCGGCCGTCGCAAGCTCAATCCGCTCGACCGTTTCTCCGAGCCGAAGTCGGACGCCGGCGCGCCGCAGCTCACTCTGGAAGAGCTCCAGGATCTCCTGGTCGACAAACCCGAGCAAGCGCGGTTGCGTCTCGACAAGCGTCACGCGAACACCAAGCGTCGCGAACATGCAGGCATATTCGGTGCCGATCACCCCGCCGCCGACAACGATCATGCTGCGCGGAACCTCCGACATCGTCAGAAACGAATCCGAGCAGAACACCCGCTCGTCGTCGAACGGCACGCTCTCCGGCCGCGCAGGCCGCGAGCCGGTGGCGATGACGAAGGTCTCGGCGTGCACGCTCGTCACGCTCTCTTCCCCGACGACGGCGATCTCGTGCGGGCCGACGAAGCGCGCCGTGCCCCAGAGGATATCGATCTCGTTGCGGTGGAACTGGCGGTGGACGAGCTGGGTCTCGTTCTGGATGACCTGTGCCGTGACGGCCGTGAGATCCTCGATGGCCACCCGCTGCTTGACACGGTGCGTGGCGCCGAAGAGGCCGCGCTTGCTGGCGCCGGTCAGGTAGAGCACCGCCTCGCGCAATGCTTTGGACGGGATCGTCCCGGTGTTGATCCCTGCGCCACCGACGGTCGGCGCGCGCTCGGCCACGACGACCCGTTTGCCGAGCTTGGCGGCCTGGATGGCGGCACGTTGGCCGGCCGGGCCGCTCCCGATGACGGCAAGGTCGTAGCGCTTATCCATGTCTCTCGTCTCGCGGCTCCAAGCGTGCGCCCCTTATCGCCGATCGACGCGCGTTAATGAAGAGGCTCCGGTCCGGCCGATCCTGCTATGGTTGAGGCCTGCGTGCATCGGGGGCATTGGACGGGGAGACGACGCACGATGAAGATCACAGGCTATTCCGACAGGCTCGGCGTTCGGCCCGGAGAATCCATCAGCGTCATGGTCAATTGCGAGCTGCCGCGCTATCGCGCAGACATCGTGCGCCTCATCTGTGGCGATCACTCGCCCGACGGGCCGGGCTTCAAGGAGAAGGTCGTCAAGGCCAGCGTCAACAAGCGCTACAAGGGGCGCCGCCAGACCATCGAGGCAGGCTCGCACGCGGAGATTGCGAGCCGCCCGCTCCTCGAGGGTATCGAGAGTTTCACCGTGCAGGCGATGATCTGGCCGACCACGCCGGAAAAAGGCCTGCAGGGGCTGGTCACGAAGTGGAACCCGCGCACCGACAGTGGCTTCGCACTGGTGGTTGACGAAGGCGGATCGGTCGCGCTCAGGCTGGGACGCGGCGACGGCAAGGTGCAGACGGTTTCCGTCGGCATGCCGATGCTGGAGCGGCACTGGTACCTCGCCGCGGCGACCTTCGACGCAGCCTCAGGCGTCGCGACAGTCTATCAGGAGCCGCTCAAGCGCCAGGCGCGCATTCAGGATGGCGGCACCGCCACGCGCAAGATCGGCCGCAAGGGCCCGGGCGCCAACCGCGCGCCGCTGGTGATGGGCGGGTTGTTTCGCCGCCCCGGCAAGGGCCGCGCCGTCGTCGGCGCGCACTACAACGGCAAGATCGATGGACCGAGGCTCGCCGGGCGCGCGCTGGACCGCACGGAGATCGAGCTTCTGAAGAACGACCCGTTGCCCCAGCCGCTCGCGGCCGACGTGATCGGTGCCTGGGATTTCTCGCGCGACATCACATCGGTCAAGATCACCGACTGCAGCAGCCACCATCTCGACGGCGTGGTCGTCAACCTTCCGGCCCGCGCGATGACGGGCTGGAACTGGACCGGCGAGGAGATGAGCTGGCGCCACGCACCGAGCGAGTACGGCGCCATCCATTTCCACGACGACGACCTCTACGACGCAGCGTGGGAGGTCGACTTCACCTGGACGGTGCCGCCCCGGCTCAAGAGCGGCGTCTACGCCGCGCGCCTCAGAAGCGGCGATGCCGAAGAGTATGTGCCGTTCGCCGTGCTACCGCCCCCCGGCAAGGAGCAGCGGGTCGCGTTCCTTCTGCCGACGGTGCACTACATGGCCTATGCGAACGAGCACCTCGCGTTCAACGGCCCGATCGCGGAGGTGCTCACGGGGCAGGTCTCGGTGCTTCACGCAGCGCACTTGTTCCTCAACGAGCATCGCGAATATGGCGCCTCGCTCTACGACACTCACTCGGACGGTAGCGGGGTTTGCTACTCGTCACGCCTGCGGCCGCTCCTCAACATGCGCCCGAAGCACCAGACCCCCTGGTCGTGCTACGGGCCCCACGACACCAATCTCCGCGAGTTCAACCTCGACCTCTATGTGGTGGATTGGCTCGAACATGTCGGGATGGCGCACGACGTCATCACCGACGAGGACCTCGACCGGGAGGGACTCGACCTCCTGACGCCCTACGATGTGCTGATCACGGGCGGCCATCCGGAGTACTACACCAAGCGCATGCGCGACGCCGTCCACGCCTTCACCCAGCAGGGCGGCCGGCTGATGTATCTCGGCGGGAATGGTTTCTATTGGCGCACGGCGACGCACCGGGAGCTGCCGGGCGTGATCGAGGTGCGCCGCTGCGAGGCCGCGATCAAAACCTGGGGTGCGGAGACCGGCGAGTACTATCACAGCTTCACGGGCGAGCATGGCGGGCTCTGGCGCCACCAGGGCGACAGCGCGCCGCAGCAGATCGCCGGCGTCGGCTTCTGTGCCGAGGGCTTCGACAAGTCTTCCTACTACAGGCGGCTGCCCGACAGCCGCGACCCGCGGGCCGCGTTCATCTTCAAGGGCGTGAACGACGAGATTCTCGGCGACTTCGGCTATCACGGAGAGGGTGCCGCCGGGAACGAGCTGGACCGCGCCGACGCCGCGCTCGGCACGCCGCCGCACGCGCTGATCCTCGCGCGCTCGGAGAATCACACGGACCTCTACATCGTCGTCAACGAGGAGGTGCTCGTGAACCACCCCGGCATGACCGGCTCCGAGCACCCGAAGGTGCATGCCGACATGGTGTTCTACGAAACCCCGAACGGCGGCGCCGTGTTCTCGGTCGGCTCGATTTGCTATCCGGCGAGCCTGCCGTGGAACGGCTATGACAACAATATCGCCAAGCTGACCACCAACGTGCTCCGGCGCTTCGCGGACCCGAAACCGTTCTAGCCGCCTGGAGGCACGCTCAGGAGCCCACCATGCGCCAGGCCCTCACCCCCGTCACCCTTCCGGCGATCGTCGTGGCCTTGCTTGTCGTGTGTCTCGTGCGGACGGGCCATGCCGCGGACCCCGTATCCTACGCCGGCGAGCTCGAGAAAACATATAGCGGCCACTACCGCTGGGCGGAGGACACGCCGGTCGACCTGCAGGGCGTGATCTACCGCTTCACACGCTCGGAGGTGATCGGCGATGTCGTCCGGGCCGAGGGCTTCGGTGTGTACACGACGGTCTCCTTCGGCGCCTATGCGGGGGTTCCGCCGGTCACGATCGAGCTTCAAGCCCTGCTCAATCTGAAGACTTTTGAGATACAGCTGATCGAGCGAAACCCCGATGCCGCCGACTTCGTGAACGAGGGCACGTTCAATGGGTTCGTATCGCGCGACTTCCTGCGCATTCGGGCTGTCTGGAACGGCGTCGACGGGAAGCAGGGCTATCTCTTCTTGAATGCCAATGAGTTCTACGAGGAGGCCCCGGAGGCGCCTGCCGAACCTGGGGACGAGAAGGAGTCGAGCTGGGGACAGTCACCGCACGAGCCCCTCGCGGCGACGGAGGCCCCACCGGTCGAACCGACGATGGAGACCGCGACCGAGTTCCCGCCCGCCCTCGAAGACTCGGCGGCCGAAGACGCCGAGGCCCAAGCCATCGAGCAGCTACTCCGCGTGATCGACCCCGCGCCGCCGGATGACACCCTGGCACCGCTCCACGGTCCGGGCGAGTGACGCCACTCTCGCGTGATCGGCGGACCTGGCCGGACACCCGCGAGGCCATTACAGTGGGCGCCGTGCGGCACCGGAGGAGCGCATGGCGTATTGGCTGATGAAATCCGAACCGGACACCTGGTCGTGGAGCGACCACGTGCGCGATGGCGTCGCAGAATGGGACGGCGTGCGCAACTTCCAGGCCAACAACAACATGAAGGCCATGAAGATCGGCGACCGGTGCTTCTTCTATCATTCCGGCAAGGCCCGCGAGATCGTCGGCATTGTCGAGGTCGTCAAGGAGCACTATCCCGACCCGACCGATGCCAGCGGCCGTTTCGGTATGGTCGACGTGAAGGCGCTGATGCCGGTCGACACGCCGGTCACGCTTGCTGACATCAAGAACGACCCGGCCCTCAAGGACATGAAGCTCGTGCGCCAGTCCCGCCTCTCCGTCAGCCCGGTGACGCCGGATGAGTGGCGACGCATCTGCAAACGGGCCGGCGTGAAGGCCTGAGGCGGGTTGGCCCGATGGGCCAGCGCCACCATCTCTGCCGGCTCGACGAAATTTCGGACGGCGGCTCGAAAGGCTTCGAGTTCGGCGCGGGAACAGAGCGCTTTGCGCTCTTCGTCATCCGCCGGGGCACCACGCTTCGCGCCTACGAAAATAGCTGCCCCCACACCCGCGGCCCGCTCGATTGGGTCGAGGATCAGTTCCTCAGCCGCGATCGAAACCATATTCTCTGCGCCACCCATGGCGCGCTCTTCGACATCGAGACCGGCGCGTGCCTGTCTGGCCCATGTGTCGGGGAGAGCCTCCGTACGCTCCGGGTCTGGCTTGAGGATGGCGCCGTCGTGGTGGAAATCGATGATTCGACGGTCGATTCCGGAGAGTCTCAAACGTCGAGAGAGTGGTCGCGGACCCGAGCAGAGGAGGCTTCGATGGCGAATGAGTTCTCAGGATTTCCGCGCGCGCTCCCGGATTTTCTCGGTGCGCTCGCAAAGAACAACACGAAAGCGTGGCTCGACGCCAATCGCGCCGACTACGAAACGCTATTCATCGCACCGGCCAAGGCGTTCGTGGCCGCGCTCGGCCCAAGGCTCCAAGCGTGGTCACCCGACATTCACGCCGAGCCGCGGGTCAACGGCTCGATCATGCGCATCAACCGGGACATCCGCTTTTCTAAGGACAAGACCCCCTACAAGACGACCCTCGACCTCATCTTCCCCGAGAACGAGGGGGAGAAGATGGACCGGCATGCGCCATCTCTCTACTTCCGGATCACGGCCGACGCGCTTCATCTCGGCGCGGGCATGCATGGGTTCTCTCCGGAGCAGCTCGCAGCCTACCGAGCCGCCGTGTGCGACGACACCAGGGGCAAGACGCTTTGTGCGGTGACGGAGGCCCTCACTGCGGACGGACACACCATCGGCGGCGCGCACTACAAGCGGGTGCCGCGCGGGTTTGATGCGAATCATCCCAACGCATCGTTCCTTCTGCACAATGGCCTCACCGTGGGCGGCAGCGAGCCGGCGCCGGCAGCGCTGTTCGATGCGCGGGCGGTCGATCATGTGCTTGACCGCTTTGAGGCGTTTCGGCCGATCCAGGCGTGGCTGGTCGATGCCCTCCGATGATGGGGTGGGGCGCCTTGCCCGGCACCCGCATTGGTCGGATAATCGCGGCCCGCCGAAAAATGGGATAGCAGAGGGGCGCCCGAGCCATGTCCGAGCAAATCTTTCCCGTGCCTGCCGGCCTCGCCGACACCGCGCATTGTGACGACGACACCTACCGCGCATGGTACGCGCGGTCCGTGGAAGATCCGGAGGGCTTTTGGGCCGAGCACGGCAAGCGTCTCGATTGGATCAAGCCGTACACGGCGGTGAAGGACGTCTCGTACGCCACGGACAATCTGAGCATTCGCTGGTTCTACGACGGCACGCTCAACGCATGCGCCAATTGCGTCGACCGTCACCTCAAGACCCGCGGCGATCAAACCGCGATCATTTGGGAGGGCGATGACCCGGCCGAGGATTCGCGCCTGACCTATCGCGAGCTACATGCGGCCGTCTGCCGCTTCGCGAATGGACTGAAGTCGCTCGGCGCCAAGAAGGGCGACCGGATCACGATCTATCTGCCCATGATCCCCGAGGCCGCGGTGGCGATCTTGGCGTGCGCGCGCATCGGTGCGATTCATTCGGTCGTGTTCGGCGGCTTCTCGCCCGATTCGCTTGCCGGGCGGATACAGGATTGCGACTCGTCGATCATCATCACCGCCGACGAAGGGATCCGCGGCGGCCGCAAGATCCCTCTCAAGGCCAATACCGATGCGGCGCTCGCGACCTGCCCGAGCATCAAAAAAAGCGTTGTGGTCAAGCGCACAGGCGGCGAGATCGCCTGGGCGGAAGGGCGCGATGTCTGGTACCACGACCTTGTCGCGGATGCCTCGACGGATTGCCCGCCCGAGGAGATGGGCGCCGAGGACCCCCTCTTCATCCTCTACACCTCCGGCTCGACCGGAAAACCCAAGGGCGTGCTGCACACGACCGGCGGCTACATGGTTTATGCGTCGATGACGCACCAGTACGTCTTCGATTATCACGACGGCGAGATCTACTGGTGCACGGCCGACGTCGGCTGGGTCACCGGGCACAGCTACATCATCTATGGCCCGCTCGCCAACGGCGCGACGACGCTGATGTTCGAGGGGGTGCCGAATTATCCCGACGCGTCGCGCCACTGGCAGGTCTGCGACAAACACCAGGTCAACATCTACTACACCGCGCCGACGGCAATCCGCGCGCTCATGCGCGAGGGCGACGAGCCGGTGAAGAAGACCTCGCGGCGCTCGGTTCGACTGCTCGGCTCCGTCGGCGAGCCGATCAATCCGGAGGCGTGGCTCTGGTACTATCGCGTGGTGGGTGATGCGCGTTGCCCCATCGTCGATACCTGGTGGCAGACCGAGACCGGCGGCATCCTCATCACGCCGCTGCCGGGCGCGACGGCGCTCAAGCCCGGCTCGGCGGCGCGGCCCTTTTTCGGCGTCAAGCCATTGATCGTCGACCAGGACGGCAACGAGCTGACGGGCGCGTGCACGGGCTATCTCTGCATCGCGGACTCCTGGCCGGGGCAGATGCGCACGGTTTATGGCGACCACAAGCGCTTCGCCGACACCTATTTCGTGCAGTATCCGGGCCGGTATTTCACCGGCGACGGCGCACGCCGCGACGAGGATGGCTATTACTGGATCACCGGGCGGGTGGATGACGTGATCAATGTGTCAGGCCACCGCATGGGCACGGCGGAAGTCGAAAGCGCGCTCGTTGCCCACCCAGCGGTGTCCGAAGCGGCCGTCGTCGGCTATCCGCACGACATCAAGGGCCAAGGCATCTACGCCTATGTCACGCTGACCGCAGGGCGCGATCCGAGCGAGGACCTCCGCAAGGAGCTGGTTCAATGGGTGCGCAAGGAGATCGGCCCGATCGCGAGCCCCGATCTCATCCAATGGGCGCCGGGCCTGCCGAAGACGCGCTCGGGCAAGATCATGCGCCGGATCCTGCGTAAAATCGCCGCCAACGAGCACGACCAACTCGGCGACACGAGCACGCTCGCCGAGCCCGCCGTGGTGGACGATTTGGTCGAGAACCGAATGAACCGCTAGAGCAAATCCCGAGCAGGTGGATCACCTGCGACGACGCATTTGCTTCAATTCCAATGAGAGAGAACATTTCGCGTGAGCATGAGTGAACGCGAAATGCTCTAGCCGGCGTCGCACCGGCACGGCGCGGCCTACCACTCCGCGTGTTTGTAGCGCTTGGCCCAATCGACGCCTTGCCATGTCGTGCGAGATTCGGGACGCACGAAAATCAGCCAGCGCGGCTCGACGAGCGTGGGCTCGAGATATTTCGGGCCGTTCTCTCCAAAATAGCGGACCGACATTTCGGTCGCGATCTCGACCCACTTGCCGCCGGTGTTGGGCTCCTCGACGATCTCGGCTTTGCCGCGCACCATGACCTTCTTGAGATTGTCGGGGATGTCGATGCACAGATGCACCCGCGGCTCGCGCTGGACGTACTTGGCCCATTTCGAGCGCGCGCGGGGAATGACGTAGAAGCCGCCGTCGCGGTACTGATACCAAATCGGCACGACGTAGGGCCAACCCTCGTCGTCGATGCAGCCGAAGCGCACGAGATGCGGTCCCTGTAGGAACTCGCTGACCTCGTCCTCGTCCATTCCCCCGACCTTGCCGCGCCACTCGTCAGCCATGGTGGATCTCCCTTTGCTCTTCGCCGCGTCCGGCGGCGTCTGTGGATCGGACCGCTAATCGTTCGATCATCGCGAACCCGGCACCTCCCCTTCAAGATAGTAGACGGTTTGGTTGCCGAAGCCTTTGACGTCGAAGTCGCCGTAGGGCGATAGCACGAAATCATCGCGAATCATCTCATAGCTTTGCTCGGACACCGCGATCTTCATCGGGTCGGCAAAACCCTCGATGCGTGATGCCAGGTTCACGCCCGGGCCGAAGATGTCATAGACGTATTTTTGGATGCCCACGATCGAGCCGATCACCGGGCCGGAGTGGATGCCGATGCGGCAGAGCCACTCTTCCGAGTGCGCGCTATTGCGGCGCTCGACATAGCGGCGCATGCGGAGCGCGACCTTGGCGATGTTGTGGGCGTGATCCGGGTTCGATTCGGGGATGCCGGAAACGGCCATGTAGGCATCGCCGATGGTCTTGATACGCTCGCAGCCGAACAGTTCGACGATGCGATCGAAGGCCGAGAAAATGTCGTTGAGCTCGGCCACGATCGAGCCCGGATCGCGAGCGAGCGCCATCTCGGTGAAATCGACGAAGTCGAGCATCAGGATCGTCGCGTCGTCGAAGCGCTGCGGCGTCGTGGTGCCGTAGTCCTTCATTTCCTCGTAGACAGACCGCGGCATGATGTTGAGCAGGAGCTTTTCGACGCGCTCCTTCTCCTTCTGAAGCTCGCGCGCGTTTTTCTCGGAGAGCTTCGAGTAGGATTCGAGCATGTACTCGACTTCTTTTTGCTTCGACACGTTGCGGCATTCGACGAGTACCAGCGTGTCGGAGCCGTTCTCGAAGGTGCGAAGCTCGACCGACACCGGGACCGTCCGCGGCCCGACTTGGGTCTCCACGTCGAACGTGAAGGGGCGGGTGCCGCCGAGGCGCCGGGCCGCCTTCGCGGGATCGAATGTCGAGATGCGCTTGCCGAGCGGCGCATCGGCGTCTTCCTCGGGCGGGAACCATTGGAAGAACCGCGCGTTCTCGAACAGGATTTCCCAGGTCTCGGGGTCGGCAACCGCGACGGCGATATTGAGCGACTGCACCATTTGGCGCAGCGAATCGCGATCGTCCATCATGGCGGTCAGCGCTTCGCGACCACGAAGTTCTTGCGGCTCATGATCTCGCCGTCGATCACGGCGATGTCGTCCTCCGCGACATCGAAATCCTCAAGCGTCTCATGGAGTATCGTGGCCATCTCCGCAAAAGCCGATTCCGTGATCTCGTATTGCGCATGGACACGCTCCAACGCCTCATTGGAGTAGCTTGCCGGGCCACCCATCACTTGAGCGATGAATTTCGTTTGATGGTCGATCAACCGCTTCATGTCGACATTCGTGAAATACGGACTCACTTCCGGTGAGTCGAGCAGGCGATCATAAAACTCGGACACGATGCGGCTGATCACCGCAAACCCGCCGTACCGCTCGAACATGCTGGTTTTCATTCGTCATTGCTCCCGCGCGAAAAAATCGCGTCAATACCCGGCAATGATTATCGCAGGTCCGGCCAGCATGTCAGCCCTGCGACGTGGCGTGTGGTTTAGGACCCGCCTGCCTCGGCATAGGCGCGCGCCGCTGCTGCGGACACCGATGCGATCGCCTCGCCGACCGTCGGAAAGACGTCGATCACGAGATCGAATCGGCTGATCCGCAAAACTTCGGCGACGAACTCTCCCGGTGCCGCGGCCACCAGCGTTCCGCCATCCGATTTCGCCTCGCGCGCCGTCCGCATCAGGACGTGGAGACCGGCGCTGCTGATATAGCTGAGACCGCCCAGCCCAACGACAAGGCGCGCGGGCGCGGGGCCCTCCGCCATTGCCGCGGAGAGTCGCTTGGCAAAGCCATCTGCGCATTCGGTATCCAATCGACCGGACATCTCGATCAACGTGACGTCGGCGATTAGGACTTGCTGAAATTCCAGAGACATAGCGAGGGCGTCCGTGGGTTTCCCCCGATGAGGTCACCTTAGCCCGTCACGTCGAGTCGACACAACAACCACCATCCCGCACGATGAAGTAACCAACCGAGACAGGCGGGTTGATGCCCGCCACGGGGCCTGGTATGGCGAGCCCTCCAAGGAGAGTTTCCGTGAGACCGCACCAGATTGGACCCAAGATCGTCAAGCGCCTCGTGGCCCCGGCTGCGTTGGCCGCGCTGGTGCTGCCGGGGCTCACGGAGCCCATCGGGGCCGCGCCGCCTTCGGGCGCGCTCGGCGCCGCACAGCCGGAGATGGAGACGCCCTATCTCATCACGGTGGAGGCCCCGCTGAGCCGGCGAGATATCATTGCGGCGGTCCAACGGCGCCTCACCGATCTCGGCTTCGACCCGGGCCCGATCGATGGCGCCATGGGGCCGCGAACACGTGCCGCGATTCGCGACTTTCAAGAATCACAGGGGCTTACTGCCGACGGAAAGGCGAGCACCGAGGTTCTGGCGCACCTCAATGCGGCGATCACCCCGGCCGCCGCCGACCCCAACCGGCCAGAGTTTGTCGCGACGTGGCTTCTCGGGACCTGGAAGGTCGATTGTGCTAGCGATGAGCCAGGGGTGACCTTCGATCAGGTTGCCTACGATCGGACCTGGTCGCCCGAATGGAAAGTCGTGCTGGATGAAGAGCTTGTGCGGGTCTGTCGGGACGACGAGGAGAGCGGCTCAGCGTTTTGCTACCTCTACGCGAGACGATCCGAGCAGAGCATGACCTATATCGGATACCAGGGCGCCGACGCACGGATCATTCGCAACATCAGCGTTTCGCGCTGCGAGTAGGACTGAGACCATCGAAACATGTGCACTAACGAGACGCTGGGCGGGCGCCTGAGCGGTGTGAGGTCGTGAGTGACGAGTCCGATTTGTCGATCAGCGAGGCCGCGCGGCAGTTCCTCGCGCAGCAACGCGTCGCGCGGCTTGCGACCGCGGATGGCAAAGGGCAGCCCCACGTGGTTCCGGTCTGCTATGCGCTCGCGGGCACGACCGTCTACGTCGCCATCGACGAAAAGCCCAAATCCGGCAAGCCCCTCAAACGGCTCAGAAATATCACCGAGAATCCGCACGTCGCCATGGTCGCCGACCACTACGACGATCGTGACTGGTCGCGCCTTGGCTGGGTGATGCTGCGCGGCGAGGCGGAAATCTTGCAAGGTGGCTCCGAGCATGGACGCGCCCTCGGGTTGCTACGCGGGCGCTATCCGCAATACCGCGCGATGACCCTCGAGGGGCGACCCGTGATCGCAATCCGCGTACGCCGCGCGCGTGTCTGGGGCACGCTCGAAGCCGGCGAGGTGGCCGGGTGAGCGTCACTATCCCGCGCCCTAGGCGGCTCGGCCTTCTCGCGGTCCCCAATATTCCGATGGTGCGGCCGGGCGACGATTTGGCGCGTTTGATTGCGCACGCGGCCGCGGAGGCCGACATGGCGTTGACCGAGGGTGACGTCATCGTGATTGCGCAGAAGATCGTTTCGAAGGCGGAGGGCCGGTACGCGGCGCTCTCATCGGTCGCACCCGGGCCGGAAGCCGTCGCGCTCGCGCGTGAGACCGACAAAGATCCCAGAATGGTCGAGCTCATTCTCGGCGAGTCGCGCAGCGTGGTGCGCCACAGACCGGGCGTCATTATCGTCGAGCATCGTCTCGGCTTCGTCATGGCGAACGCAGGGATCGACAGCTCGAACGTCGAGCCCGACGATTCGGGGGCGCGGGTGCTGCTTCTCCCGGAGGACCCGGACGGGAGCGCGGCGCGGCTCCGTGACGCATTGCGGACGATCACCGGTGTGACCTGCGCGGTGATCATCAATGATAGCGTGGGGCGAGCCTGGCGCATCGGCACGGTCGGCCTCGCGCTCGGTGCTGCCGGTCTGCCCGCGCTGCTCGACCTGCGCGGACAGAGCGATCTTTATGGACGGCCGCTCGAAGTCACCCAGGTCGGCCTTGCCGACGAGCTGGCCGCCGCGGCCTCTCTCCTGCAGGGTGAGGCGGACGAAGGCATGCCCGTGGTGATCGTGCGCGGCCTCCACGCCGCCGGCGACAGAGCGGACGGCTCAGCGTTGATCCGTGCAAAGGCGGACGATCTGTTCCGATGACCGGGGAGAAAGCGGGCGCGCGCTATCTCGCGCTCTCCGGCGGGATCGGCGGCGCCAAGCTGGCACTCGGCCTGGCGCGCGCCCTTGCCGACCCTTCGGCGCTCACGGTCGTTGCCAACACGGGTGACGATTTCACCCATCTCGGCCTGCGCATCTGTCCCGACATCGACACGCTCACCTATACCCTTGCCGGGCTTGCCGACGACGAGCGGGGCTGGGGCCGTGCAAACGAAACCTTCCATGCGCTCGAGACGCTCAGATCCCTCGGCGCCGAGGCGTGGTTCACCCTCGGCGACAAGGATCTCGGCCTCCATATCGAGCGCACGCGGCGTCTCGCGACCGGGGAAAGCCTGAGCGCGATCACCGCAGACGTTTGCGCCGAATGGCGCGTCGGCCCCCGCGTCTTGCCGATGACCGATGAGCCGGCCCCAACCTTGATCAAGACCGAGCGGGGTGTGCTCGAATTCCAGCATTATTTCGTGCGCGAGCGGTGCGAGCCTTGCGTGACGGGCTTTGTCTATGGCGGTGCGGACGTCGCGCCGCATCCCGCCGTGCTCCGCCTCCTGGCCGATCCCGCGTTGGAAGCGGTTGTGATCTGCCCGTCCAATCCGCTGATCAGCGTGGAGCCGATCCTCGCATTGCCGGGCGTGCGCGAGGCGCTTGCAGCCACCGCAGCGCCTGTTGTCGCGGTGTCACCCTTGGTCGGCGGCGCCGCGATCAAAGGCCCGACCGCCAAGATGATGGCGGAGCTCGGTGAAACACCGAGCACCGCCGCTGTCGCCGCCCGCTACGGTGAATTTCTCGATGGCTTCGTCCTCGATGCGGCGGACGAGCGGGATGCGCCCGCCATTGCGGCGCTCGCCATCACGCCGCGTGCGGCCGCAACGGTGATGCGGAGCCTCGACGACCGGATCGCGCTCGCCCGTGCCGTGCTCGCGTTCGCGCGCGACCTCGCCGAGCGGCCTAGCGAAAGTGCGGAATGACGTTTGCGCCGTATTCCGCGACGATGCGCTCCTCGTCACCGTTCGTGAGGTAGATACAGAACTGCGTGACGCCCGCCGCCTCGAGCCGCTTGAGCTTTGCGACATGCTCCTCCGCCGAGCCGAGGATGCAGAAGCTCTCCGTGATCTCCGGCGTGATGTAGTAGGTGTTGTCGGAGACCTTGTCGGCGTGCTGGCGATAATTGTAGCCCTCGCCGCCCGCGCCGCTCCCGCGCCGCTGCTCGATGTAGGTCGTGAGTGAGTCGGGCACGAGGTCGGTGCCGGAACCATATTTCTCGACGATATCCGCCACATGATTGCCGACGAGGGCGGGGAACCACTTCGTCTGATCGACGCCCGTCGCCTTGTCGCCGACCCAAACGGGCGCCGCCGAAAGCACCCGATAGTCCGCGGGATTGCGCCCCGCTGCCTTCCGCGCCGCCTTCGCCTGATCGGCGAACCACTGGCAAAGGCCGACGTCGGCGAGCTGAATCACCAGACCGTCGCCCACCTCGCCGGCCGTCTTCAGTGCCTTTGGGCCGTAGGCCGCGAACCAGACCGGGAGCTCATGGCCGTCGACCCAATCGAAATAGACCGGCTCGGGGCACTCGTCATATTGCACCGAACCCCCCTTCACCATGGCCTTCATGGCTTTGCAGAACTCGGCCGTGTAGGCGAGCGTCGCGGGCTTCTTTCCCATCACCCGCATCGAGCTGTCACCCCGTCCGACCCCGATGTCGAAACGGCCGCCGCTCTGCTGGCCGAGGGTTGCGAACAGGCTGCCGGCAACCGACCAATCGCGCACCTTGGGGTTGGTCACGAGCGGTCCGAAACGCAGCCGCTCGGTGTGGTCCATGCAGACGGCAATCTTGGTGTACGCGTCGGCCCACAGGATGTGGGAGTCGAAATACCAGACATAGTCGAAGCCAACGCTCTCGCAGAGGCGGACGATCGCGAGGGTCCGCTTCATATCGAGTTCGCCCTTGAAGGCTATGCCAAACTCCATTCTTTCTCCTCCTCACAGGCTCTGCGTGCCACCGACGGAACAACCCAGGCTAGGTGCCCTCCGGCCAGATCTTGATCCCGGCATGCTTGAATGCGGTTGCCTTGGAGATGTTAAGGCGAATCAAGATGGCCGTCAGCGCCTCGATTGCGCGGGCGCTTTCGGCAAGACCGCAATTGTATGCCTTGACGCCGAGCCGCTCGATGAGCGCCATCGCGGTCTTTTTCGCCCCGAGATCGTTGCCGCAGACCATGATGTCGCAATTAAGCGGCTGATCGAGCTGGGCGAGCACGTGGGCGGACACGTTGTGCAACGCGCCGACGACCCGCACGGAATCCCCAAGCAGTGCCTGCGCCGCCTCGGTGGCGGAGCCCTCGGGCGGCATCTCGACCTTCTTGGGATTGCCTTCGGCAAGCGGAACCACGATGTCGATGAGGATCTTGCCGGCAAGCGCGTCACCGATGGCGCCGAGCGTCTTGTCGTGCCCGGCGTAGGGCACCGCGAGCACGACGATCTCGTCCGCTTGGGCGACCGCATCCTGGTTGACCGCTCCCGAGAGGTGCTCGGCGGCATCGGGGACCGATTCAGCGAGTTCCGCCGCGATTTGCGCTGCCCGCGCCGCGTCGCGCGAGCCGATGATGACGTCCACGCCCGCGCGCGCAAAGCGTTGGGCAAGCCCGCGTCCCTGGGGGCCGGTGCCGCCGATCAAGGCAATCTTCATCTCGCGATCTCCCGCGCTCACGCCGCCACCCGACGGCGCGTCGCCACAAAGGCGCGACTCTATGCGATCAGCACCATGCGTTTCCAGCGTCGCTGTGAGCACGCCCGCGCTGCGTTTGACAGCGCATGGCCTTTCTCCTAGCGTCCCTACCCAATCAAAGGCGGTGCCCGAACAATCGTTTGTCGGCAACGGCACGGCACCGAGGGAGACCGCATTACGTGACCATCTGGGCCGTCGTTCCAGTGAAAGACTTCGTCGACGGCAAACAGCGGCTTGCGTCGGCGCTGAGCCCGGCGGAGCGCGCGCGCCTTTGCCGCGCCATGCTCGAAGACGTGCTGACCGCCCTGTCCGCCGCCCAAGGCCTGGTCGGCATCGCGGTGGTGACGCGCGATGCCGACGCCGCGGCGATCGCCCGGCGATTTGGCGCGCGGTGCCTGGCGGAGCCGACCAATGACGGCCAGTCCGTGGCCGTGGGCCGAGCCGTCCGCGGCCTCATGGCGGCGGGCGCAACGGGCGTGCTGCAGCTGCCGGGCGATGTGCCGGGCGCGCGCGCCGATGCGTTGACGGTGGCCTTGGGCGCCCACCGCGGCGTGCCGGCGGTGACGATTGTCCCGGCCCATGATGGCCGAGGCTCGAACTGCCTCATCTGCTCGCCGCCCGACGTCATTCCGTTCCACTTCGGCCATGACAGCTTCCTGCCGCATTGCGCGGCCGCGCGCGAGGCGGGAATCACCCCGACCATCGTCCGGGATTCGACGATCGCGCTCGACATCGACACGTCCGACGATCTGCGCGCCTTCATCGCCGATCCGTCCACCGGCCGTACGTTGGATTATCTGCAAACGAGCGGCGTGGCGGCCCGCATCACGGATCCGTCTCTGCTCCCGCAGTCCGCCGTCGGGGTTCCATGAGCGGCCGAAGGGCGATCCCCGGCCCGGTCTCCGACGGGACGCGCCCGCCGACAGACGAAGAAGCGCGCGCGTTCGCAAGCGTGACGGACGTCGATGCGCTGATGCACATCGCGCGACGGCTCCGCGACGCGGCGCATCCGGATGTCGTGACCTACTCGCGCAAGGTCTTCATCCCCCTCACGCAGCTTTGCCGCGACGTTTGCCATTACTGCACATTCGCCCATCCACCGAAGCGTGGGGCCCGCGCCTACCTCTCACCCGATGAGGTTCTCGCCATCGCGCGCGCCGGCGCCGACGCCGGCTGCAAGGAGGCGCTGTTCACGCTGGGCGACAAGCCCGAGCGCCGCTACCGCGTCGCGCAAGAAGAGCTTGCGGCGCTCGGGCACGAGACGACCCTCTCCTATCTGGCGGCCGTCGCCCAGCGCGTGCACGCGGAGACGGGCCTGTTGCCGCACCTGAATCCCGGCGTGATGACGCGGGCGGAGATTCAGGCGTTGCGCGATGTGTCGGTCTCGCAGGGGATCATGCTGGAAAGCGCGTCGCCGCGCCTGTGCGAGCGGGGCGGCCCGCATTACGGCTCCCCGGACAAGAAGCCCGCGCCGCGCCTCGCCACCATGCGGCTTGCCGGCGAGGAGGCGGTGCCGCTCACCACCGGCATCCTGATCGGGATCGGTGAGACCCGTCGCGAGCGCATTGACTCGCTGCTCGCGCTGCGCGACTTGCACGCCGCGCACGGCCACCTTCAGGAAGTCATCATCCAGAACTTTCGCGCCAAACCCGGCACGCGCATGGCGGATGCGCCGGAGCCTGACCTCGACGAGCTTCTCTGGACGATCGCGCTCGCGCGCATCCTGCTCGGACCGGCCATGAATATTCAGGCACCGCCCAACCTCTCGCCCGGCGTGCTGCCGCGTCTCGTCGATGCGGGGATCAACGATTGGGGCGGCGTGTCGCCGGTGACGCGCGACTACGTCAATCCAGAGGCGCCGTGGCCGCATCTCGACGATTTGGCGCGCGAGACCGCTGCCACCGGGAAAACCCTGGTCGAGCGGCTCGCGCTCTATCCGGCTTATGCGCGAGATCCCGCGCGTTGGCTCGCGCAGAGCTTTGCCACGCGGGTGAGGCATCAGGTCGACGCGGCGGGCTTCCCGCGCACACATGCCTGGACGCCGGGGATGGATGTCGCGCCGCCGCAGCCGCCCCGCGCCGTCGCGACCGGCGGCGACGCGCGCCGGCTCGATGCCATCCTGCGACGCGCGGCCGAGGGCGACGGTTTGATCGAGGACGAGATCGTCGCGCTGTTCAACGCGCGAGGCGGTGCATTCGATGCCGTCTGCGCGGCTGCCGATTCGCTCCGCGCCGCCGTCGCGGGATCGACCGTGACCTACGTCGTCAACCGCAACATCAACTACACCAACGTTTGCTACTTCCGCTGCCAGTTCTGCGCCTTCTCCAAGGGCAAGCTCAGCGAGAATCTGCGGGGCCAGCCATACGATCTTCCGCACGCGGAGATCGTGCGCCGCACCGAGGAGGCGTGGCAGCGCGGTGCGACGGAGGTCTGCCTACAAGGTGGCATCCACCCCGACTATACCGGCCGCACATATTTGGAGATTCTCGGCGCGATCAAGGACGCCGTGCCGGCGATCCACGTGCACGCCTTCTCTCCGCTCGAGGTGTGGCAGGGGGCGCATACCCTGGGCATCACCGTACCGGCGTTCTTGGAGAGACTTCAGGCCGGGGGCCTCGGCTCGCTGCCGGGCACGGCGGCCGAGATCCTCGATGACGACGTGCGCGCGGTCATCTGTCCCGACAAGATCAACACGGAACAATGGCTGTCCGTGATGGCGGCCGCGCACGGGGTGGGGCTTCGGACCACGGCAACGATCATGTTCGGTCACGTCGATCGGCCGCGCCATTGGGCGCGCCATTTGATGCGCGTGCGTGCGCTCCAGGAGGAGACTGGCGGCTTCACCGAGTTCGTCCCGCTGCCCTTCGTGCCGATGGAGGCGCCGCTCTACCTGAAGGGCCGCGCGCGCAAGGGGCCAACCTTTCGCGAGACGGTGCTGATGCACGCGGTCGCCCGCCTTGCGCTCAGCCCGCTCATCACCAACATCCAGGTCTCCTGGGTGAAGATGGGGCCCGAGGGCGTCAAGGCCTGCCTCGCGGCCGGCGTCAACGATTTGGGTGGCACGCTGATGAACGAGACCATCACGCGCTCGGCCGGCGCTCGTCACGGACAGGAGATGGCGCCGGACGCAATGGAAGAGCTTGCCCGCTCGGCGGGGCGAGCGCCGAGGCAGCGCACCACGCTCTACGGCGAACCGCCGGCGGAGCGTGTCGCCCTATCTCACCGTGCCGCACCGCTGGAAGCGCTGGTCAACCCGCGCGCGCGACGCCACGACAAGCCGGTCGCGGCCGCCTTGCGCGCAAGGCCGGGCCTCGAGAGGGCTGCCGGCCCGGGCGATTGAGCCCCCAACTGGCATCAGAGGCATCCCATGGCAGGCTTCACGATCACCGCGACCAACCACACGAGCTTCACCGTCTCGGACCTCGACCGATCGATCGCGCTGTTCCGTGACGCGCTGGGCTTCGAGCTGCTCAACCGCTCGACACGCGATCCCGCCTTCATCGAGCAGGTGGTGGGCATCGAGGGCGCCGACATCGAGGTGGCCTATCTGCAAGCGCCCGGCCATCGCATCGAGCTGATCCAGTATCATGGCCCGGACGGACGGCGGCGCGTCGAAAGCCGTCCCTGCGATACCGGATTCGCCCATCTCGCCTTCGACGTCGACAATATCGACGCGGCGGTCGATGCCAGCCGGGCCGCCGGATCGACGCCGCTCGGCGAACCCGTCGTTGTTAGCGCGGGCCCCAACAAGGGCGGCAAAGTGGTCTACACGCGCGATCCCGATGGGATCACAATCGAATTCATCCAGAAGCCGCAAAGCTGACGCCATGTTTTACGAGACATCCAGCAACGACCATGGCCTGCCGCGCGATCCGTTCAAGGCGTGCGTCGTTCCCCGGCCGATCGGTTGGATCACGACAGTGAGCGCCGACGGCGTGCTCAATCTGGCGCCGTTCAGCTATTTCAACGCCTGTGGCGATGCGCCGCCGCAAGTCATGTACGCGCCAAACGGGCAGCACGGTGAGGGTGGGCCGAAGGACAGCCTCAAGAACGTGCAGGAAACCGGCGAGTTCGTCGCCAACATCGCCTGTTGGCCCCAGCGTGAAAGCGTACGCCTCACCGCGAGCCATGTACCGCGCGCGACGAGCGAATTCGATATCGCCGGCCTCGAGACCGCGCCGTCACGCTTGGTGGCGCCGCCGCGGGTCAAGGCCGCGCCCGTGCATCTCGAATGTCGCTTGATTGAGACGGTGTCGCTCCTGGCTGACGACCCGACGAAGCCGAATGACGTCGTGTTCGGACATGTGATCGGTGTGCACATTGATGAGTCGGTGATCACCGACGGCCGGGTCGATATCGCCAAGCTTCGCCCGATCGCGCGTCTCGGCTATGCCGAATACGCGGTCGTTGACGAAGCGTTCACGATGCAGTTCCCGGATTGACCGGGCGCGCGGCCTAGGCGTCGATCGTGATCGTGTTGATCCGTGCGCGGGTTTGCGCGTGGTCGAGCTGATTCCCTGCGGCGACCGAAAGCTCTCGAACGGCTGAGCGGGGCCGCGGCGCGGGCTCCTCGCGCTTCGGACCCTCGGCACGCGTGCCGTCCTCGTGCTGCTCTCTTTTCTTGGGGGGGTCGGGGTCGTGTTTTGGTTGCGCGGGCTTTGCGCGTTGTGCGCGAACCACACGCTCGACGACCCGTGCCGATGTGCTGGCAGCGCCAATCTCCATCACATCCTCCTTTCGGTAGCCCCGCTATCCGATCATCACCGGACCAGTGGCTTTGCGTCCCGCCGTTGCCGACGGTTTGCCGTGTCACGAAAGATGTCCGAACAGTTTAGTTCCGCGCTCTTTAGGAACTGTGAACACTTCGTGCGAACTGAGTCGTTTCGAGGGGCGCCTTATTGGACCCAGGACAGCGTGGGCTTGGTGAGTGCCGGCTGCACGGCCCCCACCGGCGGGCGCGTCACCAACGTTGTGACCGAGGCAAGCGGGCCGGGCGACACGCGCTCCAAGCTCGAGCCAGACAGCTCGAGGCCGTCGATCGCGGGATGGGGCTTGTGGCTCGCTCCACGCAGCAGAACCTCGATCTCTCGCAGCCTCGAGGGTATACGCCCTTGGTCGATCGCCGAGAGGTCGACCTCGACCGCCGGCCCGGCGTGCCAGCCGATCGCATAGTCCGGCTCGTAGCCGGGTGCCGCTGACACGGTCCGCGCGATTTTCGTGGTGACGCGCCGGCGGCCGAGCGAAACTGCCGCATCGGGCGGCAGCCTGCCGACTTCGTGCGGCTCGTGCGCCGCCGCGTGATAGAGGTCGCGGGCTTGCCGATAACTTTGATCGACCCCGAGGCCCTTTTCGTAGAGATAGGCAAGCGCGGTCCGCGCCGCGTCGCTGCCGTTGCCCGCCGCGCGGCGGTACCAACGCGCCGCCTCCCGATAGTCTTGGGCCACACCCTTGCCGCGTTCGTAGAGAGATCCGATGTGATATTGCGCGAGTCCGCTATTCTGCGCAGCCGCGCGCCGGTACCAGTGGAGCGCCGCCGCGGTGCTCGGCGTCACATCGACGCCGCGCTCGTACGCCAGACCAAGCGCGGTCTGGGCGCTGGCATCACCTGCCTCTGCCATGCGCGCCAGATGAGCGACCTCGGACGTTGGCTCTGGGAGGGCTCGCGGGCCCGCACAAGACGCCAACAAAATGGCCGCGCCGAGCACAAAGAATGCGGTCACCGCACCGGCGCGTCCTGGGCGCTGCCTCCTCTCGAGGCACTCGCTGGGGGGACGGCAGGCTGCGGGCATGGGCCGAAAACCGCATTTGAGAGCGTGCCGCAACCATAGCGCGGCAAACCGGCCGCTGTCACCCGAGCGGCGACGGGTGGTTCACGACGGTGGTGTTAAGGCGCGTGCGATCCCACGCCGACGTCTAGAAGTCGACGCATCGTCCCTTCCGCTCCCAGTCACCGAAGCGGGTTGGTTCCGGGCCCTTGGGTCCGCCGAACTCCTCGGCAGGCGTGTCGTCCCCGGCACCGCCCGAAGCGTCGACGGGCGCGGATTCCCTCGCGGTCGAGCGTTTGCCCGCCCGTGCGCGCGACACCTCGGCGCGAACGGATTTGTCTTTTTCGCTGCTCGACATGCCTCGTCATAGCCCAGGCGGGAGGTGGACGGAAGCCTCCAAAGCTTGAAGCGGCGCAGTTCTCCAATACATAAGGGCCGTAGCGAGTGATGGGTCGACAGGCATGAACTACGTTCGCACGGCGGTGCTTCTCGCCGCGATGACGGCGCTCTTTATTGGGATCGGCTGGCTGCTCGGCGGCGTCAGCGGGATGATCATCGCGCTCGTCATCGCGCTCGCGATGAATGCGTTTGCCTATTGGAACTCGGACAAGCTGGTTCTGCGCATGTACCGCGCGCGGCCTGCGACCCGCGCCAGCGAGCCGGCCCTCTTCGGCATCGTGGAGCAACTGGTCGCGCGCGCCGATATGCCGATGCCCAAGATCTACGTGATCGACGACGATCAGCCCAACGCGTTTGCGACCGGGCGCAACCCAGAGAACGCGGCGGTGGCGGCGACGAGCGGGCTCCTGAAGCAGCTTTCCGCCGAGGAAGTGGCCGGCGTCATGGCCCATGAGCTTGCCCACATCAAGAACCGCGACACGTTGATCATGACGATCACGGCGACGGTCGCCGGCGCCATCTCGATGCTCTCGCAATTCGCCCTCTTCTTCGGCCATGGACGCAACAACGCCCTGGGCATCGTCGGCGCGCTTCTCGTGATGATCGTCGGGCCGCTCGCCGCGGCCATGGTGCAAATGGCGATCAGCCGCGCCCGCGAATATGAGGCCGACCGGGTGGGTGCTGAGATCTGCGGCCGCCCGTTGTGGCTCGCCTCGGCGCTCCACCGACTTGGCGTCCTCTCGGGCCGCATCGAGAACCGGGTGGCCGAGGAGAACCCGGCGACCGCCCATCTCTTCATCGTCAATCCCCTCCACACCCACAAGGTGGACAGCCTGTTCAGCACCCACCCGAGCTTGCAGAAGCGCATCGCGCGCCTGCACGCGATGGCCGAGGACGCAGGACAAGCGGCTGAGACCGGCCCTTGGAGCTAGCCGATCGGTGGGCGTGCCAATCGTGATCCGGATCGTGATCTAGCCGCGTGGCCCGCTCCAGCCGATCAAACCCGGAGCCACGCGCGCTCGCCGCCCAGGTTCTCGGAGACGTTCTGCGCCGCGGTCGGACGCTCGACCAGGCGTTCGAATCGAGCCGGTCACCGCCGGCACCGACGCCAAGCGATGCCAGCTTGGCGCGGCTGATCGTGCTCACCACGCTGCGGCACCTCGGCGAAATCGACGCGATCGCGAACCGGCTGCTCGAGCGCCCCCTGGCGCCGCGTCTCGCACCCGTGGCCGATGCGCTGCGGATCGGCATTGCACAGCTCGTGTTCACCGAGGTCGCGGCGCATGCGGCGGTCGATCGAACCGTCGCGGTTCTCGCGGCCGGCCGCTTCAAGGCCTATCGCGGCCTGGTCAATGCTGTGTTGCGGAGAGCGGCCGAGACCGGGGTCAAGGTGGCGTCCGGGCTGGATGCGCCGCGCCTGAACACGCCGGATTGGCTTTGGCGCAGCTGGTCGGGTGCCTATGGCGCATCCGCCGCCCGGGAGATTGCGGCGCAGCACCTCGTCGAACCGCCGCTCGATCTCACCGTGGCCTCCGACGGCGCGCGCTGGGCCCGGCGGCTCGACGCGACGGTGCTGCCCACGGGCTCGCTCCGCCTCAACGCGCACCCGCCGGTCGCCTCGCTGCCGGGCTATGACGGGGGTGGCTGGTGGGTCCAGGACGCGGCGGCCGCGCTTCCGGCGCGGCTGCTCGGGGACCTGCGCGGCCGGCGCGTGATCGAGATCGGCGCAGCGCCAGGCGGCAAAACCGCGCAGCTGGCCACGGCCGGAGCCACCGTGACCGCCGTTGACCGTTCAGCGAGACGGATCGCGCGCCTGCGCGAAAATCTCGCGCGCCTCGGGCTCAAAGTCGAGGTGATCGAGGCCGATGCCTGCACCTGGCGCCCGACGCATCGCGTCGACGCGGTTTTGGTTGACGCTCCCTGCACGGCGACGGGCACGATCCGGCGCCACCCCGACGTCGCACGGCTCCGCAGCGCAGACGATGTGGCGCGCATGGCCACGACGCAAGATGCTCTGCTCGATGCGGCAATCGACATGCTATGCCCGGGCGGCAGCCTCGTGTACGCAACATGCTCGCTGGAGCCGGCCGAGTGCGACCTGCGGATCGAGCACCTGCTCACGCGGTGGCCGCACGTGGCACGCGTGCCGATCCGCGCCGATGAGGTGGGCGGTCTGCCGGATCTGGTGACCGCCGCCGGTGATCTCAGAACTCTGCCTCTCCACCTCGCGGCGAAGGGCGGGATGGATGGCTTCTATGCCGCGCGCTTGCGGCTCCAAAGCTAAGCTGCTACGACCACGCCATGCAGTCCCCGGTTCGCATTGCTCCATCGATCTTGGCTGCAGACTTCGCGTGCCTTGGCGAAGAGGTGCGGGCGCTCACGGCGGCCGGCGCAGACCTGATTCATGTCGACGTCATGGACGGGCATTTCGTGCCCAACCTCACGATTGGCCCGGGCATGGTCAAGGCGCTCCGTCGGCATACCCAACTCCCCCTCGACGTGCATCTCATGATCGAGCCGGTCGAGCCATTTCTTGCGGCGTTCATCGATGCCGAGTCCGACCTGATCACCGTGCACGCGGAAGCCGGCCCCCATCTCCACCGCAACCTCGAGACGATCCGCCAGGCGGGGCGGCGCGCCGGCGTCGCGCTCAATCCGGGCACTCCGGCGGAGGCGATCATACCGGTGCTCGGCGATATCGATTTGGTGCTCGTGATGACCGTCGATCCAGGCTTCGGCGGCCAGCCGTTCATCGAGAGCCAGATCGATAAGGTCGCAGCGCTTCGCGCGATGATCGATCGATCGGGCCGACAGATCGATCTCTCGGTGGACGGCGGCATCAATGCGGAGACGGCCGCCCGCGCCGCAAGCGCAGGCGCGAACCTGCTGGTCGCGGGAAGTGCCAGCACGAAAGGCGGACGAGAACACTACAAGGAGAACATCGCGCGCTTGCGGTCCGCCGCTGCCGGAACAGTGGTCGCGGCCCAAACGCGCGCCGCCTCCACCAGTGGCTGATAGCGCCGCCGCCATGCGCCGGCAGAGAAGACCTGCGCCGCGCGGCTCGGGCATCACCGGCCTGCTCGGCACCCTGCGCGACATCGGCTATGCGAGCTCGGCCTATCGCCTCTCGCTCAGCGGCCGCGCGCCCGATCGCGTGCTCCGCGTGCCCACTGAGCTCATTCCGGGCGACGCCGCGCGGGGCAACGCGTTGCTCGGCAATGTCTACACGTTCTGCGGCCAAGTCGTGCGCGGCGCCGACACGGGCGGGCGGCGCGACAGCCCGCCGTGGGACCAGGCGAGCGCGGGGCCCGATTGGTTCGCCGTCCTCCACGGTTTTGGATGGCTTCGCGATTTGCGCGCGGCGGCCACCGACGCGGCGCGCGATCGGGCGCGCATGCTCGTGCTCGATTGGCTCGACAAGTACAGCACGATCGAGCCCGAGACGTGGCGGCCAGAGCTCGTCGGCCAGCGCATCTTTGCCTGGCTGGTGCAAGGCGAGTTCCTGCTGCGGGGCGCCGATCGGGCCTTTAGCCGACGGTTTTTTCAGGCTTTGGCGTTGCAGACGCGCCATCTTTCCCGAACGGTCCGCAACGCCGCGGACGGCGAGCCTCGGCTCGCCGCGTGCAAGGGATTGATCATGGCCGGGCTCTGCCTTCCGGACAATGAGCGTCGCTTTGGGTTCGGACTCAAGCTGCTCGAGGAAGAGCTCGCCCGCCAGATTCTCGAGGACGGCGGCCACCTCGAACGGAGCCCATCCCGCCATCTGGCTGCGCTCCGCCATCTCGTCGAGCTGCGCTCGACCCTCGGTGAGGCGGGCCAGAATGTGCCGCATTGGCTTGGCGCAGCGCTCGATCGCATGGTGCCGATTCTGCGGACCTACCGCCACGGCGACGGCGGGCTTGCCCTGTTCAACGACACCATCGAGGAGGAAAGCTGGCTCATCGACCTCGCGCTCGCGCAGGCGGAGGCGAAGGGCGCTCCGTTGGCGAACGCCGCGCACACCGGGTTTAGGCGGGTTCAGTCGGGGCGCACGCTCATGATCCTCGATACTGGCGCGCCTGCGCCGATCGGCAGCCATGTCCACGCCGGCACGCTCGGCTTCGAAATGAGCGTCGGCAAGGAGCGGCTGATCGTTAATTGCGGTGCCTGGCGCGGCGGTGATCGGTCGTGGCGCCAGGCGCTGCGCGCCACCGCGGCACATTCGACGCTCACCGTCGACGACACGAACTCCACGGCATTGGGCGAGAACGGTCGGATCGGCGACGGACCGTCCGCGGTTCGTTCGGACCGCTTCGATCAAGAAGGCGCGAGCTGGATCGATACCGCTCACGACGGTTACCTCAGCCCCTTCGGGCTCCGCCATCGGCGGCGCGTCTACATCGCGCCCGATGGCAACGACGTCCGCGGAGAGGACACGCTGGTGCGGGAAGCGCGTCGGCCGGATGGCGGGCGGAGTTTCGCCGTGCGATTCCACCTCCATCCGCAGGCTCAAGCCTCGGTCGTTCAGGACGGCAGCGCGGTGCTGCTTCGACTGCCGAGCGGTGCCGGCTGGCAACTGCGCGCATCGGGCGGAGCGATCGATCTCAACGAGAGCATCTATGCCGGGGATGGCGCGACCAGGCGACGCACCGAGCAGATCGCGGTCACGGGTCCGATCCAAGCTGAGACGACGACCGTGAAATGGGCCTTGCGCAGCATCGCCAAGAGCTGACACCGGCCCGGCTGAGAATTCTCATACACGGGTTGCCGCCCGCCACCGCGAACACCATTTAGCGAGCGCAGCAATGGCGCACGCAAACCGCCGCACCTGCAATACGTCAAGATTCTGACCGGCAAGAGGCCGAGCGCGACTCATCGATGCCTGCTGGCGACGATCGCTTCATGAGCATGCAAGAGGCCGCCTATGCACTGCTCAGCGAGGCCGGCGCGCCAATGCGCGCACGCGAGATCGCAGAAGTCGCGTTTGCCCGTGGCCTTGTCGCGAGCGAGGCACAAGACCCCGTGCGAAGCCTCGCCCAAACGCTCGAAAAGACCGTGCGCGAAGGGCACTACAACCACCCGCCGCTGAAGTTCGTCAGGCACGAGGGCCGGCGCCTGCTCGCCATCGCAACGTGGCGAGACGAGATCTGCAACGCGCCGCGCCGACCGCCATCGATCGAGCTTTGTGCGCGCATCCCCCAAGATCTGCGGGATCAGGTGATGCTCGCCGTCCAAGCGCGCATCGCGCCGGATTTTGACGCAACCGTCGCGCAGCTGCTCGCGCGCGGGCTCGAGGTCGAGGGACCGCGCATCCGCTCGGGGATCAGCGGCCAGCTCAAAGCACTAAAGGCGCGCACCGCGCGTTGATACAAGTCGAGCCGCGTCGGCTCAATCGAGGCTGTCGAGGCCGTCGGCGCGTTTCACGTAGCGCTCGCCCGTGCGCGGGCAGACGAGCGAGCGGTCGAGGCGCTCCCCCACCCGGCTCACCCACCCGATTTGCCGCGCGGGATTTCCCACGACTAAGCCGTAGCGTGGCACGTCCTTCGTCACCACCGCGCCGGCGCCGACCATCGCAAAGGGCCGGATCGTGTTGCCGCACACGATCACGGCATTGGCGCCGATGGTCGCGCCGCGGCGCACCAATGTGGGCGCAAACTCATCCTTGCGCTCAACGAAGGCGCGCGGCGTCAAAACGTTCGTAAAAACGCAGGACGGCCCGCAAAACACATCGTCCTCAAGGGTGACCCCCGGATAGACCGAGACGTTGTTCTGGATCTTCACACCGTCGCCGATCTCGACACCCGCGCCAACGAACACGTTCTGGCCCAAGATGCAGCGCGCGCCGATCCGTGCGCCGGGCATGATGTGGCAAAAGTGCCAAATCCGCGTGTCATCACCGATTTGCGCGCCATCGTCGATGACCGCCGTCGGATGAACGTAAGGATCAGCCATGGCTCACTCGTGCGCGCGCGGCAAACGCGATCCGGGCTCAGTCGCCGACCGCTTCATTCACGACAGCACAGATGCGCGTCAGGTCGGCATCCGCCAGATAGGGGTGAAAGGGCACGCTCAACACACATTGGGTCAGGCGTTCGGTCACCGCATAGTCGCCAGATCCGCCGGCACGATCCCGGTAGGCGGGCTGCTGGTGCATGCCGCGTGGGTAGTAGACCACGCTTGGAATACCGGCATCGCGCAAGGCGGATTGGATCGCATCGCGTCGATCCGACTGGATGGTGTAAAGCGCCCAGGCGGACTCGGCACCATCGGGCACGACCGGCTTTTGAACCGCAGACGACAACGTCGCCGCGTAGAGCGCCGCGATGCGTTGCCGCGCCGCCAGCTCGTCCTCGAAGATATCGAGCTTCGCGAGAAGCACGGCTGCCTGGATCGTGTCCAACCGTGCGTTGAGGCCGATTCGCTCGATGGCGTATTTCTCGCTGCCCTTGCCATGGGCCCTGATCGAGCGAACCGCGTCGGCAAGGGCCGCGTCGTGCGTGAACACCGCACCGCCATCGCCAAAGCAACCAAGCGGCTTGGCCGGAAAGAAGCTGGTGGCCGTGATCGGCGCGAGCGCGCCCACGCGTGCGTTTCCGAGCCGACCCCCGATCGACTGGGCCGCATCGGCGATCAATACCAATCCCTCGCGTTCGCAAATCGGTGCGAGGCGCGGGTAGGGTGCCGGCAATCCGAACAGATCGACGCCAATCACCGCACGTCCGGTGAGCGATGACTCTTCGCGGACATGCGCGATCTGGCGCTCCAGATCGCTCGGGTCGATCAGATAGGTCGCTTCGTCGACCTCGACGAAAACGGGCGTCGCGCCGAGCAGGGCTGCGACTTCGGCGGTCGCCGTGAAGGTGAAGCTCGGCATGAACACGGCATCGCCCGGCCCGACCCCAAGCGCCAGCAGGGGTGCGAGGAGCGCGTCGGTTCCGCTCGACACGGCAACACAGTGCGGAGCCCCAACCTCATGGGCAAGCCGCTCCTCAAGCTCGGCGACCTCCGAGCCCATGATGAACTGGCCACGCTCCACCACGGATGCGATACGCGCATCCACATCGGACTTGATGCGTTGGTACTGCGCGTTGAGGTCGATAAACGGGAGCCGGCTCATCCGGCGACGCCCGAGGGCTCGGTGATGACGACCGGTTGTCCATCGAAGAGCGCGCGCTCACATGCGTCGAGCACGGTCAGCACGCGGATTCCCTCGGCAGCGTCGGACGGGGGCGCGACACCCTCAGAAATGGCAGCGATGAAGGCATCGACCTCGGCGCGGAGCGGTTCGCCCGCATCAAACGGTATCGGCTCCGGGTCGGCCTTGTGCACCACCGGCAGATCGCCGTCCCAACGGGCCTTGTGCGGGTAGAGCAAAAGACGCTCGTTAGGCGGCGCGACATCGTTGAACACGGCCATGGCCTCCTCGCCGACCACGACGAGCCGTTGATCTTTGTAGGGGTGCAGCCACGACACAAAGATATGGGCCTGCAGGTCGGAATCGAAGGTCAGGTGCGACAGCGTCGTGTCGGCCACGCCGTCGCTCAGATATTGACCACCGTTGCAGACCACTTGGGCGGGCAAGCGCCCCACGAGATCGAGAATCATCGATATGTCATGGGGCGCGAACGACCAAAGCGCGTTCTCCGTGCGCCGGATCTTGCCGAGGCTCGCGCGGTTCGAATAGATGTACTGAAGCTTGCCGAGCCGGCCGGCGGCGACCACGGATTTGAGGGCGCGATAGGCGGGATGATAGAGCAGCAGGTGTCCGACCATCAGAACGATGCCGGCCTCGTCGGCCGCAGCCTTGAGCACCTCCGCCTCGGCCAGCTCGAGACAGAGTGGCTTCTCCACGAACACATGCTTTCCCGTGGCCAGCGCATCCGACACGATCGCGCCATGCGTCCCGGCCGGCGTTGCGATGACCACGGCATCGATCGAGGGGTCCTCGAGCACAGTCGACGCCGACTCCAAGATCCGCGCGTCGGGGTAGCGTTCTTCGGCGCTGCTTCGGGACGCCGCCGCAGGGTCGACGATTGCCGCGAGCGCGCCCGCCGCATCGACATTTCGCGCGAGGTTTCGGCCCCAATGGCCGTGGCCGATCACGGCGATTTGGGGGATTGAGGGTCGTTGCGTTGGCATCTCGGAAAGAGCGGTGAACAGAAATCTTGGGCGAGGAGCCGATTGTGCCGCAGGATCGCCCATCGGAGCCGAGGATTCCAGGCCGATGTCGTCTAAGGCACGTAGAAACGTTGATTCCACCCGGCTTGCACCGCAAGCTTGCCGAAGTTTGTGAACGCTCTACGGTATTTGTGCAGCACCGACGACGCATGGCGACGGGCACATGCTCTCCATCGCACGAGCTTCGGTTGAAAACACCTGTCGCCACATTGGCGCCAATGCACCGGCTCGACTGTCGAGGGACCGCCACGCACCAGGCGCAGTAAGGCTCGTACCGATCTTGGACGCGTGGTTGGAACTCGGCGGCGTAGGGATGCTTCGATGACCAAGCGCGAGGCCAGCAGCACCCCCTGGGCCGATACACGCCCGAGCGAGGCGCACGCGGATCCAGAGCCGCGCCTGACCGCGCGCCAACTTCGGCTCATCACGCAGCACGTGCCGATGCACGTCAGCTATGTGAATAAATCCCTGCGATATCAGTTTGTTAACCACGCCTACGAGGAGACCTACGGACGCCCCGCAAGCGATATCGTCGGGAGCCACATGGCCGAGGTGCTCGGTGTCCAAAGCTTCGAAACCGCGCGGCCGGACATCGCGCGTGTGTTCGCGGGCGAAACGGTCTCCGTCGAGCGGCGTCTGACAAACACCCCGGCGGGCACCCGCTTTTTCATCGGCCACTATGTGCCGGATATCGAACCCGATGGCTCGATCTGCGGATTTCTCATTCTGGCTCAAGATGTTACAGAGCGCAAAGCTGCGGAGGACATCCTCCAGCGCAGCGAGGAGAGGTACCGCGCGCTGTTCGAGAGCAGCCGCGATGGCATCGCTTTCTGCGATCTTGAGGGGAACTTTCAGCAGGCGAACCAAGCCTATCTCGACATGGTGGGCTATTCGCTTGACCAGCTTCGCCAGCTGAAATTCGAGGCGATCACGCCGAAGAAGTGGCGCGCCGCCGAGGCGGAGATAATTTCCACCCAGGTGATGACCCGCGGATATTCCGACGAATACGAAAAGGAATATGTCCGCTGTGACGGGACCATCCTCCCGATTCGGTTGCGCGCTTGGCTGATCGCCGACGCCTCGGGGTGCCCCACCCACCTGATGTGCACCGTGCGCGACATCACCGAGCAGAAGAGGGCATCGCAAGCGCTTCGCGATTCCGAGGAGAAATTCCGCGGGCTCTTTGAGACGAGCCACGACGGGATCGGCTTCTACTCCGTCGACGGCCGGATCGAGGATGCCAACCCGGCCCTTTGCGAAATTCACGGATATGAACGCGACGAGCTCCGGGGAATGTTGATCCGCGACGTCACGCCCGAGCGCTGGCATGAGCGAGACCGGCGCGGGCGGAAGGCCGTTTGGTCGCGCGGCTATTCGGAGGAGTACGAGAAGGAATATATCCGGCCCGACGGGTCGATCGTCTCGGTATCGCTGCGATGCTGGCTCATTCGCGATGAAGACGGCACGCCGGTCCGCGAATTGGCGATCGTGCGTGACATCACGGAGCAAAAACGGGCAAAGGCACGCCTGCAACAAGCGGAAGAAAGGCTCAAGCTCGCAGCCGAAGGCGCGAACGACGGCCTTTGGGACTGGAATGTCCAATCGGGCGAGACCTACTACAGCCCCCGCTGGAAGACCATGCTCGGCTATGAGGCCAACGAGCTTGAGCCCACCATCGAGACGTGGGAGCGCCTCGTCCACCCGGAGGATCGAAAGCGCGTGGACGCTGCACTCGAAGGCCACTTCGCGGGCCATAGCGAGCACTACACAGCGCAGTTCCGCATGCGCGCCAAATCCGGCGATTGGGTTTGGGTGCTCACGCGCGGAAAAGTCTTTGAGCGAGACGATGACGGCAACGCGGTGCGGGCGGCTGGCACACATACCGACATCAGCGAGCTCAAGCGGGTCGAGGAAGCGCTCAACAGGGCGAAGCAGGCCGCCGACGTCGCGAATCGTGCGAAGTCGGAGTTCCTCGCGAACATGAGCCACGAGCTGCGCACCCCCCTTAACGCCATTATCGGATTCGCAGATCTCACCGGCATGGAGACCTTTGGTCCAATCGGCGACTCCCGATACCTGGACTACGTCAAGGACATCTCCGAATCAGCGCGCCACCTGTTGGACCTGATCAACGACATTCTCGATCTCTCGAAGATCGAGGCCGGCAAGGCAGAAGTCGCCGAGGAGCGGCTCGACATCCGATCGTTGGTCCACGCGTGTATCACCCTCATGAACGAACGTGCCCGCTCAGGCGAGGTCACGCTGCGCCAGGCCCTGTCGGAGTCCGTCGATGTCGGCCTGATCGCAGATAGGCGCATGTTGAAGCAGATCGTGATCAACCTGCTCTCCAACGCGGTCAAGTTCACACCGCCGGGCGGTACGGTGACCGTCCGTGCGTGGTCGTCGCCCGAAGACGGCTTCGTGATTCGAGTCGAGGATAACGGAATCGGCATCGCGGCCGATGATCTGCAAAAGGCGGTGAGCCGATTCGAGCAGGTTGACAGCAGCCTGAGCCGGAAATACGAGGGCAGCGGGCTCGGCCTTCCGCTGACGAAATCTCTCGTCGAACTCCATGGTGGTGTTTTGGATTTGACCAGCGAGCTCGGTGTCGGCACGACCGTCACGGTGCGTCTACCCGCGAGCCGCCTCCCCGTAGCGCGGGCCGCGAGCTGACAGACCCGCTATCCTGTGCGCGTGGATTGCGGGCCGCCGGTCCGGTAATCTCGCAGCGGCAGACACGCGATCAAAAAGGGGGGTCTGGGATGCCGGCCTATGTGATGGCGGATGTCGAGATAACGGATGCCACCGCCTACGAAGGCTATCGTGCGCGGGTGCCCGCCTCGCTGCAGCCCTTCGGCGGGACGTTCTTGGTGCGGGGTGGTGCGACAAATCTGGTCGAGGGCGATTGGCACGCCAATCGCGTCGTTCTGCTCGCCTTCGACGATGTCACCAAGGCGCGCGGCTGGTACGAGTCTCCGGCTTATGTCGAGGCGCGCGCGATTCGGCGGAGCGCGTCCCGAGGGAGCTTGGCGCTGGTCGAGGGTGTCGCGGCGGGCACGGGCGGTGTGTACTACCTCGTGCGCGTGACCGTGACGGATCCGGCGGCCTTCGCGGATTACCCGCGGCTCGTGCTGCCGAGCATCGCGGCACATGGTGGCCGGGTTTTGGTTCAAGGTGCGGCCCCGGAGGTGTTGGAGGGGTCGTGGCCCTGCGACGCGATGGTTGTGCTGGAATTTCCGGACCGTGCCGCGGCGGAACGCTGGTACGACTCCGAGGATTATCGGCCGGCACGAGAGTTGCGCGCGGCCTCCGCACGCTTCGACGCGTTGCTCGCCGAGGGCGTTTGATGTGGCCGGGCGAGAGGGCCAGACTAGTGCATTTCACGCTCGCCTATGCTCACGCGAATGCTCCATCTGATTGGAATTGACGCAAATGCGTCGTCGCAGGTGATGCCACCTGCTCGGAATTTGCTCTAGTCTAGCTAGCGCCCGTCCGGCCCCGCGACGACGCCCCGATCGTGAAGCGCCCCGATCTGGGCAGCGCCCAAACCGAGCACATCTCCGAGAATCTCGTCGGTGTTCTCCCCCAACTGCGGCGCGGGCGCCACCTCGCCGCGCGGTGCTGCGCCGAAGTCCAGCGGAGAACCGGGCGTGAGAACGGCGCCGATGCCCAGTTGCTCGACGGTCTGGAAAAGCGGGTTCGAAGTGGAGCAATGCGGGTCCTCCTGGACCATCTGCGTATAGGTGCGAAACGGGCTCCAGAGAATTCCCGCCTCCGTCAAGGCGTCGCCGATCTCCTCGAGCGTGTGCGACTCAAACCATGGCGTGACGAGCGCACGCAGCTCTTCGCGCACCTCCCAGCGGTGCGATTCGTCCGAAAGGTCGAGGCCACGCTCGTCTGCGAGCGCATCGAATGCCGTGCTGAGGCCGGTGACCGTACCGAGTGCGTTGACGTGGCGCGGCGTCACCACCACGAGCATCACCCGGCGGCCGTCGCGGGTCGCGAAATCGCTGCCGAACGTGCCGTACATGTCATTGCCGATCCGGGGCCGCTCGGCATTGTTGATTTGCACGTCGCCGATGTAACCGAGCGAGCCCGTGATGTGATACGCAACGTCGGCGAGGCTCAGTTTGATGAGCTGTCCCTCGCCGGTCAGCCTGCGGTGACGTTCGGCTGCGAGAAGGCCGATCGAGGCGGTGAGGCCGCAAGTCAAATCCCACCCCGGCAGCACGTTGTTGACCGGCACGTCCAGCTCCTCAGGTCCCGTGACAAAGGGCCAACCCATGCGCGCGTTCACCGTGTAGTCGACGGCGACCGAGCCATCGGTGTTGCCGATGATGTGCAGCATGATGAGATCGTCGCGGCGCGTCTTCAGGGTCTCGTAGGAGAGCCATTCGCGCACCTGGACGTTGGTTAGAAAGATCCCGCCGTCCTCGCCTGGCGCGGTGATGAGGGCCGCCACCAGCTCGCGCCCTTCCTCCTGACGCAGGTCGACCGCGAACGACCGCTTGCCCTTGTTCATGCCCGCCCAATAGATGCTCACCTTCTCGGGCGTGACCGGCCAGCGATGGTAGTCGAGGCCGCCGCCGATCGGATCGAACCGGATTACGTCGGCCCCCATCTGCGCCAGGGTCATGCCGCCGAGCGGCGCCGCGACGAAGGCGGAGCCCTCGACGATCCGCAGCCCCTTGAGAATGTTGTTCATACGCCTTCCTCGCTCCGCCTAAGATCCGTCGTGCGACCCGGCAGCACCCTGGCGCGGGCGGTCGAGCATCACCAGAAGCGCGGGGAGTAGCAAGAAGTCCGCGATCAGGGCAACGGCGAAGACGATCGCGGTGAGCGCACCGAGCTGGGCGGTCACCGCGAAACCCGACGTCGTGAGCGCGGCGAAGCCCGCGATCAGAACCAACGCGTTGATGGCGAGGGCGCCGCCGACTGTCTCGAAGGCGAAGAGAATCGCCTCGCGCGGGCTTGCGTTCCGGGAGCGCCGGGCATGCAGATATTTGCTGAGCAGGTGGATCGTGTTGTCGACGACGATGCCGAGGGTCATCGCCATCACCACCGAGCTCGCGATCCCGATGTTGCCATATGACCAGCCCCAAAGCCCAAGCCCGATGGCCGCCGGAGTCAAGTTGGGTGCGAGGCTCAACAAGCCAATCCGCACGCTGCGCAGCGCCACGACGAGCAGCGCCGAGATGAGCACGAGCGCGATAGCCGTGCTGCGCAGCATGCTGTCGATGCTGCGTGAGGAGACGTGGGCGTACATCAGCGAGAGCCCGGTCGCGGGACCGGCGATCGCCGGGGCGTTCTCCGCGAGCCACGCGTCGGCCGCAGCCGCGAGCGCGCGGAGCTCGACCGAGCTTGCCCCGCGCACACTGGCGACGAAGCGGCTCGCGGTGAACGTCGGATCGACGAACCCGACGCTCGCGATCCCGTCGGGAAGAGAGCCGCCATATGAGGTGAGGTAGGCGCCGGCGAGGCCAGGCGCGTCTGGCAAGCGGTGCGCGTCGGGTGCGTCGCCATGCATGGCGCGATTGAGACGACGGGCCGCATCAGCGATCGACCAGACATAGACGACACCCGGCTGGGCGCGATACCAGGTCGCGAAGGCATCGACCCGCTCGAGGTAGTCGTCCGCGACCACCCCGCTGACGCCTGGCGCGGGCAAGGCATGCTCGATCATGTCGAGGCCGGTGAGATGTGCGCTGATGAAGTCGCTGTCGCGGCGAAGCTCGAACTGCTCGCCGAGATAGTCGATGAACCGATCATCGAGTGTGATTCGGCTCATGCCGATCGCAAGCCCGACCGCCGCCATCAGGCAAAGGCAAAATGCATGCCAACGGTGCTTGACGATGAGGCGGCCGACCCAGCTCATCACGGCCTGCTCCGGTGGCCCACCCCGCTTCGCAGGCAGCGGCAGGATGGTCAGCAATGCGGGCAAGAGGGTGACCGAAAACACGAACGCGACCATGACACCGAGCGCAGTGACGTTTCCGAGATCGCGCAGGGGCGGCGCCGCGCTCGCGTTCATCGAGAGGAAGCCGATGGCCGTCGTCGCGCTCGTCAGGAAGATTGGCCAGGCGTTGAGCCGAAGACTCTCAGCGATCGCCGCGTGCTTCTTCAAGCCGCGCGCCTGCGCCTGGCGCACCCCGGTGACCAAGTGGATACTGTCGGCAACCGCAAGGGTCATGATGATCGGGGGCGCGCCCGCGGACGCTGGGTTGAGTTGAAAGGCGAACCAACCGGCGATGCCGAGCGACGTCGCGGCCGTGGCGCCGACCACGGCGAGCGTCGCGGCGGTCGCGCTGACCGAGCGAAGCAGCACGAGCAATAGCGCGAACACGATGGCGATCACGATCGGCATGACCGATCTGAAATCTGCTTCGGTGGCCTCACCGAAGGTGACGCCGCCGAGCACCGGGCCCGTGAGATAGAACGCGAAATCGGGATAGCGCGAGCGCAGTTCGCCGACGAACGAACGAACGGCCTGGGCCGCCGCATCGACGGCCGTGGCCTCGCCGACCGGCAAGCGGAGATTGATGCTGACGGCCGCCACACCCCCATCTGGAGAGACCAAACGGCCGAGGAGCGCGGGCTCGTTCAACACCGCGGTTGCCGCTCGGGCCGCCTCCGCCTCGCTGAGCGCCGACGCGTCGGCGACAAGCGGCACGGCGGAAATCGCGCCGTCCGCGGCGGTGGGCACCGGAAAATTCGTGGGGCCGAAGACCCCGTTGGCATAGGGAACCGTGACCCCCCGCGCGACGATCTCGCCGAGGATCGCAAAGCCGGTCGGCGATAGCGCCCCGCGTGGCGTTACACCAGCAGCCGGGGCGATCGCAATGAGGACGTCCTGCGTCGGGCTGAAGGCGCGCTCGAGTGCCTCGAAAGCCGCCCGCTCGGGGTTGTCGCTGTCGAAGAAAACGCGGCTGTCATTGGTGAAGCCGATACCACGCACGCCAATCGCGCAGACCGCGACCACGACCAGGGAGAGCGCGATTGTGACGAGGGGTGCGCGGGTCACGGCAGGCGGGACGCCGCTCCGGGCAAACCCGGATAAACTGGGGCGAGACACACCGGAGAGGGATTGCTCATATGGGTGACGAGGATGCCGTTCTCTTGGCCAACGAATCATTTTACCGCGCCTTTGCCGCGCGTGACCTTGCCGCGATGGACAATCTTTGGGCGGAGACCCTCGCCGTGGCGTGCATTCACCCCGGTTGGGACCCTTTGACCGAGCGGGACGCGATTCTGCAAAGCTGGGCGGCGATCCTCGGCAACCCCAACGCGCCGCAGATCAGCTGCGAGGCACCACGCGCGTTCGTCATGGGAGAGACCGCGTTCGTCCTGTGCAGCGAGGTGGTCGCCCAGGGGCGTCTGGTCGCGACCAATGTGTTCGCGGTCGAGGGGAGCGCGTGGAAGATGGTGCACCATCACGCGGGCCCCGCGCCGGCGGCGCCCATGGAAGCCCACCCGGTCAAGCCCGAGGTGCTGCATTAGAGCAAATCCCGAGAAGGTGGGATCACCTGCGACGACGCATTTGCGTCAACGCCAGTGAGAGAGGGCATTCGCGTGAGCACAGGCGAGCGTGACATGCTCGGACGAAGCGGCGACCTAGATGATCTTGTCCTTGTCGGCCGACAAGAGACCCTCGAACTCGAAGAAGGCGCCGCGCAGGGCGCGCCGGCGACTGATCTTCTCCAGCACCGCCTGCGGCAAGTCGGTGAGCAGCAGCACCCGCTTCTCGATGAGGATCTCGATCAGGTCCTCGACGACACGGCCCATGCCGGCGTCGGTGCGGGCCAAGCTTTCGGCATCGGCCTCCGTGCGCCCGAGGAAGAGGCTGATCTCGGGATGATCAGCGGGTAGCTCCTCCGCCGCCTGCTCGCTTGGCCGGTCGAAGATCGCGGTAATGGCTCCGCCTGCGTCGCGGCTGACGAACGGCATCGCATCGTCCTCCTGGTGGACCCAAGAGGCGAGCGTAGCGGATCGACGTTAACGATCGCTTTACCCGCCACGGATAGGCGCCATATGTCTCGCAGCCTTTCATATGGACGCGATTGCGATCCGTATTAAAGGCAGCGTTACACAATGAAGCATCGCCCGGCCGCCAACGCTATCGCTGTTCCGCGGGTCCGAACCCTGATTCAGGCCCAATTTGGTCCCCCGGGCCTCGTCCAAGGCGGAAAGCCTATTCGCCGCTGCCGGCCTCGCGCCGCGGCACCGCGAACAGGTCAGCGCCTTGGGGGCCGTCGGGCCGCGTGTCCAACGTGTCGGCTTCCTCCTCTTCGGCAAGCTCGACGGCCTCCATCCGTTGGGAGCGCTGAGCCACCTTGTCGGCCGAAATGCGGATGTTGCGGATCGTGTCACCCGCCTGCTCGAAATGCCGCGCAAGCTTATCGACGCGGTCGCTCAGGCGGGTGACATCGTCGTGGAGGGCCCGCGCTTGAGCCTGAATAAACCCCGCCTGCTCGCGCATCCGCACGTCCTTCAGCACCGCGCGCACGGTGTTGAGCGTGGCCCAGAGCGTGGTCGGCGAGACGATGAAGACGCGCGCCCGGTAGGACGTCTCGACGGCATTCGGAAAATTGCCGTGGAGCTCGGCGTAGACGGCCTCGCTCGGCAGGAACATGAGCGCCGCATCGGCGGTTTCGCCCGGCACCAGATAGCGCTCGGCGATGTGCTTCACGTGGGTCTGAATCGCAGTTTGGAACGCGCGCGCGGCGGCCGTCTTCTCGGCATCGCTCGCGGCATTGCGCAGCGCGTGATAGCTCTCGAGCGGAAACTTCGCGTCGATCACGATCGGCCCCGGCGGATTCGGCAGCTGAAGAAGGCAATCGGCGCGCCGGTTGTTGGAGAGCGTCGCCTGGAAGCTATAGGCCGAGGGCGGCAGCATCTGGCGCACCAGATCCGCGAGTTGAATCTCACCAAAGGCGCCGCGGGCTTGCTTGTTGGCGAGAATATCTTGAAGCCCCACCACCTGCGTCGAGAGCTCGACGATGTTGGCTTGTGCCTGATCGATCGCCGCGAGCCGGCGCTCCAGCTTGCCCATCGTCTCGAGGGTCTGCTTG
This sequence comes from Alphaproteobacteria bacterium, assembly GCA_965216915.1. Lineage (GTDB taxonomy): Bacteria > Pseudomonadota > Alphaproteobacteria > UBA828 > UBA828 > CBDCGS01. Next base: position 706,345 of record CBDCGS010000011.1, read on the forward strand.
GTGGCGCTGTGTAGGCCCTCCTCCAGGGTCTTGCTGAGCTTCAGCTCCTGCGCGTGCAAGCGCTCCGACAAGGTGCCCTGATCGGCGCGAAGCCGCGCCTCCATCTCGCCCTGGCGGGTTTGCAAGCCGTCGACGATGCGCTCGAGGTCGCCCCCAAGCGCCTCTTGCCGCCGGTTTGCCATGCGCAGCATGATGAAGATCGCGCCGACCGCCGCGACCACGGCAATCGCGGCGATGACGATGGCGATGAGTGCTTCCATGCCCCCGTGGTCCCGACGCGCCGGGGCGGGTTGACGCCCTGGGGCGCGCGTAATACCTAAACAGCGGATTCCTCAGCAAATTGCGTGACACGTTCTCGTAGCAATGGCAAGGCGAGCCGTCATCGTCGCGCCGGACCGGCGCCTCAAGCTGCGCTCCGAGCCCGTCTCGGAGGTGACCGACGATGTGCGCCAGCTGCTCGACGACATGCTCGAGACCATGTACGCCGAGGAGGGCATCGGCCTCGCCGCGATCCAGGTCGGCGAGCCGAAACGCTGCATCGTGGTCGACGTGCACGCGACCGACGACCCACCCGCCCCGCGAAAGCTCGTCAACCCCGAGATCGTTTGGCGCTCGGACGAGGCGAAGGTGGTCGAGGAGGGCTGCCTCTCGTTCCCCGATCAGTTCGCGGAGGTGGAGCGCCCGGCCAGCGTCCGCGTGCGCTACCTCGACGAGACGGGCGCGGCGCAGGAGCTCGAGGCAGAGGGCACGCTCGCCGTCTGCCTGCAGCACGAGATCGACCATTTGGAGGGGGTGGTGTTCGTCGATCACCTATCGCTGGTAAAGCGCAGCATCATCATGCGCAAGCTGAGCAAGGCGCGCCGGATGAAGGCGAGCGCCTGAAACCGGCGGCAGCAGCAAGCGGGCCATGAACGCGCTCCGCATCGTCTTCATGGGCACGCCGGCCTACGCGGTGCCCTCCCTGGAAGCGCTTATGGCAAGCCGCCATCGCGTGATCTGCGTCTACAGCCAACCGCCGCGACCGCGGGGGCGGGGACAAGCGCCGCGAGCCTCACCCATCGCCGCACGCGCCGAGAGCATCGGGCTTCCGGTCCGCACGCCGGCGAGCCTCAAGCGGGCCGATGAGCAGGCCGCCTTTGCGGCGCTGGATGCAGACCTCGGGGTCACGGTCGCCTACGGCCTCATCTTGCCGGCCGCCATACTCGCCGCGCCACGTCTCGGATGCATCAACGCGCATGCCTCGCTTCTCCCGCGCTGGCGTGGGGCCGCGCCGATCCGGCGGGCGATCATGGCGGGCGATACGGAAACCGGTGTCACCATCATGCAGATGGACGAAGGACTCGACACAGGGCCGACGCTGCTCACCGAGGCCGTGCCGATCACGCCCAACGTCACCGGCGGCGCCCTGCATGACAAGCTCGCCGCTCTCTCGGCGCGCCTCCTGGTCGAGGCGGTCGATCGGCTCTCGGAAGGCCGGCTCGCCGCAACGCCGCAGCCGGACGATGGCGCGACCTATGCGACAAAAATCGAAAAACGCGAGGCCGCGCTCGACTGGCGCATGCCGGCGCCGCGCCTCGCGCGGCTGGTGAGGGCGTTCGCGCCGCATCCCGGCACCTGGTTCACTCACGACGGCGCGCGCATCAAGATTCTCGCGGCGGAGGCGGTTTCGGGCAAGGCGAGCGGGTCGCCCGGTGAGGTTCTTGACGCTCGACTGACGATTGCCTGCGGTGACGGCACCGCTCTGCGTCCGACGCGGCTGCAGAGGGCGGGGAAGGCGCCAGTCGACGTTGACGCCTTCTTGCGCGGCTTTGCGATCGCCCCCGGCACGATCCTGCCATGCCACGCTACCGATTGACCGTCGAGTATGACGGCACGGGCTTCGTCGGTTGGCAGCGCCAAACCAACGGCCGGTCGATCCAGCAGGCGCTCGAAGAGGCGGTGTTCGCCTTCGCAGGCGTTGCGGCGCGTGTCCACGGCGCGGGCCGCACCGACGCGGGCGTCCATGCGCTCGCTCAGAGCTGCCACCTCGATCTGCCCAAGCCGTTCGCGACGGACACGATCCGTGATGCGCTCAATGCCCACCTCAAGCCGGCGCGGATCGCCGTCTTGCGCGCCGCACCGGTGCGTGACGACTTCGACGCGCGACGTGACGCGACCCATCGGATCTATCGCTATCGCATCGTCAACCGGCGCAGCCCCCTGACGTTGGAGCGAGAGCGGGCGTGGCATGTGATGCAACCGCTCGACCTCGCGGCGATGCGCGCCGGCGCCGCGACGCTCGTCGGCACGCACGACTTTACGAGCTTTCGCTCGGTCCAGTGCCAAGCGCCCTCGCCGGTTCGCACGCTCGATCATCTCTCGGTCGAGCGAGAGGGCGATGTCATCCAGCTCGAGGCGCACGCACGCTCGTTCCTCCACAACCAAATGCGCGCCATGGTCGGCAGCCTGGTCCATGTTGGGGATGGCCATTGGGATGCCGGCGACCTCGCCACCGTGCTCGCAGCCCGCGACCGCCAGCGGGCCGGCCCGAACGCCCCGCCATGGGGTCTCTATCTCGTCGAGGTCGGCTATCCGGCCGACGCCTAACGCCGGCGGGCGCGCACGCCGTCAGGCTCCTCGGTCGGCGATGACGATCTCGCCATCGCCCGGTGCCGAGGTTCGATCCTTGCGCACACCCGAGTCCGCGATCACCTCTGCGATCGCGGCCTCGCCGTGGGGCGCCATGAGGTGCGCACCGGCCACGCCATCGATCGTGCGGAGCTCCTCGATCAGCTCGATGCAGATGCGAATGCCCTCGGCACGGGGGTCCTTCGCGCTCTCGAGCCGCGTGATCACCGGCTCCGGAATGCTCACCCCGAAGAGATTGTCGTTCATCCAGCGCGCCGATTTCGCGGACCGCAGGGGGCCGATGCCGATGATGAGCCACACCTGATCGGGGATCTCGTGCGCGCGCAACCTGTCCATGTAGCGCCGTAGCATCGCCATGTCGAAGCAGAACTGGGTCTGCACGAAGTCCGCGCCCGCAGCGATCTTGGCGAGGAGCCCATTGGGCACGAAATCGGGCGGCGGCTCGAACGGCGCGTCGGCCGCGCCGATCATGAGCCGGGGCGGCGCCTTGATGGCGCGCCCGCCCGGAAACACCCCCTCGTCGCGCATGTCCCGGATGATGGTCATGAACTCGGCCGATTTGATGTCGAACACCGGCGACGCGTCCGGCTGATCGCCGGCTTCGACCGAATCGCCGGTCAGGCACAGCACGCCGTGCGCGCCGAGCGCCGCGGCGCCGAGCAGATCGGCTTCCAGCGCCAGGCGGTTGCGATCGCGCATCGTGAACTGCACGACGGGCTCGATGCCCGCCCGCGCCAGGATCGCCGCGGCGGCAAGCGAGGAGAGGTGGGCCCTGGCGCTCGCCCCGTCGAGCACGTTGACGCCGTCGGCGAGCCCCTTGAGGCAGCCCGCGCGGGCGATCACGTCGGCCGGATCGGCCGAATCGGGCGGGCTCGTTTCGGCGGTGACGGCAAAGTCTCCGGCGCGGAGAACCTGCTCCAGCCGCCCGCCGCTCACCGGATCGTCCGATCTCGCCATGATCGCTCTCCATCGTGGATCCCGACGCGACCATAGAGAAGCACCGACAAAAAGAAACCCGCGCGACCGGGGGGAGGTCAGCGCGGGCAGTGATGGGGAGACAGGCCGATGCGACCTGTGATGGTCGCGGGGTCTGGGGAGGAGGGGGGAGAGACCCCGCGTCTCCGGCCCGAGCGGATTACCGCCGCCCGCGCCGAGAGATCGAGCAGCGTCGAGGGCTACGCGGCGGCGCGGGTTGGCCCCGCCGGCACGACCCTCTCGGCCAATATGTGGTTATGCCATCGTGTCCGATCCTCAAGCGCTCGTGCTTGAGGAGTCACATTGGCAGGACGGGCAATCCCTTCAATTCACAACCCGGTGTGCGAACCGTGAGCGCGCCGCGCGGCGACGCCTCAAAGATTGCGCCGCGCCTTCAAGGCGGCCATGAGGGTGCCGTCATCAAGGTAGTCGAGCTCGCCACCGACCGGGACGCCGTGGGCGAGGCGTGTCACCGTGGCCGCCGTCGTCGCGAGGCGGTCGCCGATATAGTGGGCGGTGGTTTGGCCGTCGACGGTGGCGCTGAGCGCGAGGATCACCTCCGTCACGCCGCCGCCTTGCACGCGCGCGATGAGCCCGGCGAGGTTGAGGTCCTCGGGCCCCACCCCGTCGAGCGCCGACAGCAGGCCGCCGAGCACGTGATAGCGGCCGGCATAGGCGTGGCTCCGCTCGAGCGCCCAAAGATCTGCCACCTGCTCGACGACGCAAATCAACGCCGCGTCGCGCCGGGGATCGCTGCAGATCGCGCAGGGGTCTTGCGTGTCGAGATTGCCGCAGGTGGCGCAGGGGCGCACGCTCTCGGCGGCCGCGCCGAGCGCCCGCAGCAGCGGCACCAGGAGCGTGTCCTGACGCTCGAGAAGATGGAGGGCGGCGCGGCGCGCCGAGCGCGGGCCGAGCCCCGGCAGCTTGCTCAAGTAGCCGATCAGCTGATCGATCGCCGCCCCGGTCATGACGCCGGCACGCTCCGCCCGATCTCAGCCGAGCCGCAGATCAGCTGGGGAAACCGAGACCGGGCGGGAGCTTGAGGCCGCCGGTGACCTCGGCCATGCGCTCTTGCATGTGGCTTTCCACCTTCGCCTTGGCGTCGTTGAATGCGGCGACGATGAGATCCTCCAGCACTTCGATCTCGTCTGGGCTGGCGAGCGACGGGTCGATCTTCAGCGCCCGCATTTCGCCTTTGCCGTTCAGCGTCACGCTGACCATGCCAGCGCCGGCGGCGCCCTGCACCTCCATGGTGCCCAGGCTCTCCTGAAGCTCGGCCATCTTGGCCTGCATGGCCTGCGCCTGCTTCAACATTTGACCGATATTCTTCATCCTCTCGGATCTCCCTCGGTTGGCTCGTTGTCGGCGCGGCGATGCACTGCGCGCACGCGGGCACCGGGAAACATGTCGAGCGTCTTGCGCACCAGCGGATCGCGCAGCGCCGCCTCGCGCTCTGCCTCCGCCTCCGCCGCCTCCCGCTCGGCGAGGGTCGGCGCGCCGGGCTGATCGGTCAGCGCGATCATCCAGCGATCGGCGGTCCACTCCTGTAGTTTGGCACGGAGAAGGGCCATCATCTTCTGGTTCGGCTGTCCGCCGCCATTGATCTCGAGGAAGCCTCGCTCGACGCGCACCGGGCGAACCTCGGTGCGCAGCCATGCCGCGAGAAGGGGCTCACGCTCTGCCTGCACGAGTGCGACGAGCTCGGCGAAAGACGTCGGCGATGGCGCGCTGTCCGAAATCTCAGCGGGCCGCGGATCATCGGCCGGGTGCGCCGCCACGGCCTGCGCGCGAGCGGGCTGGGCCGGCGCAGCCATACCTCCCCGATCACCGACTGGCGCGCCGGCAGTCTGCGAGGCGGGCGCTGTGCGGCCCGCGTCGGCGGTGGCACGCGGCGCGCCGTCCCGCTGCGGCGCGAGCGCCTTCAACGCCTCTGACGGCGTCGGCAGATCGGCGGCGTAGGCGATGCGCACGAACGCCATCTCGGCGGCGACCGCCGGGCGCGACGCCTGGCGTGTCTCCTCGAGGCCCTTCAGCAACATCTGCCAGGCTCGCGAGAGCACCGCGATCGTCAGCGCCTCGGCGATCTCGCGGCCCCGCTTGCGCTCCGCCTCAGGCACGGTGACATCCTCCGCCGCGTCGGGGACAAGCTTGAGCCGCGTCAGCCAATGGCAGAACTCGAGCAGATCCTGCAGCACGACGGTGGGTTCCGCGCCCGCCGCGTACATCGCGGAGAAATGGCCGAGCGCCTCTTTCGCCGCGCCCTGCATCAACAGGTCAAAGAGATCGATGATCTGCGTGCGATCGACGAGGCCGAGCATGTCCCGCACGGCGGCCTCGGATACCGTCTCGCCGCTGTGGGCGATTGCCCGATCGAGCAGCGACAGGCCGTCGCGCACCGAGCCATCGGCCGCCCGTGCGATCAGCGCGAGGCCGCTTGGCTCGATCTCGATGCCTTCGGCGGCGGCGATCTTGCCGAAATGCTCAATCAGGGTCGTCATCTCGACGCGCCGAAGATCGAACCGCTGGCAGCGCGAGAGGACGGTGACCGGGAGCTTGCGCACCTCGGTCGTCGCGAAGACGAAGGTGACGTTCGGCGGCGGCTCCTCCAGCGTCTTTAGGAGCGCGTTGAAGGCCGCGCCGGAAAGCATGTGTACCTCGTCGATGATGTACACCTTGGTGCGCGCCGAGACCGGCCGGTAGCGCACACCCTCGATGAGCTCGCGGATGTCGTTGACGCCGGTGCGCGATGCAGCATCCATCTCAATCACATCGACATGGCGGTCCTGCGCGATCGCGACGCAATGCTCGCAGACGCCACAGGGCTCCGCCGTGGGGCCGCCTGAGCCATCCGCGCCGACGCAGTTGAGCGCGCGCGCGATGATGCGTGCGGCGGAGGTCTTACCGACACCCCGCACCCCGGTCAGCAGGTAGGCGTGCGCAAGACGCCCCGCGGCGATCGCGTTGGTGACCGTGCGCACGAGCACGTCCTGGCCGATCAGCTCGGCGAAGGTCGTGGGCCGATATTTGCGCGCTAGAACGCGGTAGGCGGCGCGGTCCTCGCTCATCTGTCCGTCAGACGCCGCCGTGACGGCGCGCGGGCGCGACCGGCGATCATTGTGGACTGAGGTGGAAGACTGGCATCGACCCGACTCGGAACTCGTTACGGCTGCTTCCTTCCGGACCTGACCGGGTTAGCGAGGAAGTCGTCCGCGCCAGCCTTCCGTCGCCACTATATCAGCTCGCGGCCCTCGGCGCGCAAGGGGCGGTTTACCGGGCAGGACGCTTGTGCGAGTCTTGTCGCATGGATCGGCTCTCGCGTCTTTCCGGCAACGTGTTGTCGGGTGTGCCGTTGGACCGTGTGGCGCATCTTCGGCGCGATGACGATTGGCTGACGGCACGGCTCGCGCACCCCGAAACGCGCTTCGTCGTCATTTGTGAGCAGCAAACGGTCGCCCGCAACGGAGCGAGCGCGGGGCTGATCACGCACGACCATCCCACTATCTCGGATCTGCTTGACGCGGGGACACCGCTCGCACTGCTCGGCGTGCCCGATCACGACCCCGACGAGGGCCCGGCGCATTTCGCGCTCGATGTCTCCCATCTCGGCGCGGAGGCCCTGCTCGACCGCTCGCCCGGCGGCACCATGATGGACCTGCGCGAGATCGTGCAGATCGTGCCGCGCCCGGAGGCGGCGCTCGTCGCCTATGCCCGCGGGCTCATGTTTTGGCACCGACGGCACCGGTTCTGCGGCGCATGCGGGGCACCCAACAAATCACGCGAGGCTGGTCACCAGCGGGTTTGCACGAACCCGGATTGCGGCGTGACCCACTTCCCGCGCACAGACCCCGCGGTGATCGTGCTCGTGCACAGCGGCGACGAGTGCTTGCTCTGCCGCCAATCGCGCTGGCCCACCGGCATGCACTCGACGCTTGCGGGCTTCGTCGAGCCTGGCGAGAGCTTTGAGGAGTGCGTGGCGCGCGAGATCTTCGAGGAATCGGGCGTGCGCGTCGGGGATGTGCGCTACCACTCCTCGCAGCCCTGGCCGTTTCCAGGCACCATTATGGTCGGCTTCATGGCGAAAGCCCTGACGCGCGACATCAACGTCGACGAGGACGAGCTCGAATATGCTCACTGGTATCGGCGCGCCGACCTGATCAGCCGGCGGGACTCCGACGAGTTTCGCCTACCCGGCGACTATTCGATCTCGCGGCGCCTCATCGAGGATTGGCTGGCGGGGAACATTCCGCCCTAAGAGCGCCCTATTCAGGATCGAAGAACGCGAGCGTGCGCGATTCGATGCTCTCGCGAAAATGTCCCGGCTTGTGCCGGCTCGGATCCTCGAATGCGCTGTGCGCGGTGAAGCGGGCGCGCCCGTCGTCGCGCGAATCATAGCATTTGAAGACGAGCGCCTCGTCGCGCGTCATCTCCGGGAAATAGAACCATCGATGCGCCGGATTGAAGGCCACCTGAAGGATCTCGCCGGTCCGGTCTTTGTATTCGAGGTCGGTCTCGACCAGATCACCCGGGGCGATGCTTTGCGCATCGCAGATGGCGAGCGGCATCTCGTGCACGGGCTCGCGGATCGGGCGCCAGACCTGCACGACGGCGAAGCGGTTCTTTAGCAGAGCCTCCGCCTCGTCAGCGGGCAAGAGATCACGCACCCGCTGGGGCGCGGAGCGCTCGGTGTAGTCGTTATGCACGACGCCGACAGGCTCGCGCACATGGCGCGTTCGCCGGGTCGCGGGGTCGTTCACGCGGATCGTATGGTCGAACACCAGCACCCGCGCCGCGCCCGTGGCCGCCTTCACGAGCGCCTCGACCTCGGAGGCGTAGGCCGCTTGCACCTCGGCGTCGTCGTAAAAATCCGACACGGTCGTTGGGTGCCGCATGAGCACGAAGCCTTCCCGCTCGATCTTGAATTGCTCGGCGCGCGGGCGTCCGTTCTCAATGCGCACGCGATGCGTGGCGAACCGCCCTACCCGCGCCGGAAGCGCGGTTCCCGGTGCCGAGAGATGCGTGACAGGCTTTTCCCCGCTCAGCGGCACGACGTAGGTCAGGCTGGCCTCGACCGCGTGTTCGCCGACCCTTTGTTCGGCGGCGTGGCTCATGCCGAAGGTCTCCCCAAGATCCGTCTCACCGGTCAGCTTAGCACGGCGCTAGGCATCGGATGCCGTCAACGCGGCGAGCGTCTCCAGCCGGTAGGCATGCGCGGGATACACCCCCATGATACGCATATGCTTCGAAAAAAAGCCGAGCTCTTCCAGTGCATTACGTACGCTGCGCTGGCGCGGATGCCCCTCCACCTCCGCGAAGAAAAGCGTGGCGGTGAACGCGCCACCGACCATGTAGCTCTCGAGTTTGGTCATGTTGACGCCGTTGGTGGCGAAGCCGCCGAGGCTCTTGTAGAGGGCGGCCGGCACGTTGCGCACCTGAAAGACGAACGACGTGACGACCGGGCCCTCGTCGGGGTCCGGGTCAATCGGCTCGCGCGCGAGGACGATGAAGCGCGTTGTGTTGTGGCTCTCGTCCTCGACGCCCGCGGCGAGCGTATCGAGGCCATAAATCTCCGCCGCGAGATCGGATGCCAGCGCCGCGGCGCTCGGATCACCCCGCTCGGCGATTTCCGCGGCGGCACCGGCCGTGTCGGCGTGGACCACGGGCTCCAGTCCGTGTTTTTCGATCAACTTGCGGCACTGTGAGAGGGCGTGGACGTGGGAATGCACGGTGCGGAGCCCTTCCAGGCTCGCTCCAGGGCAGCCCAAAAGGTTGTGGCGCACGCGCTGGAAGTGCTCGGCGACGATATGAAGCCCGGATTCCGGGAGAAGCTGATGGATATCGGCGACCCGACCGGCCACCGAATTCTCGATGGGGATCATCGCCAATTCCGCCCGCCCCTCCTCGACGGCCCCGAAGGTCTCGCGAAAGGTGCGGCAGGGCAGCGTTGTCATCGCGGGAAACACCTTCCGGCACGAGCGGTCGGAATAGGCGCCGTGGGCGCCCTGGAAAGCGATGATAGCCGGTTCGTCTGTCATGGCGCGTCGTCCCGAGACACGAAGCGGGCGCGAGAAATGATCGCCCGCGCCCGCTCCAGTTGGGCGGGAGTATCGACACCGAGGGGAACCGTGTCAACGCGGGCCACGTCGATGCGCATACCGGCCTCCAGGGCGCGCAGCTGCTCGAGCCGCTCGCGCTGTTCCAACGGGCTCGGCGGTAGCGCGACAAAACGCGAAAGTGCGGCGCGGCGGTAGGCATAGAGGCCGATATGATGCCATAGCGGCCCGTCACCCGACGGTGACTTCGCCCGCGTGAAGTAAAGCGCACGGCCGTGGTCGGCCCGATCGGCCCATGCAACGATGGCCTTCACCACGCTCGGATCGCTCCGGTCCGCCGGGTTGTCGATCTCCGCCGCGAGGGTGCCAATGTCGACGCGGGGATCGTCGAGGAGATCGAGCGCGGCACGGGGCAGCGCCGGCGCGAGGGTGGGCAAATCCCCCTGGATGTTGATCACCGCGTCGTGGCGCCCATCGGGGTCGACGCACTGAAGCGCCTCGAAGATGCGATCCGATCCCGACGCATGAGCCGGGTCGGTCATCACCGCGCGCCCGCCGGCCGCGGTCACAGCATCGACGATCGCCTGATCGCCGCACGCCACCACCACGGGACCGACGGCGGCCGCGGCAGCGCGATCCATCACATGAGCGATCATCGGGCGCCCCGCGATCTCGGCGAGTGGCTTGCCAGGCAGCCGAGACGCCGCCAAGCGAGCCGGTATCAGGACAATCGGATTGCGCACGGCGCCTGATGAGTCCCCGGTCGACTCGGGCATGGCCGTCCTTCCGCGCGTTGGAGTAGCGATCCCTGGCGGAGTTTTATAGGAGTTGGACACGGTCGGGTGAAGCGGCTAATCTCCGCGGCGATTCCTTGCAACGCACCCGCCGCCATCATGAACACCTTTGAGCTGAACAAGATTTTCGGCGCGTTCTGCCTCGCGGGGCTAGTAACCATGGGCGCGTGGCTGATCTCGCTTGCGGCCTTCGGCCTGTTCGAGCATGGGCATGAAGAGCACGCTCTGCACTACCCCTTGCCCGAAGGCACCGATGATGCTGTCGCCGACGGCGACGAGGGCGAGCATGCCGTGGGAGACGAGGGCGAGCCTGTCGTGGAAGAGGTCTCGCTCGCCGCGCTCCTGGTCGTGGCCGATCCCGCCAAGGGCGAAAAGGGGTTCAAGAAATGCGCGGCTTGCCACACCGTCGAGAGCGGCGGCAAGAACAAGGTCGGACCCAACCTTTGGAATATCGTCAACCGTCCGATCGCGTCGGCCGAGGGCTTCGGTTATTCCGATGCGATGGCCGGCATGGACGGCGTGTGGGACTTTGAGCGCTTGAGCGCGTTCTTGAGCGACCCGAAGGGCCAGGTGCCGGGAACCAAGATGGCGTTCCGGGGGATCACGAAGGATGGCGCACGCGCCGACCTGCTCGCCTATCTCCGGTCTTTGAGCGACGCACCGGCCGATCTGCCGAGCGAATAATCGTTCCGGCCTTAGGTCCGGATCAGCCAGTAGGCGGCGCCCTCCAGCACCAGACAAGTGAGCACGTTCGACATGAACGCGCCGGTGTCGATGCCGATCCGGTTGTCGTGAATCTCGGGCTCGAACGCGATCGTGTGACCGTGCACGATCACTCGCCCATGATCTGCCGCCGACACGAGAAACTCATCGCGAATCCAGATCAGGTCCTGCTTCAATTGTGCCGCGAGCGATCTGCCCGGCCTGACCCCCGCATGCACGAACAGGTAGTCCCCGACCTCGTGGCTCAAGGAGAGGCCGCGCATGAATTCCAGGTGGTCGTCGGGCAGGGCGGCGCGGAGGCCCGCCTGAAGATCGGCACGGCCCTCGGCGTCCCTCCCGCCGCGCGGGGCCTTGACACCGTAGCTCCTGAGCGTCTCGGCACCGCCATAGTCCAGCCACGCCGCGCCGCGTTCGGGGTCGTCCAGAAAGGTGAGGAGCGATTCCTCGTGGTTGCCGAGCAATGTCACGAGCGCGAACCCCGGCGCCGGGTCGCCCAGAAGAAACTCGACGACCTCGCGCGAGCGGCGACCGCGGTCGATGTAGTCGCCGAGGAAAACGATCGTTGCGCGCGCGGGCGCCCGCGCTTCATTGTCCGCGATGATCGCCTCGATCAGCGGCTCGAGCAGGTCGAGCCGGCCGTGGATGTCGCCAATCGCGTAGACGCGCTCGCCCTCGGGGATGCGCCCCGGCGCGGATGCCGGATCGCTCTCGACGAGGTGGGCCGATCGGCGCCGTCCGATCCCTAGCATGATCGAGCGCGCGCGCTCGGCCCGCGCGCCTCACCCGTCGGAGTCGTCCCCCGGCTCACGGAAGTGCGCCCAGGCGGACCGCCCGCCATGGTGGTCGAGATGGCTGACCAACGCAGCAACGACGCCTCGATCGAATCGCTTCCCGCATTCCGCCATCAAAATGTCGATGGCGGAGTCGAAATCCATGCCGACGCGGTACGCCCGCGTGCTCACGATCCCGACGAACGCGTTCGCGACCGCGCAGATCTGCGCCGTCGGGAGGATCGCGTCCCCTTTTAGTCCATTCGGCGCGCCACCACCATCCACGCGCTCGAACATCTGACGCAGGGTCTCGACCACCGGCCCATCGAAGGCCACCTCGTCGAGCAGCTCGGCGCCGAGCAGGATAGCGTCGCGCACACGGACCATCTCGTCGTCCGAAAGCGTTCGATCCGCGGTGAGTAGATCCCGGGGAACGGCGATCTTACCCACGTTCATCAGAAGTGCCGCGGATTCGGCGGTTTCGCGCAACCTCGGCTCGAGCCCCATCTCCCCCGCAATCGCATGCGCGACCTCGGCGACCCGGCGCGAATGGTGGGATGCGTGCGGGTCACGCCGGTCCACCATCGCGACAAGAGTGCCGACGAGGTCTCGCATCGTGCGGGCATGTTTCTCGCGCGCGACAACGACCTCCGTGACGTCTTTCGAGACGACGAGAACGCTCTCGGGCATGTCATGGGTTTCGGATAGCGGCACATGCTCGGATTGCAGCACCCGGCGCGATCCGTCGACCTCCCGCCAGTGCTCGACCCGGACCGGTGTGCTACCAGCAAGCGCCTTTTGATTGAGCGCGCTCAGCCGCTTCGCCTCTTCCGGTCCGCGGAGTGCCGCGACGGTTTTGCCGATCACATCGGCGCTCTCGATCCCGGCTTCCGCTGCAACGCGGCGATTGGCAAATAGGTAGCGCCCCGCGTCGTCGACAATCGCCACCTCGCTCGGCTGCGCATCGGTGACGAGCCGCAGCAACCTTTTCTGCCCTTCGAACCGCCGCGCGATATCACGATAGCCCTTCATGGCGCGATCCGCGGTGCGTGAGCTGGCGTGGAACCAGACGGAGACGAGCGCCGCGGCGACGAGCGCAACCAAGAGGAGGAGAATCGCGATCAGCCGCGTGCGTCGCGCCTCCGCCTCACCCAGCGCCTCGGCGCGGTCGATCTTGAAGAGCAGCGCCCACGGCGCGCCGGTCACCGCGCGGGCGGTCGCCAACACCTCGGTATCGCGATAGTCGCGTTTCGCGGCGAAACCGCCCGGCTCATTCAGCGCAAAGGCGGCGGCAAGCTCCTTCGTGTCGACGGCGAGCTGGCGCTCGAGCGGACCGGTGCCGTCGGCCATGGGGGAGAGATATTCGACCGCCGCTTCGTTTCGGCGCACGAGCATTGCTTCCGCGCTCTGCTCGGAGAGCCCGGGTTGGTGGAGCAGCGGATAGAGCTCGGCCGAGACCTGCTTGACGCCGACCACGTAGGCGATCGGCTCGACACTCCCGCCGGCATGCTGGACGGGCACCACCGGATGAACGAAACCCATGACGGGTGCACCCGAGACATTGGCGTGAAGATCGATGAGCGCCGGCCCGCCGCGCGCGGCCACCCGCAGCGCGTCGGCGACCCGCTGGTCCAACGGCGGCATCGACGGTGTTGCAACGAGAAGCCGACCGCGCCGGTCGACGAGGCCGATGCCGCCGGTGCCGGTGCGCTCCACATTGGCGTTAACCGCCGCACCAAGCACCGGGCCGGTAAATCGACCGCGCTCGGCGACGGCGGCGAGCAGGTTCTGCAGATAGCCGCGCTGGGCGCGGGCATCGGTCACTTGCGCCGGGTCGCCGTCCGCGAGAGCGAGCTCGGTGACATAGAGCTTGAGCGCCGTGTTCTCGGCGAGCGCGCGGATGTGCTCCTGTTGCGCGAGGAGCCAGGCGTCGACCGCCTGCAACCGGCTTTCGGCGATGAGGACCAGCTTCGATTGCCAGGCGCGCACCGCGCGGTCGCGCTCGGCGTTCGCAAACGAGAAAATGAGAACCACCGCAATCGCAGCCGCCGCGACGAGGATCACGGCGGCGCCGATCATGCGGCCGCCGAACCGGGCTTTCGCGCCCGTGCGTTGCTGCTCGAGGGTGTCGATTTCAGATAATGCGGCCATCGCCTATCACCGCCGACATGCATAACGGTTGGTTAAAGATAGGCTTTAGTCCTTTCGGAGAGCTTACCCAGGGGTTAACCGCTTCTTAGGCGCGGCCCGCTATCGTCCAAGAACGGTCACGGCGGAGGGAGGCACACATGCAGTTGATCGCATCGCGCTCCGTCGCCTCGTTCGCGGCGCTGATTGTTTGTGGCGTCATCGCGGCGGTCCAGCCTGCGCAAGCGACGGCCTTTCCCAAGCTCTTCGGCACCACGGAGGTGCGGAGCACCAATCTGAAGCCCTTCGTCAAGTGGACGGGGATGCTCGGCCGCTACTTCAAGCAGGCGCACTTGCGCGATGGCGACTGTTCCGAGAGCGCCTTCAGCCAGTGCCACCTTCAGGAGTGGCAGAGCTTCTTGGATCGCGCACAGCAGCTGTCGCCCATGGAGCAGCTTGTGGCCGTCAACGATTTCATGAACCGGGCGCCCTACATCACCGATATCCGAAATTGGGGTGTCGATGACTACTGGGCGACGCCGATGCAGTTTTTCGATCGCGACGGCGATTGCGAGGACTATGCCATCGCCAAGTACATGTCCCTGCGGGCGCTCGGCTTTCCGGTGGAGCAGCTGCGCGTCGCCGTGGTGCAGGATCTCAATCTCGCCGTTCCGCATGCGGTGCTGGTGGTCTACCTGAACGACGATGGCTTCGTGCTGGACAACCAGGTCGAGCAGGTTATTTCACAACGAAAGATTCACCACTACCGGCCGTACTACACGGTCAACGAAAGCGCGTGGTGGCTGCACAAGAGCTAACGCGTCTGCGCCAGGACGTGATCCTGCGCGGCAAGCGATGGTGGGGAACGAGCAATGCCTGAACGCGGGGCCGGCGCCGTCGCGGCGCGTGGTATCCATCCGGTCCTCCTGAGCGGTGGCGCGGGCACACGCCTTTGGCCACTTTCGCGAACCCTTTACCCAAAGCAACTCCTCCCGCTCGTCGACGATGTGACGATGCTGCAGGCGACCGCGCATCGGTTTTCGGGTGCCGGCTATCACGCCCCGCTGGTGATCTGCAACGAGGCACATCGCTTCATCATCGCCGAGCAGCTTCGCGCGGTGGGCTGCCCGCCGGCGCAGTGCGTGCTCGAGCCCGTGGGGCGCAACACAGCGCCCGCCGCCGCGGTCGCGGCGATGCTGGCGGGTGCCTCCGATGCGGCGGCGCTCGTTCTCATCGCGCCGTCCGATCACGCGATCGCCGATGCCGACGGCCTTCGTGCGGCGATCGCCGCGGCGCTGCCGGCGGCCGAGGGTGGTGCGCTGGTGACCTTCGGGGTGCAGCCGTCTCGCCCGCATGACGGCTACGGCTACATTCGCATTGGCGCTCCGGTCGAAGCGGGACCATGCCATGTGGTCGATCGGTTCGTCGAAAAGCCCGACCTTTCGACGGCGCGGCGATTCCTCGATGAGGGCGGCTATGTGTGGAACAGCGGCATGTTCCTGTTCCGCGCGGACCGCTATCTCGAGGAGCTTGCCCGGTTCGCACCCGACATGCTGGCTCTTTGCCGCGCCGCCGTCGATGCGGCCGAAGAGGATCTCGACTTTCTGCGCCTCGCGACCGAGCCCTTCGAGCAAATCGCCGGCGATTCGATCGATTACGCCGTGATGCAAAAAACCGACCGCGCGGCGGTCATGCCGATAGACGTCGGTTGGAGCGACGTTGGCTCTTGGGCCGCCCTTTGGGAAGCCTCCGGGCGCGATGGCGATGGCAACAGCGTGCTCGGCGATGTGATCGCCCACCGCTCGCGGAATTGCCTGGTGCGCAGCGACGGGCCACTTGTCGCAACGGTTGGCGTCGAAGACTTGATCGTGGTGGCGACCGGCGACGCGGTTTTGGTCGCGTCCAAACGCGACTCCGAGGCCGTGCGGGAGGTCGTCGCGGCACTTGCCAAGGCCGGCCGGCCGGAACCCGACCGTCATCCGCGCATCGTGCGCCCTTGGGGCGCGTTTGAGGGAATCAAGCAAGGTCCGGGGTTCCAGGTGAAGCTGCTGACGGTTAATCCGGGCGCCGGCATCTCGCTGCAGTATCACAACCATCGGGCCGAGCATTGGGTGGTGGTCGCGGGAAAAGCAAACGTCACCCGGGGCGAGGAGACGATCCCGCTTACGTCGAACGAATCGGTCTATATCCCGCTTGGCGCGGTGCATCGGCTCGAAAACCCGGGCAGCGAGCCGCTCGAGGTGGTCGAGGTGCAGACCGGCGACTATCTCGGCGAGGACGACATCGTCCGCCTCGAGGATCGATACGGACGCGGATAATCCCGGCCGCGCGCCCCTGCTAGCCGCGCCGGCGCCACACCCCTCGCGGTAACGTGCCCGCGCGCAACCGCTGGAACCCGTAGAGCAAGGCCAGAACGACCAGCGCGATCGCCTGGATGGCTTCTCGGGCGATGCCGAGCGGTTCGGCCACGACCGAGGGCAGAAAGAGCAGGAGGCAAAGCCCGAGCAAGACCAACCGCACGATGACGCCACAGTGTTCCGCAAAGAAGCCTTGCACGGCCGCCGCGAAGGCGAACATCGCCATCAGCGAGACCATGAAGATCCAGATCAGCCGCCCCGGATCCTCGATCCACGTCACCTGTCCCTCGGGCGACACGTGGTCGATCATCAGAAGCTCGGCATTGAACAGAAAAACAAACGGCAAGATCGCCGTCCGGAGGTCGTAGGTGAAGCCCTGCACGCCCGTGCGCAGGGGATCGGTGCGTCCAATCGCGGCGGCGGCGTAGGCGGCGAGGCCGACAGGCGGCGTGTCGTCGGCGAGGATCCCGAAATAGAACACGAAGAGATGCGCCGCGATCACCGGAAAGACGATTCCCGCGTCGCCGCCGAGGGCAACGATGACGGGTGCGGTCAGCGTCGCCATGACGATGTAGGTGGCGGTGGTGGGCAGGCCCATGCCGAGAATCAGGCTGGTGATCGCCGTGAGAATCAGCATCACGTAGACGTTGCCGCCCGAGATCGTGTCGATCAGCGTCACGAAGCGGCCGACCAAACCCGTGCTGGTGACGACACCGACGATGATGCCCGCGGTCGCCGTCGCTACACCGACCGCGACCATGTTGCGGGCGCCGTTGATCAGGCCGTCGACAATGTCCTTCAGGCCGTCATACGTCGCCGCGAGGAGGATGCGAGACAGGCGTTCGTCGCCTCGGCCCACGCCGCGCGCATAGGCGAGGTAGGCGATGATCGGCCGCTGGACGATCATGATCACCGCGAGCGCCTCGATCGCGAGCAGGGCCGAGGCGATCGGCGAGCGCCGGAGGATCACGAGATACACCAGGAGCGCGATCAACGGCACCACATAGTGCAGGCCGCGCAGCGCCGTCTTACCGAGCGCGGGGAGCTCGCTGCGTGACAGCGGAACGATGCCGAGCTTTCGCGCCTCGAGGTGAACGACGTAGAAGAGCGCGATGTACGAGATCAGCGCGGGGATGAGCGCGGCCCGCACGACGTCCAGATAGGGCACGCCCAGGATCTCGGCCATGATGAAGGCGGCGGCGCCCATTACCGGCGGCATCAGCTGGCCGTTGGTCGACGCCGCAACCTCGACCGCGGCCGCCTTGTGCGGCGGCAGGCCGACCTTTTTCATCAGCGGGATCGTGAAGGTCCCGGTGGTGACCGTGTTTGCGATGGAGGACCCGGAGACCAGCCCTGTGAGCCCCGACGCGACGACCGCCGCCTTCGCCGGGCCGCCGCGCATCCAGCCGAGGCCGGCGAACGCAACGTCGATGAAGTAACGCCCGGCGCCTGCGCGGTCGAGCAGCGCGCCGAACAGCACGAACAGGAAGACGTAATCGACCGAGACGCCGAGTGGAACGCCGAACACGCCGGTCGTCGAGAGGTACTGGTCGTTGATGACATATTCGAGCGGGATACCGCGATGCCGCAAGAACTCCGGCATGTAGGGCCCGGCAAAGCTGTAGGCGATGAAGATGATCGCGAGGATGGGCAACGCCGCGCCGAGCGTGCGGCGCGCCGCCTCGAGCAGGAGCACGAGCATCGCGACGCCCATCCAAACGTCAGTGGCGCTCGGCAAGCCCGAGCGCATCACGATGCCCTCATAGTCCCACCAGACGTAGAGCGCGGCGAGTGCGGCGAGCAGGCCGAGCACGGCATCGGGAATGGGGATGTATCGCCGGTTGGAGCGCGGCGTCCTGCGCCGCAGCCCGATCAGGCGTGCGAGCTTGATCCAAACCGGCGGGCGCGCCTCGGTGAACGAGGGGTAGACCAGATAGGCGAGGAAGACGGCGAAGGCGAGGTGCCAGGCGCGCGCGATGGTCGCATTGACGGGCTGGTAGGCGATGTAGAGCTGGTAGCCAGACCAGGCGATGCAAATCAGGGCAAGCGCCAGGCGGATAAGGCGCCAATCCGGCTCACGCGGGCCCGATTCGGCCTCGGCAACGATCTCTGCAGCCCGTGCGTCGAGCTGCGGCTCGCCTGGCTCTGCCTTGTCAACCATCGGTGCGGCGGCGCGCGGCGCGCGCGCGAAAAGGGGGGCGATGGCGCACCGCCCCCCTCAACACTCCTAAATCGTCGGCGGTTAGAGCCAACCCCGCTCCTTGTAGTACCGCTCGGCACCCGGATGGAACGGTGCCGAGAGGCCTTGCAACATCGCCGCCGGATCAAGATGCCGGAATGCGGCATGCGCCGCCTTCAGCTCCTCCAAATTCTCGAACACCGCCTTCACGACGTCGTAGATCAGCTGCTCGTCGACGTTGGCGCTGGTCACGACCGTGGCGGTCACGGCATAGGTCTCGACCGGGCTGTCGACGCCCTTGTAGGTGCCCGGCTGGATGGAGGTCATCACGTAGTAGGGCCGCTCCTCCACGAATGCCTTGATGTCGGGCGAGTCGATCGGAACGAGCGTGATGTCGGTCGAGTTGGCGGGCTCTTCGATGGCCGCCGCCGGATTGCCCACCGTGTAGAAGAACGCATCGATCTTACGGTCGATCAATGCGCGGGAGGCCTCCTGCTGCTGGAAGCCCTGGGCATCGATGTCGTTTTCCGCGTCGATGCCATACATGCGGAGCACGTCCTCGGCGTTGCCGCGCTGACCGGAGCCCGGATTGCCGATATTGACGTTCTTGCCTTTTAGATCGCCGACCGCGCTGATGCCGGCATCGGCCCGCGCCACCAGAAGCACGGTCTCGGGATGCATGCTGAAGACACTGCGGAGCGTCTCCATCGGCTTGCCGTCCCAGTCGCCTTGGCCGTTGAAAGCCTCGAAATTGCGATCCGACTGGGCGACGCCGAAGTCCAGCAGCGTGCGCTCGACGGCGCGGATATTGAACACCGAGCCGAGCGCCGGCCTGCCGACGCAATTGTATTTGTCGCCAGCGTGCTTGTTCACGAGGTTGCAGACGTGGAGCGCCACTTGATAGTAGACGCCCGTCACCGAGCCCCCGCCGATCAAGATGTCTTGCGCGGCCTTCGCCGGCGTCAGCGCGCCCGCGAGAAGCGCGGTGGCCGCGATCGCGCCGAGAACAGTTCTGCGAGCAATCATTGGTTCGTCTCCCTGGTTGCCGGGTTCTGCCGTTCAACCCGCGCCGGCAGCCGCGCGCGGCGCGGTCATCACCTCTGGTCGCGGACGATGCCCCCCGTATCCAAAGGCTAGCGGGGCTGTTACCCGATTGCAACCGAGCCACCATGACGCTTTTCTGACAGCGACCGCGATCGGGTTGCGCACCGCGCACCCGCCCTCACTTGATCAATTTGCTCAGCGTCTTGAACGCAGGCGTGCCGGCAATCTCGAGCCATTCGAAGACGACCATCTCCGTCGTCACGCAGGGCACACCCAGCTGCGCGAGGCGTGCGAGCGCGACCTCCTTGTCCGCGGGCGCGCGCGAGCCGCAGGCGTCAGCCACCAGAAAGACCTCGGCGTCCGATGCTTTGAGGTCGGCAACGGTCTGCATCACACAGACGTGCGTCTCGGCGCCGCAAACGACGATCTGGTCGCGGCCCGTGGTTCTGAGATCCGCGAGCGCCGCGCCAAAATCGCGGTTTCGCGCCGCGCTGAAGGTCAATTTCTCGATCACCGGTGCCGCATTGGGCAGGCGCTCGGCGATCTCGCTCACCGTCGGCCCAAGGCCTTTCGGATACTGCTCGGTCACAAGCGCCGGCACGCCGAGGGTGCGCGCCGATTCGACGAGGATCGCCGCGCGTTGAACCGCGGCGTCTCCGTCCGCGATCGCCGGCATCAACCGGGATTGGAGATCGATCACCGCCAACACGGATCGGTCGGCGTCGAGCAGCTGCGCAGCCCCGGGAGAGGCCATCAAAGTGGCTCCGTGGTGGATTTTCGCGCACCCTGGCGCATGCCATTCGGGTGCGCAAGCGCCTTCGTCGGGATCGTTGAGCGCGTCGTCGCAAGATTTCCGCCAACCTCCGCTATCTTCTCGGAAAAATGAATTCAAACGCAGCACGTTCGCTGTCATAGTGCCGGCCCTGATGAACGGCGGAAACATGGCTTCAGCAGCCAAGTAATCATGGTTCTCAGCGTTGCGATCGTGGGGTCGGGGCCGGCCGGGTTTTACACGGCCGACGCCTTGCTGCGCTCCGACGCCGACTGCCGCGTCGACATCATCGAGCGGCTGCTCGCACCCTATGGTCTGATCCGCTTCGGCGTGGCGCCCGATCACGAGAAAACGAAGAACGTCTCGCGCGGCTTTGCGCGTACGGCCGCGCACGAGAACGTCAACTATTACGGCGGGGTCGAGGTCGGCGGCGCGGTCTCTTTGGCCGAGCTTCGCGAGATGTACGATGCCGTGGTGCTCGCTGTCGGCGCGGCGCACGACCGCCCGCTCGGCATCCCGGGAGAGAACAAAGCCGGCGTGCTGGGCTCGGCGAGCTTCGTCAACTGGTACAACGTGCACCCGGATTTCGTCGATCTCGCGCCCAATCTGGACACGCCGAACGTCGTGATCATCGGCGCCGGCAACGTCGCCATCGACATCGCACGTTTGCTCGTCAAGACGCCTGCCGAGGTCGCCAACACCGACCTTCCGGCCTACGCGGCGGATGCCATTCACGGCGCTCCGATCACCGACGTCTACATGGTCGCGCGCCGCGGCCCGGTCGAGGCCAAATTCACCAATGTCGAGCTGCGCGAGATGGGCGAGCTCGCCCAGGCTGCACCGCAACTCGACGCCGCGCAGTTGCCCGACGAGGTGACGGGCGAGATGTCGGGGCGCGACTTCCGCGTGCGGGAGAAGAATCTGGCCTCGCTCAGGCAATTCTCGACCCGATCGAGCGCCGAGATGCCGAAGCGCGTGCATTTCGTGTTTTTCGCGTCTCCGGTTGAGGTCCTTGGCGACGAGCGTGTCGAAGCGGTCCGCTTCGAGCGCACGCGCATCGAGGACGGACGCGCGATCGGCACGGGCTCGTTCTTCGAAATTCCGTGCGGTCTCGTGATCGCGGCGATCGGCTACCTCTCGCTGCCGGTACCCGGGGCGCCCTTCGATGAGCGCGCCGGGATCGTGATCAATGAGGACGGACGGGTCGAGAAAGGCCTCTACACCGTCGGCTGGATCAAGCGCGGGCCGAGCGGTGTGATCGGCACCAACAAGCCCGATGGGAAAAACGCCGCGAGCCAGGTGATCGAGGACCTTGGAGCGGGCGGTAAGCCCGGTCGCGCGGCGCTTGAGCCTCTCCTCGAGGCGCGCGGCGTGCGCTGGATCAATTTTGCGGAGTGGCAACAGATCGAAGCCGCCGAGATCGCCAATGCGGCCGGCGGCGCGCCGCGGCGAAAATTCGTGCGAGAAGCCGAGATGCTGGATGTGTTGAACGGGGCGTCCGTGGCGGATTGAGCAAGCGGACAAAGGGTGACAATCAGCGCGAAGGCGCGTAGCACCCGCATGGCCGAGATTGGATGTCAGCGTGGCCCGCGAGGCAGGGGCGGGTGACGCGAGAACGGAGAGTGTGATGGAAGGAAGTGCAGCCCTCAAGCTTGAGGATATGCCGCGCGAAGAGGTCGAAACGGCCGTGGTTCGGTTCGCCGGTGATTCCGGCGACGGTATGCAGTTGACCGGCGGACGATTTGCCGAGGCCACCGCGCTGGCCGGCAATGACCTCACGACGTTCCCTGACTTTCCCGCCGAGATCCGCGCGCCCGTCGGCACGACCTACGGCGTCTCGGCGTTCCAGATCAATTTCGGCTCGCGCGCCGTGATGACGGCAGGCGATGCGCCGGACGTCCTGGTGTGCATGAACCCGGCGGCGCTCAAGGTCAACCTCGGCGATCTCAAACAGGGCGGCCTCGTCATCGTCGACTCGGGCACCTTCAACGACCGCAACATCCAGAAAGCGGGCTACGACAGCAATCCCCTCGAGGGCGAGACACTCGACGGCTATCGCGTCGTTGAGATTGATATCTCCAAGCTCACGCTCGAGGCGGTCAAGGACTGCGATGTCAACAAGAAAGAGGGGCAGCGGGCCAAGAACCTTTGGACCCTCGGGCTTCTCTGCTGGATGTACGCCCGCGACCTGGCACCCACGGTCAGTTGGCTCGAGGGCAAGTTCAAGAAGCTGCCGAACATCGCTGCGGCCAACGTTGCCGCCCTGAAGGCGGGTCACGCCTTCGGCGAGACGGCCGAGCTCTCGGACGCGGGCTCCGGCTTTACGATCAAGCCCGCGAAATTCGAGCCCGGGCTCTACCGCACCGTCACCGGCACGGAAGCCATGGCCTGGGGGTTGGTCGCGGGCGCGCAGCGTGCCGGCGTGCCGCTGCTCTTCAGCTCCTACCCGATCACGCCGGCCTCGAACCTGCTACACGTGCTCGCACGTCTCAAGCAGTACGACGTCATGACGTTTCAGGCGGAGGACGAGATCGCGGCGATCGGAACCGCGATCGGCGCATCCTACGCCGGCTCGCTCGGCGTGACGTCGAGCTCCGGCCCCGGCGTGGCTCTGAAGACCGAGGCGCTCGGGCTCGCGATCACGGCGGAACTGCCGCTGATCCTGGTCAATTCCCAGCGCGCGGGCCCCTCGACCGGCATGCCGACCAAGACCGAGCAATCCGACCTCTTCCTCGCGGTGTACGGACGCAACGCCGACGCGCCTTTGGTGGTGCTCGCCCCCCGCTCGTCGGCCGATTGTTTCGACATCGCCATCGAAGCGGTGCGCATCGCCACGCGGCACATGACGCCGGTCGTCGTGCTGAGCGACACCTTCATCGTCAACGCGGCCGAGCCTTGGCGCCTGCCCGACCTTTCGGCGCTAGAGGATTTCCCGGTGCACTACCACAGCGACCCGGATGGCTTTCAACCTTACCGGCGTGATCCGAAAACACTCGCGCGCCCCTGGGTGAAACCGGGTACACCCCGGCTAGAGCACCGGATCGGCGGCCTCGAGAAGGCGTTCGGCAGCGGTGACGTGTCCTACGACCCGGACAACCACCAGCGCATGACCGACATCCGCCGCGAGAAGATCGCCCGTGTGGCCGACTACATCCCGGAGCAAACCGTCGAGCAGGGTCCGGAAACCGGGCGGCTCGCGGTGGTCGGCTGGGGCTCGACCTTTGGCCCGATCAGCCGCGCGGTGGAGCGCGTGGAGCATGACGGCGTGTCACACATCCATCTGCGCCACATGTGGCCATTGCCCCGCAACCTCGGCGACCTGTTGCGCGGCTTCGATCGCGTGTTGGTCCCCGAGATGAACATGGGCCAGCTCTGCACCATCTTACGGAGCGAATATCTGATTCATGCGGAGAGCCTGCCGAAGGTCACAGGCAAGCCCTTCAAGATCACCGAAATCATGGACGCCATCCGCGAACGCGTAGGAAGCTGAGATGAACGATTCCGTCACCATGCCGGACCTCACGCCGGCCGATTTCACCTCGGATCAGGAGGTGCGTTGGTGCCCGGGCTGCGGCGACTATGCGATCATCAAGGGCGTGCGCAAGGCGCTCGCCGAGATCGGCACACCGACCAAGGACGTGGTGTTTGTGTCGGGCATCGGATGCGCAGCGCGGTTTCCCTATTACATGGCGACCTACGGCTTTCACACGATCCACGGCCGCGCGCCGACGATCGCGACCGGCGTGAAGCTCGCCAACCCCAATCTCGACGTTTGGGTCGTCACGGGCGACGGCGACGGCCTGTCGATCGGCGGCAATCACATGCTCCACGTGCTGCGCCGCAACGTCGACCTTAATATCCTGTTGTTTAACAACGAAATTTATGGACTCACCAAGGGTCAATACTCCCCGACCTCGCGCGAGGGCACGCGCACCCCGTCGACACCGCTCGGCTCGGTCGACCACCCGCTCTCCGCGACCGCTTTTGCGCTCGGCGCCGGCGCGCGGTTTATCGCGCGCGCGGTCGACACCGATCAGGCCCGGCTGCCGGCCACACTGAAGGCGGCGCACGCCCACCGCGGCGCCTCGTTCGTCGAGATCTTCCAAAATTGCATCGTCTACAACGACGGCGCATTTGCCGCGTTCACGGAGAAGAAAACCGCGCCAGAGACGCAGATTCACGTCGCGCACGGCGAGCCGCTGCGGTTCGGAAAGGATGGCGGGCACGGTCTTCGGCTCAATCGCCAAACGCTCGCCCTCGAAGTTGTCACGATCGGAGAGGACGGCATCGGCGAGGGCGACCTCCTGGTTCACGATCAAACGAACAAGATGCTGGCCGGGCTCCTCGCGGCGATGGAACCCCCGAATTTCCCCGTCGCAATGGGCGTGCTCTACTGCGATCCGGCGGAAAGCTACGAAACCGCCGCCCACGCGCAATTGGAGGCCACCAAGGCCGACGCGCCGGCACCCGACCTCGCGGCATTGCTTCGGAACGGTCACACGTGGACGGTGGGCGCGGGCTAGATCCGCGCGCGCCGCACATGCTTAAGCGACGAAGCGCCCGGCCTTGAAGGGCGCCAGATCGAGATCGGTCGCCTCGCCGGCGACCTCTTGCGCAACCAACCGCCCCGTGATCGCTCCCGCGGTAATCCCGATGTGACCATGTCCGAACGCGAAGAACGCGTTTGGGCAGTGCGGCGCCCGTCCCAGGACCGGGAGGGAGTCGGGCATCGAAGGGCGGAACCCCATCCAACGGCTCTGGCGGGTGGTGTCGAGGCCCGGAAGCAAGCGCTGGCTCACGGCCACGAGGCTCGCGTGGCGCGCGGGGGTCGGCGGTGCCTCGAGGCCGCCGAGCTCAACCGTGCCGGCGGCGCGCAGGCCGTGCTCCATGGGCGTGATCGCAAACTGCAGATCGCCTGATGCGATGGGCAGCGACAGATCAACCCCGGGTGCCTCGAACATCACATGGTAGCCGCGCTCGGTATCGAGCGGCACCGGGCTGCCGAGCTGCGTGGCGAGCGGCTTGGACCAGGCGCCGGCGGCGACCACCACCGCATCGGCGGCCCAGCTGCCTGCAGCTCCGATCACGGTATTGACCCGGCCGTCCTCAAATGAAAAGGCACGCGCCGCATCGCGAACGATCTCGCCGTCCCGCTCGCGCACCGCGGCGGCCAATGTCTGCACGAGGCGGTGCGGATTCACCGTCTGACCGCAATCGGGAAAAAGCACGCCGCGCCGCGCGCGCGGCGTCACCGCGGGCGCGAGCTGACCGATCTCGTCGACGCCGAGCAGCTCGATCCGCACGCCGTGCCGCTCGCGGATGGCACGCGCATTCGCGTCGCGTGCAAATGCAGCCTCGCTCTCATAGACCATGAGCCAGCCCCGGCGCCGAAAGAGATCGCGGGCGCCGGCGGCATCGAGCAGTGGCAGGTAGCAATCATAGGCCTCCGCGAGCAAGCCGGCGAGCGCCTGCGAGATCTCCGATACCCGGCGCGGCGTGCTGGCGCGGACGAACCGGTAGAGCCACGGGGCGAGCCGCGGCAGATAGGGCCATCGGATCGACAGCGGCGCGTGGCGCGCGAGCAGCATGCGCGGCACGTCCCACACGATGCCGGGCATGCCCACGGGCGTCACATGATCGATCGCTATGACACCGGCGTTGCCCTTCGACGCGCCCTCTCCCGGCTCCGCTGGGTCCAGCAGGATGACATGCCAACCGCGCTCCTGCAGGTTGAGCGCAACGCAGACGCCCACGATCCCGGCCCCGAGCACGACGGCGGTTTTCGGTTTGGTGGTCCGGTGATCATGCGACACGGCGCGTCCGCTCTTCCTCGCAACAGATGCCGAGGATTGTAAGGCTGAAAGCCGGCCGATCGGGCCGAAATCGGCCGAAACCATCGGCCCTGTTTCTCTGACTCGGCTTGTGGGATACGTTATCCGAGCATCTCGCTCGCGGTTGGAGCGCATGGTGGGCAAACGCAAGACATTCCGCGTCTTCCTCGTCAAGCCGTCGCACTATGACGACGACGGCTATGTCATCCAGTGGTTCCGCTCGGCGATCCCGTCGAACTCGCTTGCCTCGGTCTATGGCCTCATCCTCCAGTGTGCCGAGCGACGCGTGCTGGGCGACGACGTCGATATCGAGATCACCGCGTTTGACGAGACGAACACGGTCCTCCCGATCAAGCGGATCATCCGTGATTTGAGGCGCGCCGACGGCGGTTTCGTCGGATTCGTCGGCGTGCAGTCCAATCAGTTTCCGCGCACGGTCGACGTGGCCCGCCAGTTTCGTGCGGCGGGCCTGCCGGTCGTTGTCGGCGGCTTTCATGTGAGCGGTTGCCTCGCCATGCTGCCGGAGCTGCCCGCGGATATCCGCGAGGCGCAGGAAATGGGGGTCGTGCTCTACGCAGGCGAGGCGGAAGGGCGCATGGACCGGCTGCTGCGCGATGTCTACGAGGATCGCCTGGAGCCGATCTACAACCACATGGCCGATTTGCCGGCGATGGCGGAGGCGGCCGTCCCGTTCTTGCCCGAATCGGTGGTGAAGCGAGCGATGGGGCGTTACACGAGCTTCGACTCAGGCCGCGGCTGTCCCTTTCAATGCAGCTTTTGCACCATCATCAACGTGCAGGGCCGCAAGTCCCGCTATCGCACGCCCGACGATATCGAGGCCATCATCCGCGCGAACGCGGACCAGGGCATCAACCGTTTTTTCATCACCGACGACAACTTCGCGCGAAACAAGGGCTGGGAGGCGATTCTCGACCGCATGATTCATCTGCGCGAGGTCGAGAATTTCCGGTTCAAGTTCATCTTTCAGGTCGATACGCTCTGTCACCGGATTCCGAATTTCATCGAGAAGGCGGCGCGCGCCGGATGCAACCGCGTGTTCATCGGTCTCGAGAACGTGAATCCCGAATCGCTGATGGGCGCCAAGAAGCGTCAAAACAAGATTTGGGAGTATCGCAAGATGCTCCAGGCCTGGAAGGACGCTGGGATCATTACCTATGCCGGCTACATTTTGGGCTTTCCAACCGACACCCCCGAATCGATCAGGCGCGACATCGAGATCATCAAGAGCGAGCTCCCGCTCGATCTCGTGGAGTTCTTCAACCTGACGCCGCTGCCCGGCTCCGAGGATCACCGGATGCTTCTCGCCGACGGGGTATGGATGGACCCCGACATGAACAAATACGACCTCAACCACGTCACCACGCAGCATCCGAACATGTCGATCGAGCGATGGGGGGAGGTCTATCAGGACGCCTGGAAACAGTACTACACCCGTGAGCACATCGAGACGATCCTGCGGCGCGGCGCGGCGCGCGGGATCAAGACCCGCAAACTGTTTCTTCCACTCGGCGCGTTCTACGGCGCCATCACCTTCGAGAAGGTGCACCCGCTCGAGGCCGGAATGTTTCGACGCAAGGTCCGCAGGCAGCGACGCCATGGGCTGCCGTTGGAAAATCCGTTGATTTTCTATCCGCGCCGGCTGTGGGAAATCACGGCCAGCCACGCCGGGTGGCTGCGGCTCTATTTGCGTTACCGGCGCGTCGCGCGGTTCGTCGACGCCGATCCACACAAAGCCGCCTACACCGACGCCGCGCTGGCGTCGGCGCAGGACGATGGTGAGGACGAGCTCGAACTGATGAAGGTGCATCAGGAAGCGATTCCGGAGACCTACGGCAGGCCGAGCAGTTCCAGCGGCCCTGCGCAGTCCGCGGCGGCCGAATAAGCGGGCGCGTAGCGTGCCGCGTCACGCCGCGTCGTCGCCGTCGGTATGGGGAAAATTCTCCGACAGATAGGCGCCGAATGCTCGGCACGCATCGACGGTCGTGAACACCCCCGCGAGGCGCCCTCGGCGCGTCACGATCGCCGAGCTGATATGACGCTCCGCCATGGTCAACAGCACCGTTTCAAGCGGCTCGTCGAGCTCGACCACGTAGGCATCGGCGACCGCACAATCGCCTACTGCGAGCGTCGCGCCCGACGGCCCGCCTTTGCGAGCGGCCGCGATGTCATGCGGCGTCAGCACACCGACGATACGTCGTTCCTCGACGACGGGGAGGTGGTGCACATTGTGTTGCGCCATCAACGCCTCCGCATCGGAGACGGGCGAAACCGGTGAAACCGAGTAGGGAAAAGGCGTCATCGCGGTCTTGAGGGTGGGAATGGAAGGCATGATCGAGGGGTCTCCGATCCGAGATTTTCATAACGGGACAACCTGATCTTATGGTCGGATGATCCCCGCAATCGATCAAGGGTGAGCCAATTCCGCCGGCGCGCCCGTGAGCTAGATCAAACACGCACTTCCGCCCCGGTTCGACACTCTGCTCAAGGATCGCTCATGCGTGTCGGCACTCTCACCGAAGACCAAACGGCAGCCATCGAGGTTCTTTCTGATCCGCGCACGCATGGCGGCGCCGCGGTCTCACGCATCGATACCCACGGCGCGCATATTTTTCTCGCTGGCGCGCGCGCCTACAAGCTGAAGCGCGCCGTGGTCTTTCCGTATCTGGATTATGGCTCGGCGGCGATCCGGCGCGCGCATTGTGAGGCCGAGGTCGCCATCAACCGGCGCACGGCGCCCGAGATCTACCTCGGTGTGGCCCCGCTCACGGCAGATCCTGCGGGTCGTGTGTCGTTGGGCACGATCGGCGACACGCCCGAGGCCGCCATTGATTGGGTGGTGGTGATGCGGCGATTCGACCAGGAGGCCATTCTCGACAATCGCGCGCGCGCGGGTGCGCTCGACCGCGCGACCATTGAGGAGGTCGCGGAGGCGGTTGCCGCGTTCCACGCGGCAGCGGAGCCTCATCGGGGGATCGGCTCCGCAGAGGCGATGGGTGGGGTCGTGCGCGAGAACCTCGAGGAATTCGCCGGCGATCCGGCGCTTTTTCCGCCACCTGACGTTGGCCAACTGCGCGCATCGGTCAACGGGTGGCTAGACCGAACCGCGTCGTTGCTGGACACGCGCGAAATGGCCGGAAAAGTCCGGCATTGCCACGGCGATTTGCATCTCAGAAATATCTGCGTTGTGGACGGGGTGCCCCGTCTCTTCGATGCGATCGAGTTTGACGAGAGCCTCGCCGTTACCGACGTGCTCTACGATCTCGCCTATTTGTTGATGGATCTGGACCATCGGGCGCTCCGCCCGCTGGCAAACGCCGCGCTCAACCGGTACATGCTCCGATTGGAGGACTTCGCGGGCCTGGCGGCCCTTCCGCTTTTTCTGTCCACGCGCGCCGCGATCCGGGCCAAGGTGGCCGCGAGCGCGCTCGCGGTCGCGCCGGACATCGGCGGTGTGGGCGCACAAATGCGGCGCGAGATCTCCGATTATTTTCACGCCGCGCGGCGCTACCTCGCGCCCGCCGCACCGAGACTGTTGGCGGTTAGCGGCCTGTCGGGTTCCGGCAAATCGACCGTGGCGCGGCTGCTAGCGCCGGAGATCGGGCCCTCGCCGGGCGCGCTCATCCTGCGGAGCGATGAGATCCGCAAGGCCTTGCATGGCGCGGACCTGACAGCGCGGCTCCCCGTCGAAGCCTACGGCAATGCTGTCACGGCGCGGACATACGAAACGCTCATCGAGAACGCGCGCCTCACCCTCGAGGCAGGGCACGCCGTGATCGTCGACGCAACGCTGCTGCGGGAGGACGCACGCCGGCGCCTCGAGGTGCTGGCGCGCGAGACCGGCGTGCGGCTCGAGGGCGTTTGGCTCGACGCAAAACCGGACACCCTTCTGGAGCGCGTCCGAGCACGCGGACCGGACGCGTCTGATGCGGATGATGCGGTCGTCGAGCAGCAGTTGCAGGCGTCGCCGGGCGCGGTTTCCTGGCCTCGGGTGCCGGCCGATGGCACGCCTGAGGAGGTTTGCGAGGCGGCGCGGGCAATCTTCTCAGCTACAGACCCGTCCGATCGGTCCGGTGGCGACTGATCCAAGTCATCGACCTGATGCGCACTCCGGCTACGATAGGCGACAATAGCGCATTGCGAATCTTGAGGTGTGTCATGGCGTTCAACACAATTTTGGTTGATCTCAACAACGACGAGCGAGACGAGCAGCGGCTCTCGATCGCGGCGATGCTGGCGACACCGGGGGAAAGCCATGTGGTCGGGCTTTTCGTGATCGCGCCCTTCTTCTATCCCCCGATGGGTCCCTTCACGCCGTCGTCGATGGACTTGCTCGCAGAAATCGAGAAGAGCTACCTCGAAGACACCAACGCGCTCGTCGAGAGCCTGCGTGAGCGCTCGGAGACGTGGGCGAAAAGCGCGGGTCTTGCCTTCGAATGGCGCGCTCCCAAAGGCATGCCGGTCACGGTCCTCCCCGTCCATGCGCGTCATGCGGACCTTGCCGTGATGGGGCAGCCCGACCCCTCCAGGACCGACCCGGCGCGTCCGCGCGAGCTTCCGACGGATGTGGTGCTCGATTCGGGCCGGCCCGTCCTCATCGTGCCCTATGCCGGCACCTTCGAGACCGTCGGGCAGCGTGTCATGGTGGCGTGGAACGCGACTCGCGAATCGGCGCGTGCCGTCTATGACGCCATGCCCATCCTGCAGGCTGCGAACGAAGTCCATGTCGTCAGCATCGACCCGCCCGACGAATCGCGGATCGCGGGCTTCGACATTTCAGCTCAGCTCGCGCGGCACGGCGTCAAGACCATCACAAAACGGATCGTCTCGAGCGATATCAGCGTGGGCGACGTCATCCTCTCGGAGGCGGCCGATCTTTCCGCCGACCTCATCGTGATGGGCGCTTATGGGCACTCACGGTTCCGCGAAATGGTGCTAGGCGGCGCCTCGCGGCTCATCATGTCGTCGATGACCGTGCCGATCCTGATGTCGCACTAAAACCGCATCGGCGACGCCGAGGTCAGCCAATCAAGCGCGGATAAAGGCGACGACCTGGAAAAGGGCGAAGGCGGCGCTCACGATCAAGCCGAGGAGCGGGACCCAGCGCGGCACGGTGAACACGTCGGCGGGTGCGAACGCGTCTCGACGTTTGACGCGAAACAAGGCGAGGTTGACCAGGGCGAACACGATCAGTGCGATCAAAGACGTCGCCTGTGCCAGTGTGACGAGCGGGAGCCACAAAGCGAAAATCAGCACGAGACCGGTGACGAGCACGGTGGCGCGGACCGGCGTCTTGGTGCGCTGATCGACGACGCCGACCGCAGCGGGCAGCCAGCCGCGGTCGCTCAGCCCGTAGAGCACGCGCGAGGCCATGATGATTTGGATCAGCGCGCCGTTGACGATCGCGACGATGCTGATCATCGAGATAACCGTCGCCGATCCGCCCGATGCCTTGGTGTAGACCAGGGCGAGCGGCGCATCGTGCGCGGCGAGATCGGCGGGCGCCACGGTGAGGGTCGCGGCAAGCGAGAGCGCGATGTAGATGATTGTCGTCACGATGAGCGTGATGACGATCGCGCGCGGCAGATTGCGCGAGACGTCCTTCACCTCTTCGGCGACGTTGACCATGTCCTCGAACCCGATGAAGGCATAGAACGCGAGCACCGCGCCCGACAGGATGGCGATCGCGTGCGCGCCACTCCAATCCGGCACGATCGCGGGCCAACGTGTCGCGAGATCGGGGTAGGCGTCGCGGGCAACCCAAATGACCAGGAGCAGCCCCGCGATCTCGACAACGGTAAAGAGGGCGGCGGCCGACACCGACTCCATCACACCCCATGCCGCCAAAGCGCCGAAGCCTACGACAAGCGCGGCGATCGCCAGCCAGCGGGGCACCTCGACGAATTCGTTCAGATAGCCGACGAACCCGTTCACGATAGCGGCCGACGACACGATTCCGGCGACCACCACAAGGAGGCCGACGCCGGTGGCCATCGTTCGATTGCCGAGGGCCTTGAACACATAGACCGCTTCGCCGGCGCTCTGTGGGAAACGGCCGCTGAGCTCGGCGAATGAAAGCGCAGAGACGGCCGCCAACAGAGACGCGATCACGAACGAGACGGGGGCGAACATCCCCGTGACGGCGGCGACCTCGCCGATTAGAACGTAGATGCCCGCGCCAAGCGTCGTGCCGAGGCCATAGAGCACAATGTGCGGTAGCGAAAGGGCGCGTTTGAGACGCACCCCTTCACGGTTCTCTTGCGGACCCCGATCGCGGGCTGCCTCGATGGTCGGACGCGTGCGATCGGACTCGGCCATGTCTCGCGCTTAGGGGTCAGCCCTCATCGGCGATACCGGCGCAGGCAATGCAACGGGTTGTGGACGGCAGCGCGGCCAGGCGCGCGGCTTCGATCTCACCGTTGCACATGTCGCAGAGCCCGTCTTGACCATGCTCGATGCGTTGGAGCGCGGTCTCGATCTGCTTGATCTCCCGCAGCGCCGCATTTTCGAGCCCTTCGAGCACCTCTTCGCCCTCCATCTCAGTGGCCCGTTCGGTCCAATTGCTGCTGTGGGACGCGCGCAAATCGCCCTCGTAATCCGCAACCTGCGCACGCAGCTCCTTCAAGCGTGTTTCCAATGCCGTCTTGCGATCGCTCGTCATGATGTCGGGCCTTGATGTGTGGTCATTTGACGGTGAGTACGGGGCACTCGGCGTGGCTGGTCAGTTTAGCCGACACGCTGCCGATCAGAAGCCCTTCCATCCGGCCCTTTCCCCGCCGGCCGGTGACGATGAGATCAGCACCCGTCCGCGCGCTATGCGCGATCAGCGTCGACGCAGGATCACCGCGCAGGACGGTCCATTGCAGCGCGCAATTCGATCTCTCCCGGAGGCGCCGGATAAAAGGGCGCAGCAGCTGCTCCTCGTAGGCATGCGCCTCGACGGATTCAGGATTATCCACATGTTCAATATCGGCAAATGCGGAAACACCGGCCGGCGCGTGGCTATGATCGACCACCATCACGACATGGAGGCTGGCGCCATATTTCTCGGCCAGATCCCCTGCCAAGGCACCGGCCCGTTCGGCGTGGTCGGAACCGTCATATGCGAGGAGTATCGTTTGGATCATAAGGTCTCTCAGTTGCGGGTGGGGAACCAAATCGTCATCGTAATAAAGGGACGGCCCCTCCGACGGTCCGGGGGGAGGAAGAACGGAGGGGCCGTCAACGGCAGCGCTCGGATCAGGCGGCTTTCACCTCGATCCTGCGAGACGCCGCCTTCGCGTCGGGATTGCGCGGCAGCTTGACCGTCAGCACGCCGTTTTTGAATGCGGCCTCGACCTTCTCTTCATCGACATCGAGCGGGAGCGATACCGAGCGCTGGAAGGCGCCATAGAGACGCTCGGCTCGGTAGAAGTTTTTCTCCTTTTCCTCCGTCTCGGCTTTTTTCTCGCCGCGCAGAGACAGGACACCGTCCGCCACTGTGACCTCGACGTCTTTTTCGTCGACGCCGGGTAGCTCGGCCGTGATTTCGAACCCATCCTTGGTTTCTGCGACGTCGATGTCGGGGGTCATCGCGAAACGCCGCGATGCGCTCTCGCCGGCACGTTCTGGAACCCCGAAAAATTCCTCGACCAGCCGGTCGAATTCCTGCTGCAGGGAGCCTAGCTGGCCCCGCCCGTAGCGGGCCACGTTGCGACCGTGACCTGGCCAAAACATCCGATCACGCACGCTCATGCGATCCTCCACTATCACTCGGTCGAGCGGCACCGCCGACGACGGCGCCCATCATGGGAGGATGGCGCAATCAGCTTGGATGTGCTTTGAGTTGAATCAACGGTGTGCGACTTTTCGACACGAGAATCGCCTCAAACCGATCGTTCTATGCAGCGCGCAGCTTCGGCAAGCAATTGATCCGGACATGACCGCAGAGCCGAACAACAAAGAGAGACCATCAAGCACCCACACCGAAGACCATCGGTTCGACGCCCTCTTGCCGCCAGAGATGGCTCTTTCGGCGGAGCGCGCAGGTGTGCGCAAATCCTCGCTCGACCCGCTTAGCGTGACCGTTCTCGCCCTGCTCGGCGGCGCGTTCATCGGTTTCGGCGCCATGTTCGCAACGACCGTGGGTGCGGGTGCCGCGGAAGCCCTGCCCTTTGGGCTCACGCGGCTTCTTTCCGGCCTGACGTTCTCGCTCGGCCTGATCCTCATCATCGTCGGTGGCGCCGAACTCTTCACGGGCAA
This sequence comes from Alphaproteobacteria bacterium, assembly GCA_965216915.1. Taxonomy (GTDB): domain Bacteria; phylum Pseudomonadota; class Alphaproteobacteria; order UBA828; family UBA828; genus CBDCGS01. The sequence goes on from CBDCGS010000011.1 coordinate 740,854, forward strand.
CGCGCTTATCGTGGTGGCTTGGTCGGCGCGCCGTGTCAGCACCGGTGCCATGCTGCGCAATTGGGCGATCGTCTATGCCGGTAACCTCGTCGGCTCGTGTGCGACAGCGGCGATCATTTTTGCCGGCGGTCAATACCGCCTCGGCGGAGGCGATGTCGGCGTCGTCGCGCTCTCAATCGCCGCATCGAAAACATCGCTCGATTTTGGTCAGGCGCTTGCGCTCGGCATCGTCGCGAACACGCTCGTTTGCCTCGCGGTGTGGATGTGCTTCAGCGCCCGCACCGTCGTCGGCAAGGTCGTCGCGATCGTGCCGCCGATCGCTGCCTTCGTCGCGGGCGGCTTCGAGCACTCCATCGCCAACATGTACTTCTTGGCCATGGGGCTATTGATCAAACACTTCGCCTCTGACGGGTTCTGGGCCGAGAGCGGGACAAGCGCGGCGGACTATGCGTCGGTGACGCTTGCGGACTCCGTGATGAACCTGATCCCCGTGACGATCGGCAACATCATCGGCGGTGGCGTGTTGGTCGCGGCGGTCTACTGGTTCGTCTACCTCCGGCGCCGCTGATTGCCCTCAATGGCGAAAGAGGAGCCCGCCGGGTCGGGGTCGCGCGACGGTTTTCTCGAGGTTGACCGCGATCCATCCCCCTGGCGTCGCCGCGCCGGTTTCATTGTCGCGCCGGCGGCCGTCGCGACAATGCTCGCGCTGCCGCCGCCGGGTGATCTTTCCGACTCTGCGTGGCGCGTCGCCGCCATTGCGACGCTCATGGCGATCCTGTGGCTCAGCGAGGCCGTGCCGGTCGCTGCCACGGCGCTGCTGCCGCTGGTCCTCTTTCCCCTGCTCGACGTGCGAGACTTGAACCAGACCGCCGCGCCCTACGCCAATCCCCTGATCTTCCTGTTTCTAGGGGGCTTCGTCATCGCCCGCGGTGTCGAGCGCTCCGGCCTCCATCGGCGCCTTGCACTCGTCATCTTGAGCGGCGCCGGCGCGCGTCCCGACCGGATCGTCCTCGCATTCATGCTCGCCACGGCGTTTCTCAGCATGTGGCTGAGCAACACCGCGACGGCCGCCGTGATGCTGCCCGTCGGGCTCGCGATCGCCGGCGCCATCACGCCGGATCACGCCGAAGGAGGCGGGCGCGGCTTCGCAACGGCACTCATGCTGGGCATCGCCTATGGCGCGACGATCGGTGGGCTCGGCACGTTGATCGGAACACCGCCGAACGCGCTTTTTGCCGCCTACATGCTGGAAACGCATGAACGAACCATCGGGTTTGCGCAGTGGATGGGCGTTGGTGTGCCGGTGGCCCTCGTCCTCCTGCCGATCGCATGGCTATGGCTTACCCGCGTCGCGTTCGACGTGGAGCGTCACCCGCGATACGGCGCGCGCGAGGTGATCGATCGCGAGCGGCACGCCCTGGGCTCGATCAGCCGGCACGAGGTGATGGCCGCGGCGGTGTTCGGCCTGACGGCGTTTCTGTGGCTAACCCGCCCGCTGTTCGGTCGGTTTCTGCCGGATCTCGCATGGGGAGACGCGCAGATTGCCTTGCTCGGCGCGCTCCTCATGTTCGCCCTGCCATCTGGTCGGGGGCGCGGCGAGCGGATCCTCGATTGGCAGTCGGCGCGGAGGCTCCCCTGGCGGGTTCTGCTGCTCTTCGGCGGTGGGCTTGCGCTCGCGAGCGCGATCAACGACACGGGCCTTGCCGACTGGATCGGCGCCGGAACCATGGGTCTGGCCGCCGACTCACCTCTCGTGCTCCTCGTCGTGATGGTCGCCGTCGTCGTGTTCCTCACAGAACTCACGAGCAACACGGCAACGGCAGCCGCGTTTCTTCCAGTGGCAGGCGCCGCAGCGATTGGGCTTGGATTGGATGCCGCCGCCCTCGCCGCGCCCGTCGCGCTCGCCGCCAGCGCAGCGTTCATGATGCCGGTGGCGACGCCCCCCAACGCCATCGTCTTCGGCAGCGGCACGGTGACGATCCCTCAAATGTGTCGTGCCGGATTGGCGCTCAACCTCATTGCGATCGCCATCATCACGGGGCTTGGCTATACCCTGGTGTGGCTTATCCTCGGGCGGTGAGACTGGACGCATGGACGTGCGATGATCTTCATCGCGGGGAGGTTTGCGCCGGCATGCGAAGCTTTCGCTTGCCGAGGGACCACAATCAATGGACAAACGGGCAAGCTTCAATCTCTGGTACGTTCTGATCGCGATCGGCGCGCTGCTCGTCGCGCAGTACTTCTGGACCGGTTACCGCCAGGTCGAGCACATCGCCTATAGCGAGTTCCTGGCCGCGCTTGAAGCAGACAACGTCGAAGCGCTCACCGTCACCGAATCGCGAATCCGCGGCACCTATCGTGCGCCGGAGGAAGGCGGCGCACGCCATTTCGAGACTTTCCGGGTCGATCCCGCACTCGCCGAGCGGCTCGAGGGGCGGCAGGTCACCTTCTATGGCGACACCGACGAGACGCTCTTCGGCACAGTCCTGTCATGGATGCTGCCGGTCTTGTTCTTCGTCGGGCTGTGGTTTTTTCTGATCCGGCGCTTTGCCCGTGGCGGTCTTGGCGGCCTTGGCGGGAACTATATGGAGGTTGGGCGGAGCAAGGCGCGCGTCTACATGGAGCGGCAGGTCGACGTGACCTTCGATGACGTCGCCGGTGTCGACGAAGCCAAGGAGGAGCTTCAGGAGATCATCGAGTTTCTCCGAGCCCCGCGCCATTACGGCCGTCTTGGCGGACGCCTTCCGAAAGGAATTCTCCTCGTCGGCCCGCCGGGGACGGGCAAGACGCTGCTGGCCCGCGCGGTCGCGGGCGAGGCCGGCGTTCCGTTCTTCTCCATTAGCGGCTCGGAGTTCGTGGAGATGTTCGTCGGGGTCGGCGCAGCGCGGGTCCGCGACCTCTTCGAGCAGGCGCGCAAGAAGGCACCCTGCATCATCTTTATTGATGAGCTCGACGCGCTCGGCCGCGCCAGGGGCGTTGGCCCCATGACGGGCGGCCACGATGAAAAGGAGCAGACTCTCAATCAGCTCCTGGCCGAGTTGGACGGCTTCGACCCGAGCAGCGGCATCGTGTTGCTTGCAGCCACAAACCGCCCGGAGATTCTCGATCCGGCGTTGCTGCGCGCGGGGCGCTTCGATCGGCAGGTCCTGGTCGATCGGCCGGATCGCAAGGGGCGCATTGCCATCCTCCGCATCCACATGCGTGGGATCTCGACGGCGCCCGACGTGGACGAAGAAAAGATCGCCGCCCTGACGCCTGGTTTCTCCGGCGCGGATCTCGCCAATCTCGTCAACGAAGCCGCCTTGCTGGCAACACGCCGCAACGCGAAGGCCGTCGAGATGACCGATGTCACCAACGCGATCGAGCGCATCATCGCCGGCCTCGAGAAGCGGAACCGGCTGCTGATTCCGCACGAGCGCGAGATCGTGGCCTATCACGAGATGGGGCACGCGCTGGTGGCGCTCGCTCTGCCAGGGTCCGATCCGGTGCACAAAGTCTCGATCATCCCGCGCGGCATCGGTTCCTTGGGTTACACGATCCAGCGCCCGACCGAAGATCGTTTCCTCATGACCATGCAGGAGCTCACGAACAAGATCACGGTGCTGATGGGCGGGCGTGCCGCCGAGCGTCTCGTGTTCGACGAAGTCTCCACGGGGGCGCAAGACGACCTTGCGAAAGCGACGGACATCGCGCGCAGCATGGTGACCCGCTACGGCATGACCGATCTCGGCCAGGTGATCTACGAGCGAGAGGCGTCGCCACTTCTTGGCGACCTGCCGGGTGCATTTCAACGCCGCGACTTCAGCGAGGAGACCGCCCGCGAGATCGATCGCGCCGTTCGCGATATCGCGGAGAAAGCGTTCGAGCACGCGAGCGAGATCTTGAGCGCGCGCCGCGATACCCTAGAGCGGTGCGCGCAAGCGCTTCTCGCGCAGGAGACTCTTTCCGAGCAGGCGCTGCAAGCATTGACCGCCGATGACGCGGAGCGCTCGGTCAGCCAAGCATCATGATGGCGCGCGTCTCCGACGCTGATCCCGCGTTTACAAGCCGACACGCGGCCCATAGCATCGGCGCCCCGTCGTGAGGGGGGCCGTGCGCATGGATGCCGATCACGAAATCGACGATCCGCCGGTCGAGGGTGTGCTTGCATCCTCGATTCTCGAGACGATCGAGGCGCTCGTTTTGGTTCTCGATCGCAACGCCCGAATCGTGTTTTTAAACAAAGCGTGCGAGCGGTTGACCGGTTGGACGCTCGCGCAAGTCCGGGGCCGCGTATTGTGGGAACTCGGCATTGAGCCCGCGCAAATGGCGGCCCTCAAAGCGATCGTCTCCAAGCTTGTGGACGGGCACGCGCCCACCGAATACACCGATCCGTGGCGCACGGCGACCGGCGAGTGCCGCCTCATTCATTGGCTGCACACCTCGATCACCGGCCCCGAGGGCGCCGTCCGCTACGTCATCGGCACGGGCATCGATGTGACCGAGCGCGACGAGGCCGAGCGGCGCCTGGCGGAGCGCGAGGAACGCCTCCGCTCGATCATGCAAACCGCACCGGACGGAATCATCACGATTGACCAAGCGGGCGTGATTGATTCGGTCAATCCGGCGACGGAAACGCTTTTCGGGTACACCGCGCAGGAGCTCGTCGGCAAAAACGTCGAGATGCTCATGCCGTCGCCCTATCGCGAGGCGCACGATTCGCACGTGCGGCGCTATCTCGAGACTGGCGAGCGGCGGATCATCGGCATCGGACGCGTCGTGGTCGGACGGCGAAAAGACGGGACGACCTTTCCCGCCCACCTGGCCGTCGGCGAAATCGAGCTGGCGGACCGTCGACTGTTCACTGGGTTTCTCCACGATATCTCCGAGCGCGAGATCGCCGAGCGGCGTGCGGGCGCCTGGCAGCAAGAGCTCATGCACGCCTCCCGCCTCTCCGCCGTGGGGGAGATGGCGACGGGCATCGCACACGAGCTCAACCAGCCGCTGACGGCGATCGTCAACTATGCGCGCGCTGCGCAGCGGCGCCTGGACCGCGACCGTGCGACTGACCTGGCTCAGATCGTCGACCTCTTGGACAAGACCGCCCAACAAGCGGACCGCGCGGCCGAGATCGTCAGACGGCTGCGAAGCTTTATCAAGCGCGAAGATACCGAGCGTGCGCTCGAATCGATCAATCGCGTCGTGGAAGAGGCTTCGGCATTGGCCCTCATCGGCACGAAAGATCGAAATGTGGAGTTCGTCTTTGCGCTTGGTGAGGACCTGCCGCCCGTCTTGATCGATCGGATCCAGATCCAGCAGGTGGTTCTGAACATTCTCCGAAATGCGATCGAGGCGTTTGAAGGACCCGGCGATCGTCGCGTGGTCATTACCACCAGCAGGCACGACGGGCTGGTGTTCGTCGAGATCGAGGACAATGGACCCGGCCTCGCCCCGAGCGTCGCGGGCAATCCGTTTCAGCCGTTTCAGACGACGAAGGAGGACGGAATCGGGATTGGGCTCGCGATCAGTCGGACCATCATCGATGCCCACGGCGGCCAGCTCACGGCGGAAAGCTCGACCGGCGGCGGTGCGCGTTTTCGTTTCTCGTTGCCGATCGAACAGGTCGGCTGATGGTTGACCCGCGCGCGACAATCTTCGTCGTCGACGATGACGACGCAGTGAGGGATTCGCTGGCCATGCTGCTCGAGGCCGAGGACTATCAGGTCGAGTCGTTTCCCTCGGGGACCGCGTTTCTGGAGGCGCCGATCGCCGATGGCGCCGCGTGTGTGCTGCTCGATGTGCGCATGCCGGGGATGGATGGCCTCTCCGTTCAGCGCGAGCTCGCAAAGTCGTCCCCCGGCCTGCCCGTCATCATGATCACCGGCCACGGCGATATCGCAATGGCGGTGCGGGCCATCAAGGCCGGTGCCGCGGATTTCATCGAAAAACCGTTTTCCGATCAGGCCATCCTGGACGGTATCGCCCAAGCTCTCGCCTCGGCGGCGCGGGCGCGCACGACCGAGGCGCAGCAAAAGGGCGTCCGCCAGCGAATAGATCGTTTGACGGAGAGGGAGCGCGAGGTTTTTGAGCACCTGGCCGCGGGACAGCCGAACAAGGTGATCGCGCGCGACCTCGGCATCAGCCCGCGCACGGTGGAGGTCCACCGGGCGCGCGTAATGGAGAAACTGCAGGCCCGCAGCCTCTCACACCTGGTGCGGATGGCGGTCATCGCCGACGTCGAATTGGGTGAGGTCTAGCCGGATCGCCCGAGGCTGGTGCACGCGTGTTCTGATATCCGCTTTGATCTCGGTCAACACGGCAAGCGCATTACCCCGCTCTCATGAACCCTGCGGCGAGCGACACGGGAATTCGCGGAGCCATGGATCAACCCCTCGGCAACCCCGATCGGGCCATCGTCGTCGTTGACGACGATGAAGCCGTCAGGGATTCCTTGGTCGCGATGCTTCGGGCCGACGGCTTTGCCGCCCGCGCATCGCGTTTTGGCCCGCGGCTTCTGCAGCGGCTCGACGATGCCTCGGCTGTGTGCGTTGTGATCGATTTCGACGTGCTCGGAGACGCGGCGAGCGAGATAATCGCGGCTTTGCAACAGCACGACCCACCGATCTCCGCCATCCTGATGACGGGGCGGCACGACCGTCGAATGCAGAAGCGGATGATGACCCTCGGCGTGGCGGCAATCGTGGAGAAGCCAATTCGCAGCGACGCCCTCGTCAAAGCGGTGCGCGATGCTTGCGGCGGCGGGCCGGCGCCGGGCGCCTGACCACCGCCCGCGGCGGGCCATCCTTCAGCGTGGCCAGGCGAAACCCTTCGCGGCCGTAACGAACGCCGAAACCGCTGGGCTGAACCGTCGCCCCGGCTTGTGCGCGAGGACGACCACGCGCTCGACCACCGGGTCCACGAGCGGTCTCCGCAACAACTCCGGCAGCGTGACGGAATATTCCGGCATGAACGCGAAGCCGAGGTTCGCCGAAACCATCGCCTGCACCCAGTCCTCGCGCTCGGAACGGAAGCGCGCATAGAGCTCGACATTTGTGCTCGCGCAGGCCTGCATCACCATCTCGCGCATCTCGCAAGCGAGCCGATCCACATAGCGCTCGCCGGCGAGATCACCCAGCGTGACCGAATCAAACCCCGCCAAGCGGTGGCCAGGCGGCACGACCACGACATACCGCTCGCGATAGAGCTCGTGGCCATCCAATGCATCGCCCATCTCCAAGCCATTGAGGATCGCGAGGTCGATCTCGGCTTCGTCGAGCGAGGTGCGCAGGGCCGGTGCCCCCGACTCGCTCACCGCGACCTCGATGCCGTCATAGGCCTTCTGAAATGACGCGAGAAAGTGTGAAAGGCGCAGGTGCCCGATGGTCGACATAACACCGAGGCGCACAGGCACCTGATTGAGCAGCTTGAAGTTTTGCGCAAGCGCCTTCGTCGCCTCGGCTTCTTCCACGATGTGCTGCAGATGGGGCAACATCGATTCCCCGAACGCGCTGAGCAGGATGCGCTTTCCCTCGCGGTGAAAGAGCGGCGTGCCGAGCTCGTTCTCGAGGCTCTTGATCGCCTTGGTCAGCGCGGGCTGTGACACGTTGCAGGCCGCAGCGGCGCGCGTGAAGTTGAGCGCCTTGGCAGCCGCCAGGACGTATCTGATCTGAGACATTTCCATGGTCGAACGCTCCGAGAAATCTCACGGGCGGCCGACCAGCATAGCGCGCGCTTCCATAACCGTGGGTTATGGATGGATAAGCAACAGGAAGTTCCAAAGACGGCCGTCAGCGGCCAGCATCAACCGGCGAGGATCACCGAACCCGTTCCCAAACCCACGATCGGAGTCGACCATGAGCAAATCGATTCAGTGCAGCGACCTGTTTCCGGGCTGCGAGTTCAAGGCAGAAGCCGATAGCGAGGCCGATCTCCTCCAGAAAGTGGCGGCCCATGCTGCCAGCGCGCATGGGGTCACCGAGATCACCGAGGAGGTTCTGTCGCAGGTGAAGGGTTGCATTCGCGACGCGTGAGAGATCGTCGGCGCCCACGGCAATTGCCCAAGCGTGACAGCGCCGACCATCGTCCGGTGCGCTTGGGCCGCCTTGCTGCGCCGTAGCCAAGGCACGCGCGCAGTATCCGACGTTCGCAGTGCGCGTTCGCCGGATACCGCGCCGTGTCTATTCCCGGCCTGGGCGTGCGTTCTAGCCGCCGACGCGGGGTAGCGAGTCGTCGGCCCCCCACTCGGCCCACGAGCGGTCATAGACCCGCAGCCGCGGATAGCCGATTGCCCGCAGCGCCCAATACGAATGGGACGACGCCATCCCGCTTTGGCAGTGGATCGCGATCTTCTTCTGCGGTGTTACGTCGAGTGCCGCGAAATGAGCGGCCAGCTCACCGGCTGGTTTCAGCGTCTTGTCAGCCGCCAGATTCTGCTTCCAGGGGATGCTCTTGGCCCACGGGATGTGGCCGGCGTCGTACATCTTGACCGGACGCACGTCGATCACGACGACGTCGGCGGCACCTTCGTGGTTGAGGATCCAATCCGCGCTCGCGGCGCGCCTCGGAGAGAGCGTCAACGCGAAGGTGCGCGGCGCGACGCTCGGCCCGTCCGTGGTCAGGGCGCGGCCCTCGGCCTCCCACTTGGTAATGCCGCCGTTCAAGATCGAAGCGTGACGGTGGCCAAAATATTCGAGCATCCAAAACAAGCGCGCCGCATGGAAGCCGCCTAGATCGTCGTAGAGCACCACCTTGGTGTCGCGGTCGATGCCGCGCGCGCCGAGCATCGCCGCGATCTCGGCGTCCGGCAGACGCGCGCCATCGACGTGCGATGCCGGATCGTTCACCTCCGTTGCGCCGAGGTGAACGGCGTTGCGGATATGCCCCGCCGCATATTTTTCCGCCGTCCGCACATCGACGATGCGCACGTTCGGGTCATCCAGCATCGTCGCCAGCGCGTCTGTCTCAACGATCACGCCGGGGTTGGCATAGTCCGCGGCCTGCGCCTGTGACCACAGGACCAAAACCAGCGCGGGAAAGAGCAAGAGGGATCGTGCGAATCGCAGTGTCATGGAAATGACCTCCTGATCGGTTCTTTGAATCGGGTGCCGGGCAACGCCCCGCGACGGCGGTCGGCGGCATCGGAAACGATCCGCCCAGCCTGTTCCCCCCTCAGGTGCGGCAGCCAACGGCGACCCTGCTTCGATTATCAGCCGGGAGGCTCTTGTCTCAGTTCACATTCTGGTGAGCGGTCGTCTAGATTGACATGCGCATGTCCGCTCTGGTCGGCAGAACCCATGTCTCACCACGCCGGCGGCCGCGAGGGAGAAACACATGAGACTCGAGGGCAGGGTCGCAATCGTCACCGGAAGCTCGCGCGGAATCGGCGCATGTATCGCCCGTCGCTTCGGCGCGGAAGGTGCGCAGGTCGCCGTCGTTGCCCGGGAAAACATGTCGAAGGCCGCCGGCGTGGTTGCCGACATCGAGACCGCCGGCGGTCGCGCCCGCGCGTTTCAAGCCGACATCGGTCGCGTTGCGGAGACGGAAGCGCTGGTCGCGGCCGTGCGCGATGCCTTCGGCACGGTCGACATTCTGGTCAACAATGCCGGCGTGTTCATCTCGCACACGATCGAGCAGGCCACCGAGGCGGAGTGGGATCGGGTTCACGCCACCAATCTCAAAGGCGCGTTCTTCATGACCAAGGCGGTTGTGCCGATCATGAAAGCGAAGGGCGGCGGCAAAATCATCAACGTCTCCTCGATCGCGGGCGTCGGCGGCTTTCCAATGTCGGGTGCCTACTGCGCGTCCAAAGGGGGGCTCACCAATCTCTCCCGCGCTCTTTGCCTCGAGCTCGCCGCGCATCGAATCAACGTGAACACGCTCTCGCCCGGCAATATTCTCACCGACATGGCGGCCGGCTCGCTCGCCAAGGAGGGACACGACGCCTACCAGGCCTCGCTCACGCCGGCGCGCATCGGCCACATGGACCCGAACGAGCTGACGGGCGCCGCCGTGTTCCTCGCGTCGGCCGAGTCGGATTCGGTGCATGGGGCCGACCTGCTCGTCGACAACGGCTGGGCCGCCTGGTAGGCGGATGGAGACAACGCAATGGAACCTTCGTCGATCGATGTGATGCGAAGCGCCGAGCTGATCGGCCGCGAGCTGTTGGCGATCACGCCGGGCGAAAACGTCGCCATCGTTTGCGACAGCCGAAGCGTCATGGAAATGGTGTACGCGTTGGCCGGTGTCGCGCAGGCCATCGGTGCCGAATACACCATCCTCCACCAGCCATCGCGCCCGCCGGCGCGTAAGAACGAGCTCAGCCCGCTGATCGAGGCGGCACTTGAGAAGGCGGATGTGCTGATCGGGCTCACCGGCTCCGGCGGCGCGCCAAGCTACGCCATGCGGGTGAAGCAGCTGCTCGACGAGAAGCGGCTCCGCGCCATGTCCATGGTCATGCGCGGCCGTGACAATTTCGTGAGCGGCGGCGCGCTCGCCGACTACAAGGCGCTCTATGCCGACGGCGAGGCTTTGGCGGCGCGCTGGTCGGCGGGCCGGCGCATGCATATCACGACTGCCGCCGGGACCGACATCGCGGCGCCGATCGCCCGCGACGACGTCATCATCGAATGCGGCTACGCCAATCGTCCCGGCATGGAGGCCGCGTTCTCGGATGGCGAAGTCTCGTGCCGCCCGCTCGAGGGAACGGCCGAGGGCATGATCGTAGTCGACGGCCCCGGCGCTCTGATCGCGCGCCCGTCGAGCCCGATCTGCGTCGAGGTGCAAGAAGGCAAAGCCGTCCGCGTGCACGGCGAGAGCCCGGAGGCGACGCAGCTACGTACCATCCTCGAGACCGTGCCAAACGCGGACAACATCGCGGAATTCGGCATCGGCCTCAACGAAGCCAGCTTGAGAAACGGCGACTTTCAGGAAGAGAAGAAGGCGCGCGGCAATGTCCACATCGCGCTCGGCGACAACATTTTCTACGGCGGCACCGTGCAAAGCCCGGTGCATATGGACATGGTGATCTACGCGCCGACGGTCTCGCTCGACGAGCGCGTGCTGGTGGATGCCGGGACCGTGCGGCTCTAAGCCGACGGCGCTTGCTGAAACGAGATCCACAAAGAGCCGTCGTGAACGCGGCAGGGATAGACCACGAGCGGCCTGCGGTTTTTCGACACGTCGCCGACGAACTCGAAGCCGGGCGCGGTCCCGTTCTCGTTGAGCACCGGGCACCAAATCCTGATCTCGCCAGTCTGCAGATCGAACCGGCTCTGGTGCCAGCGACACACCACGCCGCGCTGATCGTTGATCACGCTGTCTGGTGGGACCGGAGGGCCGTCGGACGCCACCTCTCCGATGTCGAAGAAAGGAAGATTCAGGTGCGGACAAGCGTTGTTGAACGCGTAGTAGAGATCGTCGGCCCGCACCACGACGACATTGTATTGCGCGCGTTGCAGAATGTGGCGCTCCCCATTGGCGAGCGCATCCGCAGGCAGCACGCGCCGCCACTCGCGGCCCGCCATGCGCATCGTGTCGCGCGTTGTGGCGGTGGAGAGACGGTTTTCGACCTCGCGCTTGAGGCCCGCGATCTCGTAGAGCGTGATGCGATCGCTGGTTCCGCGGAGACGCGTTCGGACGAAATCCTCGACCTTGATCTGATCGGCAACCTGGTCGTGCAACGCCTCTGAGATCAGAAGACGCGTCCCCGCGTCCTTGTTGGCAGCCTCGACGCGGCTCGCCACGTTGACGACATCGCCGATCGCCGTGAGGCGCTGGTTGCCGAGCGAGCCGACCGAGCCGATCAGCGTCTCGCCATAGTGCAGCCCGATGCGGACGTCGAATTCCAGATCGTAGGTCGCGGAGAAGAACGACTTGAGACGATCGACTGCCGCGAGCGTTTGCAGGGCGGCATTGACGGCGCGGATCGACGCATCTTTGGCACCGTCCAGGCCGAAGATCGCCATGATGCCATCGCCCATGAACTTGTCGACATAACCGCCGTTCTGCTCGATGATTTCGCCCGCCTGCGTGAAATAGCGATTGAGAAGGTACAGCACGTCGTAGGCGGTCAGCGCTTCCGAAATCGATGTGAAGTCGTTGATATCGCTGAAGAAGATCGTGACGTTTTGGACGTCGCCGGTGCGCGTCGGCGCGGCGCGGTCGAGCTGGCTGGTCATGGCGAGATCGGTCTCGTCGAGCACTAGCCGCCTGACGCGGAGATCGCCCGCAGGCTTCACCTGGCAGGCGAGCCTGACATGGTCGTCAAGAACGAGCTTCTCGGCCATCATCGCCTCGTCCGGCGATCGTTTTGGACAATCCTTCAGGCCATCGAGGATTCGGACGCGGCAGGTCGAGCATTTCGCGCGTCCGCCACATGCGCTTGCCCACGCGATCCCGGCGCGGCGCGCGGCATCGAGGATCGTCTCGCCGGGTGCCACGTCGAACTCGATGCCATCCGGCTGCGTGATGATTTTGGCCATTGTGTTCTCGCGGGTAAGTCGGAGAGGCCGGACGGGTGCCTACCATAGCGCATCGTCGCGCAAAATCGCTGACCGACGCGAGATGTGACGGCGGATACTTCTTAGGCGCGCACACAGAAATATCTTGCGAATGTCCAAGTGATTCGATGGCACATGAGGGGGTAGAGATGACGGCACGATTGCTCGGTTTGGGACTCGCCGCGGGTTTGCTGCTTGCCGTGGGCTTTGCAGATACGGCCTCGGCCAATCAATTTCCCACACGCACGACCTACGTGTGCGACCTCGGCGGCGTCGAGGCAACGATGAACGTTCAGCTCGAATATGTGAGCGACACCGGCATCGTGGTGAGGCCCGGGGCCGACCCACAGATCACGGGTCTTCTCGCCATGGGTGGCTATACGGTCTATTCGGTTGGCGAAGTCCGCGGCCCGAGGAGCTATTACACGTTCGTCGGGGAGAACACTTACGCAGACTTCACCGACATGCACCGGAATGAGCGGTTCCGCGTACGCTTCGACCTCCGGCAGGGTGGGATGGTGATGGTCGTCAATCCGCACCAGCCGCCGGAATGGCAGGGCCGCCACTACTGCAAGCTCGTCGCGGCCAGCTGACCGCGCGAGAATGGCGACACTATGGCGACACTGAGGCACCCCGCGCACTCGAGCGGCGCGGGGTGATCCGTTTCTAGCTAAAGCTCTCCGGCGAGGCCGACGCGCTCGAGCGTCGCCTGGGTCGGGCGCGCGTCTTCCCAGCCCATCTGCCCGTAATATTCGCTGACCATGCGCCGGAGGTGCGGCTTGATGGTCTTGCCGGCAGCAACCCCCGCCGTCGGTGCCTCGAGCAGACGGTCCGAGACGTCGAACTCGTCCTCCGGCTTGAAGCCACGCTTGATCGCGATCACGCGCTGCATGTTGATCAACCGTTCGCCGACCGCCATGGCCTCGTCGCGGTCGAAATCGGACCAGCCCGTCGCGAGCGCCACCGCCTTCGCCGAATTGTCGAGCACGCCTTTGACGCCCCAACAGGCGAACCAACATACGCCGAGCGAATCCTCCCAGAGCTTCTTGGCCTGCGTCTTGGCGACGGCCTCTGCCTTGCCGTCGGGCACCATCGGCTCGCCGAACTCGGTGTAGCCGAGGTCCGGCTCGGTGGTCCAAGCATCGACGCCGGGCCCCTGCCAACAGACGCCCGCGCCGGCGACGATCTGGCCGAGCAGCACGCTCCAGGCCGGTCGCCAGTCGTGCATGTTGATGCCGCCGCCCCGGATGTGCAGCACGCTCGCCTCGGCATCCTTGCCGAGCAACCGTGCGGCTTCCCTCAGGCCCTTCGCGAGCACCCGCCCGCCGAAGCCCTCGCCCGAGATCATCTGGTCGAGCAGCGCCACGGCGCTTTCGTAGTTGCCCCAATTGAGCTCGAGGCCGCCCGTATCCTGCGGCGAGAGGATTTCTCGCTCATAGAGCTCGAACGCCATGCCCATCAAAGCGCCACCCACGGCCGAATCGATGCCCATCGCGTCGAAGTGATCCGTGAGCGCGAGCGCATGATCCGGCACGTCGATGCCGACCATGGCGGCTGCGCCCTCGATGTTCTCGCCGCCACCGCAGACGCTTGCCGTGAAGCCCGCGAACTCGCCTTTGTTGATCGTGCAGTCGTAGGAGCAGGCGATGCTGCAGTTGTAGGACTCCTTCGGTGTGACGGTCCACGCCTCGGCGGCGCGGTCGACATAGGCTTTGGAGTAGTGCTCGCCCCATTTGGGATCGGTGTAGTTCTTGCACCCCACCATGTTCTTTTCGCCGACATAGGAGTAGATCCGCGTGATTCCGCCGTCGGCGAGCAGGGAACCGACGGCCGGCGCGCCTTCGCCCGGGCCACGCTCGGCCTTGATCGAGTCGTCCCAGGCCTTGGTCACCTCGACGAAGGCGGGCGCATCCGCGAGCGGCACTGTGTTGGTGCCGCGCACGGCCACGGCCTTGAGCTTCTTCGAGCCCATCACCGCGCCGACGCTTCCTTTGTGCGCGCCGTGGTTGCGGTCGTTCTTGATCGAGGCGCCATGCAGCATGGCCTCGCCGGCTGGCCCGATGCAGCAAACGCTGATCTTCTCCTCGTCCTTGAGTTCGCGCTTGACCAGGCGTTCCGTGTCGCGCGTGTCCTTGCCCCAGAGATGACCGGCGTCCCGAATCTCGGCCTTGCCGTCGTCGACCCAGAGATAGACCGGCTTGTCCGCACGACCCGTGATCACGATGCCGTCGTAGCCGGCATGCTTGAGGTAGGCCGCCCAATAGCCATGCGAGTGGCCGGTGGCGACCGCGTAGGGCGTGTCATAGTTGAGGCAAACCACGGCGAGGTTCGACGAGCTCGGCGCCGAAGTGCCCGCGAGCGGACCGTTCATCAGCATGAGCGGCGCATCCGGGTCCGTCGCCTGCATATCGGGCGTGGTCTCGTCGAGAATGATACGCATCGCAAGGCCGATGCCGCCGCCATATTTGCGCAAGACGTCGTCGCTTGGCAGGGGCTCGTCCTGGCAGGTCCCTGCCGTGAGATCCACCCGCAGCAATTTCCCCATAAATCCGCCAGTCATGTTCGCCTCCTCTCGCGTCTGCTCGTCACCGAGGTCGACTAGATACTACCGCAACTGCGTCGCGCGGGCCCAACCGATCTCGGCGCGCTCGGTCAGAGAAGGAGCCCGCCGAGCGCGACCCGCGGCGCGGCGCGGGCTCTGTGGGATACCACCTGGTCATTCGACGGTGGGGTCGTGTATCACCTCAATCGACAGCAAACAGATCGCCCTGAGGAGATCGTCGTGACCGAACAAGACTGCAAAGACAGAATCCTTCAGTTCATCACCCTGCTGGTCACCGACATGGACGAAGCGGCCAAGCTGATGGCGGATGGCTTCGTGTGGGAGAACTATCTGCCAGACAACGTGCCGTTCGGCGGGCGCTATGAAGGCGTCGCAGGCATGAAGACCTATATCGGCCAGCTCGCGACGAACTGGGAGATCGGCGGGCTTGATATCTCCGAGGTCATTGTCGCAGACGGCGGCAAGCGCTTTGCGGCGATCGGCGTCGAGCGCAACGGAAAAGCGCTCGCGACCGGGAAAAGCTGCGACATGGCCTTCGTGTGGATCTTCAAGCTGAACGATGCCGGCCAGTTCACCTACGTGCGCGAGTACAACGACACTCACGCAATGGGACAGACCTTCGCCTGACACGCGCCGCCGGGTGCGCGCGCGACGACATCAGCCCGGATTGCGTCCCGAGATGACCCAGGACGACGATTCCATCACGATGCCGTCAGCCTCCTTTTTCTGCGCATCGATGGCGTGCACGAGGGCTGATTCGATCTCGTCGCGCTTTTGCTCGGCGAGGTCCCCGGCCTCGCGGAAAACCTCGCCCGCCGGACCGATCGCAAGCTGAAAGTTGATGGCGTCCTCGACCGTGCGGCCGACCAGCACCGGCGCATCGACGCGGGTGAACGTGACCTCCTCATAGCCCGCGATTTCCATCATCTTGGAGACCGTGGGCTCGTCCGCCATGGAGAACGGGCCCGGCCCGCAGGTGCGCGCATCATCGCCCGGCTGCGGCAGGAACTCGAGCACGACGTTCTTGGCCATGCTGAGCCACGGATTGTCGTCGCGTCGACGCCACACGATGTGGGTCATAATCCCGCCGGGCTTCAGAGCCGTGCGCATGTTCCGCAAGCCCTGGACCGGGTTCGAGAAGAACATCGTGCCGAAGCGCGAGAAGACGAAGTCGTACTCGGGCTCGAAGGATTCGAGCAACGCATCGCCCGTGAAGAAGGAGACATTGGCGATGCCCCGTTTCGCCGCGTCTTCGCGGCCATAGTCGAGAAACGCTTCGCAGCAATCGATGCCGACGACGCGGCCGTTCGACCCGACCCGCTCCGCAAGCTTGATTGCCGTGTCGCCGAAGCCGCAGCCGACGTCGAGCACGGTATCCCCCTCTTTGACCGGCAAGGTGGGAAACACCGCCTCGCTGTGATGGGTCAGTCCGTCGACCAGGATGTGCCTATACTCGACGAACTTCGGAACCAGGATCTCATTCCAAAAATCAACAAATTCAACGCTTTGGTCGGTCCATTCGGCAACGCTCATCGCCCGTCTCCATGGTTTGCGGCTTGGTCAGCGCGAAGCAGAGAACCGAAGAGTAGCAACGCATCGACCGGCAATGCACGCACCGTCTATTGGCAGTCCGCTTTTTCGTCTAGCGCGACGGCGTCGTCACCGCGGGGCGGTGGCCTCAATCCGCCGGACAAGCCGGCGTCGACGCGTCCGTCGCGCCGAGACCCAGCATGATCTGCGCCTCGATGTCGCGCGCGCGCGTCGCCGCCTCGGTCAGCTGCTCCGGCGTCATTTGCTGCTCGAGACCAGTGCGGTTCTGCGCGAATACCTTGCGCGCATCGCCCTTGGACAAGATCTCGCCGAGGGACAGCCAGGCGTGCGCGGCGACGAATTGCTTCTGCGAGTAGGCGAAGACGGCCGTCATCTGCATGGCTTGCACATCGCCCTGCAGCGCCGCCATCTGAAACCATTGCGCCGCGCGCGCCGGATTGGCCGGAACGCCGTTTCCCGCGTTGAAGGCTGCGGCGAGGTTGAACTGCGCGTCAACGAAGCCGCGTTTTCCGGCCTTCATCCACCAACGAGCCGCCGTATTGAGGTCTTGGCGGGTTCCAAGCCCTTTCGAGTACATGACGCCGAGCTTCGCCTGTGCCTTGTAATGACCGAGCGCGGCGAGCCGCTCGAACGCGGCGAATGCGGTGGCGAAGTCTTCGTTCTCATACGCAGTGAGGGCGCTTTCGTAGGCGCCGATGCCACCGGGGTCGAGAGCCGTTGCGCAAGATGCCTGTTCTTCCAGGTGAATGCCGCTGAGCAAAAACGCGAGATAGGGGTTGGCAAGTGCGTCGCCCTTAGCTCGAAGGTACCCGGCCGCCGCGTTGAACCGGTTGACCGTCTGGTCGCAGGCGAGCCCCGCCTTCGCGATGTCGTCGTCTTGTGTGGCGCCGGGTTTCGCGGCCGCGGCAACGCCGGCGCGCATGCGCTCGATACGCTGGACCTGATCGACCACCGCTGAATAGCAACTGAAATAGTCGTCGAAATGGACCTGATGGTCTGTCGCCTCCTCGGCCGCCGTGTGCCCCGCGGTGGCCGGGAGGGCGAAAACCATCGTGAGGGCAATCAATCCGGATTGCCAACCGCGCGCCCGGCGCGGTCGCGGCCGCTGAGAGCCATGCGGCGAATGGGTCTGCATCGCGGGCCTCGCTTGCGGTGTTCGTTCCACCTTGAGATTCCGCTCGGAAAATCCGAACAGCGCGTTAATCGCCGAGCACGGGGGGACGATCCTGCGGCGCGACGATCTCCCGGAAGAGAGAATTGGCCTCGTCGAGTAGCGAACCGTCCGTCGGCGCAAGGCGATCCAGGTCGGCACGGGCGGTCTCGATTTCGTGGATGATCATGCGATCCAACGCCGGCGCCCGCGGACCCTTTCCCAGTTCCTTCGATTTCGCCTTGCGCCTCAGCAGATCGTCGACGAATGCCCCGGTTTCCGGCGAGATCGTGACGCCCTCGCGCAAAGCGTTCAGCGACATGGGCACGGGCGCCGTCGGGTGGGTTCTGAGCCAAAGCAGCGCGAGCGCCGGACGCAGGCAGTAGAAGTATTTTTTCAGCGGTACGGAGGATTTGCCGTCGATGAACCGCCGGTACTGCGATTCTGCGAGGTGCAGATAGTGGTGCGTGGAGGGGCGTTGATGGGCGGTGCGCTCTCCCAGCGCGGCGATTTTGTCCATCGCGGCCTGATCTGCACGATAGACCACCGGCGAGCGCAGCCACTCGAGCATCACCGGGTTCGGCTTGATCAGCAGTTGGAGGGCTTTCCTCAAATCCCAACCGCTGATGTCGAGATCATCCTCGATCGGGAGCTCGATCACGTCGCGCCGCTGGTCGATCGCAAGATACCAATCCAGCCGATGCGCATACACGAAGCGAACATCGAAATCCGAGTCGGGTGAGGGAAAGCCCCAGGCCCGGCTTCCGGACTCGACCGCAAACAAAATGCGGACCGCATGCATCTGCTCGATCGCGTCGAGGCGGGCGTCGATGCGTTCCCGCACGGCGCTCGGAATGGCGGTCGCGTTCATCGCCCAATCGCCTCGGCCCCACCGTCGCCGGTCGTGGCTCGCACCCCCCAAGCAGCTCGCCCACTCTAGCGCGGCGCGCCCGCCGACGTCACCAAATCGCGAGGCCGCTGTGGCGGTGGCGGCATTGCCTCCGTTCCGTGCTACCGTCAAACGACCGAGGCATTCTTGGAGGGTGGCTGTGATCCCGTTGACCGGTTATGGCGACCGTTTGTCGGCGCGACCCGGCGAGACCATCGCGTTCAAGATCTCGAGCGAGGGGCCTGCGCCCTACGAAGCGAGCCTGGTTCGCATCGTCTGTGCCGATCCGAACCCGGAGGGGCCGGGACGGATCGAGGAGCCCGTCGATGCCGCGTTCGCGGGCTCCTATCCCTCGCGCGTGCAACCGATTTACCCCGGCTCCTACGCGCGCACCGACGCCGGCGCGCCACCATCCGCCGCGAAGGGCTTCACCGCGATCGCGACCATCTGGCCCACCACGCCGAGCAAGGACGGACAGACGATCCTCGCCCAGTGGGAGCCCGACACCGAGAGCGGCTTCGTGCTCGCGATCGGGGCGCATGGCCGGCTTGCGGCACGCATCGGCACGGCGACAGGACCCGCGACGGTCACGCTCGATCGCGCGCTCCGCGAACGCCAGTGGTACCGCGTGTGGGCACGCTACGACCCATCAGATCAAACGCTCTCCCTGGGTCAGGTCTCGCTCGGCCATCCGCTCGCCGGTGACCAGACGGCCGTGGCGCATGCGACGGTAGCGGACGACGTCCGACTCACCGCCGCAAGCCCGATCACGATCGCGGCGCTCGCCACCCACACCGGCTACTTCAACGGCAAGATCGAGGCACCCACGCTCTTCGAGCGCGCGCTCGACGATGCGGCGCTCGAAGCCACGTCTAAGGGAGAGGCTGTGGCCGGCCTGCTCGCCCGCTGGGATTTTTCGCGCGGCATCGAGACGCGCCGGATTGAGGACGTCGGCCCCAACGCTCTCCACGGCCATATCGTCAACTTGCCCGCGCGCGGCATGACCGGCGCGAGCTGGACAGGCCACGAGACCTGTTGGCGGCATGCGCCGGCCGAGTATGCGGCAATCCATTTCCACGACGACGATCTCTACAACTGCGCGTGGGAAACCGATTTCGCGTTCACGATTCCGGAAGCGCTTAAGAGCGGCGTCTACGGCGTGCGCCTGACCTGCGGCCCGCACGAAGATACGATCCCGTTCTATGTCTGCCCGCCGCGCGGCACGCGGACGGCGGATCTCTGCGTGCTGGCGTCGGTCTTCACCTACGTGATCTACGGCAACCACGCACGGCCCGACTACGGCCCCCACTGGCACGAACGTGTCGAGGCCTGGGGCGCCTACCCGCACAATCCGTGGCGCCATCCCGAATACGGTCACTCAACCTACAACGCGCACAGCGACGGCAGCGGCATTTGCCATGCCTCGCACCTGCGCCCCCTGATGAGCCTCCGCCCAGGCTACATCTGCTTTGCGACCGGAACTGGCTCTGGCCTCCGTCATTTCCAGGCGGACACGCACCTGATCGCCTGGCTCGAGCGCAAGGGGATCTCCTACGACATCCTTACCGACCGCGAGCTGCATGAGGAGGGCGCCGCGGCGCTTGCGGACTATCGCGCCGTAACCACGGGAAGCCATCCGGAGTACCACACGGCCGAGACCCTGGATGCGCTCGAGGGCTATCGCGACCAGGGCGGCAACCTGCTCTATCTCGGCGGCAACGGCTTCTATTGGCGCGTCGCGCTGCACAAGGAAGAGCCGGGTGCGATCGAGATCCGGCGCGGCGAGGGCGGCATTCGCGCCTGGGCCGCGGAGCCCGGCGAATATTTCAACGCGTTCGACGGCGAGTATGGCGGCCTCTGGCGGCGCAATGGCCGACCGCCGCAGCAGATCGCCGGCATCGGCTTCTCGGCTCAAGGCCTGTTCGAGGGCTCTTACTATCGGCGGCGTCCCGAAGCCGCCGACCCGCGCGTCGCCTGGATGTTTGACGGCATCGACGACGAGATCCTCGGCGATTTCGGGCTCTCGGGCGGCGGCGCAGCGGGCTTCGAGCTGGACCGCGCCGACCCCCGCCTCGGCACGCCCGACAACGCGATCGTCGTCGCCTCGTCGGAAGCGCACCAGGAACACTTCGTGCTCGTGCCCGAAGAGCTTCTGACCCACGTCACCACCCTACCCGGCGAGCCGGTGGACGATTTGATCCGCGCCGACATGACCTATTTCGAGACACCAAGCGGCGGCGCGGTGTTCGCCACCGGCTCGATCACGTTCTGCGGCAGCTTGCCGTCGAACGATTTCGACAACACCATCTCCACGCTCCTCGCCAATGTGTTGAGCCGCTTCCTGGACGGCTCCCAAGCCACGGCAGGCTGATCGCCAATGCGCGTGCTGATCGTCGGATGCGGGATCGGGGGCGCCGCCGCGGCGCTCAGCCTGCATCGCGCGGGCATCGATGCGGCACTCTACGAAAGTGCCGCATCGCTCCGCGAGCTCGGTGTCGGCATCAACGTCTTGCCGCACGCGACGCGCGAGCTTTCCGAGCTTGGCCTGCAGGATGCTCTCGCCGCGCAGGCGATCGAGACGGCTTCCCTCGCCTATCACACGACGAGCGGACGGCTGATCGTGCGCGAACCGCGCGGCATCGCGGCGGGCTACCGCTGGCCCCAATTCTCGGTCCGCCGCGCGGCCCTGCTCACCGTGCTGACCGATGCTGTGCAGGCGCGCCTTGGCGCCGATTGCCTGCACATGGCGCATCGACTGGTCGGGTTCGAGCAGGATGCAGATGGCGTGACCGCGCAATTCGTCGATCCGGCAAGCGGTGCGCGGCACTCGCCCGTGCGCGGCGATCTTTTGATCGGGGCGGATGGTATCCACTCGGCGGTGCGCGGGCAGCTCTTCCCGGACGAGGGGCCGCCGAAGTTCACCGGGGTCACGATGTGGCGCGGCGTCACCGAGTGGCCGCAATTCCTCGATGGGCGATCGATGGCGCTCGCCGGGAATTGGCACCAACGGGTCGTGCTCTATCCTATTTCGCCCGAGAGCGCGGCTGAGGGCCGCTCGCTCATCAACTGGGTCGCCGAGATTCGCGACGATAAAAAAACCGACTGGCATTGGGATTCCTGGGACAAGCGCGGCGACAAGCGCGACTTCTTGCCCGCCTTCGCCGACTGGCGCTTCGACTGGCTCGATGTCCGGGCCATGATGGATGCCGCCGAAACGGTGTTCGAATTTCCGATGGCCGATCGCGATCCCCTGCAGCGCTGGACCTTCGGGCGCGCGACGCTGCTCGGCGATGCGGCCCATCCGATGTATCCAAGTGGCTCGAATGGCGCCGCGCAGGCGATCATCGACGCCCGCGTGCTTGCCGCATCGCTGGCTGACGAAGACGGTATCGAGGGTGCGCTCCAACGCTACGAGCGAAACCGCCGGCCCCAAACCGCGCGGATCGTGCGGGCCAACCGGACGTTCGCGGCGGAGCATATGCTTCGCCTGGTCGACGAGCGCTGCCCGCCCGACGCGGAGAACATCCAGGACTATGTGAGCGAGGCGGAGATCGCGAAAATTTCCGCGTCCTACAAACGCCTGGCGGGATTCGACCCCACGGAGCTCAACGCCCGCGCCTCCTACGACCGGCCAAGCGCCCTCGGCGACAATGGCAACCGCTAACGCTTGATCGCGCCGAGCGTGAATGCGCGAGCAAGGTGCTTCTGGATCAGAAACCCGAAGATCACGATCGGCAATGCTGAGACCGTCGCAAGCGCCGCCTGAACGCCGTGGATGCCGGTGTGATGGTGGAGGTAGATCGGCACGGTGACCACGGTCTTGTCGGTGAGCGTCAGCGTCAGCAGAAACTCATTCCAGTTCAGCACGAAAACGAAGAGCCCGGTGACGAGCAGGCCGCCTCGTATGAGCGGCACCGTGACCGATAAGTGCGCGCGCCAGCGGCTCATCCCGTCCATCATGCCGGCCTCCTCGAGGTCGGGCGGCACTTCGTCGATGAAGCTCTTGAGCATCCAGAACGAGAACGGCACGGTGAACGCGGTATCGGCCAGAATGACGCCGACATAGGTGTCGCGAAGCCCGAACGCGCTGTAGAGGAAGAGCGCGGGAATCGCGATCGTGATCGGCGGCACCGCGCGTACCGCAAGAATGGCGATGGCGAGTCGATCGCCGCCGGCGCGGTAGCGCGAGAAGCCGAGCGCGGCGAGAAGCCCGATCGCGAGCGAGAGTAATGTGGCCGCACCGGCGATGATGAACGAATCGAGCATCGCGTGAACACCGGTGCGCGGCGCCGTGACGTAGCTCATCTCGAAAATCTGGTAGAGCGGCGCGTAGTTGCTCCAGGTGAAATCCCGCGGGAGCCAGGCCGGCGGGACCGCCGCCCATTCGCCCATGGGCTTGAACGACGTGCCCACCATCCAGAATATCGGAAACAGCGCAAAGATCAGCGCCGCGACCAGGCCGATCGCGTGAGGCCAACGAAAGCGCGGCACGAGCATCGTGGGACGGCCGGTGTGGTGCGGTGCCTACTGTGCCGTCCAACCACCGTCGATCACGAGGCTCGCGCCCGTGATCAGGCTCGATGCGTCGCTCGCCAGAAACACGACGGCGCCCATCACGTCTTGCACCTCGCCGAGGCGCCCGAGCGCGATGCGGCTGAGAGTGTCTTCGGCGAAGGCGGGATCGGCCAGAAAGGGGCGGGTCATCGGCGTGCTGATGAAGGTCGGCCCGATGGCGTTGACCCGAATGCCATGCGGCGCGAGGTCGAGCGCCATTGCCTTGGTCATGCCTTCGACGGCGTGCTTGCTCGTGCAATAGACCGTGCGGCGCGGCCCGCCGACATGACCCATCTGCGAAGATGTATTGACGATCGAGCCCGCGACACCGGCCGCCACCATCTCCCGCGCCACGACCTGCGCGCAGAAGTAGGCGCCGCGCACGTTGATGCCCATGACCGCGTCGAAATCCTCGATCGTCACGTCGAGCAGGGACGCCGGCCGGTTGGCGCCCGCATTGTTGATGAGAATGTCGACCGGCCCGAGAGATGCGAGCGTCGCGCGCGCAGCCTCGACGTCGGCAATGTCGGTCACCAGGGTCTCCGCCGTGCCACCGGCATCTTCGATCTCGCACCGCACCCGGTCGAGTTGATCGACGCTTCGCGCAGCGAGCACGATATGGGCGCCGGCATCGGCGAGCGCGGCGGCGGCCGCGCGGCCGATGCCGCGTCCTGCGCCGGTGACGAGCGCGCGCTTGCCGTCGAGCCGGAACGACGGCGTCCGCGGAAGAACGCCGTCGGCCTCATGGGGATCAGGCATTGCGGCCTCCATAGCGGCGCACCCGGATGTCCGCCTGCTCCTTGTGGCCGGCGAAGCCTTCGAGCGCACAGAGCCTGGAACAATATTCACCGATCGATGCCGAGGCCTCGTCCGTGTTGACGCGCTGGTAGGTGCAGGTCTTCAGAAACTTGCCGACCCAGAGTCCGCCGGTGTAGCGCGCCGCTTTGCGCGTCGGGAGCGTATGGTTGGTGCCGATGACCTTGTCGCCATAGGAGACGTTGGTGCGGGCCCCGAGAAATAGCGCGCCATAATTTGTCATGCGCTCCAGGAAATAATCCGGATCGCGTGTCATCACCTGGACATGCTCGGACGCGATGTCGTCCGCCACTTGGACCATCTCGTCCTCGCTGTCGCAGACGATCACCTGGCCATAGTCGCGCCAGGCCTGTCCGGCGACCTCAGCGGTGGGCAGCACGGTGAGCTGGCGCTCGACCTCGGCGATGGTCTCGCGCGCGAGGCGCTCGGAGTTGGTGAGCAAGATCGCGGGCGAGGTTGGCCCGTGCTCGGCTTGGCCCAAGAGATCAGCGGCGCAGAGCTCCGCATCGACCGTCTCATCCACGATCACAAGCGTTTCTGTCGGCCCGGCCAAAAGGTCGATGCCGACACGCCCGAACAATTGCCGCTTGGCCTCCGCGACAAAGGCATTGCCCGGACCGACGATCATGTCGACCGGCGCGATCGTCTCGGTACCGAGCGCCATGGCGCCGACGGCCTGGATGCCGCCAAGCACATAGATCTCGTCGGCGCCCGCCATGTGCTGTGCCGCGACGATCGCGGGCGCCGGTTTGCCCTCGAAGGGCGGCGCGCAGGTCGCGATGCGTTGCACGCCGGCAACCTTCGCCGTGATCACCGACATGTGCGCGGAGGCGAGCAGTGGATACTTGCCGCCGGGCACGTAGCAACCGACAGCGTTGACCGGAATGTTCTTATGGCCGAGCACGACACCCGGCAGCGTCTCCACCTCGACATCGCGAAGCGCGTCCTTCTGGATCTCGGCGAAGTTGCGCACCTGCTCCTGCGCGAACGCGATGTCGTCGCGATCCTGCTCACTCAGCGAGGCGAGGCAGGCGTCGATCTCACCGTCGCTCAGCCGAAATTCCTTCGGGTCCCAGCCGTCGAACTTGATCGACATCTCGCGCACGGCCGCATCGCCGCGCCGGGCCACATCGTCGAGCGACTGCTCGACGACCGCGCGCACCCGTTGGTCGACCTCGGAAACTTCGGCTTCCGAGAGCCCGGTCTTGAGATAGCGTGCCATGCGCCGCGCTCCGTCTTGCTCTGATCGTCGGCCGACCCTAGAGCATCTGGCGTGCGGAATCGATCAAGGTCGTGAGCCCTCATCCCGCACAGTTGATGCATCGTGCGATCGTTGGATCGACCGCCAAACGCCCGGCGGCAATCTCGTCGTCACAGGCGACGCAGTAGCCGTAGTCTCCGGCGGCAATCCGCCCCAGCGCCGCATCGATCTGGGCGAGACGGGCCCCGCGGCGCGCATCCACCGACTGCGCCATCGCCTGCAGCTGGAGCGCGTCCATGCGCGACAGGCGACCGACATTTTGCTGATCGAGCTCGACCGGACGGCGCTGATCGACGGCGGCCTGGCGCTCTGCGAGGAGCGCCGCACGCTCCTCTTCGAGCGCGTGCTTGATCGCCACGAGATCGAGGTCGCCCCTGTCGCTCATCACCTGGAGCCGACGCTAGAGCAAATCCCGAGCAGGTGGGAACACCTGCGACGACGCATTTGCTTCAATTCCAATCAGATAGAGCATTTCGCGTGAGCATAGGCGAGCGTGAAATGTCTAGTCGGGCCAACGGCGGTGCAGCCAAAACCAGTGATCGGGCCGGTCGCGGACCCAGCTTTCGACCTTGGCGTTGACCCGCCGCATGGTCTCCGCGACATCGGCTTGACGCGATTCGCTGCGTGGCAGCTCGATCGTGGAAAGGGAGATCCGGAAGCGCGCGCCGCGCGCGCGGTCGACACGCGCCGCGACGACGGGGCAGTCATATTTGAGCGCGAGCTCCGCGAGGACGGGTGCGGTCATCGCATCGCGACCGAAGAACGGAACAGGTATGCCGTTGTTCAATTTCTGATCGACCATGATGCCCAGATAATTGCCGTCGCGAAGCCAACGCACCATCTCCCGCAGGCTCGCGGGCCCTTTCGGAAATTGCCCCTTCCACACGGTGCCCCGGTAGCGCTGAACGAGACGGTCGACGACGGGATTGTTGGGCGCGCGATACACCGCACCGGCCCTGAGGCCATACCGATCCGCCGCGACGCCGGCGATCTCCCAGTTGCCGAAATGCGCCGTGCACAAGATGCCGCCCTTGCCACGCCGCTCGGCGGCCTCGACATGCTCGAGCCCGCTAATCGTGATGCGATCGCCCAGGTCAGTCGGGTCGATTTCCGCGAGGTGCGGGTACTCGGCGATCACACGACCGATGTTGCGCCACATACCGCGGATGATCTGGCGAACCTCGGCGCGATCGAGCTCGGGCATCGCGCGCGTGATGTTGCGCCGCGCCCGCTCGCTCACCGGCAACCAGGGGCCAATCATCCCCGCGAGCGCGCCGCCCAAGGCCGATGCCCAGTCGATCGGCAGGAGGGCGAAGACGGTCATGAACGCCCACACGATGCCTCCCTCAAGTGCATGGCGAAGACGTCGCCCAAGGCTGCGCTTAGGCATGAGCGCGCTCGATCACGCGGCTCAGCAGACCTTCGACCGTCGCCGGGTCGCGCCATTCGAGGACGACCGAAAGCGTCCGAACCATCGGCTTCGCCTCGTCTGGGAGGCGCACGAAATCCTTCTCAGTGGTGACCGGCATTGCGCCCCTGGCGTGCGCCGCTTCGACGATGGTCATGATCTCTTCGGCCGTGTAGCGGTGGTGATCGGCGAAGCTGTAGCACGCCACGAGCGCGCATCCGAGCGCCTCGAGGCTTTCGAAAAATTTTGCGGGCCGGCCGATCCCGGCGAACGCGACCACCGCCCGCTCGCCGATCTCATACCCCTCCAGCCCGGGCACCAGATCGGCGTGAAGCACCGGTGGGTGACCCGCCGGAAGCCGGCGCAGCGTGTCGACCCGATCCGGTCCGATGAGGACCAGCGCATCGACCCGCCGCATGGCGCGGGTAACGGGTTCGCGGAGTGGTCCGGCCGGGTGCACCTTGCCGTTGCCGAAACCGAAACCCCCGTCGATCACCGCGAGCGAAAGATCCTTGTGGAGGCTCGGATTTTGCAAGCCGTCGTCCATCACGATGACCGTCGCGCCGGCGGCGGCCGCGGCACGTGCGCCTGCCGGCCGGTCCCGCGCGATCCAGGTCGGCGCCACGCGGGCCAGCAAGAGCGGCTCGTCGCCGACGTCGGACGCGTCGTGCCGCTGCGGATCAACCCGCAACGGACCATGCGCGCGGCCGCCATAGCCGCGGCTCAACAGATGCGGTCGAAGGCCCCGCGCGGACATCAGCTGGCACAAAGCGATCGCGGTCGGCGTCTTGCCAGCGCCGCCGGCCGTGACGTTGCCGACGCAGACGACCGGGACGGGCGCATGGTGCCTCTTGGCGAGGCCACGCCTGACCGTCGCACCGATATCGTAGACCCAGGCGAGCGGGGTCAGCGCGGCCGCGGTGATACCGCCGGCCTCAGGCGCCCAGAACGCCGGCGCTTTCATGGTGTTGCATGTCGTTCCGCGCAAGGTGCCGGCGCACCAGCTCTAGTGCCGCCGCCGTCGCCCCCGTGAGAGATCGCGCGACGCGATCGGCTGCTTCGATCCGCCCGGTGCGCAAGGAATCGTCGGCGAGAAGCCGGTGCACCGCCGCGGCCAGCGATGCCTGATCGGAGACGGTTTCGCCACCGCCGCCGGCCAGAAGCGCGCCGTATGCTTCCGCAAAGTTCTCATGGTGTCGGCCGGTCAGCACCGCCGCGTTCAGGCGCACCGCCTCGAGCGGATTGTGCCCGCCGAACGGCTGCAGCGATCCGCCGACCAGCACGACGGGCGCCAGACGATAAAACAGGCCAAGCTCTCCGAGCGTATCGCCGACATAGACGTCGACGGCGTCCGAGATCGGCTCGTCGGCCGCGCGCCGTGCGGTGCGCAGGCCGCGGCCCGCGAACAGCCGAGCGATCGCCTCGCCGCGCTTCGGATGACGCGGCACGACGATGGTCAAGAGATCGGCCAAGGCCGGCCGCAGCGTCTCGTCGGCCGCCGCAATGATCGCGTCCTCGCCCTCATGTGTGCTGGCGGCGAGCCAGCACGGCCGGGCGCCGATTGCGCGACGCATTGCCGCGACCGGCACTTCGTCGGCGGCGAGGGGCGGCGCGTCGTATTTCAGGTTCCCGGCCGCATCGACCCCACGCGCGCCGAGACTGCGAAGCCGCTCGGCATCGGCCTCGCTCTGCGCATGAATTGCCGCAAACGCGCCGAGCAGCGGCGCGATCAACCGCGG
Source organism: Alphaproteobacteria bacterium (assembly GCA_965216915.1). Lineage (GTDB taxonomy): Bacteria > Pseudomonadota > Alphaproteobacteria > UBA828 > UBA828 > CBDCGS01. The sequence goes on from CBDCGS010000011.1 coordinate 769,261, forward strand.
CATGCGCCGCCAGCTCGCAGCCGAACGCGCCGACATGCGCGCGTTGAGCAATAGCATCGGCACGCGCCGTGCCGCGGTTTCGAGCACGAGGTTCGGCCAAAGCTCGGATTCGACCCATATGGCGAGATCGGGACGCCAATGATCCAAGAAGCGCCGCACCGCGCCCGGTCGGTCTACCGGAACGAATTGGTGAAACGCCTGACCGCTCAGCCGCGATTGCAGAAGCCGCGCCGATGTGACGGTGCCCGAGGTCAGCAAGATGAAGGGCGGCGCCGGCTCCTGTTCCAGTCGAGCGACCAGGGGAAGCAGCGACAAGCATTCGCCGACACTCGCGCCGTGCATCCACACCAACTGCCCCACTGGCCTCGCGCGGCCCGCATGACCGAAGCGCTCGCCGAGACGTGCCGCATCCTCCTTCCCGGCGCGGCATCGGCGCCGGATCCAAAGATCGATGGCGGGGCCGGCAAGCACCGTGGCGCACCGATACGCCCGCGGCGTGACAAGCATGGCGATCACCGCACCTGGGCCGCGAATTTGGTCGGCTCCTCCCGGTGTGCCGCGCGCGGCTCGGCCACGGACGCAGGCTCGACGGGCGCGACCCCCACCATCAGATCCGCCTGCTCCGTGAGCTCGTTCAAGCGCGTTTCGAGCTCGAGGCGGATGGCCTCGTCCGTCGCATCGTCGGTAAGCGGCGGCACATGGATCGGCTCGCCCCACAGGTAGACACCCCTGCTAAGCGGTATCGCGAAAACGAAGCGATCCCAGCTTCGCGCCAACCTGCGGCGCGACACGGCATAGGTTGCCGGGATGATCGGCACGCGGGCCAGGCGGGCGAGTGTGATGATGCCGGGTTGTGCGCGCATGCGCGGCCCGCGGGGGCCATCCGGCGTGACGGCAACGCACGTCCCGCTCGCCAGCGCGCGAACACACCCGCGCACCGCGGACGAGCCGCCGCGCGTGGCCGAGCCGCGCACGGCATCGACGCCGAGATGGCGGATGGTCCGCGTGATGAGCTCGCCGTCGCGATGCCGCGAGATCATCGCCGTCATGGGCCGCTGCCCCCACCAGCCGGGGGCCGCCATCAGGAGCCGGCCGTGCCAGAAGGCGACAATGAAGGGCTTGCCCTCGGCGACCATCGCCTCCGCGCTGCTCCGTCCCAGGACCTGCCAGCGACTCGTGAGGTAGACGAAGCGAATATAGCGCGCAAGAATCCAGCAGAACGCGCCTTGGACCGCGCGGCTCCGAGCTATCCCGCCGGTGAGACCCACCTATTCCGCGGCCTCCGACGGGGCGAACTGCAGCGCGTGAAGACGGGCGTAGGCACCATCGGTGCGCGCGAGGAGCGTGCCATGGGTGCCTGCCTCCGCGACCTGACCATCCTCGATCACGTAGATGCGGTGGGCATCCTGCACCGTGGATAGCCGGTGCGCGATCACGAGTGTCGTGCGCCCCCGCATCAGGCTGTTGAGCGCCTCCTGAATCTGCCGCTCCGATTCGGTGTCGAGGGCGCTCGTCGCCTCGTCGAGCAAAAGGATCGGCGCGTCCTTCAGCATGGCACGGGCGATGGCGATGCGCTGGCGCTGACCGCCGGACAGCTTGACGCCGTGCTCGCCGATCATGGTGTCGTAGCCATCGGGCAGCGACGACACGAACGCGTCGAGGCCGGCCGCTGCTGCAGCCGCATCGACTTCGGCCGCCGTCGCCTCGATCCGCCCATAGGCGATATTGGCGCGAATCGTGTCGTCGAACAGCACAGCCTCTTGGCTGACCAGCGCGATCGAATCCCTCAGGCTCTCGAGCGTGACGTCGCGCACGTCCTGGCCATCGACGAGGATCCGGCCGCTGTCGGCGTCATAAAACCGCGGGATCAAGTTGAGGATTGTCGATTTGCCCGCCCCGGAGGGCCCGACGAGCGCCACCTTCGAGCCTGCGGCGATATCGAGCGACACATTCTTGAGCGCCGGCAATTCTTCGCTGTAGGAGAAGTCGACAGTCTCGAGGCGAATCGCGCCTTGTGAAAAGGCGAGCGGCTTTGCGTCTGGACCATCGGCGATACGCGGCATCGTGTCGAGAATGCCGAAAACGCGCTGACTTGCCGCAAGACCTTCCTGCAGATGGGTGTTGAGGTTTGCGAGCGATTTCAGCGGCTGATAGGCCATGAACATCGCCGTCACGAACGCGAAAAACGCACCAGGCGTGATCGCCTCGTCGATCACCTGCCAGCCGCCATAGAGAATGATGACGGCGACGAAGAGCCCGCCGAGCGACTCGGTAATGGGACGAACGGCGGCCCGAATGCGCACGCCTTTCATGACCAGCTGGAACACCCGCTCGATCACCCGCTCGGTGCGCGTCTCCTCGAACCGCTCCATGTTGTAGGCTTTGACGTGGCGGGCGCTTTGAAACGCTTCGTTGAGGCGAGCGGTAAATTGACCGAGCTCGACAAGCGCGTTCGTCGAAACCTTGCGCATGCGCCGTCCGAGACGGACGATCGGGTAGATCGCCAGGGGAAACACCACGAACGCGATCAGCGCGAGCTTCCAATCTTTCTCGAACATGACCCCGACCAGAAAGATCAAGGTCAGTGAATCCTTGACCAGACCGGTCAGCGCGTTCGCCACGGCGTTGCGCATCAGGTTGATGTCGTTGGTGAGGCGGGAGACGAGCTGTCCCGAGGCGGTGTCGTGAAAGAAGGAGAGATCGAAGCGCATGATGCGGCTAAACACGCGCGCCTGCAGGTCGGCGATGACGCGTTGGCCGACGAAGCCCATCAGCACGCCCTGGAAATAGCTCGCAACACCCTTCGCCACGGTCGCGACGATCACAAACACGGGGATCAGCACGAGCATGTCGCGATCTTTCTCTATGAACACCTCGTCGAGCGCGGGCTCCATGAGATAGGCCATGGCAGCGGTCGAGCCCGCCGCCACGGCCATGCAAAAGCCGGCGAGGAAGAGCCGTCCGAGATACGGCCGCACATGATCCCGCACCAGGCGCACGACGAGCACCTTGGTGGACATCGCCCCAGCGGCGGATCTGTCGCGCTTGGCCATCGCCCCACTCAGTCCAGGACGCGTCGCTCTAAGCGGTTGAAACCAGACGGAAATGGTAGCACGCGTGCGGACCGCCTTCCAATGATCGGCACGGGCTACTCCGCGTAGTCGGCGAGCCGGTCAAGAAGCGGCCGGTGCAGGAGCGTGTTGCTGGCGAGGCAGGTGCGATGCCGCGGCCGGTCTTTGTTGTAGACCAAGGGTTCGCCCGCCATGGTCGTCATACGCCCACCGGCTTCGCGCACCAAGAGGTCGCCCGCGCAAATATCCCAGTCGCTCTTCGGCCAACCGCTTGCCGTGGCATCGAAATGGCCTGCCGCGACCAGAGCGAGCTTGTAGGCGATCGAGCTCACGGCCTTGATCGCGTCGTTGGCAAACTGCCCCGGCCACGCCGCCTCGCGGTGCTCCGAGCGGCTCGCCAGCATGGCGATTCGCGACGCGTTCGCGTTGCCGCTCACGCGCATCATCTCGCCATTGAGCCGCGCACCGCCGCCCGCGAGCGCTTCGAACATCTCGCCCTTGGCGGGATTGAACACGGCCGCGGCGATCGGCTGTCCGTCCTCGACGAGCGCCGCCGCGACCGCGAATTCGGGAATCCCCTTCAGATAGCTGTTGGTGCCGTCGATCGGGTCGACCACCCAAACCCGCGATGCCTCGAGCCGGCTTTTGTCGTCCTCCGATTCCTCGGAAAGCCAACCATAATCCGGCCGCGCGCCGCTCAGCGCCTCGCGCAGAGCAGCATCCACCTCGAGGTCGGCCTCGCATACAGGGTGATGCTCGCCTTTGCGCCAGACATCTTGCTCGGTGCCGAAGCGTGCCAGCGCGATCGATCCGGCCCGGCGTGCCGCCTCGACGAGTAGGGCGTGATCAGCCTGCCTGTCGGGCGATGTCACTGGCCGGCGACCGTCATCCCGTCGACGCGCACGGTCGGCGCGTCGATGCCGTAGCGGAAGTCCAGATCATCCGCCGCCGTGATCTGGCGGAACATCTCCGCGAGATTGCCGGCGACCGTGACTTCGTTCACGGGATAGGCGAGTGCCCCCTTGTCGATCCAAAAGCCCGCCGCGCCGCGGCTATAATCGCCGGTGACGCCGTTTACACCCATGCCGATCAGCTCGGTCACGTAGAAGCCGCTCTCGATGTCGCCGAGCAACCGGTCGCGGCTCTGGCTGCCAGGTGCGAGATAGAGATTCGATGGCGAGGGTGAGGGCGGGCCGCCGGCCCCACGCGAGGCGTGGCCGGTGGTCGTGCGGTCGAGCTGCCGGGCGGACCGGCTATCCAGAAGCCAGGTCGTCAAGACACCCGCATCGACCACGTTGCGCGCTTTAGTGGCGACACCCTCGCCATCAAAGGGTCGGGAGCGCAGCCCGCGCGTGCGGTGCGGATCGTCGACGATCGTCACGGCGGAGTCGAAAACCGCCTCGCCGAGCTTGTCCTTCAGGAAGCTCGTGCCGCGCGCGACGCTGCTTCCGGTGATGGCGCCCGCCAAGTGACGCAGCAAGCCGCCCGAAATGCGCGGATCGTAGACCACCGGTACCTGACCCGAACGCGCCTTGCGCGCGCCGAGCCGGGCCACCGCGCGCTCGCCGGCGCGCTGCCCGATCTCCGCGGGGTCTTGCAGGTCGGTTTCAAACGCGGCAGACGCCCAATCGAAGTCGCGCTCCATGGCCGTGCCTTCGCCAGCCAACACCGCGCAGCTCACGCCGAAACGCGAGGTGCGGTAGCCTCCGGCGAAGCCATCGCTCGTCACCAGCGCGGCGTGGCTCGCGCTCCAGCTCGCGCCGCCGCCTTCGGAATTGGTCACGCCCTTGACGGCGCGCGCCGCCTCCTCCGCCGTCCGGGCGCGCGCAATGAGCGTCTCGGGCGCGGGCTCGGTCGGATCCGCGAGATCGAGATCGGGCCAGGTCTTCGCGAGCCGATCCGCCGGCGCGAGGCCGGCATAGGGATCCTCGGGCACGGCACGCGCCATGGCGAGCGCGCGCTCGACCAGCGTGTCGAGGGTTTGATCGGTGAGATCGGTCGTCGAGACGATCGCTTGCCGCTTGCCGACGAGCACACGCAAGCCCACATCTTGGCCTTCGGAGCGCTCGAAATCCTCGGGCTTGCCCATACGCCAGCTCGCGCTGAGCGCGACACCGTGCATCAGCACCGCATCGGCAGCATCCGCCCCGGCCTGGGTTGCGCGCTTCACGAGCGCGCCAAGAACGTCAATGGCGTCGCGTTGCAATCGTCTATGCCGCGAAGTGTCTCGGTCAGCGGCGGGTCAAGCCGCCGCGAACAGGCCTGTATATAGTGGCTCCAGCCGCTTCACACCAGTCTCACGGCCAGGCTCACCGCGGTGGCAGCAAACCCTCTTCCCGCATCCAACGCACCAGATCGCCGAACATCACCTCCGAGGGGACGGGCTTGAAGCCGAGGTCGCGCACGGCCTTGTCGCACACGAGAATCTGCGTCCGGTTCGTGGTGAAATGGACCTCGTCGGTGGTTGCCGGGTCTTTTTCGGCGCTTGGCCGAGGCGCGGTGCCGCCGGTCAGCCGGGCGACCACCCGGGCGACCTCGGCAAACGGCGTGACGTCGCCAGCGAGGATGTAGCGCTCGCCGCGGCCACCCCGGTGGAATGCCGTGATGTGGGCTTTCGCAACCTCATCGATATGGCAGAAGCTCCCAGCGCCAATGCCGATGGTCTTGATCGCGCCGTTTGCGATCGCCTCGACGAAAGGGCCCCAGATCACCCGATCGTAGGGTCCGACGACATTGCCCGGGTTGACGCACACCGTGTCGAGCCCATCGCCGACCGCGCTCAGCACGATGTCCTCGGCGTCCTTCTTGGTGCGAAAATAGTTCGCAGGCACGTCATCGACGTTGGAGGGCGTGTCCTCGGTCACGGGAACCCCATCGTGCAAGCCGAAGACGGCGCCCGTCGAGGTGTGAACCAGGCGTCGTGCGCCCTTCGCCTTGGCGAGCGCGACGACGTTGCGCGTACCCGACACGTTGTCGCGTGTCTGCGCGGTGTCTCCCGACGAATCGAAGCTGACGTTGCCCGCGACGTGGAAGACGGCATCGAGCTCTGCGGGCATGGCACGCTCGAGCGAGGCCGCATCGGTCACATCGCCCACCACGCGTGTGGCGTCAAAGCGCTTGAGGTAGGTGAGATCCGATGTCGAACGGTGCAGCGCGGTCACCGACCAACCATCCTCGACGAGCTGTTTGACGACATTGACGCCGATGAAGCCCGACGCGCCGGTGACGAACGCGCGCAAGCCGTTGGATTTGGTTGCGCTCATGTTTTTCCGTCTCCTAGTGGGTGTGAGAGAACGTGATCGACTCGATGATCGCGTCGAACCGCGGGCCGTAGGTTGCTGCCAGACGGCTCGGCGCGCGGCACGTCATGGTGAGATGACCGGCGGCAACGCGCGTGCCAATGCCTTTTAGCAACATCGGCTCGCCGAGTGCCTGGTTGTGCGGCTTGATGGTGTAGTTGATCTCCGCGGCAGGCCAACCGGTGAAGCTGCGCAGCGTGACGTCGCCCGCCGCCACGCCGGGATATTGCTGCGTGACCATTGCGCGTTGATCGGCGGCGAACGCCTCCCAGAACTCCTTCGCGTGGCGCAGCAGTGCGACCTGATCCGCGCTCCAAACATCGTCGGGCGGCGCATCGATGTAGACGATCGCGCAGGCGACGCCCGCCGCCGTCGGATCGATGAGCCGCCACTGGATTGCGCCTTTCGATGCCGGCTGCCGATAGACGGCCCAACCATCCGGATGGTCGAAACGGAACCCTGCCGGCGCATAGAAAAAAGCGTGCTGGGCGATCGCAATTGATGGTACGGCGGTTCCAACAGCCGCGCCGATGACGAGAGCGCGGACGATCGCTCGGCCGATCGTCACCGCCAGACCGGCCGTCCCGAGCCGGGCAGGCCATAGGACTCCCACTTCGTCGTGACCCGGTCGATGGTCTCGTCGTCCATGCGAATCAGCCGCCCCCAATCGCGGCTCGTCTCGGGCGCGATCTTGCTGGTCGCATCGAGCCCGATCTTGGAGCCGAGCCCGGAGACCGGACTCGCGAAATCGAGATAGTCGATCGGCGTGTTCTCGACGAGCGTGACGTCGCGCGCGGGGTCCATGCGCGTCGATACGGCCCACATCACGTCCTTCCAGTTGCGCGCGTCGATGTCGTCATCCACCACGATCACCCATTTCGTGTACATGAATTGCCGCAAGTAGGACCACACGCCCATCATCACCCGTTTGGCGTGGCCCGCGTAGGCCTTCTTGATCGAGACCACGGCGATTCGATAGCTGCAGCCCTCCGGCGGCAGCCAGAAATCGACAATCTCGGGGAATTGTTGCGTGAGCAACGGAATGAACACTTCGTTGAGCGCCTCGCCGAGGATGCTGGGCTCGTCGGGCGGCCGGCCCGTATAGGTCGAGAGGTAGATCGGATCGTGCCGCATCGTGATCGCCGAGACCGTGAACACCGGAAAGGGCTCGACGGCGTTGTAATAGCCGGTGTGGTCGCCGTAGGGCCCCTCGTCGCGGTAGTCGTCGAGACTGACATGCCCCTCGATCACGATCTCGGCCTCCGCCGGCACGAGCAATGGCACCGTCTTGGCGGCGACAAGCTCTACCTTCTTGCCGCGCAGAAGGCCTGCAAACTGGTATTCGGAAAGCGTGTCGGGAACCGGCGTGACGGCGGCGAGTATGGTCCCGGGGTCGGCACCGATCACCGCGGCCGCCGGTACCGGGTCATGCCGCTCGGCCTTCCAGCGCTGGTGATGCTGGGCGCCGCCACGGTGCTTGAGCCAGCGCATGAGCGTCTGGTCGCGGCCGATCACCTGCATCCTGTAGATGCCAAGATTGTAGTCGTCCTCCGGGCGACGGCCGGGGCCTTTGGTGACGACCAACGGCCAGGTGATGAGCGGCGCCGGCTCGCCGGGCCAGCAGGTTTGGATCGGCAAGCGCGCGAGGTCGATGTCGTCGCCGGTCAGCACCACCTCCTGCGCCGGGCCGCCTGCGACCGTTTTGGGCTTCATGGCCATTACCGTCTTGAGCAACGGCAGCATCTCGAAGGCCTCGCGCCAGCCACCGGGCGGCTCGGGTTGACGCAGGAAGGCAAGTGTCTCGCCGATGGCGCGCAAGTCCTCCGGCGCGCGCTCCATGCCCCAGGCGACCCGGTCGACCGTGCCGAACAAATTGACCAACACCGGCATGTCGTAGGGCGCGCCGTCATCGCCCACGACGTTTTCGAAGAGCACGGCCGGCCCGCCCTCGGCAATGAGGCGCGTCTGGACCTCGGTCATCTCGAGGTGGGGCGAGACCGGCGCCGAGACGCGCGCGAGCCGTCCGTCGCGCTCGAGCCGCGCCATGAAATCGCGGAGGGAACCGTAAGCCATGGATCTCGCTTGTTTTCCGCATTGACGAGCAAGGCCGCTGCCACGTCAAGTCCCATGGACGCGATCGGCATGAGCCCCCTAGGATTGGCGTGATGGCTGAGACCGACGCGACGCTTGCGCCCGAGGAGCTCGTCGAGACCGCGACCGCCTATCCCTTTGCCGCCGCGGACCGTTCGATGCTTTTTGTGGATGGCGCGTGCCTGCCGATCGTGGCGCTCGACGGGCCCGCGATCGAAAACGCGCGCGTCGAAACAGCTGAGGGGGTCGTCCCAGCCCGGACGATCCTCACGGCACAGGGCATTTCGGCGCCAACCCCAATGGACGCGCGCGTCGCGGTGCTCGCCTATGGCGCCAATAGCGCGCCCCAGAGGCTGGCGCTGAAATTCGCCCCGCTCGGTCCGGGCGTGGTCTTTCCGATCTTGCGCGCGCAGCTCCGCGACTTCGACGTCGTCTATGCCGCTCACATTTCGAGCTATGGCGCCGTGCCCGCCACGATCGAGCGCTCGCCCGGCACCGTCGCCGAGATCGCCGTCACCTACCTCGATGCGCGCCAGCTGGCGCGTATGCACGAGACCGAGTTCAGCCGGCGCACCTACCTTTTCGGCCGCCTCGGGCAAGCCTCATTGTCGGTGGACCTCGCCGCGCCGCCCGATGCGGTGCACAGCTATGTCGGCGGGTTCGGGCATATCGCGCCGGATGGAACACCCTTCGCCCTGGCCGCCATCGCCGCGCAATATCGCCGCTTCCCCGCCCTTTCTCAGCGGGAGATGCACCAAACGGTCCGCGCCTTGCTCGCCGGCGACGCGCCGCTCGACCGATATATCCACGCTGCGATCGCGGACGAGACGATCCGACGGGCGCGAACCGAGGCGCTACGCGCGCGGGCGCGGCCGTTCTCCCACCCCGATTTCACGGTGCTCGCGTCGTGACGACGGGCCGGCCGCGGCTCAGCCGAGCCCTTGGGCGGCGAGGATGCCCGTGAAGAGCGCGAGCCCAACCCAACCGTTCGACTTGAACTTGGCCAGACAATCACGCGGATTGTCGATATCGACCATCAGGGCCTGCCAGCCCAACAGCGCCGCCGTTACGGCCACGCCCACGTAGAAGGGCCAGCCGAGCCCCGCGAACGCACCCGCCATGGCGAACCCGGCGATCGCGACAATGTGGAACACGACAAGCCACGGCCTGGTGCGCCGGCCGAGCGCGAGCGCGCTCGATTTGACACCGATGAGCGCGTCGTCCTCCTTGTCCTGATGCGCGTAGATCGTGTCGTAGCCGAGGGTCCAGGCGATGCCACCGGCATAGAGCAGCAGCGCCGGCCATGCCAGATCGCCCGTGACCGCCGCCCAGCCCATGAGCGCGCCCCAATTAAAGGTGATGCCGAGAAATGCCTGGGGCCAGTAGGTGATGCGCTTCATGAAGGGGTAGGCGACGACGAGCGCGAGGGAGCCCACACCGAGCCAGATTGCGGCGGATGTGAGATGCAGAAGGATCGCGAGGCCGATACCGAGCAAGACGGCGAGAAAGGCGACCGCCCCCCGCACGCCAATCGCACCCGAGGGCAGCGGGCGCCGGCGCGTGCGCGCCACCTTGGCATCGAACTCCCGGTCCGCGATGTCGTTGACCACGCATCCCGCCGCCCGCATCACGAAAGCGCCAACCGTGAAGAGAACCAACAGGCCGAGCGACGGCAGGCCGTCGGATGCGAGTGCGATGCCCCAGAGGCAGGGCCATAGCAAGAGCCACACGCCGGTCGGCTGGTCGAGGCGGGCGAGCGCCACGAACGGGCGCAGCGCGCGCGGCGCGGCACGTTCGATGGGCCCAGCGCCCGCGAGCGGGGCGGCCTCTCCCGTGTGAGTCTCGGCCATGCCGCTTGATGTATCGTGACCGCCATCGACACACAAGACGAGGCGGCGCGCCACGCCGACACAGGATGACGCGGGATTCGGTCCGGCTTTTCGTCGATCAACCGCTGCGCCAAGGCTTACCAGTCACCCTCGAGGGCGGCCAGTGCCATTACCTGCGGACCGTGATGCGGCTTGGGGTGGGCGACCACCTGCGCTTGTTCAACGGGCGCGAAGGCGAGTGGCAGGCACGCCTCGAGGTGCTGGACCGCCGCCGGGCGCGCGCCATGCCGGTCGAGCCGCTGCGCGCGCAGTCGCCTGGCCCCGATCTATGGCTTCTCTTCGCTCCCTTAAAGTCGGCGCAGACCGATATCGTCATCGTGAAGGCCACCGAACTGGGGGTCAGCGCGCTCCGCCCGGTCACGACGCGTTTCTCCCAGACCCATCGGCTTAATCTCGAGCGTGCCGGCGCAAACGCCGTTGAGGCCGCCGAGCAATGCGGCCGCCTCGACATTCCGGCAGTCATGCCGCCAAGCTCGCTCGAAACCCTCCTCGATTCCTGGCCCGACGGGCGCCCCTTGATCGCGTGTGATCCACGCTTCGAAACCCCGATAGCGGAGGCCGTGCGCGCCGTGCCGCCCGGTCCCACGGCGGTTCTTGTGGGCCCGGAGGGCGGCTTCGCACCTGGTGAGTGCGAGAGCCTCGAGGCATGCCCGACCGCAGTGCCGGTCAACCTCGGTCCCAGGATCTTGCGCGCCGAAACCGCGGCGATCGCTGCGCTCACCTGTTGGCAAGCGCTTCGGGGGGATTGGGCCGCCGGCCCGCGGTGATGCTCTCAGCGCGGGGCTGGCATACCGGTGAACGTGGTGTGCGCCAAGCTATGCCGTGCTATGACAACAATCGGCGACGATAGGGAGATCGTGCATGACAGGCATGGCGAACGCCGCCGAGGCGGAGGTCGTCACCTATCGCGATTTGGTGGCTTATCTCGAGGCCGGTTGCAAGCCCCGCAAAGAATGGCGCATCGGCACCGAGCACGAGAAATTCGGACACCGGATCAGCGACCAAGCGCCCCTCGGCTATGAGGGCCCGTCGGGGATTCGCGCCGTTTTGGAAGCGCTCCAGCGCTTCGGTTGGGAGCCATACCTCGAAAATGGCAAGCCGATCGCGCTTCTCAAGGACGGTCAGTCGGTCTCCCTGGAGCCGGGCGGGCAGCTGGAGCTTTCGGGGGCGCCGCTCGAGAATCTACACCGCACCTGCGACGAGGTGCACACCCACCTCGATCAAGTCAACACCGTGGCCGGCGAGCTCGGCGTGCGCTTTTATGGTCTCGGCTTCCACCCCAAATGGCGCCGCGACGCGATTCCCTGGATGCCGAAGGGCCGCTACGCGATCATGCGGCGCTACATGCCCACCCGCGGCAATCACGGCCTCGACATGATGACGCGCACCTGCACCGTGCAGGTGAACCTCGATTTCGATTCCGAGGCCGACATGGTGCGCAAGATGCGCATCGCCATGGCGCTTCAGCCGATCGCGACGGGGCTCTTCGCGTGCTCCCCCTTCGTCGACGGACGGCCGACGGGGTATCTCAGCTATCGAAGCTTCGTGTGGACCGATACCGACCCGGACCGCTGCGGCATCCTGCCGTTTGTGTTCGAGGACGGCATGAGCTTCGAGCGCTATGTCGACTATGTGCTTGATGTGCCCATGTATTTCGTGGCGCGCAACGGACGCTTCGTCGACGTGGCCGGGCAATCGTTCAGCGACTTCCTCGAGGGTAGGCTCGAAGGACTGCCGGGTGTGCGTCCAACATTAAAGGATTGGGACGACCACCTCACGACACCCTTCCCCGAGGTGCGCCTCAAGCGCTTCCTCGAAATGCGCGGTGCCGATTGCGGCCCCTGGGGCAAGATTTGTGCGTTGCCCGCGCTTTGGGTGGGCGTGATGTATGATTCCACTGCGCTCAACGAGGCCGAAGCGCTGTGCAACGGATGGTCCGCCGCGGACGTGATGAAGCTCCGCGACCAGGTGCCGACCCACGGCCTCCGCGCGACGATCCGCGGCCGCACCGTGCAGGAGATCGCGTGTGATCTCGTGGCGATCGCGGATGGTGGGCTCAAGCGGCGCGCCGTTGCCGGGAATCTCGATGCGGACGAGCGCCCTTACCTCACCTATTTGCGCGAGATCGCGGAAAGCGGCCGCACCGCGGCGGAAGAGATGATCGAGGCCTTCGAGACCCGCTGGAAGGGCAGCGTCGACCCCGTGTTCGACGAGTACGCCTACTGAGGCGGACCCGCGCGCTTACCGTCGGCCGATGGCATACCGCAGCAATCCCCACATCGCGGCCGTCGCAGCACCGCCGATCGCCGAGGCGCATGGCTGGATCGCGGGGCGCACCTTTCCGCCGGATCGGCCTCTGATCGACGTCGCCCAGGCCGTGCCTGGCTATCCACCGGCCGCCGCGCTTCAAGATCACCTGGCGGGCGCGGTCACCCGGCCCGAGACCGCGCGCTACACCGAGATCTTGGGGCGCGCGGCGCTGCGGGAGGCCTTGGCCGCCGAGATGGCCGGTTTCTACGGTGGTCGGATCGACGCCGCGGACGTCGCCATCACGGCCGGCTGCAATCAGGCGTTCTGCCTGGCTCTGATGTCCCTCGCCGCTGCCGGTGACGAGGTGATCCTGCCGACGCCCTATTACTTCAATCATCAGATGTGGTTGGAGATGCTCGGCATCACGCCGGTCCACCTGCCCTTCCGCGCGGAACGCGGCGGCGTGCCCGACCCTGCCGACGCGGCGGCGCGCATCAACGACCGGAGCCGCGCCATCGTGCTGGTCTCGCCCAACAACCCGACCGGCGCGATCTACCCCGCTGACACGCTCGCAGCGTTTCGCGACCTCGCCCGGCGGCACGGTCTCGCACTGGTTCTCGACGAAACCTACCGCGATTTCCTCCCTGTCGAAGGCCCGCCGCATGGGATGTTCGCCGATCCAGACTGGCGCGACACGCTCGTCCATCTCTACAGCTTCTCCAAGGTCTATAGCCTGACGGGCTACCGCGTCGGCGCGCTCGTCTGTGGTGCCGCGCTCCGCGACCAGGTGGTCAAGGCGGCCGATTGCGTCGCCATCTGCGCGCCGGCGATCGCGCAGGAGGCGGCCCAGTTCGGCATTGAACGGCTCGCGGCGTTTCGCGCCGAGAAGCGTCGCCTGGTGCTCGAGCGGGTCGCGCGATTTCGCGCCGTCTTCGCGCGCAACGACCTGACCTACGAGCTGGTGAGCGCGGGCGCGTTCTTCGCCTATGTCCGGCACCCGTTCCAGGGCGCGCGCGGCAACGACATCGCGCGGCGGCTGGCGGAGGCGCACAACCTTTTGTGCCTGCCGGGCAGCATGTTCGGCCCCGCGCAGGATGGTTTCCTCCGCTTCGCGTTCGCCAATGTCGAAACCAGGGTGATGGACGAGATCGGCAACCGGCTTGTCTCGAGTCAAGACGGCCTGCTCTAATCGGGCGAACGGCGAAAGAGGGGAAATCGGTATGGAACGGGTCAGAATCGGCGTTATCGGTCTCGGCTGGTTCGGCGAGATCCATTGCGACGCCATCGCCGCGGTGCCGACGCTTGAACTCAGGGCGCTTTGCACGCGCACCGAGTCCCGCCTGAGCGCGCTTGGGCAAAAATATGGGGTCGATCGGCTCTACACCGACTACCGCGCGCTCCTCGAGGCCGACGATATCGATGCCGTGAGCATCGTCACCATGTGGGACCAACACACCGACCCGACGCTCGCGGCGCTGGCCGCCGATAAGCACGTCTTTCTGGAAAAGCCGATGGCCTCGACCGTGGAGGATTGCCGGCGCATTTGCGATGCCGCGAAAGACGCGGCCGGTGCGCTCATGGTCGGGCATATCTGCCGCTTCAATCCGCGCTACGCCTCGGCCAAGCGCGAGATCGAGGCCGGCAAGATCGGCAAGATCGTGGCGCTGAGCGCGCGGCGCAACATTCCAGCGGCCTGGACGCCCGAGATCCTCAACAAGATCGGGCCGATCATCGGCGACGCGATCCACGATACCGATCTCATGTTGTGGTTCACCGGCGCCAACGTGGTGAGCGCCTACGCACAGACGGTTGACGTGCGCGGTCTCAAATATCCCGATATCGGGCAAACTATGTACCGCTTCGATTCGGGTGCGACAGCGACGCTCGAGACTGTCTGGTGCATGCCGGAGAAGACCCCCTTCGATATCGACGAGCGCATGTCGATCATCGGCACCGAGGGCTTCATCCACATCCAGGATACCTTCCCCAACCTCGGGATTTGCACGAAAGAGGGCTTCCGCAGTCCCGATTCAACCTACTGGCCGGTGCTGCACGGGGCGTTGGGCGGCGCGCTCCGCGATGAGTTCATGTACTTCGCGCGTTGTGTGTTGGAAGGGGCGCGTCCCTCGATCATCACGCCGGAGGAGTCGATGGCCGCCGTCGAGACCACGCTCGCCGCGGAGCGCTCGGCGGAGACGGGCGAGGTGGTGCGGCTCCGCTAACGCGCCGTTGGGTCCGGTCGGTGCCATCGCACCGCACTCAACCGGCCGCATCGACGATACCGACAGCGCAGCCCCGGTCGGCCTCCGGCGCGGCATGAAGTAGATCGGCGAGCCGGGCGTCGGCATCGACGTGGCCGCGCAGGCTGATGCGAAGCTCAACCACCAGCGACCGCCCGCCAACATCCCGGCAAACGGATAAAACGCGCCGGCCGGCTCCCGCGCCGAAGGACCGGTCGAACGCTCGCCGGATCTCCGCCGCGCTCACGGTTCGCCCGATGCGTTCCGCAAACAGGTCGCGCACCGCGCTCTTGTTGAGCGCCTCCATCAGGCGGAGCGAGGCTCGAAAATAGGCTTCGGGATCGACGCCGAAGCAGATGCCATGTTTGATCCATTGGTGCCGGTGCAGGAACGAGCGCGTGCCGGGCATCACTTCGTCGAGCCGCGCGCGCGTCCTCGGATTGATCGGTAGCGAGGGAAGCGACGCCCAGCGCCGCTCGCGCGATGCGGCGCGTTCGGCGGCGGTGACCCCGCAATAAACGTTGCTGCGCGGCTGTGGCCAAAGACCGTGGAGCGTGAAGTGCGTGGCGTCGAACCGGTCCCGGGCTTGGTCGACACATTCGGACCTCTGAGGGAGGCGTTCGCAATGGGCCGGTTGCCAGCTCGCCGCCAGCACATAGTCGTCCGCGCGTGCCGCCGCTGGAGCGGCGCCCACCCCGACCACGGCGCTGTCGAGGAGCAACAAGACCGCGAGGACAATCCGCAAGCGGACGCGCATTCCTCCTGCCCTTGAACCGACCGAACGCGTCGTGCCGCCGCCGCGGCTAGGCTTCGGTGCCCCCAACCGTAATCGGGTCGACGAGAAGTGTGGGCAAGCCGACGCCGACGGGCACGCCCTGGCCGTTCTTGCCGCAGGTGCCGATGCCCGGATCGAGCGCGAAATCGTTGCCGATGGCCGTCACCTTGGTCAGCACATCGGGACCATTGCCGATCAGGCTCGCGCCTTTGAGGGGCGTGGTTTTCTTGCCGTTCTCGATGAGATAGGCCTCGGACGCCGAGAACACGAACTTGCCCGAGGTGATATCGACCTGCCCGCCACCGAAGCTCACCGCGAAGATGCCGCGCTTGACCGAGCGCAAGACCTCCTCGGGCGACGCATCGCCGTCGAGCATGAAGGTGTTGGTCATGCGCGGCATGGGGGCGTGGGCGAAGCTCTCGCGCCGCCCATTGCCGGTGGGCTCCATGCCCATGAGACGGCTGTTCATACGGTCGTGGAGGTAGCCACGCAGGATGCCGTCCTCGATGAGAACGGTGCGGCTCGTCGGCGTGCCCTCATCATCGACTGTGAGCGAACCGCGCCGCTCGTCGAGTGTGCCGTCGTCGACCACGGTGACCCCCGGTGCCGCCACGCGCTCACCGAGGAGGCCCGAGAACGCGCTCGTCTTCTTGCGGTTGAAATCGCCCTCCAGGCCATGGCCGATCGCCTCGTGAAGCAGAATGCCCGGCCAGCCGGGGCCGAGCACCACCGGCATCTCCCCAGCCGGTGTCGGCACCGATTCGAGGTTCACCAGCGCCTGGCGCAAGGCTTCGTCGACCTGGGCGCGCCAAGCCTCGGTGTCGAGATAGGCGTCATAGGTGCGCCGGCCGCCAACGCCGTGCGAGCCGGTTTCCTGCCGATCGCCCTCGCCCACCATCACCGACACGTTGAGCCGCACCAGCGGCCGGACGTCAAAAGCCCGGCTGCCGTCGGCGCGGATGATCTGCACCGCTTGCCACTCGCCGAGCAGCGACGCCATCACCTGGCGTACCCGCGGATCCTTGGCTCGCGCGTAGGCATCGATCTCGCCGAGCACGGCCACCTTGGTCTCGAACGGAGTCGCGTCGAGCGGGTTGTCACCGGCGTAGAGCGTGCGGTTCGTGCCCGCTGGTCCATCGGCGAGGCTGCCGCTGTGGCCACTGTGGACCGCCGAGACGGTCTTGGCGGCGCGCTTCAGCGCCTCCTCCGAGAGCTCGCTCGCGTGGGCGTAGCCCGAGGCCTCGTCGGCGACGGCACGCAGGCCGAAACCCTGACTCGTGTCGAAGGTCGCGCTTTTCAGTCGGCCGTCGTCGAACGAGAAGCTCTCGCTTTGGCTGTATTCCAGAAAGAGTTCGCCGTCGTCCGCACCGGCAAGGGCGTCGGCGACGAGCGTCTCGGTGCGCGCGCGGTCCAGACCGGAACGGTTGAAGAACAACTCATCCGTGGTGGCCTCATGGCTCATGGGTGGGTCTCCGCTCGGCAAGATAATGATGTCCCAAGGATATGGTGTTGTTGCCTACGGGCGCCAGCGTCCCGCGTTTGTTGGCCCTGTCGAGGGATGCCGCCTGCGTCACGAAGTCGCACTCTAATTGCTCGCAGCGAAACATGGTTTTACGTATAGTGCGGCACGACTTGACCGATTCGGCCGCGGTGCAATGCTGTGGCCCGTTGAATGTGCGTGGCCGGCGGCGTCTCTGCCGGTAAGTGAGTGGAGGATCCGGAGTGAGATACCTCGCCAAGATGAGTGCGTTCGCCATTGCGTGCGTTGGCCTGTGCCTGGGCACCGGCGCCGCGTTGGCACAAACGCCGAATGAGTGGAACTTGGGCTTCCAGGATGCGCTGTCGCCCTCCATGGAGCGGATCGTCAGCTTCAACGACCTGGTCTTCGTGATCATCGTGGTCATCACGGTGTTCGTGTTTGCCCTGATGGCGTGGATCCTTTTTCGCTACAACGCCAAGCGAAACCCGACCCCGCAAAAATGGACACACAACACCTTCCTGGAGGTTCTCTGGACCGTCGTGCCGGTGATCATCCTTCTGATCATCGCGGTGCCGTCGTTCCGCCTCCTCTACTACACCGACTCGATCGAAGAGGCCGATGTCACGCTGAAGGCAATCGGCTACCAGTGGTATTGGGGGTACGAGTACCCCGATCAAGGTGATTTTGCCTTCGATGCCGTCATGCTCGAGGATGACGAGCTCACCGAAGGGCAGCCGAGGCTACTCGAAACCGATGTGCGCGTCGTCTTGCCGGTGGACACCAATATCCGGCTGCTCACGGTCGCGGCGGATGTGATTCACGCGTGGGCGATCCCGGCGCTCGGCGTGAAGCTCGACGCGGTTCCGGGCCGCACCAACGAAACCTGGTTCCGCATCAATCGCGAGGGCGTCTATTACGGACAATGCTCGGAGCTGTGCGGGACCAACCACGCCTTCATGCCGATCGCGATCGAGGCGGTCTCGAAAGAGGCCTTTGCCGAGTGGGTCGAGATGGCGAAGGTCGAATACGCACGAACGGACACGGCTCCTTCGAGTGTTGCGGCGCTCGATGTGACAGCGTCTGACGCCGTCGCGCGCACCGAGTAGGGGGAGAGCAACGATGGTCGCCCAAGCGCACGCTCACGATCACCACACACCGCGCGGGATCACACGGTGGCTCTACTCCACCAATCACAAAGACATCGGCACGATGTACATCACCTACGCTGTCGTGTTCGGCATCGTTGGTGCAGTGCTCTCGATCTTCATGCGCATCGAGCTCGCCGAGCCCGGCATGCAGATCTTCGCCGATTCGCACACGTTCAACGTGTTCGTCACCGGTCACGGCCTGATCATGGTGTTCTTCATGATCATGCCGGCCTTCATCGGCGGTTTCGGAAACTGGTTCGTGCCGTTGATGATCGGAGCGCCCGACATGGCGTTCCCGCGCATGAACAACATCAGCTTCTGGTTGCTCATCCCCTCGGGAGCCATGCTGGTCGCGTCGATGTTCGTGGATGGTGGACCGGGTCCCGGTGTGGGGGCCGGGTGGACGGTCTACGCGCCGCTTTCGACCTCAGGCCACGCCGGCCCAGCGATGGATCTCGGCATCTTCGCGCTGCACTTGGCCGGCGCCTCGTCGATCCTCGGCGCGATCAACTTCATCACAACCATTCTCAATATGCGCGCGCCGGGAATGACCCTGCACAAGATGCCGCTCTTCGTCTGGTCGGTGCTGGTGACGGCCTTTCTGCTGCTGCTCTCGCTCCCGGTTTTCGCCGGCGCGATCACGATGCTGCTGACCGACCGCAACTTTGGCACGGCGTTCTTCGATGCGGGCGGCGGCGGAGATCCGCTCCTCTACCAGCACCTCTTCTGGTTTTTCGGACATCCCGAGGTCTACATCCTGATCCTGCCGGCCTTCGGCATCGTGAGCCAGATCGTCTCGACCTTCTCGAAGAAGCCGGTGTTCGGCTATCTTGGGATGGCCTATGCGATGGTCGCGATCGGCTTCATCGGGTTTGTCGTGTGGGCGCACCATATGTACACGGTCGGCCTCGACGTCGACACGCGCGCCTACTTCGTGGGCGCGACGATGGTGATCGCGGTGCCCACGGGTATCAAGATTTTCAGCTGGCTCGCGACGATGTGGGGCGGCTCGATCACCTTCAAGACGCCCATGCTCTTCGCCTTCGGCTTCATTTTCCTGTTCACGGTCGGCGGCGTCACGGGCGTGGTCCTGTCCAACGCCGGCCTCGATACCGCGCTGCATGACACGTATTTCGTGGTGGCACATTTCCACTACGTGCTCTCGCTCGGTGCTGTCTTCATCATCTTCGCAGGTTTCTACTACTGGATCGGCAAGATGAGCGGTCGGCAATATCCGGAGACCCTCGGCAAGATCCATTTCTGGATCACGTTCATCGGCGTGAACCTGGCGTTTTTCCCGATGCATATGGCTGGCGTCGGCGGTATGCCGCGTCGTATTCCGGACTATCCGGATGCCTACTCCGGCTGGAACATGATCTCGTCGATCGGCACGTACATCGCCGCCGCCGGCATGGTCCTGTTCATCTACATCGTGCTCTACACGCTGCTCCGCGGGAAGAAGTGCGAGGCCAATCCGTGGGGTGAGGGCGCGGACACGCTCGAGTGGACGGTGCCGTCGCCGGCGCCCTTCCACACCCACGAGGAGCTGCCTCGGATTCGTTAGCCTTGGCGATTGGAGCGGACACGACGATGACCATGCGATCCGAGATTCCTGCGAGCGCCGACGTTGCGTCTCTGCAGGATCTCGTGGCCTTGCTGAAGCCGCGGGTGATGTCGCTCGTCGTCTTCACTGGCGCGATCGGGCTCGCGATCGCGCCGGGTGAGCCGCACCCGCTCATCGCGGCCGTGGCGGTGCTCTGCATCGCGGTGGGCGCCGGGGCCTCCGCGGCGATCAATATGTGGTACGACCGAGATATCGACCGGTTGATGTCGCGCACGCAGGCCCGGCCGATCCCGGCGGGCCGCATCGAGCCGGGTACCGCGCTCGGCCTCGGGATCGCCCTTGCCGTGGGGTCCACGACGTTGATGGGGATCGCCGTCAACTGGCTCGCCGCCGGGCTGCTCGCCTTCACGATCTTCTTCTACGTCGTGATCTACACGGTGTGGCTGAAACGGCGCACACCGCAAAACATCGTGATCGGCGGGGCGGCCGGAGCATTTCCGCCGATGATCGGCTGGGCTGCTTCGGCAGGCGAACTCAGCATCGCGCCGCTCGTGCTCTTCGGCATTATCTTCCTCTGGACACCGCCGCATTTCTGGGCGCTCGCGCTCTACCGCCATGACGACTACGCGCGTGCCGGCGTGCCGATGCTGCCGGTGGTGGCGGGCGATGCGAACACGCGCTGGCAAATCCTCGGCTACACGATCGCGCTTGTGCCGCTGAGCCTCGCACCGGTCATGATCGGATTCTCGGGAGCGCTCTATGGGATCGGCGCCGCGATCCTCGGGTTGCTCTTCCTGTGTGGAGCGATCCAGGTGCTTCGGAACCGCGGCGTGGCCGTGGCACGCCGCTTGTTCGGCTACTCGATCGTCTACCTGTTTGCGCTCTTCGTTCTCCTGATCGCCGATCAGGGACTCCCGTTGGCGTTGCCCTGGTGATGGCCGCAATGCCCGACAAAGAGCTCGAACGTCGCCGCCGGACGCGCAATTATGCGCTGGGCGGCGTGCTGGCGGCCCTCGCTGTCCTGTCCTATCTCATCGCCTTCGTGAAATTCGGAGCGGGTTGATGGCGGCGGCGATTAAAGGACGGCGAGCAACAATGGCGCTCCTTCTGGGCGGTGTGGCCTGCGGCATGGTCGGCTTGGCCTTCGGCGCGGTGCCACTCTATGAGCTTTTCTGCCGCGTCACCGGTTATGGCGGCACCACACAGGTCGCGGACATCGAGCCGGTTGCCGTGGGCGATCGGATCATCACCGTGCGCTTCAACGCTGACGTCTCGCGCGACCTGCCGTGGCGTTTCAAGCCGGTACAGCGTGAGATCCAGGTGCGGGTCGGCGAGATGGCGCTTGCGTTCTACACCGCGGAGAACCACTCGCAGCGGAGTGTCGTCGGAAGCTCGACCTTCAACGTGACCCCGCTCAAGGCAGGCCCCTACTTCAACAAGGTCGATTGCTTCTGCTTCGAGGAGCAGGAGCTCGGCCCCGGCGAGAGCGCGGAGTTTCCGGTCTCGTTCTTCGTCGACCCCGAGATCGTCGATGACAGCGGACTCGACGGCGTATCGACGATCACCTTGTCGTACATGTTCTTCGACCGGAGCGAGGCGGCGGGGGAACGCCTCGAGAACGTCCGGGCCGAATCCCCTGTCGAAACGAGTGCTGACCTCCCGGCGGGCGGCTAGCGCCTCCACCGGAGCTGATTGGCGGAGCGAAAAAGATGGCTGAAGCTCACACAGACGCCCACAAGGCAGGCCATGAATATCACATGGTGCGGCCGAGCCCCTGGCCCGTATTGGGTGCGCTGGCCGGCGGAATCGGGTTGGGCGGCACGGTCCTCTACATGCACTCCGGCCAATATTGGCTGATTGCAATCGGCGGCGTTCTCGTGCTTCTCACGATGTATCTCTGGTGGCGCGACGTCATCATCGAGGGGCATGTCGAGGGCGAGCACACCGAGGTCGTGCAGCGCGGCCTTCGCTTTGGCATGGTGCTTTTCATCGCCTCCGAGGTGATGTTCTTCGCGGCGTTCTTCTGGGCCTTTTTCAACGCTTCGCTCATGCCGCCCGATGTCATCGGCAACGTCTGGCCGCCCGAGGATATCGAGGTGATTCCGGCCTGGCGGTTGCCCTTCATCAACACGCTGATCCTTCTCACGTCGGGGGCGACCGTTACGTGGGCGCATCATGGCCTGAGAGAAGGCAATCAACGAACCCTGATCATGGGGCTCGCGCTGACCGTGGCGCTCGGCGTCGCCTTCATTTGCATCCAGGGCTACGAATATGCGCACGCCGCGTTTGGCTTCCGCGAGGGCATCTATCCGTCGACCTTCTACATGGCGACGGGCTTCCACGGCTTCCATGTGACGGTCGGCGCGATTTTCCTCGGGGTTTGCCTCTATCGAGCGCTCAAGGGACAGTTCAAACCCAGCCAGCATATCGGCTTCGAGGCGGCGGCCTGGTATTGGCATTTTGTCGACGTGGTCTGGTTGTTCCTCTTCATCTGGGTTTACTGGTGGGGCGGTTAAGCGGGAGGCCATGGCGAGCCAGTACTACCCGCCGGTCTCGACGCTCAAGGTAGGTCTCTTCGCCCGTTGCCCGCGTTGCGGCCAAGGGCGGCTGTTCGCGGGCTATCTTCGGGTCGCGGACACCTGCAACGTCTGCGCGATCGACCTCAAGAAGCACGATAGCGGCGACGGACCGGCCGTTTTCGTCATGTTCATCATCGGCGGCATCGTTGTCGCGCTCGCTCTTTGGGTCGAGCTCGCCTACACGCCGCCCTATTGGCTGCACGTTGTGCTGTGGGCTCCGACGATACTCATCGGAAGCCTCGGGCTGCTGCGGCCGGCCAAGGCGATCCTCATTGCGCTCCAGTTCAAACACCGCGCCCACGCGTTCGACGAGCGCGATTGATCGTGCGCGCCGGCGCGCGACGCTGGTCGCGATCCCGGGCATCCTCGTGCTGCTCGCGCTGGGCTCGTGGCAAGCACAGCGGCTCGTCTGGAAAAACGAGCTAAACGCGTTCCGTGCCACGCAGGTGTCCGCGGAGCCCATCGCGCTACCCACCGCGGTGTCCGACCCGGAAGCGCTCGCCTACCGTCCGGTGTGGGTGGAAGGACGCTTTCACCATGAAGGCGAAATGTTTCTCGGCGCCCGCGCGCACAACCGCGTTCCCGGCTATCAGGTGATCACGCCGTTCGAACGGACGGATGGCACGGTGGTGCTGGTCAATCGCGGCTGGATCCCACTTGAGCGAAAGGAACCCGAAACCCGGCCGCTCTCGCTCATACCCGACGTCACGCGCGTCGCCGGACTACTGGTTCTGGGCGGTGAGCAAGGCGCTTTCACCCCCGACAATGTGCCGGAAGAACGCTTTTGGTACTGGGTCGATCTGATTTCCCTCTCGGAGCATGCAGGCATCCCAGCTCAATCGTACCTGATCGACGCTGGGCCCGAGCCCAATCCGGGCGGGTTGCCGATCGGCGGACAGACGCGGGTCGAGTTGCGCAACGAACATTTGCAATACGCCATCATCTGGTTTGGCTTGGCCCTCGGCCTCATCGGCGTCTACACGCTCTTCATGCGCAAACAAGCCGCCGATCGTCGCAACACGGCAGATTCGTGACTGCATATCAGGATCTCGAGGGCCGATTTCGGCGGCTCGGCAATTTGGCGGGCGCCGCAGCCATGTTGCATTGGGATTGGGCCACGATGATGCCCACCGGCGGCGCGGAACCGCGCGCGGCGCAGCTCGCCGAGCTTAGCCTCATCCGCCACGAGCTGTTGGCGTCACCGCGGATGGCGGATTTGCTAGACGAAGCGGAAGCTAACGGCGCCGCGCTCGACGATTGGCAACGCGCCAATCTCGCCGAGATGCGCCACCGCTGGGTCCACGCGACCGCCCTGCCCTCCGACCTCGTCGCGGCGATGAGCGAGGCGGAGGCGCGGTGTGAGATGGTCTGGCGCGACGCAAGGCCGGCGAGCGACTTCGAGAGCTTCGCGGCGGCGTTCGAGCCTCTGCTCGCGCTGGTTCGTGAGAAGGCAAGTGCGCTGTCGGAGGCCCTCGGCTGCGCGCCCTATGACGCCCTAATCGATACCTACGATCCGGGCCTGAGACGGGCCGCCATCGACCCGCTCTTCGACGACCTCCGCGCTTTCCTCCCCGATTTCCTCGATGATGTCCGGCGCACGCAAAGCGCGGCACGCAACCAAGCGCGCATCGGGCGGAGCTTCCCCGTCGCCGAGCAACGCGCACTCGCGGAGCGCCTGATGACGGCGCTCGGCTTCGACTTCGCGCACGGACGCCTCGATGTGAGCCACCACCCGTTCTGCGGCGGCGTCACGGGCGATATCCGCATCACCACCCGCTACGACGAGCAGGATGTGGTCTCGGGGCTGATGGGCGTGCTGCACGAAACCGGGCATGCGCTCTACGAGGCCGGACTGCCCGACAGTTGGCGGCTACAGCCGGTCGGCGAAGCGCGCGGCATGGCGCTACACGAGAGCCAATCGCTGCTGGTCGAGATGCAAGCGTGCCGAAGCCGGGAGTTCATCGGTTATCTGGCGGACTTGTTGCGGGAGATGTTCGGGGCCGACGCGGATCTCCGCGCCGACGCGCTCGCGGGCGACGTCCTCCACGTCGAGCCCGGCTTCATCCGGGTCGAGGCCGACGAGGTCACCTATCCCGCGCACATCATGTTGCGCTACGGCCTGGAAACGGCGCTGCTCGCCGGCGATCTTGCGGTCGCTGACATCCCGGAGGCCTGGCGGGATGGAATGCGATCGCTGCTCGGCATCGAGCCCGGGACCCATGCCGAAGGCTGCCTCCAGGACATTCATTGGGCGACCGGCGAGCTTGGTTATTTTCCGAGCTACACGCTGGGCGCGCTGATGGCCGCGCAATTCTTCGATGCGGCATGCCGCGCGGATGGGGAGATCCTGCCGGCTATCGGCCGGGGCGACTTCACGCGGCTCTTTGCCTGGACGCGGGACAACGTCCATCGCCTGGGCTCGCGGCATTCCATGGAAGAGGTGGTGACCGCGGCCTCGGGCGCACCGCTCGGCACGACCGTCTTCAAGGCGCACCTGAAGCGCCGCTATCTCGGCTGATGTTGCCCGGCCGCCGAGCGGCCGTGTACCCTGGGTGTCTTTGAAACCGCTCTAAGACAAACGCGTGCGCTACGTTAGTACCCGCCGATCCGATGAAGCGAGCGCCGGTTTCGAGCAAGTGCTGCTCGAGGGCTTGGCGCGCGATGGCGGCCTCTATGTGCCGGAAGCCTGGCCGGACCTCGATCTTGGCGCGCTCTCCGGTGCCGACTATCCCGCAATCGCCAAAACGGTGGTGGCTCCTTTCGCCGCACCGGATCTCGAGGCGTCCGAGCTCGACGCCATCGCGGCAGAGAGCTACGCGGATTTCGATCACCCCGCCGTGGCGCCGTTGGTTGAGGTTGGACACGACCTTTGGGTGCTCGAGCTGTTTCACGGTCCGACGCTCGCCTTTAAGGACTTCGCTCTGCAAATGCTGGCCCGGCTGTTCGACCGTGTGCTGGCGCGGAGAAGCCGACGGGTGACGATCGTCGGGGCGACCTCCGGCGATACCGGCTCGGCGGCGATCGAGGCCTGTCGGGGCCGCGAGAATCTCGCGGTCGTCATCCTGCATCCGAAAGGGCGTGTCTCGGAGATCCAGCGCTTGCAGATGACCACGGTCGACGCCCCAAACGTCCACAATGTCGCGATCGAGGGCACGTTCGACAATTGCCAGGCGCTCGTGAAGGCGATGTTCAACGATCTGGCCTTCCGCGACGAGGTCGACCTCGCGGCCGTCAACTCGATCAACTGGGCGCGCGTTGCGGCGCAAATCGCCTACTACGCCCACGCCGCGCTCTCGCTAGACGCGGCGAAGCGCCCGGTGACGTTCGTGGTGCCCACCGGGAATTTCGGCAACGTCTATGCCGGCTACGCGGCGAAGCGGATGGGCGTGCCGATCGAGCGCCTCGTGATCGCGACCAATCGCAACGATATTTTGCCGCGCTTCTTCGAGACCGGTGAATACCGCATGGAAGCCGTGCGACAGACCTTGAGCCCGAGCATGGACATCCAGGTTGCCAGCAATTTCGAACGCTACCTGTTCGCGCTCTGCGCGCAGAAGGGAGACGCCGTGCGCGGCTTGATGGAACGGCTCCAAGCGGATCATGCATTCGCGCTCGACGACGATCAGATGCGCGCCGCACGGCAAGAGTTTGCGGCCGCTCGTGCGGACGACGAAGCCTGTCTCGCGACGATGGCCGACATCTACCGTTCGACGGGCCGCCAGGTGGATCCGCATACGGCGACCGGACTGCACGCGGCGCGCGCGCTCTCCGGAACCACCGGCCCGGTCGTTTGCCTAGCAACCGCGCACCCGGCGAAGTTTCCGGAGGCCGTCAAGCGTGCCACCGGCATACGGCCGGCGCTCCCGCCGCGCCTGGCCGACATTGCGTCGTTGCCCGAGAGGGTCACGGTGTTGCCCGCTGACTTCGAGCGCGTGAAAGCCTTCGTCAAGGATCATGCGGCGGGCAGCGCGCAGGATCTGGTTGCATGAGCATTCAGATTTCGACCCTCGCCAATGGCCTGCGCGTCGTCACCGACGCGATGGACCACGTCGAAACCGCGTCGGTGGGCGTTTGGGTCGACGTCGGGGCACGCTTCGAAAGCGCGGAGCTGAACGGCGTCTCGCACATGCTCGAGCACATGGCCTTCAAGGGCACCGAGCGGCGCAGCGCCCAAAGGATCGCCGAGGAGATCGAGGCCGTCGGTGGGCATCTCAATGCCTACACGTCGCGCGAGCACACGGCCTATTACGCCAAGGTGATGAAGGACGACATGCCGCTCGCGCTCGACATTCTCGCCGATATCCTCCAGCACTCCGTGTTCGACGAGGAGGAGCTGGCGCGCGAGCGTGCCGTGGTCATCCAGGAGATCGCGCAGTGCCACGATACGCCGGATGATCTCGTCTTCGACCAATTCCAGGAGCACGCCTTTCCGGACCAGCCACTCGGCCGCACCATCCTCGGCCCGGCTGAGCGGGTCGCGACGTTCACGCGCGAAGATCTCGCGGGCTACATGGCGTCGCATTACAGCGCCGACCGCATGGTGCTGGTGGCTGCCGGGCGCGTCGATCACGATGCCATCGTGCAGCGCGCAAAGGATCTTTTCACCGCGTTGCCGACACAGCAATCGATCAACCGGGCGCCCGCGCAATATGGCGGCGGGGACGGCCGATGCGCACGCGATCTGGAGCAGATCCACCTGGTCATCGGCTTCGAGGGCATTCCCTACGACGATCCGGACTTCTACGCGATCCAGGTTCTTTCGACCGTGCTCGGCGGCGGCATGTCATCGCGGCTCTTCCAAGAGGTCCGGGAGCGGCGGGGCCTCGCCTACTCCGTCTTCGCCTTCGCCACGAGCTACGTCGACGGCGGCTTGTTCGGCGTTTATGCCGGCACCGGCGCCAACGAGCTCGGCGAGCTCATCCCGGTCATGGCGGACGAGGTGACGAAGGTCACCGACGCGATCGGTGACGAGGAGATCGCACGGGCGCGCGCGCAGATCAAATCGGGCCTCCTCATGTCGCTCGAGAGCACGGCGTCGCGCTGCGAGCGGATCGGCAGGCATATTCTGGTGTTTGGACGCGCAATTCCCATCGACGAAATGATCAGCCGCGTCGACGCCATCGATGCGGTGGCCGCCCAGCGCGTCATCGCGCGCATCCTGTCCGACAGCCGCCCGACCCTCGCGGCGCTTGGTCCCGTCCATGGCCTCGCAGACTATGACTCGATCGCCCAGCGGTTCGGCTGACCCGCCGGGAGACGCTGCGCGGGACGCCCGTGGGCCGGATCAGGTGCTCGATGTTCGCGGCTTGCGCTGTCCCCTTCCGGTGCTGAAGGCGCGCAAGGCGCTGAAGCGCATGGCGCCCCGCCAGGTCTTGCTCGTGGAGGCAACGGACGCCGCGTCGGTGATCGACTTTCGGCATTTCTGCGAGACCACCCCGTTCGAGCTGCTCGATTGGTCGGAGCGGGATGGGGTTTTCGCGTTTTACATCCGCACGCCGTCCTGATGGCGATCTTACGCACGTTCCAGGCCGGTCAGTCTGACCCCACGCTCCGCGGACCCGACGTGCGATTGCGCCCCCCGCAGCTGCGCGACTGGCAGGCTTGGGCCGAACTCCGCGCGGCGTCGCGCGATTTCTTGACACCGTGGGAACCAACGTGGCCGAGCGATGCGCTCACCCGTAGCGCGTATCGCCGTCGAATACGCCGGCAGATTCGTGATGCGAGCGATGATATCGGCTACGCCTTCTTCGTGATGCGGGAGAGCGATGACGCGCTCCTCGGCGGAATTACGCTCAGCAATGTGCAACGCGGCGCGGCGCAGTCGTGCAGCGTCGGCTATTGGGTCGGCAAGCCGCATGCCGGCCGGGGGTACATGACCCAGGCGCTCACTTGCACGCTTGTCCATTGCTTCAACACGCTTGGCGTCAACCGGGTGGAGGCCGCCTGCATGCCCAACAATCGCGCAAGCCAAAAATTGCTGGAGCGGTGCGGCTTCCGGCGCGAGGGCTATGCGCGCAACTACCTACGGATCAACGGCGCGTGGCGCGACCACCTGCTCTTCGCCGTGTTGGTGGATCATTGGAAGGCACCGGCCGGCTGGCCAGGCCAACCGCGGGGCAACGGATCGCGCCGTTAGACCGGCTAGAGCAAATCCCGAGTAGGTGGAATCACCTGCGACGACGCATTTGCGTCAATTTCAACCAGGCAGAGCATTCGCGTGAGCATGAGCGAACGTGAATTGCTCTTAGGCGTGCCCCGCGAAGCCGGAAAGCTTGCCGATATCGATGCCCAGTTGGGCGACGGCACGCTCCCACTTGCTGTCTTGGTCGTCGGCGAACACGAGCCCGGCGTCGGCCGGCGCCGTGAGCCAGCCGTTGTTCTGGATCTCGGTATCGAGCTGGCCAGGCGCCCAGCCGGCATACCCAAGCGCGAGAAGGCTCTGACGCGGCCCCCCGCCTTCCGCCATGGATTTCAGAACATCGACCGTCGCGGTAAGTGCGAAATGGTCGTCGACGAGCATCGTGGCGTCGTGGTTGTAGTCGGTCGAATGCAGCACGAACCCGCGCGCCGCTTCGACCGGACCGCCGAAATGCACCTGGATCTTGTCGTCGACCTGGCTTGTCTCAATACCAAGCTGCTCCAGCAGCTCCGGAAATTTCACCGAGTCGATGAGCTTGTTGACCACAAGACCCATGGCGCCATCCTCGGAGTGCGCGCACAGATAGATCACGGACCGCGCGAAGCGCGGATCCGGCATGTTCGGCATCGCAACGAGTAGCTGCCCCTCAAGGTAGCCACTCTCAAACGGGTCGGCGGTTTCCGCCATGTCGCGTTCCCTGACCTTGGGCTGTGTATCGATGGTCTCAACTCAGCCCTATGGTGGCAAGTGCATCGTTAAGGAATGCCTAGTGGACCGAGATTGTTCTGCCTGATCTTGTGACAATAAGTGGCGTTTGCAATATCGACTGGCCGCTTCCATATTCACGCCATCCGTGCTGCGGCAGAGCGCATGCCCAGACGAACCAACCACAAGGGGGATATTCAATGGCAATCAGCGCAGGCGACAAGGTTCCATCGGTCACCTTTAAGATGCTCACGGCGGACGGGCTTTCCGACGTGTCGAGCGATGAATATTTCGCGGGCAAGAAAACCGCGCTTTTCGCCGTCCCGGGCGCGTTTACGCCAACCTGCTCGGCCAAGCACGTGCCGAGCTATCTCGCGCAGGCCGACGCGCTGAAAGCCAAGGGCGTCGATCAGATCGCGTGCGTTTCGGTTAACGATGCCTTCGTGATGAAGGCTTGGGGCGACCAGACGGGCTCCGAAGGCAAAATCGCGATGCTGGCCGATGGCAATGGCGAGTTCGCGAGGGCGACGGGTCTCACACTCGACGGCAGCGGCTTTGGGCTCGGCGAGCGGACGACGCGGTTCTCCATGATCATCGACGACGGGCAGATCACCACGCTCAATGTCGAGGAAAACCCGGCCGAGATGGATGTTTCGGGCGCGGAGCACATGCTTTCGCAGCTCTAGCGCAAATCCCGAGCAGGTGGGATCACCTGCGACGACGCATTTGCGTCAATTTCAATGAGAGGGAGCATGTCGCGTGAGCATGAGCGAACGTGACATGCGCTAGCAGCCCTATGAGCCGCCTCGGGGCGGCCCGGCGCATTCCTCGCCAATGACGGCCGGAGACGGGACGGCGGCGCGCGCGAGCGCGTCCGCCTTCTCGTTCTCCGGATGGTTGGCGTGCCCCTTCACCCAATGCCAGCTGACGTCGGCGTCACGCACGAGTTCGTCGAGCCGCTCCCAGAGGTCGCGGTTCTTGACGGGCTTGCGGGCCGCCGTGCGCCAGCCGTTGGCCTTCCAGCCGGCGAGCCAGCGGGTTACCCCGTCCTTCACATACCGGCTGTCTGTGTGGATGCGAACAGGCGTGCGGCGCTTGAGCGCCTCGAGCGCGCGAATGGCGGCCAGAAGCTCCATCCGGTTGTTCGTGGTTTCGGGCTCACCGCCGGAGAACTCCTTGCGGTGGGCGCCGTAGATCATCACAACCCCCCAGCCGCCGGGCCCGGGATTGCCCCTGCAAGCGCCATCCGTGTAGATCTCGACCTCAGCGGTGCGTCGCGCCTGGTCAGACATCGATCCCGTAGGCCCCCGGCCCCGACACGCCACGGTGAAAACGGAGGCGCTGGACATACTCCATCGGGTCCTTCGGCTTGACGTAGGCTCCGTCGACCTGATTGAGCCAGTCGTAGAGACGGGTCAGCAAGAAGCGGATCGCTGCACCCCGGGCGAGCAAGGGGAACGAGAGACGCTCCTCGCGCGTGCATTGGCGCACTCGGCAATAGCGCGAGACGAGGTAGCGCGCCTTCGTCACATTGAAGCTCAGGTCTGCCTCGAAGCACCAGGCATTGAGGCAGACCGCGAGGTCGTAGGCGAGGGCGTCGTTGCAGGCGAAGTAGAAGTCGATCAGCCCGCTCAGTTGGTCTCCGTCGAAAAACACGTTGTCGGGGAACAGATCGGCGTGGATCACGCCGGCCGGCAGGTCGCGCGGCCATGTCTCCTCGAGCAAATCGAGCTCCCGCGCAATTTCGTCTCCAAGGCCCGGCGCGACCTCGTCGGCGCGACCGTCGCACCGTTCGAAGAGCGGGCGCCAACCGTCGACGGAAAGGTCGTTGGCGCGTACACGCGCATAGTCGCGGCCGGCCATATGGAGCCTGGCGAGGGCTTCGCCGAGCGCGGCGCAGTGCTCGGGCCGGGGGCGCCTCGGCCAAACGCCGGAGAGGAAGCTCGTGATCGCGGCCGGCCGGCCGCATAGCTCGCGCAGCACCGTACCGTCACGGGCATGGATCGGTGTCGGGCAGGCGACCTCGCGCCCCGCGAGGTGCTCCATGAGGCCGAGAAAGAACGGCAAGTCCTCCGGCGCCACGCGCTTCTCGTAGAGGGTGAGAATGAAGGGCCCCTGCTCGGTCAGCAGCAGGTAGTTCGAGTTCTCGACCCCCTCCGCGATGCCCTTGAACGACACATGCGCGCCGATCTCGTAGTCGGCGAGGAAATGGGCGAGCTGCTCGTCGGAAACTTCCGTGTAAACGGCCATGATGGCGTGCGTTGCTCGTCGGCGGCGCGGGGTCTGTCGCAGGCCGCGCCCGTCCTGTCAATAGCGCCAGGCAGCGCGGGCGCACACATCTTGGCGCTCCTCGACGTTTCGGGCTAACGTGCCGCAGCCGTGAGAGGGCCGGTAGCCAGCGCGCGGCGGTACGTGAAATGGGGAGATTAAGGAAGAACAATGCGCTTTGCGGTCGATACCGGAGGAACGTTCACAGACCTCGTCGTCGAGACCGATGACGGCGAGATCCGCATGTACAAGGCGCCGACCACGCCGAGCGATCCTGTCGCGGGCGTGCTCGACACCCTCACCAAGGCCGCCGAGGATTTCGGCAAGAGCCGCGAGGCCCTGCTGGCCGGGGGCGATATGCTGATCCACGGCACCACGCACGCGATCAATGCGATCGTCACCGGCAATACGGCGAAAACGGCGTTCCTCACGACCAGAGGCCACCCGGACGTGCTCGTCTTCCGCGAGGGCGGGCGTATCGAGCCGTTCAACTTCACCGTACCCTATCCCGAGCCCTACGTTCCCCGCTCGCTTACCTACGAGGTCTCGGAGCGCATCACCTATGAGGGGGCGGTGGTCGAGGCCCTTGATGAAGCGGCGCTGATCGAGACGATTGGCGAGCTCAAACGGCAAAAGGTCGAAGCAGTCGGCGTCTGCCTCTTGTGGTCCATCGTCAACCCGGTCCACGAAAAGCGCATTGGCGAGTTGCTTGCGCAACACTTGCCCGACGTGCCCTTCACGCTCTCGCACGTTCTCAACCCCTCGCTCCGCGAATACCGCCGCGCCTCGTCAACCTGCATCGATGCCTCCCTCAAGCCGCTCATGGGGAGCTACCTCGGTGGCCTGGAGCGGAGGCTGCGCGAGGCCGGTTTCGACGGCCGCGTGCTCGTGGTGACCACGCAGGGTGGCGCGATGGATGCCTCCGACATGGCGGAGGCGCCGATCCACTCCATCAACTCGGGGCCCGCCATGGCGCCGATCGCCGGTCGGGCCTATGCCGAGGCCGACACAGGGGTCGATACCGCGATCATCGCGGACACCGGCGGCACCACCTTCGATGTGAGCCTGGTGCGCGGCGGGCGGATTCCGTGGACGCGCGAGACCTGGATCGGCCAGCCCTATCGCGGCCATATGACGGGCTTTCCCGCGGTCGACGTGCGCTCGATCGGCGCCGGCGGCGGTAGCATCGCGTGGGTCGATCAGGGCGGGCTTTTGCATGTCGGCCCGCAGAGCGCAGGCGCCGTGCCGGGGCCGGTCTGCTACGGCGCGGGAGGCACCGAGCCCACGGTGACCGACGCGGCCGTGATCCTGGGCTGGATCGACCCCGACTATTTCCTCGGCGGCGCGATGACGCTGGAGATGGACGCCGCCGCGGCGGCGATTGAGCGCGCGGTGGGCGAGCCCCTCGGGCTCAATCTCCACGAGGCAGCGGCGGCGATCATGAGCGTCGCGACCGAGAACATGGTCCACGCGATCGAGGACATCACGGTCAACCAGGGCATCGACCCGCGCGAAGCCGCCGTCATAGGCGGCGGCGGTGCCGCCGGCCTGAACGCCGTCGCGTTTTCGCGGCGTTTGGGCTGTAAGCAAGTGGTGTTCCCGGAGGCGGCGGCGGCGCTGAGCGCGGCCGGCGCGATGATCTCAGACCTGAGGGCGGAGTTCTCGGGCACGCTCTACACCGCGACGGAGGGGTTTGACTACAACGGGGTCAAGGACCTCCTCGGCCAGCTCGAAGGCCGCTGCAAGGCCTTTATCGAAGGCCCCGGCGCCGGCTCCCGCGAGCAGGTGGTCGAGTTCACGACGGAGGCGCGTTACCCGAGCCAGATTTGGGAGATCGAGGTACCGCTCCGCGAGGGGCAGATCGCGAACGAGCAGGCGCTCGAGGCGCTCATCGAGGATTTTCACGCCCAACACGACGATCTGTTCGCCTTCGCGGACCATGGGTCGGCGATCGAGTTCGTGAGCTGGCGGGCGAGCGTTCGTTGCGCGCTGCGCGACGGGGCGGCGCTGCGGGTCGCGGCCCCGACGGGCAGACCGTCGATCAAGGAAAGCCGGCAGATCTACTTCCCCGAGACCGGCCAGATCGACGCGCGGGTCGTCGAGTTCGACGGTATGGCCGAAGGCGAGACCGTCGAGGGTCCGGCGATCATCGAATCATCGTTCACCACGGTCGTGGTCGATCCCGGCGCGATTGCCGAGCGCCGCGCCTCGGGCAGCCTCGTCGTGACGCCGTAGAAGAGGGAGCACGCGCAATGGCAACGGAAAAGGCCCCCACACAGTCGGATGGAGCCCTCGACGGCGTTCAGATGGCGATCATCAATAAGCGCATGGAAGCGCTCTGCGGCAAGATGGCGAACACGCTGCTGCGCACCGGACGCTCGGGCGTGCTGAACAGCGCACGCGATTTTTCTTGCTGCATCGTCACCGCCGACAATCAGTTGCTCACCGTCAACGAGAGCCTTCCGATTCACGTGCTGCGGGGCGCCGACATGATGTGCGAGTCCATGCAGGCGTTTCATCCGGATCTCAAGCGGGGCGATGCGTTCTTGCACAACTCGCCCTATCACGGCTGCTCGCACCCGGCCGATCACACCACGCTCGTCCCGGTGATCGACGACGACGGCGTCCATCGCTTCACCATGGTCGCCAAGGCCCACCAGGCGGACTGCGGCAACTCCATCCCGACCACCTATCACGGCAGCGCGCGCGATGTGTACGAAGAGGGCGCGCTGATCTTCCCGGCTGTGCAGATCCAGCGTGACTACGAGGACATCGAGGACATCGTGCGCATGTGCCGCATGCGCATCCGCGTGCCCGATCAGTGGTGGGGTGACTACCTCGCAGCGCTCGGCGCGGCCCGGATCGGGGAGCGCGAGCTGCTCGCGCTGGGCCGCGAGGTCGGCTGGGACACGCTCGACCAGTTCGCCGGCCAGTGGTTCGACTATAGCGAGCAGCTGATGATCGGCGCGGTGCGCAAGATGCCGGGCGGACGGGCCATCACATATTCCAAGCATGATCCGTTCCCAAACGCCGAGGAAGGCATCCCCGTCAAGATGGTCGTCGAGGTGAAGCCCGAGGAGGCGATGATTGAGATCGACCTCCGCGACAACCCAGACGCCCTACCGTGTGGACTCAACCTCTCGCAGGCTTGCTGCGAGAGCACCGTGTTGCTCGGCATCTTCAACGGCATCCCGGATGCCGTACCGACCAACACTGGGTCGTTCCGCCGCGTTAGGATTCACCTGCGCGAGGACAGCGTCGCGGGCATTCCGCGCCATCCGACGAGCTGTTCGGTCGCGACCACGAACCTCGCTGACCGTGTCGGCAACGGCGTGCAGCGGGCGCTCGCCGAGCTTGGCGATGGCTATGGGATGGCCAGCACCGGTTCGATCATTCCGCCGAGCATCGGGGTGATCTCGGGCACCAGCGAGAAGACCAAGGGCGCCTACGTGAACCAGATCTTCCTCGGTTGGGGCGGGGGCGCTGCGAGCCCGCAAGCGGATGCCTGGGTGTCGATCGGCCATCTCGGCAATGCGGGGATGTCGTATCAGGATTCGATCGAGCTCGACGAGATGCGCTTCCCGCTGACGGTGCGCGGGCGCCATTTCATCACCGATTCGGGCGGCGACGGCCGCACGCGCGGCGGAGCTTCGGTCTATTGCGAGTTCGGACCAACGGAGGGTGACCTCGAGGTCGGTTACGTCAGCGACGGCAACATCACCGCACCGGAGGGTGCGCGGGGCGGCGGCGAGGGCGCGCGCGCGAACCAATTCCGCCGCGATCCCAATGGCGGCCTCCACCAGCTCGACCCCTGCGCCCAGGCGGTGATCCCGACCGGCCACACCATCGTGTCCTATTCCTGCGGCGGAGGCGGTTATGGCTCGCCGCTGGAGCGTGATGCCGTGCGGGTCGCCGATGACGTGCGGGAGAAATGGATCAGCGCGGAGGCGGCGCAAGGCGTGTACGCCGTGGTGGTTGACCAGGCCGGCGCGCTCGACGAAGCCGCGACGGCGCGCCTGCGGCACGAGCGCAACGGCGGGGGTGGCGGAGACTAGCGAGCCGACGCGGCTTTCTGCCGCGAGGAGGGGACATGACCAGCACATTCATCCGCAACGGGCGCATCGTCACGGCGGTTGACGACTACGTCGCCGACATCCTGGTCGAGAACGGCCGCGTGCGTATGA
The DNA here is from genome assembly GCA_965216915.1 of Alphaproteobacteria bacterium. Classification (GTDB taxonomy): domain Bacteria; phylum Pseudomonadota; class Alphaproteobacteria; order UBA828; family UBA828; genus CBDCGS01. The sequence continues at coordinate 804,943 of CBDCGS010000011.1, forward strand.
TCGGCAGCGACCTCCCGGTCTCTGACGACATCCCGGCACACGACGCAAGCGGGCTTCTCGTCTTGCCGGGTGGTGTCGACGTCCACACCCATCTCGACTGGGATTTCGGGCCGGCGCGCACCTGTGACACGTTCTACTCGGGCTCCCAGGCAGCGGCTTTCGGCGGCACGACCACGGTCGTCGACTTCGCCGCCCAGGTGAAGGGCGCGAGCCCCCTGGCGGGCCTCGCCGATTGGCACGAGCGCGCCGCGGTCGCCGCGGTCGATGTCGGCGCGCACATGATCATGACCGATGTGAACGACCAGACCTTGATCGACATGCAGTCCCTCATGCGTGACGAGGGCGTCACCACCTTCAAGCTCTTCACCGCCTATCCCGACGTTCTGATGATCGACGACGGACAGATCTTTCGCGCGATGCGGATCGCCGCGGGCGGCGGCGGCATGGTGCAGATCCACGCGGAGAACGGGCATGTGATCGACGTGCTGGTGCAGGAGGCGTTGGAAGCCGGCAACACGAGCCCAAAATGGCACATGCTGACGCGGCCGACGCTGATGGAGGGTGAAGCCACCCATCGTGTGATCCGCATCTCCGAGCTTGCCGAGGCGCCGCTCTACATCGTGCACCTCTCGGCCGGAGAGGCGCTCGATGCGGTCACCGAGGCCCGCGACCGCGGCATTCCCGTGCACGCCGAAACCTGCCCGCACTACCTCTTCCTCACGCACGAGGAATATGATCGGCCCGGCTTCGACGCGGCGAAGTTCGTCATGACACCGCCGCTCCGCACGAAGGAGCATCAAGACGCGCTTTGGCGCGGGCTCCGCACCGACGATCTTCAGGTGATCTCGACCGACCATTGCCCGTTCTGCTTCAGCGAGGGCGCGCTCGGCCTGCGTCTCTCGAAAGAGCTCGGTCGCGACGATTTCAGCAAGATCCCGAACGGCGCGCCGGGCCTCGAAACGCGCCTGCCGCTGGTCTATGACGGCGCGGTGCGCCAAGATCGCATGTCGCTCAATCGTTTCGTCGAGCTGATGGCGACGTCACCAGCCAAGCTGTTCGGGCTGTTCCCGCGCAAGGGCACGATCGCGGTCGGCTCCGATGCCGATATCGTGCTCTTCGACCCGAGCGAAACCTGGACCATCCGCGCGGCCGAGCATCACAGCCGGATCGATTACTCGCTCTTCGAGGGTCGCAACGTCACGGGGCGGGTCAAGAAAGTGTTTCTGCGCGGCCAGCTCATCGTCGACGGCGCCGCTTGGCTCGGCCGCGAGGGGCAGGGCGAGTTCGTCAGGCGCGGCGAGGCCGGCAAGCTCCGCTAAGGTGTCCGGCGCGTCAGGCGAGGTATTCGTCGGTCGTTTTCGCGTCCGCATAGGCGAAGCCGAGGGCCGACATGAACGCGGCGTGCGCATACTTCGCCGGCACGGTGACACCGTCATGCTCTATATCGCGGGAGGCGCATGCGTCGTGGATGAGGGTGACGTTGTACCCATAGTCGGCCGCCGCCCGCGCCGCAGCATCGACGCACATGTGGCTCATGGCGCCGCAGATCACCACGTCCTCGATACCGTCGGCGTCTAGAATTTCCTTGAGATTGGTGTCGCGGAAGCTGTTGACCTGGTGCTTCTGCACGACCGTTTCGCCGCCCGTCGGCGCGACACGCTCGTTGATTTGCGCACCCTCGGTGCCGGGCGCGAAGAAGGGCGCGTCGCTGCTGGGAAACTCGTGACGGACGTGGACCACCTTGTCGCCCTTCGCCCGAGCATCCGCGAGCAGGCGTGCCGCGTTGTCGGCGGCGGCGGCGATGCCGTCGAGCGTCCACCGCCCGCCCGGAAAATAGTCGTTTTGGAGATCGATCAGAATCAGGGCTTTCTTGGACATCGTGACGATTCCTCGTCTCTCGCCGCTACGGCACCAGCACCATCTTGCCGAACACGTCGCGGCTCGCGGTTTTGGCGGCGGCTCTTTGAATCTCGGCGAGCGGAAAAACCTCGTCAATAACAGGGCTGAGGGCTCCACCGGCAACCAGCTTGAACACCTGAGCAAGCTCGCGTCGCCCGCAAAAATGGCTGCCATGGAGCATCATGTGCTTGCGAAACAGCTCGATGATGTTGATCGGCACCTCCTCGCCCGCGTGCGCACCGCAGGTGATGAGGCGTCCATTGAAGCAGACCGCGTCGATGCTTTGGCGCAGCACGTCGCCGCCGACGCTTTCGATCACCAAATCGACGCCGCGGTCCCCCGTCATGCGGAGCGCCTCGTCGCGGATGCTTTGGGTGGTGTAGTTGATCGTCTCATCGGCGCCGAGAGAGCGCGCGCGCTCGAGCTTGGCGTCGCTGCCCGCGCTCGCGATCACCCGGGCGCCGTGGAGCTTGGCAACTTGGATCGCGGAGCTGCCGACCACGCTGCCCGCGGCATTCACGAGAACGGTCTGACCAGCGCGGACTCCGCCGAGGCTGACGGTCATGTGCCAGGCGGTGCCGAAGCCCACCATCGATGCCGCGGCCTTCTCGAACGAAAGGTCGTCGGGCAGCGCGATAATCGAATCGGCCCGGGAGACCGTGTATTCCGCGTGTGTGCCCCACTGGCCCGCGCCGATGCGGCCGTGCGTGAAATCGACGCCATCGAGGCCACTCAGCCAAGGCTCGCTCTGAGGATCACCTTGCGCGAAATTGATGGCCACGCGATCGCCCTCGCGCAGCCTCTCGACGCCGGCCCCCAGTGCGGCGATCTCGCCCACGCCCTCGGAGCCCGGCACATGGGGAAGCGTCACCGGAATTCCCGAGACGCCTTCGCGCACGTCGTGGTCGAGGTGGTTGACCCCGCTTGCCCCGATACGCACGAGCACCTGGCCCGGCCCGGGTGAGGGCGTCTCCACCTCCTCATACAGGAGCTTCTCGACACCGCCATGCTCGCGGATCACGACCGCTTTCATCGCATCGTCTCCCGCCGGCCGTGACTATTCCGCAGCCTCGGAAACGCCGCCGGAGAGCGCCGCCATGGCCTCCGCAGCGGTCACCAGGTCTGCATATTTTTGACCGAGGTCGAAGAGATTGGCGTCATGCGGGCCCATCGCCCGATCGCCGACGCAATCAGTGATCACCATCGGGCGGAACCCGTGGCAGAGGGCATCAAGCACACTGGCGCGCACGCAGCCGCTCGTCGTGCACCCGGTAACCATCACTGTGTCGATGCGATGCTTCGCGAGGGCGGGCGCAAGGTCGGTGCCGAAGAACGCCGAGGGCACGCGCTTGCGCACCACGATCTCGCCCGCCCGCGGGGTGAGGGCATCGACGATCTGGCTTTCAGGCGCGGTTTCGGTGAGGGTGGTGAGCGAGGGCACCTTGACGCACATCACATTGGCGTCCGAGCCGTCGTCAGCGAACACGACCCGCGTGTGGGCGACGAGCATGTTCTGCTCGCGGCAGAAGGCGAGGAGCTTGGCGGTTTGATCGATCGCCTCTTGAATGTTGCCTCCGCCGAATTTCGTGGGGTCGGTGAAGCCATTGACGAAATCGACGATCAGAAGCGCGGCTTTCTCGCCAAAACCGATGCGATTGCCGAAATTCTGGGTCTTATAGATATCGAGATCCGATGACACGGGGTGCCTCCTATCGCGTGCGCCGCTGGCGGTTGCGAAAGACTGTACAGGGAGCACGGGCCGGTTCCAACGGCTCAGCCGCCCTCAGCCAAGAGCATCCGCCGTCCCGAGGAACAGCGCCAGTGTCTTGAATTTGCCGTTGGCGAACACGATCATCGCGCAGCCCTCGGTCGCGATTTCCCGGCCGTTCGTGTCGACGAGGCGGAGCATGAAGCGCGACGCGATGCGCTGACGCTCGACGTCGATCACGTGGTCGAGGTCGCTATGGCTGATCGATTGGTGCCTGGTGAGCAGACTGAGCACGAATTCCTTGATCCCCCGATCCCGGCCGGTGTGAACCGCGCGCGGGGGTTGAACGGTCAACACCGCGTCGGTGGCGAAGCAGTCGAGCACGGTTTCGGGCCGGCGATGGTCGAGATTGCTGAAATAGCTGTGCTCGACCATGTTCATGATTTGCCCTGCCCGTAAGGTCACCATCGGCCTCTCTCCTGCTCGTCCCCGGGCCTTGTCGGCGATACACGCCGCCCGCGCCACGTCTCCATCGACATGCTAATTGCGCTTGGGCAACGGCGTGCCACCGACTAAGATGCGCCGCGCCGCGGATCAGCTTGCGCGGCACGACGCCGAGGGAGCACGGGTGATGCAGGGTCTGAAGCAGCTTTGGCATTCGGGCGAGGGGCCAGCACTGGTCCTGTCGACGATATTCTGCGTCATCACCGGCATCTTCATGGCGCGCATCCTGCCGGTCGAAAGCGCCATGGGCGCAATCGGCGTGTTCTTCATCTACATTACCGTCTTCGTGCTTGTCAGCGGCATGTTCTTCAAGCCGTTGGTCAAGTTGTACAGGCGAATGCGGCGGCGGGCATCGTCTGGCTAGCGGGTGGCCGACCCGGTCACGGTGGATCCGGCCCGGGGGCGGGCCACGCCGCAGACTGCACAGCGCGCCAGATTGATCGGACGCCTAGGCGCTGAATTTCGCGCAGGCGACTTGACGTTCGCGCTGCTCCTCCTCACCGGGATTTGTTACGGGCTCAACTATTCGCTCGCGCGGGTCGCGGTCACCGGCGGAGTGCCGTTCGCGGCCTATGTGTTTTGGATGGGCATTGGGGCCGCCGTCGTGATGCTGCTGCTGGCGCTCCCCACCCGCCGATTGCCCCCGGCCTCGCCACGGTATCTCTTTGTCTACGCCGTCACCGGGATCTCGGGCTATGGCGTGCCTTTCCTCGTGGTCGCCCTCGTTAGTGCCAAGGGGGTGCCCGCGGGCATCCTCAGCATCCTGGTCGCGCTTTCGCCGATCCTGACCTATGGGGCGGCACTCATCTTTCGCCTCGAACGGTTCTGGTGGGTGCGTTTCATGGGATTGTTTGTCGGCACAGCCGGTGTCGTCGTCCTCGTCGTGCCCGAAACGAGCCTCCCCTCACCCGATCTGGTGCCCTGGATCCTGGTCGCGCTGTTGATGCCGCTCGGCTACACCACGACCGGTATTTCGACCGCGCTGATGCGCCCGCCCCAAACCGATTCGCGCCATTTCGGTGCAGGCTACTTCTTTTTCGGCGCGCTGCCGCTCGGGATCGCGATGATCGTCAGCGGCGAGTATTGGTGGTTCACCGGCGGAATGGACGGCCCGGATTGGGCTCTCATCCTGGCGATCTTCTCCCAGGGGCTCGGGATCTACCTCTTCGTCGAGCTGATTAGGCTCAGAGGCCCCGTCTTCTTCTCGAGTGTGAATTTCATCGTGCCGCCGGCGGGCATCGTGTGGGGGATCCTGTTTTTTGGCGAGGACCATAGCCTTTGGGTGTGGCTGGCGCTGGTGTTTCTCATGGCCGGCGTGCTGTTTGTGATTCAACGACGCAAATCCGACGCCTGATCCGCCGCTCGCGTTCAGGACCACCGATGTCGTTCCCACATATCGCGCTTGCCGTCGGGGTGACCGCGCTTTGGGGCTTCACCTTCGTGGTGATGCGCGACTTGTTGGACGTGCTGCCGCCCTTGACGATCGCTGCGCTGCGCGTCGCGGCCGCCGCGCTCCCGGTGGTCGTGCTCTGGCGACCACCTGCGATCCCCTGGTACTGGACGGTCGGCCTCGGTCTCACGCAGGGCATCATCCAGATGTCGCTCCTGCTTTTCGGCATGGCCTTTGGGATGCCGGCCGGATTGAGCTCGCTCGTTCTGCAATCCCAACTGCTTTTCACCACGCTCTTCGCGTTTCTCCTGCTCGGTGAGCGGCCGGGTCGCGCGCAATATGCCGGCATGGCCCTCGCCGTGATCGGCATGGCGTTGATCGGCCACTCGCTCCCCCTTGGGGCAACCTTGGTCGGCCTCGGCTTCACGATCGCCGCCGCCATCAGCTGGGCCTGCTCGAACATGATCATCAAGTTCGCCCAGACCGATGACCTGCTGCGGCTCGTCGCGTGGGCGCACGCCATCGGCATCGTGCCCCTGTGCCTCCTGGCTTTTGCGCTCGAAGGGGGCTCGTCGGGACTCGGCCGCGCCCTCGCCTTGGACTGGCTCTCCGTGCTCGAATTGATTTTCTTGGGTCTCGTGTCGACGGGTTTCGGCTTCATGCTGTGGTGCTATCTCTTGCGGCGCTACGCGGCGTATCTGGTGACACCGTTCTCCCTGGTGATCCCCATATCGGGCCTAAACTCGACGGCCCTCGTTCTTGGGGAAACTTTGGGCCCCGAGCGCATCGTCGGCGCGGCGGTCGTGCTCATCGGTCTCGCGATCGGCACCCTTAGACTCAAGGCGTTTCGCGCGCCCAAGGGAGATTGACCGTGGCGAGAGAGGCTCCTATGCAATGCCTCGCGCCATCTCGGCACCGCCGGCTCAACACAGGAGAGAAACATGTCCGTCGAACGCAAGGTCGTGGGCGAGCAACGCTATCGCGAGGCCTATGGCCGTTACTACGAGGATTTCGCCGTCGGCGACGTCTATGAGCACCGCCCCGGACGAACGATCACCGAACACGACAACATCTCGTTCACCCTGCTCACCATGAACAAACACCCGATCCACTTCGATCGTGCCTACGCCAAGCACAGCGAATTCGGCGAGCCGCTGGTCAACAGCGCCCTGACGCTCGCGATCGTCGCCGGCATGTCGGTGAGCGATATCAGCCAGAAGGCGGTGGCCAATCTCGGCTGGAACGACATACGCCTGACCGCGCCGGTGTTCGCCGGCGACACGATCTACGCGGAGTCCGAAGTGCTCGAGATGCGTGAATCCCGTTCGCGTCCGACCCAGGGCATCGTTACCGTGAAAACGACGGGCAAGAAGGCCGATGGCACCGTCTTCATGACCTATGAGCGCACCGTGCTCGTTCCTAAACGAGGCCACGCCGTTGATGACCGCGCCGAATATTGACGCACACGCCGCATCCACTGGCTCGACCTGCCGCTGTCAGGTACGCTGTTGGAAATCCCGAGCTCAGGAGTCGACGACATGGTGATGTCCCTTGAGATGCGCCTTGCCCGCGTTCGCCGGACCGCCACGCGCGGATTTGTTGCCCTAGTGAGCGCCGCCGCCCTATGCGCGCTGGCCTCGACGCTTCAAACGGGTGCCGCGCGCGCTGCGTCAAAAGACGGCCAGTTCGCGGTCAAGGGACCGGGTCTCGCCACGTGCGAGCGCTACACCCAGGCCCGCGCCGCCCACTATGCGGGCGGTGCCGAAAACCCGTCGACGTCGTACATCTCGGCGCTCGGTTGGATCTCCGGCTACATCTCCGCGTACAACCAGCTCACCGAAGACACGCTCGACGTGACCCCGTGGCAGAGTCTCGATCTGCTCGCCCTCCTCATCGACAACTACTGCAAGCAGAACCCGACGCTCCCCGTGGTGCGCGCGATGGATGCCGGCATCAACGCATTGAAGCCGGGCCGCCTGCGCAGCTCATCGGAGAACGTCACGATCGAGTCCGGCGGCAACCGCATTGTCGTGTACCGCGAGATTCTGCGTCGCGCCCAGCAGATCCTGCTCGAGCTCGGGCACTATGATGGCGAGCTGGACGGCTTGTGGGGCTCGGCCACCCAGGCCGCGTTCGAAGCGTATCAAACCGAACAAGGCATTCAGGTGAGCGGGGTGCCGGACCAGAACACGTTGCTCCGGCTGTTCCGGTAGCCGAAGCAAGGACAGCACGAACGGGTGAGGAGAGGACGATGGCCGTCGCCGAGCAACTCGCACCGCAGACCATTGGCGTCGCCCAAGAACCGATCGCATGCAGCTTAGCCACGTTCGCGCGCGGGCTGCGGCTCGAGGACGTGCCGGAGCCGGTGATCGAGCGGGCCAAGCTCCACATTCTCGATGCTCTCGGGATCGGCCTGGCGGCGAGCCGCTACGACTTCAGCCACAAGACACTGACAGCGATCCACGGCCTCGCGGGCGATGGGTCCTATCCGGTCATTGGGATGCCGGCGAGCTTGCCCATGCGCGACGCGGCGCAGATGAACGGCTTCCTGATCCACGGCCTGGATTTTGACGACACGCATGTCGGGGGCGTGATCCATGCGACCGCCAGCGCGGTGCCGACCCTGTTGGCGGCAGGCCAGCGGCACGATGCCGATGGCCGCGAAGCGCTCGCCGCCTATCTTGCCGCCATCGAGGCGAGCGCGCGTATCGGCGCGGCCGCGAGCGGCGGATTCCACAAGCTCGGGTTCCACCCCACCGGCATGGTCGGCGTGTTCGGCGCGACCCTCGCCGCCGGCCGGTTGGCCGGCCTGACGGCCGAGCAGCTCGCGCACGCGCAGGGCATCGCGCTCAGCAAGGCGTCAGGAAGCCTGCAGTTCCTCGATGATGGCGCGTGGACCAAGCGCATGCATCCGGGGTGGGCAAGTGTCGCCGGCATCACCGCGGCGGCCCTCGCACAGCAGGGGTTCAAGGGACCGGCGGAGCCCTACGAGGGCCGTTTCGGCCTCTACGCGCTCTACGCCGCGCACGACGCCGAGATCGATTGGGACGGATGCACGCGCGGGCTTGGCGAGACTTGGGAAATGTTGAGCGTCGGGATCAAGCCCTATCCGGCCTGCCACCTGGTTCACGCCTTCGGCGATGCGACACGTGTCTTGATCGACGAGCACGGCCTCGCGCCCGGCGACATCGAATCGGTGAAGGCGCTGATCGGGGAAGGCTGCGTGAGCGTGGTTTGCGAACCGCTGGAGGCGAAACGCCGCCCGGCCAATGCCTACGAGGCCCAGTTCAGCGTTCCCTACATGATCGCGTGCGCCATCGCGAAGCAGCGCTTTACCCTGAACGAGCTTGAGCCGGACGCCTACACGGACCCGGACCTCCTCGCGCTCTGCGATCGCGTGTCCTACGACGTCGACCCGAACTCCGCCTTTCCACGTTACTACTCGGGCGAGGTGATCATCACCACGACCGATGGCCGCACCTTGCGCCATCGAGAAGACGTGAACCGGGGCGCCGACACCCGTCCGCTCAGCGCCGAGGAGATCATCCGCAAGTTTCGCGACAACGCGGCGACGGCCGTGTCTGACGGCAAGGCCGAGCGTGCGTTGGATGCGATCATGTCACTCGATGGGGGAACGCGACCGACCGAGATCGCAGCGTTGCTGACACTCCGCTAGGACGCGCTACACGCCGCGCGTCGCCACGCGGCTACTCAGCCGCGTCCGCCTTGCGCTTGGCTGTGGCGCGCAGCACAACCGTGCGGTCCGCCAACGCGTCGATCTCTGCGGCCGAATAGCCGTGCTCGCGGAGCACCGCCTCGGTGTCGGCGCCCAGAGCCGGCGCCGCCTCGCGCGGCATCACCGCGCCGTTCACCTTGATCGGCTGACGCACCATGCGCATGACGCCGCGTTTGGGATGGTCGACGCTCTGAACGATCTCTTGCTCGGCGGCAAAGGCGCTCGCAAGAGCACCCTTCACATCGTTGACCGGCGCGCACGGCAGCACGCCGCCCAGGCGCTCGAGCCACTCATCGGTCGTGCGGGTCACGAAAACCGACTCTAGCCGTTCAACCACCAGATCGCGGTTGTTGTAGCGCGCGGCGAAATCGGCCATGTGCGGATCGTCGATCCATTCCGGCCGCTCCATCGCGCGGCAGAGCGCGGGCCAGAAGTTCACCTTGTTCGTCATGATGAACAACCAACCATCGGCTGTGCGATAAAGCTCGCTTGGGACGAGGGAGGGGTGGCCCGATCGGGAGACGCGCTTGGGCTCAAAACCCTCGTTGAGGTGCCAGGTGGCGGGGTAGCTGAGATTGTTCATCGCGACGTCGTAAAGCGACGTGTCGAAATCCATCCCGCGCCCCGTCTCGCGCGCGTTGAGCACACCGGAGACCAAAGCGAGCGCCGCGGTCAGCCCGCCCATGAAATCGACCACGGAAAGCCCGAAGCGCGTCGGGATGCTCTCGGGCTCGCCGGTCATCGAAAGGTAGCCCGCCTCGGCCTGCATGACATAGTCCAGCCCCGGCCAGGCGGCGCGCTCGTTGCCGCGTCCGTAGGCTGAGAGATGCACACACACGATCCGCGGGTTGACCCCGCTCATCGCCTCATAGGTGAGGCCGAGCGTATCGGGAAGATCGCCCCGGAGATTGTTGATCAACGCGTCGGCGGAGGCCACGAGGCGCTCGAGAACCGCGCGCCCCTCGGCAGCCTTGATGTTGAGCGCGATGCAGCGCTTGTTGCAGCTGAAGGTCTGGAAGAAGAGGCTATCGCCCTCTTCGGCGTAGGGCAGCACATGCCGCCCCATCTCGCCGCCCGTCTCATGGTTCTCGATCTTGATGACTTCGGCTCCGAGGTCGGCGAGATACATCGTGCCGAAGGGGGCTGCACCGTACTGCTCGATAGCGACGATCTTAAGGCCTTCGAGGGGACGGATCGCAGACGGCATAACCGACCTCAGGCCCCCTAGACGGGATTCCGCGCGACCAGCTGGCGCGCAATGATCAGCCGTTGGATCTCGTTGGTGCCCTCGCCGATGCAAAGAAGCGGCGCGTCGCGATACATGCGCTCGATCGGATACTCCTTCGAGTAGCCGTAGCCGCCATGGATCCGCATGGCCTCGATGGCGTTCTCGAGCGCGGCTTCGGTCGCGAAAAGCTTGGCCATGCCGGCTTCCATATCGCAACGCTCACCGGTGTCATACGCGTCGGCGGCTCGCACCATGAGAAGGCGCGCGGCCTCGGTCCGCGTCACCATATCGGCGAGCTTGATTTGGATCGCCTGGTGCTCGCAGATCGGCTTGCCGAAGGTCTTGCGCGTTTGACTGTAGCTCACCGCCTCGTCGAGCGCGGCTTGCGCAATTCCGACACCGCGCGCCGCGACGTTGATGCGCCCAAGCTCAAGGCCGCCGAGAGCGTGTTGCAGGCCCTTGCCTTCTTCGCCACCGATCAGCCGGTCTGCATCGATCTTGTAGTCCTCGAACACCAGCTCGGCCGTGTCGATTCCGCGGTAGCCAAGCTTCTCGAGCTTCCGGCTAACCTGGAATCCCTCACCCTTCTCGGCCAGAAACAGGCTCATCCCCCGATGGCGCGGCTCGGCCGTCGGGTCGGTCTTCACCAACAGCGCGAAGCAAGTGCCCTGGATGCTGTTGGTGATCCACATCTTTGAGCCGTTCACGACATACGCGTTGTTGCCCTCGCGTCGTGCCGTCGTGCGGATCGCCTGCAAATCGGTCCCGCAGTCGGGCTCCGTGAGCGCGAGCCCGCCCCGCAGCGCGCCGGTCGCAAACCGGGGCAGATATGATTGCTTTTGCTCGTCGGTGCCAAAGCGCTCGACGGCGGCCGCCATAATGAGATGCGAGTTGATGATGCCGCTCACCGACATCCACGCGTGCGACAAGCGCTCGACGATCCGTGCGTAGGTCGAGGATGAAAGACCGAGCCCGCCATAGGCTTCGGAGATGGTGGCGCCGAACAACCCCATCTCTTTCATTCGCTCAACGATTTCAGCCGGATAGATATCGTTGTGCTCTAGCTCGGCGACATGTGGCCTGACCTCGCGCTCAAGAAACCGATCGACCGAATCGAGGATCGCAGCCTCTTGCTCGCGATCCACATCTCCCCGCGCGTTGGACATTCCTGGCTCCATGGTGTGCTCGGTGCGAATAAAGCACAGAAGGTTCGGACAATGTAGAAAATGCTTGAGGCGGTGCCGCGCTGCGGGTATTCACTCTGGTCGCGCGCGGTGGTCACCTCCGGGCCCCTGGAGCGGTGCGCGCGAAGTTTTGACTTGCGAATAGGTGTCGGATCGGGTCACCTAAAGTTGGCCCTCATGTCGGACCCGTCGTAATGCGCAGGGCGGTTTCGACTGCCGGTTATCGGGGGCGCAACCGCTTGATAAGGCGGGCAGAAAAGGATTTAGGGACGATAGGGAGCGATGGCGGGTTCAGGTGAAGTCGACATTCGGGACGTGACAAAGATGTTCGGCCCCACGATGGCGGTCGAAGACATCAACATCACCATCCCGGACGGTTGCTACTGCTGCCTTCTCGGCCCGAGCGGCTGCGGCAAAACGACCCTTCTCCGTATGATCGCGGGCCATGAAACCCCGACCCAAGGCGATATCCTGATCGGCGGTCAATCTGTGGTCGGTATGCCGACTGGCCAGCGTGGCACGTCGATGATGTTCCAGAGCTATGCGCTCTTTCCGCATCTGACGGTGCTCGACAACGCCGCGTTCAGCCTCAAGATGAAACGCGTCGGCAAGGCGGAACGGCGCGAGCGTGCCTACGAGGTGCTCAAGAAAGTACAGCTCGACCCATTGGCAGACCGCATGCCCGCGCAGCTATCCGGCGGTCAACAACAGCGCGTGGCGCTGGCCCGCTCCCTGATCACCGATCCGAAGGTGCTCCTTCTCGACGAGCCACTTTCGGCGCTCGACGAGTTCCTGCGTCTCCAGATGCGCGCGGAGCTGAAGCGCATTCAGATCGATCTCGGCATCACGTTCATCCACGTCACCCACACGCAGCCGGAGGCGCTGGCGCTTGCCGATCTCGTGGTCGTGATGGACACGGGCCACGTCGAGCAAGCGGCGAGTGGGCCCGTGATCTACGACAAGCCGCGCACGACCTATGTTGCCGAGTTCATGGGCGGCTGGAACGTGTTCGGCGGAAAAGTGTCGGGCATCGACGACAATGTCGCGACGGTTGTGGGTGCCAAAGGGGAGGAATATCACCTACCGCGCGACGGGCACGAGATCGGGCAGGTCCTGAACTTCGGTATTCGGCGCGACAAGGTGCATCTCGCAGGTGGCGGCGTGGAAGATCGCGGAAACGCGCTTGCGGGCAAGGTGCATGCGATCGAGTATCAGGGCAACTGGGTCAAAGTGAGCATGATCTGGGAGGATCGAGAACTCGTCGCGGTGATCGAGGATCGCGAATATTTCGCGAACCCGGCCAATGTAGGCGATCGCGTTACCCTGACATGGGCGGGCGACGACGTTCACCTCATGGAGCGCGCCACGGGAGAACAGAACTTGATAGGAGAATCGTTCGATTAGCGGGACGTGGCGTTGCCGCGGACGACAATGAACAAGAGATGCAGTCGACACGGATACAGGCGAGGAGTGAGCCATATGAGCAAGACGAAGAGTAAGCTGGGAACCAAGAAGGTGAGCCGTCGGTCAGTGCTGAAGGGTGCTGCGGCCGCCGCGGGCATCGCGGCCGGTAGCAGCGTCGGCGGGTTCCCCACCGTTTGGGCCCAGGACATCAAGGACATCACCGTCCGCACGGTCGGCATGGCCGTCTCGAACATGAAGCCGCTCGAGGACATGGCGAACAAGGATCTCGACTTCACGGTGCGGCAGACCGCCGCCGAGATCCCGGCGATCCAGGGTCGCGGCCTAACCCAGCCGAAATCGGCCGACCTGTTCGAGCCGCCCTACATGCTCATGAAGTTCATGTGGCCGTCGGGCAACTTCCAGGCTTGGGACACCACCAAGCTGGCCGAGTGGGATGCGGTGGTCGACCTCTACAAGGCCCCCGGCAAGATTTGGCCGGATGCCTGGTTCGGCGATGGCCAAAACCCGAGCACGGTCGCCTACACCTCCGATGTCCACGCCACCGATTTCGTGGAGCCCGGATCGACCAAGTGGATCACCAACCACGCCGTGCTTCACAACGCCGACACGCTCGGCATTCGTCCCGATCTGATCGGCCGCCCGATCGACTCCTGGTCCGAGCTGGTTAATCCCGAGTTCGCGACCAAATCGGCGCTCGTCGCATTCCCGCAGATTGGCCTCATGGACGCCGCGATGGCGTTCCAGGCGAATGGCGAGATCGAGTATGGCGACAAGGGCAACATGACCCGCGACGAGATCGACTTCTCGATCGACCGGTTGAAGCAGCTCAAGGCCGATGGCCATTGGCGTGCGCTCTGGTCGACCTTCAACGAGTCGGTCCAGCTCATGGTCTCGGGCGAGGTCGTGATTCAGTCCATGTGGTCGCCCGCGGTGACCGCCGTGCGCGAGCAAGGCGTGCCGTGCGTCTACCAGGATCTCAAGGAGGGCTACCGTTCGTGGACCCTCGGCCACATGCTTCCGCGCCACGTCGAAGGCAAGAAGCTCGGCGCCGTTTACGACTATGTCACCTGGTACCACTCGGGCCCGGCTGGCGCGTTCTTCGCACGCCAGGGCTACTACGTGGTGACGCCGTCGAACACCCAGAAGTACCTCCCCGAAGCGGAGTGGGATTTCTGGTTCGAAGGCAAGCCGGCGACGGTCGACATCTACAGCCCGTTCGGCAAGATCATGGAGAAGCCGGGCGCCGTGCGCGACGGCGGCTCCTACAAGAACCGGATGGGCCGCGTCGCGGTGTGGAACTCCGTCATGGACGAGAACGAGTACCTCACCGACCGGTGGAACGAGTTCATCGCCGCCTAAGGCGAACCGACAATGGGATGCGGGGCGCTCGCGCCTCGCATCCTCCTCTTTTTTTTTGATCCCTTCGACGTCGACCGAGAACCCACGGGGACCAGCAGTGACGGCTTTCTTGAACCGCTACGCGACCGCGCTGCAGATCGCGCCGCTGCTGATCACGCTGCTGTTCTTCCTGATCGGGCCGGTGATCGTGATCCTGATCATCAGCCTGTGGAATTTCAACGGGTTCATGATGGTCGAGGGCGAGTGGACGTTCTCGAATTACATCAAACTCTTCTCGAAGAGCCTAACCCTCGACAACTATCTGCAGACGCTGAAGATGCTCGCGATCACGCTCGCGATCACGTTCGTCCTCGGCTTCACACTCGCCTATTTCCTTGTTTTCGACATCATCAAGCTTCGCACCAAGCTTCTTCTTTTCCTCCTTTGTGTCGTGCCGTTCTGGACCTCGGGCGTGATCCGCATGGTGGCCTGGATGCCGTTTCTCGGCAAAGAGGGCATCATCAATCAGGCGGTGGTCGCGGTCGGGATCTCGGATACGCCGCTCGAGTTCCTGCTGTTCTCCGAGTTCGCGGTGTTCCTGTCCTACGTACAGATCTTCACGCTCTTCATGATGGCGCCGCTCTTCAACGTGATGGCACGCATCAACCGCGACCTCATAGAAGCCGCCCGTGACAACGGTGCATCAGGATTGCAAATCCTGTTCCACGTGATTATCCCGCTATGCAAACCGGGCATCGCGATCGGCGCCATTTTCGTCATTGCGCTGGTCGCAAGCGACTTCACGGCGATCCGCATCCTGAGCGGCGCACGCGTCGGCACCGTGATGGCGTCGATGAGCAACCAGATCTACAACGTCCAATATCCACCCGCCTCGGCATCGGCGATCGTGCTACTGCTCGCCGTCCTCATCATCGTGGGGATCATCATGCGGCTGGTGGACGTGCGAAAGCAGCTGTAGCGATGGAGAAAGAGAACAGACGCGCGCCGGGATACTGGCCGAGGGCAGCGATCTTCTATCTCTATCTGCTGTTCCTCTACGGTCCGATCCTGATCATCGTGGTGCTGTCGTTCCAGGAGGACGGGGCGTCGCTGTCGTTCCCGATGCAAGGCTTCTCCTTGTTCTGGTTCAGAGAGGTCGTTGATCCCACCTATATCGGCGACTTCCGCTGGCCGTTCGGGCGCTCTCTCATTCTCGGCTTGATCGTCATGTTCCTGACGATGGGCATCTCGTTTCTTGCAGGGCTCGCGTTTCGCAAGAACTTCACCGGCAATATCGTCGTCTTCTACATCGTCGTCGCGAGCCTGATTTGCCCCTCGATCCTGATCAGCCTCGGCATCGGGCTCGGCTTCGCGAACCTCGATATGACGAGCCAGTGGTGGTCTGGCGGGCTTGGCGCGCATCTGAGCTGGACGCTGCCGTTTGGCGTGCTGATCATGCTCGCAATCTTCAGCCGTCTGGACCCCCGCCTCGAGGAGGCGGCGCGGGATCAGGGAGCGACACAATGGCAAACGCTGCGCCATGTGATCATCCCGATCACACTGCCCGGCCTGATCGGTGTCGCGTTGTTCGGCTTCACGCTCTCCTATGACGAATTTCCGCGCACATCGACGGTATCTGGCGAGTTCAACACGCTCCCCGTCGAGCTTGTGAACACGCTGACACTTGCTGCGACGCCCGCCATTTACGCGATCGGCACGATGACGACGTTTTTCTCGCTGCTCATCATCTTCATCAGCTTTTTCGCCGTCTACCTCATCCAGCGGCGGCGGACGGGCATGGGATTCGGCGACGCGAAGAAAGCGAGCGGGACGGCGCCCGGAAAATAACGGGGCCGCGCCCAACACGGTCAACACGGGCCGGCTTCCGATCGCGGATGCCGGCCCGCACAATTGATGCGAGGCGCACGCACCGACGTGCGCCGGGTTAGGAGATGGAGCATGGCTTATCGACTCGGAGTTGATGTCGGCGGCACGTTCACGGACCTGTTGCTGATCGACGAGGCGTCAGGTGGGACGTTTCGGGCGAAAGTCCCTTCGACCCCGGATGATTCCTCGGTCGGCGTCCTCAACGGCATCGAAAAGGTGTGTCAAACCGCCGGTGTCCAGCCTGGAAAGATCACCCATGTGATGCACGGCACGACCGTCGCCACGAACACCATTCTCGAGGGCAAGGGCGCACGCGTCGGGCTCGTCACCACCGAGGGCTACCGGCAGGTGCTGCAGATCGCGCGGTCCTTCGTGCCGGGCATCCTGGCCGGCTGGATCATTTGGCCCAAGCCGGAGCCTCTCGCGCCGCTAGAGCTCACCGTCGAAGCGAAAGGCCGCCTGAGCGCACGGGGCGAGGAGGTTCGCCCCCTCGACGAAGGTCATTTGCGCGAGCAGCTCGCCTACCTCAGGGACCGTGGAATCGAAGCGCTGACCGTTTGTCTCATCAACGCCTATGCCGGCGGCGTCCACGAGCAGCGCATCCGCGAGATCGCCGAAGAGGTGATGCCCGGCGTTCCGGTCTCGATCTCCTCGGACGTGCTGCCCGAGATGTACGAGTATGAGCGTGCGATCACGACCGTCGCCAACTCTTACGTGGCGCCGGTCGTGCAGCGCTACGTCCAGAACCTGGACGACGAGTTGAAGAAGCGCGACATCAACGCGCATTTGCACATTCTGCGGTCCGACGGCGGCCTCGCCTCGGTGGAGGCGACACGCAATTCGCCGGTCAACGTGTTGATGAGCGGGCCGGCCGGCGGGGTCTCGGGCGCGCTCTGGATCGCGAAGCAGGCGGGCTACAAGAACCTCCTCACGCTCGACATGGGTGGCACATCGACGGACGTCGCGCTGATTCTCGACGGCGTGCCGCGCAAGCGCCGCGAAACCACCGTGGGCGATGTCACGGTGCGGGCCTCTTCACTCGATGTCCGCACGGTTGGTGCGGGCGGCGGGTCGATCGCGCACGTGCCGGAGCTGACGAAGGCGCTGCGGGTCGGGCCACAAAGCGCCGGCGCGGCGCCGGGGCCCGCGGCCTATGGGCGCGGTGGCACGCAGCCGACGGTCACCGACGCCAACGTCGTGCTTGGCTATTTGCCCGCCGAGCTGATCGGCGGCGAAATGCAGCTCGATGCGGCGGCGGCAGCCCAGTCGGTCAAGACCGTCGCGGATGCGTTGGGCCTCAAGTTGAAGCGTGCGGCCGCGGGGATCATCGACATCGTCAACGAGAACATGTTCGGCGCACTTCGGCTCGTCTCGGTTCAGCAAGGCTTCGATCCGCGTGATTTCGCGCTCATCGCGTTTGGCGGCGCCGGCCCCCTCCACGCCAATGCGCTCGCAAAGCTCATGAACTCATGGCCCGTGATCATTCCGCCGTCACCCGGCGTGCTCTGCGCCTATGGTGACGCGACGACGCGGGTAACGGACGAGGCATCGATGAGCTTCGTGCGCCGCTTCTCGGAAACCTCGGACGCCGAAGTTAGCAAGATCCTCGACGACCTCGAGACCCGCGCGCGCCAGGAGCTTGACGCCGAGGGAATCGACCGCGGCGTGCAGGCGGTCGAATACGAGGTCGATCTGCGCTATCACGGCCAAGGGCTGCAGCTCCCGGTGAGTTTCACGCCGGATGAGTTTGCCTCAAGCGGGCTTGCCCACCTCGCCCAGCGCTTCGATGACGAACACACCCAGCTCTTCACCTTCGCGCTCGACGCGGAGCACGAAATCGTCACGCTCCGCGCCATCGTTCGCGGTGCCGAAACCTTCGTCGAGGCCGGCACCCTGCCCAAGGGCAAGGACGACCCCTCCGACGCCAAGGTTGCTTCGACAACGGTTTATGTGGACGATCGCGATCAAGAGGCCACGATTTACGATCGGTCCAAGCTCAAGGCTGGCAATCGGGTCGTCGGCCCGGCCGTCGTGACGGAGATGGATTCGACCACATTGATCCTGCCGGACCATGTCGGTGAAATCGACACCTACGGCAACATCGTCATCAATCCGCTCAACGCTTAGGTTGGGAGACGCGATCATGCCCGCCACAATCGTCCAGACGAACGACGCACCGTTCAAAAAGGTCGAGGTCGACCCCATCACGCTCGACATCATCGAGAGCGCACTCAGAAACGCACGCTATGAGATGGATGCCGTGCTCTACCGCACCGCGATGTCGCCTGGCATCCGCGAGCAGCACGACGAGTTCCCGATGATCGCGAACCCCGACGGCAAGATGGTCGTCGGTCAGTTCGGATCGTTCATCCATGGCTTCAACCGTGAGTATGACGGCACCATCGAGGAGGGAGACATCTTCCTCACCTCCGATCCCTATAGCTGCGCGGGCGCCATCAGCCACGCGCCGGACTGGCTGATTTTGCGGCCGGTCTACCGGGACGGGCGCCTCATCGCCTACGCCTCGATGTTCGGGCATATGACCGACGTCGGCGGCAAGGTACCCGGGAGCCTCCCGACCGACGCCAATCAGATCTACGAGGAAGGCGTCGTCATCCCGGTGGTCAAGATCTACAAGCAGGACGAGCTGCAGGAGGACGTCCTCAAGGTGATCCTCCACCAATGCCGCATGGCGCAGTGGAACCAGAGCGACTTCAACGCGCTCGTGGCCGCCGTTCGGCTCGCCGAGAAGCGGCTCTTCGAGCTTTGCGATCGCTTCGGCGTCGATACGCTGATCACGGCGATGAACGAGCTGCTCGAGCGCAACCGCCGCGCCATGCTGCACCTCATCCAAAACACCGTGGGCGAGGACGAGAAGCTCTATTTCGAGGATTACGTCTGCGACGACGGCATCGGCATGGGCCCCTACACGATGGCCTGCACGATGTGGCGCGAGGGCGACACGCTGATCTTTGATTTCGACGGCACCGACCCGCAATCGGAAAGTTCGATCAACTTCTTCTTGAACGAAGAGATGTTCAAGATGTTCGTCGGCGTCTACATGATCAACATTTTCGACCCGCAGATCCTCTTCAACGATGGGTTCTACGATCACGTCGATGTGCGGATTCCGCCCGGCACGCTCTTGAAGCCGTTGAAGCCGGCCGCGCTCTCCTCGCGCACGCACGCGCTCGGCCGCATCTTCGACGTGCTCGGCGGCCTGCTCGGCCAGCGCGCGCCGGACCTCATGGTCGCCGCGGGCTTTTCAGACAGCCCTCACTTCATGTACTCGGGCTACACCAACGAAGGCGAGTGGTATCAGCTCTACCAAATCAGCTTCGGCGGTATTCCGGGCCGGCCAGCGGGCGACGGGCCGGACGGGCATTCGCTCTGGCCCTCCTTCACCAATGTGCCCAACGAGTTCCTCGAGGCCTACTTCCCGCTCCGTATCGAGGTCTACGAGACCATCCCGGATTCAGGCGGGCCGGGGCTCCACCGCGGCGGCAACGGCATCACCATCGGCTACCGGGCGCTCGAGCCCGGCGAGATGTCGTTGCACGACGACCGCTGGCTCACCTATCCGTGGGGCGTCAACGGCGGCCTGCCGGGTGGGCGCAGCTGCAAGATTATCGAGCGGGTGGACGGTACGAGCGAGCTGCTCCGGTCCAAGTGCGACCACGTCAAGGTCGAGGCCGGCGATCTGTTACTCTTCAAGACTTGGGGCGGCGGCGGCTGGGGCGACCCGCTGGAACGCGATCCCGCGCTCGTCGCGCTCGAGGTTGACCGTGGCCTCGTGACGGCCGAAGGGGCCCGCCGCTATGGTGTTGTGCTGAAGGACGATCTCGCGGTCGACGAGGAGGCGACCGACGCTCTTCGTGAGAAAATGCGCGCGGAGCGACCCGAGATCACCATCTTCAACCGCGGCGGCGACCTCGAGGAGCTGCGCGCGCGGTGCAAGGAAGAGACCGGTCTCGAAGCACCGAAGAAGCCGCAGTTCAACCGTCGCGTGCTTCGCTTCCTTCAGGAGCAGCAGGAAAAGGCGAAAGCGGGCGCGGCCACTGGATAGGCGGTCGCCTTTAGAGATCACGCTTGGGCGCGGCGCCTGCGTTTGGGGGCCGTGCCCTTGTTTTTTGCGGGTGCACTCGTTCGCGCGCGGGGCCCGTAGGAGCCAAACTTCTCGACGACGCGGGCGATCTCGTCGTCCGGCAGCACCGTCGGCGGGCCAAGCATGCGCGCATAGACATACTGCTTGGCCAGGGTCTCCACCTCGATGGCAAGCCACACGGCTTTCGATAACGTCTTCTCGGCGGCGATCATGCCGTGGTTGGCGAGGAGGCACGCCTTTCGCCCTCTGAGCGCCTTCAGGGCGTGGTCGGAAAGCTCTTGGGTGCCATAGGTCGCGTAGGGCGCGCAGCGCACCTCCGCGCCGCCGACGGCCGCGATCATGTAGTGCACGGCCGGGATCGACTCGCGCCGGATGGCAAGCGCCGTGCAGAACACCGGATGGGTGTGGACAACCGCGCCGAGGTCGCGCCGGCGCTTGAGAATGTCGCGGTGGAAGCGCCATTCGCTCGATGGCGCGAGCGCGTGCTTGCTGGTGCCGTCCATGGCAAGCGGCACGATGTCCTCGGGCTGGAGCGTGTCCGGCGGCACGCCGCTCGGCGTGATCAGGAGGCCATCGCCCCACCGCACGCTGATGTTGCCGGAGGTGCCTTGGTTGACACCCGCACGGTTGAGCGCCTGATAGGACGCGATGATCTCGCGCCGCAGCACCCATTCCGACGTTTTCGCGGGAGGCACGTCGATCGATCGACGTGATGCGGCCGTCTACTCGGCGGCCTCGGCCCGCGCCCAACGACGCTCGAACGCCCACACCTCCTCGAAGCCCATGAGCGCGTGCATCTCCTTTAGCGAGATCATGGGCACGTCGACATTGTCGGTCATGCCGTCGCGGAGAAGCGTCTCGTAGGCCCGTTTGATCGTGCCGGCCGCGGGTAGCATGCCGATCGCGGGATAGATCGCGATGTTGAAGCCGAGCGCCTGCAGCTTGTCGGCTGCGACGATCGGCGTGTTGCCGCTGTCGACCATGTTTGCGAGCAGCGGCTTGTCGATCTCCTCACCCACCCGGGCGAGCTCCTCCTCGCTCTCGGGTGCTTCGATGAACACCACGTCGGCGCCCGCTTCACCATAGGCCTTACCGCGCTTGATCGCCTCGTCGAGGCCATGGCTCGTGCGCGCATCGGTGCGCGCGATGATCAGGAAGTTGGAGTCCGAGCGCGCGTCTGCGGCGACACGCACCTTCTCGACCATGTCCTCGATCGGCACGACCCGCCGGCCGGGCGTATGGCCACATTTCTTCGGTATCTCCTGGTCCTCGAGCTGGATCGCCGAGCAACCAGCGTCCTCATAGCCCCGCACCGTATGCTGCACGTTGAGCAGCCCACCGAAGCCCGTATCCGCATCGCAAATTAAGGGGGTACGGGTGCCGCTCGCGATCGTGCGCACCCGCCCAACCATGTCGGCGTAGGTCGCGATTCCGGCGTCCGGCATACCGAGATGCGAGGCGGCAATCCCATAGCCGGTCATATAGAGGGCGCGAAAGCCGAGCTGATCGCCGATCTTGGCCGAGATCATGTCATAGACGCCAGGCGCGACGACAAATTCGCCCGAGTGGATCGACTTGACCAGGGCCTCGCGCTTTGCAGCAGCATTCATGGCGATCTCCTCGTTTGGTCCAATCGGTCCAAGCATAAGAGGGCGAGCCGCCGGCGCCAAGCGAGCGGTACCTTGGTCGCACTCAGACGAAGATGTCGTTGGGCAACATGGCGGAGACCACCATGTTTGGCACGGCGGCGACGACGTCGACCGTCACATCGACCGCGACCGACGCAATCACATAGGCTTGCATGCGGCTGAAGCCGCGCTCGTTCACCAGGTGGTCGATGATGTTCAAGAGCGCATTGCGGGTCGCCAGGCTGATATCCTCGCAGCGGTTAACCCCCCCGGCGTCGATCGAAAGGCCGGTCGTCGCGTAATAGCCGCCAGCGCGGGACGATGCATGGGCGAGTGCGGGCGGTGCGTCCCGCTCATAGTGGATGTCGCGGATACCGCCGGTGGTTGCGGCGCCCTTTCGCAGATCGAGCCGAACGCGGAGCGTGTTGGCGGTCTCGATCGCTGTGCCGCAACACTCGCTGCTGCCTTGCGCGAAATGCCCGTCGCCGGCCGAGAAAAGGGCGCCCTCGGTCCAGATCGGGAAAAGCACCCGGGTGCCCGCCGTCATCTGCTTGGTATCGAAGTTGCCGCCGCATTCGCGCGGTGGCATGGTGCGAAGCGCCTCTGCATTGACCGCGTCATCGCCGGCGACGGCGCCGGTCGGGTCTGGCGGCAACGCGAGGCCGCCGACCTCGACAAGCGCAATCTCGCGGGCATTGATCTCTCGCATCAAGTCTCTGGAGGGTGCCACGCCCATGACGCCCATGAACGGCGCGCCGGGCACGCGAACGCCCGGAACCTCATCGCAGTATGCGCCCTCCGCTGTTAGCTCCCACTTGGCGAGAAAAGGCTCCGTGAAGACATCACGGAGAAACCCGAAGCCGGGGATCGACAGCGTGAAGCCAAACGAGGGCGACACAACCTCGAGGATGTCGACTACGAGCACGTCGCCGGGTTCGGCCCCCTTGACGTAAATCGGTCCTGTGAGCGGGTGGACCACGTTGAGGTCGAGGCGCCCGAAATCGTCCAACGTCCAGTCGCGCGTCACCAAGCCATCAGCACCATCGCGGGTTTGGAGTAGTACGTCGTCGCCGGGCTCACAGGTGAGGATCGGCTTGACGTCCGGATGCCACCGGTTGTGGCCCGTGCCCGGCTCTTCGGCCAGGCTCTTCGACAGATCGACGCGGATCTCGTGCTGTGCCATCGCTCCCTCCCGTTATATTTCTGAAGGAATGGTGCGGGAACGACCATCTGCTCGCAAGCGGTGATCTTGTCCGTTGCCGTTACGCCGTGAACGTTGGCGCTTTCGTGTGCCAATCAGTGTCCTCTTGATAGGCGTGGCCGACGCGGAAGAGCGCGCGTTCAGCGAATGGCCGGCCCATGAGCTGGAACGACGCAGGCAGTCCGCTGCCCGTGAAGCCGCAGGGGACGACCAACGCTGGGATGCCGAGATAGTTGGTCGCGCGCGTACACCAGCTAATGCTCGCGATCATCTCCGGCATCTTCTCGCCCGCAGCGACGTCGGTCTCGGCACGGGTCGGGATCGCGAAGGGAATCCCCGGTGTGTGCAGAACATCCGCTCTCTCGAAAACCATGTCGACGAACTCCCGCAGCAGGCGCGCGCGGGCGTCCAGCGCCTGAAGGTACTTCGTCGCCGGCACGTAGAGGCCGGGCTCGTAGCGGCTGCGGACTTGCGCCTGGTAGTCGTCTGGGCGCTCGCGGATCCAGGGTTCGTGGATCGCCGCCGCCTCGCAGACGAATACGACGTTCGAGAGGTGCGTGATCAACGCCATGTCGGGCACCGGCACCTCGACGATCGTGGCGCCCCGGCCCCGCAGCACCTCGAGGCTTTGCTCAAGGAGGGCGCGCACCTCGTCGGTCACGATGTCGTAGAAATAATTGGTCGGCACGCCGATGCGGAGCCCTGCAATATCGCCGTCGAGCGCGGCCTCATAGTCCGGCACGGCACGCACGCTCGTCGTCGGGTCGAGCGGGTCGTGGCCTGCGATCACGCCCGTCATCCGCGCGACATCGTGCACCGTGCGGCAAAGCGGGCCGACCGTGTCCATGGTGTAGGAAAGCGTCATGATGCCAGCGCGGCTGATCAGCCCGGCCGTCGGCTTCAGGCCCACGACGCCGCAGCAAGTCGACGGCAGGCGCACCGAGCCGCCGGTGTCCGAACCCAGCGCGCCGAACACCACACGACCGCCGACCGCCGCGCCCGAGCCGCTCGACGAGCCGCCCGAGATGTGGGCTTGGTTCCACGGATTGCAGCAATCGCCCCAATGCTCGTTGTGGCCCGTCGGCCCGGTCGCGAACTCAGCCATGTTGAGGCCGCCGAGATAGACCGCGCCCGCGCCGTGCAGCCTGGTGAGCGCCGTGCTGTCGCGCTCCGCCACGGTTTCCTTGCGGATCTTCGAGCCGCAGGTCGAGACCTTGCCGGCGCGGTAGTACATATCCTTGTGCGCGAGCGGCACCCCGTGGAGAGGTTCCACCGCGGCCCCACCGGCTTGCGCAGCATCCGCCTTCCTCGCGGCGTCCAGAGCCTCGTCACCTTCGAGCGAGATGAAGCAGTTGAGGAGCGGCTGCAGGGCCTCCGCCCGCGCGATGGTTGCGCGCACGACCTCTTCGGCGGAAAGCGCCTTGTCGCGAATCGCATCAGCGACCTCGACCAGGCTCATATCGTGGATCTGGGTGGACACCGTCTAGCCCTCGACCGTCGCATCGATCGCGAGAAGGAAATGTGCCGGCTCGGCTTCGAGCGGGAGGCCGGTTGCCGCCTCGTCGGTCGCGCTCACCAAGACTGAAAGCGCAGCGGCGAGCTCGGCGGCGCGTCCCTCGGACGGGTGCACGCCGACGACTTGATCGGCGTGCTGGAGCACCAAATCGGGCGTGATCGTTCGCATGAACCAGCTCCTTTCGTCGGGTTCGATCTGTATACAGGACCCGATCACCCGTGCAATAAATGGCGCGCGCGCCGGCCAGCGCCCGATCGGCGGGCGTTCGTACTCTTGATCCACAAGCGGAACCGTCGGATGGAGAGCGCAAGCCAAACCGATCTCACGCGCGCGCTCGCCGAAGAGATCACGGCGCTCGGCTATGACGACTTGGCGCCTGGGGATATCGGGCAGGTCAAGCGGCTGATCCTCGACCACATCGGCGTTTGCCGGCGCGGCGCGGCGCTCGATTGGGCTGGGCAGCTCGCCCAGTGGGCGGAATCCGTCGGCCAGGGGCCCTGTATCCTTTTCGGGCGCGCTCAGCGTGTCGCGCCCTCGATGGCGGCTTTCGTCAACGCGAGCGCGGCGCACGGAATGGAGCTCGACGACACGCACGATGAGTCGGTCACCCACCCGGGCGCCGTGGTGATCGCGACGGCGCTGGCCGTCGGCAGCGCCGTCGGCGCCTCCGGGCCGGCAGTGATCGCCGCCATCGTGGCGGGCTACGAGGTCATGGCCCGCGTCGGCATGGCGACGGGCGCGGGGACCATGATCGAGGCCGGGTTTCACCCGACCGCGCTCTTTGGCGGCTTCGGCGCGGCGACCACGGCCGGCAAGCTCCACGGCCTCTCGGCCGACGACATGGTGCGGGCATGGGGGCTCATGCTGTCGACCGCCGGTGGCTCCATGCAATTTTCAGAGGATCCGCACGGCACGACGGTGAAGCGACTCCACGCAGGCTATGGTGCGCATAACGGCACCATGGCCGCCGAGTTGGCGCGCCTTGGGATCGCGGGGCCCGCGCAGGCCTTTGACGGCCGCTATGGGCTGTGCGCGCTCTACGGCGCACAACCCGACCCAAGCCGCCTCTCACGCACCGAGGGCGCGCCCTATGAGATCCATCGGATCAGTCTCAAGCCCTACCCCTGTTGCCGCCTCTTCCATTCGACCATCGATGCGCTCCGCGAGGTGACCGATGATTTTACGACGGCGGATAGCGCGATCGCGACGCTCCGCGTCGGCGGTCCCGACATCATGGTCACGCAGCATATGATGCGCCGTCCGAGCTCCGTCATGGCGGCGCAGTACAGCCTTCCGTTCGCGCTCGGCGCGGCGCTCGCCTATGGGCCCACGCGCTATGACGGCTATACCGAGGAGCGTCTCGCGGACAGCCGCATCCTCGCACTAGCGGACAAGGTTGAGGCCGTGGCCGACCGCGCCATGCAGGCGGCATTCCCGGAGCATTTCGGCAGCTGGGTGGAGCTTGTCGACCGCGACGGCACGACGCGACGCGCCGACGTGCTCGACAGCCACGGGACACCGGCGCGTCCTATGTCCACCGAAGCCATCGCGGAGAAGGTCGAGGGCCTCTTGGCCGATCTCGACGACGCCCCTCCCGTCGCGATCTTGACCGACGCCGTCGAAGCTCTCGAGCGCGAGGGCGGTCTCGCGGCTCTCCTCTCTCGGTGCGGACCGTCCGCGGACCAGACATCCCGAGCAAGCGTCGCGGAGTGACTGACATGGGAAAACCGGACCTCGAAGGCGACGCGACGCGCGTTCTCGATGTGATTGAGGATGGCGGGGTCGCCATCGTGCCGCTTAGTGTCGCTTACGCCATCATCGGCCGCACGGAGCCCGCGATCCGCCGGATTTTCAAAGCGAAGCAGCGAAGCTACGAAAAGCCGAGCGGCATGCTCTCCAATTTCGCGCTGCTCAATGAGATCCTGCTCTCGGGCGAGCGAGAGCGAGAGGTCGTGCGCACGGTGATCGAGGAGCACGACCTGCCCATGTCAGCGGTGGCGCCATTCCGCGCCGATCATCCGCTGATCCAGGGCCTTGCGCCGTTCGTGCGAGAGAACTCGACCAAGGCAGGCACGCTCGACATGCTCTTGAACGCGGGTGCGTTTCACAACGAGATCGTGCGGCAGGCGAGCGCACGCGGTATCGCCGTCGTTGGTTCGTCGGCGAACACCTCGCTCACGGGGAGCAAGTTCACGGCCGGCACGGTCGACGAGCCAGTTCTGGCGGCTGCGGACATCGTGATCGACCACGGGCAGGTCAAGTATCACAACCCGGAGGGTCGCTCGAGCAGCATCATCGACTTGCGCACCTTCAAGACGGTGCGTATCGGCGTCTGCTACGACAAGATTTGCGCCATTCTGCGCGAACGCTTCGACATCGATCTCAAGGCGATCGGAATGGTGTGACGCCGGCGCAGCGCGCCTGACGGAGCATGTCACGTTCACTCATGCTCACGCGACATGTTCTATCTCATCGGAATTGACGCAAATGCGTCGTCGCAGGTGGTTTCACCTGCTCGGGATTTGCGCTAGCCCGCCTTCTGAAGCTTGGCCTCCTGCCCGACATACCAGCTCGTGATGCGCCCGCCGAGACTTTGCTCGGTCAGCCCCTCGGCGACCTTGACCGCCTTGCGCAACCCGGCGACATCGACACCGGTGTCGTAGCCCGCCTCGTTCAGCATGAACACCAGGTCTTCCGTCGCGAGGTTTCCGGTCGCGCCGGGCGCGAAGGGACAGCCGCCGAGCCCACCGATGGAGCTATCGAACTTGCGGATGCCGCACTCCAGCGCCACCCAGGTGAGAGTGAGAGCCATCGCGCGCGTGTCGTGGAAATGCCCGGCCAGACGCTCCGCTCCGTAACGGCGCGCCAACGTGCCAAACAGATGCTGCATTTGCGCCGGATTGCCGGCACCTGTCGAATCGCCGATCGCGACCTCGGCGGCGCCCGCTTCGAACATGCGATCGACCAAACCGAAGACCGTTTCGGGTGGAGTCGGGCCCTCATAGGGACAAGCAGCCGCGACCGAGATGTAAGACCGCGCGCGCACGCCCTCGCGGTTCGCCCGCTTGATCACCGTCTCGTTCACACTCACGGCCTCGTCGAGCGACATGTTGATGTTGCGCCGATTGAACGTGTCGGTGGCGGCGAGCACCAGCGCGACGGTGCGCACGCCAGCCTCGACGGCACGCTCGTAGCCCTTCTCGTTCGGCACCAACGCCTCGTAGTTGGTTCCACGATCCTGTGGCAGACGCGCCCATAGCTCGGCGGCGTCGGCCATCTGTGGCACGGCTTTGGGCGAGACGAAACTCGCGGCCTCGATGGACCGGAGGCCGGCATCGAGCAGCGCGTCAAGCAGCGCGAGCTTACCGTCGGTCGGCACGGTGCGCGGTTGGTTTTGCAGGCCATCTCGCAGACCCACCTCGTGGATCGTGACCACACCGCTCATCGCTTCTCTCCCGTGTTGGTCGTCAGGCGATCACCCCGCTCGCGCGGAGCCGATCGATCTCGGCATCACTCAGGCCGCATAAGGCCGAGAGCACCTCGTCGCTATGCTGGCCGAGCAGCGGCGGCGAGGTGAACGTGTCCTCGTGAGTCTCGCTAAGCTTGATGGGATTGCCCGTAACCTCGATCCGGTCGCCCTCCGGGTGCGTGATCTCGACCACCATGTTGCGCGCCCGCACCTGGATGTCATTGAGCGCGTGGGCGATGTCGTTGACCGGCCCGCAGGGCACGCGGGCGGCACGCAGACGCTCGAGCCACTCGTCGCAGCTTTCCCGCATCAAGGCATCCGTCAGCGCGGTCTCGAGGGCCTCGCGGTTGTCCCTGCGGCCTTCGACCGTGTCGAAGCGCGGATCGTCGAGTGGCGGTGCGCCGAGCGCCTGCTTGAGGCGCACCCAGGCGTCATCCTTGACGATCGCGATGATCAGCCAGCGATCCTTCGTCGGAAACGCGTTATAGGGCACATAGATCGGATGGGCATTGCCATGACGAAGCGGTGATTCGCCGGAGAGCAGATGCATGGTCGCGATGTAGCTCAGGAGCGAGACCTGGCAATCCTGCATCGAAATATCGATGTGCTGGCCGCGCCCCGTGCGCTCGCGGGCATGGAGCGCCGTCAGGATCCCGATCGCGCTGAACAGCCCGGTGGTCAGATCCGCCACCGGAATCCCGGCGCGTGTCGGCGGACCATCGGGCTGGCCGGTAATCGACATCGCGCCGCCATAGCCCTGCGCCACTACGTCGAAAGCGGTGCGGTCGCAATCCGGCCCCACCTCGCCGAAGCCGCTCACCGAGCAGGTCACGATGCGCGGATTGATCTCCGCAAGCGTGTCGTGATCGATGCCGAGGCGCTTGGTGACGCCAGGGCTGAAATTGCTGAATACGACATCGGCCTTGCGCACCATCTCGTAGAAAACCGCAAGGCCCTCCGGCCGCTTGAGGTCGATGCAGACGCTTTTCTTGTTGCGGTTGAGCGTCATGAAATAGGGCCCGAGGCCCTTGACGGCATAGGTCGGATCGCCCGCCAGCAATTGGCGCGTCATCTCGCCCTGGCCGGGCGGCTCGATCTTGATGGTCTGCGCGCCGAGGTCGGCCAGCAGCATCCCGCCAAACGGGCCCGCCAGCATGTGCGTAAGGTCGAGCACAACGATGTCGGACAGCGATTTCATCGTTTCACATCAATGGTCTGGCGGGAGAGGCCTCGCGCCACTCTAGGGGCGGCGGGACACCCGGTCAACAAACCGTCGAGGGGTGCGCGGGCCGCTGCGCGGAGTTGCGAATTGGGTTAGACTGCGGCCCAGGGAAAATTGGTTCTGCGGGAGACGATCGTGACGACCGACGCATATCAAGACATCGGCTACGGCAAGGTTGAGATTGGATTCGGCGAGCGTCCCGGTGTGCTGGTCGTCGATTTCCAGCGGGCCTTCACGGATCGAAGCTTTGACTTCGGCAATTGTGACCTCGTGCATCGCGCCGTGGACAACACGGCCCGCGTTCTTGAGGTTGCGCGGCGCGCCAATATCCCGGTGGCCAACTGCTACACCGCGTATCACTCCGAGCGTGACATGCCCTATTGGAAGATCACGCCGGTGCACGAATCGTTTTACTACGGCCATCCCTGCACCGAGATCGAACCGAAGACCTCGGATCCGGATCACGATTTCATTTTCTGCAAGACCGGCCCGTCGATCTTTTTCAACACGCCGGTGACGACCTACCTCGCGAAGCACGGGGTGGACACCACGATCGTGACCGGCTGCATGACGAGCGGCTGCATTCGCGCCTCGATCATCGATTCGTTCTCGCACGGCTTCCGCACGATGGTGCCGGAGGATTGCGTCGGCGACGCCGAGGAAGGCCCGCACCGCGACAATCTGCGCGACGTCGGCCGCCGTTATGCCGACATCATGACGTCGGACGACGTGATCTCCTATTTGGAGGACGTGCGCAAACGCAACGCCTAGGCCTAGCAGGAGGGTCTAAGGCGGTAGGCATCCAAGGGCGGCGGCTCGGCGGCGAGCTTGATATGGCCCCGCCTGCCAGCCGGATCGATGGGCGCCGCTCCGTCTGTTGAACGCTTGTCGTTGAGCGCACGGGCCAACGAGAGGGCGGCACGCTGGGTCTGACAGACCGCGACGAAAGCGATCAGCCGCTGCCCGGCATCATCCACTTCCTCGCGCACCACGCGCCAGATCGTACCCTCGCCGATCAATCCCTCGGCGATGAGATAGGTTGTCGTCGCGACGCTCGGCATCGGCGCAGGCTAAGCCAGGCATCGGGTGAGGAGCAACGGCCGCGGCATGCCGCTATTCGCCGCTAGTGTGGCGATAGACCTCCGTGAAGTCCGAGTCGGGCCGCGCTTGCTCCATCTCGTCCCAAATCTCGCGGATCACCGAGCCGAGGCGCTGCGGCGCGCCTGCTTCCTCGACGCTCCGGGCGTAGAGCCGCATGTCCTTCGCCATCAGCTTGGTCGCGAAGCCCGAATCGTAGCGGCCGGTCGCGATGCGGTTCGGAAACTTGTCCTCGGTCGCCGTGTTGCGCCCGGTCGAGACGTTGAGCACCTCGAGCATGGTGGCCATGTCGAGGCCCTGGCTCTTGCCGAACGCGATCGCCTCGCTGGTGGCAGCCATCGCCGTGCCCGAGAGAAAGTTGTTGAGGAGCTTCATCGTCATGCCTTGGCCGGGTTCCTGGCCAACCTGACGCGCGTTCTTTGCCATGGGCCGGAGATAAGGCTCGAGCGCCGCATAGAGGGCATCGGGTGCGGCGACCATCATCGCGAGCGTGCCGGCCTTCGCGCCCTTGGTGCCGCCGCTTACCGGCGCGTCCGCGTAGGCGACCCCGGCGGCGGCAAGCGCGTCGTGGGCGGCCCGGGCATCCGAGGCGCCGGCGGTGGTGTTGTCGATCACCGCCTCGACCACCCGGTCCGGCACCGCAACCACCTCCTCGACGACCGACATCACCGCCGGGCCGTCCGGCAAGCAGAGAAAGAGATAGCGGGCTGCGCGCGCGACCTCCGCCACCGACGACGCAATCACGGCGCCGTCCGCCGCGCGGGCTTCAGTGCCGGCGGCATCGTAACAAACGACCCGATGGCCCGCCGCCACCAAATTGGCGGCCATGGGCCCGCCCATTTGGCCGAGCCCGACATAACCGAGAACCGGACCGAGAGCGGGCGCGGCCATCACGAACCCTCCGCCGCGCGATGCTCGTCGACCACCTTGCGGGCGATGCGAAACCCCTCGACCGCAGCCGGCATGCCGCAATAGATCGCGATCTGCATCAGCGTTTCCTTGATCTCGTCGACCGTGACGCCGTTGCGCAGCGCGCCGCGCAGATGAATCTCGAATTCGTTGGCGCGATTAAGCGCGGCGAGCATGCAGATGTTGTTCATACTGCGCTGCTTGCGGGTCAAGCCAGACCGACCCCAGACCGCACCCCAGCAATATTCGGTGAGCAGCTCCTGAAACTCGCGGTTGAAGTCGTCAGCGTTGCTGATGGCGCGGTCGACATACTCGTCGCCGAGCACATCGCGGCGAACCTGTAGACCCTTCTCGTACATTTCGTTGGGCATCTCGTCATCATCCCCGTTGTCGTCGCCTTGCGGCGTGAAGTGGACGCGCATCATAGCGTTGCTGTATGTGATTCCCATCGATCTGAGGCGTTTCAATCGACCGGGGGACTCGACGATGGCGGAGCGATTCGGAGCAGGCGCGCGCATGCCGGAACTTACGCTCGATGCGGTCGGCGGTGGACGAATCAACCTCGGCGGCACCGGTGCGTGGAAGGTCGTCGTGGTCTACCGCGGCAAGCATTGCCCGCTGTGCAAACCCTATCTCCGTACCCTCGAGGAAGCGCGGGGCGCGCTGGAGGACGCCGGTATCGAGGTGATGGCCGTCTCTGCTGATCCAAAAGAGAAGGCCGAAGCGGACATCGCCGAGCACCAATGGCGCTTCGCGGTCGGCTACGACCTCGCACCCGACGACATGCGCCGGCTTGGCCTCTATATCTCGAACCCGCGCTCCACCCAGGAAACCGACCGGCCGTTCGCAGAGCCCGGGCTCTTCGTCGTCCGGCCCGATGGTCGCGTCCAAATCGTCGACATCTCGAACGCGCCGTTCGCGCGCCCGCCACTCGCACCGCTGCCGGGCTACATTGCGTGGATCCGCGACAACGACTATCCGGTGCGCGGCACCGCCGAGTGATCGGGACCCATCACGCGATCAACCCGAGCAGGCGAATCAGCTCAGGCTCGAGCTTGTTCTTCCGGCGCAGGACGCGGGCGAGCGGGGTCAGCGTGATGGTGCGCTTGATCTCGCCTGCCAGCACCGCGGTTTCCCCAGCGAGCAGACCCTCGACCGCTGCCGCGCCGAGCCGGCTGCCCAAAACGCGATCGGCCGCGCTCGGGCTGCCACCGCGCTGCGTGTGGCCGAGGATGGTGACCCGGTAGTCGAGGCCAAGCCCCGTGCCGACCTCGCGGGCGAGCGCCGTGGCCCCGCCCGCGACGGCACCCTCCGCAACGATGATGATCACGCCGCGCTTGCCCGCCGCCAGGCTTGCGTGGATCCCGCCGCAGAGCTTGGCAAGGTCGACCTTTCGTTCCGGCATCACGATCGCCTCGGCGCCGCCGCCGAGACCAGCCATGAGCGCGATCCAGCCGCTGCCGCGGCCCATCACCTCGACGAAATGAAGCAATTCGACGGTATTGGCCGTGTCCCGAATCTTGTCGATGGCCTGGAGCGCAGTATTGATCGCCGTGTCGAAACCGATCGTCCGATCGGTGCCCGCGATGTCATTGTCGATCGTCGCGGGGATCCCGATATATGGCGGGCCGCCATCTCGGGCGAGCGCGCGGCCACCGCGCATCGTGCCATCGCCGCCGATCAGGATCAGGCCGTCGAGGGCTTGGGCCTCAATCACAGCCAGTGCGGCCCGCCGCCCCGCCTTCGTCTCGAACGCCTTGCAGCGGGACGAGCCCAGCACGCTGCCGCCCCGCTGGATGATGTTGCCAACCGAGCGCACGCCGAGAGGGCGCAGGTCGCCGTCGAGCAAACCCTGGTAACCGCGCTGAATGCCGTAGACACGGATGCCGCGCGCGAGCGCGGCACGCACGACCGCGCGGACCGTGGCGTTCATCCCCGGGGCATCGCCGCCGCTCGTCAGCACGCCGAGCGTGGCGATCGCGCGGTGTTTCTTCGCCACTCGCTCGACCACGACAAACCCTCCTTGATCCGTGCCTCCTGTCTAGCGCGGCCGACGCACTGTTCCAACCGCGGCATCGTCGCTTGACTTGCGGTTCCGCGGCGTCAATAATGGACACGATATCCGAAAAGCGGATATGATCCCGAAAGAGCGCGGGGAGTGGCCAGTGAGCTTAAGAGTCGCGATCGATACCGGGGGCACCTTCACCGACGTCGTGGCAATCGACGACGGCTCCGGCACACAATACACGGTCAAAACCCCGAGCACGCCCGCCGACCCCAGCGTCGGCTTGCTCAACGGGCTGGACAAGGTCGTGCGCGCAGCCGGCATGGAGGCGTCGGCCCTAAGCCAGCTGTTACATGGCTCGACGGTGGCGACCAACGCCGTGCTCGAGCACAAATTCGAGGGCCTTGGGCTGATCGTCACCCAAGGATTCCGCCATATCATCGAGATCGCCCGCCAATCGGTGCCCGACGGCTACGGCAACTCCTATTTTTGGGTCAAGCCGCCGCGTCTGGTGCCGCTTCACCTCGTCCGCGAGGTGCCGGGTCGGCTGACCCACGAAGGCGAGGAGTTGACGCCGCTCGACGAAGCCGCCGTGATCGAAGCGGCGGGATCATTGGTGGAAAACGGTGTTCGCTGCGTCGCGATTTGTCTGCTGCACGCCTATGCCAACGATGTTCACGAACGTCGCGTCGGCGCTCTCATCGAAGAGCACTATCCTGATCTCCTGGTCTCGCTCTCCTCCGTCGTATTGCCGGAGTATCGCGAATATGAGCGCGCGATGACCACGTTGATCGACGTCATGGTCAAGCCCTACTGCAAGACCTACCTCGACCGCGCCCACGCCCGCATCCGCGCCGAGGCAGGGGCGGCGCCCTTCCTCATCATGCAGTCCAACGGCGGCGTGGTAACCAGTGCGAGCGCCGGCGAAAAGCCGGTGACGATGCTGCTCTCGGGACCTGCCGCCGGCGTGCTCGGCGCCACCCACATGGCGAAGCTTGCGGGTTTCAAGGACATTCTCACCCTCGACGTCGGCGGCACCTCGACCGACGTGTCGCTGGTGGAGAATCTCGAGCCGCGTATGACCAACCATTCGTTCGTCGAGCATTATCCGGTCAAGACGCCGATGCTCGACATCGCGACCGTCGGAACCGGCGGCGGTTCCCTTGCCTGGGTCGACGACTACGGTGCGCTCAAAGTGGGCCCGCGGAGCGCCGGCGCGGATCCCGGGCCGATTTGCTATGGCCGCGGCGGCACATCGCCGACGGTCACCGACGCAGCGGTCGTGCTGGGCCGCCTGCCGAATGCGCTGGTCGGCGGCGATCTGACCCTCGATATCGGCGCAGCTCGCGCGGCCTATGAGACGCTCGGCAAGCGCTTCGGCCTCACGGCCGAGGAAGCGGCGGCCGGCGTCTTCGAAATCGCTGCGGCCAACCAGGTGCATGGCATCCGCCAGGTGACCGTGATGAAGGGGCGCGATCCCGGCGCCTACACGCTTGTCGCCTTCGGTGGCGCGGGCGGCATGTTCGCGGCCGATGTCGCCGATTTTCTCGACATCCGCACGGTGCTCTCGCCGCCCAACCCGGGCAACCTCTCGGCCTTCGGGCTTCACGTCTCCGACATCAAGCGCGATTACATCCGCACCCTCGTCCGTCGCCAGTCGACCGCCGATGCCGCGGAAATCGAGGAAGCGTGGCGCGCCTTGGAGGAGCAAGGCGAGAGCGAGATCGTGGCCGAGGGCGTCGCTCCGGATCAGATCACGCTCAGCCGCACGGCCGACGTTCGATATGTCGGCGAGGGACATGAGGTCCCGGTGCACGTAACCGCTGGCAAAACCGGCACCGCCGCGCTCGACGAGATCTGGCAGCACTTCCACCGGGCCCATGAGGAGATGTTCGGGTTCAGCTATGAGGGCGAGCAAGAGGTCGAGCTCGTGAACCTTCGCGTGCAGGCGATCGGTCTGGTTCACCGCCCCCAGATGGCCGCCTCGGACGAGCAGGCCGCACCGCCCGACCCGATCGACCACCGGTCGGTCTATTGGCGCGGTCTCGGCCAGCGTGACTGCCCGATCTATCGGCGCGAGCGGCTCAAGCCTGGTTATGCACTGGACGGCCCTCTGATCGTCGAGGAATATGGCTCGACGGTCGTGGTACCGGCCGCTTGGCGTGTGTCGGCGGACGGATATGGCAACCTGACCTTGGAGAAAACGACATGAGCGACACGCGTCCTACCGTCGGTCCGGTCGAGCTCGAGGTCATCGCGGGCACTGTGCGGTCGGCGGAACTCGAGATCGAGGCCGCTGTCGAGCGCACCTCACGCTCGCCGATGATCCGCGATCAGCACGACTATCGGGTCGCGCTGTTCGACGCACGCGGCCGCAAGCTCACGGGCCGCTCCTACTCGGCGCTGGTGGAGCCGGTTTTCGAGTTTTTCGACGGCGACATCCATCCGGGCGACGTGTTCTTCTGGAACGACCCCTACAACAGCGCCGGCGGCATCGGCCACGTCCCCGACCTTTGCACCTCGGTGCCGATTTTCTACGGCGAACGGCTCATCGGCTTCAGCCAGGTGTTTGGCCATCACGACGATGTCGGCGGCTCGGTGCCGGGCAGTCTCCCGGTGCACGCGACGGACATGTGGCAGGAGGGTCTCGTCGTTCCGCCCATCAAGCTCTACGAGCGCGGCACGCTCAACGAGGCTGCCTATCGCATCATCGAGCGCAACTCGCGGCTCTCAGCGCACCTCAAGGGCGACATCGATGCCGAGATCGGCGCCGCGCGCCTCGGTTCGAACCGGATCGAGGCGCTGGCGGCCCGCTATGGTGTCGACGCGCTCGAGGCGGCGTTTGACGCGATCATCGAGAATTGCACGCGGACCCTCCGCGAGGAGCTGCTGCCGAAGATCGCCGACGGCGTCTACACCTGGGAAGACTATATCGAGGGTGACGGCGTCGATGCGCCGCGCATGCACGCGCTGCGGCTCACGATGACCAAGACGCCTGAGAAGATCATCCTCGACTTCAACGGCACCGACCCGGAAGCGAAAGGCCCGATCAACTGGGCGATCGACTATTGCGAGGGTCGGTTCGCGCGAAAGTGGATGGCACCCGTGCTGCGCTCTCTGGCCGATTCGCCCGAGCGGGCGGCCGAGATCGACAT
Organism: Alphaproteobacteria bacterium; assembly: GCA_965216915.1. GTDB lineage: Bacteria > Pseudomonadota > Alphaproteobacteria > UBA828 > UBA828 > CBDCGS01. The sequence continues at coordinate 841,550 of CBDCGS010000011.1, forward strand.
GAACGAGGGCGTGCTGGACGTGATCGACGTGGTGTTCCCGCCAAAGGGCTCCCTCGTCACGCCGACGTTCGGCAAGCCGACCGGCCTTCGTTTCTTCATCCTCCTCCGCTCGCTTGGCGTGTTCGCCGCCTGCCTCTCCAAAGCCACCGGCGGGCGCATGCCGGCGGATCACGAGACAATCCGAATTTGGGGCCTGCACGGCGGCAAGACCGCGGACGATTTCTTCCTCTTCCGCGAGGTTTTGGGCGGTGGCGGGCCGGGCCGCCCGTGGGCCGACGGCAGCGACGTCGTCCACATTGTGCCGAACTCGCGCAACCTGCCGGCCGAGTTCTCCGAGCAGCGCTACCCGGTGCGTGTCGAGCGCCTCGCGCTCGCGACCGATTCGGGCGGGCCGGGCTATCGCCGCGGCGGCTTCGGTTACGACAAGCGGATTCGCGTGCTTTCGGACTCGAAGCTTCTGTCGAATGCCGACCGTGCCTTGCTGCACACCTATGGCGTCAACGGTGGCAAGCACGGCGCGACCTATTCGATCGCCGTCGAGACAGGCGACGGCGCGGTGCAACCGATTGACGGCATGGCCGACAACATCGCGGTCGAGGCCGATTCCATCGTGCGCGTGACGACCACGGGTGGCGGTGGCTGGGGCGATCCGCTCGATCGGGAGCCCGAAGCGGTGCGTTACGACGTGACCTGCGGCTTGGTGTCGGAAGACGCGGCACGCGAGGCCTACGGCGTGGCGCTGATCAAGCAGGGCACCGGCTATCGCGTCGACGAGAACGAAACAACCGCACTCCGCGCGCGGTTGAGGAGCAACCGCGATCACCTTCCGATGTTCGACCGAGGCCCCTACTACGAGACCATGAACGCAAAGGGTGCGATCGCCCGGCCCGCTGACTGGGACGACCCGGACCAAGGCTGGAACGCGACCGGGCAGGACGATGAAACCGCCGCTCTTCACGTACATCGCTCCTGAGACCATCGAAGACGCCGTCGCCGCGCGCGCCGCGCACGAGGAGAGCGTGGTGCTCGCGGGCGGGCAGAGCCTGGTCCCGACGCTCAACTTTCGTATCGCGGCACCGGACGCGCTGATCGACTTGAGCCATATTCCGGGGCTCGATCGCCTGTCGGTCGACGACAGTGCGATCCGTGTCGGCCCGATGGTCCGCCAGCGTAAGGTCGAGCGCGACGACGCCGTCCACGCCGCGAACCCATTGCTTCGCGAGACGCTGCGCCATGTCGCACACATCCCGATCCGCAACCGCGGCACCGTGGTCGGCAGCTTGGCGCACGCGGATGCGGCGGCGGAGTTGCCCGCGCTGCTCGTCGCAACCGGCGGCTCGCTGGTCGTGCAGGGGCCGAACGGCACCCGCGAGATCGCCGCGGAGGATCTTTACGCGTTTCACCTCACGACCAATCTCGCGCCCGACGAGATCGCGATCGAGGCACGCATCCCCGTGCTGCCTCCGCGCACCGGCTGGTCATTCGATGAGTTCACCCGGCGGCATGGCGATTATGCGATCGCGGGCATTTGCGCGCTCATCACGGTCGGCAAAGGCGGCGACTGCGCGGCGGCGCGCCTTGCCGCTTGTGGAATTGCCGCGAAGCCGACACGTCTCGCCGACGCCGAAGCCTGCCTCGTCGGCACCGCGCTCGACGCGGCCGCGATCGATGCGGCGGCCGAGGCCGCGCGCACGGCTGTCACCGCGGCCGACGACATTCAGGCGAGCAATGCGTTTCGCAAGCATTTGACGGCGGGGCTCGTGAAAGAAGGCGTCGCCCGCGCCACGATGCGCGCACGCGAAAGGATGGGGTCATGACCCGGCGCCGTCCCCTCCGCACGAAAATTGCGCCACAAAGCGAGGATGCGACCCGCGCCGTGCGCATGACGGTGAACGGCGAGGCGGTCGAGCGCACGGTGAGCATACGCATGCTGCTCAGCGATTTTCTTCGCCACGAGCTTGGCCTGACGGGCACGCATGTGGGCTGCGAGCATGGCGTCTGTGGCTGCTGCACGGTGATCCTCGATGGCGTTTCCGCGCGGAGCTGCCTCACCTTCGCCGTTCAAGCCGACGGTGCGACGGTGCGCACGATCGAGGGATTGGCCGCGCCCGATGGCACGCTGCATCCCGTCCAGCAAGCCTTTCGCGATTGCCACGCATTGCAATGTGGCTACTGCACGCCCGGCTTCGTGATGGCGATCGTCAACTATCTCGAGGAAACCGGCGCGCCCGAGATGGACGAAGCGGAAATCCGCGAGGTGCTCTCCGGCAATCTCTGCCGCTGCACCGGGTACCAGAACATCGTCGCCGCCGTCGCCGAGGCGGCACGCCGGATGCGGGACGGGGAGGCCGGCTGACATGGCAACGCGTATGTTCGGCGCGCCGGTGCAACGCAACATCGACCCGCGCCTGCTGCGCGGCGAGGGTGCCTATGTCGATGACATTCCGCTCGAGGGCGCGCTCCACGCAGCGTTTCTCAGAAGCCCCTTTCCGCGTGCGCGCATCACGGCCCTCGATGTCACCGCAGCGCGCGCGCACCCGGCCGTGGCCGCCGTCTACACCTGCGACGATATCGGCGATCTCGACCGAGCGTTCCCGCTCCTGATCCCGCACCCATCGTTGATCGGCGGCCGCACGCAACGCCCGCTCGCGCGCGACGACGTCTATTACGTCGGACAGGCGATCGCGATGGTGGTCGCCGCCGACCGCTACAGCGCTGAGGACGCGCTGCGCCTGATCGAGGTCGACTACGAGCCCCTCGATGCGACGATGGATCTCGACGCCGCCATCGCCGACGACGCCCATCTGGTTCATCCTGACGTGCCCAACAATATCGCAGCCCAGCTCGTGCAAACCTCGGGCGATGCCGACGACGCGTTCGCGCGCGCCGATCACGTCACCCGCATCCGTGTGCAGGTTGATCGCAGCACCGCAGCACCCATGGAATGCCGCGCGGTGGCCGCGCGCTTCGACACGGTGACCGGCGAGTTGACGCTCTGGGACGGGACCCAAGCACCGATCGCCATCCGTGGCGGCCTCGCGGCGCTCTTCGAGCTCGACGAGGACAAAGTGCGGGTGATCGCCCCCGACGTCGGCGGCGGGTTCGGCCAGAAGATCATGCTGTTCTATCCCGATGAGGTGCTGGTGCCGCTCGCGGCAATGGAACTCGGCCGGCCGGTCAAATTTATCGAGGACCGGCAGGAAAATTTCCTCGCGTCCAACCAGGAGCGCACGCAGATCCATGAGATCGCGCTCGCCGCCACGAGGGACGGCGAAGTCATCGGCCTGCGCGACAGCTTCTTGCATGACACGGGCGCGTTCATCCCCTATGGCATCGCAGTGGCGCAGGTCGCGTCGACCTCGATCGCCGGCCCCTACCGCATTCCCAATATCTGGGTGGAGTTTAAGGCGGTCTACACGCCGACCACGCCGGTCTCGCCCTACCGCGGCTGCGGCCGGCCGCAGGCCTGCTTCGCGGTCGAGCGCGCGATGGATCAGCTCGCCGACGAGCTCGGCATCGATCGTTTCGAGATCCGCCGGCGCAACTTCATCGAACCGAACGACTTCCCCTACAAACGGGACGGTTTGATGTTCGCGGACGGCCTCGCCGTGACCTATGACAGCGGCGAGTACGAGAAGGCGATGCAGCTCGCGCTGGACGCGATCGATGTTCCCGCCTTTCGGCAAGAGCAGGCAGCAGCCCAAGCCGAAGGGCGCTATCTCGGCCTCGGCTTCGCCTTCTATGTCGAGGGCACGGGGCTCGGCCCCTATGAAGGCGGCCACGTGCGCATCCATCCGATCACCGGCAAGGTCTACGTCAACACCGGTCTCACGACGCAGGGCCAAGGGCACGACACCGTGTTCGCCCAGATCGTCTCCGACCAGCTCGGCGTCCCCGTTGAGGACGTCATCGTCGTCGAAGGCGACACGCAGGTGTACGACTGGGGCGTTGCGACCTTTGCGAGCCGGGCGGCGGTCTGCTCCGGCAACGCGATCCACCGCGCGTCGGCGAAAGCGCGCACGCAGGTGCTGGCACTCGCGTCGGAGATGTTCGAGGCCGCCGAAGAGGATATCGAGCTTGGCGACGGCAAGGTCTGGGTCAAAGGCGTCGAGGATCGCTCCGTGACGCTCGCCGAGATCGCGACGCTCGCGAACCCGCTCCGCTACGGCTTTAGCAAGGCGAGCGAGACCGCGACCCAATTCGCGCCCGCCGCGCGTCACGACAGGCCGCCGCTCGATGAAGGCAAGCATCCGGGGATCGAGGCGACCGAGTATTACAGCCCCCCCTACGCGACATGGTCCTATGGTTGCCACACCGCGATCGTCGAGGTCGACCCGGTGCGTTGCACCGTCGCCTTCAAGCGGTATCTCTGCGTGCATGACTGCGGCAAGATGATCAATCCGACCATCGTCGAGGGACAGGTCACCGGCGGTCTCGCCCAAGGCATCGGCGGCGCGTTCTACGAGCGCATCGAGTATGACGAGGACGGCAACCCCCGGAACGCGAGCTTCATGGACTTTCTGATGCCTTATGCGACCGAGGTGCCGTCGGTCGAGATGATCCACCTCGAGACACCCTCGCCGCTGAACCCGCTCGGCGTGAAGGGAGTCGGCGAGGCTGGGTGCATCCCGGTTGCGGCCGTACTCGCGGGCGCGGTCGAGGATGCACTGCGGCCGCTCGGTGTCGCGCCGTTCCGCCACGCGCCGCTTAGCCCCACGATGATCTACGAGGCCATCGCCAACGCCGGCGAGGCCGCCGCCTAACCCGTTCCAAGGTCGCGCCGATGCCCCAGGTCACGGAGACGTTCTCGGTCGATCAACCCGCCGATGCGGTATGGGATTTTCTTCAGGATGTCCCCCAGGTCGTCACTTGCATGCCGGGGCTTGAGCTGCTCGATCAGCCAAGCCCAAACACGTACCGCGGCAAGATTCGCGTGAAGCTCGGGCCGGTCTCGGCTGCATTCGAGGGCGAGGCCACAATCGTCGAGACGGACGAAGCGGCTCACCGCGCGCGGATCGAATCGAAAGGTGCCGACAAACGCGGCGGGAGCCGCGCAACCGCGGCCGTCACCTATTGGCTGACGGGGGACGACGGGACCGCGACGGTCCACATCGAAGGCGACATCAAGCTGACCGGTGCACTCGCGCAACTGGGCCGGACCGGAATCGTCGCGGACGTCGCGAGCCATTTGATCGCGCAATTTGCCGACGCGCTTCGCAACAAGCTCGCTGCGCAGGCACCGGCCGTCCAGCCCACCGCCGCGGCTCCGGCGGAGACCCCCGCTTCCGGGGGCACGGGGGAGCCGGCGGCGTTCCGTGCGGAGGGCCTTGTCTTCCGCCTTCTTTGGCGTCGGCTAACCCGTTTGTTCGGCTTTGTGCTGCGTCCTTTCGCGCGCCGCACGTCGTAGGAGTTGAGGGCCATGGCAGAGCACCGCTTGGCGCACATGACCTGGGAAGAGGCGAAGGCCGCGATCGCGGCGGAGCGCATGGTGATCGTGCCGACCGGCGCGACCGAGGCGCACGGCCCGCACATGCCGACGGACACCGACACCCACCAGGCCGACCACATGGCCGTGCGTCTCGCGGAGCGGGTCAACGCCGTGGTCGCTCCCGCCATTCCCTACGCGGTGTCGAAGACCTTCGAGCATTTCGCGGGCACCATCTCGCTTTCGATCGAAACCTATCAGCAGATGCTCTACGAGGTCGGCGCGGCGCTCGTCCGCCAGGGCTTCACCCACATCATGCTGCTCAACGGCAATCGGCCGAACGGCACGTCGAACGATGCGGTGGCGCGGCGCCTGATCGACGATCTCGACCAGGATTACGATTTCAAAGTCACCGCGGTGAGCTATTGGGAACCGGGGGCTGCCAAGGTTCACGCGCTCCGCAGCTCGGAGGTCGGCGGCATGGGCCACGGCGGCGAGTTCGAGACCTCTTTTCAGCTCGCGACGCGACCCGAGCTGGTGCATATGGACCGCCTCGAGGGCGTTCACGCACCGCTGGTCGCCTGGGATCTGGTTGCGCCGATGGAGCCGTCGCGCACCTATGCGCGGCGACCGACCCCCGAGACGAACCACGCGTCGATTTTCGGCAACCCGCGAGAGGCGAGCGCCGAATCGGGCCGGGCGTTCATCGACGCGGCCGTCGACGCACTGGTCGAGATGGTCGAGACGCTGAAGGTCGGCTACCGCGCGCGCTGAGCGGTCACATTACGACGCCGCTTTGCGCCCGATCGCCGCCATCGCGTGTTTTTCGATGACGACCGGGTTGCCGGCCGCGTAGCGCGCCTCGATGTCACGCGCGACCTCGACCTCGGCGCTCGGGTCGTGGAACCCCGAGGCGCGCCAATACGCCAAAAAAGCCTCGACGTCGGGAAACGACACCTCGCTCGTGAAGGTGCTCACGTCCAGATCGAGCGAAGACGCATCGATCGTTGGCAACACGATCTCTTCCATGAAGCCGGTTGAGCTCCATTCCGCGAGCTTCGGGAGCGGACCGTAGGCGCGCATGAGGTCGAACAGTGTGGCGTTGTTCTGCCCCCATGGCCCGACCACCAGGACGGCACGATCGGCGTGAGCGATCATGGCCTGCAGAACGGCCCGCGGCTCGCGCGCGTAGTAAAGCGCGTAAAAGCACGACACAAGGTCGAACCGATCGTCGACGAGCGCCGGATGGGTGAAGGCGTGCTCCATCGGCGCATGCACGAGCTGCCGCGGAGAGCCGACCTCGGCCAAGCGTCGCTCAGCGATTTCGAGCGCGTCCGCGGAGACGTCGACGCCGACCACATACTCGAGGGCGCCTTTGGCTCCGTAGTGGATGAGCTGGTTGCCGGCGCCACAGCCGAGTTCGAGGACGGTTTCGAAGCTGAGATCATCGAGCAACGAGCGGACCCAATCGTCGAAGTCGGCGCTGCCGTAACGGCGATTGCTTTCGGCACGCGCCGTCAGCTTCGCGATATCCATCGCCCGATCGGGCATGCGGCACTCCCAAGATTTGGTTTCGACCGATTGATCGGCGACTCTGTGCGGGAATGCGGGCAGCGTCAAATACCTGGTTCCCCATTGAGACCCGGCGGTTGCGTGTTAAGTATTTGTGACCCATACCGCTTCGTCGCCTCGCCACGAGGGAAACGGATCATGACACCGCCCGAACTCCGCCCAACGCAAGGCGCACGGCCGGAAATCAGCCGGGCGGGACGGCTTCGCGCCCTCCTCCAATCGCCGACGCTTTCCTTCATCATGGAGGCGCATAACGGCCTGTCCGCCAAAATCGTCGAAGAGGCGGGATTCGAGGGCATTTGGGCGTCAGGGCTCTCGATATCTAGCGCGCTCGGTGTGCGTGACAACAACGAGGCGTCATGGACACAGGTGCTGGAGACGCTCGAGTTCATGGCCGATGCGACGAACCTGCCGATCTTGGTCGACGGCGACACCGGCTACGGCAATTTCAACAATGTGCGCCGGCTGGTGAAGAAGCTGTGCCAGCGCGGCATCGCCGGCGTTTGCATTGAGGACAAGCTCTTCCCCAAGACGAACTCGTTCATCGGTGAGGGGCAGCCGCTGGCCGAGATCGGCGAGTTTTGCGGCCGCATCAAGGCGGGCAAGGATAGCCAAAGCGACCCTGATTTTCAGATCGTCGCCCGTATCGAGGCGTTGATCGCAGGCTGGGGCATGGACGAGGCAATCCGGCGCGCGGAGGCCTATCACGAGGCCGGCGCCGATGCGGTTCTGATCCACTCGAAACGCGCGACCGCCGACGAGATCACAACGTTCTGCGGCGAGTGGGCCGGGCCGTGCCCGGTGGTGATCGTGCCCACGATGTACTACCAGACCCCGACAGATGTGTTCCGCGAGGCCGGCGTCTCGATGGTGATCTGGGCGAACCACAACATGCGGGCCGCGGTGAGCGCAATGCGCGCCGTTTGCGAGAAAATCGTCCGAGAGGAATCCCTGACCGGCGTTGAGAATGCGATCGCGCCGGTGCGCGATGTGTTCGACCTCATGGGACAGCGCGAGCTTGCTGAAGCTGAGGAGCGTTATTTGGCGCCGGCGCAGCCTGCCGCGCGCGCAATCTTGCTCGCGGCCTCGCGCGGCGAGCAGCTGGGGCGCCTCACCGAGCTGCGTCCAAAATGCATGCTCGATGTGCGCGGCACGCCGCTCATCCGCCGACTGGTGGGCACACTCAACACCGGCGGCGTGCGCGACGTCACGGTCGTGCGCGGCTACAAGAAGGAGGCGATCCAGCTCGCCAACGTGGACACCGCCGACAACGACCGTTTCGCCGAGACCGGCGAGGTCGCATCCCTCGCCTGCGCGATTGACGACCTCGACGGCCCAACGGTGGTCTGCTACGGCGACATTCTGTTTCGCGACTATGTGCTCGAAAACCTTCTCGCAGCACCCGGCGACATTGTCACGGTGGTCGATGCCCGTACCGGCCACGGCACGGCGCGCGCGCCGGGCCGCAAAGTCGATTGGGTGCGCTGCACGCGGCGCTTCACCGGCAGCTATCTCGAGGACGAAGCCGTCCACCTGAGCGACATTTGGAGCAGCACCGAGCAAGACGAAGCGGACGGCGAGTTCATCGGCCTGCTCAAGCTGAGCGCCGCCGGCGCGGCGCGCGTGCGTGATGAAATCGTGCGCATGCGCGATGACGACACGCTGGACCGTGCGGACTTGCCCGACCTCCTCAAGCGCCTGATGGCGCAAGGCGACACGGTCACCGTCGTCTATGTCATGGGTCATTGGCTCGACGTCGACGACGCGTTCGACCTCGCGAACCTGCGCAACGTCATTTGAGCTAGTGATTGGAGCGGACGCATTTCTCGGGCCCGCGCGCGAACGCGGGTTCGATTTCTACACCGGCGTGCCGTGTTCGTTCCTCACACCGATCATCAACCGCGTGATTTCGGACCGAGCGCTCACCTATGTGAGCGCGGCGAGCGAAGGCGAAGCGGTCGCGATCGCGGCGGGCGCGTGGCTCGCCGGGCGAAGGACCGTGGTCATGTGTCAAACTCGGGGCTCGGCAACACCATCAACCCGCTCACTTCGCTCAACCACCCGTTTCGCATCCCGACCCTGCTGGTCGTGACCTGGCGCGGCCAGCCCGGCCTCAAAGACGAGCCGCAGCACGAGCTGATGGGGCAGATCATGGCGCCCTTGCTCGACGTGATCCGGGTCGGCCACGCGCCCTTTCCGACCTCCGGGGAGGCTGTGGCCGATGCGCTCGAGGTTGCGCAGGCCGCCATGTCGAAAAGCGGGCTCCCTTACGCCTTCGTCATGGAGAAGGACACCGTGCGCGACGATGGGCTGGACCAGCCGCCCATCCGGATGCGGCCGCGCGGTGCGGTGCATGATCTTTGTGTCGGCGCAGCGCGGCCCGCGCGCTATGACATTCTTCGTCAGGTCCAAAGTGCGCTGAGCGCCGAGACCGCGGTGATCGCCACCACGGGAAAGACCGGACGCGAGCTTTTCACGCTCGAAGACCGCCCACAGCAGCTCTATCAGGTGGGCTCGATGGGTTGCGCGTCGGCCATGGCGCTCGGCGTCGCGCTCAACACAACGAGACCGGTTGTGGTCTTGGACGGCGATGGCGCCGCGCTGATGAAACTCGGCTCGATGGCGACGATCGGTGCGTACGCGCCCGAGACGCTCGTCCACGTTCTGCTCGACAACGGCGTTCATGACTCGACCGGTGGCCAAGCGACGGTGTCGCCCAATGTCGATTTCGCGCAAGTCGCCGTCGGCTGCGGTTATCGGCGAGCCTTTCGGTGCGATAGCGTGGACGGTTTCGCACAGGCTCTCGATGCGGCGGCCGCAAGCGCCGGGCCCTGCCTGATTCACAGCATGATCGCGCCCGGCTCCATCGCGAAGCTTGGCCGCCCGACTGTGACACCAAGAGCCGTCGCCGCGCGCTTCCGCTCGTTTCTTGCCGGCTGAGACGTTGTTGCCGGTCTTCGAGGGACTTAACGCGAGGCCGCTGGCCGAGTGGCCTCGGCCGCGACGAGCGCAAGGAGCATGAGATAGACGGCCTGCCACCAGGTCGACCAAATCGAAACCGTCAGCAGCGACGCGCACCAAAACGACGCCGACAAAGCGAGCGCGGCGCACGCCGCGGCGGGTTGGACCTGCGCCCAGCGCAGGATACGCCAGATCAAGACGCCGAGCGCCGACAGCACTCCGAGCAGACCAACCACACCGGTGTCGACGAGCTGCTCCAGCACCCAGTTGTGAGGATGTGACGGAAGGATTTCCTGGCCGACCGCGGTTAGGAAGGTCTCCGCACCGGGCAGATGGTTGCTGCGATTGATGCCGTGGCCAAATGCGGGGGCTTCGTCAACCCAATCGAGCGCATAGGCCCAGATGTACTGGCGAGCATGATCGACCGCCCAGACTGGTAGCGTCGGGTCGAGAGGTCCGTCGTAGGTCGGGCCGGATAGCTCCGACGGGCTCGGCGCTTGCGGCAACCGATCGAACAGGACGACGAGCCCCCCAACCGCACACGACAGCAGCACCGCCACCATGCCCGCAAGCAACCGCCGGCGGCCGGCGCGCGCAGCCACGTAGGCCAATGCACCGACAACACACCCCACGACGAATGAGAGCAGCCCAGCGTTGCTGTCGACCCCAATGATCACCAAGACCACGAGCGGCAAGGAGGCCAAGCCGGCCCAGCGCCACCAGCTCCCGAGCCTGTATCCCGCCCACACCATCACCGGCCCCAGGCAAGCAGCAACCATTCCGCGCGTCTTGGGCACGGCGGGCCAGGAGTCGATTGGCACAAAGCCTTTGCCGCGTAGGGCCATGACCAACTCGCCCCAGCCGTAGAGACCGATCGTGAGCAAACACAGCACGATCAGCGTGCCGATGATCGATGCGCGAAACGCGGTCTCGGCATAACGCGGCTCGTCGGCGAGCAGGCGAAAGATCAAGGCGGCACCTGAAACCACCGGAATGATCCGCGCCCACACCGACAGCGAATCCATCGGGTCGGAGGAAAGCGCGATACTCGGAAGCCACAGAACGAGCATCGCGACGAACGCAATACCGAGAGGCTGACGCAGGCGCGCGGCGGTCTCTCGAACGCGTGTTACGCGACCCGGCGCAAGGAGCGCGAAGGCGATCGCGCCCACGAACCCAATGCCGACTCCGGCCGGCCCAAAAAGGATCGCCGGCGCGCTTAGTCCTGCCAGGGCCGCCGACACATGGCCAAACGGCAAGGCATTTGCGCGGTGTAGTGTGAGCACGACCCCTCCCCAAGCCGCACGACTCGCTCGCGCGGCGGCGCCGCAGATGTAGCATCGCATCCTGGTGGGGTCATCCTTCCGCCGCCGACACTGGGGCCGTGACGCCCGGATTGACCCTCGAGTCGCCGCGGCGTACGGTCGCCCGCCTGAACCACCAAACGATCCGATCAATCCGAGTTCGCTGCCATGATCATCCTGGGCGTGCACCCCGGATACCATGAGGCGGGTGCGTGCCTCTTCGACGACTATCGGATGGTCGCCGCCGTCGCGCTCGAGCGGCTCACAAGGCGCAAGATCGATGGTGGCCGCGTCCCGGAGGAGGCGATCGACGAGTGTTTGGCGATCGCCGGCCACGACCGGAGCGCGATCGACGCGGTTGTGCTCGGACGCGGTGCCTTTCCCTGGCGATATTACCGGCATTTTCGCGGCGGACGGCTCATCGAAGGCCGCGTCCGGCAGATGATCGGCAAGGAAAAACACAAGAGCATGGAGAGGGAGTTGGTCCGCGCGGGACGCGCCGATTCAGAGGCTCTCTTCGACGCAGCCCGCTTTCGCGGAGAAAGCGGTTTTCGCGCCGATACGCAGGTGCGCTTCTTCAATCATCACCTAGCCCACGCCTTGCCCACGCTGTTTCACACCGATTGGGAGGACGCGCTTCTCTACACGTCCGACGGCGGCGGCGACAATGTGCAGTACAGCCACCGCATCTTTCGTGACGGCACGCTGAGCGAGCTCTACGGCGGCGACGAGTGCTTACGTCAGTCCTTGCGGATCGATAGCGTCGGTCTCGCCTACGGGTACGCAACGCAGGCGCTTGGCTACAAGATCAACCGCCACGAGGGCAAGCTCACGGGTCTTGCCGCCTATGGCACGCCTGATCTTTTCGACGCGATCGCGGCGCATTTCTCGGTGAACGAGACCGGCCAGATCACGAGCGATTTCGAGACCAACCACGCAATGCGCCGCTTTGTGACCGACGTGGCTGCCGAACAACCGCGCGAGGTCGTCGCGGCATCCGTTCAGGCGGTCCTTGAGCACTTCACCATCGAGGCGGTGCGCCGGTTGCTTGCGCAGCATCCGGTACGCCATCTCGGCCTCGCCGGCGGCGTGTTCGGCAATGTGCTGCTCAACCAGCGGCTTGCCGAGGCGACTGAGGTCGATGAGGTGTTCATCTACCCGGCAATGAGCGACCAGGGTTTGCCAGCAGGTGGCGTGCTCGCGTTCCTTCTCGAGCGCGACGGGTTGGACGCTTGGCTCGCGGCGCGCTACCGGCTCACACACCTCTATCTAGGCCGAGACTATGCGGCTGATGTCGACGCGGTCTTCGACCGGGACGGCAGGCTCGAGACGGTCTCCGACGACCCCGCCTCATGTGCCGGCGCCTTGATTGCCGAGGGCAAGGTGGTCGCGCTCTATAGCAAGGCCATGGAATATGGCCCGCGCGCGCTTGGCGCACGAAGCATCCTCGCAAGCGCCGACGATTCGGCGATCAATGACCGGCTCAATGCACGCCTCGGCCGCTCGGAGTTCATGCCCTTCGCGCCCGTCGTGGCAGAGGAGGACGCCGATGATGTGTTCATGCTCACGCCGGCGACGCGCTACGCCGCGCGCTTCATGACCATCACGTGTGCGGTGCGCGAGGCCTGGCGCACGCGCATCCCGGCGGTCGTCCACATCGACGGCACGGCGCGCCCGCAGGTGATCGCGCGTGAGACGAACCCGACCTACTACGACATCCTTGCGCGCTACAAAGCGTTGAGCGGCTTGCCGGCAATGATCAACACAAGCTTCAACGTGCACGAAGAGCCGATCATCAACACGCCGGCGGAGTGTGCGCAGGCGCTTTCGGAGGGGCGCGTTGACTATGTCGCGACGGATCGCGCGGTCTACGTGGCACGACGTCCATGAGTTGGGAGGCGGCGCTCGCGGGCGGCGCGGCCGGCTGCGTGGTGACGGCTGCGGCGACCGGGATTGTCCTTCGCGTCCTGCGAGACCACGCCATCCTCGATCATCCGAACGAGCGCTCGAGCCACGAACGGCCGACGCCGCGGGGCGGCGGGATCGCGGTGGTCTCGGTCCTGGTCGCGCTTTGGCTGGGCCTGTGGCTTAGCTCGGATGCAAACACCTACCCGGCGCTGTTTTGGCTGCCGCTCGTTTGCGCGTCGCTGCTGGCCGCAATCTCCTGGTGGGACGACATACGCGGTCTCTCCCAGTGGCCACGGCTTGCCGCGCAGGCCGGCGCCGTCGCCGCTGGGATCGTCGCGCTGCCGGATGACGGCCTGATCTTCCAGGGCCTACTGCCAGCGGTCGCGGATCACGCTTTGGCTGCGCTCGCCTGGCTTTGGTTCGTCAACCTGTTCAACTTCATGGATGGCATCGACGGGATTGCGGGAACCGAAGCCGCCTCGGTGGGTCTCGGCGCATTCCTCGTCGGTCTGCTCGGCGCCAGCGGTGCGGAATGGCTCGGGCCGCCCGGTCTCGCCGCGACCGGCGTCGCCCTGGGTTTTCTTTTCTGGAACTGGCATCCGGCGCGTATTTTTCTCGGCGACGTTGGCAGCGTCCCGCTCGGCTACCTGCTCGGGTGGCTGCTGCTCGCCCTGGCGGCCTCCGGCGCCTGGGGTCCGGCTTTGCTCCTGCCCGCCTACTATCTTGCGGATGCGACGCTGACGCTCCTGCGCCGCGCGTCGCGGGGCGCCCCGATATTGCGTGCGCATCGCGAACATTTCTATCAGCGTGCGGTGCAGGGCGGGCTTAGCCACGCGCGGGTGGTCTTGTTGATTGGGGCGACCAACGGTTGCCTGATCGGGCTGGCGCTGGCCAGCCAGCTCGACGGGCCGGCAGTGTGGGCGGCGCTCGGGGCCGGCGGCCTGCTTGTCGCTGCACTCTTGTGCTATCTTCGCGCCGCAAATCGAGCGGCATGACGATGATCGGCAGACCCACCGTGTTCAACTTCAACCGAACCTATGCTGTCGCGGCCCACGATGTCGCCATCGCGGCGATCTCGTATGTCCTCGCGCTCATGCTGCGGCGCGGTTTCGATGAATTTGTCGAGGAGTCGCTGGGCTTCCTGTGGGAGGGCGGCATCCTGTTCACCGCGGTGGCCACGCTGGTGCTGTGGCGGACCCGCGTCTATCGAAGTTTTTGGCGCTACACGACGGCTCGTGACGTCGTGCGGGTGATCCAGGCGGCGAGCTTGATCATCCTCATCTTTTTGCCGCTTCTCTTTGCCTTTAATCGGCTCGAGGCCTACCCGCGCTCGGCGCTATTCATCAATTGGTTCGTTCTGATCGCGCTCCTCCTCGGTCCACGGCTTTTCGTGCGGTTGGTCGTCGACGGCAGCTTGCGAGGGCTCCTTCAAAAAGGCCCGGACACCCCGCGCATCCCCGTGCTGCTGCTCGGCGCGGGCGATGGCGCGGAGCTTTTTATCCGGGCCACGGCACGCGGATCGACCGCAAACTACAAGGTGGTCGGCATCATCGACGATGATCCGGCCAAGATCGACCGGCAAATCCACGGCGTTCGCATCCACGGCAACAGCGATCAAATCGGCTACGTCGTCGGCAAGCTTCGCGCGCGCGGCATGCATCCGCAGCGCCTCATCCTAACCGGTGAAGAGGCGGGCCCGGAGCGGCTCCGCTCCTTGCTCGCGCAAGCGGACGAAATCGGCCTGCCCTTGTCGCGGCTGCCGCGCCTCACGGATTTTCGCGGAAGCGATGCGGACAAGATCGAGGTTCGACCGATCGCGCTCGAGGATCTGCTCGGCCGTCCCCAGACCTCCCTCGACCGCGCGGCGATGGCCGACCTGGTCGCGGGAAAGAGAGTTTGCGTAACCGGCGCTGGCGGGACCATCGGCGCCGAGCTTGTGCGCCAAATCGCGGCTCTCCGCCCGGCACATCTGATCTTATTCGACAACGCCGAGTACAACCTCTACGCCATCGCGCTCGAGCTTTCCGAGGATCATCCCGTGCTGCCGCAGAGCGTCGTTCTCGGCGACGTGCGCGACCGCGATCGGCTCACGTCGACATTCATGGCGGAGCGGCCTGAGCTCGTGTTCCACGCCGCGGCGCTGAAGCACGTACCGATGGTCGAGGCCAATCCCAACGAGGGCGTGCTGACAAACGTGATTGGCACCCGCAATGTGGCCGAAGCATGCGTCGACGCGGGCACGATGGTGATGGTGCTGATCTCGTCCGACAAGGCGGTCAACCCGACGAGCGTGATGGGAGCGACCAAGCGGCTCGCGGAAAGCTACTGCCAAGCGCTTGGGCGAACCACCGCCGGTGACGGGCAGCTACGGGTTGTGACCGTGCGGTTCGGCAACGTGCTCGGCTCCTCAGGCTCGGTGATCCCGCTGTTTCAACGGCAGATCGCCGCCGGCGGTCCCGTGACCGTAACGGACCCTCACGTGTCGCGCTATTTCATGACGACCCGCGAGGCGGTTCAGCTCGTCCTCGAGGCCTCGGCCCTTGGTGCTGCGGAGCGGGGTGGCGAGATCTACGTGCTCGACATGGGCGAGCCGATCAAGATTGTCGATCTGGCGCGCCAGATGATCCGCCTTGCAGGTCTCCGGCCGGAGAATGATATCGAGATCACATTCACCGGCCTTCGTCCGGGCGAAAAGCGTGAAGAAGCGTTGTTTCACGCTGCCGAGCCCTTGATCGCGACACCGATCGCGGGCGTCTTGCGCGCCTCCTCTCGCCCCGCTGATCTCGCCCTGATCAGCCGTCAGATCGATCAGCTCGCCGCATCCGCCGAAAGCCAGCGCACGGCCGACACGCTTTCCTTGATGGCGGCCGCCGTTCCCGAATACCGCGCCGGCGCCGACGGCGACGCGTCTCGGCGCAACGCACTCGCCTAGGACGCCCCGCATGCCAAATCCTATCGTCCGCGCCTTGATATCCGTTTCAGACAAGACCGGGCTGGAGGACTTCGCCCGCTTCTTGGCCGATGCCGGCGTTGCCATCCTCTCGACCGGCGGCACGGCACGGCGGCTCCAGGAGGCCGGCATCGCCGTGACCGAGGTTTCCGCTCACACGGGCTTTCCGGAAATGATGGATGGGCGGGTGAAGACGCTGCACCCGATGATCCACGGCGGAATTCTCGCGCTGCGCGACGAGTCGGCCCACATAGCGGCGATGGACGAGCACGGCATCGCCCCGATCGATCTCGTTGTCGTCAACCTTTACCCGTTCGAGGATACGCTGCGCCGTGGCGCCTCATACGCCGAGACCGTCGAGATGATCGACATCGGCGGGCCGGCGATGATCCGAGCAGCCGCAAAAAACCACTCCCATGTGACAGTCGTGGTGGACGCCGAGGACTATGGCGCCGTGATGGAAGACATGGCGGCCCATGGCGGCGCGATCAGCGACGATCTGCGACGACACCTGGCATCCGTGGCCTATGCCCGCACCGCAGCCTACGATGCCGCGATCGGCCGGTGGCTTGCGGGCGAAGCCGGCGATGCCATGCCACGGCGGACCACCATCGCAGGGGTGCGCCAGCAGGCGCTGCGATACGGCGAAAACCCGCACCAGGCGGCGGCGCTCTATGCCGATCCGACGGCCGCACCTGGCATCACGCAAGCGGAGCAGCTCCAAGGGAAGGAGCTCAGCTACAACAATTTGAACGACGCCGATGCGGCGCTCGATTTGGTCCGCGAGTTTAGCGAACCCGCGATCGTGATCGTTAAGCACGCGAACCCGTGCGGCGTGGCGCTTGGCGCCAGTCTCTCCGAGGCGTATCAGCGCGCGTTGGCCTGCGACCAAACGAGCGCGTTCGGCGGCATCATCGCCGCCAATCGCACGATCGATGTCGAGACGGCACGCGCCATCACAGCGCTCTTCGCCGAGGTCGTCGTCGCCCCTGACATCGACGAGGTCGCACGCGCGGTGTTTGCCGAGAAAAAGAACCTGCGCGTTCTCGCAACCGGCGACGATGCGATGGCGGGCAGCCGCACCGGCAGCGTCATCAAGGCGCTCTCCGACGGCTTTCTCGTCCAAGGGCGTGACGAGCAGGTTTTCGACATGGCGTCGTTAGAATCGGTGACCAAGCGTGCACCGACCGCGCAAGAACGCGCCGATCTTCTGTTCGCCTTCACGGTTTGCAAGCACGTCAAATCCAACGCGATTGTCTATGCCAAGAATGGCGCAACCGTCGGCGTCGGCGCGGGACAAATGAGCCGTGTTGATTCATCGCGCATCGCCGCATGGAAGGCCGCCGAAGCCGCTGAGGCCGCAGGTGAGCCACAATCGCGCGCGATCGGATCGGTCGTCGCGTCGGATGCCTTCTTCCCCTTCCCCGACGGCCTCATCGCCGCGGCGGAAGCAGGCGCGACCGCGGTGATTCAGCCGGGCGGCTCGGTTCGGGATGCGGAGGTGATCGCCGCAGCCGACGAGCGCGATCTTGCGATGCTTTTCACGGGAATGCGCCACTTCCGGCACTGAGTTCGCGAGCCGGAGGGCAGGGTCATGACCACTATCCGGCGATCAGACTGCGGAGCTCTCGGTTCGCCACAACCAGCATGGCGAGATCGAGGGGACCCGATGAATTCAGCTCATCAAAGAGTTCCGTGATGCGCTGAATCAGCGATGCGTTGTCGTCCATCCAATGGGCGAGCGCATCGTCACACGTGCGATCGGGCGCGCCACGAAGCGCGTGCAATGTGAGGGCCCGCTGTTGCCCGTAGAGATCGCTGATCACCGCTGAGACGGCGCGATGCTGCCAGTGATCGCCCTGGCGGATGGCCTCAGCCGCCCTGTGAAGCCAGGGGAGCTGCAACGCTTTCCCCAACGCATAGTAGGCCGCGCCGACATCGGCAACGTTATGTCCCGTGAGCCTCGACACCTCCACGATGTCGCAGCTGGAGTAAAGATGCTCGAGCACCGCGACCGCATGCGCGAGTTCTTCCGGTACGCCGACACCCTCGAGTTTTTCCCGTCGTTTGGCGAGCTGCTGCCGCTCGTCCTCCGTCGTTAACCGCTGGATTCGCGTCGCAAGCTCCGCAACACCGCGCGCAAAGGTATCCGCGGTCTGCCAAGTCTCCTCCGGGTCGATCAGGGCCGGACGATTGCGCAGGAACCACACGGTTCCATGCTCGAGCAAACGGCCCACCGTAATCAGCATCTCGATTTGGACGCCGCTGTCGACGCGGTTGTCGAGCGATTCGATCGCATGCCAGAGCGCGCGGTGACCGAACACGTAGCGCGCCATGCTGTAAGCGCGCGCGACGCCACCAATCGTCGCCCCGGTGTAGTCCTGAATCTCGTTGACGAACTCCGGTCCACCGCGGTTGACCAGGCTGTTGGCGAGGCGTGTTGCGATGAGTTCCCGTCGCAGCCGGTGCCGCGCGATGGCATCAGCATGCGCCTCGCGCATCGGCGTCGGCATATAGTCGAGCAACTCGCCGAACAAAAACTGATCGTCGAGAAAGCTGCTTTCGAGGAGATCGGCGAAAAGTGTGGTCTTCGCGTACGCCAGGAGGACAGCGATCTCGGGGCGGGTGAGGCCTTGCCCGGCTTGCCCCCGCTCCTCGAGCGCGGCGTCGTCAGGCAGATCCTCGACCGTTCGATCCAGCCGGCCCGCGCGCTCGAGTCTCTGCATGAGCCGGACGTGCTCGTCGAATCGCTCGACGGATCGTGCCTCGGCGACCGAGATCGCTAGCGTTTGCAGATAGTTGTTACGAAGCACGAGTTCGGCGACTTCGTCGGTCATTTCGGCAAGTAAATCGCCGCGCTGCCGCGCTGTCATCTCGCGCCGTGCGACCACGTCATTGAGCACGATCTTGATATTGACCTCGTGGTCGGAGCAATCGACGCCCGCAGCATTGTCCACTGCATCGGTGTTGAGCCGTCCGCCGGCGCGAGCAAATTCGACACGCGCCTTCTGCGTCAATGCGAGGTTCGCGCCCTCGCCGATCACCCTGCAACGCAGCTCGCGCGCATCGATCCGCACGGCATCGTTGGCGTGATCGCCGACATCGGTGTCGCGTTCGCCGCGCGCGCGAACGAAGCAACCGATCCCTCCGAACCAAAGAAGATCGACCGGCGCAGCCAGGAGCGCGCGAATCAAGGCGTTGGGCGCGAGGCGTTCAGCCTTGATGCCGAGCCTCTCACGGATTTCATCGCTCAGCTCAACCGACTTCGCGGATCGGCTAAACACCGCGCCGCCGGTGGAAAAAGCGGTCGAATCATAGTCGGTCCACGCGGAGGCTTCGGCGGCGAACAATCGCTCGCGCTCCACAAAACTCGTCCGCGGATCGGGAGTCGGATCGACAAAGATGTGGCGGTGGTTGAACGCGCCGATCAACCGGATCTGGTCCGACTGGAGCATACCGTTGCCGAAAACGTCGCCTGACATGTCACCGACGCCCACAACCGTGATCGGCTCCGACTGAACATCTTGGCCGAGCTCGCGGAAATGGCGCTTGACCGATTCCCACGCACCGCGAGCCGTGATGCCCATCTCCTTATGATCGTAGCCTTCAGCACCCCCCGACGCGAAGGCATCGCCCAGCCAAAACCCATAGGTTGCCGCGACTTGATTGGCGACGTCCGAAAACGACGCGGTGCCCTTGTCGGCGGCGACGACGAGATAGGGATCATCATCGTCGTAACGCCGCACATCCTTTGGCGGCACGATGGTTTCGCCGTCTCGGTTGTCGGTCAGATCGAGCAATCCCGCGATGAACATGCGGTAGCACGCGACGGCCTCTTCATTGAGAGCTGCGCGAGTACCCTCGACCGGAGGCCGCTTCAAGACAAACCCGCCTTTTGCGCCAACCGGCACGATCACGGCATTCTTGACCATCTGCGCCTTCATAAGACCGAGGATTTCGGTGCGGAAATCCTCCCGCCGATCCGACCAACGGATGCCCCCTCGCGCAACCTTGCCACCGCGCAGATGGATCCCTTCCATCCGGGGGCCGTACACGAAGATTTCGACGTGCGGGCGCGGCAACGGCAGACCGTCCAGCGACTGCGAATCGAGCTTGAACGACAGGCACGCCTTTGGCTCACCGTGCGCCGTGCGCTGGAAGAAATTCGTCCGCAGCATCGCGTCAATGACGTTGAGGAAGCGGCGCAAGATGCGGTCCTCGTCAAGGCTCTCAACGGCATCCAGGGCTCCAAGAATCGAGCCACGGAGCGCTGCGCTCTCATCGTCCGAGAGGCCGCCGGGAGCGAACCGCGCGGCGAAATACGAGAAAAGGTCGCGCGCGACGGTTGGGTTCCGCGCCAGCGTGCTCTGCATGTACTCTTGGCTGAACGGAATTCCCGTTTGACGCAGATATCGGCCCACGGCCCGCAGAACCGCGACCTCCCGCCAGCCCAAGCCGGCGAGCACCACCAGCTGGCCAAAGCCATCGTCCTCGGCTTCGCCGAACCAAATGCGTTTGAACGCCTCCTGAAACGGCTCTTGAATGGCGGCAAGATCAACCGGGGCATGATCCTGTTGCTCCACGGTCAGATCGTGGATCCACACCTTGCCCGCCGGTCGCGACGCGATCTTGATTCGAAATGGCTGCTCGCTGAGAACACGGAAGCCCAATTTTTCCAGAGTCGGCAGAAGGTCTGACAACGGGACCGGACGACCGGGGTGGTAGAGTTTGAGACCAAATTGGCCACCGGGCTCTTCCGGCTGAGCGTAGAGGTAGAGCGAGAGCGTGCCGCTTTTGCGCACACTCTCGAGCATCTCGACATCGTCCACCGCCTGCGCAGGCGCGTTTTCCTCGCGGTAGGCGGAGGGAAAGGACGCGCCATAGCGATCTGCGAGGGTGTTGGCGATCTCCTCGTCATGTCGCTGTAGAAGAACATCACGCAAATGGTCTTCCCAGGAGCGCGTCACCGCGGCGACGCGCTTCTCGAGAACCTGTCGTGCGATGTCAGGGACCTGCCCAGGGGTTGTCTTGATCACCAGGTGGATGCGCGCGAGCGGTGAATCCGACACCTGCGTCGCGAAGCTCGTGGTGGTTCCCGCGAACGCGCTCTCAAGCTCGTTCTGCACGCGGAAGCGAAGCGCGGTGTCGTAGCGTTCCCGCGGGACATAGACGAGACACGACAAGCCGCGCTCGAACGGGTCTCGCCGCACGAAGACACCGGTGCGTTGGCGTTCCTCGACGTTGAGAATGCCGAGTCCCAGTTGGAGCAGCTCATCCGTGCCGATTTGAAAGAGCTCGTCACGCGGCAGTGTTTCCAGGATGTGCTCCAGCGCCTTGTAGGCGTGGCCCGTCTCAGAAAACGACGAACGCTTCAGAACCTCGCTTACGCGTTGACGGATCAAGGGGATGTCATAGATGGACCGACTGTAGACCGTCGAGGTGAAGAGCCCAACGAACCGGTCTTCTCCGACCACGTTCCCGTGATCATCGAGAACCTTCACGCCAATTGAATCCATCGGCGCCGTTCGATGAACCTTCGAACTAATCGCCGATTTGGTGATCATCAGCAGGTTCTGGCTCTCGATGAAGGTTTGCACGTCGGGTGGCAGGCTCTCGCGCCCCCGCGCGATGCCGAGCGGCCGCAGCTCCGGGTCCCTCAAGATGCCGAGCGAAGATTCGGGCACGGAACGGTAGCGCAGCGCCGCGCCGCCGTTTCTCTGAATGCGGTATTCGCGATAGCCGAGAAAGGTGAAATGGTCGTCGGCGATCCAGTCGAGAAGAGCCAGGGCCTCCCGGCGCTCGCTCCCTGGAACCGATCCGCTGGCCTTTGACAAGGAATTCCGCGCTGCCACAAGGTGCCGCATCATGGGGCGCCAGTCAGCAACCGATAGGCGAACCTGCGCCAGGACCCCTGCGAGGCCGCCTCGAAGTGCCTCGGCTGCCTCCTCGTTGGACCGACGATCGATCTCGATGAGCATCCACGATTCGGCGATTGCCGCGGTCTCTTCCCCGGGTGCGCGAATCGCCGTGAGGACGCCCTCTTCATCCCGCCGCACATCGACAACCGGATGAACGATCCGGTGGATGGTGAGACCCTCACCCGCGAGGAACGCCGTCGTGGAATCGACGAGAAACGGCATGTCGTCATTGACCACGACGATCACGGTGTGCGGCGTGTGCCAACCGTCATCCTCAACCGTCGGATTGAAGATCTCTATGGTCGGCGCGTTCGGCCTGCGTCGCCGAACATGGTGCCATAGGGTGAGCGCCGCGCCGGCCAAATCCTCTCCCGATCGCTCATCGAGCTCACCGGGTGGGAGGCTGCGGCAAAAAACCTCGCCGAAACGCTCGAGCTCCCCCACGTCCTCGGCCGTCGCGCACGCGCGCAGGTTTTGTAGAACCCGCCCCGCTCCGTCGGATCGCTGATCGGCGGGGGCGATCGCCTCGCCCGTGTGGCTCTGGTCGGTCTCGGTACGCGGAATGGCCATGTCAATGCCAATGGTATTGGGATTGGTTAATGACGCATTATGACACGGGACCACAACACGATGATTTCCCTCGACGTCCGCAAACCGCGCCGGTTAAAAAGATAGCGCGCAGGCCACGCCGGTTCCGAAAGGGCAGCGCCTCGGTCACTTTGCGCCCGGCCTTATGTGTAGGAGCCGGATGGCGTCCTTGGGGGGACTCAAACAACGGAGATCGGGAAGATGTCAAAGGTCGTGAGTGATCCTGCGAAGATCGATGAATATATGAACCGGTATGTCGAAGGCGTAAAGAAGCGCAATCCCGGCGAGCCGGAATTTGTGCAGGCGGTCTACGAGGTGGCGTCGACGATCTTCCCGTACATCGCGGACAAGCCGCAATATCACGACATGCAGATCCTGGAGCGGATGGCCGAGCCTGACCGCGTGATCTATTTCCGCGTGCCGTGGACCGATGATGAAGGCAACATCCGCAACAACCGCGGCTATCGCGTTCAATTCAACAGCGCGATCGGCCCCTACAAGGGGGGCATCCGCTTTCACCCATCGGTCAATCTCAGCATCCTGAAGTTCCTCGGCTTCGAGCAGACCTTCAAGAACAGCCTGACCGGTCTTCCTATGGGTGGCGGCAAGGGCGGTGCCAATTTCAACCCCAAGGGCAAATCCGACAACGAGGTGATGCGTTTCTGCCAGTCGTTCATCACCGAGCTCTATCGCCACATCGGTGAGGACACGGACGTCCCGGCCGGAGACATCGGAGTCGGCGGGCGCGAGATCGGCTACATGTTCGGCCAGTACAAGCGCATCACGAACAGGTTCGTCGGTGTGCTCACCGGCAAGGGCTTGGAGTTTGGCGGCAGCCGCATGCGCACGGAAGCGACGGGCTATGGCTGCGCCTATTTCATGGAGAACATGCTCAACAACATCGGCGACAGCGTGAAGGACAAACGCTGCTTGGTGTCGGGATCGGGCAACGTGGCGACGCATTGCGCCGAGAAAATCGTGCAACTCGGCGGATCGCCCCTCACCCTCTCCGACTCCTCGGGCTACATCTACGATCCGGACGGTCTCAACCAGGAGAAAATCGATTGGATCAAGGAGCTCAAGGGCGTGCGCCGGGGCCGGATCTCTGAATATGCCGAGCAGTACAAGGGCGCCGAGTTCCACGAAGGCCGTCCGTGGGGCGTCGCGGCCGATCTCGCCTTCCCGTGCGCCACGCAGAACGAGGTCAACGGGGAAGAGGCGAAGATCATGATCGGCAACGGCCTCAAGGCCCTTGCCGAGGGTGCCAACATGCCGAGCGAGCAGGAGGCCGTGGATGCCTTCATTGAGAATAAGGTGATCTTCGGTCCTGCGAAGGCCGCAAATGCGGGCGGCGTCGGCGTGTCCGGCCTCGAGATGAGCCAGAACAGCGCGCGCATCTCGTGGGATGACGAGACCCTGCATCAGCACCTCAAGGACATGATGCGCAACATCCACGACGCGTGCGCGAAATACGGGCCGTCGGACAATGGCTATGTGAACTACCTGGCGGGCGCCAACATTGCCGGCTTCGTGAAGGTGGCCGACGCGATGTTGGCCTACGGGCACATCTAAGTCTCAACCAAGTCTCAACACGAGCCAGGAACGCCGCCGCGCTTACGTGCGGCGGCGTTCTCTTTGCGGGCCCCCGGATGATTACGGTATTCGGCTCCATCAACGTGGATCTCGTCTTCGCCCTGCCCACTCTGCCGGCGCCCGGCGAGACCGTGCTTTGCCCTGGCTACCACGCGACACCCGGCGGCAAAGGGCTGAACCAAGCAGTGGCGATCGCCCGCGCGCAGGCGCCCGACACACGAGACGTGCGCATCGTGGGCTGCACCGGCGACGACGGTTTCGCCAAGCTCGCGCGCGAAAGCCTTGCGGACGCCGGCGTCAAGATCGATTCCGTCGCGACGGTCGCCACACCGACCGGCTGCGCGGCGGTGCAAGTGGACGCCGCGGGGGAAAATCAAATCGCGGTCGCAAGCGGCGCCAACGGCACGGTCACCGCGGATCAATTGGACGATGCCTGGCTCGGGTGCGCCGATGTGTTGGTGATGCAAATGGAAGTGCCGCTCATCGCCAACACGACCGCGATCGCGCGGGCGCACGCGCGCGGCACGCGAATTCTGCTCAATCTGGCACCTGCCGGCGCCCTGCCGCCCGACGCGATCCGGGCGCTAGATCTTCTCGTGTTGAACGAGATCGAGGCCACGATGATCGCACGAACCGCCGGCCTCGCGGATGCCGAGGGCGCCGAGGCGGCGCGCGCGCTCGCACACCGTTTCGACGTGACCACGGTCGTCAGCCTGGGCCGTCTCGGCGCTCGCGCCTTTCGCGGCACCGAGGGATGGGCGGTCGACGCTCTCAAGATCGAGCCGGTCGACACGGTTGGCGCCGGCGATGCCTTCGTCGGCAGCCTGGCGATCGGCCTCGAACGCGACCTGGCGCTCCCGGCGATGCTGCATCGCGCGAGCGTCGCCGGCGGGCTCGCCTGTCTCGCTCCGGGCGGGGCGGCGAGTGCACCCGACATGGCTGCAATCGAGGCCAATCTCTCTCGGCTCGCACCGCCCAAACGGATCGTCGCCGGCCAACCTTGAAAAAGCGCGCGTAAATATGCATATGCAAGAAGATGCGAACACCGGCTTCAGATCAATCTGCGGCGGAACGGATCGTCCGCGTGTCCGAGACCTGCACCTGCGCCAACCTTCGGCAGGCGACGCGCGCGGTCACCCAATTATTTGACGAGGCGCTCCGCCCGACCGGCCTGCGCGCGACACAGTTCACCCTGTTGATCGCCATCGCGCGCCTCGGCGCGATCACGATGACCGATCTCGCTTCGACCATGGTGATGGACCGCACCACGCTCAGCCGGAACATCAAGCCCCTCGTCGATCGGGGGCTGGTGGACGCCACCCCTGGGCTCGACCGCCGCAGCCGGGTCGTCGCGCTCGCGCCCGATGGGGACGCGCTGATCGCGCGCGCTCTTCCGCTTTGGGAACGGGCGCAGACACGCATGGTTCAAACCCTCGGCAACCCCACCTGGACACGGCTGATCGACGATCTGCGGCTTGCCGTCGATGCCGCGTCCGGCACCCCGACGGCGGCCGAAACACGGCACGATCGCGACGCTTGAGCATCGACGGCGAGCGCCGTCGGATTCTGGCGAGACCGCGGTTCGCCCATGTCCCGGCGGCCGTCGACCGACGCCGCCCGCGTGACCGCACCGTGGGCCTATGACGGATCACTCAGATCGGGAAAGAGCGCGCGGAGGCCCTCGGCGGAGGCGGGACAAACGCCTCGATCGGTGATCAACGCCGTGACGAGGCGGGCCGGCGTCACGTCGAACGCGTAGTTCGCAACCGGTGTCCCGTCGGGCGTGATGGTGACCGTCGCGTGGCGCCCCGAGGCGTCCCGGCCCGCGACCTCTGTCACCTCTTCGGCGCTTCGTTGCTCGATGGGAACCGCGGCGACGCCATCGGTGATCGTCCAATCGATCGTCGGATGGGGCAAGCCGACGTAGAACGGCACGCCATTGTCATGCGCGGCGAGCGCCTTCAGATAGGTTCCGATCTTGTTGCAGACGTCGCCCTGCGCGGTTGTCCGGTCGGTCCCGGTGATACAGAGATCGACCATGCCGTGCTGCATCAGATGGCCGCCGACATTGTCCACAATCACGGTGTGCGGCACGCCATGCTGACCAAGCTCCCACGCGGTCAGCGCGGCCCCCTGGTTGCGCGGCCGGGTCTCATCCACCCAAACATGGACATCGATTCCCGCATCGTGCGCCATGTAGATCGGCGAAAGCGCGGTTCCCCAATCGACGGTCGCGAGCCAGCCGGCGTTGCAATGGGTGAGGACGTTCACCGGTCCGTCGTCCTTGAGGTGCGCGACGCGCTGAATCAGAGGCAGGCCATGCTCACCGATCGCACGGTTGATCGCGACATCCTCCTCGCAAACCTCTGCGGCCCGCGCGTAGGCTGCGGCGGCGCGCGCATTCGTGCCGAGCGGCCGCAAGCGCGCGAACATGTCGTCGAGCAGCCAACGCAGATTGACCGCGGTCGGGCGCGTTTCGCGAAGCAGCGCGTCGGCGCGCGCGAGACCCTCGTCGCTCGGATCCTCGCGCATCGCAAGCGCCATCCCATAAGCCGCCGCCGCGCCGATGAGTGGCGCGCCGCGCACCTGCATGACCCGGATGGCGTGCGCGATGTCAACGACCGTCTCGCAGCGACGCGTCACGAACGCGTGGGGCAACAGCGTCTGGTCGATGATCGCGACCGCCCAGCCATCCTCCTCGAGCCAGATGGTGCGGTGAGTAATACCGTTGATCTTCATGGGAGCGGCCGCCCTCCGCCTACGGCTCGTAGCCTGCGCGCGTCATCAGGTCGTAGCGCACTTTGTCATGCGCCTCGATCGGATCGACGCCCTCGTGCACGGCCTCGACGATACCCTCATCGATCAGTTGCCGATACGTCGCGACGAGCGCCTTCGAGTCTATGTCAGCCATCCACACACCCTTGCACCTAGCCAAATCGCGTCTCGCGGGCCCTGACGAGCGCGCTAACGACCGTGTTGAGAGGCGCCTCGATCCCGAGCGCCGCAGCTTCGCGGGGAATTGCGCCATTGATGACGTCGATCTCGGAGGGGCGCCCGGCCAGGTGGTCGAGCAGCATCGAAGGCCGTGCGCCCGGAATGCGCTCTCCGAACCGGCGCACATAGGCGCACGGGTCGACGATGTCGAGCGCCACGCCCTTGGCCCGTGCGACGCGGTAGGCCTCGATGGCGCAGCCCGAGGCAACGGCCCATCCGTCGGGATCCGCCAGGATCTCGGCGATCGTGCAAGAGAGGAGCGTGCAAGGCCCGCTGTAGCAGACGTTGCAGATGAGCTTCTCCCAGACCAGCTGGTCGATATCGTCGAAGCATTTGACCGTGAATCCGGCCTCACGCCAGATGGCGGCAATGGCTTCGATGCGCGGCGAGACGGGTGCGCCGCGCTCGCCGAGGCGCACGAGCTCCATGCCGTTGTGGTGCGCGTGTCCGGGGGCCTTGATCGACGCGCCAAAGCCGCCCACCACGCCGACCGCGACTTTGTCCGGCCCGATGATGCGCGCGACCTTCTCAGCACTGCCGAGGCCGTTTTGGATGGTCAGGACGTTGGTCGACCGGCCGACCATCGCCCGTGCGCTCTCCGCTGCGGCGACGACTTGCGGCGCCTTGGTCGCGATGATGACGAGATCGCAGATCCCGGCTTCATCGGCCTCGGTCGTGGCGTTGAGCCGCACCACGCGCTTGCCGCTTGCGCCTTCGAGCCGGAGGCCGCTTTCCGCCATCGCATCGACGTGCTCCGCCCACCTGTCGATCGCCCACACCTCATTGCCGGCGTCGGCGAGGAGCGCTGCATAGACGCACCCCATGGCTCCGGTGCCGACGATCCCGATTTTCATCGTCTCCTCCTCACGGGAGAGGGCGATAGCAGCTTCGGGCCCACTCGGCTAGGGCCGATCGCCCGTGTCGCACAATGCTTGTGGGCTGTCGTATAGTGCGCGCGCGCCGAGGCGGGCGCGGACGGCCGGCGAGGGCCGAAAACAAGGGAGGATCTCGATCATGGGTAGGCTGTCGGGCAAGACCGCCCTCATCACTGGTGGCGCGAGCGGTATGGGAGAGGGCGTGGCACTCGCCTTTGGTCAGGAGGGCGCGGCTGTTGGCATCGTGGATCGCCATGGCGACGCCGCCGCGCGGGTCGCCGCTGCCGTTGAGCAGGCGGGCGGAAAGGCCGCATCGGCCGAAGCTGACGTCGCCGACGAGGCCGCCATCAACACGGCGTTCGGCGCGATCGTGGAATCGCTGGGCGACATCGACATCCTGGTGAACAGCGCGGGCATCGACACCACGAGCCTGGTCGAGGAGATGTCGACCGAGATGTGGGACGAAATAATGGCCATCAACCTACGCGGCACGTTCCTTTGCACGCGCTTGGTCATCCCCGCCATGCGGCGCAAGAAATGGGGCCGCATCATCAACTTCAGCTCGCAGCTTGCCCACAAGGGCGCACCGCAAATGGCGCACTATTGCGCATCGAAGGGCGCCGTTTTGGCGTTCACGCGCTCGCTCGCCTACGAGGTGATCGAGGACGGGATCACGGTCAATTCGATTTGCCCGGGACCGATCGACACGCCGCTGTTGCGTCAGATCCCGCAATCCTGGCTCGACGCGAAATTCAACGAGCTGCCGATCAAGCGCCCGGGGCGGGTCGAGGAGGTGGTGCCGACTGTGGTGATGCTGGCCTCGGACGAGGGCTCTTACTATGTCGGCGCGTCGCTCAACATGAACGGCGGCGACGTCATGGTATAGGCGCAAGGCCTTCCCGAGGATATGGCCCGCATCCGCCAGGACTTGCTAGTCGACCCTAGAAATAGGGCGGATCGAGACCCTCGGCCTTGAACGCTGCCTTCACGGCTGCGCGCTCTTGGAGCGCATCGAGAAGCATGGCAATGCGAGCGAACTCCCGCGGCGGTCGAATGGCGCGTTGCCTGCGTGGCGGTCGCAGCGCGTATTGGCGCGCCCAGCGGCAGCACGTCGCGAGGTAATAGTCCGCAACGCTCGGCGTCGATCCCAACACGTAGGGCCCCGCGCCGGCGGCCGAAAGGTCGTGATCGATGAGAGCAAGGCAATCGTCGAGGCGTGTTTTCGTCGCGGCCTTAATGGAAGGGACGGCCGCGGGTTCGGTGGTGTGGCGCCAGGTGTAGAACTCCATGCGAAGCTCCGCATGGAGTTCGCTCGCAAGAAAGAACAGCCAGCGATAGAGCCGCGCGCGTTCGGGCGTGCCGACGCTCGGCGCGAGGCCGCCATCCGGATGACGATCTGCGAGGTGGAGGCAGATGGCGGCAGTCTCGGTCAATACCAGGTCGCCGTCCACCAGCGTGGGCAGCAGGCCGCCCGGGTTGAGGGCGAGATAGTCCGGCTCGCGATTGGCCTCCTGCGCGCGGTCGACGAGGGCGAGCGTGAAGGGCACCCCGATCTCGCGCAAGATCATGTGCGGCACGAGGTTGGCGTTGTCCGGGTAGTAGTAGAGCGTGTACATGGCGACTGTTCGACCCCGCGAACGAAAAAAAGGGGGGTGAACCGACATTGGTTCACCCCCCTTTCCCGAAGGAAGCGCTACCGCCTGAGATCTTCCTCAGTCGCGATGCTCCCGGTGGCATGGTGCATGGCGCGCTCCATACCAACTTCATCGTAGAGCTTCTTCGCCTCGCGATACTCGTGCTCCTCCTGCCGCGTCTGAATGAAATGCCAGATCAACCAGAATGCGAACAAGATGGCGACCATCGCGATCTCCGCCCCAACACCGGGATACATCGCCCCGATGTTTTGCGGGTTGGTGAACGAGTCGAGACCTGTCATGCCAGCCTCCTATTCCTTGGCGTAGGTGCGCTCGATCTGCTCGAACGCGGTTTCCTGGTGCGCATGGTACGGATAGGCGTCACCCAACTGATGGGTGTCAAGCCCGGCAAGCTCGACCTCGCGCGGCACCCGCAGCATATTGAAGTGCTTCAGGATCTTCGCGAGGATGAAGCAGGGGATGAAGCCCAGCACCCAGAACATGATGATGGCGCCGAGGATCTGCCCCACCGGGTTGATCTCGGGAAAGCCTTCCGCGGTTTGGAAGATCGCGATCGAGGTTTCGCGCGGCGAATAGTCACCGTACATCGGTGCCGCCGCTGGATAGCCCCAAAGCACGAAGCCGCAGACGATCACCCCGAAGAAGCCGGCGTAGCCATGCACGGCAACCGCGCCGACCGCGTCATCGATCTTGAAGCGCCGTTCGACCCAATGGTGCACGTAGTACATGAACACCACACCCGCCGCCGCAATCACGAGCGCTTGCACCGGGTGGTAGAGATCGTTGCCGGCTGACGCTGCGATGATGCCGCCGAGGCCTCCCGAGTAGGTCCAGAACGGGTTGCCCTTGCTGATGACGTAGGCCGCCATCAAGCCGCCCGAGAACGACATCAGGAAGTTGAACACGATGGCCGATAGGGTGGTCGGCATGCCGTAGATGTTGGTCGCCGAGAAGAACGCCCCCGACTCGCCGCCGATGTCGATGATCGGCACGTTGCACGCCGCATAGAAGCCCCAGAACCCGGTGAAGATCAGGAACAGGCCGACCGTGATCAGCCACGGATTGTGCGGCTTGATCTCGCGCACCTCGCCGTTGGGACCAAACTTGCCGATGCGCGGTCCCAGCACAACAAGGATGGCGAGCGCAGACCCACCGGCGATCGCGTGCACCACGCCGGACGCATAGGCATCGTGATAACCGAGGATCTGGACCATCCAACCGCCCGGGTGCCAACCCCAGGCCGCGTCGAGGATCCAAGTTACCGAGCCGATCAGCACCGCGAAGATGAGAAACGCGCTGGTCTTGATCCGCTCGATCACGGAGCCCGACACAATCGAAGCCGTGGTCCATGAAAAGAGCAGGAATGCCGCCCAGAATACGCCCGTAATGCGGTCCTGCATGTTGGTGCCCATCGACTCCGCCCAGGGCAACGATGCGGACGCCGCATAGATGCCGCCGGACGCGAACGGTGCGTTGGGCATGCCAAAATAGATCCACCAACCGAACAGGAAGAAGGTCACCGTGATCAGTGGGATCAGCATCGTGTTCTTCATCAAGGTATGAAGAACGTTCTTCCGCCGGGAAGCACCCACTTCGTAGGTACAGAACCCGGCATGGATCAGAAACATCATCACCACCGTGATCCAATAGTAGGATTCGGTGAAGATGGCCGTTAAAGCATCGACAGGATTGTCCATGTAGCCCCCCTCACTCGCAGCAATTGCCCCGGGGGGAGCATTCGACGACTGCAATTGCGCCCCAGGGGCAACGAATCGAGTCAATCCCGAAAGTCTGCGATTTTGTGTCGGAGGTGTCTAGCGAAAGATTGAGGATGCAATCATCCACCCAATGCGCGCTTTCGGCGCGTGAAGGGGCCGATTGGAGGCTTCATACGAAATCAATGCTGCGCCATACCTTTCCTCAAACCGACCAATTATTCCGGTTTTTCACGCCCTGATAGTAGCCAGCGCGCGAGCGCGTCGACGGCAACTGCAAAGTCTTCTCTTGGGCGATCCAGACAATAGTCCGCGAGCCACGGCAGGTACGAATCGGTGCGCGCACCGCCTTTGATGTCGTAGGGCAGCCCGGCACCGCGCGCACTGAGATAGCCGTCGAGCCAAGTCAGATAGGACCGGATCAAACGGTTGTCCATGATCTGCCACGCGCTGACGAAGGCCCGGCAACTCGTCAGTCCATGACCATAGGTCGAGGGTGGCGCTTCACCGCGCGAGGGCGGCGTAATGATCAAGCTCGCGCCAAAGGCAAGCGCCACGACCGCCGCTTTGCCGCGTGTCCCGCGCCTTCCACCGACTACCGGCATTCGATTACGCCGCTAGAGCCGGTAGACGGCAATCGGACCTTCGCGCCCCCGCACGGTCCGCGTGCCGAGAGGAACGGCGCTGATCGCATCGCCCGCGGCCTGAACCGTCGCCTCGCTGAGCACGATCGTCACGTCCGCATCCGCATCAGCGACATCTTTTCCGAGCTGCTCCAACCGGTTCGCCGTGTTCACCGAATCCCCAACGATCGTGTAGTTGATGCGGCCCGGCGCACCGATGTTGCCGACGATCACCTCACCCGTATGAAGTCCGATGCGCACGCGCACCGGTAGGACGCCGGCCTCGCGGCGCCGCGCATTGTCCGCGGCCACAGCCGCACGGATCGCGAGTGCAGCGCGGCAAGCGCGGGCGGCATGATCCGGAAGCGCCTGAGGTGCGCCCCAAAACGCCATCACCGCATCGCCAATGAATTTGTCGATCGTGCCCCCTTCGGCCTCCACGCATTCGCTCAGCATCTCGAAATGCTGGTTGAGGAAAACCGCGGTCTCGGTTGCCGACATCGTTTCCGATTGGCTGGTGAAACCCACGATATCGGTGAACATCACCGTGGCGGAGCGAGTCACGGAATCGCGAACCGCGGCTTCGCCCTGCTGAACGAGACGATGCACCAGGCTTCGTGGCACGTAGGTCTCGAACCACCGCAAGCCGACGATCATGGCGTTGAACGCGTCGTCCGCGGTGGTGATCTCCTTGAACACACTGCCCGGCAAGCGCGGAATGTTCTCGAGGTTGAGATCGCGCACACGCTGCGCCGCTGTCGCGAGCCGGGCAAGTGGCGCGGAGAGGTAGCGTGAAACGAAGTAGGCGACGACGAGCGACAGCAGCAGCATGATCCCACCGCCGATCGCCGCCCAACGCAGGCGCGAAAGCTCATCGGTCAGGTTCGCGGCGGGGAAATGCACGCCAACGCGCCAGGGTACCGCGCCATAGCGCTCGATCGTGCGAGAGAGAAGCCCGACCTCGACGCCGTCGATTTCGACGAGGCGGATGCCCGTGCTCCTTTCAAGGTTCGAGCCGCCGTCATCGGCGCCAACCACCGAGAGCAGCAGCGGGTCGCCGAGCTCCGCGACGGTGGGCAGCGGCTTCTCCGCGCTCAGGCCGGGGAAATCGTCTCTTAGGATTGGATGGGCGATCACGTGGCTGTCGGCGTAGGTGATGAAAGCCCCGCCGCCGAGCGCCTCAGCCGTCGCGGTCAAGAGCGACGAGAGCGTGTCGACGCGGACGGTCGCCGTCAAAAGCCCGAGATAGGCATCATCGCGATGCAACGGATAGCGCACATTGAGGAGCGTGAGGTTGGCCGTTTGCGGGCGCACGACATCGGCCCAATGAAGACCGGTGAGGTCGCGCGCGGCACCCATCGCTTCCATGATCACCGGCATCTGGCTGACGTCGATCACTTGCAGGTTCACACCCTCGGGCGTACGGAGCGCAAAGACCATCCGCGCGTCGGGACGAATCAACACGATCGAGCGCACCTGGGGTGTCGCGGCGAGGGCGCCCGACAGATAGTGGCCGATGACCTCATCACTCGCGGCATCGATCGCCCCGGTTTCGAGCTGGCGACCGAGATGCAACAGTTGGTTCTCGGCCGGCCCGAGATATTGCTCGATGCGCGCGAGCACGAGTTCGATGGTCGATTGAGATTTGTCGCGGAGGAGATCGAACGTGTTCTGTTGGGCCGCCCACAGGCCAAGCGCAAGGACCGTGAGCACCGCGAGAAGCACGAGCCCGCCGAAGCCGACCAACAACCCCCGCGAAATTTGGATCTGGAGGCGAGCGGTTTTCGGCGGCGTATCGTCTCGCCCCGGCTCCGCCGGGGGCGGCGCGTCATCTACCTGAACACTCGTCATCACGCCCGATCATCGCGAGGGCGCGGCCCAGGTCAAGCAATGCGCCGCCATGTGCGAAGGCGCGCTAAGGTGGCGCCGCGCGTCATCCGTGGAGATGGAATTGTATTTCGATCGACGACTGTGGGCCTTTACCGAGGGCATGCGGCTGAGAATCGCCGGTGCGATCGCCCTCGGCCTACTCTCTGCCGCCACCGGCATCGCACGGCTCGCGCTCCTCGGCTGGCTGCTCGCCATGGTGTTTCGCGGCGAGCCGCCGGAGGAGCTGATCGCGCCGTTCGCTGCCGTTTCGATCGTCATGCTGGTCCGTGGCCTCCTCGAATATTGGCGCACCATGGCGGCGCATCGGACCGCGGCGCGGGTTCAGGTGCGGATTCGCGCGTGCCTCCACGACAAGATCATTGCGCTCGGGCCCGCGCATTTCGGTGAAAGGCGCTCGGGTGAGACCCTGCTCTCGCTGATCGATGGGGTCGAGCAGCTCGAGACCTATTTCGGTCAATATCTCCCGCAGCTCGTCGTGGCGACGCTCGCGCCGTTCGGCATTTTCATCTTCATCGCTTTCCTCGATCTTCCGCTGGCGGGCGTGCTCTTGGGATTCGCCCTCCTCACCCTCATCGCGCCGCTCGCTTTTCACCATTGGGACCAAACCTCGGCCAAGGCGCGCCAAGCGGCTTGGGCGAGCTATGGCGCGGAGTTTCTCGATGCCGTGCAGGGCCTGGCGACGCTGAAGGCGTTCGGCCAGAGCGGTGCTCGCGCGCGCTTGCTCGCGGACAAAGCGCACGCACTCTTTCGCAGCACGATGTGGGTGCTCGCCAGCAATGCCGCCTCGCGCGGCATTACCGATGCGGGCATCGCGGTCGGTGCCGCCGTGGCCCTCGGGATCGGTGCGCATCGCGTCGCGAGCGGTGCGATCGGTATCGAGGTGTTGCTGATCGTCTTGATGACGGGCGTCGAACTCTTCCGGCCCATGCGCGATCTGCGCGCCCTGCTGCATCAAGGCATGCATGGCCGATCGGCGGCCGACGCCCTCTTCGCGGTGCTCGATGCGGAGCCACTCGTGCGCGCCGCGCCGACGGTGTCGCGCCTCCCTTCGGATCCCGCGCCGGCGATCACCTTCGAGAGCGTCCGGTTTGCCTATCCCGGCGCCCGGCGCCCGGCCCATGAGCATCTTGATTTTCACATCGGCGCCGGTGAGCGGGTCGGTATCGTCGGCGCGAGCGGCGCCGGTAAATCGTCGATCGCACGGCTCCTGCTTCGGCTCTACGACCCGCAAGGCGGGCGCATCCTCCTTGGCGGTGAAGATCTGCGCGACTTTGATCTCGACGCCTTGCGCAGCCAGTTCGGCGTCGTGAATCAGGACACCTACCTGTTTCACGGAACGGCGGGCGAGAACATCCGGTTTGGCCGGCCCGACGCAACGGATGACGAGGTCGAGGCGGCGGCCCGCGCGGCCAATGCGCACGATTTCATCGCACGACTCCCGCAGGGCTACGAGACGGTGATCGGCGAGCGCGGGATTCGACTTTCGGGCGGGCAGCGCCAGAGAATCGCCATCGCGCGTGCCTTGCTGCGCGATGCGCCGATTCTTCTGCTCGACGAGGCACTATCGTCGGTCGATGCGGAAAACGAGGCCGTGATCCAAACGGCGCTTACACGGCTCATGCGCGGGCGCACCGTGCTCGTCCTCGCACATCGTCTCTCGAGCGTGATCGACGCCGACCGCATCCTCGTGCTCGACGAGGGCCGGGTTGCGGAGTCAGGCACTCATGACAGGTTGATGGCAGGAGAAGGCATTTATCACGCACTGATGGCCGACCAGGCTGCCGAAAGCGCGGATGCACCGCTCGACGCGCCGGACCTGAGGACGGCGGATGATGCCCCAACGAGCGAGGACCGATCGCTCGCAGCGATCGAGCCGGCCGACGAGATCCTGCGGACGGGCAATCTGGGTTGGTGGGCGGCCGGCCGCGCGCTCACCAGCATGGTCTGGCCGTTGCGCGGTCGGGTGACGCTCGCCTTCGTGCTGGGCGTTGCGCGGGTGATCGCGTTTATCGGTGTCGGGGCCCTCAGCGCGCTCGT
This sequence comes from Alphaproteobacteria bacterium, assembly GCA_965216915.1. Lineage (GTDB taxonomy): Bacteria > Pseudomonadota > Alphaproteobacteria > UBA828 > UBA828 > CBDCGS01. Next base: position 877,558 of record CBDCGS010000011.1, read on the forward strand.
CGTTGCCGGCATCAAGAACGGCACGCCGACAGGCGAGCTTCTGATCGCGCTCTACGCGATCGCTCCGGTCGCGGGGCTTTTGCATTGGCTCGAATCATGGGTCGCGCATGACATGGCGTTCCGTTTGCTCACCGAAATGCGGATCGCGCTTTTCGACAAGCTGGACCGCCTCGCACCCGCCTATTTGCTGCGCCGGCGCACGGGCGATCTGGTGAGCGTGGCGACGCAGGACGTGGAGAACGTCGAATATTTCTTCGCGCACACGGTCGCGCCGGCGCTCGTTTCGGTTCTGGTTCCGGCGGCCGTCATCGGGACTCTGCTTGCCTTCGGCTGGCCTTTGGCGGCGGCCCTCGCGCCCTTTGTCTTGCTCGTCGGGCTGAGCCCTTTTCTGATGCGCAAGCGCCTCGACGCCCTTGGTTCGCGTGCGCGGGAGGTGCTTGGCGTGCTCAATGCGAAGGCCGTTGACACGCTTCAGGGTCTCGCCGAAATCCTCGCCTTCCAGCAGGAGAGCCGGCAGCGCGCCAGCTTCATCGACGCGGTGCGCGAACACCACCGCGTGCGCCTGCCCTATTATCGCGATCTCACGATCCAGACCGCGCTCGTCGAGACGGTGACGGGCTTGGGCGGGCTCGCGGTGGTCGTGGTCGGCGCGTCGTTGGTCAATGCGGGCAGGCTCGACGCGGCCATTCTGCCGTTGCTGACCGTTCTCGCGATGGCGTCGTTCCTGCCGGTCTCGGAGATCGCCAACATCGGGCGGCAGCTCGCCGACACGCTCGGCGCGACGCGCCGCCTCCATGCCGTTCATGCTGCACCCGTCCTGGTCGCCGACGGACCCGGTGCGGAACAGCGCCCGGGCGCGCCCGCGCTCGAAATGCACGACGTCGAGTTTCGCTATCCCGGGATGGCCCGCGCCGCGCTCACCGATGTTAGCCTCGCGGTGCAGCCCGGTGAGACGCTCGCGCTCGTTGGGCCGTCGGGGGCCGGCAAGACCACGATTGCGCATCTTTTCATGCGCTTTTGGGACCCCGCGCGCGGCACCATCGCGCTCGACGGGGCGGACCTGCGCCACTGGCACCTCGATGCGTTGCGCGGACGGATCGCACTGGTCGCGCAGGACACCTATCTATTCAACGACACGCTGCGCGCCAACATCCTGCTCGCCAGGCCCGACGCATCCGGGGCCGCGCTCGAAGAGGCGATCCGCCGCGCGGCGCTCGAGGGCTTCGTCGCGGCCCTGCCGGAGGGGCTCGAAACCCAAGTCGGCGAGCGCGGCGCACGCCTCTCGGGCGGCCAGCGCCAACGTGTCGCGGTCGCGCGCGCCTTCTTGAAGAACGCGCCGATCCTCATTCTTGACGAGGCGACCTCGCATCTCGACGCGATCAACGAAGCGATGGTGCGCCGCGCGCTCAAAGACCTGATGGCCGAGCGAACGACTGTGGTGATCGCGCACAGGCTTTCCACCGTGCGCGACGCCGATCGCATTGTCGTGCTCGGCGACGGCCGCGTGATCGAGACCGGCACCCATGCGGAACTCATCGCGCGCGGCGGACTCTACGCGCAGCTCGCCGCGCGCCAGCTCCAGGGCGTATCCCCGGCCGCCGCCCGCGCCTAGAGCAAATCCCGAGCAGATGGAACCACCTACGAGAACGCATGTGCGTCCGTGAGCATGAGTGACTGTGAAAGGCTTAGGATTCCGGCTGCGGATCACTCATGATCAACATAGCGATAGCTCTTCGAGACGATCTGCCAGCGCCCGTCGATCTTCAAGAGCATCAGATAGTCGGTGAAATAGCGCGGCGGGATGGCGCACTCGACCTTCGCCAGCGCCGTCGTCTGATCGGACATGTCGATCGAGACGATGCGGTCGTGTCGGCTCTTGCCCTGGCTCCTCGGCGATGGCCGTCCGTCGACACGTTCGAACCAGGTCGTGCGATCCCAGTCGATCAATTCACCCTTGTTGCCATGGAAAAGATGGCAGCACGGATGAAAGACGGCACCGAGCTTCTCGGTATCGCCCTCGTGGAGCCCGTCGAAATAGGTTTGGATGGTCTCGGAAATCGCCTGATGTTCGGCGCTCATCGTTGCTCCCCCGTGATCGTGGTGCCGCAGGGTCTCACAACGACCGTCGAAGCGAAAGCGGCCGCGGTTAGGGTCTGACCGTGCGGGCCGACTGGATGAGGAGCGCGACCCCGATCAGCATCAGCACGGCCGCGGCCCACACATAGGCGCTGTGGCTTTCCTGAAAAAACAAGACACCCCAGCCAAGTCCGGCGATCACCACGATATAGTTGAATTGGGAGAAGAACACCGGTCCGGCCGCGGCCACGATGATGAGGAAGCTGACATACATGAGGCACGTGATGCCTGCGGCGCCAAGGATCGCGAGATCCGCCGTCGTCGACGGGCCGGGCACGACATAGGTCTCGCCAAGACCGATCATCATCGGTGCAAGCATCACCGTCGCAGCGGCGACAACCCCCGCCGCCATCGAGATCACCGGCGTCTCCGGCGGAGGGATCAGCGCGGCAAGATTGTTCGTCAGCGCGAACGATGCCGGCGCGAGCAACGCCAACAGCAGCCACCACACCATACCCGGCGGGAGCGAACCCTCGGACACCACCATCAGGAGCACGCCGCCCAGCCCGCAAAGGACGCCGAGAACCCCCAAGAGGCGCAGCCGCTCGAGCCCAAACCCGAGCGCCAGAAGATAGGTGATGGGCGGCGAAAGAATGACCACCATCGACAGAAGGCCGGTCGGGAGTTTCGGCGCCAGCCAAGTCAGCAACGCCAGCGGCGCCGAGATACCGAACAGGCCGATCAACGTGTAGGCGCGCAGATGCGGCCAGGTGAGCCGCGGCAACGTGCCACGAAATACCGCAATCGCGAGAAGGACAATGGCGGCGCCGAGCGTCTGCCAGAAGGCGAACGCAACGGGCGGCGTTCCCGCCTCGACCGCGGTCTTGTTCATCGTGAAGATCAGCGGGTAGACGATCCCAACCGAGAACAGAAGGGTTATTGAAAGTGCGCCGGGGCCGCGGCGCGGCATCGAGGAGACCGCCATGCTCTATTAGGGCGCGGCCGCCTCCGCCGACGGTGTCTCCGGCTGATCGAGCCAATAAGCGATCACGCGCTCGACCGCGTCCCAGGGCTGATAGCCAATGGAAAGACCAACCGCGCGGGCGCCTTCGCTCCCGACCAGCGTCGGGTAGCCGGAGATTCCCGCACGGCGCGTCGTGACGAAATCGCGCCGTGTCTCGGCCAGCGTGTCGTCGTTCGCAAACTGCTCTGCGTACACATCCCCGTCGAAGCCGAAGTCGACCGCGAGCCGTTGCAACGTGGCACCTTGGGTCACATCCTCGCATTCGGCATAGAAGGCGCGTTGGAGCCGATCGAGGAAGGCGAGGGCGCACCCGGGCTCTATCCGGCGCGCGGTCACGACCGCGCGACAGGCGGGTTCCGTGTCGTAGACGAAGCCATCGCGCTCAAAGAACGCGAAATCGAACGGTTGTCCCGTGGCCTCGTGGACATGATCCCAGTGAGAGCGGATTTCGGCCTTCATCGTCCCGTCGAGGGGCTTGTCCGCCCCAATACGAAGGCCGCCGACCATGACGCGCATCGGCGCAAGATCGGCGAATCGCTCGACGGTGGCCCGCGCAACGGGCGCGAAGCCCCAACACCATGAGCACATCGGATCGGCGACATAGATCAGTTCTTTGGTCACGATGGCTCCCTCCGCCCCCTTGGCGTATAGTCGGCGATCCCGTCGTTCGAGCGACGATACCATGCGCGGGCCGCGGCGCACCTGCCAAGCGGCCGGCAGGTCTCGCCGAAGCTCCCCCACTTGTGGAAGAATGCCGGAAACGGCGGGAGGCCGACATGGCTGCGTTCGGTGACGACGTTCTATCGGCAGTGCGCGAGGGTGGTCTCTCCACGGCGGTGCTCGGCGACATCCTCGACATGCTCGGCTATCGCCAGCAATTCCTGCCGCCCAACATCCGGCCCATCGCACCGGAGCTGAGCCTGGCGGGCCGAGCCATGCCCGTGCGGGAGGTCGATTGCGGCGAGGATGACCGTACCTTCGGCCTCATGTTCGAAGCGCTCGATTCGCTCGGACGGGACGAAGTCTATGTGGCAGCAGCGGGGTCGCCCTCCTACGCGCTTTGGGGAGAGCTCATGTCGACGCGGGCGCGCAGCCAAGGCGCGGCTGGCGCTGTGCTCGATGGCTTCGTGCGCGATACACCCGCCATCCGCGCGATGGGCTATCCGGTGTTCGCGACCGGCTCCTATGCGCAAGATCAACGCGGGCGTGGCCGTGTTGTGGAATACGGGGTTGCGGTCCGCATCGGCGCCGTTGCGGTCGAGCCCGGTGATCTGCTCGTCGGCGACGAGGATGGTGTGCTCTGCGTTCCGTCGGCGGTCGCCGAGGAATGCGTGGCAAAGGCGCACGACAAGCTGACCGCGGAGGCGGAAATCCAGCGCGAGATTTCGGCTGGTCTCTCCGCTTCGGACGCTTTCAACAAATACGGCATCATGTGAAGGTCATGACAACAGCACTGACACCGAAAGACCGAGAAAGCTACGCGCGTGACGGCGTGATCCGCCTGCGCTCCGTCGTCAGCGACGAGTGGCTCGAAACCCTGCGTCGCGGCATCGAGGCCGATCTCGCAAACCCGGGGCCCCATGTGGAGATCTACACAAAGGGCGACGACCCGGGCTTTTTCTTCAACGATTTCGACATGTGGCGCCATATCCCGGAAATGAGAGACTTCGCGTTCGAGGGGCCGTTGGCCGCAATCGCCGCCGCGCTCCTCAACTCGCGCACCATCGCGCTCTTCTACGACCACACCTTCGTGAAAGAGCCGGGGACCGAAGGCCTCACACATTGGCACCAGGATTTGCCTTACATGGCGGTCGGCGGCGAGCAGTTCTGCTCGAGCTGGCTACCGCTCGACCCCATCGACCAATCCACAACGCTCGAGTTCATTCGCGGCTCGCATGCGTGGAACCGATGGTTCGCGCCGTTCGATAGCATGCGAGACGGCTCCCGGCACACGAGCCAAGAGTTCGAGCGCTGTCCCGATATCGAGGCGGATCGGGCAGCCTACGACATCGCCGACTGGGACATGGCGCCGGGCGATTGTTTGTTTTTCCACGGCCTCATCGTCCACCAGGGGCGCAACAACCCGGGCAAGACGAAGCGTCGGCGCATTATCGCGCACCGCTGGCTGGGCGACGACACGCATTTCGTGCTGCGCGATCCGCCCGCCGAGTTTCCGAAATCACCGACGCATCTCGGCGACGGCGATTCGTACAGCGAAGATCCACAATTTCCGCGGGTCTACGACACCGGCGCCGCCTGACTCGGCGCGAACCCCGACGCCGCGATTGCGACCGGGCGGACGCGGCGATAGCTTACCGCGCCCAGACCGAAGCGAAGGAGGAACGACATGACTCTGAGCGGCAAGGTGGCGCTCGTCACGGGTGGTGGCCGGGGCTTAGGGCGCGCCTACTGCGAGGCCCTCGCCGGTGAGGGAGCGTCTGTCGTGGCGGCCGACATTCGCGACACGGCGGCAACCGTCGAGGCCATCTCATCCGCGGGCGGCGCGGCAATCGGGCTGACGCTCGACGTCGCCGACATGGCGAACTGCCAGGCGGCAGCCGATCAAACGCTCGAGGCCTATGGGCGGATCGACGTGCTGGTCAACAACGCCGCGCTCTATGGCGACATCGGCGGCGGGCGCTTCGACCGCATCACAGACGATCAATGGGATCGCGTGATGACGGTAAACATCAAGGGCATCTGGCAGTGCTGCAAGGCCTGCGTGCCGGCGATCCGCGAGGCCGGCGGCGGCTCGATCATCAACATTTCGTCGCTCGCTGCAGTCTACGGTTTGCCCTACGCCTTGGATTACGCCACCTCGAAAGGCGCTGTGATTGGGCTGACGCGCTCGTTGGCGCGGGAGCTAGGACGTGATCAGATCCGCGTCAATGCGGTCGCACCGAGCGCGGTCCTCACCGAGGGCACGGACGGGTTTTTCGGCGAGAAGAAGGACCAGGTGCTGCAGGCAGTCGCCGCGGGCCAGGCACTACGCACCAACCTCACGACCGACGACCTCGTCGGCACGGTCGTCTACCTCGCCTCCGATGCGAGCAAGATGGTCACGGGGCAAACGATCATGGTCGACGGTGGCTCGGTATTCCTCTGAGCCGGCGCCGCTAGTCAACCTATTGTGATGGTTGGAGAAATGGAGCGGGCGATGAGATTCGAACTCACGACTTCAACCTTGGCAAGGTTGCGCTCTACCCCTGAGCTACGCCCGCGTCCCTCGGCGAGTGGATATTACGCCTCCGCCGCCACCATTCAATAGGCCAATCGCGTAAAGCAATCGTATGCCCGCCAATCCCGACGATCTTTTCCAGCGTCTCGACGCACTCGGCATTGAGACGACAACCCACCGGCATCCGCCGGTCTACACCGTGGCCGAAGCCCAGGAGCATTGCGCGCATCTTCCGGGTGCGCACTGCAAGAACCTGTTTCTCAAGGACAAAAAGGGCGCGCTCTGGCTCGTCATCACGCGCAACGACCGCCCCGTGGACACCAAGGTGCTGCAGAAGGCGATCGGTGCGGCGCGGCTCTCTTTCGGCAAGCCGGACCTCTTGATGGAGGTGCTCGGCGTCGCGCCCGGCTCGGTCAGCCCCTTCGCTCTCCTCAACGACACCGAACGCCGGGTCACCGTGGTGGTTGATGCGGCGCTTTGGGACGCCGATATCCTCAACTACCACCCCCTCAGCAATGACGCGACGACGGCGATCGGGCCCGCTGATCTTGCCCGCTTCATGGCGGATTGCGGTCACGAGCCGGTGACTCTCGACTTCGACGGGCTCGGGACGGCCGACTGACGAGCCTTGCAAGCAAAGCCCCAAGCTGCCATGTAGGTGTCCATGCTGACGCTTGGTAAGTGCCCAGTTGGGCAGGATTGAGCCATGGAACCCATCATCGGCCAGGGCAACGGGGCGGGCGACGCCGTCATCACCGAGACGACGACCCAAGCCTTCGCGAAGGACGTGATCGAAGCCTCGATGGAAAGTCCGGTCATTGTCGACTTTTGGGCGCCCTGGTGCGGCCCGTGCAAGCAGCTCGCACCGCTTCTCGAGAAGACGGTCAAGAACGCAGGCGGCAAGGTTAGGCTCGTCAAACTCAACATCGACGAGAACCCAGAGGTCGCGCAGCAACTCCGGATCCAATCGATCCCGGCCGTTTTCGCGTTCGACCGCGGCCAGCCGGTCGATGGCTTCGTCGGCGCTCAGCCCGAGAGCCAGATCAAGGCGTTCGTCGAGAGGCTCGCGGGTCCGATCGGCCCCTCACCCGTCGAGGAGGCCCTGACCCACGCCAAGGATGCGCTTGACGCGGGCGATCACGACACGGCATCGAACATCTATGCGCAGGTGATGCGCCAGGCGCCGGGCGAGCCGGGTGCGATTGCGGGCATGATCCGTTGCCTGATTGCCGCTGGCGACGTTGGCCCGGCGCGGGAGCTTGCCGACGGGTTGGACGACGAGCTCCTCAAGAACCCCGACGTCGAGGGTGCGCTCGCGGCGCTGGCCCTCGCGGAGCAAGCCGGCGAGACCGCGGGCGGCGACGACGCGGAACTGCGCAACCGTCTGAATCAGAACCCCAACGACCACCAGGCCCGCTTCGACCTTGCGATGGCGCACTATGCGGCGGGGCGCAACGAGGAAGCCGTCGACGAACTGGTCGAAATCGTGCGGCGCGACCGCGGTTGGAACGACGACGCAGCGCGCGAGCAGCTCCTGAAGTTCTTCGAGGCCTTCGGTCACGCGGATCCCGTGACGGTGGACGGGCGCCGCAAGCTTTCTGCGATCCTGTTCGCCTGAGCCCGCAGCAGGCGGCATGAAGGCTCAAAGCGACACGGTTTCCTCCATCGACGATTTGCCCCGCGTCGTCCCCATTTTTCCGCTCCCGGGCGTGCTTTTGCTGCCGCGGGGGCATCTGCCGCTCAACATCTTCGAGCCCCGCTATCTGCAGATGACGCAGGACGCGATGGCCGCCCACCGCATGGTCGGCATGATCCAGCCCGCCGACCCGCGCGCACCGCTCGACGCACCAGCGGTCTATCCGACCGGATGCATCGGCCGGATCACGTCCTACTCGGAGACCCCCGACAACCGTTATCTGATCACGCTCACCGGCGTTTGTCGCTTCAAGATCATTCGCGAGCTCGAGCCGAATGAGCTTCTCTACCGCCGCGTCGCCGCGGACTATGAGCCATTTGTCGAGGATCTCGCCGCCGGTGCGCCGATCGTGCTCGATCGGGGCCGCCTGATCCCGGCCCTCAAAGCGTTCTTCGACGCGCACGATCTCAGTGCGAACTGGGATGCGATCGACAAGTCCGATGACGAGTCCCTCGTGACCTGTCTCGCAATGGCCTGTCCATTCGAGCCGAACGAGAAACAAGCACTGCTGGAGTGTGCGAGCGAGCGCGAGCGCGTTGCCATGATGCAGGCGTTGTTCGAGATGGCGGTGCACGAGCGCACCACGTCGGGCGCGACCTGCCAGTAGCACCACCCGTTGAGGATTCGTGCGATGCCAGAGACCTCGGCAACCGTGGACCCCAAGCTCCTGGAGGTTCTGGTGTGCCCCGTCACCAAGGAGCCCCTGCGCTACGACGCCGCGCGCCAGGAATTGATTAGCGAGGCCGCGCGGCTTGCCTATCCGATCCGCGACGGCATCCCGATCATGCTGCCAGACGAGGCACGCTCCCTCGACGACGAGCCCGTGCCGTGAACACCGCCGTCGACCAGCATCCATGGCCGACCGAGATCCGGTACAAAAAGGAGGAAAAGATCGTCGAGATCGACTTCGACGACGATCGAAGCTTCCGCCTGCCGGCCGAATTGCTGCGCGTCGAGAGCCCCTCGGCAGAGGTGATGGGCCACGGCGAAGGGAAGACGATCGTCGCCGGCCGCCGGCATGTCGGTATCACGGCGATCGATCCGGTGGGCAACTACGCGGTCCGCGTCACCTTTGACGACCTGCACAACACCGGAATCTATTCATGGGCCTATCTACGCCACCTCGGCGAGAATCGCGATGCGATTTGGCTCGCCTACCTCGACGCGCTCGATGCACGGGGCCTGAGCCGTGATCCCTGACAAGCAAATCAAAGCGGCTCGCCCCGCGTGAGACGTGGCAGCTCCCCGACCAGTCCCATCGCATGCCGCATGAAGGTCCGCTTCAGCGGCGGCACCTGATTGACCGCGGCAAGGCCGATATCCCGTGCCAAGCCGACGAGCGGGCGCTCATTCGAGAATAGGCGGTTCAGCCCATCGGTCACGCCCACCAACACGATCGTATCGAACCGGCGCCAGCGCTCATAACCGCGCAACATATCGGGCGAACCGATATCGAGACCGAGGCGCGCGCGATCGACGATCATCTCGGCGAGCGCGGCGACGTCGCGAATGCCCAGGTTGAAGCCCTGCCCCGCGATCGGATGGATTGCGTGCGCCGCATCGCCGACGAGAGCGAGCCGTTCGCCCACGTATCGTTTCGCATGGGTGAGCGCGAGCGGATAGCTCCAGCGCGGACCGACGACCTCGAGCGTCCCGAGGAAATCGCCAAAGCGGCGGGCCAGCTCGCGGTGAAACGTGGCTGGATCGGCGTCGACGAGGGTCGGCGCGAGGCTAGCGTGCTCCGTCCAAACCAGAGACGATCGGTCACCGCGCATCGGCAGAATCGCGAATGGTCCGGCGGGTAAGAACCGCTCGTGCGCGATGCCGCGGTGCGGGCGCTCATGGGCGACGGTGCAAACGATCCCCGTTTGCGGATAGGACCAGTGCACCGTGTCGATGTTCGCCGCGGCGCGCGTGCGTGAGTGTCGGCCGTCCGCCGCGATTGCCAGACGCGCGCGGACGACCCGGCCGTCCGCAAGCGCCGCCTCAACACGGTGACCGTCGACGGTAAAACCCTCGACTGCCACCGGGGCAAGGTAACGCACGGTTGAAAGCGCCTGGGCGCGGGCGTGCAACGCTTGGCGCATATGACGGTTCTCGACGATATGACCGAGCGGGTCGGCGCCCACCTCGGCATGGTCATAGTGTAGGAAGAGTGGCGCGTCGCCATCGGAGACGCGTATCTCCAGGATCGGCTCGGCATCGCGCGCCACGCCGGCCCATACACCGAGGCCCTCCAACACGCGCTTCGATCCCTGCGCAATCGAGCAAACCCGCCCGTCGAATGCGGACCCCTGCATCACCGCAGGGTCAACGCCGTCGATGACAGCCGTTTCGAGACCGGCGCCGCCGAGCGCGATCCCGATCGTAAGCCCGACCAACCCGCCACCAATCACGACAACATCGACGGTTAACCGATCGGCGGTTGCGGCTCTGTCCGATTGACCCTCCTTAGACATGACCTACACTTTCGCGTCGCTTCACGAGAGAGTATCGCAAACCGGGGGCCCCGTGACTCAGGAATGGCACAACATGACCGCGTGCGCCCTCGGCGATGCGATCGAGCGCGGGACCATTGATCCCTGCGATTTGACCGAGCACTTCCTCGCCCGTATCGCGGCCGTTGATAGCGACCACGCGATCTATCTCCGCACCACTGGGTCCCGCGCTCGCGCCGAGGCCGCGGCCGCCCGCGTGCGGGCCCGCCGTGGCTTGCGCGCCTCGCCGCTGGATGGGGTGCCGATCTCGTGGAAGGACCTGTTCGACACCGCGGGTGACGTGACCAGCCACGGCACGTTGGCGCTGGCGGAGCGGGTGGCGGAGCGGGACGCCGAGGTCGTCGCTCGCGCCACGCGCGCCGGGCTCGTCTGCCTCGGGAAAACCAACCAGAGTGAGTTCGCCTTCTCGATCCTTGGCCTCAATCCGAAGCTTGGAACACCCCCCAACCCCTTCGATACCGCGGTCGACCGGCTTCCGGGCGGCTCCTCGTCCGGCGCCGCGGTCTCGCTATCGCGCGGGCTTGCAGCCGGCGCGATCGGCTCCGATACGGGTGGGTCGGTCCGCGTGCCAGCGGCTTGGAATGGGCTGGTCGGCCTCAAAACGAGCTTCGGCAACCTCCCGCTTGACGGCACTCTCGGCCTCAGCACAACCATGGACACGGCCGGCCCGCTTGCCCGGGATGTTGCCGACGCGGCGGCGCTCTACGCGGTCATGGGCGCGCGTTTCGGTGCCGGCAACCCGCATCCGCCGGACCTCAACGGAGCGCGGCTCGACCGACTGGCCCTCGCGCTGCCGAGCGATGTCGCCTGGGACGGGTTGGATCCCGGCGTCGAGGAGGCCGCGCGCGGCGCGATTGAGACGCTCGCGCGCGCCGGATGTGCGGTGAAGCAGGTACCGGTGCCCGAGTTTCGCGACACCGAGGCGTTGATTGGGCATTTCGGCCCCTATCACGCGGCCGAGTGCCATGCTCTCTGGCACGATGTCATCGACGCACGACCGGATTTGATCCACACGCCGATCCTCGAGCGCATCCGATTGGGCAAGCAAATGAGCGCCTCGGACACCGAGGAGGCGAAGCAAACGCTCCACCGGCAAGCCGCCAGTTTGCACCGCCGAATGGCCGATGGGCAGCTGCTCACAATGCCCACGGTTGCGATCGGTCCGCCGCCGATCGCCGATCTCGAGGCCGATATTGAGGTCTGGAAGGCCACCAACGTCGCCGCGCTTCGCAATACGCGGTTTGGCAACTTCCTGGACTGTTGTGCCCTCACCCTGCCCTGCGGCCACGACCACCACGGCATTCCGGTTGGTCTGATGCTAATGGCGGCGCCCTTCGAGGAAGAGCGATTGCTTCGCGCCGGCGCGCTGATCGAAGCCGCGCTGAACAAATAGTTAGCTTGACAATAATATTGACAGCACCCTTGTTCGCCGAAAGCGAGCGTCGCATTCCCTTGGACTGACGCCTCGTGATAAATTAGAGTCAATCGTGAATAGCTTTGTGTAACCCCTTGTGAGGAGTGGCCGCAGCGCGACAGCGTAAGTGGCCCGATCACACTCGTGGCGACCAACGCAGCACAGGTTGAACGCGTGCCCTTCTTCACCGAAGGCGCGCACCGATTTTTCAAGCGGCGCCTTCTCGAGGCGGTCGGCGTGGGACTGATTGCGCTCGGCGGTGCGCTGAGTGCGGCGTGCGCGACCTTCCGCGTGGCCGATCCTTCGTTCAACACGGCGAGCGAGGGGCCGATCCGTAACATTCTCGGTGCACCCGGGTCCTATGCCGCCGATCTCGTGCTGCAAACGCTCGGGCTCGGGGTGATTCCGGTGGTGGCGCTGCTCTTGGCTTGGGGCTGGGCGTTCCTCTCCCACCGCGGGCTTGGCATCGCGTGGTTGCGCCTCGGCCTGGCACCGTTCGCCCTGGTGTTCGCCGCGATCGGCTGCGCGGCCGTGGGCGCCCCGGCGGCCTGGCCGATTCCTGCCGGGCTTGGCGGCATTGCGGGCGCGGTCATGCTCGATGGCATCTTGCCGACCACCGAGGCCTGGGGCATCGGCGCGACTTTGATCGCCGTGATCGCGCTCGCACTCGCTTTCGTAAGCCTCGCAGGGGCCGCGGGTCTTCCGTGGCGCGAATGGCGCGCGATCGGTCGTGCCGGCTGGCGCATGCTCACCGTCTGTGGACGCGCCTTGCTCCGCACCGCGCAGTGGGCTCTTGCCCGCCCGTGGCCGCATTTCACGCGCGAGAGAACGCGCGACCCTGACAAGGCCGAGGCGCGGCGCGGCAAGGCACCCGCCGGCCGCGGCCCGCGCCGGGAGCCGATGCTCGCGGGCACCGCGCCGCCGCCACCGCGCGAGATCGCGGTGCCGACCTCGAAGACCAGCGTCGTCGAAACGCGCAAGGCGGTCGCGAAAGCGGGCAAGCGTGCGGCGCGGGAGAGCCAGCCCGCGCTCGATCTCGAAGATTCGGGCGAGCATGAGCTGCCGCCACTCACCCTGCTTACCGACGCGCCCGCGCCGAGTCGACACGCAGACGCATCGGAAGCGGCGCTTCGGCAAAACGCCGACATGCTGATCTCGGTGCTGGAGGACTTTGGCGTCTACGGCCATATCACGCGCGTGCGGCCGGGCCCCGTGGTCACGCTTTACGAGCTGGAGCCTCAAGCCGGCACCCGCACCTCACGCGTGATCGGCCTAAGTGATGATATTGCCCGCTCGATGAGCGCGATCTCGGTGCGCGCGGCGACCATCCGCGGCCGCAGCGTCATCGGCATCGAGCTCCCCAACAACGAGCGCGAAACCGTGTTCCTCCGCGAGCTTCTCTCGAGCTCGGCCTATGAGCGCACCGCGAGCGTGCTGACCCTCGCGCTCGGCAAGGACATTGGCGGCAGCCCGGTGATCGCGGATCTTGCGCGCATGCCGCATTTGCTCGTGGCGGGCACGACCGGCTCTGGCAAGTCGGTCGCGATCAACTCGATGATCCTCTCGCTGCTCTATCGGCTGCCGCCCGAGCAATGCCGGCTCATCATGATCGACCCCAAGATGCTCGAGCTCTCGGTCTACGACGACATTCCCCACCTCCTCACGCCCGTGGTCACTGACCCCGCCAAGGCAGTGGTCGCGCTGAAATGGACGGTGCGCGAGATGGAATCGCGCTACCGGGCCATGTCGAAGCTCGGCGTGCGCAACATCGTCGGCTACAACAAGCGCCTCGCCGAAGCGCACAAGAAAGGCGAGCGGCTGACCCGACGGGTGCAAACGGGGATCGATCCCGATACGGGTGAATCGATCCACGAGGAGCTCGACCTGGAGCTCGAGCCGATGCCGTTCATCGTCGTCGTGGTCGACGAGATGGCCGATCTCATGCTCGTTGCCGGCAAGGACATCGAGGGCGCGGTGCAACGCCTGGCCCAGATGGCGCGCGCGGCGGGCATTCATCTCATCATGGCCACGCAACGCCCCTCGGTCGACGTGATCACCGGCACGATCAAGGCCAATTTCCCGACCCGGATCAGCTTCCAGGTCACGTCGAAGATCGACAGCCGGACGATCCTTGGCGAACCGGGTGCCGAGCAGCTACTCGGCCAGGGCGACATGCTCTATCTGGAGGGCGGCGGCCGCCTCACGCGGGTGCACGGCCCGTTCGTGAGCGACGCCGAGGTCGAGCGTGTCACGGATTTCCTCCGGTCCCAAGGTGCGCCCGACTACGTGGAGGGTGTGACCGAGGAGCCCGAAGCCGGCCCGATCGACGTCGGCGACGCGGCCTCGGACGATCCGCTCTACGACGAGGCGGTCGCTCTGGTCGCGCGCGAGCGCAGAGCCTCGACTAGCTTCATCCAACGGCACTTGCAGATCGGCTACAACCGCGCCGCGCGGATCATCGAGCGCATGGAATCGGAAGGCGTGGTTGGCCAGGCCAACCATGTGGGCAAGCGCGAGGTGCTCGTCATGGACCACAGCGGGGCGGATTAGGCGGCCGCGCGGTCGAGAACGATCACCCAACACGCTCGCTTGGCAGCGATGCCGGCGTGCCCTACATAGGAAGGGCCATGACCGCTTTTCGCGCATGCCTTCGGCCCATCGGGCGCTTCGGAGCGGCCTGTCTCCTCATTGCGGTTGCGCTTTGCGCTGCGCTACCCGTCGCGGCGCAAGAGACCGAGCCTGCCTCTCTCACGGAAGAGGACGAAGCGCTGCTCGCGCGGGTCGAGAATTACTTCAACGCCATCCAGTCACTCCGTTCCTTGTTCCTCCAGATCGCACCCGATGGCGCGGTCGCCGAGGGCACGTTCTACCTGCGCCGGCCCGGACAGCTCCGAGTCGAATACGACCCACCGGTCCCGATCCTGATCGTCGGTGACGGATTGTTCCTCCACTACCACGATACGGAGGTCGACCAGGTGAGCGACTGGCCGATCTTCGACACGCCCTTGGGCTCGCTGAGCCGCGACGAGGTGCGGTTCAACGAAGACCTGGTCGTGACGGACATCGCGCGGCGCCCTGCGCGATTCGAGATCACCGTGATCCAGCGCGACGACCCGGGCCTCGGGAGCCTGACACTGATCTTCGAGGACGCGCCGCTCCAGCTCAGGCAGTGGCGCGTGCAGGACGCCCAAGGCCTGATCACCACCGTTTCCCTGCTCGGCCTCGAGACGAACATTCAGCTCAGCACAAAGCTTTTCGTGTTCGACGACCCGCGCGAACCCGACAACATTCGCTAGCGATCACGCGATGGGCTCGGCGCGCCGGCGCGGCGAGACCGATCAGCACCTCCCGCTCCTTCGCGACCGGGCGTGGCACCGTCGGGTGTGGCGGCTCGCTTGGCCGATGATCCTGTCCAACATTTCGGTGCCTCTGTTGGGCGCCGTCGACACCGCCGTGATCGGGCACTTGCCCGCGCCACACTATTTGGGTGCCGTGTCGGTCGGCACGCTCATCTTCAACACCCTCTATTTCGGCTGCAATTTCTTGCGCATGGGAACGACCGGGCTGACGGCGCAGGATGTCGGCGCCGGCGATGCCGACGGCGTCCGCGCGACGCTGGTCCGGGCCGTCCTGATCGGCGGTGTCATCGCGGTCTTGCTGCTCGTGCTACAGGGGCCGATCGGCTGGGCGGCCTTCGCCCTGATCGGGCCGAGCGCGGCCGTGGCAGCGGAGGGCGAGGCCTATTTCTTCGTACGCATTTGGGGCGCGCCCGCGGCGCTCGTCAACGTCGCGCTGGTCGGCTGGTTCATCGGTCTGCAGAACACCCGCGCCGCGCTCGTGCTTCTGCTATCGGTCAACGGCCTCAACATGGTGCTCGATCTGGTGTTCGTGCTCTGGCTCGAACTGGCGGTTGTTGGCGTCGCGTGGGCGACGTTGATCGCTGAATATGCTGGCACCGCGCTTGGCGTCGTGCTCGCCGCGCGGCTTGCCCGCAGCCATGGTGGGCATTGGCGGCGCGCCCGAATCTTCGAGGGGATGGCGCTCCGCCGTTTCGCGGCGGTCAACCGCGACATCTTCCTACGAACGCTCTTCGCGATCACCGTTTTCGCAATTTTCACGGCGATGGCGGCACGGCTTGGCGATCTGGTGCTTGCGGCCAACGCGGTGCTCCTCAATTTCGTCGTCTTTTTCAACTACGCCTTCGACGGGTTCGCGTTCGCCGCGGAGGCCTTGACCGGCAGAGAGCTCGGCGCACGCCGACGCCGCGCGCTGGCCCGCGCCATTCACGTGTCGCTCCTTTGGTGCGCCCTCAGCGCGCTTCTCACCGTCGCCGTTTTCGGCCTTATGGGTGATCTGATCATCCGAGCACTCACCGATCTGCCAATGGTGCGCGACGCCGCCGGCGCATACTTACCTTGGCTCATCGGCCTGCCGGTGGTCGGCGTTTGGGCGATCCTCTTCGATGGCGTGTTCACCGGCACAACCCGCACGGCCGAGATGCGTAATACGATGCTGCTCGCGTTCATCGTTTTCGTGCCCACGGCCTGGTTGCTGCGCGATGCCATGGGCAATCACGGCCTCTGGCTTGCTCTCACAATCTTTTACGGCGTCCGCGGGCTCGCGCTCATGTTTCTCTATGCACGCATTGAACGGCGGGGCGGCTTTCTCATCGGGCGCGCATGAGGCTCGCTTGCCAGCGCTCGTTTGCCCGTGTTAGCTGGGTTGGATGACTGAAGTGCGCGCGCCGCTGATCGGCCTGCCGTCCTGTGTTCGTGATATCGGCATCCACCCTTTTCATGTGGTCGGGGACAAATACATCCGCGCCGTGGCCGATGGTGCGGGCGGTTTGCCGTTCCAAGTGCCGGCGTTGGGCGATGCGCTCGACCGCGCCGCCGTCCTCGATCGCGTCGACGGACTTCTCTTCACCGGAAGCCCATCGAATGTCGAGCCTCACCACTATGAGGGGCCGACCAGCGCGCCGGGCACGTTCCACGATGTCGAACGCGACGCGACGACGCTGCCGCTGATCAGAGAGGCGATCACGGCCGGCGTGCCCATCCTTTGCATCTGTCGGGGTATTCAGGAGTTGAACGTGGCACTCGGCGGCACGCTTCATCAGAAGGTGCACGAGGTGCCGGGCCGCCTCGATCACCGCGAGGATGAGACTCTGCCGCGCGACGCCCGCTACGAGCCGGCGCATTCCGTGACGCTGGAGCCCGGTGGTGTGCTGGCCGGTCTTTGGCACGAGGCGGTCGTCCAGGTGAACACGCTGCACAGCCAGGGGGTCGATCGCGTGGCGCCCTCCTTGGTCGTGGAGGCGACCGCGCCCGATGGCCAAATCGAGGCAGTGCGCGTCGAGGGTGCCAAGGCGCTCGCTCTTGGCATCCAATGGCATCCCGAGTGGAAGGTGACTGAGAACCCGTTTTCGATGGCGATTTTCGGCGCATTCGGCGATGCAGCGCGCGCCCGCCTAGCGAGCCGCAGCAAGGGCGACCGCTGCGTCGCCTAACGGCAAACGAACCCTCGGACACGTCCACGGGCGCGGCGGTCGAATCGCGCAGCCAGTAGCGTAAACGTTCGCGTTGGGCCCGCCCGGGCTCGCGCGAGGCGCCGATCGGGTCGAGCACCCGCAGAAACGGCGCATCGCGAACCCGCTCATTTTAAGGCTCAAGGCCCATGCGTCGGTGGCATGGGTGGGTTGCAATCCGCCATCTTCCTAGGGGTCGCCGTTAACCCCAAGTCCCCCGCAGGAAACACGATAGATCGGCGCGAGGCGCCGAAGAGGAAGGATCCGACACCATGTTTGGCAGCGAAGTCGTCACTGCATTCCGCAATTGGCGGAAGCGCGAGCAGGTACGGCGTGAACTCTATGGCCTGAGCGAGCGCCAGCTCGCCGATATCGGCCTAAACCCGGGCGACATCGAGGCCGTTGCCCGCGGCATCTATCGAGGCCGCAGGTCCGACCGTCGCGTATCTTAAACCAACACTTGCAACCGCTACACCGGCGCCCCACCTAGAGTGGCAGAACGCCAAACCATTGAGGAACATCATGTTTGGTCCCAAGCTCCTGATTCCGTTGCGTCGCTGGCGCGCGCGTATGCTGGAGCGACGCGAACTCGGCGCGCTGAGCGATCGTGCGCTGGCTGACATTGGCATGACGCGCGCGGATGCGGTCTGCGCCGTCGAAGGCACCTGCTACGCGGGGCACAGGGTCGATCAGAGGTAGCGAACGCCCCACGTGTTCATCGCGATGAAAAGCGGGCCAAGGTGGCTCGCTTTTCTTTTGGCAACACGGCACAGTCGCGCCCGACGAACGAGGCGAGCGGCATGCGTATCACCAGCTGGAATGTTAATTCGGTTCGATTGCGGCTTGACGGCCTGCGCCAACTCTCAGAGGCGATCGATCCCGATATGCTATGCCTGCAGGAGACCAAGACCGCCGACGAGACGTTCCCCCACGCGATCGCCGACGAGCTTGGCTACCCGCACAGGTTCATCTACGGCCAAAAGGGCTATCACGGCGTCGCAATCCTCTCGCGCATCCCCTTTCGCCGGGCCGAGCGGCGCGAATGGTGCAACATAGCGTACGCGCGGCACGCCTTCGTCGAGCTCGTGGATAGCGGTGTCGAGGTTCATAATTTCTATGTGCCGTCCGGCGGCGACGTGCCCGACCCCGCGGTCAACGACAAGTTCGCTCACAAGCTCGCATTTCTAGCTGAGATCACGGATTGGTTTGCCGCGCGACGCGCGGAGGACAACCGTTTCGTTCTCCTCGGCGATCTCAACATCGCTCCCCTCGAAACCGACGTATGGTCTCACAAGCAGCTTCTCGACGTCGTGAGCCACACGCCGGTCGAGGTCGCCGCGCTCGACAAGCTTGGCGCAACGCACGGGTGGATCGACGCCGTGCGGGAGTTCGTACCGGCCGATGAGCGGCTCTACTCGTGGTGGAGCTACCGCGCCCGCGATTGGGCGAAGTCGGATCGCGGGCGGCGCCTCGACCATGTTTGGGTCACACCCGCGTTGCGCGGGTCGCTCCGCGCAGCCTCAATTCTGCGCGAAGCCCGCGGATGGCCGAAGCCCTCCGACCACGTGCCGGTCACGCTCGAGCTCGCCATTTGACCCATCGCCGGGTCAGTGGATCTCGTCGGCGTCCTGGAGCGCTTTGACCATTGCGTCTGCGGAAAATCCGGGCTCCTTGCATGCCGCCAGGATCGGAGCCTCCCGCCGCTGGCAGAGATCGGCGGCCGCGGGCACCTCGCGTGCCACAGCGTGCGGAATGACGACGGCGCCATGGCGGTCCGCATGCACGAGATCGCCCGAATGGGTAACCATGCCATACACATCGACCGGCTCCCCCGTTGCCACAAGGTGAACCCACGCGTGGGAGGGGACGACGGTACCCGAAAGGAACTGGAATCCCTCCGCGATCACGTCGAGGTCACGCACCGCGCCGTCGGTGACGACGCCGAGGCAGCCGAGCGCCATGTGGACGTTGGAGTGGACCTCGCCCCACCATGCCGCGGCGCCGGGACGCGAGTCGACGTCTTGAATCACCATGATCGACGGACGTGGTCCACCCTCGACGTAACGATAGTAGGCAATTCGGTCGGCAACCAACTGCTCGCGGCTGAGAGCGGGCTTTTCCATGGTGCGAATCGTCGCGGTGCGCGCGTACCCGACCATCGGCGGCAGATCCGGAAACGCACATAGCAGCGTCCGGGTCGTGAAGCCGGTGTTCCGCCGCTCTGGACACAATATTTCAAGCGCGTTGCAGACGGTCGGCGTGTCGATCGCCCGCAATGCGGCGAGTTCATCCTCGTTGAGCAGCGCGTCCGTCACGGCCAGTCCTCCCTCGGTCGGTCCCGCGGCGGACTATCGCCGATCACCCCCACCTGCGCAATTCCGGCCAGGGTCTAGGCCGTTTCCTCACCCAGCGCCTCGTGGGCGATCGCGAGCGCGCGCAATACGCGGGCAAGATCTTCGTCGCGCCGATAGGGCAGCCGCGCGCTGATCACGTCGATCGAAACGTCGGGCGCGATCTGCCGGATCGCGCGCATCTGATCCCGCGCCTCGTCGAGCTCACCCCGCTCGGCGTGGATTGCGGCAAGGAACGCGCGCGCCGGCATCCAGTTCGGCTCGCGCTCGATGACCGCGGCAAACTCCGCGAGCGCCTCGTCGGCGCGGCCGGCCAGCCAAAAAGCATGCCCCAGGTTCCAGTTGTAGAAAATGGTGCCCTCCGGGTCCAGGCGGATCGCCCGCTGGATCAGCTCGATCGCCTCGTCGGGACGCCCGGCCCAGGTAAGATGCTCGCCAAGGGCCGAGTAGGCGCGCGCGTTGTTCGGCTCCAGCAAGATCGATTTGCGCCCCTGTTCGAGCGCTTCCTGATAGCGGCGCTGCCACAGATAAATGTGGCCGATCAACTCATGGCAACGCGCGCGGGCACCCCCGATGGTGTTCGCGCGCACCGCCGCCTCCAACGCCCGGTCGAGTGCCGTTGAGTCGGTGGACCAGCCGAACACCCATTCGCGGAAATAGGTCCAGCCAAGCTCCTCGTAGGCTGCGGCGAAACGGGCATCGAGGGCGATCGCGCCGAGGAGCTGACGGCGGGCATGCGCATTGGCTTGGGGCGTTGGCGCGGCCTCGATCTCGCGTGCCTGCAGATAGAGCTGATAGGCGTCCATGTTGTCGGTCGGAATCTCGGTGAGACGTATTTCCTCAGCGTCCGACACGTTGACGGAAAGCGCGGTGACGATGCGGCCAACCACCTCGTCCTGCACGGCAAAAATGTCGTTGAAGGCACGGTCGAACCGGTCTGCCCAGATGTGGTGCCCCTCGGTTGCGTCGATCAGTTGAGCGTTGATCCGCACGTCGCCCTCGACGAGGCGCACGCTGCCTTCGAGCACGTAGCGGACACCGAGTTCCTCGGCGACGCGCTCGACCCGAACGGCACGGCCTTTGTAGGTAAAAACGGAGTTTCGGGCGATCACGAACAGGCCCGATACCTTGGAGAGGTCGGTGATCAGATCTTCGGTAAGGCCGTCCGCGAAGAATTCCTGCTTCGGATCATCGCTCAGATTGACAAACGGCAGCACCGCGATCGATGGCCGCGCCGGGAGCGCATGGGCCATTCGCGCCTCGGAAGCCCGGCCGAGACCCGTCTCGACCTGCGTGCCCGAGAAAACGAGGCCGAGCGCCACGCCGACTCCCGCGACGGCCGCCGCAAGGGGGGCGAGCCAACGCCATGGGAGACCGCGCGGCGCCTTGAACGTGCCGGCGGCAGCCGGATCGAGCAGAACCCGATAGGCCTGCACGGGCTCGCTGACGTGCTTGACCTCTTGGGCGCCGAGGTCCTCAAATCCGATGTCGAGGCGATGTCGCACCTCTTCGTACACCTTGCCGGACACGCAAATGCCGCCGGCCTCTGCGAGGGTTTGGAGGCGCGCGGCGAGGTTGACACCCTCACCATGAATGTCGCCGCCCTCGACCAAGACGTCGCCCACATTGACGCCAGCGCGAAAAAGCACGCGCCGCTCGGCGGGCAGCGCGGCCATGCGCGCGGCGATGGCGCGCTGAAAATCGACCACGCACGACACCGCATCGACGACGCTTTGAAACTCGATGAGGAAGCTATCACCGGCGGAACCAACGATCCGCCCGCTCACCGCCGCGACCCGCTGGGCGATCTCCTCATCGCGCAGCGCGCGCAGCGCCGCGCGGGTCCCGCTTTCGTCGGCCTCAATGAGGCGGCCATACCCCGCGACATCGATCGCGACGATCGCGGCGAGGCGGCGCTCGGGCGTGCGGTTTGCCATCTCGACTTTCCCCTAAGCCCTGACATGGCCCCGAGGGTGCTGAGACTCAAGAAGATTCTATTTGGTGGCATGAAGGCCGACGGCCGGGTCGGGTGGCCTCAGCCTGAACTACGGCAGCAAGAAGAGAGAGAAGGCAAGGGGCGCGAGCTGGCCGTTTCCGACATCGAACAAGCCTGGCGCCTGGGCTTCGCCCGCCGGAGGCTCAGCCGCTCCGTGCCGATCGGGTGGGCCGCCGGCGGCGGGTTGAATGGCGGCGAGCCGGTGTGCCTCGGCCTTGATGACGTGGTTGCCGGTATTGGCGCCAACCGTGGTTTCGGACTCTGGCTCCACGAAATCGAACTCGAGCCAGGCCGCGATCCGCGATTCGACCGTGGCGCATCCCACCAATGTGAACAGCGCAAGCGCGGCGATCGTTCCCGGAGCGGCCCGTCTTAACGTGTGGCGCAGCGTTCTCAGGCGCATGGTTAACCATCGCGCGCGAATGTTTAACGAATCGTTACCCGGCGGCAGGCGGGTGACGATACGCTTACATTTCTTCGTACTCGTAGAGAAAATAGCGGTCGTTTGCGATAGCGCACGGGGTTGAGAGAGGCGCAAGCGCCGGCGTAACCAGTCGCTGGTCTGTTGCCACGACCGCGCCCGGTGAGAGAAGAGGCGGGAGCGCCTCGCCGAGCCAGGCGGCTAGGCTCCGATCGATCGCGGGTTCCGCAGCGCCGACATCACAGTGAGCCAACGCCGCCAGGGATCCGATGCGCGCGAGAGCGGTGGGAAGGGTCTCCCGGAAATCGCCGACAATAAGCTGCTCGCCCGGCACGAGTCCCTCCGCGCTCGCGGAGATCACTCGCTCGAAAACGAACACCCGCCTTTCAGGGCAAAGCGCGCAAAGGTGATCGAAAGTTCGGCCGTGGCCGAGGCCAAGCTCCAGAAATGGCCCAGGGATGTCATGCGCGCGCGAGACCGCCTCCTCGAGGCAGGCACGCTGCGCCTCGAGCCGTCTGGCAAGGCTGTCCAGGCGGCTCACCTTGTTCGAGGAGATGACGCGCTAGGCGGGCGCGCCCTCGCCCGTGGCCTCTTGCAGCGAGCGCAGCTCGCCAGCCGTCACCTGCAGCTGCCGATTCGTGCGCTCAAGGCGCCCGGCGAGTTCGCGCAAGAGCTCGACCGACATCTGTGGAAATTGTGTAATGAGTTGAAAGAAAACATCCTTCGAGATGCGAAGCGTCACAAGCGTGTCCTTCGCGGTCACGGTAGCCGTCCGGGGCACATCACAAAGAATCGCGATCTCGCCAACGAAATCGTTCTGCTTGACGGTCGCCACGGTGAGGGGCCCAGCCGGTGTCTCGATAATGACATCCGCTTCGCCCTCCACGATGATATAGGCTGAATCACCTATATCTCCCTGTAGGAACAAATTGTCGCCGGCACGGTAGGTGAGACGCTCGCTGGTGAAGGCGAGAAGCTTGAGCTTCGCCGAATCCATGTTGCGGAACAACGGGATGTTGCGAAGGACGTCAATTTCCTGCTGTAGATCCATCGAGCACCTCCCGAGCCTTCAACTGGAAGAGATCGTCTTTCCGTTAATATCGGGCCGGCCGGCCGAGTTCCCAAACGCCGGTGTGTCCACTTGGCCACACCGATCACTCATTCGCAAGAAGCTCCGAGAAGACCGACCCCTCCCGGCTGACCTCCTCATAGGTCCCTTGCTCCACCACACGACCGTTTTTCATCACCAGAATACGGTCGAAATCCTTCGCAATGCTCGCCCGATGGAGCGACCAGATCACGCCGGTGCCCTTGAACCCATCGAGCAGATTTCGGAGGATTCGGTTCTGAGTCGCGCTCTCCAGCGCGGCCGTCGCCTCCGATACCACAATGATGTCGGGCCGTTTCATGATGACCCGCGCAATTGCCAGCTTTTGACGTTGCGCGCTCGAAAGCCGCGATCCGGCGATGCCCGCCTGGTAGTCGAGCCCCACCTCCAAAACTGTCGACCGGAGATTCTGGACATCGATAACCTCCGAGATGAGTTGCCCGATCTTCTCCGCCGCCTGCGCCTGGCCGTAGGCCACCTTGCCGAACAGCACGTTGTCTTGGACGGTCGCAGCCGCGTTGTATTTCTCACGGTCAAAGAACTCGACGGCGTTGGCGAGATCGTCCGGCAGACCCTCCATGAACGCTTTTCGCGCTGTCAGGATCTTGGCCTGCACCTCTTCGTCAATCAGTCCGAGCCGGTGGCGCGCCGGGATCAGGCGGAACGGGAGGGACAGGAGACGCGTGCGGTCCTCCTCACCCAGCTCATCGAGCTTTTCCCTGTCGATCTGGGCGACCATCGCTTGATAGTCCGGCAGATCGTCCGCACTGATGAAGCTAAACCGTTGGAAGAGCTCGTGATCCGGGGGTAGGTCCGCGAACAGCTCGATCATCGTGGCCGCCAGCTGGTGCCCGCGCACCAAGAGGTCCTGGGTCAATGTGGCGTCATCGAGCACTTTGAGCACGTATTTGTTCTCGGCGAGCTTTTCCATGTCGAACGCCTCGCCGACGGGCGTCCCAAAGATCAGATTCTCCGCCAGGGTGGCGTTGGTGTTGTAGAGTTCGGGGTCGAAGGCCTCGACGAGTTCGTGATAGGCCGGTTCCCGGAGGCGCTCCGCCAGCGCGCGCCGTACCTCGAGGATTTTCTCGGCCGCATCGGGTTTGACCGCCGGATCCAGCGAGCCGCGAAGCCCCAGCTGATAGACGTCTTCTGACATGTCGGCGATCTCGATGGCGCGCAAAGCGGGCGCGATCGCGTCGCTCGGATTGCTGGCGCCCGCGGCTTCGTAGTCGACCCAATCGGCAAAGATATCGAATGTCGTGTTCCCGCTGCGCTCCGACTCGGCCATCCAACTCTTGCGGTCCGCCGCCGCTTCTTCATCGAGTTGCAGATCCCTCACGGGGCGGTGTTTGAGGCCATAGAACAGATTGTCCTTGAGGGACGACGAGAACACGTAGGCGTTTTGAGCCACGAAGCCGACCCGCCGGCCGGTCACGGCTTCCGGTAGACCGCCAAACTCAGTGCCGCCCGCCGTGATGCGCCCCCCCGTGGGGTCGATCAAGCGGGCAATCATCAGCATCAGCTCTTCCTTGCCGCTGCCTGCGCTGCCGACCACGGCAACATGCTGATCCAGCGGGAATTTGAAACTCACACCGCTGACGATGCTGACCTGATCCTCGTCTTGAAGAGAGAGATTGGCCGCCGAAAGCTCGCCCATGAGCGCGCCCGCGCCTTCGGCATCCGCAGTCTGCTTGTCCTCGGCGAGCATGCCTTGTGGCTCGAACTGCACGATCACCTGCTCGTACTTGATCCGTGCGTCTTCCTTGATCTGGTAAAAGGTGAGGAGTTCCTTCCAGGGCGGCGAGAGGTCCTTGTACGCGGCGAGCACGGCGACCAGCGAGCCCAAGGTCAAATCGCCTTCGATGACCAGATAACCGCCCACGGTGAAGAAGAAGAAGGGCGTGAGCTGAGCCAGGAAGTTATTGAGAAATTTGATAAAAAACTTCTTGTTGTAGATCTGGTAGCGGATATTGAAGATCGTGCCAAGGCGCTGCGAGAAGTCGGCGAGCTCGTATTGGGACGTGTCGTTGGCATGGACCTCCTGGATCCCGGATACCGATTCGCCGATCTTGTCGGAGAGCTTGCGAACCTCGCGCACCCGCTCCTTGCCGAGCAGATTTACGCGGCGCTGCAGCTTCGGAATGATGTATCCCTGCATCGGATAGAGCGCGATCGCGGCGATACCCATCAACGGGTCTTGTGCGAAAATGAAGAAGATCGCGGTGAGCAGGAGCCCGCCCTGCAGCGCCGGCAGGGCGAACGCATCGCCGATGAAGCCGCCCAAGGGCTCGACCTCGGCGGTGATCATGGGGATCAGCTCGCCCTGGCTCACCTTGCGGAAATGGGGGAGCGGGAAGCGCAGGATGCGGGAGTAGAGCATGTAGCGCAGGCGGCGCAGCATGCGTTCGCCCAGGCGGCCCTTGTAGATGTTGATGTACATCTTGAAGCCGCCGTTGACGAAAACGAGGACCAGAAACACGATGCACAGCGTGAACAGCAGTGGCATCTGGTCCATGTCGAAGAGATCAATCCCCAGGATCTGGAACGGACGGGGGAATTCGTCGCCGTCGATCGAGGGATCGTCCGGCTCAAGCGCTGTGTTGACGATCAGCTTCGGGATGTCGAGGGAGGCATAGTAAAACGGCAGGGAGCAGGCCGTGACGAGCAGGATGTAGATCTGCTGCGCCTTAGTGTGGCGGAAAATGAACCTGAAGATGCTTTTTTCCATTCCCCGAACCGTCTTAGCCGCCGCGTCGTTGCGCCTTCTCGCGACGAGTGCGCGCCAGGTTAGAGGAGCAACCCGCGTGGGTAAACCTGACATTGGCGAGCGAGCGAGCGCGCTCAGCCGGGGAGCCGGCATCGC
The DNA here is from genome assembly GCA_965216915.1 of Alphaproteobacteria bacterium. Classification (GTDB taxonomy): domain Bacteria; phylum Pseudomonadota; class Alphaproteobacteria; order UBA828; family UBA828; genus CBDCGS01. Next base: position 903,710 of record CBDCGS010000011.1, read on the forward strand.
GTTGAATCGCTTCCATGCCCATGGGTGACGCCGTCGGTTTCATTCTCAAAGGCTATCCACGCCTCTCTGAGACCTTCATTGCCCAAGAAATCCGCGCGCTTGAGGCGCGCGGCCTCGACATCCGCATCTATTCTTTGCGCCACCCGACGGATCGGTCGTGTCACCCGGTGCACAGGGAGATCTGTGCGCCGGTCACCTATCTTCCGGAATATCTGCACGATGAGCCGCGCCGGGTAGCGCGCGCCTGGCTCAACATGCGACGGAAGCGCGGCTACGCCCTCGCGCACCGCTTGTGGCGGCGCGATTTGGCGCGAGATCGCACGCGAAACCGGGTTCGCCGGTTCGGACAAGCGCTCGTTCTCGCCAACGAGCTTGCCCCCGAGATCCGTCACCTCCATGCGCATTTCCTCCACACACCGGCGTCTGTCACCCGCTATGCGGCAACCATCCTCGGATTGCCCTGGAGCGTTTCGGCTCACGCAAAGGATATTTGGACCTCTCCGGAGTGGGAGATCGCGGAAAAGCTCGCCGATTGTTCCTGGGCGGTGACGTGCACGCGGCTCAACGCCGAGCGGCTCAACAGCCTGTCCGGCCCCGGGCGTGTCGCGCTCGTCTATCACGGGCTTGACCTAAGCCGGTTCGCGACGCGCCACGATGACCGCGGCGCGCGCGACGGCTCCCGCGAGGACGACCCGGTCCGCCTTCTCTCGGTCGGCCGCCTGGTCGAAAAGAAGGGTTACGACGACTTGTTGGCGGCGCTTGCCGCGTTGCCCGCAACCCTTTCTTGGCGCCTCGACCACATCGGCGGCGGCGAACAGGCGGGCATGCTGCAAGAGCGCGCCGTCCGCGAAGGCATGGGCGAGCGCATCGCGTGGCACGGTGCGCAAGACCAGCAGGCAATCCTCCAAGCCTATCGCGCGGCGGATCTCTTCGTTTTGGCGAGCCGAAGGGCGCGAAACGGCGATCAGGACGGGCTTCCCAACGTGCTCATGGAGGCGCAGAGCCAGGGCCTCGCGGTGATCGCGACGCGCTTCTCGGCGATCCCTGAGCTCGTGCTCGACGGCGAAACGGGTCGCCTGGTGGAGCCTGGCGATTCGGCCGCGCTGAGCAGGGCGATTGCCTCACTCGCGGCCGACCCCGCCGAACGCGCGCGCCTCGGTGCGGCGGGACAGGCCCGCGTCGAATCGCATTTTGCGCTCGAGCACTGCCTCGAGGGTCTCGCCGATCGGTTCGGTCTCATGCGAGAGGCCGCGTGACCGGCCTCTCGATCGCGTTTTATGCGCCGATGAAGGCGCCAACACACCCGGTGCCGTCCGGCGATCGCCGCATGGCGCGGCTCCTCTGGCAAGCCCTTGAGCATGCCGGGCACAGACCCTATCTCGCGTCGGCCTTTCGCAGCTACGAGGGCGCCGGCGATCCATCGCGGCAGGCGGAGATCGCGCGCGCGGCGAGCGAGGAAGCCACCCGGCTCCTGGACGCGGTGGACACGGGCGCGCCGCCCGATGCGTGGTTTACCTACCACCTCTATCACAAGGCGCCCGACTGGCTGGGGCCGCCGGTCTGTGCGGCGCATGGCGTGCCCTATCTCGTATGCGAGGCCTCAATGGCGCGCAAGCAAGCGCGCGGCCCCTATGCCCGCTGGCTCGAGCTTTCCGCGCAAGCGATCGCCCGCGCCGACGTTGTGCTGTCGGTCACGCCCGAGGACGAGGAGGGGATCCTCCCCCTGGTCGCCGACCGCCGACGGTTACGGCGGTTGCGCCCGTTCGTCGATTGCGCCGCTTATCGGACGGTCGACCGCGCCCGATCGCGGCGTGATCTGGCCAACCAACTCAGTCTCGATCCGGGCCGGCCGTGGCTGCTGACCGTCGCGATGATGCGCCCAGGCGACAAGCTCGCCTCCTACCGCATCCTCGGACGGACGCTCGGGATGATTGCCGACCCGCCCTGGCAGCTCCTCGTGGTGGGCGATGGCACGGCGCGGCCCTATGTCGAGGAGGCATTGAGCGCAATTGGCGCGCCTCACGTAGTCTACGCCGGAGCCCGGAGCGAGGCGGCGTTGCCGGCCATCTACGCCGCGTGCGACCTCTTCGTCTGGCCGGCCTACAATGAGGCCTATGGGTTGGCCATGCTGGAGGCCCAAGCGGCGGGACTTCCGGTTGTTGCCGGGCGATGGCGCGGCGTGCCGGAGGTGGTCGCCGATGGCGAGACGGGGGTGCTCGTCGAACCGCGGGACGAGATCGGTTTCGCCGAGGCCGTCGTGGCGTTGACGACCGACACGGCACGCCGCGAAGCGCTCGGGGACGCCGCGGCCCGGCGCGTAGAAGCTCGGCACAGCGTCGCTGCCGCCGCCGCTGTGCTCGATGACGCGTTCCATTTCGCACTTGGGGCAGCCCGATGACGCGTCTCGCGCTGATTAGGCACGGTGTGACCGCGTGGAACCAGCAAAACCGCATTCAGGGGAGGACCGATATCGCATTGACCGCCGCCGCCCGGGCGGACGTCGCCGCCTGGACGGTGCCGGATTGGCTGGGCGATGCCGGTTGGTTTTGCAGCCCCTTGCTGCGCGCGGTTCAGACGGCCCGGCTTCTCGGTGCCGAAGCGCTGGCGATCGAGCCGCGTCTGATTGAGATGAATTGGGGCGAATGGGAAGGCATGACCTTCGACGCCCTGCGGTCGCGCGACCCCGAAGGCTTCGCCCGGGCCGAGGCGCGCGGTCTCGACCTCCGGCGACCCGGCGGCGAGAGCCCGCGCGATGTTCAGGCGCGGCTTGCGCCCTGGCTTGCGGCGCGCGCCGCCGTCGGACACCCGACGATCGCCGTGACGCACAAAGGCGTCATCAGAGCGGTCATGGCATGGGCCCTCGATTGGGACATGCTTGGCGCGGCGCCGGTTGCATTGCATTGGAGGCACGCCCACCTCTTTCGGCTGGATTCCGCCGGAACGCCGCACGCGGACCGGTTCAATGTCCCGCTCTCCGACGGGTCCGGATGAGCCCGCGGCGCCGTCTGCTCTTTTGGGTGCAGCATTTGCTCGGGGTCGGCCATCTGCGGCGCGCCGCTGCCCTCACGCGCGCGCTGGAGCATGTTTTCGATGTCACGGTCGTCTCCGGCGGGCTTCCGGTGCGAGACCTCGATCTGGGCCGCGCCACGCTCGAGCAGCTCCCGCCCGTGCGCGCCGCCGATGCCAGCTTCGCCCGCCTGGTCGACGGCGACGGCCGCAACGCAGGACGGGCACTCTGGCGCGCGCGCCGGGACCGATTGCTGGCGCTTCACGCCGCGCTTGCACCGGACATCGTTCTCACCGAGATGTTCCCATTCGGACGGCGCCCGTTTCGGTTTGAGCTGGAGCCGCTGCTCGACGTGGCGCGGGCGCGAACACCGCCGCCGCAAATCGCCTGTTCGGTGCGCGATATCTTGACCGAATCGCGGACGCCAGGGCGGTATGACGAAATGGCCGAGCGTGCCATACGATGGTATGACGCCGTGTTGGTCCACGCGGATCCCGCCGTGATCACCTTGGATGCCACGTTTCCGGCCTATGCCGCGATTGCTGATCGCGTGCGCCATACCGGCTATGTGGTCGATGCGCCTGCCGAAGTCGCGCCGCCGGCTCCCGACGGAGACGCCGCCGAGATATTGATCTCGGTTGGCGGCGGCGCGGTTGGCGCGGACTTGTTGGAAGCGGCGTCCGGCGCGCGACAGATTTCGGCGCTCGGCGCTCGGACGTGGCGGCTTCTCGCGGGCGACAAGCTGCCTGCGCCGTTGTTTGAGCGCGTCAAGGCGGCCGCCGGCCCCGGAACCGTCGTCGAGCGGGCGCGCGCTGATTTTTCGACGCTCTTGGCGCGGGCGGCCGTTTCCGTATCGCAGGCCGGGTACAACACGGTGACCGACCTCTTGCAGGCGCGCGTGCCCACCGTGCTGGTGCCTTTCGCCAGGGAGGGCGAAACCGAGCAAACGACGCGCGCGCGCCGGCTCGAAGCGCTCGGGCTCGCGCGCGTCGTGCCCGAAGAGGTGCTCTCGGCGACCACGCTTGCCCGCGCGATCGACGCGGCGTGGCGCGATGGCGCGCCGCGTGGCCGCGCGGTCGACCTTCAGGGTGCTGCCACAACGACGCGGCTTCTCGCGGAGATGGTCGGCGCATGAGCGGGCAAAACGCAGCGCCTTGGCGGGCACTCGAGGAGGAACTTGGGATCTGGGCGCACGCGGGGCGCCGTGCGCGCTTTTGGTGGCGGGACGATGATGCGGGCGCGTTGACTCCAGCCCTGGCGCGCCTGTTGGCGCTCGCCACGCGGTTGCGCGTCCCGCTCGCGATCGCCGCGGTCCCGGCTCGGCTCACGGACGATGCGGCGTCGCGGCTCAAGGCGACATCCGGTCTAGAAATCCTGCAACATGGTTATCGCCACGAAAACCACGAGCCACCCTCCGACAAGAAAGCCGAGTTCGGCGACACCCGGACGGCGGCCGATGCGCTCGCGGATCTCGCGGCAGGCCGCCGGGCGCTCCAGAAGTGTGGTGTTTCGGCGCTGCCGGTCTTGGTGCCGCCCTGGAACCGCGTGAGCGCGGCGCTCGTCGAGAAGCTCCCGGCGGCCGGCTTCGGCGGGCTTTCCACCTATCAGGCGCGGAAGACGGCACAGCCGGCGCCCGGCCTTTGTCAAATCAACACCCATATCGACGTCATCGATTGGCGCGGCGGGCGTGGCTTCGTGGGCCTCGATACCGCGCTTGCGCTCGCTGTCGACCACCTGAAAGCGCGCCGGCTCGGCCATGCCGACACCGACGAACCCACTGGCCTCTTGAGTCATCATGCGGTTCACGACGAGGCTGCGTGGGACTTCATCGCGGCATTTCTGCGCGCTACAAAAGACCACCCCGCAGCGCTCTGGCCGCCCGTTGCTGATCTCTTCATCGGGGCCGGGGGAGCGCATCGCAGAGAGCGCGTTCGAAAGCCGGAGAACGATCCATGCCAACCGCCGTGAGCGACCCGCGCATCCCGCCAGCGGACCGGTGTGTGCTGCGATCGGTGCTCGACCGGCTCGCCGGCGAAACGCCCGACAAACCGTTCTGCGTCTTCGAGGACGGCGGCATGTGGACCTATGCCGAGACGCGGGACGAAGTTCTCAGATGCGCCCGCGGCCTCCAATCTCTCGGCATTCGCCAGGGCGATCACGTGCTTTCGTGGCTGCCGAACGGCGCGGACGCCCTCCGGGTGTTTTTCGGCGCCAACTACCTGGGCGCCGTCTATGTGCCAATCAACACGGCCTATCGCGGCGGCCTGCTCGAGCATGTGGTGGGAATCTCGGATGCCGCGCTCATGGTGGGCCACGCCGATCTTTTGCCGCGGCTCACCGCGATCGATCGCGGGCCCCTGCGCGCGATCCTACCCCTCCACGGGGACGCGCCGGTGATTCGGGGTCTCGAAATCCATGAGGCGGGCGCGCTCTACCGCGATGACGGCACGCTTCAGCCGCTCGCTCGCGACATCGCGCCGTGGGACACGCAGTCGGTGATCTTCACCTCGGGCACCACGGGACCGTCCAAGGCGGTGCTCAGCTCATACCTCCATGCCTACACCAACTTTGGGCCGGAAACCTGGCGCTTCATCACACCGGACGACCGCTATCTGATCAGCCTGCCGCTGTTTCACCTGGGTGGCGCGACCATCGCCTATGGCATGCTGACGCAGCATGCCTCGATCACGCTGGTCGAGGCGTTCAAGACCCACTCGTTCTGGTCAACCGTCCGCGACACGGGCGTCACCTCGGCGTTCATGCTCGGCGTCATGGCTTCGTTTCTGGAAGCCCAGCCGCCGTCACTATCGGACAAGGACCACACGTTGCGCACGGTGGGCATGGTGCCGCTGGTTGACGACGTTGAACGGTTCATGGCGCGCTTCGGGCTCGATGTGTTCTCGATCTACAATATGACCGAACTCTGCATGCCGGTAATGACCGACATTCCGCTCCGTGTGCCGGGAAGTTGCGGGCGCACCCGGCCGGGCTGCGAGGTGCGGATTGTCGATGAGAATGACTGCGAAGTGGCGCCCGGCACGGTCGGTCAATTCGTGGTGCGCTGCGACACACCCTGGGCGATGAACCACGGCTACCACAAGGATCCCGAGGCCACGGCGCGCGCCTGGCGCAACGGCTGGTTCCACACCGGCGATGCGGGACGCCGTGACGAGGACGGCAATTTCTTTTTCGTCGACCGGCTAAAGGACGCGATCCGTCGGCGCGGCGAGAACATCTCCTCTCTCGAGGTGGAGACCGAGGTGGCTGCTCACCCAGCCGTGCGCGAGGCCGCCGTGATCCCGGTCCCGAGCGAGCACTCCGAGGACGAGGTGATGGCCGTGGTGTCGCTCGCCTCGGACGCCACGCTCGATCCGGCCGCGCTGCTCGCCTTCCTCGAACCACGGATGGCCCATTTCATGGTGCCGCGCTTTGTCCGAATCGTCGAAGACCTGCCTAAAACACCGACGGAAAAGGTGGAAAAGCATCGGCTGCGCGATGAAGGCGTGACGCCCGACACCTGGGACCGGGTGGAAGCCGGCGTATCGATCAGGCGTGATCAGCTTGGCGCCGCAGATTGACCGCGGGTCATTGGCGCCGCACCAGGCCCTGGCCGGCATGACCTCCCACCGCTATCCCGCCAAGGTCCTGGTCACGGAGTACCTCTATGCCGTCATCGGCATGGTCTTGACCCTCGGTCCCTTCGCGGTGACCACGCCGCTGCCGGCGATCACCGGGATCCTGGTGGCGCTCGGCCTCTTGTTTCTGGCTTTCGGCGCGCGCACCGTGATCCGCCACCGAACCGCGATTCATCTGTCGGAGGATGGCATTGAACGCGACGGGCTCTGGGGCGGGGCCATTTCATGGACTGAGCTCGCCGGCTACAAGCTCGGCTATTATTCGACCAGACGGGACCGAAGCGAGGGATGGATGCAGCTGAAGCTCAGGGCCGACCGGCGGACGCTGCGGATCGACTCGCAGGTCGAGGGATTCGAAGTGATCGTCCAACGGGCCGGCCGCGCGGCCCGCGATCGCGGGCTTCCCTTCGATCTCTCGACCGATCAAAATCTGCGCGCCCTCGGCTTTTCGGAGCTCGTGGCGGACAGCAAAGCGGAGACCTAAGCCAGCCGTGCGCGACCTTCTCCAAGTCAACGACCTCAAGGTTCATTTCCACGTCGCCGAAGGTACGATCCGGGCCGTGGACGGCGTCTCGTTTCGGGTCCCGCCCGGGCGCACCGTGGCGCTCGTCGGCGAATCGGGCTCGGGAAAATCCGTCGTCTCGCAGACGATCATGCGCATCCTGCCGAAGGTCGCGCATATCGTCGGGGGCGAGGTTCTGTTTGATGACCCTGCCAACAACGACCCGCCGCTCGACCTCGCGAAATACAAAGCCGACGGCAAACAGATCCGCGCGATCCGCGGCGGACGGATCTCGATCATCTTTCAGGAGCCGATGACCTCGCTTTCGCCCCTCCACACGATCGGCAACCAAATCGGCGAGGCATACCGCCTGCACATCGGCGGCGGAAAGGACGATCAGCGCCGCGCGACCCGAGAAATTCTCGACCTCGTCGGTTTCCCCGATCCCGACAAAGCGCTCAAGACCTACCCGTTCGAGCTGTCGGGCGGCTTGCGTCAGCGCGCGATGATCGCCATGGCGCTGGTGTGCCGGCCGGCTCTATTGATCGCCGACGAGCCGACCACCGCGCTCGACGTGACGATCCAGGCGCAGATTCTGAAGCTGATGAACGATCTCCAGGATCAGCTCGGCATGGCGATCCTGATGATCACCCACGACCTCGGTGTCGTCGCCAACATGGCCGACGAGGTGGTCGTGATGTACCACGGTAAGGTGATGGAGCGCGGCGCGCTCCAGGCGATCTTCCGCGACGCACAGCACCCTTACCTGCACGCCCTACTGCGCGCCGTGCCACGCTTCGACATGGAGCCAGGCGAGCGGCTCGTGCCGATCCGCGAGATCAAGGCGGAGACCGGCTCGTTCCTCGAGGGTCGTGAGTCGTCGAGCCGGCCAGCGGCGGACCAGGCCTTGCCCCTGTTGCGCGTTCGGGGCCTCGCCAAGAAATTCGCGATCCGCAAATCCACCGGGTTCTTCGGCGGTAAACAGCACGCAAGCGTGCGCGCGGTCGACGATGTGAGCCTCGACGTGTGGCGCGGCGAGTGCGTCGGGCTGGTCGGGGAGAGCGGCTGCGGCAAGACGACGCTTAGCAAGCTCATCTTACGTGCCATTCAAGCGGATTCCGGCGACATCACCTTTAACGACGGCACCAATGCCATCGACGTGCGCGCGCTCACGCCGCGCCAGCTCATCGGGTTCAGGCGCAAGATCCAGTTCATCTTCCAGGACCCCTTCGGCTCACTCAATCCGCGCATGACCGTCTACGACATCATCGCGGAGCCCCTGATTATCCACAAGATCGGCACCACCGAGGAGCGCCGGGCCATCGTGCAGGAGCTCATGCGGCTGGTCGGCCTCGACCCGCGCTTTCTGCGGCGCTATCCGCACAGCTTCTCGGGCGGACAGCGCCAGCGCATCGGAATCGCACGCGCGCTCGCCCTCAAGCCCGACCTCTTGATTTGCGACGAGCCGGTGTCAGCCCTCGACGTCTCCATTCAGGCGCAGGTCCTCAACCTATTGAAGGACCTGCAGGACAAGCTCGGGCTGACCTATCTGTTCATCTCCCACAATCTCGCGGTGGTCGACTACATCTCTCACCGGATCGCCGTGATGTGCGCCGGCCGAATCGTGGAAATTGCGCCGCGCGAAACCCTTTTCCGCAATCCGACGCACCCTTACACGAGGGCGCTCGTGGCCGCGGTGCCGGAGCCGAGCCTCGATTCGCGCCTCGACCTCACCGCGCTGATGGCGGGCAAGGCCTCGAACCCGGGCGCTTGGCCCGCGCCTTTCACCGTCACCGAAACCGCGCGGCCAAGCCTCGTCGAGGTCGAACCCGGCCATTTCGTCCGCGCCGATCAGAGCCTGTTGGGGAGCCCCACCGCGGCGTGATCGCTCAAAGCGGGTCCGGCGCTCAAGGCGCTGCCTTAGTTGGCAACGTGGGCGAAATACTCACCGGGCACGGCGTCCTCGCCGAGCCCCGCATCACCGGGTTTGCGCCACGAAAGCCATAGGCACGAGCTTAGGTTGCGCTGGAAATAGACGATGTGAAGCGGGTACCAACCCGGCGTTTCGATATCGATGAATACGGAGCCGAGGGTATCACAGACATGACGTCCATCATGTCGATAGACCTCGACACCCGCCATCGTCACCGATAGGCCGTCGTTGGAGGCGAACTCGAGCTCGTAGCGGCCCGCCGCCGGAAACTTGATGAATCCGTCGATATGGGCCAGCACGAACTGGTTCTGCTTCGAGGTAAGGGCGGGCTCGTTGGCTTCGCTATAATATCCAAGGTTTTCGAGAGGCGTCCCCGGGCGACCGCTGGACTCGATCCAACCCTCCACTTCACGGAGCCATCTGATGTCCGCATAGGCGTAGGTGACACCGAGGCCGGGCGCGAGGGCGTCCTCATCCGGCTGGGCAGACGGCGTTAGGCGAAAAACCTCATCCGCGCCGGCGCTGGAAAGCGGGCCGAGAAGGCCCACTATCAGGCAGAGGGCGATTGCACATCGTTTGGTGAGTTGGAGCGTCACAACCATCGACCAAGTCCCTTGTAGCGTGCGCCGCGGCTCGACCAGGTCAGGGTCGCCAGGCGGCTCTTCTTGAAGAAGTAAAATGCGTTCCCGGCCTGCGCGCAAGCTCCCTCGCCGAGTGCGCGCCGTGCCATCAAGGCACGCGGTACATGAAATAGACGCCGGGCCGCACGCCCTCTGGGAGGGGCTCTTCCTCCCAAGGGACCGTGGTCAACTTCCGATCGGTCGCAACGATTGTCCCCGATTGGACCAGCGGCACGAGCGCGCGGCCGAGCCATGCCGCGAGCTTCGCGTCGCGCTCCAGATTGGCGCTCCCGAAATCGCCATGGATCAGGGCGGCCGCTGCTCCAATGCGCTCGCGTGCGTTGGGCACGGTCTCGCGAAAGTCGCCGAGAAATAGATGCGCCTCGTCGGGCCGGCAATCAGGGTGCGACGCGACCTCGCGGTCGAACACATAGATCTCACGCTCCGGGAAAAGCTCGCGCAAGTGATCGTAGGTCCGCCCGTTGCCGAGCCCGAGCTCGAGAACCGGCCCCGGCAGCGCTTTGATTCGCTCGGCAGCGACATTGAGGCAGGCGCGTTGCGCGGTGACCCTGAGGATGAATTGGTCGAGCCTGGTCGGCGGACGTGTCATCGGTTTGCCCCTGTGCGCGGTGCGCCCGGTGGTGGTGAGGGTAGGGGGTTCGGCGGTTCCGGTAAACGCTTCGACCTCCTCGGTCTTTTGGCCCTTTCGACGCGCGTTCGGCTTGCTATAGTCACAGCCAAGAATGCCCGGACAACGGTCGAGCGGCATCGTTCGTGTTTGGCGCGTCGCGTGCCGCGAGAGAACCGAGGAAACCGGCGACACGGCGGGCCATGCCGGGCCGAAGACCCGATCGGGTGTCGTTTGCCGCGCGGAGGCAGTGACATGAGACGTGGGATGAGACGCGCAGCGCTCACCCTTTTGTTGATTTGTTTTCTAGCGGGTCCGGCCTCTGCCGGCGCGCTCATCGAGCCGCCCTCGCTCGCAGCCCGCGTCGAAGCCGGCGAGCTGCCGCCGATCGAGCAGCGAGTGCCCACGACCCCGCGCATCGTCTCGATGAACGGAACGGACCGGATCATCGGCCGGCACGGCGGCCAGTGGCGCACCCTCATCCACCGTTCCAAGGATGTGAAGATGTTCTCCGTCTACGGTTACGCGCGACTCGTTTGCTACAACGAAGCGCTCTCGCTGGTGCCCGATATCGCGCAGGACATCACCATCGAGGAGGGCCGAACCTTCACGATCAAGCTCCGGCCGGGGCACAAATGGTCGGACGGTCACCCCTTCACGGCGGAGGATTTTCGTTACTACTGGGAGGACGTGGCCAACAACGACGAGCTGTCGCCGTCGGGCCCCCCGCGTGTGATGCTGGTGGACGGCACGCCACCGACCTTTGAGGTGATCGACGAGACCACGATCCGCTACAGTTGGGCGCGCCCGAATCCCTATTTCGTGCCGGCGCTTGCCGGCGCCTCGCCGCTCTTCATCTATCGCCCTGCGCACTATCTCAAGCGGTTCCACAAGAAGTACAAGGACGCTTTTGCGGACCCGGGGAAGAAGAAGAAAAAGAAGAAGCGCTCGGGCTGGCGGGTCCGCAACTGGGCCGCCGAGCACAACCGCAACGACAATCTCTACAAATTCGACAACCCCGACCTCCCCACGCTGCAACCGTGGATGAACACCACGCGCCCGCCGGCGACGCGCTTCGTCGGCGAGCGCAATCCCTATTTCCACCGCGTCGATCCCGAGGGGCGGCAATTGCCCTACATCGACGAGATTGCGATGATGGTGGCGGACAGCAAGCTCATCCCGGCAAAGACCGGCTCGGGCGAAGTCGACCTTCAGGTGCGCAACCTCAACTTCAGCGACTACACGTTCCTGAAAGAGGGCGAGGATCGGCATGATTTCGAGGTCCGCCTGTGGCAGACGGCGGCGGGAGCCCACCTCGCACTTTTCCCCAACCTCAACATCAACGACCCGGCCTGGCAGGCGCTCTTCCGCGACGTGCGCTTCCGGCGGGCGCTTTCGCTGGGCATCAACCGGCACGAGATCAACCAGGTCATCTATTACGGGCTCGGCATCGAGGCCAACAACACGGTTCTTCCGCAAAGCCCGCTCTACGAGGTGGAATATGCCGAGACTTGGGCCCGGTTCGACCCGGACGAGGCGAACCGGCTGCTCGATGAGATTGGCCTGACCGAGCTTGACGACGACGATCTCCGTCTGTTGCCGGACGGACGCCCGCTCGAGATCATCGTTGAGACGGCGGGCGAGGACACCGAGCAATCCGACGTGTTGGAACTCATACGCGACAGCTGGGCGCTGCTCGGCATCAAGCTCTACACGAAGCCGTCGCAACGCGAGGTGTTTCGCAACCGCATCTTCGCCGGCGAGACGCAAATGTCGATCTGGAGCGGCTACGAAAATGGTGTGCCGACACCGGAGATGAGCCCGTCGGAGCTCGCGCCGACCCAGCAGATCAGCCTGCAGTGGCCGAAGTGGGGCCAGCACTACGAGACCTCCGGCTCAGCGGGCGAGCCACCGGACCTGGAGCCCGCCGCAACGCTCTTGAGCCTGAACAAGGCCTGGGTCGGCGCCGGGTCAGCCGATGAACGTGAGCGGATCTGGCACGAGATGCTGCGGATCCATTCGGAGAACGTGTTCACGATCGGGTTGATCAGCGGTATCCTGCAACCGATCGTCGTAAGCAACACGCTTCGCAATGTGCCCGACAAGGCGATCTACAATTGGAACCCCGGCGCCCACCTCGGCATCTATATGCCGGACACCTTCTGGTTCGACCGGTGACCGTCACGGTGGGCGACGCGCTCCACATGTTGCGCTACGATCCGGTGTTCATTGCGCGTGAGGTGACTTACCAGCGCGCGCGGATTGTCTAACAGAACTGATCGAAACCCACGAAGCCGGTCGCGATGTCACGCAACAAGAGCGCGCGCGTTCTCATCTACAGCCACGACAGCTTTGGTCTTGGCCATCTGCGGCGCTGCCGCGCGATCGCCCATCACCTGGTCGAGCGTCACAAGAACCTGTCCGTGTTGATCCTGTCGGGCTCGCCGATCATCGGCAGCTTCGACTTCAAGGCGCGGGTCGATTTCGTGCGTGTGCCCGGCGTCGTGAAGCTCCGCAACGGTGAGTACACGTCGCTCAGCCTGCATTTGGATCTCGAGGACACGCTCAACCTTCGGGGTTCGATCATCAAGCACACCGCGGGCGTGTTCGATCCTGACGTGTTCATCGTCGACAAGGAGCCAACGGGCCTGCGTGGCGAAGTGCGTGAGACCCTTGAGGTTCTCAAGGCGCGCGGCACGCGCCTCGTCCTTGGCTTGCGCGATGTAATGGACGATCCCGACGTCCTGGCTCAGGAATGGCGCACGAAGAATGCGTTGCCGGTGCTGAAGGAGCTCTATGACGAGATATGGATCTACGGCTTGCCGCAAATCTGGGACCCGCTCGAGGGCATTGAGCTGGGCGACGACCTGCGCCGCAAAGCGGTGTTCACCGGCTATCTGCCGCGCCGGGTTGGAACAGTGCAGCCGCTACCATCGTCGGAAATCGTGCGCCGACCGTTTCTCCTGGTCACGCCCGGTGGCGGTGGCGATGGCGACAATCTGGTCGATTGGGTGCTCACGGCCTATGAGAGCGATCCGCTCTTGCCGTACCCCGCGCTCATCGTGCTCGGCCCGTTCATGCAGCCAGAGCGGCGCGCGGATTTCGCGGCGCGCGCGGCGCGCCTCGAGCGCGTCGACGTTATCACGTTCGAGCCGCGCCTCGAGAGCCTCATGGTGGCGGCTGCCGGGGTTGTCGCCATGGGCGGCTACAACACCTTCTGCGAAATCCTGTCGCTCAACAAGCGGGCGGTGATCGTGCCGCGCGAGGTGCCGCGCCGCGAGCAGATCATCCGTGCAACGCGCGCCGAGGAGCTGGGGCTGGTCAGCGTCCTGCTCGATGACGGCACGCGGGACCCGGCGCGCATGGCGGCGGCGCTGCGTGCCATGCCACAGCAAAAACGGCCGGGCGATATCGTGATCCCGGGGCTTCTCGAGGGGCTCGACAACGTCAACCGACTCATCGAACCCTGGCTCAGGCGTGACAGCACCGTCGAGGACTCAGAGCTCTCAAGCGAGGCGACGTCTGCGATTGGGTAAGCATGGATGCGGTAATCCACCTGACGGCCCGGCGACCCCACTAACCGATGGCGCCTCGTTTCATCAAGAAGCTCGCGTTCCGTCTTGGCTACGACGTCACGGTGCGCAAACTGCCGCAGTACGATCGGCAGAGGAAATTGCGCAAGATCCCGCGCGACATGGAGCCTGCGTTCGTCGATTATTGCGAGCGCGCGCAGGAATACTCCCTAACCTCGGTCGAGTGCCTCTACGCGGTTTACCAGGCAGTCCGCTACATTCATCGCGGCCGGATATCCGGGGATTTCGTCGAGTGCGGCGTGTGGCGCGGCGGCAGCACCATGATGATGGCTTTGACCCTTGCCGGCCTCGGCGACACCGCGCGCAAAATCTATCTCTACGACACGTTCGCCGGGATGACCCGGCCTGAGCCCATCGACGTGAGGAGTCGGGACGGCGCCGAGGCCCTGGCGCGCTGGGAGACTTTCGAACGCGGCGACCACAATGAGTGGACCTATGCCCCCCTCGAGGAGGTGCGCCGCAACATGCTCTCGACCGGCTATCCCGAGGACAAGCTCGTGTTCGTCGAGGGCGACGTGGAGGAAACGCTTCCCGGTGTCATCCCGGATCAGATCGCGCTGCTCCGGCTCGACACCGATTGGTACCGATCGACCTATCACGAACTGCGCCATCTCTATCCCAGGCTGGCAGCCCGGGGCGCCCTCATCATAGATGACTACGGTTCCTACGAGGGATCGCGCAAGGCGACCGATCAATATTTCGAGGAGGCCGGAATCTCGAGCTTCTTAAGCCGCATCGACAGCGCCGCCCGAATCGCGATCAAGACATGCTGACGAAGGCAGGACCTATGCGGACCGGCGTCGCGGGCGCTCGACACATCCAGGCGGAGGGCAACGGTCGGTGCTGACGTTCCTCATCCGCCGCTTGCTGATCATGATTCCGACGCTGCTCGCGATCAGCGCTCTCGTGTTCATCATCATCCAGCTCCCGCCGGGCGACTACCTCACCACTTACATCGCCGAGCTCCAGGCGCAAGGCGAGGGCGCGAACACCGAGAAGATCGAATTCCTGCGCCAGCAATACGGCCTCGACCGACCGATGATCGAGCAATACGGGATCTGGCTGCTCGGTCTCCTCCAGGGCGACATGGGCTACTCGTTCGAGTACAACCTGCCGGTCAACGAGGTGGTCGAGGATCGGTTGCTGCTCACATTCCTGGTCTCGTTCACCACGATTGTCTTCACCTGGATTGTCTCTTTCCCGATCGGTGTCTACTCCGCGACACACCAGTATAGCTGGGGCGATCACGGCCTCACCTTTATCGGCTTTCTGGGCCTCGCGACGCCGAATTTCCTGCTCGCGCTCGTGCTCCTTTACGTCGCGAACACGGCTTTCGGGACCTCGATCGGCGGCTTGATGGACCCGGAATATCTCGGCCAGCCCTGGTCGGGCGGGAAAATCCTCTCGGTCCTTGAGCATCTTTGGGTGCCTGTTGTGGTGATCGGCACCTCGGGCACGGCCGGCATGATCCGCCGATTGCGTGCAAATCTGCTTGACGAGCTGCAGAAGCAATATGTCGTCACGGGCCGCGCCAAAGGGCTCTCGCCGGGCCGGCTTTTGTTCAAATACCCGCTGCGCATGGCCCTGAATCCCTTCATCGGGGACATCGGCAATCTCCTGCCGCAGGTGATCTCCGGTGCGGCCATCGTCTCGGTCGTCTTGTCGCTCCCGACCACCGGTCCGATGCTCTTGGATGCGCTGCGGACGCAGGACATGTACCTCGCGGGCTCGTTCCTGATGTTCATGGCGTTCCTGACCGTGATCGGCGTTTTTGTCTCCGACATCGCGCTTGCCGCGCTCGACCCACGGATTCGGCTGACCGGTGGTGTGACGCGATGACGGATCGCGATGATCGCCGGCCCTCCGATCTCGAGCACTATGTCTCGCGCGAGCCCTTCGATCCGTATTCCGCCGATGCGCTGACGCCGGAGCAAGAACGCTTCTACATGGCGTCCCAGTGGCGAATGATGTGGTGGAAGCTGCGCCGCCACCACATCGCGGTCGCCGCCGGGATCTTCCTGCTTGTCCTCTATTTCACGATCCTCGTGAGCGAATTTATCGCGCCCTACAACCTGCACTCGCGCAACGTCGATCACATCTATGCGCCGCCGCAGGCGGTGCAGCTCTTCCATGACGGTGAGCTGCGCGCGCCTTTCGTGTATGGCTTCAAATCCACGCTCGACATGGAGACGCTCAAACGCGTCTACACGCGCGACGAAACTCAGATCTACACGATCCGCTGGTTCTGCCTCGGAGATGAGTACGAGTTCTGGGGCATCATCCCGATGCGCTTCCACCTGTTCTGCGCCGCGGATGGAGGAACCCTCTTCCTGCTCGGGACCGACCGGTTGGGGCGCGACATGCTCTCGCGCATTATCTACGGTGCCCGAATATCGCTTACGGTGGGCCTCTTCGGCATCACCATCAGCTTCCTCCTCGGTCTCGTGCTCGGCGGCCTCTCGGGCTATTACGGCGGCTGGGTCGACGCGATCATCCAGCGCATCATCGAGGTCATCCGTTCGTTTCCCGAGCTCCCGCTGTGGATGGCGCTCTCCGCGGCGTTGCCGGTGACCTGGTCGCCGATCGTCATCTATTTCGGAATCACGATCATTCTCGGCCTGATCGATTGGACCGGGCTCGCGCGCGCCGTCCGCTCCAAGCTGCTGGCGCTGCGCGAGGAGGATTTCGCCACCGCAGCCATGCTGATGGGCGCGCGGCCGCGGCGGATCATTGGCCGCCACCTGATCCCGAGCTTCATGAGCCATCTGATCGCGTCGGCGACGCTCTCGATCCCCTCGATGATCTTGGGCGAGACCGCCCTGTCCTTTCTTGGCCTTGGGCTTAGACCGCCGATCACGAGCTGGGGTGTGCTCCTAAACGAGGCCCAGAATATCAACGCCGTTGCACTCTACCCATGGTTGATGTTTCCGGTCGTACCGGTGATATTGGTTGTGCTTGCGTTCAATTTCCTGGGAGATGGATTGCGCGACGCGGCGGATCCTTACAAGTAGGTAAGATGTCGTTTCACACAATCTTGACCCCAAACGCACTTGCAGAGGGGCGGGGGTATCCAAAGATCAATGGTGTCTACACCCCGGGGACAGTGAATGAATTCGGCTTCGGCACGTGCTCGAAACCCTATGCGGCTATTCTCGTTGATGGGAGCCGCCTTGCTCGTCGGACTGGTCGGATCGCTCCAAGCGTCGGCCGCCGACCCGACGTTGGAACTCTGGCCCGATGGGGGCCACATCCGCGTTCTCGACCCGGCCAATTTGGATCGCGAGGAAGCCGAGCGGATCTACAAGACTCTCCAGGCCCGCATGATCGAGGGATACGAGCGCTCCGGGGTCCACGGCCTAGACTACCGCGAATGGTATCGGCTCAACACGCATCCTTATCTCTCCGACCAGCACGGCGCGCGGTTGGTCAACACCTTCGTCAGCGAGCTTGCGGAGGACTTCCATAAAGCGAGCCGAGACGACCCACTTCCACCCGGCGCCAAGGTCATCAAGGATTCGATCTCGGTTGTCGCGTCGGGGGGCGTCTCACGCGGTCCGCTGTTCTTGATGGAGAAAATGCCCGACGGATTCGATCCGGAGAACGGCAACTGGCGCTACACCATGATCATGCCAAACGGCAAGTTGTTCGGGACGACGGGTGGCCAGGGGAGCAACGCCGTGACGTTTTGCGCCGAATGCCACGCCCAGGCCGAGGACAGGGATTTCTTGTTCGAGCTACCGGCCGAGTATTTGGTTCCCGAGTAGGGTACCGCGAGTACTCAGAGCAGCCGCAGCCAGAGCGACGTTTCGTGCGCTCCTTTGGGGCACGGGAGCCTGCGGACCGCCATGCCGAGAAGCTCCTGCGCCATGTATGACGCGATGTAGTGCGATGCGAACAGAGGTGCCGCGCGGTGCCCCGTGAGCAAACCGGCGACGGCCGACTGCTCATTGTATCCGCGCCACGACCAGGCCACCGGATAGTCGTCGGGGAGGAAGATGTCGTGGATATGCACGAGGACGCCGGCGGGGAGGATGGGGATCACGCGGTTGAGGAGGAAGTCGACGTCCGAGCCCGGCATGAGAAGATGGCTCGAATCGACAAAGAGGATGTCGCCGGGGCCAAGCCCCTCGAACGGCGCAAGCCCCACTTGATGCACCATGCGTCGGTCGAGCTCGACCGTTCCCAAACCGGCGATATCGGCGCGGGGGGCCGGATCGATCGCCGTGATGCGCGTGTCCGCGGTTGCATCCGCGATCGCGCGCGCGAGAAAGCGCGTGGAGTGGCCTGACCCGACCTCGACGATCCGGTGCGGCGCGGTCTCGCGCACCATTGTATAGGCCGCCGCGGCATCGAGACCCGGAAACCAGTCCTGGTCCCAGCGCGGGTCGGGCGGCGGACGCGTGCCAATTGCCCGCAGAGAGGCGGCGTGCGCCTCGATCGCCGACAATAACGCACGAAAATCACCTTCATGCGCGCGGAGCACCGCCGCCACGGCGTCATAACAAGGCACGGTCCCCGGCTGCGGAAGCGCGGCCGCATAGCGATAGGGGAGGTGGAAGCCGCGCCGGGCGATACCGAGCGCGGTCGCCACGGCATCGACGCGGCGTTTGATTCGCTTCGAAGCGCGTCGTAACACCACCTACGGACTCAAAACCATGCCTTCCCGCGCCACCACCGAGCTCGGTCTCATGGCCGCGACGTCGGCTGCGATTTGATCCATGAAGCGATCGTCGTGGGACGGATCATGGTGAAATACGACATAGGTCTTGGCGCCTGCGGCATCACACAAGCGCGCACCCTCCTGCCACGTCGAATGGCCCCAATTCACGTGATTGGGGTACTCATCATCGGTATAGGTCGCATCGTAGATCACGATATCCGCCTGATCGGCGAAGCTGAGCAGCTCGCGCGAGGGCCCGTCGGCCGTATGCTCGTGATCGGTCAGGTAGCAAATGACGCGACCGTCGTATTCGATGCGATAGCCGGAGGCGCCGTTGGGGTGGTTGAGATGCGTGGTTCGGACTTCGACGCCGTCGCCGAGCTGGAGCGACCCGCCGATTTCGAAATCCTCGAACGTGAGCTTAGCCCGCAGCGTGTTGGTGTTGAGGGGAGTGAGCGGGTCCTTCAGAAGCCCCATCATGACCTCTTCGATCGAACGATCGGGCGCCAGATGGCCGGCGCGAATGCGCAACCGGCAGGCAGCATCGGTGCCCGGCCGGAAATGCGGCCAGCCCCAGACGTGGTCATAATGGGTGTGGGTCAGGAAAAGGTCGGCTTCGACGGCGGCGCCGGACATGTGCTTGCCGAGCTGATAAAGGCCGGTGCCGGCATCGAATATCAAAAGCCTCTCGCCGCAGCGAACCTCCAGGCACGAGGTGTTGCCGCCATAGCCGGCCGTCGCCGCTCCGGGGCAGGGAATGCTCCCGCGAACCCCCCAAAATCGCACCGAGAACCCGCGCGACGATGCCACGGCTTGCCCCAAACCAATCGATCCGACCGACACCGAGCAGCGTAGTGGCTCGATTCCACCCCATCAACCACCGATCAACACCGGCCCTGGGCGGGCGCACCCTTGGCTGAGCCGCGCACAAGCTGGGGTGGGGTTGGCCTCGGCCTCGCCCTCGGGGTGCTCGCGGCCTACCACCAGTTCAAGCTGCCCCCGGTCATGCCGCTGCTGCTCGAGCGCCACGGCTACGACAAGCTGGTTGCCGGCGGTTTCATGTCGATCTACGCGCTGGTCGGCTTGCTGGCGTCTGCGCTGTTGGGCGTCGGGATTCAAGGGCGGGGACTTCGACCGTTCATCGCCGGCGCGGCGGTGTGTTTCTTAGCCGGCTCGTTGATATTCGTCGCCTGGCCTGCCTATGGCCCGCTTGCGCTCGTCGCGCGCGGCCTCGAAGGCCTCGCGTTCGCTGCGCTCGCGGTGATCGGGCCTGTGCTTACCATCGGTTCGGCGAGCCCCCGCCATGCGCCCATCGCGGTTGGGATCTACGCGACGTGGATCCCCTTGGGCCAACTGATCGCGCTCGGGGTCGCGCTGCCGGTGGTCGGCGCAGAGGCATGGCGCCCCCTGTGGTGGGTCGGTATCGCCCTCACGGTGATCATCGCGGCCTTCGCCTGGTGGGTGGCGTCGCCCACCGGCGGCGGTCACGAAATGACGGGACCGTCTCAACCGGTGCGAGCGGCCCCACCGAGACCGAGTGCCGCCGAACGCCGGGCGCTGTTCCTCACCGCTGGCATCTTTACGCTTTGGTCGACCCAGATGTATGCGCTGCTGACGTGGCTTCCGCAATATCTGGTCGAGGTATGGGCGCTCGATCCAGACGAGGCGGCGCTGCCCTACGGCATTCCGCCGCTGCTCATTCTTGTCTTCAACCTCGTGGGTGGGTTTTTGCTTCGGCAGGGATGGCCGCTCGCCCCGCTCTTGGCAGGCGCACTGGTGCTGCAGGCGGTCACCTGGCTTGGCCTACCCGTCGCCGATCACCGGGCCATCGGCTTGTGTCTCTTGGTCCTGTTCGGAATCGGTGGAGGCATTACGCCGACATGCCTCTTCGCCGCACCACGTCAAATCCTTGGCGCCGAGGCGAACGCGGGGCGGGCGTTCGGAATCGTCATGACCGGCCGAAACATCGGTGTCTTCGCAGGACCCATCTTGCTGCCGCCGCTGCTTGTGGCGTTGGGCGGATGGGCGCCGGTGGGCCCGGTATTTGGCGGCATCGCCCTCGCAGGAGCGCTCGGCGCGGGCGCTCTCGCGCTCGTCCTCAGCACGCTCGCGCGGCGCTAGGGCAAATCCCGAGCTGGTGGAATCATCTGCGACGACGCATTTGCCTCAATTTCAACCAGATAGAGCATTCGCGTGAGCATAGGCGAGCGTGACATGCGCTAGCCATTATGCGACCAGGCGGTACCCGCCACCCTCGGTCACGAGAAGCTGGGCGTTCGAGGGATCCGTCTCGATCTTCTGCCGCAGGCGGTAGATATGTGTTTCAAGCGTGTGTGTGGCGACGCCGGCGTTGTATCCCCACACCTCGTTCAGTAGGACATCCCGCGACACGACCTGGTCGCGCGCGCGATAGAGGTATTTCAGGATCGCCGTTTCCTTCTCGGTTAAGCGGATCTTGCTCTTGCTGTCGGGCGCGATCAGCATTTTTGCCGCCGGCCTAAACGTGTAGTGGCCGATCGAGAAGGTTGCGTCCTCGCTCTGCTCATGCTGGCGCAGCTGCGCGCGGATGCGGGCGAGCAGGACGCCGAGCCGAAACGGCTTGGTCACATAGTCGTTGGCCCCGGAATCCAGCCCAAGGATCGTGTCTGCCTCGCTGTCGGCGCCGGTCAACATGATGATCGGCACCTTGACGCCGCTTCGGCGCATGAGCTTGCAAAGCTCCCGGCCGTCCATATCGGGGAGGCCGACATCGAGGAGAATCAAGTCGAAGCCACGGGCTTTGACCGCATCAAGTGCCGCCTGACCGTTCTCGACCTCGCTGGACGAGAACTCGTCATACATGCTCAGCTGCTCGCCGAGCGATTGGCGAAGCGCATTGTCGTCATCGACGATCAGGATCTTCTTGGCAGCGGTCATGACCCGGCCCCTGTCGGCAACCCATTGCGCATGATAATGGTCGAAATCGATGTGACTGCAAGATGATCAAGGTCGCAATAGCATGTCAGACGATCGCTGGGTCCGCCCCGTGACACTGCACAACCGAGACGTGGCGCTCGTGCCGCTTGGTCTCGACCATCGAGAAGACCTGAGCCGCGCCGCCGGTGACGAGCGCATCTGGTTTTATATGAGCGCCGATCTGCGTGAACCGGAGGCACTTGATCGCTGGATCGAGGCCGCGCTCGCCGAGCGCGATGCTGGACGCGCGATGCCCTTTGCGCTGATCGACCGCGCCGATGGGGTCATCGTCGGCTCGACGCGCTTCCTCAACATCGCCGTCCCCCATCGCCGCCTCGAGATCGGCTGGACCTGGCTTGCGCCCCGAACCTGGGGCGGACGCGTGAACACCGCGGCCAAGCGCCTTCTGCTCAGCCATGCGTTCGAGGCGCTGGGCGCGGTTCGGGTCGAATTCCGCACCGACGCCCGCAACCGGCGGAGCCGTGCCGCGATCGTCAAGCTCGGTGCGCGGGAAGAGGGCACGCTCCGCCGCCATATGATCGTGCGCGACGGCTATGTGCGGGATACCGTCCAGTTTGCCATCACGGACGAGGATTGGCCGTCCGTGCGCGACCGATTGGATGCGCGCCTGGCGTCAAGCACGGCGACGCTTGCCGGGTAAAACCTTCCCGCCCGCCATGCGCGGAACCCCACTCCGCCTCTAACCCATTGAACTCGTTCGATCATGAAGTTGGCCCAGTTGTTGCTTGGTCGATGGCGGAGGAAGTTTGATGTCGATCCACCCCGCAGCAGAGCTCTTGAGTGCACGCGACTGGCGCGCCATGGAGTTGCACGCCCGCGACGCGGAAGCACGCGGCCAATCCTTCAAACTCGGAAGCGCGATCCGCACCACGCAGGAAGCGGATCGATCAGATCCCGCAAAAGAGGCCGGCGATGGCTTTTTCGGGGCCGATGGTTTCACGTTCGACGACTTCCTCGATATCATCAACCCGCTCCATCACATCCCGGTCGTCGGCGCGATCTATCGCTCGCTGACGGGCGACGAAATCTCGCAGGGCGCCCGCATCGCCGGCGGAACGCTCTATGGCGGGCCTTTGGGGACGTTTACGGCGGCCGCAAGCGCCGCCATCGAGACCGCAACCGGCAAAGGCCCGGGTGCGCTGGCGATAGCGGCGCTCACAGGCGAGGAGGATACGCCGGAGGCGCCAGCGCCGACGATGCTGGCGCGCACCGATGAGCTCACCGCGCCCGCCGAGGGCGGCGCCCCAGAGACGATGCCACCCCTCGCGCCGGCGTCAGACATCCCCAGACTTGGGCCGGTGCCGAACGCGCGGGCGGACCAGGCGACGCTGAACGCGCGCAACGCGGCGCGCGCCGCCATGCCACAATTCACCGAGGACGAGGCCGCGCTCATTCTGAGGGCTCTCGGCGCTCAACCAGCAGCAGGAGACCAGAGGGCGCCCGGTCAACCCAACCCGATGGTCGATCCGGTAACGGGCGCCGCGCTTCATCCGTCCGTGGCCGTGCCTGAAGCGGGGGTTGCCAACCGAATGGAAACCGCGCTCGACAAATACCGCGCGCTGCTCGAAGCGCGTGCCGCCGAACAGGCGCGGCGTGTTGATACGGATTTGTGATCGCGGATGTGCCACGATTGCCGCACATGGCAACCGGCTCACCGTTGGAACTTCCCTCACGCGAACACCTGATCGTCGGGGCTGATCGCACCCTCGCGTGGCACGACCGGCGCTTTCCCTGCGCCCTTGGCGCGGCCGGCATTAGGCGCGACAAGCGCGAGGGAGATCAGGCGACGCCGGCGGGGCGCTTCGCGCTGCGCCGTGTTCTCTATCGACCGGACAGGCTCGCGCCGCCTCGCACGCGGCTCGCCGTCGCGCCGCTCACGCCGCGCGACGGTTGGTGCGACGATGTTGCTGATCCGCTGTACAACCAAGCGATCCGCCAACCGTTCGGCGGCCGACACGAGAGTCTTTGGCGCACCGACCACGTCTATGACGTGATTGTCGTGGTTGGCTACAACGACAACCCGGTCCAGGTTGGCCGCGGCAGCGCCATCTTTGTTCATGTCGTGCGCCCGAGTTTCGCGCCGACCGAGGGATGCGTGGCGCTTCGGCTCGCGGACCTCCTCACCATCCTCGAGGGGCTCGACCCGCACGCCCTGCTTTGTGTGGCGCCGGAAGAGCCGCCGCACTAGTTGATCGCGGCCGCGCTCGCCCTCCGGCCACCCTCGCGCTAAACTTCGGCATGGAACGAAGCTCTCCGGGGGAAGGATGACGATCGAGCGCATCGACAAAGGTCCACGCATGAGCCAGGCCGTGGTGCACGGCAATATGGTGTTCCTCGCCGGGCAGGTCGCCGATGACACCGATCAGGACGTGGCGGGCCAAACGCGCCAAATCCTGAGCAAGATCGAGGGGCTCTTGGCGAAAGCCGGCTCGTCGAAGGCGCAGATTCTGAGCGCGACGGTTTGGCTCTCCGACATCGCGACCTTCGACGAGATGAACGCGGTCTGGGATCCGTGGGTCGACACGGAGAATCCACCATGCCGCGCCTGTGTCGAGAGCAAGCTCGCGTCGCCGCGCTACACGGTCGAGATCATGGTGGTCGCGGCGCGCTAGGTGCCTTGCCGCGCCAATTGCGACCGCGCACCGAAGATCGCCGTGCCGACCCTGACGCAGGTTGATCCGAACGCGATCGCCGTCTCGAAATCGGCCGACATGCCCATGCTGAGGCCCTCGAGCCCGTTGCGCGCGGCGATCTTCGCGAGAAGCGCGAAGTGAAGCGCCGGTTCTTCGTCGACCGGCGGAATGCACATAAGCCCGACGATCGGCAACGCCAAGTCATCGCGGCAGCGCGCGATCAGCGCATCCGCTTCTCTCGGCAAAACGCCCGCCTTTTGCGGCTCGGACCCGGTGTTGACTTGGATGTAGCAGTCGGGCCGGCGATCGGCTCGGTCCATTGCCCGCGCAAGCGCTTCGGCAAGCTTGGGCCGGTCAACGGCATGAATCGCGGCGGCGAGCGCCACGGCATCGCGCGCCTTGTTCGTTTGCAGCGCACCAATCATGTGGAGCGATACGTCGGGCCATTCAGCTTTCAGCGCGGGCCATTTGGCTTGCGCTTCTTGAATCCGGTTCTCACCAAAGATGCGGTGGCCGGCCTCCAAGGCAGGACGGATGCGCGTCGCCTCGTGCCCTTTTGAGACGGCGATGAGCGTAACCTCCTCGGCTGCGCGCTTGGCATCGTGCGCGGCCTTGGCAACGGCAGCGCCGACCGAGGCGAGGTTGCCGGCGACGTCGACACTGGTCGCCACGTCGCCGCGTGCCGAGGCGTGGGTCATCATGCTCCCTCAGGGTTGAGCGGCGTGCGCACGCTAGCAGAGGTGGCAGGGGAGCTCAAACGACGCCGGCTGAGCGCCCTGCCGGCGCTCATCCTGGTGACCGACGCGGACCGCTTGCCGGATCCGCGGGATGCGCTGCGGGCCCTGCCCCCGGGAAACGCGGTGTTGCTGCGGCACTACCGTGATCCGCATCGGGCAGCGCTCGCCCGCGCGCTCGCGGTACTAGCGAGAGCCCGGCAACACCGCCTGCTCATTGCGGACGATCCAGACCTCGCGCGCGACGTCGGCGCGGGCGGAATCCATTTGCCCGCGCGCCGATTGCGGCATGCGGGCTTGGTGCGCCGTCGGTACGATTGGATGGTGACTGCAGCGGCCCATTCCTGGCTCGAGCTATCCCGTGCCGCCTCTCTCGGTGTCGATGCGGCGCTGGTGTCGCCGGTGTTCGAGACGAGTAGCCACCCGGGGGCGTGCCCCCTTGGGCTGCACCGATTCGCGGCGCTCGCGCGGTTCAGCCCCGTCCCGGTCTACGCGCTCGGCGGCATTGCGGCGCGAAACGCCGTGTTGCTTCGCGCCACCGACGCCGTGGGGATCGCCGCGGTCGGTGGGCTTACTCCGCCGATTGCTCGCTGATTGCGAAATTGGCCGCGACATAGTCGAGCAGCTGGTCGAGGCACGCGTCGACTGAATGCGCTGCGGTGTCGAGCGCAAGCTCCGGCCGCTCGGGCGGCTCGTAGGGCGCGGAGACGCCGGTGAACTGCTCGATTTCCCCGGCCCGGGCGCGTTGATAGAGACCCTTCGGATCACGCGCTTCGCACACTTCCAGCGACGCCTTGACGTGGACCTCGTGGAAGCCGCCTGGACCGTGACGGTCGGCCGCCTGGCGCGCGCGGTCGCGGTCGGACCGATAGGGTGAGATGAAGGCGGTCAGAACGATGAAGCCCGCATCCGCGAAGAGCGCCGCGACCTCGCCGATCCGGCGGATGTTTTCGGCCCGATCGTCCGGCGAAAAGCCGAGATTGGCGTTGAGCCCGCCGCGCACATTGTCACCGTCCAGAACATAGATCTGATAGCCCTTCTGGAACATGGCTCGCTCGGCAGCGAGCGCGATGGTCGACTTGCCGGCGCCGGAGAGTCCGGTGAGCCAGATCACCCCGCCTTTGTGGCCGTTGCGCTGCGCGCGCGCGGCGGTCGTGATGCCGTGGCCGACGGCAAAGATGTTGCTGGATTTCTCGGTGATCAGGTGGCGTTGATCGGGATAGCCCCGCATGTTGATGATGCCGCCACCCGCGATGTCGTAGCCATCGACGAGCACAAACCGGCCGGTGCGCGGGTTGATCGCAAACTCGTCGAGCGCCAGCATCGCGCGGGTGCGCAGCACGACCTCGGCCACACCGTTGCGCTCGACCTGCTGGACCGCATTTGCGTCGTCGCTCGCTGCAAGGTCGTCGACATCGACAACGCGATCGATCGCCTGCACCTCGACCGGCGCTTCCATGGTTGTCAGTTTGAGCTTGTATTGGCGGCCCGGGGCGAGCGGCTCGCGGCCGAGCCAAAACAGGTGCCCGCGGAACACGTTCGATTCGATGGGTGTCCAATCCTCGTGGCTCACCATCTCGCCACGTTCCACGAAAATCTGCTGATCGAGCACGAGGCCAACCGATTCGCCCGCGCGCGCGACGGTGACCGGCTCCTTGCTGTTCCACCGCTCGATTCGTTCGAGCTTGGCCACTTTGTTCGACGGGGAGAACAGCAATTGATCACCCGGGCGCACGACGCCGCTCTCGATGCGGCCCGCGACGATGCGGCGTTCATCGAAGTGGTAAACATCCTGCACGGGCATGCGGAAGGGAAGATCGTCCAGGCCGCCGGGCGCTTCGAACTCGTCGAGCGCGGAGACGACATCCGGCCCGCGATACCAAGGCGTGCGGGGCGAAGGCGTCGCGAGATTGTCGCCCTCACGCGCCGAGACGGGCACGACATGACGCGGCGTAATGCCGAGCTCGCCGAGATAGTCGCGAATATCGGCCTCGACTGCGGCGAAGCGCGCTTGGTCGTAGTCTACGGCGTCGAGCTTATTGACCGCGACGACGACCTGGCCGATTCCAAGCAAATGCAGGAGGTAGCCGTGTCGGCGGGATTGCTCGCGTACGCCCTCCGCGGCGTCGATCACCAGCACCGCGGCATCGCAGGAGGCGGCGCCCGAGACCATATTCTTCACGAACTCTCGGTGGCCCGGCGCATCGACGATCACATAGTCACGCTTCGACGAGCTGAACCAGATGTGCGCGGCATCGATGGTGATGGCTTGGTCGCGCTCGGCCTGGAACGCATCCATGACGAACGCCCACTCGAACGGCATTGCCCGCCGATCGCACATCGCCCGGATCGCCTCGATCTTGCCCTCGGGCAACGAATCGGTGTCGTGCAAGAGCCGGCCGACCAAGGTCGATTTACCGTGATCGACGTGTCCGACGATCACGATTTGGAGGCGCTCGCGTTTTTGGTCTTGGGGGGAGGCCACGGTCACGGTCTCGCTCCTGGCGCGAGTCGGCATGTCGTTCATCGGGTCTCCTACATATAGCCGTCGGCGCGGAGGCGCTCGAACGAATCTTCGGCTTCGTGATCCATCGCGCGGCCCGCGCGTTCCGCGACGGTGGTAACCGCGAGCTCCGCAATGATCGCATCGATCGTGTCGGCATTGCTGTCGATGGGGAACGTGATGTCCTCGTCACCGAGGGAGCGATACCGCTTTCCGTTCTTCGCGTAATAGAGGTCGATCACGGGGATCTCCTCGCGCTTCGTGTAGCGCCAGATGTCGATCTCCGACCAATGAAGCAGCGGGTGAATCCTGACATGTGTGCCCGGCGGAAAATCGGTCTTGAATTGATCCCAGAATTCCGGTGGCTGGTCGCGAAAATCCCACTCGCTCGCCTGTCCGCGCGGGCTGAACACGCGCTCCTTGGCGCGCGTGCTTTCCTCGTCGCGTCGGATGCCGGCGAAAATTCCCGTGAACCCCTCGCGGGCGAGCAGTGCCTTGAGGCCTGCGGTCTTGCGGGCCGCCGACCGCGCCGCCGGCGGCAATGTCGGATCCATGTCCTCGACGGGTGGGCACTCGCCGGTCACCAGCCGTAGGTTCCACTCCTCCGCGTAGTGCGCGCGGAATTCATACATCTCCTTGAACTTCTTGCCGGTATCGACATGCACGACCGGGAATGGAACATGGCCGAAGAACGCCTTGCGGCAGAGCCAAACCATGACGTTCGAGTCCTTGCCGAGGGACCACAGAAGACCGAGCCGATCGATCTTGTTGAAGGCCTCGCGGATGATGTAAATGCTCTGGCTTTCGAGCGCGTCCAAGTGATCCATGTGGCGCCTTGATTGTTGGAGGAGCGTGGTCGGGCGGCGGGTTTGTCAGTAGCCCTTAGGTACGTAACCAAACCTTGCCATTTGCTTACCATGACCCGCGACAATACGAGAAACCTGTGACGGGTTGAGGTGTTTCTTCCAACCGCCGACCTTGCCGGCACGGAAAAAGCGGTCCTGAGCGGGCGTCCGCTCGATGAAGCCGTGCTCGGCCTCCTGGGCCCGCAGCACGCGAAAGGATGAGAACCGCACGGCGCGGCGCAGGCGCTCGGGCGATGCCTCCGCACCGAGAAAGCGGGCGAGCGCACCGAAAGTCTTGATTGGCGCCGCGCTCAAATCTTCATAGCGCACGACGTGCAGGGCCGGGTGCGCGACGGCGGTCCAGCTCTCCACGTGGGTCGACCAATCGCTTTGGTGCTCGGGCACGTGGGTCTTGCTCGCGGGCGTGCTGAAATCCTTGGTCTCCATCAGCGTGATCATTGCATCGAGCGGTTGGCCGAGGTGATGGGCGTAAGACACGACAACATCGAGGGGATTGCGCACGATATATATGGCACCCGCCGTCACTTCGCGCGTGACCATGCTCACACCGTCGATCGGAATGAGCGCGTTGTGGGTCTTGACGAAGACCGTGTCGGGCCCGCTCCCGGCGATGCGGCCGTGCGCGGCGGGCCGGAGCGCCGCAAGGGCCGACCCCGCTAGATTGAGCGTCTCGCGGCCGGCGGCTGCGTCGTACCACTGGCGCTGGCTGTCACCCTGCGTGAGCGCCGCCATCTTGTTGATATCGACGGGCTCGTCCGGATCGGCCAGAAGGTTGTGCAAGAACGCCCGCACCCACGTGTTGCCCGATTTCGGGTAGGAGGCAAGCCACAGAATATTGCCCATCAGGCGACCTGCCCGTCACTGGGCAGATAGCCGAACCGCGCCATCTGCTCCCCATGTTGACGGCATATGCGGCGAACCTGCGCCGGGCTCAAGACAGCGCGCCATTGGCCAACGGTGCCGGCGCGAAAGAACCGGCGCGGCCGCGCCGCGTTCTCGACGAAACCGTGTTCATCCTCCTGCGCACGCAGCACGGCGAAAGCCGACTCGTCGATGGCACGCGCGAGCCGCTCTTGGGGCGGATCGAGCTGGAGGAAGGCCGCGAGCGCCCCGAACGCCGCGAAGGGATCGTCACACGCATCCTCATAGCGCAGCACATGCAGCCCCGGGTGCGTCTGTTGAGTCCAGCTCTTGACGTGGGTGGACCAAGAACCGCGGTACTCGGAAACGTGCCGTTCGTCGGTCACCGTGCGATCGTCGCGCGCCATTCTGGCGATCGTCTGATCGATCGTCTGGCCGGTGTGGTACGCATAGGAGATCACGACGTCGAGCGGGTTGCGCACCATGTATATCGCAGCCGCGGTCAGCGACATGGTGATCGTCGGAACATCGTGGTCGACCGCGAGAGCGTTGTGCGTCTTGACGAACACGTCCTCCGGCCGGCTTTCGGCGACGCGCGCGTGGGCGCGCGGCCGAAGACGGGCCACATCGGCCTGCATCCAGGTGCTTTGCGGCCGTGGATCGAGGCCTGAAAAGTGGCGCGGATCGCTGTCCACCACCGCAAAGCGCGGCAAGATGTTGATGTCGAGCCGCGTGTCCGGATTTTGCAACAGTGTGTGGAGGATGGCTCTAAGCCAGGTGTTGCCTGATCTCGGATAGGACGCCAACCAGATGATCTTGCCCATTGGTGCGCAATCGTGCTCGCGTACCGTATCGTGGCATCGACACAGAGCGGCGAAGAAAAAAAGGAGCGGCCAAGGCCGCTCCGACTCCGCTCATCCGGGTAACCGTTATTGTCGATCGCCCAGAGGGCGCCTCGGTGTGCCGGATAAGTCCGTCGACACGCGCCGCCGCTGCCTGCTCAGTTGTGTGACAGCGACCGGCCCGCGCTATGCGTTTTTTCCGCCGAAGCGGATTGATGTCGGAAATGTGCGAGAGCAGCTGACCTGCCGCTCTCGCACGAACCGGTGATCCTAGAAGCTGATGAACGTTCCGACCAGCACGCTGACCCAATCGTTGTCACCCGCGCCGTTCGCAACCGTCGGATCTTCGAGCTCGCCGGTGTCAACCTGCGCCTGCAGGCTGATGCCCGGGCCGAGCGTGTAGGAGCCGTTGATCGCGTAGATCGAGAGCTCCTGCGTCGGCCCACCGGTGATGTCGATTTCGGCCATGCCGACCTGGGCACCAACCGCGAAGGGGCCACTGGCATAGCTGATGCCGATGTCGTAGTCGGTGCGGTCGTTGGTGTTGATCAGATCGGTCGCCAAATAGCCGCCGCCAAGCGAGAAGCCGGCGTAGCTGACGGTCGCACCCGCGTGCCAGGACGAGGGGCTGTTGTCGCATGCGGCCGCATTACAGCGGTCGAGCGTGTAGGCGGAGTAGCCGCCCGCGACCCGAACGCCGAAATCGCCGAAGTTGCCGCTGTACTCAGCGGACGCCGACAGATGGTCGGAGAGCGCCCCGGCGTTGTTGTCCGCCGCGCCGTTGTATTGCTGGAAGTCGTTGTCACTCGGAGCCCAGCTCACACCAACCCGGAAGCCGTTGAAGACCGGCGAGAAGTAAAGGATCCGCGGCGCGTCTTCGTTGCCAAGACCGTCGTTGTAGGTCGCGACGTTAACGAAGGGGCCGAAGTGCCAAAAGATGTGGAACGGCGTGTTCACGCCAAAGAGACCGGAACCGCCCGGGGCGAAGTTCGTCATCTCTTGGCGCGCGTCCTCGGTCGAGCCCAGGCGGATCTGCCCGAAATTGCCGCGGAAGAAGATGAAGCGCTCATCGAGGGTTCCACTCGCGTTATCGAGCGCGTTGCCCTCAATTCTGATGCTCACACCCGCGGTGATCCCGTTGTCGAGCGTGGTCGACCCGGAAACGCTGAGCTCGATGTCCTGACCGATCGCCGGGCTATGCAGGTTGTCCGCAAGCTGGCCGTCTTCGTCGTCCTGAGAGACGAAGCCGAGGGCGAAGTTGTAGTAGCCGCCCAAGCCGACGGTAATCGGCCCGCCGTCTTCCGCGTGCGACGCGGCTTGCGCGACGCCACCGGACAGCGCAACCGCTGCGGCGAGTGCCGTCGTCCCCAACAGAATTTTTTTCATGTAGTCGATCCTCCTCGGGAGAGTGGGCCGAAACAGCCCTATGTCTTTGATTGCGCGAAGACCGCAGACTAAGCAGACCCGCCCCGCCTCGACCGTCGCAGCGAGCCGACATTAAGCACGGGTGGTTAACCGTCAAGAGGTTGGTGCGTGAAAAGAGACACTATTCGGATGGACTGTTGCAAAAAAGTCGCAGCACACGATCGCGGAACAGAGAGCGAAGATTTTTGAATCGGCCGAGCCACTATGCTAGAGGATCAACGCACACCGGTGCCTTTTCCCGAACGTCGCTCCGGCGGCGAGGGGAGGGGGTGCTGCGTGCGGATGGAGCGCAACGGGTGGTGCGGCTTATGCGAACGCGCGCTGGGTTGATCGTCACGATGGTCGCGGCTTTTCCCCTGGTCGGATGCAACCTGGCCGACAACGATTGGCAGTATGTGCCACAGGATCAACGGGTGTCAGCCAAGGGGCTCGACCAGCCAAGCATCCTGGGCCCAGGCGGGCTCACCCTGTTTGGCGGAAGCAGCGACGTGCCGAGTGCTGCGGGCTCAGGGATCGGGGTCAACTCGTTCCTCTGGCGTGCCTCGCTCGACACCATCTCGTTCATGCCCCTCTCATCGGCCGATCCGTTCGGCGGCGTGATTATCACCGATTGGTACGCCCCACCGGAAACGCCAGACGAGCGCTTCAAGATGACCGTTTACATCTTGGATAGAACGCTGCGGGCCGATGGCCTGCGAGTCGCGCTCTTTCGCCAACAGCGCGATGGGCGGGGCGATTGGGTCGACTCGGTGATCAGCCCCAACACAATCACCACCCTTGAAAACAAGATCCTCGAGCGCGCGCGCGAGCTACGCACCGCCGCGATCGGTGAGTAGCCGCGAGCCGGGCGACGCCCTCGGCTGCAATTCGGCGATCGGCGTGCTATAGGACCGCCGCGATCGAGCTTGGGCGCGGGAAAACGCAACAACATGGCCGAACGCTACAACCCCCGAGACGTTGAAGCCAAATGGCAGGCGATCTGGGAGGCCGACGGTGCCTTCAAAGCCCGCGGCGACAGTTCCTCTCCGCCCTATTATGTGCTCGAGATGTTCCCCTACCCATCGGGCCGCATCCATATGGGGCACGTCCGGAACTACACGATGGGAGACGTCGTCGCCCGATATAAGCGTGCGCGCGGCTTCAACGTGTTGCATCCGATGGGTTGGGACGCCTTCGGACTACCCGCCGAGAACGCGGCGTTCGAACGCGGCGTCCACCCGGGGCAGTGGACCTACGACAATATTGCGACGATGCGTGGTCAGCTGAAGCTGATGGGCCTCTCCCTCGACTGGGACCGCGAAATCGCGACCTGTCACCCGGGTTACTACCGTCACCAGCAGGAGATCTTCCTCGATTTCCTCGAGGCCGGGCTCGCTTACAAAAAAGAGGCGTGGGTCAATTGGGACCCGGTCGACAACACCGTGCTGGCCAACGAGCAGGTGATCGACGGCCGGGGCTGGCGCTCCGGCGCACCGGTGGAAAAACGGCTTCTGTCCCAGTGGTTCTTTCGGATCACGGCGTTCGCCGACGAGCTCCTAGAGGCGCTGGAGGGCCTTGAACGCTGGCCGGACAAGGTGCGCCTCATGCAACGGAACTGGATCGGTCGCTCGCACGGCGCACGCATCTTCTTTGCGATCGAGGGCCGCGAGGAGCGGCTCGAGGTGTTCACGACGAGGCCCGACACGTTGTTTGGCGCTTCGTTCTGCGCGCTCTCGCCGAACCACCCCTTCGCGCGTGCGTTGGCGGAAGCGGATCCCGCTCTCGCGGCGTTCGCGGCAGAGTGCAATCAGGCGGCAATCGATGAAGCCTCTCTCGAGGCCGCCGAGAAAATGGGCTACGACACGGGCCTTCGGGTGCGCCACCCGCTCGATCCGGCGCAAACTCTGCCCCTCTACGTCGCCAATTTCGTGCTCATGGAGTATGGAACCGGTGCGATCTTCGGCTGCCCGGCGCACGATCAGCGCGATCTGGAGTTTGCGCGGAAATATGGGCTGTCCGTGGTGCCGGTGGTATGTCCGACTGATGCCGATCCGGCGGGTTTCACGATCGGCGCGGAGGCGTTCGTTGGTGAGGGTCGGCTGATCAACTCGGCGTTCTTGGATGGGCTCGATGTCGAGAGCGCGAAGAGGACCGTGATTGAACGCCTCGCGGCGCTCGAGGCGGGCACTGAGGCCATTACCTATCGGCTGCGGGACTGGGGCATCTCGCGCCAGCGCTATTGGGGCTGCCCGATTCCCGTGATCCACTGCGATGGGTGTGGGACGGTGCCGGCACCGCGGGAGGCATTACCGGTTCAGCTGCCAGAGGACGTCACGTTCGGCACGCCGGGCAACCCACTCGACCATCACCCGACCTGGAAGCACGTGTCTTGTCCACAATGTGGCGGCCCGGCGACCAGAGACACCGATACCATGGACACGTTCGTCGATTCGTCCTGGTACTACGCGCGCTTTTGCGCGCCGCGGGCGGACACACCCTTGCCCGCGGACCTGGTCGGCCCTTGGCTCCCGGTAGACCAGTATATCGGCGGCGTCGAGCACGCGATCCTGCACCTGCTTTATTCGCGCTTTTTCGTGAAGGCGCTCAACAGATGCGGCAAGCTCACGATTGACGAGCCTTTCGCCGGCCTGTTCACCCAAGGGATGGTTTGCCACGAGACCTACCGCGACGCGGCGGGCGCTTGGCTCTACCCGGATGAGATTGAGCGACGCCCGGACGGCAGCATCGTGACGCGCGAAGGCGCCCGTCCGGTGCAGGTCGGCCGCTCCGAATCGATGAGCAAATCCAAACGCAACACGGTCGATCCGGAAGCGATCATCGATGGCTATGGTGCCGACACCGCGCGGCTTTTCATGCTGTCCGACAGCCCGCCGGAGCGTGATCTCGAGTGGACCGATACGGGTGTCAAGGGGGCGTGGCGCTATTTGAGCGCGTTGTGGCGCCTCGTCACCCAACCGGCGGTGCCGCTGTCCGCGCCCGGCGAGGCCGCGCCGCCCGATCTTTCACCGGCGACGCTCGCGGTGCGACAGAGCGTCCATCGAACGATCGCGGGCGTGACCGAGGACCTGGAGCGCTTCCACTTCAACCGCGCGGTTGCACGCGTTCGGGAGCTCACCAATGCGCTCTCAGGGATGCCGACCGGTGAGCCTGCAGCTCCGCATGTCCTCCGTGAGGGGTTGGAGATCGCGGTTCGCCTGGTCGCCCCGATGGTGCCGCACATCGCCGAGGAGCTCTGGCAGACACTCGGGCACGCGCGCCACTTGACCGACGAAGCCTGGCCCGAAGCGGATCCGACGCTGCTCGTTGACGAGACCGTTGTCGTGGTGGTGCAGGTTGATGGACGCAAACGCGCGACGATCGAACTTCCGAAAATCCATGACAAAGATGCCGCGGAGGCCGCTGCCATGGCCGAGGAAGGCGTCAAGCGCGCCATTGGTGCGCGCACGGTGCGCAAGGTGATCGTCGTGCCCGGAAAGATCGTAAACGTTGTCACCTGATCTGGGGAAACGGCTCAATCTTACACGGAGGGGGTTTTTCGCCGGCGCTTGCCTCACGGTGCTCGCGGGCGGGGGGTGTGGGTTCAGGCCGCTCTATGGGACCGATCGTCGCGGGCGCGCGAAAAACGACCTCGGCGCGATCGCCGTTGCACCGATCAAGGACCGAGTCGGGCAGGTGTTGCGGAACCACCTCATTGATCGGCTGGGACGGGCGTCGGGGCAGGCGCCGCGCTACACGCTCACGGTCGCCGTCGAGCGCCTGACCCAAGGCAAGCTAGTCCAGCTCGACGACGCGACGACGCGCTTTGACCTGACCCTGACTGCGCGCTTTAGCCTGACCGAACAAGCGAGCGGATCCGTACTCTATACGGATAGTGCGCGAGCCGTCGGGAGCTACAACGTGGTCAATTCCGAGTTTGCGACGCTAATCGCCGAAGAAGACGCCGCCAATGAAGCAGCGCGGGTGCTTGGCGACGAGATTCGGTTCCTCCTCGCCGCGTTTCTCAGCCGGCCGCGCCGTAACCCGGAGCCCGCGACGTGAAGGTTTCGGGTCGCGCCGGCGATCGCTTCTGCGCGAACCCCCCCGACGAGGTCAACCGCATCCTGATCTATGGGCCCAATCGCGGCCTGGTGCGTCAGCGGGCGGAACGCTGCGCACGCGCCTACGTCGGTGATGACGACGACCCGTTTCGCGTGAGCATGCTGGACCCAGCCGACTTAAAACGAGAACCGGGCCGCCTTTATGACGCGGCCGCGGAGCCGGCGCTGCTCGGCGGGCGGCGCGTGCTACGCGTGCGGGGCGCCTTCGATGGCCTCGCCGGCGCGTTTCAGCTGTGCGCCGCACTACCACCCGAGAGCAACCCCGTGATCGTGGAGGCCGAGGCGCTCAGACCGGCGTCGCCGCTACGGCGCTTCTTCGAGCAAGATGAGCACAGCGCCGCCGTGCCCTGTTACGAAGACGACGCGGAGGATGCGGTTTCGGTCATCGAAGAGGTCGTGCAACGGGCGGGCCGGCGCATCGCGCCCGACGCGGCGGCGTGGCTCGCGGAGCGTGCCGGCGGAGATCGAGAGCGGATCGTCGGAGAAGCGGAGAAGCTCTTGCTTTTCGTCGGAACTGCCGATGACCCGGAGATCACGCTAGCCCGCGTCGCCGAAAGCGTTGGCGACGGGGGCGAGGCGTCGGCGGATGAGGTCGCGGCGGCTGTGGCCCAGGGCGACCTCCGCGCGCTTGATCGTGCGTACCGCCGGGCCGCCTATGCGGGGATGCAACCAATCACTCTGCTGCGCGCCGTTGGCCGCCGTCTGGTCCGCCTCCACCTCGTTGCAGGGATGCGCGAAGGCGGGGCGGACGAGGCGACTGCCATGGGCGCTTTGCGGCCGCCGGCTTACCCGAGTCAAAAGGCCGCCCTGCGGTCCGAGCTCTCTGGATGGTCGGCGGCAACGCTGCAAAGCGCCATCGCGCTGGTCGTCGACGCGGAGCGGGAGTGCAAGATCGGCGGGGCGCCGCCCCACGCCGTGTGCCAGCGCACCCTCATGCGCCTCTGCGCCGCCCGCGCGCGTGCCGCCTAGACCGCCTCCCGTCGCGCCAAACCCACCTAGGGCCCGCGCAACCGCGAAACCACGGTTTCCAGTTGCTCGAGCGAGCCGTAGCTCACGGTGAGCGTTCCGCCCGCGCCGCGGGGCTTGATCGTGATCTTGAGGCCGAGGGTGCGGCCCAGCTCCGTCTCCAACGCCGCGAGATTGGGATCCTGCTGCACCAGCGAGCCGGCCGGGCGCGTTTTGCCGCGTATGGCGTCACGCACCAGCCGTTCGGTCTGGCGCACATTGAGTTTCCGTTGCGCAACTTCGCGCGCGAGGTTCTCGGCATCCGGTGCGGAAAGCAGCGCCCGCGCATGGCCCGCGCTGAGAGTGCCCTCGTTGACCAACGCTTTGATCCGGTCAGGCAGCTCGAGAAGCCGAATCATGTTCGCGATATGGCTCCGCGACTTGCCGAGGGCCGCGGCGACGTCTTCCTGCCGATGGTTATAGTCGCGAATGAGCCGGGCGTAAGCCTCGGCTTCCTCAAGGGGCCGTAGATCGCGGCGCTGCAAGTTTTCTACGAGCGCGATCTCGAGCGCCTCGAGATCGGTCAACGATCGGATCAAAACAGGAACATCGTGCAATCCCGCGCGCTGAGCGGCCCGCCACCGCCGCTCGCCGGCGACGATTTCGTACCCATCGTCCGCGTCCCGCGCCACGAGCGGCTGCACGACGCCCTTCTCTCGAATCGACGCTGCGAGGCTTTCGAGCTCGGCCTCTTCGAAAATCTGCCGCGGCTGCCGGGGGTTGGGGCGAAGCCGCTCGATCGGGATCATGCGAAATCCGGAGGGCGTTTCGATGCCGATCTCGGGTGCGTCGCCCAGCAGCGCGGCCAAGCCTTTGCCGAGCCCCCGGGAGCGTGCCGGTTCGCCGCTCATGCCGCGGCCTCCTGCGCGCGCTCGCGACGGAGGAGTTCCCCCGCCAGATGAACGTAGGCCTGCGCGCCGGGACAGCGAAAATCGTGGAGCAAGACCGGGCGCCCGTGAGACGGAGCTTCTGAGACCCGCACGTTGCGCGGAATCACCGTGTCATACACCTTGTCTCCGAGATGCGCTTTCACGTCGGCAAGAACTTGATGCGAAAGGTTATTTCGTCTGTCATACATGGTCAGAACAATTCCTTGGATCTGAAGCACCGGGTTGAGGCTCCCGCGCACCCGCTCGATCGTGCTCATGAGCTGGCTAAGACCCTCAAGCGCGAAGAACTCGCATTGGAGCGGAACCAGCACCGCGTCCGCCGCCACCAGCGCGTTCACCGTGAGCATGCCGAGGGCAGGCGGGCAGTCGATCAGCACGTAATCGGGCTGCAAACCAGGTTCGTCGCGCCGCAGCGCCTCGAGCAGGATATCGCGCAGGGTGTGCTGCGCCTTGTCACGCTGCCAAAGCTCGAGCTCCGCAGCGGCAAGGTCAGGGGTTGCGGGAATGATGAAGAGCCCGGGAATCGCGGTCGGGGTCACGGTGGTGCGCGGTGGCGCCCCTTGGAGAAGACCGTAGAGACCCGGCGCACGCTCGGCCGTCGGAACGCCCAGTCCCGTGCTGGCATTGCCTTGGGGGTCGAGGTCCAGAATCAGCACGCGCCGCCCCGTCGCCGCGAGGGCGGTGGCAAGGTTGATCGCGGTCGTCGTTTTGCCAACCCCGCCCTTTTGGTTGGCTACGGCCAAGATGCGCGGCCGGCTCACCGGGAGACCGACCGGGGATTCAAGCGGTTTCGTGCGCACGTGCGACATGATGGAGCCTCAGAATCGTCCCGTCATCGTTGCTGGCGCTCGGGTGGCACTCGATCTCGAATGACCAATCACGGCGTGCTGCCTCGAGTTCCGCCCGGTAGGCTTTGCCCTTGGGGAATATACAACATGTGTGGTTGTCGAGAAGGTCAAAAACTAGATGTAGAAGCCGTGATAGATTCGCGCATCCGCGCGCCACGATCACATCGGGCGCGCCGGACGCAGTCAGAGCCCGGTAGACGGCGGCGTCTTCGATGCGCCCGTTCACGACGGCGACGTCGGTGCCGGTCTCACGCGCCACCTCGCGCAGGAAGGCGCACCGACGCGCATGCGATTCCACGAGCGTGACGCCGGAAAGCCCCGCGATCGCCAGGACCATTCCGGGAAAACCAGCGCCGCTCCCGACGTCGACGAGACGACGGGCCCCGGTCGGTACGAGCTCGGTGAGCTGGATAGAATCCAGAAAGTGGCGCCGCCATAGGTCGCTGAGCGTCGCCCGTGAGACCAAATTGATGCGCGCCTGCCAACGCTCCAGAAGCGCGCCGTAGGCCGCCAGGCGCGTGCACGTTTCACGTGAAACGCCGGTCTCGGCCCTAAATTCCTCGAGCCCGTACACGGCCGCCTACGCCCTCGGCTGCACGCGGCGTCCAGAACTCGGCCGCAAATGGCCGAGCAACGCCGTCAATGCGGCCGGCGTCACGCCTGGAACGCGTCCCGCGGCCCCGAGCGTTGGGGGGCGCGCGGCCGCAAGCCGTTCGCCCATCTCGCGTGATAGCCCCCCGACCGCCGTGAAATCGAGATCTCCCGGCACGGCCAGCGCCTCATCCCGACGAAACGCCTCGATATCGGCGTCCTGTCGCTGCAGGTAGCCCCGGTAGTGGGCCTCGATCTCGAGCTGTTCGGCGACGTCTCCTCTGAGGTGGGCGAGCTCCGGCCATAGGCGCGCGAGGCGCGCCACGCCGATGCCGCCATAACCGAGAAGATCCAAGGCGGAGCGGATCCGCCCGTCGTCGTTCACGGGCAACCCTTCGGCGCGGAGCGCTCCGGGCCTGGCCGAGAGCCCGTTCAGGAGCGTCCGGGCGGCCGCCA
This sequence comes from Alphaproteobacteria bacterium, assembly GCA_965216915.1. Classification (GTDB taxonomy): domain Bacteria; phylum Pseudomonadota; class Alphaproteobacteria; order UBA828; family UBA828; genus CBDCGS01. The sequence goes on from CBDCGS010000011.1 coordinate 943,015, forward strand.
ATGCCCGCTTTTTCTCCCGATGCGCACGCGCGCGCGCGCCGCCGACGCAGCCCGCGGCGAGCCCGATGTCCGTCAACCGAAGATCGGCATTATCCGGACGCAACCGGAGGCGGTATTCGGCGCGCGACGAGAACATCCGATAGGGCTCGCTCACGCCCTGGGTCACCAGATCGTCGATCAGGACGCCGAGATAGCCGTCGGCCCGGTCGAACACGATGGGCGGCGCCCCACCCGCCGCCCGCGCGGCATTCAACCCGGCGACGAGTCCCTGGGCCGCCGCCTCCTCATAGCCGGTCGTCCCGTTGATCTGCCCCGCCAAGTAAAGGCCGCGTACGCGGTGGGTTTGCAAGCTGTGCTTGAGTTCCCGCGGGTCGACGAAATCGTACTCGATGGCGTAGCCCGGCTGCAGGAGCACCGCGCGTTCGAGCCCAGGGATGCTGCGCGTGACGGCCCCCTGCACGGGCTCGGACAGGGAGGTGGAGATCCCGTTCGGATACACGGTGTCGTCGGTAAGTCCCTCTGGCTCCAGAAAAATCGTGTGCGCGTCGCGTTCCGCAAAGCGCACGACCTTATCCTCGATCGAGGGGCAATAGCGCGGACCCGGTCCCGTGATCGCCCCTGAATAGAGGGCCGAACACCCGATGTTGTCCCGGATGATCCGGTGGGTCTCCGTGGTCGTCGCGGTGATGTGGCAAGGCACTTGCTGGCGCGTGATCCGCGCGGTCATGGTGGAAAATGGCACCGGCGGATCGTCGCCAGGCTGAATCGTGAGCCCCCGCCAATCGATCGAGCGGGCGTCCAGCCGCGGCGGCGTCCCGGTCTTCAAACGACCCAAGCGGAACCCAAGCCGATCCAGGGTCTCCGCGAGCCCGACTGCCGGGCCCTCCCCCGCCCGCCCAGCGGCGCGCCGCTTCGTGCCAATGTGGATGACGCCACGCAAGAACGTCCCGGTCGTGATGACCACCTGTTGGGTCCGTATTTCGGCCCCGTCGGCCGCGATAACGGCCCGGACCGCGGGCCCATCCGATTCGTCGGCAAGCACCAGGTCTTCCGCTGCCGTAGCGCGGATCTCGAGGCCGTCCTGCTCCGCCAGCAATCTCTGCATGGCGGCACGGTAGAGCGCGCGGTCTTGCTGCGCGCGGGGCCCCCGCACCGCAGGGCCTTTGCTCCGGTTCAAGATACGAAACTGAATGCCTGCGTCGTCGGCAGCGCGCGCGATCAACCCGTCGAGGGCGTCAACCTCGCGCACGAGCGTCCCCTTCGCGAGGCCCCCGATCGCCGGGTTGCACGACATCTCGCCAATGGTTTCGGGCTTGTGGGTGACCAGCAAGGTCCGCGCACCGACGCGCGCGGCCGCCGAGGCGGCCTCGCAGCCCGCGTGGCCGCCGCCAATCACCACCACATCATACGTCTTGGTCGACATGACGCGATCCCCATCGCGCCCGCCCATGCCGAACTTAGGCGTGCGCGAGCCCCGAGTCAAAGCGCGGCCGGTCCTTTTGCACCCACAACGACCTATTTTCCAATGCAAAAATCGCGAAATACCGCGTCGAGCACGTCCTCGACATCGATCCGGCCGGTGACGCGGCCGAGCGCTGTCGCCGCCACGCGTAGATCCTCCGCTCTTTCCTCGTCTGCGGCCGGCCTCGACGCGCGTTCAAGCGCCTCCGCGCACGCCTCCAGCGCATGGCGATGCCGTGCCCGAGTCAACGCCGGATGCGGGCCACGGTCCCCGTAGCGAGCCTCTATGGACCGCGCGAGACGCGCAAGGAGAGCGTCAAACCCGTCCCCGGTGACGCATGAAATCGGGATCGCTTCGGTACCATCGACCGACACGTGGTCACCCAGATCATCCCGCAGGTCGGTCTTGTTCAGCACTGCAACCGCATCCCGACCCAACAGCGCCGCTGACGCGCGATCAAAACACGGCCAATGGGCGCCATCGAACACGACCAGACGCAAATCCGCCTCTTCCGCCCGCGCACGCGCACGCCGCACGCCTTCCTGTTCGACCGCACCCTGCGCCGCACGGATCCCCGCCGTATCCGCCAATGTGACAGGCCATCCGCCGAGATCCAGGTGAACCTCGACGACATCCCGCGTGGTTCCAGCCTCCGGCGACACGATGACCGCGTCGCGTCGCGCCAACCGATTGACCAGAGTGGACTTTCCCGCGTTCGGCGGACCGACGACGGCAAGGTGAAGGCCGTCGCGCAGGCGCTCGCCGCGGTGGTCATCGTCGAGATAGCGCGCGATCTCCGCGCCGAGATCAGCCGCTTGGCGTGGGACCGGCGCGGCGACGTCGTCCGGCAGTTCCTGATCAGAAAAATCGAGCGAGGCTTCGACGAGAGCCATCATCGCGACGACGCGAGACCGCCAATCCTCGTAGAGATCCGCCAGCGCACCACCCATTTGTCGGAGTGCTTGGCGTCGCTGGGCTGCCGTCTCCGCTGCCACGAGATCGGCAAGCCCCTCGGCCGCGGTCAGATCGAGACGTCCGTTCTCAAAGGCGCGGCGGGTGAACTCTCCGGGCTCAGCCGGCCGATACCCCTCCAACCCGCCCACCGCGCGTAGGACCGCGTCAATGACCGCGCGCCCGCCATGGATGTGGAATTCCGCGACGTCTTCGCCCGTCACGCTCGCCGGGGCCGGGAACCAGAGCACCAACCCCCGATCGATCGCGTCACCGCACACTGGGTCACTGAGGGTCCGCAAGAAAGCGGTCCGGGGCGCGCCGGGCGGCTGGCCGGTCAGCGCCAAGACCCCCACCGCGGCATGTCGGCCAGAGAGTCGCACGATGGCCACCGCCGCCGGACCGCGCGCACTGGACAGCGCGAAAATCGTGTCGCCGCGCATCACCGCGCCTGTTTCACGTGAAACATCTCCGCGGGCTCCGCCCGCCGGGCAAGTCGCGGTCAATCGTCGCCGGCGGCCTGCGCCGATCGGGTGCGGTCGACCTGCTCCTGATCGGGATGCAGCAGGAGGCGCTGCACGCGACCGTCTTGCACGAGGTGGGTCTCGAGGATCTCGTCGAGATCCTCGACGGTGCGATAGGTGTACCAGACGCCCTCCGGATAGATGACCATCGTCGGCCCCAGCTCGCAGCGGTCCAGACATTGCGCCGAATTGATCCGGATGTCGTCAAGACCCCTCTGGCCCGCGCGCGCCTTCAGGTGAGCGCGGAGCTTTACCGCGTTCTTGGCGGCGCAACAGCCCCGTCGATGCCCCTCCGCCCGGACGTTGACACAGCAGAAAACATGCTTCCGAAAATAGGGCGCCGGGTCCGGCGGAACACTCACGTACCAGTGCTCCCGCTCTTTCCGCCCATGCCCTGCCAAAACGCCTTTTGCAGCTCCTCCAGGCCCTTCAACCCTTCCGGCATCCACGCTTTCATCAGCGTCTCGGGATCGAGTGTTTCGACCGCCGTCGCCACCCGCTCGCGAAGGCCCTTGGCGAAGGCCTCCTGTGCATCAGACAGATCCACCATCCCCAAGAAGGTGCGCGCCTCTTCGGGGGTGCACTCTATCTCGATCTTGACCTTCATCGCCACGCCAGAGTTTCTGTTTACCCGTTCGGAGGATAACCGCGCCCCAGGGCTTGAACAAGCGGCGCCGCGCTGGCGCAGCTTGTGGCAAGTGGCTATGTTAGCGCGCGACTTCCGTCTTTTCGGCCCATCCACTTGCCCGGGCGTCTTCATGAGCGAAAACTTGCTCGCCGCCGAGCCGAGCCCCTACCTGCAACAGCACCGAGACAATCCCGTGCACTGGCGCCCTTGGGGCCAGGAGGCCTTGGACGAGGCGCGCGACGCCGGCAAGCCCATCCTGCTGTCGGTCGGCTATTCGGCCTGCCACTGGTGCCACGTGATGGCCCACGAGAGCTTCGAGGATGACGCCACCGCCGCCGTCATGAACGAGCTGTTCGTCAATATCAAGGTCGACCGTGAGGAGCGGCCCGATGTTGACGCTGTTTACCAGCGCGCACTCGCTCTTATGGGCCAGCAGGGCGGCTGGCCCCTGACGATGTTCCTAACGCCGAAGGCCGAACCATTTTGGGGCGGCACATATTTTCCCGTCGAGCCGCGGTTCGGGCGCCCCGGATTCAAGGACGTGCTGCGGATGATCCACCAGGCCTACCACGACGACCGCGACAAGGTGGAGAGCAACCGCGATGCCCTGCTCAAGGCCCTCAAGGACCTTGCGGTCAACAAAGCGGGCCCCGCCATCACTACGGAGCAGCGCGAAAAGATGGCCCTGACGCTGCTCCGCGAAGTCGACGGCCGCCACGGTGGCATCGGCGGGGCGCCCAAATTTCCGCAGTGCAGCATGCTCGAGCTCTTGTGGCGGAACTACCGGCGTACGGGCTCCCAGCTGATGCGCACGGCGGTCGTTTTGACCATGGAACGTATGTCTCAGGGCGGGATCTACGACCATTTGGGTGGTGGTTATGCCCGCTACTCGACCGACGAGCGCTGGCTCGCTCCCCATTTCGAGAAAATGCTCTACGACAATGCGCAGATTCTCGCTCTACTCTGTCATCTCTGGCAGGACACGCGGAACCCCCTGTTCGCACGGCGCGCTGAAGAGACCGTGAGCTGGCTTACGCGTGAAATGATTACCGCCGAGGGGGCCTTTGCGAGCGCCCTCGACGCCGATTCCGAGGGTGAAGAAGGCCGCTACTACGTGTGGAGCGAGGCCGAGATCGATTCGGTATTGGGCGAGTCCGCGCGCGCCTTCAAGGATGCCTACGACGTCTATCCGGGCGGCAACTGGGAGGGGAAAACCATCCTCAACCGGCTGCATGTGCGCGATCAAGACGAGGCCCTAAGCGACGAGACGCTCGCCGCGCAGCGCGACGCCCTCCTTGCCCTGCGCGATGGCCGGCCCCGCCCAAGCTGGGACGATAAGGTGCTGGCTGATTGGAACGGCCTGACCATCGCCGCGCTCGCCCTGGCATCGGATGTCTTTCAGCGCCCCGAGTGGCTCGACCTTGCCCGTGCGGCATTCGTCCATGTCACGGGCGACATGGCCGATGGCGCCCGGCTCCGCCATAGCGCGCGGCACGGCAAGGTTAACGAGGCGGCGTTCTTGGACGACTACGCCGAGATGGCACGGGCCGCGCTCGCGCTTCACGAAACGACCGGCGAGCCCTCCTTCCTCGACCGCGCACGGCAATGGGTCGCCCTGCTCGACGCCGAATTTTGGGACCAGGAGGCGGGCGGCTATTTCTTCACGCCCAACGACGCCGAAACGCCGATCACACGGCAAAAGACGGCGCACGACAGCGCCACACCGGCCGGCAACGGCACCATCGTCGAGGTGCTCGCCCGTCTTTACTACCTGACCGGCGAGGAGGCCTACCGCGCGCGCGCCGAGGACACTGCAAAGGCCTTCTCGGGCGAGCTCGAGGGGAATTTCGCACCGCTTGCGGCGCTTGTGAACAGCAGCGAGATCCTCGACCACGCCGTGCAAGTCGTGATCACCGGGCCTCGCGCCGACGACGACACGCGTGACCTCCTTGCGTGCGTCCGCCGCGTGAGCATCCCCAACCTCGTTCTCAGCGTCATCGACCAAGACACCGCCCTCCCGGCGAGCCACCCGGCGTCCCGCAAGGGGGCCGTCGACGGGAAAGCCACCGCTTATGTCTGCGTCGGCCCGACCTGCTCTCTGCCGATGACCGACGGCGACGCTCTCGCCGCCGCCCTCCACGAGGCCTGCGAACGGGCGGTCTGAGCCCATGGCGTCCTGCACTGTCCCAAGCCCCGTCGGCCGCCTCACGATCGTCGCCAACGATGAGAGCATCGTGGCGGTCGAGTTTGCAGATCCCGGGGACGAGGAGCAGGCCAGCAACCTGCCATTGCTTGCCTCCGCAGCGAGCCAACTCGCCGAATATTTCAGTGGCAAGCGGCGCCTGTTCGACCTGCCCGTCGCGCCGACCGGCACGGTTTTTCGACGGCGCGTCTGGCATGCCATGCGCGCGATCCCCTACGGACGCACCCAAACCTATGGCGACCTGGCACGGACGCTGGATTCCGCCCCGCGTGCCGTCGGACAAGCCTGCGGCGCCAACCCAATTCCCATCATCATTCCATGTCACCGGGTGGTGGCTTCCGGTGGCCGGCTCGGCGGCTTCTCCGGCGGCGAGGGATGTGCTACCAAGCGGCAGCTGCTCGCCCTAGAGGCGGCAACATTCAGCCTAAGTGGCTGAAATAAAGACATAAGGGGCATCTCATGCCGGGACACTTGATTGACATCCAGGCCGATGGCGGCTCGTTCCATGGCTTTCTCGCGCGGCCCGATTCCGGCGAGGGTCCCGGCATCCTCGTGCTGCAGGAAATCTTCGGCGTGAACTACGTGATGCGCGAGCTTTGTCACCACCTTGCGGCGGCGGGGTACCTGGCCCTCTGTCCAGATCTCTTCTGGCGCCAGGAGCGTGACGTGGAGCTCTCCGACAAGACGGAGGGCGAATGGGCGAAGGCGTTCGGTTTCTACCAAGGGTTCGACGTCGACCAAGGGATTAAAGACGCCGCCGCGGCGATGGACGCGTTGCGCACCACCAAGGGATGCAGTGGCAAGGTCGGCGCGGTCGGCTACTGCCTCGGCGGCAAGCTCGCCTACCTCATGGCGACGCGCACCACGGTCGATGCGTCGGTCGGTTACTACGGGGTCGGGATCGAGGAGGCCCTCGGTGAGCAGGGCACCATCCGAAAGCCCCACATGACCCATATCGCCGAGCAGGATCAATTTGTCCCGCCCGAAGCGCAGCAAGCCGTCAAAGATGGTCTCGCGGACAATGCCCTCGTGACCGTTCACAGCTATGCCGGGGTCGACCATGCCTTCGCCCGCCTCGGCGGCGCGCATTATGACCAGGCGGCGGCGGACCTCGCCAACGGCCGCACCAGCGCCTTTTTCGACCAGCATCTCGCGTGAACCAGGTCCCATCCGACGATCGGGGAGACGAACAATGCCCAAGGCTATTCGCATGCACGAGACCGGCGGCCCCGATGTGCTGCGTTACGAGGACGTCTCGCTGGGCGATCCGGGGCCCGGCGAGGCGCTTGTCGCCCATCGCGCGGTTGGCCTCAATTACATCGACGTGTACCACCGCACCGGCCTCTACCCCGTGCCGGAGCTCCCTTGGGGAATCGGCCTCGAGGGTGCCGGCGTGGTTGAAGCCATCGGCGACAGCGTGACAGAAGTTGCCGTCGGCGACCGGGTGGCCTACGCCTGCCCGCCGCCGCCGGGCGCCTATGCGGAAGCCCGCGTGATGCAGGCAGCCCACTTGGTGCGCTTGCCCGATGTCCTGAGCTTCGAGCAGGGGGCAGCGATGATGCTCCAGGGCATGACCGTGGAATATCTCGTACGCCGTACCTACCCGGTGCAGGCCGGCGAAACCGTTCTGGTCCACGCGGCGGCAGGCGGCGTCGGGCTGATTCAGTGCCAGTGGCTCAACCACATCGGCGCCACTGTGATCGGCACCGTGAGTTCGCCAGAAAAGGCCTCCCTCGCGGAGGCTCACGGCTGCCACCACGCCATCAACTACCGCGAGGAGGATTTCGCGGCCCGTGTGATGGACTTAACCGAGGGCGCCGGCGTCCCAGTGGTCTACGATTCGGTCGGAAGGGACACGCTCGACGGGTCCCTCGCATGCCTCGCCTTGCGCGGCTTGCTCGTGAGCTTCGGCAACGCCTCGGGCCCGATCACGGATTTCGCGCTCGGCCGGCTGGGCGCGCGCTCCGCATTCCTCACCCGCCCCACCCTCTTTGGCTACAACGCCACACGGGCCGAACTCGAAGACTCGGCCGGCGCCCTCTTCGACGTGGTGCAAAAGGGCGCCGTGAAAATCGAGATCAACCAAACCTACCCGCTCGCCGAAGCAGCCCAGGCGCACCGCGATCTCGAGGCGCGCAAGACCACGGGCTCGACGGTGTTGGTGCCGTAGCGCCGCTCGCCGGCACGCCGTCTGCGGTCACGCCGCACAGCCGCGCCTCACCCGCGCTTCACGGCGCGCGATATAAACGCCGCTCGCGACGATAATCGCGGCACCGACCCACGTCCATATGTCGGGGAATTCCGCGAACCAAAGGTATCCAACGACCGTCGCGCCGAGAAGCTGACCGTAATCGAACGGCCCGACGAACGAGGCGTTGCCATATTGGTAGGCCTTGATCACCCCGTAGTGGCCGAGACCCCCGAAAAACCCGAGACCGAGGAAGACGAGCCCGTGCTCGAGCGACTCGGGCGTCACCCAGAAGAACGGAACCGCGGCACTCGACGCGATCAGCGCCACAAGGATTGTGTATACCCCGGTGACGCGGTCATCGTCGATTCCAGCGATGCGGCGTGTGAGAATCTGGAACAGAGCGTAGCAGGCGGCCGATCCCATGATCAGTGCGACCGACCAATGGCCGACGTCCGCACCCGGGCGGATAATGATCATTGCGCCGACGAACCCGACCGCAACCGCCGCCCAGCGCCGCGGTCCCACCCGCTCGCCCAGCATCGGCACCGACAGCGCGACCACCATGAGCGGTGCCGTGAAGAACGTCGCCGTCACCGTCGTCAGCGGCACGAACGTCAGTGGGTAGACGTAAAGGACCAGCGAGAGCAGCTGTAACGCCGACCGTACGAGCTGCAGTCTGGGTTGCCGGCTTCGGAACAAAGAAAAGCCGAGCGATGGCATGAAGAGCGCCATCATGAGAGCGCAGTGCACGACCGAACGCACCCAAACGATCTGCACGATATGGTAATCGGCCGCCAAAAGATATTTCACGAGCCCGTTCAGGAACGGAAAGAGGATGATCGCCGTCGTGCACATGTAGACGATGCCGCGCACGGGGTCGTCGTGCCGCTCAAGCATCGGAGCCGTGCATCCCTCGTGCGGCCGCGCGCTGGTTCAGCGCCTCGCGGTGCGCGACGTAAAGCCCGCTGGTCACGATGATCGCCGCGCCGACCCATGTGAGCGCGTCGGGAAACTCGTCAAACACGATGTAGCCGAGGACCGTCGCACCGATGAGCTGGCTATAGTCGAACGGCCCCACCACCGAGGCCTCGGCATACTGAAACGCCTTGATGACGAAGAAATGCGCGAGCCCGCCGAACACACCGAGCGCGATGAAAACGAGCCCGTCGACGACCGTGTGCGGCGTCTCCCAATAGAACGGCACCGCGATCGTGGTGACCACGAGGGCAACCACGATGGTGTAGACCGCCGTGGTGCGCGGATCGTCGTGGGCGGCGAGTTGTCGCGTCTGGATCTGATAGATCGCATAGAAGAAAGCGCCGCCGAGCGTGAGCAGCGACGCCCAATGGGCGACCTCGGCGCCCGGCCGCAGCACGATCAGCACGCCCGCGAGGCCGACGAAGACGGCCGCCCACCGCCGCGGCCCGACCCGTTCCTTGAGGAGTGGCACTGAGAGCGCGACCAGCATGAGCGGCCCGGTGAAGAGCACCATGGTCACGGTGGTCATCGGCACGTAGATCAGGCCGACCCAAATCAGCGCGAACGTGACCAGCTGCGTCGTCGAGCGCACCATTTGCAGCCGCGGTCGATGGGTAACGAACAGCGCGCGTCCCATCGTCGGCCAGAAAAGCGCCAACATCAGCAGCATGTGAATGACGCAGCGAAACCAGATGATCTGCGCCATGTGGTAGTCGGTCGTGAGGTATTTGACGCACGCGTTGAGCGACGGAAACATGACCGTCGTCGTGATACACATATAGAAAACGCCGACGAGCGGCGCGCGCGCGTCGTGGGGGGCGGCTGACATGCCGGGTTTGTAGGGGATCGTCGGCCCGCGCGCCAGCGAGCACGTGACCGGGCTGAGACGCGGTGACGCCTCTAAGTGTTCATCGATTCGAAGAAATCGTTGTTGGTCTTGGTCGAGCGCAGCTTGTCGAGCAGGAACTCCATCGCGTCCACGGTGCCCATGGGCGAGAGGATCCGCCGCAAGACCCACATCTTGGCGAGTGTCGCGCGGTCGACCAGCAGCTCTTCCTTGCGGGTGCCGGAGCGCGCGATGTCCATGCTTGGCCAGGTCCGCTTGTCGGCGAGCTTGCGGTCTAGAATGATCTCGGAGTTGCCGGTGCCTTTGAACTCCTCGAAGATCACCTCGTCCATCCGCGAGCCGGTGTCGATCAGGGCCGTCGCGATAATCGTGAGCGAGCCGCCATCCTCAATGTTGCGCGCGGCGCCGAAGAACCGCTTGGGGCGCTGCAGCGCGTTGGCATCGACACCGCCCGTGAGCACCTTGCCCGAGGACGGCACGACCGTGTTGTAGGCCCGCGCGAGACGGGTGATCGAGTCCAGCAGGATCACCACGTCGCGCTTGTGCTCAACGAGGCGCTTTGCCTTTTCGCTCACCATCTCCGCAACCTGGACGTGGCGCGACGCCGGCTCATCGAAGGTCGAGCTCACCACCTCGCCTTTCACCGAGCGATCCATGTCCGTCACCTCCTCGGGCCGCTCGTCGATCAGCAGCACGATGAGATAGGCCTCGGGGTGATTTTCCTCGATCGAGCGCGCAATGTTCTGCAGCATCATGGTCTTGCCGGTGCGCGGTGGCGCGACCACCAGAGCGCGCTGGCCCTTGCCGAGCGGGGCGACGATATCGATGATCCGGCTGGTCGGATCCTTCAGCGTCGGGTCTTCGATCTCCATCTTGAAGCGCTCTTCCGGATAGAGCGGCGTCAGATTGTCGAAATTGACCTTGTGGCGGATCTTCTCCGGCGGATCGAAATTGATCTTGTTGAGCTTGAGGAGCGCGAAATAGCGCTCGCCGTCCTTCGGCGCGCGGATCTGACCTTCCAGCGTATCGCCCGTGCGAAGCCCAAACCGTCGAATCTGGCTCGGGCTGACATAAATATCGTCCGGGCCCGGAAGGTAGTTCGCCTCTGGTGAGCGCAAGAATCCAAAACCGTCCTGCAACGTTTCAAGAACGCCTGAGCCGAAGATCGCTTGGTCGTTCTCGGCAAGCTGCTTGAGGATCGCGAACATCAAGTCCTGACGCCGCATCGAGCTCGCGTTCTCGATGTCGAGCTCCTCTGCGGTGTCGATGAGCTGCGTCGCGGATTGGGTCTTGAGGTCCTGGAGGTTCATCGGGATATCCGAGCTATGCCGAGTGAAGCCGTTCGGCGTGCGCGAGAGAGAGTCAGCGCGGAGGTCGAGGTGCGGAAGGAAAACGTGCGGGGGGGACCGACGGGCTAGGCGCAGGCCCGCTTTTTTAGCCCACTGACCGGATTATCCGGCGCAGTGGCTTAAAGTCAAATGGAGATTGCCCCGCGAAATATCAAGATATTGTTAACGCGACGGCACCTTGAACTGCTTGGCAAGCGCAAGCCCCTGGCGCTGGTAAGAGGAGCCGATCGCCGCACCATAGATCCTCTCCGGCACCTCGGTCAGCCGCTCGAAGAGAAGCCGCCCAACGGTCTGCCCGTCCTCGATCGCAAAAGGCACGTCGTGCGAGCGGACCTCGAGCACCGCGCGGGTGCCTTCGGCGTCGCGATCGCCGAAGCCAGGATCGAAGAACCCGGCATAGTGGGCCCGAAACTCGCCCACCGCGGTGTCATAGGCCACCATTTCGGCGGCGTGGTCAGCCGGAATACGCACGGCCTCCTTGGAAGCCAGGATGTAAAAGTCGTCTGGATTCAAGATCACGCCGCCGGTCGGCGCGGCGTAGATCGGATCCCAGAAATCAGCGGGCTCGTAGTGAGCCACCTTGTCGAGGTCGATCAGATCGGCGTGCCGACGAGCCCGCCAACCAACAAGCTCGTCCGGACCGCCCTCGAGATCGACGGTCAGCGGCAAGCCGCCTGCGAAGCGATCTCGCTCGACGGTGCGGTCGACCAAACCGCGCTCCTCCTGAAGCCTCTGCAGATCGCGCTCTGAATAGGCGGGAACGCCGCGCTTGAACCGCAGCTGGTTCAAGGCGCTCCCGGCGCGCACGACGATGCTGAAGGTGCGCGGCGACACCTCGGCGTAGAGCGGTCCTTGATAGCCTCGGCGTACCCGGTCGAACTCCTCGGCGCCGTCGGTGATGAGGCGCGTGAAAATGTCGAGGCGCCCGGTCGAGCTTTTCGGGTTGGCGTGGGCGGTCAGCGCGCTGCCGAGGACCAGCTGCTCCGAGAGCGGCACGATATACACACAACCGCGCTCCAGCACGGCACCTTCGCGGAGGCTGATCGTGTGCATGCTAAGGATATCGAGCTTTTCCGCCACGGTGCAGTCACGACCGGGCAGAAAGCTCGCGCGCACCCGATAGGCCATATCACCCAACCGCAGGTCGAGGCTCGCAGGCTGGATCTGACGCTCATCGATGTCCGGTTTGGCGCTGACCGCCTCGCGCGTGATCAGCGCCCGGATCGCTTGGCTGGGCAGGACGCCCGTGCCGTGGCGCACCGGTCCATCATGCGGCAAGCTCGGAAACAACGATCCGACCGGCTCTGCCATGATTCCCCCTAGAATGGGCGGACGATCACCAGGATGACGATACCGACCATCGCGACGGCCGGCGCTTCGTTGATAATACGATAGAACCGCTCGCTTCGCCGGTTCCTATCATGCGCGAAGTCGCGGCGTGCACGCGCCAGCAGGCCGTGAAAGCCAAACAGGAACGTAAGCAGCACGAGCTTGAGGTAGATCCAGTAGTCCGTCGCCCAGTCGATCACGCCGGGATGCGCCAGCATCGCGATCCCGAACCCGAGGCTCGCGATCATCGCCGGGTTGATAATGACGCGCAGGAGGCGCCGCTCCATCACCTTGAGGGTCTCCGACAGCTCCGAGCCGGGCTCCGCCTTCACGTGATAAACGAAGAGCCGCGGCAAATAGAGCATGCCGGCCATCCACGCGATCACCGAGATCACGTGTAGCGCCCTCAACCACGTGAGAAGATCGTCGGCCATTCACGAGTCTCCGCTCGCCAGCGCGCACCGAACGTGCTCGCTCGGGCAGATCCGCCGCCCCTGGCCGCAACACAAGCCACCGCCGCCGCCCACATCCACCGCATCGCGCACCAATTTGGCGAGCGCCTCGATGAATGCCGGATGCGTGCCGACCGCCGGCACCCGCGCATAGTGCGGCACGCCCTCGCGCTCGGCCAACGCACGATACTCGATGTCGAGCTCGACCAGCGTCTCGGAATGTTCCGAGACGAACGCGATCGGCGCGAGCACGACGGGAACACCGTCGCGGCCAGCTCGCGCGATTTCCGCCTCGGTCGACGGTTCGATCCACGCGAGGGGACCGACGCGGCTCTGATAACAAACCGCCCAGTCCAAGTCGGGACGGTCCAGCCGTTGCACGATCTCCTTGGCGGTCTGCTCCACCTGCCACTGATAGGGATCGCCGCGCGCAACGATGCGCTTTGGCAGGCCGTGCGCTGAAAGCAGAAGGCGCGGCGTGCCACGCTGCGCGGCCGCCTCCAGCGCGGGTGTGATGAGCGCGCACTGAGCAGCGGCAAGCCCGTCCGACAACGGATAGCAGCAAACGCCCGTCATCGGTACGGTGATCCGAGCGCGCGCGGCCGCGGCGCGCCAATCCGCTAGCGACGACGCTGTGGTCGCGGTTGAGAACTGGGGATAGAGCGGGAGCAGAATGACCCGATCGGGCCGAAACGCGGCAACCTCCTCTGCGACCTCACGGCTACGCGGCGCCCAGTAGCGCATCACGATAAACGTTCGCACCTCGCCGAGGCCTGCCAAGGCAGTCGCCAGTGCCTTCGCCTGCGCCTCGGTCTGGGGCACGATGGGAGAACGCCCGCCCATCTGACGATATATCTCGCGTGCCGTCGGACCGCGGCGCCGCGCGATAAAGCGGGACAGGAAAAAGCGTATGGGCGCCGGCGCACCGATGATCGCCGGATCGCTAAACAAATTTCGAAGAAAGGGTTCGACCGCGTCGAGCGAATCAGGTCCGCCGAGATTAAACAAGACGACCGCGATGCGGCTCATAGGAACTCTTTACACGTGAAGGCGACGACGTGGTGCGCGCCCCATCAGGCGGCGGGACGCCGCCAATCATGAACGAAATCGCAGAGCGCCGCGACATGCTCCGGCGGCGTCTGCGGAACAATTCCATGGCCCAGGTTGAACACAAAGGGTCGGTGACCAAACGCCTCGAGAATCCGTTCAGCGGCGGCACGCATGATAGGACCGCCCGCAACCAGGGCCATCGGGTCGAGGTTACCCTGCAACGCACCGGCCGACTGCAGATGTTGTACCGCCCAAGCGCGCGGCACTCCGGTGTCGAGCGATACCGCATCGACGCCTGTTTCGCGCACAAACCGTGCATAGGACGCCCCAATTCCTCGCGGAAATCCGATGATCGCCGCGTGCGGATGTACGCGACGAACCTGCTCGACAATCCGGGCGATCGGCATGATGCACCAACGCGTGAGATCGTCCTCCGACAACACGCCGGCCCAACTGTCGAAGATCTGCACCGCCTCGGCGCCGGCGTCGATCTGTGCGATGAGATGCGCGCTCGTTGCCTCGCAGAGGATATCGATCAACCGCGTGAAGTCCTCGGGCTCCCGGTAGGCCCAGGTCTTGATGCGCCCGAAGTCGCGGCTGCTGCCGCCTTCAACCATGTAAGTTGCGACGGTCCAGGGCGCGCCGGCAAAGCCGAGAACCGCGACACCTGACGGAACATCCGCCCCCACGCGGCGCACCACCTCATAGACTGGTTGGAGCCGTTCAAGGAAAGCTCCGCGATCGAAAGCGGGGATTTGAGCCGCACATTCAATCGGCTCCAAGACAGGTCCCTCGCCGGCACGAAAATCAACCGGTCGCCCGAGCGCATCGGGCACCACCAGAATGTCCGAAAAGATAATCGCGGCATCCAGCGCAAACCGCCGAACCGGCTGCAGGCTCACCTCCGCCGCGCGTGCCGGCGTGTAGCAGAGATCGAGAAATGATCCCGCTCGTGCGCGGACTTCCCTGTACTCGGGTAAATACCGACCCGCTTGGCGCATCAACCAAACCGGAACCCGGGACGGGACACGACCGGACAGCGCGTCGAGGATCGGTTTTTGTGACGCCTGCTCGGCCACGCGGTGTTCCCCACAATTCACAGGGCCTTCTTATACCGTCTCTCGACTCTAAGAGAGAGTGATTGGTGTTGTTGTACGGTGAGAAGCGGGGATTACTGGTTTACCCGCTGGTTATCCCCGACCGGGCATGATCTCGAACACAGCGAACACCGATCTGTGAGTCATGGGGGCAAATCCGAAATGGGCGTTGCGCCCGGCGGGTTCATCCCGCCTGGGGTTGGGGATCCGGGTGGGGCAAGGTGGAGGCCTGAGCAATATCCCCGCATTTCGGGGATTGCCGCGGCCACGGTGGGCAAGACGTGCCATCATGTGGACGTGACGGACGTCGGTGGTTGTAGCACGGTCGATCCACCGAGTTTTCCATTCCGGAGCGCTGAGCCATTGCGGTCTTTTCATCTCCACTTGATCTCGGATGCGACCGGGGAGACCTGTGTCACGGTCGCGCGCGCGGTGGTTTCGCAGTTTCAGGATGTGCAGCCCAACGAGCACCTTTGGTCGTTGGTTCGCACGGAAAGCCAGCTCAACCGGATTCTGCAAAACATCGAGGCGAATCCGGGCGTCGTCATGTTTACCCTGGTCGATGAGTCGCTTCGGGAGACACTGCTGTCCGGTTGTCGGGCGCTCGAAGTTCCCTGCATTCCGCTGCTCGACATGGTGATCTCCGCATTGAGCGGATTTCTCGGCGTGGAGGCACGCAATCAGCCGGGTCGCCAGCATGTCGTCGACGCGCAATATCTCAAGCGCATCGATGCGATGAATTATGCGGTTGGCCATGACGACGGACAAGCCGCGGCGACCCTCCATGAAGCGGACATCGTGGTGGTGGGTGTCTCGCGCACGTCAAAGACCCCCACCTGCTTTTACCTTGCCAACCGTGGCTTCAAAGCGGCGAACGTTCCGTTGGTGCCCGACTGTCCGCTGCCGGCCGAGCTTCTCGCGCTTGACGGTTCGCTGGTCGTCGGCCTCACGCGCGGCCCGGATCAGCTTGTCGAGATCCGCCGAAATCGGTTGCGCATGATCGGGGAAGAAGGGGGGACCGATTATATCGATCCGGCTCAGGTGCGGGACGAGGTGGCTGCCGCGCGGCGCCTATTCGCCAAGGCAGGATGGCCCGTGATCGACGTGTCGCGCCGATCGGTCGAGGAGATCGCTGCGGCGATCCTGCAAATTCACGCAGACCGAGAGCGCACGGAACAGGCGTGATCAGGACTGCTCTGCCCACGCGATCGGAATTGGCCCTGTACACTCGCCCGAGATCGGCATGACTGCCTCGTCGACGAGTTCAAGCCAATCGGTGTCGAGGCCATCGGGGTCGCGGGTGTCCGCGCTGCCGGTTGCGGGCATGGCGGACGCCGTCCGGCGAAAGTGCGCGCGCAAAACGACGATGCAGCGCAAGGATTCGCTTCCGGCCTTGAGTGTGTCGACGACATAGTTCGCACGGGTTTCTTCCGTGATGTCTGAGAGGGCGTCGGGCATCAACGGCACGAGTAAATAGTGAAAAACGTTGGAACTCTCGTCGAGTATGGTGAGGCGGCAATCTTCCTGACTGGTCGCGAACACGGTGAATCGCTCGGCCGAATCGGCAAGCAATTGGGCTGCCATGGCGGCTGCGCTCTTGCGCCCTGAAGCGTTTGGGGAAAAGCCGAAATATTCGAAATACTTCCGCTCCAACGCTTCGACCCACGCCTCCCCCTGCTCATAGAGCCGGCGCTTGATGTAGCCGAGGGTCACCGCAAGCTGACGCACCGCATTGTCGGTCAACCGCTCGACCTTGACGTGCATGTGCGTCAACCGCAGCCCCGTGTCCGCGCTCTCGCGTTGGATCAGCAGGCCGTAGTCGAGATCGACCAACCGATCCAAGAGCGCCTCGAATCCCGGGGACTCGCTCGAACACTCGTCGGGATCGAAGGTGAACGAGTCTAGGTCCGGTGCAAGGCGGAAGATATTCTCCGCGGTCATCTCGTTGGCGCGCCGCACGCGGATGTGCCTGCGCAGCGCACGGGGCATTGCGCCATCGACCAAAATAACCAAGGCGCCACGTTGGAAGGGATGCTCGGTTCCCGGTGCAATCGCACCCGGTCTGAGACCGGCCCGCGTGACGAACGGGTAGGGTTTGCCGTGCTGCGCGAAGCTGTGGTAACTCTCGACCAGCGTCGCTCGGACCAGAAAATCGATCAACCGCTGGCGCGCTGCGTCATAGGGCGCGGGCGACGCGCCGGCTTCTAGCTCCGAGAGGGAAATCGCTTCGCCCATGCCCGGCAAACGCCCTATGCTCGAGTCTGCGCCAATCGGCGCCGGCAGCATAGAGGGCGGCGAATCCCAGGGTCAAGCAACGGCCGCCCCAACCCAGCCCCTGATCCTGGCCTCGGCGAGCCAGACGCGGCGCGCCCTATTGCGCGCGGTCGGCCTCCAAGCGCGCGCCGTGCCGGCCGCCATCGATGAAGGTGCGGTGAAGGCCAGCATGGCGGCGTCGGGCGCGGGTGGCGCGGCGACGGCGCACGCACTCGCCGTGCTCAAGGCACAGCGGATCAGCGCGAGCGAGCCGAACGCGTTTGTCATTGGGGCCGATCAACTGCTCGTCTGCGAGGGGGTTTGGTATGACAAACCAACCGACCGGACCCGTGCGCGCGAGCAGCTTCTCGCCCTCAGAGGCCGTACCCACGTGCTCGAGACTGCTGTGACGGTGGTGCGGGAAGGCGCCGAGATCTGGTCCCATGTCGCGTCTCCGCGATTGACCATGCGCGCGTTCACCGAGGCTTTTTTGGACGCGCATCTCGACGCCTCCGGCAAAGGGGTCTGCGCGACCGTCGGCGGCTATCGCCTTGAGGACCATGGCGCTCAGCTCTTCGAGCGCGTGGAGGGCGATTGGTTCGCGATCATGGGGTTGCCGCTGCTTCCGCTGCTCGCATTCCTCCGTGCTCATGGGGTTGTGGGGTCATGATGCTTTCGGGCGCGGCTCAGATCGCTGGTGTGATGGGCTGGCCGGTAGCGCACTCGCGATCGCCGCGTCTCCACGGTTTTTGGCTCGAGAAGCACCGGGTTGACGGCGCCTATGTCCCGCTCGCTGTGCACCCTGACATGCTGGGTGTTGCGCTGCGCGGGCTTTCGGCGCTCGGATTTCGCGGCTGCAACCTCACCGTGCCGCACAAGGAGGCGGCGCTCGAGCACCTCGACGAGATCTCGCCCACCGCCAGGCGCATCGGCGCCGTGAACACCATCGTCGTGGGCGACGACGCATCACTGCACGGTGACAACACCGACGCCTACGGATTTGTCGAGAACCTCCACGCATGCGCGCCGTCATGGGCGGCCGATCGTCCGGCCGTCGTGCTCGGTGCGGGCGGTGCCGCGCGTGCGGCGGTTGCGGCGCTCGGCACGTGCGGCGTTCCAGAGATCCGGGTGGTCAACCGCACCGTCGCGCGCGCGGAGGCCGTATGCCGGGATTTCGCCGGCGCGACCACACCGAACCCGTGGGGCGTATGGCAGACGTGCCTGGCGGATGCAGGCTTGCTCGTCAACACGACCAGCCTGGGGATGACCGGGCAGCCGCCGCTCACCGTCGATCTCACGAGCCTTCCGCCCAGCGCTGTGGTCTATGATTTGGTCTATGCGCCCCTCGAAACGGCCCTGCTCGCCGCCGCACGTGCGGCGGGACATGCGACCGTGGATGGCTTGGGCATGCTGCTCCACCAAGCACGCCCGGGGTTTACCGCTTGGTTCGGCGTGGAGCCGTCGGTGACGGACGACCTCTACGCGTTTGTTGCTGATGGGCTCTGAGCGCGCGATGATCGTGCTTGGCCTCACCGGGTCGATCGGGATGGGTAAAACCACAGCCGCGCGCGCGTTCCGGCACTTCGGCGTCGCGACCTACGATGCCGATGCTGCCGTCCATCGTCTTCTCGGCGCAGGCGGTGCCGCGGTCGGTGCTGTGCTTCGTTTGTTCCCCGATGTCGCCATCGACGGCGATCCCCGACACGGCATCGATCGCCGGGTGCTGGGCGCCCGCGTGTTCGGCGACAATGCCGCGTTGGCGAGACTGGAGGCGCTCCTCCACCCTCGTGTGCGCGCGGAGGAACGCCATTTTCTCGAAGCGCGACAGCGCCACGGCGATCACCTGGTGGTTCTCGATATTCCGCTTTTGTTCGAAACTGGCGGCGAACGCCGCTGCGACGTCACGGCCGTCGTCTCGGCACCTTCTTTCGTACAGCGCGCGCGCGTGATGCGGCGCGCCGGCATGACCGAGGACCGCCTGGCGGCGATTCTGGCCCGTCAGATGCCCGATCGAGAGAAGCGGCGGCGTGCCGATTTCGTCATTCCGACGGGTCTCGACCGGCGTCTGGCCCGCCACCGTGTGCATCGCATCATAAACCGGCTCTCGGGCCGCCGCGGGACCCATTGGCCGGCGGCCTGGGCCGCCGCGCTCCGCCCGCAACAGCGCGGAGGATCGCATGCGTGAGGTGGTTCTGGATACCGAGACCACAGGGCTCGATCCACGCGCTGGGCACCGCATCGTCGAGATCGGCTGCGTGGAGCTGACGAACCAGATCCCGACGGGTCAGGCCTTCCAGACCTACGTCAATCCCGAACGTGACATGCCCGAAGAGGCCGAGCGCGTGCACGGTTTGACCGGGCGTTTCCTTGCCGACAAGCCCCTGTTCGCTGCGGTCGCCGACGCGTTCCTAGCGTTCGTCGGCGATGCGAAGCTCGTGATTCACAACGCCGCGTTCGATATCGGCTTCCTCAACGCCGAGCTCGATCGGCTGGGGCGCGCCCCGATCGCGATGTCTCGGGCGGTCGACACCGTCACCCTCGCGCGCCGCAAGTTCCCGGGCGCGCCGGCGAGCCTGGATGCGCTCTGCCGGCGTTTCGGCATCGACGCCTCCGCGCGGGTCAAGCACGGCGCGTTGCTCGACGCCGAGCTGCTCGCCGAAGTCTATCTGGAGCTGATCGGCGGTCGGCAGCCTGGCTTGGTATTCGCCGTGCCGACCGTGGCTACCAGCGCGCCGCACGCGCCAGCACCGGCCAGCGAGCGGCGCGCGCCGCGGCCGCACGCGCCGAGCGCCGAAGAAGCAGCCGCCCACGACGCTTTCTTGGCGTCCTTGGACAAGCCGATCTGGCTGCAGTAAGGCGCCGGATGTTCCTTAGGCGCTGGCCGTCGGTGTCGGCGCTTGTCCTTGCGGCTGTGCCGTAGCACCCTGCCGCTCACGGAACAAAGCAAGAAAATCGATCGGGCTCAGCATAAGGGGCGGGAAACCCCCGTCGCGCGTGGCGTCGGCCATGATCCGCCGCGCAAACGGGAAGAGCAGGCGCGGACATTCGACCAACAGGACGATTTGCATGGCTTCCTGCGGCACCCCGACCAAAGAGAAGACGCCGTTGTAGGTGAGCTCGACGAGAAAAACCGGGCTTTCGCCGCTGCGCGCGTCGGCACTCAGGCTCAGTGATACCTCGTAAACGCCATCGCGCAGCGCCTTCGCCTCAACCTGCACGTTGACCTTGATTTCGGGCTGGGCCCCGGTCTGCGCCAGGCTCTCGGGCGCCCCGGGGTTCTCGAACGAGAGGTCTTTGACATATTGGGTTTGGATGCCGAGCTGCGGGCGGGGCGCATCCGCGGCGGCCGGCTGTGGTGTTGGGGTTTCGGCGTCTGCCATCGATCCCTCCTCGGCGTGGCGCGTCGCGGTGCTAGCACGTCACCATTGGGTTAACAACGATTCTTCCTCCGGCGCCGCGCCTGCGGGCGTTCTAGCGCTCGCGCGGCGGGAGGGCGTTATCGTCATCCTCCAGACGCGTATATTCGCCATCGATGACGGCCCCGTTGCCCTCCGAGCGCGTTTCTCGCCCCTCGGCTCCCTGAGCCCCTCCGGCAACGCCATGCCGCTTGGCGACATGCCGGATTACCGTACGCAAGATGCGGCGGCGCAGCACGGGCAAGAGGAGGAGCGTGCCAAGCGCATCTGTGAAAAACCCTGGCGTCAGAAGCAGAACGGCCGCGACCGCCAGCAAGGCTCCTTCCGCCATTTCGGCGACGGGGATCCGGTTGGCGGCGAGCTGCTGGCGCGCCCGTGCGATCGTCCGAATGCCTTGGAGGCGCAGGATAAAGCCGCCGATCACCGCCGTGCCGATGATTGTGCCGATCGTCGGCCAGGTGCCGATGATCCCGCCAACCTCAAGAAATATGAAGATTTCTGCGGTAGGTATGCCCAGCAACAGGATGAGGAGCGGCATGGCTATGCTTGCGCTTCCGCGACCGAGGGTCTATCTATTTTCAATGGCGTGGGCTTCCTTCGCGGGCTCCAGCGCCGTGGGACGGGGCCGCGATGGCGTGGGCAGTGTGCTCCGCCGCTCATGGATGGCACGCCGCGCGGGCATTGTGCGTCGGATGAGCGTCCGCCGGCAAGGTTTAGGGCATGTCTGACGGTTTTCAGTTCTACGACATCATCTTCTTCGCGTTGATCGCGATCTTTATCGTGCTGCGCCTTCGCGCGGTGCTTGGTCGGCGCACCGGGCACGAGCGCCAGCCGGATACGTTTGCCCGGTCCAACGATGCCGCGGACGAGCATCACGGCGAGACCCCCGAGGAGCGCCGCGGCAACGTCGTCCATCTTCCCGACCGTGGCGCGCCCGACGATGATCCGGAGGCGTCGATGGGCGCGCCGCGCCGTGAAGCCGAGGTCGATTTCGGGGCGCCGGAGCCGGAGGCACAACCGTCCACGGGCGGCCTGCAGGCTGGATTGACCCAGATCCGTCTCGCCGATCCCGAGTTCTCGCCGCGCCGCTTCATCGAGGGCGCCAAGATGGCCTTCGAGATGGTCGTCGATGCGTTCGCGAAGGGCGACACCGCGACGTTGCGTCCATTGCTGGGCGATGACGTGTATGACGAGTTTGCCGCTGCGATCCGCGGGCGGCTTGCGGCCGAGCAGACCCACGACACCACGATCGTCTCGCTAGACGACGTCGACCTCGTGCAGGCTGTCATGCGCGGCAGCACGGCGTTGGTCTCGGTCAAGTTCGTCAGCCAGCAGATCAACGTGACGCGGGACAAGGACGAGGAAATCGTCGACGGCGACGAAAGCCGCATCGAGCAGATCACCGACATCTGGACCTTCGCCCGCAACACCCGCTCCAGCGATCCCAATTGGTCGCTCGTCGAGACCAGCGCGCCCGCTTGACGTGGCGTGCGTCGAGGCCGTTGCGCGCCGCCACGGCGCTCTGCTTCGCCATCCCACTTGCTCTTCAGGCCTGTATCGGCACGGACGAGCCGCCGGATCCTGCGCTTGTCCTCGTTCCCGCTGACTACGGCACCCTCGATGGCTGGGCGGAGGACGACCACGCGGCCGCGCTTGCGGCCTTCCGACGCAGTTGTGACGCTCTAGCGAACCGGCAGGAGACCGACCCTCTCGATATCGCGCCGGTCGGCGGTCTGGTGAAACATTGGCGCACGGTCTGTGCCGGCGCGGCGGAGGTCGCGGCCGGCGACACCGCGGCGCGCGCGTTCTTCGAGGCATCGTTCGCGGTCTACGAGGTTCGGAACAACGACGAGCCGACCGGCCTTTTCACCGGCTACTACGAGCCGGAGCTCAATGGTGCGTCCGCGCCCGATGAGCGTTTCAGCGTGCCGCTCTATGCGCGCCCCGACGACCTCGTGGCGGTGGATCTCGGACGATTTCGCGATGACTTTCGCGGCGAGCGGATTGCCGGCCGGGTCGACGGCGGGGTCTTGGTGCCCTACGCGACGCGCGCCCAAATCGACGCCGGCGCGCTTGCGGGCAAGGGTCACGAGCTGGTTTGGGTGGACGATTCCAACGCCGCCTTCTTCCTCCACATTCAGGGCTCTGGGCGCATCCTGTTCGAGGATGGGTCGCGCCGCCGCGTCGCATACGCCGCGACGAACGGCCACGCTTACTTCCCGATCGGCCGAAAGCTGATCGAGATCGGCGCGCTGACGCGCGAGGAAGTCTCGCTGCCGACGATCCTCGCCTGGCTCGAAGCGAACCCCGCCGCGGCGCCTCAGCTGATGCGGGAAAACCGCTCCTACGTCTTTTTCCGCTGGCTCGAGGATGAGCGCGCCACACTCGGTCCGGTCGGCGCCCAGGGCGTGCCGCTCTCGGCCGGGCGCTCGCTTGCGATCGACCGGCGCCATATTCCGCTCGGTGTTCCCCTTTGGGTCGACGGATCCGCACCGGCGGTTGATCCCGCGTTGCCGGATCGCCCGATGAAGCGCCTCGTCATCGCGCAGGACACGGGTGGTGCCATCCGCGGCCCCGTGCGGGGCGATGTGTTCTGGGGCACGGGCGCCGAGGCCGGCGCGATCGCCGGGCGCATGAAGCATGCCGGTCGATACTGGCTCCTGCTTCCGCGCGACCTCGACGTCTCCGGATACCTCGACTAAGCTTTCCGTCCTTTCCGGCCAAGCGAGCCCGCGTCATGCCAGATCAACCGATCCGTGTCGGTCTGTTCGTCACGTGCCTGGTGGACCTTTTCCGCCCGACCGTGGGTTTCGCGGCGGTGAAGCTGCTCGAGGATGCCGGTTGCACGGTCACGGTGCCGACGGCGCAAACCTGCTGCGGTCAGCCCGCCTACAATTCGGGGGATCGTGCCGATACGGCCGCGATCGCGCGTCAGGTGATCGCGCTCTTCGAGGGCTTCGACTACACGGTCGCGCCGTCGGGCTCTTGCGCCGGGATGATCAAGAAGCACTATCCTGGGCTATTCGACGACGATCCGGTGTGGGCACGCCGCGCTGAGACGCTCGCCGCGCGCACGCACGAGCTCGTTTCGTTCCTCGCGGATGTTCGCGGCGTCACGGCCGTGAACGCCCGCTATGAGGGCGCCGTGACGTACCACGATTCGTGCTCGGGTCTGCGGGAGCTCGGCGTCCGAGCACAGCCGCGCAAGCTTCTCGGATCGGTCGACGGCGTCACGCTCAAGGAGCTCACGCACACCGAGGTGTGCTGTGGCTTTGGGGGTACCTTCTGTATCAAATATCCCGACATCTCGACGCGCATGGTCGCCGACAAGACCGCCGACATCGTGGGCACCGGCGCGGGCACGGTGCTCGCGGGCGATATGGGGTGCCTGCTCAACATTGCGGGCCGCCTCGCGCGCGAGGGGCACGCCGTGCGTGCGCGCCACGTCGCCGAGGTTCTTGCCGACATGGGCGAGCGCCCCGCAATCGGCGAACCGACGACGGGCTGACGCATCGTGGAGCCCACCAGCCAACAATTCGTCGCGCAGGCCCGTGCCGGGCTCGCCGACCCGGACCTGCAGCGCTCGCTCGCGCGCTTCCGCGGTGGTTTTACGGTCAAGCGCAAGGAAGCGGCCGATCGGCTGCCCGAGTTCGAGGCGCTGCGCGACCAGGCGCGCACGATCAAGGACCACGTGATCGCCCATCTGGATTTCTATCTCGAACGGTTTGCGGATGCTGTAGAGGCGGCGGGCGGCGTCGTGCATTGGTGCCAGACCGCGGACGAGGCGCGCGAGACGATCCTCACCCTCTGCCAATCGGTCGACGCCAAGACGGTCACCAAGAGCAAATCGATGGTGGCCGAGGAGATGGCGCTTAACCCCTTCCTGGAGCGCCACGAGATCCAGCCGATCGAGACCGATCTCGGCGAATATATCGTGCAGCTGGCGGAGGAATATCCGAGCCACATCATCGCGCCGGCGATCCACAAGACGAAAGAGCAGGTCGCCGATCTCTTTCACGAGAAGCACAGCCCCCTCGGCCACACGCGCCGCCTCGACGACATCGCCGAGATGGTCGGCGAAGCGCGTGACGTGTTGCGTCCCCGTTACCTCGCCGCGGATGTCGGGATCACGGGCGCGAATTTTCTCGTGGCCGAGACCGGCTCGACCATCGTCGTGACCAACGAGGGCAATGCCGATCTCACCCAGATCCTGCCTAAGATGCACATCGTCATCGCGACCATCGAGAAGGTGGTCCCAACCCTCGACGATGCGGCGACGATCATGCGCGTGCTGGCCCGCTCGGCGACCGGCCAGGAGTTCTCGACCTACACCACATTGTCCACAGGGCCGCGCCGCGCCGACGATCCGGATGGGCCCGAGCAATTCCACGTGGTGTTGCTCGACAATGGACGCGCGCGCATGGCCGGCACGCCGTTTCGCGAGGTGCTGCGCTGCATCAAGTGCGGCGCATGCATGAACCATTGCCCGGTCTATGGGTCAGTCGGCGGGCATGCCTATGGCTGGGTCTATCCGGGACCGGTCGGCGCGGTGTTGACGCCTAATCTGATCGGCCTCGAAACCGCCCGGCACCTGCCCAACGCGTCGAGCTTTTGCGGCCGTTGCGAGGAGGTGTGCCCGATGCGCATCCCGCTGCCCAAGCTGATGCGCCTATGGCGCGAGGAGGAGTTTGAGACGGGTCTTGCGCCGCCCGCATTCCGCCGGGGCTTGCGCCTTTGGGCGTGGCTTGCGCGGCGGCCCGGCCTCTATCGGCCGGCGACCCGGCTGGCCATCGGTGTGCTGCGCCGCCTCGGGCGCCGCCGCGGCCGTTTCGGGTCGCTTCCGCTCGCCGGCGGGTGGACTGTCAGCCGCGACATGCCGGCGCCCGAGGGCCGCCCGTTCCTCGCGCAATGGGCCGCGCGGCGTTAGGAGGGCCGCCCCGATGACGGCAGATCGGCGCAGCACGATCCTCCACGCGATCAGGCAATCCCTCGGGCGGGGCCCGCTCGACGCTCCCGCGCGCGCGGCGTTGCAGGAGCGTCTTGAGGCGCCGCGGCCGAACCTCGTGCCGGCGCGCGGGTCGGTGTCCCCGGCCGAGCGGGTTGCGCTCTTCGTCGAGATGGTCGAGCGTGTGCAGGGCACCGTTCGGCGGGTCTCCGACGCGGCGGCGGTTCCCCCTGCGGTGACCGACTATCTCGCCGAGCAGAACCTGCCGAGCGAGCTGGTCATGGCGCCCGACGCCGCGCTCGACGCTTATCCGTGGGGCGATCAGCCGCTGCTCGCGATCCGCCGCGGCACGCCGGAGGATCGGGACGTGGTCGGTCTCACCGGCGCGGCGATGGCGTTCGCCGAAACCGGCACACTGATGATGACCTCCGGGCCCGACCATCCGAGCTCGCTCAATTTTCTGCCCGAGACCCACATCGTGGTGATCCGTGCCGCGCAGATCGCCGGGGCCTACGAAGAAGGTTGGGCGGCCCTCCGCCGCAACGGCGCGATGCCGCGCACCGTAAATCTCGTCACGGGACCCTCGCGCACCGGTGATATCGCGCAAGTCATCCAGCTCGGTGCGCACGGGCCGCGGCGCCTCCATATCATCATCGTGGAGGACACGGGCGATGAGTAGGCGCCGCCGCGTGCGCGATGAGGAGGCAGCGCTTTGGCGCTCGGTGTCGCAAGACGTGCGCCCGCTGCGCGGCGAGACTCCTAAGGAGCCGCCGCCAAACGAAACGCCCGACGAGCCCGATGCCGCGGTTCCGGAGCCGCCGTCCGCGCCAGCGCCGCGCGCGGCCGCGGCGGCACCACGCCGTGCTGCGCCAGCGGCGCTCCCGCCGCTGAGCGCGGGTACGCCGGCGGGCCTCGACAAGCGCGCCGCGCAGCGGCTCAGGCGCGGGCAGACGCGCCCCGAAGCCCGGCTCGACCTTCACGGCATGACGCAAAAGGCGGCCCATGCCGCGCTCGCGCGCTTCATTCGCGGGAGCCGGGCCGAAGGTCGGCGCTGTGTTCTCGTCATCACGGGCAAGGGCTCGGTGGCGAGCGGGCTCGGCGGCGTGCTGCGGCAGATGGTGCCGCGCTGGCTCAACGAGCCCGGGCTCCGCCGCGAGATCATCGCGATCAGCCACGCGCAGCCACGCGACGGCGGCCAGGGCGCGCTCTACGTTCTGCTCAAGCGCACCCGCTGACGGAAGCGATCCTGCCGATGGACCGCGAGACCACGACGAGCGACCAGTCCTCCGAGCCGAGCATTCTTTCCGAGCTCAAGCGTCTCGCGCGGCGGGTCAAGGTCGAGGTCCACACGCTCTGGCTCGCCTTTCGCGACCGGCGCACGCCCTGGTACGTCAAGGCGATCCTCGTGCTGCTGCTGCTCTATCTGGCGAGCCCGATCGACCTCATACCGGATGTCATTCCGGTGCTCGGCATGCTCGACGATCTCGTGGTGATCGCCTTCGCGCTCTGGCTCTGCTACCGCCTGATCCCGAAGGAGGTAATGGCCGAATGCCGCGAGAAAGCCCAAGCGGCCGACCGCGAGGATTGGCTCAAGGCGCTCTGGAAAAAATTCAAGGCGTGGTGAGGCGGGCAGCGCGCCGGCGGTTTCGGCTCAAAGAATGAACTTGGAGAGATCGGCATCCTTGGCGAGGTCGCCGACGTGGCTCTCGACGTAATCCTCGTCGATCGTGATGGTCTCGCCCGAGCGGTCGGCGGCCTCGAAGCTGATGTCCTCTAGGAGCTTTTCCATCACGGTGTGCAGGCGCCGCGCGCCGATGTTCTCGACTGCGCGGTTCACCTCGGCGGCAAGATCCGAGATCGCGTCGATCGCGCCGTCCGTGATGTCGAGGGTGACCTGCTCGGTGTCGAGCAGCGCGACATACTGCTTGATCAGGCTGTTCTCGGGCTCGGTCAGGATGCGCCTCATGTCATCGCGGCTCAGCGCCTTGAGTTCGACGCGGATCGGCAGGCGTCCCTGTAGCTCGGGCAAAAGGTCCGCGGGCTTCGAGAGGTGGAAGGCGCCCGACGCGACGAAGAGGATGTGGTCGGTCTGCACGGTGCCGTGTTTCGTGGGCACCGTGGTGCCTTCGATGAGCGGCAGGAGGTCGCGCTGCACCCCTTCGCGGCTCACATCGGCGCCCAGCCGGTCCGAGCGGGCGCAGATCTTGTCAATCTCGTCGATAAAGACGATGCCGTTGTCCTCGGCCGCCTCGAGAGCGTTGCGCACCACGAGATCTTGGTCGAGAAGCTCGTCGCTTTCCTCCTCCATGAGCACCTCGTAGGAATCCTCGACGCTCATGCGCTTGGTCTTTTTCTGGTTGCCGAGCGCCTTGCCGAGGATATCGCCGAGATTGACCATGCCCATCTGCGCGCCCGGCATGCCCGGGATATCGAAGGTCGGGAGCGACGAGGCGCCTGATTCGCTCACCTCGATGTCGACCTCCTTGGCGCCAAGCTCGCCGTCACGCAGCATGCGGCGGAACTTCGCGCGCGTTTCCTGGCTCGCATTCTTGCCCACCAGCGCGTCGAGCACGCGTTCCTCGGCGTTGATCTCGGCCTTCGCCGAGACCTCTTTGCGCATCCGCTCACGCGTCATGTGGATCGAGATCTCCACGAGATCGCGCACGATTTGCTCGACGTCGCGCCCGACATAGCCGACTTCGGTGAATTTGGTCGCCTCGACCTTAAGGAACGGCGCTTGCGCGAGACGTGCGAGACGGCGCGCGATTTCGGTTTTGCCGACGCCGGTCGGGCCGATCATGAGGATGTTCTTCGGCAGCACCTCCTCGCGCATCTCCTCGGGGAGCTGCTGGCGGCGCCAACGGTTGCGCAGCGCGATCGCGACCGAGCGCTTGGCGGCGTTCTGGCCAATGATGAAGCGGTCGAGCTCGGAGACGATTTCACGGGGGCTAAAAGCGGTCATGCGGGGAGCTTCTCGAGCACGAGTTCGGTGTTGGTGTAGATGCAGATGTCGGCCGCAATCGCCATCGCCTTGCGCGCGACGGCCTCGGCGTCGAGCCCATCGACTTCGACCAGCGC
The DNA here is from genome assembly GCA_965216915.1 of Alphaproteobacteria bacterium. Lineage (GTDB taxonomy): Bacteria > Pseudomonadota > Alphaproteobacteria > UBA828 > UBA828 > CBDCGS01. The sequence goes on from CBDCGS010000011.1 coordinate 971,768, forward strand.
GCGGGCTGCGGCCAGGGCGTAGGAACCGCCCGATCCGATGCCGATAAGCCCGTCGGCCGGTTCGAGCACGTCGCCGGTGCCGGTCAGCACCAGCGAGACCGCGTCATCGGCCACCGCCATCATCGCCTCGAGTCGGCGCAGATAGCGGTCGGTGCGCCAATCCTTAGCAAGCTCAACACAAGCCCGCGTGAGTTGTCCGGGGTGCTGCTCGAGCTTGCCCTCAAGCCGCTCGAAGAGGGTAAACGCATCCGCCGTGGCGCCGGCAAAACCCGCGAGAATGGAGCCGTCGCCGAGACGGCGCACCTTGCGGGCATTGGATTTGATCACGGTGTTGCCAAGGGTGACCTGGCCGTCGCCGGCGATCACCACGTCGGCACCCTTGCGCACGGCCAGCACGGTCGTGCCATGCCAGACGGGGGCGGCGTTGCTCTCGGGTTCGATGGCGCTATTCCTTTCGTTGCCTGCGTGTGAGGCACCCGCACCATGTGGTGATCCGGCCCGCCGGGTCAAGGATCGAGGGGCGCCCGTGGCCCGCCCCTCTTTAAACCTGGCGGCCGGCGGCCGATCTTGATACAAAACGGCCGCTTTTCCCTGACAGATTGGCTCGCCATGAAGCAGCCCGCGCGCACGGCCCGTGTTGAACGGGTCACGAACGAAACCAGCATTTCCGTGTCCGTCAACTTGGACGGCACCGGGACCTACGACGTCGACACCGGCATCGGGTTTTTCGACCACATGCTGGAACAGCTCGCGCGTCACGGTCTGATCGACGTCACTTGCAAGGCGAAAGGCGACCTTCACGTGACGCTGCATCACACCGTCGAGGACACGGGCATTGCCCTCGGCGAGGCCGTGAGCCGCGCGCTCGGCGAGCGGCGCGGCATCCGGCGCTATGGCACGGCCACGATCCCGATGGACGAGGCGTGTGCGCGCGTCTCGCTCGACGCGAGCAACAGGCCCTATCTCGTCTGGCGGGTGAACTTCGCGCGGCCGCGCCTCGATGGCATGGACACCGAGCATTTCAAAGAATGGTTCCAGGCCTTCGCACAGAACGCGGGGCTCACGCTCCACGTCGAGGTGCTCTACGGCGAGAACAGCCATCACATGATCGAGGCCTGCTACAAAGCACTCGCGCGCGCGCTTCGCCAGGCCGTCGAGTGGGACGTTCGCGCGCTCGATGCGATTCCCTCGACCAAGGGCGTGCTTGCGGGTGTGACGGAGGCCTGAGCCGTGCGGCTCTACGCGGTTTACGTCAAGCCTGAGGAAGAGCCCGCATTCGTGCGGGAAGGCTTTTGCTGGCCTGCGCTGTTCGTCGCGCCCTTCTGGGCGATCGGCCACGGCATGTGGCTTGCGGCGGTGGCGTTGCTCGTGTCGCTCGGTGTGCTGGTGGCGCTGCCGATCCATTTTGAGCTCGATGCGGCAACCCGCGCGGTGCTGATCATCGGCTGGGCGCTCTACGCGGGCACATCGGGCAACGATTGGCGGCGGCTCTCGCTGGAGCGGCGGGGCTATGGGCTCGCGGACGTTCTGATTGCGCTCGATCGGGCCCACGCGATGATGCGCTTCAGCGCGCGCAGCGAAGGGCCACACGACGCGCATGTCGCCGGTGCTGCGCCGGCGGGCGCGGGGGGGCCCGCGCTCGACCTTGGGCCGAGCCCCGGCTTCTGGTCCTGACGGCAGAGGCCGATGAGCGTCGCCATCATCGATTACGGCTCCGGCAACCTTCGCTCGGCGGCCAAGGCCTTCGAGCGCGTGGCTGCGGATGCGCCGGGCTCGCCGACGGTGCGTGTGACGAGCGCGCCGCGGGACCTCGCCAACGCGAGCCACATCGTGCTGCCGGGTGTCGGCGCCTTCGCCGATTGCAAGGCCGGGCTCGACGCACTCGACGGGATGGTGGAGGCGCTCGAGGGGTCCGTCGTGCGAGACGGCAAGCCGTTTCTTGGCATTTGCGTCGGCATGCAACTCATGGCACGCGTCGGCCGCGAGCACGGCGATCATCCAGGCCTCGGTTGGATCGACGGCGAGGTGAGTGCGCTGAGCCCGGGCGATCCTGCGCTGAAGGTGCCGCATATGGGCTGGAACGATCTTCGCATTGTCGACGGCGGGCACTCCGTGCTCGCGGGCCTGGAGACGGGAACGCACGCCTATTTCGTGCACAGCTACGGCATGCGCTGCGGCGACGACGTGGTGTGCGCAACCGTCGACTATGGCGGCTCGGTGACGGCCGTCATCGGCCGCGACAACCTGGTCGGGACCCAGTTTCATCCCGAGAAAAGCCAGGCGGCCGGCTTGGCGCTGATCGCCAATTTCCTGCGATGGCGACCATGAGCGCGCGCGAGACTCTCCAGCCGTCGATCGCGGTCGACCAGGTCGTGCGCCTATCAAAGCGCGCTCTGTCGGAGCTCTGCGACGCGGCGTCCGCTGCCATCGGCGACGGTGCCGGCTTCGGTTGGGTTCGACCACCGCCGCGTGAGGCGTTCGAGCGTTATTGGCGGGGCGTCACATTGGTGCCCGAGCGCACGCTTTTCCTCGGCCGTCTCGACGGTGTGGTCGCGGGCTCGGTGCAGTTGGTGGGGCCGGCCCCGCAGAAAGAGGCATGGTCGTTCGCCTGTCTCATCGACACACATTTCGTGGCGCCCTGGGCGCGCGGCCATGGCCTCGCGAAGGCGTTGCTCGAGGTCGCTATGGTCGAGGCACGTCAACGCGAATTCGACGTGATGAACCTCAGCGTGCGCGAGACCCAGACGGCTGCGATCCAGCTCTATGAATCGCTCGGATTCCGGCGTTGGGGCACCCATGCGAAATATGCGCGCGTCGATGGCCGTTTGATTGCCGGCCACTATTATTCGAAGGATCTCTGAGCGGCGGCGTACGATGATTCTCTATCCCGCCATCGATTTGAAGGATGGTGCCTGTGTGCGCCTGCTGCGCGGCGAGATGACGCAGGCGACCGTGTTCAACGACGATCCCGCGGCGCAGGCGAGACGCTTCGAGGCGGCGGGTTTCGCATGGCTTCACGTGGTCGATCTGAACGGCGCGTTCGCCGGTCACGCGGTCAACGAGGCGGCGGTTGAGGCGATCATGGATGCCGTGTCGCTTCCCGTGCAACTTGGCGGCGGCATTAGAGATCTTGCGGCGATCGAGCGCTGGCTGGCGCGCGGCGTGCGCCGGGTGATCCTCGGCACCGCGGCCGTCCGCGAGCCCGCGCTCGTGCATGAGGCGTGCCGCGCGCATCCGGGACGGATTGCGGTCGGTATCGACGCGCGCGACGGTCGGGTCGCGGTCGCCGGCTGGGCCGAAGCGACGGATGTCGACGCGCTCATGCTCGCACGCCGCTTCGAGGACGCCGGCGTCGAAACGATCATTTATACCGATATCAGTCGCGACGGTGCGCTCGGCGGCCTCAATGTGGAGGCAACCGCCGCACTCGCCCGGGCCATCGCGATCCCCGTGATCGCCTCCGGCGGCGTTGCCTCGCAGGCGGATCTCGACGCGGTGAAGGCGCGCGAGGCGGATGGCATCGCCGGGGTAATTTGCGGGCGCGCGCTCTATGACGGGCGTATCGATCCAGCCCGCGCGCTTGCAGCCTTGGCGGCGTGACATGCTCAAGATGCGCATCATTCCCTGCCTCGACGTGCGCGACGGGCGCGTGGTCAAGGGCGTGAACTTCGTCGAGCTGCGCGATGCGGGTGATCCGGTCGAGCAGGCGCGGGTCTACAACGATCAAGGGGCGGACGAGCTCTGCTTTCTCGACATCACGGCCTCGCACGAAGACCGGGGCACGTTGTTCGACGTCGTCGCAAAGACCGCGGAGCAGTGCTTCATGCCGCTCACGGTGGGTGGCGGTGTGCGCACGGTCGAGGATGTCCGCAAGCTCCTGCTCGCGGGCGCGGACAAGGTGTCGATCAACACGGCGGCAGTGAAGCGCCCCGAGTTCACCGCCGAGGCTGCCGAGAAATTCGGCACGCAGTGCATCGTCGTCGCAATCGATGCGAAACGCGTGGCGCCGGGGCGCTTCGAGATTTTTACCCATGGCGGACGCAACCCAACCGGGATCGACGCCGTGGCGTGGGCGCGCCGCATGGTCGAGGCCGGTGCCGGCGAGATCCTCCTCACCTCGATGGATCGTGACGGCACCGGCCTCGGCTTCGACACCGAGCTAACCCGCGCCGTCGCCGATGCGGTGCCCGTGCCCGTCATCGCCTCGGGCGGCGTCGGCACGCTGGATCACCTCGTCGACGGCATCCAGGAAGGCCATGCGACGGCCGTGCTCGCGGCGACGATTTTTCACTTCGGTACGCATTCGATCGGCGAGGCGAAGGCGCACATGCAAGCCGCCGGCATTCCCATGCGCCTCTGAGCCTGACAGCCCACGGGAAATCTGCTACCGAGGGTCGAGCATGGGCCGAGCCAGGAGCGCCGTATGAGCGCGCGGATGAGCGCTGAGATCGTCGAAGAGCTGTTTGCGGTCATCGAAAGCCGAAAGACCGCCGACCCGGAAGCTTCCTATGTGGCCAAGAAATTCGCGCGCGGGGTCGAGCACATCGCGAAGAAGGTCGGTGAGGAAGGCGTCGAGGTCGCGCTGGCCGCGGCGATCGGCAAGCGTGAAGAGATCGTCTACGAGAGCGCGGATCTAATCTTCCACCTGCTCGTACTGTGGTCGGCGACGGGCATCGCGCCGGCGGACGTCTTCGAGGAGCTGAAGAGCCGGCGCGGCGTCTCGGGCCTCGCGCGGGAGAAGGATGATGCGGCCGAACGCAGCGCGTCGGGGGAGAACGCATGAGCTACGACGAGGAAAACATCTTCGCCAGGATCCTGCGCGGTGAGCTTCCCTGCGACAAGGTCTTCGAGGACGACGAGGTCTTGGCGTTTCGCGACATCAATCCACAAGCGCCGGTGCACGTGCTCGTGATTCCGAAGGGCGCCTATGTCTCGCTGGTCGATTTCACGCGCGATGCCCCGCCGGAGGTGGTCGGCCGCTTCTTCCGCCGCGTCGGCGAAATCGCCACACAGCTCGGCGTGGATGACGAGGGTTTCCGCACGATTGCCAACACGGGCGTGCACGGCGGCCAAGAGGTGCCGCACTTCCACGTCCACATCTGCGCGGGCCGGCCCCTCGGGCGCATGATCCCGAAGGGGTGAGCGGTCCGGCGTCTTCCGCCGTCAGCGGCGCCGCGTGGTCGCGCGGCTATCGCGCGAACGAGGCAATCGGCTGATCCGCTAAACGGTCGAGCCCAGCAATTCCTTTGCACCATCGGGCGCGTTGGGAATTTCGTCGGCGTAGTAGGTCTTGTTGACGACGCGCCAGCCTTCCGCGGTGTTCAGCATGCTGAGATAGTCGACGAACCAAACCCCGAAGATGTAGTCGGTGATCTTGAGCACCGCCTGGTCGCCGGTTTGGTCTAAGACCTCGAACTTGCAATCGCGGGTGTCGTTGGTGTCCGCAGGCGTCGGCATCAGCGTCACGAATTTGCAGAAGTTATCCCGCGACATGCCGTAGAAACGCTGGCCGGCCATGCACCCCTCAAGCCGCGCCTCGGGGTGAAACGCCTTCCGGATCAAGTCGGGATCGCCGTGATACATCCCGTTGTAGTAGTCATCGACGACACTTTGGAATTGCTCCTCGCTCATGCGACCTCTCCCTCACTCATTGGAATGAACGGCTTTTGTTTGCCGGCATCGTAGCGCCGGACGTTGACAGCGACCAGCCATCCGGTCGGTGCGTCTACCGATACGGATTGATTCGGCGGTAGGAGAGCGCCTCGGCGACATGGACCTTGGTCACGCCGTCGGCGCCGGCGAGGTCCGCGAGGGTGCGGGCGACGCGGAGCACGCGGTGATAGCCGCGCGCTGAGAGCTTGAGGCGATCGGCTGCCTCGCCGAGGAGGGCGCGACCCTCGGCATCGGGCGTGGCGATCTGGTCCAGTAGCTCGCCTTCGGCCTCGGCGTTGGTCGCAACCTCCGGGTAGACGCCGCGCGCCTCAAACCGCTCCCGCTGCACCGCGCGTGCGGCGCTCACCCGAGCTGCCACCTCGGCCGAGCCTTCACTCGGCGGCGGCAAGGTGAGATCCGCAGCGGCAATCTCGGGAACATCGACGTGCAGGTCGATGCGGTCGTAGAGCGGGCCGGAGATGCGGGTTTGATACTCTTGCGCGCAGCGCGGTACGCGGGTGCAGGCGCGCGATGCGTCGGCGAGGTAGCCGCAGCGGCAGGGGTTCATCGCGGCCACCAGTTGAAACCGCGCGGGGTAGCGAATGTGCGCATTGGCGCGGGCGACGACCACTTGTCCGCTCTCGATCGGTTGGCGGAGCGCATCGAGCACGGGGCGCGGAAACTCAGGCAGCTCGTCGAGGAAGAGCACGCCGTGGTGCGCAAGCGTCACTTCGCCGGGTCGTGCGCGCATGCCGCCGCCGACCAGCGCCGCGGTCGAAGCGGAATGGTGCGGGTCGCGGAAGGGCCGCCGGCGGGTGAGGCCGCTCTCGCTGAGCTGACCGGCGACCGAGGCGATGATGCTGACGGTGAGCGCCTCCGCGGGCTCAAGCGGCGGCAGGATGCTCGGCAGGCGCGTCGCGAGCATGGACTTGCCGGCGCCGGGCGGCCCGATCATCAGAAGGTTGTGACCACCCGCGGCGGCGATCTCGAGCGCGCGCTTGGCGGTCTCCTGCCCCTTCACGTCCTTGAGGTCGGGGTAGCGGATGGCATCGTCGGCCGTGCCCGGCTGCGGCGCGGCGAGGATCTGCGTGCCTTTGAAATGGTTGACGAGCGCGATGAGGTCGGGCGCGGCCACCACCTCGCCGCCGCCTGCCCAAGCGGCTTCGGCACCGCTCCGCGCCGGGCAGATCAGGCCGAGATCGCGCGCGTTCGCCGCGATCGCCGCGGGCAGCACGCCCGCGGTCGGGATCAGCGCGCCGTCGAGGCCAAGCTCGCCAAGCGCGGCATAGCCGATCAGCTCCTCGACTGGCAGCACGCCCATCGCGACCAGCACACCGAGGGCGATGGGGAGGTCGAAGTGGCTCCCCTCCTTGACCATGTCCGCTGGCGCGAGATTGACCACGATCCGCTTCGGCGGCAGCGAGAGCCCCATCGCGCCGATCGCGCCGCGCACCCGTTCCCGGCTTTCGGCGACCGCTTTGTCGGGCAAGCCCACGATCGTGAAGGCCGGGAGACCCGAAGCGATTTGCACCTGCACGTCGACGGCAAGCGCCTCGATTCCCTGGAAGGCGACGGTGTTGATATGGGCGACCAAGGGCGGCTCCCGCGAAGACAGTACCGCCAGTGTAATGACCTATGCGGAACGTCGCGAGAACTCTCGCGCGGGCGATTTGGGCGAGAACTCTCGGGCGGAGACCTAAGGTTGAAGGCTGAGCGCGACGCGGAAGCCGAGGTCGTAGGTTGCGTTGGTCGGGGTCTCGGCCAGGCGATGGGCGGCGCGCACGAACCAGGGCGCGTAGTGCCACGAGCCGCCGCGCGCGACACGCTCGGTGCAGGCCCCATCGCGCCGCGCGCTGCCATCATCCGGCGCGCCATCGTAGCTGTCGTGCCAGCAATCCTCGACCCACTCCCAGACATTGCCGAGCACGTCGTAGAGGCCGAACTGGTTGGGCCGAAAATTGCCGACCGGCGCGGTCTCGGCGGCGCCGTCGCGGCAAACCTCGCTGGTCCAGGAAAAGCGGTGCGCGTGTGCACCGACCGCATCATAGACGTTGGCGGCCGCGCACGCGTCCAGGGGGGTCGCCTCTGCCTCCCAATAGCGCGATGTCTCCGACAGCGCGCGGGCGGCATACTCCCATTCGGCCTCGCTCGGCAGGCGGTAGGTCTGCCCGGTCTCGCTGCTCAACCACGCGGCATAGGCCTGCGCGTCCTCCCAGGTGACGCAGGTTACCGGATGGTCGTCTTCTTGTGGGTAGCCGGGGTCGCGCCAGTCGCGCGCGGGATCGACGACCCATGCCTCGCCGTCCCAGGCCTGGCAGGGCGCGGCCGCGCGCCTCGTGGCGTCGGCGAACGCGGCGTACTCGGCGCGCGTCACCTCATATTTCGAGATCGCGATCGGCGTGCGGATGCGCACGCGATGCAGCGGTTCCTCGAATTGCGAGCGCCAGAACTCCGTGGCATCGGTCGAGCCCATCATGTAGTTGCCGACCGGCAGCACGGTCATGCGTGGGCAGCGCGGACAGTCGTAAAACTCCTCTCCCGGCACGTAGGAGCTGCGCCCGGCGACGCCCTCGGTGAGCGAGCGGGAGAGCCGCTCGGTCTTGAGGCGCGCGAGCGGCGCGAACGCGCCATCGGGAAACTGCTCCAGATAGGCCTCGAACACGGCGGGATCGTCGCTCTCCTCGATCGATGCCCAGAATTGCGCCTCCAGCGCCGTGTCCTTGGCAGCCGGCGTGGTGCCTTCGACGGTGATCGCGACGTCGATATTGATGGGCACGAACAGGAAGTCGCCGCCGTCGTGGCCGGCCTTGCGGATGTCGTTGTAGTTCGGCGTCTGATCAGCGTTGAGCACGACCTTGTTCTTGATCCGGTCGTAGAGGCCGGCGGCGTCGAGCACGTGGTCGTTCGCGCGCAGCGCCTCGATGAATTGCCGCGCGAAGACCGAGTGGCCCTGCCCGCCGCTGTCGCTCACCGGCTCGAGTCCGCCCGAGGTGAGCGCCGTGCGCGAGCGCTTGCGCGCCATGCGCTCGAGCCACGCCGCCCGTTCGCTGCCGGCGTCGAGCGAGACGCGCGCGGCCCGCGTCAAGGTGCCGGAGAAGCACGAATCGGCGACCACCAGCACGTGCTTCGCGGCGATCGCGCCGACATGGTTGGTGATCGTGCTGTTCGCGATCCACTGCGCGTCGTTGTCGGTCTCGGCGTCGACGGGCAGCCAATAGCCGGTGTCGGTGACCTCATCGAGCCAGCCGTGGCCGGCATAGTAGATCAGGAGATTGTCGTTCGCGGTAAGGCTCCGGCGCAGCTTGTTGAGCGCGGTGACGATCTCGTAGCGGTTCGCGTTGAGCAGCAGTTCCACCTCGAAACCGTAGTCGCGGCGCAGCGTGTCGGCGACCGCGCTCGCGTCGTTGACCGCGGTTTTCAGCGGCTGCAGGTGTTCGTAGGCGTTGTTGCCGATGACGAGCGCATGGTAGCGGCCGAACTGGTTCTCCTCGCCCGCCAGCGCACCGCGGGCGACGCAGGCCACCACCAGCAACAGAAAAATCGCCAGGCGCATCACGATCGCTCTCTCCCGAGGCGAAAGTGTAGCCGATCTGGGGCGGGCGTGTCGCGGCTTAGGCGCTCGCCGCTGCGACGCGCGCTTCGATCGCGTCCCAAATCGTGGCTTCGATCTGCACACCGTCGAGCCGGTTGATCTCCTGAATGCCGGTCGGCGAGGTCACGTTGATCTCGGTGAGGTAATCGCCGATCACGTCGATGCCGGTGAAGATCAGGCCACGTTCGCGGAGCGCCGGGCCGATGGCGGCGCAGATCCCCCGCTCGCGTGCGGTCAGCGTTGTCTTCTTGGGCACCGCGCCGACGTGGAGGTTGGCGCGCGCCTCGCCGGGCGGCGGGACGCGCGAAACACCGCCGACGGGCTCGCCGTCGACCAGAATGATGCGTTTGTCACCCTCGCGCACCGCCGGCAAGTAGGCCTGCGCGATGATCGGCTCGCGGTAGAGTTCGGTGAACATCTCGAGCAGGGCGTTGAGGTTCTCATCCTCCGGCGTGACGTGGAACACGCCGGCGCCGCCATTGCCGAAGAGGGGCTTCAGGATGATGTCCCGGTGCTCCGCGCGGAAAGCCACGATCGCCTCGCGGCGCGCGGTGATCAGGGTGGGCGGCATCACGTCGGGGAAATGGGTGACGAAGAGCTTCTCGGGCGCATTGCGCACATGCGCCGGGTCGTTCACGACGAGTGTTTGCGGGTGCACATGCTCGAGCAGATGCGTCGCCGTGATGTATGACATGTCGAACGGCGGGTCTTGGCGCATCAACACGACGTCGAGGGTAGCAAGGTCAACCGTCTCCGCATCACCGAGCGAGAAGTGGTTGCCCTGTTCGCGCCGGACCGCCAAGGGGCGTGCGCGCGCCGTGACGCGGCCGGCGCGGAATGACAAATCCTGCGGCAGGTAGTGCAGCAGCGTGTGTCCGCGCGCCTGTGCCTCGAGCGCCAGCACGAATGTGCTGTCGGCGTCGATGTCGATCGCGTCGATCGGGTCCATCTGGATTGCGACGGCGAGGCTCATGTTAATTGAGGCTCGTGCGCAGCTTCGCGAGCGCGCGCTCGGTGCTCGTTCGCATAGCCTCCGGCAGCGAGCAGTCGAGACAACGCTCGAGCGCCGACACGCCGCTCCGGATCTCGCCGAGCTGCGCGCGGATCAAGCCAAGCTCTTGCCAAACGCTTCCAGCGCCGGGCGCGATGAGCGTCATCCGCTCGAGAACCTCACAGGCCCGCGCGAAGTCGTTCGTTTGGATGGCGCGGGTCTTGATGTTGTTTTGCAGCCTGAGAAGAACCGCCCGCGTGCTCACCGGCGCATAGTGAGCGGGCTCCAGCTCTGCATCGTTGCCGAGAAACTGCTTGAGCAGGCCGCGCAGGTGGCCCGCCTCGAGCGCTTGTCCGGCGTGGAACGGATCGAGGATCAGGCGTTTGTCCCGATCATCCATCCGCACCAGAAAATGCCCCGGAAAGGCGAGGCCGGTGACCGGCCAGCCTTGCGCTCGTGCGAGGTGGATGTAGAGGATGCCGAGGCTTACCGGCAGGCCGACCCGCCGGTCGATCACGCGGATCAGGTTGGCGTTCTCGAGGCTGTCGTAGCTTTCGGTGTCACCGGCATAGCCGTGGTGGTCGAACAGCACAGCATTGATCTGGCGGCATCGCCGTTCGATCGGCGCGTCTTCCGTCATCGCCCGCGCGACGTCCTCGACAAGCTCGTCCACGTGATCGCGGTAGGGCGCGAGCGGAACCTCGGGCGCGTCCAGCGCGCCGAGGAGAAGTGCGGATTCCGCGATGTCGATCTCGTCGTCTTCGCACGCCCCCATTTGCGCGAGGCGCTGCTCGATCTCGTCCCTTGGCATCAGGGCGTAATGACCCGGCGCGGGTCGTCTTTCAGTACGACATGGCTGACGACCCGCCTCACATTCGGAATGGTCCGCGCGTGACCGGTGACCTTGCCCAACTCCTGATCGCTCTGCGCGATTCCGATGAGGTACACGGTGCCGTTGACCGTCTCGACATTGTAGTTGATCGAGAGAATGTCCGCGTCGAATAGGATCTTGGATTTGAGCTGGGTCGAGATCCAGGTGTCACGCGCGTAGTTCACCAAGCCGCCCTCGTCGGTGACTTGGATCTCGTTGATCACCTCGCGCACACCGTCCGCCTGCCAGGTGAGCCGGACCGCCTTGACGCGCGGTCCGGGCCTTTCCACGGCGCCTTTCAACAGCACCCCGGCCTTCGACCACCGAGAATGAGACGTCCCTGATAGAGATCGATGTTCTCCTCAAAGAAGAGCGCGTTGAGCGTGGTGCGGATCGTGAGATCGTCGATGGCATCGCCGACCGAACGTTCCTGCGCCGCGGCGACGCCACCCGTCGCGGCGGCCCCGACCGCGAGGCTGACGCAGCCGCTGGTCGCGCCGCCGAGCAGGGCGAGGGCGAGGGCGATCACCGCGATCCGTCGCAGATCTGTTGGAGAGCTCGGGGTTGAGATCGTGTTCCGTCTCATGAGGTTTCCTTGCGCTTGCATGCCACGCGCCATCAGCCGCCTGCGGGGCGCCACGCGTCCTTCACATGCCGCGGCCACCGCCGGGGGGTCATCACCATCACGTCGAATCGGACCGAGAGATTGCGCCATTTCGAATGACGGGACAAGAACACCGACGCTGCCCGCTCGATCCTCACCTGCTGTCGCCTCGTGAGTGATTCAAGGGCCTCGCGCTCCGTGGTCCGCGCCTTCACCTCGATCATCGCAATCACCCCGCCGCGCCGCGCGACAATATCGATCTCGCCCACCGGCGTGGCATAGCGACGCGCGAGGATGCGCCACCCCCATAGTCGAAGCGCGAGCGCGCAGCGCCGCTCGGCACCGCGACCGCGCCGGTAGCGCGCGAGACGATCGGTCAATCTTTGGTCTCTTGGGCGCGTGCCAGCGACCGCTGGTAGAGCATGCGGCGCGAGAGCCCCGTTTCGGCGGCCAACGCATCGGCTGTGTCGCGCACGCTCATGCGCGTGAGCATCGCGTCGATTCGGGCGTCGAGAGCGGCATCCGAGAGAGCGCCGATTGGCTCGCTCGCGCCGCCGATGACCACGACGATCTCGCCCTTGGGCATCGGGCCATTCTCAAGCTGCGCAACGAGTGTCGCGAGATCGCCACGGGTTACTTCCTCGAACCGCTTCGTCAGCTCACGCGCGATTGCGCACGGCCGCGCGCCCAGAACCTCGTTCATGCTTGCGAGGCTTGTCGCAAGCCGCCGCGGTGATTCGAGGAAAATCAGGGTTGCGTCGAGCCCGGCGACGGCCGTCAGCGCTTTGAGCCGCGCGGCGGTTTTCTGCGGAAGGAAGCCGCCGAAATAGAACCGATCGGTCGGTAAGCCCGACACGATCAGGGCAAGAAGCGGCGCGCTGGGGCCGGGGCACCCGGTGACGCGGTGGCCGCGCGCGACCGCGGCCTGGACGAGTTTGTAGCCGGGGTCCGAGATCAGGGGAGTGCCCGCGTCGGAGACCAGGGCGATCGTCTCGCCGGTATCGAGAGCGCGTAGGATGCCGGGCCGCGCTCGGGCTGCGTTGTGCTCGTGATAGGGCCGCAGCGTCGCTGCAACACCGTGATGGGCGAGGAGCCGGCCGGTATGCCGCGTGTCCTCGCAAAGCACACGGTCAGCATCGGCAAGCACGGCGAGCGCGCGCGCAGAGATATCCGCGCGATGGCCTATCGGCGTGGCCACGAGCCACAGCCCGGCCTCCGGTTTACTTCGATCAGTGCTCTCTTTAGGCTGGCTTCGAAGCGTGGTTTTCGCGGGAGATCGCATCGGATGGCGAGCCCTAATGTCTCTGCCAAGGATGGCCGAGCGCGCTGGCCGTGGGCGGCCTTGGCGCTCGGTTTTGTCGTCGCCATTGTGCTAGGCGCCTGTGACCAGCGCAACGTGTCTACCGGGGAGCGCGCGCAGGCGACCACGGTCTCGACGGGGTCCGAGGCGGAGTCTGCGACCGGCGCAGGCGAGGAATCGGTCCTCGACGGCATGACGACGCCCGACGCGGAGCCCGAGGCGGGATCGGATTTCGACGTCGCCGCGCTCGTCGCCAATGTCCCCGACGTGGACGCGGTGCCTGCGGTGGTGCAGGTAGGCATGCTCGTTCCGCTGTCCGGGCGTTTCGCGGCCGAAGGCGAGGCTCTGCTCAACGCGGCGCAGCTCGCGCTCTTCGATGTCGCGGACGAGCGATTCACGCTGGTTCCGCGGGACACGCGCGGGACGGAAGCGGGCGCCGCGCAGGCCGCGGCGCGCCTGCTCGATCAGAATGTCGACCTTATCCTCGGACCGCTGTTTAGCCGGAACGTGCGCGCCGTGGTACCCCTCACGAGCGCTCGCGGGGTCAATCTCATCGCGTTCTCCACCGATCGGCGCGTCGCGGGCGAGGGCGTGTTCCTGCTCGGACACACCTCGCAACAGCAGGTCCGGCGTCTCGTCGACTTCGTCGCGCAGGAGGGCCTCTCGCGGATCGCCCTCCTCGCGCCCGATACGCGTTACGGCCGGGACGTGGCGGAGGAGTTGGCGAGCGCCACGCTCGGAAGCCCAGTGCGTCTGGTGCGCACCGCCTATTATGGCTCCGATCCTTCCGAGAATGCCCGCGTCGTGCGCGATTTCGCCGACTATGATCGCCGTCAGCGGGCGCTGGAGGCGGAGCGGAGCCGGCTCAAAGCGCGGGGCGACGAGGCCTCGAAGCGTGCGCTCGGCCGGTTGCGCACGCTGGATACGCTCGGCGACTTTCCCTTCGATGCGCTTTTGCTGCCCGACGGCGGCGACAGGCTTCGGCAGATCGCGCCACTTCTCGCGTTCTACGACATCGACCCACTCAAAGTGCGCCTGCTCGGCACCAGCCTGTGGGAGGATCCCGCCGCCCTCAACGAGCCCACACTGGTCGGCGGGTGGTTCGTCAGCCCTCCGGCTGCCGAACGCGAGGATTTTGAGGCGCGGTATCGTGCGACCTACGGCAAGTCGCCGCGCCGCATCGCGACGCTCGCCTACGATGCGACCGCGCTGGCTGCGGCGCTCGCCCAGGCGGGAAGCCGCTACGGCCGCGATTCGCTCGTGGATAACCGCGGCTTTCTCGGCGCCGATGGCCTGTTTCGCTTTCAGGCCAACGGCCTGGCCGAGCGCGGCCTCGCGGTGCTCGAGGTGGTTGGTGGTGGAGAGACCCGCATGATCAGCGCCGCGCCGCTCAAGTTCGACGTCGCCGGCACGCCGGATGTCGACGCGCTAGACCAGAACCTCGGCGAGGATGGCCTGCAATAACGGGCGGCCTCGGGCGGTCGTGCGGAGCATCGCGCCCGCCTGCTCGACGAGGCCAGCGGCCTGAAGCGCGGCCACGCGGTTGGCGCGGATGAACTGCGTACGCCCGAGGCCGGTGCGGACCTCGATGTCGTGCAAGGAGAGGCCGGCGGCGAGCCTCAGGCCCATCATCACCATTTCGGCGGCCCGCTCGCTTGGCTCGAGAGTGCGGCGTTCGACCGTGCCGTGGCCGGCTTGCTCGACCGCGTCGAGCCACGCCTCCGGTGCGGCATGCTGCCGGGTCGTTTGCCATCCGCCGCCCAGGTCCAGCCGCCCATGGGCGCCTGGTCCGATCCCGACATAGGGCGCGGACCGCCAGTAGGCGAGATTGTGGCGCGATTCCCCACCGCGCCGGGCGTGGTTGGAGATTTCATAGGCCGGGAACCCCGCGACCTCGGTCATCTCCTGCGTGATATCGAAAAGCGTGCGCGCGTCATCGTCGTCGGGCACTTTGAAAGCACCATCGCGTGCGGCGGCGTAAAACGGCGTTCCCCGCTCGATCGTGAGCTGATAGAGCGAAACGTGGTCGCCAGCCATGGCAAGCGCCTCCGTCAGCTCGGCGCGCCATTGTGGCCCATCCTGTCCGGGCCGGGCGTATATCATGTCGAACGAGCATCGCGGAAAGATCCGCTGAGCCTCAGCCACGGCGCGGCGCGCTTCGACGGCCGAATGGCCGCGTCCAAGGAAGCGAAGCGCGTCATCGTCGAGCGCTTGGACACCGAGCGACACCCGGTTGACGCCGGCGGCGTGAATCTCGCGAAGCCGTCCGGCCTCGGTCGATGTGGGATTCGCCTCGAGGGTGATCTCCGCCTCGGCGTCGAGCCGCCAATGGCCGGCCGCCCGATCGATTATCGCTTCCACCAGGCGGGGTGGCATGAGCGAGGGCGTGCCACCACCGAAGAATATGCTGGCCACCCGCCTGGAGGGCAGTGTGGCAGCGAAATGGTCGAGCTCGGCCGACAGGGCGCGTTCCCAACGCGCCGTATTGATGGTCTCGCGCACGTGCGAGTTGAAGTCGCAGTACGGACACTTCGAAAGACAAAACGGCCAGTGGATGTAAATCGCGAGCGGCATCGCCGGACCGCCCGTGGCCGTGCTCATCCGAGCGGAGGCAGACAGGCCGCGGCGAGTTTCTCGAAGGCGCGTGCGCGGTGGGTCATTGCATCTTTTGTTGACGGCAACATTTCGCCGAACGTCAGCGCATGGCCACCCGGGACGAACATCGGATCGTAGCCGAAGCCGCGCTCACCGAGTGGTGGATAGGTCAGCATGCCGTCGACCCGACCCTCGAAACTTTCGCAGTGCCCGTCTGGCCAGCAGAGGCTCAGGACGCAGATGAAGTAAGCCTCTGTGCCCTCCGTGCGGAAACCCGCAGCCTGCAGCTCTTGATCGATCCGCGCCATGGCGACGGCGAAATCCCGTCCCGGGCCGGCCCAGCGCGCCGAGTAGATGCCCGGCGCGCCGCCGAGCGCGGGCACCACGAGCCCGGAATCGTCGGCCAGGGCGACGAGCCCGCTACCCGCGGTTGCGGCGCGGGCTTTGAGCTCCGCATTGTCGCGAAAGGTATCGCCGGTCTCCTCAGGTTCGGGCAAACCAAGCGTATCCGCGCCGACAATCTCAAGCGTGTAGGGTTGCAGCAAGGCATCGATTTCGCGCACCTTGCCGGGATTGTGGCTGGCGACCACCACGCGCTCCGACGGATCGAGTGTTCGCGCTTGCAAAATGGTCCGAGTCCTTGTCAGCACTAGAGACTGAGCGCGCTTCGCTGCAGGGCAAAAAGATGATCCGTGCCGATCCGCGCGAGGCGGAGCATGTCGTGAAGCGCCGATTCGGCGAACGGATCAGCCTCCGCGGTGCCTTGCACCTCGACGATCCCGCCGCCGCGCGTGAGAACGAAGTTGGCGTCGGCTTCGGCGGTGCTGTCTTCCGCGTAGTCGAGATCGAGCACCGGCGTGCCGGCGACAATGCCGCAGCTCACCGCGGCGACCTGATCCGAGAGCGCCACGGTTTCGATCGCACCGGCGTCCTTCAATCCCGCCAGCGCCTGGTGCAGCGCGACATAGGCGCCGGTGATGGCCGCGGTCCGGGTGCCGCCATCGGCTTGGATGACGTCGCAATCCAGCGTGATCTGCCGCTCGCCGATGCGCTCTAGGTCCGTGACAGCGCGGAGCGAGCGTCCGATCAGGCGTTGGATTTCCTGAGTCCGCCCGCTTTGCTTGCCACGGGCCGCTTCGCGCCCGCTGCGTGATCCTGTCGAGCGCGGCAGCATGCCATATTCGCCGGTCACCCAGCCCCGCCCCGTGTTCCGTAGAAAGGGCGGCACGCGCTCCTCTACGCTCGCCGTGCAAAGCACGTGGGTGTCGCCGAAACGCACAAGGCATGAGCCTTCCGCGTGCTTGCTGACCCCAACCTCGAGCGTGACGGGGCGCATTTCGTCGGTCGCGCGACCGGATGGGCGCATGGTTCTGGCTCGCTCAAAATGCGCCGCGACCCTAGCCCAGCCGGTCTGGCGCCGTCCAGTGAATGCGCGCAACGTCATGGGACGTGCCGTTGACGCTCTACAAGGCGCTCACTACATTCAAGACGCCTTGATTTCGCTCGGTTGCGCGACGGGTAAGCCTTTGCTCCAGGAGCTAAACACACGGTCCCGCGAGGTTTTGCGGCGGCTTGTCGACGAATTCGTGACGACCGGGCAGCCGGTCGGCTCTCGCACGCTGTCGCGGCGTCTGTCGACGCCGATCTCTCCCGCGACGGTGCGCAACGTCATGGCCGACCTCGAGGAGTCGGGCCTGCTATACGCGCCACACACCTCGGCGGGCAGGCTCCCGACCGAGCTCGGCCTGCGCGTTTACGTCGACGGCCTCCTGGAGCTCGGCAACCTCACGGAGGAAGAGCGGGCCAGCATCGAGGGGCCGTGCCACGCGGCCGGGCGGACCGTCGAGGAGATGCTGTCTGAGGCGACCGAGGCGCTCTCGGAGCTTTCCGGGTGTGCTGGGATCGTCCTCGCGCCCAAGTCCGACCTCTCGTTTCGGCAGGTCGAATTCGTGATGCTCGGCAGCGAGCGGGCGCTCGCCGTCATGGTGACCGAGAGCGGGCTGGTCGAGAATCGTGTGATCGCCGTGCCGCCGGGCATGACCCAGGCCAATCTCACCCGAGCGACCAACTACCTTAACGCGCGGCTTGCGGGCCATACCCTTGAGGAGGTGCAGGATGAGATCCAGACCGAGCTCGACAACCACCGCGCCGAGATCGATCAGCTCACCCAGCGCGTGGTCGAGGCGGGTATCGCGGAGTGGTCCAGCGAGAAGAAGAAGGGCGACCGCAGCCTGATCGTGCGCGGCCGAACGAACCTCCTCGAAGACATCACGGCGCTTGGCGATCTCGAGCGGATTCGGCAGCTGTTCGATGCGCTTGAGGCGAAGTCCGATTTCGTGCGTCTGCTCGAGGGCACGCGCGACGCGGATGGCGTGCAAATATTCATCGGCGCCAAGAACGAGCTCTTCGGTGCGACCGGCTGCTCGCTGGTGGTCGCGCCCTACCGGAACAACGACGCGCGTTTCATCGGCGCGATCGGCGTGATCGGCCCGACCCGAATCAACTACGGGCGGATCATCCCGATGGTCGACCACACTGCGGAGCTAATCGGCCGCATGCTTGGCTGATCGCTCGGATTGAGCCAGAGGAATGATGCAGGAAGACAATCGCAAAGACGCCGCGGCGAACAGCGGCAGTGACGGCGTGGAGCGCAACGGCGCTGCGTCGGAGCAAGGGGACGGCCCGACCGTCGCCCCTCAGGAACCCGAGATCGAGGCCGCCGCGGCACCCGAGACGCCGGCCGCGGGAGACGACGAAGCCCCCGCGGAGCCGGACGAGAGTGCCAGCGTCCTCAAGGATCAGCTATTGCGCGCACTTGCCGACGCCGAGAACACGCGCCGGCGTGCCAAGAAGGACGTCGAGGACGCACGCCGCTACGCGATCGCCAATTTTGCGCGCGATTTGCTGGGTGTCGCGGACAACATGCAGCGGGCCCTCGACAGCATCCCGGCGGAGGCACGGGCGGGCAACGAGACGGTCGGCGCGATCGCCGAGGGGGTTGAGATCACGGCCCGTGAGCTCGACGCCGTGTTCAGCCGCTTTGGCATCACGAAGATCGATCCTCTGGGCGAACCGTTCGACTACAACCTCCATCAAGCCCTATTCGAGACCGCCGAGACCGATCAGGAAGACGGCACCGTCGTCCAAGTGGCCCAGGTTGGCTACACGATCGGCGATCGCTTGCTGCGCGCGGCCATGGTGGGTGTCGCGAAGGGCGGCGAAGCGGCTGATTCGACAGGCGAATCAGCCGAACGATCGACTGACTCCGATGCCGGCGCCGATGGCGAGGCCGCACCCGGTCGTGGCGGTCGGGTCGACACCTCCGCTTAAACGCGACGATTGATCGAATTCGGTTGCAGATTCCGGATCTTGGGCGCTTGCACGCTCACAGAGCGACCCAATATAAGCGCTGGGCCGATGGGCTCGCAGGAGCTGAAAAGGCTTGTTGAGAAACGGAACGCGAGCGGTGCATGACGTGGCTGCACGCGTTTGCTGACGGTAAGGGCATGACATGAGCAAGGTAATCGGCATTGATCTCGGCACCACCAATTCGTGCGTCGCGATCATGGAGGGCACCGATCCCCGTGTGATCGAAAACTCGGAGGGCACGCGGACCACTCCCTCGATCGTCGCCTTCACTGAGGATGGCGAGCGTCTGGTCGGTGAATCTGCCAAGCGTCAGGCGGTGACCAACCCCGAGAACACGGTGTTCGCGATCAAGCGGTTGATCGGCCGCCCCTTCAAGGACCCGATGACGCAAAAGGACCTGAATATGGTCCCCTACAAGATCGTCGATCACAAGAACGGCGATGCTTGGGTCGAGGTGATGGGTGAGGATTTCTCGCCCAGCCAGATCAGCGCTTACATCCTGCGGAAGATGAAAGAGACCGCCGAGGCTCACCTCGGTGAGCCGGTGAGCAAGGCGGTCATCACGGTGCCGGCCTATTTCAACGATTCGCAGCGCCAGGCAACCAAGGACGCGGGTCAGATTGCGGGCCTCGAGGTGCTCCGCATCATCAACGAGCCGACGGCGGCCTCGTTGGCCTATGGTCTCGACCGCAAAGGCGGCGGCGTGATCGCCGTCTACGATCTTGGCGGCGGCACCTTCGACATCTCGGTCCTCGAGATCGGTGACGGCGTCTTCGAGGTCAAGGCGACCAACGGCGACACCTTCCTCGGCGGTGAGGATTTCGACATGCGGCTCCTCGGCTATCTGGCCGACGAGTTCAAGAAGGAAAACGGCATCGATCTGCGTCAGGACAAGCTCGCGCTCCAGCGCCTCAAGGAGGCCGCGGAGAAGGCCAAGATCGAGCTGTCGAGCGCAATGCAGACAGAGATCAATCTGCCCTACATCACGGCCGATCAGAGCGGGCCGAAACATCTGACGATGAAGGTGACGCGCGCCAAGCTCGAGGCACTCGTCGAGGATCTCGTCGAGCAGACGATCCAGCCGTGCAAGGCCGCGCTCAAGGACGCGGGGCTTTCCGCCGGCGAGATCGACGAGGTGATCCTCGTCGGTGGCATGACGCGCATGCCCAAGGTCGTCGAAACCGTGAAGAATTTCTTCGGGCGCGAGCCGCACAAAGGCGTCAACCCGGACGAGGTGGTCGCGATCGGCGCGGCGATCCAGGCCGGCGTGCTGCAGGGCGACGTCAAGGACGTGCTGCTGCTCGATGTGACGCCGCTCTCGCTCGGCATCGAGACGCTGGGGGGTGTCTTCACCCGGCTGATCGACCGCAATACCACCATCCCGACCAAGAAGAGCCAGGTCTTTTCGACCGCCGAGGACGGCCAGACCGCGGTGACCATCCGGGTCTTCCAGGGCGAGCGCGAGATGGCGGCGGACAACAAGCAACTCGGCCAGTTCGACCTGGTCGGGATTCCGCCTGCACCGCGCGGCGTGCCGCAGGTCGAGGTCACCTTCGACATCGATGCGAACGGCATCGTCAATGTCTCGGCGAAGGACAAGGCGACCGGCAAGGAGCAGCAGATTCGGATCCAGGCCTCGGGTGGGCTGAGCGACGACGAAATCGACCGCATGGTGCGCGACGCCGAATCGCATGCCGACGAGGATCGCCAGCGGCGCGAGGTTGTCGAGGCCCGCAACCATGCGGAAGCCATCATCCATGCGACCGAGAAGAACCTCTCGGAATATGGCGACCAGGTGGGTGTCGAGGAGAAGGCGGAGATCGAAGGGCTCGTCGGCGAGCTTCGCGAGGCCTTGCAGAGCGATGACGTCGAGGCGATCAAGGCCAAGATGGAGCGCCTCGGTCAGGCCTCGATGAAGCTCGGCGAAGCGATGTACAAGGCCGAGCAGGCAGCGCCGGGTGCCGGTGATGACGAGGCGCCATCTTACGAGGCTGACGCCGGCCCGCAGGACGCCAGCGGGGACAACGTCGTCGATGCCGACTTCGAAGAGGTCGAAGACGACGACAAGAAAGACCGGCCGACCTCCTGATCCGGCCTTCAACCGACATGTTGACCCGGCGGCTCTGTTGCGGCGCACCGACGCGTACCGTATCGGGCCGTCTGGGGGCCTGAGGCGTCTGAATCATGTCCAAACGCGATTATTACGACACGCTCGGCGTCGATCGCGGGGCTGCGGAGGACGATCTCAAGAAGGCCTACCGCAAGCTCGCGATGAAATATCATCCGGACCGCAATCCGGATGACAAAGAGGCCGAGCAGAAGTTCAAGGAGATCTCCGAGGCCTATCACGTGCTCTCCGACAAGGAGAAGCGTCAGGCCTACGACCAGTTCGGCCATGCTGCCTTCGAGGGCGGAGCGGGGCCGGGCGCGGGTGGCTTTGATTTCGATTTCCGCTCGAGTTTCGCCGACGTCTTCGACGATCTGTTTGGCGAGTTCATGGGCGGTGGCGGCGGTCGTGGCCGGCGTGGACGGCGCGGCCCAAGCCGCGGCGCGGACCTTCGCTACAACATGGAGGTCACGCTCGAGGACGCGTTCCACGGCAAGCAGGCCAAGATCCGCGTGCCGGGCACGCAGCCTTGCGAGGCTTGCGATGGGTCGGGGGCGAAGGCGGGCACGCGCCCGCGCACCTGCGGCACCTGCGACGGCGCCGGCAAGGTGCGAGCCCAACAGGGTTTCTTCACGATCGAGCGCACCTGCCCAACCTGCCAAGGAGCAGGCCAAGTGATCGCCGATCCGTGCCCGGATTGCCGGGGCGCGGGCCGCGTGCAGAAAGAAAAATCCCTCTCGGTGAACATCCCCTCCGGCGTCGAGGACGGCACGCGCATCCGCTTGGCCGGCGAGGGCGAGGCGGGTATGCGCGGTGCACCACCGGGCGACCTCTACATCTTCCTCTCGGTCAAGCCGCACAACCTCTTCAAGCGCGATGCGATGCACATCCACTGCAGTGTGCCGATCCCGATGGTGACGGCGACGCTCGGCGGTGAGATCGAGGTGCCAACGGTCGACGGCGGCCGCGCGCGCGTGTCCGTTCCAGCGGGCACGCAGTCGGGTCATCAGTTCCGCCTGCGCGGCAAGGGCATGCCGGCGCTCCGCGGCGCGGGGCGCGGTGACATGTACATCGCCGTGACGGTCGAGACGCCGGTGAACCTGAACAAGAAGCAGAAGGAGCTGCTCAAGCAGTTCGATCAGGTGGGCTCCGGTTCGCGGTCGACGAGCCCGCAATCCGACGGCTTCCTGGCCAAGGTTAAGGAGCTCTGGGAAGACCTCAGGGACTGATCCGCGTTCTGACCTGCCCCGCTCGGTCGGGATCTGCTCCAGCGGCTCCGGGTTCTCGGATGCGGCCATCGGAAGGGTCGGCTGGTTGCAGCCGCAACGGCCGGGCGCCACTATGCGCGTTGCCGTCAAAGTGGCGTGGGAACGGAGCAGGAGCGGTCGGATGAAAATCGGGATTCCGGGTGTTGCGGGGCGCATGGGCACCGCGCTCGTGCAACAGATCGCGGCGGCCGACGGTGTTGAACTCGTCGGCGCGACCGAAATACCTGGGCACGCCGTCATTGGGCGCGACTGCGGCGCCGTCGTGGGCACGGAAGCGCTCGGGATCGCGGTTGGCGACGACCCTGGCCCACTGTTCCAGACTGCCGACGCCGTGCTCGATTTCACGTTGCCCGTCGCCACGATCCGGCATGCGGAGCTTGCGGCTTCCCACGGCACGATCCTCGTGATCGGAACGACTGGCCTCGGCGCCGACGAGCAGGCCGCGCTCGAGGCCGCGGCGCGCGAGGTTGCGGTGGTGCAGGCGCCCAATATGAGCCTCTGCGTCAACCTGCTGATGCGTCTCACCGAGCAAGTGGCGGGCTTGCTCGATGCGGATTACGACATCGAGATCGTCGAGATGCATCATCGCCACAAAGTCGATGCGCCGTCTGGCACCGCGCTCGGGCTTGGCCGCGCAGCCGCGCGGGGGCGGGGCGTGAGCCTCGAGGAGGCGGCGGTGCGGGGGCGCGACGGCGTCACCGGTGCGCGTGAACGCGGCACGATCGGCTTCGCGGCGCTCCGGGGTGGCGATGTCGTCGGCGATCATTCGGTGGTGTTCGCGGCCGACGGCGAGCGGTTGGAGCTCACCCATCGTGCGGCGAGCCGGCAAACCTATGTGCGGGGCGCTCTGCGGGCTGCGCAATGGGCCGCGGCGCAACCGCCGGGACTTTACACGATGGCCGATGTGCTCGGCCTGAATTAACCGTTCGACCCCTTGAAATAAGGGTCTTGCGCCCCACATCGCGTATGGCGGTTGCCAATGGTGGGACCGCCGGACAACGCAGGCGAGGCCAAGAGGCGCGTGTGCGACACACGGCGGTGTGTGCCTCGCCGATATTGCTCAAAACGGAGGATATCGATGCGAACCGAGTTTGATTTTGCACCCCTCTACAGGACTGCTGTCGGTTTTGATCGTCTGGCCCGTGTGCTTGACGGCGCAAGCCGCGTGACCGACGTCGACAAGTACCCGCCCTACAACATCACCCGCGTCGACACCGACCGCTATGAGATCGCGCTTGCGGTCGCGGGCTTCGGCAAGGACGACATCGAGGTGGTTGCGCAGGAGGGGACGCTCACGGTCAAGGGCCGCATTCCCGATGAGACGAGGGCGGACAAGACTTACCTCCACCGCGGAATCGCAGGCCGCGCCTTCGAGCGGCGCTTCCAGCTCGCCGACCACATCCTGGTCACCGACGCGCATCTCGAGAACGGCTTGCTGACGGTGAAGCTCGAGCGTCAGCTGCCGGAGGAGATGAAGGCACGCGTCATCCCCGTCTCCAATGGGACGGCGCGGCTCGAGAAAAAGGCCGCCTAAGCGATCGCCGCAAAAGCGGGCTTGAGGGCCGGCCGTCGTGCCGGCCCTTTTGCTTTTGACCGGCTGAGCATGCCACGTTCACTCATGCTCACGCGACATGCTCTCTCATCGGCATTGACGCAAATGCGTCGTCGCAGGTGATCTCTCCTGCTCGGGATTTGCTCTAGCGCGTCCGATCGATGTCGGCCCGGTTGGCTTCTGTGAGGGCCGCGCGCAGGGCATCCGCGAAGGCATGACGTTCGTCGGGCGACAGGAAGGAGCCGACGATGATGCGCCTGCCGTGGGAAGCGAGAATGACCTGGCTCGATTCGTCAGACGGGTCGCCGGTTTCCACGCGCAGCCAATAGGGATTGAAGCGCCAGACCGCCTCGCGCCGCGAGGGCTCGCGCCGGTGCACGACCACCTCGGAGGGGCTGACACACACGCGCTCGGCCACACGTCCGGCGCGGTAGTTCATGCGAAACGCAACATAGAGCAGCAGCACGTCGAGGCCGAAGAAACCCAGCACGGGCCAGGCGCCTTGCAGAAAAAAGTGGACGCCGAGGCCGGTCGTGATCGCGCAGACACCCAGCATCATCACCAAGAAGGCCCGCGGGCCGAGCGAGCGGTTGGGTGTCAAGATCGCGTCGAAAATGAGTGGCTCGGCCTCGGGCGCGGCAATGGCCTCGGCGTCGGGATCCGCGCACATGTTCGTCTCGCTCATGATCCGAGCTTAGCGCGGTGGTCCCGCCCTTTGCACCCTCCGCCGCAGCGTCTAGGCTGGTCACGATGAAAAAAGCGGACATCCAGACGTTCTTCGAGCGGCTTTCGGCGCGCATTCCGGCGCCCACGACCGAGCTCCAATACCGCAACCCCTACACGCTCCTCGTCGCGGTCGTTCTCTCGGCGCAAGCCACCGACAAGGGTGTGAACAAGGCGACAGGCCCGCTTTTCGCCGAGGCCGATACACCGGACGCGATGCTGACCCTCGGCGAGGCGCGCCTCAAAGCGCACATCAAGACCATCGGCCTCTTCAACACCAAGGCGAAAAACGTCATGGCGCTCAGCCGCGCGCTCGTCGAGGAGCATGCCGGCGAGGTTCCACGAGACCGTGCGGCTCTCGAGGCGTTGCCAGGTGTCGGGCGCAAGACCGCCAACGTGGTGCTCAACACGGTGTTCGGCGAACCGACGATCGCCGTCGATACGCACATCTTTCGCCTCGCGAACCGCACCGGGCTTGCGCCCGGCAAAACGCCCCGTGCGGTCGAGGATGGTCTCGAGCGGATGGTGCCCGATGCCTTCAAGCAGCACGCTCACCATTGGTTGATCCTGCACGGCCGCTACGTGTGCAAGGCGCGCACACCCGATTGTCCGGCTTGCGATGTGCGCGATCTCTGCGCCTACAAGGCGAAAACCACGGCTGAGCCGCCAGATAAGCCGGCGCCGCGGCGGAAGCCCGCGACGGGTGCGGCAAAGGCGAGGAAAAAGCGCGCCCGGTAAGGGCGCCACGCGACAAAGCCGGATGATACGGCCACTCGTCAGAGTGGATCCGGTGCACCGAGCTTGGCGTTCACCAGGCCGGTGAAGCAACGCCGTCCGTCGATGATCTCGCCATCCCGGCTGCGTGCTTCATAGTAGGTGACGCGGTGGTTGGCCACGAACGCATCGGCGTAGAGAAAAACGTCAAGGACGCAGCCGGCGTGAGCGTATTGCCAGACTTGCGCGGGTTCCTCGAGCCTGCGCAGCCGCGGCGGGCCGAGCAGGCGTTGGAGACGGTCGGTGTCAAGACCGATCAGCTCCGCCGGATCGGCGTCACGTGCCGGCTCCAATTGCTGCTCGCTCTCACGTGCCGCCTGCTCCATCTCGGGCTGCAGCGCCGCCACTGCCGGCTCCGCCGGGCTTGCGGCCGCATCGGTCGCCTCGGCGGCACGAGGGTCCGGTGGCGCCTTGGTATCGCCCGTGGTCGCATCGGCGGCGCACGCCGTAATCGGCGCAAGCGCCAACACCATGATACCGATCAGACTGGCGAGACGGCGCCGTGCCGCCCCACGGCCCGCTCCGCTCATGGCCGGTCGAGCAGCCCGTCCAACCCGGGCCGTGGCCCAAGGTCCACCGCCTGCAGATCGGCCTCTCGCCCGGCCTCGTCATAGGTGACGGTGCCGTCGATCCGTCCGCCCCGCTCGATCTCGAGTTGGCCATAGCGGACCGTGCCCACGATCCGACCCGAGGCCTGGAGGGTCAGCCGATTGTTCACGGTCAGCTCACCGTCGAACAGGCCGGCGATATCGGCATTGTCGACGATGGCGACACCGCGGAAACAGCCTCCCTTGGCCACCTCGAGGAGGCGCCCACCGCGCATCGACGCGTCGACCGCGCCCTCGACCGTGAGCCTTTCACAGTCGACGATATCACCGCCGGTGAGTGAAATGTCGCGCCCGACAATGAGGCGTTTCCCCTCATCGTCGGCGGGTGACGGCGGTTCAGGACGGTTCAGCTCGGCAACGCGATGCGGGACATCGGGATGAAACGTGACCGCTTGTCCCGGAGCGCCGGGGCTGCGCGCGACACTCGTGAAGCGTATGCGGCCGTCCCCACCCGCATCGCGACCTGCAATCATTGGGGCACCATCCTCGATGCCTCTGCGTCGGAACATCTCCCACCTCCGCGTTTCTGGTCGCGGTTTTAGGTCCGTGCGCGGACCGCTTGTGTGTCCCGCCGCCGCCCCAATGCGCCATGGTGGACATGGACCATAAACGCCGTCGCCACGATGGGCGCGATGAGGTTGAGGACAGGGACGAGAAACAATAGTGCGATCACCACGCCCGAGACAAACACTTTGAATCGGTGCCGCCGCCTCAGCGCATGGCTGGCCTTGAAGTCCATGCGTCGCGGTGCCACCACTTCCCAAAATTCGCGCCCGAGCAGCCATCCGTTGATGGTGAGATAGAGCACCGGGTAGATCACCTGCGCAAAGGGGATGAACGAGATCGGGAGGATGGCGAGGTTGAAGAACGCCATGACGAGCCCGAGTCGAATCCCGGCGACCGTGTATTGCCAGAAGGACGCGGGTTTGACCTTCGGCAGTCCGGGGTAGTGGCGAGCCTCGACGGCGTCCGCGATATCCTCGAGATAGACGTAGACAAGCTCGGCGGCGATGACCGGAAACAGCATCCAAGCGATGAAGGCGGCAGCAAGCCCGCCGAGCACAGCGATCGCCCAATCGATGAAGCCGATCCCGACGAGCTCCAGCGCGCCAAGGGCAGCCGATGCCGCGACGATGAGCGCGGCCGCGATCGCCAGCGTGAGCAGCACGACCTTGATGATCACGCGTTTGATGCGCGGATCGCCGAGCTGCTCGATGGACAGAACAAGCGCGCGGATCATGGTATGGCGGTCAGTCCCGGTGCGGGGCGTCGACCCCGATGCATCATCAGACCGTTGAACCCTTTGCTGTGCAATGTGCCGCCCTTATAGTCGGCGCCGCGCTGGCGGAGAGGGTCATGACACAAGCTGACTATGATGTGGTGGCGATCGGCAATGCGATCGTCGACGTGATCGCGCGCGCCGACGATCAGTTCCTCGTGCGTCACGATATTACCAAAGGCGCGATGATTCTGATCGATGCGGCACGCGCAGAATATCTGTACGGGCAGATGGGGCCGGGCGTCGAGGTTTCCGGCGGGTCGGCCGCGAACACCATGGTCGGGCTGGCGATGCTCGGCGGGCGTGCCGGCTATATCGGCAAGGTGCGCGACGATACGCTCGGCCGGGTCTTCCGCCATGACATCACGGCCGCGGGCGTCGCCTTCACGACGGAGCTTGCCGGCGACACCGCGCCCACCGCGCGTTGCCTCATCCTCGTCACCGATGACGCGCAGCGCACCATGAACACCTTTCTTGGCGCCTGTGTCGAGCTGGGCCCCGACGATGTCGATGCTGATTTCATCGCCGCGGCGCAGGTGACCTATATGGAAGGTTACCTTTGGGATCCGCCGGCGGCGAAGGACGCTTTTCGCAAGGCGCTCGGCATCGCCCACGAGAACGGGCGAAAGGTTTCGTTGTCGCTCTCGGATTCGTTTTGCGTGGATCGGCATCGGGAGGATTTTCGCGACCTTGTGGAAAACCACGTCGACCTTCTGTTCGCCAACGAGGCCGAGCTAATGTCGCTCTACGAGACGGATGATTTCGACGAGGCACTGCAGCGGGTGCGCGGGCGGTGCGAGGTAGCGGCGCTGACCCGCAGCGCGCTCGGCTCGGTGATCGTGGCGGGCGACGAGGTGCATATCATCGATCCGGCGCCGGTCGACAGGATCGCGGATTCGACCGGCGCGGGAGATCTCTATGCGGCCGGATTTCTCTACGGCTATACCCATGGCTTCGATCTCGCGCGTTGCGGCCGTCTCGCGGCGATGACCGCGAGCGAGGTGATCTCTCATTTCGGCGCGCGCCCGGAATCGGATATCGCGCGCTTTCCCGGGCAATGCTGAGAGAGGAGAGGCACCATGGGCCAGTTGATCGAGGGTGTGTGGCACGCCGACAATATCGCACGGGTCAAGGACGGCCGGTTCATCCGAGCGGAAACGAGCTTTCGCGACTGGGTTAGCGGCGACGGCAGTTCGGGCTTCAAGGCCGAGCCCGGCCGCTATCATCTCTATGTGTCACTGGCTTGCCCGTGGGCCCACCGCACGATGATTGTGCGGCGATTGAGGGGCTTGGAGGATGCGGTGTCGCTCTCTGTGGTGGAGCCGCGCATGGATGGGGAGGGATGGTCTTTCTCCGCGCCAGGCGGCCCCCAGGCCGATCCGGTTCTCGGCGTGCGCCGGCTACATGAGGTCTACACCCGCGCGAAAGCCGATTACACCGGCCGGGTCTCGGTGCCCGTTCTGTGGGACCGAAAGACGGCGACCATCGTCAACAACGAATCGTCCGAGATAATCCGCATGCTCAACGATGCCTTCGAGGGCATCGCGAGTGACGGGCCTGACCTCTATCCGCGCGCGCTCCGCGGCGAGATCGATGCGGTGAACGAGCGCGTGTTCACCGACATCAACAACGGTGTCTACCGGGCCGGGTTTTCGACGACACAAGAGGCCTACGAGGAGGCCTTCGATGCCTTGTTCGCGGCTCTCGATTGGGTGGAGGACCGTCTCGGCGCGCAGCGCTACCTCTGCGGAAGCCAGCTGACGGAGGCGGATTGGCGGCTCTTCACGACTCTCGTCCGCTTCGATCCGGTCTATGTCTCGCATTTTAAGTGCAACCTGCGGCGCATCGGCGACTATCCGAGCCTTTCCAACTATTTGCGAGAGCTCTATCAGATTCCGGGGATTGCCGAGACCTGCGATTTCGCACACATCAAGGAGCACTATTTTTGGAGCCACGAGAGCGTCAACCCGACGCGGATCGTGCCCAAGGGGCCTGTGATCGACCTCGACGCGCCGCACGATCGAGCGCGCCTCTGAGGTCCGTGCGCCGCCCTAACGCCGGTCTTTGATGCTGGATCGCGCGGCGTTCGCCCACACGCTCGCCTCGCTCGCGGTCTATACCGACCGCCGAATCATTGCGATCTTTTTTCTCGGCTTCTCAAGCGGCTTGCCGCTCGCGCTGACGCTCGGCACGCTTGGCATCTGGCTGAGCCAGGCGGGTGTCGACAAGACCACGATCGGCCTTCTAGCCGCGGTCACGATCCCCTACGCGCTCAAGTTTC
Source organism: Alphaproteobacteria bacterium (assembly GCA_965216915.1). GTDB lineage: Bacteria > Pseudomonadota > Alphaproteobacteria > UBA828 > UBA828 > CBDCGS01. The sequence continues at coordinate 1,001,334 of CBDCGS010000011.1, forward strand.
TCTGGGCGCCGCTCATGGATCATGTGCGGCTGCCGCTGCTCACGCGCGTCCTCGGACGCCGGCGCGGCTGGACCTTGGCGACTCAGATCGCGCTGATGCTTGCCATTCTTGGCATGGCAAGTACCGATCCCAAGGATCAGACGTTTCTGCTCGCGATCTTTGCACTGCTGGTGTCCTTCTGTTCGGCGAGCCAGGACATCGTGATCGACGCCTACCGGGTGGAAGTGCTCGAGGAGCGCAAGCTCGGCGCGGGCGCGGCCTCGTTGGTTTTCGGCTACCGAATGGGCCTTCTCGCCTCGGGCGCCGGCGCCCTCTATCTCGCGGAAGACATCGCGTGGGGCGATGTCTACATGGTCATGGCCGGTCTGATCTTGGTCGGTGTGATCACGATCCTGCTCAGCCGTGAGCCGAAAGCGCCCGACACCTCCGATTCCGAGGAGAGGCGCGCGGAGGCAACGCTCTATCTCGAGCGGGTCTCGCACCTCAGTGCGCGGCGCGCGGAGATCGTCGCGTGGTTTTACGCTGCGGTGATCGCACCCTTTCTCGACTTCACGACGCGCACGCAGTGGCTGCCGATCTTGATCTTCGTCGCTCTTTACAAGTTCGGCGACACGCTCGCCGGTGTCATGACCGGTCCCTTCATGGTCGAGATCGGCTTCACCAACACGGAGATTGCCAACGTCGTCAAGATCTACGGCCTCGTCGCCACCATCGTCGGTCTGCTGGTCGGCGGGTGGCTGATCAGCACACGCGGAATCATTGCCACCCTATGGATCGGCGGCATTGCGCAAATGTTGTCAAACCTGATGTTTGCGGTGCAGGCCGCCGTGGGCCATGACACCGGTGTGCTTGCGATCACGATCGCGATCGAGAATCTTGCCGGCGGGGTCGGCACGGCGGCGTTCGTCGCCTACCTATCGAGCCTCTGCAACATCGCCTACACGGCGACGCAATACGCGCTGCTCAGCGCGCTCGCGGCGGTGCCGCGCACGATCCTCTCGACCTCTGCCGGCAAGCTCGCCGAGATCCTCGACTGGATTCCGTTCTTCGCCATGACCACGGGCGCTGCGCTCCCCGGCCTCGTGTTGTTGCTCTGGCTCACGCGGACCGCACGGCGGGGCGCGGACCGGCCCCGCGCCTAAACGCTTTTGTCGGCGCGATCTGCCAAAGGGGCCACATCGGGCGCGGCCGTGGCCTCCGCGGGCGGAAGGCGCTCGACGAGACCCTTGATCCGCTCGTTCACAGTCTCGAAACCGGGCGTTTCTTGGCCAGCGGTCTCGCGCGGTGCGGGATCCGGCGTAGTGCCGAGTCGTGCTTCGAGCGACTCGATCTGCTGTTTGTTCTCGTTGACCCGAGAGGCGACCGTCGCGAGCATCGCCAGGATTGATCTCTCCCGCCGGTCGGTCTGGCTCAATTGCTCCTCGATCAGAGACAATGTGCGCTCGAGGTCGGGCCGAGCCAGGGCCCGAACCGTGTCGTCGGAGGATGCCGATAGCGCTGCTGCCGACCCCTGCGCGCCTGGATTGCTCTCGAGTCGCCTGGCGAGTTCGACCAACGCCGCGACGCGCGATTCCGTTTCGCTGATCCGCGCCGCCAAGGCTGCAATGTGATCTTCGGCAGGGGCGCCGGGCGATCGGGGCGACGCCTCGCCCGCCTGCTCGGCGCGGGCGGCGTTCATCACCGCCGTCGTGACCCATTCGCCGACGGTCTTGCCCGCGCGCGCGGCTGCTTCTGCGGCGCTCCGACGCGCGTCGCGGGAAACGCCGCGCACGGACCATGGCGAGAGCGCGCGTGGTTTCGCGACTTCGGCTTCGGCGGAGGGTGTATCGTCCATGTGCTTCACCGATAGTGACCAACGTCCTCAGACGCGCGTGCCCGGTCGTCACGGCGTGAAGCAAAGCTTATACCCCAGCCGGGGCGCCAAGTCGGCCCCGATCGGCGCGGGTTGGGTCAGCCGGTTCGTGCTCGAGGTTCGAGCGCGTCAGCATCCAATGCGTAACCGGCGGAGCGAACGGTCCGAATGAGATCGTCTCGGCGGTCGCCATTGAGCGCTTGGCGAAGCCGGCGGACGTGGACGTCGACCGTGCGGATCTCGATGAAGATGTTGGGACCCCAAACCGAATCGAGCAGCTGCTCGCGCGAGAACACGCGGCCCGGATGCTCCATGAGGTGGCGCAATAGGCGAAACTCCGTCGGTCCCAGATGGATCGGGACGCCGTCGCGCGTCACGCGATGGGCCGCAAGGTCCATGCGCACATCGGCGAAGCTCAGCACCTCATCGCTCAGTGCCGGGCGCAGCCGCCGCAGTACGGCGCGGATGCGTGCGATTAACTCGGCCGGCGAGAACGGTTTGACCACATAGTCGTCCGCGCCGCTATCGAGCCCACGCACCCGATCGGTCTCCTCCCCGCGGGCGGTGAGCATGATGATGGGAAGGTTGCGGATCTCCGGAATTCGGCGAACGCGCCGGCACACCTCGATGCCGGAAAGCGTCGGCAACATCCAGTCCAGCACGACGAGATCGGGCCGACGTTCCCTAATCATCACCAACGCTTCCTCGCCATCGACTGCCTCGCCGACGTCGTAGCCTTCCTTCTCGAGGTTGTAGCGAAGCAAGGTGAGAAGGGCGGCCTCGTCGTCGACAAGCAATACATAAGGTCTTACGTCGCTCACGCCTGGGTCTCCGTCGGGCTGTGAAAGGCGGTTGTGTCGCCCTTGGGCCGCTCTTCCTCGACGAGCGTTCCACTGACCATGAAGTTGATCGTCTCGGCGATGTTGGTCGCGTGGTCGCCGACCCGTTCGATGTTCTTGGCGATGAACAGCAGATGGGTGCATCCGGTAATGTGCCGCGGATCCTCCATCATGTAGGTCAAAAGCTCGCGAAAGAGACTGTTGTACATCTCATCCACGTCCTCATCGCGCCGCCAAACCGCCATCGCCCGCTCGACATCGCGGTCGCGATAGGCATCGAGCACATCGCGGATCATGCCCTCGACGGTCTGGCACATACGCGCAATCGCGCGAATGGGTCGGAGGGGCTCGACCTCGTTCAGAGGAATCGTGCGCTTGGCGACATTGGCCGCGTAGTCGCCCATCCGCTCGAGGTCGCTTGCGAGCTTGAGCGATGCCGTGATCACACGGAGGTCAACGGCAACCGGCTGGCGCAGCGCCATAATGCGGATGACGAGCTGGTCGATCTCGCTCTCGAGGGTATCGACCTTGCGGTCCTCGTCGACGACGCGGGTCGCCAAATCGACATCGCGTCGGGTGAGCGCTGTGATCGCGGCGCTCAGCTGCTGCTCGACGAGGCCGCCCATCTCGAGGATCGCATTGGTCACGCGGTCCAATTCTTCGTCGTAGGATCTGACGATATGCTCTGTCATGCGAGGGGTCTCTCGGTCCGGTGATCAGGCGTGCGACCTAGCCGAAGCGCCCGGTGATGTAGTCCTGCGTGCGCTGCTCGGTCGGGTTCGTGAAAATCTCCTCGGTTGATCCGAACTCGACGAGATCTCCGAGGTGGAAGAACGCGGTCGACTGCGAAACACGGGCGGCCTGTTGCATGTTGTGGGTCACGATCGCGATCGTGTAGTGCTCGCGAAGCTCATCGATGAGTTCTTCGACTCGCGCGGTCGCGATCGGGTCGAGCGCCGAGCACGGCTCGTCCATCAGGATCACTTCCGGGTTGATCGCGATGGCGCGCGCGATGCAAAGGCGCTGTTGCTGGCCCCCCGACAGGCTGGTCCCGGGCGCATGCAAACGATCCGACACTTCGTCGAAGAGGCCGGCGCGGCGCAGGCTCTGCTCCACGATCTCGTCGAGCTCGCTCTTGCGCTCGGCGAGGCCGTGGATGCGCGGTCCATAGGCGATGTTGTCGTAGATCGATTTCGGAAACGGGTTCGGCTTCTGGAACACCATCCCGATGCGCGCGCGCACCAGCACCACGTCGACCGCGCGATCGTAAATGTCTTCGCCGTCGAGCAGCACGGTCCCCTCGACGCGGCAGCCCGCGATGATCTCGTTCATGCGATTGAGGCAGCGGAGGAACGTCGATTTGCCACAGCCGGAGGGTCCGATCAGCGCCGTGACGTGGTTTTCGGCGATATCGAGGTCGATGCCGTTCAGCGCTTTCTTGTCGCCGTAGTGCACGACAACCTGTCGGGTGCGCATCTTGGCCTGCGGCATGGTCTCGGCGTGCGCAACCGGCGCGGTTTCGATCGCTTCCCCCGGGGTCTCCATCGGCGCCACCCTGTCTTCCCACATACTGTCCCTCACCAGCGGATTTGATACTTGCGTCGCAGGAGAATTGCGATCGCATTCATCAGGATCAGAAACACGAGCAGAACCAAGATCGCCGCCGAGGTCTTCTCGACAAACCCACGTTCCGGACTGTCCGCCCAGACGAAAATCTGTACCGGCAGGACCGTCGCCGGGTCCAGCGGGCCGCCGGGCAGGCTGCCGATGAACCCCACCATCCCGATCATCAGAAGAGGTGCCGTCTCGCCGAGGGCGCGGGCCATGCCGATGATCGTCCCGGTCAGGATTCCCGGTATGGCGAGCGGCAAGACATGGTGCACGACGACCTGGATCGGAGACGCTCCCATGCCGTAGGCCGCCTCACGGATGGACGGACGGACCGACGCGAGCGCAGAGCGGGCCGCAATCACGATCGTCGGCAGGGTCATCAGCATCAGCGTCAAGCCACCGACGAGGGCCGCCGAGCGCGGCATCGCGAGTTTCTCGAGAAAAACGTAGAGACCGAGCAAACCGAACACGATGGACGGCACCGCCGCGAGATTGTTGATGTTGACCTCGATGAAATCGGTGAACCGGTTCTTCGGCGCGAATTCCTCGAGATAGACGGCCGCAGTTACGCCGATGGGAAAGGCGAGCACGAGCGTGATGAGTAGCGTGTAAAAGGAGCCGATGAGGGCGCCGCCGATGCCCGCCACCTCCGGCAACCGCGAATCCGCATTCACGAAAAACGCGGTATTGAAGACGGTCTTTGCAGCACCGCTCGCTTCAAGATCGTCGACCCAGCCGACCTGACGGTCGCTGAGGATGCGCTCGGTCTCGGGCACGTCTCGGCGGATTGCGCCTTTCCGCAACATATCGATATTGCTCGCGGCGGTGAGCCAGACCGTTGTTCGCGTGCCAATCAGCGAGGGGTCATCTGCCACCGCATCGCGAAGCTCGAACCGCGCATCCCTGCTTGGCAGGGCGAGCAGCTCCCGCCGCTCGGAGGTCTCGGTCACCTCCGGATATGCGGCGAAAAGGGATTCGCGCAAGAGCTTGCTGAAACTCGAGATCGGAACAGCGCCGACATCTCCCGTGCCGTCGGGGTCGATCAACTGTGGGTCGAAATAGATCTCCAGCGCGATCTTGGATTGAACGAACGCGGGGTACCCTTTGATCACGACGCTCCCGAGCAGGATTGCGAGCATCGCGAGCGCAACGAAGATCGCGATCAATCCGTAGACCCGAAAGCGGCGATCGGCGCGACGGCGCTTCTTCAGGCGACGGGTGGTCCAATCGGCCCGCTGCCAAGCGCCACCCGGCGCCGATGGGTGTGCCAGGTCAGTCATTCATATTGCTCTCGATATTTCCGCGCCACGTGGAGAGCGACGACATTGAGCGCGAGCGTAACCGCAAAAAGCACGAGCGCCAGCGCGAAGGCCGCCAGTGTCTTGGCGCTATCGAACTCCTGGTCGCCGACGAGCAGCGTCACGATTTGTACGGTGACCGTGGTCACGGATTCGATTGGGTTGGCTGTTAGGTTCGCAGAGAGCCCAGCCGCCATCACCACGATCATCGTCTCGCCGATGGCTCGGCTCACCGCCAGCAGACACGCCGCGACGATTCCGGGAAGCGCGGCGGGAAGCACGACCTTCCGGATCGTTTCCGCCTTGGTGGCGCCGACGGCGAGCGATCCTTCGCGAAGCGCCGACGGCACCGCGACGATCGCATCATCGCTCAGCGAGGAGATGAAAGGGATGATCATGATGCCCATGACAACCCCCGCTGCGAGTGCGCTTTCCGAGGCGATGTCGAGTCCGAGAGTAGCACCAAAATCGCGAAGTGCCGGTGCAACGACCAGGGCCGCGAAAAAGCCGTAAACGACCGTCGGCACACCCGCCAGGATCTCCAAGATCGGCTTGACCGTGTCGCGAAAGCGCGGGCTCGCATATTCCGCCATGTAAATCGCGGCGAAGAGTCCGACCGGGAGCGCGACGATCATCGCGATGATTGTGATCATCAGCGTGCCGGTGAAGAGCGGGACCGCGCCAAAGGCGCCGGTGCTGCCGACCTGATCCTCGCGGATCGCCGTCTGCGGGCTCCATTGGATGCCGAACAAGAAATCCCAGAACGGGACCACCGAGAAGAAGCGGATCGATTCGAACAGAACCGAGAGCACGATCCCGATCGTGGTCGCGATCGCGACGCAGGACGAGATGATCAGCACTGCACGAACCACGCGCTCGACGCCGTTGCGCGCGCGGAGCGCCGGGTTGATCCGGCGCCACGCCCAGCCAAAGCCGGCGCCCGCAAAGGCCAGGCCGGCCGCGAGAATGGCGGCGCGCCATGTGGTTTGCATGCTTTCGTAGCGGTCTGCCGCGGCCTGCAGCGCAGGATCGACCTCGCGGCTGATCGCATCACCCGCGGCCAGGTTCCTCACGTCGCTCAGCAGCAAGTCGATCAGATGCGCGGGCTGATCGGCGACCTCAGGCCCCAGGTGCGACAGCAGCAGCGCGTTGAGGATGGTGCTCTCGAACACCAGCCACAGCAAAAGGACGGCGAGCGAGGGCAAGCCGCACCAAAGCGCGACATACCAACCGTGATAGCCGGGCAGCGAATGGAGCTTGCGGAGGTTGCCACCCGCCGAATAGAGCGCTCGGCGGCGGCCGAAATAAAACCCGATGGCGGCCAGCGCCAAGACGGCGATGAGGAGGATTGTCAGCTGCACCGGATCCGGCCGCGTTTGTGAACGCGCTCTGCGCGGGCAAGCGCTTATCCTGGGACTCTAGGCCGCCCGCACGAGACGTTTATTGCAGGTTTGTTGCGGTTTTGTGACGCTCGCCGCTCCGGGGCCGTCTGGTGTGGCACCGGATCGATCGACGCGTTTTGTTGCGCGGAACGCTCAGGCGCCCGGCGGGCGGCGGCGGTCAGAACTTGATGCGTGCGCCGCTGAAGATGATGTCGACCGGCTCGGTGCTCTGATTGGTGTCCACCTCGAAGCGGCGGGCGCCGAGATAGGCTTCCGTCGCGAGCCTATCGATCTTTTGAACGGCGCCGAAACCGTACGACATGCCTTCGCTGCCGTTCGCGTTCTGGTCCTCGGTCACCATGATGTCGACCGCGAGCGCTGTTTTACCGAGCGAGGTGAGGTCGAGCTGTTGGCCGAGCTTGCCGTAGAACGCGTGCTGATCGTTCCGCCCGGCTTGGTCGAAGCTCTCGCCGGTGTAGGAAACCGTGAGATTGGTTCCGAACGGTGCCAAGATCGAGCCCGAGCCGCCATGTCCTACCTTCGAGTCGCTGTTGGAATCCCAGTAAGCTGCGCCGAGCGCGACCTCGTAGCCCTCGAAATTGCGGCCATAGCGCAAGGCGACATCCCAATCGCCGCCATCGATCCATGAGGCGGAGGCCATCACGCCGTGGAAGCTCGGCGTGTCGTAGCGAATGCGATCTTGCCGGCTCAGGCCGTCCAGGTTTTTCAGCACATCGCCGACGGTGATGCCGGACGGCGTGCCATTGGAGTTCGACACGACGAACGCGAAGCTCTCACCGAGCGCTGCGTTGTCCGATGCGCCGGTCAAGACGGTGCCGGACCGATCGATTTCGGCGATGCCGTTGGAGGCCGTGTCTCCCTGACCGAGCGAAAGCTTGCCGGCTTCCGTGTGCTTGAAGAACACCTCGAACTTTCTCTCGGTGAAGTTGTTCCGTCCCACCGCCTCGGGCTGATCGATCGTGATGTCCGCCGTCGAGTTGGACTCGAACTGCACCTCGATCAGCGCGCCCGCCGTGACCTCGCCCATTTCGGCGCTGCCGGCGACGCGAACCCGGGTCGACGATTCATCGTTGTCTGCGCTGAAGAGGCGGCCCTGATCGCCATCGTCGGCATAGAGGATGAGCCGGTTGACCTGGCCTGAAACCGAAAGCTGAACGTTCTTGTTTCCGGGCTTGACGTAGCGCTCCGCCTCAATCGCTTCGATCTTCGCATTGAGCGCCTCGACCTGTGCTTTGAGAGCGTCGAGCCCGTCCGCCGCGGCCGGGTCGGCCGTGGCCAAACCCGTGGCGCCGACCGCCACTACGACGGCGATTGCCGGGAACGTCGCGGTGCCTATTCCCTTGGTCATGAAAATGGTCCCCTTTCACCCTCGCGTCCGGTGGACGCATCGATGGGGGACCCTACGGAGGCTTGCGAAAGAATCAAGCCTCCGTCACGTCGAGGGCGCGCCCGCGGTTGCGGGCGCGCCGACTAGAACTTCACGCGCGCGCCCGCGAACACGATGTCGACGGCTTCCACGTCGGCAGCGAGATCCGCTTCGAACCGTCGGACCCCGAAATATGCTTCCGTTGACAGTGACTTGATCTTTTGCACCGCGCCGAAGCCGTAGGTCATGCCCTCGTTGCCGACGCCGTCCTGATCTTCGGTGTGGGCAACGTCGATGGCGAGAGCAGTGGTGCCCAGCGAGGTCACATCGAGCTGCTGGCCGAGCTTCGCGTAGTAGAAGCTCGTTTCGTTGCTGCCGGCGGCGTCCCGCTCCTCCACCGTGTAGGCCAGCGTGAGGTTGGTGCCGAACGGCGCCAAAACCGAGCCCGAGCCGCCATAGCCTTCGAGCGACTGGGTGTCCCAGAAGGCCGCGGCAACCGCGACCTCGAAGCCGTCGAACTCGCGGCCATAGCGCGCTGCGACGTCCCAATCGTCGCCGTCGATGAAGGACGTCGACAGCTGGAAGCCCGCGAGGCTCGGCGTGTCATAGCGAATGCGATCTTGCCGGCTCAAGCCATCCTGATTGTCGAGGACGTCGCCAACGGTGGTGCCCGACGGGGTGCTCGTGCCGTCGAGAACGAACGCGAAGCTCTCACCGAGCGAGGCGGCTGCCGAATCGCCGGTCAACACGGTGCCTGAAAGGTCCTCTTCCGCGACGCCGTTCGAGGCGGTATCGCCCTGGCCGAGCGACAGCTGGCCGAGGTCTGCATGCTTGAACCAGATCTCGAGCTTCCGCTCCGTGAAATTGTTGGTTCCGACGGCACGATCTTGATCGATCGTGATGTCGGCCGAGGAATTCGATTCGAACTGCACCTCGACGCGCGCACCGGCGGTGACGTCGTCCATCTTGGCCTTGCCGACCCAGCGGACGCGCGTGGAGGATTCATCGTTGTCGGCGATGAACCCGCGCCCCTGATCGCCATCGTCGGCGTAGAGGAACATTTTGTTCACCTGGCCCGACACCTCCAGCGAAACCACGTTCTTGCCCGGTTTTACATAGGCCGCCGCCTCCCTGGCCTCGATGCGTTTTTCGAGGTCTGCGACCTTGGCCTTGAGGTCTGCGAGTTCTTCGTCCGCGGCGGCCGGTGTGGCGGCGGCGGTCATGCTTCCTGCGGCCGCCAACGCGGCGGCCAGGGTCATCGCGGATACGGTCGCGCGACGGGTGCGCTTGATCATCGGTTGCTTAACTCCCCCTGATTTGCGCTCGCGCGGGGACCCTAGTGAGTCAATCGGTAGGATCGAGGTCACTTGCGTTGCGAATATGTGACGCCCGACTCCCATGGTCTTGGGCCCCTGCGCTGACTGACGTTGTCTCGACAGCGGCGACGCTAATGCTAATGCGACTCATTCGCAATAAGAAATTGCTCTGCGGCTTGGAGGCGTTCGGCACTCCCCCAAGGTCAGCTAAGGAACGGCAGACCGCCGCAAAGGATCAGGAAGCCCTCCGTTGCGGAGTCGAGGCTCCTGAATCGACACGCACCGCCATCACGAGCGTTACTCGTCTGCGCGGTGCCGCCCCGCCCAGGCTGAGCAAATCCTGAGCAGGTGGAATCACCTGTGACGACGCATTTGCGTCAATTCCAATGAGAGAGAGCGTGTCGCGTGCGCATGAGTGAACGGGACATGCCCTAGCGGACGGCGCGCCACGCAAGGCCCGCCATTTCGATGACGTCGAGTACGCGCGCGACATAGTGATCGCGGACGACGAAACGGCTGTCTTCCGCGCCGCGGAGTTCTCGCTCCAAGCAATCGATCAGGCGATGCAGGCGGCGCCGGTGAATCCCCAGTCGGCGTTGGATCGGATCGGTTACGATGCCCGAGAACGCCGCGAACACGGCACCGGCCGCCATGATCCCGCCGGTGAGCCCGATCGAGAGTGCCGCGGGGGTTGCGGCCGGGAAGACGCTGTACCAGGCGGCGCCAAATCCCGTGCCGAGCGGGAAGCTCGCGATCGCCGCGTGCTGGACGAGCACCTGAGCCGCAGCCGGGCCGAGCGACATCATGCCGGGAGTGAGCTTCTTGAAGACGAGCGCGCCGGCGCCGGCGCTCACCAAAGCGTTGGTGAGATCCGCGGCCGAAACACGGGCACCCTCATAGGTGCCGATGGTGCTCGTGAGCCACGCGCGAAACGCCTCCGCCTCCGCCGGCGAGCGCGCCGCTGCGCCCGCGCCGCCCGGAAAGAGGTCCGCATCCGCCAGGATCTCGTCGGCCAGCGCATCGCGCGTCGAAACACGCTCGCCCATACGGATCGGAAGCTCGAGGAGCTCCGTGTAGAGGCGCCATTCGAGCTCGCGGGCGACATCAGTCTGCACGAAAAAGCGGCGCCGGTCGAGCCAGTCGGCGGTGTCGGACATGCCGGCGCGGCGCGCCGCACCCGCGCCGACGCGTGCTGCGAGATGCGGGGCCGTGAGCGCTAGGTTGACGGGTGCGCGCGCAATATCCCAGCCAAAGGCCCGCCGGTGCATCGAAAGCGCGCCGATCAGCGAGAAATTGCGGTCTACGAACGGCTCGATCCTGGTCCGGCGGCTCGCGCAATAGCGCGCAACAGCCCGTTCGACGATCGCGCCGACCGCCGGATCCGCCAATCCCTTCCGCGCCGCACCTGCCGGCGCGGCGCCGCCCTCGGTGGCCGACACCATCTTCCTCAACTGGGGTCGCGCTCGCGCTGGTCAAGGAGCGGCGCGCGCCGCAAATGCCAGTCGGTGACCGCTTGGTACGCATGGCCGACGCGCAGGAGCAACGGCTCATGCCACCAGGCGGCCTCGAGCATCATGCCGATCGGAAGACCGTTCGACGTGAAACCGCAGGGCAGAGAGAGACCCGGAATCGCGGCGAGCGCGCCGCCGTAGGTAAACCGCGTGGCGTGCTGCGTCGTTTCGTGGAGGCTCCGATCGTCCGCGATCGGCGGCACCGGTGCCGGCGTCGTCGGCACGAGCAGCGCGTCCACCTCGGTAAACACCTCCTTGAGCGCCCGCCGCCAGGCTTCGCGGCCCCGCATCGCCTGCGCGTAGTCGACGCCCGTGAACGCGAGCCCCATGCTCATGCGCCGATGTACGGGCTCGGAGAGCGCGCCTGGGCCCGCGGCCAGGCGCTCGGCGTGGTAGTCGCACGCATCGGCGTAGGCCATGACGGTCGTCCAGTGCTGGGCGGTTTCGGCGCCCGGCACGGTGACCGGGACCAGCGCGGCACCGCACGATTCGAGCACGGCCGCTGCCGCGTGAACCGCGTCGCCGATCGCCGGATCGACATCGTCGTAGTAGAAATTTCGTGGCATGCCCAATCGCACACCGGCAACGCCGTCGCCGAGATGCGGCAGAAAGTTCTCAAGCGGTTGATCGGCCGACACCGGATCGAGGGAATCGTAACCGACGAGCGCGGCGAACAGGCGGGCGACGTCGGCGGCGCTGCGCGCCATGGGGCCGACTGTGTCGTGGGCAACGCTCACTGGTGTGATGCCGCGAATCGAGATGCGCCCGTGCGTCGGGCGGAGCCCTGTGACCCCGTTCATGGATGCGGGCAAGCGCACCGAGCCACCCGTATCGGTGCCGAGGGCGCCCACGGCCATCCCGGCGGCGATCGCGGCGCCGGAGCCGCCGCTTGACCCGCCCGGGATGTGGTCCAGGTTCCAGGGATTGCGGCAAGGGCCAGCCACCGGGTTGGTCGATACCACCCCCCAAGCAAGCTCCTGGAGGTTGGCCTTGCCGACGATCACCGCGCCCTGTGCTCTCAACCTGCGGACTGCCTCCGCATCGGCGTTCGGAACGTGATCCGCGAGGTAGGATGCACCGCTCGTCGTGCGTACGCCTGCGGTCTCGATATTGTCCTTGAGCGCGACCGGCATGCCGTGCAGAAGGCCGCGCCAAATCCCGGCCTCGGCGTCCCGATCGCAGGCATCGGCCTCGGCCCGCGCGCTGTCGGCGGTTGTCGTGATCATCGCATTGACCGCGCCGTTGTGGCGCTCGATGTTGCCGAGACAGGCCTCGACCGCCGCGCGGGCGCCGGATGGGGGTGCTGCGCTGGTCATCCGAGGCGTCCCGCCGCTGCGGCGGTGGTCGTTGCCCGAGCGGAGCGTGCCATCTCCCATCCCTTTCTCGCGTGGCCTGCAATGGCGTGTGATCCTAACCCGCGCACACCGATCGACCCAAGAAAGCCCCGCGCAGCGGCGGGGCTTTCTGGCAGGCTGCCATCGCCTATCAGCTCACGGTCGAGGCTAGTGCCGACGGCGAAGAACGGTTGTCGTGTGCCCCGGCGCGGCGCAGCGCGCGGACCTGAAGCAGCGCCGCGATGTGCAGGATCGCGAAGACGGGCACGAAAAAGCTCGGGAACAGGTTGAGCGGCCAGACTTCCATCGGTGCGCTGGTTATCTCGCCGACAAGCCCTGGAACTTGGCCGGAGGCAAGGGTTGCCGTCAGGGCAGCGACCACGAAATCCAAAAGCCCGGCGATATGGAACATGACGAACCGACGGCTTCGCACAAAGGTGCGATCACGCAGGAGTGCGGCAAGCACTAAGGGTGCTGACAGGCCAACCGCAATGTCGCCGAGGCCCGCAGGCCAGGCGAAGAGGCCAGGGAGCGCGTCGAAGGCATAGAGCGCGATGAACGCGAACCCCACCACGCGCCAGGCCTGAAACATGGTCAGCCGCGCGAGATCGAGGCCGAGCACGAATCGGCGCACCGAGGGGGCCAGTGCGACGAGGCCGAGGAAGACCGCAATCGGCACGACCACGGTGAGAAGGACGAGTCGGAACGGTGAGTCGGGGCCGACCGCGAGAATCCCAGTCAGGCCGAGGCCGGCCGCAGCGGCAAACCAGAGGGCGAGCCCTCCGCCGATGGCGAGCCTCAGGCGGATGGAGGGTGTATTTGCGTTGGTGGCTTCGAGCATGGCGCGCCTCCTTGAAGGGTCAATTACGTGCGTATGCATGTAATATATGCATATGCACGTAATTGGTCAAGACCGCCCAACGAGAAAATATCTGGTGCGACGGCGCTGACGGGCCGGCGACCGGCGCGGTCCGTTGGATCATAACCGAGCCGTGCCGAGGCGGGCGGCTCGGGTTATGCCTGCTAGCCCGTGGGCCGCGCCGACACCGTGCCCTCGGGCGAAGACCGCGTTCCCCGCTCCGCCAGGTCCGCGAGGCCGTCGAGCACGCCCTGCATTTGCTTGCGCATGGTGGGACCGAGCATGAGGCCGTCCATCATTGCGCCGAGCGGACCGAATTTCGGCTTGAACCGCACTTGCATCGTCGCGCGCGATCCATCGGCACCACGCGGTTCGACCGAGAGCGTCGCGTGCGCGTCCTTGATCGGGAACGAGGTTTTCGTGATGGCGACGCTATAGCGTTCGCCCTCCACCCAGTCGACCACGCGCTCCTCGAGATAGCCCCCCGACTTCACGTCGCAGCGCCGCAACGCGCCGACCCCTTGGGCTTGGTCGCCGATCAGCGATGATCCGCTGAGACCGGGGTGGAACGCCTGGATATTGCCGAAATCGGCAAGGGCGGCCCACACACGCTCGGCCGGTGCGCCGATTTCACGGCTGACGGAGAGATCACTCATCACTGCAATCCTCGCGGTTGTGGGCTCGGGGGAGGGCTCGCGAGCGCCACTTCGACATAGTGCGCGATCATCTCGCGACCAGCGGGTGGATCAAATTGCGATAACGCGTTAGCGCGGCGAAGAAGAGGTCCCGTTTGCCGCCGAAGGTGCCATAGAGCCCCGAGCGACCGACGCCGGTTTCGCTCACCAAATCGTCGATCGAGGTATCGAGGTAACCCTTTCGCCAGAAAAGGCGCATGGCCTTGTCGAGTGCGACATCCGTGTCAAACGATCGGGCTCGGCTCACGAGTCCTTCAATCTAGAATGATCGTTCTCTTGGACTTGGTTGCCTGTGCGCGCGAAGTCAAGGTTGCCTGCTGTCCCCGAGCCCGTGCCCGCGCATCGCACATCCGGGCGGCTTGCAGCCAGGCCCGAAGAGATCACGTTGCTTAGGGTGGATTGGGGGTGATCGGCGCCGCTACTGCGGGAGACGCTTTGACAGGGTCAGACGATTAGCCGCACCGCGCCGCTCGTAGGTGATGTGGTCCATCAGGCGCCGCACGAGGTGAATTCCCAACCCGCCGACCCGGCGATCTTCGACCGAGGCCTCGATATCGGGCTCCGGCAACGTGAGCGGATTGAAGGCGCGCCCGTCATCCTCGATCTCGATGACCACGCGGTCGGCCTCTTGGCGCAGGCGCACCGTAATCTCGTGGCGCCCATCGTCGTCATGGCCATATTTAACGATGTTCGAGAACAGCTCCTCGACCACCAGCATCAAGTGATGGCTCATCGCCTGTTCGAGCGCATGCTGCTTACAATGCGCCTGCACGAACTCGTGAATCCGAGAAATCTCGTCAAACTCGTTGGCGAGCCTCAGGGTGCGCTCGTCAGCCATGGGCCTGGCACCCGCCACGACGCCATCGCGCAAACGCGCCGGGCCGCCATCGCTCAAATTTGGACGGCCAGTCCCGGTCTGGGGTACACTTCACGGAATCGGTCACTCGCCTCGTCCGAATAGAGGAGAACAGGCTACATGACTCGCGCGATCATTCCCATGCTGTGCGCCGCGATCCTCGTGATCGTTTCCGGCGCAGCGTCAGCAACCGGCCCTGAAATCGGGCACATCAAAACCGTCTCCGGCGACGCATCCATCGTCCGCGACGGCGATCGTATCCCGGCGATGCTCGGAGAGCCGGTGTATGAGAGCGATTCGATTGAGACGGGCGACGACGGCTCCATCGGCATCACCTTCACGGACAACACGATGTTCTCCGCCGGCCCAAACACGACTCTCATGCTCACCGAGTTCGCCTACGAATCGTCGAGCTTCGAAGGCAACATGCTGGCAGACTTGCTTGAAGGCACGCTGTCGGTGACCAGCGGCGACATCGCGAAGAGTTCTCCCGAAGCGATGCGGCTGCGGACGCCCTCGGCGATCCTCGGGGTGCGCGGCACGCGATTTCTCGTGCGCGTCGACCCTAGCCAGCAGTAGGACGGAGCCTATTGGATGAGGGGCGGCGTCAAGGCCGCGCTGTCGATCGCCGCGGTGGCGGCACTCGCCGCCTGTGCGCTTCCGGAGCGGAAGCTCGGCGATACGGTCTTCGTCGTGCTGCCCGAGGACGATGGATCGGTTGGCGAGATCGTAATCGATGATGGCCAGTCGCTCACCACCCTGAATAACGCCTATGCGGCCGCCCATCGAACGTCCGGCGGGGTCCGCCCGGTCGCGGTCGACGACCGTCAGATCGAAAACCTGTTCGGTGCTGCGCTCGCGGCGCAACCCGTACCGCCGCGAGATTTCATCCTCTACTTCGAGCTCGGCTCCGACCAGTTGACGCCCGAATCGGAAGAAGCGATCGGGGCGCTGTTCGCGGACCTCGATCGGCGGGTCGCGCCGACGGTCGACGTGATCGGCCACACGGACACGTTGGGCGATGCTGACTCCAACAGGAGCCTCTCGCGCAAGCGCGCGATCGCCATCATGGAGATGCTGATCGTGCGCGGCATCGATGCAAATGCGATCAGCGCGGTCGGACGTGGCGAGCGGGATCTCCTCATCCCGACGGACGACGGAATTGGCGAGCCACGCAATCGACGCGTTGAAATTACCGCACGTTAGTTAAGCGCGCGCGGCCTACGACGCGCTGCCGGACGTGCCAAGGTAGCGGACCACCATGATTGTGGTGTCATCGGTCGGTTCTGCGTCACCGACGAATTGGCCGATGTCGGCATAGAGGGTTTGCGTGATCTGCTCCGGATCGGCATCGTCCGGCATCCGCTCCAGCACCTCGATCACGCGTTCCATGCCGTAGAGTTCCTGCGCCGCGTTCATCGCCTCCGTCACGCCGTCCGTGATGATGACGATCGTGTCGCCGGATTGCAGTTGAAGGCGGTCGGTCGGGTACTCATAGTCGTCGAGCACGCAAAGTGGCGGTCCGCCCTCACTCTCCAATTTTTCGATCGGCGCGCCTTGTCGCATCAGGAGCGGCGGATCGTGCCCGGCATTGCAGAGATCGAGCGTGCCCTCGGAAATGTCCAGCATGCCCGCCGCCATCGTGACGAACAGCATCTCTGGGTTCTCGCGCGAGATCTCGGCGTTGGCGCGGCTCGTGATTCGGTCGATGGAGTCGGGCCGGCGCAGCGCATTGGTTCGGAAGAGCGCCTTCGTGATCGCCATGAAAAGCGATGCCGGCACGCCCTTTCCTGAGACGTCGCCGACCATGAAATAGAGATGATTGTCGTCGACGAGACCGAAATCATAGAGGTCGCCACCAACCGCGCGCATCGGCTCGATCATCGCGTAGACCGAGAACTCATGACGCTCGGGAAAGGCGGGGAAATCCCGCGGCAAGATCCCCATCTGGATGTTGCGCGCCGCCGTCATTTCACCCTCGATCCGCGCAGCGGCGTCTCGCTCGACCTCCAGTTCCCGCTCCAGCCGCCGGCGGGCACGCTCGATGGCGGCGCGCGTCGTGGTGAGCATCACGGAATAGAGAACGCCGGTGCAGATGACCACGAAACTCGCATCGAGCAGCACGCCGAAATGGTCGAATGCCACCCATGAGGCGCCGAGCAACAGGACGAATAGGCCGGCATAGGGCAGCGGCGTCCACACCGGGCGAATTGGCGGCACCAAGCCCATGACCACGACGCCCGCGAGCAGAAACATTCCAAGCTCCACCCACAAGAGATAGGGCGGTCTTACGAGTGTCTGCTCGCGGATGACGCTCTCGAGAATCTGCGCATGCACTTCCACCCCCGGCATGCGCGCCTCGACAGGTGTCGCGATGAAATCCACGATGCCGAGGCCGGTGCTTGCCACCAGCACGATCTTGTTCGCGAGGCGCTCCTTGTCGACGGTGCGGTCAAGCACACGCGCGGCGGAGACATAGCGCTCCGGTTGGTGCTCCGCGAAGTGCAGCCAGATCCGCCCATCGGGCCCGGTGGGGACGAACTGCCCGCGCATGCCGACGCCCACGACCTTGCCGGCATCGCCCACGACAACAAAACCTGGATTGCCGGTCAAAATCCTCATTAATTCGACCGACAGGGAGGGAAGAACGTGGTCACCAATCTTGACCGCGAGCGGGGCGCGGCGCACGACACCATCGCGCTCCGGAGGAAAAGAGATGACACCGTGTCCGCGCGCGGCCTTGGCGATCTCATCGAGCGTGTGGATCACCCTCTCAAACGCGGGCAAGGCGTCGGCGGCATCCGGATCGCCGCGGATCCCATAGGGTGTTCGCGTAAAGTCCGGCACCTCCACGCCGCCCTTGTGTTTGGCGAGAGCGCCCATGGCAAGCACGACGTTGCCGCGGGCGAAGCTCTCCGCGAGCCGCGTGTCGTAGGATGGCAGCAGCTCGATCGCGTCACGGATCAGCTGGTCGACCTCGTCGTCGCCGCCGCCACTGGGCGTGTAGTTGTCGAGAATTCGCGCGGGCGACAGCCGGTCCGCCTCCGGGAAAAGGATATCGAAGCCGATGACCAGCGCGCCGGCGGCGGTGATTTCGTCGACGAGCGCGGCGATGTAGCTCCGAGGCCACGGCCATTGGCCATATTGGCTGAGGCTTTCTTCGTCGATGTCGACGATGGTGATGCCGGTGGGCTCGTAGGCCCGTGGGCTGAACTCCTGAAACTGATCGAAAAGCCTCAGTCGCAAGCTTTCGAGCGGTCCCGGATCGATCGCTCGCACCACCATCATCGTAGCCAACAGCGCGACCGCTAGCGGCACACCCTGCCATCGCCCGAACCGGTGAAGTTCGCGAATGTTCAGTCGGCTGAGCAATTAAACCATCGCCGGCGCCGGCCGCCATCGGTCGGGCGTAGCGCCTCAGATCTCGATTTCCATGCCGTCATAGGCCGAGGACACCGCCATGGCGTGCTCAATGGCGCCTTCCTGGCTGATCTGTTCGTAACGAATCGTTTCATCGAGGATGCGCTGCAATGTGGTGTCGTCGTAGATCGGCTCATGGTGGTACATGCAATAGTGCTTTACGCGGGCGCGTTGACACAGCTCGACCCCGATCACGTTGCTCGAATGCCCCCAATCTTCTTTGACGGAGACCGAATCCGCGAGCGAGTACATCGCGTCGAAGATCACAAGATCCGCGTCCTCTGCGAAGCGCACGAACGCATCCATGATTTCCGGTGCCTCGATCTTGTACTCGGCGTCGGTTGAATAGACGACCGCCTTGCCATCCCGCTCGAAGCGGTAGCCGTAGGAGTCGCCGCCATGGTGCTGCTTGATCGTGCGCACGGTGTAGCCTGAGACCTCGTAGGTCTTGCCCGCTTCCAGCACGACGAACTCGATGTCGGCTCCCAAGACATCGAATGGAACCGGGAAGCCCGGCGCGCCGTTTTGGTGGCGAAATGCCTCCTCTAGCACGTCGTGGCACCCGTGGATCCGCACGGTGTGTCCAGGTATGTAGGCGGGCACGAAGAATGGAAATCCCATGATGTGGTCCCAATGAACGTGGGACACGAACACGTTGAACTCCTTCTTCTTTCGCGGATCAGGGTGGGCCATGAAACGATTTCCGAATTCCCGCACGCCGGTGCCGAGATCACAGAGAACGTAGGAATCGCCGGCGTCAAGCTCGACGCATGACGTGTTCCCGCCGAACGTGCCTGAGACCGTGAAGCGGAGCGTCTCTTCGATGAAGGTATCGAGGGCGGCGTCCTCCGTGAGGTCGCGCCCACGAGCGCAGACCAGCGCCTCGCGGACCTTCTCCCGAACACCTGCCGCAGAAAGCGGCGCCGCGAGGGATCCGCGCGTGCCCCAGAAGCGTACGATCATGGTGGCCGGCGACGCGTCTAGCGGGCGTCGTAGGCGGCAGCAGCCGATTCCGACAGGGCGGCCAGCGCATCACGCGTGGTGTCGAACGTCGCGATGACTTTGTCGAACCGGCTGATCTGGAATACCTCCTTGACCACCGATTGCAGAGCGGCAACCGAGAGAGACTTGCCCGCCGCCTTGCTTTGCTTGGCTCCGATCATCAGCGCGCGAAGCCCGACGCTGCTGATATATTCGAGACCAGACAAATCGAGGACGAGACCGGCTTGCTCGTCCCCAATGGCATCGAGGAGTGTGGTCTGGAAGCTTTCGCTCGTCTGCTGGTCGAGGCGACCCGCGACGGCGAGCACCGCTATGTCGCCATACTGGGCACGCTGGACGTTCAACTCGTTCCCCCCAATCCGCAGGTGAGTGGCTATTCTACGCCATACACCGTGATCTCGCGAAACGCGTAGTCCCCACCGACATTGACGATCGAGAGCCCGTCAAACGGGTCGCCGAAGGCGGTGCTGCTCGCCAATATCAGCTCCTCGCCATCGACCGTCACCCGCATCGTGCCGTCTGCGGCGCGGTCGAGTGCGACCTTGTGGGCGTAGCCGTCCTCAAGCGTGAGCTCATCATCGTACTCGGTGATCACGAATACGCCGCGGCGTCCAAAACGAGACAGTTCGAGCGCGGGATCTTCGCCTGGCAAGTATGAGAGGCGGTAACCGCTCGCACGGTCACGTCCCTGGAAAATGTCGATCTCGAGGCGCGAACCCTGGGTCGCGATACGCGAGGTCAGCTCGAATTCGAGCGCGAAGGCGTTGCTGATGGGGTGTGCCACAAAGATCTCGGCGCTCTCCAGCTCCGCCGGCGCGGTGTCTTGGTCCGGTTTCGCGTCGGAACTCCCCATAATGTCATCAAAGGCGCCCTTCGCCATGTCGCCGATCTCGTCGATCGACGGCACCGCTCCATCGTCCTCGCCCGAACCCGGCGCGAGCCGTACGACGGAGCGCAAGCCGAGTTCGTCGTCGACCGAATATTGGCCGCTGACCACGACCCATTCAGGCGCCTGCGTGTAGTCGCCGTCGGAAAAATCGTCGCGGAAAATCGCCTTTCGGCCCGCACTCGGTGCCGGCGCGGCTTCAACGTATTCGGCGATCTTGTCACGCAGGTCTTGCAAGAAAAGCGGATCGGCGGCGCGCGCGCGATCGGCCTCGTCGATGAGCGCGTTGAGCTCCTTGGCGAGTTCTTGCACGACACTGCCTCCGGAAGTCTCAGACGCCTCGGATTTGTCCCCCCAACTCGAGGAGTAACGCGATTCGTCAGCGTGCGCGGTCATCACCGGGAGTGCGAGCGCGGAGGAGAGCAAGGCGGGAATCAGGAGTTTGCGTATCATGTCCGATCTCCCTTCATTGGAGGGCGCTAGCCAAGCCGACAGCTGTGCCGCGGATGCGGTCACGCCAGCCCAACCGTCGCGTCTCGGCAAGAGGTATGAACGGCGTGTAAGGCCCATATCAGCCCGACGTGTTCTTTTGTAAAGCACGTTCACGGTGAAGGCACAGCCCGGCGCACGTCTGCAGCGAACATATAGCCTGCGCCACGCACGGTTTTGATCAGCAACGGGTGCTTGGCATCGCACTCGATCTTGCGCCTCAATTTGCCGACCAGCACGTCGATACTGCGGTCATAGGGCTCCCAAGCGCGGTCGGCCACCATGTCCAGAAGCTGGTCCCTATTGAGCACACGACGCGGATTCTGGACGAAGCCGCTAAGCAGGCGAAACTCTGCCGTCGTTAACTCGACGCGCTCACCATCGGGAGCCGTGAGCTCACGCGCGTCGAGGTCGAGCCGCCAACCTTCGAATTCGACGAGAGCGTTGGTTGAGCCGGCCTGACCTCGCGGCGCGCCGGCGCGCCGCATGACGCTCCTGACCCGGGCCAATAACTCTCTATTGTCAAAGGGCTTTCCGAGATAATCGTCGGCACCGACTTCCAGACCCACCACCCGATCGATCGTATCGTCCTTGCCGGTCAGAATGATGACAGGAATGTCGGATTCCGCACGAAGGTTGCGGGTCAACGTGAGACCGTCATCGCCCGGCAACTGAAGGTCCATGATGACGAGATCGAAGTGTCCAGCCGCCATGCATTCGCGCATGGCGTCGCCGTCGCCCGCAGCCCGCACGTCGTAGCCTTCGCGCTTGAGATAGCGCGAGACCAAGCGGCAAATCCTTGGGTCGTCGTCGACAACCAGGATTCGCGAAGGTTCCTCACTGGTCATATGTCCACTCGGTCGGTCCCTATTCGTGGCGCGGCGCGTCGAGCCCGTGGCCGACCCGCGTCACCAAACATTACAAAACAGTGCGCCAAACGCCCAACCCTCTTACATTGAGCGGCTAATTAGGCTTGCCAGAGGGGCATGCGCCTCGTCGGGGAGTTGGAGAGGTCTCGATGTCGGATGCACAAGCGACGAGAGTGGTATTCTCGGCGGCCGAAGTCGTCGATAGCCTCATCGAAGCCCTCCCGATTCCCGCAGCCTTTCTGGATGGTAGGCGGTGTTACCGATTGGTCAATCGCCGCTATGCCGAACTTTACGAGGCGAGCGAGGCTCAGCTGATTGGCGCGGCATTCGACTCCGTTGCGGGCGCGGAGAACGCGCGGCGCGCCGAGATGAAACTCGCGAAGGCGCTCGCCGGCGAAACCATGGTGTTCGAGACGTCATGGCGCCTGCCTGGTCTGGGCGACCGCCTGCTCGAGTTCCAGCTTGTACCCGCAAGGGATACACGTTCCGCGGATCGCGGCATCTACATCTTTGTCCAGGATCTGACCGACCGTCTTCACGCAGAGGCCGAGCTGGTTCACGCGTCCAAGATGGACGCCATGGGCCAGTTGACGGGCGGTATCGCGCATGATTTCAACAACCTTCTGACGATCATCAGCGGAAATCTTGAACTTCTCAAGCGGGAGCTCGGGGACCGGCTTCGTGACGATCCGAGGGAGATGATCGACGATGCGTTGTCCGCGGCACAGCAAGGCTCGGACCTTACCGACCAGCTCTTGGCGTTCGCCCGTAAGCAAAACTTGGCGCCCGTGGCGCTCGACGTGGCGGCCGTTGTTGAGAACGCCGGCCGCCTCTTGCGGCGAACCATCGGCCGCGACATCGAGTTAGCGACCGCGGTCGAATCCGAGCTGCCTCTGGCGCGCGCCGACCGGGCAAAGCTAGAGACCGCGATCCTCAACCTGGCGATCAACGGTCGCGATGCGATGACCGCGGGCGGTCGGCTCACGATCACCGCGCGGTCACGGACGATCAACGACGGCACAGAACGGCCGCAAGGCACCACTCTCGATCCCGGACGCTATGTCGCGCTCGCCGTGGCTGACGACGGCCGCGGCATGGAGGCGCACGTTGCTGCCCACGCCTTCGAGCCTTTTTTCACGACCAAAGGCCAACGCCATGGCACGGGACTTGGGCTCAGCATGGTCTACGGTTTCGCGCGGCAGTCTCACGGCGATGTCGGGCTCGAAACGACGCCGGGCAGGGGCACGACGGTGACGATCTACCTACCGGCACTCGAGCAGCGCTTCGTCGCGACCGACCCGGTTCCGTACCAACCGTCCAGCGCGGTACCCACCCGCCCGCGCGGCACGGTTCTGCTTGTCGAAGACGAGGAGCGCGTGCGGCGCCTCGCGACGCGTAGCTTTCGCCAACTGGGATTCTCGGTGCTGGCTGTCGGAACCGCCGACGATGCGCTTGCCATCCTCGAATCGGACGAATCGGTCGATCTTCTGTTCAGCGACGTCGTCATGCCCGGCGATCAAGATGGATCCGGCCTGGCTCACACCGTGCGCCGGCGGTGGCCCGATCTGCCGATCATTTTGGCGTCGGGATTCACCGCGAAAGCCGCCGATTTCGACGGTCCGCTACTGCACAAACCGTACTCGTCGGCAGAGCTTGCAGCTGCTGTGAAGCGCGCGATGTCGGGGTGTGGCGAGGGGGCGTAACGCGAAAATGGTGTTTCCGCACTTCACAAATAGGTCAGATTAGAGGAGTCTCAACCAGCGTCGAGCTGGGGAATCGACGGCGCGCCTTTCCTGACGCGCGTGGGCACACGAAAGCCAGACAGAGAAGAGGGACCGACATGACCATGATGGGGAGTCTGAAAAACGCGTCCATTGGCGCACGAGGAGCCGCACTCGGCGGGTGTTTGGTGCTGCTGGGCGCTTGTATCGGAACGGAACTCGATTCCGCGCGCGATATGGATGTGCAAGGTGGCGCGTTCAACCAGGGGCTCTATGACGGCTATATCGAACTCGCGTCGTCCGAGACCGCCGAGTACGACTATCGCGACTCAGATGGTTTCGCGATGAAAGCCAAATCGGCGGCGGGGGGTGACCAGGTTCCGCCGGAGGATCTCGGCGATTGGGATATTCCCGAGGGTCACGTTGAGGAACTCTCGAATGCGCATCGACGCCTGACCAATGCGCTCGATTCGAACGGCCGCGTCAAAGCCCCGGAAGTCGCCGCGCGCGCGCAGGTGATGTACGACTGCTGGGTGCAGGAGCAGGAGGAGGATATCCAGCCTTCTCACATCGCCGCATGCCGCTCGGGCTTCTATAACTCGATCGTCGCGCTCGAGGTCGCGCTCCGGCCGCAGGTCGCAGCAGTCGAGCCCGAGCCGGAGCCCGAGCCAGAGCCGGCCCCGGCTCCGGACTACACGACCTTCTACATCGTGTATTTCGACTTCAATAGCGCGGAGCTAACCGAGGAGGCCACGCGGATCCTTTCGGATGCGGCGGCGACCGCGCTTGAGATGCGGCCATTCAAGATCCTCGTCTATGGGCACACGGACCGCTCCGGATCGGATGCCTACAACATGGGTCTTGCCGATCAACGCTCGCGCGCTGCGGCGCGGTACCTGATCGATCAGGGCGCCGGCCGGTTTGTCATCGACGTCGAGAGCATGGGTGAGTCCAGCCCGGCGGTGCAGACCGCCGATGGCGTGAGAGATGGGCGCAACCGCCGAGTCGAAATCACGCTCGAGCAATAGTCCAACCATCGTCCCGAGGGCGGTGAGCGCGGGTGGTCCCGGCTCACCGCCCCCGGTTCCTGAATTCCCAACCTTTAGACCAACTCACTCGGCTTTGCGCAGCCAGGGACGGGAGAGCTGTGCGCAAAGCGATCGACTGAAGGCCCCGGTCGCAGCGACATTATCGCGAATTGGCCCAATCGACGGGATGCAGAATCCCGCGTGACACAATCGAGGAGTGTTGAGCAATGGTTGTTGAAGAGAGTAACGGTTTTCTCGATCAAATCATGACCTACGTCACAACCTACGGGATCGACGTCGTCGGCGCGATCGTCATCCTGATCGTCGGCTTGCTTATCGCCGGCATCGCCAAGCGTGTGACCTATCGGTTGTTGGGACGCGCCAAGCGGATGGACGAGCTGGTGCGCTCGTTCATCGCGACGATGGTCAAATCACTCGTCATCGTCGTCGTGGTGATCGCCGTCCTGTCCAACCTGGGCGTCGAGATTGCAAGCCTCGTCGCGGTGATCGGCGCCGTTGGTCTCGCCATCGGCTTCGCGCTCCAGGGCGTGTTCTCAAACGTGGCCGCCGGAATCATGCTTCTGATCTTCCGGCCCTACAAAGTTGGCGATTTCGTCGAAACCGGCGGCCTTTCGGGCACCGTGAAAGGCATGACCCTGACGACGGTCGAGCTTGCGACTCCCGACAACGTTCAGGTGATCGTGCCGAGCGGACAGATCTGGGGCAGCGCCATCAAGAACTACAGCTTCCACGAGACCCGTCGCGTCGATCTCTCGGTCGGCATTGGCTATGACGACGACATCAATGCCGCTCATGCCGCCATCATGGATGAGATCGGAAAGGACGAACGCCCCCTCAAAGACCCGGCACCCCAAATTGCGGTGGTCGAACTCGCGGACAACTCGGTCAACCTCACCGTCCGTGTCTGGTGCAACGCCGGGGACTACTGGCCGCTTCGCTTCGACCTCTTGAAGAACGTCAAGGAGCGCCTCGACAGCGACGGTATCTCGATCCCCTACCCACAACGGACCGTGCATTTGGTTCGTTCGGAAGCTGCGGACTAACGGGGGCGGCGCAGGCAAGTGTCGTGGATCGGCCTCTGTCGTAGAGGCCGATCACGCGCCCTTCGATGTGCGGTTTCAGGTCCACGAGCGCGATGGGGCCGTCCGCGAGGTGGGCTGTCCGGCCCACACGGAGCCGACCGGCCGCATCGTCTGCATCGACGCAGCCACCAAGCGGGCGCAGCACGGCATAGGCGTCTCGGCGGGCCAAGACAGCCGGGCCCTGCGTGAGGAGCCAGATGCGGTGTCCGGTCGGCTCCCGCACCGCATAAAGAGCGCCGAACTCCAGGGCCGTCTCTCTCGGATCGAGCACCACGAACTCGCCGCAGCGTAAATGCGGCGCATGCGCGTCATCCGCGACGAACATGAGCCGGCAGCCGAGCGGCACGCGGTCAAATACACGAAACCTCGCCGCCGGTCCGCCACGCGATGCGCGATCTTGAGGAGAGTCAATGGCGTCCATGCGCGCATAAGATCGCGCCGGCGCTAGTCAGTCCGCCCGGACGGATGTCCGCAATCCGACGTGTCGACACACGAGGGCGCCGGTGTCCGTGGGCGTGCTACTCGTCCTCGTAATGGTAGGTCTTCGCGACCATTTGCTCGGAGTGGTCACCGGCTTTGATGCTGGCGTACTTCCAGGGATTGTTCGGCCCGACGCAGCTCGGGATCGCCTCGACCAAGACGTCGTAGTCGACGCCGAAAAACTGAACCAGCGAATAGCGCTCCGATCTCGAGCGGTTGATCACGCGATGCATCGTCGAAACGAACACATCGTTGGTCCACTGTTGCATGAGATCGCCCAAGTTGATCGCAAAGGTGCCCGGCAAGGGCGGCAGCAGGAGCCACTCGCCGTCGCGACTCAGCATCTCGAGCCCTTCCTGGTCCTGCCAGACGGTGGTGAAACACTCATAGTCGGTGTGGGCGCCGAGACCGATGTGCGAAATCTCGAAATCGTCGCCCTGGGGCGGGTAGTAGCAAACGCGGAGCCGCGACAGCGGTTTCGTGTACTTTTCCGTGAAGTAGCCGTCGGGCAGATCGAGGGCGATCTCGAATGCGCGGTAGATGCGCCGACCGAGCTCGAGCTGGCAATCGAAATAGGTGCCGAGAGCCCATCGAAAATCGGGCGGAGTGGCCGGCCAGTTGTTGGGCCCGTAAAAGCGCAGGCCGCGCGCATAGTCGGGGTCGTCTTCCTGCAGGTCCTGGGCCATCTCGATCGCCTCAGATCGGTCGCCGCCCTTGAGGCTGTGATCGGCGTTGATCCCCTCGAGCGGCACATAGCCGCGATGATTGGGCCAATCCAGATAGTGATTTTCCATTTTCTGCTCGAGGGGCAGCGCAAAAAATCGCGCCATCGCGGCGCGGGCGCGGCTGATCACGCTTTCCGGGAACAGATGATTGTGGATGTAGAAAAAGCCCGGTCCCGAGCACGCGTCATAAACGGCCCGGCCAAGAGCGCGCCGAGAATCCGCATCGCGCGCTTGCAGCAAACCGAGATCGACCATCGGCACATCGCGTGGTTCGATTCGGCGCACATCGCGCTGGTGGATGCCGTCGCGCACCTGAAATGGGGTATCGAGGTCCATCGGTTTGCCTTCGACTACGGAGCTTGAGGCACAATAGAAAACCCTTGCCGGATTGTCTTCAGGAGAGACCGACCATGGATACATCGTTGCGCGGGCGGCGCGCCTTGGTAACCGGCGCGGCAAGCGGAATTGGGCGCGAGATCGCCGAGGCTTTCGCGCGTGAGGGCGCGACCGTCGCCGTTCATGCCCGCTCGGCGGAGCGCGCCGAGCCCACGGTGGAGGCCATCCGAGAGAGTGGCGGTCGCGCAATCGCCGCGCCCGCCGATCTCCGCGACCGTGGCGCGCTCGTCGCCATGTGCCGCGAGGCGATCGGTGCGCTCGGTGGTCTCGATATCCTCGTCAACAACGCGGGCGTGTTCCACATCCGCACCCTCGACGGGCTCGATGAGGGTTCCTGGGATGCGATCATCGAGACCAACCTGACCGCGCCCTACCTCATGACCCGCGCCGCGCGCGACGCGCTGCGCTCCTCGGGCCCGGGTGCGTCGATCACCTTCGTCTCGTCGATCGCCGCCAATGCCCACTCCGCCGGATGGAGCGCCTACGCCGCGTCAAAAAACGGGCTCGACGCCTTCATGCACTGCATGGCGGACGAGTTCGGCGAGGTCGGTGTGCGGGTCAACGCGATTGCGCCGGGCTGGGTGGAGACAAAAATGGCCGAGGACGCGCACCGCTACACCGCCGCGCGCGACGGCAGGGAGTTCTCGGATCATTTCCGCACCAACATGCGGGCCAACATGTTGGGCGCGTTGCTCCCGCCGGACACGATCGCGGATATGGCGGTGTTCCTCGCAAGCGATCGTGGCCGCTTCATCACCGCCCAGACGATGACGGTTTGCGGCGGCTGCGTGCCCGGCTCTCGCGCCGATGCGCCGCCTACTAATGATTGATGTGCGCGTCTCAAGAGGTTTCTGCCGACGCGATCGGCGTTTCGCGGAGGACGGCGGATAGCGCGGCGAGCAACTGGTCGGCGTCCTCGCGGTTGAAGCAAAGCGGCGGGCGGATCTTCAGGACATTGTCGTGCGGCCCATCCGAGCCGATGAGGATGCGCTGCTCACGCAAACGGTTGACGATGTAGCCCGCGATTTCGCCCGCCGGCGCGCCGTCCGGCCACACGATCTCGACGCCGATGAAGAGCCCGAGGCCACGGACGTCTCCGATGCAAGGATGCTCGGTCGCGAGCCGGGCCAGACCGGCCAACAGGTGATCGCCCGTGACCGCCGCGTTGTCTGCGAGCCTTTCGTCGTCCAGGATCGAGAGAACCTCAAGGCCGACCACGCATGAGAGGGTCGAGCCGCCGAACGTCGAGAAGAACTCCATGCCTGTCGCAAACGCGTCGGCGATGGCGCGGGTCGTGACGACGGCGGCGAGCGGATAACCATTGCCGATCGGCTTGCCTAGAACCACGATGTCGGGCACGGCCCGTTGTTGCTCGAAGCCCCATGCGAAGCGGCCGAGGCGTCCCAGCCCAGTCTGCACCTCGTCGGCGATGCAAAGCCCGCCAGAGGCGCGGGTCTTCGCGTAGACAGCCTTGAGATAACCCGGGGGCGGAATGATCTGGCCGCCGACGCTCGGAAAAGGTTCCGAGATAAACGCCGCGACCCGTCGCCCCTGTGCTTGGAGCGTGGCGACGATCCGCTCGACGTCATCGGCGTAGCGTGCGCCCGCGTCGGGATCGTGGGCTCGGAAGGGGCCACGATAAGTGTCGGGCACGGCGGCGACATGAACCCAATCCTTGCGTCCGGCACCACCCTTTCTGCTGAACTTGTAGTCGCTAAGGTCGATCGCGACGCCCGTGTTCCCGTGATAGCCGTGGCGCGAGACAATGACATCGTGGGCCCCCGTTGCCGCGCGCGCGAGGCGAATCGCGAGTTCGTTCGCTTCGCTCCCCGAATTCAAGATGAAGCAGACATCGAGCGGCTCGGGCAGGCGAGCGGCCAAGGCCTCGGCGTAGTCTATGAGCGCGGGTTGGAGGTAGCGCGTGTTGGTGTTCACGAGCCGCATCTGCCGCGACACCGCGTCGGTGATCCGCGGGTGCGCGTGTCCGACATGGGGCACGTTGTTATAGGCATCCAAATAGCACCGCCCCCGATCATCGAAGAGGAATTGCTTTGATCCCCGCAGGATCAGGACCGGGCGTCGATAGCTGAGCGAGAGGTTCTTGGGCAATCGGGCGGCGCGTCTGGCAAGCAACGACTCGCGGTCGAGCGCCCGATAGGTGGCCTCTCCGCTGAGCCCCAGAAGGATGCAGGGGTCGGGGTAGAGCGAGGCAAGGTCCGCGAATGCCTCCGGATCGGCCGCCGTAGGCCAGCCATCGGTGCCACCCTCGTGAAGGCCAAGCTGAAAATGGAGGTGCGGCGGCCAACCACCGTTTTCATCGGGCGTGCCCAGAGTGGCGAACGCGGCACCGGCTTCGATTTGCTCCCCGGCTCGTCTCTCGGCAACCGTCGCGCGGCTGAGGTGACCGTATGACGTGAAGAACGGATCGCCGGCATCGGTCTCGTGGGCCAGGACCACGAAGCTGCCCAACGCCTCCGCGCCACGCCGATCGCCAATGCGGTGGACGACGCCATCGAGCGGCGCATGAACGGCGGTTCCGGCCGGCATGAAGATGTCGACCCCAAGATGCACAGTGCGACGGTCGGCGCTCGGATAGGGGCTAGCGGCGACCATCGGCGCGCGATAGATCAGACGCGGCTCGGCATAGCGACCGATGACGGGTCCGCCGTCGAGAGCGCTTTCGGTGGCCGCCCGGGCGATCTCGTCCATACGCGGCGTGAACGCGCTCGCGGGTGCATGTCGCCCGGCGACGGAAAGATCGATGATCGGCGCTTCGGCGAGGTCGACCCCAACGACGGAGCGGAACTGCCCTCGTCGCGCTGCCTGGAACGAGAGGACGCCCGTCTCGTGCGGGAGGCCGCGCCGCCCCGCTGCGCGTCGTATTCGTGCGAGCGCAAGATCGGGGTCCGTGGGATGGAGTTGCTCGAGCAGCGCCCAAACCGGCTGCTCGGAAATCGTGACGTACGGGTCGCCCGGCTTCTCTCGCTTCATGACGGCCGCGTTCACCGCGCTCACAGCGAGGCGCGTCACCACCAGCGCCCAGAGGCCGCGAAGCGCGTCGTCGGTCAAATCCCGTTGGGCGGTGTAGCCGGCAACGAGATCTCCGAGCGTGTCGATCGGCCGGGGCTGTGCGAGCATGAGGTAAGCCGCGGTGATGGCAAGATCGCAGACGGGTGGCGCGTAGATCGCATCACCGAAGTCGAGAATGCCGGTGAGAGCCGCCGTGCCGTCGAGACGGGTCTCAACCAGAATGTTGTGATCGTTGAGATCGTTGTGGATTGCTTGGCTCGGGAGCTTGCCAAAGAGCGGGTCGCGGATGGCCTTGAAGCTCTCAAGAGCGGTTTCGACGATCCACCGTCGCGTGCGGTCTTCGATGAGATCGAGGTGAGGTTCGATCCATTCCGACTTGCGGAGATCCCATTTGAGCTCGCGAGCCAGGAGATCGTGTCGAAAGTCCGCCAGCGCATTGTGCATGCGCCCCAGGGTCTGCCCGATCTCGCGGAGGAGGACCGGCGGCCGCGGCTGCGTCGACGCATAGACGGTCCCCGGAAGCTTGGTAAGCAACCATAGAAGCCGCGTCTCGCCGTTTCCAGCTTCCACCTCGACGATGGACTCCCCCGATCGGCTCGGGATCACGAGCGGGAGCGGCAGGTCTGGCGCACGGTCGGCGAGATGGGCGAGCACGGCAACCTGCATTTCCACGAAGGCGCGGTCGCAGCCCGGCCGCATGACCTTCAGAACCGCAGGGTCTGCGCCCGAGAGGAGAAAGTTGAGATCCCATTCCCCGCCAACGCCGGTCAGCGTGCCCGTGCGCTGCCATTCCCGCGCCAGGGCAGCGCACCAAACGACGTGGGGGTCGCGTTTGTCGCTCATCTCGCGCCTGCTTCCGATAACAATGTGGGATCGATCGACCGTCTCATACGTCAACAGGGGCTCAGCCGCTAGCGGCTAAGCCCCTGTTCTATCTGGTGGAGCCAGGGGGAGTCGAACCCCCGACCTCTTGAATGCCATTCAAGCGCTCTCCCAACTGAGCTATGGCCCCGTTCGCCGGGCGCGAGCGTGCGCGCCAAGCTCAATGTCAGTTTGGCCTAGGTTTCTTCCTTTCCGGGGGCAACGCCCTCCATGACCTCCGCCATATCGTCTTCATCCTCGCCGAGTTCGGACGCATCTTCAATGAAGTCGCTCTCCTCGTCGTCATCCGACTTCATCTCGCTTTCGAACGGTTCTTCGCCATCCGCCGCATCATCCGGCGCCGCCGCGCGCATCGCCACGACCGGCGTCTCCTCCGCCGGCGCGCTCACCGGCGCGCGCGACCGCTTGACCTTGCCGCCACGGTCCTCGTCCAGCGGCGCGTCGCATTTCGGGCACGCGCACACGCTGCGGCCCATGTCGTAGAATTTGGCGCCGCAACTCTGGCAGGTGTGCTTCTTGCCCCATTCGGGCTTCGGCACCGGCGTCCCCCGCTGTTCCGACGTAGCTTGAAATGCCGAATGCCATGTTAAAAGCGCCCTGTCAAAACCAAATTTCACGGCCATATTTCACCGCCTTTGCCCCTTTGATGCTGTGTGCTAGAGACGTGCCGTGCCGACCACGCCGCCGCCGCGCGAAAGCGCACTGACCAACGCCGACGGGCCACCGCCGCGGCCGCTTGTGGCGTCTGCCGGCGAACCGCTGCGCGGGTCGGGGACGGTGCCGGGCGACAAATCGATTTCCCACCGCGCCCTCATGCTTGGGGCGCTCGCCGTCGGCGAGACGCGCATCGGCGGGCTCTTGGAGAGCGAGGACGTTCGCGCGACGGCGAAAGCCCTTGGCGAACTTGGCGCCACCGTCGCGGCGGAGGCCGATGGGGCGTGGCGGGTGAGCGGTGTCGGAGTCGGCGGGCTTTCCGAGCCCGATGCGCTGCTCGACATGGGCAACGCAGGAACCGCGGCGCGTCTTCTTGCGGGCCTCTGCGCAAGCCATCACTTCACGACGTTTCTCACGGGCGACGCGTCGCTTCGAAAACGGCCGATGCGCCGCATCATCGCGCCACTCGAGCGTATGGGCGCTCGGTTTGTCGCGCGCGCTGGCGATCGGCTGCCCATGGCCGTGATCGGCGCGGAGCGCGCCATGCCCATCGAATATGCGTTGCCGGTGCCCTCGGCGCAGGTCAAATCCGCGGTATTGCTCGCCGGGCTCAACACGCCGGGTGAAACGAGCGTCATCGAGACCGAGGCGACCCGCGACCACACCGAGCGTATGCTCGGCCAGTTCGGCGCGACGATCACCCGGTCTCGGGCGGTCGAGGCCGGCGCGACGCGGATCGCCGTGATGGGTGAGCCCGAGCTTCGGCCGTGTGCTTTGACGGTGCCGGGTGATATCAGCGCCGCCGCGTTCCCGATCGTCGGCGCGCTCATCGTTCCCGGCTCAGAGGTCGTGCTCCGCGGTGTCGGGATCAATCCGCTCCGTACCGGGCTCATCGAGACGCTGCGGGAAATGGGCGCGTCGATCGACCTCGCCAACGAGCGCGAGGCGTGTGGCGAACCGGTCGCTGATATTGCCGTGCGCGCGAGTACGCTCAAGGCGGTTGACGTGCCCGGCGCGCGTGCGCCCAGCATGATCGACGAATACCCAGTTCTAGGCGTCGCGGCCGCTTGCGCGGCCGGCACGACGCGCTTAAGGGGACTCGCCGAACTGCGGGTCAAGGAGAGTGATCGGTTGGCGGCCATCGCGGCGGGGCTCAAAGCGGCCGGCGTGGCCGTGTCGGTCCGCGCGGACGGGCTCGATATCGAAGGCTGCACCGGTCCCCCGCCAGGCGGGGGTTGCGTGCGGACGGAGATGGATCATCGCATTGCGATGGCGTTTCTCGTGCTGGGCCTGGCGAGCCGGCGCCCCATGACCGTGGATGACGGGGCGATGATCGCCACGAGTTTTCCGGGGTTCGTGCCGTTTATGCGCGAAATCGGCGCGAACATTGCCGACGCTTGAGCCGCTGATCATCGCCGTGGATGGCCCCGCGGCGTCGGGCAAAGGGCTTCTCGCCAGGCGGCTCGCGACGCATTACGCGCTCAACCATCTAGAGACGGGCCTGCTCTACCGGGCGGTCGGCCTCCGCATGCTGCGCGCGGGCGATGATCCCGCGGACGAGCCAAGCGCCGCTGAGGCGGCGCGGTCCGTCGTCTCAGCGGACCTGGAGGGGCCCGACCTTCGCGATGAGGCCGTGTCTCAGGCCGCATCCGTGGTGGCGGCGTACGGCGCCGTGCGGGAGGCTCTTCTAGCGTTTCAGCGGCGGTTTGCGGCGACGCCGCCGGGTGCCGTGCTGGATGGGCGCGATATTGGCACGGTCGTGTGTCCGGGTGCCCAGGCCAAGATCTACCTCGACGCGAGCCTCGCGGTGCGAGCAGACCGGCGCGCAAGGGAGTTGCGGTCGCGCGGTGTGGAGAGTATAGAGTCGCGCGTTTTGAAGGATATGAAGGCACGCGATACGCGCGACAGTAGCCGCGCCGCCGCTCCGCTGACGCCGGCGGACGGTGCGTGTCGGATCGACACGAGCGATTTGAGCCCTGATCAGGTGTTCGAGCGCGCCGTGTCATACGTGGATTCGCGATTGGCGCGGCTCGGCATGACCCCGCCGTCTCCCCGCTGACCGCTTGAACCTGACAAGGCGTGCTTGGCACATGCTAGCGCGAATTGGAGTATTCGAATTGGAGATCAGATGACCGCAGATGTGATCGAATCGAACGAGGCTGGGGCGCCCAAGGAAAGCTTTGCGGCGCTGCTTGATGAGTTCATGGACGACACGCCGCGTTTCGAAGGCCGTGTTGTCAAGGGAACCGTGCTCGCGATCGAGAATGATTCAGCGCTGATCGACGTGGGCCTCAAAGTGGAGGGCCGGGTCCCGCTCAAGGAGTTCGTCACACCCGGCCAACCGCCGGAGGTCAAGGTCGGCGACGAGGTCGAAGTCTACATAGAGCGCATCGAGACGGGCCGGGGTGAAGCGTCCTTAAGCCGCGAGCGCGCGCGCCGCGAGGAGGCTTGGGAGAAGCTTGAGCAAGCCTACAAGGACAACAATCGGGTCACCGGCGTCATCTTTGGACGCGTCAAGGGCGGGTTCACCGTCGATCTCGACGGCGCCGTGGCGTTTCTACCCGGCAGCCAGGTCGACATTCGGCCCATCCGCGACATCGGACCTTTGGCCAACACCGAGCAGCCGTTTCAAATCCTCAAGATGGATCGTCGTCGCGGCAACATCGTCGTGTCGCGCCGAGCCGTTCTGGAGGATACGCGCGCCGAGCAGCGCAACGAGCTGATCGCGAACCTGCACGAGGGGCAGGTTCTCGAGGGCGTGGTCAAGAATATCACCGACTACGGCGCCTTCGTGGATCTCGGTGGCGTCGATGGCCTGCTCCACGTCACCGACATATCCTGGCGGCGCGTCAACCACCCGACCGACGCGCTTCAAATCGGACAGACGGTCAACGTCCAGGTAATCCGGTTCAACCCCGAGACGCAGCGCATCTCGCTTGGTATGAAGCAGCTTGAGGCCGATCCCTGGGATGGCGTCGATGCCAAGTATCCGATCGGCGCGAAGTTCACGGGGCGCGTCACCAACATCACCGACTACGGTGCCTTTGTAGAGCTTGAGCCTGGCGTCGAGGGTCTCGTGCACGTGTCCGAGATGAGCTGGACACGCAAGAATGTCCACCCGGGCAAAATCGTTTCGACCAGCCAAGAAGTCGAGGTGATGGTGCTCGACGTCGATCCGGACAAGCGCCGGATCAGCCTTGGCCTCAAGCAGTGCCTCGACAATCCGTGGGAGAGCTTTGCAGAGTCTCATGCAGAGGGCTCGGTGGTCGAAGGCGAGGTCAAGAACATCACCGAATTCGGCCTTTTCATCGAACTGCCCGGCGAGATCTTCGGCATGGCGCATCTGTCCGATCTCGATTGGGTGACGCCGGGCGAAGAGGCCCTGCAGAAATACAAGAAGGGCGATCGGATCAGGGCCCAGGTGCTGAGCGTCGACATCGAGAAGGAGCGGATCGGTCTCGGCATCAAGCAGCTCGACGGTGACCCGTTCCACGGCTCCGATAGTCGGGTGGGCTCGACCATCACCTGCACGGTGACAGCCGTCCACGAGCACGGAATCGCTGTTCAGGCGTTCGATGAGCTGCCGGGCTACATTCGCCGCTCCGATCTGGCGCGCGACCGCGACGAGCAGCGGCCGACGCGTTTCGCTGCCGGCGACAAGGTGGATGCCAAGCTGCTTCAGGTCGACCGCAACGGGCGGCGCCTGGTGCTTTCCATCAAGGCGCTCGAGGTCGAAGAAGAGAAGCAGGCGATGGAGGAATATGGCTCCGTCGACAGCGGTGCAAGCCTTGGCGATATTCTGGGCGCGGCCATCAACCGAAAGACGCAGGAAGAGGCCGAAGCACGGGCGCAAGCCGAACACGACAAGGCAAGCGACACCACGGCCGAGACCGAGGACGACCGCAAAGACGGCTGAGGCAGTGGTCGCAGCGTAGCGCGGAAGCGTGCTTGGCCACCGACAATGAGCTTCGATCCGGACCGACTGTTCGATCGCAGACGCCTGAAGCGGGGGATCGTCCTTTGGCGCACCCTCGCGGTCTTCGCGCTGTTCGGTCTGGTCGTCGTCGCGATCGTGCGCTTCGGTCCGGGCTTTGGCGGGGATCACGTGGCCCGCCTTTGGATCAACGGCCTGATTGTCGACGATCCTGAGCGCGATGCGGCGATCGCCGCGATCCGCGACGACCCCGATGCCAAGGCTGTGCTGCTCCGCATCGATTCCCCGGGCGGCACGGCGGCCGGTGGCGAGGCTCTCTATGTGAGTTTGCGCGCGCTCGCGGCTGAAAAACCGATGGTCGCGGTGATGGGGACGAGCGCGACCTCCGCGGCCTATATGACCGCGCTTGCCGCTGACCATATCGTTGCGCGCGCCGCGAGCCTTACAGGCGCGATCGGGGTGCTGTTTCAAACCGCCGAGTTCACCGAGCTACTGGATGAGATCGGCGTGCGCACGGAAGCCATTCGAAGCGGACCGTTGAAGGCGCAACCCTCCCCGCTCGAGCGGCTCACCCCGCAAGCACGTGCCGCGACGCAGGCTCTCGTCGCCGATACCTACGAGCTCTTCATCGAGTTTCTCATGGAGCGACGCGCGCTCGACCGGACTGTTGCCCTCACCCTTGCGGACGGTCGCGTCTACACGGGCCGCCAAGCGCTTGCGGCCGGTCTGATTGATTCGCTCGGTGGAGAGTCGGAGGCCTTGCGCTGGTTGGTCGACGCACGTGGCGTCCCAGGTGATCTCCCGATCCGTGATGCCTGGAATCTACGCGAGGAAGGCTTGATCGGGGCGCTGCGCGGGGTCGCGAAGGGCCTGATCCCGAGCGAGTCGCTGGCGCTTGACGGTCTGATCGCGGTTTGGCACCCTGCTTCGTCCAACTGAAAACAAGACCTGCCGTCGCTGCGGGTGGCGCGTTCAGAACTGCCGTTGGCTGCGCTCGGGAGAGGAGAAGCATGACCAAATCGGAGCTGGTTCAGCGCCTCGCGGAGATGTATCCGGATCCGCGCCTCTACCACCGCGACTTCGAACGCGTCGTCAATCAAGTGTTCGACGAGATCGGCGCCGCGTTGGCTCGTGGCGACCGCGTCGAACTGAGGGGGTTCGGTGCCTTTTCCGTGCGCGAGAGACGCGCACGGGTTGGGCGCAACCCACGGACCGGCGAATCCGTGCAGGTGCGCAAGAAATATCTGCCGTTTTTCAAGACCGGCAAGGAGTTGCGCGAGCGGATCAACGCCGGTTAGCCGGACCTCGTTTCTCGCGTCTTATTCAGGTTCGATTGAAAGGCCCGCCGCGGTTACCACGGCCGCCGTGGCTGATCATAGCATCGGGTGACCGATGAAGATCATCGCGTGGCTCATAGCGATTCCCCTCGCGGTTGTCGTGGTCGTCTTCGCCATCGCAAACCGCGGCACGGTGGACCTGAGTTTCGACCCCTTGCCCTATGCGCTCTCGATCCCGATTTGGGCATTGGCCGCCGGCGCGCTGGTCGTTGGATTTCTTCTTGGCGCCTTGATTCGGTGGTTGCTCGACCATAAGACACGTGCCGGCGCGCGGCAGTCTCGCCGTCGGGCACGCGCACTGGAGCGAGAGATCGCAGAACTTCGGGCGCGGAACCGCCCGCGTGGCGTGGCCATTGCCTCGCGAGACGACGGCCGGCAGGATGAACTGCCGGCACCCAAGGATGTCGCGTGAGGTAGCCCGCCCTTTTTGTGGGATATTGAACGATGGAGCGCTTGTACTGCGCGATCGATACCGCCGATTTCGAAACCGCCACGCGCCTCACGGCGTCACTTGGCGGCGTCGTCGGCGGTGTGAAGCTGGGCTCGGCGTTCGTGCTGACCAATGGCATGCGCGGGGTGGCCGCCGTCGCCAGGGCCGACATGCGCGTCATGCTGGATCTCAAGCTGCTCGAGATACCGCGCGATGTGGCGACGGTGGTGCGAGCGGCGGCGGCGAGCGACGCCTTCCTCCTGACCATTCACACGCTCGGCGGCGCGGAGATGATGCGCACGGCCATGGCCGCGGCGCTACGGGCCGCCGACGCGGGCGGTGGCGAGCGCCTTAAGATCCTCGGCGTCACGCTATTGACGAGCATGGGGGATGACGATGTCGAGCGGCTTGGCATGGGGCCGGCCGCGAGCGATCAGGTGCGGCGGCTCGCCGGTCTCGCCCAGGAGTGCGGCCTCGACGGTGTGTGGACCTCCGCCCATGATCTCGAAACCTTGCGCCGCGACTGTGGCAACGATTTCTTGTTGGTGGTGCCCGGGATCCGCCCGGTTTGGTCTCACAGCGACGATCAGAGGCGCATCATCACACCGGGCGATGCGATCCTGAACGGCGCCGACTACTTGGTGGTCGGTCGGCCCATCACCCAAGCGGATGATCCGGCGGCGGCGGCGCGTCGTGTCGCCGACGAAATGGCCGCGGTCGCGGCCTGAGGTTGCGCCGGTGCGCATCGAGACGAAAATATGCGGCCTCGGAGATCCGCATGCCGTCGACGCGGCGCTGGACGCCGGCGCGCGTTTTTGCGGCCTCGTGTTTTATCCGCCGTCGCCGCGATCACTTGCGATCGAGGTGGCGCGCGCACTGGCGTTGCGGATCGGCGATCGGGCGACGCGGGTCGGGGTGTTCGTCGATCCCGATGATGATTTGCTGGCGGCGGTGCGCGGGGCCGTGCCTCTGGACTATGTCCAGCTCCATGGACGTGAGACCCCGGCCCGCTGCAAGGCTGTTGCCGGCTCCACCGGCTGCGGGGTGATCAAGGCGGTGAGCGTCGCCCGCGCGGCCGATATCGCCAATGCGACGGCATATTTGGGAGCGGCGGAGCGCATCTTGTTCGATGCGAAGCCGCCAAAGGACGATGCCAACGCGCTCCCCGGCGGCAACGCGCGGGTGTTTGACTGGCGCCTCTTTCACCAAGCGCGGCTCCCCACCGAGATTCGCTGGTTCCTCTCGGGCGGACTGACGGTCGACAACGTCGCCGAAGCAATTAAGATCGCGGGCGCCCGAGCCGTGGACGTCTCGTCTGGCGTCGAGAGTGCGCCGGGCAAGAAGGATCCAAACAAGATCCGCGCGTTTCTTTCCGCGGTCGACCAGATCGCGCAGCGCGGGCCTGTGGAGGAGCCAGTATGACAGCGCTCAATTCCTACCGGGCTGGTCCCGATGCAGAGGGGCATTTCGGCATCTATGGCGGACGCTACGTCGCCGAGACCCTGATGCCGCTTATCCTCGATCTCGAGCGGGCCTATGAGGCGGCCCAGACCGATGACGCCTTCGCGCGCGAAATGGACTATTGGCTCAAACACTATGTGGGACGGCCGAGCCCGCTCTACCGCGCGGACCGGCTGAGTGCGCATCTAGGGGGCGCGCGCATCTACTTCAAGCGCGATGAGCTCAACCACACGGGTGCACACAAAATTAACAATTGCATCGGCCAGATACTGCTTGCGCGCCGTATGGGCAAGACGCGGATCATCGCTGAAACCGGCGCTGGCCAGCACGGCGTCGCGGCCGCGACCGTCTGCGCGCTGTTCGACCTGCCCTGCACGGTTTACATGGGGGCCACCGACATCGAACGTCAAAAGCCGAACGTCTTTCGTATGAAGCTGTTGGGTGCGGAGGTGGTGCCGGTCACGTCCGGCTCGCAGACCCTAAAGGACGCGATGAACGAAGCGCTGCGCGATTGGGTGACCAATGTCGAGAGCACGTTCTACATCATCGGCACCGTCGCGGGCCCCCACCCCTACCCCGCCATGGTGCGCGATTTCCAATCGATCATCGGCCGCGAAACGCGCGAACAAATCATGGAAGCCGAGGGCCGCCTGCCCGACACGCTGGTCGCGTGTATCGGTGGCGGGTCCAATGCCATCGGCTTGTTCCATCCGTTTCTCGATGAGAGCGGCGTGAGTATCGTTGGTGTCGAGGCAGCCGGGCGCGGCGTCGAGACGGGCAAGCATGCGGCATCCCTCACAGCGGGCCGGCCCGGTGTCCTGCACGGAAACCGCACCTACTTGCTGCAGGACGAGCATGGCCAGGTCGACGAGGCGCATTCGATCTCGGCCGGTCTCGACTATCCGGGTATTGGGCCCGAGCATTCCTGGCTCTGCGATTCCGGCCGCGTGGACTATGTCGCGATCACCGACGACGAGGCGCTTGCCGCGTTCCGCCTGTGCTCCGAATTGGAGGGCATCATCCCGGCGCTCGAGCCCGCGCATGCGCTCGGCCACGTCATCAAGAGCGCGCCGACGCTCCCCGGCGATCATGTGCTCGTGATGAACATGTGCGGACGCGGCGACAAGGATATTTTCACAGTCGCGGAAGCGCTTGGGGTGGATCTGTGACGGCACGCATCGATGCACGCTTCGCCGCGCTTCGCGCGGAGGGCCGCGCCGGGCTCGTGACCTTCACGATGATGGGCGATCCCGACATCGAGACCTCGTATGAGATCCTCGCGGCGTTGCCCGCCGCCGGTGCCGACATCATCGAGATCGGCTCGCCCTTCACCGATCCGATGGCCGACGGTCCGGTGATCCAAGCCGCTGGTCAACGTGCCCTCGCAGCCGGCATCACGCTCGAAAAGACACTCGGCCTCGCGCGTCGCTTTCGCGCGCATGACACCGAGACGCCTCTGGTGCTGATGGGCTATTTCAACCCCATCTACATCTACGGTGTTGAGCGCTTCCTCAACGACGCGCGCGACTCGGGTATCGACGGCATGATCGTGGTGGATCTCCCGGCGGAGGAGGATACCGAGCTCTGCCTCCCGGCGCTCCAAGCCGGCCTAGCGTTCATCCGCCTCGTGGCACCGACGACGGATGACGCGCGGTTGGACCGGGTGCTCACCAACACCGCGGGGTTCGTCTACTACATCTCGATCACAGGGATCACCGGGGCGGCCGGTGCGCACACAGACGCCACGGCGGCGGCTGTGCGTCGGGTGAGCGCCCACACGCAGTTGCCGGTCGCCGTCGGTTTCGGCATCAAAACACCCGAGCAGGCGGCCGAGGTCGCGCGGGTTGCCGATGCCGCGGTGGTTGGCTCCGCGCTGGTCAAGGAGATCGAGGAAGGGCTCGATCAATCCGGTGGGGCGACGCCGCGCTGCCGGGAGAACGCTTTGTCGCTGGTTCGCCGCCTGGCCGAAGGCGTGCGGGCCGCGCGTGTGGAGACCGTCTCATGAGTTGGCTCGATCGCTTCGCCCGTCCCAAGGTTCGCGGGCTCTTTCGCAAGGACGATATCCCCCAAGATCTGTGGGAAAAATGCGCCAAATGCGAGCAGATGATCTTTCATCGGGAACTTGAGAGCAATCTGCGCGTCTGCCCGCATTGCGACCACCACATGCGCCTTTCGGCCGATGCCCGGCTGAAACTGCTTTTCGACGATGGCGAGTATCAGGCCATCGAGCTGCCCGAAGTGGTGACTGATCCGCTCCGATTCCGCGACCGCAAGCGCTATCCCGATCGCCTTCGGGACGCGCGCGCCGCCACCGGCCATCAAGACGCGATTGTGGTGGCGCACGGCGCGCTCGGCGGCGCTCAGACCGTGATTGCGGCGTTCGATTTCGGGTTCCTCGGCGGCTCGATGGGAATCGCGGTCGGTGAAAGCCTCCTGGCGGCGGCGCGCCTTGCGGTGCTGCAGGAATCGCCGTTGATCGTGATCCCCGCCTCCGGTGGAGCGCGTATGCAGGAGGGCGTGCTGTCCCTCATGCAGATGGCGCGGACCACCATCGCCGTCGATGAGCTGAAGGAGGCGCGGCTTCCCTACATCACGCTCCTGACCAACCCGACAACGGGGGGCGTGACCGCCTCGTTCGCGATGCTCGGCGACATCGCGATCGCCGAGCCCGACGCCGTGATCGGCTTCGCCGGGCCGCGGGTGATCGAGGAAACGATCCGCGAGAAATTGCCCGAGGGGTTCCAACGCTCCGAGTATCTGCTCGAGCACGGCATGATCGACATGGTGGTCCATCGCCACAAGCTCCGCGAGACCATCATTCGGATTCTCGGCTTGCTCCGGGAGCCGGAGCCCTTGGCGGAGGTCGTCACCCTGCCGCGCACGGGCCTCGAGATCCCCGAGTCGCAAGAGGGCGCCGCCGAGCCGGCGGCCAGCACCTAGCAGAAACGCGCCGCAAGGCTGCGTCGACGCACCATGGCGGCCAAGGATGCCGAGGCACAGGCGCGCCAGGACGCGATCCTGGCGCGTCTCCTTACGCTCCATCCGAAGATCATTGACCTCTCCCTCGATCGGATCGAACGCTTGCTCGAGACGCTCGGTCATCCCGAACGCGCGCTGCCGCCGGTGATCCATGTCGCCGGGACGAACGGCAAGGGGAGTGTCGTGGCGTTTCTCGAAGCGATCCTGCGCGCCGCGGGGCTGCGGGTCGATGCTTACATCTCGCCTCACTTGGTTCGATTCAACGAGCGGCTCCGTCTCGACGGATGTCCGATCGACGACGACGCGCTGTGTGCCGTGCTCGCCGAATGCGAGGCGGCCAACGATGGTGTGCCCATCACGTTCTTCGAGGTCACCACGGCGGCGGCTCTCCTGGCATTCAGCCGGCGCCGCGCAGACGTGCTGTTGCTCGAGGTTGGCCTGGGTGGTCGTTTCGACGCCACGAACGTGGTCGATCGGCCCAACCTGACGGTGATCACACCGGTCTCGATCGATCACACCCAGTATCTTGGAGACTCACTCGGCGAGATCGCCTTCGAGAAGGCCGGCATTCTCAAGCCAGACGTTCCGGCCGTCGTCGGGCCGCAGGAGCCCGACGCAGTACGCGTGATCGCGGATCGGGCTTCGGCGATCGGTGCGCCGCTTCTGTGTCATGGAGCGGACTGGCGAAGCGGCCGTTCGGGCGATGCCTTGCGCTTCACCGGGTTTGGGCGCGATCGTCTCTATCCGGCGCCTGGCCTCGCCGGACCGCATCAGTGGGGCAACGCGGGAATCGCATTGGCCGCGACCTATGCTCTGCCCGGCTTCGACATCGCGGAGGACGCGATGGCCGCGGGCCTTCGCGACGCCGTCTGGCCGGGGCGGCTCCAGCGACTCGCGCTTCCCGCTGTCGGTGCGAGCGACTGGGAGCTCTGGCTGGACGGCGGACACAATGCCGCGGCCGGTCTTGCGCTCGGCGAGGTCGCCAAGGCCTGGGACGACAGGCCGCTCCATCTCGTCGTCGGCATGCTCAACACCAAGCCGCCTGAAGACTTTCTCCGACCGCTCGCCCCGCACGCGACGAGCCTCGTGGCCGTTCCCGTTCCTGGTGGCGCGAGCGAGGACCCGAGCGTGATCTGTGGCGTCGCGCGGACGCTCGACCTCGATGCGGAGACCGCGGAGACCGCCGAGGCGGCGATCGATCACATCATCGCGCGTGCGCCGGTTCCCGGCCGAATCCTGGTGTGTGGTTCGCTCTATTTGGTTGGAGTCGTGCTCGCCGCTGCCGAGTCGCCGACGCCGGGAGACGCACCCGCGTGATTTCGGGGTCCCGCGCGTCGGCGGGATCCGGCAGAGGGATGCGTTGGGTCCTGGTCAGATCTCGGCACGCAGCCACTCAGCCAGCTTCGCCTTCGGCATGCTGCCCATTCTAGACGCCACGACTTCCCCGTCCTTGAACAAGATGAGCGTCGGAATCCCCTTCACATTGTACTTTGCCGGCGTGAACGAATTGCTGTCGACGTCGATCTTGGCAACGGTGAGCGAGCCGTTCATCTCGTCCGCAATCTCCTCCAGCACAGGCGCGATTGCCTTGCACGGGGCGCACCATTCGGCCCAGAAGTCGACCAGGACAAGCCCCTCGGCCT
Organism: Alphaproteobacteria bacterium; assembly: GCA_965216915.1. Taxonomy (GTDB): domain Bacteria; phylum Pseudomonadota; class Alphaproteobacteria; order UBA828; family UBA828; genus CBDCGS01. The sequence continues at coordinate 1,044,743 of CBDCGS010000011.1, forward strand.
TGAGAACCTTGGCTTCGAATTCGTCGTCGGTGACGTGGGAAACGCTCATTCCTTCCTCCGGACAGCTGCGCCGAGAATGTAGGAACCGTCATAGCGCCCGTCAAGGCGAGCGCGTCTCCAAGGCCTCGGGACTGAGCCAAATCAGCTTCGGGCCATCAGTGAAAAGCAGGCCGCATCGGACCGTGCGGCCGGGAAAGGCGGCGGCGAGCGCCTCGCGATAGTGCGCCATCTGGTCAAGATACGGGGTCGGGACGGAGGTTTCGTCGGCCGGCGGCACGCGTCCGGTCTTGAAATCCAGGGCGATCACCACATCGTCGTGCACGAGGAGCCGGTCGATCTGCCCGGTGAGCGTGCGGTCGCCGACCACAGCCAAGATCGGCGCCTCGGCAAGGCCATCGCCGCCGAAGAGCGGTGCGATCGTAGGGTCCGACATCAGCGCGACGACGGCGCGCGCAAGCGCGGAATGCTCGTGCACGCCGAGGCCGTGGTGCGCAAGGAACGCCTCGGCGGCAGCCGGGCGGGCATCAGGCGCGAGCGGCGGCAAGCGCTCGAGCAACGCGTGCACCAGGCGGCCGCGGGCCAAGGCGCTCCCGCCGCTTGGCGCAAGGGGCGATCTGACCGTCGGTGGATCAGCGCCGCGAGAGGGCGCAAACCGACGGGGGGGCGCGACCTCCGGAGCGGGATCAGTGCGGAGCTCCGCCGGAAGGAGGACGAGTTCGGTCTGCGCGGGCGCGTCCTCGCGGGTCTCCTCCGGCGGTGCCGCCTGCGGCTCGTGGTAGCGGAGACCGCGAACCTCCGATCGATCGATGATCTCCGCGCAGTCCGATGCTTGCTCGAGACTGTCACGGATCAGGTTGTACCAACAGTCGGCGCTCGGCTTTTTCTTGCCGCGCCAGCCACACACGTAGAGCCGATCCGCGGCCCGCGTCATGGCGACATAGAGCAGGCGGCGGTATTCGGCCTCTTGCGCGTCGCGGGCCGCCTGACGCGCCGCACGGCTTGTCGGATCGTCGCGTCGCCGCCGGCCCGGCCACAGAAAGCCGGTGAGACTTGGTGGCGCGTCCGGCTGTCGCTCCTCGAGCCAGAGCAGAGCCGGCGCGTCGGTCGGCTTTTGGGTTGTGTCCGGCAGGAACACGATCGGCGCCTGCAGACCCTTCGCACCGTGGACCGTCATGATGCGCACCTCGTCGCGCCCCTGCTCGAGGTCGCGCTTGATCTCGGTACGGCCCCGCTCGATCCAGTGCAGAAACCCTTGAAGCGACGGCACATGAGCGCGCTCATAGGCAAGCGCGATCGCCAGGAACTCGTCAATCGGATCGGCCGCCTCCGGCCCGAGGCGCGACAAGAGCGCCGCCCGGCCCCCGTCGGCGCTGAGAACCGTCGTGTAGAACTCGAACGGCGGCACCGTGTCGGCGAGTCGCAGCCAACCGGCGAGCCGTTGGTACGCCCTGTCGAAGGCCGGGTCGTCTGAGCGCCGTTTCGCCAGCATCTGCCAGAGATCACGCGCGCCGCGGTCGTGGGCGATGGCGAACAGCTGGTCCTCGTGCAAGCCGATCAGCGGACTCTTGAGGACGGTGGCGAGCGCCAGGTCGTCACCCGGCAGGAGCACGAACGCACCGAGCTGCATCAGGTCCATGACGGCAAGCTGCTCGGTCACGATCATCCGATCGATCCCGGCAACCGGGATGTCGAGCGTCTTGAGCGCGCGAACCAAATGATCGACGAATTCGGTCCGGCGGCGCACCAAGACCATGATGTCTCCGGGCCTGACGCGCCGGTCTTGGGAGTCGAGCCATGCGCCCGGCTCCCGTGGGTCGGTCATCCACGCTTTGATGCGCCGCGCGATCTGCTGCGCGAGCTCTGCGGCCGGGTCGTCGCGTGGCGGACGCGTGCGCGGCGGCTCCCAGGGCTCCGGCGCGTCCGCGCCGCGCGACTCCACCAGCGCCCAGCACTCGACCAGTCCGCCCTGCCCTTTCCGGTGCACCAGATGTCGCACAGGCGCGTCGTCGGATGTCACGGCCTGACGCATGTGGTCCGCCGCGAAGACGGTATCGACGATATCGAGGACCGCTTTCGTGGATCGGAACGAGACCGTGAGGGGGACCGTATCCCAAACCCGCGCGGCACCGCGGACGCGGCGCTCGAAGAAGCGGCGCATGTCGTCCAGCGCGCGCGGGTCTGCCCCTTGAAAGCTAAAGATCGACTGTTTTTCATCACCGACGACAAAGAGGCTCCGCGTCGTCTCACGCGCCCCCTCGCCGGCGAAGAACTCCTCGATCAACGCTGCAATGATCGCCCATTGTGCCGGGCTCGTGTCCTGTGCTTCGTCGATCAGCACATGGTCGAGGCCGCCGTCGAGTTTGAAGAGCACCCAGGGCGCGACGTCCGGTTGGGCGAGCAGGCGCCGGGTGATCTCGATCTGATCATCATAATCGAGCGCGGCAATCCGCGCCTTCTCGCGGTCATAGAGACCGAGCAGATGGTCGGAGACACGGAGGAGCGCCGCCGTGCTCTCGGCCACGCCAGCGCGCTGCCACGCCTCAAGAAGCACGCCAAGCCTTGCCTGCTCGGCGCGAAGCGTCGTGTCCAGCGCGGGTGTGTCGGCCAGAACCTGCTTGGTCGCGAGCCGGTCGATCGCCGCGCCATCGCGCCAAAACGCCCCGCCATAGTCCGCAAGGTTCGCGACTCGCTCCGAGACCGGTGCGTCGAGCCACGCCTTGATCTTGGCGGCGCGCGCGCGATCGCTCGTCTTGCCCTCGGCCATCACCGCGACGGCAGCGGCCAATCCGGCGCCGTCAAATGCGCTGTCGTGCGCGCCGGCCTCCGCGATGTCGTCCGCGGTGCGCGTGTCGGATCCGACCACCGCCTCCCGGATCGCGCTGACCAGTGGCTCGACGCCGCCGTGGCGGTCGAGTAGCTCGACGACGCGACTCCGCTGCTCGCCGACGGCGGCCATCACACCATCGAACTCTGCCTCGCCGATGAGCCCCGTGACGACGGAGAACGCATCCGAGAACCGCGCGTCGCTGCTCTCCTGCACGCCGGCCAACAGCCTCGCACGCGCTGCGCCGAAAAGCTCGGCGCTAGTTCGCTCGTCGGCGATGTCGAAGTGCGGCGTGATACCCGCTTCGATCGGAAACCGGCGCAGCAGCGATTGGGAAAACGCATGAATCGTCTGAATACTGAGGCCGCCCGGCGCATCCAGCACTTGTGCGAAGAGCAATCGCGCGTTGGCGCAGGCGGCCTCGGTCGGGAGTGTGCCGATGAGCGCCCTAAGATCATCCGCTAGCTTCGCTTCGTCCGCGATCGCCCACTGCGCGAGCCTCTGCGCGACGCGAAGCGCCATCTCGGCAGCGGCCGCCCGCGTGAACGTCAGGCACAAAATGTTCTCCGGCGGAACACCGGCGAGAAGCAACCGAAGCACGCGATCCGTGAGCACCTTCGTCTTGCCGGTGCCCGCGGAGGCGCTGACCCATACGGAGGCGTCCGGCTCGGCGGCGCGCCGTTGCGGATCGGTCATCGAGCGCCCTCCCCGTCATCGGCGTGCGACCACTCCTTGATGCGCGCGAGGTGCGCGTAGTCGTTCCAAGGCAAGGCGAGATCGGGATAGGGCACCGGCAGGTACGGTGTCGCGGGATCGTCGAAGCGTGCTACCAGCCGCTTGAGCCCGGCTTCAGCGGTGGCGATCAGGCGATGGGGATCGCCACCGATTGGTCGGATCTCACCCGGCTGCTCAGCGCCCGTAAGCGCCCAATATTCGAGGGCCGCGATCTCGCCGGCGGCAACATCCTCGAAACCGCCACGCGCGGCGATCAGCGCTTCGAGCGGCAGCTGGGGCCTGCGGCCACTTTCGACCAAGGCTTGCTTCGGCGGTGCGCCGGTCTTGTAGTCGATGACCACGAGCCGGCCATCGGCCAGCCGATCCAATCGGTCGGCCTTGGCCGTCAGACGGAAGGGGCCGGCCCGCGCATCCAGGGAGAGCGCGCCTGCGACTTCCGTGGCGATCGGTGTCGCCTCGCCTTTCCGCGCGCGCGCGGTTGCCACGAACCATCGCGCAATCCGCTCGAAGCGCGGCCACCAGAACGCAAGCACGCCCGGGCGTGCTCCCCCAATCGCGAATGCCTTGCGGCCGAGCGCGATGAGCACGTCTTCGGCATCATCGGGCAGCGCATCACGGTAGGTGCGCACGAACGCGTCCATAACCTGGTGAATGGCGATTCCGCGCTCGGCCGCGGTGGGATCTGCGTCGATCGGGTCCAGGGGTTTCAGCCCAAGGATGTGTCGCGCATAGATCGCATAGGGGTCGGCGATCCAGACCTCGATCCGCGTGACCGAGAGGCTCCGCGGACGTGCCGAGACGGGCGGACGCGGCGCAGGCGGGGACACCGGCTTGGCGGCGCCCGGCAGCTGGTCAAGCCGCGCCCACCAGTCGAGGAGTGGCTCACCGCGTGTGCGGAGAGCCTTCACCGGATCGCTGGTGAGCTTATCGAGAACCGCGTCGAGGCGCGCGAGCCAACGCGACGGCACCGTCGGCGTCCCCTCGATGCGGCGCGCGCGCGTCAGCACCACTTCGTCCGCGCCGCAGCACTGCACGAAATCATGTGCGGAAAGACCGATGCGGCGGTCGGGCGACGGCAGGCCGAGCGACGCGCGCATGGGGCGGCTCAGCCACGGGTCGCCTTCGATCTCGGGCGGCCATCCACCTTCGTTGAGGCCGCCGAGGACCATGCAGTCGGCGTGCTGGAGGCGGGCTTCGAGCGTGCCCCAAATGAAGAGCCGCGGGTGCTGACCGAAAGGCGGTCGCACCACGCGCCCTTCCATGAGGGCGTCCAGGAGAGCCGGGTAGGCATCCGCGGTCATCTGGGGCAACGCGCCGGCCGCATCTGCGAGTTCGGCGACGAACGTCGCCGCCTCCTCACCCGCCGGTCCGGCCCACAAGCGCTCGGTCCCGGCGGTTCGGTCGTCACCGGCCAGCCATTCAGCGAAAGCGATGTGCGCCGCAACGAGGTCGCCGAGGGCTCCGCGCGGCTTTGCCAGCGCGGCCTCGAATGGGGCGAGCGCGCGCGCGAAGCGGTCGAGCCATCCGGCCGCTGCTTGATCACACGCCGCCGAGACCGCTGCGCGCAAGCCGTGCGTGCCCGGCGCGGGGCGGGGTCCGCGCAGCACCTCCACCTCGATGGCGCGGACGGTGTTGACGAAGTCGACGCGGTCGATGCCGCCGGCGGCAAGCGGGTGCTTTAGCGCGGCGAGCAATGATACGGGCGCGAGCCGCTCTGCTGCGAGCCGCGCCGTGAGACGGAGGAAGGTGCCCGGCCGGGTCCGGCCGAGCGGCGTGCCCGCCGAATCGTCGACCTCGATGCGCCATCGCCTGAGCTCAGCGGCGACGCGCCGGGCAAGCGCCCGATCCGCGGTCACGAGCGCCGCGGTTCGCCCGGCGCGCTCAAGCTGCAGGCGCATGATGAGGGCGATGACGCCAGCCTCCTCCTGCGGGCTCGCGCAATCGACGCGCCTGACGGTCGCGAGCGCGTGAGGGTCGAAGCGATCGAGCTTGCGCCAAGCGTCCGTGGTTTCAGCGGGCCGCATCGCCTCACGGAGCAAGCGCAGGCGCGCGCGCTTGTGCGCATTGCGCGGCGGGACCGGCCATGGCGCGACGGCTGCGCGCGTAGCGCCGAGCCGCTCCAATAGCCGCCGCAGCCCGAACTGCGGATGGGTCGGTCCAACCGCGCGCCACGAAGCCTCATCGGCCTCGGTGTCGAGACCTGGCAAGACCACGCAGCCACCGGGCATCGCGGCGACCGTCGCGAGAAGATCCGCGGTCCCCGGGATGGTGCCCGTCGAGCCTGCCGCCACAACGGGATGCGCCGGTGGCGCGGTGCGCCAACGGGCGGCGAGGCTGGAGAGCACGCGATCGCGCCGCGCCGCCGGATCGAGGGCCCGCTCGTCGGCGAGAATGCGCGGCCAATGCTCGGTGATGAGCGTGAGAAAACGCACGATGCGCTGCCAATGGGCGGCATAGCGTTCCGGCACGAGTGTCGCGAGTGCCTGCGGGTCGACCCGTTCGGTCTGGATCTCGTCCAACAGATGGGCGAGCGCCCGCGCCAGCCGCGCGGCCTGGTCAGCGGTCTCGCCCGTCTCGCCCCGAATTGTGCCGAGCTGAAGCACCAAACGGGTGAGAAGCAGTTGGCGCCTGAGCGGCGAGATGGCCGGTGCACCGCCGTCACCCGCGTCGCTCTCGTCACCGAGGCTCGGCTCATCGTCATCGAGGTCACCGAGCGGCCGGATCCGTGGAAGGAGCATCGCGTTACCGGGGGCCTGACGCAGGAACGCCGCGCTGAGGGCGCGGCAGGCCCGTCGGGTCGGCAGCAGGATCTGGACACGGCTCAGGGCGAGGGGGTCATCCGGATCGATCGAGACGACGCGCCCCGACAGAAGGCCCGACACGAGCGCATCGACGAACGATAGGTCCGACGGAATAGTGTAAAGCGCGAGTCGCCGCTTACGGCGCTCGGCCATGACCCCCAACCTCGAGGTGGCGGCGCGCGACGCTCAATCCGTCGGGCGTGCCAGCGTGCAGGAGCAGGCTGTCGTGGACCACCCCTTGGAGGCGGCCGCGGGCGATTGCCTCATCGTAGTGGTGATTGAGCGAATAGGCGCCGCTCGGCGCATCGGCGAACAGCCGCGGGTGGAGAAGCTGGACGCCGGCAAAGACGAAGGGCGCATCAGCATCGGCGGCGCGGCGCGCCAACGTGCCATCATCCAGCCGCTCAAAGTCCCCGCGCCCCTCGTAGCCCGCGGCGTTTTCGAGTGGGCAAAGGAGCAGCACCGCATCCAGGTGCGCATCGTCCCAGGTTGCTGCGAGGCGGCGAAGTGCGGCCGCCCCATCGGTCAGCACGACATCGCTGTTCAGCACTAGAAACGGTTCGGATCCCAGCAGCTCGAGCGCGTGTCTCACTCCGCCTCCGGTGTCGAGCAGGGTCTCCTCGCGGGACACGTGAATGGTCGGCCCCGTCCGCCCGGCGGCGTAGCACGCGAGATACGCTTCCAGCTGGTCTGCACGATGGTGGGTGTTCACGACGATGTCGGTGACGCTTTCCGCCGCCAAGAGGTCGAGGGTGTGGGCGATCAGCGGCTTGCCCGCGAGGGGGATCAGGGGTTTGGGAAGCGTCTCGGTGACCGAGCGCATTCGCCGGCCAAGGCCCGCGGCCAACACCATGGCTCGAGTCGGCATGCGCCTCATGCCGCTTGCTCGGGAATGTGGGGCAGCCACCGTCCGAACCAGCGCGCGACATCGGCAAGCGCAGGGTGGCTCAGGTCGTGGGCCAAATGGCGCAAGACCCGCGGCAGGAACGTGAGATAGTGCGGCTTGGCGTCGCGCGCCGCGAGCCGCGAGAACACCGCGACGATGCGCGTGTTCCGCTGGGCTCCGAGAATGGCGTAGCGGGTGCGAAACGCGGACTCGTTGATATCGGGGCGCGCCGCCAGATAGCGTCGCACCATCGCCTCGGCGAGCGCTGGCGCTACGGTGCGCCGGGCATCCTCCAGCAGCGACACTATGTCGTATTCGATCGGCGCGATGCGTGCATCCTGGAAATCGAGCAAGCCGACGCGTCGAACACCGCGCGGATCGCCGGGCACCGCGGCACGTGCCGGTAGCCACATCAGATTGCCGGCGTGAAAATCGCGGAGCGAGAGCGCCGCGGGCCCCTGTGTCGCCTCCACCAGCGGTCCCATCCAAGCGGATTCGAAGGTGCGTCGAAGCGCGGCATCGCGCCGGTGCGGGCGAAGCGGCGCGTACGTCTCCAGCAGCAGGGCCGCATCGCGCAGCAGCCAATCCGCATCATAGCGTGGCAAGTCGGGCGGGATCGGGCGGCCGTGCAGGTCAATCAAGACGTCGATGGCGGCCTCGTAAAGCATGCGTTCACGGGCGGGATCGGGCTTCTCCAGCATGCATGCGAAGCTGTCGTCGCCTAGGTCCTCGAGCAGCACCAAGCCGGCATCGACATCGGCGTGGTAGACCTGCGGCGCGCTGTAGCCGCTCTCCCGAAGATGGGCGGCGATCGCGAGGAAGGCTGCGACGCTTCCGTTCGCCGCAGGATCGTCCATCAGCACTGCCGATCCGTCCGGCCTTGTCAGGCGTTCGTAGCGGCGCGCCGATGCATCGCCTGCGAGCGGCCGCCGCTCGGCATCCGCCCAACCAGCGCGCGCCAAGAAGGCGCAGCATTGGCGTGCGCGCGTGCTCACGGAATCTGTCCCACCAAGACGGCCGCCCGTGATCCATGGGCCACGAGGGTGATGCGGCGGGCTTCCGGCCCAGCTCCTTCGGCCGCGAGGTTGATCTCGAGCCAATCCTCCGGGCAGGCGGGCCCGAGCTTGCTCGGCCATTCGATCAACGCAACGCCATCCGCCATCGCATCGTCCAGTCCGAGCTCATAGACCTCCTCCGGATCGTTGAGACGGTAGAGATCGATGTGCCAAACCGTTCCGCGCACGCCGTCGTAAATTTGAACGAGCGTGAACGTGGGGCTGGGCACCTCCTCGTCGGAAACACCCGTCCAGGCGCGGATGAATGCGCGGGCAAACGCCGTCTTTCCTGCGCCGAGCGCGCCACTCAGCCCGATCACGTCACCCGGCTTGGCAAATTGGGCAAGGGTTTCGGCGAGTCGCTCTGTTTCCGCCAGACTTTGGACCTCGATGCCGCCGGACGATGGCTGCGCGCTGGGCTTCGCCATGATCGATCGGTTGTAGCGTCCGGTTGGGCGCCGCCGCAAGGCTCGAGGATCGAAGCGCTATTGCGCTTGGAGCAGTTTCGGCTCCTCTGCCGGCTGTCCGACCGGAAAATAGCAGGTAACCGTGGTGCCCTGCTCGGGTGTCGAGACCAACTCGACCCGTCCCCCATGCAGCTCGACGAAGTTTTTCACGAGCGAAAGACCAAGGCCGGTGCCCGATTGGCGCGATAGCGCGTTGTCGGCCTGTGCGAACTTTTCGAACACGGTGGGAAGCGTTTCGCGGTCGATACCGATGCCCGTGTCCTCGACCCAGATCGCAACCATGTCATCGATCCGCTGGGCGCCCAATGTCAGCGCGCCGCCCGCCGGCGTGAATTTGATCGCGTTCGACAGCAGATTGAAGATCACCTGCTTGACCCGGCGCTCGTCAGCCTGGATCTCGCCGATCTCGCGCGGGCACTCGAATCCGATGGTCAGCTGCTTCTTGCGCAAGCGCTCCTGAATCAGGCTAAGCATGCTGACCAGCACCTCGTGGACGTCGATCGGCTCGATCTCGAGCACCATCAAGCCCGCCTCAACGGTCGCAAGGTCGAGGATGTCGTTGATCAGCGAGAGCAGATATTGCGACGATTCCAGGATGCCGTTGATGTATTCCTGCTGGCGATCGTTGAGTTGGCCGAAATACTGGTTCGCGAGGATCTCGGTGAAACCGATGACGGTGTTGAGCGGCGTGCGAAGCTCGTAGGAGACGTTCGCGATGAACTCCGACTTGAGGCGGTCGGCGGTCTCCAGGGCCTCCGTGCGCTCGCGCAGTGCGCGTTCCACCTGAACGCTGTCGGTAACGTCGAGATAGGTGATCAGCGTCGCACCATCGGGCAGCGGAACGTACGCACAATCGAGGACGCGTTCGTCACCACGTTGCAGGCGCTCGACCGAGCGCTGCCGCTCGGAAATGCGTCCGATCTGGTCGCCTCGGTAGTCGTCCCAGTCGTCGGTGGCGTCCAACAGCGCACGTGTCTCGTCGAGAATCTCGCCAATGTGGGGTTCGTCGGTCAGCCATTGCGGGTCGAGCGACCACATCTCGGCGTAGCCCGGATTGGACAATTTGAGGCGGCCATCCGCGCCGAACACGGCCACGGCTTCGTGGAGATTGTCGAGGGTCGCGCGGCGCACCGCCGTGAGGGTGCTGTGCCGTCGCTCGAGGGCAAACCGATCCGTGACGTCCTGGGTCATGAACAGTAGGCCACCAAACGGATGCGGTGACACGATATTGCGAAGCGCGGCGCCATCCGGCAAATGGAGCACGTCCTCGATCGGCTCGGTGACATCGGTGAAGAGGTCGAGCGTGCCGCGCTTGTAGGCGCGCCAGTCGGCCTGTTCGGGAAGGCGCCGTTTTTCCCGCTGAGCCTCGAGAACCTCGTTGAGCGTTGGCTCCGTGGCGAGCCACTTCTCGTCGAGCCGGAAGAGCTTGACGAACTCGCTGTTGAAAAAGATCAGGCGCGTGTTTGCGGCGTAGATCGCGATCGCGGTGTTGAGCGCCTCGAGAACCTCGGCATGGGCTTCGGTGTGGCGTTTGAGATCGGCCTCGGCATGCTCCACATCCGTGACGTCGCGCGCCCAGCCGACGACACCCCCTTCCCCATCCGGCGTCTCGGCAATCTCGAAGAGCCGCCGCTCGCCGCCGACGATGACGTGGCGGCGTCGCGCAGCGGCCGCGCCGGATGCCAGAGCTTCACGCGCGGGTTGCTGGCGATCCTCCGCAGGCAGGTTCGGGACGAGCTCAACATTTCCTTCCGCGACGGCATCCGAGTCTGGCGTGTCCACCGCCGTGCAGTAGGCGCGATTGCACCACGCGATCGATAGATCATCCCCGCTCCGCGACCAGATCGGCAGGGCGAGGACGTCGAGGACCGCGCTGAGCCGGTGGGCTTGCGCATCGAGCGCGGCCATGCGGGCCTCGGCCTCGGCGATCCGGTCGCGGCAGAGCGTATCGTCGCGCACGACGAGGCTATGGCCCTCTCTCTCATTGGCCGCGCCCACCACCTCGTAGGCGCGACCGCTCCCCTCGGTGAGACAATGCAGGCGAAAGCTTTCGCTGGTGCCGGCCTCTCCGTCCAAGGCCTCGCGGAGCGCGTCTCGGTCGGACGGCCGGATGGCCTGATCGAACTCGTCGGCCATGGCGCGCGCGCCCCAGGTGCGCTGTCCCGAGATCAGCGGGTCGCCGAGAACCGCGATTCCGGCCTCGCCGAGGGCGCGGTCGACGCGCTCTTTCTCGCGTTCGGTCCGTTGCTCGGCGTTGTCCACACCTTGCCGCATGCGGCGCAGGCGAAGAAGCGTCGCCAAGGCCGCCACAATGCCGAGCACGGCCACCGCGCTCGTACCGACGAGCGCGGATTCGGCCGGCTCCCACGCGGCGAAAGCGCTGCGCGAGGTCGTCCCGGCCACAACGAAGAAGAGGGCGAAAGCCGCCCGATCGATCATAGGCTTCGGCTCAAAGATCCGAGAATCGCCGAATCTTAGGGTCGAAGACGGTAAACGACAAGTAAACCCCGGGTCAGCAAATCAAACACGCTCAATATCGGTAGTGGTCCGATTTGAAGGGACCCTCGGGCGATATCCCGATATACGCGGCCTGTTTCGCGGAGAGCTTGGTCATTTTCGCGCCAAGCTTCGGCAAGTGAAGCGCGGCGACCTTCTCATCGAGGTGCTTCGGGAGGGTGTACACACGATTTTCGTAGCGTCCGTGGTTGTTCCAAAGCTCGATCTGGGCGAGCACCTGGTTCGAGAAGGACGTGCTCATCACGAACGACGGGTGCCCGGTGGCGCAACCAAGGTTCACGAGGCGCCCCTTTGCGAGCACGATGAGGCGTTTTCCGTCGGGAAATTCGACCTCGTCGACCTGAGGCTTCACCTCTTCCCACTTGTAGTTCTCCAGCGCCTCGATCTGAATCTCCGAATCGAAGTGGCCGATGTTGCAGACGATCGCGCGGTCCTTCATTTGCCGCATGTGATCAAGGGTGATGACGTCGACGTTGCCGGTCGCCGTGACAAAGACGTCGGCGACGCCCGCGGCCTCATCCATGGTGGAAACCTCGTATCCTTCCATGGCCGCCTGCAAGGCGCAGATGGGGTCGATCTCGGTGACCACCACGCGTGCCCCCTGGCCGCGGAGAGATGCCGCGCAGCCTTTGCCGACGTCGCCATAGCCGTTCACCACCGCGATCTTCCCGGCAAGCATGACGTCGGTGGCGCGTTTGATCCCGTCGACGAGGCTTTCTCGGCAGCCATAGAGATTGTCGAACTTCGATTTCGTCACCGAATCATTGACGTTGATCGCCGGCGCGGCCAGCGATCCATCCTTCTGCATCTCGTAGAGCCTGAGCACGCCCGTCGTGGTTTCTTCCGAGATTCCGCGGATCTCGGCCATGAGATCCGGATGGCTGTCGTGCACGATCTTCGTCAGATCGCCCCCGTCGTCCAAGATCATGTTGGGTCGCCAACCGTCGTCACTGGTGATGGTGCGTTCGATGCACCAGTCGTATTCCTCCTCGGTTTCCCCTTTCCAGGCGAAAACGGGCACACCCGTGGCGGCAATCGCGGCCGCTGCATGATCCTGTGTCGAGAAGATGTTGCAGGAGCTCCAGCGCAATGTCGCGCCAAGCGCGGTGAGCGTCTCGATCAGGACCGCTGTTTGGATCGTCATGTGGAGGCAGCCGGCGATGCGGGCGCCAGCGAGCGGTTGCGCGTCCCCATACTCGGCACGGAGCGCCATCAAGCCCGGCATTTCAGTCTCGGCGATCGCGATTTCCTTGCGCCCCCAATCGGCGAGCGAAAGGTCTTTGACTTTGTAGTCGGGGCTGTCGGCCATGAATCGTTATCTCCGGGCGCTGCGCGCAGCAGGTGGGTGCGCTTCCGCACGTCCAGGGGTCAAGGTTGGGCGCGCGGTTTGTAGCATCAGGGCGCGCGGGCGCACAACTCCGGACGAACCTTCACTCGATCGTGTTGAAACGGTCGATGAGCGCGCCCACGTCCTCCGGGCCCGGCTGATCGAGCGCGCGCGTGGCGAGCGCTACCGCCTCACCCACGTCGAGCGCCAGGATGCGTTGCTTGACGCGGGGGAGGTGGGGCGGCGCCATCGACAGGTCGCGGAGGCCAAGCCCGAGGAGAAGCGCAGTGTAGCGGGGATTGCCGGCCATCTCGCCGCACAGATTGACCGGGATCTTCGCTTCTTGGGCCGCGCGGGTCGCGAACCGGATCAAACGCAGCACCGCAGGGTGGAGCGGGTCGTAGAGGTGCGCCACCTGCTCATCGCCCCTGTCGATCGCCAGCGTGTACATCGTCAGATCGTTCGTGCCGATCGAGAAATAATCGCAAACGCCCGCCAGCGCGTCGGCCGCAAGGGCAGCGCCCGGCGTCTCGATCATGATCCCGACCGGCGGCAGGGGGTCCGCGATCGGGATGCCCGCGCGGTTCAGGCGATCCACCACGCTTGACAGGAGCGTATGAACGCGGGCCACCTCATCGACGGTGGTGATCATCGGCAAGAGAACGCGCACGGGCCCGTGAGCGCCGGCTCGCAGGATCGCGGCGAGCTGCGCCCGCATCAACGCTTCAACCTTGAGCGAGAGGCGGATGGCGCGCAGCCCGAGGGCGGGATTGACGCTCGGCGAGATGTGCTCACCCAGCGAATAGGCGAGCTTGTCTGAACCCGCGTCGAGGGTACGGACGGTCACAGGCGCGCCCTTCATGCCCTCGACGATCTCCTTGAGGACGACATATTGCTCGTCCTCGCTCGGCGGCTTCTCGCGGTTCATGTAGAGAAACTCGCTCCGCAACAAGCCGACTCCCTCGGCGCCGGCTTGGCGTGCAAAGTCAAGCTCACTCGGGAGTTCGAGGTTGCACTGAAGCACGATCCGAACATCGTCGCGGGCAACAGCCGGCACCGCGCGGAGCCGCGCGAGCTGGCGCCGTCGCCTCAGTAGCGCCTCGCGCCGGCGCTCATATTTCGCGATCGTCCCCTCGGTCGGGTTGACCACGATCTCGCCGCGCACCCCATCGACAACAATGCGATCGCCAGGCCGCACCGCGCCGGCGATGTTCGGCACGCCGAGCACCGCGGGCAGGCCGAGCGAGCGGGCCATGATCGCCGTATGCCCTTCGGCGCCACCGACCGCGGTCGCGAAACCGCCGATCCGCTTCGGGTCCATGAGCGCCGTATCGGCGGGCGTGATCTCCTCGGCGACGATGATGGTGCCCGGCGCGAGGTTCGAAAATGCCGTGTATCCTGCCCGTGTAAGGTTTCGCACGAGGCGTGCGCTGACCTCCCGAACGTCGGCGATCTTGCCGGCGAGATAGCTGTCCTCCATACCGGCGAAGGCCTGGGCGATCTCGGAAAGCTGCGCTTGGACCGCGGCTTCGGCGTTGATCCGGTGTTCGCGGATGCGTGCCTCGACGCCGCGCACGAGCCGCGAACCCGACAACATCTGAAGATGGGCGTCGAGCAAATAATGAAGCTCCTCGGCGGCGGCCTCGGGAAGGGCTGCGGCTTTGGTTCGAAGCTTCTTGACCTGCTTGGACGATTCTTCGACTGCGCTGTCGAAGCGCGCGACCTCGGCGGCCACGTCGGCGGCCTCGATCGTATATTCAGGCACGTCGATAAGGCCGCGTTCGACGACATGCGCCGGGCCGATCGCGATTCCGGCAGAGACGCCGAGCCCCTCGAAGGCCCGCTCGGGAGATTGGTCCCGAGACGGCGCCGGAGCCCGTGCGGAGGTTTGCGCGCGCCTAGTCTTCATCGAACTTGTTGACCACGAGGGCGGACAAGGCGTCGAGTGCATCCGCCGCTTCCTTTCCGCTGGCCTCGATGTGGATCTCCGCGCCCGGACCGGCTGCGAGCATCATCAGTCCAAGGATGGAAACGCCCGAAACACGCGTGCCGTTGCACGAGACGTTGATTTCGGCATCGAATTGAGACGCCGTTTTCACGAACTTCGCCGCTGCGCGGGCGTGAAGGCCCAGCGTGTTGCTGATCATGCATGCGCTGCGTCGCACGGGCACGCTCATCGCATCGCCGGGCACGTCACGTCCCTTCTCGACCCTCGAGCAGGCTGCTCGCAACGTTGATGTATTTTCGGCCCGCTTCCTGCGCACATGCGACGGCATCTTGAAGATTGTTTGTATCGCGCATGCCCGCGAGTTTGATCAGCATCGGCAAATTCATGCCCGCGATGACCTCGACCTTGGCCTGATCCATCACGGAAATCGCCAGGTTCGAAGGCGTGCCGCCAAACATATCGGTCAAAAGGATCACGCCATTGCCGTCGTCCACGGCGGCGACCGCCTCGAGGATGTCGGCGCGGCGCTGTTCCATGTCGTCGTCGGAACCGATGCAAATGGCACGCGTGCTCTCTTGCGGGCCGACGACATGTTCAGTCGCGGCGACGAATTCCTCGGCCAAGCGGCCGTGGGTGACCAACACCAATCCGATCATGTGTTCTTACCGACCTGCCTTTTCGATTTTCGCGCGCGTTTCACAGGCGCCGCGCCGTGGCTTCGCGCCCCGATGTCCCGATGACGGATGTCGACCGAATGATCGGGTCCCTTGAGCGTTTCGGCAAGCCGCTCCGCCACAAAAACCGATCGGTGGCGGCCGCCCGTGCATCCGACCGCGATCGTGAGGTAGGACTTTCCCTCGCGCTCATAAGCCGGGAGCAGCGCGCTGAGCAAACTGACGACCGCGTCGAAGAATGGCTCAAAGGTCGGGTCGGCCGCGACATAGGCGCCGACCACCGCGTCGAGCCCCGTGCCCTCTCGCAGGTCTTCGACGTAATAGGGGTTTGCCAAGAAACGAACGTCGAAGACGAGATCGGCCTCCGGCGGGAGCCCATTGCGATAGGCGAATGAGGTGACGAAGACGGCCAGCCGTCGGCCGCCTTTCCGATCGAAGCGTGCGCGTATCATCGCGCGGAGATCGTGATTGGCGAGACCGCTCGTATCGATCGTTACGTCGGCTCGCATGCGAAACCACATCAAGAGCTCGCGCTCGCGCCGGATTCCATCGTTCACCGGCCGATCGTGGGCGAGCGGATGCCGCCGACGCGTCTCCGTGAACCGGCGGCGCAGAACCTCATCCTCGCAATCGAGAAACAGCATCGTGATATCGCGCGCCGGGTCATCCAGGAGCGGTGCGACATACTGCTCGAATTGGTTTGTATCGAAGCCGCGCGTTCGCGAGTCGATGCACAATGCCAACGGCCGCAGCGGGCCCTCGCGAATGTCGGCATGCACAACCGTCTCGAGCAGCGAGAGGGGAAGATTGTCGACCGCCTCGTGGTCAAGGTCCTCGAGGATCTTGAGGGCGGAGGTCTTGCCCGCGCCCGAAAGGCCGGTCACGAGAACGACCGGGCGCGCCTGCGGTTCGCTCACGACTCCGCGGCCATGCGCTGCAGCTCGGGGCTCGTGGCGAGCGACAAGGCCAACCGAAGCTTCGCCACCGCCGAGGCTTCGAAGGGTGCGATAAAGGCGCGCGGGAGTGGGAGTCCCACGATCTCCGTGCTCGCCGACCCGGCATCCGGCATGCGCTCGATTTCGCTCGCCGACGACAAATCGGCGACGAGCCGAAGCGGCACGGAGGCTTGATGGCCAATGCGAAAGATGCCGAGACCTCGCACCTCGAGCAGCCCCGCAAGGCAAGAGGGGGCCGATGCTACAACCACTCCGTCGGTGGGTGCGAGGGTGACCCGGTCATCGGCAACCAAATGCGCGCCCTCGTCGATCAGTCTGAGTGCGAGGTCGGATTTCCCGGCGCCGGATGGCCCGCGGATTAGCACGCCGTGCCCTCCGAGGGCGACACAACTCGCATGGATGGTTTCCATCGCGCTTCCGATCGTTCGCTGGTCGGCACCCGGCGCGCCTCGCTCAGGCGGCGGATGCCTCCATGGGTTCCGTGAGCACGGCAAAAAGCGCCTCGGCGCTTTCAGCCCCGCGCAAGCGCTCAAGCACCTGCTCGTCGCGCAGACGGCGCGAGACGCGTGCGAGCGCCTTGAGATGGTCGGCGCCGGCGCCCTCCGGTGCGAGCAACAGGAACACCAAATCGACCGGACGTTCGTCGATCGCCTCGAACTCGATCGGCTCGTGCAGGCGTGCGAACACTGCCGTCAGTTGCTCGAGCTCTGTAAGCTTGCCGTGCGGAATCGCGACCCCGTTGCCGACGCCGGTTGATCCGAGCCGCTCGCGTTCGAGAAGGACATCGAAGATGACCCGCTCATGGAGCTGCGTCAGGCTGCTCGCGAGTGTCGAAAGCTCCTGCAGGGCTTGCTTCTTGCTGCCGGCGCGCAGGTCTGCGACGACGCCCTCAAGCGACAAAAGTTCTGTGATCTCCATCCCCCCAAGCGCGCTCTATCATCGTTATGAAGGCCCCTGTTCGCAGTGCCTGCGTTGTCGCCTGGCCCACCCGTTTCAGCGGTTGTGAAGCGGCGCCGGTCGGAGTGCCGCTCGCCGATGCCTATCCTTGTTGCTGGATTGCGTGCGCTTGACGCGCCTCCTTGTGATGATCCCGAAGCTTCCGTTTGTGACGTCGCATCCGTTTTTCCAATCGATCGGCTGCGGCCATGAAGCTCGCGAGTATGTCTCCTGCCTCCGCATGGCTTTGAAAGCTGATGCCATGACCGACATGAATGGTCAGGTCGGTCCTGGTGAGGTGTGCCACCTTCTCAAACACCACCTGAGATTCGATGGCACTGGTAAAATACTTGTCGACGGCGCCGCTCAGACGTTTTTCGACCTGTCCGCGAATCCTGTCGTTAACGTCCAAATGCCGTGCTTTGACGGTGATCTGCATGATCTGCCCTCGCCGTTCGGTCTATTGCACGGTATGTCGGAATTGTAGGCGAAACTGACAAGGCCGAAAACCCAACAGCCCACACGGACTTTTTTGCCCGCCGTTACCGGCAGTTAGATCACTGGTGCGCGGCTGGGCTCAGCTTTTGCCTGCGACGCTCGACCGACGACGGGATGCGCATCGCCTCGCGATATTTGGCGACGGTGCGCCGTGCGATGCGCACACCAGATGCGCTGAGGATGTCGGCGATGCGGTCGTCGGAGAGGGTCTTGCGCGGCTCCTCGCCGTCGATGAGTTCTTTGATCTGATGTCGGACCGCCTCTGCGGCATGGTCATCGCCACCTTTGGTGTTGGCGAGGCCCGTGGAGAAGAAGAATTTGAGCTCGAACAGGCCGCGCGGGGTGGCCATGAACTTGTTCGTGCTCACCCGGCTCACGGTGCTCTCGTGCATCTCGATCGCTTCGGCGACGTGGCGCAGCGTAAGCGGGCGGAGATGCTTGATGCCGTGGTTCAAGAAATCCTCCTGGAGCCGAACGAGCTCGCTTGCGACCTTGAGGATCGTGCGCGCGCGCTGATCAAGCGATCGAACCAACCAGCTCGCATTCTGGAAGCACTCCGAGATGAAGGCCTTCTCCTCGCCGCCGCGGGCCTTGCTGCGCAGCTCCGCGTGATAGCGGGCATTGACCATCACCCGCGGCAGGGTATCGGTGTTGAGCTCGACGGTCCAACCGCCGGCCGGCGCCGGTCGAACCATGACATCGGGCACGATCGTGGGCGGCAGCTCCGTGTCGAAGGCGAGTCCCGGTTTCGGATTGAGGCTCTTGAGCTCGGCGATCAGCGCCAGGATGGTCTCGTCATCGGCGCCGCAGACGTCTCTGAGCGTCGCCAAATCGCGGGCGGCGACGGCGCCGAGGTTCTCCAAGACCTTGACGGCCAGCGTCGTCAGGCGCCCGCGGTCGGCGAGCTGCAAGGCCAGGCATTCGCCGAGCGAGCGCGCGCCGACACCGATCGGGTCGAACTGCTGGAGTTCGCCGAGCGTTGTCTCAATGCGGGAAACAGGGCAGTTCAGATCGGCGGCGATTTGGTCCAGCGAGCCGATGAGGTAGCCCGCATCATCGATCATTTCGATCAGATGGCTCCCGATCAAACGGTCCGCTGGGTCGGCGAAGGTTTCGCCGAGCTGTGACCTCAGATGCTCGCGCAGGCCTCCGCGCGGCGCAGGGGTCTGCTCGATCCCCGAGTCATCCATGCCGAGATGGCGCGATCCGGCCGCGCCCGCCGTGCTGCCGATTTGACCGCCAGCCTCGGATTCGCCGCGCCAATAGTCCTCGGCGCTGAGATCGATGTCGGCGAGCGCAGCGCCGTCGGGCATGTCCTCGGCATCGCGTAGCGCCTGGTCGGACGCGACGGGCTCGCCCTCGCTCGCAGAACCGGGCGACTCGTCGTCGACGACGAGTCCCGCCTCGTCCGCCTGCTCGAGCAGGGGATTGCGCTCCAACTCCGTCGCAAGAAAGCTATTCAGCTCGAGGTTGCTCAGCTGCAGCAGCTTGACCGACTGCTGCAGCTGGGGAGTCATCACCAGCGTCTGGCTCTGCCGAATATCGAGCCGTTGCGAGATCGCCATGACGCTGAGCGCGGGCTAGAGGCGGAACCGCTCGCCGAGATAAACCCGCCGGACTTCTTCGTGCGCCACGATGTCGGAGGGCCGCCCCTCCATCAAAATGGCGCCTTCGTGCATGATGTATGCACGGTCCACGATATCGAGGGTCTCTCGGACATTGTGGTCGGTCACGAGAACCCCGATCCCACGATCCTTTAGGTGGGCGACCAAGTCGCGGATCTCGGCCACCGCGATAGGATCGATTCCGGCGAGCGGCTCGTCGAGCAGCATAAAGCTTGGCTTGGATGCGAGTGCGCGTGCGATCTCGACACGGCGCCGCTCACCGCCCGAAAGCGCGAGCGAGGGCGTGCGCCGCAAATGGGTGATCGAGAATTCGGCAAGCAGCTCGTCCAGGAAGAGCTCCCGCTTCTCCCGAATCGGCTCGCTAACCTCGAGCACCGCCCGGATGTTGTTCTCGACCGTGAGGCCACGAAAGATCGACGCCTCTTGCGGCAGGTATCCCATGCCAAGACGGGCGCGCCGATACATCGGGAGGCCCGTGATGTCGTGATCGTCGAGGAGAACCTTGCCACCGTCGACCGCGATCAGCCCGGTCATGAGATAGAAGCAGGTGGTCTTGCCGGCGCCATTGGGGCCCAGCAGACCGACCGCCTCGCCACGCTGCACACTCAGGGAGACCCCGCGAAGCACCGGACGTTTGCGAAAGCTCTTGCTTAGGTGCTCGGCCCGCAAACCGCGATTGTCGGCGACAAGCTGAGGCGCTTGCGCCTCCACTTGCACCGGTGACCCGTCACTTCCGGTGTCGGATTGCCTAGGTCCGCCCATGCAGGAATTATACCGAGATTTCTTAATTATTCTTCTGTTGCGGGACGAACAGCCCACGCACACGATCGCCGCCCGTAGTCCCGCTGCTGATGACCTGGCTTTTTCCGCTTTCCAAATCCATTACCAGCTCGTCCCCTTGGATGACATTGTCGCCCTGCGTCAAAACGACGTCGCCGGCCAAGTTGATCACCGCGTTGTCGACATCGTAGATGCCGCGGCTCCCCTGCGCCGTCTCGTCCGGTGATGAGACGAAGACATTGCCCTCCGCGTCGATGCGCGAGATGCCCAAATCGTCAGGATTGTCGTTGGTCTCTCGATAGTGAACGATGAGAACATCGGCGCGCAGCAGCATGTCCCCCTGGATGGCGTCCACATCGCCGCGAAAGATTGCGATCTTCTCGGTTTGCTGCACCTCCAGGGTATCGGCAGTGATCTCGATGGGTTGGCTCGAATCGTGATCCGCGCCGAGCAGATCGGTTTGTGCGCTGCCTTGAGAGGGCGCGCCAACGACGCTCGCGGCGGCGAGCGCCAGTGCCCAGAACACTGTTCTGGGGCGTCGAACCAATCTCGCGATCCTATCGCTCATTGCTGGTCCCCGGGAATATGACGAGCTTGACGGTTCCCCCGAAATACAGCGTCTCACCGTTCTCGACGAGACGGAAATTGCCGGCATCGATCAGTCCGAAGGGGCCTTGGCCGGCGATCGGCTCATCGCCTTCGGCGATCCCGGCGTTGAGATCGACGTGGGCGGATTCGGTGTGGAATTCGTGGCCGGCGTCGGAGAACAGCGACACCGCGCCCCTCAAGTCCAGGAGTTGGGTGTCTTGTTCGTAGACGCCCCGGTTCGCCGTGACGGCAAGCCACTCCGCCTGGCTGTTCTCCACGAACATGTCGGCCGTGATGTCTCGCAGGTGGATGAGCTGCGAGTCCGGATCGGGCTGGACCGCCTCGGCCGCCGTGACCGTAAAGGGCTGATTGCGTTCGTCCATGCCGAGATAACGCGCGTTGATCATGCGCGGCGTGGCATCGATCGTATCGCGGTCGGTAAACTCGATCCGAAAGCCTTCTTCACGGCCCGTCATCAACGGCCAGACGACGACGAGGCTCAGCAAGACGACGGCGCTGAGCGGCATCGCGTAGCGCATGAACCCGACGAAGCTCGAATAGCCGCGGGTACCGCGCCGCCGGATCCTGCGCGCCTCGTAGTGCCGCAAACGCCCGCGTGTTCCGTCGCCGGCGCCGGTTTCGGACCCCACCGTCATCCAATCCCCGCCCGCAAACAGTCGTGAATGTGGAGCATGCCCACGGGCCGCCCCGCTTCGACCACAAACAAGCTCGTGATCTTGCTGTCGTTCATCAATCGTACCGCTTCGGCAGCGAGCGCCGAAGGCCGGATCGTTTTTGGGCTTGCCGTCATAACCTCCGATACCCGTCGTTCGACGATCTCGGCGCCCATATGCCGACGCAGGTCCCCGTCCGTGACGATCCCGACCAGCCTGCCATCGCTGTCGACCGCACCAATACACCCGAAGTGCTTGGCCGTCATCACGATCAGTGCTTCCGACATGACGGTGTCGGGGTCGACCAAAGGGATCTCATCGCCGCGGTGCATCAGATCGGCGACCCGCACCAGGCGTTGACCAAGCCGGCCTCCCGGGTGGAACACGCGGAAATCGTCCGCCGTGAAGCCCTTGCGCTCGAGCAAGGCGACCGCGATCGCATCGCCGAGCGCCAGCATCATCGTCGTCGAGGTGGTCGGTGCCAGGCCGAGCGTCCCCGCCTCGGGCTCGTTCGGCAGCACGAGCGCGATGGTTGCCGCGTCCGCAAGCGTGCTCGGGGCGTGCCCAACGATCGCGATGATGGGGATCTCGAAGCGTCGGCCATAGTGTACGAGATCGCTGAGCTCCGGCGTCTCGCCGGAATTCGACAGCATGAGAAGCGCGTCGCGATCAGTGATCATGCCCAGATCGCCATGGCTCGCCTCGGCGGGATGGACGAAGAGCGCCGGCGCGCCGGTCGACGCCAGGGTGGCCGCGATCTTGTTCGCGATATGGCCGCTCTTGCCCATGCCCGAGACGACGATCCGCCCTTCGACCGCGGCGAGGCAATCGGTCGCGCCGCCGAAGCTCGGGCCGAGCTCATCGGCAAGCCGCGACAGGGCCCGCGCCTCATGGATCAACACCCGCCGGGCCGCCCCCAGGTCGTCGTGGCTCATCGCTCCTCCGATCTTGCGAATCGCCCGCTAGCTTGGGCGGAGCGGGCGGGAGGGTCAATCATGCCCGTGCGCTCGCTTGCGCGAACGCGTTGACATCGCCCTGGGAGCGCTCTACCCAAAGGACCATGGCGTGCCATCTTCATCAGAGCGACCTTCCCGCCGGCCTTACGTTCGGTGATGCGGTGGCCATCGACACCGAGACGATGGGGCTTCACCCGGACCGGGACCGCCTTTGCCTCGTTCAGCTCTCGCGGGGTGATGGCGATTGCCACCTCGTACAGTTTCGGGCCGGAACCGGCTATGACGCGCCCAACCTGACCCGGCTGCTCACCGACACCGATGTGTTGAAGATCTTTCACTTCGCCCGCTTCGATGTGGCCGTCTTGGAGCGCTATTTGGGGGTGACCTGTGCGCCCATCTATTGCACCAAGATCGCCTCACGGCTCTGTCGCACCTTCACCGATCGGCATGGGCTGAAGGATCTCTGCCGCGATCTCCTCGACATCGAGATCTCCAAGCAAAAGCAAAGCTCAGATTGGGGCGCGGCCTCGCTGAGCCAGGAGCAGCTGGAATACGCCGCGGGCGACGTGCTGCACCTGCATGCGCTCAAGCGTGCGCTCGACGAGCTGCTCGCGCGCGAGGGACGAAGCGAGCTCGCGGCGGCATGCTTGGCGTTCCTACCCCACCGCGCCAAGCTCGATCTTGCTGGATGGCCTGAGGTCGATATTTTCGCCCACTAATCGGCGGTGCTGAAGCCTGCCCCGGGGAGTCCCACAATCCCCTGGTGGGGCAGCTGCACGCCTCTGGTGGCATCGTCGGTTGCGGTCCCAATGCGCCAGCACTGCTTGCCCTCGCCTTCGATGATGGTCATGGCGCGCGCGGCGGCTGCGGGCGCGACCACCGCACAGAACCCGATGCCCATGTTGAACACCTCGTACATCTCCGGCGTGGCAATGTCGCCGCAGCGTTGGATCAAACCAAAAATCGCTGGTGGCGCGGGAAGGGTGTCGATCGCGAAGCCAACCGGGGACGCGACGCGTGTCAGGTTGAGGAAGCCATCGCCCGTGACGTGGACCAGGGCGTGCACCTGCTCCGCAATTTCGCTATCGAGAAGCGCGAGAACCTCGCGAACGTAGATTTCGGTCGGCTGCAGCAGTTCTTCGCCGACCGTCCGCGCGAGGCCCTCGGGGCGCGAGGCGACATCCAGCCCGCCCTGGGCGAACAGCGCGTTGCGCGCGAGGGTGAGGCCGTTGCTGTGGATCCCGCTGCTCGCGATGCCAATCACGACGTCTCCCGGAGTGACCGCAGCACCAGTGTTGATCCGGTCCAGCGCGACGTGGCCGATCGCGGTGCCGGCGAGGTCGAAGCCCAAGCCCGGCTCGGCGCCCTTGATCACGTCGGCCATCTGGGCGATCTCGCCGCCCGAGATCGAAATGCCGGCGCGCCGTGCGCCTTCTGCGAGGCCTGCGCCTAGCGCATCCAGCATGGCGGGATCCGCGCGCTCGACCGCGATGTAGTCGACCAGCGTGACAGGCCGGGCACCAAGGCAGATGAGGTCATTGACGTTCATGGCGACACAATCGATGCCGACCGTGTCGTACGTCGCCAACTGCTGTGCGATGAGGGCCTTGGTGCCAATGCCATCGGTGCAAATCGCGATGCCCTGACCGGCGACCTCGACCACGCTCGCGAAATAGCCGGCCTCGAGCTTGACCGCATCGTCCCAAGTTTGTCGGATGCGGCCGACGAGGCCCGCCAAGCCGCTCGCAGCGGCCGCGGTATCCACCCCTGCGGCCTCGTAGGTCCCTCGTGTCCCGCGCGGCGCAGCCACGTCGCCTCCTTCGGTTCGTCAGCGGATTATTCTACCAGAAACGCGGCGTGAACCGATGGCAAGCGCCGGGATCGCACGTTTTCACCGGTTGATGCGGACGATGTGGCCGACTAGATTGCGATGCTTCACAAAAAGCGGGGCGGCGTTGCGGATCGTCACGATTTTCGGCGGCACGGGATTCCTCGGACGCCACATCATTCAACGTCTTGCGAAGGAGAACGTCGCGATCCGTGTGGCCTCGCGCCGCCCGGAGCTCGCGGGTTTTCTCCGCCAATGCGGGCGCGTCGGCCAAATCGTCCCGATCCAGGCCAACGGGCGCAACGAGGCGTCGATCGCGCGCGCCGTGGCGGGGTCGGACGTGGTGATCAATCTGCTCGGCATTCTTTATGAGCGCGGTCCGCAAAGCTTCGCGGAGATCCACGTCGAGGCGCCGCGGCGGATCGCGCGAGAGGCAGCAAAAACCGGCGCTACCCGGATGATCCATGTCTCGGCGCTTGGGGCGGATCCCACCTCGCCCGCGGACTACGCGCGGTCCAAAGCAGTCGGCGAGAGTGCGGTTCTCGAGGCCTTTCCCGCGGCGACGATATTTCGGCCGAGCATCGTCTTCGGTCCCGAAGACGGCTTTTTCAATCGCTTCGCCGCCCTGCTGCGCCTCGTGCCCGTGCAACCGCTCTTTTTCGAGCGCATGCCGCGGTTCGAGATGGATGGGATTTTCCTTGAGCCCAAGTTCGAGGCCGGCATGACGCGGTATCAGCCGGTCTATGTGGGAGATGTCGCGGCTGCCGTGCAAGCCGCGCTCGCGGAGCCCGAGACCGGCGCCAAGATCTACGAGCTCGGCGGTCCGGCGGTCTACAGCTTTGCCGATCTCATGGCCTTGATCGCTGAGGTGACGCGCCGGCGTGCGCTGACCGTGCCGGTGCCTTACTTCGTGGCGGCGCTCGCATCGCGGATCCTGCAGTTCGCGCCGATCCCGCCGCTGACCCCCGATCAGGTGCGCCTGCTGAAGATCGACAATGTGCTCACGGGGGACGCACCGGGGTTGGCCGAGCTTGGCGTGACGCCGACTGCGGCGGAGTTGGTGTTGCCCACCTACCTGCATCGCTATCGGCGCGGCCGCATGGATTCGTCGCCGGCGGTGCAGGCATAGGTGGAGGCTTCGCCTTCAGGCGAGCGCGTATAGCCACACCAGAAGGCCGGCTCCGAGCAAGATCCGATACACCACGAAGGGCGTGAAGCTGATGCGGCGCAGCAGGGCCATGAGCCCTGCGATGGAGAGCAGCGCCGTCGCGAACGAAAGGCCCGCAGCGATGGCCGCGTCGCCGAGGACGATCGGCGTCTCCGCTTCGGCCAGATCCGCCCCGGCCACCAGCCCGGCGGCGACGATCACGGGGATGGAGAGAAGCATCGAAAAGCGGGCGGCGTCGCCCCGCTCGTAGCCAAGCGCCCGGGCGGCGGTCATCGTGATCCCCGACCGGCTGGTGCCGGGGATCAGGGCAAGCATTTGCGCGAGACCGATGATGATCGCGTGTCCATAGCCCATGTGCTCCACCCGGCGGACGGTCATGTTGAGGCGGTCGGCGAGATAAAGCGCGACCGCGAAGAGGATCGTCGCCCAGGCGATCACCTGGGCATCGCGGAAAAGGTCCGGAGCGAGAAAGGCGACCGCGGCGCCAGCGGCGATGACGGGAATCGTCGCCACCACGAGATGGCCCGCCAAAGCCCGGCCGGTTTTCGCGTTCTGCCGCTTGCGCCGGACCAGGCTCGCCAGGACGTGCCAGAGATCGCGCCAGAAGTAGATGATCACGGCAAACAGCGTGCCGACATGCACCGCGACGTCGATTGCGAGGCCTTGATCCGGCCAACCCGAAATCGGATGGACGAGTGCCAGATGCCCGGACGAGCTGATCGGCAGGAACTCCGTGATGCCCTGAATCAGGGCGAGGACGGCGAGCTGGAGAAGGGGCACGGCGGAGCCATTTGCCTGATGGGGTCAGGCCGCAACGCGGCGCGCGCTTATAACACAACGCCCTATTCCCATGAACAATGCTCGCGAGCGGAGTTGATTGTCTCAAATTGAGACTAAATACGGGCTATTAGTCAGGTTCATCAGACATTAACCATGCAGGTGCCATTTAGGCCGGCCGAAACTGTCAACATTTCTGACGCAATCGGCGATTTGGCCTGGCATGGTCCCTGTGGGCGCGCTAGCATGGGCGCAATCGCAACACCGGGGCAGCCGGGAGGGGGAGTTGTGGGCACCGAGATGCTCCGATTTGTCGATCTCGCACAACAGGAGCCCGACAAGCGCTCGCCGGGGGTCCGTCGCGCCGATTGGGGCGAGGTCTATGAGGATTTCGAGCCTGCGCGTGCCGCCGATCAGGCTGCGCGCTGCTCTCAATGCGGCGTGCCGTTCTGCCAAATCCACTGTCCGGTCTCGAACAATATTCCGGACTGGCTGATGCTCACGGCCGAGGGCCGCCTGGAGGAGGCCTACGAGGTTTCGGCCGCGACCAACAACATGCCCGAGATTTGCGGGCGCATTTGCCCGCAGGACCGGCTCTGCGAAGGCAATTGCGTGATCGAGAAAGGCTTCGAATCGGTCACCATCGGTGCGGTCGAACGCCACATCACCGATACCGCGTTCCGTGCCGGCTGGGTCAAGCCCCCCAAGCCGCGGGTCGAGCGCCGCGAATCGGTGGGCATCATCGGCGCCGGACCCGGCGGGATGACGGCGGCCGAGGAGCTACGCCGCCGCGGCTATCGGGTGCACGTCTACGACCGTTACGACCGGATTGGGGGCCTGCTCATCTACGGCATCCCGAACTTCAAGCTCGAGAAGGAGATCGTGCAACGCCGGGCCGACCTCCTGATCGAAGGCGGCGTCCAATTCCATCTCGATTTCGAGGTGGGCCGCGAGTGCTCGCTCGCCGATCTCCGCGCTGAGCACGATGCCGTGCTGATCGCCACCGGCGCCTACAAGGCGCGCGACATCAAGGTGCCGGGTATCGGGCTCGGCAACGTGTTCCAGGCGATGGCGTATCTGATGGCGAGCAACCGCAAGGGCCTCGGCGACGAGGTGCCCACCTTCGACGACGGCACCTTGGATGCGCGCGGCAAAAACGTCGTTGTGATCGGCGGCGGCGACACCGCGATGGATTGCGTGCGCACCGCGGTGCGTCAAGGTGCACGCTCCGTGCGCTGCCTTTATCGGCGTGATCGCGCGAACATGCCCGGCTCCATGCAGGAGGTACGCCATGCGGAGGAGGAGGGGGTCGAGTTCGTCTGGCTGTCGGCGCCCGAGGCCTTCCTCGGCGACGGTGCGGTGAGCGGCGTCCGTGCGGTGCGCATCCATCTTGGCGTCGCCGACGCCGGTGGTCGACAAACGCCGCAGCCGATCCCGGGCTCCAGCTACGCCGTCGACGCCGATCTCGCGATCAAAGCACTCGGCTTCGACCCGGAGGACCTGCCACAGCTTTTCGGCGCGCCGGACCTCAAGACGACGCGCTGGGGGACGATCTTGATTGACTGGCGCACCATGATGAGCAGTTTGGACGGCGTCTTTGCCGTCGGCGACATCGTTCGCGGTGCCTCGCTTGTCGTGTGGGCCATCAAGGATGGCCGCGACGCCGCCGTCTCGATCGATCGCTACATCCAGCGCAAGGCCGTGGACATCGCGGCGGAGGGTGCGGCGTGAGGGTGCTTTCACCGGACGCCGCGCGGCTCGCCCGCGACGGTCTTTACCTGCCGGAGATGGAGCACGATTCCTGCGGGGTGGGGTTGATCGCGTCGCTCGATGCGACACCACGCCGCGACGTCGTCGCCGCGGCCATCGCCGCGCTCCGCGCCGTTTGGCACCGAGGGGCCGTGGACGCCGACGGCAAAACCGGCGATGGCGCCGGCATTCACGTCGAGGTCCCGCAGGGCTTTTTCAAAGAGCACATCGAGAACACGGGCCATGCGCCGCGCGCCGGGCGGCTTGCCGTCGGCATGGTCTTCCTGCCGAAGACCGATCTCGGCGCGCAGGACACCTGCCGGGGCATCGTCGAGACCGAGGTTCTGCACTTCGGGCACGGCATCTATGGCTGGCGCCAAGTTCCAATCGATTCCGAGGTGATCGGCGAGAAGGCGAACGCGAGCCGGCCCGAGATCGAGCAGATCATGATCTCGAATCAGCGCGGTGTTGACGACGAGCAATTCGAGATCGACCTCTACATCATTCGCCGGCGCATCGAGAAGAAGGTGCTCGAGCGCCACATCACCGATTTCTACATCTGCTCGCTGTCGTGCCGGTCCGTGATCTACAAGGGCATGTTCCTCGCCGAGCAGCTCACCGCGTTCTATCCCGACCTGCTCGACGAGCGCTTCATTTCGCGCTTCGCTATTTTCCACCAGCGCTACTCCACCAACACCTTCCCGACCTGGCGCCTGGCGCAACCCTTCCGCATGCTCGCGCACAATGGCGAGATCAACACCATCCGCGGCAATGCGAACTGGATGGCGAGCCACGAAGCGCGGGCGGCGAGCGAGGTATTCGGCGAGCACAACGCGGAGATCTTCCCGCTCATCGAGCCGGGCTCCTCCGATTCGATGGCGCTCGATGCGGTGCTCGAAGGCTTGGTCCGAGCCGGGCGCTCGGTGCCGGCGGCCCACAGCCTCCTCATCCCCGATGCGTGGTCGAGGAAACCGCACATGGCGAAGTCGCATCGGGCGTTCTACAGCTATTGCAACTGCGCCATGGAACCGTGGGACGGACCGGCCGCCACCGCGGCCACCGATGGCTCATGGATCATCGCCGGCATGGATCGCAACGGCCTTCGGCCCATGCGCTTCAGCGTGACCGCCGATGGCCTTCTGATCGTGGGCTCCGAGACCGGCATGGTGCCCCTCGACGAGGCGGAGATCGTCGAGAAGGGCCGTCTCGGCCCGGGTCAAATGATCGGCGTGGATCTCGATGCCGGGCGCCTCTACCACGACCGCGAGATCAAAGACGCGCTGGCCGGTGCAAAGCCCTACGCCGCGTGGACGGACAAGATCGTCGACATGAGTGTACGCGTCAGTGGCGCACCGGAGCCGCGCCGGTTCGATCGCGACGCGCTTCGTCTGCGCCAACGCATCGTCGGCTACTCGATGGAGGATCTCGAGATCGTGCTCCATCCCATGGCCGAGGAGGGCAAGGAGCCGACCGGCTCGATGGGGGACGACACGCCGCTCGCGGTGCTCTCGCGGCGCTATCGCGGGCTCCATCACTTCTTCCGCCAAATGTTCGCGCAGGTGACCAACCCGCCCATCGATTCGCTGCGCGAGTACAGCGTGATGAGCCTGATCACGCGGCTGGGCAATCTGGGCAACCCGTTCGCCGAAACGCCCGAACAAACCGACATCCTCCAGCTCGAATCGCCGGTGCTCACAAATGGCGCGTTCGACGCGTTGATGGATGCGCTCGGCGACAAGGTCGTCTGGATCGACTGCACATTCGAGGCGACCTCGGGTCACGGTGAACTCACCGAGGCCATGCAGCGCATTCGCCGCGAGGCTGAGGAAGCGGTGCGCGGCGGGGCCGTGCACCTCGTTCTGAGCGACGAAGGGGTCTCGGCCGAGCGTGCGCCAATCCCGATGATTCTCGCGGCTGGCGGTGTGCACAGCCACCTCGTGCGCCAGAAGCTCCGCACCTTCACCTCGCTCAACATACGCTCCGCGGAATGTCTCGACGTGCACTGCTTCGCCGTGCTGATCGGCGTTGGCGCGACCACGGTCAACCCCTACCTCGCACTGGAGAGCGTTGCCGACCGGCATGACCGCGGGCTGTTCGGGGGCCGCTCCGTCGAGGAATGCGTCGAGAGATACCAGCAGGCCGTCGATGCCGGGCTGCTCAAGATCCTCTCAAAAATGGGCATCTCGGTGCTGAGTTCCTATCGCGGTGGCTGCAACTTCGAGGCCATTGGCCTAAGCCGCGCGCTGGTCGCCGATTTCTTTCCCGGCATGACCGCGCGCATCTCCGGGATCGGACTGAGCGGCATCAAGAGACGGGTGCTGCTGCAGCACGCCAAGGCGTTCGAGGAGAGCCCGGTCGTGCTGCCGATCGGCGGGCTCTACAAATACAGGCGAAGCGGCGAGACGCATGCCTTCGACGGACGGCTCATCCACACGCTGCAGGCATCGCTCGCCGCCGATTCATACTCCACATACAAGAAATACGCCGACGGGGTTTACGCACTCCCTCCGATCCACGTGCGCGATCTGCTCGACTTCAAGCATGAGGGCGAAGCCGTCGCGCTCGAGGAGGTCGAGTCGATCACCGAAATCCGCAAGCGTTTCGTCAGCGGCAGTATGTCGCACGGTGCGCTTTCCAAGGAGGCGCACGAAACGCTGGCGATCGCGATGAACCGGATCGGCGCGGCGTCCTGCAGCGGCGAGGGCGGAGAGGATCCCGCGCGCTTCGAACCGCGGGCCAACGGCGACAATGCGAGCTCGGCGATCAAGCAGATCGCCTCAGCGCGATTTGGGGTCACGGCCGCCTACCTCAACCAATGCCGCGAGATCGAGATCAAGATGGCTCAGGGCGCCAAGCCGGGTGAGGGTGGCCAGCTGCCCGGGTTTAAGGTGTCCGAAGAGATCGCGCGGCTCCGGCATTCGACCCCGGGCGTGACGCTGATCTCGCCGCCTCCGCATCACGACATCTACTCGATCGAGGATCTCGCGCAGCTGATCTACGACCTCAAGCAGATCAACCCGTCGGCCCGCGTCTCGGTCAAGCTGGTCGCGGAAGCGGGTATCGGCACGATCGCCGCGGGGGTCGCCAAGGCGAAGGCCGACGTCATCCTGGTCTCCGGCCACGATGGCGGGACCGGCGCCTCGCCCCAAAGCAGCGTGAAATATGCGGGCGCACCGTGGGAGATGGGTCTCGCCGAGGTGCACCAGGTGCTCACCCTCAACCGGCTGCGCCACACCATTACGGTGCGCACTGATGGCGGCATCAAAACGGGCCGCGACGTCGTGATCGCAGCTCTCCTCGGCGCCGAGGAGTTCGGTGTCGGCACCACGTCGCTGGTCGCCATGGGGTGCATTTTGGTGCGTCAGTGCCACAGCAACACCTGCCCGGTTGGGGTCTGTACACAGGATGCGGCGCTCCGCGAGAAGTTCGACGGGACGCCCGAGAAGGTGGTCAACCTCTTCAGCTTCATCGCCGAGGAGGTGCGCGAGATCATGGCATCGCTCGGGGTGCGTTCGCTCGACGAGATCATTGGTCGCACCGATCTCTTGCGTCAGGTGAGCCGCGGCGGCGCGGATCTCGACGACCTCGACCTCAACCCGCTGCTCGTGCAAGCCGACCCCGGGGGCTTTCCGCGCCATTCGCCGCGAACGGGCCGGGTTGCGGTGCACGAGACGATCGACGAGCAGATGATCCACGACGCCGACGACGCGCTCGAGGTGCCCGAGAAGATGCAGCTCGCCTACACGATTCGGAACACGCACAGGACGATCGGCGCCAAGCTCTCCTCAAACCTTACGCGGCGCTTCGGGATGACCGGCTTGCCGCCCGGCTACTTCACGGCGAGCTTGCGGGGCTCCGCCGGACAGTCGCTCGGAGCCTGGGCCGTCCAGGGGCTCAAGATCGAGGTGATCGGAGATGCCAACGACTATGTGGGCAAGGGGCTTTCGGGCGGCACGATCGTGGTGCGCCTGCCCACCTCGAGCCCGCTGATCTCGAGCGAGAACACGATCATCGGCAACGTCGTGCTATACGGCGCGACCAGCGGCAAGCTCTTCGCCGCGGGCCAGGCGGGCGAGCGCTTCTGCGTGCGCAACTCAGGCGCAGAGGCCGTCGTCGAGGGCTGCGGCTCGAACGGCTGCGAGTACATGACGGGCGGGACCGCGGTGATCCTGGGACCGGTTGGCGACAACTTCGGCGCCGGCATGACCGGCGGCATGGCCTTTGTCTACGACCCAGCCGAAATCTTCGCGGACCGGGTCAACCCGGACACCGTCATCTGGCAGCGAATCCAAAGCAGCCATTGGGAAAGCCGTTGCCGGTCTCTCATCGCTGAGCACTTCCGCGAGACCCGCTCGCGCTTCACCGAGCGACTGCTGGCGG
Source organism: Alphaproteobacteria bacterium (assembly GCA_965216915.1). Taxonomy (GTDB): domain Bacteria; phylum Pseudomonadota; class Alphaproteobacteria; order UBA828; family UBA828; genus CBDCGS01. The sequence continues at coordinate 1,076,892 of CBDCGS010000011.1, forward strand.
ATTGGGCGTTGGAAGTCGACAAGTTTTGGCAGATCTGCCCCAAGGAGATGGTTCAGCGGCTCGCACACCCGCTGAGCGATGCGCCGCAGGTGACGACCGCCTAAGCACCCGAACGGGGCTTGTTCCGCCATGGAGAGCACCATATTGAAGGGCAAGGTGCCGGAAGGGAGTGCTCTGTGACGAGCTCCACGATCAAGCGCAAGCTGGCGACGATCCTCGCAGCGGACGTTGCGGGATATAGCCGTCTCATGAGCGAGAACGAGGAGGACACGCTGCGTGCGCTCGGCGCGAGCCGAGCGGTGTTCGATCGCCTCGTCGCGAACCATGACGGCCGCATTTTCAATACCGCCGGCGACAGCATCGTGGCCGAGTTTGCGAGCCCCGTGGAGGCCGTGCGCTGCGCCACGGAGGTTCAGGACGAGCTTGCGGTGCAAAATACGGACGTGCCACCGGCGAGGCGTATGCGCTTTCGCATCGGTGTGCACCTCGGCGACGTCATGGTCGATGGCGACAACCTGCTCGGCGATGGCGTCAACGTCGCCGCGCGCCTTGAGGCCTTGGCTGAGCCCGGCGGACTGACGATCTCGAGCGCCGTGCACGATCACGTCGACGGCAAGCTCTCTCTCACCTTCGCGTTCGATGGCGAGAAATCGGTCAAGAACATCGCCCGTCCCGTCCCGGTGTACCGGCTGGTCACCGAAGGTGGTGCCGACGAGAGCGAGCCCGCGGCGGCGCCCGAGGCGACCGGCGCGCGGCCCTCGATCGCCGTGTTGCCATTCGAGAATCTCGGCGGCGACCGCGAACAGGACTATTTCGCCGACGGCATTTCCGAAGACTTGATCACCGAGCTCGCGCGCTTCCAGGAGCTCAGCGTGGTCGCGCGCAACACGACCTTCGCCTACAAAGGCAAGGCCACGAACATCAAGGATGTCGGGCGCGAGCTCGGCGTGCGCTACGTGTTGGAGGGGAGTGTGCGCCGCGCCGGGAACAGGGTGCGCGTGACCGCGCAGCTTATCGATGCGCGCACGGGTCACCATGTCTGGGCCGAGCGTTTCGACCGTGATGTCGAGGATTTGTTCGCGGTCCAGGACGAGGTCACCCAACGGATCATCGCGACCATCGCGCCGACGTTGGAAGCCACCGAGCGCAAGCGCGTGCGCGGAGCAGACCGCACCGACAATATGCAGGCCTACGATCTCGCGCTGCGCGCACGCGAGTTTTGGTTCCGCTTCACGGCCGAGGACAATTTAGAGGCGCGACGTCTCTACGAGCGGGCGATCGAGCTCGATCCGGATTTTGCACGGGCCTATGCCGGCCTCGCCTGGACCTACCTCACCGAGCGCGACGAGGGTTGGACGGAGGACCCGGAGGCAGCGTTGGCTGCGGCCGCCGAGAGCGCCCGTCTGGCAGCGCAAGCCAACCCCGCCTCACATTCCGCCTGGCTCATTCAGGGCTGGGTGCAGCGCGCCCAAGGCGAGCTGGAACGTGCCGCCTCGTCGATCGAGCGGGCCATCGAGCTCAATCCCAATGACGCTGACAGCTACATCTTTCTCGCCAATTCGAAGCTCAACCTTGGCGAGCCCGCGGAGGCGATTGCGCTTTGCGAACGTGCGATCGCGCTGTCTCCGCACCCACCCGTCTGGTACGCGGCGTCCTACGGCTCGGCGCTCTACTTGGCACACCGCTATGAGGACGCCATCGCCACGCTCCAGGGCCACGAACGGATGCCCATGGCGCAACGGTTCCTCGCGATGAGCCACGCGCAGCTCGGCCATCAGGCACAGGCCGAAGAGGCCATGCGTGCGTTCCTTGTGCGCTACCCCGACTTCTCCACCGCCGCGTTCTTCGAGGAGCACCTCGTGTTTCGCCGGGATGAGGATCGCACGCACTACCGCGAGGGCATGCAGAAGGCGGGCTTCCCCGATTGACCGGCGCGCGCCGGCGAGGAGGCGCCGCGGCTGTTGACACGCGGCCTGGTTCGGCGTTTGTGACGCTCATGTCTGCTCTGTTCGAACCGCTCACCCTCCGCGCGCTTCGCCTGCCGAACCGCGTGATTGTCAGCCCCATGTGCCAGTACAGCGCCGAAGATGGTCGCGCGACCGATTGGCATTTGATGCATCTCGGCCAACTCGCCCTCTCGGGCGCCGGCGCGCTCTTCGTCGAAGCGACGGCGGTCGAGCCGGCGGGCCGCATCTCGCCCCATTGCCTCGGCCTCTATTCCGACGAGACCGAGGCTGCGCTTGCGCGCGTCTTGAAGGCGGTGCGCCGCTACAGCGACATTCCGATCGGCTTGCAGTTGGCCCACGCCGGACGCAAGGCCGCCTCCCGGGTGCCGTGGCGGGGTGGCGGCCCGCTCGGCGCGGACGACGCGCGGTGGCCCGTGGTGGGGCCATCGGCCGCGCCCTTCGCCGAGGGATGGCAGACACCTGCCGCGCTCGATCAAGAGGCGATGGATGCCCTGCGCACCACCTTCGCGGCCGCGACCGAGCGCGCAGCGCGACTGGGTTTCGACCTGCTCGAGCTGCATGCGGCACACGGCTATCTGCTGAGCGAGTTCCTATCGCCGCACGCCAACATGCGCGACGATCTTTATGGCGGCTCGGCGCAGAACCGCATGCGCTTTCCGCTGGAGACCTTCGACGCCGTTCGGGCGGTCTGGCCCGCCGAGCGGCCGTTCGGTGTTCGGTACAACGGCACCGATTGGGCCGAAGGCGGCGTTACGACGGATGACGCGGTCGGGTTTGCGGCGGCGTTGAAGCAGCGCGGCTGCGACTATGTGTGTGTCTCGGGTGGCGGCAACACGCCGCGTGCCGACGTACCACTCGAAGCCGGCTATCAGGTCCCGTTCGCGGCCCATGTGCGCGCGGAGACGGGCCTCGCGACGATGGCGGTGGGGCTGATCGTCGATCCCAAGCAGGCGGAGGCGATCGTCTCGAGCGGTGAGGCCGACTGCGTCGCTCTCGCCCGGGGTTTCCTCGACAACCCCCGCTGGGTGTGGCACGCCGCGGAAGAGCTCGGTGCGACGCTCGCCGTGACCCCGCAATATGAGCGCGCTCGTCCTCCCAAATGGCCGGGCGCCGGCTACATCAGACCGGGGCGGCCGGCGGCGACCGGTTCGTGACCTTCCAAGAACCTGCCTACGCCGCCCGCGCGAGGCTCCGCAGCACGTAGTGCAGAATGCCGCCGTGGCGGTAGTACTCGACCTCGTCGGCGGTATCGATCCGGCAGCGCAGCTCGATCTCGTCGGTTGTGCCGTCGGCGCGGTGGATGCGGCAGGGCGCGGTCATCCGCGGCGTCAGGCCCTCGGCGATGCCACCGATATCGATGGTCTCCGAGCCGTCGAGCTTGAGCGACTTGCGCGTCGCCCCGCCCGTGAACTCGAGCGGCAGCACACCCATGCCGACCAGGTTCGAGCGGTGGATGCGCTCGAAGCTCTCGGCGATCACTGCGCGCACCCCAAGGAGACGCGTGCCCTTGGCCGCCCAGTCGCGCGAGGAGCCGGTGCCATATTCCTTGCCCGCGACCACGACGAGCGGAATGCCCTCCGCCTGATAGGCCATCGCGGCATCGAACATCGACATCTCCTGGCCCGCGGGCATATGGCGGGTCACCCCGCCCTCCGTTCCCGGCGCAAGCTCGTTGCGGATCCGGATGTTGGCGAAGGTGCCGCGCATCATCACCTCGTGATTGCCACGCCGTGAGCCATAGGAGTTGAACTCGCGCGGGCCGATCTGCCGCTCGACCAAATAGCTGCCGCCGGGACTCTCTTCCTTGATCGCGCCAGCGGGCGAAATGTGGTCGGTCGTGATCGAATCGCCGAGCAGACATAGGATGCGTGCACCCGCCACGTCGGTCAGCGTGCCAGGCTCCGCCTCCATTTCTTGGAAATAGGGCGGGTGCTTCACATAGGTGCTCCCGTCGTCCCACGCGTAGGTTTGTCCGGTGGGCGCCGCGACCGCTTGCCAGCTTTTGTCGCCGGCGAAGACGTCGGCATATTGCTGGCGGAACATCTCGGGCGTGACCGCCTGCTCGATGGTCGCGCGGACCTCCTGGCTCGTCGGCCAGATGTCCTTCAGGTAAACGGCGTTTCCGTCCGGGTCGTGGCCGAGCGGATCCTTGTTCAGGTTGACCGAAAGCGAACCTGCGATCGCATAGGCCACGACCAGCGGCGGCGAGGCGAGGTAGTTCGCCTTGACGTGCGGGCTGACGCGCCCCTCGAAATTGCGGTTGCCCGAGAGCACCGAGCACGCCACAAGGTCGCCCTTGTCGATGGCGTCGGCGATCGGTTCGGCAAGCGGGCCGGAGTTGCCGATGCAGGTCGTGCAGCCATAGCCGACCAGGTTGAAGCCAAGCGCGTCGAGATCGTCCTGCAGGCCGGCCTTCGCCAGATAATCGGTGACGACCTTCGAGCCCGGCGCGAGGGAGGTCTTGACCCAGGGCTTGACCCGGAGGCCGCGGGCGCCGGCGTTGCGCGCGACCAGGCCGGCGGCAAGCATGACGCTCGGGTTGGACGTGTTCGTGCAGCTCGTGATTGCCGCGATCACGACATCCCCATGGCCGAGGTCATGGTCGCTCCCCACCACCGGCACGCGCGCCCCCCGCGCGTCGCTCGGCACGTTGAAGGTCGCGTCGAGATCGCGCGCGAAGGCGAGAGAGGCGTCCGAGAGTGTGATCTTGTCTTGCGGGCGCTTTGGGCCGGCGAGGCTCGGCTCGACCTCCGGGAGCGAAAGCGAGAGCGCGTCGGTGAACGCGGGGTCCGGCGTGTCGGCATCGCGCCACATGCCCTGCGCCTTGGCATAGGCCTCGACGAGCGCGCAGCGCTCCGGGTCGCGCGCCGTGAAGGTGAGGAAATCGATCGTCTCGCGATCGATTGGGAAGAAACCGCAGGTCGCGCCATATTCGGGAGCCATGTTGGCGATCGTTGCGCGATCGGCGAGCGAGAGCTCATCGAGGCCGGGCCCATAGAACTCGACGAACTTTCCGACGACGCCCTTCGCGCGGAGCATCTGGGTCACGGTGAGGACGAGGTCGGTCGCGGTCGCGCCCTCTCGGAGCTTGCCCTCGAGCTTGAAGCCGATTACCTCGGGCACCAGCATCGAGATCGGCTGGCCGAGCATCGCGGCCTCCGCCTCGATGCCGCCCACGCCCCACCCGAGCACGGCGAGGCCATTGACCATGGTCGTGTGGCTATCGGTGCCGACCAGCGTGTCGGGGTAAGCGATTGTCTTGCCATCGACGTCGGCGGTCCAAACCGTCTGCGCGAGATATTCGAGATTGACCTGGTGACAGATGCCCGTGCCGGGCGGCACGACGCGGAAGTTCTCGAACGCCTGCTGGCCCCAGCGGAGAAACGAATAGCGCTCGCGGTTGCGTGCCATCTCGATCTCGACGTTCTCCTTGAACGCCGTCGGTGTGCCGAAGCGATCGACCATGACCGAGTGGTCGATCACGAGATCGACCGGCGAGAGCGGATTAATCTTGCGCGGATCGCCGCCGAGGGTCTGCATCGCAGCGCGCATCGCGGCGAGATCGACCACCGCGGGCACGCCCGTGAAGTCTTGCATCAGCACGCGCGCGGGGCGGTAGCTGATCTCCTGGCTCGAGCGGCGTTCGGCAAGCCAACCGGCCAGCGCCTTGATGTCGTCAACCGTGACGGTGCGGCCGTCCTCGAAGCGGAGCAGATTCTCGAGCAGAACCTTGAGGGAATAGGGCAAGCGCGCGAGATCGCCGATCCCGGCGGCCTCCGCAGCCTCGAAGCTGAAATAGTCGTACCGGCTGTCGCCGACGTGCAGCGTACGGCGTGTCTTGAGTGTGTCTTGGCCCACTGCGATCACAGCGCTCTCTCCTCATGGTGCTTCGGCGGGGTCGCCGCGGAGGGCACTCTACCACCGGTCCATGGCGCGCGAAATTCAGCGGCTGTTGCAAGCGGCGACAAAGCGGCACATCGCGTCGAAGACCGGTTCTTGTGCCTGGTCGTGTGGAATGTGCGCGCAAGCGGGAAGCAGCAGCGTCTCCACCGGGCCGGCAACATGATCCGCGATCAGATCGAGCTGCGCCGGTGTGCCGTATTCGTCGTCCTCGCCTTGGATCGCGAGCACGGGCGCACGGACTTGCGAGAGGCGCTCGACGATCGACCAGTCGCGAAACGCCGGGGATAACCAGATGTCCGCCCACCCGTTGAACATCGTTTCCGTGTTGTCGCCGTGATAGTGCTCGAGCTTCCGCGCCAATTGACCCGCGTCGAACGCATCGCGGGCCGCACGCACACCTGCGAGAGACAGCTCCTCCACAACCACATGGGCCGCCTCGGTGACAACGCCGGCCGTGCGATCCGGATAGGCCGCGGCGAACAGCAGCGCGATCGAGCCGCCGTCGCTGTGACCAACGAGGATGGCGCGCTCGACTCCGAATTGGTCGAGTACGTCGGGCAGCGCGTGGGCCTCACGTTCCAGGAAATCCGGCTCGCGCGGGGCGCGCAGCGTCTCCGATCCACCATGGCCGAGACGCTCGTAAATGATCGCGTTGCAATCGGTGGCATCCGCGAGCCGTTGTGGGAAGCTTCGCCAGAGGGCGATGCACCCGAGCCCCTCATGCAAGAACACGAGGGTCATCGCGTGTTTCGGTCCAAAGCCATAGGCGTGTGCGCGCAAGCGGTGGCCGCCCGCACGAATGTCGAGAAGCGGCGAATCGTGGGTGGACGCACGCGTCCGGCCCGTGAGCTTGGTCTCTCGCAGGGCCGAGTAGGTCGATGGTCGTCGGAAGCGTGGCCAGAAACGAAACACCATTCGCCCGTCTTGTCGCGTGTGCGGCCCGCCGATAGGGTATGCGCGTTCAGGTTCTAAGCGCCGCGCGCAGGGGGTGCAACATATCTGGCGGTGCCAACGGATCGACCGCTGCGGCCTTGGAGGCGCATGACCTCGCCTGCATCAGGGGCGAGCGGCCAGTGTTTTCCGGCGTCTCCTTTCGCCTCGAGCCCGGCGGTGCGCTCATCCTCGTGGGCCCGAACGGTGTCGGAAAATCGAGCCTGCTGCGAATTCTTGCGGGCTTCCTCAAGCCCGTGGGCGGCCATGTGAGCTGGGGTGGTGTGACCGTCGACGATGACTGGGAAGCGCACCGCGCGCGCATCCACTATGTCGGCCATCTCGAGGCCGTGAAGCGCGCCTTCACGGCGGCCGAGAACCTCAGGACGTGGGCGGGCATGCGCGCCCAGGTGGGCGCGATCGATACCGCGCTCGCCCGCCTCGGCTTGGAGGCGCTCGCGGATGTCCCTGCGCGCTTTCTTTCGGCGGGCCAAAAGCGTCGCTTGGCGCTCGCGCGCCTTGCGGCGACAGTCGCTCCGGTGTGGCTGCTCGATGAGCCGACCGTGACCCTGGATCACGCGTCGGCGGAGCGTGTGGCCACGCTGATCGCCGACCACCGCGCTGCCGGTGGCATGGTGATCGTCGCGACGCATGCCGAGCTTGGCTTGCACGATGCCGCCACGCTCGACATGACGGGGCATGCTGTCACCTCGGACGCGCTGCTCGGCGATCCGGACGACCCCCTCGCCGTGGACGATGTCTGGTGAAGCCGTTCTTCAGCTTGGTGCGCCGCGATCTTCGGCTTGCGCTGCGCGGCGGTATCGGCAGCCTGATTGCCGTTGTGTTCTTCGTCATCGCGGTGAGCTTGTTTCCGCTTGGGGTCGGGCCCGAGGCCGTGCTGCTCGAGCGCATCGCGCCGGGTGTCCTTTGGGTCGCGGCTCTGCTCGCGACGATGCTGTCGCTGGATCGCCTCTTTCAGGAAGATTTCGAGGACGGCAATCTGGAACTCCTCGCCTTGGGGCCGCTGCCACTCGAGGTGACGGTGCTGGCGAAGGCGCTGGCCCACTGGCTCACCACCGGGCTTCCGCTGATCGTCGTCGCCCCGGTTTTGGCCGTGCTGATGAACATGAGCCCGGAGGGATTTGTCGTTCTTCTTTTGTCCCTCCTGATCGGAACGCCGATCTTGAGCTTGATCGGCTCCATGGGGGCGGCGCTCACGGTTGGCTTGCGTCGGGGCGGCGTGCTCATGTCGCTCCTCGTCTTGCCGCTCTACGTGCCGGTCCTGATTTTTGGGGTCGGGGCGGTCGAAAGCGCGATATTTGGGCTTGGCGCCCGCTCTAACCTGCTTATCCTGGCGGGTGGCCTGGTCGGCAGCGTCGCGCTGACGCCCTGGGCTTCGGCCGCGGCGCTCAGGCTGGCATTGGAATAGGGCAAGGATGGCCACTCAAGCGAACGACGCATCGGCCAAGGTGCACGAGAAGCGGGCACGCCGCGCGAAGGTGAGCATTCACTTCTTCGCCAATCCCGCGCGTTTCTTGCGCTTTGCCCGCGCGGTGTTTCCATGGGCGGCTGGGATCAGCGCGGCATCGATTGTCGCGGGCCTCGTGCTCGGTCTCTATGTGGTGCCGTCGGATTATCAGCAGGGTGATGCTTATCGGATCATCTTCGTCCACGTGCCGACGGCGTGGATGGCGCTCTTCATCTACGTCGCCATGGCGGTGGCGAGCGCGGCCGCGCTGATTTGGCGCCACCCTCTGGCCGATTTGGTGGCGAAGTCGAGCGCACCCGTCGGCGCTTGCTTCACCTTCCTCGCGTTGTTGACCGGTGCGCTTTGGGGTGAGCCGATGTGGGGCCGGCCCTGGGTGTGGGATGCCCGCATCACTTCGATGCTCGTCCTGTTCTTTTTCTATCTCGGTTACATCGCGCTTCACTACGCGTTCGAGGACCCGACCAAGGGTGCGCGGGCGGCCGCAATCTTGGCGCTGGTCGGGGTCATCAACGTGCCGATCGTCAAGTTTTCGGTCGATTGGTGGAATACGTTGCATCAGCCGGCGACGATCTCGAAGCTTGACGCCCCCTCGATTCACCCGTCGATGGTGGCGCCGCTTCTTCTCATGGCGCTCGGTTTCACCGCCTACTACTTCACCGTGCTGATTCTGCGCGTGCGCTCGGAAATTGCGGCCCGGCGCATCCGAAATCTCAGGCTCGCCCAAGTCGGGCAATAGCACGTTCCCCCTTCGTTTCACCCTCTCCTATGTTTCTTTTACGGCTGCCGCGTAGGCTGGATCGGTGGGCTTTGGCCTGCGCGGTGGGTGAGGATCATGGGCAAGGCGGATTTGGGCCAGGAGATTGTGGTCGGTTTGCGCAACCGCTTGCTCAAGCGCGTGCGCGAGCATGGCGCAAGCCCGACGCCGGACCTGGTCGACACCCTCGCCGCGGATGAAGCGGCCGCGCTGCAACAGCAGGAAGAGCGCTACCGTGCCGCCGGCCAAGCCGCGGTTGCGGAGGCGTTTCAAATGGTGCGCGTCAAGCTTCTCACCGATATCGCCCGCGAAATCTCCAGCGGCGCGACAGGGCGCTCCTGACCGAGCCATCTGCCGGGATTTGACCGGTGCACTGGACGGCGCATGGGGCCTCCTCTATATGAAGCCACGATTGCCCCAAAAAGGGGCCGAAAACCCAACGCGCCCCGCGGCGCGGGTGTCGGTTCGACGGTCGGATATGTCGTTTTTTGAGATGGGCGGCTACGCCGCCTATGTGTGGCCTGCTTTCGGCATCACCGCCGTCGTGATGATCGTGCTTTTGATCATAAGCGTGCGCGCCGTGCGCGCGCGCGAAAGGACGCTCAAGGCGCTTGAGGCGGAGCGCGGCATCCGGACGCGACGGGCGGCGGGCGAGACTGGGGACGCGCCGGAGAGCAAGCCGTGAAACGCAAGCATCGCAGGTTCTTGATCGTCGGGCTCGGCATGGCGGCGCTGGGCCTCGCCGTCGGCCTCGTCCTGCTCGCGTTCGACGAGAACCTCGTTTTCTTCTTCAGCCCGACCCAGGTGCAGGAGAAGGAGTTCGCCCCGGACCAGCGGGTCAGGATTGGCGGTCTGGTCGAGGAAAATAGCGTCGTCCGCGACGCTGACGGATTGACACACCGTTTCACGGTCACCGATCTGGCGCATAGTGTTCCTGTCACCTATTCGGGATTGCTGCCGGATCTATTTGGACCCGGCCAAGGGGTTGTCGTCGAGGGCTACATGCGGAGCGGCGTGTTCGAGGCGACTGAGGTGCTGGCGAAGCACGACGAGAACTATATGCCGAAGGAGGTCGCCGACGCGCTCAAGGCGTCCGGCGAGTGGAAGGGCGAGGACGCGGGCGAATGATCCCCGAGATCGGTCACTACGCACTGATTCTCGCGCTCTTGATGGCGTGCGTTCAGGCGTTTTTCCCGATGGTCGGCGCGTGGCGCGGCGAGCCCGCGTGGATCGCGCTGGCGCGGCCCGCGGTGATTGGGCAGTTCGTGTTCGTTTCGGCCGCCTTTGGCGCGCTGATGTACGCCTACGTCGTATCCGATTTCTCGGTCGCCAACGTCGCCGAGAACTCTCATTCGGCGAAACCGCTGCTCTACAAATACTCCGGTGTCTGGGGCAACCACGAAGGCTCGATGGTGCTCTGGATCTGGATCTTGGCCCTCTACGGCCTTTGTGTCGCGCTTTTCGGCCGCAACCTCCCGCCCGCCTTTCGCGCGCGCGTTCTCAGCATTCAGGCGCTGGTCGGTGTGGGCTTTTTGATCTTCTCGATCGTGACCTCCAATCCCTTTCTCCGGCTCGACCCGGCGCCGATCGACGGACGCGATCTGAACCCCCTCCTCCAGGACCCTGGCCTCGCGTTCCATCCGCCGCTGCTCTATTTCGGCTATGTCGGCCTTTCGATGGCCTTCTCGTTTGCGATCGCGGCGTTGATCGAAGGCAAGGTCGATCCCGCCTGGGCGCGTTGGGTGCGGCCCTGGACGCTCGTTTCCTGGTGTGCGCTGACTGCGGGCATCGCGCTCGGCTCATGGTGGGCTTATTACGAGCTCGGCTGGGGTGGCTATTGGTTCTGGGACCCGGTCGAGAATGCATCGTTCATGCCGTGGCTCTTGGCGACCGCCTTGCTGCACTCGGCGATCGTCGCGGAAAAGCGTGATGCCCTGAAAAACTGGACGATCCTGCTTGCGATTCTCGGTTTCTCGCTCAGCCTGCTCGGAACCTTCCTGGTGCGCTCAGGCGTGCTCACCTCGGTGCATAGTTTTGCGAGCGACCCGGCGCGCGGCGTCTTCATCCTCGGCTTCTTGGTGTTCGTGGTCGGCGGTTCACTCAGCCTCTACGCGTGGCGGGCGCCGACGATCCGCTCGGCCGGTGCCTTTCGGCCGGTGTCGCGTGAGGGCTCGCTGATCCTCAACAACCTGCTCCTCGTGGTTGGCTGCGCCACCGTGTTCATCGGCACGCTCTATCCATTGATCCTCGATGCCATCACCGGGGAGAAGGTTTCGGTCGGCCCGCCTTTTTTCGAGGCTACGTTCGTGCCGCTGATGATCCCTCTCCTGCTCGCCATGGCCGTAGGCCCCCTGATGGCGTGGAAGCGTGCTGGGCTTGACGCGATGTGGCGGCGCCTTTTGCCGTCGCTGGTGGCGGCAGTCGGCGTCGCAGTCTTGGTGATTGCGGTGGAGGGCGGTCCTTGGGGCGCGATTCTCGGCATGGCGATCGCCGCGTGGCTTTTTGCCGGCGTGTTGTCCGAACTCGTCGAGCGCGTGCGCCTGTTCCGAGTACCTTTGGTTGAAAGTTTCCGCCGCGCGGCGTTCTTGCCGCGCTCCGCATGGGCGACGAGCATCGCGCATGCGGGCGTGGCAATCCTGGTGACGGGGTTGACGGCCGCGGGCAATTGGGCGGTCGAGATGGAACGCGTGATGCAACCCGGCGAGGCCGTCGAGGCCGGGGGGTATACTTTCGAGATGACCGAGATCGGCGATGTGCAGGGCCCAAACTATGTGGCGCAGCGAGCGATCTTCCGCATCACCGACGGGGGTGAGGAGGTCGCGGAGGTCTATCCAGAGCGCCGCTTCTATCCCGTCCAGGGAACACAAACCACCGAAGCTGCAATCCACACGACGTGGCTTGCCGACCTCTACGTCGTGGTTGGGGATCCAGCGGAGAATAATGGAACCGCGATTCGCATCCACCACAACCCGCTCGTGCCGTGGATGTGGATCGGCTGCCTCATCATGATTTTCGGTGGCGCCGTGTCGCTGACCGACCGGCGCCACCGCGTCGGCGCGCCCGCGCGCCGGCGTGCTCTCGCCCAAACCGCAGGCGCAGGTGACTGAGCCCGTGACCGACGAACCGACGCGCCAACCCGGTGCCGTGCCGCCCGACGAGGGCGCGCTCGAGGACGGCGTGCGAGACCGTGAGGCCTCCCGCCGCCGGCTCTATTTCATCCTGCCGCTGGTCCTGTTTGTCGCGCTGGCGATCGTCCTCTACGTGGTCTTGGTCGACCCGGAGAAGAAGGACATTCCGTCGGCTCTGATCGACAAGCCGGTGCCCACATTCGACCTGCCGCCGATCGAGGGGTACGACGCTGGTCTTGCGACGGCGAACCTCATGATCGGCCAACCGGTGCTGGTCAACATCTTCGCTTCGTGGTGTGGACCCTGTCGCATCGAGCATCCCTTGCTGATGGATCTCGCCACGCAGAACACGGTGCCGATCTTCGGCATCAACTATAAGGATGACCCAGACGACGCGTCGGGCTGGCTGAAGCGCTATGGCGATCCCTACACGCGCATCGGCGCTGATCGAGACGGCCGTGTCGGCATTGACTGGGGTGTCTACGGCGTGCCCGAAACCTTCGTGGTCGATGGCGCGGGTAGGATCATCTACAAGCATATCGGTGTGCTGACCCGGCGCGATCTCGAGGAGACGATCCTGCCGCTGATCGAGGCAAACCGCGGATGAGGCGGTTCGCGCACACGATCGGTGTTTTGGCCTTCGGCTTTTGGGTGCTGAGCGGCGCGAGTGGCGCCTGGGCGTTTTCCGCTGACGAGCCGATCGACGATCCGGCGCTCGAGGAGCGTGCGAAGGCGCTCCATGAGGCACTCCGCTGCATGGTGTGCCAGGGCCAGTCGATCGCCGACTCGAACGCCGAACTTGCGCGTGACATGCGGGTCATCGTGCGCGAACGCGTCGCCGCCGGCGAAAGTGACGACCAGGTGGTGACGTTCCTGACCGACCGGTATGGGGATTTCGTGCTGCTCAGCCCGCCGGTCAAGCCGCTAACCTATGTGCTCTGGTTCGGCCCGGCGCTTGTCCTGGTCGCGGGCGTCGTGAGCGTGATTTTCCTACTCCGGCGTCGCCGCGCCGCGATGGACACGGGCGTCGGCGCCGCGCCGTTGACCGAGGAGGAGCGGCGGCGGCTCGACGCGCTCCTCGACGATGAGTCCTAGCCGGAACCGGCGGATTCAGACCAGATGATCCTTTGGCTCGTGATCGGTCTCATGACCGCGGGCGCGCTCGCGGCGCTCGTCATTCCGCTGATCGTGCGTCCGCGCGCGGCGCCGCCCCGTGCCGACTACGACCTCGCCATCTATCGCGATCAGCTCAAGGAGCTTGAGAGCGATCTCAGCCGCGGGTTGATCAGCGAAAACCAAGCGGTCGCGGCGCGCACCGAGATCGAACGCCGCATGCTGAACGCCGCCCGCGGACTGGAAGCAACCGGCGCCGCGCAGGCAGCGCCCGCCCGTCCGCGCCTGCGTTGGCTCGGGATCGGGCTTCTTGGCACCATCGTTCCTGCGGCCGCGATCGGTCTTTATGTGACGCTTGGACAACCAGGCCTGCCAAGCCGACCGTTCGCCGGAGTTCCCGCCGCGCCGGCCCAGACCATGGCCGGCCGCGGTGTCGAAGAGGCGACGCAGAACCTCTTGCGACGACTCGCCGAGAACCCCGAGGACATTCGCGGCTGGGTGCTGCTCGGCCGTTCCTACGTCGCGCTGGAGCGCTACGACGATGCGGTCGAGGCCCTTAGACGCGCGCTCGCCCTCTCTCAGGGCGACCTCAATATCCTCGCCTTTTATGCCGAGGCGCTGGTCCTCGCCGCGGATGGGATGGTGACGGAGGATGCGCGCAGGGCGTTCAATACCGTGAGAGATGCGAGGCCCGACGACATCGCCGCGCGCTACTACCTCGCGCGTGCGGAGCTGCAAGCCGAGCGCGTCGACAAGGCGCTTGAGATGTGGTTGTCGCTGGCTGCCGACACACCCCGCGAAGTGCCGTGGCGCGATGCCCTCGAGCGCGACATCAGACGGGCCGCCAGTGTTCTCGGTGCGGATCTCGACGAGATTCCGGCCGCTCCGTCGGCCGAACCCACACCGCGCGGACCGAGCGAGGAGGATATCGCGGCTGCTGGGCAAATGAGCCCACAGGAGCGCCTGGAGATGATCCGCGACATGGTCGACGGCCTGGCCGCCCGCCTTGAGGAAGATCCAAGCGACATCGCCGGATGGCGCCAGCTCGCGCGCTCCTACGAGGTTTTGGGGGAAAGCGAGAAGGCGGCCGAGGCGCGCCGCCGCATCGCGGCGCTCGAGGCCGACGCGGACCCGGCGGGGCGCGAGCGGCCAACCGCCGGGCCGACCACCGAGGACATGGCCGCCGCCGCCGAGATGGCACCCGCAGAGCGCGCCGAGATGATCCGTGGCATGGTCGATGGCCTGGCCGCCCGCCTCCGGGAAAATCCAAACGACCTCGCAGGGTGGCGTATGCTCGCGCGCTCCTACCGCGTTCTCGGCGAGGAGGAGAAAGCCGCCGACGCGGAGCGACGGGCCGCAGAGCTCGAGGCGGCGAGCCGCGGGGCTGAGCCCTCCGCCGGGCCGAGCGCCGCCGACATGGAGGCTGCCGCTACGCTTGCCCCCGAGGAGCGGGCGGAGATGATTCGCGACATGGTGGACGGTCTTGCGGAACGTCTTTCGCGAGAGCCGGACGATCTCGCCGGTTGGCTTCAGTTGGGCCGGTCCTATGGCGTTCTTGGGGAGCACGGCAAAGCGCTCGAGGCGTTTCAGCGGGCCGCCGATCTTGCGCCGAACAGCGTCACGGTGTTGCGCGACTATGCACGAGCGATCACCGCGGCGACGCCCGATCCGCAGGGCTTGCCCGCTCACGCCACGACCGTCTACGAGCGCATTCTAACGCTCGATGCGAACCACCCAGAGGCGCTTTGGTTCGTCGGGTTCGCGCGGCTCAGGCAAGGCGACACGGAGGGCGCGCGGACGCTCTGGACGCAGCTGCTTTCTCAGATCCCGCCGGGCACACCGGACCATAGGGCCGTGCAGGAGGCGATCAACGCCCTCTGAGGCCTGCTGGCTCTGGCCTCAGGCCGCCTCGTGCAGCACCATCTTGAGGGCGCTCATCTCCTCGAGGCAACGACCCGTGCCGATCGCGACGCATTGCAGCGGATCATCGGCGATCAGGACCGGAAGGCCGGTCGCGTCTCGAATTGTCTCGTCGATGCCGCCGAGCAGCGCGCCGCCGCCCGTGAGCACGATACCTTTGTCGACGATGTCCGCCGCAAGCTCGGGCGCGGAGTTCTCCAGCGCCACCTTCACCGCGTCGATGATCGCGCCAACCGGCTCGGCCAGGCTTTCGGCAATCTGCCGCTGCGAGATGATCACTTCCTTCGGCACGCCGTTCATGAGGTCGCGACCCTTGACGGCGACCGTTTTGCCCTCGCCGTCCGCGGGCACGCAGGCGCGACCGAACTCCTTCTTGATGCGCTCGGCGGTCGATTCGCCGAGCAGCAGGTTATGGTTGCGCCGGACGTAGGCGATGATGCTGCTGTCCATCATGTCCCCACCGACCCGCACCGAGCGCGAGTAGACGATCCCGCCGAGCGAGATCACGGCGACCTCGGTGGTGCCGCCGCCGATGTCGACCACCATCGAGCCGGTCGGCTCTGTGACAGGCAGGTTGGCGCCGATCGCCGCGGCCATCGGCTCCTCGATCAGAAAAACACGGCTCGCTCCGGCGCTTTCCGCTGATTCTTGAATGGCGCGCCGTTCGACCGCGGTCGAGCCGGAGGGCACGCAAACGACCACCTTCGGGCTCGCGAAACTTCGGCGATTGTGCACCTTCCGGATGAAGTGCTTGATCATCTCTTCGGCACTCTCGAAATCAGCGATGACGCCATCGCGGAGCGGCCGAATCGCTTCGATATTTCCGGGGGTGCGGCCGAGCATCTGCTTGGCCTCCTCGCCCGCCGCAAGCACCTGGGTTTTTCCCTTCCAGGTTGCAATGGCGACCACGGAAGGCTCGTTCAGGATGACGCCCCGGCCTTTGACATAGACGAGCGTGTTGGCGGTGCCGAGGTCGATCGCCATGTCGGCGGAGAAAAGGTTCATCGGAAACATCGGTGCTCGTCCTGGAGATCTGGTCTAGCGGTCGATCGGATCGGGGCGTTTCGCTCTCGCAGCTTGGTTCATTGCAACGCGGAAGCCGTGGCGGCGGCGTAGCTGAACATCACGAGGATGGGGAGCGCCGCCGTGAGGATTGCGCGTGCGAGCGCGTGCCGCTTGCTGGGTCTAGACGAAAAAATCCGACGATGGCGCCTCATCCTGGCTCGTACCCTTTCTGCACCCCGGTGCGCTCAATTCGATTGCCTAGACCCAAGTGTGCAGGAGATTGATTAACTTGGACTTAACCTAGGATATTAGAAATAAATAGCTCTAGTTTCTATGTAAAAAATATCTAACGATCGAACAGTTAAGGGTCTTTCTGAAGTAACATTTTTCGTAAGAGAGGATTTTCTATTTTTGATCAAAGATCTATTATTGCTTATGAATTTTTACCATTCCTTATTCAAGCTTTGGCATGGTGTCGTGGGCGAGAAATCGACCGCATTTTCTCGTCGAGCCATCGGCAAGAATCAGATTTGGACTCAAGGCTTCGACAACCCTTGCAACGATCCGATTCGACACACGAGCACGACGTCACCAGCAAGCAGCTTCAGGAACTCCTGAAGAACTGGCCGGTCACGATGCTCGGCAGCGTTGCGGCCATTGCTGCCGCCGTCTTCGTGTACTATGGGCACGCGCCCGAGACGCGGCTGTTCCCATGGGTGGTCGCGGCTTTCGGCATCAATCTGACGAGATGGATCTATTGGCTCCATGTGCGTCGCGCGCTGAGGACCGATGACCGGCCGCAGAGGCACATCCAGGGTTTCTCGCTGCTCTCAGCGGCTGATTCGTCTTGCTGGGGAGCGATCGGCTGGCTCTTTTTCATCGCGGAATCGCCGTCGCACCTCGTTTTTCTCGTCGCGCTCTTGGTCGGGGTGACCAGCGCCGGCCAGGTCCTGGTTTTCGCGCACCTTCGAACCGCCCTCATCCATCCCGTTCTCGTTATGTCGCCGCTCGCGGTCATGTTGTCGCAGCAGGGCGACGACGTGCTGAGCACCATGGCCGGCCTGGTGTTTGTGTTCATTCTCATTCTCGCCGTGGTCGGCGCCCGCTCGAGCAAGAGCCTGCAAGCACACTGGCAGTTGCAAACGCAGCTCGCCACGCGGGATCGAGAGCTGACGGCGGCACAGACTTTTCTCCAACACCTCCTTGACGCGGTCCCGAGCCCCATTTTTGTGAAAGACCGCGCTCACCGGTGGATCGCCTTCAATGATGCATTCTGCGGCTTCATTGGGCGAAGTCGCGAGGAGATGATCGGTCGGAGCGATGACGATTTCCATTCGCGAGACATCGTCGAGGCCTTTTGGCAGCAGGACGACGAGGTGATGCAGACCGGCGAGGTCAAGACGCGCGAGCGTGCGTTCACCGATCGCGAAGGCCGCGCCCGTTGGGCCCTGACCCGAAAAACCGCGTTCGATCTTCCCAGCGGAGAGCGCTACCTCGTGGGTGTCATCACCGACGTGAGTGAGCTGAAGGAAGCTCACAACGAGCTGGAGCAGGAAGTCGGCGAGCGTCGTCGCGTCGAGACCCGGCTCCGCATGATCGCGGACAATCTTCCTGCTGTCGTCGCCTATGTCGACCGTGACGAGCGCTACCAGTTCGTGAACAAGAGCATGGAGGAATGGTTCGACCGGTCCGCGGACGAGCTACTCGGTCGAACCGTCGCCGAGGTTCTGGGGCCGACGACTTACGAGGAGATCCGGGCGACGATCGATCGCGCCTTCGATGGGCAGCCTTCATCGATCGAGTTCTCCTCGACACTCGCCGATGGAACGCCGCGCGCTTTCAGCTCAGACATCATCCCGCATTTCGGCGCCGACCAGGACGTCGAGGGCTACTATGTGCTCACCCTCGATGTCACCGAGCGGCGGCGCGCTGAAGAGGCTCTGCGGGCGAGCGAATCGAGGCTGCGTGCCGTCTACGAATCGGCCAAGGTGGGGATCGCGTTGGCCGATGTCGACGGACGCATAGAACAATGCAATCCGGCCTTCGAGACAATGTTGGGTTACGGTCCCTCGGAACTGATCGGGAAGACGTTCGTCGAGATCACGCACCCGGACGATGTGACCGACGATGCGGACATGTTCGCGGGTCTCAAGGTGGGCGCGCTCGACGGCTATCATTTCGAGAAACGGTATGTGCGAAAGGACGGGTCGACCTGTTGGGTTGATCTGCAGGGCTCGGCGCTTCGCAACGCCGATGAGGAGTTCGAGCAAACCCTCTCGGTCGTCAAAGACGTCTCGGCCCAAAAGGACGCCGTCGAGAAGTTGCGCCTTGCGATCAGCGAAGCCGAGCGCGCGAACCAGGCAAAATCAGAATTTCTGGCAATGATGAGCCACGAGCTTCGCACCCCGCTACACGGGATCTTGGGCGTGGCGAACCTCATGCGGCGTATGGAGCTTGCGCCAGGGCTCCAAGAATATGTGCAAAGGATCAAGGCGTCTGGAGACGGTCTGCTTTCGTTGCTCAACACCATTCTCGATCTCTCGAAAATCGAAAATGGCGGGTTCGAGCTCGAGGAAACCGATTTCCGCCTCGAGAAGGTGTTAGACAGCGTTGTCGGGCTGCTGGGCGCAAGCGCCGAGCAGAAAGGGCTCGCGCTCCGGGTCGATGCGTCCGAGGCCGCGACGGGGTGGCTGAAAGGTGATCCCGAGCGTCTGCGGCAAATCCTGTTCAACTTGGTCGGCAATGCGATCAAGTTCACCGACGCGGGCGGCGTTTCGATCAGAGTCGCAAGCGCGGTGGGCCCGGACCAGCTCCACGAAATCCGCTTCGAGATCACAGACACCGGCATGGGAATCCTGCCCGAGCAGCAGCAGCGAATCTTCGATCGCTTCGCTCAAGCCGATGGCTCGGCTACGCGCAAGCACGGCGGGACGGGGCTCGGACTGGCGATCTCAAAGGAGTTGGCGCAGCTGATGGGCGGCGCCATGGGCGTGGAGAGCGAGCCGGGAGCGGGATCGACCTTTTGGTTCACCGTGCGCTGCCGCCAAGGCGACGAGCAGGCGAGCGGCGTTGCCGCCTCCGGCCAGGCGTTCTCGGGCGACGGCGGCGATCCGGGCTTCGGTCCGCTACGCGTGCTTGTCGCCGAAGACAATCCCGTCAACCAGATGATCGCGACCCAGCTTCTCGAATCGAGCGGTCATTACGTCGATGTCGCCGCCAATGGCTTGGAGGCGCTCGCGGCCATGGCGGCCAACACCTATGATTTGGTGTTGATGGACATCTCGATGCCCGAGATGGACGGCCTGACCGCCGCCAGGAAGATCCGCGCCCTCCCCGGCGAGGCGGCCAAAACGCCGATCATTGCGCTGACGGCAAACGCCATGGCCGGCGAGCGCGAGAAATACCTGGCCGCCGGCATGAGCGACTACCTGTCCAAGCCGTTCGAAGTGGCGGACCTCTTCGGCACGATCAAACGCTGTCTCGACGCGGCCTGAGGGCGCTCGGCTCGCTACGACGACCGGAAAGCCCGGTTTCGAAACCGGACGGCGACCGATACGCTCGGAACCAATGCGCTTGGGACCGTTGCGTTTGAGACCGATGCGTTTGATGAGGCGTGGTGGAGCCGAGGGGAGTCGAACCCCTGACCTTCGCATTGCGAACGCGACGCTCTCCCAACTGAGCTACGGCCCCGTCCAAACGCGGCGCCTGCCGACAAGCCGGCAGGCGATGGCGGCCGGATAATGAGTTGCGGTGCCAAGCCCTGTCAAGCGCGTGTGATCGTGGGGGCCCCGCGAACCACCGGGACAAAGGCTGGCCCTGGCCCGCCCATGCGATATACTTCGCGCCCACACTCCGCTCCCCGCACCCAAAAACGCGAGATGTGACCCGGCAATGCAGGCGTTGGCCGAACTCATCTACCACGTCTTCACCATCTATATTTGGCTTCTCATCGCATCGGCGATCATGAGCTGGCTGGTCGCGTTCAACGTGATCAACACGCGCAACCGGTTCGTGTATATGGCCATGAGTTTCCTCTATCGCATAACCGAGCCCGCGTTGCGCCCGTTGCGACGGATCATCCCGAACCTCGGCGGGGTCGATATTTCCCCCATCATTTTGATCTTGCTGCTCTATTTCGTGCGCAACCTCATCATCGACAATATCGTGTGAGATCTCGCGCAACGGCTCGGGGTGGGCACAATGGACGCAAAGCCGTATCAACGCGTTGGTGGCGAGATTCGCCTTGCCGTGCGCCTCGTGCCAAGGGCCGCGCGGACTGATTTCGCGGGTGTCGATCAGGATGCCGCCGGCCGCGCCTTCATCCGTGCGCGGGTCACGCCGCCGGCCGAGGGCGGTAAGGCCAATCGCGCACTGCTGAAATTGCTGGGAAAGGCGCTCGGGCTTCCTGCTTCGCGGCTCGAGATCGTCGCCGGCCGGCAGCAGCGAAGCAAGACCATTCGAATTACCGATGACGGCTGCGTGCTGACTACGCGCATCGATCGTTGGCTGGAGGACATGTCATGACGCAAGCGACCATCATCGACGGCAAAGCCTTCGCGGCAGAGTTGCGCGCAGACATCGGGCGCAAGGCTGCACTCCTCAAGGAACAGCATGGGATCGTCCCCGGCCTTTCGGTCATTCTGGTCGGCGATGACCCCGCGAGCGAGGTCTATGTGCGCAACAAGGGCAAGGCCACGGTGGCGGCGGGCATGGATTCGGAGGAGTACCGCCTGCCAGAGAGCGCGAGTCACGACACTGTGCTTGCCAAGGTCGAGGAGCTTAACGCCGATCCCGCCGTGCACGGCATCCTGGTGCAGCTGCCGCTGCCCGATCAGGTCGACTCCGCCGCCATCATCAACGCGATCGATCCGAACAAAGACGTCGACGGATTTCACACCATCAATGTCGGCCGGCTCAACACCGGGCAAGAAAGCATGGTGCCATGCACGCCGCTCGGCTGCTTGCTCATGCTGCGCCACTATGTCGGTGAGTTGAAGGGCAAGAAGGCGGTGATCGTCGGCCGATCGAACATCGTCGGCAAACCGATGGCGGCCCTGCTGCTGCAAGAACACTGCACGGTCACGATCGCCCATTCACGCACGCAGGATCTGCCGGGCGAGTGCCGCGCTGCCGACATTCTCGTGGGCGCCGTCGGGCGTCCGCAGATGATCCGTGGCGATTGGATCAAGCCCGGCGCCACCGTGATCGACGTCGGGATCAATCGAATTCCGGCGGGCGAGAAGACGCGGCTCGTGGGCGACGTTCACTTCGACGAAGCCGTCGAAGTGGCCGGGCACATCACGCCTGTGCCCGGCGGCGTCGGGCCGATGACCATCGCATGCTTGCTCAAGAACACGCTCACCGCCGCGTGCCGGCGCCACGGTGTCGCCGAGCCGGGTTAGCCGGTCCGGGAGGGTCGCGTGACTGACACCTTCTGGGCCCTCGGCGTCGCCGCGGCGCTGTTCTTCGCGGTTCATCTGAGCCCGAACGTTCCAGGCTTGCGCAGCCGCCTGATCGCCGCGCTCGGCGTGCAGGCCTATCGCGGGCTGTTCTCGTTGATCGCCGCCGGAAGCCTCGTCTGGATGGTCATGGCCTACGTCGGAGCGCCCTATGTGGAGCTATGGTTCGCGCCCTCCTGGGTCCGCTTCGTACCGATCGGCGCGATGCCGTTTTCGATCGTCCTGCTCGTGCTGACTTACGCCAGCCCGGGCGCGGTCAAAACGATCACGCGCCATCCCATGCTTTGGGCCGTGGCGCTCTGGGCGATCGCACATATCCCGCCCAACGGTGATATCGCCTCGATGGTGCTGTTCGGCGGCTTCGCGGCCTATGCGGTGCTCGCCATGGTGCTCGCCGACCGGCGGCTCCAGCGCGAAGACCCGACACGTTGGTCAACCGCCGCGGCCGAAACCTCGCTGATCCCGTTCGCCGCCGCCGCGTCCGGACGCGCGCAGCTCAGCCTGGCGGCGCTCGGTTGGTGGAAGGTCGCGCTCGGCCTCGCGCTTTACGTCGTCGTGCTGTTCGCGCACCAGCATGTGATCGGCATCAGCGCCGCACCCTAACGCGCGCCCGCGTCCGATCATTGGCGGATCTTCCGGGCGAGCCTAAGGCGCAGTGCGTTGAGCTTGATGAAGCCTTCCGCGTCACGCTGGTCGTACACGGAATCCGCTTCGAAGGTCGCGTGGGCCTCGCTGTAGAGGCTGACCGGCGATTTCCGTCCGACCACCGACACGCTCCCCTTGAAGAGCTTGAGCCGCACCGTGCCTGACACCTGGGCCTGGCTTTCATCGATCGCCGCCTGGATCATCTCGCGCTCCGGCGCGAACCAGAAGCCGTTGTAGACGAGCTCCGCGTAGCGCGGCATGAGCTCGTCCTTCAGGTGGGCTGCGCCGCGATCGAGCGTCAGACTTTCGATCGCGCGGTGCGCGGCGATCAGAATGGTTCCCCCGGGGGTCTCGTAGACGCCGCGCGATTTCATCCCGACGAAGCGGTTTTCCACCAGGTCGACACGGCCGATGCCATGGGCGCCGCCGAGCTCATTGAGGCGTGTGAGGAGCGCCGCCGCGCTGAGCGGCTCACCGTCGACAGCGACCGGATCACCGCGCTCGAACGCGATCTCGACATATTGCGGCGCATCCGGCGCCGCTTCGGGCGCGACGCTTCGCGTAAACATCTCCTCCGACGGCTCGACCCAGGGATCCTCCAGGGCTTTGCCCTCATAGGAGATATGCAAGAGGTTGGCGTCGGTCGAATAGGGTGGCGCGCCACGCTTGTCGCGGGGGATTGGGATTTGATGGCGTTCGGCGTAGGCGACGAGCGCCTCGCGCGAGGCGAGATCCCATTCACGCCAGGGCGCGATCACCCGAATGTCGGGGTTGAGCGCATAGTAGCCGAGCTCGAAGCGGACCTGATCGTTGCCCTTCCCGGTCGCGCCGTGGGAGACCGCATCGGCCCCCGTGGCGGCGGCGATCTCGATCTGCCGCTTCGCGATCAGAGGGCGCGCGATCGATGTGCCGAGAAGGTAGACCCCCTCGTAGATCGCGTTGGCCCGGAACATCGGGAACACGTAGTCGCGCACGAAGTCCTCGCGCAGATCCTCGATGTAGATCTCTTTGACCCCGAGCGTCTCGGCCTTGGCCCGTGCCGGTTCCAGCTCCTCGCCCTGGCCGAGGTCGGCTGTGAAAGTGACCACCTCGCAGTCATACTCCTCCTGCAACCAACGCAGGATCACGGAGGTGTCGAGCCCGCCGGAATAGGCGAGCACGACCTTTTTCGGGCGCGCGCTCATCGATTTTCTCCGATCGTCCAAACGGCGAGTGTGCTGTTGCGCGGCAACCGATAGCCGTTCGGACCCCGCTCGGCAAGGTGTAGCCGGCGCGGTTCGGTCTGAAACCGCGTGCGACAAGCGCCCGGGCGGTCCTTGGTCGCATTTGCCGGTCGCTCCTTCAGCGAAATCCTATCTTGGTCCTATCGATCTTGATCGTCCCGGCGTCGACGCGGTTTGGCGCGGCTTTCGGCGCGTGTGATCCCGCGCGGCCCACGCTTTGGCATCAGCGAGGCGGGCAGGCGCCGAAATCGGCCGCGAAACGCACTCGCCGGCGGTGGGTCATAGGTTCCGGGCTTGCTGGGGCCGTGGTCGACACGATCGAACCGTGGCCAACGGATGAATGCGACCACCCAGAACATGAGCACAGCCAGCACGAGCGGGAGAACGATGAGCACGAAGCCACGGGCCGATCCGATCGGCACGAAGCCGACCAGGGGGATCAGCATGAAGCACGCCCACCATGGCGAATGGCCGATCTTGCTGAAGATGCGCCAAAACCCCCAGGTGAAGATCACCAGGATGGTGAGAATCTGTATGAGGGTGAGATCCACCGCGCCGCCGCGTCGCTAGGGCCGCGTCGTCGGGTCGTGCGGCCACGTCGAAAATGCGATCAACAGCACGAAAATGAGCGGCCCGATCAGGGGGATGAACAGGACCAGCGCAAACGCACGATAAATGCCGGCCCTTTGGCAAATGCGCACCGCGGGGTAGGCGATCACCGCTGCGAACACGAGCGACGCGATGACGCTTTCGCTCATGGCAAAGCCGCGGGCGCGGTTGGCATCGCCCGCGCGACAGCGCCGGGTTTCGCTTTGCGGCGACTGGCCGATTTGAGCTGTCCACAGGCGGCGAGGATGTCGCGTCCGCGTGGCACCCGCACCGGCGCAGAATAGCCCGCGCGGTTGACGATCTCGGCGAAGCGCGCGATCGCGTCCGGTTCGGCACACGCGTAAGGCGCGTCAGGCCAAGCGTTGAACGGAATCAGGTTCACCTTGGCCGGGATGCCGGCGATCAACCGCACGAGCTCCTTGGCGTCCGCCGGTGAATCGTTCACGTCTTTGAGCATGACATATTCGAAGGTGATGCGACGGGCATTGCTGGCCCCCGGATATCGGCGGCAGGCATCGAGCAGCATCGCGATAGGATATTTCTTATTAAGCGGAACAAGCTCATTCCTCAGATCATCGCGCACGGCGTGGAGCGACACGGCGAGCGAGACACCGAGCTCGGCGCCGCAACGCTCGATCAGCGGCACCACGCCGGCGGTCGAGAGCGTGATCCGCCGGCGCGACAGCGAGAGACCCTCGGGGTCCATCACGATGTGGAGCGCCTTTGCGACATTGTCGAAATTGAACAGCGGCTCGCCCATGCCCATCATGACGATGTTCGATAGCATCCGGCCGTCACGCGGGGTTGGCCACTCGCCATAGGCATCGCGCGCGATCAGAAACTGCGAGACGATCTCGCGGGCGTCGAGGTTGCGCACCAACCGTTGCGTGCCGGTGTGGCAAAACCGGCAGGTCAGCGTGCAGCCGACCTGAGAGGATAGGCAAAGCGCACCGCGGTCCTCCTCGGGGATGTAGACGGTCTCGACCTCCTGGCCGTCCACGAAGCGCAACAACCATTTGCGCGTGCCGTCGGCGGAGCGCTGCTCGCGCGCGATCGTCGGACGCTCCAAGGAAAAGGCTTCGGCGAGCCGCGCGCGCAACGCGCCGCTGATCGAGGTCATCAGGGCGAAGTCGGTAACGCCGTGATGATAGATCCAGTGCCAGATTTGCTTCGCCCGCAGGCGCGCCCGGGGCGGTGGCTCGCCGAGCGCCATCAACGCATCGGCAATCTCCCCGCGGGTGAGCCCAATGAGGCTCGGCGCCGGCGTCCGCATTGTCCTCGTGACCGTTCGCGCGGCGACGATCCCTTCGCCGCCCGGTGCACCGCTCTTTAGGGGCAGGCGTTCACGATCGCGCGATGCGCCTTCGTGAAGCCCTTGAGCGAGTACGAATCGAGAGAGAAGGTGCCTTTTTTCGACGTGCCCCGCACCGTCATCTTCAGCCCGCGGATCATTGATTTGACGAGCTTGCTGTCGGTTTGCTCGTCGTCCGCCCACGCATGCTCGTCCTGAATCACCGTGAAAGGATAGGTCTTGTCGTCGATGCGCAGCTCCACGGCGGCTTGCGTCCTGTAAGGGTATCCGGAGGTGACGCTCACCTCTTCGACCGTGCGATTTTCCTGGCGGCGCGTCACCATGGCGTGCGGCGGGCTTCTGCGGCTGTAGTCGCCCTCCTCCTTGGTTGGGCGGCTGTACATGTAGCAGACCTTCCCGCTTTCCTCGGCAAGCGTGAAGGCTTGCCACGCGCCAAAGGTACCCAAGGGCACAGCCTCGGCGCTTCTGCCTTGCTCTGGCGCGAGCGCGATGCAAAGCGAACCAATAGTTGTGACGATTAGGAAACGGACGGCCAAAGTCTTGGCAACTGCGCGTCGGATCATGACCTCAAGCAACGAATGGCGGCGACCACGCGGCGAGAATAGCCGGATCAATCCCAAGCCGCCAGCCCCATGGGCGTCAGTCCGATCGTCTGACGGGATTTCCGTGCACGTGCGGGGGACGAGCCGATGCTTTCGTGCGTGGATTGGTCGGGCGCGTGCCGAAGCGGCCGACGCTGAGAAGCCGGTCATACATCACGATTGCCGCCGCAACACCGACATTGATCGAGAAGCGCGTCGGGATTCGAACAATGTGGTCACATCGATCCACCAGCGCCGGCGACAGCGCACCGCGTTCGGGGCCGAGCACATAGGCCGCGGTCAACGGATGGGGAAAAACCGGAAGCTCGGTGGCGTCGTCTAACAGCTCGACGCCAACCAGCTTGCAGCCGTCCGGAAGAGCGAGCTCCGCCACCGTGTCATATCGGTAGAACGGGACGTGATCGGGTGTGCGCGCTGTATCGGAGCTGCTCTCACGGCGGGAATAGGCGGCTGCGATGGTGAACACGAAGCGCGCACCGAAAGCATGCGCCGAGCGCACCACATTGCCGACGTTCATCGGCTTGCTGATACCCTCGACGCCAAGGCCGAAATATCCCCGCATGGGTTCGCTCATGGCGCAAGCTTGCAGGGCGAATGGTGGCAAGGCAAGTTTGCGACGCAGCCGTCAACCGGGCGGCGAAAGCCCTGGTTAATGATCCGCTCCGACGATGTGACGATGCATAGCCTCTTGGTCGCCGCCGGGCCCGCCGACACCCGCGCGCCGGGGATTGCCTCCTGATGCGGGTGCCGAAGCAGCGCGCGCTCGTCGATCGCCGTGCGCTCGCCGCGGCCATCGACGCGGTCAAGGTGGGCGCGCGGCCCGCGGTGCTCGGGCTGGTGCGCGGTGCCCTCGAGAAAGGTCAGTCCGAGGTCGAGCGACGCCTCATGGCCGGTGCCAGCGGGTCGGAGGTGGTGGCCGCGCGGAGCTTTCTGATCGATCAGATCCTGCGGGTTCTCTTCGATCGCGCCGCGCTTTCGGTCTATCCGCAATCCAATCCCACGAAGGCCGATCGGCTGTCCCTGATCGCGATTGGCGGCTACGGACGCGGCGAGCTTGCGCCCCATTCCGACATCGATCTGCTGTTCTTGCATCCCTACAAGCTCACGGCCCGCGGCGAGCAGATCGTCGAATATGTGCTCTACATGCTTTGGGATCTGGGGCTTCGGGTGGGACATGCGACCCGCTCGGAGAACGATTGCTTGCGGCGTGCCCGGGACGACATGACGATCCGGACCAGCATCCTCGAGGCACGCTACGTGTGGGGAGATCAGGCGTTGGCCCGCGCGCTCCGGCACCGCTTTCTCGACGAGATCGTGGAGGGCACCGAGGCGGAATTCGTCGCCGCGAAGCTCGCCGAGCGGGATCGCCGTCACACCCGCACTGGTGATTCGCGCTACGTGCTCGAGCCCAACGTGAAGGACGGCAAGGGCGGCTTGCGCGATCTCCACACGCTATTCTGGATCGCCAAATATCTCTATCGGGTTGAGCGATTTGGTGATTTGATCGAGCGTGGCGTGCTGACCTCGCGCGAGTACAACCGTTTCGCGCAAACAGAGAACTTCTTGTGGCGTGTGCGCGGACACATGCATGTGATCGCCGGACGCGCTGAAGACCGCTTGACCTTCGACCTGCAACCGGAGATCGCCGAGCGTATGGGCTATGGCGCGCGCCGCGGCAATCTCGCGGTCGAGCGGTTCATGAAGCACTATTTTCTGATGGCCAAAACCGTCGGAGAGCTGACACGCGTGTTCTGCGCTGCGCTCGAGGCGGAACGGTTGCAGGCGGCGCCGGTGCGCGACATCGGCGGCGAGAGCGGCGTCGCCGGCGACGGCTTCTACTTGGTCGGCGGTCGAATCGCTGTCACCAGCGATGCGGTGTTCGAGGACCGGCCGGTTCGTCTGATCAAGCTTTTCCGATTGGCCCAGACCGAGGGCCGCGACATCCATCCCAAGACGCTGCGTCTCGTGCACCAGAGCCTCGGGTTGATCACGCGGGCCGTGCGCGACGACCCCGAGGCCAATCGTTTGCTTCGCGCCATCCTCACCGACCGACGCGATCCCGAGACGGCCCTCCGGCGCATGAACGAGGCCGGCGTGCTCGGGCGCGCGGTGCCCGATTTCGGCCGCGTCGTCGCGCAGACGCAGCACGACATGTACCACGCCTACACGGTCGACGAGCACACGATCCGCGCCATGGGCGTGCTGGCGCGCATCGAGCATGGTGGCCTTGCCGATGAGCTGCCGCTGGCGAGCGAGCTGGTCAAGAAGATCCAGTCGCGTGCCGCCCTTTGCATCGCGCTCTTTCTCCATGATGTCGCGAAGGGGCGGGGCGGTGACCACTCCGAGATCGGCGAGGGGATCGCGCGCCGGCTTGCTCCAAGGCTCGGCTTTTCGCCAGACGAGACCGAGACGATCGCTTGGCTCGTGCGTTGGCACCTCCTGTTCAGCCACACGGCGTTCAAGCGCGACATCGGCGATCCCAAGACCGTCACGGATTTCGTCGCGCAGGTGCGCTCGCGCGAGCGCCTGCGCCTTCTCCTCATTCTCACGGCGGCCGACATCCGCGCCGTCGGTCCTGGCCGGCTGACCGCGTGGAAGAGCTCGCTGTTGCGCACCCTGTTTCAGCGCGCGGAGGAGGTCATGACCGGAGGTGACGTTGCCGAGGGGGGCGAGGCCCGCGCGCGCGCTGCCGAGGAGTCCTTGCGCGGCCGGCTCAACGATTGGACCGCGGAGGAGATCGCTGGCTTCGTCCGGCGCTTGGATGCGCTCTATTGGCTCTCCGCGGACGCGGAGACGCAGGAACGGCAGGCACGGCTCGTCAAGGCCGCCGAGCAAGATGGTCGGGCGATCGCCCTCGACCTGCGTGATCATGGCGCGCGTGGCGTGACCGAGATCACGCTCTTCGCCCGAGATCGACCCGGCCTCTTTGCGCTCGCCGCTGGTGCGATCGCCCGGGCGGGAGCGACCATCGCCGACGCCAAGGTGTTCACCACCTTGGATGGGATGGCGCTCGATTCGTTTTGGGTGCAAGACACGCAGGGCGGAGCACTCGTCGATGACGCGAAGCGGAGCCGCCTCGCCTCGATGATCGAACAAGCGCTGGGAGACGGCTTGCCCCTAGGCGCCTTGCCTGTCGCCCCCGCCCCGCCGGCGAACCCGGCCCTCTTCTCGGTGCGTCCGCAGGTGCTGGTGGACAATGACGCAAGCGCGAAGCACACGGTGATTGAGGTGAGCGCACGCGATCGCCCGGGTCTGCTCCACGACATCACGCGCATCCTGAGCGCATGTGGGTTGACCATCGCCTCAGCCCATGTCTCGACGTTCGGAACGCGCGCCGTCGACGTCTTCTACGTCAAGGACCGCTTCGGGTTCAAACTGGTGCGTGACACGCAGATCGCGCTGGTTCGGGCACAGCTCTTGGCGACGCTGGCGGAGGACGCCAGGGAGCCGGCCTTGGTCGCGGCCCGCGCCTGAAGACCGCACACCGCTTTCGAGCGCGGCGCGAATCCACTACACCTGTCGCCATGGCAATGGGGCGCTGGATCGCCACCGTCGGGGGCTACACGCTCGGCTCCCGAATTCTCGGGTTCACCCGCGACATCTTGATCGCGTCGGCTCTTGGCGCGAGCCCCGTCGCGGATGCGTTCTTTGTCGCTTTCAAGCTGCCCAATTTTCTGCGGCGGCTTTTCGCGGAGGGCGCGTTCAACGCGGCCTTCGTCCCGTTGTTCGCGAGCACGCTAGAGCGCGACGGGCGCGCTGCGGCGAAGTCCTTCGCGGAGGACGCGCTGACGGTCCTGCTCTGGACGCTGCTCGTACTCGTGGTGGTCGCGCAGATCGTCATGCCATGGCTGATGTACGCGCTCGCCCCCGGCTTCTCGGACGACCAGGCGAAGTTCGAGCTTACGGTGCAGCTGACGCGGCTGACCTTTCCCTACATCCTCCTGATCTCGCTCGTTTCGCTCCTGGGCGGCGTGCTCAACTCGCTCTACCGGTTCGCCGCCGCCGCGGCCGCGCCGATCCTGTTGAATCTCTGCCTCATCGCTTCGCTTCTCGGCCTCGCGGAGTGGACGGAAACCCCCGGCCACGCCCTCGCCATCGGTGTGACCATCGGCGGCATCGTGCAATTCGTCTGGCTCGTGATCGCCTGCCGTCGCGAGGGCCTCTCGTTCCGACTGCGCGTTCCGCGCCTGACCCCGGGCGTCAAAAGGTTGCTCGTGATCGCGGCGCCCGCCGCGCTCGGTGCCGGTGTCGCACAGGTCAACCTCGTCGTTGATGTAATCGTCGCGTCACTGCTGCCGGAGGGATCGGTTTCGTTCCTCTACTATGCCGATCGCGTCAATCAGCTGCCGATCGGCGTGATCGGAGTCGCGGTCGGGACCACGTTGCTGCCGCTCCTGAGCCGGCAGATCCGCGCCGGGAGCCAGGCGGACGCGACGACGAGCCAGAACCGCGCGATCGAGGCGGCGCTCCTTTTCACCCTTCCGGCCGCGGCCGCGCTCATGGTGATCGCGAACCCGATCATCGTGGTTCTGTTCGAGCGCGGTGCGTTCGGATCGGCGGAGAGCGCGGCCGCTGCCGTCGCGTTGATCGCCTATGGCGCCGGATTGCCGGCGTTCGTGCTGATCAAGGTGCTCACGCCCGGCTATTTCGCCCGTCATGACACAAAGACGCCGGTCAAAATCGCCATCCTGTGTCTTGCCATCAACGTGGCGCTCAATATCGCGCTGATGGGTCCCCTGGCGCATGTCGGGATCGCACTTGCGACCACCATCGCGGGTTGGGTGAACGCGCTTCTTTTGGCGCGCGGCCTGATGCGACGCGGCTTTCTGGCGCCTGACGATCGTCTTAAGCGGCGGACGGTGCGCATGGTGATCGCCACCGCGTTGATGGCCGGCGCGCTCTGGCTGGTCCACTGGGGTCTCGGCGAGCTCACCGAGCTCGGTCAGGGCCTTCGCGTCGCCGTTTTGGCGGCCCTCGTGGTCACGGGCCTCGCCACCTACGCCGCCGCCGGGCGTATCGTCGGCGCGTTTGCCTTCTCCGATCTGCGTCCCTTGCTCCGCCGCGGTTGACCGGCTGCGTGGGCCACGCGATAACTCGCGCCGCTAAGAGGACGGAGCGATGGGACGGATATTCTCCGGCGTTCAGCCGACCGGCAATCTGCACCTCGGCAACTATTTGGGCGCCATCAAGAATTGGGTGGCGATGCAGGCGAATTACGACTGCATCTATTGCATCGTCGATTTGCATGCGATCACGGTGCCGCAGGATCCGGCGGCGCTCCGGGCGAACACACGCGAGGTCACGGCCGGCTTGATCGCGGCCGGGATCGACCCCAAGACCTCGATCGTGTTCAACCAGAGCCGTGTGTCGGCGCACGCCGAGCTGGCCTGGCTCCTGAACTGCTTTACGCCGCTTGGTTGGCTCAACCGCATGACCCAGTTCAAAGAGAAGGCGGGCAAGAAACGCGACAACGCGGTGCTGGGGCTCTATGCCTACCCAGTTCTCATGGCAGCCGACATTTTGCTGTATCACGCCACCCACGTGCCGGTGGGCGAGGACCAGAAGCAGCATCTGGAGCTCTCCCGCGACATCGCCGGTGCCTTCAATCGCACTTACGAACGGGATTATTTTCCGCTGCCCGAGCCCCTGATCGTCGGTGAGGCAACGCGGGTCATGAGCCTGCGCGATGGGCGCGCGAAAATGAGCAAGTCGGACGTTTCCGACAACTCTCGGATCAATCTCACCGACGATACCGATGCCATTGCGCGCAAGATCCGCCGTGCGCGCACCGATTCGGAGCCGGGCCTGCGCTATGACCCGGAGAACCGGCCCGAAGCGGCCAATCTGCTGTCGATCTACGCCGCGCTTGCCGACGAGCCGCTCCCAGATGTGGCGGAGCGGCATGCCGGCACGGGCTTCGCCGCCTTCAAGGACGAGCTGGCCGAGCTCGCGACCGCAAAACTTGCCCCGCTTGCCGAAACGATGCGCTCTTTGCAGGACGACCCGGGGCACATCGACGCAATCCTCAATGATGGGGCCGCGCGGGCGGAGGCGATCGCCGCCACCAAGCTCGCCGAAATCAAGGACATTGTTGGCCTCCTTGACGCTTAAATCGGCCTAACCAAGGCGCGCCAGCACACTTTTGACTTGCCCGGCTCGGCGGCGTGGGCGCATTACCTAGCAAAGCGACCCCAAGCCGCCCTCCGACCCTGTTCGCCACGCCCAACGTCACTCGATGGAGATCTACCTCCCCATCGCCGAGATTTCGGTCAATGTGTTCGTCCTGCTCGGACTCGGCATGGCGGTTGGTGTGTTGTCGGGCTTGTTCGGGATCGGCGGCGGTTTTCTCATGACGCCGCTGTTGATCTTCCTTGGGGTCACGCCATCGGTGGCGGTCGGCACGGGCACCAATCTCATCATCGCGTCCTCGGTGTCGGGGACGATTGCGCATTGGCGCCGAGGCAATGTCGATTTCCGGATGGGCGCGATGCTGTTCGGCGGCGGCGCGATCGGCGCTTGGCTGGGCGCGATGATCTTTCGCCTGTTGCGCGATGCAGGTCAGATCGATCTGGTTGTCACGCTCGCCTATGTCGTCTTCCTCGGCGCCGTCGGCATTCTCATGGCGGTGGAGAGCGCGACCGCGGGTTTTCGCCGGAAGAAGGTAGGCCGCCGCAAGGCGCACTACCACACGTGGATCCACCGGCTTCCGCTGAAGATGCGCTTTCGTCAATCGCGCCTCTATGTCAGCGCCATTCCGCCGGTCTTCGTGGGATTCATGATGGGGATGCTGGCATCCTTCATGGGGGTCGGCGGCGGCTTCATCATGGTTCCGATCATGATCTATTTGATCGGGATGCCGACGTCGGTGGTCGTCGGAACCTCGCTGTTCGGGATCATCGTGGTCAGCACGGTGTCGTGCCTCACGCATGCGATCAACAATCACAATGTCGACGTGATTCTCGCGCTATGGCTTGCCGCGGGGGCTGTGCTCGGCGCCCAGTTCGGCACACGCTGGAGCATGCAGTTTCGCAGTGAGTATCTGCGCGCCTTGCTCGCGCTCATGATTCTCTCCGTCGGTGGGCGGCTCGCCTATGACCTCGTTGCGACACCCAGCGAGCTCTTCAGCGTTTCGTTGTTGGCCGGCCAATGATGCGTGCGCTTGCCCTTGTTCTCGTTTTGACCTGTTTCGCGGGCGGGCCTGCGATCGCGCAGGCCGACGGCGCGGAGCCACTCCTCATCGCCTTGTCGAAGGAACGAATCGAGGTGGATTCGCGCTTCAGCGGCACCACAATCGCCTTGGTTGGCGCGACCCGGGCCCCCGGCGACGTGATCGTTACCGTCCGCGGCCCGGAGCGCGCGACGGTGGTGCGGCGCAAGCGGCGCGCCGCGGGCATCTGGGTCAACCGCGATTCAGTCGCCTTCCGGAATGTTCCCGAATACTACGCTGTTGCGGCATCACGCCCGCTTGAGGAGATCGCGCCGCCGGCGCTGCTGCAACACCACCAGGCAGGCATCGACAATCTGAGGCTTGAGGCGATCTGGATCCGCGCCGCCGGCGAAACCGACGCGTTTCGCGCGGCGCTCGCGCGCGATCGCATGCAGAGCGGGCTCTACGCGGAAGGGGTGGGGACGGTCGAGTTCGTCGAGGACACGCTGTTTCGTGTCGCGCTCGCGTTTCCGGCGGCGATTCCGACCGGCGAGTACATCGCAGAGGCGCTGCTCGTGCGCGACGGATCGCTGGTCGCCAAGCGTCACGCGGTCTTCACCATCGAGAAAGGGGGGTTTGCGGCCGACGTCTCGCACTTCTCGCGGGAAGATGCGCCAATCTACGGTGCCATTGCCATCCTCGTAGCGTTGGTGGCAGGATGGATTGGCAGCTACGTGTTCCGCCGGACTTGACCAGGTACGAACGACATGGCCGAGACACCGGAAGCGTCGCCGTCTCACGTCACCGGCCAGGTGACATTCCTGGTCTGTGTCGCAAACGATGGGCATTCGCAGGTGGCCGCGCGCTTTGCCGCGCTGAGAGCGCGGAATTCCGGCGGGCTCGTCGAGCTTCTCCATGTGGTGCAGCCCCCGGAGTTCCAGCATTGGGCTTCCGTCGGCGAGCTCATGCGCCAAGAAACCCGGGAGGAGGCCGACCTTCTGCTGGAGGAAATCGCGACGGGCGTGATCAGTCTCACCGGTGCGCGGCCGGCCCTCCATGTCCGCGAGGGCCGAATCGGCGATCAGATCCTCGGTCATGTGAGCGACAACCCCACGATCGATCTTCTCGTTGTGGGTGCCGCACCGCCGGATCAGGGGCGCGGGTCGCTCATTTCCTGGCTGGCTGGCCAGTTGGCCGGGCAGCTCAACATCCCGCTACTGGTCGTACCCGGCAATCTCACGGATGTGCAGCTCGAGAACCTGACCTAGAAAGAATAGAATAAAAACAGAATATTGGTCCCGCCGACGCCATGCGCAGACGTGGCGCGATATGTTCCCATCACTGAGCCGTCTGTTCGCCGTTAACAAACTCTTTCGAATCACTTGATCTTTCGTGCAATTTGACCCAACATCTCCGCTGGTCTGTTAAAGAAACACTCTCTTGATGAGGGTTGGGAGGAGCATGTTCATTCAGACCGAGCGGACTCCGAATCCGGAGACTCTGAAATTTCTGCCCGGGCAGATGGTGATGCCACACGGGACGGCGGATTTCCGCGATCCCGACGCGGCGCAACAATCGCCACTCGCGGAGCGGCTGTTTCAGGTCGACGGAGTGACAGGAGTGTTCTTTGGCAGCGATTTCGTCTCGGTAACCAAAGACGAGACGGCCGACTGGCAGCTTCTGAAGCCCGTGATCCTCGGTGTGATCATGGAGCATTTCGTGGCGGGCCATCCGGTCGTTCACGCGGATCGGGACGAGACTGCCGAGGACGATGTCGGCGCCGACGAGGCCGATGCGGCGATTGTCGAGCATATTCGTGAACTGCTCGATACGCGCGTGCGGCCGGCGGTGGCGCAAGACGGGGGCGATATCGTTTACAAGGGGTTCCGCAACGGAGTCGTGATGCTGCGCCTGCAGGGCTCGTGCCAAGGTTGTCCAAGTTCAACCGCGACCCTGAAAATGGGCATCGAGAACATGCTCAAACATTACATCCCGGAGGTCGTCGAAGTCCGAGCGATCTAGTCCGCTTGGAGGTTCGTCGCCCCTAACGGGAGGAGACATGGCGTTGACAAAGGCCGCGAAACTCGTGCGCGTGCGCGCACATTGGCCCGCCATGCTTTGGTGGCATGGATCCGGCGGGTCCCGCTAGCCCCAAGCCTTCGGCGGATCGTGCGGAACGGGCTGCGCCAGCGCTGGCGCTGATCGGCGCTGCTGCTGCGAGCTTGCTCGCCCTGATCCTGACCGACGCGGGACAGATCGTGCCGGCGCAGCGGCAAGTGGCCCCGTGGTCCGCGACGTGGGTGGCGTCCGCACCGGTCGCAAAGCCGACCACGCCCGACACGCACCTCGCGCAGGATCAACCGCCTGCATGGCAGCTCAGCCAAATGGCAACGGCGCTCGGCCGCAGCGGCTCGGCGGTGGAGACCGTGCCTGAGGTGCGGCTCGAAACGGCGCTCGGCACGCCGAGCGGGATTGCCACCGCGGCGCGCGACGGCGCAGACTTGTCGCCGCGTTTTGTGATGACTTTGCCTGAGACGCCGCCCTACCCGGTCGAGGATTCCGCGGAGTCGGGCGTGTTCGCCGCCTCGCCCTTCGTCGACTCGCCCGAGCCGGCCGACGCGGCTACGCTCACGACAGCTGAGGCGCTGGCGCAGATAGCGCCTGCGTCCGCGCCGCTTCGCCACGACACGGTGACGCCCGATCGCGGCCGGCTCTTGCAGGGAACCGTCGTTCCCACGGTCGCGTCGGTTCGCGCGGAGTTCGACTCGGTCGACTACACACTGACAGGGGTTCGCGACGCCAACGGGACGGTGCCGCGGCTCTACCTACAGAAGCTCCCGCGTGACCTGCGGGAGGTCGCTTCGGTTGAAATCAAGAAGGCGGTATTCATCCAGGCGGTGCTGCCCGTGGTGCTCCGCGTCAATGAAGAGATCGCGGGCGAGCGCGAGCGCATTCTGCAGCTACGCATCCGCGCGGCGCAGGGCGTCGCGCTGAACCGGAAAGATCGATTCTGGCTGGTGACCATGTGTCATCGGTATGCGGTCGAGCCGATGGATTGGGACGCGCTGCTCGCGCGTGTCGACATCGTGCCGCCCTCCTTGGCGCTGGCGCAGGCGGCGGAAGAATCGGGCTGGGGGACCTCCCGGTTCGCCCGCGAAGGCAACTCGCTCTTCGGGCAATGGACCAACGATCCCGACCTCGGCATGGCGCCGCTGGAGCGTGAAGAGGGTCGCTCGCACTTCGTGCGCACTTATCCCGATCTATTCCATACAGTTCGCTCTTACGCCTACAACCTCAATACCCACCGCGCATATCGTGACTTTCGTGAACAGCGCCGCGAGATGCGCGCGAACGGACAGATCGTCGACGGCCACAGCCTCGCCGGGGCGCTGGAGCGCTACTCGGAGCGCGGAGACGCATACGTTCGCAGCTTGCGTGCGATCATCCGGCACAACCAGCTGAGCGATTTCGACGCCGCCCGTCTCTACGACCCGCAGATCACCCGGTCGGAAGGCACGGAAGAGGAGCGGTCGTCCTAACCGACCGCGGGCGACATCATGGCTGTGCCGGCTGCACCGTCGGTGAGGAGGGGGTAGCGGCGGGGTTGGTAGAGCTGGTAGTGCCACCATTCGTTCAGGTAGTGGTCCCAGCCGGCGGAGGCCATCAGGCCGAGAAGCAGCATTCGGTTGCGCTGGGCTTCGCGCGGGATCTCGCTGATTCCGTGAAACGCCCGGGGCGTCAGATCGTCAAACCCGGTCGCCATGTCGAGCGGCACATGGTCGCTCGCGCGCACCAGCGTCAGGTCGACCGCGATTCCCCGCGAGTGCGGCGAGCCCCGCCGTGGGTCTGCCAGAAACGTCGGATCGGGACACGCATGCCACAGCGCCCATTGCGCGTCGGTGGGCCGAAAGGCATCGAAAATCTTCAGCTTGAGGTTCTGCGCGGCAGCGAGCTCGCAGGCGCCGCTGAGGCAAGCCGCAGCGTCCGGATGGAGAAAGCATGCGGCCCGGCGATAAATCGGACGTCCGGTGATGTTGGCGGCGCTCGCATAAGCAATATCGAGAACGACATCGAAGGCTGGGGGTGCGATCTCGGTGAGCATCAATCGCCTCTCGCGGGTGAATCCGTGGCCTCGCCGCGAGCACTTTAGGCGGTCGAGGCCCTCGCACCCAGCCTTGTTGCTGCCGGACATGGGCTGGTGGTAGACGAGGCCGGCGGATGGTGATGCGGTCGCGATGAAGATCTTAGGCCTTGATACGGCGACAAGCGCCTGCTCGGTCGCGCTTTGGGCGGACGGACGGGTGGCGGCGAGCCACCATACCGAATCGGTGGCCGGCCACGCCGAGTGCTTGCTGCCGATGCTGGCTGACCTTTTGGCGGATGCCGGGACGACCTATGGCGCCCTCGACGCGCTTTCGGTCACCACCGGCCCGGGCTCGTTCACCGGGATCCGCATCGGTCTCGCGACGGCGCGGGCGTTGGCGCTCGCCCTCGGCATTCCGCTGGTCGGGTGTACCACCCTCGAAGTGCTCGCCGGCGGCGTCACCGCCGAGGAGCGAGCCGGGAAGACGGTTCTCGCGGTGTTGGAAGCCCGTCGTCCGCGCCTCTACGCGCAGGCTTTTGGGCCCGGACTGCCGGCGCTCCAGGCGCCCCGGGCGACCGACGTAGACGGTCTCTCTGACGAGATCGCCCAATGCCCGGACCCGCCTCTCGTCGTGGGTACCGGTCATGCCGCGTTGCGAGGCGCGGGAGCGCGGCTGACCGTCGCTTCCGGAGCGCGGCACACGCCCGACGCCGCGGTTCTCGTTGCGCTCGCGGCCAATCGGCCGATACCGGAGCCCGGACGGCCCGTGCGTCCGCTTTATCTTCGTCCGGCGAGCGTTCGCCGATGACGGGGGCGCCGCCGGATACAGGCGTCGTGATCGACCGAATCGAATCCTACGATCTGGCGTCGGTGGCATCGCTCCATGCACGGTGCTTCGACGAGCCATGGCGACCGGAATTGATACGGCGGATCGTGTTCCGCCCCGGTGGATTCGGCCTGTTCGCCCGACGCGACGGTCGTCCGGTCGGGTTCGTTCTGTGTCGATGGTCGGGCTCCGAAGGCGAGGTGTTGTCGCTCGGCGTTGCGCCGAGCACCCGCCGCCTCGGTCTCGGACGCACGTTGATGGACGCGGCCATGCGCGCCGCCCGCAGCAATGGCGTAAGCCTGCTCTATCTGGAGGTCGCCGAGGACAACGAACCAGCGCGCCAGCTCTACCGGGTTCTAGACTTCGTGCGGGTCGGGCGCCGCCGCGATTACTACAAGCGGGGCAATGGCGCCAGCGTGGATGCGCTGACACTTCGGTGTCAACTCGCGGTGCCAGTCGCGCAACGAGACACGCCTCTCTAGCCGTTTTTATTGCCATCGTGTGGACAAAACTCTATAAAGAGCGGGGACGAGGCGGAGTAAAAGGGGTTCAACTTACAATGAGCGAAAAATCAAACACGGCCGGGTTGCTTGATCTAACGACTGAGATCGTGTCGTCTCACGTGTCGAATAACTCCGTATCGCTTGCCGAGCTTCCGGAGTTGATCAAGCAGGTCCATTCGTCGCTCGCCCGTGTTTCGACGGAGGCCCAAAATCCGGCTCAGGAGCGGCCGCAGCCGGCCGTGTCGATCAAGCGGTCGGTGACCCCGGATTACATTGTTTGTCTTGAGGACGGCAAAAAGCTGAAAATGCTGAAGCGCCACCTCAAGACGGCCTACGACATGACGCCTGCAGAGTATCGCGAGCGCTGGGGCCTGCCGGCCGACTATCCCATGGTCGCGCCGAGCTATGCCGCGCAGCGCAGTATGCTCGCCAAGAAAATTGGCCTCGGAACAAAGTCGCGGCGCCGCAAGCGCTAGCCGTAGCGGGTAGACGCTGGAGCGCGCCATCGAACCGCGTTGATGGCTGCGGCGTGCACTGGGCGCGATCGCCGCATATAATGCATTGCCGCGAGCCACGCACGATCGGCAAAAGGGCGGCGCGGGGGGACTTTGTCACGGTCGAATCTGGAGCAACGCTGCGTTGCGCTTGGTCTCAAGATGACCGAGCAAAGACGCATTGTGGCGCGCGTCCTGTCGGACGCCGATGACCATCCGGACGTCGAGGGTGTCTACCGGCGCGCGGTCGAAATCGATCCGCGCATCAGCCTCGCCACCGTTTACCGCACACTCCGGCTCTTCGAGGAATGCAACCTTCTCGAGCGGCATGATTTTCGCGACGGGCGTGCGCGCTACGAGGAGCTGCCCGACGAGCACCACGATCATCTCATCGATCTCAGCTCGGGCAGGGTGATCGAGTTCCAGAACGAGGAGATCGAGCAGCTGCAACGCAAGGTGGCGGAGCGGTTGGGGTATCGGCTTGTCGATCACAGGTTGGAGCTCTACGCGGTGCCCCTCGGTTCGTCCAAGCCGCCCGAAGAGGCATAGCCGCGGTGGGCGACACCGATTTCATGACGGGGATCATCGCGGGCAGCCTGGAAGTGCGGCTCGCGCGAACACCGGAAGACACAGATGCGGCACAGGCGCTGCGCTATCGCGTGTTCTACGACGAGATGTCGGCGCAACCGTCACCCGAAATGGCCAAGCGGCGACGAGACTTCGATCGCTTCGACCCCTATTGCGATCATCTGTTGGTCGTCGATCACGCGAGGCCGCGCGGCATCGAGCAGGTCGTCGGAACCTATCGGCTCCTCCGCCGATCCGTCGCCGACGCGCACTGCGGGTTCTATTCAACCTGGGAGTACGACATCGCCCCGGTGGTGGCACATCCCGGGGAGATCTTGGAGCTCGGCCGCTCCTGCGTCGATTCCGCCTATCGCAACCGAGCGACGATGAGCCTGCTGTGGCGCGGCAACGCGGCCTATGTGATCCACCACAATGTCACGCTGATGTTCGGGTGCGCGAGCTTTCCGGGCACCGATCCGGCCGAGCATGCGAACACCCTCGCCTATCTGTTTCACAACCACCTGGCGCCGCCGGAGCTGCGCCCGCGCGCGCTGCCGGAGCACTATGTCGACATGAACCTCTTGCCCAAGGAGGAGGTTGACAACCGCGCTGCGCTCAAGGCGATCCCGCCGGTCATCAAAGGCTACCTCCGGTTGAACGGGTTCGTCGGGGATGGCGGGGTGATCGATCGGCAGTGGGGCAGCGTGGATGTCAGCATTGTCGTCAAGACCGACCTCGTAACCGAGCGCTACCGCGAGCGGCTGACATGACCATGACCGCCCTCGTGACTCTGCTTCGGTTCCTAGGTTGGACGGTGTGTCTGGCCTCGCTCCAAATCGCCATGATCGCCATCAAGGCGCCGATTTCCCGGCGGCTGCCGATGGTTTGGCACCGCGGTTGTTGCCGGATCTTCGGCTTCCGCATCGAGCAGCACGGCAAGTTGTTGCGTCACAAGCCGACACTCTACGTCTGCAATCACACGTCCTATCTCGACATCAATTTGCTCGGCGCCGTCATCCCGGGCTGTTTCGTCGCCAAGGCGGAGGTCAGGCGCTGGCCGCTCCTCGGCTTTCTCTCGACGTTGCAACGCACCGTCTTTGTCGAGCGCCGCGCTTCGCGCACGGCCCATCACCGTGACGAGATGACGTCGCGGCTCGAGGCCGGCGACAGCCTGATCCTGTTCCCGGAAGGCACCAGCAATGACGGCAATCGGGTCTTGCCGTTCAAGAGCGCGTTCTTCGCTATCGCAGAGAATCCGATCAACGGAGAGCCGCTGCAGGTGCAGCCGGTTTCCATTTCGTACACACGCCTCGACGGCATCCCGATCGGGCGCCGCTATCGGCCCTATTTTGCGTGGTACGGCGACATGGAACTGATGAGCCACCTCTGGACCGTGGCCGGCTTTGGCCGCATCACGGTGGTGATCGAATATCATCAGCCGATGACCGTGGCCGATTGCGGCTCCCGAAAGGCGCTCGCCAAGGCCTGCGAGGCGGCCATTGCCGCGGGTGTGTCGCAGGCGATTAGCGGCAAGTTGGCACCACCCCTAAAGAAGCGCTTGTGGGCGCCGAAGCCCGCGTGAACGCTGGGTTTGCAAGGCGGCGGTTGTTGACAGGGTCGCTTGCGGTGATAGAGTCCCGCGCCCGCCACGCCGGGACGGCATAGCGCCCGGGCCCAGGCGCCGCAGGCTGTGGCGAGAGGAATGCGCCCCAAGGCCGATCGGTGGCAAAGAAACTTTTCGTCAAGTCTTTCGGTTGTCAGATGAACGTCTACGATGCTGCGCGCATGGTGGATGTGCTGGCGCCAGCCGGCTACGCACCCACCGATGCGGCCGATGAGGCGGACCTGATCATCCTCAATACCTGCCATATCCGCGAGAAAGCCGCCGAAAAGGTCTATTCGGAGCTCGGGCGTTTGCGCGCAACAAAGGAGCGTCGTGCGCGTGGGGGGCGTCGCACGATGATCGCGGTGACCGGTTGTGTGGGACAAGCCGAGGGCGAAGCGGTTGTCGAGCGCGCGCCCTTTGTCGACATTGTGACCGGCCCCCAGTCGTACCACCGGCTTCCGTCTCTGATCGACGAAGTTGGCCGCGCCGGATGCTCCGTGGTGGATACCGATTTCCCGGTTGAATCGAAGTTCGACCACCTGCCGCGCGAGGCGCCGCAGGCCTTGCCTGGGCGGGGCGTCTCCGCATTCTTGTCCGTCCAGGAGGGCTGTGATCGGTTTTGCACGTTCTGCGTCGTGCCCTATACCCGTGGGGCCGAAGCCTCGCGTCCCGTCGTGGCTGTCGCCGCTGAAGCGCGACGTCTCGTGGCGGCGGGTGCACGCGAGATCACGCTGCTCGGACAAAACGTGAACGCGTATCACGGCGCCGACACCGCGGGGGAGAGCGGGTTGGCGCGTCTGATCGGACATCTTGCGGCAATTGAGGGGTTGGAACGGATCCGGTACACGACGTCTCACCCGCGCGACATGACGGCCGAGCTCATTCACGCCCATCGGGACGAGCCCAAGCTCATGCCGTTCCTGCATCTGCCTGTGCAGTCGGGCTCGGA
Organism: Alphaproteobacteria bacterium; assembly: GCA_965216915.1. GTDB lineage: Bacteria > Pseudomonadota > Alphaproteobacteria > UBA828 > UBA828 > CBDCGS01. The sequence goes on from CBDCGS010000011.1 coordinate 1,119,127, forward strand.
TCGGGTCTTGGCGCGGATGAACCGACGCCACAACGCTGATGATTATCGCGCAATCGTCGACGCGTTGAGGCAGGCTCGTCCCGATATCGCGCTGTCGAGCGATTTTATCGTCGGGTTTCCCGGCGAGACCGACGCCGACTTCCAGCGGACGCTCGATCTGGTGGATGAGATCGGATTTGCGCAGGCCTATTCGTTCAAGTACAGCGCCCGTCCCGGAACCCCGGCCGCCACGATGGCGGAGCAAATTCCAGATGAGGTGCGCGCCGCGCGGCTTGCGGCGCTACAGGCGCGTCTGGCCGTGCAGCAACGTGCGTTCAACGAGGCGATGACGGGGCGCACGGTGCCGGTACTGTTCGAGCGCGCGGGTCGGCACCCGGGCCAGATCGCTGGCCGCAACCCCTATCAGCAATGGGTCCACATCGATGGTGATCAGGGGCTCATCGGCTCCGTCCGCGACGTCGCGGTGACCGAGGCCCACGCGAACAGCCTGCGCGGCGTTCCGTCGCGGCAGGATCGATCGAGGGGGGAACCCGTGACCGGGGAACTCCGCGCTTGAGCAGCCTGCCATCGAGCACGCCGGAGCGTGCCACGGCGCACCTCCGGTTCGAGGACAATGATTTGCTGCCGTTGCTCTATGGCGAGCACGATCGCCATCTCGCGCGCATCGAGCAGGCGTTTGGGGTCGTTGTGAGTTCGCGGGGCAACGAGATCGCGATCACAGGCCCCGCACAATCCGTCTCCGAGACGGAGCGTGTGCTGACGCGCTTGTATGACAAGCTGACGAAAGGCCAAGACGTCGGTGCAGGGGATGTCGACGCCGCGGTACGTATGACAAAGCGGCCCCAGGGGTCTGCGCTACCGGCAGGCGCCGATGAGTCGGAGCTTGTGATTCGCACGCGCAAGCGACCGGTCAGCGCGCGCTCGCCGCGGCAAACCGATTACATCCGCGCCATGTTGAGCAACGATCTCGTGTTTGGCCTCGGACCGGCGGGCACCGGCAAGACCTATTTGGCGGTGGCCCTTGCCGTCTCGATGTATCTCGACGGGCGCGTCGAGCGCATCGTGCTGTCGCGGCCCGCGGTCGAGGCTGGCGAGCGGCTCGGTTTCCTGCCAGGTGATCTGAAAGACAAGGTGGATCCGTATCTGCGACCCCTGTATGACGCCTTGTATGACATGCTGCCGGCGGACTTCGTCGCCCGGCGGATCGAATCCGGTGAGATCGAAATTGCGCCACTCGCGTTCATGCGTGGGCGCACACTCTCGCACGCCTTCATCATTTTGGATGAGGCGCAGAACACGACGCCGCTGCAGATGAAGATGTTTCTCACCCGTCTTGGCGAGCAGTCACGCATGGTGGTGACGGGCGATCTCACCCAAATCGACCTGCCGGTCGGTGATCGCTCCGGGTTGCACGATGCGGTTGCCCTGCTTGCCGATGTCGATGGAACGGCTTTCGTCCGCTTCACCAATGCCGACGTCATGAGACACGGCCTCGTCAATCGCATCCTGGCGGCGTACGATCGCGGATCAAAGCGTGGGGCTGAGCCCACCCGAGCATGAGCGACGAGCCCTCAGAAAGCCTGCCGAAGCGAAGCCTCAAGGCCGAGCGGTCGCTCCTCTCGTCATCGGCAATCCGTGCCCTTGCAGAGGAGCCGTGGAACCGCCCGCGCCTCTGGGTTGATGCCGTTGTTCTGTTTTTGTTCGTCGTGCTGATGACGACCCTCTTCGCGCCGATCGGCTCCTCCAACCTGCCTGTGCCCGGCGCCGAATCGATCGCATCCAAGACGATTCGCGCCCAGCGCAATGTCGTGATCGAGGATCGCGAGGCGACCGCGCTCCGGCGGGAGCAAGCCGTCTCGGGCGTGCGCGAGCAGTTCCTGTTCGACCCCGACCTGATGTTCGAGCGGCGCGACCGCCTCGCGGAAGCGCTGGACGCGCTCTTCGAACGGCGTGCGGCGGACGAGACGAGCATCGCCGATCGGCGGGCCGCCTTCGAGGCCGACCTCGGCCTTCCGGTCAATGGGCGGATCTTCGAGTTGCTCGAGGGCTTGCCCAACGCAGATGACGCGAGCGCGGCGTTGACGTTCTTCATCAATACGGCGAGCGACCGGATGATCGTCGCAGACCGCGCGCTCCTGCCCGAGCAAGGCGGCATCGACCTCCGTCGTCCGGGTGACGATCGCGTTCGGCCGATTTTTTATCTCGGTGGAATCATCGATGTCGCGCAGGCATGGCGCCTCATGCGTGCCCGCGCGAGAGAGGCGCCCTACGGCGAGGCTCGGCTCTTGCGGACGTGGCTGCTCGAGACGGCGCTCGCCGCGATTGAGCCCAACCTCCAGCCCGATCAGCTGGCCACCGACGCCATGCGCACCGCGGCGCACGACGGTGTCGAGCCCGTGATGGTGCGGATCAGCCGCGGCGAGGTCCTGGTGCGTGAGGGAGATCGCGTCACGGCGCAGATACAATCGCGCCTTCGCGCCCTCAACGACGCGAGCGAGGGGAGCCTCGCTTGGGTCGACAGCGTGGCCTTCGCGGGTCTCCTGGCCGGTCTCGTTGCCCTCGGCGCCTACTTCTTCCGGCGCGGTCGAGAGCCGCTCAAGCTGACGCGGAAATCGGGCTACATCACCCTGGCCGGGCTGGTCGTGACGAGTGTGGCCTGCCTCGCCGCGCTCTACGCCGGGCGCGGCATCGCCGAGGGCTTCGGGATCGACCCCCGCATGGCCGCCTACCTGTGTCCGGTGGCGCTCAGCACGGCCTTGATCGCCCTCATCGTCAATGCGCGCACCAGCCTCATGGTGGGTGTCGCGCTCTCGCTTCTGGTGTCTTATCGCGCGGATGGCGGCATCTGGCTCACGGCCTACTATTTGATTGGCGTGCTTGTGGCCGGCATCGTCGCGCGCCGCTGCCGGCACCGCTCGGATTTGCTCAAAGTGGGGGTGGTGATTGCGATCGCGCAGGCGGTCGCGGCGCCGGCGACGTTCAACCTCGGCGGCGGGGGCCTGGGGCTCGATTATCTTTCGGCGCCGCTGTTCGCGCTTGTCTCGGGTGGATTGGTCGCCCTGCTCGCCATGGGATTGTTGCCTCTCTTCGAGTATCTGTTCGAAGAGGTGACCGACGTGCGCCTCATGGAGCTCGCCTCGGGCGATCACAAGCTTCTGCGGCGTCTCGCCCTTCACTCGCCCGGTACCTATCACCACTCCGTCATGATCGCCAATCTCGCGGAGGCTGCGGCGCAAGCGATCGGCGCCAATGCGCTGCAAAACCGGGTCATGGCGCTCTACCACGACATCGGAAAGTCGGTGCGACCGGTTTATTTCGCCGAGAACCAGCGCGAGGGCAACATTCATGACGGGTTGCCGCCCGAGCTGAGCGCGCGCATCATCTTTGCGCACATCACCGATGGGATCGAGCTTGCGCGCCAGCACCGCTTGGGTCGGCCTGTGATCAACGCGATCACCCAACATCAAGGGACCACCCTGCTCAGGACGTTCTATCTCAAGGCGCGTGAGCAGGCTGAGCACACGGGCGCCGCGGTCAACGAGGAGGATTTCCGGTACCCCGGACCAAAACCCCGCACCCGCGAATCGGGGATCATGATGCTTGCCGATTCCGTCGAGGCCGCAACACGCGCGCTCAAGAACCCAAGCCCCGCTGACGTGAAGCAGCGCGTGAACGAGGTGATCCAAGACAAGATCACCGACGGGCAGCTTTCGGATTGCGCGTTGACGATCGCCGATATCAGCGCGATCCAGGAGGCATTCACGCGCGTGTTGGTGCTCGGCGTGTATCACAGCCGGATCGAATACCCCGCGATGAAGAAGGGGTCACGTGGCCATTGGGGCCGTCGCGACAATGCCGACAGAGATAACGATAGCGGTTCGCCACTCAGCGTGGTCGAACCGGCTTCACGACGTTGAGACCGTTGCGCGTGAGGCCGCTGCCGCCGCGCTTGCGGTCGCCGGTGTCGACGACCGCAAGCCGGTCGAGCTCGGCGTGGTCTTGGCTGACGACGGACACGTCCGCTCCCTCAACCGCACTTACCGCGCAAAGGACCGGCCGACCAATGTTCTGGCTTTTGCACTCGAAGACGCTGGCCGTGGGGCGAACGCACGTGGCGTCGCACCGGGACAGCCGCGCCAGCTCGGTGATGTCGTGACGGCATTGGAAACGCTTGAACGCGAGGCCGACGCTGGCGGTCTGCCGCTCGCGGATCACCTCTCCCACATGGTCGTGCATGGCACGCTGCATCTCCTCGGATTCGATCACGACGCACCGCAGTCGGCGCGCGCGATGCAGCAGGCCGAAGCCCGCGCGCTCGGGCGCCTCGGTATTGCGGACCCCTATTCGAAGCGAGCCCAGCCGGCGTGCGGGTGCGACACGCCCACGGGGCCGATCGCATGAGCGAGAGCGACAAACCCCCATCTAGAAACGGCCACGCCGACGAACGCGAACGGGCCGAGGCCTCGCTGCTCCGTGTGCTCGCCAATTGGCTACGCCGTGGCTTTGGCCGCAACGGTGAGACGTCCTGGCGTGACTCGGTCGAGGAGCTGATCGAAGAGGAAGAAGAGATCGCCGAGCAGATCAGCGACCATGAGCGCGATTTGCTACGTAATCTTCTGCGCTTTGGCGAGCTCACCGTGGAAGATGCGATGGTGCCGCGCAGTGACATCATGGCGCTGCCCGAAAACGCGACGCTGGACGAGGTCGTCGCCGCCATCAAGGCCGAGGGGCATTCACGGATGCCGGTCTATCGCGGCAACCTCGATGATGTGGCTGGCATGGTGCACGTGCGCGACGTGCTCGGCTATTGGGGCGACGATCGAGCTTTTAGCCTCGCCGACATCATGCGCGACATTCTGTTCGTCCCGGAATCGATGCCGGTCGCCGATCTCTTGAGTGAAATGCGTCAGACCCGCCTCCACATGGCCGTTATTGTCGACGAATATGGCGGCACGCATGGCCTCGTGACCATCGAGGACCTGGTGGAAGAGATTGTGGGCGAGATAGAGGATGAGCACGACGAAATCGAGCCCCCTGCGATCATCACGCTTGATGATGGATCGATCGAAGCCGACGCTCGTGTGCGCGTTGACGAGCTGGAGCGTCTGCTCGACGCGACACTACTCGATGATGAGGACGAGGAGGATGTGGACACCTTGGGCGGGCTCGTGTTCACCCTCGCGGAGAAGGTGCCGAGACAGGGGGAGCGCATCGCGCATCCCGCAGGGTTCGAGTTTGAGGTTCTTGCCGCCGATCCCCGCCGGATAGAGCGCCTCCGTATCCATCGCGTCCCATCTGCCAGCGCCGACGGGGAGCCGTGAACGCCGAGGCGCGCGTTCGGCCAACGCGGTTCTCCGCGCTCGCGGCGTGGGTCGCCGGCCTCGCGGGTTGGCGGCGTTCCGCGCTGGCGCTCGTGCTCGGCCTCCTCGCCGCCGGGGCGCTGCCGCCCATCCACGCCTTGCCGCTTTTGGTGGTGTCGTTCACGGGGTTCGCTTGGTTGGTTGCGGCCAGCCGATCGCCGTGGCGTGCGATGATCTGTGGCTGGTGGTTCGGCTTCGGGCACTTCATCGCGAGTATCTACTGGATCAGCGCGGCGCTCACCGTCGATTCCGAAAAGTTCGGCTGGCTCGTTGTACCGGCCGTGATCGGCCTTTCTGCAGGCTTCGCCCTCTTCATTGCCGTCGCTGCAGGGGCGGCGCGGCTGCTGCCGCTCGGCAGCGCGGGAATCGCTGTTTCGCTTGCGGTCGGCTGGACCGGCGCCGAGTGGCTCCGCGGACACATTCTCACCGGGTTTCCGATGAACCTCATCGGAACGGTTTGGGCGCCCTCGATCGGCATGATCCAGGTGACCGCGCTCATCGGGGTCTATGGCCTGAGCTTCGTCACGGTGCTCGCCGCAGCGGCGCCGGCGACTCTCGCAGGGCCGCACGAAGAAGGTCGCGCCCGACGCCTGCGCTGGCTGCCCCTCGCCGGCGCGTTTTGCGTGCTTCTGGCGATCTGGGTGGGAGGCCAGATTCGTCTCGGCCTCGCACCCGACCTCGGTGCCGACGAAACACGCATTCGGGTCGTTCAGCCCAACGTCGAGCAGGCCAAGAAGTGGCGCCCGGAAGAAAGGCTCGCCATCGTCGAGCGCCAGGTCGCGCTGTCACGGGCGCCGGGCTTCGAAGCGATCGACCATGTCATTTGGCCGGAAGCCGCCCTCCCGTTTTTCCTTCCCGAGGCCTCGGCGAACCTTCGTCGGCGCATCGCCTCGGCTGCGCCGCCTGGTGGCTTTCTCGTGACCGGCGCGCCGCGTCGCGACGTGACGGGCGGTCGAACCACGGCCTTGTGGAACAGCCTTTACATGCTCGCCTCCGATGGGGCGATTGTGGCGACCTACGACAAGCACCATTTGGTGCCATTTGGTGAGTATATCCCGCTGCGCTCGGTGCTTGGTTTTCTGCCCAAATTGACCTTCGGGATCTTGGACTACTCCGAAGGCGCGGGCGCACGCACCCTCCGCTCGGGCGTCATGCCGCCCTTCAGCCCATTGATTTGCTATGAGGCGATTTTCCCGGGCGAGGTGGTGGCGGCGGATGAGCGGCCGGCGTGGTTGCTCAACGTCACCAATGATGCCTGGTATGGCGAGACGGCTGGGCCGCACCAGCATTTCCAGACGGCGCGATTGCGCGCCGTGGAAGAAGGCCTCCCGCTCGTGCGCGCCGCCAATACCGGCATTTCGGCTGTGATCGATGCGCACGGGCGCGTCCTGTCGCGCCTCGAAATCGGTGCCGCCGGTGTGATCGACGCCAACTTGCCGCGACCACTTGCGGCGCCACCGCCCTACGCGGTCGTCGGCGACGTCGTGCTGATTGCCTTGGTCGCACTCGCAATTCTTCCGTTTCTCGGCGCCCGTGCGTCGAGAAGCGCCCTCCGGGATGCGTTTGGTAAACAATTGTAAAAATGGCTTTTCTTAACGCGACTCAACAGGGCTATTTGTGCCAGTGTTGACACTGTTAATTCCAGACTGTAAGGATTCAACCGACCGTTGAATCGCGTCGGTCCGCGATCACGCCACGTGACTCGCCGCCGCGAGGTTAACGACTTGGAGGCCGGGCACATGGCTCTAAGACCGCACCCCGTCGATGTTCACGTCGGCAAACGCGTACGGTTGCGCCGCACACTCCTAGGGATGAGCCAGGAGAAACTTGGCGACGCAATCGGGCTGACCTTTCAGCAGGTGCAGAAGTACGAAAGAGGAACGAATCGCATCGGGTCGAGTCGGCTGTTTCAGCTATCTCAAGTGCTCGATATCCCCGTTTCGTATTTCTTCGACGATCTTCCCATCGAATTTGCTGGCAACGCCAACGGTTCAGCCGACCACGGGGCGGCCGGCACCTATGATAGCGATCCGTTGGCTCGGCGCGAGACGCTCGAGCTCGTCCGCGCGTATTACCGTATTTCCGACCCCGCCGTGCGCAAGCGCGTATTCGAACTCGTGAAGGCGGTCGGAGCACCCCCCGACCAGGGCTGATCCCCAAGTCATGCGCTGGTGCCAGGCGGTGCCTCCGCCGGCCCCTGCACTTGACCCCCCATCCGATCGCTGCGAAAAGACCCCGGCCCGGCGCAACGCGCGCTGAACGGTCGCTGCGCGGTGTTTCCATTGCATCGAGGAGGTCACTCATTGGCCCTGTCCAACTATCTGTTTACGAGCGAATCGGTTTCCGAAGGACATCCCGACAAGGTGTGTGATCGGATCTCGGATGCGGTTGTCGACACCTACTTGACCAAGGATCCTGACGCGCGCGTCGCTTGCGAAACGCTGGTCACCACCAACCGGATCGTTCTCGCGGGCGAGGTCCGGGGTCCCGAGTCCATCACCCCGGACGACCTTGAGGCGACCGCGCGCAAATGTGTCCGCGAGATCGGCTATGAGCAGGACGGATTCCATTGGGAGCGCTCCCACGTCCAGATCTTTCTCCACGCACAATCGACCGATATCGCCATGGGGGTCGATGCGGACGGCAACAAGGACCAGGGTGCGGGCGATCAAGGCATCATGTTTGGGTATGCCTGCGACGAAACCGACGTCCTCATGCCCGCTCCACTCCACTATTCGCACGCAATCCTTCGCTCGCTCGCGGAAGCCCGCCATTCGGGCGCGGAACCTGGCCTCGGCCCCGACGCCAAAAGCCAGGTGACGCTGGCCTATGAGAACGGCCGGCCGGTGCGGGCCACGTCGGTGGTTGTCTCCACCCAACATGACGCTGCGCTGTCGCAGGACGACGTACGTGCGGTCGTTCGGCCCCATGTCGTGAATGTGCTTCCCGAGGGGTGGATGTGTGACGAGGACGAGTTCTACGTCAACCCGACGGGTCGTTTCGTCATCGGCGGGCCCGATGGCGACGCCGGCCTCACGGGCCGCAAGATCATCGTCGACACCTACGGCGGGGCCGCGCCGCATGGCGGCGGTGCGTTCTCGGGCAAGGATCCGACGAAGGTGGATCGCTCGGCGGCCTATGCCGCGCGCTATTTGGCCAAGAACGTCGTCGCCGCCGGCCTGGCGACCAAGTGCACCATTCAGCTCGCCTACGCCATTGGCGTCGCGCATCCACTGTCGGTCTACGTCGACACGGCGGGCACGGGCGAGATCGACGAGGAAAAGCTTTCTACGACGCTGCGCGAAGCGATGGACCTGACGCCCCGCGGAATCCGCGAGCACCTCGAGCTGAGCCGGCCAATCTACGCGCGCACCGCCGCCTACGGACATTTCGGCCGCCCGCCAGAGCCAGACGGCGGCTTCTCGTGGGAAAAGACGGATCTCGCCGACGCGTTGCGCTCCGCGCTCGCCTAGTCGCCGCCCATGGAGCGCCGGCGCCGCGTATACGGCCGACGGCGCGTTCACCGCTTGCGCGCGGGACGGCGTGCCGTCCTGGAGGCGCTGCTTCCGACAGTCGAGCTAACGCCCGCCGATCTCGGCGCGCTGGGCCCACCCGGCGCGCTCTTTACCGAGCCGGTGCGCGAGGTTTGGCTCGAAATCGGCTTTGGTGCCGGCGAGCATCTCGCCTATCAGCTCCGCGCGAATGCCGACGTCGGGATCATCGGCTGCGAGCCGTTCGTCGAAGGCGTGTCGCGGTGCCTTCAGAGCCTGGATGCGGATGGCACGGTCGGCCGCGCGCGCATTCTCGTCGACGATGCTCGGCTGTTGGTCGCGGGTCTTCCCGCGTGCAGCATCGCGCGGGCGTTCGTCCTGTTTCCCGATCCCTGGCCCAAGAAGAGGCATCACAAGCGGCGCATCATCGATGCGGACATGCTGGCCGCTTTTGCGCGCATCTTGGTTGACGGCGCCGAGCTGAGACTCGCGACCGATGATCCGGGTTACCTGCGGTGGATGCTGCAGCGCCTGCATGGGCACGCGTCGTTTTGCTGGCTCGCCGAGGATGCTGCGGATTGGCGACGCCGGCCCGCCGATTGGCCAGAAACCCGCTATGCGGTCAAGGCGGCCGACGCCGGCCGGCCATCGACCTATCTGCGCTATCGCCGGCGCACCCGCCCTGTCGAAGTTGCCGGAGAAAGCGCTTGAAGGCGCTGGTATCAGCACGATATGCTCTTAGTTACCGCTCGTTGACGACACGGGTCGGGGCGGTTGATAGCTCCGAGGTCTTTGAGCGTGTGTGAAGACAACGGTGGGCGGCGGGCCCACTTTTTTATTTTTGGCGGGACCTGTCGACGATAGCGCGTGGAACGCATACAACAGATCGAAGAACTGATCGCACCATCGCTTTCGGCCCTCGGCCACGATGTGGTTCGGGTGCGTCTCAGCGGAAGTCAGCGGCCGGTGCTACAAGTGATGATCGAGCGGAGCGATCACGCGCCGCTCACCGTCGACGATTGCGCCGATGCGAGTCGCACGATTTCGGCGGTGTTGGACGTCGAGGATCCGATCTCGGGGACCTACACGCTTGAGGTGAGTTCGCCCGGGATCGATCGTCCACTGATCAAACTCGAGGATTTTGATCGCTTTGCTGGGTTTGTCGCCAAGATCGAGCTGAGCGAACCCTTGCATGGCCGAAAGCGGTTTCGTGGTCAGCTCCGCGGTGTTGACGCTGACGCGGTGCGTGTCGCTTTGGATGACGGCGAGGTGGCTTTGCCTTACAAAGCCATTCGAAATGCGAAGCTGGTGCTCACCGACGAGCTCATCGCGGCGGCGAGCGCGGCAGGACGGGTGTGACGCCGATGGAGAATGAAGTCAAAGGCCTCGCGCGCTTCGAGCTGTTGCAGGTGGCCGACGCGGTCGCCCGCGAAAAAAGCATCGAGCGCGAGCTCGTGCTCGAGGCGATGGAGCAAGCGATCACCCACGCCGGCAAGCGGAAGTATGGGCAGGAGCACGACATTCGCACGGAGATCGACCGCGACACGGGTGAGATCCGCCTGATGCGGTTTCTCGAAGTCGCCGATCCGGTCGAGAACGAGGCGATGCAGATCACGCTCTCCGAGGCGCAAGAGCGCAATCCGGCGGCCCAGGTCGGGGACTATTTGGCCGACCCGCTGCCGCCGATCGATTTCGGGCGGATCGCCGCGCAAACCGCCAAGCAGGTGATCGTGCAGAAGGTCCGCGAAGCGGAGCGCGCGCGGCAATATGACGAATACAAGGATCGCGTCGGCGAGATTGCCAACGGCCTTGTCAAACGCACGGAATATGGCGGGCTCACCGTCGACCTTGGGCGCGCGGAGGCCGTTATCAGGCGCGATGATCTGCTGCCGCGCGAATCGTTCCGCAGCGGCGATCGCGTGCGCGGCTACATCTACGACGTGCGCCGCGAGCCGCGGGGCCCGCAGATCTTCATGTCGCGCACCCACCCGATCTTCATGTCGAAGCTGTTTGCCCAGGAGGTTCCCGAGATCTACGACGGCATCATCGAAATCAAAGCCGTCGCACGGGATCCGGGCAGCCGCGCCAAGATCGCCGTGTTCTCGAACGACACGAGCATCGATCCCGTCGGCGCCTGCGTCGGCATGCGCGGCTCGCGGGTGCAGGCCGTTGTGAGCGAGCTTCAAGGCGAAAAGATCGACATCATCCAGTGGTCGCCGGATCCGGCGACGTTCGTGGTCAACTCCTTGGCGCCGGCCGAGGTGAGCAAGGTCGTGCTCGACGAGGACGCGCGGCGCATCGAGGTCGTCGTGCCCGATGAGCAGCTGAGCCTTGCGATTGGGCGGCGTGGCCAAAATGTGCGGTTGGCGTCGAACCTCACCGGATGGGACATCGACATTCTGACCGAGGCCGAAGAATCCGAACGCCGGCAGGAAGAGTTCCGCTCGCGCTCGGAAGGCTTCATGAAGGCGCTCGACGTGGATGACGTGATTGCGCATCTCCTGGTCACCGAGGGCTTCACCACAGTGGACGAAGTCGCCTACGTGCCGATCGAGGAGCTTGCGGGTATCGAAGGGTTTGATGAGGACCTCGCCGAGGAGCTTGCCGCGCGCGCGGCAAGCTATCTGGAGGATCTCAACGCCACGCTCGACGACAGGCGTCGCGCACTTGGCGTGGCGGACGATGTGGCGGCGATCGAGGCGCTCACGCCCGCGATGCTCGTGGCGCTTGGTGAAAACGAGATCAAGACCCTCGATGACGTCGGCGACCTCGCGGGCGACGAATTGATCGAGCTGCTCGGGGCGTCGGCACCCGACCTCGATACGGCAAACGAAATCATCATGGCGGCGCGGGCGCATTGGTTCGACGATGAGGAGGCGCCGAGCACCGACGATGTCGCCGACGAAGCCGATCCGGCGGAGTCGGCCGACGCGGTCGAGAGGGAGGGCGTCAGCGCGTGACACGATCGTCGGCCCCTCTCTCCACGAGCCAAGATCGGCACACGTCTCGCAGGCGTTGCGCCGCGAGCGGAGAGCGTGCGCCGAAGGAAGGGATGGTGCGACTCGTGGTCGATCCGGGCGGCTTGATCGTTCCTGACATCGCGGAGCGGTTGCCGGGTCGTGGAATCTGGGTGTCCGCGCAGCGTGCGGCCGTGCGCCGCGCGGCGGCGGATCGCCGCTTGATCGGCCGCCAAAAGGTTGGGTCGCCAAAGACAGACCTCGCCGACGAAGTAGAGCGTCAGCTGGCGCGAAGCGCGTTGAATTGGCTTGGCTTGGCGCGACGGGCGGGCGCTGTCTCCAACGGGTTCGATTCGGTGTGCCGCGCCCTTGGGCGTGGCCGGGTCGGAGCGTTGGTCGAGGCGCGCGATGCCGCCGCGGATGGAGCGCGGCGTGTGATCGCCCGGGCTGAAGGAAAGCCGGTCGTCACGCTGTTCGATGGCGAGGAGCTAAGCCGCGCCCTGGGAAGAGACAATGTCGTTCACATCGCCCTCGACAGTGGTCGGATCACCGATCAATTCCTGGCCGAGTGCGGTCGCCTCGCCGGATTTCGCGACTCCCGCGCCGGTTTGGCCGCGAACGCATGACCGAGACATGATCGCATGAGCGAAGAAGGCAATATCGAAAACCAAGAAGAGCGTAAGAAGCCGCTCAGCTTGAAGCGTGGTCGGCTTGAGCTTAAGAAGCCGGCCGAGACCAGTCAGGTTCGCCAAAGCTTTTCGCACGGGCGAAGCCGCGCCGTCGCCGTCGAGGTGCGCAAGAAGCGCACCGTCAAACGGACGGCGACGGCCAAGCGTGTCGAGGTCGAGGCCAAGCCCGAACCCACGCCCGAGGCGCCGCCGGCCGAGCCGGAGCTGCCGCCCGAGCCCGCGGTTGATCAGACGCAATCTGCGCCGAAAACGCGGGTCGTGCTCAAGACCCTCACGGAGGGAGAAAAAGCGGCGCGTGCGCGGGCCGTTGAGGATGCCGTTCGGGCCGAGCGCGAGGCGAGGAAGCTCGCCGAGGAGGAAGCGCAGCGGGTCGCTGAAGAGGAGCAACGCGTCGCGGCCGAGCGCGCCGAGGCAGAACGCCGGGCGGCCGAGGAGGACGCGCGGCGCAAAGCCGAGGAGGACGCGCGCAAGCGCGCCGAAGAGGATGCGGCGCGTCGCTTGGCGCCGGCCGACGCACCCGCCGCAGAGGCTGAGGCGGACGCCCCCGCAGAGACAGAAGAGAAAGCGGCTCCTCGTGGTGCACGACCGGCCACGGAGACGGAGGAGGACCGCGCGAAGCCGCGCAGAGGGCGCGGCGATCAGCGCCGTCCGACCCCGGCGCGCCGGGAGCGCGAACCGCGCCGTCGGGCCGGCAAGTTGACGGTGAGCCAGGCCCTCGACGATCGGGTCGGCGAGGAGCGTGGACGCAGCTTGGCCTCGCTCCGTCGTCAGCGCGAGCGCGAGAAGCGCGCGGCGCGCGAGGCGCTCCGCTCCGACGAGCTACGGCCGATCGTGCGCGAGGTCGTCGTGCCGGAGGCGATCACGGTTCAGGAGCTCGCCAACCGCATGGCCGTGCGCGGTGTCGAGGTGGTCAAGCGCCTCATGGAGATGGGCACCATGGCTTCGGTCAGCCAGTCGATCGATGGTGACACCGCGGAGCTTGTGGTCGCCGAGTTCGGTCACAAGGTCAAGCGGGTCAGCGAAGCTGATGTCGAAGCCGGCCTCAGCGGCGAGGCCGACACCGCCGACGCGCTAGTCACACGGCCCCCGGTGGTCACCGTGATGGGCCATGTCGACCATGGCAAGACCACCCTTCTCGATGCCATTCGTGACGCCGACGTGGCGAGCGGCGAGGCGGGCGGCATCACGCAACATATCGGCGCCTATCAGGTGGAGACCGGATCGGGCGCGCGGATCACCTTTATCGATACGCCAGGCCATGCCGCGTTCACGCGCATGCGCGCACGCGGCGCGAGCGTTACCGATATCGTGGTGCTGGTCGTCGCGGCCGACGACGGGATCATGCCTCAAACGGTGGAAGCGATTAACCACGCGCGTGCCGCGGACGCCCCAATCATCGTCGCGATCAACAAGATCGATCGCCACGAGGCGCGACCCGACCGTGTCCGGCAGGAGCTTCTCCAGCACGAGCTCGTGACCGAGGAGCTTGGCGGCGACGTGCTTGCGGTCGAGGTCTCCGCGGTTGAGAAAACGAACCTCGACAAGTTGATCGAGGCGATCTTGCTCCAGGCCGAGCTGCTCGAGCTTTCCGCCAATCCGGATCGGAGCGCGGAAGGTGTGGTGATCGAAGCACAGGTGGATCGTGGTCGCGGCGCCGTGGCGACCCTGCTTGTGCAGCGCGGCACCCTGTCCGTCGGCGACATCGTCGTCGCGGGCGCCAAGTGGGGGCGCGTGCGGGCCATGGTGGACGGTCGTGGCGACGCGTGTGAGAGCGCCGGGCCCGCGATGCCCGTCGAGGTGCTTGGCTTGAACGGGGCGCCGGAGGCGGGCGACCAGGTTGTCGCCGTCGAGAACGAGCGGCGCGCGCGGGAGGTGTCGGAGTTCCGCACCTCGCGTGAGCGCCAGACTCAAATCGCCCGGACCGGCAAGGTCTCTGCCGAGCAGCTGTTCTCACAGATCAATGAGGAAGCCGGCACACGCGAGCTTCCGGTGGTCGTGAAGGCAGATGTTCGCGGCTCGACCGAGGCGATCGTCGGCGCGCTCGAGACCCTTTCGACCGATGAGGTCTCGGTTCAGGTGCTCCATGCCGGCGTTGGCGGCATCATCGAATCCGATGTGACGCTTGCGGCGGCCTCGGGTGCGATGATCATCGGGTTCAATGTGCGTGCGAGCGGTCAGGTGCGCGAGATTGCCAACCGCGACGGGGTGGAGATTCGCTACTACGCGGTGATCTACGACGTTGTGGACGATATCAAAGCGGCGCTCGAGGGCCTCCTGCGTCCGGCAACGCGCGAGAACTTCCTCGGCAATGCGCAGATCTTGCAGGTGTTCCAAATTGGCAAACTCGGGAAGGTTGCCGGCTGCCGGGTCACCGACGGTTTGGCGCGCCGTGGCGCGAAGGTGCGTCTTCTGCGCGATCAGATCGTGATCCACGATGGCACGCTCAGGACCCTCAAGCGCTTCAAGGACGATGTCCGCGAGGTCAAGGAGGGTTACGAATGCGGCATGGCGTTCGAGAACTATTCGGACCTGCGCGAAGGCGACGTGATCGAGTTTTATGAGGTCGAAGAGGTCGCGCGCACGCTCGACGGGTAGAGCGGCCGCACCGCAACGTTGCGATCTGAGACATGGTGAAATCGGCGTCCGGCGGACGCGGCCCCTCGCAGCGGCAGCTGCGTGTCGGCGAGCTGTTGCGCGAAGCGTTGTCAGAGGTCCTGGCGCGTGGGCATTTCCGCGATCCGATGCTCGATGACGGCCACATCACGGTGACGGAGGTTCGCGCCGCACCGGACCTTCGATCCGCGCGGGTGTTCGTCATGCCGCTGGGCGGCGAGGCCGCGGAGGAAAAGCTCGAAGCGCTGCGGCGCGCTGGACCTTACCTGCGCGGTGAGGTCAATCGGCGCGTCCGGCTCAAATACTCTCCTGTGCTTCATTTCGAGCTCGACCAGACCTTCGACGAAGTGGGTCGGATCGATCGCCTGTTGGCACCCGACACGTCGGACGAGGCGGCGCCCGATGGCTCGTGACGGACGCTTGGACGGCTGGCTGGTCGTTGACAAGCCGGCTGGGACCACGTCCGCCCAAGCGGTTGCGCGCGTGAAGCGCTTGGTTCGTGGGGTCAAAGTCGGCCATGCCGGCACGCTCGATCCGCTTGCCACCGGTGTTCTCCCAATTGCGCTTGGCGAGGCCACGAAGACCGTCGCTTACGCGATGGCTGGCGAGAAATGCTACCGCTTCGAAGTGCGCTGGGGCGAAGCACGCGACACCGACGATGCCGAAGGGCAGGTGACGGCGACAAGCGAGGTTCGCCCGGATGTGGCAGCGATCACCGATGCGCTGAGGACGTTTCGCGGCGAGCTCGATCAAGTGCCGCCGCCCTATTCCGCGATCAAGATCCGCGGCAGGCGCGCCTATGACTTGGCGCGCGCCGGTGCACCGGTCGCGCTCGAACCGCGCCGCGTCGTCGTCCATCGCTTCGATCTGCTTCATGCAGACGCCGATGGCGCGACGTTCGAGGTGGTATGCGGTGCCGGCACTTATGTGCGGGCCCTGGCGCGCGATCTCGCGCGCGCGCTCGGCACCGTCGGGCATGTCGCTTGGTTGCGCCGCACACGGGTCGGTCCCTACACCGATAAGGACGCGATTCCGCTGGATAAGTTGGACGTGCTCGGGCATAGTCTGGCGCTCGCCGAGCATGTCCTCCCGGTCGAGTCGGCGCTGGTCGACATCCCGGCCTTGACTCTGACCGATCACGAGGCGGACCGGCTGCGAAGCGGCCAGGCCTTGCCGGCACCGGGTGTTGATCCAGGTACGGTCTACACCAAGGCTGGCGCGAGGCTGGTCGCACTCGTCGAGGTCGATGCCGGGCTGCTCCGCCCGGTGCGCGTCTTCAATCTATGAGGAACGGAAGAGACGATGTCGATTACCGCTGAGCGCAAAGCGACGCTCATCTCAGAGTACGGGCTTCAGGCCCAAGATACCGGATCTCCCGAAGTGCAGGTCGCGATCCTCACCGAACGGATCAACAACCTGACCGAGCACTTCAGGACCCACAAGAAGGACCTGCATTCGCGCAGGGGCCTTCTCAAGATGGTGAGCCGACGGCGTCGCCTCCTGGATTACTTGAAGCGCAACGACCAGGAGCGCTACGCGACCGTGATCAAACGGCTTGGACTTCGCAAATAGGCTCAATACATCCATGGGAGCGCTGTGCTCCCATCTTTGATCGGCCGGTTTCACCGGTCGGCCGGCGCATGGTGCGTCGGTTTCGTGGAAGCTCGGGTGGCGCCGCCGGGCGGAATGACGGCGCTATTGTACGTGGAAGGAAAATCGAATGTTTGATGTGACCCGCAAGGAAGTCGATTGGGGCGGGCGAAAGCTGGTGCTTGAGACGGGACGCTTGGCACGCCAGGCAGACGGAGCCGTGTTGGCGTCGTATGGCGAAACGTCGGTGCTCTGCACCGTGGTCGCGCAAAAAAGCGCACGGGAAGGGGTCGACTTCTTTCCCCTCACGGTCAACTACGAAGAGAAAGCATTCGCCGCCGGCAAGATTCCCGGCGGCTTTTTCAAGCGCGAAGGCCGGCCGAGCGAAAAGGAAACGCTCGTCTCGCGCTTGATCGATCGACCGATCCGGCCGCTTTTCGCGAAGGGTTTTCGCAATGAGACGCAGGTCATCTGCACGGTGCTTTCCCATGACCTGCAAAACGACTCGGATATCGTGGCGATGGTTGGCGCCTCGGCCGCGTTGACCATCGCCGGGCTGCCGTTCCTCGGGCCGATCGCCGGTTGTCGGGTCGGCTTGGTGGATGGCGAACTCGTGCTCAATCCGACCTATGAGGAGCGCGAGCAATCGAGGCTTGATCTCGTGGTGGCCGGGACGCGCGACGGCGTCTTGATGGTCGAATCGGAAGCGGGCGAGCTCAGCGAGGCGGATATGCTCGGTGCCGTGACCTACGGCCACGAGCAAAGCAAGCTGGTGATCGACGCGATCATCGCGCTCGCCGAGGCCTGCGCCAAAGACCCCTGGGAGCTGCCCGACACAGCGGCACCGGTCGAACTCGTTGACCAGGTGCGACAAGCGGCCGAGGCCGGCTTGCGCGAAGCCTATGGCGTCGCCGTCAAGACCGAGCGACAAGATCGCGTCGCCGCCCTCAAAGCAGACGTGGTTGCGCAGATTGCCGATGACGACGTCGACGGCGGCACTGTCGAGGAGCTGCTCAAGGGCGTCGAGAAAGACATCGTGCGTCGGCAGATTCTCGAGACCGGCAACCGTATCGATGGGCGCACGACCACCGATATCCGGCCGATCGATTGCGTGGTCGGTATCTTGCCGCGGAGCCACGGCTCCGCGCTGTTCACGCGGGGCGAGACCCAGGCGCTGGTCGTGACCACGCTCGGCACCGGGCAGGACGAGCAGGTGATGGACGTGCTTGAGGGCGAGTACCGCGAGCGTTTCATGCTCCATTACAATTTCCCGCCCTATTCGGTCGGCGAGGCGAGGTTCTTGCGCGGCCCCGGTCGGCGCGAGATTGGTCATGGCAAGCTCGCGTGGCGGGCGGTGCACCCGCTTCTCCCGGAAAAGGATGACTTCCCGTACACGATCCGGGTGGTTTCCGAGGTCACCGAGTCGAACGGGTCGTCGTCGATGGCGACGGTGTGCGGAACCTCGCTCTCGATGATGGATGCGGGCGTTCCCGTGGCTCGGCCGGTCGCCGGTATCGCGATGGGACTGATTAAGGACGGCGACGAGTTCGCTGTGCTGTCCGATATCCTGGGTGACGAGGACCATCTGGGTGACATGGATTTCAAGGTCGCCGGTACCGATCAGGGGATCACGTCGCTGCAGATGGACATCAAGATCACGAGCATCACCGAGGAGATCATGCGCATCGCGCTCGATCAGGCGCGCGCGGGACGCATGCATATCCTCGGCGAGATGGCCAACGCGATCGGCGCGCCACGGGAAAGCGTGAGTGACAATGCGCCACGCATCACGACCATCTCGATCCCGCAGGATCGGATTCGCGAGGTGATCGGGCCCGGTGGCAAGGTGATCCGTGAGATCTGCGAAACCACCGGCACCAAGATCGACATCGAGGACGACGGCACGATCAAGGTGGCTGCGGTCGAGGCCGAGGCCGGCAAGGCGGCGATCGCGATGATCCGCGACATCGTGGCGGAACCGGAGGTCGGCGTGATCTATGACGGAAAGGTGGTCAAGATCGTCGATTTCGGGGCATTCGTGAACTTCATCGGCAAGCGCGATGGTCTCGTCCACATCAGCGAGATCGCCCCGCATCGGGTCAAGAGCGTGAGCGACGTCCTGAAAGAGGGTGATTCCGTTAAGGTTAAGGTGCTAGGGATCGATGATCGCGGCAAGGTGAAGCTCAGCATGCGTGTGGTAAACCAGGAAACCGGCGAGGAGATCACCGAAACGGCCAAGGCCGGTTGACCGGGGCCAGACTTGTAAAGGCAAGCCCATAAGCCTACATCACGGCAAGGGCGGGGCCGGCCCGTCCAGGCAAGAAGCGAGTGGCCGCCGGGGCAATGTGCTCGGGCGGGCCTCGCTTTTGGTCCATGTGCGAACGGGGGAGCTGTGAAGCCACTCAACCCGGTGGTCCTTTCGGGTCGGGAGACCTTGCCCCTCGTCGAGGGCGGCAAGGGTATCGGCGTCACCACTGGCGAAAGCTCCGGCGCCTGGGCCGCGGCCGGCGGTGTTGGCACCTTCTCCGGCGTCAATGCCGATTCCTACGACAGCGACGGCCGGCGCATTCCCCAGATCTATCGGGGCCGCACGCGCAAGGAGCGTCACGAGGAGCTCATTCAGTACGCCATTGCCGGCGGCGTTGCCCAAGCCCGCATCGCGTATGAGATGTCGGGCGGCGAGGGCCGGCTCCACATGAACGTCTTGTGGGAAATGGCCGCTGCCGAGCGCGTGCTCCATGGCATTTTGGAGGCGACGCGGGGCCTTATCCATGGCGTGACGTGTGGAGCGGGCATGCCCTACCGGATCGCCGAGCTCGCGGCCAGCTATCAGGTTCACTATTATCCGATCGTCTCGTCGGCGCGTGCCTTCCGCGCGCTTTGGCGGCGCGCCTACCATCGGTGGGCCGATTGGATGGGTGGTGTGGTTTACGAGGACCCGTGGCGCGCCGGCGGCCACAACGGGTTGTCGAACAGCGAGGACCCCGAGTCGCCCGAGTCGCCGCGTCCGCGTGTGCGCGCGCTGCGGGACATGATGCGGGAGTTCGGGCTTGACGAGGTTCCGATCGTGATGGCCGGGGGCGTTTGGTTTTTGCGCGATTGGGAGGATTGGATCGACGATCCCGAGCTCGGCCCGATCGTCTTTCAGTTCGGCACGCGTCCCTTGGTCACCGAAGAGAGCCCGATCTCGGAGGAATGGAAGCGGCGGCTGCTGGGCCTCAAGGAAGGTGATGTCAGCCTCAACCGCTATAGCCCGACGGGCTTTTATTCGTCGGCGGTCAATAACGGGTTCATTCAGGAGCTGGCGGGCCGTGAGCGTCGGCAGGTGGCGTTCACCACCGAGCCCATCGGCGATCACAATGAGCCCTTCACGCCGGGTCCGCGCGGTCGCGTCTATTACCTCACGAAAGGAGACGCCGATCGGGTGAAGGCATGGACGGAGGAGGGCTTTTCCACCGCCATGAAGACCCCCGATTCGACTCTGATTTTTGTTACGGAGGAAAAGGCGCGGGAGATTCGCACCGACCAGGCCAACTGCATGGGCTGCTTGAGTGCCTGCCGCTTCAGCAACTGGGCAACGAACCCCCGGGGCAGCACCGGCAAGAAAGCGGATCCGCGCAGCTACTGCATCCAAAAAACCCTGCAGGAGATCATCCACGGCGACGATGTCGACGACCAGCTGATGTTCTCCGGCCACGGCGCCTACCGGTTTGCGACCGATCCCTTCTACGGCAACGGGTTTATCCCGAGCGTGAAACAGTTGGTGGATCGTCTGCTCACAGGGGATTAATCCCTTCGTAGGAACGGTCCAACAGGCTCAAATAACAGACATTTCGCCTGACGCGCTTGCTCTTTGGCGGGCTCGCGCTAGATTACAGTGTTGTGAGTGTTAACACGGATAACGACGCTGCAACACTGCGTGCGCATGAGCGTCTGAGGACTGCGGGTCTTCGACCGACGCGTCAGCGCGTTGCCCTCGCGCGTCGCCTCTTTTCGGGCGGCAACCGACATGTGACGGCCGAACAGTTGCATTCGGAAGCGTTAGCGGACGAGGTCAGCGTGTCGCTGGCGAC
This sequence comes from Alphaproteobacteria bacterium, assembly GCA_965216915.1. Classification (GTDB taxonomy): domain Bacteria; phylum Pseudomonadota; class Alphaproteobacteria; order UBA828; family UBA828; genus CBDCGS01. The sequence continues at coordinate 1,139,900 of CBDCGS010000011.1, forward strand.
CGTGTACAACACGCTCCACCAGTTCACCAAGGCCGGGTTGTTGCGGGAGTTGGTGGTCGAGTCAGGGCGGTCCTATTTCGACACCAACACGTCCCATCATCACCATTTCTTCTTCGAGGAGACGGGCGTTCTCAAGGACGTACCCGGAGACAGCGTAACGGTGAGCACGCTCCCGCCGCCGCCGCCCGGCGCCGCCATCGCGCGGGTCGACATCATCATTCGGGTGACCGACGAGCGCCCTTGAGCCCCTCCGGCGCAACCGTTTCACCTCTTCCACCGGGTCAGCTCGTCCATATAGATTAGAATCTCTCTAATCTATTGACTGCGTGCGTTTGGTGGGTCATATACAGACTCATGATCTGCCCGTTGGCCCGGGGCGATGGGGCAGAGGTTGACATCATGGAAAACGATCCAATCAAGGGGGAGAGACATGCCCGCGTTGAAGGGAACCAAGACCGAGCAAAACCTCAAGGACGCATTTGCCGGAGAATCTCAGGCGAACCGCCGCTACCTTTATTTCGCTCGCAAGGCGGACGTCGAGGGCTACAACGACGTTTCGGCAATTTTCCGGTCCACGGCCGAGGGCGAGACAGGCCATGCCCACGGTCACCTCGATTATTTGCAGGAGACGGGCGATCCGGCGACCGGTCAGCCGATCGGTGCGACGCGTGACAACCTGGCGGCCGCGGTTGCGGGCGAGACGCACGAATACACCGACATGTATCCGAGCATGGCGCGGGCAGCGCGCGAAGAGGGCTTCGACGAGATCGCGGATTGGTTCGAGACGCTCGCCAAGGCCGAGAAATCGCACGCCGGCCGATTCCAAAAGGCGTTGGACACGTTGGACTAGGGGGATCGGGCGCCTTGCGGCTATCGGCCGCGGGGCGCCTCCTTCCGAACACCCGCTGAAGGTGGCCACACGCGGCTAGGTCTGGCCGCGTCGGTCTCTGGAGTATCCGCCAGATGTCGGCATCCGACGGCGCGCCGTTTCGTCATCCCATCCCCTGGCGCGACCCTCAGTATTACGATCCAGACGCGCTGGACGCGGAGTTGCGGCGCGTCTTCGACATCTGCCACGGCTGCCGGCGCTGCTTCAGCCTCTGTGACTCCTTTCCGCGGCTGTTTGATTTGATCGACGACTCAAACACCGGTGAGCTCGATTCGGTGGGGTCGAGCGGCTTCAAGCACATCGTCGACGCATGCACGCTTTGTGACATGTGCTTCATGACCATGTGTCCGTACACGCCGCCACACGAATGGGACGTCGATTTTCCCCATTTGATGTTGCGCTATCGCGCGGTCGATCGGCGTGCGGGCCGGCGGCACACGAAAGCATCGCCACAGCTTGCGGAGACCGATCGGAATGGCCGCTTGGGCCGCCACTTCGCGCCGCTGATGAACTGGGGCTCGAATGCCGAGAACCGGCTGGCCCGCTCCCTTATGGAGACGTTCGCAGGTGTCCACCGCGACGCCCATCTGCCGCGCTTTCATCGTCGCACGCTGCAGGACCGCGCGGACAAGGGTCAGGCGCCCACGGTCAATCGGGATGCGCCCGCCTTCGGGCGCAAGGCGGTGCTCTACGCCACCTGCTTCTCCAACTACAACGCACCTGAGATCGGTGAGGCGGCGCGTGCGGTGCTCGCGCACAACGGGATCGAGACGGAGGTCGTCTACCCGCAATGTTGCGGCATGCCGCAACTTGAGGAGGGAGACATCGGTCGTGTCGCGGACGCGGCCAAGAATGTCGCCGCCGAGCTCGGCGGATGGATCGACCGGGGCTACGACATCGTCGCCCTGGTCGCCAGTTGCGCGCTGATGGTTAAGCTCGAATGGCCGCTGATCCTGCCGGACGATGCCGCGGTGAAGCGGCTCTCTGAGCACTCCTACGATCTCTGCGAATATGTGGTGTCGATCGGGCGCGAGCCTGGTCTCGTGGATGGCATGAAGCCGATCGAGGGCGGCATCGCACTTCACATCCCGTGTCATGAGAGAGCACAGAATGTCGGGCGCAAGGCTGCCGACATGCTGGCGCTCGTCCCCGACACGGAGGTCTCGGTGATCGAGCGATGCTCAGGCCATGGCGGCTCAATCGGGGTCACCAAGGAGTTCCACGAGGTCGCGCTCAAGGTCGGGCGGCCTGTGTTCAAGCGCGCCAATGAGGCGGCGAAGCGCTACGTCTCCTCCGCTTGTCCGCTCGCAGGCGCCCACATCGTGCAAGGGATGCAGATGGACGCCGACAATGCCACCGTCGAGCAGGCGCGCCACCCGATCCAATTGCTTGCGAAGTCCTACGGGCTCGCGCCATAGGAACTCCGATCATGGCGGCGCGACATCAGGTAACCCCCGACGACGTGATGGACATGGCCGCGTACGCCGCCGTGCGCAAGGAGAAGCGCGCCGCGATCGCCGCCCTGAAGCGTGATCGTCGCTTGAGCGTGGGGCCCTTTGCCACCTTCTATTTCGAGAGCTACGAGACCATGTGGATGCAAATCCACGAAATGCTCTACATCGAGCGCGGCGGCGACGCACAGATTCCGGGCGAGCTCGAAGCCTACAATCCGCTCATTCCACAAGGCAAAGAGCTCGTTGCGACGTTGATGTTCGAGATCGAGGATCCCGACCACCGGGCGCGCGTGCTCTATCGCATCGCGGGCGTCGAGGCCACGATCCGCCTGGAGCTCGACGGTCGCGAAATTGCCGCCGTGCCGGTCGAAGAGCCAACAGAACGCACGTCGCCCGATGGCAAGACGTCGTCCGTGCATTTCGTCCGCTTCCCGTTTTCCGATGCCGATATCGCGCTCTTCGAGGCGCAATCGACGCGTCCGGTGCTCGGCTTCACGCACGAGCATTACGCACACATGGCGGTCATGCCGGATGCGGTGCGGGCGGCGCTTGCAGCCGATTTTGCCTAGCGCGTCACTCGGCCGGGCCGTCGAGGCCGGCGCCCCATAGCGCCCTGCCCTCAATCCAACCCTCATAGTCGGCCACGGTCACGCGGCACCACGCGCCCGTGCAGGTGAGGAGCTCGACGATGACACCGGGTTCGAGACGCGCCAGGGGTTGGGCGTCGGCGTCGGGTTTTTCGCGAACCAAGCCGGTTTTACCCATCACGAGGGCCGTGCGGCGCGGCGACAGAAGCCGCTCATGGATCCATCCCCGCGTTCCCTCGTGGTCGCTCACGCGACGCCACTGCTCGAACGCGGCGGTCACCTCGACCGGGAGACCGCGCCGTTGATAGACCCAGGCGATGGGGTAGCGCTTGCCCGGGCCGACGCGGAGATTGACCTCGTCGGCCTTGAGGGATGCGAATTGTGGTGGTGTGATTCCATCCGCTGCGCGTACGGCCGGGCTGGCCACGGCCAACACGCCAAGGAGGAAACAAGGCACGAGCCAAGTGGGCAGGGTCCGGCTGAGGAACTGACCAACGCGAGAAGCCATACGATGTCGAGTGCAGTTTGTCCGGCGGGTTTCCCTTATCATCATAGCCGGAAACCGCAGGGGGTTCGATTGAGTCGCTCGGGACCGTTTGCTAAACACACGCATCCCGGCCCGAAAGGCCTGTCGCGGTGCGGCCGCGGAAAGGCATGCGCATGACAACCGGCAAGAGTGTGAGGGTCGTCGTGACGCGCCGTCTCCCCGAGGAGATCGAGGCGCGCATGATGGAGCTCTTCGATACGCGGCTCAATCCGGACGACACGCAGCTCGGACGCGAGGCGCTGATCGAGGCCGTGCGCGATGCCGATGTTCTAGTACCCACCGTCACGGACACGATCGATGCCGAGGTCATCAATGCACCGGGCGCTAGGGTGAAGCTGATCGCAAGCTTCGGAACCGGTGTCGACCACATCGACGTTGCCGCGGCGCACGCAAGAAAGATCACCGTCACCAACACGCCCGGCGTCCTGACGGAAGACACGGCCGACATGGCGATGGCGCTGATCCTCGCCGTGCCGCGTCGCCTCGTGGAAGGCGAACGCCTCGTGCGGAGCGGCGAATGGGCCGGTTGGGCGCCCACCACGATGCTCGGCCACCGCATCTGGGGAAAACGGCTCGGCATCATCGGCATGGGACGCATTGGCCAAGCCGTCGCGCGGCGCGCGCGCGGCTTCGGGCTCTCGATCCACTATCACAATCGGAACCGGCTCCACACGTCGATCGAGGAGGCGCTCGAAGCGACATGGTGGCAGAGCCTGGATCAGATGCTCGCCCATATGGACTTGATCTCGATCCACTGTCCGAGCACGCCGGCGACCTATCACCTCTTGTCCGCGCGCCGGCTCGGCCTCCTGCGCACTCAGGCCTACATCGTGAACACGTCCCGTGGCCACGTGATCGACGAGGGAGCGCTCGCGAAGTTGCTTCGGGAGGGGCGTATCGCGGGAGCGGGCCTCGATGTCTACGAGCACGAGCCCGAGATCAACCCGGCGCTGCGCCCGCTCGACAACGTCGTGCTCCTCCCCCACATCGGCTCGGCGACGATCGAGGGCCGCATCGACATGGGCGAGAAGGTGCTGATCAACATCCAGACCTTCGCAGATGGCCACGCGCCACCGGATCGCGTGATCGATCCTGGTCTTTGATCGCACACCTGGAGCATGTCACGTTCGCTCATGCTCACGCGAAAGGCTCCATCTCATTGGAATCGACGCAAATGCGTCGTCGCAGGTGATCCCACCGGCGCGGGATTTGCTCTACGTGGTGGCGCAGTGTGCGGCCGGCGCCGTTTGCTTATGCAGCGAGAGGTCGGTGATGCGCGGGGTGTCGCCACACAGCGCACAGCCCGGATCCCTGCGCACACGCACCTTTCGGAAGGTCGTGCGCAAGGCGTCATAGATGAGGAGCTGACCCGATAGGCTCTCACCGACGTCGAGCAGCTCCTTCAGCACCTCGGTCGCTTGGAGAGTCCCCATCGAGCCGGCCACGGCGCCGAGAATCCCGCCCTCGGCACATGACGGAATGAGGCCGGGCGGCGGGGGCTCGGGAAAAATGCATCGGTAGCAAGGATTTTCGCCGCCGAGATAGGCCTTGTAGGTGCTGAGCTGACCGTCGAAGCGGAGGATCGCGGCCGAGACCAGCGGCTTCCGCGCGAAATAGCACGCGTCATTGAGGAGAAACCGTGTGTCGAAATTGTCGCTGCCGTCCGCGATCACGTCATACCGCTCGATCAGAGGCCCGATATTCTCGACCGTGAGGCGTTCCGGGTGCCGCTCGACCACGACATCGGGGTTGATCGTGCCGAGAGTTTCGGCGGCGCTATCGGTCTTGGGCCGTCCGATCCGGGCCTCTGTGTGTATGACTTGGCGTTGCAGGTTCGACAGCGAAACCGCGTCGTCGTCGACCACGCCAAGGGTCCCGATACCCGCGGCACCGAGATAAAGCAGGAGTGGCGAGCCCAAGCCGCCGGCACCCACAACCAACACCTTCGCGTCGAGGAGCTTGGCCTGGCCCTCGCCGCCGACCTCCTTGAGAAGGATGTGACGGGCGTAGCGTTCGAGCTGGCGTTCGTTGAACATGGGGTTGGTCCGGTCAGAGCTCGCTGAAGAGGTCCGTCGACAGATAGCGCTCCGCGAACGAGGGGAGGATCACGACGATGCGCTTGCCCTCCATTCCCTCGCGCGCGCCAACCTCGAGGGCCGCCGCGATCGCTGCACCGGAGGAAATGCCGACGGGGATGCCCTCGAGTCGCGCGGTCAGGCGTGCCACCTCGAAGGCCGTCTCGTTGCCGATTGCGAGGATCTCGTCGATCACGGCGCGGTTCAGCACGCCGGGCACGAAACCGGCACCGATCCCTTGGATCTTGTGTGGCCCGGCGCAGGCGCCGCTCAGGATGGCGCTGTCCTCCGGTTCGACGGCGACGACCTTCAAGTTCGGGAGCCGCGGCTTTAGCACCTCGCCGACACCGGTGATCGTTCCGCCGGTGCCGACGCCTGCGACGAAGATGTCGAGCTCTCCGCCGGTGTCGCGCCAAATCTCCTCGGCCGTGGTCACCCGATGGATCGCCGGGTTGGCAGGATTTTCGAACTGTTGGGGCATCACGGCGTCTGGAAGGCTTGCCACAAGCTCTTCCGCGCGCGCGAGGGCACCCTTCATACCCTTGGCGGCCGGCGTCAACTCGAGCTCCGCCCCGAGCAGCTTGAGAATCTTGCGCCGCTCGACGGACATGCTCTCGGGCATGGTCAGGATCAGCCGGTATCCTTTGGCCGCGGCCACGAAGGCGAGCGCGATCCCCGTGTTGCCCGATGTCGGCTCCACCAACACCGTTCGATCGGGCGCGACGTGGCCGGTGGCTTCGGCCGCCTCGATCATGGCGAACCCAATTCGGTCCTTGACCGAGGCCAGCGGGTTGAAGAATTCGAGCTTGCCGACAATTTCGGCGTGACAGCCGCGCTCGGCGGGCAAGCGGTTGAAGCGGACAAGCGGCGTCGACCCGACGGTTTGCGCGATATTGTCGTAGATCCGGTCGCGCTCAACCGGCGGCGGAACGCGCGCCGCATCGAGTTTTTCTCCCGTCCCACCCTGGTCAGCCATGGCTCTCCTCATATCGTGTAATCGATCTCACCGCGTGTCGACGATTTGACCCCGGCTCGGTTGGCCCGCTGGCAAAGCTCGTCGATCGTCGTCTTTTCGAGGTGCCGCATGATGTCCGCTTGAACCTCATCCCAGAACGGGTCCAGCACCTTCGAGGCCAATCCTGAGCGATGTTCCGCCTGGTCCGCAAGGTCGTTCGCCTCGACGGTTCGCACGATGCGCGCGATCTCGCCCACGGTGACGCGGCGTCGCTCGCGCGCGAGAACATAGCCGCCGCGCGGCCCCCGCACGCCCCGTAACACGCCCGCATGCACCAATCGCTGCATGACCTGCTCGAGATAGCGCGCTTGGATGCCGAGGCGCGCGCTTATGTCGCGCGCCGGGACGGGTTCCAAACCGCCGTGATAGGCAATGTCGACAACCGCCTCGACCGCGCTGGCAAGCTTGCGCGAGACCCACGGGATCGCACCCCCGTTGTCACCGGTCATTTGGCACGCCCCGTGTGAAGCCCGGTCGAGCCGAAGCCGCCCGTGCCGCGCTGGGTCGGCGGGAGCGACTCGACTTCGCGCAGCGTCGCCCGCGCAACCGGCGCGATGACGAGTTGCGCGATGCGCATGCCGCGCTCCACGACGAAGCGGCGCTCGCCGAGATTCACCAGCACGATGCCGATCTCGCCGCGATAATCCGAATCGATGGTGCCCGGGCTGTTCAGCACGGTCACGCCGTGCTTGAGAGCGAGGCCGGAGCGGGGGCGGATCTGCGCTTCATAGCCGGCGGGGAGGGCAAGCGCGACGCCGGTTGGCACAAGCGCCCGGCTTCCCGGTGAGAGCGGCGTCGGCCCGACGGCGGCGGTGAGATCCAACCCTGCGCTCTCCGCCGATGCGTAGGCCGGCATCGGAAGATCGCGCGCATGGTCGAGGCGGGTGATCTCGACGGCGATCGGTTCAGTCATGCGCGCCGCTTTGAGCCCGACCAACCGCGTCGGCGATCGCGATCGCGAGGCGGTCCGCGACCGCCGTCTTGCTCATCAGCGGCCAGCTTTCGACATGCGGTTGGGAGGCGCCGGTCGCAGCCGCGATCACGTGAACCGTGTTTCGATCGCCACCGAACGTGCCCTGTGATGGCGAGACATCGTTCGCGACGATCCAGTCGCAGCCTTTTCGTGCGAGCTTTTCCATCGCGTGGGCGACCACATTCTCGGTTTCGGCCGCGAAGCCGACGACCAAGCGAGGCCGCTTCGCACCCTTGCGGCTTAGGCGCGCGAGAATGTCGGGGTTCTCGACCAGATCGAGGCCTGGCGTTTCCCCGGGACCGCCTTTCTTGAGCTTCTGATTGTGCGGCGCGGCGACCCGCCAATCGGAGACCGCCGCCGCGCAAACGGCGACATCGGCGGGCAACGCGTCCTCACATGCGGCGAGCATTTGCGCGGCAGTTTCGACATGCACCGTCGTGACGCCCAGCGGATCGCTTTCCTGCGTGGGACCCGAGACCAGCGTGACCCTGGCGCCGCGCCGGGCGCATGCCGCGGCGATGGCGTGGCCCTGCTTGCCGGAGGAGCGGTTGCCGATGAAGCGCACGGGGTCGATCGGCTCGTAGGTCGGGCCGCTTGTGACCAACGCGTGCAGCCCCGCAAGCCTATCGGACGCGGAAAAAAACCCCTCGATCGCGGCGAGAATCTCGGGCGGCTCCGCCATCCGCCCGGGGCCGCTCTCGCCTTCCGCGAGCGGACCATCGTTGGGTCCGACCCGCAACACGCCGTCGGCTTCAAGCTGCGCGAGGTTTCGCTGGGTCGCCGGGTGGTGCCACATGCGCGTGTTCATGGCGGGGGCGACGAGCACGGGTGCGGACGCCGCAAGCAGCGTCGCAGACGCCAGGTCGTTCGCTTGGCCGAGCGCCATCTTGGCCATCAGGTCGGCGGTGGCCGGCGCCACGACCACAAGGTCCGCCTCGCGGCCGAGGCGAATATGGCCGATCTCGAGCTCGTCGGTGAGCGAGAAGAGGTCGGTGTAGGCCTTTTCGCCGGCGAGGGTCGCGACCGAGAGCGGCGTCACGAAGGTTTGCGCGGCCTCGGTCAGGATGCACCTCACCGTCGCGCCGCGCTCGCGCAGGCGCCGGATCAGCTCAAGGCTCTTATAGGCCGCGATTCCCCCCGAGATGATGAGGAGGACGCGCTTGCCCGAGAGGTTGCTCGACTGGCTCACGGTCAAACTGTGTTGTCGCTTAATCTCCGAACAATATATGTGTATTCGTCGCCAAGCCACCACCCTGCGGGCAAGGGCTGAGCGAGTCGTTAAGCCTCAGGCGAGCTGCAATGCCAGGAGCGCGGCGAGAAGGCCCGCAATGACGGTGAGGAGGGTGTAGAGCGCCCAGGGGCGGCCCCGCGCACCGGCGAGCTGGCTCGCGCTTCGTGGATCGATCTTGATGCCACCATCGAGGCCCTCGAGCACGCGTTCGGCCTGGGCGGCGATCCGCGGCAGGCGTGCCAAGGCGGCGCCGCCATCGGCCACCGCCTCGCGCAGCCGTGCCCGTGGGCCGAGATTGTCGCGCGCCCAATCCTCGATGAGGGGTTGGGCGAAGGCCCACATGTTGTGATCGGGGGTCAGCCGCCGGGTCAAGCCCTCCGCCATGAGCATAGTCTTTTGCAGAAGAAGGAGCTGGGGCTGGGTCTCCATCTCGAAGGCCTCGGTGATTTGAAAGAGCTGCGCCAGGAGATGGGCGATGGAGATCTCGTTGATGGGGCGACCCAGAATCGGCTCGCCGATCGAGCGCAGCGCTTGTACGAACGCCGCGCGCGATTTGTCACGCGGCACATATCCCGCCTCGAAGTGGATGTCGGCGACCCGTTCATAATTCTGGGTCAAGAAGCCGAGCAGCATCTCCGCGAGGTAGCGCCGCGTCGCGCGGTCGAGCCGTCCCATGATGCCGAAGTCGACGGCGACCACGTGGCCATCCGCATCGACCAGCAGGTTCCCGGGATGTAGATCCGCGTGAAAAAAGCCATCGCGGAAAACCTGATAGAAGAAGGCTCCCGCGGCCTTGCCCAACACGTCGCGCGGGTCGTGACCCGCGTCGATGATTTGCGCGCGCTCGTCAATGGGGATGCCGCTGACGCGCTCGAGGGTGAGCACCCGGCGGCTGGTTCTTTGCCAATCGACAGCCGGGACGCGAAAGCCGGGAAACTCGGCGAAATTCTGCCGAAGCTCGGAGGCCGCGGCCGCCTCGAAGCGGAGGTCCATCTCCATGGTCACCGTGTCGGCGAAGGTGCGGATGACCTCGACGGGCTTCAGTCTGCGCCACGCTGGCAGGGTGCGCTCCGCAATTTCCGCGAGCCAATAAAAGAGATCGAGATCATGCTCGAACGCCCGCTCGATCCCCGGGCGGAGGATCTTGACGGCGACGGGCATCCCCTCGGTCGTCACCGCGAAGTGGACCTGGGCGATGGAGGCGGCTGCGACCGGCTGATCCGAAAACTCCTGAAAGAGGGCGTCGATTGGGCGACCGAACTCCGCCTCCACGATCGCGCGGGCGGCGCTTCCTTCAAACGGCGGAAGGCGATCTTGCAGCGCGGAGAGATCGCGCGCGACCTCCTCGCCCATCAAATCCGGCCGGGTCGAGAGCGCCTGCCCGAACTTGATGAAGCTCGGGCCGAGAACTTGCAGCGCAGCCGCGAGCCGCTCGCCCGGTTTGCCGAGCGCGCGGCGCTTGGGCGCGAGGGCTGCGACCGCCGTGACCATCGGCATGAGCCCGTATTGCCGGAGCGGAAACAGCGCATCGTGGCGGGCCAGGATCCACGCGATCCGCACAAGCCGGCCGAGGTTCCTCAGGGCGCGCCGCATGGGGGAGGGGTCTAGGCGCGCCAGCCCGCGTGCAGCACGGCGATGCCGGCTGACAGCGGGCGTAAGCGCACACCCGCAAAGCCCGCCGTCTCGATCATCGCGGCGAACGCTTTGGGCGGCGGAAACCGGCGAATGCTCTCTGCCAGATATCGGTAGGCGTCGCGATCGCCGGCGATCGCCTGGCCGAGAAGCGGTATGACTGCAAAGGAATAGGCTGCGTAGAGGCGGTCGAGTCCAGGCGGTTGCGTTGGGCTAAACTCGAGGCAGACGAAACGTCCGCCGGGGCGAACCACCCGGTAGGCTTCAGCGAGCGCGCGCTCGATGTGGGTGACGTTTCGGATGCCGAACGCGATGGTATAGGCGTCGACCGAACGCGATTCGAGTGGGAGTGCTTCGGCATCGCCCACCAGCCAGGTGATGCCGTCGAGGATGCCGCGGTTCCAGGCCCGCTCGCGTCCCGCCTCGACCATGCCTGGGCTCGCGTCGCAAACGATCACGGCGCTACCGGAGGCGGCGGTTTGGATGCGGTGAGCGATGTCGCCGGTGCCGCCCGCCACGTCGAGAATGGTCATCCCAGGCTTCGGGGCGAGCCAAGCGACCATCTCACGCTTCCACAGCCGATGAATGCCGACGCTCATCACGTCGTTCATCAGGTCATAGCGGGCGGAAACGCGGTCGAACAGGTCGCGGACGAGCCGAGGCTTGTCGCTCTCATCCACGCGCCGGAAGCCGAAGTCGACGCCGTCGGAGGGGTCGCGCTCGCGCGCGGTCGGGCCCATGTCGTGGAACATAGCCTAGCCTCGAGGCGCGCGCTACTGTGCGCCCATGCCTGAATTGCCGGAAGTCGAGACCGTGCGCCGAGGCTTGGCTGCGGCGTTGTCGGGCCAGCGCATCGAGGGTGTCACAGTCCGCCGCACGGACCTGCGCGTGCCCGTGCCGCTGGATCTCGGCCAGCGTTTGGTTGGGAGACAGATCGCAGCGTTCGATCGGCGCGGCAAATATCTTTTGGTCCGTCTCGACGACGGCCAGGTTCTGATCGTTCACCTCGGCATGTCCGGCCGCCTTTCGATCGACCCCGATCGTGCAGACGGCCCGCATGACCACATCGTCTTTCATTTCGAGGGTGGCGCGACGGCGAGCTTCACCGATCACCGGCGGTTCGGGCTAGTGACCATCTGCGAGCAGGACGCAGTGGGCAGCCATCCGCTGTTGGCCGAGATGGGGCCGGAGCCGCTCGACGTGGGCTTCACCGGACCCGCTCTCGCCGCGCGCCTGCGTGGCCGGCACACGCCGATCAAGGCGGCCTTGCTTGATCAGAGAACGGTCGCCGGCCTCGGCAACATCTATGTCTGCGAGGCGCTCTATCGGGCGCGCCTGAGCCCGCGCCGGTTGGCCCACACCGTCGGAGGGGTGCGCGCGGCCAAGCTGGTCACCGCGATCAGGGACGTCTTGAACGATGCGATCGCGGCGGGCGGCTCGTCACTCCGAGACTACGCTCAAGCATCGGGCGAGCTCGGCTATTTTCAGCATCGCTTCTCGGTCTACGACCGCGAGGGCGAGCCGTGCCCTGGTTGCGACTGCGCCGCGGGGGTGCGCCGGATCGTTCAGAGCAACCGCTCGACATACTATTGCGCCAAGCGTCAGCGTTGATGTATCAGCCATGCCACATGCGATTCCTGTCAACCATGATCGTCCTCGTGGCCGTCGCATTTCCGGCGTTGGCGACCGAGCGGGCGGGCATTGCACGGTTCTTCGCCGAGATTGATGATTTGCCCGTCATGGAAGGGCTCACCGAACGGCCCGGCGGCCTCGTGTTCGACAAGCCCGACGGGCGGCTGGTCGAAGCCTATGCATCGGGCCGGCTTGCACCCGCTGCCGTCGCGGCTTTCTACCGCCGGACGCTGCCGCAGCTCGGTTGGGTCAGGGCCGGCGATCTCGTTTTCCGACGAGACGGAGAGCGTCTCGTGATCGACTTCCTGCCCGGCGACGACGATCTTTCCGTCCGCTTCATGCTGGCCCCCGAATAAGGGTTTGTGAGCACGCCGGATCCACTGGAACGGAGCAGCATCAATGGCTTACGACAACATTATCGTCGATCGACGCGGCCGTGTCGGCGTGATCACGCTCAATCGCCCGAAAGCGCTCAATGCACTCAACGGCAATGTGATCCGCGAGCTGAACGACGCACTCGACGACCTCGACACCGACGACGGCATCGGCGCGATCATCCTCACCGGTAGCGAGAAGGCATTCGCCGCCGGGGCCGACATCAAGGAAATGCGCGACAAGAGCTTCATCGACGCGCACGCCAGCAATTTCATCGAGCCGTGGCACCACATGACACAGTGCCGCAAGCCGATCATCGCGGCGGTGGCCGGCTATGCCTTGGGCGGCGGGTGCGAGCTTGCCATGATGTGCGACATCGTGATCGCTGCCGACAACGCCAAATTCGGCCAGCCGGAGATCACCATCGGTGTCATCCCGGGGGCGGGCGGCACGCAGCGTCTTACGCGTGCCGTCGGCAAGTCGAAGGCGATGGAAATGATCCTGACCGGCCGCACCATGGAGGCCGAGGAGGCCGAGCGGAGTGGTCTCGTGAGCCGGGTGGTGCCGGTGGACGGCCTCATGGATGAGGCCTTGCGGATCGCGGAGAGGATCGCGCACTTCTCGCGTCCCTCCGTCGCCATGGCCAAGGCCGCCGTGAACCGGGCGTTCGAAACGACGCTCGCGGAGGGTGTGCTCTTCGAGCGAGCAGTGTTCTACTCTGCCTTCGCGACCGAGGACAAGATGGAGGGTATGGACGCATTCGTCGAAAAACGGGAACCGGCATTCGCGCACAAGTAGCGGACCGAGTCGCTATGCGTTGACGACGGCGCGCGCCGCCGATATAACCCCGCGACCTCACTTTCGACGGTACCGACATGGCTCACACGCTCCAGGCCAAGAAGCGCGTTCGTCAAACGGCGCGGCGCACCGCGGTCAACCGCGCGCGCGTGTCACGCATTCGCACCTTCATCCGTCAGGTCGAAGAGGCGATCGAAAGCGGCGACCGATCGGCCGCCGAGCAAGCGCTGCGTGCGGCCGAGCCAGAGATCATGCGGGGCGTTTCACGCGGCGTGATCCACCGCACGACCGCCGCACGCAAGGTGTCGCGCTTGGCTAAGCGGGTTAACGCGCTCGGCTGATGGCCGAAGCCCCGTGCGTGCGGGGTTTCATCGTTCTGTCTCGCAAACCGTCACGAACGGAAAAAGGCCAGCGGGATGGTGGAACGGTCGGTTGGCGAGCGCTTCTAGATTTTCTTCTCTAAACCAGACAATTAAGAAAAAACACTCAGCTTTTCTGCAAAGCTCGGTTTTTAACTAAGATATGAAAGATTTTTTTAAGTTCCTATTTCGGACCGGTTGTCAGTCCCTATAGCCCCCTCTACGCTGGGGTCAATCGCCGGCCAAGAACCGGCACTGGGAGATCTATCAACATCGCGAGTTGCGGAGCCGCACCGTGAGGGGTGTGCTCACCCCTCCGCGCGAGCCGTCGCGCCTGGGCCGCGGAATAGATGGGTCCCTCAAGGGGTTGACCATTGGATGACGGGGGACAGGGACGATGTGGGTTCCCGGCCAAAAGCCAGAAAATGTGAGGACTATGGGGCTGCGCGCCGATCGGCCGCCGCATCAACGTCTGTGCGGTCGAGGCTGACCGGTGGGGACGCGGGGCAGAAATGATTGGAATCCGGAGGCGGCATGGACGCGGGTCCGTGCGCGTCTGCGCGCGCAAATCGGCGAGGCGACCTTCAAGAGCTGGCTGGAACCGCTCACGCTGGTGGAAATCGAGGGCGGGGTCGCGCATGTCGCGGCGCCGACATCGTTCTTGCGTGATTGGATCGCTTCGCGCTACGGGGGGCGCTTGAGCGAGCTTTGGCGCGCCGAGGGCAACGGCGTGCGCGAGGTCGCGCTCATCGTGCGGGACGCCGCGGCGTCGCCCGCGCCCGTTGAGCCTGATCCCGTCGCACCGACGGTGGCCGCGGCAAGGCCCGGCGATGGCCGTGCGTGGGACGAGGACATTGCGAGTCTGGGCTCGCCCCTCAATCCGAAATTGACGTTCAAGAACTTCGTCGTCGGCAAGCCGAACGAGTTCGCTCATGCAGCGGCTCTCCGGATCGCCGAGCAGGACACGGTGTCCTTCAATCCCCTCTACCTCTATAGCGGTGTCGGTCTTGGCAAGACCCATTTGATGCACGCGATGGCGTGGCACATCCGCGAGCGGGATCCCTCGCGCCGGGTGCTGTGTTTGTCCGCCGAGAAGTTCATGTATCACTTCGTGCGCGCGCTTCGCTTCAAGGACACGATGGCCTTCAAGGAGCAGTTCCGCTCGGTCGATGTGTTGATGATCGACGACGTCCAGTTCATCTGCGGCAAAGACAGCACCCAAGAGGAATTTTTTCACACCTTCAATGCGCTGGTCGATCACAACCGGCAGGTCGTCATCTCTGCCGACCGCTCCCCGAGCGATCTCGACCAAATCGAGGAACGCTTGCGCTCGCGCCTTGGCTGGGGATTGGTTGCCGATATCCATCCGACGACGTTCGAGCTGAGGCTCGGCATCCTTCAAGCGAAGGCCGAGTCGCTCTGCGTGCCCGACACGCCGCGCGAGGTGCTGGAGTTCATCGCAAATCGCATTACCTCGAATGTGCGCGAGCTCGAGATGGCGCTGAACCGTGTCGCGCACCACGCTGCGGTCGGCGGCCAGGCGATTTCGCTCGAGATGGCCAAGGAGGTGCTCCGCGACACGCTCCGCGCGACTGGCCGCCGGATCACCATCGAGGAGATTCAGCGCCAGGTGGCCGAGTACTACAACATGAAGCTCACGGAGATGGTCTCCAATCGGCGTTCGCGGGCCATTGCCCGGCCGCGTCAGGTGGCGATGTTTCTGGCGAAACAGCTGACCACCCGCTCGCTGCCGGAGATCGGACGCCGTTTCGGGGGGCGCGACCATACGACGGTGATTCACGCGATCCGGCGCGTCGAGGAGCTATGCCAGACCGATCACGGTATCGCTGAAGACGTCGATTTGCTGCGTCGTCGGATCGAGGATGAGCCGCGGTAAATCCAGCGCAATATCGCTGAATTTGCTGCCAAAAAGACGCTGCATCCTGGTATAATTCCGGGTCGGTTCGCGCTGGCGGGAGTCGAGTGGCACGCGACGTTCGGCACCGTCGGAATCAGGAGACCAACGCGGATCGGTCTGATCAAACCGGCCATCAGATCAGGATGCAGCTGACCATCGAACGCTCTGCCCTTCTCGGCTCGCTCGCGCATGTGCAGAGCGTCGTCGAGCGGCGCAACACCATCCCCATTCTGTCGAACGTCAAGCTCGACGCCGACGGCACCGACCAGGTGCGCTTGACCGCGACGGACATGGATCTGGCGATCGTCGAGGGCGCGCAAGCGAGCGTCGGCCAGGCGGGCGCGGTCACCACGCCGGCACACACGCTCTACGACATCGTGCGTAAGCTGCCGGAAGGCGCTCAGGTCGAGATTGCCCAAGACGGCGAGAGCGGGCAGTTGGTTGTGCGCGCGGGCCGGTCGCGGTTCAACCTGGCCTGCCTGCCGGTCGAGGATTTTCCGGTCATGACCGAGGGCGAGCTGCCGCTCGTGTTCTCGCTTCCAGCGACCGACATGCGTCGCCTCATCGATAAGACCCGTTTCGCCATCTCGACCGAGGAAACGCGGTACTATCTCAACGGCATCTACCTTCACCCGAAGACGGGGGAAGAAGCGGAGGGAGCCCGCTTGCGCGCCGTGGCCACCGACGGGCACCGCCTCGCCCAGGCCGATGTGGCTCTGCCTGAAGGCGCGGAGAGCATGGCTGGCGTCATCGTGCCGCGAAAGGCAATCGCCGAGTTGAGGAAGCTGATCGATGATTCCGACGGTTCGGTCGAAGTTGCGCTCTCGGAGAGCAAGATCCGGTTTACCGTCGGCGACGCCACGCTGACCTCGAAACTGATCGACGGATCCTTCCCGGATTACGAGCGGGTCATCCCGCAAGACAACCAGAAGGTCCTGGCGATCGACAACAAGCTATTCGCGACAGCCGTCGACCGGGTGTCGACCATCTCGACGGAGAAATCGCGCGCCATCAAGCTGAGTGTCGATCAGGGCCATGTCACGCTCACCGCGACCAGTCCGGATGCCGGAACGGCGACCGAGGAACTCGATGCCACCTACGAGGCCGACCCTCTCGAGGTCGGTTTCAACGCCCGTTATGTGCTCGACGTCTCGGGGCAGGTTGAGAGCGAGGCGATCGAGTTTCGCTTCGCCGATGCGGCTTCGCCGACGTTGGTGAGCGATTCGGGCGATGCGAGTGCGCTTTACGTCATCATGCCGATGCGCGTGTGATTGCACCCTCTCCATCAGTGACGAATGCCATGGCCGCCGGTGATCGTCCTGCCGGTCCGGTGTTGCGCCGTGTCGGGCTCAGCGATTTTCGCAATTACGCCACGCTTCGGCTCCCCCTTGACGGCCGGACGGTCGTGCTCACCGGTCCAAACGGCGCCGGGAAAACCAATCTGCTCGAGGCTATGTCGTATCTTGGTCCAGGCCGTGGCTTGCGCGGCGCGCGCTTGGGCGATATTGCACGCCGCGAGCCGGGCGAGATGCACGACCGTCCCGCGCGCCCGTGGGCGGTGTCGGGTGAGGTCGTCAGCCCCTTTGGGCCCGTCAAGCTTTCCTCCGGCTGGATGCCCGCCGAGGATGGGCAGGGGCGCGAACGGCGCGTCACCAAAGTGGATGGCGAGGTTGTCTCCGGCCCGGCGGCGCTCGCCGAGCATGTCAGCATGGTCTGGCTCGTGCCGTCGATGGATCGGCTTTTCACCGGACCGTCCGGAGACCGTCGACGTTTTCTCGACCGCCTGGTGTACGCCATCGACCAGGGACATGCCGCGCGTGTGCAGCGCTACGACCACGGCCGGCGCGAGCGCATGCGCCTCCTCGGCGCCGGAACCACCGATGGATCGTGGCTCGGCGCGCTGGAGCGGGGCATGGCGGAGCAGGCGGTCGCGATTGCCGCTGCCCGTCTCGAATTCGCCGAGCGCCTTGCGCCCATTCTTTCCAGAGGGATGACGCCGTTTCCCCAGGCGAGGATGGCTGTGGACGGGCTCGTCGAGCGATGGCTCGCGGCCGGTCCGGCGCTTGACGCCGAAGAGCGCTATCGCGAGCATCTTGCTGGCGCCCGAACGCGCGATGCCGAGGCCGGCACCAGCGACGGGCCGCATCGCGGCGACCTCACGGTATGGCTTGAGACCAAGCAGGCGCCTGCGGCGCAGTGCTCGACCGGCGAGCAGAAGGCGCTTCTGATCGCGATTGTGCTCGCGCATGCTCAGTTGTTGGCCGGGTATCGCGGGTTTGCGCCCGTTCTCCTGCTCGATGAGATCGCGGCCCATCTCGACGATGCGCGGCGCGAAGCCCTGTTCGACATGATCTTGACGCTCGACGCGCAAGCCTGGTTCTCAGGAACCGAGGCCCGCACCTTTGCGGCGTTGCGTCCTCACGCCCAGTTCTTTGCGGTCCGGGCGGGATCGGTCGTTGAGGAGGATTGATGTGACGGACCCGGCTGCCGAGCCTGCCACCACGAACGGACCAGCGAACGCCGAGGCCGACGCCTACGGTGCCGGCTCGATCAAGGTGCTGCGCGGCCTCGATGCCGTGCGCAAGCGCCCGGGCATGTATATCGGTGACACCGATGACGGCTCCGGGCTGCATCGGATGATCTACGAGGTCGTCGACAACGCCGTCGACGAGGCGCTCGCCGGTTTTTGCGACCGCGTGGACGTGGTGCTCAACGCCGACGGATCGGCATCGATCAGCGACAACGGCCGCGGCGTGCCCACCGGGATTCATGATGAGGAGGGCGTGTCCGCCGCCGAGGTCATCATGACCAAGCTTCACGCGGGCGGAAAGTTCGACCAGAACACCTACAAGGTGTCGGGCGGCCTGCACGGTGTCGGTGTGTCGGTCGTCAACGCATTGTCCGAGTGGCTCGCGCTCCACATCTGGCGTGATGGCGATGAGCATGCGATGCGCTTCGTCGCCGGCGAGCCGGAAGCGCCGCTCGCGCGCGTGGGCTCGGCGGGCGAGCGCACCGGGACGCAGGTCGTGTTTCTCCCCTCCACGGGAATCTTCTCGCGCACCGAGTTTGATTTCGACACGCTCGAGCACCGCTTGCGTGAGCTCGCCTTTCTGAACGCCGGGCTGACGATCGTGCTACGCGATGAGCGGGCGGCGCAGCCGCGCGAGACCGAGCTGCACTATGCCGGCGGTATCGAGGCATTCGTTGGCTTTCTCGACCGGGCGAAGCAGTCGCTGCTCGGTGAGGCGATCACGTTCCGCGACGACAAGGACGGGATCGTCGTCGACATCGCGATGCAATGGAACGACAGCTATCACGAGACCGTTCTGTGCTTCACGAACAACATTCGCCAAGCTGATGGCGGCACGCACCTGGCAGGCTTTCGCGCCGCGTTGACGCGCTCGATCAACGGCTATGCGACGAGCGCGGGCATCGCGAAGCGGGAAAAGGTCACCATCACGGGCGATGATGCGCGCGAAGGCCTCACCTGCATCCTCTCGGTCAAGGTGCCAGACCCCAAGTTCTCGTCGCAGACCAAGGAGAAGCTGGTGAGTTCGGAGGTCCGCCCAGCGGTCGAGAGCGTGGTCGCTGAGCGGCTCGGCCAATGGTTCGAGGAGCATCCGGGCGAGGCGCGGAGCGTCATCGCGAAGGTGGTCGAGGCGGCGGCGGCGCGCGAGGCGGCGCGGCGGGCCCGCGATCTCACGCGGCGCAAGAGCGCGCTCGAAATCACCAGCCTTCCGGGCAAGCTAGCCGATTGTCAGGAGCGCGACCCGAAACGGTGCGAGCTCTTCCTTGTCGAGGGCGATTCGGCGGGCGGTTCGGCAAAGCAGGCGCGCGACCGCCGTTACCAAGCGGTCCTGCCGCTTCGCGGCAAGATCCTCAATGTCGAGCGCGCGCGTCTCGACAAGATGCTGAGCTCCGCTGAGATCGGCACGATCATCACCGCGCTCGGCACGGGAATCGGCTCGGAGGATTTCGATCTCGCCAAGCTTCGCTACGACAAGATCATCATCATGACGGACGCGGATGTCGACGGCTCCCACATTCGCACGCTCATCCTCACCTTCTTCTACCGCAACATGGAGCCGCTGATCCGCGACGGGCATCTCTACATCGCCCAGCCCCCGCTTTACCGCGTGAAGCGCGGCGCGAGCGAACAATACCTCAAGGACGACCAGGAGCTTGAGGATCACCTGATCGATGCGGGCCTCGAGGAGGCGGTGCTCACGGTCCACGCCGGTGAGGACCGTGCCGGGGCCGACTTGCGCGGGCTGGTGGATGCGGCGCGCGAGATCGATGGGCTCGTCAAGGCGCTGACCCGGCGGGTCGACCGGCGCGTGGTCGAGCAGGCGGCCATCGCCGGCGCGCTCAGTCAAACGATCTTGGAAGATCCCGCTGCCGCCGGGCAAGCGGCCGAATACATCGCGGCGCGCCTCGATCGGCTCTCGCCCGAGACGGAACGCGGCTGGTCGGGGGCGGCGGGTGCAACGTCGAGCGGGCGCTCGTTCCTGTTTGCGCGGACACTCCGGGGCGTCACCGAGTCCCACCGTATCGATCATGTTCTGATCACCACGCCCGAGGCGCGGCGACTAGATACGTTCGCGGGCCACCTGCAGGAGGTTTACGGCCATCCGGCGACCTTGCGCCGCAAGGATGCCGAGACCGAGGTGATCTCGCCGAGCGCGCTGCTCGATGCCGTCTACGCGGCCGGGCGCAGGGGCCTCTCCATCCAGCGCTACAAAGGCCTGGGCGAAATGAATCCCGAACAACTTTGGGAAACCACGCTCGACCCGAATGTGCGCACCCTCCGGCGCGTCGAGATCAAGGATGCGCAGGAAGCCGAGGAGATCTTCTCGACCTTGATGGGCGAAGTCGTCGAGCCGCGGCGCGAGTTCATTCAGCAGAACGCTCTCAAGGTCGTGAATCTGGACGTGTGATCGGCCGCCGATCCACGGATGGCTAAGCGCCGGAAGACGCCACAAAAGACGCCCAAGCGGCGCAGCGCGCGGCGCCCGGCTTCGGGTCGTGCGCGCAAGCCGACACGCCGCAAGGCGGCACCGCGAAAACAGACGCAAGCGACAAAGCGGCGGCGCAGGTGGCGCATTGCCAAATGGAGCCTGGTCGTCGGGCTCTGGCTCGTGCTGATCGTCGCAGGCTTCTTCGCCTACTTCGCGCACGACCTGCCATCGACCGACCATCTCGCAGGCCCAACGACCCCGATGTCGGTCAGCGTGCTTGCGGTCGATGGCTCCACGATCGCGACCTATGGCGAGAGCTGGGGCGCCTACGTTCCGCTCGCCGACATGGCGCCCGTGTTGCCGCAGGCAGTGCTCGCGATCGAGGACCGGCGGTTCTTCGAACATGGTGGGGTCGACGCGATTTCCGTCCTGCGGGCCGCCTGGCGCAATCTGACCGCGGGCGCGGTCGTCGAGGGCGGCAGCACGATCAGCCAGCAAGTCGCGAAGCTCGTGTTCCTCACACCCGAGCGCAGCGTTAAGCGGAAGATCCAAGAGGCCATGCTTGCGTTTTGGCTGGAGCGCAAGTTCTCGAAGGAGCAGATTCTCTCGATCTACCTCAACCGGGCCTATTTCGGCGCCGGCGCCTATGGCGTCGAGGCCGCTGCACGGCGCTATTTCGGACGGTCCGCCGGCACGGTCAGCCTGCCGCAGGCCGCGATGATCGCGGGCCTTCTCAAGGCGCCCTCCCGGCTTAGCCCGGCCCATGATCGGGCGGCGGCGACCGCGCGCGCCAATGTGGTTCTCGGCGCCATGGTCGACGCCGGTTTCTTGAGTGCCGCGGACGCGAACGACGCGCGGGCCCGACCTGCGCAGCTCGATATGGCGCCGCGCGCCGGCCAATCCGCGCGCTATTTCGCCGATTGGGTGCTGGAGCAGGTGCCGGGCTATGTGGGGCGCGACCATGGGGCGCTTCTCGTTCACACGACGCTCGACCCGCGTTTGCAGCGCACGGCCCAGGCAGAGGTTGAGAGCATGCTGAGCACCGTCGGCCGCGAGCGGCGGATCGGCCAGGCGGCATTGGTGGCGCTCTCTCCGGACGGCGCGGTACGAGCGATGGTGGGAGGGCGGAGCTACCGCGAAAGCCAATTCAATCGTGCGACGCAAGCGCGTCGGCAGCCCGGATCGGCCTTCAAGCCCTTCGTCTATCTCGCGGCATTGAACGCGGGGTTTCGCGTGAGCGAGACCATCGAAGACGCGCCGCTCACGATCGGCGGGTGGTCACCGCGCAATCACGACGGGCGCTACCGCGGCAGCATTACCCTGCGTGAGTCTTTCGCCGAGTCGGTCAACACCGTCGCGGTGCGAATCGCAACTCGCGTCGGCATTGGTGATGTCGTGAGCACCGCGCGCCGCCTCGGGATTGAAAGCGCGCTGCCGGACGACGCCAGCCTCGCGCTCGGCACCGGCGGGGTTTCGTTAATGGAGCTGACCGGCGCCTACACTGTGTTTGCAAACGGGGGCACCCGTGTTCTGCCGCACGCGATCGTCGAAGTCCGCAACCGCTCGGGCGAGGTGCTCTACCGGCGCGACGGGTCGGGACTCGGCGCGGCGATCGATCAGCCCGTCTTGGCGGCGATGCACGAGATGTTCGCGGCGACGGTGCACGCCGGCACGGGGCGCGCCGCCAACCTGCCGCAGGCGCTCGGCCAGGCGTACGGCAAGACCGGGACCAGCCAAGATTTCCGCGACGCCTGGTTCGTCGGCTGGGCCGATCGATTGGTGACGGGCGTTTGGCTCGGCAATGACGACAGTTCGCCGATGGATGAGGTCACGGGCGGCGGTCCGCCCGCCGCGCTCTGGCGCCGCTTCATGATCGAGGCCCTGGGCGGCTCAGTCGGCGCGATCGATCACATGCACGAACGAGCCCATCACCTGGCCAGAGCGGAGGCCGGCGGGCCCGATCGCTTCGCCGGCGCTATCACGGCACGTGAATAGCGCCGCATCACCCTCCTCGGCCACCACGCGGCAATAGTGAAATTCATGCCCTCGGTAGGCTGTGCCGCGCGGGCCGAGCGGGCTCGCGTCGATGGTGCGTGCCATGCGATGGCCTAGCGTGAGTGCCGGGTCGGCGAAGCTCGTCTCGAGCGGCAAGAGGCCGGCCATCGCGTGGTGTGCGCCATCGGTATCCACGAGGCCGCGGCCCAGCACCATGTAGCCGCCGCATTCGCCGTAGACCGTCGCGCCGCGGCGCGCCGCATCCTGCAGCCCGCTCATAAACTTATGGTTCGTGGCCAAGCGACCCGCGTGCAGCTCGGGATAGCCTCCCGGCAGATAGACGGCTGTCGCAGCGGTGCTCGGCGCTTCGTCGGCAAGGGGCGAGAAAAACGAGAGCGCGGCGCCGGCGCTTTGCCAGTCCGAGAGGAGCGCGGGATAGCAAAACCCGAAGGCGTCGTCGCGCGCGATCGCGACGTGTGAGCCGAGGGGCGTGATGGCCTCGCCAGTTGCGCCCGCTGCCTCGAGGCGCGTCGGCCGGGCGGCATGGAGCAGCGCGTCGATGTCGACGGCGGGTTCGACTGCGGCGGCGGCTCCATCGAGCCAGGCTGCGAGGGCTGCCGGCGGGGCTTCGGTTGCCTGGATGAGACCGAGATGACGCGCCGGCCGTGCGAGCGCCGGGTCGCGGAAAACGGCACCGAGGACGGGAATTCGCGCAGCGTCGAGCGCCATGCGCAGCAGGCGCTCATGCCGCGCGCTTGCGACATGGTTGAGGATCACGCCGCAGACCTCGACATCGGCCCGGTGGTTTGCGAACCCTTCGGCGAGCGCCGCGACGGAGGCGCCTTGCCGCCGCGCGTCGATCGCGAGCACCACGGGCCAGCCATAGCGCGCGGCGATGTCGGCGGTCGCGCCGCGTCCATCGCCGGAGCCGTCGAACAGGCCCATCGCACCCTCGCCGACGATCAATTCTGTTCGGTTCGCGAGGTGCGCAACACGCCGGTCGAGTGTCGCCGAGCGCATCGCCCAGGCATCGAGGTTGATGCAGGGTGCGCCGAGCGCGGCGGCGTGGAAGCCCGGGTCGATATAATCGGGCCCCGTCTTGAAGGCGCCGATGGCCATGCCACGCGATCTCAGGTGACGGAGCAAGGCGGCGGTCAGAACGGTCTTGCCGTGGCCCGATGCCGGCGCCGCGATGATCAGGCCCTTGGCGGGCTGGGGCGGCGTCGGTGTCATGGAGCAGCGCGCCGCTCAGCCGTCGAGATGCCGTTCCAGCCCGAGAGCAAGACGGGTCGGGCCGATGTCCGGCGCGAAATAGTCCACAAGCGTGCCGTCGGGCCCCATGAAGTAGATCAACGCCGTGTGGTCGACGAGGTAGGCATCGTCACCCTCCGAGCGTTTGTGATGGCGATACTCGACGGCATAGCTCTTTAGCGCCGCGGCGACCTCGTCGGGCGTGCCTGTCAGGCCGAGCATGCGGTCGTGGAACTGCGGAACGTAGGTCGCGAGCCGCTCCACCGTGTCGCGCTCGGGATCGACGGTGACGAAAAGCGGCTGCACGCGCGTGGCCATGTCGCCGAGTTCGTCCATGGCTTGACCCATGACCGAGAGCGCCGTCCAGCACATGTCGGGACACCACGTATAGCCGAAATAGATCAGCGTATGGGTGCTCTCAAAATCCGCCGCGGACACGGCGCGACCGGTGTGATCGGTCAATGAGAAGTCGCTTTTGATGTCGTCGGTGCGCGCTGTCAGCCGCGTGATGTGCGCGTTGTCGAAATTGCCGAACAGCGATCCGTCATACTGGGAATAGATCAGGATCGCGCCGATCACCACGACCCACAGGAGCGGGTTGCGCCGGGCTCCGCTGAACGCACCGAGGTTTCGCATCCCTTGCCACTCTGCCCCTAGTCCGAAGCTGCCGAGATTATCGCTGCCGCTCGCTTGGCTGCAAGCGGGCGTGCGGGTTTAGCCGGCCTCGCGTTGCCAGTGCCGGGCGAGCCGTGCGGCCGCCTCGGCGCGCGCGGCCAATGACGCATCGGGGTCGAGCGCGCCCCGCAGGCTCACCACATCCCCGACGACCACGATGCAGGGCGCTTCGATCTCGGCCGATCTCGCATCGCGCGCCGCCGCGCCGAGTGTCGTTTCCAGCACGCGTTGGGCCGCCGTGGTGGCGCGACTGATCAGCGCGACCGGGGTGTTGCGCGCCAGGCCGTTGCCGATCAGATGGCCCGCGATGGTCTCGAGGTGCCGCAGCGCCATGTAGAGCACCAAGACCGGCGCGCCGCGGCCAATCGCTGCCCAGTCGATGCCCTCCGGCACATTGCCACCCGCCTCGTGGCCCGTGAGCAGCGTGACGGCCGAGTTGGCGGTGCGGTGCGTGAAGGGGATGCCCGCCGCCGCCATGCCGGCGACCGCGGCCGTCACACCGGGCACCAAGCGAAACGGAATCCGGGCTGCGGCGAGGGCCAGCGCCTCCTCGCCGCCCCGCCCGAACACGAACGGATCGCCCCCCTTCAGGCGCAAAACACGAAGATCTTGGCGCGCCAGCTCGATCAACCGGCTCGTGATGTCGGGCTGCCGGGCCGAGGGTTTGCCGCCCCGCTTGCCGGCAAATTCGAGCACCGCGCCGGGCCGAGCGAGCGCGAGGATCTCCGGCGTGACAAGCGCGTCGTAAATCACCGCATCGGCATGGGCAAGCGCGTGGCCGGCATAGAGCGTGAGCAAGCCGGGATCGCCGGGCCCCGCGCCGACCAGCCAGACCGAGCCCGGCTCGAACGGGGCGAGATCCGGTGGCACGATGGCCTCAGATGGGTTTGGGTCCTTCATGGCGCGGAGTCTACACCGTGGCGCCCCTGGGTTATAACGCGCGAATGGGCGTCGACCCGACATCCGGTGGTGACCCCCGGCCTCTCCGCCGCGGCTGGACCACCGGTGCGTGCGCCACGGCCGCGACCCACGCCGCCTATGTTGGCCTGGTCTCGGGCAAGTTCCCGGATCCCGTGACGATCACGCTTCCCGGTGGGGAGACACCATCCTTCCCCCTGGCCGCCAAGCGCAATGGGCGGGATCGCGCGAGCGCCGCCGTTCTGAAGGACGCGGGCGACGATCCTGACGTGACCCACGGCGTCCGTATCGAGGTCACCATCGCCGCGCGCCGGGCCGGCGCGGGCATCACGTTTGTTGCCGGCGACGGCGTGGGCACCGTGACGCGGCCCGGCCTGCCTGTGCCTCCAGGCGAGCCGGCGATCAATCCCGGACCGCGCCGCATGATGGAACGCGAGATCGGACGGCTGGCATCGAGTCTGGGCGGCCCGCCGGATGTCGAGGTGACCGTCGCGATACCGGGCGGTGCCGCCCTTGCCGCGCGCACGATGAACGGCCGGCTCGGCATCGTCGGCGGTCTGTCGGTGCTCGGCACGAGCGGGATCGTCAAGCCTTACTCGTGCGCCGCATGGGTCGCGTCGATCCACCAAGGCATCGACGTCGCCGTGGCGGAGGGATTGCCTCACCTCGCGGGGGCGACGGGCCGTGGTTCCGAGGCCGCTGTTCAGCGCCTCTACAAGCTCCCGGAGCGTGCGTTGATCGACATGGGCGATTTCGCCGGTGCGATGCTGAAATATCTGCGCACTCGCCCGGTCGCCCGTGTCACCATTGCAGGCGGCTTTGGAAAGATCGCCAAGCTCGCGCAAGGGCGCATGGACCTCCGCGCCAACCAAGGCACCATCGATCTCGATCGGCTGTGCGCGACGTACGCTGCGGTTGGTGGCGGCGCGGCGGACCTCGCCGAGGCGCGCCAGGCGCGAACCGCGAATGAGGTGCTCGCCATCGCAAGCCGCACACGGCTCGCGCTTGCCGATGCGATCGCCCAAGACGCGCAGGCGCGCGCGTACGCCGTGATGGGGGGTGCGGAGGCGACGGCCGATCTCGATGTGGTGATTTTCGACCGTGACGGCACCGTCATCGGCCGGGCCGGGCCCTAAGCGCCGCCTCCTGATCCTCGGCGGGACCGCGGACGGGCGTGCCCTCGCGGCCGCGGTGATCGACCGCCTCGGGGACCGGCTCGAGGTGATCTCCGCGCTCGCCGGGCGGACGCGGGCGCCGCGCCGCCCGCCGGGCGAGGTGAGGATTGGCGGGTTCGGCGGGGCCGAAGGCCTCGCGCGTTATCTCCATGAAGCGCAGATCGACTATCTGATCGACGCCACCCACCCGTTCGCGCAAACCATATCCGCCCACGCGGCTCGTGCCGCCGCTTCGCAAGCGACGCCGCGCGTCGTGCTGCTGCGCGCGCCGCCGCTTTCACGGCCGGGCGATCGGTGGATCGAGGTGGACAGCATGGCCGCCGCACCGGCCGCGATTCCTGAAACCGCGGAGCGCGTGCTGCTCGCGACGGGTCAGCGCGGTCTCGTATGTTTCGGCGCGCGGCCCGAGCCCTGGTATCTCGTGCGTCTGATCGAGCCGCCCGCCGATGCGATCCCGCTCCCGCGGCACCGGCTGATCTTGGCGCGGGCGAGCGACGATCCGGAGGAGGAGCGGGTGCTTCTGGCGGAACATGGGATCGACTGCATCGTCATGCGAGAGAGCGGTGGCGCCGCCGCCGAGGCCAAGCTTGTCGCCGCGCGGGGCCTCGGGCTTGCGGTGGTTCTGATCAACCGGCCCGCGCCCCCGGCCGGGCCGGCGGTCGGGTCGATCGACGCGGCGGTGCGCTGGCTCGCGGCCAAGATCGACGACCGGTCATAGGTCTCGCTTGGCGCGCAACACGTGGTGATGCGTCGGGTCGTAGAGCTTGCTGTCCTCGAAGGCCGATGCGTCGAGCACGCGCCCGACCAGGATCAACGCCGTGCGCGTCAGCTTGAGCGCCTTCACCTTGCGGTGGATGTCGTCGAGCGTGCCTCGGATGATTTGCTCGTCGGGCCAGCTGACGCGGTAGGCCACGGCCACCGGGCAATCGCCGCCATAGACCGGGACGAGCGTGCGCACGACGCGCGCGAGGTTGTTGATCGACAGATGGATCGCAAGGGTCGCGCGGCTTGCCGCGAGGGTTTCGAGCGACTCGCTCGCCGGCATGGCGGATGCGCGCACCGCCGTCCGCGTCAGTATCACCGTCTGTGCGACGCCCGGCAGGGTCAGTTCGCGTTCGAGCGCGGCCGCCGCCGCGGCATAGGCCGGAACGCCCGGCGTGATGTCGAACGGAATGCCGAGGGTTCTCAGCCGCCTCATCTGCTCGGCGATTGCGCCGTAGAGCGAAGGATCGCCCGAATGCACCCGCGCGACGTCAAGTCCCCGCGCGGTGACTTGAGAGATCTCGTCGATGATCTCGTCGAGGGTGAGCGGTGCGGTGTCGACAATGCGGGCATCGGCCGGTGCTTCCGCCAGCACCTCGGCGGGCACCAAGGAGCCCGCATAGAGAACGACCGGGCATCGGCGGATCAGGGATAGGCCGCGCACCGTGATCAAATCAGGCGCACCGGGGCCCGCGCCGATGAAATGCACCGTCATCGCGCGCGCGCCGCCCTCGACGGCCTGTCCGCGACGGTGTCATAGCCGCGGGGTGTGTAAACCCAATGGCAGTCTGTTTGCCCGATCGTCTGGCTCGTCGTGGCGCCGATGATGACGATCGTCAGCATGTCAATCGTCGCCACGTCCAGCGCCGCGAGAGTCGTGATTGAAACAGATTCGCCTGGCCGCCCGACGTTGCGCGCGACCACCACCGGGCAAGTGGCGGGCCGGTGCGCGCGCAGGATCGAGAGCGCGGATTGTAGAAGGTCGCGCCGGCTTCGCGAGGCAGGGTTGTAGAGCGCGACGACGAAGTCGGCCTCCGCCGCCGCCGTCAAGCGGCGCTCGATCGTTTCGCGCGCCGTCAGAAGGTCCGAGAGCGAGATCGCGCAGAAATCGTGGCCGAGCGGCGCGCCGGCCCGCGCCGCGGCCGCCTGCATCGCGCTGATCCCCGGTTCCAGGGTGATCTCCATGCGGCGGGCGGCAGGGTGGCTCGACAAGGCTTCGAGCAGCAGCGAGGCCATGCCATAGATCCCCGCATCGCCGGACGACACCAGCGCCACCCGCCGCCCGGACGCGGCAAGGGCGAGCGCATGCTGCACGCGGTCGGCCTCCGCGCCGAGCGGAAACGCATGCCGCGTTTGATCCGCGCGCGCGCCGATTTGGTCGAGGTAAAGGCCGTAGCCGACGAGATCGGTGGCACCGGAGAGCGCGGCGGCGGCCGCCGGTGTTCGCCAGCCGGGCGCGCCCGGCCCGAGGCCGACAACAGTCACGCGCCCCCGCCCGCGTCCGACCAGGGAGGGGTCGATGACATCCGGTGCCCGCGCGATCGCGCAGGTCGCTCGCGCGCCCCGCTGCTTCTCTACGGCCAACACGGCGGCATCGCCCGCGCATGCGAGCGCGGCCGCCTCCGCGACGCCATGGCAGCCGACCGCCTGGAACACCACGTCGGAGGGGTTCGCAAGGCGTGGCGTCTCCTCCTCGAGACGCGCCGCATCGAAGAAGCGCAGGGGGACGCCGAAGTGATCCGCCGCCGCCAAGATTGCGGGCTCGTCGGCCTTGAGGTCGAGCGAGCCCACACACGCCACGGCGAGCGGGCTGAGCCCGGCGCGCTCGAGCGCACGCGCGACAAGCGCGATCACCGCGTCAGCGTTCGCGCCGCGCTCGCACCCGATGCCGAGCGCGAGCACGCCCGGGTGCAGTACCACATCGCTTGATCGGCGCGTGCTGTCGGTAACCCGGATCTCCCGTTCGCCGTCATCGGAAAGGATCGCCCGGCCCGCGGTGAGCCAATCGGCGTTGCCGGCCTCGACCACGAGGCGCACGGGGGCGTCGCGCAACAACGCCGCCGTCACGGTCTTGACGCGGGCACCGGGCGCGACGCGCCAGCCCGGTGGCGGCGCGTCGAGCGCGAATCCGAGCCGTCGGTCGCTCGCAGTTGTCACCGCCGCGTGCACGCCAAGCCCGCGCGCGAGTGTGCGGGCGAGGGTGTTGGCGCCGTGATGTCCCCCGAGCAGAGGGACAACGGCAGCGCCGTCCGGTGAGACGACGACGACCGGCGGCTCGGCATGCTTGTCGTCGAGCAGCGGCGCAAGGGCGCGGATCGCGATCCCCGCCGCGCAAACGCCGATGATGGGTGTGCCGGCTGCGAACAGAGCCCGAAGATGCGCGGCAAACCCGTCGAAGTGAACCGCCGCCTCGGCCGACGGAGGCGCGTGAATCGCGGCGCCTGGGACCAGCGTCGCCAGGCGCCGCGCAAGCGCACCGCCTCCGGTATCGAGAACCACGATCGCGGGGGCGGTCATCGCCACGCCACGCCCCGCCGATGAACCAGGATCATCGAGAAATAGGGTGCCGGTGCCGCGACCGCGGCGAGCGGCAGCACCCGCTCGGCCGCCATGGTCGCACGCTCGACATAGCGGGCCCGATCAAGCAGCCCGGCCTCCCGAAGCACGCTGCGAACTTTGTCGAGGTGCCGGCCCACTTTGATGACGCACGCGGCATCGCATGCCGCGAGGCGCTCCTTCAACGTCGCTTCATTGAGCGGAGCCGGGAGGATGGTCAACACGTCGTTGCGCGCTGCAAGCGGGATCGCGAGCGTCGAGGCGCATGCCATCGGCGACGACACGCCGGGAACCACCACGACGCGGTTCGCGGAGGCCAAACGTTCGAACAGGTAGAGGAAGGAGCCGTAGAAGAAGGGATCGCCCTCGCACAGCACCGCGGCGTCGCGCCCCTCCGCGAGCCACCCCGTAAGCGTGTGCGCCGCCTCCGAGTAGACATCGGGCGCGGGGAAGCGCGCGGCATCGAGCGGCATACGGATCACGATCTCTTCCTGGCCGCCGGGGAGGTGCGGCGCAGCGATCGCGCGCGCGAGAGACGCGCCATCAGGCGGCGCGGGATAGGCGATGAGCGGAACCTCGCGCAGGATGCGCGCCGCCTTGAGGGTCAGTAGCTCGGGATCCCCCGGGCCAAGCCCGACGCCATAGAGCGTGCCTTGGCTCATGGCTTGACCAGGGTGAGCTGGGTGACCGGCATCAGCGGCCGCCACGCGAGTGTGTCGCCGACCGGGCGTGCGCGCGAGATCGCGATGCGGCACATGGTCCCGTCTGCCTTGGCGCACCACGTGGCGAGCGTCGCCTCGCTCTCGAGAGTGACCGCATTCGCGACCAAGCGTCCGCCCGGCTTGAGCCGTGTCCAGCAGGTCTCGACCACGCCTGGAGAAGACACGCCACCCCCGATGAATACGGCGTCGGGCTCCGGCAACGGCGCGAGCGCCTCGGGCGCGACACCGTGCTCCACGGCGAGGCGCGGCACGCCGAGCGCGCTCGCATTGCGCGCGATCGTCGCACAGCGGGCCGCCTCGCGCTCTATGGCGACCGCTTCGGTGCGCCGGTCACTCAGCAACCATTCGATGGAAACCGAGCCTGCGCCGGCCCCCACGTCCCACAAGAGCTCGCCCGGCCTTGGCGAGAGCGCGGAGATCGTTTGAACACGTACCTCACGCTTGGTGAGCTGCCCGTCGGATTCGAACGCCCGGTCCGGCAGCCCGGGTGCGCCACTGAAGCGTTTGACTCGCGTGATGGTCGATGCGGCGCAATCGATGGCGATCGTGTTCAAGTCTGCGACCCGCGGCGTCTCCCAGTCGCATGCGCGGCTTTCATGAACACGCTCCTTGTCGCCCCCCATGTGGGCGAACACGGAGATCGTGCTCTCGCCATAGCCCGCATCGCACAGAAGCGACGCGACCGCCGCCGGCGTGGTTCCGTCATGAGACAGCGCAAGAAGACGCTGTCCCGGCGCGAGGTAGGCGCGGAGCGTCTCGATCGGCCGGCCGTGGAGCGTCAGCCCCTCAAAGCGCCCATAGGACCAGCCGAGCCGCGCTTGCGCCAGACTAAAGGCCGACGCGGTTGGGATGACGGTCATCTCCGCGGGGTCGAACGCCCGGGCGAGCGTAACGCCGATGCCGAAGCACATGGGATCGCCCGTCGCGAGCACGACGACGCGCGCGCCGCGCCGCGCCGCGATCTCGTCGACGGTGTCCAGCAGCGGCCTGCGCCAGGTGAGGCGCTCGGCGCCGCCCGACGGCACCATCGCGAGGTGCCGCTCACCACCCACGAGCACGTCGGCTGTGTCGATCAGGGCGCGTGCTGCCGGCGCAAGCGCCTCTAGACCATCCTCGCCGATGCCGACGAGCGAGAGCCAAGGTGTCATCAGCCACCCCCTGCGTCGTCGTGCGGGGTGCCGAGCGCGTTCACGGCGGCGGCGACGATCGCGCTGCCGCCGCGCCGGCCGCGAACAACGAGACTGGGGAGGCCGCGGCTATCGGCGACAAGCGCGTCTTTGGCTTCCACGGCCCCGACGAAGCCGGGCGGGGCCGCGATGAGCGCCGCCGGTTTCGGCGCGCCCGCGTCGATCAACTCCAGAAGGCGGAAAAGGGCGGTCGGGGCATTGCCGATCGCGCAGACCGCGCCGTCGAGGTGGTCGCGCCACAGGTCGATCGCCGCGGCGGAGCGCGTGGTGCCGCGCGCCGCGGCATCGGGCGCAACCCGCGGATCATCGAGCGCGCATATCACCGGGTTGTCGGCCGGCAGGCGCGACGGCGTGATTCCATGCGCGGTCATGCGGCTGTCGACCAGCACGGGCGCCCCGCTTCTGAGCGCGCGCGACGCGGCGCCTGCCACATCGCCGGTCCAGGCGATCGCCTCGGCGAGGTCGGTCATGCCGCAGGCGTGGATCATGCGCGTGACGACCGGCACCAGCGCGGGTGGGAACGCGCCGAGCGCCGTTTCCTTGCGGATGATGGCGAAGGATTGCCGCGTGATGGCCGCCGGATCACGCTCGTAGTCAATCATCATGGTGGTGATGGTGGTGATGTCCGTGATCGCCGTCGGTGCCGATGCCTTCGACGTGATGATGGTGCCCCACCTGCGGTGCGCCATGATCCGCCTCATATCCGATGATCTGCTCGCGATATTTGCAGAGCTGGCAGTTCATTCGATTGTCGCCGTCGGCAATCTCGGTGAGCCGCGCGAGGAAGGTATCGACCACCAGCGGATGGTCGTTGAGGTAGGGCGCTTTGACGAAGGTGATCGCCGGGTGGGCGGCGGCGACCTCGTCGGCGGCGTCGTAGATGCGCGTCACCAGCACGCCGGTGAACAGGAAGTAAGGAAACACGACTATCCGGCGAAAGCCGAGCCGGGCGAACCGCTCCAGCGCGGGTGCGACGCGCGGATGGGCGACGCCGCTGAAGCAGATCCCCGACCAGCCGAAGCCCATCCCCTCGCCCAGCATGCGGGCGACCTTGGCGATGTTCGAATTGGCGTCGGAATCCGAGGTTCCCCGGCCGACCACGACAAGCACCGTCTCGCCTCGCTGCGCGGGGTCCGGGGCGTCGACACTGTCGATCCGCTCGGCAGCCGCCTGCAACAGCCGAGGATCGATCGCCAGATCGCGGCCATATCGGATCGTGAGCTCCGGGTGGTCGGCTGCGTAGTTGTTGAGCACCGACGGAATGTCGTTCTTGGCATGTCCCGCTGCGAACAGCATGCCGGGAACCGCGTCGATCGCCCGCACGCCAGCCTCGCGCAGCGCATCGAGACGCGTGCCGATGGTGGGACGGGCGAACTCGAGAAAGCCATGGCTCACCGCGCGCTCCGGCAGCCGCTCGGCAACCCGCTGCGCAAGGCGTTCGAACTCGGTGATGGCGGCATCGTCGCGGCTGCCGTGACCACACAGGAGGATCGCCGGCGCGCTCATCGGAGTGGCGCCAATCGTTCATTGACCCTTAACATCGCTCTTTCCATCCTCGCGTTATGATCTTTTTCGGTTCGCCCGGCTCGATTGCCGCGATCGACTGGTCGTTCGGGCCCGGAGCGCCGCTTCTGTTGTTGTTTGCGCTCGTACTCGATGCCCTGATCGGTGATCCGGCCTGGTTCCCACACCCGATTCGGCTGCTCGGCAGTATCACGGCCTTGCTCGATCGCCGCCTCAACCGTGCGCACCGGGGCGATGCCGATCGCGTGATGCGCGGCGCCATCGCTGTGGTGGCGGTGGTCGGCGCGAGCGCACTCGCCGGGTGGGCCATCGCCGCTTTCGCGCGCGAGATCGCCTGGGGCTGGTGCCTCGAGCTCGCGGTCGTGACGCTGCTCGTCGCGCAACGGAACCTGTTTGATCATGTGCTTCGGGTGGCGCGCGCGCTGCGGCGAGGCGGGCTCGAGCCGGGCCGCGACGCGGTGCGCCACATCGTCGGGCGCGACGTGCGGCTGCTCGACGAGCACGGTGTCGCGCGCTCCGCGATCGAAAGCTGCGCCGAGAACTACGCGGACGGCGTGGTGGCGCCCATCTTTTGGTACCTGCTCCTCGGCCTGCCGGGCCTCGCGGCCTACAAGGCGATCAACACGATGGACAGCATGATCGGCCACAAGAGCCCGCGCCATCAGGCGTTTGGTCTGGTCGCCGCGCGCCTCGACGATGCCGTCAATTGGCTCCCGGCGCGACTCAGCGGGACCTTGATCGCCGCTGCGGCGATCTTCCTGCCGGCCGCCTCTCCGGGTGCTGCGCTGCGCACGATGGTGCGCGACGCCCGCAAGCACGTCTCGCCAAACGCGGGCTGGCCCGAGGCGGCGATGGCGGGCGCGCTCGGGCTTGCGCTGCTCGGGCCGCGCCGCTACGGCGACGAGGCGCCCACGGGTGCCTGGCTCGGCGACGGGCGCGCCCGCGCCACGCCGGGAGACATCCGCCGGGCCTTGTTTCTTTTCGGGATCGCCTGCGTGCTCGCGGCGGCATTGGTTGCCGTGATCGGCTTCCTTGCGGGCCTTTGAGTGGCGCCTCGGCTCAGCGTGCATGCGCGATCTCCCGCGCGTGCGCCACGTTCAACAAGCGATCCACGTCGATGTTCTCGGCGAGATGGGCCGCGAGTCCATCGAGTGCCGCGTCAATCGATGCGTCATACGCGACGCCCGAGCGGTTGCGGTGGCGCATGCGAGCGAGGAACTCGTGGCGGAATTCGTCCGCCGTGAACAAGCCGTGGAGGTAGCTCCCCACAACGCGGCCACCCGGTGCGCGTGCGCCGTCCGGCCCGCTATCGAGCAA
Organism: Alphaproteobacteria bacterium; assembly: GCA_965216915.1. GTDB lineage: Bacteria > Pseudomonadota > Alphaproteobacteria > UBA828 > UBA828 > CBDCGS01. The sequence goes on from CBDCGS010000011.1 coordinate 1,174,425, forward strand.
GAGGAAGGGGCGCGCCGTGTCGCGTCCCTCGGTCTCGCCCATGTGCATCTCGTATCCGCTGACGGCGGCACGGCCGTCTGCGGCGTGACCTGCGGCCTGGGCGAGACGCTTCTCGCCGGTCAGCACGGTTTCGACGTCGAGGAGGGCAAGTCCTTCGGAATCGCCTGGCGTCCCCTCGACGCCGGCCGGGTCGCTGATTCGCCGGCCGAGCATCTGATAGCCGCCGCAGAGCCCGAGCACCCAGCCGCCGCGGCGCACATGGGCGCGGATATCGAGCGCCCAGCCTTCACGCGTGAGCGCGGTGAGATCTGCGCGGGTGGCTTTGCTGCCGGGCAGCACGATGAGATCGGCGTCACCGGGGATGGCCGTCCCCGGCTCAACGAGCACGACTTCGACGTCCGGCTCCGCGCGCAGGGGGTCGAGGTCGTCGAAGTTGGCGATGCGGGGGAGCCGGGGCACGGCGACGCGGATCGCACCGGCCCCGCGCGGCCCCGTGGAGAAGCGGCTGCCGTCAAGGCTCGCCCCATCCTCCGCCGGTAGGCGGCGAGCGCCGTCGAACCACGGCACCACGCCGAGCGACGACCATCCCGTGCGGCGCTCGATCTCCGGGTGGGCGGCTTCGAAGAGCGACGGATCGCCCCGAAATTTGTTGACGAGGTAGCCTTTCACCCGGGTTCGCTCGGTCTCGGCTAGGATGATGGCAGTCCCGACGAGGCTCGCGATGACTCCGCCGCGGTCGATGTCGCCGACCAACACCACAGGGACGTCGGCGGCTTCCGCGAACCCCATGTTGGCGAGGTCGCCGGCGCGGAGATTCACCTCCGCGGGGCTCCCCGCTCCCTCCACCAGGACCAGGTCGGCCCCGGCGGCAATCCGATCGAAGCTTGCGAGAACATCCGCCATGAGGCGCGGTTTGAGCCGGTGGTAGGCCGCGGCGTCGGCGCGGCCGGCGACCCGCCCGCGCACCACGATTTGCGCACCCCGCTCGCCCTCCGGCTTCAGCAGGATCGGGTTCATGTCGACCGTCGGCGCGATGCCGGCCGCGCGCGCTTGAAGTGCTTGCGCGCGCCCGATTTCTCCCCCGTCTGCCGTCACCGCCGCATTGTTCGACATGTTTTGGGGCTTGAACGGGCGCACCGTCAGGCCGCGGCTGGAGAAGAGCCGGCAGAACCCCGCGATCAGCAGGGACTTGCCGACGTCGGAGCCGGTTCCCTGAAGCATCACGCACGGCGCGCGGGCGGCTTGGCTCATGGGCGTTCTCGTCTCTGACCTAGAACCGCCGAAGCTGCTCGCGCAGGTTCGCGGTTCCGACGCTCACGCCGCGGCCGTGGACGACGATCTCTTTCGCGGTCAACGGTTCGCCGTAATAGGCCGCGTTCGCGTCGTCTCGCAGCGTGAACACCGTTCCATCGATCGCGACACCGCCGAACAAACCCTTGCTCCGCCCAAACGCCACGATGTCGGCGTTGATGTTGGTCGTCGTCGCAGCCTCCCGCTGCGCGCCGATGGTGAAGACGCTCAGGCCCGCGTCGCCGCCGATCGTGAACTTGTCGGAAAGGAGCGCCTCCAGTCCCTTTTGGGACAGCACGGTCAGGATGATCTCCGAGGTCTGAACGCCGGCCTGGAGCCCGATGCTGCCTTCGGTGAGCTCGACGAAGGCCGGCTGCGTGATTGCGCTCGTCTGCGGATCGCGGCCGACGATCACGCCCTCGCCCACCGCGCCGCCGATGATGAGACCTGCCTTGACATAGGCCGGGATCACCACGATCGCGTGGGCGTCTTGGACGTAGCGGCGGACCTGATCGGCGTCGGGGTCGCGCTTCAAGGCTTCCACCACCAGGCGTGCGCGATCAACGAGATCTTGCTGTGGATCGGTGGCGTCGGCTGGCGGCGCGATCAGCAGAAAAGCCGCGCTCACCGCTGCGAGCCAAGCCACGCCCACGATATTGACGACGCGTGTCATGGAGCGGCGCCTCCGGGCTAGAACTCGATTCCGAGCTGAGCTTTCACGCCAGCGCGGAAGTGGTGCTTGACCTCGGTCATTTCGGTCACGAGGTCGGCCATGTCAATCAGCGCGGGCTTGGCGTTTCGCCCGGTGACGACGACGTGCTGGTCGGGCGGCCGCGCGGCGAGACGCGTCAAGACCGTGTCCAAGTCGAGATAGTCGTAGCGCAGCACGATGTTGAGCTCATCGAGGATCACCAGACGGTAGCGCGGGTCCGCGAGGAACGCTTCGGCCGCCTCCCACGCCTTGCGGGCGGCCGCGATGTCGCGTCGGCGGTCTTGGGTGTCCCAGGTGAAGCCCTCGCCCATCACGCGGATCGAGACGAGATCCGGAAACCGGTCGAGCACGGCGCGCTCACCGGTTTGCCACTTGCCTTTCACGAACTGGACGATGCCGACCTTGAGCCCATTGCCGACCGCGCGCATCGCGAGGCCGAAGGCGGCCGTCGACTTCCCCTTTCCTTTGCCGGTGTGGACGATGAGGAGACCCTTTTCGATGGTTTTGGTCGCGAGCATGCGTTCGCGCGCGGCCTTGCGCTTGCGCATCTTCTCGGCATGGCGTGCGTCGCGCTCGGCGTCAGTGAGTTCGTTGGCCATCCCGTCTCCCTTCCCCGGTATCCTCGGCGTGCAGTTGCGCCAGGAGATCGTAGGCGTGATTGGCTCGCGGCTTCCAGAGGCCACGCTCCTGCGCTTCGATGAAGCGGCTGGCGATTTCGCGCAGCGCCGCCGGGTTCGCCTCCGCAATGAAGTCACGCACAGTCGCGTCGTCGACATAGGCTTCAAACAGCGCGTCGAAGTGGTGGTCGCGCACGGCGTCGGTGGTCGCGGCGAACGCAAACAGGTAGTCGACGGTCGCGGCAATCTCAAAGGCGCCCTTGTAGCCATGGCGCATCACGCCGCGGAGCCATTTGGGGTTCACCGCCCGGGCACGGACGACACGCCCGATCTCATCGGCGAGCGTGCGGATGCGGGGGTTCTCGGGCACCGAGTGGTCGTTGTGATAGACCGCCGGCGCACGTTTCGCGTGCACGCCCACCGCCGCAGCAAGTCCGCCCTCGAACTGGTAGTAGTCGTCGCTGTCGAGGATGTCGTGCTCGCGATTGTCCTGATTTTGGACGACGACCTCGATCGCGCCGAGCCGCTCCGTGAACAGCCCATGCGCCGCATCGCCTTGGGTGCCGCCCCCATAGGCCCATCCGCCCCACGCCACATAGGCGGCAGCCAAGTCCGACCGGTCGGCCCAGCCCCCTTCATCGATCAGGGCCTGCAGGCCTGCGCCATAGGCGCCCGGTTTCGAGCCGAACACGCGGAAACGTGCGCGTCGCGCGGCGGGCGCCGGCGCGAGCCCCTCGGCGATGAAACGCCGCGTGTCCGCGGCGACGCGCGCGGCGAGCGGGTTGTCGTCCGGGCTTTCGTCGAGCGCCGCCACCGCATCCACCGCCGTGTCGAACAGGTCGATGAGCCCGGGAAACGCATCGCGAAAGAAGCCGGAGACGCGCAACGTCACATCGACGCGCGGCCGATCGAGGAGGGAAAGCGGCAACACCTCGAACCCCGTGACGCGCCCGCCCGCGCCATCCCAGCGCGGTCGCGCGCCGATGAGGGCGAGCGCCTGGGCAATGTCGTCGCCGCCGGTGCGCATGTTGGAGGTGCCCCAGGCGCTGAGCGCGAGCCGGCGCGGCCAGTCGCCGTGGGTTTGCGCATGGTGCTCGACGAGCCGCTGCGCAGAGGCCCAGCCGAGTTGCCAGGCCGCAGGGCTCGGCACGGCGCGGGTGTCGACCGAGTAGAAATTTCGGCCGGTCGGCAGCACGTCGGGCCGCCCGCGCGACGGCGCGCCGGAAGGGCCAGGCGTGACGAACGCACCGTCGAGCGCCGCTTTGAGCGCCGTCACCTCTGCTGCGCCGCTCGCATCGAGCGCGGGCGCAACAGTGGCCTCAATGGCGCCGAGTACCGCGGCGGTCGCGGCCCAGGGCGGCTCCGGCGCACGTGCCCCGGCAATCAGCGCACCCGCCAACGCTTCGAGGCGCTCGATCGTGTCGCCGGTCGTCCGCCAGGCGGTGCCGCCGACGAGCGCCGCCGGTTGCGGCCCGCGCCATGGCGCGCCCAGATCTGCGGTGAGGGGATCGAATGCGAGGCCGAGATCGGCGGCCAGCGCGCGCAGGAGCGACGCCTCGCCCGCCTCGGGTCCGCGTGCACTGCGCGCGATGGCGCGCAGCAGGTCGCTCCGCTGAGTGCCGCACGGGGAGAGGCCGAACACGTGGAGGCCATCGCGGATCTGCATCTCCTTGATCTCGCATAGATAGCCATCGAGCTTTTGCAGCGCGACGTCGGCGTCGTCCTCGGGCGCGATGCCGCAATCGATATCGAGCCCGATCGATTGGGCGGTTTCGACGATGCGTGTCCGCAGCGGCACGCACCGCCGCGGATCGAGCGACGACGCCTCGAAATACTCGTCGACCAGCATCTCAAGTTCCTCGAGCACGCCATAGCTTTCTGCCCGCGTGAGCGGCGGCGTGAGGTGGTCGATGATCACAGCGCCGGCCCGGCGCTTCGCTTGGCTGCCCTCGCCGGGATCATTGACGATGAACGGGTAGACGTGGGGCAGTGCGCCGAGCGCAGCCTCCGGAAAACAATCGCCCGAGAGCGCAAGCGCCTTGCCGGGCAGCCATTCAAGATTGCCGTGCTTTCCAAGGTGCACCACGCCGTGAACGTCGAACGCACGCCGGAGCCATCCATAAAACGCAAGATAGCCATGGGGCGCGGGAAGATCCGGATCGTGATAGCTTCGCTCCGGGTCGATGTTGTAACCACGCGCCGGCTGGATCGCGACGACGACATTGCCGAAGCGCACCACGGGCAGGGCAAACGCCTGCTCAGCGCGGCGAAAGAACGGGTCGTCTGCCGGCGAGCCCCAACGGCCCTCAACGGCGGCGCGGACCGCGGGCGACAGGTGCGCGAAGAACGCCTCATAATCGGAATGGGCGAGACGAATCTCGCCCTGCACCGCCGCGCCGGTGGTGTTCGTCGGCCCCGCCGTGAGTCGCTTGATGAGGGCGGCGCCGTCGCGCGGTCGGTCGTCGATCCGATATCCCGCATCGGCGAGGGCCTCGAGGATGGCGACCGCGCTCGCCGGCGTGTCGAGCCCGACGCCGTTGCCGATGCGCCCGTCGCGGTTGGGGTAGTTCGCCAAGATCACCGCGATTCGACGCTTGTGGGGCGGCGTGTTGCCGAGCCGCACCCAGCGGCGCGCCAGCTCCGCGACGAAGCCGATCCGCTCCGGGTCCGCCTGCAGGCGGACGATCGGCGCCTCGGTCGCCGCGTCGAAGCGCGCTTCCGCCTTGAACGCGACCGCCCGGGTCAAGATCCGACCGTCGATCTCGGGCAGCGCCACGTTCATCGCGATGTCTCGCGGCGAAAGGCCGCGTGTGTTGTCGCGCCAGTCGTCCTGCGTCCCGCCTGCGAACACCGTCTGAAGCGCCGGCACGCGGGCTTGCGCAAACGGCGTTTCCTCCGTCCGACCCGGTGTCGAGACCGCGAAGCCGGTCGCGGTCAGCACGATATCGGGTAATGCGTGCGCGATCAGGTCTGCCACAAAGCGCGCGGCGTCGGGATCCTTGAGGCTTGTGACGAACACCGGAATCGGGTCCAGCCCGCCGGTCTCGAGCGCCCCAACAAGCTCATCGATCGGCGCGAGGTCTCCCGCTTGAATCAGCGCACGGTAGAAGAGCAGCATCGCACGCCCGGCGCAGTCCGCAGGGCGCGCCGCAATGTTCTCCGCCGGCACGATGCCCACTCCCGGACGGTAGACACCGGCACGGGCCAGCGGCGCCGGCTCGCGCCATGCAACCGCGTGGCCGATCAAGCTGCTCGCGTAGCGCAACGCTTGGCACGCGTTGTCAATGCCGCCGTGCAGGCAATAGCGCCACAGCCGGTTGGCCGCCTCGGCGTCAAGCGTGGTGCGCGTCGCGAGGTTCGCATCGGCTTTGTCATCGCCGGGCAACCAGGCGATGGGGGTGCCCTGCGCCGCGCACACCGCGCTCAGGCGTTCGACGCCGTAGGGCCAGTAGCTTTCGCCGCCTAACAAACGCACCACGACGAGGCGTGCGTGGGCGATCACCGTCTCGGCGTATTGGTCGACCGAAAGGTTGTGGCCAAGATGCAGCAGGTTTGCGAGGCGGAGGCTCGGGGCGTCCGGACCCAGGCGCGCCCGCGCCGCGGCAAGGCTCGCAAGCTCGGTATCGGCCGCCGAGAGAAAGATGATGTCGCCCGGCGTCTGGCCGAGGTCGACCGCATCGCCCCCATCGGCGACCCCACCGGGTTTTGCGGCGAGCAGATGCACCGGCTATCCCGCGATCGCCGCGCCGATCGCGGCACGATCGAGCGGCGCGAGCCCGATCACGACGAGACGGCTCTGGCGCGGCTCGTCGGGCTGCCAATCGCGGTCGAAGTAGTGCTCAATCCGCTCTCCGACACCTTGCACGACCAGCCGGCGCCGCTTGCCGGGGATGTCGACGAACCCTTTGATGCGCAGGATGTCGTGTGCACGCGCCGCGGCCTGAAGGCGCCCGGCGAGCACAGTGGGATCGGCAACAGAGCCCGGCGCGACGATGAACGTGTCGAACTCGTCGTGGTCGTGGTCGCCCTCCGGATCGTCGTGGTGGGTCGGGCGATTGTCGAGATCGTTCTCAGCCGCGGCACCGAGGCCGAAAAGCACGGTCGGATCGATGCGGGCATGCGCCGCCTTGACCAGGCGCGCCTTCGCGGGGAGATGCGCGTTGAGCCATATTTCGCTCGCCTCGTGCTGCGCGGCCGCGAGCCGATCCGTCTTGTTCAAGATCACAAGGTCCGCGCAGGCGAGTTGGTCTTCGAACACCTCAGCGATGGGGATTTCATGGTCGAGCGCCTCGTCGGCCTCGCGCTGCGCCTGCACCGCCTCGGGATCATCGACAAACCGACCATCGGCCAGCGCGGGCCCGTCGATCACGGCGATCACGCCATCGACGGTGAGCCGCGTGCGGATCTCCGGCCAGTTGAACGCCGCGACGAGCGGTTTGGGCAGTGCGAGGCCAGAGGTTTCGATGACGATGTGATCGGGCGTCGGCTCGCTGGCGAGGAGCGATTCCATCGCCGGCAGAAAGTCATCGGCCACCGTGCAGCAGATGCAGCCATTGGCGAGCTCGACGATGTTGGCGTCATCACAGGCCTCGTCGCCACATCCCCGAAGCGTTGCCTCGTCGATACCGAGGTCGCCGAACTCGTTGATGATGAGGGCGATCCGCCGGCCGTTCGCGCTCTCGAGCGCATGCCGGATGAGACTGGTTTTCCCGGCGCCCAGGAAGCCGGTGATCACCGTGGTCGGGATTTTTTGGGTCTGCATGGCGTCTCGCGTTACGGCTTGAGGGAAAGCGGCAGGCCGGCCGCGACGAACACCACGCGGTCGGCGGTGCCGGCGACGGCCTGATTGAGGCGACCGGCATGGTCGCGGTAGGCCCGGGCAAGCGCATTGTCCGGCACGATGCCGAGGCCCACTTCGTTGCTGACGAGAACGGTGTGGCTCTCGATCTGCCGGAGGGCCGACAGGAGGCGGCCGGTTTCGGTCGCGACATCGCGCGCGGCAGCCATCACGTTGCTGAGCCAGAGGGTGAGGCAATCGACGAGAATCGCCGCGCCGGGCCGGTCGTTCTCCCGGAGAACGTTCGCGAGGTCGAGCGGTTCCTCGATCGTGTGCCACGCCGGGCCGCGCCGCGCGCGGTGGGCGGCGATGCGCTCGGTCATCTCGGTGTCGCCGGCGGTTGCCGTGGCGACGTAGAAGCGGGGACCGTCATGCGAGGCGAGGAGCTGTTCGGCGTATGTGCTCTTGCCGGAGCGCGCGCCGCCGAGGACCAGCGTGATCCGTGCGCATGTTGGGTCTGCGTGGCCCGTCTCGGGCATGACCCTCCCTCCGAGGACGCCGTCACCGCGACACGCAGCAGGTCTCCTGGCTCGGGGTCATCGACCGAAACCCGCCTTCCCAATCGCTCGTGCCGTCGATGGCTCGAAACGTTCAGTGGCTCGCGCGCCGCGCGGTGGGTCTGGCCTCGTCCCTTACAGTTGCGGGGGCAGCGCCGGCATGGCCGCGCACGGGCGGCGGCACCGGACTTCCCTCGCTGCGCATCGCACGCACGATATCGCAGCGCGGCGCCAATTGCGACCGATCCGTTCAGCGAGGCGGCTGATTGACCGCCACGACGCGCCACGCCTCGTCGGATCGCCCGCCCACGATGTGCTCGATGCGGGTGACCGAGAGGTTGTCGACGGAGAACGAGAGCGCGCGCTCCGGAGAGAGGCCGAGCGCGAGCGCGAGCGCGGCGCGAATCGATCCGCCATGCGCCACGGCCACGATATCGCGTCCCGCATGCTCGGTCGTGGCGCGTGCCACGGCGCTTGCGACCCGCGCGACCACCGCCGCAAAGCTCTCGCCTTCGGGTGGCGCATACTCGGCGGGGGCAACCCAGAACTGGTGCACGTTCTCGCCGCGCGTATGCTCGATCTCGCTCCAGGGCACGCCCTGCCAGGTCCCGAAATGTTGCTCGGCGAGATCGGGCTCGACGATGGCTTCGGGCAAGGCGTATCCGGCATCGCCGATGGCGGCGGCGGTTTGGTGGGTTCGCCTGAGCTGGCTCGTGATCCAGACCGCCGGGTGGGGCAGGAGCGTACTCAGCGCTTCGAAGCGCGGGTGGTCGTCGACATCGGCGGGCACATCGGTTTGGCCGTAGAGCTTCCCGCCATGCGCCGTGACAGGGGCATGCCGCACCCACCACCACCGGGTCACGATGGGCTCGCTCAACGGACGGCCGCCAAGGCCAAGAGGAACGCGAGTTCGGAGACCTGCTGCGTCGCGCCGAGCACATCGCCGGTGTGTCCGCCGATCTGGCGGCGCGCGAGCCACAGCATGGCCGCGGCCGCGAGCGCGCCGATGATGAACGCGACGATGCCGGACCAGGTGAGCAGGATCACGCAAAGCAACAGCGCGAAGCCGAGTCCGGTCCACATAGGGATCGCGGCCGGCTTGCCGGCCTCCGCCGCGAGGCCCTCCGTCCGGGCGGGGGTGCTCCAGGCCATGACGGCGGGCATCGCGGCGCGCGATGTCGCGGCGGCACACACGAAGGCGGCGACCACCGGCCCCAAGCCATCAAGGCTCGTCAACGCGCCGACCTTCGCGATCAACACGACGACGAGGCCGACCACGGCATAGGCGCCGATGCGGGTGTCGCGCATGATCTCAAGCTTGTCGGCGGCCGTGCGGCCACCGCCGAATCCGTCGATCGTGTCTGCGAGGCCATCCTCGTGTAGCGCGCCGGTCGCGAGGGCGATCGCGCCGATACCGAGCGCCGCGCCGACGAGGTCCGGCAGGCCGAGGTTCACCGCGATCGCATAGACCACCCCGCCCAACAGGCCGACGAGACCGCCCACGATCGGGAAGAGGCGCACCGCGCGGCGGAACGGTTGGGGCGCGCCGAGGCCCGCCGGCTCACTCCCGTCAGGGAGCGGCACACGCGTGAGGAACCGGGTCGCGCCAACCAGGTCAATCCACCACGCCCGGGGCATGAAGTCCCCTCCACGGCGGTCGACGCCATCGTCATTGCGCTCGTGCTGCATCACCGCTTGCCAGTGCCCTACCTACCTAGGCATGCTCGCGCCGATCATAAGCTAGGCGAACCAGCGAGCGACGCAACCGTGTCGGACACTCCAGCCTTCGATTCGATGGACTCATTTCGTCGCTGGGCGGCGGCAATGCCCCTCGGCGACGACGCAGCCGGTGCGCGTGCGAGTGCCCGCGAAGTCACGCTCACCAAGCCGGAGGGCGCGCTGGGCCGGCTCGAATCGCTGACCAGATGGCTCTCGATTTGGCAAGGACGGCACCCGCCCTCGGCGGAGCAAATCGACGTCGTCGTGTTTGCCGGGAACCACGGCGTCGCGGCGCGCGGGGTCTCCGCATTTCCGCCCTCGGTGACGGCACAGATGGTCGCAAACTTCGAATCGGGCGGCGCGGCGATCAATCAGCTCACGGCGCTGCTCGGCGCGAGCCTCCGCGTCATTCCGGTTCACCTGCGAACACCGACCGGTGATCTCACGGTCGAGCCCGCGATGTCCGAGCCCGCGTGCCTCGACGCCCTGGCCGTGGGCGCGGCTGCGGTTTCGCCCGAAACCGGCTTGCTGTGCCTTGGCGAGATGGGCATCGGCAACACCACGGCGGCGGCAGCCCTGGCCGCGGGTCTCTTCGGCGGGGACGGCGCGACGTGGGCGGGGCCCGGAACCGGGGTCGATGCTGACGGCCTGGCGAGAAAACGCGCCGCGGTTGATGCGGCGATCGCGCATCACCGGGACCAGCTGACCGATCCGCTCGCAGCCCTCGCGCGCCTCGGCGGGCTAGAGCTCGCGGCGATCGCCGGCGCGGTCGTCGCGGCGCGGCACCGGCGCGTGCCGGTGATGCTGGACGGCTTCGTGTGCACGGCGGCGGCAGCGGTTGTGGATCGCCTCGTGCCGGGCGGCCTCGACCATTGCCTCGCGGCGCATTGCTCGGCGGAACCGGGCCATCGGCGTTTGCTCCAGGCGCTCGCGCTCGAGCCGCTCCTCGATCTCGACATGCGGCTCGGCGAGGCCTCCGGCGCGGCCCTCGGCGCCCTACTTGTCCGCGCGGCCCTCGCGACACACACCGGGATGGCGAGCTTCGCGGAGGCTGGGGTCAGTGAGCGGGTCGAGTGACTACTCGCCGATCTGGTGCAGCAAGCCGCGCTCCCGCGCGGTGCGGAAAAACGACAGGAAGATCGCGATCCCGCCGGTGAGGTAGGCGGCGTTCAGCGCGATCGCCTGATAGAGCAAATCCGCGCGGAAAACGCCGTCCATCAGGACCGAACGCATGCCCTCGAACACATGCGCGGAGGGCAGGGCGGTCGCGACCGGCTTGAGCCACGCCGGCAGGATCGACATCGGGTAGTAGATACAGCTCAAAGGCGCGAAGGCGAAGATCAGGAACCACGCGAGGCTCTCGGCCCCGAGCCCGAAACGAAGCACCAGGCCGCTGACGATGAAGCCGATTGCCCAGCCCATCACAAGCAAGTTGGCGAAGAACGCGATCAACGGGAAGCCGAGGTCGAAGATCGAGAACTCGTAGAGCAAGAAGGCAAAGCCGACCGCGCCCGCCATGCCGATCAGTGTGCGGATCAGGCTGATCAGCATGAGCGCGCAGATCAGCTCCCAGGGGCGGAGCGGGCTTGCGAAGAGATGGCCGAGATTGCGCGACCACATCTCCTCGATGAACACGAGCGAAAGGCCAAGCTGGCCGCGGAAGAGCACATCCCACAGCATGACGCCCGCCAAGAGCACGCCGCTCGCCTGGGCGACCCAGGAGCTGTTGGTGAGCAGAAAGAGCGTGACGAGGCCCCACAGGATCATTTGCACCGTCGGCCAGTACATCAGCTCGACGATGCGGGGCCACGAGCTCAACAGGAGATAGAGATGGCGCAGCACGAGCGCGCCGATGCGCCTTAGCGGCCCGCGCCACGATTCGCGTATGTGGCTGGATGCGTCGGTCATTGCGCGGCCTCGGCGATCACGCCGTCTTTGCCGCGTGCGATGTCCAGAAACACCTCCTCGAGATTTTGCCGGCCGTAGCGGGCGATCAGGCCGGCCGGCGTGTCCCGGTCCACCATGCGCCCGGCGCGCAGCATGATCACGCTGTCGCAGAGCCGCTCCACTTCCGCCATGTTGTGCGATGCCAGCAAGATCGAGGCTCCCGTCGCGGCGCGGTAGCGCTCGAGATAGCCACGCACCCAATCCGCCGTGTCGGGGTCGAGCGATGCCGAGGGCTCGTCGAGCAGCAGAAGCTCGGGCTCGTTGATCAGCGCTTTGGCGAGCGCCACACGGGTTTTCTGACCTGCCGAAAGCTTCCCCGTCTGGCGCCTGAGGAAGGGCGTGATCTCCAGCTCCTCGGCGATCCGTTCAATGCGTGCCCGCACATCGTCGAGCCCGTAGAGCCGCGCATAGACGGTGAGGTTTTGGTTGACCGTCAGTCGATGGGGCAGATCCACGTAGGGTGAGGAAAAATTCATACGCCTGAGGAGGCGATAGCGATTGCGCGCGAGGTCCTCGCCAAAGACGTGGATTGATCCGCTGCTTGGGAGGAGGAGGCCCATCACCATGGCCATTGTGGTCGTCTTGCCGGCACCGTTGGCGCCAAGGAGCGCCATCGTCTCGCCGGCGCGAACGGAGAAGCTCAGATCGTCGACGGCGACGACCTGGCCGTAGCGCTTCGAAAGCGCGTGACTCTCGAGGACCGGCGGGCTCATTGCGCGCACTATGGCGACAACCGCGCGTCCGGCAAGGAGGATCTCGGCCATCGCTTGCGGGGTTGACCGGGACGTCCTATGCGTGACTGTAGGCTGAGATGTCAGTCCGGTCTCGACGGATGAACCCAATGGCGCCCCCCGCCTCGCCCGAGGCGCGGGTCAGGCTGCGCACGCTGGTCCTGATTCGGTGGGTGGCGATCACCGGGCAGCTGATCAGCGTTCTGACCGTCCATTTTTCGCTCGATTTCCCGGTGCCGCTTGCGCCCGTGCTTGGTGTGATCGGCCTCTCCGTCCTGGTCAATCTCGCGGCCACCGCGCTGCGGCCAGCCTCGACACGGCTCAAAGACCGCGATGCAGCGCTCTATCTCGGCTACGACGTCCTCCAACTGGCCTGTCTGCTCGCGATGACGGGCGGGCTCGACAATCCGTTCTCGCCGCTCTTCCTGATGCCCGTCACGATTGCCGCGACCATCCTGGGTCTTCGCGCGACGGCGGCGCTTTGCGCGCTCGCGCTCGCTTGCGTCACGGTGGTTGCGTTCTACCACTGGCCGCTGCCCTGGCGGGGCGAACCCTTTGCGCTGCCTCAGCTTTATATGATCGGTCTGTGGCTGGGCATGGTGCTCACCACGGTCATCATCACGATCTATGCCTGGCGCGTCGCCGCCGAAGCCCGACGGATGGCCGATGCGCTCTCGGCGACCCGCCTTGCACTCGCCCGTGAACATCGCCTCTCCGATCTTGGCGCGCTCGCGGCCGCGGCCGCGCACGAGCTCGGCACGCCGCTCAGCACGATCGCCGTGGTGGCACGAGAGATCGAGCGCGACCTTCCGACGGATGGTCCATTGGCGGAAGACGCGCGCTTGCTTTCCGATCAAGTGGCACGCTGTCGCACAATCCTCGCGCGCCTGGCGGAAAGCGGAACAGACGAAACGGCCTACGGCCGGCTACCGTTTCATCGCGCCGTCGAAGGCATCGCGGCGGGACACGAGCGGGAGGGGATCGATCTGACCGTCACTGCGCAAGAGCCCGTAAACACGTCTGCCGACGAGCCCCAGTGCCTTAGACGCGCCGAGATCGTTCAGGGCCTCAGCAATCTCATCGATAACGCGGTTCAGTTCGCGGCCCGTCGGGTCGAGATTGTGACCGCATGGGATCGCGAACAAGCGTCCGTCGAGATCCAAGACGACGGGCCGGGGATCGCACCTGGCATCCTGCCCATCCTCGGCGAACCCTACCTCTCGACACGGCGGGCGGAAGGCCGTATGGGGCTTGGCGTGTTTATCGCGAAGACCCTTTTGGAGCGGACCGGCGCGACGATCGCCTTCACCAACCGGCGCGGCGGTGCGCGCGTGGTGGTGGCTTGGCCGCGTTCCGCGATCGAAGCGGAACCGCCTCACGATGCCGGGCGGTAGCCCGGCCGGCGCCGGCCGCTCCGGCGATCGAACGCTTCTCATCGTGGATGACGATGACGTGTTCCGCCGCCGGCTTGCGCGTGCGATGAAACGGCGCGGCTACAGCGTCAGCACCGCCGAATCGGTGGCGGACGGAATCACTGCCGCGGCGCTCGGGCGACCGGCCTACGCCGTCGTCGATCTACGCATGCCCGGCGGCAGCGGCCTCGAGGTCGTCGAGCATTTGCGCAGCGCGCGCCCGGACGTGCGCGTGATTATCCTGACCGGGTACGGCAACATCGCGACGGCGGTCGCGGCGGTGAAAGCCGGGGCGATCGACTATCTCGCGAAGCCTGCCAACGCGGACGACATCGATCGGGCTCTCAACATAGACATGGGCGCTCGCCCGCTGCCGCCGCCGCCCGAGGACCCCATGTCGGCAGATCGCATTCGCTGGGAGCACATTCAGCGGGTCTACGAGCAGTGCGACCGCAACGTGTCGGAAACCGCGCGACGGCTTCATATGCACCGCCGCACCCTGCAACGCATCCTCGCCAAGCGATCACCACAGGAATGAGTCCCAACCGACAGAGTGCGAGACTATACTGTGAACAGACAGGGGCTAAATGAGGAATAAATCATCAATGCCCGAGTCGCCTGAGCTGACCTTGGACCTCGCGCGTCCCTGTGTCGCGGAGGGACGCGCGGAGGGGCTGGCGCGTGGTGTGTGCCGGCTGCTCGACGCCATGGGCTACGCGCCCTTGGTCGAGGTTCCGCTTGCCTCGGGCCGCAGAGTCGATGTGCTCGCCCAAGATCGTCGCGGCCGCTTCGTCGTTGCCGAGGTGAAAAGCAGCCTTGCCGATTTTCGGGCCGATGCGAAATGGCCGGAATATCTCGCGTTCTGTGATCAGTTCTACTTTGCCGTTGGCGACGCCTTCCCGCGCGAGGTGCTGCCCGAAAGCGTCGGGATCCTGGTCGCTGATCGCTTCGGCGCCGAGCTTGTGCGCGAGGCGCCGCTCACCACGATGGCGGCAGGATTGCGGCGCAAGCAAGCCGTGCGTTTCGGCCGTATCGCGGCTAACCGTTTGCGCTTTTTCCATGAGGAGATCGGCTAGCGGCGCGCGATGATTCGGCGCCGCGGCCCGGCTTTCACGACGCTGGGGCGCGTGCTACAAGCCGCATGTGTTGGGGCGTAGCCAAGGGGTAAGGCAACGGGTTTTGGTCCCGTGACCGGAGGTTCGAATCCTCCCGCCCCAGCCATATTTGATCGATTGAAATAGAATAACATTTTGGCTTTCCGGGGCCACCAAATCCGGCCGTCCTTTCTGTGGCTTGGCCAAAGACCATCCCATCGCTTTCGGCTCTGAGAGACCGCTAAGTGCGGCCGCTGAGCGCTGCCCAGGGCGCACGACGCTCGGCGGACGTGCGAGGGGCACCGGCCATGAGTTCTGCTGTGTTGTCGACACCACCAGCGGCAAAAGCTACGCTCGTCGGCAACATGAGGGGTGGCTCGGCGGAGGGAGACTGCCGTGGTGCACGATTCGAAGTACAAGGTGCTGTTCGAGCCAATACAGATCGGACCCAAAACGGCACCCAATCGGTTTTTTCAGGTACCGCATTGCAACGGTGCAGGCTCGCAAAGGCCCGGTGCGCAGGCTGCCTTCCGCGCGATGAAGGCCGAGGGCGGATGGGGTGTGGTGTGCGTCGAGTACTGCGCGATCAGCCCGGAAACCGACGACACTCCGCATATTAGTGTCCGCCTATGGGACGACGGCGACGTCATCAATCTCCGGCACACCACCGAGAGCGTGCATCGGCACGGCGCACTCGCGGGAATCCAGCTGTGGTATGGCGGCGGCCATGCACCGGTTCGCGAATCCTTGGCCATCAGTCGCGGACCGAGTCAGATGCCCTCGGAGACCGCTTATCAAAACTATTGCCATGAGTGCGACGAGGACGACATCCAGGATTTGCTGGAAATGTATGTTACCGCGGCGCAACGCTCCGAGGACGCGGGATTCGATTATGTCGAGATCATCGGTTCGGACTCGTCGCTGCCGACTCAGTTTCTTCAGCCGATGTACAACAAGCGGACGGATCGCTGGGGCGGCTCGCTTGAGAACCGTGCGCGCTTCTGGCTTGAGGCGATGGCGCGGGTCAAGCGGGCCGTGGGTGATCGGGTTGCCGTGGGAACGCGCATTGCCATCGACAACTTGCTCGGGCCGTTCGGGCTCGAGCTCGAGGAAGGGTTGAAATTCGTCGAGCTCGTGACCCGCGAAGGCGTGTGTGACCTGTGGAACATCAAGATTTCCTACTTCATGGAATGGGGCAACGACGCCGGCCCGTCTCGCTTTTTCAAGCCCGGCTACCAAACCTGGGCGACGAAAGCGGTCAAGGAGGTTGCCGATGTCCCGGTCGTCGGCGTGAACCGCATCACCAGCCCCGACGACATGGTGCGCATCATCAAGGCGGGCGAGGCCGATCTCATCGGCGCGGCGCGCCCCTCCATCGCAGACCCATTTCTGCCCAAGAAAATCGAGGATGGGCGGATCGACGACATCCGAGAGTGCATCGGGTGCAATATTTGTGTCGCGCAATTCAACCTGGAAGCGCCGTTGATCTGCACCCAGAACGCGACCGCAATGGAGGAGTATCGGCGCGGCTGGCATCCCGAGAAATTTGATCCGGCCCCCGACCCGTGCGCGGTTCTAGTCGTCGGGGCCGGTCCTGCCGGCATGGAATGTGCGCGGGTCCTGGGCGAACGGGGCTACGATGTGCATTTGCGGGAGGCGGACGGCGACATTGGCGGGCACCTGCGCAATGTGGTGCGTTATCCGGGGCTCGCGGAATGGGGCCGGCTCATTTCCTATCGGCAGACGCAGCTGGACAAGCTGGCAAATGTCGAGGTGCACGTTGGTGTTGGGATGATGACCGCCGACGATGTCCTGAACTATGGCGCCGATAAGGTCGTTGTTGCGGTCGGCGCTCATTGGGCAACCGATGGCCTAAACGCCATCGATTTCGGTCCAATCGAGGGCGCGGATGCGTCGGCGCCACAGTTCTGCACGCCGGAGCAGATCATGGCCGGCAAGGACGTTGGGGATCGGGTCGTGGTCCTCGACGGAGACGGCTACTTCACCGGTGTCGCCATGGCCGAGCTGCTCGCCGATCAGGGCAAGCAAGTCTCGGTCGTGACCCAATTCGCCGAGGTCGGGCCCTTCCTGGAGAACACGCTGGAGGGACCGAATGTGCAGCGCATGCTGCACGAGAAGGGGATTGAGCGGTATCCGCTGCATTGGGTCGAGAGCGTGGAGGTCAACAACACGATCAAGGTGTCGATCGCCTATGCCTATCGAGACGGCTCCCGCATCGAATTACCGCCGAAGACGGGACGGGTGCCGCGCCGCTTGGGGACCGAAACCACGCAGCTCGACTGCGACACGGTCGTGCTCTGCACAGCCCGGAAGTCCGATCGCGGGCTCTATTCCGAGCTTAAGGCCCGCAAGTCGGCGTGGGTCGATGCCGAGGTCCAGGCGGTCTATCAAGTCGGTGATTGCCATACGCCGCGGTTCATTCAGCTTTCTGTCTTCGAGGGTCACCGGCTCGGGCGCGAGTTCGAATCGAAGAACCCGCAAATCGCGCTCCCCTTCACCCGCGAGCAGCACATCTGGGGTGAGCCGACCTATTGACGCGGACGCTCTTGTTCGGTGTTGATCGATCGCAGCAACCTGCGCGCGTCGCTCTGGACAGTTCACTAAACCTTCCTCGTCCTGGTCGCGTGCGGCGCGATGTCCTGGCTGCCCTTGTCGTGCACCTCGTCAAGATCCAAGCCGGTACGCCACCGTTTCGACCAGCCTGCTTTCTGGGTGTTCGGGGCGCTCGCCGTCATCGGCACGAACATTGCGTGAGAGCGACCGGCGGAGACCGGCGCGCCTGCCGGCGTAGGAGGCGCTGGTGCCAGTCCGTCTCTCCACCCGGTTTGGCGACCAGAGTTTGCTGTACCGCGTCCCAGAGCGCCGGGTCGATGATGGCGTGGTGCTGACCCGGGTAGCGAAGGCCCTTGTGCATGATCTTCCCGCGGTAGATGCGGTTCTGCAGCATCGGTTAAAGAGTGCCGCGGGTGAGAGGCCTGCCACGGGTCCGACGGCCATGCCGGTCGATCCATGCCTTGCTGACAATGCCCTGGCGATCCAGCTCCCCCTTGAGCGCTCTCGCGGAGCCAAGATCGACGTCGCGTTGGTAGATCGCACGAACCGTCTCTGCCTCTGCCTCGTTCACGACGAGCTTCTTGTCATTGATGTCGTATCCGAAGGGTGGCAGCCCGCCCAAGCAGAGGCGCGCTTGCCTCAATTTGGGCGGTGATGAACGCGGCCCACAGGCGTCACCCGGCCTCGGGCCCTTCCACCGGTCGGAAACGCTCAACCGAGCGCACTACCGTGTCAGGGTCTGCTTCGAGTGCATGGAGCGGAATGCGAACGCCATGCTGCTTCTGTAGCCAGAGTTCCAGCCGACGCCATGTCGGCAGGCGAAGCGGGGCAAGCACACCAGGCGACGGCTGAACGATCAGCCAATCTCTTTGTCCATATACGCCGCTACGCATCTGGACTCGGCGGATTCTGTGGATTTCTTCCCACAGGAGCGGACGCTTGAATGCAAGCGGGACGTCGATGCCGCTCTCGCTGATGATGAGTGCTCGCGGATTACGCCAAAGAACCCAACCAAGGGCAGCCATGATTCCGAGAAGTGAGAGCCCAACGAGCAGTGCCCAAAACGGGTCGTTGGTGTCCGGATCAAAGCCCGGACCGAAAAGCACTGCAAACAAAAAGACCCCCAGAAGGGCAGCCAGCAGCACGACAATCCAGACAAGGCTCTTCCTGCGGTGGTAGTAGGGTGTCGGCGACGAGGATGGCGGCAAGCCTTCTCTCCATGCCCTGTTGTCCTCACAAGGCGCGCGTCAAAGTCGCTCCGTCCATATGAGGTGGTCCCGGATTGTTGGACAATTTGGCGGCGTTTCTAGGGTGTATTCCGTTGCTGATCATGCCGCCGGAATCCCGTTCATGCCATCGGCCTGCTGTTGTTGGGCCTCTGGGGATGTAGGCAAGGCGTGAGCCTTGTCCATCATGACCGCAAGCCGACCGAGCCCATAAGCCTCGGCCGGCGTCCTGTCATTGAGCGCCAGAGCCGCTCGATGAAGATGTTGTCCTTGCACCGCCCGCGGCCGTCCATCGAGATCGTGATGCCCGCGTCCTCAAGCACGCCGGTGAGGGCGGCGCTGGCCGCGACGCAGAAGGCGGCATCCATGGTGTTCGACAGCCATCACGCCAGAACACGGCGCGTCGCCCAGTCCATGACCGCGACCAGAGAGAGAAGGCCACGGCTCACCGGGATGTGGGTAACGTCGGCGCACCAGACCTGATCGGAGGACCCATGCACACGCTCCGAGAGGTGAGCCAAACCGGATGGATCGGTGTTCTTGGGTCCGCGGGTCAAGCCCGCGGATGAAAGGTGGTGGGTCGGCGTTTCAATCTGACACGATCACTGTCTAGGTCTCTTCGGAAACCAAATCGCGGTAGGCGTGGAAGCTCGCATGCCCGATCAACGGAAGGACGAAAATCAGCCCGACAAACACGACCGCCAATCCGGCCGCCGAAAAGACCGTGATGAGGCCTGCCCAGAGCACGAGCGGGCGCCAGTTCTTCAGGACGGCGCGCGCGCTCGTCAGGAGTGCCACTGTTGCGCTCGATCGACGATCGATCAGCATGGGGAACGCGATCGCGCTGAACGAAAACACGACCGTCGCAAATCCTGCGCCGACGACGATGCCGACGACCAGGAACCAAATCGTCGTGGGCGAGAAAAATGTCTCGGAGGCAAAGCTGTCGGCATGAAACTCGCCGACGCCGTAGAACAAGGCAAAGAGGAGCGTGGCGATTCTGATCCAAAGTAGGAACGCGAGCATCAGGATCAGGCCGACCATGAAGATCGCACCAGGGTTTCGGCGCCAGGCCGAGAGCGCGATGGTGATGGAGACCGGCTCACCGGAATGGTGACGCCGGCTCACCTCGTAGAGGCCAACCGCGAGAAACGGTCCCAAGAGCATGAAGCCAGACGCGAGTGGGAGCGCCACGAACACCGCATCGAGCTCGTAGAGCCCGTAGGTCAAGAGGCAGCCCATCACCGTGAACACGGCCCCGTAGGTGAGGCTCACGGCGGGCGAGCGCCTCAGGTCGTTCATACCGGCGGCGAGCCAGGCCCACGGATGATCGAAGGTGACCCGCGCCGTTTTCGGCAGTGAGAACTCACTCTCGGCACCGGAGGTCGTCATCGCGGTGCTCCTCCGTTTCATCGTCCATGTCATCATCGAACAAGATTCGGTGCGCGGCACCGTCCAGGTCGTCATATTGCCCACTACGCAGCGACCAGAGGAACGCGCCAAGCCCGAGCAGCCCAAGGAACAGCGCTGCGGGAATCAGATAGAGAAGCACGGTCACGCCGAACCTCCCCGTCCAAGCCGAAGCGCGTTGGCCACCACGAGCAGTGACGAGGCCGACATCGCGATTGCCGCGACCAAGGGTGAGACGAAGCCCGCCATCGCGACCGGGATGGTGATCGCGTTGTAGAGGAACGCAAGTGCGAAATTTTGCCGAACGACCCGGGCCGCGCGTTTGGCGAGGGCGACCGTCTCCGAGACGGGTGCCAGCCGTTCTCCCTGAAACACGAGGTCCGCGGCCGTCTGGCTGACATCCGCGCCGCTCGAGGGCGCCATCGAGACGAAGGCTGCGGCGAGCGCCGGGGCATCGTTGATCCCGTCACCCACCATCAGGACGCGCTGCCCCGCGTTCGCAAGTTCGCTAAGTGCCTCGGCCTTTTCGTCGGGCTTGCAACGGGCTTTCCACCGATCGAAGCGGAGCTTGGCCGCGAGGGCTGCAACCGTCGTCGGACGATCTCCCGAAAGCAGTGACACCGCGAGGCCGCGTCGCTGGAGATCGCCGATGACGGCCGGAGCATCCTCGCGAACGGCATCGGTGAAGGGAATACGCACCGGATTTTCGGAGCCGTGCCGAAGCCAAAGCTCCGCGCCGGTCACGCCTTCGTCTTCGGGGACGCCGCACCAATCGCGGTTGCCGAGCCGCGTGGAAACGCCGTCCACCACCGCCTCAAGGCCCATGCCCGGCTTTTCTTTCACGTCGGGTGCAGGACGGACCGCCGGTTGCGCCTTGACGAGGCCGCGAGCCAGCGGATGCTGGCTGCTCGCCGCGAGCGCCGCCGCGATCTCGCGGGCTTTTGGGGAAACGCTGTCGAGCACCGGCACCGGCCTGCCGCGGGTGAGCGTGCCGGTCTTGTCGAACACGACATGATCGGCCCGCGCGAGCCGCTCCAGCGCAGTGCCCGACTTGACGATGATGCCGCGCCGAAGGAGGCGACCGCTCGTCACGGCTTGAACCATCGGAACGGCGAGCCCGAGCGCGCACGGACAGGTGATGATCAAAACCGAAATCGCCGTTAACATCGCGGCCTGCCAGCCGACGCCGCCGAGCAGATACCAGCCCAGGAAGCTCGCCGCGCCGAGCCCGTGGACCGCCGGCGCATAAAGGCGGGCGACGCGATCTGCGATCGCGTCATAGCGGGTGCGCTCGCTTTCGGCCGCTTCGGTCAACCGCGCGATTTCGGCGAGCAGGGTATCGCCGCCGACGGCGGTGACCTTGACGCGGAGCACATCGCCCAGATTGACGGTGCCGGCGAACAGCTGCTCGCCGGTGTCGACGGCGACGGGCTCGGCCTCGCCCGTGATCAGGCTGGTGTCGACGACGCCGTGCCCGCTCTCGAGGGTGCCGTCGACGCCGATGCGCTCGCCCGCCGCCACCAAGGAAATCATTCCGGGTCGCACCTGCTCGGGCGTCACATGCACCCTCTCGCCACCGCCGTCGACGATCGTGATCGTGCGGGCCTGGAGGCCGATCAGCTGCGCCGCTGCCGAGCGCGCGTTCCCGCGGGCACGCCGATCGAGATACCGGCCGATGAGCAGAAAGAACAGAAGGGCGCACGCCGAATCGAAATAGACGTGGGCGCCGCCGCTCGCCGTCTCGAACAAGCTCATGCCGATGGTGGCAAGCAGAGCCAGGGAAATCGGCACTTCCATGCTGAGGCGCCGATGCACAAGCGCTCGCCGCGCAGCGTGGAAGAATGGTCGGCCGGCGTAGGCGACCGCCGGCAGCGCAATCAGGGCGGAAATCCAATGCAGCAGATCGCGGGTCGCCGGGCCCATATCCTGAACGGCGCCCGCCCACACCGCGACGGACAGCAGCATCACGTTTCCAGCCGCGAAGCCCGCGACCGCCATGGCACGCAGCAAAGCGCGCTCCGTCAGACGATCGGTCGAGTCGAGCTTCCCCGGATCATAGGGGACCAGGCGATAGCCCATCCCTTCGACAGCGGCGGTCAGCGGCGCCGCCTCGGCGACCGCACCCCGCCAGGCGAGCGTCAATCGCTTGGTCGTGAGATTGACGCGTGCCTGCGTCACCGCCGGGTCCGCGGATAACGCACGCTCGATCCGGCGCACGCACCCGGCGCAATGAATGCCATCCACGAGAAAATGCAGCGTATGCTCGCCGTCGCGCGTTTCCACAAATGGCACGCAGGCGCCGGCGCTCCGGTCCGACGAAGCGGCCTTTTGCGTATCGACATGCTCTCGATAGGCCGCCATCAGCGCACCCAGAGCCGTGTGCTCGCAAACCAGGGCTCTCCGCTGCCCTCGGCGCGCAGACGGAGGTCCCAATTGCCGGCAAACGGCAACGCGACCTTTGCCGCATAGGTACCGCCGCCGGTGGCGGTCAAGACGACGCGCTGATCGAGGCCCTCATGCGTCGGGCGCACCAGGATCCCGATCACGCGAAGACCCTCTATGCCGGCGCCGCTCGCGTCGGTGATGGTGACCCTCAACTCGCCATCGCTGTACGTCGTCTGGTTCGACCAGCCGCGCGCGGCTTGCGCGCTCGCGGCATCAAGGACGTCGTTGTAAGCCAGGCCCTTCTCATACGCATCATGGGTTTCGAGTCCCGGCCAGGTTCCGAGCGAGAGAAGCAGCAAGGTGAGATTGACGGCGACCACGATGACGAAACCGCCGACGAAGGTCCACGGAATCCAGCGTCCCGACTCAAACCACGCGCGCCGCCGCGCGCCGCCGAGGCCGCCGAAGCTCATCATTCGGGCCCCCGGAACACGGTGTCATAGGTGTCTTTCGCGGCGGAGTGCGGATCGGCGATGGTGAGGAACAAGTCGGTCGAATCTCCATCCAATGCCGCCCGCGGCGCACGCACGAACAGGCGAAACGCGCGCAGCTCGTCGGCTGGGACCAGGAGCTCCGCCTCCGTGGCGTCGCCAACCTCAAGAACGGGAATGTCGATCGTCGCCCCCTCGATGCCCGCGAGCGACAAGGTGAATGTCCGCGTGTCGTGGGCCTTGTTGATGATCTTCAAAGTGTAGCCATTGCGGATACTGCCGTCCGAGAGCTGGACGAACAGCGGATTGCGATCGCGCTGCACCGTGACATCGAGGTCGGGCCGGGTGAACAGCGTGCCAAGCAGCAGGACCGCGACGGCAGCCAGCAGCGCCGCATAGATCAGCGTGCGCGGCCGCAATACGCGCACGCGCTGGGCTACGCCCGCCGCGCGGCGTTCCAGGTTGCGCAATGTGTCGTAGCGGATCAAGCCGCGCGGCCGGCCAACCTTCGCCATCACGCCGTTGCAGGCATCGATGCAGAGCGCGCAGTTGACGCATTCCATTTGTTGGCCGTCGCGGATATCGATCCCCATCGGACAGACCGCGACGCACAGGTTGCAATCGACGCAGTCGCCTCGTCCGTCCCAGCTCTGTCCTTTCTTATGCTTACCGCGGGGCTCGCCCCGCCAGGTCTCGTAGCTCACCATCATGGTGTCTTCGTCGAACATGGCGGCCTGAAACCGCGCATAGGGGCAGACATAGGTGCAGATCTGCTCCCGACCGAGGCCGGCAAAGACGTAGGTGGTGAGCGTGAGGAAGCCCATTGTCACATAGGCGGATACCGAGGCTTCGAAGCGGATCAGCTCGGGAAGGAGCGTCGGCGCGTCCGTGAAATAGAAGACCCAGGCGCCACCGGTGGCCACCCCAATGGCGAGCCACAGGATGTGTTTGACGCCCTTCCGCGCGATCTTCACGGGCCCCCAGCGCGCTTTGTCGAGGCGAATACGCGCATTGCGATCGCCCTCGATCCACCGCTCGACGTGGATGAAGAGATCCGTCCAAACGGTCTGCGGGCAGGCGTAGCCGCACCAGACGCGCCCGAAAAGGCTCGAGATGAAGAAGAGCCCGAGGGCGGCGAGGATCAGCAGGCCCGCCCAGTAATAGATCTCTTGAGGCCAGATCTCGATGGCAAAAAAATAGAACTTGCGGGACGGGATATCGACGAGGACGGCTTGATCCGGCGCATTCGCGCCGCGATCCCACCGGACCCACGGCAACAGGTAGTAGACGGCGAGCGTGCCAGCCATCGCGATCCATTTGAGAGTGCGATATCTGCCATGTGGGATCTTGGGATAAATCCGCTCGCGCTTCTTGTAGAACGGTCGCTGTGTGGGCGCGTTAACCGCCGCCGCGTCCTCAACCGGAACGCCCTCAGCGGCGACGCCGTCCCTCGTCAGCATCTCGTTCACGACGCTTACTCACCGCCGCCAAGCCCGTGCACGAACACCGCGAGTTGCTTGATCACGGTCTCGTCGAGGCGCCCGTCCCATGCCGGCATCACGCCACGCCGCGACTGCGAGACCGAGCGGACAATGTCTTCCTTCGTGCCGCCGTAGAGCCAGATGTGATCGTTCAGCGCCGGCCCGCCGAGCTCGGCGATGCCCTCGCCCGCCTCGCCGTGACACACCGCACATTCCTCGGCGAAAATGACCGCGCCGCGCGCCGCCGCCGCCTCGTCGGTTGCGGGTTCGGTGTAGCTCAGAACATGAGCGACGACGTCGTCGATCTGCTCGCCGGTCAAAAGCTCGTCAGTGAAAAAAGCGGGCATCTCGTTGACCCGGGTTTCTTCATGCTCGGAGCGGATGCCGTAGCGGATCGAGGTTTCGATTGCCGCCAAGTCACCGCCCCAAAGCCAGTCGTCGTCGTTCAGGTTGGGATAGCCCGGAAACCCCTCGGCGCCGGTTCCGTGGCATTGCGAGCAATTGACCGAAAACGCCGAACGCCCGCCGGCTGCAGCGAACGCCCTCAGTTCCGGGTCGGCGGCGATCTCCTCGACGCTCTGTGCCGCGATCCGGTCGAGGAAGCTCGCTTGGCGCGCGCGCGCTGCCGCGATCTCCTGATCGAGCTCCTCGTGCCGCGTCCAGCCGAGAACACCCTTGGAATAGTCCTCAACCGTCGGCCATGCCGGGAAGAGGATCCACCAGATCAACGAAAACAGGATCGTGACGTAGAGGATATAGAGCCACCACCGCGGCAGAGGGCTGTTGAGCTCCTTGAGGCCGTCCCACTCATGCCCCGTCGTCTCGAAGCCGGTGACGTCGTCTTTTTCGCGCTTGGTCGGCACGGCTCAACACTCCTCCGCCGGGTTGTCGTCCCTCAGGGGAATCTGCCCATGCTCCTCGAGCTTTCGCTTGCGGCGCGGCCAGAACACCCAGGCGATGAGGCCGATGAACACGATGAGGAGGACGACCGACCACCAGCTCTGTACTTCGGCCAACATCACTCGCCCTCCTTTTGGAGATATTCGGGCCGATAGCTGGTGAAATCGACCAGCGTGCCGAGCATTTGCAGATAGGCTACGAGGGCATCCATCTCGGTGAGCTGCGATGGATCGCCGTCAAAGTCTCCGACCACCGCCTTGGGATAGCGCGCGAGCAAACCCTCGTGATCTGCGTCGGGGTCGGCTTGGGCGGCGAGATCGGCGGCCGCGTTCTCAATCATGGCGTCGGTGTAGGGCACGCCGACATGCCGGTTGGTCCGCAGGTGGTCGGCAATGTTCTCGAATCCGAGCTCGGCACCCATCAGGTAGGGGTAGCCCGGCATCACCGACTCGGGCACGACGCTGCGGGGCGCCTCGAGATGGGCGACATGCCAGTCGTTCGAATAGCGTCCCCCGACGCGCGCGAGATCGGGTCCGGTGCGCTTGGACCCCCACTGGAACGGATGGTCGTACATGCTTTCGGCGGCGAGCGAGTAGTTGCCGTAGCGCTCGACCTCATCGCGGAAAGGCCGAACCATCTGGCTGTGACAGGTGTAGCAACCCTCGCGAATGTAGATATTGCGCCCGGCGAGCTCGAGCGGCGAATAGGGCCGGACCCCGCGCACCTTCTCTATCGTGCTCTCGATCGTGAACAGCGGGACGATTTCGACGATGCCGCCGATCGCGACGGTAAGGAGGATCAACACGAGCATGAGGAGCGAGTGACGCTCGATGATGCCATGCCAGTTCATCGTGCCGCCCCCCTCACGCCTGCACCGGCGCGGTCGCGCCCTTGCCGGTCTCCGCGGCCGGCGCCGACGCCTCAAGCGGCTCGGACTGCCTGATATCGCCGCGTATGGTGCGCCAGATGTTGTAGACCATGACCAGCGCGCCGATGACGAAGAGCAGGCCGCCAAGGGCACGGATCAAATAGAACGGGTGCATGGCATCGACCGTCTCGGCGAACGAATATTGCAGGAAGCCGAGGCTGTCGTAGGCGCGCCACATCAGGCCCTGCATGATGCCCGAGACCCACATCGCCGAGATGTAGAGAACGATGCCGATGGTCGAGACCCAGAAGTGGACGTTGACCAGCCGGAGCGAATAGAGCCTTGGCCGGCCCCAGAGCGTCGGTACGAGCATGTAGACCGCGCCGAAGCTGATGAAGGCGACCCAGCCGAGCGCGCCGGAGTGCACGTGCCCGATGGTCCAGTCGGTGTAGTGGCTGAGCGCGTTGACCGCCTTGATCGACATGAGCGGACCTTCGAAGGTGCTCATGCCGTAGAACGCCACCGCGGTGACCATCATGCGCAGAACCGGGTCGGTGCGGAGCTTATGCCAGGCGCCGGACAGCGTCATGATACCGTTGATCATCCCGCCCCAAGACGGCATCCACAGCATCACGGAGAAGGTCATGCCGAGCGTCTGGGCCCAGTCGGGCAAAGCCGTGTAGTGCAGGTGGTGGGGGCCTGCCCAGATGTAGAGGAAGATCAGCGACCAAAAGTGGACGATCGAGAGCCGGTATGAATAGACCGGGCGCTCGGCGCGCTTTGGCACGAAGTAGTACATCATGCCGAGGAAGCCGGCCGTGAGGAAGAAGCCGACGGCGTTGTGCGCATACCACCACTGGGTCAGCGCATCCTGCACGCCTGCGAACATCGAATAGCTCTTCGGCCCGAGGAACGAGACCGGCCAGCTCAACCCGTTCACGATGTGCAGCATCGCGACGGTGACGATGAAGGCGAGGAAGAACCAGTTGGCGACGTAGATATGCGGCTCGCGGCGCTTCATCAGCGTGCCGAGGAAGACGAGCAGGTAGACCACCCAGACCAGGGTCAGCCAAAGGTCCGTGTACCACTCCGGCTCGGCATATTCCTTGCCCTGGTTGAAGCCCAGCAGATAGCCGCTCGCCGCGAGGCAAATAAAGATCTGATAGCCGACGAAAACGAACATCGGCAGCGGCCCGCCCCAGAGCCGGGTGCGACAGGTGCGCTGGACCACGTGAAACGACGTTGCGAGCAGCGCATTGCCGCCAAAGGCGAAGATCACCGCCGAGGTGTGCACCGGGCGCAGGCGCCCAAAGCTGAGATAGGGGATGTCGAAATTGAGCACCGGAAAGGCCAGCTCCAACGCGATGTAGAGCCCGGCCAGGAAACCGACCACTCCCCAAAAAATGGTGGCAAGGGTGCAGTATTGCACCACCTTATTGTTGTAGCGCTCGGCTACGCGAGCCGCGTCAGTTGTATCAGCCACGCTTCCCCACTCCGCTGTGACCAGCCGGCGGGGCAGACCATAGGGGTCTTGTTCGCGGCCATCATTGACCTGTGTCAAGAGCGGGAAAGCGCCACCGAATCAACTGGCTAGTGGTAGGCCGTGCGAACGCGCCGCGGTGGGCGATATGCCGACTCGACGCCGGTCGCGGCAGGCGGGACGCCACGCCGCACGACCTGGTCCCAACCGGTTAGTCCCTCGATCTTTCCGGTGATCCCCGGGTATGCGCGAGGCGGTGCTCGTGCGATGGTGCGGCATGCGGATCAAACTCAACGACACGACACTTTTCGTCGACGTGGCGGGGTCATGCCTGGTGGCGGAGGGGCCTGCGATGCGCGACCGCCCGGTCGTTCTCACGATTCACGGCGGGCCCGGCTTCGATCACTCCCACCTCAAGCCCTACTATGCGGGCTTTGCCGATGTCGCTCAGGTGGTGTTTTTCGATCAGCGCGGCACGGGCCGAAGCGAGCGCGGATCGCCGGAGCATTGGAACCTCGTGCAGTGGGCCGACGACATTCACGCACTCTGTCAGACGCTCGGGATCGAGCGACCGATCGTGGTCGGCGTCTCGGCCGGCGGCTTCGTCGCGATGACCTATGCGACGCGCTATCCCGACGGTCTCGCAAAAATGGTTCTTTCCGGCAGCGCCGCGAACATGCGTCTCGACCGGATGATCACCGTGTTCGAACGGCTCGGCGGCGTCGAAGCGGCGCGGGTCGCCGAGCGTTTCTGGACGCGGCC
Source organism: Alphaproteobacteria bacterium (assembly GCA_965216915.1). Lineage (GTDB taxonomy): Bacteria > Pseudomonadota > Alphaproteobacteria > UBA828 > UBA828 > CBDCGS01. The sequence continues at coordinate 1,202,858 of CBDCGS010000011.1, forward strand.
CGACGATGTCGAGAATGTCGCGAACTACCTCGAGACGTGCTTTCCGCTCTACTACCAAACGCCGCAAGATCCACACTGGATCGACCGCGCCATGGTCAACTCGGACCTGCTTGGCCACTTTTACAAGCCGGGTGGCGAAGGCTTCCGCTTCGATCTGCTTCCCGACCTGGCGAAGGTTCGCTGCCCGACACTTGTCTTGACGGGCGCCCACGATCCGGTGACGCCCGCCCAACAAGCGGCCGACATTGCGGCGGCAATCCCGGCGCATTTTGTGCGCTATGAGTGTTTTGCGCATTGCGGGCACACGCCGGAGCGTGACGATCCCGAGGCCGTGGGCGCTCTGTTGCGAGGGTTCTTCGCCGCGTGAGGCTGGGGCGCGGCCGCAGCGGTCCTTACCCGCCCCAGCGCGCCCGCAGATAGGCGATCAGCGTCAGCATCTCCGCCTCGCCCATCTCTTCATCGAACGCCGGCATGCCGGTGCCCACCGGCTGTCCGCCTTCCTTGATCGTCCAGAGTAGATAGCCGTCGGTGAGGCCCGGCGCCTTGAGCGATTCGGTCAGATTGGTCGGGCGCGGACTGAAATAGGCACCCGAGGCTCCATTGCCGAGACCGCCGTCGCCGTGGCACTCCGCGCAGTGGGTACCATAGAGCGCTTCGCCCGCCGCGTGATCGACCTCGCCCGGCGCGGCGACGGCCTCATAGGCCGCTGGAAGCCCGTTGGCCTCGAGGTAGGCCGCGCGTTGGCTCAGGTCACCCGCCGCGACGGCACCTCCGAAGACGAGCCCCAGCATGGCCACACAGGCGATTCCAACTCGACGCATGTTCGTCCCCACCCGTCGTTGCAATGAGCGCGCACCAGCGGGTCCGCCGGCAACCGGAGCGTCGCAGGCGACTGCACCACGCATCAACCAAAAGGCCACGGTGCGCACGTCATTGTGAACGACAGGGTGGCGGCCCTCTCTCATGGTGACGCCCCTTGCACGATTACCGACGCTTGGACACCATACACCGATGAGCCACACCCCTATCCTGCGCCTCCGGCGGGCATCCGGCGCCGCGCTCGGCGTCGTCGCGTGCGCATTGCTTCTTCTTCTGATTTGCGCGCGATTGGCAGAAACACACGCTGCCGAGGACGCCGGTTTCGGCCGCTATCACGCGTTGGTGATCGGCAACAATCAATACACCCATCTGCCGGCGCTGAAGACGGCGGTCAACGATGCGAGCGTGGTGGCCGACCTGCTGCGCCGCCAATATGGCTTCGAGGTCGAGCTTCTCCTCAACGCGACCCGCGACCAGTTGGTCGATCGACTCAATCATTTTCGGCGGGTGCTGACGCCGAACGACAACCTGCTCATCTACTATGCGGGTCACGGCTTCCTGGACGAAGTCACCGACACCGGGTTTTGGCTCCCCGTCGACGCCGAGACCGACAGCGACACCCGCTGGATCGCCAACAGCACCATCACCCGGCATGTCGGTGCGATCGCGGCAAAGCATGTGCTGATCGTGGCCGATTCCTGCTATTCGGGCACGCTCACACGCGCGGCACCGGTGGCGTTGCGCACGGGCGACGAGCGGGATGCCTGGCTCGAGCGCGTGGCCGGCAAGCGTTCCCGAACGGCGCTGACGTCCGGCGGTCTCGAGCCGGTGTCCGATTCGGGCGGCGACGGCCACTCGATCTTCGCGCGGCAGTTCATCGAGGGGCTGCGAGGCAACACCGAGGTCCTCGATACGCAAAGCCTCTACGACCGGATCAAAAACAAGGTCGTGCTGAACGCTGACCAAACCCCGCGTTATGACGACATCCGCAAGGCGGGGCACGAGAACGGCGACTTTCTCTTCGTGCCGGTCGCCATGAACCGATCGCTCGCCCCGGCCCGCGCATCAGCCGAGACCACGACGGGGGACCCGACTCTCGAGGGTCTCTTCTGGGATTCGATCAAGGATTCGCGCGATCCGGCCAAGTTCAGGGCGTATCTGGAAACCTATCCTGACGGGACATTCGTCGCACTGGCGCGCCTCGCGCTCGCCGACCTCGAGGCCGGCGAAATGCGCCCGGCGGCGGCAAGCCAATCGGCAACGGACCAGCTATTGCGCGGCGCCGAAAACGCGGCGCCGGGCGATATGTTCCGCGATTGCGAGATATGTCCGGTGATGGTGGTGATCCCGCCGGGCGCGTTCGAGATGGGTGCGCCGCCGGGCGAGAAGGGCCGAAAGGATGCGGAGGGTCCGCTCCATCCGGTGACGATCGAGGCGCCCTTCGCGATCGGCAAATACGAGATCAGCTTCGATGAGTGGGAGGCGTGCGTTGCGGCGGGAGCTTGCCGCTTCAGGCCGAGCGACGAGAGCTGGGGTCGTGGCTCCAGGCCGGTGATCAATGTGCAATGGCGCGAGGTTCAGGATTTTCTGGCTTGGTTGAGCGAGACATCCGGCGAGAGCTACCGCCTGCCCACCGAGGCCGAGTGGGAATACGCGGCCCGCGCCGGCTCCACGGCGGCGCGCTATTGGGGGGCCGCGGAATCCGACGCCTGCACGCAGGGCAATGTCTTCGATCGGACGGGCGCCGAAGCCAATCCCAACTTCACCTGGTGGGACCACGGCTGTGATGACGGCTATCCGGGCACGGCCCCTGTCGGCAGCTTTGCGCCCAATCCCTTCGGCCTCCACGACATGCTCGGCAATGTCTGGGAGATCGTCGCCGACTGCTGGCACGAGAGCCACGAGAACGCCCCGGGTGACGGCACAGCGCGGCTCGTCGACGGCTGCGACGTCCACGTCATCCGCGGTGGATCGTGGGCCAGCAGACCGGACTGGGTGCGCTCGGCAAGCCGCATCGACGCGCCCGATGACGAAAGCCGCAACTTCGGCCGCGGCTTCAGGGTGGCACGCTCGTTGAAATCGCGCTGAGGCAGCGACGACCCTTTGCCGCCCCGCAAAGCTGCTCTGACAGGCGCCGTCAGACGAAGTCCGAGATTTCCGGCTCCGCAGTCATGCGCCAATAGTCGACCAACCGCCAGGGCATGATCGAGACGATGCGCCCCGCCTTGTTGCGGTACCAGGTCTCCATGCCCGGATGGGTCCAGATCAGGGTGTTGTGGGCTTCGTCGAGCCGCCTGTTGTAGTCCTCATAAACCTCTGCGCGGCATTCCAAGGAGGGGATGCCCTCCTCGAGCATGCGCATGATCGCCGCGGTGACATAGCGCACCTGGCATTCGGCGACGAAAATGATGCTCCCGCCATGCCCGGAGTTGGTGTTGGGACCATAGAGCAGGAACAGATTCGGAAAGTGAGGCACCGTCATGCCGAGATAGGCGCGTGAATCATCGTCGCCCCACAGCGTATCGAGGGTGCGCCCGCCTTTGCCGCGCAAGTCGATCGGCGCGAGCAGCCGCGTCGATTGAAAACCGGTCGCGAGCACCACGACGTCGGCCTCGTAATCCGCGCCGTCCTCTGTGACCACCGCGTTCTCGGTGATCCGCGCGATCGGATCGGTGATGAGGTCGACATTGTCGCGCCTGAGCGTCCGGAACCAGTGATTGTCGACAAGGATGCGCTTGCCGTAGGGCGGGTAGGTGGGAAGTGCTTTCTCTACGAGGTCGCTTCGGTCACCCAGCTCGCGACGGATGAACTCGGTGAGAAACACGCGATGCCGGTCGTTGCGGGCGTTCATCGCGCGCTCGGGATGCGGCCAGTCGGGGTCCCGTTTCAGCGTGGGAAGCAAGCGGTCGCTGAAGCGCCATACCAGCGTGAAGCGATACCAGCGCGCGTAATGGGGAACGTGCGTCAGGAGCCACCGCTTCTTGTCGCTGACCGTGCGGTGGTAGTAGGGCGATGGAATGGCCCACTGCGCCTCGCGCTGGAAGATCATGAGCCGCTCGGCCTTTTCGGCGGTTGAGCGGACCAGCTGCATGGCGCTCGCACCGGTGCCGATCACGGCGACCCGCTTGCCTTCGAGGGAGAGATCCTGTGGCCAGCGCGCGGTGTGAAACAGCGGCCCGGCAAACGCGTCGAGGCCCTCGATCGCAGGATATTTCGGGCGGTTGAGCTGGCCGACCGCCGCGATCACCACGTTGGCGGTTTCCTCATCGACGGTGCCATCCTTGGTGCGCGTCGTGACCCGCCAAACGGACGTCCGCTCGTCGAACGCTGCGGCGAGCACCTCCGTCTCAAACCGGATATCGCCGAGCACGTCGTAGGCGCGCGCGCAGTCCTCGATATAGGCTTCGATCTCCGCTCCCGGCGAGTAGTAGCTCGACCAGCTTGGGTTCGGGCGGAACGAATAGGAGTAAAAATGGTTGGGCACGTCGCAACGGACCTCGGGATAGAGGTTCTCGAGCCACGTGCCGCCGACGCGTTCATTCTTTTCCACGACGCTGAACGGGATCCCGAGCGCCTTGAGCTTGAAGGCGACGCAGAGGCCGGAGGTGCCCGCGCCGATCACGAGCACCTTGAAGCCCGAGAGCGCATCCGCAGCGGGCTTGTGACGCCATGCGGGAAATCTTTCGCGCAGGCCCATTTCCTCGAGCATCATGCCGAGATAGTCCGCCGGGACGGGCTCTCCGACGCAGGTGCTCATCATCTCGAGATAGAGGGCGTCCGTCGGCGCGGGTGCCTCCTCAGCCCGGCCCGCATGGTGCGCGATCAGGGCGTCGCGGGCCGCGGCACGAACGGTTTGTTGCAAGTCGTCGGGGAGACCGCCCGATTCGTCTGCGAAGAAGGCGCTGTCGCGGACAGGCAGAAAGGGTGCTTCGACCCACTTGCGATCACCCGTCAGATGCACCAGCACCATGAGGAGAACCGGTATATCTGCCTCCTCGAGCGCGTTTTCGAGATCGGCCGCGAAGGCCTCTTCCGTCTCTCCTGCTCGCAAGGACAATCCCTCTCCTCGATTGCGCGCGGCGGTCCGGGCACCTCGGAGCGCGCGGTGGGCGTGGTTTAACGCGTTCCCACCGGCACCAGTCAAGTGAAACCCCACGGGCGGCTTCGCCCGTATTCGGGGCCTTGATCCGGCGGTCGGATCTCAGCCAAGCCCAAATCGTGCGAGCGCGGCTTTGGCGATCGGGCCACCCCATTCCTGAACGAAATGGCCTCCGTCCCCGATTTCCATCGGCTCGGGGCAGCCACGGATCATCGTCCTCAACTGCCCCATCACGAGAGGACCCAAGACGGGATCGCGCATGCCGATCGCCATGAACGCCTCGCCCGTCCACTCTTCCGACCAAAAGCGCCGTGCCGCGCGCGAGATCTCCACACCCTCGACCGCGGATGGCGCGAGATCCGGCGCGCCGGGCTCCCGCAGCATGACCAGCTCCGGAAAGCGCCTGATGCCTGCCTTGTAGGTTTGGTCCGGAAACGGTGCCGCGTAGGCGGCAAGCTCGGCGTCGGAGAGCGTCGGCACGCTTCGCGCCATGAGCCGCGCGACATCCAAATCGGGGTTCGCACGGACATAGGCGCGCCAGCTCGCGAACCCTTCAGGCGCCACCTCGCCCGTCGGAAGCGCGGTGTTCATGACGATCAGGCGGGTGAAGGTCTCGGGCATCGCCAGTGGCAGCGTTAGCCCCAAGAGCCCGCCCCAGTCCTGCACGACGAGGCAAACGTCTTTGAGACCGAGGCGCGAGATGGCGGCCAGAAGCGCGTTGCGGTGGAAATGATAGGTGTAGGTCGCGTCTTCGATCGGCTTGTCCGAGCGCCCGAAACCGAACATGTCGAGCGCGACCACCCGATGGCCGGCCTCCAAAAACACCGGGATCATCCTGCGGAAAAGATAAGCCCAGGTCGGCTCGCCATGGATGCAGAGAAACACAGGCGCCTCGGCGGCCCCCTCATCGACATAGTGCATGCGCAACCCCTCGAAACCCGGGAGATCGTCCATGTAGCGTGGCCCGTAGGGCCAGTCGGGAAGATCCCGAAACCGCTCATCAGGTGTGCGCAGTGCGATCGGCTCGCCTGTCATCTCGAACGCCCCATCCCTAAGCGGCGTGTGCGCGTATGAATGCGCCCGCCTCAGCGATCGCCTCCTGGCCTTCGGAGAGGATCTGCGCGAACAGATGCCACACATGGATCATCTCGGGCCAGCGGCGCAGCGTCGCCGCCCCGCCCACGGCATTGACGCGCTCCGCGAGGATCACCGCATCGTCGAGCAGCGCCTCGCGCTCGCCGACCTGCACGAGAAGCGGTGGCAAGCCGTCGAGGGCCGCATAGATCGGCGAGACCAAGGGTGTGCGGACGTCCGTGTCGCCGACATACCAGGCCGCCATTTCGGCAAGCTGCGCCGGTCCGACCATCGGATCGACCGGCGCGAGCGCCTCAATGCTGTCGGAGCTTAGCGAGAGGTCGGTCCAGGGTGAGATGCAAACGCCGCACGCGGGCAATGGCACGCCGGCATCGCGGAGCGCGAGCAGCGCCGCGACGGTCAGCCCACCGCCCGCCGAATCGCCGGCGAGCGCGATGCGGCCCGGCACGTGCCCTTGATCAATGAGCCAGCGATAACCTGCGACGGCATCATCGAGCGCCGCCGGAAAGGGATGTTCGGGCGCCAGGCGGTAGTCGAGCAGTAGCGTCCGCGCGGCCGCATCCTCGCCGAGGGTGTGTGAAAGGCCCTTGTGGGTCTCGATCGACCCGATGCAATAGCCGCCGCCATGCAAGTAGAGGATCGTCCGCTGCGCGGCGTCCTCGGGCACTCCTACCCAGGCCGCCGGTACGCCACCCGCATCGACCGGCACCGGTCTGATTCCCGCACCATCGTGAACATGGCGGATCAGCTTTGCCATGCGCGCCCGCTGATACGACACGGGTGGGTCCACCGGCGGCGGTTTTGCGGTTAAGAGATCGACAATGCTTTTCAGCTGCTGTGCCGTCATGGCTGACACCACCCCGTCGGTCGCGTAACGTCATCTTCTTTTGCAACGTGCCCACCGTCGGGGCGCGCAGGGAACTTTTGCATGACCGTTTGTATCGTCGGCTGGGGCCACACACCATTCGGAAAACACGCGGAAGAAGATGTCGAATCGCTGATTCTGAACGCCGCAAGCGCCGCGATTGAGAATGCGGGGATCGGCCCCGACGACATCGATGAGATCGTGATCGGAAATGTCGGCTGGCTTGCCAAGCAATCGTTTCCCGCCTCGCTTCCGCTTCAGCTCGATGATGTGCTCCGGTTTACGCCCGCCACGTGCGTCGACAATGCCTGCGCCACGGGATCGGCGGCGATCCATCAGGGCATGAAGTCGATCCGCGCCAAACAGGCGCGTTTCGTGCTGGTCGTGGGCGTCGAGAAAATGACCGACGCTAACCGCACGGAGATTGCCGACAACATGATCCGGGCCTCGTACGTGAAGGAGGAGGGCCAGATCGATGGCGGCTTCGCCGGCGTTTTCGGCATGATCGCGCAGAGCTACTTCCAGCGCTTCGGCGACAAGTCGGATGCGCTCGCCCAAATCGCCGCCAAGAATCACCGCAACGGAACGAACAATCCCTACGCCCACTATCAAACTGACCTCGGCTACGATTTCTGCCGCACCCTGTCTGACAAGAACCCACTGGTCGCGGCGCCTCTGAAGCGAACCGATTGCTCACCGGTTTCCGATGGCGCGGCGGCGGTGGTCCTGTGCGATGCCGAAACCGCTCTAAGACGGGACAAGGCGGTGATTTTCCGCTCCGCCGCGCACGTCAACGACTTCCTGCCGCTCAGCCGGCGCGACGTCATGCTGATGGAGGGCTGCTCCGAGGTCTGGGAGCGCGCGCTCGACCGGGCGGGCGTCAGCCTCGACGACCTCAACCTCGTCGAGACCCACGATTGCTTCACGATCGCCGAGCTTCTCGAATATGAAGCCATGGGCCTCGCGCCCCGCGGCGAGGGCGCCGAGGCAGCCCTGAACGGCTGGACCGAGATTGGCGGCAAGCTGCCCGTGAATCCATCGGGTGGGCTCAAATCCAAGGGCCATCCAATCGGCGCGACCGGCGTCTCGATGCATGTGATGTGCGCGATGCAGCTCACCGGCACCGCGGGCGACATGCAGGTGCCGGGCGCGAGCCTCGCGGGCGTCTTCAACATGGGCGGCGCCGCCGTCGCCAATTACTGCTCGATCCTCGAATCCTTCCGTTAGCCGCCCCGCACGATCGGCCGGCATGACGGCCTGAGGCGCCTTGCCGACGAGGTCGCGTCACCTATACAACCGATCCAGCTTCCGGGGAGGTGCGCGTGACCGACAAACCAACCTTCGCAATCATCGGCGGCGGGCAGGCCGGCGGGCAGGCCGCGATCGCGCTGCGCGAGCAAGGTTTCGATGGGCGCATCGCGCTGTTCGCCGCCGAGCGCCATCTTCCCTACGAGCGCCCGCCGCTCTCCAAGGAGATCTTGACGGGCACGAAGGACGAGACGTTCGGCCGCATGCGGCCTGCGGAATTCTACGACGAGCAAGACATCACCTTGGAGCTTGGAAACCCGATCCAGGAAATCGACATTCACGCGAAACGGTTGGTCAGCGCGACCTCCGGCGCCACCGCTTTCGACAAGCTTCTCATTGCCACCGGATCGACGCTCGTGCGTCTCCCAGTGCCGGGCGAGGACCTCGACGGCGTGTTCTATCTGCGCTCGCTCGACGAATCGCTCGCGCTCCGCGATGCGCTCGTGCCGGGGGCCGCGGTGGTCGTCGTGGGCGGCGGCTATATCGGGCTCGAGGTCGCGGCCGCGGCCCGACGCGTCGGCGCGGAGGTGACCGTGCTGGAATTCGCCGAGACCGTGATGGCGCGTGTGGCCGCGCCCGAGGTCACGCGGATCTTCGAGGCCTATCATCGAGAGGAAGGCGTGCGCCTGGTCACGGGCGCGCGCGTGACGCGGATCGATGGCGCGGGCGGGCGGGCGCGGGCCGTCGCCACCGAGGACGGAACACTCTACCCCTGCGACGTGGTTGTGGTGGGCGTCGGGATCGCGCCCGACACGACGTTGGCCGAGGCGGCCGGTCTCACGGTCTCCGACGGGATCGTGGTCGACGCGCTCTGCGAAACGTCGGTGCCCGGCATCTACGCGGCCGGCGACGTCACCAACCATCCGAACGCCGATCTCGGGCGGCGGATCAGGCTCGAATCGTGGCAGAACGCCCAGAACCAGGCGATCGCGGCGGCGCGCGCGATGCTCGGTCACGGCGAGCCTTATGGCGGCATCCCCTGGTTCTGGTCGGATCAGTACGGCATCAACTTCCAGATCTACGGCTTGCCAGAGCGGTGGGACGAGGTAGTGCTGCGCGGCGACCCGGCGGAGCGGCAGTTCTCGGCGTTTTATCTCGCCGATCGGCGCATGGTCGGCGCCAACCTGATCAACACGGCCCGCGACCGGCGCCATTGCCGGAAGGCCATGGAGGGGAAGATCGCGCTCGACCCGGCCGCGCTCGCTGACCCCGAAACCCCGCTCAAGGCGCTTCTTCGCTAGGGCAAATCCCGAGCAGGTGGCATCACCTGCGACGACGCATTTGCGTCAATGCCAAAGCAAATCCCGAGCAGGTGGGATCACCTGCGACGACGCATTTGCGTTAATTCCGATGAGAGAGAGCGTGTCCCGTGCGCATGAGTGAAGGTGACATGCTCGGGGCGGCTCCGACACCTTGCGGTGTGGGCGGCACGCGCGCAGCCGCCAATGATTCGCCATATTGTGTCCCTAGGCTCGGCGGCGTTCATCACGCGTCTGGCCCGAGAACAGGGGAGGCACTCCATGGCAAGCCTGAGGGCAGTCGATCAATTGGCGGTCACGTTCGTCGCCATCGCAATCATCGTTTGCGCGGTTGGCGCCAACGCCGACACGATCCGCATCGAAACGCCCAACGCGCCGGAGTCGCATGAGCCGGGCGTGTCGGCGGATGCGCCGTTCGGGCTGCGCGAGACGACGGTCGAATCGGATCGTCCCGTGCCGCGCGCCTGCCTCTCCTTCACGCGGCCCCTCGATCGCGCACGCGCCGCCGACATGCTCGATCACATCCAAGTCGAGCCCGCGGCAACGCTCGCGGCCACCGTGCGCGACAACACGCTCTGCGTCGAAGGCTTCCGCCATGGCACGAGCTATTCGCTGACCCTCCTGCCCGGATTGCCGGCGCAGGGCGCTGCGCTCACGGCAGCGCAAACTCTGGCCATCGCGGTGACTGACCGCCCGGCGAGCGTCGCCTTCGCGACGCGGGGCTCGGTGCTGCCCCAGCTCGGCGAGGGCGGCCTGCCGATCCGCACGGTCAATGTCGACGAGGTCGAGATCACGATCGCGCGGATTCACGACCAGAACCTGATCGACCATGTCGCGAGCGGGATCGACAGTGCTTGGCAAGCCGAATCCGTCGGCTCCTATGTCGGTGAGCCGGTCTGGTCGGGCGTCATGGGAATCAGCGCGGACAAGAACCAAGTGCGGGTGACCGCGATTCCGATCGACGAGACCATCGGCACGCTCGAGCCCGGTGTCTACGTCGCCACCGTCGCGATGAAACGGGCCGACGAGGTCGAGGAACACGCATTCGGCGATACGGTCTCGCCCGCCACGCTTTGGTTCGTGGTCTCGGACATCGCACTCACCGTCTACCAGGGGGATCACGGCCTGCTGGTGTCGGTGCGCTCGCTGGCCTCGGCCGCGCCTGTCAGCGGCGCCACGGTGGCGCTCCGCTCCAGCAACGACAAGGAGCTCGCGCGCCGCGAGAGCGATGCCCAGGGTTTTGTCCGTTTCGAGCCGGGGCTCTTGCGGGGCGAGGGGGGCAATGCCGCGGCCGCACTCTATGCCTATGGTGCGAGCGGCGCATTCGTGACCGTCGGCTTGCGACGCGCCGGGTTGGATCTGAGCGATCGCGGGATTGCCGGGCGGTCCGTCGCCGATGGCCTCGAGGCGTTCCTCTACACCGAGCGCGGTATCTATCGGCCCGGAGAGACGGTCCACCTCACAGCGCTATTGCGCGATGCCCAAGCGGTTGCCGTGCCGCAAACGCCGCTGACCGTGGCGGTGAATCGTGCCGATGGTGTCGAGGTCAACCGTGTGGTGCTCACGGACGAGGGGGCGGCGAGCTACACGCTCGCGATCCCCATCCCCGACGCCGGGCAGATCGGGACTTGGGGGCTTTACGCCTACGTCAATCCGGACGATCCGCCGGTCGGATCAACGAGCTTTCAGGTCAAGGATTTCGTGCCGCCGACCGTGGAGGTCACGGTCGAGCCGCCGCGCTCCCATGTTGAGGAGGGCGTGTCGAGCGAGGTCACGGTTCAGGCCTCCTACCTCGCGGGCGGCGCGGCCTCATCGCTCTCGGGCGAGCTCGTCGCCACGGTGCGCACGGCGCGCGACCCGTTCCCCGACCATGCCGGCTACGTGTTTGGGCTCGCCCGGGACCGCGAGTTTCTCCCGTTTCAGCTGAGCCCCGTGCCGTTCAAGACCGGCGATGACGGCGCTGCCCGCCCGTTGTTCGAGATCGCCGAGGTTCCAGCGACCACGCAGCCGATCGAGGTTCTGCTCAGCGCGACCGTGTTCGAGGTGAGCGGACGGCCGGTCACCGCGCACGCGACCGCGCCGGTCGCGACACACCCCTTCTTCATCGGCGTGCGTCCCCGCTTCGAGGGCGTTGTGGCCGACGACGCCTTGGCCGATTTCGACGTTCTGGTGGTCGATCAAATGGGCACGCCGATCGCGCGTCCCGGGCTTCGCTGGGAGCTCGTTCAGGAGCATGCCGAGTGGCATTACTACCGGACCATCAATCGCCACTGGAACTGGCGGCGCGTGGTGCGCGATTCGGCGCCGCTCGCCGGCGGCGTGATCGCGGCCTCCGCGGAGGCGCCGGCGACCATCGCCCAGGCGGTGGACTGGGGCGAATACAGAATCGAGGTGTTTGACGAAACCTCGGCGGTCGCGACCAGCGTTCGGTTCCGCGTCGGCGCGCCCTGGTGGTTCGCCGGCGGCGCGCGGCAAGCCGAAATTCCGCCGGATGAGGTCGAGGTCCGCCTGAATGCCGAGACCGTCAGCGCCGGCGAGACCATCGACGTGTTCGTCAAGCCGCCTTACGAGAGCGAGGTCGTGCTGGTCGTGGCGGACGACCGGGTGCGTTCGGTCCAAAGCACGCGCATCGGTTCCGATGGGGCGACGTTGCGGGTGGCGATCCCCGACGACGCGCTCAGCGGGACCTACATCATGGCGACGGCCTATGCGCCCGCGAACGCCGCGCGACGCTATCTGCCGCGTCGAGCCGTTGGCGTCGCCTGGGTGCCGATCGATCTCAGCGCGCGCCAGCTCGCGGTTTCGCTCGAGGCGCCCGATCTCGTGACACCGCGCCAGACGATCGAGGTCCCCATCGCCGTCGATGGCGCACCGGGCGAGCGCGTCTTCGTCACGCTGGCCGCGGTGGACGACGGTGTTCTCGGCCTCACCGGCTACGGCCTCCCCGATCCGTTCGGCTATTTCCTCGGGCAAAGGCAGCTCGGTATCACGCTGCGCGACATGTATGGCGGGCTCATCGATCCGCGTGCCGATCAACGCGGCGAGATCCGATCCGGTGGCGGCGGCGCGGCGCTCGCTAGCCGCCAGCTCTCCGACCTGCCGAAGCATGTGCACGAGGTGTTCGCGCGATTCTCGGGCGTCGTCGCGCTCGATGCAGCGGGGCGGGCGCGCGTCCCGCTCGTTCTGCCCGATTTCAACGGTCGCGCACGTCTCATGGCGGTGGCATGGACCAGCGCCGATTTTGGCGCGGCGGAGGGAACCACGATCGTTCGTGATCCGGTGGTGGCCGATCTCGGCTTGCCGCGCTTCCTTGCGGCGGGCGACGTCGCAGAGCTTGCGCTGTCGCTCCGCAACATGGATGGCGCGGGCGGCGCCTACACCGCGACGCTCTCGACCGACGGCGCCCTCGCCGTCGTGGGCGAGGCGGCGACGACGGCGTCGCTCGCCGAGGGCGAGCAGGCCCGTCACACCTACCGTCTGTGGGCGCAGGATCCGGGCGATGGCCGCGTGACGCTCACCGTCGAGGGCCCGGCGGGCTATCGCGTTGTGAGGCGCTGGCCGATGACGGTGCGCGCCATCAACCGGGTGGAGACCCAGCGCAGGCTGGTGCAGCTCGAGCCGGGGCAAAGCTTCGTCATCGACAAGACGGCGCTCGACGGCTTCGACCCCGGCACGGCGCGCATTGCCGTTCGTGCCGGCGGCCTGCCGCAATACGACGTGGCGGGGATCGCGGCGTCGCTGATTCACTACCCGTTCTACGACACCAAGATCCAGGTGAGCCGCATGGTGCCTCACATCGCGGTGCCGCGCGTCGTCGACTCCCTCGGACTGGAGGACGCGGCGAGCCGTGATGAAACGCTCGCCCGCATGCGCGACGGCATTCTCGCCCGGCAGACCGCGCGCGGCAGCTTCGCACCGCGCTGGATCTATTGGGGTGAGCGGCCCGAGGAGTGGACGAGCGCTTACGTGATGGACACGCTCACGCGCGCCGAGCGCGGTGGCCTGACGATCGCGCGGGGCTCCGTCGATCGTGCGACGCGCTGGATGACGCGCTTCATCTCCATCGATTCGGACAAGCCTTACCATCTCGCAAACCAGGCCTACGTCTACTACGTGCTGGCGCAGCGTGGCGTGATCGACGCGGGACGCGTCAGGCGGTTCGACGCGGCGCAATGGCGTGCGTTGCCCAGCGATCTCGCGCGCGCCTTGGTGGCCGCGGCGCTGGCGGCCGCGGGCGAGCCCACCCTTGCCCGTGAGGGCTTCCGCACGCTGTTGAGCAGCGGCGTCTCCAAGCGGCACCTCACGGACAAGTGGCGCGCCGCCCCCTACGGCAGCGAAATCCGCGACCGGGCGGCGATCCTGTCGCTCATGGCGGAATCCGGGCTGATGCCGTCCGACGCGCTCCGCGCGCCTTTGTTGCGCCTCGCGCAAGACGTCGCGGCGCGGGCGCATCTGACGGCGCCGGAGATGGCCTGGTTGCTTCGCCTGGCCGCGGCGGCCGATGCGCTTCCGGCGCCTGCGGTCATCAGCGTCGACGGCGAGGCCCGCACGCTCGAGGCCGGCAGCGTTCCGCTCATCATCGCGGGCGCCGAGCTCAGCGCGGACGCGGTCACGCTCCGCAACGACGGGCGCACGCCCATCTCGCTCGCGGTTTCGCTCACCGGACGCCAGGTGAAAACGCTGCCGCCGGCGAGCGAGGTCTTCTACGTCAAGCGCCACATTCGCGATCGCTTCGGCAACCCGGTCGACCTGGCCAATGTGACGCAGGGTGACCTCTTGGTCATGACCATCGAGGGCGGCGTCCTCGACCACACGTCGGGACGCCTCACCACCATGCTCGACATGCTGCCGGCCGGCTTCGAGACCGTCGATCTGCGCCTCGACCGTCAGCGTTGCTGGGAGGCCGATGATCCGTGGTGCTGGCTCAAGCCCGACGAGCTGACGAAACTGCGCTGGATGGCGCTCCGCGGTGATCGCGTGGTCGCGTCGTTCACCCTCAACCGCTCGAAGTGGGAACGTGACGATCAGGACACGTTCCGCCTCGCCTATGTGGTGCGGGCAGCCACGCCGGGGGATTTCGTCATGCCGCCGGTGGTGGTCGAGGATGCGGCGAATCCGGGCCGTTTCGCGCGCAGCGCCACGGCACGCGTCAGCATCTCGCCGCGCTGACGCGAGGCGAGACCCGATGCGACGCAAGATCTCGATCGGGCTGGGGGCCGCGCTTGCGGTCGTGGCGGCCGCCGCGATCTGGATCGCCGCCGATCCGGCGCCGCTCTGGCGGTATCAAACCGTGTCCCAAGAGGTTGTCGACCGCCATGGCCACCTGCTCCGCGCGTTCCCGGCCGCAGGGGGTTATTGGCGGCTTCGGACGACCGCCGCGCAGGTTGATCCCCGCTATGTGGCGCTGCTCACGCTGATCGAGGACCAGCGGTTCGCCTATCACCCCGGCGTCGATCCGCTTGCGCTGGCTCGCGGCCTCTTTCAGAACCTGGCGTCGACGCGCGTCGTGTCGGGCGCATCGACCCTGACTATGCAGACCGCGCGCCTGCTCGATCCGCAA
Organism: Alphaproteobacteria bacterium; assembly: GCA_965216915.1. GTDB lineage: Bacteria > Pseudomonadota > Alphaproteobacteria > UBA828 > UBA828 > CBDCGS01. Next base: position 1,217,863 of record CBDCGS010000011.1, read on the forward strand.
CCCCGAACGATCGGTGCGAAGCTCAGAGAGATCGGGCGCGCGATCGGGCTGGAAGCGCGCCTGACCAAGTCCGAGATCCTTTCTATCTATCTGACGCTCGCGCCCTTTGGTGGCAACCTCGAAGGTGTGCGCGCGGGCGCTCTCGCGTGGTTCGGCAAGGAGCCAACCCATCTGAGCCTTGCCGAGGCGGCGTTGCTGGTGGCGCTTCCGCGCAATCCCGAGGGTCTCAGGCCCGACCGCTTTCCCGGTCGCGCGAAGGCAGCGCGCGATGCCGTGATTGCACGGGCGCATGCCGCCGGATTGATCTCCTCGGCGGAGCTGGCACAGGCCACCGATACGCCCGTGCCCCTGCGGCGCGGGAATTTGCCGCATCTCTCCGCCCACCTCGCGGAGCGGCTGGCGAATGGCACGGAGACTGCCGTCATCCAGACCACCATCGACGCGGATTTTCAGGGCCGCGCGACCAACGCGTTGAAGACCCACCTCATTGGTTTCGCGCCGGGGGTCGCGGGTGCCGCTCTCGTGATCGATCACCGCACCATGGAAACCGTCGTCCACCTGGGCGGTGCGGACTATTTCGATAACATGCGCGCCGGCATGGTCGACCTCACGCGGTCAGTGCGCTCCCCGGGATCCGCCCTCAAGCCCTTTATCTACGGCATGGCCTTCGATGAGCTGCTGCTCCATCCCGAGAGCTTGGTCGAGGACCGGCCGCATCGCTTCACCGCCGGCTACGCGCCCGCCAACTTCGACCAGACCTATGGCGGCCGGCTCACCGCGCGGACCGCGCTCATCCGCTCGCGCAACGTCCCGGCGATCGCCATATTGGAGGCGCTCGGCCCTCTCCGCTTCGAGGTGCGGCTCAGGGACGCCGGCTTTCCGCTGCGCTACGACCACCAGACCGCCCGCCCGAGCCTTCCGATCGGCCTCGGCGGCGTGGGCGTGACGCTCGACGAGCTGACCCGTCTCTATGCCTCGCTCGCGCGCGGAGGAGAGGTGGTGCCGACGCGCGAGACCCGGGGCGCTGGAGCGCGCGCGACGCCAGCGGGCGCGGTGCTCGGCGCGCGGGGCGCGTGGTATGTGATGCAAATTCTGGCCGAGGCGCCGCCGCCCCACGGGTTCGCCACGGCCGATGGCCTGCCCTCGCTCGCGTTCAAGACCGGCACCTCCTACGGCTACCGAGATGCTTGGGCGGTGGGTGTCGGCGATCGGCATGCGATCGGCGTATGGATCGGCCGGCCCGACGGCGCGCCGTGCCACGAATGCGTCGGGATCGAGGCCGCGGCGCCCCTCCTGTTTCGCCTCGCCCAAATCATCGGTGAGGCGCCGAGCGTGCTCCCGGAGCCCCCCGGGATCTTGTCGATCACCGATCTGCCGGAGCACCTCAAGCTGTTCACCGCGCGCGACGGGGGCCCGCGACCCGACCGCGCTACCCCGCGCGGCGCGCTGGAGATCGCCTATCCGATCCCCCAGTCACGGATCCCGTTCGAGGACGAAGCTGTGCTGCCGCTTCGCGTCGAGGGGGGAACACCACCCTACCGCTGGCTGATCAACGGCGCACCCGTGCGACAGAGCCGACGCGGCGATCAGGCCGAGTGGCGGCCCGACGGCCCGGGCTTCGTGGCCGTTGCGGTGGTCGACGCGGACGGTGCCGTTGCCGAGGCCGAGGTGACGCTCGTCAGCGGCCGCTAGAGCATTTCACGCGCGCCTATGCTCACGCAAATGCTCTATCTGATTGAAATTGAAGCAAATGCGTCGTCGCAGGTGATTCCACCTGCTCGGGATTTGCTCTAGACCAGAGCCCGGCCGCCGCGGCGCCCGCTGGCCTACCATTCGAACCGTTCGACGTTCTCGAACATCACCGTCGAGCCATCGTCGAAGGTGATGGTGCCGCTGACGCCCCCCGCATCGACGAACTCGTTGCCTTCGGCCGTCGTGCTGTCGATCGTGGGGCCCTGGTCGACGGCGATGACCCAGCCCTGCGAGGTGTCCGCGAGATTGAGGGTATCGGTGCCGGACCCGCCGTCGACAGCATCCGTCCAGCCGCCCGGTGCGGGAAAGCTTCCGTCATCGAACAGAAAGATGTCGTTTCCGGCACCCCCGTTCATGACGTCATTGCCGGCACCGCCGATGAGAGAGTCGTCGCCGGAGCCGCCGTTGAGCGCGTCGTCACCGGTGCCGCCGATCAGAACGTCGTTGCCAGCGCTGCCGTTGAGCGTGTCGTCGCCGGTACCGCCATCGAGCACGTCGTTGCGTGCGCCGCCGACGAGCGTGTCGTCGTCGGAGTCCCCGACAAAGTTATCGTCGCCGCTACGGCCGCGACCTCCCGATCCGTCGTCCACGGCGATGGAGACGGTCTTCGTGGAGAAGGAGCCATCGGTCGAGGTTGCGCGCACGATGATGTCGTGGCTCGCGGCGGCGCTGCTGTCCAACAGGCTGCCGTCGGCGACGGTGATCACGCCGGTCTCGGCGTCGATGGCGAAGCGTCCGCCGGCGTCGTCGTCGAGCGAATAAGACACTGCGTCCGTGGCATCGGCGTCGGTGGCCAGCGCCGTGACGCCCACCGCGGTGCCGTCGGCGGCGCCCTCGGTGACCTGGTTGGCCGTGCCGTCCGTGTCGCTGAGCACGCTGATGCTGGCTTCGTTGGCATCGCCGACATCGATCGTCACAGTCTCGGTGGAGAAGGAGCCGTCGGTGGAGGTCGCGCGCACGGTGATGTCGTGGCTGGCCGCGGCCTCGCGGTCGAGCAGGCTGCCGTCGGCGACGGTGACCACGCCGGTCGTCGCGTCGATGGCGAAGCGGCCGCCCGCGTCGTCGTCCAGGGAGTAGCGCACGGTGTCCGTGGCATCGGCGTCTGTGGCGAGCGCTGTGACGCCGACCGCGGTCCCGTCGGCGGCACCCTCGGTGACCTGGTTGGCCGTGCCGTCCGTGTCGCTGAGCACGCTGATGCCGGCCTCGTTGGCATCGCCCACGGCGATGGAGAGGGTCTCGGTTGAGAAGGAGCCGTCGGTGGAGGTGGCGCGGACGGTGATGTCGTGGCTGGCTGCGGCCTCACGGTCGAGCAGGCTGCCGTCGGCGACGGTGACGACACCGGTCGTCGCGTCGATGGCGAAACGGCCGCCCGCGTCGTCGTCCAGGGAGTAGCGCACGGTGTCCGTGGCATCGGCGTCTGTGGCGAGCGCGGTGATGCCGACCGCGGTGCCGTCTGCGGCGCCCTCGGTGGCCTGGTTGGCCGCGCCGTCGGTGTCGCTCAGCACGCTGATGCTGAACGCGTTGTCGCTCGCCGGGTTGCCGTCGTCGTCTGCGTCGCTCGAGCCGCCATCATCGGACGGGTCGGTTTGCCCGCCCTGTGCGTCGCCACCACTCTCTTCGGCTGCGATCGAGGCGGCGGTTGATTCGCCCAAGATATCGGCGGGTTGCGGCTGCGCGGCATCGTTCCCCCGCGCTTCGCCGCCCACGGTTTGGGCAGTGGCGCCAAACGCGCCGTCGCCTGCGGCGCTCGCCTCGATCGCGACGTCTGTGGGACCGACGCGCCCGGCCTCGCCGACGCCTGTCGTGCGTGCGACCGCGTCGGGCTGACCCAGCGGTGCGTCCTCAGACGCAGTGCGGCCCCCGGTGTCGCCGTGTTCCCCTCCGTCCCTAGGAGATGTCGTAAGCTCGGGGAACGTGTTCTGAGTGGTCGTTTCGGCGCCAACCGGAGGCTGCTCCGCCGTGTCGATGATGGCGGCGCCGGACTCATACCCGCTCCCGCCCGAGTCTTCGATCGTCGAACTTCCGTGATGAATGCTGCCGAGCTGGCGCGGGTCCTCGACCTGGCCGGCATCGACCTTCGGCGCACCATATTCCTTGGCTCGGAGAGACTCGTCGCCGAGCGCCTCGGCCTTGGCCATTTCTACTGCGTCATGGGCGTCGCTGGGCCGATCGGTGTTCGCATCATCGGGCGTCGCCATGAAGAGCCTCCGTGAAAAACATCAAAAATATGGGTCGTTAGCGATGCACACTAATGACCGTCGGGAACATTATAGTAAATATGAAAATGTTCCATTGATGGGATTGATAAATTTTTCTCGTTAATTCGATTTTATTTGCAGCTTGGGCCAAACAGCACTCCGCCCGTGTAGTCTATGGGGGCTTGTGATTAACCAAGCTGCCTTCGTGGCGCGACGGCGCGTTGGATCGCGAGGCGCCGAATCGCAGCAAAACCGCGGCCTTACGCCGTTCGGCTAAGGTCTTGTTAACCTTGCGTCAACATCCCTCGCACAGCATCGCGAGCGCGGCGATATCGCAACGCCGGGTTTGCAGGTTGAGCGGAATGAAATTGGCCTTTCTCACACGCGAGTCAGCGGACGGCGGCCATGGCGCGGCACTGGCCGAGGGGCGTCTGCGGCCGTTTGCCGGAAATCTCGGCGTGACCTCGGATCTTTTCCTTTGTTCGCTGGTTATCAACATCTTGTCGCTTGCCCTTCCGCTCGCTCTCCTGCAGCTCTACGACCGTATTCTGCCCAATGACGCGCGCGACACGCTGACAATTCTTGTTGCGGGGCTGGGTGGCGCCCTTGTTCTCGAATTTGTCTTGCGTAACCTGCGGACGGTGATCGCCGGATGGTTCGGCGCGCGTTTCGAGCACAGCCTCGGCTGCCGCGCGGTCCGCCATCTTCTTCACTCGGATCTCGCGTCCTACGAGCAGGACGGGCCGGGCAACTATCTTCAGCGCCTGAACGCGATCTCTCCGCTTCGCGATTTCTACGGCAGCCAGTCGGTCATTCTGCTTGGAGATCTGCCGTTCGCCGCCCTGTTTCTCGCGGCTGTCGCCTACCTGGCGGGACCACTTGTCTATGTGCCGCTCGGCCTCATCGCGCTCTTTGGCATTCTCGCCCTTTTGACGGGATGGCGCCTACGCCACGCCTTGGATCGGCGCACCGGCGCTGACGACCGCCGGTTCAATTTCCTGATCGAGGTCTTGTCAGGCATCCACACCGTCAAGGGCGTGGCGATGGAAGGCCAGCTCCTACGCCGCTACGAGCGGCTGCAGGAGGGAAGCGCCGACGCGCACCAAGCCGTCGCGCTCCACAGCGCGGTCACCCTGAATCTAAGCGCGACGTTCTCGCACCTCACGCTGTTCGCGGTCGCGGGCGCCGGGGCATTCCTGGTGATTGGCGGTGACCTCACCGTCGGTGGCCTCGCCGCCTGCACGACCCTCTCCGGACGGGCCCTCCAGCCGCTCCAGAAGGCCGTGGGGATCTGGACCCGCATCCAAACCGTTCAGCTCGCGCGCCAGCGCCTCAGGCGGTTGTTCTCGCTTCCGTCGGAGCCGATGGAGCGGCGGCCGGCGCTTGCCGCGGGCGAAGGCAAGCTCGAGATCAGCGGGGTGACCTTCCAATATCCGCGAACGAACGAGCCGATCCTCTCCGATGTGACGCTTACGGTCGAGCCGGGCCAGATGATTGGGCTGATGGGAGGGAGCGGCAGCGGCAAGACGACGCTGCTCTACCTCCTCATGGGTCTTTTTCGCCCGACCTCCGGGACGATCCGCATCGACGGCCGCGACCTCGCGGCGTTCGACCCCCCGAGCGTGCGCCACCGCATCTCGTACCTGTCGCATAGCGATACGCTGTTCGTGGGCTCGATCCGCGAGAACATCACGATGTTTCGTCCCGAACGCGATCAAGACGCGGTCGAGGCCGCCAAGCTCGTCGGCCTGGACGACGTGATTGCCCGCATGCCTGCTGGCTATGAGACCAAGGTTGGCACCGGCGCCAACGACACGGTCACGCCCGGCACGGCCCAGCGCATCGCGATCGCACGTGGGCTGGTCAACAAGCCCGACATCATCCTGTTCGACGAGGCCAACACCGCACTCGACCGCCAGGCGGATACCGTGCTTCAGGCCGTGCTCAAGAGCTTGCGCGGCAAGCGCACGGTCGTGCTGGTGTCGCAACGGCCGTCGATGCTCGCGCTCGCCGACCAACGATTCGAGATCAAGGACGGCAAGGTCGTTCCTTGGACGAAGCCCGAACAGGCGCCGGCGGCGGGCGAGGCCACATCGAGCACGGCGGTCGCCGGCGGCAGCCGCCCAGGATCGGCGACCGGCGGCGCGGCCGCATGAGCACCCCCAATGCGCTTCAGCTCACGATCGAGCAAGCCGTCGGCGCATGGCTTGGCGAGAAAGCGGCCGAGCCCGAGCGCAGCGTCGAGGACATTCTCTCCGAGCCCAACGATCTTTCGGCGTGCCTGTGGCCGCTCCTCAAGGAGCTGAATTTTAATGGCACGCAACGCCATGTCGCCGAGGCGGTTCCCCATTTTATCGATGCGCTCGATATCACCGCGTTCTGCAACACGCTCGCCGTTCTTCACTACCGGAGCCAATCGTTCCGCATCGCGCTCGGCGACCTCGACCCGCGGCTCATGCCGTGTCTCTTCCTCCCGGACGGCAAGCCGGCGATGGTCGTTGTCGAGAACAAGGGCGGGCTCCTCCGCGCGTTCGACAGTGAGACCGGGACCTACCGAGAATTCAGCTGCCCGCGTTGGCGAGGGACCGCCTACATATTCCGCAAGATTGACCTTGCCGACGATCGTCCCGGTGAACAGTGGATGCGCAACGTCGCGGTGCGCTTCAAGCGACCGGCCTTCCAAGCGTTCGCGATCACCTTCTTTCTCAACCTCCTGGTTCTCGCCGCGCCGCTGTTCGTCATGGCGATCTACGACCGCGTCGTCGCGACCGGATCGATCCCGACCCTCGCGTACCTCGCCTCGGGCATCGCTATCGCGATCAATGCGGACCTCGTGCTGCGCTGGATCCGCGCGAAGGTTCTGGCATTCGTCGGCGCGCGGGTCGATGTGATCGTCGGCAGCGCGGTCTTCCAGAAGCTTCTCTCCCTCCCGCTGCCCTTGCTCGAGAACACCAGCGTCGGCGCGCAGGTCGCCCGCTTGCGCGATTTCGAGAATGTGCGCGATTTTTTCACCGGCCCGATGGTGCTCGCGATCTTCGAGCTACCCTTCACGCTCCTTCTCGTTGTGGTCGTTGCCCTGGTTGCGGGCCCGCTCGCGTTGATCCCCGTCGGGATCATCCTGCTCTTCTGTGTGATCGGGTTTGCGATCAGTCCTGCGGTCAGCAAGGCCGTGAGCCAAGCCGCGCGGAGCAGCTCGCAACGGCAAGAGCTGATCGCCCAAGCCCTCTCGGAGATGCGCGTGCTGCGCCAGCGCGGCGCCGAGGATACCTGGGTCGAGCGCTATCGGGATCTCTCCGCGGCCGCTGCCATCGACAGCTTTCGCATGAACGTGATCAAGGGCGTGATCAACAACACGGCGCACCTGCTGATGGTGGGCGCAGGCGTGGCCACCATCGTGTTCGGCACCTACCGCGTCCTCGAGGCGGAGATGTCCATGGGCGCGCTGATCGCGACCATGATCCTCGTCTGGCGCGTGCTTGCGCCGCTCCAAGTCGCGTTCGTGACGTTCGGCCAGCTTGCGCAAATTCGGGCGAGTATTCGCCAGATCGATGCCCTAATGGCGATCCGCTCCGAGAGCGATCCGGAACTCTTGACCACGCCCGTGCGCAAGGTCTCCGGGCGTATCACCTTCGCCAGTGTGTCGTTCCGCCATTCGCCGGACTCCGATCCCTCCCTCGTCGGCGTCAATTTCGAGATCGAACCGGGCGACATTCTGGCCGTCATCGGCCCGACCGGTTCCGGTAAATCGACCGTGCTGCGCCTCCTGATGGGCCTTGCCAGCCAACAGGTCGGCTCGATCCAGCTCGACGGCGCCGATATCCGGCAGATGGACCCCGTCGAGCTGCGCCACATCATGGCCTACATGCCGCAGAGCCCGCGTTTCTTTTACGGCACGATCGCGCAGAACCTGCGGCTCTCCGAACCGATGGCGACGGAGGAGGACCTGCAGCGCGCGGCGGCCGAAACCGGCGTGCTCAGCGAGATCATGAGCCTGCCGGATGGCTTCGACACGCGGATAGGCGATGCCCGGACGGTTCAGCTGCCCGCCAGCATGCAGCGTCTCCTCTCCATGACCCGTGCGCTGATCAAACGATCTCCCATCATGGTTCTCGATGAGCCGGGTGCGGGCCTTGACTATGCCGGAGACCAGGCCTTGACGCGCCTGCTCGAGCAGGCCAAGGGCAACACGACCGTGGTCATGGTGACCCATCGGCCCGGCCATCTGCGGATCGCGACCAAGATCCTTTGGCTCGAAGGCGGCATGGTTCGCGCGTTCGGTCCGGCCGAGGAGATTCGCGCGCAACTGTCTCGGGATTTTCAGTGAGCGAGACCGTCCAGCCAGCTCCGCCCGAGAGCGGACGCAAGCGCCTGAGCATCGGCTCGCGCCAACTCCGCTTCCTCGCGCAGTCGGCGCATCTCGACGAGGCGTTGACGCCCGCTCTGATGCGGCTCGCGCTCGTCGCGATCGCCGCGACCACCTGCGGATTTATCGTCTGGGCGGCCGTCGCCAAGGTGAGCGAGATCGCGGTGGCGACCGGGCAAGTGATCCCGACGGACCGGGTTCAGCAGATCCAGCATCTCGAGGGTGGCATCGTCGCCGCGATCCACGTTCGCGACGGCGACTTGGTTGAAGCCGGCAGCACGCTGATCCGCCTCGACGGATCGGGCGCGGCCGCCGAGCTGAAGCAAATGCGCGCACGCCGCATGGGGCTCGCTCTCCAAGCCGAGCGACTGCGCGCCTTCGCCGATGGCCGCGAGCCGGACTTCTCCAACGCTGGCAACGACCATGCCGATCTCGTCCTGGATCAGCGCGCGATCTACGCGCTGCAGGTGGCGACGCACGAAAGCCAACGGCGCGTCTTCGTCGAGCAAATCGCGCAGAATGAGGCCCAGCTCGCCCTGCTCGATGAACGCGAGGTCGCCCTGATACGGCAGCGCGACATTCTCGCGGAAGAGCTGGCGCTGCGCCGCACCCTCTACGAAAAGCAGCTCCATTCCAAAGTGCTTTTTCTGGATAGCCAACGCGAGGTCGCCGAAATCGAGGGCGAGATCGCGACGCTGGCGCGCGAGCGTGTGCTCACGGAGAGGGCCTTGGCCGAAACGTGGAGCCGTTTGGGCGAACTCGAAAACACATTGAAGCGCGATGCACTTGCGGAGATGGGCGGCGTTTCCCGAGAGCTGGCGGAGGTCGAGGAGGCGATGCTCAAGCTGGAGGACCGGGTCGACCGGCTCGAGATCAGGGCGCCGATCCGCGGCATCGTGAAGGGATTGAACGTTCATACGGTCGGCGGCGTGATCGGCTCCGGCGACACCGCCGTCGAGGTCGTTCCGGTCAACGACGATCTCGTAGTGGAAGCGCGGCTCTCGCCCCGCGATGTCGGCCATGTGGCGGTCGGCCAGCCGGCGACCGTCAAGGTGCTGTCATACGACTACGCGCGATTCGGTGGCATCGACGGAGAGCTCGAATCGATCTCCGCGTCGAGCTTCATCGACGAGAACGGTGAGGCCTTCTACGTCGCTCTGGTCCGCTTGGACCAAACCTATGTGGGCCAGGACCCCAACCGCAATCGGGTGCTGCCGGGGATGACGGTGCAGGCGGACATCGAGACCGGCGGCAAGACGATCCTGGAATACCTGCTGAAGCCGGTCTATGCGTCGGTCAACTCGGCCTTCCGCGAGCGCTAGTCGCACAGGATTCGCGGCCTAAGAGCATTTCATGCTCGCCTATGCTCACGCGAATGCTCAATCTGATTGGACTTGTCGCAAATGCGTCGTCGCAGGTGATGCCACCTGCGCGGGATTTGCTCTAGCGGATCGCCCAATGGCTGCCCTCGAGGCCGCCGACACGTCGCCCATTCTTGATGTGGACGCGCCGCGCCGGCAGGTGGCGGAAGATATCGACGACGCTCGAGGCCTCGTGCACCACGAGATCGGCCCGGTTGCCGACTGCGATTTCATGATCGGATAGCCCGACGGCCTGCGCAGCGCGGGTCGTCACCATGTCGAAGGCGGTGCGCACCTCGTCATCCGTGCGCATGCCGCAACTCAGGCAAGTCAGATAGCCGGTCTCCGCGGCATCCATCCGGTTGAAGCGGTACCAGATGTCGAACATGTTGTCGGCGCCCGCCACCACATTGACTCCGGCGTCGAGCAACTCCTTGGCGCGCGACGACCCGCGGTTTCGCGGCGTCCGGTCGGTGCCGCCGAGCATCTGGAGGTTCGCGATCGGCAGAATGGCGACCGTGATCCCAGCTTCGCAAACCCGCTCGATGGTGCGCTTCGCTTCCTCGTCCGGGTAGACCGCCAGCGCGTTGCAATGGCTCGCCGTGACGCGTCCCTGGAGCCCCCTTTCGATGACGGCCTCGGCCAGCATGTCGAGGGTCTTGAGGGCGGGCCGGTCCAAATAGTCGCAGTGCATCTCCACCGGCACACCGGCTTCTTCTGCGAGGTCCAAGATCACCTCGATATGGCGGCGCTGGTCGGCCTCCGACGCTTCGACCTCCGGGAGCCCCCCCAGCGCGCTCGCACCGCCGGCCAAGGCCTCGCGAAGGAGGCCGGGCGCCTCCGGGTCCTTCACGATGCCTTCCTGCGGAAACGCAACGATCTCCAGGTCGATGGCGGCGGCGAAGCGTTGCCGCGCCTCGACGAGGCCGGCAAACGAGACGAGCCTCGTCGCGGAATCGACATCGCATTGCGCAAGCATGCGGCCAATCCCATGGGCCACGGCGAGACGGAGCGCGGCGCTCGCCCGCACCACCACATCCGATACCGTGAATTGCCGTTTCGCCTCGTGGGCGCGCTCAAACGCCTCTTCCGGCGAGAGTGCGCCGAGCAATTCCCGACTCAGGCATTTGTCCAGGTGGAAATGCGGCTCCACGAAAGACGGGGTCACCAGCCCACCACGCGCGTCAAGCCGATCCACGGCGTCGCCCTGGATGTCGCAGTCCAGAGCGGCGATCGCCCCATCACGGATCGCGATATCCACGGCTTGCTCGCCGTCAAGCATCGCTGCATTCGTGATCAGCAAGTCCCAGGGCCGGCCATTGTCCCGTCCACCGTCGGCGCCATCGGTCATTGTCCCCTCCGGGTTCACGGTATTCTCGGTATCGCGCGCCGGCAGAGTACGCGCGCCAATCGGGGCGGGCAACGATCCACTGGCCGCCGGGCCGCGGCGCTGGTCCTTTGGCCTGCCGGGAGTCTATGCTCGCGGCAACCTCACGACGACAATAGGGACTCACAATGGCGAACGAAGGCTATCACGAGAGCGAAGCGCGGCTGACGCCGGAGACGATGGATCGGCATCGCGCGATCGTTTCGCTCATGGAGGAGCTCGAAGCGGTTGATTGGTACGACCAGCGGGTCGACGCCGCCGAGAACGAGGAACTCCGGGAGATCCTGGCCCACAATCGCGACGAGGAGAAAGAGCACGCGGCGATGGTGCTCGAATGGCTGCGCCGCTGCGACGCTCGGTTCGATGAGGAGCTGCGCGCCTATCTCTTCACCGAGGGGAAAATCACGGCACTTGAGGAAGACGCGACGGGTGAAGGGGGAGAGGCCGGCCAGGTGAGCGCACCGTCGGATGGCTCGTTGGGGATCGGCAGCCTCAGGGCGGGGAGCGAATGATGAACCATCTCATGCGTGGGCTCGCGCCGGTATCGGATACGGCCTGGGCCGAGATCGAGGATGAGGCCAAGCGGACGCTCAAGGTCACACTCGCCGCCCGAAAGGTGGTCGACTTCGTGGGGCCGCGCGGCTGGGCCGCGAGCGCCGTCGACCTTGGCCGGGCGAAACCGCTCCGCTCGGCGCTGGGGCGCAACGTCTCAGCGCGCCTCCGCGAGGTCCAGCCGCTGGTCGAGCTGCAGGTGCCCTTCAAGCTTTCCCTTGCCGAGCTGGAGGCGATCGATCGCGGTGCCGCCGATGCCGATCTCGGTCCGGTGGTTGAGGCGGCGCGCACCATCGCCATGGCCGAGGACGCGGCAATCTTCCACGGCTATGGCACGGCCGGAATCACGGGCATCGTCGAAGCGGCGGCCGGCAACGCGCTCAAGCTCCCGAAGAGCTTCGCAACCTTCCCGGAGCTCGTCGCGGAATCGGTCAGCAAGCTCCGTGATGCCGGCGTGGCAGAACCTTACGCGATCGTGCTGAGCGCCGCCTGCTACAAGAAGGTGACCGAAACCACACGCGACGGCTTTCCCGTCCTCAACCATGTCAGGCGGTTGGTGGACGGCCCCCTGGTCTGGGCACCGGGGATCAAGGGTGCGGTGGTCATGAGCCTCCGCGGCGGGGATTTCGAGCTGACCGTCGGGCAGGACCTCTCCATCGGGTACGCCGCGCACAGTGCCAGCGAGGTTTCGCTCTACCTCGAGGAAAGCTTCACGTTCCGCGCGCTGGCGCCGGAGGCGGCCGTCCCCCTCTCGACCTGAGCGCGGCGAAGAGCGGGGCCGGCGGACTCCCTAACCCGCGTCGACCTCGGCCATGCCATGCTCCGAGGCGAGAAGCCGCGCGTACATGTTGGCGAGCAATGTGCGCCCCGGACCACTCTGGTCCAGGAGCTGAATGCCTTCGCCGATATCGGTATGGAGCGTGTTCCAAAAATAGCCCGACAAGCCGGCACGGACGGCTTCGATCGTCTCGAAGCCGAGAAATTCGGCGACGCCGGCTTCCTTCGCGGTCAGAAACAAGGGCACCAGCTTTTTCTCGAAGTTGGGATCCGCCAAGATCGCCACCACGAGGGCGGCGCGGACGATCGCCCGGCTGGAGCCGACATTTGCGCCAGGCGTGGCTGCCAGCATGTTGGCTTGCTCGATCGTCGCGGCGAGCGCGTCGGGGTCGATCACGCGATGACCTTGATAATTCTGCTGCACGAAAATGGCGCTACGCTTGGCCGCATGCACCCACAGCGCGGAATCGGTTGCGCCCACCGGGAGCGTGATCGTCTTGCCCGAAATGTCGACGACGAAATCGCTCTCACGGTCGCCCGAAAGCGCGCCGCGAACCATGCCGACATGGGCGCAAAGCAGGGCGCAGATCACGTGCAGCCAATCACGCGACGCGAAGAAGCCGCTCCGCGCGAGCCGCCCATAGAGCATCTCAATGCCGACCATGGTGGTGTTGATCGCGTGCTCGACATCAAAAAACAGCGCATCAGAGCGGGCGATGCGGGAGAGCGTCATGCGCCCGACGGCGACGACGGTGTCGCAATGGTCGGTCGGGCCGGCGCCATAGATGTCGGTGTAGGTCGCCCTCAGGTGGTCCAGAAAGCTGTCGATCTGGATATCGGCAGGCCTAAACATTGGCGGCACTCTTCGCGTCGCCGGCGGCTTCTCGCAACCGCTGCGTCGCCCGCCCTAGGGCGGTCCCGACATGCGCCATGAACTCGAGTGCCGGCGGGTCAGGCTCGACTGCATCGCGCGAGAAGAACTCCAGAACCGCCACGACCTGCTTGCCGTCGAGCACCGGAAACGCGAACCCTGCCTTGAGACCCATAAGCCGGGCGAGACGCGCACGCGGAAAATTGACGTCGCGCGTGACGTCGACGATCCACGCCGGCTTGCCGCTCAGCAGCACCCGCCCCGGGAGCCCAATCCCCGGGGTGAAGCGCGCAGTCTGAGAAACGCGCTGAAAGGCACTATAGCGCTCGCTATCGTCGACGTGCCAAAGGCCTGTGCTGACCAGCCCGCTTTGGTCGTCGGCGAGCGTGTAAGCATGGCCGATCGGCCATTTCGTGTAGCCGCAGACCTCGTGCAGGCAAAACTCGATGGCGTCGGTGAGGCTTTCCGTTTCATTGGCCGCCGCCGTGATCTTCTCAATGAGCTGGGTTCCCTCCTCGGAGAGAGAGGTGCGATGCTCCTGCGCGAACACATGCGCGTAGAGGCTTGCGACCCATTCGCGGCCCTCACGAGTCGTCCTGAGGTATGTGAGTGCCGGCTGAATATGGCGGTCGACCAGACCCCAGAAAAAATTCGGGTACCCGTCGGCGAGATCCTTGGGGTTCGAGTAGCCCATTTTTTCGTTGCTGCCGGTCTCTTCGAATTCGTGGAAGAGCGCCGGTAGCTTCCGGACATAGTCTGGGTCACCGAGCTGCCCGATCAAGTCGGCGGCCCGCACGAGCCCCGGATAGCCGGCGGCGTCGGCTGGATCCTCGTCGGGGGGCACCGGGAACTGCGTGGTCTGGATATTCTTGGCGATGATCTCGGGATCGATGACGGGATGTCCCTGGAAGCGCGCGCGCGCGAAAATTGCCCCCCGCTCCACATGATAGGGCGTGAGATAGGCGTCGGTTGCCGTCGGCGGCATTTCGACCGTGTCGCCGTCGGCGTTGATGACCTGGGTCAATCCGCGATCACCGGGACAAATGCCCCGCACGTATCCGATATCGTGGCAGAGGAGCGAGACGATGAAATTCAGCCACTCGTCCGGCGGAACCGGCGCCTCGCTGACATGCTTGCCGCGAAGGATCTCTTGGCCGCACAACGTGACCATGATCGAGTGCTCGACATCGTGGTAGAGCGCGTCCGAGTTCGCGATCAGTTCCATCGCCATGGAGCCGACATAGCGGATATGGTTGGGATAGTCGGCGTGGGCGCCGCCATAGAGGCGCAGGAAATTCTCGCCGAGCTGGTCGACGAACCAGTCGATGATCCTGTGTTTTCCGAGGTAATTCCGTGGTCGCATACACGCACCCGCCCGGAGCGCCAGATTGCCCCATGGTGAGGGCGTCGTCGTTAATACAGTGTATCGAAACGCGCTTCGTCACCAGATTTATGTGCGCGCTCCGCTCTTATTCCAGGCACGATCGACGGAGGATGGGGTGATCGTTGTGATTGGCACCGTGCGGCTCGCCACCGAGAGCGTGGCGGCGGCGAGGCAGGCCGCCATCGAGATGGCACGCGAGACGCGAAGGGAGCCCGGGTGCATCGCCTATGACTTCGCTTCAGACCTTGAGGACGAGACGGTCTTCCGTCTCTCAGAGGTTTGGGAGTCAGAGGCGGCGCTGGCAGCTCACTTCGAAACCGCGCACATGGCGCGATTCCGGAAAACGTTGGGCACGCTTCGGCTCCTTTCGCGCGAGATCACGCGCTACGACGTCTCGAATGTGCGCTCGCTATGAGGGCCGCTGCGGGCGAAATCCCGTGAAATCGCAGGGCAAGTTCTGGATCTCTTGGATCAGCTCCGGGCTAAGGCCGCCGGTCTCGCCGGGCTGCGTGGAGGCATAGAGCGCATCGCAGACGCCTGAGAAGCGAGCGGCGATCGCGGGCACGATCTCGTCGTGCCGCCCGATCGCCGCAAACAACCGCAGCGTGTCATCGGAAATCTCGGCGGCCATCGCGTCCCATTGGCCGGCTTTGGCCATCTCATGGAGCTTGTGGCCGAGATCCTCCAGACCATGTGCCGCGAGGACCGGCCAATAGGCCCGCGTTGATCCGTAGAAGGCTACCCGAGCGCGCACCCACTCGGTGCGCTCGGCCACATGCGCATCGCTAGGGCCTGTTGCCAGGAATCCGCCGCCGGCGATCTCGAACGCATGCCTTGGAAGGCCGCGGGCGGCCAGCGCCTGCTCGATCCGGGGCAAGACGGCCGTTTCCGCATAGTGGCGCGTGCAA
The DNA here is from genome assembly GCA_965216915.1 of Alphaproteobacteria bacterium. Lineage (GTDB taxonomy): Bacteria > Pseudomonadota > Alphaproteobacteria > UBA828 > UBA828 > CBDCGS01. The sequence continues at coordinate 1,233,416 of CBDCGS010000011.1, forward strand.
AACGGGTGGAGCTTGACCCCGTCGCAGACCGCGCCCGCCACGTTCAGCATGGCCGGCCCGACCGCGCCGATGGTGATCGGCGGCGGCGGCGCGTCCATGGGTTCCGGCACGAATGCCGGGGTCATGAGCGTGAACCGATAATGCGAGCCCTCGTAAGCGAGCCTCTCCCCGCTCTCCCAAGCATGCCAAATCGCGCGAAGGGCGCAGACATAGTCCCGCATGCGCGGCGCCGGCGGCGTCCAAGGCACCGAGAAGCGTCGCTCATTGTGGCCGCGGACCTGGCTGCCGAGCCCGAGGACGAACCGTCCGCCGGAGGCTGCCTGCAAGTCCCACGCGGCGTTGGCGACGACCATGGGGCTTCGCGGAAAGGCGATTGCGACGCCAGTGGCGAGGGTGATCTTGTGCGACGCAACTGCCGCGACACCAAGGGGCAAGAACGGGTCGTGCCGGTTTTCGAGGGTCATCACGCCATCGAAACCGGCGTTCTCCGCGGCGCTGACCGCCGCGGGAACGGCCCTCAGGTCGTCTTGGGGGAGGGTGGTGAGAACCCGCATGATCCGCCGCCTTTGTCGCTCACGCTCGAGACAGGAGGCATGCTTAGCGCGGGCCAGCCGCCGCGGGCAACGTTCGGATCTGAAAGGTGCGCTAGCCGACCGCGTGTGCCGGCGGGTCTTTTTCGTCGATCGAGGCGACCAGCCGGCGTACCCAATCGATCACCCGCTGGGACGCGGCGTCGGCGTCTTGTGCCGACATGCCGGCCGCCCGTCCGTCGGCGGCCATGGCTTGGCGCTGCTTTTGCAGGAAGAGCTCCCGCTCGGCCAGGTCCCGCTCAGCCGCCGCGCGAATGGCGATCGTCTCGGCCAGCTTGAGCTTCAAGCCGGTCAATTGTAGGGCCGTCGCGTCCTCGGTGTTCATGGCGGTTTCCTCGCGGCGGGTTTCGGGCGCTGCCGCCGCCTATCACCGTTGCCAACTCTGGGCCACGTCGCTTAACAAAGCATCACCAGGAAGACGGCAAGGAGGCGTGATGCGGGAGCTCGGGAGCCCGCCGGCGGGGGCGGGTCGCTCGGCGGCCGCCAACGCCGCCTATGCGCCCGGACACGCGCTGCTCGGCGCGGGCCTCGCCCTCGCGGCGGGGCTTTGCTTCTCAACCGGGGGCCTGTTCGTGCGCGCGGTCACCGTCGACGCCTGGGAGATCATCTTCATTCGCTGCCTGTTCGCGGCGCTCGCCGTTCTGTTGCTGGTGGTCGTGCGCGAGCGGCGACGCGCCGTCACCGCGCTCCGGCGTGGCGGATGGCCGGCGCTCGCCGCTGGCCTCACGACCGGCTGGGCGATCATCGCCTACGTGCTCGCGATGCAAGAAACGCTGGTCGCCAACGTGATCGCCATCATGACGACCTCGACGGTGATGGTCGCGATCCTCGCACACCCCCTTCTCGGCGAACGCGTGACGCCGCGCACCTGGCTCGCGCTGATCGTGAGCATCTGCGGCGTTGGACTGATGTTCTGGGATGCCGCCGGGACGGGTGGCCTGCTGGGCAATCTTCTCGCTGTCTCCATCGCGGCCGCGATCGCGGTACAAACGCTCATCGCGCGGCGTTACCGCGGCGTTCCCATGGAACCCGCGGTCATCGCGGGCGCTTGTGCGGCGGGCGTGGTTGCGCTCCCCTTCGCGCTTCCTCTGACCGCGAGCCCCCAGGAGATTGGCTTGCTGGCCGGATTTGGCATCGTGCAGCTCGCCTGTGCGCTCACACTCTATTTCCATGCGGCGCGCTATCTGCCGGCACCCACACTTATCTTTGTCGTGTTGATCGATGCGATCCTATCGCCGGTTTGGGTGTGGCTTGGATTCAGCGAAGTTCCGACGCATTTCGCCTTCATCGGCGGCGGCCTGGTTCTTGCGTCCGTGACGCTCAATGCGATGCTCGGCCTCAGGGTAAGCCGGCGGGTGTGACGAAGTCGCCGTCGGCGGCCGCTTAATCGGGCAGTAAGGCGAGCGTGCGACACTCGATAGACCAACCGCCGAGCAAGCGGAGCCAGCGAGCCTCATGGAACAGCCGTCGGACGAACAAGCCACAACGGCCCCAGACGGCGCCAAACGAAGCCCAGTCGTTGTGGCCAGTGCCGCGGGTGCCTTCTTGACACCGCGGAGTGTCGTCCATGCGAGCGAGCACCCTCCTCGGCCCAGCCCGACGCCCCGCCTGCGGCTTGTCGTCAGTTCCTGACCCTCAAGCAACCGCCGCCCGACCATTTTGGCTTTCCGGTCCGGCGTTAATCATCGGTTCAGACCTCGCTTCACACAATGCGCCCGTTGTGAACGCGGCTGGACAGTGTCAGTGCTCGAGGCTGCGAGTGACCGGCCTGACCGCCGATCATAGCCTTTCGGCACGCTTTGGAAATCTGTACAGTCGTAATGATCGAAGTGGGGCAACCGGAAATCGAAATCGCTCAGTGGCCGGGACCGTGTGACGCAACGGCCGGTACCTCAGTCACCCAAGCCTGTGGGCTCCGCCGCGAGGTAAGCGCGACCCGTGTCGCCTTGCATTCGCTTTCGGCGCGAACGGGCTCGACCCACTGAAGTGAACAACCGTCGTCGAGAGTCGCAATGACCAAGACCGCGCTGATCGTCGAAGACAATGCGCTGAACCTTAAGCTGATGCGCGATTTGCTCGAGGCATCGGGCATCGAGACGCTGCAGACTAAGGATGGCACGCACGCGCTCGAGCTTGCGCGTGACCACCGACCGGACATTATCCTGATGGACATTCAGCTGCCCGACGTCTCGGGCTTGGATGTGACACGCTGGCTCAAAGCCGACGATGATCTCAGCGAGATCCCCGTGATCGCGGTGACGGCTCTGGCGCTGCGTGGTGATGAGGAGCGCGTGTTGGAGGCCGGCTGCGATGCCTATATCTCGAAGCCGATCTCGGTGGCGAATTTCCTCGACGTCGTGAAGAAATTCCTGAATTAATCGGCGCCGCGGCGTGCGCCGCTCCGCGCATCGAGAAACGTAGAGTGCCCGGATGAGCCGCGCGGCGATCGCCTTTTTCGCCCGGTGCGGCGGCCACGATTGCGCTGCCGGGCAAAAAAGCGCCAAATAACCGCATGCGTCCGATCGATCCACTGTCCCTGGAAGCCGACGACAAACCCAAGCGCGCGTGGCTGAAGTCCGTGCTCCGGCCCGCGCGGCGAGGGCTTGGCGAAGCGCTCGCGATCTCACTGTTCGTCAATCTTCTGGCGCTCGCCGTCCCGATCTTCATCCTCCAAGTTTATGACCGCGTGGTTTTCCACGAGGGAATCAGCACGCTCTACGCACTCTTGATCGGTGTGTTGGTCGCGATCTCTTTCGACTTTCTGCTACGCCAAGCGCGCAGCCGTATGCTGCAGAGGGTTGCCCTCAAGATCGACGTGACTCTTGGGCGCGCGCTTTACGACAAGCTGATATCGCTGCCGCTGCGAACGCTCGAGGCGCGCCCCGCGGGCTATTGGCACACGCTGTTTCGCGACGCTGAGCTGGTGCGGAACGTTTTTTCGGGCGCTTCGGCGGTTCTCATCACCGATCTGCCGTTCGCGTTGCTTTTCGTGTTCCTGGTCTACGTCATCGCGCCCCCGCTCGTCTGGGTCCTGCTGATTGCGATCCCGGTCTTCGTGATCGTCGCCGTGCTCTCCGGCGCGCTAATGCATAAGGCGATCCGGGCGGAGCGGCGCGCCGGGATCGGCCGGGACGCGTTCGTCGCGGAAATGCTGCAGGGGCGCACCACGGTCAAGGCGCTGGCGCTCGAGCGCTCGATCAGGCCCGATCTCGAGGAACGCCATGCCGAGTCGATAGAGCAGGCGCTTGTCCGCGGAGGCCGCGCCGACACATTCGGCAATCTCGGCATGACGATGAGCCTCCTCACCACGGTCGCGCTGGTGACGACAGGTGCGCTCGCGATCATCGACCAGAAGCTCACGATTGGCGCCCTGATTGCTTCGACCATGCTGGGCAACCGGATCATCGGGCCCTTCAATCAGCTGGTGAACAACTGGCGCAACTACGCGAATTTCCGGCAGGCCGTGAACCGCCTTGACGCCGTGTTCGGCCTCGCGGAGGACACACCCGAAGGCCGCTTCCGCCTGAAGAGGCCGGAAGGCAGGCTCACGCTCGAGAGCGTTACTTTCGGCTACGAGGCCGGCAACCCGCCGATCGTTGACAGCCTCTCGATGGACGTGAAGCCGCCCGGCATGCTCGGTGTCGTTGGCCGCAATGGCAGCGGCAAGACCACCCTGCTCAAGCTTATGCAGGGCCTCTATCGCCCGGGCGCGGGGCGGGTTCTCATCGACGGTGCGGATATCAAGCAGTTTTCCCGCTCGGACCTCGCGTCGTGGGTGGGCTACGTGCCGCAGGAATGCTTCCTTTTCAACGGCACCATCCGCGACAACATCGCGATGACCAACCCCGCAGCGGGCGACGACGAAATCGTGCGGGCGGCGACTCTGGCGGGCGTCCATCAATATGTGATCGACCTGCCCGAGGGCTATGAGACGCAGATCGGCGAGGGTGGAATGCGGCTCTCGGGTGGTCAGCGCCAACGCATCACCATCGCCCGCGCGCTTCTGGCCAACCCGCCGGTGCTCCTGCTCGATGAGGTCTCGGGCAACCTCGACATGCAGGCCGAGATTGCGCTTCGCGAAACCCTCACCGAGCTTGCGCGCGATCACAACATCGTTGTCGTGACACACGCGCCGGTATTGCTCCGGGCCTGCACCCATATCATCGCGCTGGATCGCGGTCGTATTGCGCTTGGCGGGCCCGCGCAGGAGGTGCTTGCCAAGCTTTTCGGAGGCGCGCCGAGGCCTGCTGAAACACAAAGGTCAGCGCCCGCCCTGGCGGCGGCCGGGGGTGGTCAATCGGCAAGTGTCGCCGCCACCGAGGAAGCGTCTTGAGCAGGCTCGATCAACTCGCCGAACGTGCGCGCCACCGCGGCTGGCGGCGCACAGCGTGGCTTCTGGCGCTTGCCGTGGGTGGCATCGTCGCCTGGTCCTACCTCGCGGAGCTTGAGGAGGTCGCGGTCGCGAGCGGCGAGGTTGTGCCGCAGGGGCAGGTCAAGGTGATCCAGCACTTGGAAGGCGGGATCATCAGCGAAATCTTCGTCGCCGAGGGCACTGCCGTCAAAGCGAATCAGCCGCTGCTCCAGCTCGACCGCGGCCTCGTGGGATCGAGCCGTGAGGAGGTCCAGATCGAGCTCGACGGGCTGACCTTGGTGCGGGCGCGCCTGGACGCCGAGGCGGACGGGACGGACCTCGTGTTCCCGGCGGCCGAGGCCGAGCGGCGCCCGGATATCGTCTTGGCCGAGCGGCAAACCTATCTCGGGCGGCGCGAAGAGTGGGAAAGAACGGTCGCGGTGCTCAACGAGCAAACGCGCCAGCGGGAACTCGAGCTCAGACAGACGAGGGCGCAAATGCGCGCGGCCAACAACAAGCTGGCGCTGGCGCGCGAGCGCTTGACGATGTCGGCGGATCTTCTCGCTGAGGGCCTGACCCCGCGCCTCGAACACGTCCAGGTCGAACAGGAGGTCCGCGAGCTGGAAGGCGATGTCGAGGAGCTACGCGCCGCGGTGCCCCGGGTGAGCGCAACGATCGCGGAGGCCAAGCAGCGGATCGAGGAGGAGCGCTCAAAGCTTCGCCGGCGCGCCCGGGACGAGCTGGCCGATGTCGAACGGCGGATCGCCGTGACCCGCGAAAGCCTCAGCCGGTTTACCGACCAGGTCGTCCGCACGGAGATCCGAAGCCCGATCGACGGCGTCGTGCAGACGATGCGCCACCATACGGTGGGCGGCGTCGTGCGGCCGGGCGAGCCTCTCATGGAAATCGTGCCGACCCAAGAGCGGCTCGTCATCGAGGCGCGGCTCGACCCGACGGATATCGGGTATGTGCGTGTGGGGCATCCGACGCTGGTCAAGATTTCGACCTATGATTTCTCGCGTTACGGCGGGCTCGAGGGCTCCGTCGTCTCGATCTCGCCCGATTCACACGTGGATCCCACGACCGGGCAATCCTTCTTCAAGGTGATCGCGGAGACCGATCGCACCTATTTGGGCGCCGAGCCCGGCGATCTTCCGATCATGCCGGGGATGGAGGCAACCGTCGACATTCGCACGGGCTCGAAGAGTGTGATCGATTTTCTCATCAAGCCGGTCGTTCGCGTCACGAGCGAGGCGTTCCGGGAGCGCTAATCAAAAGAACCGTCAGGGATCCAGCAAGATGACCGATACGGAGCGACAAGCACGGATCGACCTCGCGGCCGCCTACCGCGCGGCCTGCATGCATGGCCTCAACGAGGGTGTTTGCAACCATTTCACCCTCGTCTTGCCCGATCGACCCGACCATTTCTTGCTGATTCCCTACGGCACCCACTGGAGCCGGGTGCGCGCAAGCGACCTGCTGGTGGTCGATCTAGAGGGCAATCTCATCGCCGGTGAGGGCATCGTCGAGGACACGGCGCTCTATATCCACGCGCGGATCCACAAGGCGCGGCCGGACCTTCGCTGTGTGATGCACACGCATCAACCCTACACGCTGGCGCTCGCCATGATCGAGGACGGCCGCCTCGAGCCCGCGAGCCAAACCGCGCTCCGTTTCCACGGCCGCGTCGCCGAGGATTGGAACTACAACGGGCTGGCTTTCGGGCCTGACGAGGGGGACCGCCTGGCTGCGGCGCTGGGCGACAAGAACATCCTGCTCATGGGCCACCACGGCATCTTGATCGGCGGCGCCTCGGTCCACCAATGCTACGACGATCTCTACTATTTCGAGCGCTCCGCGATGATCCAGGTGCACGCGATGAGCACCGGCCGCCCGCTCAAGATGATCCCTCCCGAGATCGTGGAGAAGACCGCGCGTGACATGACCTTCGACAACATGCATCGCTTCGCGGTGGAGCATTTCGAAGGTCTCAAGGCCGTCCTCGACCACGAGCAGCCCGACTACGCGGACTGACGACGAACGGTTTCTTAGAGCATTCAAGCTCGCCTATGCTCGCGAGAATGCTCTATCTGATTGAAATTAAATAAAATGCGTCGTCGCAGGTGAGTCCACCTGCACCGGATTTGTTCTAGTTGCTTCGCGTTCGCGCGTCGCGCGAGGGCTCAGTGAAGCTTGGCCCAGGTCCGCCGGTAGATCACGAACAGGATCGCGGTCAGGATGAAGAGGAAAATCAGGATCTTCAGGCCCGTCCGCTTGCGCTCCACCGTTTCGGGTTCGGCGGCCCAAGCGAGGAACACCGTGACGTCTTTCGCATATTGATCGAGCGTCGGCGGGCTTCCGTCGACATAATCGACATACTCATCGCCCAGCGGCGGCGGCATCGCGATCTGATGGCCGGGGAAATACTTGTTGTAGCTCATCCCGTCTTGTAGCTCGACGCCCTCGGGCGCCTCGTCTTCGTAGCCAATCAGCAGGCCGTACAGATAGTCGGCACCGCCCTCGCGCGCCTTCGTGATCAGCGAAAGGTCCGGCGGCAGCGAACCGCCGTTCGACGCTCGCGCCGCGTTGTCATTGGCGAAAGGCGCCGGCCAATAATCCGAGAGGCGGCCCTTGCGCATGAACATCTCGCCCTCGTCGTCCGGGCCGTCCTCGACCTCGTATTCTTCGGCGATGGCCTTCACCTGGTCTTCCGTGAAGCCGATCTCCACGAGATTGCGAAAGGCGATGTAGTTCAGCGAATGGCAGGACGCACAGACCTCCTGGTACACCTGGAACCCGCGTTGCAGGGCGCCGGTGTCGAAGCTGCCGAACACGCCTTCATGCTCCCAATCACCGTCGGGCAGCTCGATGTCTTCGCCACCGGCGGCAAACGTCGCACCCGCCGGTGCCACGAGGAGGAGAACGGCCGCCGCGGCCGCAGCCAATGCCCGCCGCATCACGGTTTCTCCATCCGCGCCGCGGGCGCCGCGGTATCGACCGCGCCTCCGCCAAGCACCGCTTGATGGATGCTCTCCGGCAGCTGACGTGGTCGCTCGAACTTGCCGACCAGCGGGAGGATGATGACGAAGTGGGCGAAGTAGTAGCCGGTGCAAATCTGGCCAATCCAGATGAAGGAGCCCTCGGGCGGATTTGCGCCGACCCAACCGAGCACGAAGCAGTCTGCGAAGAAGATCCAGAAGAACCACTTGTAGATCGGCCGGAAGCGCGCGCTGCGCACCTTCGACGTGTCGAGCCACGGCAGCACGAACAGGATGAGGATCGAGAAGACCATGGCGACAACGCCGCCGAGCTTGTCCGGGATCGCACGAAGGATCGCGTAGAACGGCAGGAAGTACCATTCGGGCACGATGTGCGGCGGGGTCTTCAGCGGGTCCGCTTTCTCGTAGTTGATCACCTCGCCGAGCGCGTTCGGCAGGAAGAAGGTGAAAAGCACGAGGACGAAGAGCATGACGCCAAGACCGAACAGGTCCTTCACCGTGTAGTACGGGTGGAAGGGGATCGTGTCCTTCGGGCTCTTGATGTCGATCCCCAGCGGGTTGTTCGACTTGCGATGGTGGAGCGCCCAGAGATGGAGGAAGACCACAGCGAAAATCAGAAACGGGAAGAGATAGTGGAGCGCGTAGAAACGGTTGAGTGTCGGGTTGTCGACCGAGAAACCGCCCCACAGCCACTCGACGATCTCGCCACCGATCCACGGGATTGCGGAGGTGAGGTTGGTGATCACGGTGGCTGCCCAGAAGCTCATCTGCCCCCAGGGCAGGACGTAGCCCATGAAGGCGGTAGCCATCATGAGGAAGAAGATGATCACGCCGAGCCACCACAAGAGCTCGCGCGGCGACTTGTAGGAGCCGTAATACATGCCGCGGAAGAGGTGGATGTAGACGACGACGAAGAACATCGAGGCGCCGTTCGCGTGCAGGTAGCGCATCAGCCACCCGAACTCGACGTCGCGCATGATGTGCTCGACCGAATCGAAGGCGAGGTCCGCATGGGGCATGTAGTGCATCGCAAGCACCACGCCCGTGACGATCTGCACCACCAGCATGATCCCGGCGAGTGAGCCGAAGTTCCACCAGTAGTTCAGGTTGCGCGGCGACGGATAGTCGATGAGATGCTTGTTCGCCCAGCTGAACACCGGCAAGCGGTATTCGATCCACTGCGCGACCTTGTTGTTGGGAACGGGCGTCGACATTCGGTGCGGTCCCCCTAGCCGATCCGCACGAGCGTCTCGTCGATGAACTGGTACTCCGGCACCTCCAGATTGGAGGGCGCCGGCCCTTTGCGGATCCGGCCGGAGGTGTCGTAGTGGGAGCCGTGGCACGGGCAGAACCAGCCGCCATACTCGCCCTTGGGGTCACCGAGTTTGGAGCCAAGCGGAATGCAACCGAGATGGGTGCAGACACCGATCAGGATGAGCCATTCGCTCTTCGACGCGCGATCCGCGTCGGACTGCGGGTCCGGCAGCTCGTCGAGATCGACGGCGCCGGCCTCCTCGATTTCCTCGGGCGTGCGGTGGCGGATGAAAACGGGCTTGCCGCGCCACTTGACCGTGATCGCCTGGCCGGGCTCGATCTGCGAGAGGTCGACCTCGGTCGACGCCAATGCCAGAACATCGGCCGACGGGTTCATGGTCTGGAGCAGTGGCCAAACGACACCGACGACGCCGATCGCGCCCATCGCGCCGGCCGCGAGCACGAGAAAGTCGCGCCGCGTTCCCTCGCCGTCCGCCGAATGCTCCTTAGGCGGCGCTGTTTCTGCCATGCTTAAGAGACCCTTCGATTGCGTGGCCGTGGCAGCCACTTAGAGATAGGATTTCGAATGCGACACGGCATGAATCTGCGGCGATTCGCCGCAGCCGCGCGCAGGGTTAGCACGGGCAGTTGACGAGGGCAAGTTCGGATAAATGCGGCCGCGGGCAGACGCCGGCCACGGCGTTCTTGTGCCGCAAACGATGGCCATACGCTCAATGAGATTGGCGCTTTATCAGCCCGAGATCGCGCTCAATGTCGGAGCCATTCTTCGGCTCGGCGCGTGCTTGGGGGTCCCGGTGGATATCATCGAGCCTTGCGGGTTTCCCTTCGACAGGCGGGCCGTGCGCCGATCGGCCATGGACTATTACGATCACGTGGCTCTGACCCGCCATCGCTCATGGGACGCCTTCATCGCGAGCCATGAAGCCCAGCGCGAGGCGCGGCTGGTCCTGCTCACCACGCGCGGCGAGCGGAGCTATCAATCGTTCGCCTTCACCGAGGGCGACACGCTGCTTGCCGGCAGCGAAAGCGCCGGCGTATCGGATGCCGTGCGACAGGCTGCGGACGCCCGCGTTCGCGTTCCCATGGTGGCCGGCGTACGGTCGCTGAACGTGGCCGTCGCTTGCGCTATGGTTCTGGGCGAGGCCCTACGCCAGACGGGAAACCTGCCGGAACACGACGCATGACAAAGCGCACCCCGCCCCCATTGCCTCCAGGGCCCGCTTCGGCGGCGCAAAGAGAGCAAGCGGCGACCTGGTTCGCGGCTTTGAGAGACGACATCTGTGCCGCGTTCGAAACGCTCGAAGATGAGCTGACCGAGCGCGCCGCGCCGGCAGGCCGGTTCGAGCGGACTTCCTGGGAGCGCCCCGGTGGTGGTGGCGGCACGATGGCGATCATGCGCGGGCGCGTCTTCGAGAAGGTGGGGGTCAACGTCTCGACCGTCCACGGCGAGTTCTCGCGTGAGTTCCGTAGCCAAATCCCCGGCGCTGCCCACGATCCTCGGTTTTGGGCGAGCGGAATCTCGCTCGTTGCGCACATGTGCTCGCCCCTGGTGCCGGCCGTGCACATGAACACCCGCCATATCGTCACCAGCACCTATTGGTTCGGCGGCGGCGCCGATTTGACACCGATGACTCCCGACGATGCCGACACGCAGACCTTTCACCAAGCCTTGCGGGAGGCGTGCGACCGTCACGATCCCGCCTCTTATGACCGCTACAAGGCCTGGTGCGATGAGTACTTCTTCCTTCCCCATCGCAACGAGCCGCGTGGCGTCGGCGGGATCTTCTATGACTATCTCAACACCGGTGACTGGGATGCGGCGTTCGCGTTCACCCAGGATGTCGGCCGCGCGTTCCTTGCGGTCTATCCGACGATCGTGCGCCGACACATGCACGAGGACTGGAGCGCGGCCGAACGCGAGCACCAGCTGGTCCGGCGCGGCCGCTACGTCGAGTTCAACCTACTCTATGATCGGGGGACCCAGTTCGGCCTCAAGACGGGCGGAAACGTCGAGGCGATCCTCATGTCGATGCCGCCGGAAGCGCATTGGCCGTGAGCCTCACGATCACCCCAGACCCCGAAGAGACGCGCGGAGTGACACAATGAGACAAGCGCCCTTACTCGTGATGATCGGGACTGCCCTGGCGCTGCTGGTGGCAGCGGCGAATCCGGCGCGGGCGCAAACCCTGCCGCTCGACGCCTTTTTCGGCACGTTCGAGGGGACCGGCCTCGCACGCTCCGACGTCAGCGACTATTTCGGCCTCACCGTGCGCGATCTCGACGTGACCATCGGGCCGGCCGCGGGCGGCGGGCTGACGATTGCCTGGACAACGGTGATCCGCTCGGGCGGTGACCCCGACAATCCCAACGTGCGCCGCAAGTCGGCGAGTGTGACGTTCACGCCGAGCGAGCGCCCGGGGATCTATCGAGCCACCGATGCGAGCGATGTTCTCGGCGGCGGCAGCTACGCCTGGGCCTATGTCGACGGCTATTCGCTGGTCGTTCATTCGCTTTCCGTACCCGACGGCGGGGCCTACGTGATGCAGACCTACAAACGCACGCTTAGCGACCTCGGCATGAGCCTGGAGTTCACCAGCGTGCGCGATGGCGAAACGCTCCGCCGGGTCGAGGGCCGGCTCACCAAGCGGTCCCGATAACGACGCGTTGTCGGCCTATTGCGCTTGGTCTGCGCCGGCGTTCCGTACGAGAGCGCGCAGCTGCTCCAGCGTCGCAGCGCGGTCGGGGGCGAAATCGCGCTCGATCCACCAGGCTTCGACTGCCGCGAGCAGGCGACCGACGGTCGGACCGGCCGCGATGCCCAGCGCCACCACATCGGCGCCGCGCACCGGCAATGCCGGGGGCGACCAGGCCGCGGCCGTTTTCAGCATGGCGCGATAACGCGCCGCCTCGTCGGGTCGCGCCGCCCAGGCCAGCAAGACCCGGTCGCGAAAGACGCATTGCCCGAGCCCATAGAGCAGGCGTCGCTGGTCGGTCACGCTGAGCGCGGGCGGGATCGGTGGAACCGTGGCGGAGAGCGCTTGGAGCCGCGCGGCATCGGCATTCGAGAGACGCCAGCGCCGCGCGATTGATTCGGCGGGCGGCGTGCCCGTGATCAGCGCGGCGAGCCGGCGGAGCGGTTCCGCTCCGGTTTCCCGCTCAATCTCGATCAAGGCCTCGAATCGATCCGTCGCCTCGCGTTCCGGCAGAACCTCGGCCAGCACGCCGGCACCTGTCATAAGCGACAGCGCGCCGAGCGGATCGGGCGCGACGAGCAGCTTGAGCATTTCCTCACGCACGCGCTCGCCCGACAATGAGCGGATCGATTGAGCGGCGGCGGTGCAGGCCGCAAGCGCCGTCTCATCCGCTTCGCCGCGCCCGTAATAGGCGTGAAAGCGGAAAAAGCGGAGGATGCGCAGATAGTCCTCCGCAATTCGGCGTGACGCATCGCCGACGAACCGGACGCGGCCGGCTGCGAGATCGGCTTGCCCGCCGAAATAGTCGAACAAGCGACCGTCGGGCGTGCAGCTCATCGCATTCATCGTGAAATCGCGCCGCGCGGCATCCGCCTCCCAATCGTCGGTAAACGCGACCTCGGCATGACGGCCGTCGGTTCGAACATCGATACGGAGTGTCGTGATCTCGAAGTGCCGACCGCCCGACACCGCGGTCACCGTGCCGTGCTGGAGCCCGGTGGGAATGTTGCGCACGCTGGCCCGGTCGAGTAGCGCGATGACCTGGGTGGGTGGATCGGGCGTCGCGAGATCGACGTCGCTCACCGGGCGAGCGAGCAGGACATCGCGCACGGAGCCACCGACGAAACGGACCTCGCTGCCCTCCGCCGTCAATGCGTCGAGCACGGCGACGGTTTCGGGAGCGGTCATCCACGCCGCGTGAAGCCGCTCAGCCATAGCGCCCGCCCTCAGCGGACCTCGGCCGGCTGAATCTCGCCATCGATCAGGCGCGGCGGGACGTAGGCGCGATCGGGTTCGGAACCGCCGAGCAGCGCCAGGGCCACGAGGCTCGCCGCGGTCAGAACGAGGCCGCTCCCGATCAGCCAGGGCCATGGTAGGGCACGCAATGTCGCCGCCGTTTGCGAGCGGCCCAACTGGACTCTCTTCGTCGCGATCAAAAAGAGCAGGTAGACGATCGTGGGCGCCAGCAAGATGGCAATGTGGACGATCGTCGTTCTCAGCATGACGGACCCAACGCTTTGCGAAGATTGACGAGGATGGCCGCGGTCGCTCCCCAAATGTGGTGCTCGCGATAAGAAAGCGCGTGAAACCGGCGGGTGAACCCCTTCAACGTCATTTCCTCGTGCCTGTAGTTGCCTGCATCGCGCACGAAGGCGAGCGGCACCTCAAACACTTCCGCCACCTCGTCCTCCGCATGCGTGATGCGGGCGGATGGCGAGACCACACCCACGACGGGCGTGACCCGGTACCCGGTGCCGACCAGATAATTGTCGAGCCGGCCGGCGACCGAGACATGCTCGAGCGCGAGACCAATCTCCTCGTTGGCCTCGCGCAACGCCGTTGCCGCTGGCGTTTCATCCTCCGGGTCGGCCCGTCCGCCGGGAAAGCTGACTTGGCCGGCGTGCCGGGCTAGATGGTCGGTGCGGCGCGTCAGCAAGACAGTCATGCCCTCCGCGCGCTCGAGGATCGGAACGAGCACCGCGGCGGGGACGATCGGCACGATCAAGTGGGGGTCGGACTCAGGGTTGTGATCGTGCTTCAAGGACCCGGGGAGCCGTGCGTCGGGTGCGCGGTTTGCGGACGAGGTCACGGCGCCCCACGGCTCGTCGGCGGCGCCCGGCGATTGCGCGGCGATCCGCGCCACGATCTCGCCTCGGATCACGCGGTGGCCTCGGCGGACGCGGGGTCGCCGAACGCAAAGAAAGCCCCACCGCTCCAAACGCCGAGTGCGGTTCCGTCCTCGCGGGCCTCCTCCACGCACAAACCGACTAGCTCGTAGTAGACGGTCCGCCCGATCAGGGCTTCGAGACCGCCCCGCACCAAGAGATAGGGTGCAAGCTCGCCGGAGGTCGGGCGTGGGCGCAGGCTGAGCGGGTGATCCGGCCCGGCCTCAATCCATTCGTCGATATTGGTTCGGAACCGGAGGGTCTGGCTCCGTCCCGTCCCCTCGACCGCCAACTCGACGGCGACGAAGGGCGCGTCGTCAACGGTGATGCGCGCGCGTTCCACCGGCGTGATGAGCCAATAGTCGCCGGCATCGTCGCGCTCGAGCACGCTCGCGAACAGCTTCACCAGCGGCTTGCGACCGATCGGACAGCCCTCGTGAAACCAGACGCCGTCCGCGGCAATCCGGATGTCGATATCGCCGCAGAAGAAGGGCTGGGCCGAGGGCGCCCCAGCGTGCCCGGATTCGTCGGCGTTCATGGGGCGAGTATAGGGAGCGCGCCCGCCCCTCACCAGTGCATGTCGTGCGTGGCCCTAGCGTGCGATCGAATCGATGTGCCGATTGACCTCGGACGCGGCCTCCATCTGCACCATGTGGCCCTGTCCGTCGAGCACCACCCGCGAGACCGAGTCAGGCAGCCCGTCCGCGTGCGCGGAAGGGATGATTTGATCGCTCGAACCCCAGATCACGAGGGTCGGCGCGCCGCCAAGTGCATCGCGCAAGACCGCCGCCTGCGCGCCACCGGGCGCGAAGGCGTCTTTGATTGCGCGGAGCGCCGCCGGCACACCATCGATCCGCTTGAAGGCGAGGAGATCGTTGATCAGCTGGCGCGTGACCAGCGCGGGATCGCTGAACAGCTTCTCGACATGCGGCTTGAGATCCTTGCGCCGCTCGGCCTCGATGAAACCCTCGAGATAGGCGCCGTCGATCTCGCTTCCGAGGCCGGCGCTGCCGATCAGCGTCAGCGAGGCGACCCGCTCAGGCGCGTTCTGGGCCACCGCGAGCGCGATCGCGCCGCCCATCGAATGCCCGACGAGGTGGGCCTTGTCGATCCCGAGCGCCGCCATGAAGCCTGACAGGATGCCGGCAAAAAAGCCCACAGAGCCATCGCCGACATCCTTGGTCGAGCTGCCATGACCCGGAAGGTCGAGCGCGTAGACGCTCCGCGTCGCGGCCAGGGCCTCATGATTGAAGAGCCAATTGTTGAGGTCCCCGCCGAAGCCGTGGATCAGGATGATCGGCACGCCGCCTTCGCCGCGAAGAAGATAGGTGATCTGGCGGCCATCCACCTCGACGGTCTCGGTCGCGGGGCCTCCCTCTTCATCATCGTCCTCGGGCGGCACGAAATTGGCCTGGAAATCGGCGATGTAGGCGTCGATATCGGCATCGCCCGTGTCGGCATCGGCGACCACGGCCAGCAAGGCCCCGATCGGCAGTGTCTCGCCCTCTTGGGCGACCAGCCGGCGCATCACGCCGGCATCGGCGGCCTCGACGGCGCTCGAGATCTTTTCAGTCTCGACGTCGAGCACCTCGTCGCCGGCCGAGACCGAATCGCCCTCGTCGACGAGCCAGGCGGCGACCTTGCCCTCCTTCATCGAAAGGCCCCATTTCGGCATGCAAATGGGGCGGATCGAATCGCTCATTTGCCGTTCTCCATCACCGCCTTCGCGGCTGCGACGACCTGGTCGGCGCTCGGGATGTAGAGGTCCTCGAGATTGTCGGCAAACGGCACCGGCGTGTGCGGCGCGGTCACCTTCTTGATCGGCGCCTTCAGCGCACCGAACGCCTCTTCGGCGACCAGCGCGGCGATGTCGGTGGCCATGTTGCAGCGCGGCGTCGCCTCGTCGAGCACGACCAAACGGCCGGTGTTCTCGACGGTTTCGATGATGGTGTCCTCATCCATCGGCGAGGTCGTGCGCAGATCGACGATCTCGCACTCGATCCCGTCCTTGGCGAGCGCCGCAGCGGCTTCCTCGGCGACGTGAACCATGCGGCCGAGTGTGACGATCGAGACGTCGTCGCCTTCGCGCGTCACATTGGCTTCGCCGAAAGGCACGGTGTAGGCCTCGTCGGGGACGTCGCCCTCCAGGGTGTAGAGCGCCTTGTGCTCGCAGAAGATCACCGGGTCGTTGTCGCGGATCGCCTGGATCAGCAGACCCTTCGCGTCATAGGGGTTCGAGGGCGTCACGACCTTGAGACCCGGGATGTGCGTGAACACGGGATAGAGGCACTGCGAGTGCTGCGCGGCCGCGCGGAGCCCGGCGCCATACATCGTGCGGATCACGACCGGCGTTTCGGCCTTGCCGCCGAACATGTAGCGGAACTTCGCGGCTTGGTTGAAGATTTGGTCGAAGCAGACACCCATGAAGTCGATGAACATGAGCTCGGCAACCGGCCTCAGCCCGGCGGTGGCGGCGCCGACGGCCGCGCCGACGAACGCCGATTCGGTGATGGGCGTGTCCATCACGCGATCGCCGAATTTGCCGTAGAGGCCCTTGGTGATGCCGAGCGGTCCGCCCCAGGCGTCGCGTTCGCCGTCGGTGCCCAGGCCGCCCGCGACGTCTTCCCCCATCACGATGACGGTTTCGTCGCGCTCCATCTCCTGCGCGAGAGCCTCATTGATCGCTTGCTGATAGGTCTTGCGTGCCATTGGTCGGTCCCCCGCTCAGTACGAGACGTAAACGTCGGTGAGAAGCTCGGCCGCGGCGGGTTTGGCGCCCGATTTGGCCTTGTCGACCGCACCCTCGATGAGAGCGAGCGCTTCCTTGTCGATCGCGTCGAGTTCGGCGGCGTCGACCAGCGACGCGGAGGTCACCTTCTCACGGAACAGGGACAGGCAATCGCGGCTGTCGCGGATGGTCTGCACCTCGCCGTCACCCCGGTAGGTCTGGGCGTCGCCCTCGAAGTGACCGTAGTAGCGGTTGAGCTTGAACTCGAGCAGGCTCGGTCCGCCACCCTCGCGGGCGCGCCGGATCGCCTCGCCGGCGGCCTCATGCACCGCGAAGAAATCATGACCGTCGACCACCACGCCCGGCATGTTGAAACCGCTCGCACGGTCCGCTGCGTCGTCGCAGGCGATCGACCATTTCGAAGAGGTCGATTCCGCGTAGCCATTGTTTTCGATCACGAAAATGCAGGGCAGGTTCCACACCGACGCGAGGTTCAGGCTCTCGAAGGTCGTGCCCTGGTTCGAGCCGCCGTCACCGACGAACGCGATCGCGACACCACCGGTGCCGAGCGTCTTCGCCGCAAGGCCCGCGCCGCAGATCAGCGGCGGTCCGCCCCCGACGATGCCGTTCGCGCCCATCATGCCCTTGTCGAGATCGGCGATATGCATGGAGCCGCCCTTGCCCGCGCAAAGGCCGTCCTGCTTGCCGTAGATCTCCGCCATCATGGCCGGCACCTCGCAGCCTTTGGCGATGCAGTGGCCGTGGCCGCGATGGGTGCTTGCGATCTTGTCACGCTCGTCAAGATGCATACAGACGCCGACGGCGCTCGCCTCCTCGCCGGCGTAAAGATGCACGAAGCCCGGAATATCGCCGGTCGCGAATTCGACGTGCAAACGCTCCTCGAACTCGCGGATCGTGCGCATTGTGCGGTACGCTTCGATCAGTTGGTCTTTGCTCAGCTGCATGCCCGTGTCTCCCATACTCAGCGCCGCCTGCGCGGTCGCGCGGAAAATAGTCCAGCCCGCTTCATTTGTCGAAGGTCCCTCTACCGGCGGAGCAACCCCCGTTGCGCGGCGGCGTCCATAACCTTCGACACGTCGATCGTCCGGGGACCGTTCCGGTCCAGTTCAACCGTTACGCGATCCCTATCGCTAAACGCTATCTCACGCTCGCCGTCAAGCGCGATCACACCCGTCTTCGCGCGCACCGGGACGGGGTGAGCAGGCACCAAGTCCTCGACTCGCTCCACGCCGACCTCGACGAGCAGCCCGGGCGCGATCGGAGCCGCGATCGTGGTCGCTGCGCCGGGCGAGGCGGCAAGGTCCATCGCGACCCCCCGGGGCTCGGCACGCGTAACCGGACGGATCAGCCCGGCGATGGCCGACAGCCCGATGGCGTCAGGCTCCGCGAACGCCACGAACAGCTGGTCGAGGCCGTCTGCGCGCCAGAGCGCCTTCGCTCCGGTCCAAAGTCCATCGCTCACGCACACGTCGACCAGGGCCATGTCGCGCTCCGCGCCGTTGACCGCGATCCTTAGAACCTTGTTGCGCATCGTGCCGGCGTCGCGGTCGACCGCGCCGGTGGCGACGAGACCGGCGGCAAGCCCCGCGATCGTGGCCTCGCGAACGGCCGGAAAGACATTGTTGGTGCCCGTCGAGAGCGAGGTCATCGGCACCTCGCCACACACCCGCGCCACGAGGCGATTGGTGCCATCGCCCCCGAGAACGATGATCCCGCCGGCGCCGCGTTCCACCATTTGTGCGGCACCGACCAATGTGTCCTGCGCCGAATCGTCGATCGGCATGTCGAGAAATGTGACGGACGGCCAGGTTTGGCCCTCGGGCGGCGGCCGCTCTATGGCGCGCCGCACGCGATCGGCGATGCCGCTCTCATCCGGGATCATGTAGCAGGTGCGAACGCCGACCGCGCCGAGGGCGGAGAACAGCCGCGTGATCATGTTGCGCTTCTCGGCAATCGGAAACACCGATGCCTGCGCGACGAGCCGCCGAATGTCGCGCCCGGCGGCCGGGTTGGCGATAATGCCGATGGCGGGCCCGGGCTGGCTGGTTTGGGTCATGGCGCCTCCGCGCAGGTGTGTTACGAAATGACGGCCGCGCCCCCGCGGTGCAGCGAGGCGCGGCGTGGCGTATGCTCGGTGAAGAGCGGGCCGTATCTATCACAATCGGCACCCGACAAGGGAGAGGCGAGCGACCGTGCGACATCCCGTGAATGTGCGCGTCTATGGCGTGCTTCGCCGAGCCGATCGCGTGCTGATCGCCGAAGAGGCGGTGATGGGGCGGCAAGTCCTCAAGCTCCCGGGCGGGGCCGTCGAGCGCAATGAGACGCCCGAGCGCGCGCTTTTGCGGGAATTTCAGGAAGAAGGCGGGCTCGCCGTCGAGCTGGTGCGCCTGCTGCATGTGCCGGGCACATTGTACAGCCACTGGACGCACGGTCCGTATACGCCCATCTATTATCAGGTTCACGGCGAGGGTGATCCGATGACCCCCGACCATGAACCGCTCGTTCTGCGATTCATGGAACCGGCAGAGGCCATCGACAGCGGCTTGATGGCGTACCCTGAGGCCGTGGCGATCCGGCGCGCCTGGAGCGCGTGACGAGCGGAGCAGTGGGAGCGAGATGATCGGACACGCGAAAAGCGTCGCAGCGGCCGTCGCCCTTGTGGCACTGACGACGCTCGTCGTCTCGATCGGCCCGGTCGGCGCGCAACAGGCCGCCGTGGTCGACGTCGACGCCGTGCGCGTCGAAACCATGTCGCAGACCGTGCCGATCCTGGGGCGCCTGGTGCCGCGCCAGGCGGGAGATGTTGCCGCGCGCACCAGTGGGCCGGTTTTTTCGTTCCTGGTGGATGTCGGCGATCGTGTCGAGAAAGACGACTTGATTGCGGAGATCGACCCGGTACGCATTCAAGCCGAGCGGAACCGGCTGGCAACCATCGTGAGCGAGGCGAAGACGCAGGTGGAGCAGGCCACCGCCCAGGCGGCCCTCCGCCGCCAGGAGCTGCGGCGGCTTGAGGGCCTCCGGCAATCCGCCGCGTTCAGCCAGGGCCGCTACGAAGATGCGCAGCAAGAAGTGATCATCGCCGAGCACGCGATCAGCCTTGCCGAGGCTCGGCGCGCCTCCGCGGTCGCGAACCTTCGACTTGCGCAGATCGACCTTCGATGGGCGGCCATCAAGGCGCCCTATCCGGGCGTCATCACCGTCGTTCATACGGAAGTCGGCGCGTGGCTCGGCGTCGGTCAACCGGTCGTGACGATGCTCAACGATCGGGATCTCGAGATCGAGGCCGACGTGCCGTCGAACCGCATCGGCGGGCTCGACCCTGGTGTGGTGGTCGATGTCGCGCTCGAGGACGGCAGTGAGCATATGGCCGTGGTGCGCGCGGTCGTGCCCGAGGAGAATGCTCTCACGCGCACGCGGCAAGTGCGCTTCACGCCGACCTTTGTGGGGACGCCGCAGGACTTCGCAGCCAACCAAACGGTGACGGTCTCACTCCCGGCCGGCCGCGCCCGTGACGCGCTCACGGTGCACAAGGACGCAATCGTCCGAATCCAGGGACAAGCGTTCGTCTACGTTGCGCAGGACGGGCAGGCTCAAATCCGCCCGGTCCAGCTTGGCGAGGCGGTCGGCGCGCGCTTCGAGGTGCTCGGTGGTGTCGGGCCCGGGGAGCAGGTCGTGGTGCGCGGCAACGAGCGCCTCCAGCCAGGCCAGCCGATCTCGATCGGCAACGCCGGCTAGTACGGCGCACGCAACCCAATGAACCTGATCAAGCTCGCCATCAACCGTCCGATCGCGGTGATCGCGGCGGTGCTGATGGCACTGATGTTCGGGTTTGTCGCGCTCCAGACCATTCCGATTCAGCTCACGCCGGACGTGCGCAAGCCGGTGCTGACCGTCAACACCGCCTGGCCCGGCGCGGCGCCGGCGGAGGTCGAGCGCGAGATCATCACCCAGCAAGAGGAGGTGCTGAAGGGCCTCGAGGGGCTCAACCGCATGACGTCGAACTCGGACGACGGCAACGGTGAGATCGAGCTCGAGTTCCAAGTCGGCAACGATATGGATCGGGCGCTCGTCCTGGTTGCCAACCGGCTCGATCGTGTGACCAACCGGCCCGATGACGCCGACGAGCCGGTGATCAACACCTCGGGCTCCGAGGACCAGCCGATCGCGTGGTTCATCCTGACCCGGCTCCCCGGCAACGAGCGCGCGATTCACACCTACGGCGATTTCGTCGAGGACGTCATTCAAGACCGGCTGGAGCGGGTCGACGGCGTCTCGCGCGTGAACCTGTTCGGCGGCACCTCGAAGGAGCTCAGGATCACCGTCGATCCCGAGCGCATGGCCCGCTATGGGCTCACCGTCACCGAGATCGCGCGGTCCTTGCGCGAGGCCAACGCCTCCGTCTCCGCCGGTGACGTCGAGGAGGGCAAGCGGCGCTACGTCGTGCGCACGGACGGCGAGCTGAACACGCCCGAGCGTGTCGCCGGCGTGGTGCTGCGCTCGGCGCGGGACGACACCTCCGGCCGGGTCGGACGCGTCACGGTCGGCGATATCGCAACGGTCGCCTATCACTTCAATGATCCGGTGGCGCGCATCCGTCTGCTTGGCGAGCCGGCGCTCGCGATCAACGCCGTGCGGGAGACGGGCGCCAACGTCATCGAGACCATGGCGGGTATTGCGGAAGCCGTGGAGGAGCTCAACGCGACCGCGATGCCGCAAGCGGGCGTCAAGTTCCAGCAGGTCTATGATGAGACGATCTACATCGATTCCGCGATCGAGCTCGTGCAGCAGAACATCTACGTGGGCGGTGTGCTCGCGGCGCTGATCCTGCTCCTGTTCCTGCGATCGTTCCCGGCAACCCTCATCATCTCGATCGCGATCCCGGTGTCCGTGATCGGCTCCTTCGTCGCGATGGCCGTGCTCGGGCGTTCCCTGAATGTGATTTCCCTGGCCGGCTTGGCCTTCGCGGTGGGCATGGTGGTCGATGCGGCGATCGTGGTTCTCGAGAACATCTATCGCCTGCGTCAGCAGGGCTATCGCCGGCTGGAGGCCGCCTATCTCGGCGCGCGACAGGTATGGGGCGCCGTGTTCGTCTCGGCCACGACGACGGTGTTGGTCTTCGTGCCGATCCTCGTGATGGAGCTCGAGGCGGGCCAGCTGTTCCGCGACATCGCGGTCGCCATCTCGGTCTCCGTCGTGCTGTCGCTGATCGTCGCGAACACGGTCATTCCGTCCCTTGCGAGCCGCATTCTCGGTCGCCGCTGGCGTCGCCGTCGGGAGACCGCCGACGAGACCGACGGTGCGCCGGAAGACCTCGAAGAAGCGCCGAAGCGCCTCCGCATCCCGATTCTCGACGACCTCGCGGGCGCGTTCGTTCGCTTGGTGCTGGGCTTCACTGGTTGGGTGGTTCGCGGCCGCCTCCGGGCGGCGCTGGTCGCGATCGTGGTTTGCGGCGCGTCGCTGTTCATCTCGTGGCAGCTCCTGCCCAAGCTCGACTACCTGCCGACGGGCAATCGTAACCTCGTGTTCGGCATCGTTCTGCCGCCGCCCGGCTACAACCTGGCGACCACGACCGACATCGCACGGTCGGTCGAAGACGCAGTGCGCCCCCATTGGGCTTCGGAGACCGGGCCCGAAGCCGAGCCGGGCGGGCCGCCGAAGATGCAGCGCTTTTTCTTCGTGACGTTCCGCACGCAAGCCTTCGTCGGCGCCGTCTCGGTCGAGCCGAACCGCGCCGGAGAGCTGATCGATCCGATTCGCTTCCCCGTCTTCCAGGAGCCCGGCACCTACGGGTTCATCAGCCAGGCCTCGCTTTTCGGCCGCGGGATCGGTGGGGGCCGCAAGATTGACGTGGACATATCGGGGCCGAACCTCGATGCCGTGCTGGGAGTCGCGCTGCAGGCGACCGGGCGTATTGCGCAGGTGCTGCCCTTCGACCAGGGCAACCAGTTCCGCCCGCGGCCGGGGCTCGAACTCGGCGCGCCCGAGGTGCGGCTTTTCCCGAACCCCATCAAGCTTGGCGACAACGGTGTCACCGCAAGCGAGCTCGGCGCCACCATCGAGGCCTACAATGACGGGCTGAAGATCGACGAAGTCACGATCGACGCCAACCGCCTCAACCTGGTGCTCGCGGGCCCGCCACAAAACGTTCTCCGCACGCAGGGGATCGACAGCCTGCCGGTCGTCACCGATTCAGGCACCATCGTGCCGGCAAGCACGCTCGCCGACATCGCGGTCACCTCGGGCCCGACGCAGATCCGCCATGTCGAGCGGGAGCGCACGGTGACGCTCGAGATCCGCCCAGCGGCCGACGTGCCGCTCGAGGTCGCGCTGGAGCGCCTCGAGACCGAGGTGATCGGCGCGCTGGAAGCGGAGGGCCTGCCGCCGGGCGTCAAGATCCGGCTTTCGGGCACGGCGGACGACCTGCAGAAGACGTGGGAGGCGATGGTGGTCAACCTCGTGATCGCAATCGCCATCGTCTATCTGATCATGGCCGTGCTCTTCGAGAGCTTCATCTACCCGCTCATCATCATGCTCTCGGTGCCGCTCGCCACAGCGGGTGGCGTGCTCGGGCTCTGGGTGGTCAATCTTTACAGCTTCCAGCCGCTCGACATGCTGACGCTGCTCGGCTTCGTCATTCTGATCGGGATCGTCGTGAACAATGCGATTCTGCTTGTCCACCAAACCCTCTTCCACCTGCGCGAGGAGGGAATGGCGGTCTCGGAGGCAATTGTCGAGGCGACGCGCAACCGCATCCGCCCGATCTTCATGTCGACCCTCACCAGCGTGTTCGGCATGCTACCGCTCGTGCTCTTCCCGGGGGCGGGCTCCGAGCTCTACCGCGGCCTCGGCTCGGTTGTGGTGGGCGGGCTTGCGCTGTCGGCCGTGCTCACGCTTCTGATTGTGCCGCCGCTCCTCGCGGTCGTCGCGACCCGCCAGCAGCACAAGCGCGAGCTGCTCGACGAGACCAAGATCCGCGCCCGCGGCGCCAGCGCCGAGTGACCCCACCCCGCGCAAGCCACGATTGGGACCTCACGCCGAAAGAGGCGATCGCGCTCCAAACCAAGCTTGCCCGCCGGGTGATCCGCTCGGACCGGCTTGGACCCGCCGGAAAGCGTGGCCTTGCGACCGTCGCCGGCGTCGACATCGCCTTCGCCGACGGCGGCCGCACCACGCGCGCGGCCCTTGTCGTGCTAAGCCTGCCGGACCTTGCGGTTGTGGAAACAGCCCTCGCCATGTGCCCGACGCGCTTCCCCTATGTTCCGGGCCTCCTGTCCTTTCGTGAGGTGCCGGCGGCGCTGGAGGCATTCGCGCAGCTTGCGGCGCCACCGAGCCTCGTGATGTGCGATGCCCACGGCTATGCCCACCCGCGCCGGTTCGGCCTCGCCTGCCACCTCGGGTTGCTTCTCGACATCCCGACCATTGGCGTCGCCAAATCTCGCCTCATTGGCCGTCACGACGAACCGGGGGTGACGAAGGGGGCGTGCACGCTGCTCGAAGACGATGGGCCCGCCGGCACGCCGGAGCGCGTCGGCGCGGTGCTCCGCACGCGTGCGCGGGTCAAGCCGGTCTATGTCTCCATCGGCCATCGCGTCAGCCTCCGCACCGCCATCGCGCTCACGCTCGCCTGCGCGACCCGCTATCGTCTCCCCGAGCCGACGCGGCAGGCGGACGTGCTGTCAAAGAAGCGCTAGCGGGAGAGCCCGGGTACCGGCGCTCTGGCCGGTTGATGCCGTTGGGCCTCGCCGGCGCGCGGTTGCGTGGGTACGACACGGCAGGCGTTTGCTATGCTTGAGCGCGCGATGACCCGACCGTTGTTCTTCGGGTTGTCACGGGCGTTGTGTGTCGATTTGCGACTGTCGAACGGGGAGAAGAGCGATGACAAACACCGAGACCACGAGCGGCATGCCGGGCCTGCGTGGCGCAGAGCATGTTGGTATCACGGTTCCGAATCTCGAGGAGGCGGTGGTTTTCTTCCGCGACGTGCTCGGTTGCGAGGAGTTCTACGATCTCGGCGAGTTCGGCGCGGACGAGGGCGAGTGGATGACCGAGAACCTCAACGTCCACCCCCGCGCGCGCATCAAGAAAATGCGCATGTTGCGGTGCGGCCACGGCACCAATATCGAGCTCTTCGAATACGAATCGCCAGATCAAAAGGTGGAGCAGCCGCGCAACACCGACATCGGCGGCCACCATATCGCGTTCTATGTCGACGATATCGAGGTTGCGGTGGCGCACTTGAAGCAACATGGCATCCATGTTTGCGGCGAACCCAAATTCATGAAGGACAATCCGGAAGCCGGCACGTGGTGGTGCTACTTCGTCTCACCCTGGGGCATGCAGTTCGAGCTGGTGAGCTTTCCGAACGGCAAGGCCTACGAAAAGGACTATCCGGGCAAGCTCTGGAGTCCGGCTCGCCCCGAGGCATAGAGCAAGCCACGCTCGCCTGTGCTCACGCGACATGCGCTCTCACTGGACATGACGCAAATGCGTTGTCGCAGATGAGCCGACCTGCTCGGGATTTGCTCTAACCTGTCCAGCGAGGGCGGGGCGGCGTCGCGCTGTTCGCGGCGGCAACGACGCGGCGCGGCCCTTTGATGCGGATCAACGCTCGCCGACCGTAATGGGGCGAAACCATTGCTGCGGCCGCCTCCCGGAACGGTGCCGCGGATGAACGACGTGATCGCCGGTAGCCGGGGGAGGCCGCCGATCGAACTGGTGCACGAGAGACGTCGATGCTTACTTACCGGGATTGCCTTGGGTTGACGGAACTCACTGATGACGAAGTCCGCGCAATCGCGGAGCACGAACATCTCCCGGAGATCGTCGCCTTGGAGTTGGGCGAATATCTCGTGCATCTCGAGGGCGGGGAGATCGCGATCAAGCGGATGATTCTCGACGACATCGAGGAGGCGACGAGAGCCGGCGATGAAGAACGCAGGTTGCGGCTCAAGGCGACCTTGAAGCATTTTGTCGATACACACCCTGAAAACAAGAGAGGCTGAGCGGTCATGAACCACAAACACCGCAAGGTTCTCCATGCGCTCTTTTCGCATCCAACCAGCGCCAACATCTCGCACCGATCGGTTGAGGCGGTGATCAAGGAGCTCGGTGGCGAAATCGAGCAGCGACACGGCGGCCGGTGGGGTGTGAGGTTGAACGGTCACTTCGCGGAGTTCCCCCATTCCAAACACTCGCTGGCACCGGCTCAGGTGCGCGACTTGCGCAAATTCTTGACCGATGCGGGGGTTGATCCGGCGCGCGACTATCCGTTGTGACGGTCAGCCCGAGAGGGTGAGCGGGCCGGGCGAAATTGTTGCTTCGGCGCGTCGCTACAGGCGTACCCAGTTCTTCAAATGCGCATGCTCGAAGATCATCTCTTTCTGGATGCGCAAGTCTTGCCCGAACCCGGCCTCGCTGGCGCGCCGAAACATGGCGTACGCGATGGCGATGTCGGTATAGGCGAGGCCGACCGCATTGAAGTAGATCCGCTCATTGGCCTGTTCACGGCCCGGTCGCTCGCCGGTGACGATGGCGACGAGGTCGGCATGGATATCGGCGTCGCCAAGCGCGCCGTCCTTGTACATGCGACTGAGCGTTTGGGTGCGGTGTTTGACGGTGTCCCAGTCGTCACACACGATCTTGTCGCAGAGCGCGGCCACGGCGTACTCATCCTCCCAGCCGCCGACATGGCTGTAAAAGGCGCCGGGCGCGACCCAGTCCGCTTTGAGCAGGGGTGCTTGCGCGCTGGTCGCCGTCACGATCACCTCGGCATCCCGGACCGCGCGCTCCAGATCGGTCCCCGTCGCGCTGATCTCGACATCGGAAAGAATGGGCGACAGCTCGCCCACGAACTGATCTTCCTCGGCGGCGGTCTCCGCGGCCACCCGGCACCGCCGAAGCGAGGGCAGCGCGGTTTTCATCGCCAGCAAGTGCATCTTGGCCTGTTCACCGGCTCCGATGAGGCCGATGGTGCGCGCCTCCGGCCGGGCCAGATGCTTCGCGGCAATCGCGCCCATCGCACCGACCCGCAGGTTGGAGCACAACGTGCCTTCCATGAAGGCGACCGGGAATCCATGCTCGATCTCGGACAGGATGATCACCGCCGAGAGATTCTGGATGCCGTGCTTGATGGGGTTGGGCGGAAACACCGAGACCCACTTCACACCGCAGATCTTGTCGTGACGGAACGTCGCCGGCAGGCAATTGATGCGCTCCTGTGTGTCGTCGTCGAAGATCTGCACGATCTTCTCGGGGAAGATCACGCCCCCTTGGTGATACGCGCGCATCGCGTCTTCTGCCGCAGCCATGGCCATCCGCACATCGAGGCATCCGGCGGCGAGCAGATCTTCCTGGGAGAAATACTGGCAGTGAATCTGGTGATCGAGCATTGCCGTGACCTCATGCTTGCCGATCAGCCTAGAAGGCCATTTCGCTCATGACTTGCGTTGGATCAAACCCCACGGGAGTTGAACCGTTGCGCGAACCCGATATCAAATCCTTTCGCGTCCATGCGGCGCGGATTGTCGAGCGTTAGGGTGACGGCGTTCAAACGTCTTGACGGGACCGGTGGCAAGCGGGTGACCGTGACCATTGAGGGCCGGCCCGTCCAAGTCCCGGCGGGCGAAAGCGTGGCGGCCGCCGTGCTCGCCGACGGACTTGGCTACACCCGCACCACGCCGATCTCGGGTGCGCCGCGCGCTCCCCTTTGCATGATGGGCGTTTGCTTCGATTGTCTGATGGAGATCGACGGCGTGGCCAACCGCCAGGCTTGTCAAGTGACGGTCGCCGAGGGCATGCGGATCCGTCGCCAGCGGCGGGATGGTCAGCCCGATGGCTAGATCCCGCGAGCTTGCCGTGATCGGGGCGGGCCCGGCCGGCTTGAGCGCGACCACGCTGGCCGCCGAGCTCGGCCTGGATGTCGTGCTGATCGACGAGCAGGCGTCGCCGGGCGGACAGGTCTACCGGGCGCTCGCCGAGGCGCCGACCGAGCGCGCGAATCTGCTCGGCGCCGACTACCAGCGAGGGCGTGCGCTGCTCGATTCGCTGCGCAAGAGCGGCGCCGAGCATTGGCTGGAAACCAGTGTGTGGTCTCTCGACCAGGAGCGCGAACTGGGACTTGTGCGCGCCGGGCGTGCCACCTCACAGCGGTTCGAGCGGGTGATCATCGCGGGCGGTGCGATGGAGCGGCCGGTGCCGTTCCCCGGCTGGACGCTGCCCGGCGTCATGAACGCCGGCGCCGCCCAGATCCTCCTCAAGAGTGCCGGCATCGTGCCGGCCGACGGCACGGTGATTGCCGGCGGCGGCCCTCTGCTTTTGCTCGTCGCCTGGCAGTATCTGCGCGCCGGGGTGAAGGTGAAGGCCGTGCTCGAGACTTCTCCCAGAAGCAACATGCTGCGCGCGGCACCTCACCTGTTGCGCGCGAGTGCCGCCGCGCACTACATCCGTCGCGGCGTCAAATACACCGTCGACCTCGCCCGGGCCGGCGTCCCCATCCACTATGGCGTGTCGCGGTTTCAGGCCCACGGGGATCGGCACATCGAGGCGGTCGAGTTCAACGCCCCGACCTGGTGGGGTGGACGGTCCAACCGGGTGCTTGCGACCGATAGCCTGCTCGTGCATTTCGGCGTCATCCCCCGAACCAGTCTCGTGCGCGCGGCCGGCGGCGCGCTGGTGTGGGACCAGGATTTACAGTCCTGGCGTCCGCGGGTCGACGCGTGGGGCAACACCAGCGTCGACGGGATCGCGGTCGCCGGTGACGCTGCGGGGATCGGCGGTGCCGTGGCCGCCGAGCACAGCGGCAGGCTGGCGGCGCTGGCGGCGGCCTGCGGTCTCGGCCACATCACCGTCGCCGAACGTGACCGGCTGGGACGGGCCGACATGGCTTGGCGGCGCAAGGATCTCCGTATCCGACCTTTCTTGAACGCCCTTTATCGCCTGCCACAGCAGTTCTTGGTGCCTGGCGACGAGACGATCGTCTGTCGCTGCGAGGAGATCTCGGCCGGGCAGATCCGCGAGGCGGTGCGCGAAGGGCACACCGATCCGGATCAAGTCAAGTTCCTCCTGCGCTGCGGCATGGGCCCTTGCCAGGGGCGCCAATGCGCGCTTTCGGTCGCGCACATCGTTGCCGCGGCGCAGCGGCGTCCGGCCTCGGCCTTTGGCCCGTTCCGCGTGCGCGCGCCGATACGCCCGCTGAGTTTCGAGCAATTGGCCGCGCTGAACATGGCGGACGAATGACAAGCGGCGCCGGTGGGGCATACGACGCCATGATCATTGGCGGCGGCCTGATGGGGGCGTCGACCGCGTTGCAGTTGGTTCTGTCGGGGCGGCGTGTGGCGGTCCTGGAGAAGGACCACCCGGGGCGCCACGCGTCTGGGGTCAACGCGGGCGGCTTGCGGCGCCTGAACCGGCACCCCGCCGAGATCCCGCTGGCCGTGGCGGCGGCCGAGATGTGGCAAGACATCGCCGCGCTCGTCGACAGCGATTGCGACGTCAAGCTTTCAGGCCAGGTGCGCGTGGCAGAAAGCGAGGCCGATCTCGACATCCTGCGCGAACGGGCGGCGTTGATACGATCGCTCGGCTATGAGCACGAGCAACTGATCGATCGCGACCGGTTGTATCGGCTCGTGCCCGCATTGGCACCGCATTGCATGGGCGCCCTGTACACCGCGGGGGATGGGATGGCGCGCCCCTATCACGCGTTGACCGCGTTCCGCCGCAAGGCTCAATCGCTTGGCGCGGTCTTTCACAGCGGCCACCGGGTGGACGCGCTCGAAGAATGTGGCGCGGGCTGGCGGGTCGTCACTGAGCGGGGCGCGTTCACCGGACGCACCGTGGTGAATGCCGCCGGCGCCTGGGCCGATCGGATCTGCGCGCTGATCGATGAGCCCGTGCGGATGACGGTGGGCGCGCCCATGATGATGGTGACCGAGCGCCTGCCGCATTTTCTCGATCCGGTGGTCGGCGCGGCCTCGCGGAAATTGTCGTTCAAGCAGATGGCAAACGGCACTGTGCTGATCGGCGGCGCGCATCTAGCAGCGCACGACATGGAGCGCGAAACCACCACCATCGATTTCACCAAACTGCGTGAGAGCAGCCGCACGGTGCTGGCATTGTTTCCGTGCATGGCGTCGGTACGCATCGTGCGCACCTGGGCCGGCCTCGAGGCCTTCACGCCGGACCACCTGCCGGTGATCGGAGCGAGCGCCCGCGCACCGGGCGTGTTTCACGTCTTTGGGTTTTCCGCCCACGGCTTTCAGCTCGCGCCCATCGTGGGGCGGATCATTGCGGCGCTGATCGCCGGGCGAGCCAGTCCGTTGCCGCTGGATGCGTTTCGTATCCAGCGATTCGACGTGGCCTCTGTTGTCCCGGAAGACACTGCGGACGGAAGCTCGGCCTGATAGCGCGAACGAGACCGATCGGTTTGGGGTGATCCCGCGGATCGTGCCGATCTCGGCGGGCTGCCACGCAACCGTTGACCACGGCCTCACTACGGGGCCGAGCGGTCCGCTCGCATCCCGACCGAAACACACGCGGACCGGCGCGCCGGCGACGGTCGTGGTGCCCTGACCGTCCGCCGTTTTCTGGTCTCTGGATGGTGGCCCAGCGCGAACGCGAAACGCGTTTCGCGCCCGGCCTATTCCGCGGCGTCGCGCGCCAGGCTCACCATCGGTGGGATGTCGTAGCCGACGACGGGTTTTGCGGGCGGCTGCTCGTAGGTGATCTTGCTGTGGCTGAGCCCAGCGTCGACCAGCGCCGTGGCCAGCTTGACGGCCCAAGGCACGGGGTCGATCACGGGCACGTCATAGCCTTTGGCGAGGAGGCCAGCGCGCACCGCCTCGGCGCAGCCGAGCATGCCGGTACAGCCGAAAATAATGGCGTCGGCGCCATCCTCCTCGACCGCTTTCACGGCCTCCTCGGCCAGCGCGTCCTTGGTTCGCTCCAAGTCCTTCTCGAGCTCGAGCACCGGGATCGAGACCGAGCGAACCGAGGCGAGCTTCTCGCGAACC
This sequence comes from Alphaproteobacteria bacterium, assembly GCA_965216915.1. Classification (GTDB taxonomy): domain Bacteria; phylum Pseudomonadota; class Alphaproteobacteria; order UBA828; family UBA828; genus CBDCGS01. The sequence goes on from CBDCGS010000011.1 coordinate 1,264,244, forward strand.
CCATATATCTGGGCCTGATGCTCGAACTGTGGACGGAGCCGTTTGAGCACGGTGACGACGCTGAACGTGTGTCCGAGCATCGAGGCAGCGTGCATCGCGGCCTCGCAGGGGCCGATCACGGGAATGGAGACACACTCACGTCCGGGCAACATGCCGGGATCGCCCATGCAGTCGATCACGACGGCATCGCAGCCATCGCGCTCCGCATCGATGATTTTCGCGATCGTTCCGGGCACCGCGAGCGCCTCATCATACTCGCATTCGATCGAGGCGGGCCCGCTCTCGATCTCGACATGGCTGATCTCGAGGTCGGCGCGCTCCAGGGCGCGAAACTCGGATTTGTCGCGGAAGCCCCAGGTGGTGATGGGCGTGACCACTCTCACATGCGTCGCCATGGTTTCGATCCCTTGCCGTTGCAATATCGCTCGAGCCGTAGATCTCGACTCTAGGACGCGCGCCCGCAGCAATCAATTCCGCTCATCGCCCATCGTTTCCCCGTGCGGCTCAGGGCGTCTCTGACTAGGATGCGGCCCAAGCGAAGGACATCAGGGGAGATGGGCGTATGCGAATTGGCGTTGATGTCGGTGGCACCAACACCGACGCGGCGCTGATGGACGGCAATACCGTCGTCGCATCAGTCAAAGCGCCGACCACCGAAGACGTCGGCTCGGGCGTGGTGGCCGCAATCAAGAACGTGCTCGCGGAATCGGGCGCGTCGGCGGCCGCGGTCACCGGCGTGATGATCGGCACCACACAATTCACCAATGCCATCGTCGAGCGGCGCCGGCTTGTGCCGGTCGCCATCATCCGCCTGGCGCTGCCCGCAACCGAAAGCCTCAACCCGCTGATCGACTGGCCCAAGGACCTGGTGGGTGTGATCGGGCGCCACGTCTACATGGCAAAGGGCGGCTACGAGGTGGATGGTCGCGAGATCTCGCCCTTGGACGAGACCGAGATCGCGGAGATCGCGCGTGATGTGAAGGCGAAAGGCCTCCGCTCGGTCGCGGTCTCCTCAGTGTTCGCACCGCTCAACCATGCACAAGAGCAACGTGCGAACGAGATCATTCGCAACGAATATCCGGAAGTGCAGATTACGCTTTCCAACGAGATCGGCCGGGTCGGGCTGATCGAGCGCGAGAATGCCGCGGTGATGAACGCGTCATTGGTCGAGCTCTCGACCAAGGTTGTCGGCTCCTTCCGCGACGCGCTGAAGGAGCTCTCGATCGACGCGCCGTTTTTCATCAGCCAGAACGACGGCACGCTGATGAGCGCCGACTATGTCGAGCGCTACCCGGTTCTCACCTTTGCCTCGGGCCCGACGAACAGCATGCGGGGCGCCGCCTTCCTCTCGGATCAGGAGAATGCGGTGGTCGTCGATATCGGCGGGACCACGACCGATGTCGGTGTGCTCGCGCGCGGCTTTCCGCGCGAATCCGCGGTCGCGGTCGATGTCGGCGGCGTGCGGACGAATTTCCGCATGCCCGACGTGCTCGCGATCGGGCTCGGCGGCGGCAGCCACGTCCGCGGCGACGATCCGATCACCATCGGGCCCGATTCGGTCGGTTTCGAACTCACCAGCAAGGCCTTGGTCTTCGGCGGTGACACGTTGACCGCCACCGACATCGCGGTCGCGGGCGGCCTCGCCGATATCGGCGATCGCGCCGCGGTCAAATCGATCGGCGCCGGGACGGTGAGCCGGGCGCTCGACCGCATTCACCTCATGGTCGAGGACGCGATCGACCGGATGAAGACCAGCGCCGAACCGGTGCCGGCGATCCTGGTCGGCGGCGGCAGCATCCTCCTGAACCGCGACCTCGCAGGCGTTTCCGTCCTCAACGTGCCGGAGCATTCCGCCGTCGCGAACGCGATCGGCGCGGCGATCGCCCAGGTCGGCGGGGAGGTCGATCGCGTGTTCTCCTACGAAACGGAGGGGCGCGAGAACGCCATCGAGCAGGCGAAGAAAGAGGCGGTCGCGAAGGCGGTCGATGCCGGTGCAGAGGCCGGCAGCATCGAGATTATCGAAGTCGAAGAGATCCCGCTCGCCTATCTGCCGGGCGCCGCCTGCCGTGTCCGCGTCAAGGCCGTCGGCGATCTGGCGGGCGGTTAGAAAGGATACGTGTCATGAAGATGCACCTGGACCTGCTTCCGGATTTCCTGCGCGGCACGGCCTTTCTCGGCACGGGTGGTGGGGGCGACCCCTATGTCGGCGGCCTGATCTTGCGCCAGAAGCTCGAGGAAGGCGCGGATATCACGATCATGGACCCGATGGATCTCGATGACGATGCGTTCGTCGTGTCCGTCGCGAATATGGGGGCGCCGACCGTGATGGTCGAAAAGATCCCGAGCGCGCGCTCAATGGTGAATTGCCTTCGCTCGATCGAACGCGAGAAGGGCCGCAAGGCGGATGCGCTGGTTGCCGCCGAGGCCGGCGGCATCAACGGAACCCTGCCGATGGTGATCGGCGCGATGACGGGCTTGCCGGTGATCGATGCCGATGGGATGGGGCGGGCATTCCCCGAGCTTCAGATGTGCACCTTCGGCGTCTACGGCGTGCCGGCATCGCCGATCGTCTTGCGCGACGAGCATGACAACGAGGTGATTGTCCGCGCACGCAGCAATCTCGAATCGGAATGGTTCGCCCGCGTGGTTTGCACGCGGATGGGCACCAAGTCGGAGATCGCGCTCTACGCCATGTCCGGCAAGGAGGCGAAGGAAACCGGCGTGCTCTATACGACGACCCTCGCGATGGAAATCGGCCGCTCGATCCGCGAGGCTCGTGAAACCCAGAGCGATCCCTTCGAGGGGCTCGCCCGCTACTTCCAGACGTCCAAGGACACCCGCTTTTGCAAGGTGCTGTTCGAGGGCAAGGTGGTCGACCTCTTGCGTGAAACCACCCGCGGCTGGGCCATCGGGCGCGTGATCTTCGAGGGGATCGGCGCCAGCGAGGGCCAACTCGAGGTGCGCTTCCAAAACGAGTTCTTGGTGGCGCAGCAAGGCGAGCGCATGCTGGCCATGGTGCCTGACCTGATTTGCGTCCTCGACCAGGAGAACGCGGAGCCGATCACCACAGAGGGTCTGAAATATGGCCAGCGGGTTCGCGTGGTCGGCGTCAGCGTGCCGCCGGTGATGCGCACGCCGGAGGCGATCGCCGTGTTCGGGCCGAAATATTTCGGGATCTCGGATGTGTACACGCCCATCGAGGAGCTCGTGTGAGCGAACGCGTGGCGCGCGGCTGGCCGGTCTCGCCCGAGGCGGCCCGGCTCCACGCCGACGCGTTGGTGTGGGACAATCACGGCTGTCTGCCGATCCGGCTCGATGATCGGTTCTTGCCCGAGCTTGAGCGGTATCGAAGGGCCGGTGTGGATGTCGCCTCGATCAATGTCGGATTCGGCGATATGCCCTGGCAGCGCCATATCGAGATGCTGGCGCACTTTCGTGCCTGGGTTCGCGCGCACGAGGCCGACTACGCCCTCGTCGATCGCGTCGATGACATCCGCGTGGCCAAGGTCGCCGGGAAGCTCGCCGTCACCTTCGATATCGAGGGCGCTGGCGCCATCCAAGACCAACTCAGCCTGACCCAGCTCTACTACGATCTCGGTGTGCGCTGGATGCTGCTCGCCTACAACAGGACCAACGCCGTCGGCGGGGGCTGCCAAGACGATGATCCGGGCCTGACCGCCTTCGGTCGCAAGGTGATCGCCGAAATGGTTCGTGTCGGCATGGTGGTCTGCTGCAGCCACACCGGCGAGCGCACCACACTCGATGCGATGGCGGTGGCGAATGCGCCGGTCATCCTGTCTCACGCCAACCCGCGTGCCCTCAAGGACCATCCCCGCAATGTGACCGATCGCGTGCTCACGGCCTGCGCGCAGACGGGCGGCGTGGTCGGGATCAACGGCATCGGGATTTTCCTTGGGGAGAACGATGCCAGCACCGAGGCGCTCGTCCGCCATGTCGACTACACGGTCGAGCGCATCGGCCCCGCTCATGTGGGCCTCGGCATCGACTATGTGTTCGACCAAGGAGAGCTCGACGCCTTGGTCCGCGAGCGCCCCGACCAATTTCCACCCGAGCACGGCTATGCCGCTGGGATCAGGATGGTCGTGCCGGAGCAAATGCCCGAGATCACCGAGGCGCTCCTAAGGCGCGGCTACGCCGAGGCGGATATCCGCGCAATTCTCGGCGGCAACTTCCTGCGCATCGCGGAGCAAGCGTGGCGCTGATCCCGGACCTGACGCGAGAGAGCATGTCATGGTCACTCATGCTCACGGGACGCGCTCTCTCTCATTGGCATTGACGCAAAGGCGTCGTCGCAGGCGATGCCACCCGCGCGGGATTTGCTTCAGTCGACGAGGAGCTCGCTGCTTTCGAGCGTCCAGCCGATCATCGCCTCGCTGCCCGGCGCGAGGTGGGGTTGGTCGGGCCGGTTGGGGACCTCGGAAACGATTTCCTGGCCGGCGAGCGAGAGACGATAGCGGATGAGCGCGCCCTGGTAGCTTCGATCGACGACGGTCGCGGTGACGTGCGGGCCGTTCACCCCTTCGGCGGCGGCGCCGAGCAGAACCCGTTCCGGGCGCACGACGAAGCCGACCGGCTGCCCCACCGCGATCCCGTCGCGCCGGGGCGCTGCGATCTCGATATCGCCGAGCGCGATCCGGCACTCCGCGTCGTCCACGCTCGCGACGGTCGCCTCGAGGATGTTGGATTCGCCGATGAAGTCGGTGACGAAGCGATCGCCCGGATGCTCGTAGATCTCTTCCGGCGCGCCAACCTGGACGACGCGCGCCTTGTTCATGACCGCGATGCGGTCCGACATGGTGAGTGCTTCGCCCTGGTCATGGGTGACATAGATCGTGGTGATGCCGAGCGATTGCTGCAAGCCTTTGATCCAGTACTTCATTTCCTCGCGCAGCTTCTTGTCGAGGGCGCTCAGCGGCTCGTCGAGCAGCAGGATCTTGGGCTCGGTGACCAGGACTCGCGCAAGGGCGACCCGCTGTTGCTCGCCGCCCGACAGCTCCCGTTGGTAGCGTTTCTCGTAGCCGTCGAGATTGACCTGCTCGAGCGCCGTAGCCACGCGCGTGCGAATTTCGGCGCGCGGCACCTTGCGCATCTTGAGGCCGAAGGCAATGTTGTCGAAGACGTTCATGTGCGGAAAGATCGCGTAGTTCTGGAAGACGATCCCGATGCCGCGCTTCTCCGGCGGCAGATAGGTCATGTCCTCACCACCGATGTAGACCTCTCCGGCGCTTGGCCGCACGAAGCCTGCAACCATCCGGAGCGTTGTGGTCTTGCCGCAGCCCGAAGGACCGAGGAGGGAGAAAAACTCGCCCTCCTCGATCTTCAGGTTCACGTCCTCGACCGCGAGCGTGGCGCCGTAAGACTTGCTGAGCGCGATCAGCTCTACGTCTGACACGCCGTCCTCACCCGCTTGTCGCCATCCACGTCCTAGGCGCCGAAGATCTCGTTGGTGGTCTCGACGATGTCGTCCTCGTTGTCGAGATACCAATCCCAATCCGGGATCCAGAGGCCTTCCATGGCGCCTTCCGCGTTGACCACGCCCTTGCTCGCGAGATTGTCGGCAACGCTCGCCTTGCTGTTGGTCGGGCGCAGGTAGAACGTCGTGCCCGCCTTCGTTTGATAGGCGGGATCGAGCGCTTCGTTGACGAGCGCCAGCGCGAGCTTCTTTTGCACCGGCTCGGAGTAGCGGCTCACGGTTTTCGTCTGGGTGAGGATCGGCTTGCGCACCTCCCAGATCACCGGCGCGACCGGGATGTCCTTGTCCATCTGGAAGTAGACCTCGCCCTCCCATTGCACGCCGATGTGAACCTCGCCGCGCTCGACCAAGGTCTGCATGTTGCCGGTGAAGTCCGAGATCTTCATCGGCATGGCGCGCTCCATCGCGTCGAAGCCCGCGTCCATGTCCTCTGTTCCGCTGCCCCATGCCGCGCTTGCGGTGATGAAGAACACCATCTGTAGCGTGTTCGAGGTGATGTAGGTCGCACGGTTGCCGGCAAAACGGTCTTCCCAGAACGACTTGAAATCGGTCGGCGCCGGGTCCGCGAGATCGGTGCGGTACACATAGGCGTACTGCCCGAAGGCCCAGGTGATGCCGACACCGGTGCCGAACGCGAAATCCCAGCAATCCTTGGCGTTCGGGATATTGGCCTTCATCTCCTCGACATCCATGAAGTAGTCGCCGGCGCGCGCCGTCTTCTTCATCTCCGGGATGTTCCAGTTGCAGGTATCGAAGGCCGGATCCTTCGGCCCGCCCGCGACATATTTCGGGAACCAGGGCCAGGAGGAGTCGTAGGCGATCGTGCAGTTGTATTTCTGCTCGAACGCATTGAGCTGGTTCTCGCGCACGAACTCTTCCCAGAACCCGCCCCATTCGCCGAGGTTCACGGTGGCGCCGCCCGCGTCGAACGGCTCGCCGTCCCAGTGCACATCCTGCGACCATGCGTGGTTGATGTTGAAGAGGCCGAAGGTCGTCGAGGCGGCGGCTGCGGCGCCCGCAACGGCCGTTCCCTTCAGCAGGTCGCGTCGTGAGGGGCCGAGGCGGGTCTTCGTCTTGCGGTCTTTCATCGTTCCATCTCCCGTTCTCTTTGGCTCAATTGAATTTGATGCCGGCAAAGCGCCGGATGTTGATCAGTCGCGAGGTGAGCAGCATCGACACCACCACGAGCATGATCGCAAAGATGCCCGCCGCGGCCGCGGTCGGCTCAAAGGTGTAGCGAAGAGAAATATAAAGCGCGATCGGTAGCGGCGTGAAGTTCGGCGTGCTCAGGAACAGCGAGACGTCGAACTGTCCGAACGACACGATGAACGCGAAAATCGCGCCGGCCGCCACACCGGGCCCGATGTTCGGCAGCGTGACCTTGCGGAAGGCTTTGAGCGGGCCTGCGCCGAGGCTCCGCGCCGCTTCCTCGAGCGCCGGATCGAAGTTGAAGAGCGCCGCGGACACTGTGCCGATGACGTAGGGGCAGGTCACGAGCACATGGCCGATGATCAATCCCGGTAGCGTGCGCGCGAGCCCGATGCCGCTCGTGATGAAGAAAACGTAGAGCGCAAGGCCGAGCACGATGCCTGGCAAGATCAGGGGCGATAAGAAGTAGGCGCGCAGGAGATTGCGGCCCGGGAAGGTCATGCGCACCAGGAAGATCGCCGCCATGGTGCCAAGCGTCGTCGAGATCACCATCACGACCACGGCCAGCCAAAGGCTAAAGAGATAGGCCTGCAGGAACTCGCTCGATTCGAAGAAGGCGTAGATCCAGCGCATCGAGAGGCCCTCGGGCGGCCAGGTGAGGTGATCGCCCGAGTTCAGGCCTGCGAGGATCACGATGACCACGGGCAGCAGGAGCACCACGAACGCCGCCCAAGCGCCGATCTTCAGCGGCAGCGCAATGGTCGATTCGTCCTTGCGCCGGCCGCGCCCCCAAAGCGACCAGCGCCCGCCAGGCATGAAGTCGGACCGCGTCATCTCGGCCATCAGGCGCGCCCTCCGGCCGTGCGCGCCGCGAAGCGCTGGTAGACGTAGACCGCGACCACGCTAGTGACGAACAACACGACCGCGATGGTCGCGCCGAACTGCCATTTACCCATCTCGGCGATCTGCTGATAGATGTGGAGCGGCATCACGATGACCTTCCAACCGCCCATCAGCGCGGGCACCACGTAGGACGAGATCGAGATCGCGAACACCAGAAGCGTGCCGGCCAGAATGCCGGGCATGCTCAGCGGGAACGTGATCCGCCAGAACGTGGTCCATCGGCTCGCCCCGAGACTGCGCGCGGCCTCCTCCACAGAGGGGTTGATGCCGCGAATGATGCCGATCAGCGAGAGCACCATGAAGGGCAGGGTGAACTGCACGAGCCCGACGACCGCGCCGAAGAAGTTGTACATCAGCGGCAGCGGCTCGCTGATCGCGCCGACGTCCTGCAGGATCCCGTTGATGATGCCGTTGTCGCCCATCAGCACCATCAGGCCGAACAGGCGGATCACCATGTCGAGCTGCATCGCGCTGAGCACGAGGATCATATAGAACGTGTTGCGGCCCGGATTCTTGGTCTTGGCGATGAAGTAGGCGAGTGGGTAGCCGAGCGCCAGCGTGCACGCGGAAACGATCGCGGCGAGGCCGATCGAGCGGAGTGCAGCCTCGTAGTAGAGCGAGCGGTTGAAGAACCGAATGTAGTTCTTGAGCGTGAAGTCCCACTGCACGTCGACCACGCCCGCGACCGACTTGTCGAACGAGATAAGGAACAGCGAGACGGTCGGGATGACGAAGAAGATCAGGAAGAAGACGAACGCCGGAAGAACCAGCCAGAACAAGCGGTTCCCGCCGAAAAAACTCCGGATCTCGCGCGACCAATCGCGTGGCCGCGCTTCTGCGACGGCGACCGCCATTGTCTCTCCCGCCTCTTCCGCCCGCAGTCTAGTGTTGCACGAACGGCGGGCGGCGCCCTAGCGAATCATCGCCGTATCGTGGGTCGTCCGCGCTAGCAAATCCCGAGCAGGTGGAATCACCTGCGACGACGCATTTGCGTCAATGCCAATGAGAGAGAGCATGTCGCGTGAGCTTTAGTGAACGTGGCATGCGCTACGCCGTGACCACGATCTTGCCCATCTGCTCGTTGGATTCCATGTAGCGGTGGGCGTCCGCGATTTGATCGAGCGGAAATGTGCGATCGACAATCACCTTGAGCGCACCAGACGCCACGTTCTCCTGCACATAGGCGAAGCAGGCCGCCCGTTTGTCGGGCAGGCGAACCGTGTCGAACAGGCTGTGGAACTTGATGTCGAGACGCTTTGCCAGCATCGGCAGGATCGGGATGTTCACGGGCTCGGTGCGCAGGTTGCCGTAGTTCACGATGGTGCCGCAGGGTTGAGCGGCCTCGACGAGATCGCCGAGAAATTCCCCGCCAACGGGATCGTACGCGATCGTGAAGCCCCGCCCGTCGGTGAGCGTCTTGACCCGCATCGCAAGATCCTCGTCGTCCGTCGCGATCACGTGATCGGCGCCGGCGTCGCGCAGGAACGCCGCTTTGCTCGCCTTCCGGGTCACCGCGATCACGGTGCACCCCGAGAGCTTGGCGAGCTGCAGTCCGCCGAGCGCGGCGCTACTGCTCGCCGCCGTGATCAGCACGATATCCTCGGCGCTCGGCGACGCGTAATCGATCAAGCCTCCCCAGGCGGTTGCGTATTGGCACCAGATCGCCGCCGCCTCGACAGACGAAATGTTGTCCGGCGTGTGCGCGACACTGAACGCCGGGACGATCGCGCTCTCGCCGTAGACGCCGTATTTGATGACGGAGTCGGCGGTCCAGTTGCCCCATCTATCCCACGAGAGGTAGGGCACGGTTCCCACGCGGTCGCCGATCGCGAAGCCTGTGACCCCGGCGCCGATCGCGTCGATCGTGCCGGACGCTTCGATGCCGATGCGCGACGGAAATGTCGGATCGGCGACATAGGCGCCGGTTCGAAACATGATCTCGGCCCGGTTGAGGCCCATCGCCTCGACCTTGAGCCTGACCTCGCCGTCGCCGGGTTCTTTGAGTGGCTCGTCGTGAATCTCGAGGACCTCGGGTCCGCCGTAGCGGGCAAACCGAACGATTCGTGGCATTCGCAGTCTCCCTGAAAGCGCCGGCCAGGTGTATCAGGCCAAACCGGCCGGGCGGACGGCCCGTCGCCGCGCCGCCAAACGATGCGCAATCCGGTCCGATCATTCAAGCACGTCGCTGCCTTGCCTGCCCGCCTGGGCGTGGCGTAGGCTCGCCTCGCCAGCGACGACATCCAAGGCCAGCACGGCCGATCTTGTCAGGGGAGGCGAGCCAGTGTCGAACACCCTCGAATCGCAGCGGCGAAAGGTCAATCTCGCGACCGCTGAGTTTGTGCCGTATGGGCTTCAGGGCTCCGAGCAGAGCGATCTCTCGTGGTGCAATGTCAGCTATGACGAGGCGGAGGGCGGCGGCTGCTTCCTCATCCGCTTCAAGCCCGGTGGCACGTCGATCCCGCACGAGCATGTTGGCTATGAGGAGTTCTTCGTGCTCGAAGGCGAGATCGAGGACTGTGACGGCACCGTCTACAAGGCGAACGACCTCGTCTCCCTCAAGCCCGGCTCCAAGCATTTTTCGGTCTCGCACACAGGATGCACGGTCGCGGTCTTCATTCGCGGCGGCTTTCGCACGCTCGAAGAGAACGAGCCGGTTGACACGTGACCCCCATCCCCGCGCCGGCGAGGCCCCAATGAGCGAGCCGCTTGCGTCCTTCCGCACGATCGTGAACGTCGAAACGGCGGCGTTCGGCGCCGAAACGCCCCACGGGATGAAACGCAATCGCCGCGCCCGGCCCGGGGTCACCTACTGCAACATCAGCTATGACGCGGCGGCTGGCGAAGGCTGTTACCTGGTACGGTTCGCGCCGGGGACGGGTTCGACGCCGCACGAACATATCGGCCATGAGGAGTTTCTCGTCCTCGACGGCACGCTCACCGATTGTGATGGTGCCGTCTACCGCCGCAACGATTTCGTCTCACTCAAGCCCGGATCGAAACATGTCTCGGTTTCGGAGGATGGCTGCACGCTCGCCGTGTTCATCCGGGGCGGATTTCGCGCCCTCGGAAACGGCGAGGACGTGCACCGCTAGAATCTCGGTCCCGGCGACCGCTAATCGGCCGCGTCGGAGAGTTCGGCGCTGAGCTTGTCGATGAGGGCGCGCTTTCCTTCGTCATCGAGCTTCTTCAGCTCGTTGTGCAGAGCTCGCTCGTTGACCGATTGGTTCCAATAGTCGAGTGCGTCGAAGCCGAGAAGAGCCCACTTGCCGACGAATTGGCGAAGCACCTCGTTGGTCGGTCCCATGATCCAGCCGGCCTTTGCGTCCCTGACGACGCGCTCGATGATGAGGTTTTTCTTGTAGCCTGTGCCGCCGCAGGCGTTGAGCATGCGATCGACTACCGGGTAGACGCTCTTGCAGGCGATGTATTTGGCTTGCCAGCTCCACGTCAGGTACTCGGCCCGTGGCAGAAAATCCAAGTCGTCCTCGTGGAGCGTCCAGTCGCAATTGTTGGTGACGGCGTCGAGCTGCTGGGCGACGGCGAAGGTGTAGAGCCGCGAGGCCTGTGTATCCATGATCGCATCGCCGAAATAGTCTTGAATGGTCGGGTAGTCGCAGACCCGCATGCCGACGTCGGCATGGGTCTTGCGCGTCGCCTGCCGTTTCGCGAAATCGATCGCGCCCATGGCGAGACCGTTGTAGGACGCCGCGAGCATGAGCAGCCCGATCGGATCGAGGCCCTCGTCGTTGGATCTCGCGCCGTCACCGGGCGGCCCGACCATCCGGTCGGTGGGAACGACCACGTCCTTGATCTCGATCGGCCCGGATTGGTTGCCGCGCATGCCCATGGCGTCCCAGCTCGAGGGATGCGCAACGATCTCGTCCTTGTAGATCAAGAACACGGACAGATCGGCGTAGTTGCCATCGAAATCGGGGCTCGTCGTTTGTGCGACGTAGAAATCCGCGAACCCGCCCGAGGTGGTCCAGGACGAGTTCTTGTTGACCCGCCATCCGCCGTCGACCTTCTCGGCCTTCGACGCCATCGGGTACCAGAAATGCGAGCCGGTCTCAGGATCCGAATAGGACGCGGTGCCGATGAAGACATCGCGGTTCATGCGCCGGAGGGTTTTCTGGATCTCGGGATTGCCGCCGGCGCGCAGCAGCAAGGCGCTGACCGCGAGCAGGTGCATGGTGTAGACGAGTGCCGTGCTCGCGCAGCCATACCGGGCGATGGTTTCCAGCACCATGGCCACGCACACGTGGTTTTGCCCCATGCCGTCATATTTCTTCGGCACGTGGAGGGCCAGAAGGTCTTGGGATGCGAGCGCCTCCATGCTCTTTCGGGGAAAGATGCTATCGCGATCGCATTCGATGGCATGCGGGGCGATCGTCGACTCGCAGAGTTCAATCAAGCGCGCTTGAATCTCTTTCTGCTCGTCGGTCAGGTACCATTGCGGATCGAAATCATAGGACAATCCGAAATATGGCTCGTCGCCCCACATTTTCTCGGTCATCGCTGACTCTCCTGTTCATTCTTGGGCGCGGCATCACTGCGCCACATTCGATCCGAGCTTGCGATCCAGCCGGCGGAGATGGTGCATCGGGATCGAAACCGACCGGGATGAAACCCGCGAGACCGTAGCATATGGCAGGAGACATGGGACGGCTTCCGCATCGCTCTCACCTCGTTTGGGGTGTGGATTTGGTGCGCCGGATCGATCTTGGCCGCATCAACATCAGCGGTATCATCGTGGTCGCCATGCTGTTCGGGCTCATCACGGCCGCGGCGATCCACCCGCCATCCGAGCGGCGCGTTCCGACAGTGAGCGAGCTGGACCGGCGCATCACCGCCTATCACGAGAGCGGTCACGCGCTCCTCGCCGCCGCGCTGCCCGAGGGCGGCGAGATTCTCGAGGTTACCGTCGTCTCGCGCTGGGGCACGCTCGGGAGCGTCACGCGCGCTGCCGAGAGCAGCGACTTGTCAGAGACCGCACGCCGGGCGCGCCGAGAGGCCGAGCTTGTCATCGCGCTCGGCGGGCTCATCGCCGAGGAGATCGCCCTCGGCGCGGGCCAGCCTGGCGAGACGATGACGTCGGATCTCAAGGCCGCGGAGAAAATCGCCCTGGAGCTGCTCGGCGGCATGGAGGCTGGCCTTACGATTGCCGAGGCCGAAGCCGGTGTGGCGCGTTTGATCAGAGCGGCCGAACGCCGCGCCCGTGACATTCTCGCCCGGCGCGAGGACGCGCTCCACACTCTCGCGGCGGCTCTGCTCGAACACGACACAATGAGTGGCGCCGAGGTCGCCGTGATCCTCGGAGAAAGCAGCCTCGGAACGGATTGAGTTCTGCGATCGTCATACGGAGCAAGTCCTCAGATGGCCCGCGCCGGCGGTATTCGGTGCTAGGCTCCGGGGCGCTGTTATTCGGCAAAGGAGCACGCGGCGATGGCCGGCAAGACCATCGTATTTTTCCCCGAGGCGGCCTTTGGGCCATCCATGAATTGCGTCGGCATCGCGCAGCGTTTGCGCGAGTGCGGGCACAACCCGGTCTTCGTCGCCGACGGCTCGTTCAAGGGCCAATTCGACCGGTTCGGATTTCCCGAGCACTTGGTCTCGATGTCGGAGCCGATGGACGAAGCCGCGGCGAGCCAATACTGGCTCGATTTCATCGCCTCGCACCTTCCCAACTTTCGGCTGTCGCCGATCGAGCAGCTCCCGAACTACGTCCTCGAATGCTGGAGCGCGATCGTCGACACGGCGATCTATGTGGAAAACGAGTTGGCGGAGACCCTCGGAGACATCCAGCCGGATCTCATTTGCCTCGACAATGTGATTCTGTTCCCGGCAATCAAGCATGCGGGCTGTCCGTGGGTCCGCATCGTCTCGTGTTCCGAGAACGAGATCACCGACCCGGACATTCCGCCGCATCTGTCAGGCTGCGGCGAGAACGACAAAACCTGCTTCGAGGCCTTCGAGACACGGTTCCTGGAGGTCATCAAGCCGGTGCACGATCGGTTCAACGCGTTTCTCGACTCGGTCGGCGAGGCGCCCTATCCCTTGGGTCAATTCTTGGAAGTCTCGCCGACCATGAACCTGTTGCTGTATCCGAAGCAGCTCCAGTTCAAACGGCGCCATCCCCTCGATCCCGATCAGTTTCAGTATCTCGAAGGCTGCGTTCGCGAAGACACGCCCTTCACGCTGCCGACATTCCCGAAGAACGCCGACGCACCGCTGATCTATGTCGGCTCAGGAAGCATGAACGAGGCCGATGTCGACCTAAATAAACGCCTGATCGGCTTGATCGGTTCCTTGCCCTATAGGGCACTTGTGAGCGTCGGCGATCGGGTCGAGGCTTATGCGGATTTGCCCGATAATGTGCACATCGCTCCTTGGCTTCCGCAGCCCTCTGTGATTCCGCAGGTCGACCTTGTGGTCCATCACGGCGGCAACAACTCGTTCAACGAGGCCCTCTACTTCGGCAAACCTGCGATCATCATGCCGTTCGTTTGGGATGGCCACGACAACGCGCAACGGATCGAGGACACGGGGTATGGCGCGCAGTTACATCGCTATGACTGGACCGATGAGGCGTTCGCCGGCACCGTCCACAGATTGTTGACGGATGACGCGATGCAGGTGCGCCTGGCCAAGGTCAGCGCTCACATGCAGAAACAAGATGGGCGCGGGAAAGCCGCGGATATCCTGATCGACATCGCCGAACGCGCGTAGCAGCCCTCGTGCTGGCACACAGCTCACGCGTGGCGGGAGCCGCGCCCTACATCGCGTGCATGCGCTCGCGCTTGGGGTCGACGAAAGGGATGCTCGCCACTGTCGCGGCGCACTCGACCGTTGGTCCCTTGAGCCGCACACGCGTGCCGGGCACGGCAAATGCCGGTCTCACATGCACCAACGCCAACGACTTCCCCAGTCGCTCCGAGAAGGCGGGTGTCGTCACGTAGCCAACCTTCTCGCCGGCGACCGAGAGATCCGCGTCGTGCTCGACCTCGGCATCGTGCGCGGCAACGAGGCCGCGAAGCTTTACCTTCTCCTTGCCCTCGAGGGCGAACAGCGCCTCCTTGCCGCGAAACGCGTCCTTGGTGCGAGAGATCGCCCAGTGGAAATCGACCTCCCACGGCGTGTTCTCCTCGGTCGCCTCGGCACCGAAGGCCATGAGGCCACTCTCGATGTGGACCTTCTCGAGCCCCGCGAACGACACTGGTAGCAAGCCGCGTGGCCGGCCATGCGCCAAGAGCTGTTCCCAAAGCTCCACGGCATCATCGGCCGACACGAAGATTTCGTAGCCACGCTCGCCCGAGTAGCCAGTGCGTGAAATGATGTGCTGCTTCCCGAACAGCGTCGTCGCAGCCTGATGGCAATAGGGAAGACCGAGAAGATCCATCGAGGCGTGCGCATCGAGGAACGAGGCCGAGCCCGGGCCCTGCACGGAAATCATGTGGAGGCTCTCGTCGAGCTCGACGCTGACGTTCTTGCCCACGGCCCACTTTTGCAGCAATTGCGTGGCCGGTCCGGTGCTGGTCACCGCCAGGTATAGGTCGTCGTCCAGGTGATAGATGAAGCCGTCGTCGCAGAAATGCCCGTCCTCCTTGAGGATCGGCACATAGGCGGACTTGCCGACATAGATCTTGGCCATGTCGCGGGTCACGAGATAGTCGACCGCGGCGAGAGCATCCGGCCCGCGGACGTAGGTTTTCTTGAGCGCGGAGGTGTCCCACATGCCGATGGCGTCGCGGATTGCGTCGTGCTCGGCGCGCGGCGCGGTCGGGTAGGTGAATGCGACATCCATGTCGTTCCACTCGCCCATGCCCGCGCCGAGGGCGCGAATCGTGGCATCAAGCACCGAAACTCTGCTGGCCATGCGGGGATCTCGCGCCTAGCGCACCATGTAGACCTTGCGCACGGTCTCGACGACCTCGCACTCACCCCTCCAGCCGGCTGGAAAGGCGCAAGTCATACCCGCCGTGACCTCGGTCGTGGTGCCGTCATCTTCCGTATAGACCGCACGGCCGGCCAAAACATGGAAGAACTCGTCGTTCTCGACCTCGCACCGCCAGCGCCCCGGGGTGCATTGCCAAAGGCCCATCTCCGACGATTTGTCGTCGTTCTGAAATAGGATCAGACCGCTTTGGCGAGAGATAGGCTCGCCGATCGGCGCGGCGATCTCGCCCCAATCGGTGAACGTCGCAGGATCGAGGGTGCTCGCGCTTTTCAGAACAAGTGCCGGCACGACTAAAGACCCTCCAGAAGAGTGTTGATGGCGTTGGCGGCTCTCATGCGGCCATTCTGAGCCTGCATATGCTCGCTCGTGGCCTTGACGTTGGCGCGCATGACCGGGTCTTGCAACGTCCTCTCGATGTTGCCGAGCAGCTCCTCGTCGGTCCAGTCGTAGCGGTGCATTCCGATCCCGTGGTTGGTGTCGTTGACGCGCTGCGCATTGTCGTGGCCATCCCAGACGAACGGCATGACGATCGGCGGAATGCCGAAATAGAGGCTCTCGTTGAAGCTGTTGTTGCCGCCATGCTGGATGAAAACGTCGACATGGGGCAGCACGGCAGTTTGGCGGTACCACGACGCGATCTGCACATTGCCCGGCGGCGTGCCGTACTGCTCGATGTAATCGCCGACATTGACCAGCACCCGATAAGGCGCATTGGCGAGAACGCCGATGATCCGCTTGATGAGATCGACATCTGCCACGCCGAGGCTGCCATAGCTGAAATAGATCAGCGGCTTATCATTATTGGTCTCAAAAGCGGGCACCTCATAGCCTTCGCTTTCTTGGCGCACGCAGCCATCGAGATAGACGAACTTGTCGGGGTCGAGCGGGTTGCGCCGCTTGAACCGCAACGGCTTGGGATAAAGCAGCAGGTTGAGATAGGGCGATGGCAGAACGAACTCCGGAAAGGGGAGTCGCGCGCAACCCTGGGCTTCCAGAAAATCGTTGAACTTGTCGTGGACCGGCTTGAGCTCCTTCTCGAACTCGACCCGGTACGCCTCGAAGCAGGCCTTGTCGTTCTCACCGCAGCCAGAGAGGTGCGGAGGGATGTCGGGATCGATGATCTCGTTCTCCGAGCAGGAGATCATGCGCACCCAGGGGCAGCCCGCCTGCTGCGTGGCCGGATAAAGAGCGACGTTGTCGTTGATGATCAGGTCGGGGTTGATCTCGGCGAAAACGTCGTGCAGGCCGTTTCTCACCGACCACTCGGAGGTGTAGACGATCGCCTCCCAGCAGCCTTTCACGTAGGTCGCGATCTGGTCGAACGCCGTGGTTTTGAAGGTCGGCATGTACTTGATCATGAAGTCGTCCCAATAGGTCGCTTGTTCCTCGGGACTCATCGGTTCCATGCACGACACGTGGCGCTCCTCGAAGCCGTAGCTTTCGACCGTTCCCTTGTGGCCGGGCTCGAGAACGAAGACGGGCTCGTGGCCCATCTCTCGCAGGCCCTGACATATGCCGACCAAATTCATCACCGGTCCGATGGCGCCGGGCTCCGGAAATACCGCGATCTTCTTCCCCATTCCGGCCTCACTCCTGGTTTTCGCCAGCCGACTGCGCGCGCAAACCTACCATGGCGGCCTGACACACGGGGCATTCCTAGCGCCTTGACGGGAGCGTCGCGTCATGCGGCAATCTGGCGCAGCACAAGGGAGCGGCGCAGTAGCGTAGAATGCGCGTCGCACAGCAGGAGCGACGCGGCGTCGGCGTCAGACGGAGAAGAGCAATGGCACGAGACCCCAAATATGATTGCCTGTTCGAGCCGATTCAAATCGGCCCGAAGACCATGAAGAACCGGTTCTACCAGGTGCCCCATTGCAATGGCGCTGGCTCCGAGCGGCCGGGCGCTCAGGCGGCGTTTCGCGGCATGAAGGCCGAGGGGGGCTGGGGCGGAATCTGCACCGAATATTGCTCGATCCACCCCGAATCGGATGATGTGCACAGGGTCTCGGCGCGCATTTGGGACGAGGGTGACGTCATCAATCTCGGCCATATGTGCGATGAAATCCACAAGTGGGGCTCGCTCGCCGGGATCGAGATGTGGTACGGGGGTCCGCACGCCCCGTGTATGGAAAGCCGCGCGGTGCCGCGTGGTCCCTCACAGATCGCGTCCGAGTTCGAATCCCGCACCTATCCGCGCGAGGCCGATGAAGACGACATCAGGGATCTGATCCAGATGTATGTGGAGGCCGCAAAGCGCGCCGAGCGCGCCGGCTTCGACATCATCTACGTCTACGGCGCCCACAGCTACCTGCCGCTGCAATTCCTCTCGAAGTACTACAACAAGCGCAGCGACAAATATGGCGGCAGCTTTGAGAACCGTGCGCGCTTTTGGATCGAGACGCTTGCCGCCGTCAAGGAGGCCGTCGGCGCCAACTGCGCGATCGCCACGCGCTTTGCGATCGACACGCTCTATGGCGCCGAGGGCGTCGAGGTCGGCGAGGACGGGCTCAAATTCGTCGAGCTCGCGACGACCGAGGGTCTGGTCGACCTCTGGGACGTCAATATCGGCGACATCGCGGAGTGGGGCGAGGACGCCGGGCCCTCGCGCTTCTACAAGGCGAACCACCAAAAACCGTGGGTGAAGGACGTCAAGAGCGTCGCCAAAGCGCCGGTGCTCGGCGTCGGGCGGGTGACCAGCCCCGACGACATGGCGCAGATCATCACCTCGGGTCAGGCCGATATCATCGGCGCGGCGCGGCCGTCGATCGCCGACCCGTTCCTGCCGAACAAGATCGACGAGGGCCGTGTCGATGACATTCGTGAGTGCATCGGCTGCAACATGTGCATCTCGCGCTGGGAGATCGGCGGGCCGCCCTTGATCTGCACGCAAAACGCGACGGCCATGGAGGAATACCGGCGCGGCTGGCATCCCGAAACGTTCGAGAAGGCCGCAGATCCGTGCTCCGTTCTCGTCGTCGGTGCCGGGCCCGCCGGCATGGAGTGCGCGCGGGTGCTCGGCGAGCGTGGCTACGACGTCCACCTCCGCGAAGCCGATGGCGAGATCGGGGGGTGCGTCCGCTACATTCAGCGCTTCCCCGGCCTCGCCGAATGGGGTCGCGTGACGAGCTATCGGCAGATCCAGCTCGACAAGCTCAAGTCGGTCGAGGTCCACACGGGCGTCGGGCAGATGACCGCCGATGATGTTCTCAGCTACGGCGCCGATCGGGTCGTCGTCGCCGTCGGTTCGCACTGGGTGACCGATGGGCTAAACGGCGCCACACACGCGCCGATCCCAGGGGTTGATGCATCGCTGCCGCAGGTGTGCACGCCCGAGCAGGTGATGGCCGGCGCCGATGTCGGCGACAGGGTGATCGTGCTCGAGGCCGAGGGCTACTACACCGGCGCGAGCCTCGCCGAATATCTCGTCGATCAGGGCAAGCAGGTCACGATCATCACCTATCTCGGCTCATCGGTGCACTACACCCACTTCACGCTCGAAGCCCCCAACCTGCATCGCATGATGCATGAGAAGGGGATCAAGGAGATGACCGACACGTGGGTGGAATCGGTTGATGTCGGAAACGAGGTCACGGTCAGGGCCTATCCGGTCTTCGGCGACGGATATCGTCGCAACGCGGACCCGCGGACCGGCCAGCTGCCGCGCGAGCCAAACACGCATATTGACGAGTTGACGTGCGACACCCTGGTCGTCGCCACGGCGCGGGTCTCGAACAGCGCGTTGTTCAGCGCGCTCAAGGCGCGCAAGGCGGAATGGGCGGACGAGGATATCGACGATATCTTCCATGTTGGCGACTGCTACGCCCCGCGCATGATCGCGGACGCCATCTTCGACGGACACCGGCTCGCCCGTGAGTTCGAGGCGACCAATCCGCAATATCCGCAGCCATGGATCCGCGAGCGTCAAGTTTGGGGCCAGGAGACCTATCCCAAGCTCTCCGGCAACGGCGCTTGAGCGGCTCTGATGACCGAGCAGACGTTCTTCAAGGTCGAGGGGCTGCAGAAGCGGTTTGGCGGCCTCGCCGCCATTGACGGGCTCAGCTTCGAGCTAAGGGAAGGGGCGATTCACGGCCTGATCGGACCGAATGGGGCGGGGAAGACCACGGTCTTCAACGTGATCAGCGGCTTCTACAAGCCGACCGCCGGCAAGGTCATCTATCGGGGCCAATCCATCGGCGGCCTCCAACCCCACAAGGTGGCCGCCAAGGGGTTGATCCGCACGTTTCAGGAGACGACCCTTTTCCAGGAGTTCACGACCTTCGAAAACGCGCTGATGGGGCGTTACCTCCACACCAAGAGCAGCATGATGTCGGCCTTGTTCGGAACCCAGCGCGGCAGCGAACGGGCGAGCGAGGAAAAGACCCTCGAGGTGCTCGAGTTTCTCGGCCTCGCCGAGCGCAAGGACGAGCTTGCCTCGAACCTGCCCCACGGCCTGCAGCGGGCGCTCGGCATCGCGGTTGCGCTCACCGCGGAGCCGACGCTGCTGCTCTTGGACGAGCCCTTTGCCGGCATGAACCCGGAAGAAACGCGCCACATGATGGAGCTGATCCTGAAGGTGCGCGAGAGCGGCATCACCATCTTGCTGGTCGAGCATGACATGCAGGCGGTCATGGGACTTTGCGAGCGCATCACTGTGATCAATTTCGGCCAATTGCTCACGGAAGGCGCGCCGGACGAGATCAAGACCAACAAGGACGTCATCGAAGCCTATCTGGGGACCGACCTAAATGCTGCTTGAGGTCAAGGACGTCACGGTTCACTACCGGAGCGTCGAGGCGGTCGCCGACATATCGATCGAGATCGACGAGGGCCAGATCATCACCCTGATCGGGGCCAACGGCGCCGGCAAGAGCACCACGTTGCGGACGATCTCCGGCCTTAAGCGCGCGACCGCCGGAAGCGTTTGGTTCGATGGCCAGCGTATCGATCAACTCGCGCCGGAAAAAATCGTCCGCATGGGCATCGCCCATGTCCCGGAGGGGCGTCAGGTGTTTCCGGACCTCAGCGTGAAGGAAAACCTGGTCACGGGCGCCTACCTGCGCACCGACAGTTCAGGCATCGCGCGGGATCTTGACGACATTCACGATCGGTTTCCGGTCTTGAAGGAGCGGCGCAACCAGAGAGCCAAGACATTGAGCGGCGGTGAGCAGCAAATGGTCGCCATCGGCCGCGCGCTAATGTCGAGTCCGCGCTTGATCTTAATGGACGAGCCCTCGCTCGGTCTCTCTCCAGTGATGGTGCAGGAGGTCGCGCGGATCATCCGCGACATCAATGGCAGGGGCGTGCCGGTGATTCTGGTCGAGCAAAATGCCGAGCTGGCCCTCACCCTTGCGAGCTATGGCTATGTGCTCGAAACCGGCCGGATCGCGCTTGAAGGCGCAGCGCGCGATCTGCACGAGGACGATCATGTCCGCCACGCCTATCTCGGGGCCTGATCGGTCCGTGGCTCATCGGAGCCCCTGACAGAGACCGATCGATGCGGCCTTGCCTGCTCGTCGATATCCTCTGGGAGCAATTTGCCGAAGAGGCCGCGTGCCTGGATGTGCCGGCGACGGCCGGACCTCTCTGGCGAACCGGGGCGCAGCTTGGCACGGCATTCGACGCGCCCGACCCACGCCATGCGACCAGCCTTCATTGGCGCGCCGCGATGGCCCGCGATACGGGTGACCTCCCGAAGGCCGAGGCGCTTTACAACGAAACCATCGCCGCCTGGAAGCGCGTGCCGGAATGGGTCTCGCAGATGGGTATCGAATTCACCGCACGCAGCGCTTCGATGCATATCCGTCTCGAGATGAAGCGGACGGAGGAGCTACGCAATCTCAAGCGAAGCATCAACGCAAGGCTCGCGGAGGGAGGCCTGGCCGCCGCACTCAACAACCTGGGTGAATTGCTCCACGCCACGGGCGGCGCGGGCGATGCGGAGCGACTTTACCGCGAGGCGCGCGAGATGCGGGCAAAATCGCTGAGCCATCGGGAAGCCGGGGTCGCCGTGATCTGCGACAATCTGGCCGACCTTTTGGAGGCGACCGGACGGAGCGTGGACGCCGAGGAGCCGCGCCAGCGCGCGCGCGAAATCAACGAAGAGCCGCATCACGCCGACATCGAGAGTTTCCGCAGGGAACGCTCGCGGACGATGACCGATCTTCGGAAGCTCATCGCTGCGGTCTACCTCGCGCCACCCTGTCGCCGGTTCGGCACATAGATTAGACCGGCGAGGGTGCCTATTCCCGCTTGGGAACGGCTGCGCGCGTCTCACGGGTCCTAAGCCACACGACCCCCTGCTTGATCTTCCCGGGCAGGCTGACCAAGCCATCTGGCAGGAACAGCATGGTCGCGATGAGCACGAGGCCGTAGAACCCGGGTCGCAGCTCATCCAAGCCACGCAGCGATTCATCGATGATCGAGAGCACCGTGACGCCGACGATCGGCCCCGCAAAGTGGCCAAGGCCCCCGACGAGCACCCAAACCAGCACGAAGAGCATCTGTTTCAGCCCAAAGAGGCCCGGATTGATCGCCGTGACGTAGTGCGCCAGCATCGCGCCGGCGATGCCGGCGAAAAACCCCCCGGTGACGAACGCAATCGTGCGAAAGCGGCGTGCGTCGACCCCGACCGATTGCGCCAACATGTCCTTGTGATGCACCGCATGGAACACGAAGCCGAAGCGCGAATGCTCGATCCGGTACATGATGATCAGGAAGAACAGGCCGACGATCATCGCGAAGAAGTAGTACGGAACAGGTCTGCCAAGATCGAGATAGAGCAAGCTGCCGAGATCGATCTCGAGAACCGGGATGCCCCGTAGCCCACGAAAGCCGCCGAAAGGGTCGTTGAACTGCACCCAGCACAGGCGGATCGCTTCCGCCGCGGCGAAGGAGCCGATGAGGAAGTAGAAGCCCTTCATGCGGAAGAGCGGGAAGCTCAGGATGTAGGCGATGATGGCGGCGGCGACGCCGCCCAAGGGCATAGAAATCCAGGGCGAGATGGGCAGGCTCGCAATGAGGGCGCTGGCATAAGCGCCGACCCCCATGATGACGGCATGGGCGAGCGAGAACTCGCCGGTAATCGCGATGAGCCGATAGCTCACCACCAGGATGATGTTGATGAACAGGAAGATCAGAAAATCGAGCTGATAGGGCCGGACGACAAACGGCAGGACGCAGACGATCGCGAGCACGACCGCGATACCAGCGTAATTTCGGAGCGCCGGATTAAACACTCTCACGCTCTCCCATGATGCCGGTCGGCTTGATCACCAAGACCAGCAGCATCAACACCAGGCCCAGGATCGTCGCGATCTCACCGCCCATATAGGTCGTGATGAAGGTGTGGAAGAAGCTATAGGCGATCGACGCGATCACGGCGCCTTCGATGCTCCCCATGCCCCCGACGATCATGACGATGAAGGCGGTGACGAGAACGGGATGGCCCATCTGCGGCGTGATCCGCACGAGCGGCGCCATGACTGCACCGCCGGCGCCGGCCATGGCAGCGCTGATCCCCATCGCCAACATCGAAATCTTCCCGATGCTGATGCCCTGCAGTGCCGCCGCTTCCGGATTCTGGGCGCAGGCTCGCATCGCCCAGCCGAGCCTGGTGCGGCTCATGAACAGCCAGAACGTGGCGAGGACGAAGGCAGCCACCGCGAACACGAACAACCGTGAATGCGAGATCGTGACGCTTTCGATCCCGAAGACGTGCCAAGACTCCTTGAAATAGGGCGTGAGGTTTTTCATCAAGCCCTGGCCGAAGAGGTAGACGGCGAGCACCTCAAGGACAAACATCATGCCGACGGAAACGATCAAGCCGCCGAACAGATTCCCCCGCATCGGACGAAACAGGGCACGCTCCATCACCAAACCAAGCACGGCCGTGATGATGATCGCGATCACGATCGCCGCGAAAAACGGAACGCCGTTTTCTGAATAGAGGTACCAGGTTGCGTAGGCGCCCACCATGTAGAGCGCGCCGTGCGCAAAATTGACGATCTGCATAATGCCGAAAATCAGAACCAGACCGACCGCGAATATCGCGGTGAAACTACTCGCGATCAGCGAGTTCATGATGGTCTGAAGGATGAGTTCCAGGTCCGTCATGTCACGCTAGCGTCTTGAAGTCGGTCGAGCCTGGGCCTGTCTGAAACACGGCACACGACAACCGGACTGGCAATTCCTGATTTTCTTGAGAGTGGATTGGGGGACATTGTGCCCCGCGGCAGAGGCGGGGCACAACATCACGGATCAGCTACCCGGCGAGAGGAACGCCGAGATCAACAAAGTGCTTCTTCAAGACATCCAGATGCTTGTCGCACCAGCCCCTCACGTCGCCCATTTCGACGATCACGGCCTTGCCGTTTTGCATCTGCACGACGGGCCATTTGCCGAGCGCGGCGCTGTTCACGCCGAAGAAGTCTTCGCCCCACCATTCGGCGTCGCCAAACGCGTGCGGCACCGGGCTGAGTGAGCGAAGCGCATCTGCGACCGCGGGCGGATCGAAGGTGCCGGCTTGAGACACCGCGGCACGCCACATCTCGAGGGCGGCGGCATATTCCCACGACACCGCCGTCCAGGCGCCGGGATATCGCTCGGCATAGGTCTTGTAGAAGGCCGCCGCATTCTCAAAATGGGTGCCGCCGCCCTGCATGATCGGGTCGTCGAGATCCGGGAACTGCCAGAGGAACCCTTCGAGGAACTCCTTGCTGGTTTTGGCCAGGATGTTTTCGTACTGGTCGAGCGTGCAGTTGACGAACTGGCCTTTGTAGCCCTGCAGGTAGGCCTGCTCGGTCAGCAGGTTCACGTAATCGGGATAGGCCGTATCCCAACTGATCACGTCGGGGTTGGCGGCCAGCAATTTCGAGACGACCGGCGCGAAATCGGTCACCTCGAAGCCGAACAGGTTCTCTTCGACGATCTCGATCCCCGCGACCTCGAAAGCGGCCCGGTAGGTCGCCAGCGAGCTTAGGCCGAGCTCATCATTTTGCGTGGCGATCGCAGCCGTCTTGATGTTCGGCATGTTGCGCGCGATGTAGTCGACCGCGGTGACATTGTAGAAGGGATGGACCTCGACCGGCGCGAAGAGATATGGCGCATCGGCGCTAATGTCGGTCGGGACCAGCGTCGTTGTCAGCATCTTGTTGCGGGTCATGAAATCCTTCACCGCCAAGACCGGCGTCACGCCGAGCATCAGGACGATCGAGACCTCATCTTCGAAGAGTAGCTTCTTCGCTCCGACGGTCGCTTTGACGGCATCGAACTCGTCATCGTAGGAGATGACCTCCACACGATACTTCTCGCCGCCCAGCTCGATGCCGCCCGCGGCGTTGATCTGCTCGGCCCAAATCTCGACGCCGTAGAGGCCGGGCAGGCCCCAGCCCGCTGCATCGCCGGTCAGCGCCGCGAGGAACCCGATCTTCACGGTCTTCTCGCCGGCGAACACTTTCGAGCGCGTTGCGCCTAGAGCGGTCATGCCCGCGGCGATACCGCCCGCGCCCGCCATAAACTTGCGTCGTGTGATGTTTGGTTTCATGGACAAGACCTCCCGTGTTTTCCGTTTTCGCCGAGATCCCGCAGCTTCCCCTGCTTCACCTCAGGCAAATCACCCTGGTACGGTTAGGGAAATTGTACCGAATCCACCGGGGCGCGTCGCCTGTCATTTCCGAATGACTAGCGAGTTTGCTGCGATATATTCAATCGATGGTCGAATCCGTGCTCCCGATCAGCGCCGCCGCTATTCCGCCATAACCGGCGGGTTGTCCCGCCCCCAGATCATGCGCTCGCGGATAAAGGGCTGCGGGCGTTGCGGATTTGATGATTCGAACTCGCGGGCGATTCGATGACCATCGAAGATTGCGTCGCCGGTCAACCGCGGCGCGTAGCAATCGCCGGCCTGGTATATTCCGGCGATCCCCTCCTCGTCCCATTTGTCGCGCCGCTCCCATAGCGACCGATAGAGCGCGTTGTTGGAAAGCCGCGCTGTCACCAAGACCACGGTGTCCGCCTCGAGCGTTTTCGTTTCGTTTCCGACGCGCCGCACCGGCTCGCCGGGCCGCGGTTCGGTCGTCCGCTTGTAGCCGTCGCGGGAGAGGCTAAAGAGCTTCACCTTCACGATGTTGCCGGTCTCGCATTCCTCCACCCAGCTGCCGCCATACTGTTCGATCCCCTTCTCGTGCATCATCCGATGGAGATTGGGGGCCTCGAGGGTGTATTCCATCAGCGGCGCTGCATCGCCGAACTGTGTGACGATCGAGACCTGCTTGCCCTGATCGGCGAGCATTTCGGCCAGGCTGACGCCACTGAAGTAGCCGTCGGCGTCGAGGATGACGACGCGTTCGCCGACGTCCTTGCCGGCCATCACCTGCTCAGGCGTCGCGAAATGCGGCGCCGCGGCGTCGATCCCCGGAACGGGCGCCATCGTGATGTGGCTAAATCCGTCACCGGCCCAGCGGGACCCGGTGCAGAGCACCACCTTGTCGGCGCCGTAGGTCAATACGTCCTCTGCCTCGAGGCGGGAGTTCGTGTGCACCTCGACGTTCTTGAGGCCATCCAGCTGGGCTTGGCGGTAGCTCGTGATGCGCCCCCACTCGGCCATACCGGGATAACGCATGACATCGCGGAC
This sequence comes from Alphaproteobacteria bacterium, assembly GCA_965216915.1. Classification (GTDB taxonomy): domain Bacteria; phylum Pseudomonadota; class Alphaproteobacteria; order UBA828; family UBA828; genus CBDCGS01. The sequence continues at coordinate 1,290,374 of CBDCGS010000011.1, forward strand.
ATGCCCGCCGATTTCGCTCTCCGCCTCGCAGACATGAACGTCATAGCCGCGCTTGCCCAAGACCCTGGCGCATTCGGTCCCGGCAGGTCCCGCGCCAACGACGAGGACCGATCCGGCATCCTCGACTTGATCGAATTCCTCTGGGTGCCAGCCGCGACGATACTCCTCGTTTGCTACGGGATTTTGCGTGCAAACCAGCGGTGTTCCGCGTTCCCACCGTGAAATGCAAATGTTGCAGCCGATGCATTCGCGGATCTCGTCGGCCCGGCCCTCCTGGATCTTCCTGGGCAAGTACGGATCGGCGATCGAGGGGCGCGCGCCGCCGATGATGTCGGCTTGCCCCGAGCTGATCACCTGGACCATGTCGTCGGGGCTGGTGAGCCGCCCAACATTGATCACCGGCACCTTGGCCACGCTCTTGACGTGCTTCGTAAACGGCGCTTGGTGATTCGACTTGTAGAAGCGCGAGGGGCCGGCATCCTCGCCCCATTCGCTGAATGTGGAGAGGTTCACATCCCATAGGTCCACGAGCCCCCGTTCGGTGGCGAGCTCGATGAAGCCAATCCCGTCTTCTTCCGCCTGCACGCCGTCGGGCCCCATGATCTGGTCGATCGAGATCCGAACCGCGATGGCGCTTTCGTGGCCGACCGCTTCCTTCACCTTCTCGATCGTTTCGAGCCAAAAGCGCGCGCGGTTTTCGAAGGAGCCGCCATATTTGTCGGTCCGCTTGTTGTAGAAGCGCGACAGGAATTGAACCGGCAGGACACCGTGGGAACCGTAGACGTAAACGATGTCGAAGCCCGCCTGCACGGCGCGCTTCGCGGCTTCGACATACATATCTTGGAGCTCGATGATCTCGGCTTCGTCCGGCTCGTGCGAGTATGTGGCGATCGACCAATCCGATGTGGATTGCGTGGGGGAGGATGGTGCCGCGCGCGTATCGAGATTGGCGACGGCGGAGCCCATGTGCCAGAGCTCGACGCCGGCGAGCGCGTCCCATTTGTGTAGGCTGTCGCACATATGCCGGAGATTGACGATGTCGCCCTCGTCCCAGAGGCTGGCGAGCACGCTCGGCGAGGTGTCGGCTTCGTGGTCGATCGAGCATGCCTCGGTACAGACGCCACCCCAGCCGCCCTCGGCCTTCATGCCGCGAAACGCGGCCTGTGTGCCCGGCCGCTCGGAGCCGGCCCCATTGCAGTGCGGCACCTGATAGAAGCGGTTCTTCATCGTCTTTGGGCCGAACCGAATGGGTTCGAAGAGGATGTCGTATTTCGGGTCTCGCGCCACAGCTCATCTCCCTTTGGTAACCGATCGACGATCTACAGGGCCGTCGTCGTGCACACACAAAGATTACGCCGCTGATTGTCGCCGAACAAGATCGAGCAGAGTTCCGACGACCGAGGATTAGATGACAATGGGACTGAGGAAGCGCGCCCGACCCACCTGCGCGGCGACCACTCCTTCCCGGGCGGAGGGCGACAGGCAGGCGCGTATTTTGTACAACGGACGACGCTGCGTCGCGGGATGCGGCTGGCTTGGCAATCCCGAAATGATCGGGTTCGCGCCAGCCGGCCGGTCGCGGCTTCGGGCTGATCGCCGGATGGTTCGTCCGCACGGTCGTTTTGCGAGAAAGGGTTCCGGAATGAGCGTGATCGCAAGGGTCGAAAGCCTCTGGAGGTATCCCGTGAAGAGTATGCGGGGGGAGGAGCTCGAGGAGGCGTATGTCGGCTTCGCAGGCGTCTACGGCGACCGGCTCTATGCCTTTGAGAGTGCCGCGAGCCCCGAGGGCTTTCCCTATCTCACGGGCCGCGAGAAGGAGCAGATGCTCTTGTATCGGCCGCGCTTTCGCCACGGCGCAAAGGCGGCGAAGCCGCTGAACTGGCCGGCTGCGGAAAAGCTCGAGCCGGGCATCACCGCGGTTTACGCCGACGCGGATGGCTTTGCCGTCGACATCGAAACACCCGACGGTGAGGTTTTCGCGATCGACGATCCCGCGCTGATCCGGAAGCTCGGCGAGGGCATCGAGGCCAAGCACGTGCTCACGCTGCTGCGCTCGGACCGCGCGTTCACCGACTGTCGCCCAGTGTCGCTGTTTTCCGTTCAGTCTGCACGCCAGCTCAGCGAGGAAGTCGGGATGACCGTCGACAAGCGGCGCTTCCGTGCGAACTTCTACGTCGATCTCGCGTCAGACGTCGGCTTCGGCGAGGATTCGATGATCGGCAAAACGCTGCGCATTGGATCCAGGGTGGAGATGACGATTCTCGAGCGCGATCCGCGCTGCAAGATGATCACGCTCGATCCCGATACCGCCGAGGCGAGCCCCGAGGTGCTGCGCAAGGTGACCAAGGCGCACGAGGGCATGGCCGGGATCTATGGCGCGGTCCTGGTGGAGGGTATGGTCCGGCACGGCGACGAAATCGTCGTTGTGCGCTAATCCAAGCCTCCCGGTTGCATCCTTTTGCGGCGGCCGGGGCGATGAGGCGGGAGAGCTGAGAGCCAGGTGATCTAGTGGAGACCCGCGAGCTTTTCTGGGAGATCACCCCGTTTGCCTACGCGCTTTTCTTCGCCGTCGCCGGCAGCGCGATGGCCATCTGTGCGGCGGGCATCGCTCGCCATGTCATCAAATACACGCGCGCCCGCAAGAGCCCCGTCCCGATCCGGCCGTGGCGCGGCCTTTGGCGCATGGCGGTGGACGTCGCCACCCAGCGCACCGTCGGGCGGCGCGATCACGCCGCGGGCCATGCCCACAGCCCGATCCTCTACGGCTTTCTCGTGCTGTTGGCGGCGACCAGCATCATCACGATCGAGTACGACATTTCCGAACCGCTGTGGGGCTTCACGTTCTGGCACGGTGGTTTCTATCTCGCCTTCAGCCTGATCGCCGATCTGGCAGGATTGGGCCTGGTCGGCGGCGTTCTTTACATGATGTGGCGCCGCTGGCGTGTGCGACCGGCCAAGCTCGCTTATCTCCGCGCCTATCGCGACGAAACGACGCTTCGGCCCGACGCGCGGGCGTGGCGTCTCGATGACGCGCTCTTCCTTTGGGCGCTGCTTCTCATCGGGTTGACCGGATTTCTCCAAGAGGGTGTGCGCCTCGCGCTGGATCAGCCCTCATGGGGGCCGTGGTCTCCGGTCGGCTGGGTGTTCGCGCAGATATTCCTCGGCCTCGGCATGGACGAAGCCACGGCCGCCGCGATCCGGCGCGCCAATTGGTGGGTCCATGGCGTTGCCGCCCTCGCCTTCATTGCCGCGATCCCGTGGACCAAGGCGAAGCATATGGTCGCGGTGCTCGGCTCTCTCTCGACACGGGATCAAAAGGCCCTGCGTCGGTTGCCGCGGGTGCGCGAGGGCAGTGCAGAGAGCGGCGAGAGCGGCGTCGGGATCAGCGCGATCGATCAATTCTCGTGGAAGGACCTCCTCAATTTTGACGCGTGCACGAAATGCGGTCGCTGTCACGAGGCCTGCCCCGCCGCGAACACGGGGGCACCGCTGAGCCCGCGCGATTTGATTCTCGATCTGCGGGCCCACGCCGAGCGCACCCAGGCCCGCGGGCGCGCGGGCGCGCCAAGTTTGATTGGCGATGTGATCCAATCGGAGACGCTCTGGGCATGCCGTTCCTGCGGGGCTTGCATGGAGATCTGCCCGGTGGGCATCGAGCATCCGCCGATGATCGTCCAGATGCGCCGCCAGCTCGTCGAGGATGGCGAGATGGAGACGCAGCTCCGCGACACGCTCGATGCCATCGCCAATCGTGGCAACAGCTTTGGCGACAGCACCCGCGCAAGGCCGGCTTGGACCAGGGCGCTCGAGTTCCCGGTCAAGGATATCCGCGAGGAGCCGGCCGAGCATTTGTGGTTCGTCGGCGACTACGCGTCGTACGACCCGCGCAACCAAACGGTCTCGCAAACCGTCGCGCGCATTTTTCGCGCCGCCGGGCTCGACTTCGGCCTCCTCCACGAGGCTGAGCGCAACGCCGGCAACGATGTAAGGCGCGTCGGAGAGGAAGGTCTCTTCGAGACCCTCGCCGAGCATAATCTCTCGCGGATGGCTGCGGCGAAACGCTTCGAGAGCATCGTCACGACCGATCCGCATAGCTACAACACGATCCGCAACGAATATCCCGATTTCGGCGAGGTCGCGACCATCCGGCATTACACGAGCGTGCTCGCCGAGCTGCTCGAGGCCGGACGCCTCAAGGTTGTGAAGCCGCTCGGCCTGCGGGTCACGCTGCACGATCCCTGCCATCTCGGACGGCTCAACGGCAACTATGACGAGCCGCGCCACGTGCTCGAGCTGATCGGCTGCGAGCTTGTCGACATGCCGCGCTGCCGCGACAATTCCTTCTGCTGCGGCGCCGGGGGTGGACGGATTTGGATGCCGGACCCGGTCGGCAAGGAAAAACCCTCAGAGAACCGGATGCACGAAGCCGCCGCACTCGGTAATCTCGACGCCTTCGTGGTGTGCTGCCCAAAGGACATGACGATGTTCGAAGATGCGCGAAAGACCGGCGGTCACGAAGGCGACTTCGTCGTCCAGGATCTCGCGGAGCTGGTTGCGGAAGCGATCGACCTGAAGAATCTCGACCTGCGCGAGCTGCCGGCCCTGGTCGATCGCATCACCGACGTCGCCGCCGCGCGCATCGCCGATGCGGTGGCCGACCGCCTCGCGTCGGTGGTTGCCGAGAAGGTGCTCGCGGAGCTTTCCGAACGCGCGCCTGCTTTGCCGTCGCAGGCCGCGCCCGCGCCGTCGGCGCCCGCGTCGCCGGAGGAGGGCGCTGCGCCGGCGCCGCAGGACGCGCCGAGCGCCGCCTGGAGCGTCAGCCCCGTGAATGCGGCCGTTCTGCCGCCCTACGAGGTGCCGCCGAAGGACGGCCCGCGGGTGCTCGTTGCCGTCAAGCAGGTCGGCGAGCTGAGCTCGGATTTCACGCTGGCCGACGATGCGACCGCCATCCCGGACGAGCTCCTCGAATATGAACTGAACGAATGGGACGACGCAGCGCTCGAGGAGGCCCTGCTTCTAACCGAGCGACTTGGCGCCGGCGAGGTCGTCGCGGTCACGATCGGGCCCGAGGGCGCGGAAGAGACGCTCCGCCGGGTTCTCGCCAAGGGCGCGCACAGGGGGGTCCGCGTCTGGGATGACAGCCTGCAGGCGGCGGACGCTGTGACGATCGCGCGCGCGCTCGCCGGCGTCGTCCAGCAAGAGATGCCGGACTTGATCCTCACGGGGGCGCAGTCGGCTGATCTTGGTCAAGGCGCCACCGGCTCCGCATTGGCGCGGATCCTCGATCTGCCGCATGCGGCGGTCGTTCTCGGCATCGATTGGGACGGCGGCAACGCCGCGACCGTCACCCGCGAGCTGGAGGGTGGCGTACGCCACCAGATCGCCGTTCCCGCACCGGCCCTGTTGACCGTGCAGACCGGCGGCAACACGCCGCGCTACGCGACGATGCGCATGATCAAGCAGGCCAAGAAAAAGCCGATCGCAGTGGTGGACGGGAGCGCGGTCGGGCTCGATCAGGCGGCGGCGGTGGTGCGGCGTATCTACGAGCCGCCGCGGACTGGGCGCGCCGAAATGATCGAGGGCGACGCCGCGGCCATTGCCAAGGCGATCGCCGGGATCGTCCGCGAGAAGCGGGGAGGTGCGTGATGGCGGGTATTCTCGTCGTTGCCGAGCATTTCGACGGCGCGCTCCGCGACGTCAGCGTCGAATCGATCGGCGCCGCGCTCCCGGTCAAGGATGCGCTCGGCGGCCCACTCGTGTTCGCGGTGATCGGCGCGGAGACGGACCAGCTCACGGAGGCCGCCAATCTTCAAGGCGTGGACGAGATCGTGACGATCGCGCACCCCACGCCGCACTTCGATTCCGCGCTTTACGAAGAGGCCGTCTGCGCCCTGATTGCGGCGCGCGAGCCTCGCCTCGTGCTGATCGGCCACACCGCAAGCGGGATGGCCTACGGCCCCGCCGTCGCCGCGCGCACCGGGAGCGGCTTCGCTGCCGACGTGTTCGGCCTCTCGGCGGAGGGTGGCGAAATCGTCGCGACGCGGGGCGGCTATGGCGGCAAGGTGAACATCGATCTCGGCTTTCCGGGCAAATCCGTCGTTACCTTGATGCTGCGGGGCGCGACCTTCAAGGCGCCGGATGCGGCCGGCACGGCCCAGATCGTGCCGTTTGCCGTTGAGCTGACGGACGTGGCCGGTGTGAGCGACCATGTCGATTACCTGCCGGCGCCCCCGGCCGACGTGGACATCGGGCGGGCCGAGTTCATCATGTCGGTCGGACGCGCCGTGCAGGAAGAGAAGAACCTGCCGCGCTTCGCCGAGCTCGCCGAGCGTATCGGCGCGACCCTCGGCTGCTCGCGTCCGGTCGCCGATTCGGGGTGGCTGCCCAAGGCGCACCAGGTCGGGCAATCGGGCACGATCGCGGCTAGCTGCAAGCTCTATCTGGCGCTCGGCATTTCGGGTGCAGTGCAGCATCTCGCCGGGATGAAGCATGTCGATACGATCATTGCCGTGAACACCGATCCGGAAGCGCCGATCTTCAACGTTGCCCATCACGGCGCATGCGTGGATATCTTCGAGCTCGCCGACGCGCTCGAGCAGGAGTTCAACTGACGACGGGGAGAAACCCGATGAGCGAACGGACATCGGCCTTGGCCGCCCACCACCGGGCCTTGGGGTCCAACCTCGAGGACTGGAATGGCATGGGCGCGCCTTGGACCTACAACAGCGATCCTTGCGACGAGCACGACACCATTCGCGAGAAGGCCGGGCTGTTCGACGTCTCGGGTCTCAAGAAGGTGCATCTGCGCGGGCGCGACGCGCTCGCGGTTGCCGACCACGTGATCACCCGCGACATGACCAAGATCCCGCTCGGCCGTTCCGCCTACGGGCCCATGCTCAACGACGATGGCGGCATCTGCGACGACGCGATCATCTTTCACCGCGCCGAGAATGACTACCTGGTGGTTCATGGCGCCGGTGCCGGGATGGAGCGGCTCCGGGAAAGCGCGGACGGCCGCGATGCCACGCTCGAATTCGACGACAATCTGCACGACATCTCGCTTCAAGGGCCGATCGCGGTGGATTTCCTCAACGAGCACACGCCAATCGATCTGCCCGCGGTGCGCTACTTTCACCAAGTCGACACCACGCTCTTCGGCCGTCCGGTTCTCATCTCGCGCACGGGCTACTCGGGCGAGCGCGGCTACGAGATCTTCGCCACGGCCGCGGATATCGTGCCCATTTGGGAGGAGATCGTCGAGCGAGGCAAAGGCGTCGGCATCACCCCGTGCTCTTTCATGGCCCTCGACAAGATTCGGGTCGAGGCAGCGCTCCTGTTCTACCCCTACGACATGACCGAGGCGCACACACCGTGGGAGGTCACGTTGGGTTGGTCGGTGTCGCGCAAGAAAGGCGATTTCCGAGGCAAGGACGCGGTTCTGGCGCGCGAAGGCAAGGAGAAGGTGCTGATGATCGGCATCATCGCCGATCACGAGGACATCGTGGATGCGGGTGCCACCCTCCACCTGGGCGGCCGCGAGGTGGGCGTCGTGAACAGCCCGGCCTACTCGCACCGCATGAAGAAGTCGCTCGCGCTCTGCCACGTCGAGCCCTCGGCGGCCGCCGACGGCACGCGGCTCGACCTAAAGGGCGAGACCGTGAGCTGCACCGCGACGGTCTCGCGGATTCCGTTCTACGATCCGGAGAAGACCCGACCGCACGCCTGAGGGTCTGGGCGCTGACCGAGCCGCGGCGTCAACTGTGCGGATGCGCTAGATAGGTCTCGATGCCCGGAGTTCGATAGCCGTCGCGCGTCCACAGCACCGGGAAATAGTTCTCGTCGATCGCGTTGTCGCCGAGGCGCTTGTAGCGGCTGTAGACCGCGCCCGTTCCTTGGCCCAATTGCTCTGGCACGTACTCGGTATCGCTCCGCATGGCATGCAGCACGAGCGAGCGGCGCGGGAAGGTCGCGGTGTTGCTGCCCGAGCCGTGCCACGTCCAGCCGTGATGAAACGAGCCGCCGCCTTTCGGCACCTCGACGTAGACGATCTCGGGCTCGACGCCCTCCTCGGCGGCGCATCGCTCCATAATTTTGCGGTAGTCCTTGGGCCCGTGAAACTCACCTTCCGGCAACGCGTGGCGCCATCGGTGCGATCCGCGCACGAATTCTATTGTCCCCGCGTCGGCCCTCGTGCCGTCGAGGGCCATCCAACAGCTCAATAGCTCGGTCGGTTGGAACCAATGCAAATAGGCGTTGTCTTGGTGATGCCCCAGGGGACGCGCGCCGGGCGGCTTCCACAGGAGGTTGTCGACCATTAGGCGCGCGCCGGGCCATCCGCCGAGCATCGAGATCGCTTCGCCGAGATCGGCCCGCATGACCACCGACGCGATCGTTCGGTCGGCCTTCCACGCGTTGCAGATCTGCCGTGTCAGTGACGGATCGCTTTCACCTTCTTGCCAATTGACCTCGTCCGGCAGTGTCCCGGTCTCGAATTCGCCGCGGAAGAGCCGGTCGAAATGCGCGCGCAGCGCCTCGACCGTCTCATCATCGATCAGCCTGTCGACAATGAGAAACCCGTCCTCGTTGAACTGATCTATTTGCGCGGGCGTAAGCTCAAACACCATGCTGCCTCTCCCGGTCCCTGTTAGGGCAAGCAATCCAGATACATGGTCACATCCCAATCGGAGACTTGCCAGATGAACTTGTTCCACTCATCGCGCTTGTACCAATCGTAGACCCGGTGGAGGTCGCCCGGCAGCGCGGATCTGATCACGTCGTCTTCCGCCAGCGCGTCAAGCGCATCGCGGAGCGTGGTCGGAATGCGTTCGACCGTTTCGCCGGAGTTCAGCACATCGACGAAGTTCCGGTCCTCCGGCGAGCCCGGATCGATCTTGTTCTTGATGCCGTCGTCGAGCGCCTTCAAGAGGGCGGCCTGCATCAAGTAGGGGTTCACCATGCTGTCGACGCAGCGAAACTCGAACCTGTCCGGGCTCGGAACCCGGATGGCGCAGGACCTGTTCTGCAATCCCCAGCTTGCGCCGACGGGTGCCCACAAGCCGGTGTCGTTGAGCCGCCGATAGGAGTTCACGGTGGACGAGCCGACGGCGACCAGCGCATTGAGATGCGCCAGCATGCCGCCGAGCGCGTGCCGCCCGAGCTCCGACGGCATCCAGGCATGGTCGGGATTGTCGACCTCGTTGGTGCCGCCGCTTCGATAGGTGAAGACTTCGTCCATGGCAGGCTGGCCGTGGCGGCCCATCGATTGGATCGAATCCTCGCCGCCCCGCCAGAGCGACAGGTTGTGATGACATCCGTTGGCCGACAAACCCATATATGGCTTGGACATGAACACGGCGATGAGGCCGCATTCGCGCGCCACTTGCGCGCACAGCTGCCGATAGCTGGTCAGACGATCGCTGGTGCGCAACGCGTCGTCATACTGGAAGTTCATCTCGATCTGGCCCGGGGCGTCCTCATGGTCACTCTGGATGATGTCGAGGCCCATCGCCGTGCCGTACTCGTAGAGCTTCAGCCAGACTTCCGGAAGCTGCTCGAACTGATCGATGTGATAGGCGTAAGGCTTGGTTGTCTCGACGTAAGGCTTGTCGCCATCGCCTGGCTTGAGCCACAGCATCTCGGGCTCGCAGCCGACCCTGAGATGCAGGCCATCGTGGTCTTTCTGAAATTGATTGTGGATCCGCCGCAGGTTCCCGCGTGAATCCGCCTCGAGAAATTTCTCGGGTCTGTCGGGGTCCTCCCGGCAGAAAAACAGGGTGCAAAAGACCCTGGCGACACGTTTGTTCCAGGGGAGCTGGCAGAAGGTCTCGGGGTCGGGCAGAGCCAACAGCTCGGTGGCGTTCGGCGGAAAGCCAATCAGGTTGCCGTCCCTGTCGGCGAACACGTTGGCGACGCCGCCGATCCACGTTTGCATCCCTTCCTGTGACGCTCGCTCCCAATGCTTGGCCGGAATCACCTTCCCCATGATGCGGCCGGTGATCGAAATATATTGGTAGTAGATCGCGTCGATCTCGAGCGCATCGATCTTCTTGCGAACCTCCGCGACCAAACCGGGGCGTGCCGGATCGTTCAGGTAATCCTGCAAATCACTCATGGTCTTCTTGCCTGTTTTAGACAACCTCGAGGTATCTGGCACGCTCCGCCGCGCTCGCCTCGCGGCGCAGCGCCGCCTCCTCGTGGCGACACACTTCGACGAGGTGCCGCACGAACGCCTCCCCCCAAATCTCGCCCGCGCGTTCGGAGCGGGCCAACCGGTTTGCCGCTTCGTAGAGATCGTGCGGGAGCGCCGCCCCCTCTGACGGTGCGAGATCCGGTCCTCCCCCGGTCATTTCCGGCGGGAGCGCTGCGTCGGTTTCGAGCCCCCAAAGGCCCGCGCCGAGCACGAATGACAGGGCGAGGAAGGGATTGATGTCGGAGCCGGGGAGCCGGTATTCGAGCCGGCAATGGCTGGCCGGCTGCGGAACAACGCGCACCGCTGCGGCGTAGTTCTGTACCGCCCAGGAGGCCACCCTCGGCGCCCAGTTGCCGGGGGCGTGCCGGCGGTAGGCATTGGTCGTGTGGTGGGTCAGCGGCATCGCTTCGGGCGCCAAGGCGACCAGCCCGGCCACGAACGACCGAAACGCCGCGCTCATGCCTTTCTCATCCGCGGGATCGGGGAATAGGTCTTTGCCGGTTTCAAGATCGACGAGGGATAGGTGGATGTGGCCCGACAGACCTTGGAAGCCGGTCCCGAGCTGCGCCATGAACGACGCCGTCTTGCCTTGCTGGCGGCAAAACGCCTTCGTGATCAGCTTTAAGAAGGCGGCGTTCTCAGCCGCCCGCAACGGTTCGGTGTGGGCGAGAGTTGCTTCGAAACAGCCGGGCCCAAGCTCGAGCCCGAGGGCCAGCAACTCGACATCCGCGCGCACGAGCACTTGCTCCAGATCGGCGACCAGATCGGCGTAGGTCGCCGCGCTCTCGCCGGCCCAGCATCGATTGTCTTTGGCGAAGGCCGTCAGATCGGCAAATCCCGACTGCCGCAATGATTTGGCATCCTCATCGAGCATCAAGAACTCGAACTCGAAGGCGGCCCGCGCGCCGATGCCCCGCTCACGCGCGGTGGCGATCAGCCGTTCCAGCAGCCGCCTTGGCGATGCCTCGGCGGACGGGCCCAGATAGTCTGCCACCAGGGCGCATGCCTTGCCCTCGAAGGGATAAGGACGGACCGATGCGGGATCGATCGCGACCGGTTCGCCGACGAAGGGACCGGCACCGAACACGCGTTCCTCGGTGTCCCATTGATGGACGACATTGACGAACGAGCCGGCCGGCCCAAAGACTTTTTCGAGGTCGCGAACCGCGACCCGACGCTCGCGAAACGTGGCATTCAAGTCAAACATGCCAACATGCGCTATGTCGTAGGTTTCGGCGAGCGCCTCGACCAGCTTGGTCAGATTTTGATCCGTCCGCGTGCTGTGTTCGCCTTCCATTTGCTCTCCCCGCCCATCCATGACGCCAAATCCGGCGACTAACGCGCGACACCGCACTCTCTCGCCAGATTATGCGACCCCTTGCCGCAGCCCCGGCGAACGATGCCAAACCTGAGCGAGGATCGCCCATCGCTGGAAATTGTTCAATTCGCGCCGATGGTTGGCTGCGGACGCCTGAACCGGCTCCGGCTCTCGCTCCGGAGAGTGTCGCGGCGGCGGAGTCGTCGGTCCCGCGCAGACCGAGAGCAGCGCGCCGCCAACCCTCGAGGCCCGGGCGGCGTCCGCTAGCCTGCGGCACGCTCCAAGCGAACCTGCTCCACCTTGTAGGGCACGTCCGCAATCGCGCCTGCGTCGAGCTCGCGCGCCGCACGGTGTCCTTCGTAGACCGCGTGTTGGATCGTGCTGGCTGCCACGCAATCACCGATCCGGGTGAGTGTCGTGATGCCGGCCGCCGCGAGTTTCTCCGGCGCGGCGGACAACTCCTTGTAGAGCGCGTCGTTCGGCAAGCGCGACGTCGCCATCACAAGCGATTGATAGGGAAGATGCTGCCTCAGCTCGTCGTGATAGACGTTGTAGATCTCGATGTTGTTGTCCCCGATGTGGGCGATGTTGTGGTCGGTGATCAGCTCGATGCCCATCGAGAGGACCTGACTCATGATCTTCTCCATCTCGAGGGTGTATTCGGTCCAGCGTGACAGCTCCATCAACGGCGTGACGATGGTGACCTCATGGCCTTCGGCGCGGAGCTTCTCCGCGATCACGCCGCCCATGTAGTAGTGATCGTCGTCGAACACGACCACCGGTCCTTCGAGCGACTTGCCATCCATCACGTCGTCGGCCGTGAAGACCTTGTTGCCATCGCTTCCGGAGACCGGATGGGTGTTCGCGTAGGCCGCGCCGTCGCGTCTCCAATGGGCGCCGGTCGCGAGGATCACGGTCTCGGCGCCGTAATCGAGAACGTCTTGCGCCGTCAGCTCGGAGCCCGTGTGGACCTCGACGTTCTTCAATTTCGCGATCTGGCTTTGCCGGTAGTCGCGCACCCGGCCCCAGGCCGCGAGCCCGGGAAGCGCGCTTTCTCGCGTGACGCGGCCGCCGAGCTCGTCTCGCCCCTCGACGAGATGGACCGTGTAGCCCCGAAGGCCGAGCGCCCGTGCGCACTCCATGCCGGCGGGACCGGCACCGACGATGAGCACGCCATTGTCGGACCCCTTGGGCTCGATCTTCTCCGGATGCCAGCCGCGCCGCCATTCCTCGCCGGCGGTCGGGTTCTGGCTGCAGCGGAAGAGGCTCGTGGTGTTCTCGGAGGCGACGCAAAGGTTGCAGCCGATGCATTCGCGGATGTCCTCGTTGCGACCCTCCTCGATCTTCGTCGGAAGGAATGGGTCTGCGATCGAGGGCCGCGCGGCACCGATAAAGTCGGTGATGCCGCGGTTGATCTGGGACACCATCGTGTCCGGCGAGGTGAAGCGGCCGACGCTGACGACGGGCTTCTTGGTCTTCTGCTTGACGAAAGCGATGTAGGGTTCCTGGAACCCCTCATCGGCAAAGCGCGACGTGGCGGAATCATAGGCCCAGTCGCTGATATTGACGTCCCAAAGATCGGGCAGATCGGCAAACATCTCGACGACCGCCTGCCCTTCCTCTTGCCAGCGGATGCCGTGCTCACCCCGGTTCTCGTCGACCGCGAACCGGAGCGCGACGGCGGCCCGGTCGCCGACCGCTTCCTTGGTGTCTTCCAGAAGCTCGCCGATCAGGCGCGCGCGGTTCTCGACGCTGCCGCCATATTCGTCGGTGCGGTGGTTCGTGTGAGGTGAGAGAAAATGCTGGGGCAACGCGATGTCGTGCGCCGCATACACATAGACGAGGTCGTATCCCACATTGACCGCACGGATCGCCGCTTCGACCTGCCAGCGGCGAAACTCCTTGATGTCGGCCTTGTCCATCTCGCGGCCCATGATGGGGTCCCAATTGTAGTGGACCATGTTGGGTGAGGGGCCGAGCGGGACCTCTTTCGTTTTTCTATTCGAGAAGCCGAGGCCGTTGTGAACGAGCTCGACCGCCGCGAGCGCGCCATATTCGTGCATGGTGTCCACCCAGCCACGCAGCTGCTCGGCATAGTCGTCGTTCCACAAGCGGCGCTCGCCGTAGGGTGCGGCGCAGGATGTCGGGTGAATGCTGCATTGCTCCGTGCAGATCACGGCCCAGCCACCCTCGGCCTTCATGCGCCGATGGGCGATGTCTCCATGGTGCTCGGTGTAGCCCATCGCATTGCAGTGCGGCACCTGGTAGAAGCGATTCTTCGCGATCTTCGGACCGATTTTCATCGGCGTGAACAGCACGTCGTAGCGAGGGTCTCGAGCCATGGATTGTCTCCCTAGTCACGGCTCCGCCGGCGCGTCGGCCGACGGTCACGCAAAAGCTGGCCAGCACATGTTGCGGCGAGAGAGCGTCGCGCCCGTGGCCGACGGGTCTTTCCGCGCCCTCTGGTCGGGCGCGACACTCAGCGTCGCGAAATGAGCACGGCCTAAGCGGCCGCGGCCTGCTCCGCGTCCGGGTCGTGGATGAAAAACACCTTGCGGACGGTCTCCTCGATCTCCCAGGTCACCTGCTCGCCTTTGGTGGTGTAGAAGGTGTCGCCGCCAGCATAGGTGTGGACCGTGCCATCTTGCTCGGTGACGCGCAGCTTGCCCTCGATCAAGGTGCAAATCTCGTCGCCGGGATAGGTGTACTCGAACTTGCCGGGCGTGCACTGCCAGACACCGGCCATCGTCCGCGTGCCGAAGCCGCCGAGGTCGAAACGGCCCTGATGCTGCGGGTCGCCTTCGAGCACGTTGGCGAAGGGCAGCTCGTTCAGGGAAGGCCAGGGCTCGAGCCCGCCTTTGTCCTTCAACTGCGTGTAATCAAGCATCCGTTCTCTCCTTCTCCGATTTGGCATCTTTGGGGAACAATCGCGGGAAATCCCGCTTCTCCACCAGGGCAGGCGGTTGCGTGAGAGCCGCTTGGCCGCTGGCAAATCTCAGGGTGTCGTGGATGGTGCACGGCCGGTTCTCCGAGGGTCAACCGGCGCGCTTGGGAAAAGTTTCGTGGCCCCAGACTTGGCGCTCGCGGATCCAGGGTTTCGGGTTTTGCGGATCGTCGGATTCGAACTCGCGCGCCAGCCGATGCCCATCGAAAATGCAATTCGCGATCAAGCGCGGTGCATCACAGTCTCCGACCCTGTAGACGGCGTCGATCTCCTGGTGCCCCCATTCGTCTTTCCGGTCCTTGAGAGCGCGGAACAGCCGATCGTTGCTGCGCCGCTCCGTGCAGAGAATTAGCGTGTCGCAGTCAAGCTCGGTCACTTCGGTGCCGGCGCGGCGCGCATATTCGCCCTTCTTCGGTGTCAAGGTGCGCACATAGCCGTCGCGGTACACGTAGAAGATCGTAAGCTTTGACTGATTCCCGGTCTCGAAGCGCTCGGCGAGGTGCAACGGGAACTGCGCGATCTTCTTCTCGTGCATCATGCGGCGGATGTCGTGAATCTCCTCGGTGTAGATGCAATGGAGCGCCACGGTGTCCCAATTGGTGACGATCGTCACCTGCTTGCCCTGATCGGCCATCAATTCGGCCATGCTCACGCCGGTGAAGTAGCCCTCATAATCGAGGACGACGACCCGATCGCCGACCTCCTTGCCGGCCATCACCTGCTCCGGCGTGCAGACTTGCGGGAGCGCGGCATCGGCGCCGGGCAGCGGCGCTTGGGTCACACTGCCGAAGCCGTCTTCGACCCATTTGGCGCCGGTCGCGGTCACCACCTTGTCGGCGCCGTAGGAGAGAACCTCGTCGGCCGTCATCTCCCCGATCCCGAGATGGACTTCGACATTCTTGAGCTTTTCGAGTTGGCTCTGGCGGTAGGTGACGACGCGCCCCCATTCGGCGAGATGGGGATAGCGCATCACGTCCCGGACCCGCCCGCCGATCTCTCCTTCGGCCTCGCGGAGATGCACGTCATAGCCGCGCTCTCCTAGGACGCGTGCGCACTCCATGCCGGCCGGCCCGGCACCCACCACGAGAACGGAGCACGGATCCGCGGCTCTCTCGAATTTCTCGGGGTGCCAGCCGCGCCGATACTCCTCCATCGATGTCGCGTTCTGGGTGCAGATGAGCGGCGTGGTCTGCCACCACTTCGAGAGGCAGATATTGCAGCCGATGCATTCGCGAATGTCGTCCGTGCGGCCCTCGTCGATCTTCGTCGGCAGGAACGGGTCGGCGATCGAGGGCCGTGCGGCACCGATGATATCGGCCTGCCCGGATTTGATGATCTGGACCATCTCGTCCGGGCTGGTGACCCGCCCGGCACTCACGACGGGCACTTTGCAGATCTTCTTGGCTTCGCGGATCCATGGCGCCATGTAGTTCGAGCTCGTGGAGCGTGACGGCGCGATCTCGAGGCCGAGCTCCGAATAGCGGCCCACCTTCAAGTCCCAGACGTCGCAGAGACCCTCCTTGGCGTTGAGCTCGATGTACTTGATCCCTTCGTCCCACACTTCGAGGCCGTCGGGCCCGTCCATCGTGTCGACGGAGTAGCGGTTGCCGATGGCGCAATCGTCACCGACCGCGCGCTTCATGGCCTCGGTGACCTCCAGGCCGAAGCGCGCGCGGTTCTCGAACGAGCCGCCATACCGGTCCGTCCGCCGGTTGTAGTAGGGCTGCAGGAATTGGTTGAGGATCATCGAGTCCGACAAGAGGTTCTCGATGATGTCGAAGCCCGCGTCGCGGGCGCGCTTCGCCGCCTCGACGTGCATCTCGATGACCGCGTGAATGTCGTCCTCGTCCATCTCGCGCACGCTCGCCAGCGGCACCGCCTCCGATGCCGCTTGGCTCGGCGCGCGACTGACCGCGCGGGATTCGCCGGCCTGGGAGTGCAGTCCTGCGTAATAGAGCTCGACCCCTGCCAAGGCGCCATGCGCGTGGATGGCGTCGGTGACATGGCGCAGGCTGATCACGTCGCCATCGTCCCAGAGGCGGGCCGACCAGTGCGGCGAATCGTCCGATTCGGGGTGAATCGCCGTATATTCGATAAAGACGGTGCCCCAGCCGCCCTCGGCCTTCATGCCGCGAAAGGCCGCCTGAGTGCCCGGTCGATCCGTGCCGGCGCTGTTGCAGTGCGGTGTCTGCCAGAAGCGGTTTTTTGTTGTTTTCGGACCGATCGAAATCGGCTCAAACAAGATGTCGTGGTCCGGATTCCGCGGCATTACCTAATCCCCCTTGATCGACGATACCCTGCCTAGCGCCTCGTTTTTTCGCGTCCCAGCCTTTGCACTATGCACGCTGGCCGCGAGTGTGCACAATCAGATTATGGGCATTTTTGGTCTTGCTCAACGACCGGATCGACGCATCGTGGTCGATCGTAAACGGCAACCGCAGAAAACCTGGATCGGGAGAAAGGGAGGTCAAATGAGATCGGCAAGAAACGCAGCGTTGCGCTCGCTGGTGACCGTCGCCGCGGTCGGGGCCCTCGCTTTGGGCGTGCTGTCCGACGTCAAAGCCGAGGAGAAGATTGGCGATCCCGTGGGGATCGGTTTCAACGCACCCTTGTCGGGCCCGGTCGCTGGATGGGGCTTGCCGGGGTTGACCGGCCTCAAGATCTGGGCCGCCTGGATCAACGCGGACGGGGGCCTTTTGGTCGGCGACACACGCCATCCGGTGGAGGTCCACGAGTTCGACAACGAGTACGTTCCGAGCAAAGCGCTCCAGGGCGCGAAGCAGCTCGTCTTCGAGAACGAGGTCAAGCTCGTGCTCGGTGTCGGCGGTACGACCGGCGATTCGCAGATCCCGTTCCTGATGGACAATGGCGTGTTCTATGCGCCGCTCGCATCGACCGATATCAACCCCAACCGCCAATATGTGATTGCCGGTGAGGATGCGTTCCCGCGCGGTGAGATGATGCGGCCGCTCTACATCAAGCAAATCTACCCAGACCTGAAGACCTACGCGGTGATCTCGCAAGAGGATGCGACCGCTTTCGTCGGGCAGAGCTGGGAGGTCGGTGCGGCCAAGGCGGCGGGCTGGGAGATCGTCTATGACGAACATTTTTCGCCGGAGACCACGGATTTTGCACCGGTCGTGACGGCCATGCTCGCCACCAATCCGGATGCGGTGGCGCTCAACATCACCTGGCCCGATTTTATCCCGCTGATCATGGAGCAGCTCTATCAGCAGGGCTTCGAGGGCCCGGTCAATGCCAACTACATCGAATGGGAAGCTGTGCTTCAGAAAGTGCCCGCGGACTGGGCGGCCAAGGTCGGCGGCTTCGACAGCTACCCGACCATGGATGACCCGTGGTGGGGCGTTCCTTCGATGCAGAGCAAGTTCGTGGATGATTGGCAGGCCCGCTTCGGCGATGGCGCGCCGGAGGATGTGAATGCTCCGATGACCGGCATCGATTGGCTCTACATGCCGATCGTGCAGGTTTGGGCCCACGGGGCGCAGAAGGCCGGCAGCCTGGATCCCGACAAGGTGCTGGAGGCGATCCGCAGCGAGAAGGCCATCATGACGATCGAGGGACCCGCCATCATTTCGGGCGAGGATATGTGGGGCATCAAGAACATGATGTCGCATCCGATCCCCACGAATGTTTTCGACATCGACTGTCAGTGCAAACGGATCGTATCGATGATGCGCTTTGAGCCGTGGTTCGAAGCGAACAAGGGAACGATCATCGACGAGGTCCGGGCGCGCGGTCAGATGTGGGATCAGCGCCAGTAGATCGTTTTCGGGGCGGGCGCGTCGCGCCCGCCCTCCTTCACTCGATGTTCCATCGCATTCGGCTCGCGATCTGGGCGTTACAGGTCCGGACCACCTAGAGTTTGGTATCCATGGATACGGCGACCCTGATTCAGACGCTCGTCAATTCGGTGGTGGCGTCGTCGATTTATGCGCTGGTGGCCGTTGGTTTGGCTCTCGCTTTCGGCGTGATGAAAATGGCGAACTTCGCCCATGGCGAGTTCCTCATGGTCGGCGCCTATTGCGTCTATGTGCTCTATGCGCTGCTCGGCTTGCCTTTCCCGCTTGCCGTCGTGCTGGCGATCCCGATCGTCGCGTTCCTCGGGTTGCTCACGGAACGCTTCATCTTCCGGCCGACGCGGCAGAACATCCTCGCCGGGTTCATGGCGACCGCCGGCCTCACGTTCATCCTGCAGGTGACGGCCGGGCGGGTCTGGGGCGTGGGCATCGCCAAGAGCATCCCGACCCCCTATATGGGCGCCGCCGACATCGGTGACGCCACGCTCGGTTGGCAGCGCCTGATCGTCATCCCATGCGCCTTCGCGATGCTGCTGGCGCTGCGTTACTTCCTCTATCGCGTAAAGCTCGGCAAGGCCTTGCGCGCCTGCGCGCAGGACCCCGAGACCGCTTCCCTGCAGGGCATCAAGACCAATCGCATGACGGCGCTCGCGATGGCGCTCGCCGGTGCGTCAGCCGGTCTTGCCGGCGCGTTGATGGCGCCGATCCACGCCGTGACACCCTATATGGGGCACGGCGTCGTGCTCATCGCCTTCGTCGTGGTGATCGTCGGCGGCATGGCGAGCATCGAAGGCGCCATTCTCGCGGCCGTGATCCTCGGCTTCATCCACACCTTCGTGACGACACTGACGGACAACCTGATCGCGACCATGGTCGGCGTCGGCTTCATGGCGATCACCTTGATCCTCCGGCCACAGGGGCTCCTCGGTCGTGAGCGCACTTAGGGACGCGCCCGGCGCCTTGTCGGGGTCGCGGATCACGGTCCGCCGCATTGCTCCGACGCTCCTTCTCGTCGCGGTGCTCGCCGCACTTTGCGTCCTGGCGTTCGAGCTGAAGCCCTATCACCGCGAGATCGCGATCGTCTTCTTCATCAACGTCATCATGGTGACGAGCTACAGGTTGATCACCACGACCGGTGACTGGAGCTTCGCCCATGTCGTGCTGATGGGCGCGGGCGCCTATGGCGCGGCGCTGATTGCAAAGCACGCGGGTCTGCCCTTCGGCGTCGTCGTTCCGATGGCCGGGATCACGGCGGCGATCGTGGGCGCGGCGTTCATCATGCCTCTGCTGCGAACCGCGGGCTTCGGCTTCTTCATCGCCTCCTTCGCCATTGGCGAGCTCGTTCGCCTCATATGGGTGAAGGTGCATTTCCCCTTTGGCGGCACCCGCGGGATCATCAACATCCCGTCACCGGAGATCGTCGGGCTGCGCCTCTCGCCGCCGGTCCCTTACTATTTCACGTGCTTCATCGTGATGCTGGTCGCCGTGTTCATCATGTGGCGCCTTGACAAATCGCGGATCGGCAATGCGTGGAAATCGATCCACAGCGATGAGCTCCTCGCTGAATGCGTCGGCATCAACGTCGCGCGCTACCGCAGCCTCGCCTTCGTGACGGGTTCGTTCTTCGCCGGAATCGCGGGCGCGTTGCTCGCCTACCGGATGGGCGCCATCGACCCGCGCAACTTCGATCTCACGACGATGGTCTACCTCATCATCTGGGTGGTCGTCGGCGGAACCACGACGTTCTGGGGCCCAATCGTCGGGCTCATCGTTGTCACGATCGCGTTTGAGTGGACCAGACCGCTTCTGGAGTGGCGCCCTCTCATGTTTGGCGCGATTCTCATCTTCTTCTTGATTTTCTTGCCCGGCGGATTGGAGAGCTTGCCGTCGAAGCTCGGCAACGCGTTTCGCACGCCACCGAGCGAGCAATTCGCGCGCTTTCGCACCTGGCTCACAACCTTCGCGGCCAAAACCTAGGGGTCGGCGGTGCCGTTACTCGAGGTCAAGCAACTCAGCAAGCGGTTCGGCGGCCTTCAAGCCATTTCCGATTTGGACATGGCCGTGGAGGAAGGCGAGATCCGCGGGGTCATCGGTCCCAACGGCGCGGGCAAGACGACGTTGTTCAATGTCATCTCCGGCACACAGCGGGCGACGAGCGGTGAGGTGTTTCTCGACGGGGCGAAGCTCACCGGCCTCCGGCCGAGCAAGATCGCCGGCAAGGGTGGCGTCCGCACTTTTCAGCGCTCCGCCTTGTTCAACGACTTCACGGTTCTGCAGAATGTCTCGATCGCGCGGCATCTCCATGCCCGGGAGAGCGTTCTCAGCGCGATCCTTGGCACCGCGCGCCGAATGGAGAGGACCAATGAGGAGCGCGCGGTCGAGATCCTCGAGTTCATCGGCTTGGACGAGTTCAAGGATGAGCTCTCGGCCAACCTTTCCCATGGGCACCAGCGCGCCCTCGGGGTTGCGATGGCGCTCGCCACCGAGCCGCGTATTCTGATGCTCGACGAGCCGGTCGCCGGGATGAACCCGGCTGAGACGCAACGCATGACCGAGATCATCCGCAAGCTGCGCGACGAGTGGAACATCACCGTGCTCCTGGTCGAGCACGACATGAAGACCGTGATGGGGCTTTGCGAATACATCACCGTGCTCAATTTCGGGAAAAAGCTCACCGAGGGCGTGCCCGCGGAGATCATCGCGAATCCAGAGGTGATCGAGGCCTATCTCGGCTCCGACGACATTCTCGGAGATGACGACTTTGCTGCTTGAGCTCGACGACATTTCGGTTCGATACAACAAGATCGAGGCCGTCAAAGGCATCTCGATCGGTGTCGAGGAAGGCGAGATCGTCACCTTGATCGGCGCCAACGGCGCGGGCAAGACAACCACGCTTCGCGCCATCTCCGGGCTCGAACGGCCGAGCACTGGAGAGATTCGCTTCGAGGGCGCGCGCATCGACCATGCCTCGCCCGAGAGGATCGCCGAGCTCGGCATCGCCCATGTGCCGGAGGGCCGGCGGGTCTTCCCCATGATGACGGTTCGCGAGAATCTGGAGATGGGCGCCTATCTTCGAAAGGACGCGGACGGTCTCCGCGCCGACTATGAGGACGTGTTCACCCGCTTTCCGCGGTTGAAGGAGCGCGAGAAGCAGCTCGCCGGCACGCTCTCCGGCGGCGAGCAGCAGATGCTTGCGATGGGGCGTGCGCTGATGTCCGGGCCGAGCGTTATTCTCATGGACGAACCGTCGCTCGGCCTTTCCCCGATCATGTGTCGCGAAATCGCGCGCATTATCCGCGCTCTGCACCAAGACGGGCGCACCATCGTCTTGGTCGAGCAAAATGCCCGGCTTGCCTTGGCGCTCGCGCAAAAAGGCTACGTGATGGAGACCGGGCGGATCGTCCTCGAGGGCCCGGCGCAAGAGCTTCGCCAGAACGATGAGGTGCAGCACACCTATCTCGGTGTCACCGCCGCGGATTAGGAGAACGGTCGGGAGGAAGCCATGAAACTAGGCCTGGAAGGCAAGCGAGCGCTCGTCACGGGCGCCGCCAGCGGTATCGGCAAGGCGATCGCGGAGGCCTATGCGCGCGAGGGCGCCACCGTCGCGGTCCATGCGCGCAGCGAGGCGCGTGCCGCAGAGACCCTCGAGGCGATCAAGGGCGCTGGCGGCGACGCGTTCGCCGTTGCCGCAGATCTGACCGATCCGGCGGCGATCAAAGAGATGTGCGCGCACGCGATCGAGCGGCTCGGCGGAATCGACATCGTCATGAGCAACGCCGGCGTCGCCGACTACAAGAAGGTCGTCGATATGGACGAGGCGATGTGGGACTGGATCATGGACGTCAACTTGAAGGCGCCGTTCCTGGTCTCGAAGCATACGCTGCCCGCGATGCTCGCCCAGGGCACCGGCGGCGTGCAGCTCTTCAACGCGTCGACCAATGCGAAGACGGCCGACGCGGAGTGGTCCGCCTACAACACGACCAAGCACGGGCTGGTCGGCTTCGTGCGCTGCCTCGCCGCCGAGGTTGGCGGCGACAACATCCGCGTCAACGCGATCTGTCCTGGCTGGATCGAGACCAAGATGGCGGTGGAGCTTCACGAGAGCATCGCGAAGGATCTCGGCGAGCCCTACGACAAAGTCTATGACGAGAGCATGCGCACCAACATGATGGGCGCTCTCATCCCGCCGACCGCGATCGCCGACATGGCCGTCTATCTCGCGGGCGAGCCCGGCCGCTACGTCACGGGCCAGGCCATCAACGTCTGCGCCGGCTTGAGCGTCTATTAGGCGCGGACGCGCGCAAGGAACTCCCGCAGCGCTGCGAAGTACGCCTCCGGCTCCTCCCAGAACGGCGTGTGCGAGCTGTTCGCGAACGCGACCGTCGTGGCGTTCGGCAGCGCGCCTTGCATGAGGCGCGCGCCGTCCGGCGTGAGCTCGTCGTGCAGGCCGGTGATGATCAGGCACGGTACGGTGATCTCCGCCATCTCGGCGAGCCGATCCCAGTCCTTGAGCGAGCCGACGCAGCAGAATTCGTTCGGCCCCCACATCGTGCCGTAGACATCCATGTTGATGCCGTCGAGCGAGCGTTGCAGCGGCGCGGGCCACTCGTCAAGGCGGCAGAGGTGCCGGTGGTAGAGGATTGTCACCGCCGCCAAATAGGCGGGATGCTCGATCGTTCCCTGCGCCTCGTGCCGTTGCATCATGGCCACCGTCTCCGGGCCGAGCGCGGCGCGGAGCCGCGTCATCTCGGCCACCGTATGCGGTACGCTGCCGGAGCCGTTCGCGATAACGTAGGACGTCACGTTGTCCGGATATGTCAGGACGTAGTCGGTGCCGAGCCAGGTACCCCAAGACTGGCCGAGCAGGTGGACCCGGCCGAGATCGAGCGCACTGCGCACGGCCTCGACCTCCTCCACATAGCGCGCCACATTGTAGAGCGCGGTGTCGGTCGGCTTGTCGGAGGCGCCGCATCCAAGCTGGTCGTAAACGACCACCCGATAACCGTGATCGGCCATCACCGAATGGCTGTCCCGTACATAATCGCACGGCAGGCCGGGCCCGCCATGGAGGCACAGCAACACCTCCTCGCCCGCGCCGTAGCTGTAGACGGCGACCTCGCCCCCTTCGACGGCGACGCGGTGGGTTTCGTCCGGCGGTCTCTCCTCGCTCATCGCTGGCCTCCGAAGATTAGCGTCCAAAGGTGTCGCGGAACTCGGCGTACATGCGCTCGTAACGATCCGCGTTCATGGTCGAGTAGACCCGGTAGTCGAAATCGATCGGGCGATCCATGACCTCGGAGACCATGCTCCAGGTGGTCTCGCGCACCGCCGCGGCAACGGTCGCAGCGGCAAAGCGGCGGCGCAGCTCGTCGGTCGGTGGGGCCTCGAAATAGGTTTCGAGCATGAGATCGGCCTCGCGCGGCGTGATCTCGATGTTCATCGCAAGCACGCCGAGGTCGAACAGGTCGATCCCGAACCCGGCGAACTCCCAATCGACGAACCAGAGCCGTTCGCCGTCGTCCATGATGTTTTGCGGGTTCAGGTCGTTGTGGCCGAAAACGACCGAGACCGGGCCAATCGCGCGTTCCAGCTCCGCGTTCGCCGCCGCGAGCCCCGGCAACATGCTCCGCCATCGCTCGAACAGGCGGTCGCCGTGCCGCTCCAGCTCGCGGATGTAGTAGCGATGGTGCTGGAACGGCCAAAACATGAAGCCCGGCGAGTCGAGATGTTTCCCCGCCTCGCGGTGTAACCGGCGAAAGAGTGTGGCCGCTTTCGTGAGGCACGCCGGCTCGTGCAGATCGGCGGGCAGGAGCGAGCGTCCCTCGATGAAGCGGATGACCATCAAGCCGGGCTCGCTGTACACCACCTCCGGTGCAACCCCGGCCGCATGCGCCGCGCGGAACGCCGCGACCTCGTTGGCGCGTGAGACGCCGAACACCGGCTCGTCCTCTCCGACGCGGATCACGTAGCGCACGCCGCCATCGTCAACGGTCAGATTGATGTTGCTCAAGCCGCCGCTCAGCAATGTCGGTTCGACAGCGCCCTGCCAGACCGGCAGCGCCTGCGTGCGCTCGATCGCCTTGGCACCGCGCGCCTCCATGCCACGCACGCCGCCGATCAGGGCATACACCTCGTCGTCGGATTTCGGGGTCTCCGCCATGGCTCGCTCCCCTGGGTCCTGTTGCCGGCTCAAGCCTTGACGCGGGAATTGTCGGGGTCATAGAGCGATCGGGTGTGAAGCGTGGCCGGCACGATGCGGGTTGCCACCTCCAGCTCGTAGGTGCCGGATTGCAGGTAGTCATCGCTGACGCCGGCCTCGTTGCGAACATAGCCGAAGCCGATGCCGCGCCCGATGGTATGGCCGAAGCCCGCCGAGGCGAGCCAGCCGACGCGCTCTCCATCGCGGATGATCGTCTCGCGGCCCCAGAGCTGCACCTCCGGGTCGTCGTCGATGCTCAGCGTGACGAGCTTGCGCGTGAGCGGCCTCTCGCGCTGGCGCTCGAGTGCCTCTTGGCCGATGAAAGACTGCGGTTTGTCGAAGGCAACCGCGAAGCCGAGGCCCGCTTCCAGCGGCGTGTAGTCCGACCCGATATCGGCGGCCCAAACTCGATAGCCTTTCTCGAGCCGAAGACTGTCGATCGCCCGATAGCCCGCATCGCGCAAGCCCCGCTCAGCACCGGCATCCATCAGCGCGTCGTAAACGGTCACCATGTACTCGGTCGGAACGTGCAGCTCCCAGCCGAGTTCGCCGACGAAGGTGAGGCGCATCGCGCGCACTGGTGCGCCCGCTATGTAGATCTCGCGCACCGAGCCAAAGGGAAAGCCCTCCGCGCTGACATCGCTTTCGGCCGCCGCGCCAAGGATCTCGCGCGCCTTCGGCCCCATCAGCGCGAGCGTTCCGAAGGCCGATGTGACGTCGACCAAGGACGCGTGGGCGTCGTCAGCCATATTGCGCGCGATGTGGTCGAAGTCGTGGGTCGCGAAGCCCGTGCCCGTGACGATGTAGTAGTGGTCGTCTGCGATGCGCGCGACCGTCAAGTCGCATTCGATGCCACCATGCTGGTTGAGCATTTGCGTGTAAATGAGACGGCCGGGCGGGCGCGCGACGTTTGCGGCGCAGAGCCGCTGCAACACGGCTTCGGCATCGCGTCCGACCAGCGCGAATTTCGCGAAGGAGGATTGATCGAAGAGCGCCGCCGTCGAGCGGCACGCGGCGTGCTCGGCGCCGACATGGTCGTGCCAGTTTGGCCGCTCGAAGGACTCGACCTCGACCGGCTCGACGCCGTCCGGCGCGAACCAGTTGGGACGCTCCCAGCCGAATTTCGCTCCGAAGCATGCCCGTTTCGCCGCGAGGTGGTCGTAGATCGCACTCCGGCGGAGCGGGCGCCCGGCCTTCATCTCCTCGCGTGGCCAGACGACCGTATAGTGGTGGCCCTGTCCTTCCAGCGAGCGCACCAGCACTTGATTGTCGGAGCGGTGGTAGCCGCCGAAGCGGCGGATATCGAAGCTCCAGAGGTCGTAGGGCGGCTCGCCGTTCATGATCAGCTCGCCGAGCGCCATGCCGGCGCCGCCGCAGCCGGTCACGCCATAGGCGTTGAAGCCTGCGCTGACGAAGATGTTGCGCACTTCGGGCGCCTCGCCCATCACGGGGTTCTGGTCTTCGGTGAAGGCTTCGAGGCCGTTGAACCATGTCTTGATGCCGGCCGTTTTGAGCGCGGGGATCCACTCGAGCAGTCCCTCGAGGCGCGGCATGAAGTGGTCCAGATTCTCGGGCATGAGCTTGAACTCATGGTCCCGCGGGATCTGCCCGAGGAAGGGGATTGGGTCGGGATCATATTGGCCGACGATCAAGCCGCCGACCTCCTCGCGGATGTAGTGCCACAGATCGGGGTCGCGGGTCGTTGGGATGTCTTTCGTCACCCCCTCGATCGGCTCGGTGACGAAATAGCAATGATGGGACGGCTGGATCGGCACGTTGACGCCGGCTAGGCGTCCGACCTCGCGTGACCAGATGCCACAGCAGATCACCGCCTTTTCGCAGCGGATCATGCCGCGCTCGGTGACGACGCCCGCGACGCTGCCGCGCTCGATCTCGAAGCCCGTGACGCCCGTGTCCTCGAACAAGCGCGCGCCATATTGGCGGGCCCCCTTGGCCAACGCCATGCAGAGATCCGAAGGGCTGAAGGCGCCGTCGGACGGGATGTAGAGCGCGCAATCGACCTTGTCGATCGTCATCAGCGGGAAGAGATCTTGCGCTTCCTTCGCCGAGATCAATTCCATTTCGACGTTGAACGAGCGCGCGGTGGTAATCGCCCGCTCATATTCGCGGCGCCGATCCTTGTTGGAGGCGACCCGCATCCCGCCGGTTTGGCGCCAGCCCGTGGCCTGACCGGTTTCGGCCTCGAGCGAGGCGTAGAGATCGGCGCCATAGGCCATCAGCCGCCCGGCGTTCGGATCGGTGCGAAATTGCGCAAAGGCACCGGCGGCGTGCCACGTCGAACCCGAGGTGAGCTTGGCCTTCTCGACGAGAACGACGTCTTTGCACCCGTGTTTGGCGAGGTGATAGGCCGTCGCGCACCCGATCGCGCCGCCTCCGATGATGACGACCTGCGCCTGGTCCGGAACCGCCTGGTCCATGAGCCTCACCTCCGAGAAGCGGCAAACGCAAAATCGCCGCGAGCTTATCAGCGCGACCTGGAGATAACGAGCGCGCTGTCATACACGCCTGTTGAGCCGGCGCGGGCGCTGCGGCGTCCAGGGCCGCCCGGTTTCGCGGCGAGCCCGGCCTCGCTCTCAGCGTTCGGTGGTCAGGAGATCCGACCGGACGAAGTCGACATGGTCGGTGATGATCTCGATGGCGCGGGCCGTGTCTCGGCGCGCGAGCGCGGCGAGCAGCGCCTCATGCTGCGTGTTGTATTCAGCGATCCGTTCCGGCGTCAGGATCTTGTCGCGGATCGTGCTCCACTGATCGTGGGTGCGGACGTGGTTCACGCGGCGGCAAATCTCGATCATCAGCGGATTGCGCGTGGCGCGGGCGAGGCCGAGGTGAAACCGCTCGTCGTGTTTGGAAAAGCGCGCGGGATCGTAGATTGCCGTCGCCATCTCACGGGTTTCGCGCTCGAGCGCGGCGATATCTCGTGCCGTCGCGTTGCGCACCGCGAGGCGAACGATATGCGGCTCGATCGCGGCCCTCACCTCCGCGAGCTCGAGCGGCGAGGTGATCTCGGCGACGTCGTCATCCTCGCCGGCGTCCGGCTCGAAGGCCACGAACGTGCCGCTCCCGACCCGGCGCGCCACCAGGCCTTGGGTTTCCAAAGAGCGCAGAGCCTCGCGCACCGTGCCGCGTGAGGTCGAGAATGTCGCGGCGAGCTCGCGCTCCGTCGGGAGCCTTTGTCCAACCGTCAATCCGCCATCGACAATGCGCCGCTCGAGCGCGGCCGCGATCGAATCGGCGGTCGAGCTCGCGCGCGCGACGATCGCCTCGGCCTGCTCTTCGGCGAGCGACGCCGTCGGCGCCGGATCATCCGCTGGGTAACCGCCCCGTTGTCTCATGTACCAATTGTGTGCCAATTCACCCCAATAAGGCAACAAAATCCCGTGTCATACGCCAAATTGGCTTGACAGATATTGTCAATTCCCGCGTTATTGTCGCAACGAGGAGAACGATGGGAGAGGCGCCGTGGCACTTCCGGGCCATGTGAAATACCTCGTCATCGGGGCCGGGATTCACGGGCTCAGCACCGCGTACCATTTGGCCGCGTCTCTCAAGGCGCGGGGAATC
This sequence comes from Alphaproteobacteria bacterium, assembly GCA_965216915.1. Lineage (GTDB taxonomy): Bacteria > Pseudomonadota > Alphaproteobacteria > UBA828 > UBA828 > CBDCGS01. The sequence goes on from CBDCGS010000011.1 coordinate 1,318,424, forward strand.
GGCGATGGCTCCGATATTCTCGTCGTCGACAAGACCGCAATCGCAGCCGGCGCCTCCGGTATTGCCTGCGGCGTCATCCGCAACAACTACTACCAGCCCGCGATGCGTGAGCTGATGGCGTCCTCCGTGGACATTTGGGAGAGCGACCCGGAGGCCTACCACTACCATCCGGTCGGCTACATGCAGATCTCGCATGAGGCGATGCACGACGACGTGGCGCAGATCGCCGAGGAGCAGCGCGCGATCGGCTATGAGTCGGTTTTCGTCGAGGGGGCGGACCGGTGCAGCAGCTACATGAAGCAGATCTTCGGTGACTGGCAGGCGGCCGGGATCACCTCAGTGCTGCACGAGAAGCGCGGTGGCTACGCCAACAACACCGCCTCGATCTACGGTCTCGCGGGAAAGGCAGAAGGAGAGGGCGTGCGCATCCTCACGGGGCTCGAGGTCACCGGCCTGAAATGCGGCGGCAACTCGCAAGCCGTGACAGCGGTCGAGACCGCCCGCGGCGACATTGAGATCGACCATCTCGTGGTCGCTGCCGGGCCCTGGGTGCCGCGCATCTGGGACATGCTCGAGCTGCCGCGCCGGATTGATGTGACCGATCCTGCCGGCACGGTGCATCGCGATATCGCCATGTGGCATTTCTGGTGCCTTGAGGAAGGTACGCTCGGCGTCGAGCCAGACTTCGGCAAGGCCGACAACGGGAACATGCCGCCGGTGATCCATGTCGATTCGGATGCGCCGCTTCGCTCGGACATCGATGGCCGGGTGCTCACGGAGGAGCCCTGGGGCATCTACTACAAGCCCGATTTCAATTTCGGCGGTATCCAGGGCGGCTCGATGCCCTACAAGGTGGAAACGTCTGCATCCGACGTCGCGATCGATCCCTACGGGCCCGAGTCGCCCGAGTTCATCGTCGACGATGCGTTCGCGGAGAAGTGGTGCTCGGCGCTCGCGTTCTGCCAGAAGCGCTACGAGGGCCAAATCGCCAAATGGCGCAAGGAGCCGTCGGGCGGGATCGGTGCCTTTACGGCCGATAGCTTCCCGGTATTCGATCGCTTTCGCGAGAATTGCTACGTCATCGCCGATTCCAATCACGGCTTCAAAATGATCGCCGTGGGCAAGCTGGTGGCGCAAGAAATCCTGGGTGAGGCCTCGGCTCTGCTCGAGCCGTTTCGCTTCTCGCGTTTTGCGACCGGCGAGCTGCACCCCACCTCGAACAGCCCGTTCCCCTGGAGCTGAGCGGAACGGCGGGAGATCACCGCACCACAACAAGGGATGGCCGAACGATGACCGATCTGGAAGCCCATGTGAGGCAGGAAGGCCGCGACGAGCTGGTCAAGGCGGTGCGCGCCAAGATCGACGAACTCGGCATCACCTACATCTACTACCAATTCATCTCGGTGACCGGCCGCATCGTCGGCAAAGGCATTCCGGCGGATCACTGGGAAGCCATGGCCGAGCGCGGCTTCCAACTCGTTTACGGCTCGACGGCCAATCTCTTCGTCGACCGGCACTCAAACTATATCGGCTACGGGCCCGAGGCATCGGAGCTCGTCGGGATTCCCGATCCCGAGACCTTCGCCCAGCTCCCGTGGGACAAGCGGGTCGCGCGCGTCTTCTGCACCTGCTTCCGCAACCGCGAGGAGCCGGAAAACCCCGGCGGACACCTGACCTCGGATTGCCGCGGCAATCTGCGCCTGATCCACGATGAGTTTCAGGCCAAGCACGGCCTCCAGATGCGCCACGGCGCAGAGCCCGAGATGATGTGGCTCAAGCGTGGCGCCGACGGCAAGGCAGACGGCGGCATCACCAAGCCCAATTGCTATCACATCGATCAGTTCGAGGAGCTGCGCCCGATCTTCCTGCAGGTCATCGAGTATGCGCAGGCGATGGGGCTCGACATGATCCAGGGCGATCACGAGGATGCGCCCGGCCAGCTCGAGCTAAACTTCACCTTCGACGACGCGCTCCGCACCTGCGATCGGCTCACTACCTATCGCCAGATTTGCGCTCAGGTCGCCCGCGAGCATGGGGTCATCGCATGCTTCATGTCGAAGCCATTCATGGGCGTCTCGGCGAGTGGTTGCCACCACAACATCTCGCTCTGGAAGGGTGGCGAGCAGCAGATCAACGCGCTGCATCAAGACCCCCTTCCGGGCATGGATGACGTGTTCTCGTACTGGCGCGGCGGCGACAACCTCTTCTTGCCCGATCAGTCTCGCGATCCGCGCAAGCCGGGCCCGGTCGGCCTCAATTGCATCGGTGGCGTGATGGAGCATCTGCCGGCGCTCACCTCGATCGGCTCCTCGACGGTCAACTCCTACCGGCGCCTATGGGATACCGGCTTCTGGGCGCCCGTCTTCGCCGATTGGGGCTACCAGAACCGGACGTGCGGGCTTCGGGTGTCGGCACCCGGGCGGTTCGAATATCGCTCGGTCGATTCGATGGTGAATCCCTATCTGCTGGCCGGTGCGCTCCTGAAGTCGTTCGACGACGGCATCGCGCGCGATCTCGATCCCGGCGAACCGGAGGAGCGCAACATCTACGAAGCGATGGACGCCGGCAAGCAGGTCAAGAAGCTCCCCATGTCGCTCGGCGAAGCGCTCGACGCACTTGAGCGCGACGAGGTGATCAAATCGGCGATGCCGGACGAGATGTATCGCGTCTTCACGCACTACAAGCGCGACGAGTGGGAGAAGTTCAACGCAACCGTCACCGAGTGGGACGTCGAGACCTATCTCGACTGCCTGCCCTAGAGATCGAGAAGGACGCGACCGACATGTGTGGGATTGCAGGTCTCATCCACCGTGGATCGAGCGGCGATATTGGCCGCGAGATGACGGCAATGCTCCAGGCTCTCAGGCACCGTGGACCCGATTCGACCGGGTTTGCGGTTTATGGCCTGCCGGCCGGCGAGGAATTCGTGCTGCGCTTCAAGGTCGCGGAGCAGGAGGATCTCGCCAAGGGTTTCGACATCCACGACCAGATCCAGACGCGCAAAGCCGCGGTCGACGAGCGCATCCGAAGCATGGGGGGCGAGCTCGTCGGGCAGGAGGCAGCGACGGAATACGCCTTCCGATACCGCCTCCGCTTTACCGACGGCGCGATGGATCAACACGAGGAGTTCAAGCGCTTCGCGGACTTCGTCGAGGATATCGAGGGTGCCGAGATCCTCTCTTTCGGCAAGGCCCTGGAGCTGGTCAAGGACCTCGGCGATGCGACACGCGTCAGCGGGCAGTACGACCTCGCGGGCTTCGAGGGAACCCACGCGATCGGCCACACGCGCATGGCGACCGAATCCGATGTCGACATTCGCTCGGCTCATCCTTATTGGGCCTACCCGTTTTGCGATATCGCGGTCGTGCACAACGGGCAGCTCACCAACTATTGGAAATTCAGGCGCCAGCTTGAGCACCGCGGCCATCGCTTCATGTCGAATTGCGATTCGGAGCTGATCGCCGTCTACCTCGCCGATCGCATCGCCGAGGGCACGGAGCTCGAAGACGCGATGCACCGGTCCGTCTCCGAGCTGGATGGCGTCTTCACCTATCTCGTGGCGACCGCCGACAGCCTTGGCATGGCGAAAGACACCATGGCCGCGAAACCCATGGTGCTCTACGAGAGCGACAGCTTCGTCGGGCTCGCCTCGGAGGAGGTTGCGATCCGGAGCGTGTTCCGCGACGAGATCGAGACTTGGGACCCTTATGAAGGGGAGGTCATGGTATGGCGGAACTAGGATCGGACGCCCCCCACAAATCCCGTGAAATGGGCATGCATAGCGAGCGGCTCGCGGGCCGCACGCAGCAGGTGTTCTTTTCGCCGGAAGCGAGCGAGAACTTCACCTATCCGGAATCCTTCGACGTCGATTTCGACAAGCAGACGGAGCTTGACGCGGGTGAGCTGACACCGATCGAGGTGAACCGGAAGATCCGGCACCTCATGAAAGAGGGTTACGGCCACATCGTCGTGAAGAACCCGCTCGCCAAACATTCGCTCGGCGTCGGCATCCTCAATCGCCTCAAGCTCGATTTCGAAGGCAGCCTCGGCTATTTCGGGGTCGGCGAAATCGACGGACCAAACGTGCGCGTGCAGGGCCGCGTCGGGTGGTCCTGCGCCGAGAACATGATGGCCGGCACCGTCGTCGTGGAGAAGAACGCAGGCTCGACCTTCGGCGCGGCGATGCGCGGCGGCGATCTCGTGTGCAAGGGCGACGTCGGCTCGCGCACCGGCATCGACCTGAAGGGCGGCACCATCATCGTCGGCGGGCGATCCGGCGCATTCACGGGCTTCATGATGCAGCGTGGCCGCATCGTCGTGCTCGGCGATGTCGGCGCCAATCTCGGCGATTCACTCTACGACGGCGTCATGTATATCGGCGGCAAGATCGAGTCGCTGGGCGTCGATGCCGTGCCCGGCGAGATGACCGATATCGAGGTCGCCTGGCTCGAGCGAAAGCTCGCGGCCTACGGGCTCGCCGCACCGAACGGCGCTGCAAACATGCAGAAGATCGTCGCCGGCAAGCAGCTTTGGAATTACGACAACCTCGAGCCGACCGAAAAGAAAATCGCGCTTTAGGCGCGCTCGCTCGACACGCGATCAGGAATTTCGCCATGGCAACGCGTCCCAAGGATTTACCGAACCGTCCGGAGCGGAACCGCTACGTGCTCGGCCAGAGCCGCATCTTCACACCGGAGGTGATCGACGACATCCACACGAAGTCGGAGCTCGGCCGCTATCGCATGCGCGGCTTCTCGATCTTCAAGAACATCCCGACCTTCGACGACCTCACCTTCATGCCGGGCACGCTGACGCGCTTCGTCATCGAGGGCTATCGCGAGAAGTGCGAGACGAAAACGCTGATCGGGCCGGCGGCCCCGCGCCCGCTCGAGCTCGACATCCCGATCTACATCACCGGCATGAGCTTCGGCGCGCTCTCCTACGAGGCGAAGACGGCGCTCGCGCGCGGCGCGACCATGGCGGGAACCGCCACATGCTCCGGCGAGGGCGGCATGATCCCCGACGAGCGGCGCTATTCCGAGAAGTGGCTCTATCAGTGCATCCAGTCGCGCTATGGCTTCAATCCGCACCATCTGCGCCTCGCGGATGGCTGCGAATTCTTCATCGGCCAGGGTTGCAAGGTCGGCCTTGGCGGGCACCTCATGGGCCAGAAGGTGACCGATCAGGTAGCGGAGATGCGCTCGCTCCCGGCCGGCATCGACCAGCGCTCGCCGGCGCGCCACCCGGATTGGCTGGGGCCCGACGACCTCGCGCTGAAGATCGACGAGATCCGCGAGGCGACCGACGGGCAAATTCCGATTCAGCTCAAGCTCGGTGCGGCGCGCGTCTATGACGACGTGCGCATGGCGATCAAGACCAACCCGGACAGCATCTATATCGACGGCATGGAAGGCTCCACCGGCGCGGGCCCGCATCTTGCGACCGAGGAGACCGGCGTCCCGGGAATCGCCGCGATCCGTCAGGCGCGCAAGGCCTTCGACGACCTTGGGGTGACCGGGCGCATCAGCCTGGTCTATGCCGGTGGTATCCGAAACGGCGGCGACGTGGCGAAGGCGCTCGCGCTCGGCGCGGACGCCGTGGCGATCGGGCATGCGGCCATGATGGCGCTCAATTGCAACAAGGACATTCCCGAGGCCGATTACGAAAGCGAGATCGGCGTCGAGGCGGGCTATTGCTACCATTGCCACACCGGACGCTGCCCGGTCGGCGTCGCGACGCAGGACCCTGAGCTGCGTGCGCGGCTCGATCCCGACGAGGCGGCCGAGCGGGTCTACAACTTCCTGCACACGCTTACCCTGGAGTGCCAGATGATGGCGCGCGCGTGCGGCAAGACCGATGTGCACTCGCTCGAGCCCGAGGATCTTGCCGCGCTCACGATGGAGGCCTCAGCGCTCGCGATGGTGCCGCTCGCGGGAACCCAATACACCGTCGGCCAGCCCGACATGACCCGGTATTAGGAGGGCGCGATGAGCCAACGCGACCAGGACAACGTCGATTACTTCCTGACAGAAACCGGCCTCGACTCCGAGCGCGAGAAGGAGATCGGCCAGCACATCGGCTATCGCTACGACGTCAACCTGCTGCCCGACTACGAGCGCATCACGCCGTTCCTGAAGAGCTACATGGAGACCATGGGTTGGTCCGACCTCAATTGGCTGGAAGATGTCCACATGGGCTACGAGGAAGGCCGGCCTGCGGTGTTCGACCGCAACATCAACGGCTGGGTCACGGTGCCGGAGGACCTGGCGCTTCCCAACAATCAGCAAGACCGGGACATGTTGGCACGTGAGTTGCTAGTGAAATTTCAGATGTCACCGAGCCACCCCATGGTCGATCTCAACAAGGCCTATCGAAAGTTTTGACATCCGCGGTCTGCGGTGTTGCGATCGAGCAATCGTGCGACACCGCCAACAATGAAGAGCCGGAGAACGGTCCCACACAGGGAGGAACACATGGCAGTTGATATTCCGAACAAGACCGGCATCCAACTCAATCAAGGTCACACGTCGACCGACGACTTCATCACGCGAACCTATGTTCTGCCGCTCTTGACCGACGAGGCCACCAAGCAACGCCTCATCGAGGAGCATAAGAACAATCCCATCGGCAAGCCGGGCAAGGCCGGAAAGGCCGGTGTCGGCCATAGCGACGACCTCATTCGCGTCATCGACAAGCTGCGCCGCGCGCCGATGGCCGGCAAGTACGTCCGCATCTGCCTAAAGCCGCATGAGGAGTATTGCATCGGCGTCACCTCCGGCAAGCGGGGCGCGCCCGTCGAAATTCTTCGGGACGAGGTCTTCCCGAGCGAGGAAGCGTGCGAGCACGGCATCTTCCTGAAGCGGATCGAGGACCTCCTCGCCGCCTACGGCGAGAAATAGCCGCTACCCGCATTCGCACCGAATTGAGACCGCGCGGGCGTCCGAGCCGACGCCTCACCGCACGGGAGGGAGAACACGATGCTGCGCATCACCGGTTACAGCGATATCTACTCGGCGCATCCAGGCGACGAGGTGAAGTTTTACGTCAACTCCGAGGACAACGAGGATTACGAGGCGCATTTCGTGCGCCTGATCCACGGCGACACCAACCCTGAGGGGCCGGGATACAAGGAAGAGGAGCTCGATGCTCCCTTCAACAAGACGTACACGGGCGTCAACCAGAAGATCCACGGCGGCTCCTACGTCATCATCCCCGATGACGCGCGCATGAACGTCGAGAGCTTTACGGTCCAGGCCTACATTTTTCCGACGACGCCGGACAAGGGCGTCCAGGGGGTCGTGACCAAATGGCTCGCCGCGAACAATTCCGGCTACGCGCTCCTGGTCGACGAGAACGCCAACCTCGCCCTTTGGATCGGCGATGGCAATGGCAAGGTCGAGAAGATCGCGAGCGGCAAGCCGCTCCTCCGCAAGGTCTGGTATCTGGCGGCGGCGAGCTACGATGCGGCGAGCGGTGAGGTGCGGCTCTATCAGGAGCCGATGGTCAACCCGACCAACGGCGGGCTCGGTATGTCGCTGTTGCACCCGAACGACGAAACCGCCTCGGAGGTCACGCGGCGCAGCAGCATCGCGCCGGCCGCGAACGATGCGCCGCTGCTGATGGCCGCCTGCACCGCGGTATCGCGCGCGGGCCGTTCGGTCTCCGGTGGCCACTACAAGGAAGCGACGGAGCCCGTGGCGCTGCCGGAGCAGACCTGCACCTACAACGGCAAGATCGATCGGCCGCGGCTCTCGTCGGTCGCGCTCGACAAAAGCGGGATCGATGCGCTGGCACGCGGCTTCCAGGGTTGCCCCGCGGGGCTGCGTGAAACCGTGGTGGGCGCGTGGGATTTCCAGGCGAACATCACCACGAACATCGCGTCGACCCACATCATCGACACCTCGCCCAATGTCCTGCACGGCCATTGCATCAACCTGCCGTGCCGCGGGATGACCGGGTACAACTGGACCAGCGACGAGATGGTCTACCACCACGCGCCCGACGAATATGGCGCGATCCACTTCCACGACGACGACATCGACGACGCCCGCTGGGACGTGAGCTTCACCCTCACCGTCCCCGAGGGCACGAAAAGCGGCGTCTATGCGGCCCGGCTGCGCATCGGCGGCGCGAGCTCGCCTGAGACGGAGGACTACATCCCCATCTTCGTGCGGCCACCGCGCGGCACCGCGACGGCCGACATGGCGGTGATCATCCCCACCGATTCGTATCTCGCCTATTCGAACGACAACCTGTCGACGAACTCGGTGGTCGCCCAGCTCCTGGCCGGCAAAGTGCCGATCATGCAGGCCTCCGACCTCTATCTGAACGAGCACCGCGAATACGGCCTCTCGACCTATTCGCTGCACTCGGACGGAAGCGGCGTCTGCTACTCCTCGCGTCTCCGCCCGATCCTCAACATGCGGCCGAAATATCGCCACTGGCTGTCGCCCTCGCTCTGGCAGCTCAACGGCGACCTGCATTTGACCGATTGGCTGGAGGAGAAGGGCTTCACTTTCGACATCCACACCGACGAGGATCTCGACCGTGAGGGCGTCGACCTCTTGAACCGCTACCGCGTCGTCCTCACCGGGAGCCATCCGGAATATTCGTCGGAGAAAATGCTGGTTGCCTATGAAGCCTATCAGCAGAACGGCGGCCGCTGGATCTACCTCGGCGCCGACGGCTTCTACTGGATCAGCCAATATCATCCGGACAACGGCAACATCATCGAGGTCCGCAAAGGCGAGGCGGGCACGCGCGCTTGGACCGCCAACCCGGGCGAGTACTACAATGCCTTCGACGGCAAATATGGCGGCATGTGGCGCGCCCGCGGGCGCATTCCTTCCAAGGTCTGCGGCCTCACCTTCACGGCTTACGGCTTCGATGTGTCGTCCTACTACCGCCGCGAGCCGGATAGCTTCCGTCCGGAATGCGCCTGGATGTTCGAGGGCATCGGCGAGGACGAGGTCATCGGCGATTTCGGCCTCGTCGGCGGCGGCGCGGCGGGTCTCGAGCTTGACCGCTACGACCTCGAGTTCGGCACGCCGCACAACGGCTATCTCCTCGCGCGCTCAGAAGGGCATACCGACCTGATGATGCAGGTCAACGAGGAGATCCACTTCACCTGCCGCGGCTATTACGGCGGCGGCGACGAGAACCCGATGGTTCGCGCCGACATGATCTACTACAAGACGCCGAACGACGGAGCGGTCTTCGGGCCCGGCTCGCTCGCCTGGTGCGGCAGCCTCTCGCACAACGACTACGACAACAACGTCTCGCGCCTGATGGAGAACGTGATCAACGGTTTCCTGAGGGAAGGCCCATTGCCGTAGGCCGTTGCCGACGAACGAGGCGGCTCCGCGCGCGGGGCCGTTCTCGTCTCGTCCAGACTCTCGGGGAGATCGGAGATGAGAGACAAGACCCGCAGCTCGCTGATGCCGACGTTCGAGATGCCACCCATCGGCAAGAAGGTGATGCCGACGACGGCCGAGCCGCCGAGCGAAATCGAGCGCGCCGTGATGGGCGGCCTCGATCCCGACAAGCTGAGCGACCTTTCGGAGGTTTTGTTCGCCCTCAACAATCACCGGCATGGGCCGATCGAGGGGTTTTACGTCGTGGTCTGCACCAAGCCGGAGGAGCAATGGTGCGTCGGCCAGCTCTGCGCGGACCGCGCGAAGCCGCTCAAGCTCTTGGAGGATATGCTCTTTGATTCCCCCGAGGCGGCACAGGCGGCGGCCGAGCAGCTAAAGGCCGAGCGCGCGAACGCCTAGGCGCGCGGCACGATCGCGTGCGCCTGTCTCCGGCCAAGCGATGACCGCCGCCAATCTGAACGCTATCGCGCACGCGCTTGCGGCGCTTCGGCCGATCGCCGACGCCGCGACGGTGGGCGCGCAGGCGGCGCTCATCCACGACAATCTCCACGACGTCTATCAGACCGATATTCGTGCCTTCCAAGATTTCCGGCGCTTCATGAACCGCCGCGACCGTGACGCAGCGGGCACGCTCGCGGCGTTCTTGACGAAGCGCCGGTCGGCGACTGCGCAAGCACGTGCGGCGCTCGCGTCCCTTTCAGACGATATTCGCGCCGGCGCCGCGGCGTCCCTGGCCGACGGCCAGCGCCAGGCGCTTTGCGTCTACCTGGATCGGGTCCTCGACATTTTGGACGTCGAACGGAACCATCCGGACGAGCGTGATCTGCGCGGGGCGCCCCCCTACGCCATCTCCGCGTTCCTCGAGGCCGGTCCCGAGGCGCGTCGTGCGCAAGCCAGTGATTTGGCCCGGTTTGCCGATGACATGTGGGTGCTGCTCCTCCCCGCTCGGTGGATGCGGCTCACCGCCGCTTATGAGTGCATCGCTGCGGCCTCACATGATGGCGAGCGTTGAACTCCGTTATGTCTTGGATGGCCTGGCGGCGACACACGCCCCGGCGCTCAGCGCATCACGAGCCCGCCATTGATGTCGAGCGTGTGCCCCGTGATCGCCTGCGCATGGGGGCTCGCGAGAAACAGCACGGCCATCGCGACGTCGTCCTCGTCGGCCATATCACCGGTCGGCATGGTGGCGGTGATCGCGGCAATCTCGGCTTCTGTGATGCCGCTTCGGATCATGCGGGTGTCGACGAGGGCCGGCGCGATGGCGTTGACCGTGATGTTGTGAGGCCCAAGCTGGCGGGCCAGCGCCTTGGTCAGGGTCACGCCCGCTCCTTTGGAGACCGCGTAGACCGTCGCGTCGTGCAACCCGCCGGTGTGCGCCGCTTGGCTGACGAAGTTGATGATGCGACCCCAACCCGCCTCGCGCATCGGCCGTGCGGCTGCCCGGCTGAGGAAGAACTGGCTTTTCACGTTGGTATCCATCGTGCGCCGCCACGCCGCATCGTCGACGGCCTCGATGTTGCCGCGTTCGATGATCCCGGCAACGTTGACGAGAATATCGAGCCGGCTGTAGCGCGCCAGCGTGTCCACCACCAGGCGTTCGCACGCGTCGCCAGAGGCGAGGTCACACACCTGTGCGGCGTGGCGCTCGGGCTTGGCCAGGGTGGCGTGGCTTTCGTGCAGGGCGTCTTGATCGATGTCGCAGCAGACGACCCGGGCGCCGTAGGCCGCGAAGGCCCGCGCGGTCGCCCGGCCGATCCCGCGCGCGGCCCCCGTGACCAGGGCGACACGCCCGGGCAGGGCGAAATCCGTGGTCAAACGCTCCCCGGTTTCGTTCGCGGCGCGCGCTGTCACGCGAGATAGCCCTCGAGTTCCTGCTTCAGCTTTAGGGTCTCTGTAATGACATCGACATCGTAGCAGCCGCGATAGTTGACGCAGACATATTCGAGCGCGACGTTTCCGTGATAGCCGCGCGCCTTCAGTTGTTGGACGATGTGACCGAAATCCAAAATGCCGTCCTCCATGCGACACTGCAGCCGCTCGCGGTTTGCCTGGCGCGCGTGGACGTGGCCGGCCCACGGGATCAGCTCGTCGACCTCTTCCAGCGAGTGCCCTTGCGGCATGAAATGCGAATAGTCGAGGCTGATCTTGAGGCCGGACACGTCTTCGAGCATGCGCTTGCACGCGGCAAGCGTGCCCATCACCGATTCGCTATGCGGCTCGGGACGGACCTCAACGTCATGACTGCCGGCATGATCGACCATGCGGGTCAACTCGGCGCGCGAGACGGCGTAGGCCGCCTCGTCATCGACGCCTTGATCGCGATGGATGATCCCCGAGCTGATCGTGATGCCGGGGCATCCGAGAGCGCCGCAAAAGGCGACGAACGATTTGAACATCTCGAAGTTGTCTTCGCGCATGCGTGCGTCGGGCACGGTGATCGTGCATTTGAGCTCGTCGTCGAGCTCGTCGATATATTTGTTGCGAAACCAGATGAAGCTGTCGTCGACGGAGAGCTCGAGCGGCTCCATGACCCGCCGCACCTGATCGGCCGCCTTCACCGGATCGCTGCGCACGGCCGGCCAATCGATGTGCGCCCAGCCGACGGCGGTGTTGCGAAAGCCCAGCGCCCGCACGACCTGCGCGGCACCCTCGAGCGACAAATGTCCTTTAAGATGTTGCGTGCCGAAACTCCAGCACGGCACGCCGAGTTCGATCGTCATAACGCGTCTCCTGTTGCGACCGGTCCATCGGTGACATGTCCGGCCGGGTGAAGCGGTCCCCCGCGTGGTCGGCCGAGGCGGCCAATCGCATGCACACCCCGGCGAAGCCCTCTACGGAGATCTGAAGTATGGCAGATATCAAGCCCGCAGCGGCGGTAATCGGGACCGGCACGATGGGACCGATGATCGCTCTGACCTTTGCCCTCCATGGCCATCGCACGTGCCTGATCGGGCGCACGGAAAAAGCACTCGGCGCGGCGCGCACGGCGATCGGGGTCGCCTACGACGAGCTAGCGGGTGCCGATCTGCTTCCGCCCGGCGCCGCGGGGTGGGCCGGTCGTCTGACATTTGACGTGACGCTGCGCCTGGGCGTTGCCGATGTCGATATCGTGGTCGAAGCGATCGCCGAGGATCTCGCGGTCAAGCAAGCGCTTTTCGCCGACCTCGACCGAGGCGCGCCACCGGACGCCATCTTGACGAGCTCGACGTCCGGCTTGCCGGTCGATGGCATCGCGGCGGAGTGCGAGAGGCCGGGCCGCGTCGCGGTGCTGCATTTTGCCAATCCCCCCCACCTGATGCCGACGGTCGAGGTCGTCCCCGGACGCATGACCGACGCCGCGGTGATGGATGCTCTGATCGCGCTGGCGGTCTCCCTCGGCAAAGAGCCTATTCGGCTTGCGAAAGATATCCCCGGCCACCTTTTCAACCGGCTGCAATACGCCCTGATGCGCGAGGCGTTCGCGCTGGTGCGAGACGGCGTCGCCGCCCCCGAGGAGATCGACCGTGTCATCAAGCGGGGCTATGCGCTCCGACTGGCCGCCGAAGGCCCGCTCGAGAAGGCTGATCTCGCAGGCCTTCCCCTGGTCGCGAGTGTCGCGACCTATCTCTTTCCGACGCTCGATCGCAGCACCGCACCGGATCTGATCGAGCGCCTGATCGCAGAGGGCCGCTCCGGTGCGGCGTCCGGTCAGGGGCTCCACGATTGGACGACTGAGAAAGCCCAACGCGTGGTCGCCGCGCGCAACCAAGACGTGATCCGCCACCTCAAGCGGAAACCGACCCGGGGGCCGAACGGCGATCGCTGATCGCCGCCTCCCGTCGTCAACCCAAAAAGCCGCTTGAGCGCGATCGGTGCGCAGCGCTAGATAGGCGCGGCAACGGCGTGCGTTTCCGCGGGCCCGGCCAATTGATGGGCGCGCCGCGTCCAAACCCACGCAAACGAGACGCCGCATGCTCCGAGCGCGATACCATCAGCTACGCCGACTCGTGGTGCTGGCCGCTTGCGGACTGGCCCTGCTTGGATCCGCGACCGGCGCCCGCGCCGACACGCCGCACATCACGATCGCGTCGACGACGTCGACCGAATCATCCGGTTTGTTCGCGCATCTGCTGCCCCAGTTCGAAGCGGCCGCCGGGGTGGCCGCGCGGGTGGTCGCTGTCGGCACGGGGCAGGCGCTCCGCATCGCCCGCAACGGCGATGCGGACGTGCTCTTCGTGCATCACAAGCCCTCGGAGGAGGCGTTCGTCGCGGAGGGGTGGGGCGTCGAGCGTTTCGACGTCATGTACAACGATTTCGCGATCGTCGGCCCGGCGGCGGATCCGGCCGGCGTCAAGGGCATGGCCGATGCCGCGGCCGCGCTCGAGCAGATTGCGGCGCGGGAGGTGGTGTTCGTCTCGCGCGGCGACGACAGCGGTACGCACAAGAAGGAGCGGAGCCTGTGGGAGGCGGCGGGTGTCGACGTGGTCACAGCAAGCGGCACCTGGTATCGCGAGACCGGCAGCGGCATGGGGGCGACGCTGAGCACCGCGAGCGGCATGGAGGCTTACACGCTGACCGACCGCGGCACCTGGATCAGCTTCAAGAACAAAGGCCCGCTCGCGATCCTGGTCGCGGGAGACGACCGGTTGTTCAACCAATATGGCGTGATCCTGGTCAATCCGGCGAAGCACCCCCACGTCAAGGCGGCGCTCGGCCAACGGTTCGTGACCTGGGTGACCTCGGCCGAGGGCCAACGAGCGATCGCTGAGTTCAAGCTCGGCGGCCAGCAATTGTTCTTCCCGAATGCGCGGTGACGCCCAGCCGGGCATCGTTGGACGGCAAGGCATCCTCTCATTCGGGGGGTGCCTTTCTGATGGCGTCATCTTCCACTGCTGCGGCGTGTTCGAGTTCACGCGCGAGGCGGGCTCCCTCGGCGGCTCGCGGCTTGGACAATCGTGCGAGACCGAGATAGGCGATCGGCGCAAGATAAAGCGTGAAGAGCGCCGCCAAACCGAGGCCGCCAAACACGACCCAACCGATGGCGGCGCGGGCCTCGGCGCCGGGTCCGGTGCTCAAGATCAGCGGCAACCCACCCAACACGGTCGAAATCATCGTCATCACGATCGGGCGCAGACGCACCTTGGCCGCCGTCGCGGCCGCCTCGCGCACGGAGAAGCCGCGGTCACGAAGCTGGTCGGCAAACTCGATGACGAGAATGCCGTTCTTCGCCATCAGGCCGATCAGCATGATCAAACCGATCTGGGAGTAAACGTTGACCGAGGTGCCGGTGAGCAGGAGGGCAAACACCGCAGCCGCGATCCCGAACGGGACCGTGATGAGCACCGCCGCCGCCGATGTCAGGCTCTCGAACTGTGCGGCGAGAACGAGAAAGGCGACGAGAAGCGCCAAGGCATAGGTGATGGACACGCCGTGCGACGTCTCGTCGAGCGTTGCCGCTTCGCCGAGCAAGACAAGCTCGGTGTCTTCGGGCAGGACGCGATCCGCGAGCGCTTGCAAATCCGCGACGGCGCTCCGCAGCGGGTAGCCGCTCGCGACCTCGGCATCGATGTCGATCGCACGGCGTTGTCGATGCCGATCGAGTTCGGCGGCAACCCCCGCTTCGTGTAGCGAGACGACGCTGGACAACGGCACCAGTGTGCCCGTTGCCGATTTGACGTGCAGATTCATCAGGTCGGACGGGTCGTCGATCGCGCCTCTCATCGCCTCGAGCTGGACGGGCACGGCCTCGTCGTCGATGTTCAAATCGACGATCTCGTCACCGTCGACGAGCGCACGCAGTGTCAAAGCCAAGTCGTCAAGCGCGAGCCCAAGGTCGGCCGCGCGCTGCCGGTCGATGCGCACCGAAAGCTGGGGCTGCGTTGGCTGGTATGAGATCTCGGGATCACTGAGGTTGGGTAGGTCATCCTCAATGCCGCGCGCCATCAGCTTCGCCGCTTCGTAGAGCCGTTCATAGTCGTTGCCGAGCACGGCGACTTCGACGCCGCCGCCGCGACCACGGAGGCCGAGGCTGTTCGGGCTGAAGACGCGCACCCGAGAGCCCGCGATCTTCGACACGTCACCGCGCAGCTCCGCCACGATCTCCTGCTGGCTGCGCGCACGCTCTCCCCAGGGCGCGAGGCGCGCGGTCACGAGCACGCGGTTGAGATCCCAGCGACCAACGATGATCTGCACCCGCTCGATCTCGCCGCTCTCCACGTAGCGACGGAGGATGGCGTCGATCGCGTCGGCCTGACGCCGCGAGTAGGCGAGGCCGGCGCCGTCGGGGCCGGTCGCCAGGATGTTGATTTTCCCGCGGTCCTCCGCGGGCAGAAGCTCCTCGTCGAGGCCTTGGAAAATCAGCCACGCCGCCGCGGCGAAACAAAGGGCCAACGCGAACACCACCAGTGGCGCCTTGAAGGCCCATGCGAGCGTGCGTTCGTAGGCCCGTTCGAGAGCCCGGCCGAGCGCGACGAGCGGCGCCGTTTGCCGCGCCGGTTTGTGCGGTAGGCGCGCCGTGAGCGCCGGGACGAGCGAGAGCGCGACAAACGACGAGATCGCGACGGCGATCGCGAGCACGAAGCCAAATTCGCGGAACAGCCGGCCTGCCGTGCTCGGCAGAACCGACAAGGGGACGAAGACCGAGATCAACACGGCGGTTGTCGCGATCACCGCGAAAAACACTTGTCGCGTGCCGAGCACGGATGCCGCACGGCTTCCGAGACCCTGGGACTTGCGCCGCTGGATGTTCTCGAGCACGACGATCGAATCGTCGACGATCATACCGGTCGCGAGGACGAGCGCGAGCAACGTGAGAAGGTTGATGGAAAAGCCGGCGAGCCATATCGCCGCGATGGTCCCGATCAGCGCGATCGGGATGGCGAGTGTCGGGATCAGCGTCGCGCGCACCGATCCCACGAAAAGCCAGATCGTCGCGACCACGATGCCCACCGCGATCCCCAGGGTGATCAGCACTTCGCGGATGGAGCCGCGAACGAAGATGGCATCGTCGGCGGTCGTGACGATTTCGACCGTGTCAAAGCGCGCGTTGAGCCGCTCGATGGCGGCGGCAACACCAGCCGAAATATCGATCGTGTTGGATCCTGCCTGACGAATGACGCCCATGCCGATGACGCGACGTCCCTCGACGAGCGTGTAGGAAATCGCGTCCGCCGGGCCGAAATAGACTTGAGCGACGTCACCGATCTTGATCGCACCCGCGATCGTGAGCGCCTTGATCTCTTCGGGCGTTACGACCGTCGCTTCGGACCGCACGATCAATTCCAGATCATCCGAGCGGAAGCTTCCGGCCGGAACGTCGAACGGCGCGTTCGAGAGCGCGACGGCGACATCGGTGACGGACAGTCCGTAGGACGCGAGCCTCAGTGGATCGACCACCACACGCAAGAGCCGTTGTCGCTCGCCGAAGACGACGATGTCCGCAACGCCATCGACCGCGATGAGCTCCGGCACGACGACATCCCGGACGGTTCGCGAGAGGGCTTCCGCGCTCACGGTCGTGCTCGATGCGGCCAGTCGGATGACCGGTGAGGCGTCGGCATCTGCCTTGATCACTCTCAGTTGCTCGACCGCTTCGGGCAACTGCCGCGCGACCCGGCTTACGGCTTCGCGAATGTCCGCGGCGGCCGCGCCGATGTCGACGCCGGGTGAGAACTCGGCGCGGATCCGAAAATTGTCTTCTTCGCTCGAGGAGCGGATCGAGGTCACACCGGAGACCCGCGCAACCGCGCTCTCGACAATCGAGGTGACCTCCGCGTCCATCGTCTCGGGAGACGCGCCCGGTAGGTTTCCGCGCACCGTCACGATGGGGCGGTCGACGTTCGGCAACTCTCTGACCTCGACGGCGAAAAGGGCTGCAAGCCCCGCCAACGCGATCAAGAGGTTGAGGACGAAGACGAGCAGCGGCCGCCTGATCGCGAGCGAGGGCAAGTCGCGCCGGAGATGGGGCGTCGTGTCGTCGCCCTCGGGCGGTTGGCTCGGGCGCTTCCGCGCGACGTCGCCGGTATGCGGCGTGACCGGAGGGCGGTCCGCGCTCATCGGCGTGCCGCAGCTGAGCCACCCGGGCTGATCTCGAGCTCGCTCCGCTTGCGTTGAACGCCCTCGACCACGATCAGCTCGCCGGCTTCCACCGCCGCATCAACGAGGACCGAACCGCTCTGCCGCTGCACGATCCGCACGGAAACGCGCATGGCGCGGCCGCTGCGCACAACCCAAAAGTAGGCGCCGTCTCCATCCCACTGCACCGCAACCTCGGGCACCAGCGGATATGCGGAGCCGAGAAGCTCGATGGCCACCGCGAAACTCATTCCGGGGCGAAACCGATCCTCGGGATTGGCGAGGTGTGCGCGCACGGTGAAACTTCGGTTCTCCGGGTCGACCCGGCTTCCGATGTCCACGATCTTGCCGGACATCTCCCGTTCGCGGTCCGCCCAGGTCGCGACCTTGATCGGATGGTCGACACCCAGGCGATCGAGGAATATCTCGGGCACTGAAAAGCTGATCACGAGCGCGCTTCGATCGTCGATCGTGGTGATCGGATCGTCGGGGCCGATACGATCACCCACCGCCACGTCGGTCATGCCAACATGGCCCTCGAAGGGCGCAACGACCGTCCGCTTCGCGTAGGCCAAGTCGGCTTCGCGCCGCACGATCTGCGCCTCAGTGAGCGCGGCCCGTGCTTCATCGATCGTGGCTCGCGGTACCGCACCCGAGCCCACCGTACTCTCGTAACGCTCGAGCAGCCGGCGCGCCTCCTCTGCGCGCGCGGTCGCGAGTTCGACGGCGAGGGCTTCGGCGCGGCGGTCCAGCACCAGCAGCGCATGGCCTTTCGTCACGCGGCGGTCCGGCTCGATGTTGACCGCGACCACCTGGCCCGCTGAGGCCGCGTAGAGCGTGGCCGAACGCGCCGCCTCGGCGGTTCCGATCGCCTCGATCTGGACCCGTTCGCGGTGCACCTCGATCGGCTCGACGACGACTTGGGTCGGCTGGCGTTCACGGCGCGTTTCTTCGGCTGGGTGGCGATTGTCGGTCGAGCCGAGCGCCGGCCAGCCGTGGAAATAGCCGAGATAGCCCAAGCCCCCGAGTGCCGCGATTATCAGCAACTGTTTGAAAAGGCCCATCAATCGACCGCCCAACCACCCAAATCGAACCACCCTGTTCCGTCGCCGCCCATTATCTCAGAATTTCTTATTGTCGGGATGCAGGCGGATCAGCGTGCCTGCCCGTGGCGCGCCTCGAGCGATCGCTGATCGAGGTCGGGGACGGCGCTATTGACGCTCGAGACAGATGCGCGGCGTTGTCACGCCAACGAGGCATCCGGCCCGTGCTGACTCGGCGGTCAGATAGCCAGGTATTTCCTCGACACCTCTGGATCGGCGATTTCTTCCGCCGCAAGGCGATCGACGATGTTGCCTTTGTCGATGACGAGGCAGCGATCGGCAACGGCGTTTATGAGATCGAGATTCTGCTCGACGATGACGACGGTTAGTCCGACCTCATCGCGTAGGCGCTTGATGATCTCGCCGATCGATTGGACGATATTTGGCTGGATCCCTTCGGAGGGCTCGTCGAGAAGGATGAGGTCCGGATGCCCGACGAGGACTCGGCCGATCGCCAGCTGCTGCTGCTCGCCGCCGCTGAGCGAGCCGGCCTTCTGCGATTGCCGTTCTTTCAGGATCGGGAAGAACTTGTAGACCCGGTTGTAATCGGGCGGCCGCCCCTTGCCGCCAACTTGCTCGCCCATGCGCAAATTGTCGGCAACCGAGAGGCGCGAGAAGATGCCGCGTCCCTGCGGCACATACCCGATGCCGCGTTGCGCCCTCGCCGCTGCGGCCATCCGAGAGACGTTCTCTCCCTTGAACTCGATCGTTCCACCGAGATTGCGCAGCAAGCCGACGAGGGTCTTCATCAGCGTCGTCTTGCCGACGCCGTTGCGGCCGATAACGGCCACGATCTCGCGCTCCGCAACATCGAACGACACGTCGTTGATGATGCGAACGGCGCCATAGCCGGAGGTCAGTTCGCTGACGCTCAGAAGCATCCGGTTTCTCGATCAGATCTTGCCAAGATAAATGCGGTGGACATCTTCATTCCGCTCGATCTCCGCGAAGGTGCCCTGCGCGAACAATTTGCCATAGTGGAGCACGCTGGTACGCGAATCGAGATCGCGTACGAAAGCCATGTCGTGCTCGATGACCACGATCGTGATGCCCGTCGCATTGAGGCGCCGTACGATCTCCGCGGTCTGCTCTGTTTCGGCGGGCGACATGCCTGCCGTCGGCTCGTCCAGCAACAGGACCTTGGGTTCGACCGCCATCGACATGCCAATGGCGAGCCACTGCTGCTGTCCATGGGACAGGTCTCCGACCACCACCTCCTCGGTCCCCGAGAGATGAAGCTGAGCCAGCAATCCCGCCGCCTGGTCCGCGATCTCGCGCCGTTTGTGACGGCGGCGCAGCGGGATGAAGAGATTCTGGTGCACCGTCAGATCCTGATAGACCTGCATGGCCTGGAACTTGATCGCGAGCCCGAGGCGCGCGCGCTGATAGGAGCGGAGCCGACTGACGTCTCTCCCCTCGAAGGTGACCATGCCGGCTGTGGGCCGTTCAATGCCCATCAGCAGTTTGAAGAACGTGCTTTTGCCGGCGCCGTTCGGTCCGATTATGCAATGGATCTCGCCGTCCTCGATCTCGATGTCGAGGCCATCGACGGCCCGCACGCCGCCGAAGACCTTCGCGAGCGATCGGGTTTCGATGATCGCGTGCGATCCCTGGCCGCCCGTGGCCGGCTCGCTCATCGTTCTTCCGGCAGGTTTGCGGCGCGGTCGGGCGTTCGCTCGCGGCGCAGCAAGCGGTCATGGAGCCATCGTAAGCGGTCACCGACGCTGATCGCGAGGCCGTTCGGCGCAATGAGCATGACCAGAACCAGGATGGCACCGAGCACAAGAAGCGACATTTCGCCTTGGGCGGCCAATCTGAGTGATACCCACTCTAGGACGATTGCGCCGGCGATGGCCGCCCCGAGATCCTTGCGGCCGCCGACCGCAACCCAGATCACGACAAGGATGTTGGGCGCGACGCCGAAGCCGTCCGGGTGGATGTAGGTGCCCCAGGCCGTGTAAAGCACACCGGACAGCCCGGCGATCGCGGCGGCGAGGCAGAACACGCTGAGTTGGATGATCCGCACGTCGTAGCCGAAGGTCTCCGTGCGGTCGGGATCCTCGCGACAGCCGACGAGCAAGTAGCCGTAGCTCGAGTTGACGAGGCAGCGGAGGCCTAAGTACACGGCAACGAGGAGGCCGAGGACGAAATAGTAGAACTCCCGACTTCGTCCATCGAGCTCGATCACCGCACTCCCGATGCCGAAGATCAAGTTCGGTAGAAGGGGATCGTCGACCGATGCCGGCCGCAAGCCATTCATTCCGCCAAGATAGGCGGCGCCAACCGTGTAGCTTGGGTCGGCGGTTTGGCGCATGAAGGTCCCGATCAAGAGCGAGACGACGAGCATCAGGATGGCGATGTAGACGCCGCGGAGGCGCGCGTAGAACATGACCGCGCCGATGAGCGCAGCGAAGATCACGGGCACCGCGATCCCAGCGATGAACGCAACATCGGTGTTCCCGTGGGCATTGAACAGGTTCAGCGCGACGATTCCGAATGCATACCCACCGATCCCGTGAAAGGCAGCCTGGCCGAGGCTCAGGATCCCGCAATAGCCCCAGATCAAGCTCAGACTGAGGGCGAGAAATCCCGAGATCAGGAAATTGCTGAAATTGATGATGTCATAACGCCGCATGTATTCCGGGAAGCTCGCCATGACGCCGATGACGATGACGAAACCCACCCAGAAGACGACACCGCGCCCCATCGTGTGAGGCCCGTTGAGGAGACCAAGGTAAGGGTCGAGGACGCTACGCCGTTGTTGCACGGCCACCATTCCGTTCGATGCGGATCTTCCGGCGTTCGAGATACTCAGAGATCCCACGCGGCAGGAGCAAGAGAATGACGAACGCCGCGCCCATCATCGCGACATATCCCACATAGACATTGACCAGGTTGTTGACGGCAGTTTGAACGCCGGCGAGGGCCATCACGCTCGACAGGAGCCCGGTGATCACGTTGGCGCCACCGCCGACCACCACCGTGATGAACGCGAGCGGCGTGTAGTTGATGCCGAAGAACGGCGAGATCGTCGCGGTCAGCGCGAACATCCCGCCAGCGATCCCGCCCATCGCCGAGCCGAGCCCAAACGTGGCCATGTAGATGTTGCGGGTGTTGACGCCGAGCGCGTCGGCCATGTCCGGGTCTTCCATGGTCGCCCGCGCATGCGTGCCGAATTTCGTGAACGTGAAGATCGCCCATACGCCCGCGACCATGAACAAGGAGACCGCGAACAAGACGAGGCGGTAGATCCCGAAAGTCTGTTCGCTCACGGGGAAATTGCCGAACGGCGTCGGCACGTTGAGGATCGACGGGCCGAAAATCAGGAGGAACGCTTGGCTGATCATCAGACTCAAGCCCCACGTCACGACCAGTGACGACAAGAGCTGCTTGTAGAAATGCCTGATCACCAGACGTTCGAGGACCATGCCGGCAGCGCCCGCTCCGATCCCCGCGAGAATGATGGCAATTGGCGCCGGCACGCCGAGATGATAGGCGCTGGCGGTGATGTACGCGCCGATCATCATCAGCTCGCCGTGGGCCATGTTGATGACCCCCATCATGCCGAAAATGATGATGAGCCCCGACGCCGAGAGGATCAGGAAGCCGATATTGTCGAAATATTGGTAGGCGTAGCTAAAGACCGCCGCGACGGTGTCCATGGCCCCTAATCCGGCTGCACGGTGCCTCGGTACAGCCTAGCTAAGGTGGTCGGTTCCACAATCCCGTAAATCTGCGAAGAGAAAAAGAGACGGCCGGTTGCGGGCCGGCCGTCTTAAGGCAGAGAGATCACTGACCGACGCGTTCCTGGCCTTCGAAGAACGGCGCCCACGCGGCATTGTCCGGCGGAAGGAATTGCCGGCCCGGCGCCTTGTCGCGCATGTTCACACCGATATCGCGCAGGAACGTGGGTTCGGTGTAGCCGAGGTCCGCAATCAGCTCGAGGCTATGATCGTCGTTGACCTTGAACAGGTAGGAGTGCATGGCGGCGTGGTGCTGGTCGCCGTGCAGCTTCCACGGACCGCCCGGCGCCTCCGGCACCTCGATGTCGGACTGGAGCGCAGCGATCACCGCATCGGTCTCGGTCGTGCCGGCTTTTTCCCAAGCTCTCGCCATCGCCTTGACTGCCACGTAGCCGAAGCCTGCGTGCTCGTTGGCATAGGTCATGTCCGGGAACATCTCGCGCAGCTTGCGCACGAACTCGACGCTGTTCGGGTGCGGAACGTCCTCGATATAGCCCGGCGACACGTGCATGTTGGCCAGCGACGGGGGTGCAAAGCGCTTGTGCTCGTAGCCATCGGCAATCGTCACGTTCGACCAGGTTGGGATTGCCAGACCGGCTGATTGCGCCTGCGGATAGAATTGCACATGCTCTGCGCCCACAAGGCAATGCACCTGGAAGTCCGGCCCGACTTTCTGAATCTTGTCGATCGTGGCCTGCCACTGCGAAACGCCGAAGGGAAAGTATTCCTCGTATTCGATCGTCCCGCCATAAAGGTTGGCCGCCGTACGAGTCCACATGCCGATGGCCCGGCAGAAGTTATAGTCTGCGCCAATATAAATGAGGCGCGTACCGTAGTTCTCGATCATCCACTTTAGTGCGGGGATGACTTGCTGTTCGGGCGTCGGACCGGAAAAGAAGGAATATTTGTCCGCGATGCCGCCTTCGCCCTGATTGTTGTGCCAGTAAATCACCCGGTTGCGGACGACTTCGCGCCTTGCGGCTTCCCGCTCGGCGCCGGTGTAAGCGGCCATGACGACATCCGCCTCGTCGTCGAAGATGCACTTCTGCGCAAGCTCCTGATAACGCTTGACGTTGGACTGCCCGTCATACGTGACGAGCTTGATCATCTTTTTGTTGCCGTCGACCATGATTCCGCCGGCCTCGTTCACCTCTTTGGTGGCGAGCTGGTAGCCATAGGTCTTGGGTGTCGCCATGATCGAAAAATCGCCCGAGAGATCATCGATCGTACACAGGATGATTTCGTCATCCGTTGCGGCCTCGGCCGGTGTGTTGGCGCCGCTCAGGCCTATGACGCCGACGACCGCCAATGCGGCCACCAAGGCCCCTCGTAGTGCTGTTAATCGCCTCATCAACCCGTCTCCTTCGTCACCTCGTTACCGACTGCCTCCGTACCCAAAGCTGGGCTCGGCACCTCTTGTTGATCCCGTCATGCGGGTGACACGGCAGCCCAGGGTCAGCCGAAAAAAGGCTAGGCAAAAGCCGAACCTGCCGGTAGCTCCCCGAAGGGGTCTGCCCGAAGTCGTTACCCTAAACGGGTAGGTTTTTTCCGATTGCAGGCGTCCACGCGGCGCCCCAATCGTTACCAAGCGATCGGTTGACGTAAGGCGGCAATTCGCCGGTCGATCGTTCATCCCAACGTGTGGCGTCGCGTCGTAACTTCGCCGTGCGTTGGCGACCGAACTGAACTACGATTTCCTGGAATTTGATGCCGTGGCGAGGGAACCGCCCAAACGTGGGGCGCGAGGAGGGGACAATGGTGGTTTGGAGGCACTCACCGGCGATCACACTGGCTGCCGCGTTTCTGTTGTTTGTGGCGGGGACCCCGGCCATGGCAGGCGGATCGCTGTATGAGCGGCTTGGCGGCATCGACGCCATCACGGCCGTGGTCGATAAGTTCACCGCCGACCAACTCGCCGACCCGCGTATCGCCAAGCGCTACACGAACACGGATATCGCTGCGTGGCGTGGCCACCTCACCGATCTCATCTGCCAGGCGAGTGGTGGACCGTGCGAATATACCGGCCGCGCGATGGAAAAGGCACACGCGCGGCTCTCCATCACCGAGGACGAATTCAATTGGACCGCTGAACACCTGGTGGCCGCGTTGAACCACTTCAACGTGCCCCAGGCGGAGCAGGAAGAGCTCGTCACCATCGTTGCGTCCCTGAAGGACAAGGTGGTGGGGCAATAAGGTTACGCGTGAGCCTCTTCACGCGGCGTGCCCCTGCGAAATGGCGCGGCGGTTTGCCGGGGCGAGGGGCTATCCGAAGGCAAGCACCGCCAGCACGACGATCGCGACGCCGAGGATGAGCACCGCCATGCCCAATCGCTCGATGACCTTCGTGTCGGGCGCGGCGGTGCCGCGTCTCATGCGGGCGCTCTGACGGTGGATCAACCCGACAGAGAGCGTCAGCAGCGCGACCAATCCGACCTTGATGTGGAAGAGCACGCCGCCGGCCGCCGCGAGACCATCGTAGATTGCGATCAGCGCGATGCCGGTGCCCCAAAGCAAGAGCAGCGACAGGCCACTCAAGAGTCCCGAGACGGACGAGCCGGCGGCCATGACCCGTGCTCCATCCTCGGTCGGCATGCGCGCTGTGCGGATGCCCAAGCCCGCCATGAAAAAGGAGGTTCCGAGCCCCGCCGCGAGACCCAGAAAGTGCAGAATCAACAGAGCCTCGTAAACGACCTTGGGGTGCCTCCTCCAGATCCTCTCCGCGTGTGCGGCCCAGAACACCATAGGTGCCTCGGAGCATCAAGTTGAGGGCGAGGGCGAATCGCGTCCACCCATTTCGTCTCACCTCACTGGTTGACGGACCTAATCGGCGGCGCGCGCGATGCCATGAAGCGACACGCCGATCCGCAAATCCTGTGCGTTCGGCCCGACCGAGTGCCTCCTCCATCCGTTGAACGTCGGCGGCACATTCGACCTCGGCATACACTTCGTACCGCGAGAAGCAAGGGCGGGTGGCGTGCGAGAGTCTGATAGACAAAGGGGCGGGCGGCACTTACGCTCGGCGCGGGAGACGATTAGAGCTGACCACGAATGGAGACGGGCGATGAACCCGGACCGTTCGCAAAGCGCCGACCCCGGTCCGCTGGCGCCGTGTAGCCAGGGAGCCGACGCGCTGCCCCGGGGGAGCCGCGCGCCGTTCAACAGACGAGACCCGGTGCACCTCGCCGCCGCGCCCGGCGTGCGACCGATCGTCCCTGACGACCGTCAAAGGCCGGGGTTGCTCGCTCTCTCACATTCAAAGGAGCGGTAGATGCTCGACGACGTATTCGTGCTCGATGCCGTCTGTCACGCCTATAGCTTCGCGCCTCAGAATAGGATCGGCCAGCCCTACGCCGATGGCATTGCGAGCGGTGTCTATCAGATCCACCAGCATTTCGCGCCGAAGGGACGCGAGGACCTGATCCTGGACGAGGAGACCTTCAATACCCGCATCTGCGACGCCGGTTTCACCGCTCAGGTGATGTTCGGCGAGAGTCACACCGACGCGACGATCTATCACGAGCTGCCGCTCTACGGCTATTTCAAGGACGGCGGCTCGCCGATTTCGATCGGCGCGGAAATGCGTGAGCGCTGGCCCGGCCGCGTCTATCTCTACGGTGGCGTGTCGCCGCATCAACCGGGTGCACTCGAGCGCGTCGACCAGCTCGTCGAGGAACACAAGGTCTCAGGCATCAAGCTCTATCCGCACGACGTCGTTGCCGGCGAGCTGCGCAGCATCAGGATCGATGATGAGAAGCTCCTATTCCCGATCTTCGAACGGGTCCAGAAGCATGGGTTGCGCACGGTCGCCATGCACAAGGCGATCGTCATGGGGCCGGTGCCCATCGAACCCTACATGCCGTTCGAGGTCGGCACCGCCGCAAAGGCCTTCCCCGACCTAACCTTTGAGATCGTCCATGGCGGTTTCGCCTTTATGGAAGAGACCATGGCGCTCCTCATGTGGCATCCCAACATCACCGTGAGCACCGAGGGCACAACCGCCCTGCTCGCACGGGCACCGCGCAAATTCCTGGAGATCATCGGCAATCTGATGTCCGCCGGGGCGGCCGACCGGATCCTTTGGGCGATCGGCGGTCCCGTGGTTCATTCGCGCTGGTACGAGGAGGCGTTCTGGAACCTCGAAATGCCCGAGGACTTGATGGAGGGCTATGGCTTTCCTCCGCTCACCGAAGACGTCAAGCGCGGCATTCTCGGCCTCAACGCCGCGCGGCTGCTCGGCATCGACGTCGACGCCTTGAAGGCGCAAACGGCAAGCGACGACTTCGCCAAGCCGCGTACGCTCGCCGAGCCCTGGTCGGGTCTGAGCAGGCATGCCGCCTGAGCCCGACCACACCGCCTTACGCAGCGCGATCTCGTCGCGCCTCGAGGCGATCGTCGATCCGTGCAGCGCAGCCGCCGGCGCGCCGGCGGGTCTGGTCTCGATGGGTCTCGTCGGCGACCTGACGATCGAAGAGCGGCCGAGCGGTGCCCATATCGATCTCACGCTCCTCGTCACCGAGCCAGGTTGCATGATGGCCGCGGTGTTTCAGGCAACGGCCGAGCGCGAGATCGCGGCGCTGCCGGGCGTCGCGAGCGTCGAGGTCCGCGTCGACCATTCGCACATCTGGGATCGGGACCATATGACGCCCGCTTATCGCGGGCGTCTTGCCTCGTTCCGCGCCAACCAGGCGGCTCATATGGCGTCGCGGCACGAGACGGCGCAGCAAGAATCAAAGGCCAACCAATGGGGAGACGAATGAGATGTTGGGAAAAACTTGGTACCGGCTAGCCGCCGTAACGGCGGTCTGCGCCTTGGGCTTTACCGTGGCGCCCCATGCTAAGAGTGACGAGGCGTCGGACGCTGTCGCCTATGCGAAGAAGGTTGTTGCGGCGGGTCAGCTGAGCACGATGTCGCGTAGTCCGCTCGAGGAGGGGGGCGTCTATTGGACGGGCGCTGAGTCATCGCCACCGCCGGTCGAGGGCGTGACTGTGGCTGTGATGCCCTGTCCGTTGGCCTTTGTCGTCTGCAAGTATCTCTTCGACAAGGCCAAGGACGCGGCGGATGCGATTGGCTGGGAGGCCTTCTCGATCGATTCCAAGGGGGAGCCTGCGACCGCGCAGAAGGCGGTGGACGTCGCGATCAACCGGGGCGTCAAATGCGTCCTGACGCTGGCGAGCCCGGCCCGGGACATCAGCCCGCAAATCGCCCGCGGCAAGGAGCAAGGCGTCGCCTTCGTCACGGGTTTCTCCGATGATCCGCGTGATTTCGGCGGAGATGTCGGCTACGGCCTCGACTATGCGGCGGCGGGCGCATTGCTCGGCGCCTATGTGATCGCCAATGGCGGTGGCAAGATCGTCGTCTTCAACGCGCCGCAGCTTCCGCAGCTCACGGTGCGCACCGATGGCTTCATCGACTACATCGAGAAGCATGGCGGCGGCACGGCGGAGATCCTCCACCGCGAGGAGTTCTCGCTGGTGCAAGGTGCCCAAGGTCTCGTGACCAAGACACAAGCGCTGCTCACGCGCTACCCCAAGGACAGCTTCCAATGGGTGATCGGCCCCTATGACGAGGTGCTGCGGCCGGTCCTCGAGGTTGCGGGGCAACGCGGACGCGACGAGATCAAGGGCGTCAGCTTCGATGGCGAGGATGTCGCCTACAATTCGATCCGGACCGGCGGTGGTCAGGTCGCGACCATCAGCTGGGGTCTCGAGTGGGTCTCGTGGGCCGGGATCGACGAATGCAATCGCGCCCTGAACGGTGCACCGGTCGGCGTCAATACGGATTTCCCGATCCAGTTGACCGACCACACGAATGTCCCGCCGGAGGGCGAAAAATATTGGCCGGGCTTCGATTTTAAAGCGCGCTACAAGGAGATGTGGGACGCCGCGAGACAATAAGCCGGCGGTCATCACCACACCACGACAGACGGTCGACCGTGACGGGTCACGAACGGGCGATGGCGGGCGCGGGAAGCGGTGCGGCACCGCTTCTCTCGTTCCGCGAGGTGACCAAAACGTTCGGCTCCACGGTCGCCGTCGATCGCGTCAGCGCGGATCTCGTGGCGGGCGAGATCCATGCGCTCGTCGGAGAGAACGGGGCCGGGAAATCGACGCTGATCCGGATACTCGCCGGCGACCACATCGCCGATTCGGGCGAGATCCTGCTCGACGGCAAAGCGGTGCGCTTCACGCATCCCCGCGAGGCGATGGAGCACGGCGTTGGGTGCGTGCACCAAATCCCGATGTTCGTGCCCAACCTCACCGTGACCGAGAACCTGCTTCTTGGCGTGCCTTATGAGCGTCGGCGGGCTGGGCTCATCGACTGGCGCGCCGAGCATCGCGCGGCCCGCCAAGACCTCGCCGAGGTCGGCCTCTCGGTGGATCCGCGTGCCCCGCTTGAGACGCTGCACATCCACGAGCGGCAGCTGGTCGCCGTCGCACGGGCGCTCAAGCGCGGGCTCCGTGTCCTCGTGCTCGACGAGGTGACTGCTTCTCTCTCCGAACCAGAGGTGCGCATCCTGCATGATGTGATCCGCGACGTGCGAGATCGCGGCGTCACGATCATCTATATCAGCCACCGGCTCGAAGAGATCTTTCGCTTGGCCGATCGCGTCACGGTGCTGCGCGATGGCAAGCATGTCGCGACGCTTCCGGTCGACGGACTGACCCATAGCGAGATCGCCCACCACATCGTCGGCACGGCGGTCGATGATCTCTTCCAGCGCAAGAGCCGCGCCACGCCGGCCGAGAGCAAGGAACCGAGGCTCATCGTGCGCGGCCTCGGCGACGGTAGGCTCCGCGACATCTCGTTCGATCTTCATCCCGGTGAGATCCTCGGTGTCTCGGGGCTCGGCGGCTCGGGCCGAACCCGCCTGCTTCACGTGCTCTTCGGCGTGCGCCCCTTCAGCAGGGGCGAGATCCGGATCGACGGCGAGCCGCACAACTTTCGCGACGCCGCGGATGCCTTGATTGCCGGCGTCGCACTGGTGACCGAGGATCGCCAAGCGGACGGTTATGTGGCATCGCTCCAGGTTTGGCAGAACGTCACCTTGCCCTGGGCCCGCCGCTTCACCCGAGGCGGCCTCCTGCGCCTCGGGGAAGAGCGGCGGGCGGCTCGGGCCTCGACCGAGCGACTCGGTGTGCGCATGCCCGCGATCACCGCGTTGATGACCCAGCTGTCGGGTGGCAATCAGCAGAAGGCGATTTTCGCGCGTTGGATCACCGGGCCGATCCGTGTTCTCCTGCTCGATGAGCCGACCCACGGCGTCGACATTCGCTCGAAGGGCCAGATCTACGACATCATTCGAAACCTTGCGGCCGAAGGCGTCGCGATCATCATGGTGTCTTCGGAGCTTGAGGAGTTCGAGGCGCTGTGCGACCGGGTGCTCCTGTTGCGTGAGGGCAGAATGATCGGCGAGGTCGACGGGGAGCACATCTCGAAGGACACGATCCTTCACACCCTGCTGACCGGCGAGCAGGACGAGGCCGTGCAGCAATGACGTCGCCACCCGTCAATCGCAACCAGAATGGCGAGGCGCATGGCTGGTCGGCGTCCTGGCGCGCGGCGCGGCGGCGCTATGACCTGGGCTCGCTCGCGCCGATCCTCTTTTTCATCTTTCTGATCGTCGGCTTCGGCGCGGCTGAGCCGACCTATTTTCCGACCACCGACAATCTGACGGCGATCCTCAACAATGGCGCCGTGCTCGCGATCCTGACCTGCGGGCTCACGGTCGTGCTGGTGGTTGGCGAATTCGACCTCTCGGTCGGCGCTGCTGCCTCGTTTGGCGGTTCGCTCGCCGCCGTGCTCGATGCGCAAGCGGACTGGCATCTCGGCCTCGTGATTCTCGCGGTGGTCGGCTGCGGTGTTCTGATCGGTTTGTTCAACGGCATCCTCGTGACCAAATTCCAGATCCCGGCGCTGATCGCGACGATCGGATCGTCGAGCCTCTTGATCGGCTTCTCCCTCTGGATCACCGACAACCGGGTTATCTTCACGGGGTATACGGACCCGTTCCTCGTCCTCGGCCGCTGGTCGGTCGGTGGGCTTCAAGCGCCCGTCTTCTACCTCATCGTCTGCGCCGTCGCGCTTGCGATCCTGCTCCGCTACACCGCGACGGGCCGACATATGTATGCCGCGGGCGGAAACCGCGCCGCGAGCCGTATGTCCGGGATCCGGGTCGAGCGCCAGGTTGTTCTCGCGTTCGTGGCCGCGGGCGTGCTGAGCGCGCTCGCCGGCATGGTCTACACGGCCCGGCAAGCATCGCTGACGCCCGAGTTTGGCGTCGTGTTCCTGCTGCCGGCATTTGCCGCGGCCTTCCTCGGCTCGGTCACTCTGACGCGGCGCACGTTCCACATCGTGGGCACCGTGCTCGGCGTTTACCTGATCGAGACCGGCACCGTCGGCCTCCTCATGTTCGGCGCCCCCGCCTTCACACAGCAGCTTTTCGCGGGCGCCGTGCTCATTCTCGCAACAATCGGCGCACGATACCGAGGAAGCGGGAACATTTCGTAGGAAACGGCGCGGCGCTTTGACATCGTGGCGACCCGATGGCGGCGCCTCAGACGATCAAACGCGATCCGGGATAGAACGCCGTCTGATAGGCGGGGCGGGCGCGGATCCGCGCATACCAGTCTGCGACGCGCGGCCGCCGAGCCCACCGATCGGCCATACCGAGATCCTCCATGCGTTGCAAAAGAGGGGCAATGCAGATGTCGGCGATCGAGTAGTGATCGTCGACCAGCCAGGCGCCTCGACCGAGCGCCTCCTCCATGCGGCCGAGCGACTGGTCGAGCTGCTCGATCGCCATGGCGCAATCCTCCGCGCTGAAGCCGGCGCGGCCCATGCGCTTGAGAAACGGCTTGCGCAAGGGGTTGGCGTCGGCGAAAGCGTCGAACTCCTCCTCGGTCATTTGCTGGAAACGCGGCAGCTGGATCTCCTGGAAGGTCGGGACCCGGATCGCCATGGAGGGTACCTCATCGATGAAGCGGAGCCAGACGCGCATTCGCGCGCGCATCAATGGATCTTCCGGCGAAAGACGCGGCTCGCCCGGATAGAGCTCGTCGAGGTACTCGCAGATCACCGTGGATTCGATGATTGGCTGCCCGTTGTGGACGAGTGTTGGCACGACCCCGTTTGGATTGAGTGCGAGATATGGCGGCCGCACGTGCTCGCCGCCGGGCAGATCGACATGGTGGCTGACCCAGTCCAGCTGTTTCTCCGCCAAGCAAATGCGGACCTTCTGGCTGCAGGTGGACTTGTGGAAATGATAGAGTTCGAGCGTCATCTCGCCTCCGTCTCGGCCCGTTTCACCAGAGCAAGCGCGCACGCCGCGTCTCGCCCAACCGTCGCGCGCACGACCCATGCGGGCGGACCCATCAGTTCGACATCCTAGGTTCGTGGACCCGCAGCCGCCGATCAAGTCCGACTGATGCCGGTCCGGCAGCGCCAGGCGCTCCGGGGCCAGTGCGGCCAGCGCGCTCTCGATGCGGATCGCTCTTCTTCAACAACCGTGGCCCGGTTGGAAAAATCGCCGACGCTGGGTGCCGCCGATGACGGCAAGCGAGATTCTGCCACACGTGGTTATTGCGCTGCCTTGGTTAGCTTTTGCAGCAGCGCTTGTGCCTCGGATGCGCCAGGGAACCCGCCGCCGTTTCGCAGCGCCTTCTCCAGCTCCCTGCGTGCCTCCGCGGGTTTGTCGAGCCGATCGAGCGCGACGGCGATGTGGTAGCGCACCATGTCCTCTTGGCGCCCGCGCGTGAGCGCCCCTCGCAGCAGGGCGAGACCGCGTGCCGGCTCTCCCGATTACACGAGGATCCAGCCTAGCGTGTCCATCGCCCCTGGATCGCTCGGCATCAACGCATAGGCCTTCTCGGCGTGACCGAGCGCCCTCGGATCGCCGAGTTCGCCATAGAGCCAGGCGAGGTTGTTGAGCAGCGTCCCGTCATTCGGAGACGTCTGAACGAGGCTCTCGTGCACCGTCGCGGCCTCGCGGTACTGCCGGTCGCGATCAACGCTGTGGCCACCCTGATCGGTTGCGAGCAAGAATCGTGCGGTAATTAAATAATCTGTTTTTTTCAGCAGGTTGGCACGCCGGATATTGGCGGCTGTCGTCGTTCTTTACAGATCTGGCGGCCATCTTAACCCTGGTTCGCGTGCATTCTCTTTGATAACAACGACTTGTCGGATCGACGGGCGTCAGCATTCTTTACACTTTGCGTGAATCTCAGACGAAACGACGTGATCGCGCTGGCATACGATGATCTTTCGTGGCCGGGGCAGAGGTCTGGCTCTTGGGTGCGCCGACCGATCCGAGCCTGGGCTCGCGCAATCCCGCGCAGGTGGCATCACCTGCACCGACGCATTTGTGTCGGCAAAGGGCTAGCCTTTCACCCGCTTGCCTGCGGGATCGTAGAACGCACGCAGAGAGGCATCCGCCGGGAAGCGCTCGCAGGCGATCTCGATTTCCCAATCGCCGCTCTCGACATAATCCTTGGTGATGCCCTCCCCATGGTTGACATAGCCCATGCCGACCGAGGCGCCGAGGGTGAAGCCGTAGGCGCCTGAGCTGATATAGCCGACGATCTCACCGTCGCGGCGGATGAGCTCCTCGTGGAACAGCACCGGCTCGGCGTCGCGGAGCTTGAACATGACGAGGCGCTTGGGCAGTGGCCCGGCCTCCCTCTGGCGCGCCAGCGCGTCGTGCCCGATGAAGCCACCCGGCTTGTCGAGCTTGACGGTGAATCCGAGCCCGGCTTCGAGCGGCGTATCCTCGGGCGTCAGGTCGAGCTCATATTCGCGGTACGCGCGCTCGGAGCGGAGATGTTCGAGCGCATGATAGCCGGCGGGCTTGAGGCCGTTCCCGGCGCCCGCCTCCATCAGCGCGTCGAACACCCCCCGGGCGAATTCGGTCGGGATATGCAGTTCCCAACCGAGTTCGCCGACATAGGTCAGGCGGTTGAGGATGACGCGGGCATAGCCGACGTCGGCCTCTTTCGACGTGGCGAAAGGGAAGGACTCGTTGTCGAGCGCGGTGTCGGTCACCTGCGACAGGATGTCGCGCGCGTTCGGGCCCTGCAGGGAGAGCACGGCATAGCCCGAGGTCACGTCCGTCAGGGTGACGTTGTCGTCATCCTCGATGTGGCGCTCGATCCATGCCTTGTCGCGCGGGTGAACCGTCGCCGAGGAGATGATCAGGTAGCGGTTCTCGGCGAGCCGGTTGACCGTGATGTCGGTTTCGATGCCGCCACGGTTGTTCAGCATGTGGGTGTAGACGAGCTTGCCGATGGGCACGTCGACATTGCCGGCGCAAAGGCGCTGGAGAAATGACGTGGAGTCTCGGCCCTGGATGAGATGCTTGCCGAAGGAGCTTTGGTCGAGAAGGATCGCCGTCTCGCGCGCGGCCCGGCACTCCTCGGCCAAAGGCCCGAACCAGTTCGGCCGTGTGTGGGAATAGATGTTTTCGGTGGAGCCGCCGTCGGGCGCAAACCACATCGGCCGCTCCCAGCCCATGCCCTCGCCGAAGCTCGCGCCGAGCGCGGCCCAACAGTCGTGCAGAACGCTCTTGCGCACGTTGCGCGAGGTTTCCGGCTGGTAATGCGGCCAATGCGGCTTGTAGTGCAGGCCGACGATCTCCGTGGTGCGATGGTGCAGATAGGTGCGGTTGACCTGGAAGGGATGATAGCGCGCCACATCGACATGGCTGAGGTCGAGGGTCGGCTCGCCTTCGACGATCCATTCGGCGAGCGCTCGTCCGGCGCCGGGGCCGAACTCGATGCCTTCCGAGTTGTAGCCGGCCGAGATGTAGCAATTGGGCAGGCCCGGCGCCTCGCCGAGGGCGAACAGCAGGTCCGGCGTGAAGCTTTCCGGCCCGTTGAGGAAGGTCTGGATACCGGCATGTTCGAGGTTCGGCAGGATCTCCATCGCCTTCGAAAAGGGCAGCGAAAAATGATCCCAATCCTCGGGCAGTTGGATGAAGGCGCTGTCGCGGGGCAATTGCTCCATGTGCAAGGGCTTGCCGACCGGCTCGAAGGCGCCGACGAGCCATTTACCGGCGTCTTCTTTGACATAGGTATAGCCGTCCGTGTCGCGCAGCACCGGGAGGCTGGGCGTGGCGGCGTCGAGCGCCTCGGTCACCACATAGAAGTGCTCGCACGGATAGAGCGGCACGCGCACGCCGAGCTGCGCTGCGAGATCGCGTGTCCAAAGGCCACAGGCGAGGATCAGCGTCTCGCATTGCACGGTGCCCTCGGCGGTCTCGGCGCGGTATTCACCGGAGGCGAGGCGCTCCAGCTTGCTCACCGGGCAGTTCTCCACCACTTTGACGCCGTTCTGGCGCGCTCCGGCGATGAGCGACAGGGTCGAATCCACCGGATTGGTCTGGCCGTCCTTGGGAATGTAGATCGCGCCCTCGATGATGCTCTCGTTCATCGCCGGGTAGATTTCTTTGGCTTCGGCCGGGGTGATGATCTGGGCTTCGATATCGAAGCTCTTGGCGATCGAGGCGACGCGCTTGGTCTCGAACAGGCGGTCCTTGGTGCGACAAACGCCGAGCGTGCCGTTCTGCTTGAAGCCGGTCGCCTGGCCGGTCTCCGCCTCGAGGTTGGAGTAGAGTTCGACATTGTAGCGCGCGAGCTCGGTGAGCGCGTGGGTCGAGCGGAGCTGCATGATCAGCCCGGCCGCGTGCCAAGTCGTGCCCGAGGTGAGCTGGTTGCGCTCGACGAGCAACGTATCGGTGCGGCCGAGCTTGGCGAGATGGTAGGCGGCGCTCGCACCGGCGACGCCGCCGCCGACGATCAGTGTTCGAATATATGAGGGGAAAGACATTCGACCGGCGGCCCCTCTTTGTATTGTCCGCAAGCGCTCGAGACCCCGCCCGGTTTCTCCGGGCTGGCTCGACTAAGCCAACAACTGATCGAACGACCGAACGATGTCAATGCCACGTTGCCGGTGGCGCAGTTTGTCGGTGCGATCTGGCGGCGAGGCCGACATCGCTGCCGTGACCGTCACGATGACGACCGGAAAAATTAGCCGGTGAGGATGATGCCGCGATGGCGGTGCTGGTTCTCGCGAGCCCTGTGCGCACGCCATCACGAGCGAATTTTCAGAAGCCGTCGATTGGTCGAGCGCCGTTGATCCTGATCAATGTGCGCCGGCTCGGCCGGTCTACCGTGACCTATCCCGAGTCAGCGTTTTGACACGCAGGAGGTTGTGATGTCGGAGGGGAGTGTCGGTCGGACAAGAATCACGAGAAGGACGTTCCTGTCACAACTGGCCGCCGCTGGGGCGGGGGCCGCCCTCATCTCCAAGCAAGCTGGCGCGTCGACGCGTTTGCTCGAGCCCCTGGAAATCGCGAACCCGCTGTCGGGTTATCCCAACCGAGATTGGGAAAAGGTCTACCGCGACCTTTATAACAGCGACTCTTCGTTCACCTTCCTCTGCGCGCCAAACGACACGCACAATTGCCTGATGCGCGGCTTCGTCAAGAACGGCGTTGTGACCCGCATCGCACCGACCTACGGTTTCCACAAAGCGACCGACCTCGATGGAAACCGGGCGAGCCAGCGCTGGGATCCGCGCTGCTGCCAAAAAGGCTTGGCGCTCGTGCGCCGGTTCTACGGTGACCGCCGGTGCAAGCGGCCGCTCGTGCGCCGCGGTTTCTTGGAATGGGTGGAGGCAGGCTTTCCGCGCGACGCCGAGACCGGTGCGGTCGATCCCAAATACACCCAACGTGGCAAGGACCCGCTGTTGCCGATCAGCTGGGACGAGGCCTTCGAACTCAGCGCCAAAGCGCTCGTCAACATCACGCGCACCTACTCCGGCACGGAGGGCAGTGCGCGGCTCAGCGCGCAGGGCTACGACCCCGCGATGGTCGCAGCCACCGGCGACGCCGGGACTCAGGTGCTCAAGTTTCGCGGCGGGATGCCGCCGCTCGGCATGACGCGGGTGTTTGCCCAATACCGCATGGCCAACGGCATGGCGCTGCTCGACGACAAATTGCGCGGCACCGGCCCCGAGAAGGCCATCGGCGCCCGCGGGTGGGACAATTATAGCTGGCACACCGATCTGCCGCCCGGACATCCCATGGTGACCGGTCAGCAGACGGTCGACTTCGATCTTTGCAACGTCGAGCACGCCAATCTCGTGCTCGTTTGGGGCATGAACTGGATCACCACCAAGATGCCCGACGCGCACTGGATGACCGAGGCGCGTATGAAGGGCACCAAGATCGTGGTGATCGCGGCTGAGTACAGCGCGACCGCGAACAAAGGTGACGAGGTCATCATCGTGCGCCCCGGCACCACACCGGCTCTCGCGCTCGGCATCGCGCAGGTGATCATCGAAGAAGGCCTCTATGACGCCGACTACGTCAAAGCCAACACCGACCTGCCGATGCTCGTGCGCCTCGACACCGGCGAGCGCTTGCGGGCGGACGAGGTGTTCGACAGCCACCAGCTCGCCGCGCTGAAGAACAACACCGTGGTGCTGGCCAAAGGCGAGAAAGGCCCGCCCATCCACAAGCAGCCAGGTCCGGTCATGAGCGCAGCGCAGCGTGAGACCTGGGGCGACGCCGTGCTGTGGGACACCAACACCGGCGGCCCAGTCGCGATCAATCGCGATGCTGTGGGCAGCCATTTCGCGCCACTCGGCATCGATCCGGCGCTCGAGGGGACTTTCGAGGTCACGTTGGTCTCGGGCGAGCGCGTCGGGTGCCGCACCGTGTTTGACGTCACGCGCGAGGTCCTGGACGGAAGCTACCGGCCGGCGGATGTCGAAAAGCTGACCTGGGCTCCGGCAGACGCGGTTCGCGGCCTCGCCCGCCAGATCGCGAAGAGCATGGACAAGACCCTCTTCGTGATGGGAATGGGACCGAACCAGTTCTTCAACAACGACCTCAAGGATCGCGCGGTCTTCCTCGTCGCGGCGCTAACGCGCAATGTCGGGAAGATTGGCGGCAATGTCGGGAGTTATGCCGGCAACTACCGGGCGAGCTTCTTCAACGGATTGCCGCAATATATCGGCGAGGACCCCTTCGATATCGAGCTCGACCCCAGCAAGCCGGCGCGCCCGCGCATGCGCTGGAAAC
Source organism: Alphaproteobacteria bacterium (assembly GCA_965216915.1). GTDB lineage: Bacteria > Pseudomonadota > Alphaproteobacteria > UBA828 > UBA828 > CBDCGS01. The sequence goes on from CBDCGS010000011.1 coordinate 1,355,779, forward strand.
CCGAGAGCGTTCACTATTTCAACCATGGCGAGAAGATCCTCCGCGTCGGTAAGGCGATGCTCACCGGCAAGTCGCACATCCCGACACCGACGAAGTCGATCATGGTGAGCAATTCAAACTCGCTCATCGGCAACGCGAAGGGCCACTACGACACGGTCGTCAATGTGCTGCCCAAGGTTGAGTTCATCGCCATTAGCGAGTGGTGGTGGACGGCGAGCTGCGAGTATTCCGACATCATCTTCCCGGTCGATAGCTGGGCCGAGTTCGCCTACCCGGACATGTCGATCAGCGTGACCAACCCGTTTCTCTACGTGTTTCCGACCACACCATTGTCACGCATGCACGACACCCGCTCCGACATGGAGGTGGCCGAAGGCGTCGCGCGGGCGATCGGACGCATCACAGGCGATCCCCGGCATGAGGACTATTGGCGGTTCGTGCGCGAGGGGAATGCGCGGCCCTACATTCAGCGCATTCTCGATCATTCCAATGCGACGCGGGGCTACAGGATCGAGGATTTGGAGCGCGAGGCGGAAGATGGTGTGCCGGCGATCCTGCAGACCCGAACCTATCCCAAGGTCGGTGCATGGGAGCAGGGGAATGAAAGCAAGCCCTGGTACACCAAGACCGGGCGGCTCGAATTCTATCGCGACGAGCCGGAATTCATGGACAGCGGCGAAAATATCGTCGTGCACCGCGAGCCCGTGGATTCCACCTTCTACGAGCCCAACGTCATTGTCGCCAAACCGCACCCTCTGATTCGCCCGAAAGCGCCGGCCGACTACGGCCTCGCCCAAGACGACGTCTCCGGCGAGGCGCGCCAGGCGCGTCACGTGCTGCGCTCGGTGGATGAGGTGCTGGCCTCCGAGCATCCGCTCACCAAGGATGGCTATCACTTCATCTTCCACACCCCGAAATACCGCCATGGCGCGCACACCATGGGTGTGGACACCGACATCGTGGCACTTTGGTTCGGCCCGTTCGGCACCATGCACCGCAACGACAAGCGCATGCCTTTCATCACGGAGGCGTTCGTCGACATCAACCCGCTGGACGCGCAGGAGATGGGGATCGATGACGGCGACTACATCTATGTCGATGCCGACCCCCACGACCGTCCGTTCTACGGCTGGCAAAGCAAGCCGGACGACTACAAGGTCGCGCGGCTGCTCATCCGGGCCCGCTACTATCCGGGCACGCCGCGCGGCGTCACACGGGTTTGGCACAACATGTACGGCGCCACCTACAGCTCCGTGGCGGGGCAAGAGACGAACGGCACAGGCCTCGCCAAGTCTCCCGAGACGGGGTACCAGGCGCTGTTTCGTCGCGGCAGCCATCAAAGCTGCACCCGCGGCTGGCTCAAGCCGACCTGGATGACGGATACCCTGACGGTCAAGGGGCTGCTCGGACAGAAGATCACCAAGGGCTTCGTGCCGGACGTTCATTGCCCGACCGGGGCGCCGCGCGAATCCTATGTCCGTATCACGCGAGCGGAAGCCGGGGGCATCGACGGCGTGGCGCCCTGGAAGCCGGCTCGGCTCGGACTCCGACCGACTTACGAAAACGAACTCCTGAAGAGCTTCATCGCCGGACGTTTCGTGAACCGCGTCTGATCGGCGGCGGCCGGTCGGAAACCAGTCCCTTTGGACAGGAGGAAAGAATGGCCAAGCGGCAGAATTGGCAGATCGGGCGAGACATCGACTACCCCTACGAGGGCCCGCCTCCGCAAAAGCAAGTCGCCTATATCTTCGACACGAACAAGTGCATCGCGTGCCAGACCTGTACGGTGGCCTGCAAGACCTGTTGGACCAGCGGCAAAGGCCAGGAGACGGTCTTTTGGAACAATGTCGAGAGCAAGCCATATGGCGGCTACCCGACGGGTTGGGACATCAAGCTGCTGGATAAGCTCGGGCCGGCCGAATGGTCCGGCGATGTGCTCGCGAGCAGAACGCCGTTCGACGGCCTGGATGATTTCGAGCAGCCGCGGGGCTACCGGCCGGATGCCGACGACTATGGCCAGCCCAACCTGGGCGAGGACGAGATCACCGGCACGCTCGACAAAGGCGCTCATTTCGAGGGCGTGCATCCGATGTGGATGTTCTATCTCGCCCGCATCTGCAACCATTGCAGCAATCCCGCCTGCCTCGCCGCTTGCCCGCGCAAGGCGATCTACAAGCGGGATGAAGACGGGATCGTGCTGGTCGACCAGGAGCGCTGCCGCGGTTACCAGGAGTGTGTGCGCGCTTGCCCTTACAAGAAGGTGTTCTACAACCTGGTCAGCCGGATCTCGGAGAAATGCATCGGGTGCTTCCCGCGCGTAGAGCAGGGCGAGGTCGCGCTCTGCGTCGAATCGTGCATCGGCAAGATTCGTTTTCACGGGTTCCTGTCCACTCAGGAGGCGCCACGCGACGACAACCCGCTGGATTACATCGTCAAGATTCGCAAGCTCGCGTTGCCGCTCTATCCGCAGTTCGGCACGGCGCCGAACGTCTATTACATTCCACCACTCCACGTGCCGAACGGCTTCCTGGAGCAGGTCTTTGGGACCGGTGTTGAAGCCGCCAAGGAAGTCTATCGCAACCTCAAGGACGACCCACAGCTGCTCGGCGCGCTTCTGCTTTTCGGCGCCAGCAACCGTATCATCATGCGCTACGAGGTGCGGGGCGAAGAGGTCGTGGGCTGGGATGTGGATGGCACCGAGGTCGCACGCGTGCCGTTTACGGAGCCGACCTACATCCGCGAACACTACGACGCCAAGTTTGACGCCTACCGGCACAACACGACTTGAGCGGAGGAGCCAACATGAAACCGTTTGCTCGTTTGATCCTGGTGGCGGGCTGCCTGGCCGGCGCAGCGAACACATCGGGGCTCGCCGCTGGCGAACCCTCGGCGAGCTGGCCGGCCGCGGGCGTCGCGGCCTTGCCCGAGGTCGCGGTGGTTGCCGCCGAGGAGCTGGTCGTGGTCAAGATCGACCATGCGCTCCTGAGCGAGGACCCCTATTCGGTCGATTGGTGGGTGGCGCCGTATGTCGAGGTCGAGATTGACGCCCAGCAAATGGCGCGGCCTGCGCTCGACGAGGCATCGGTCGGCACACTTCGCGTCCAGGGCCTCACAGACGGAACCTACATCGCATGGCGGGTCTCCTGGCGCGACACGACGCCCGATGGCAACGTCGACGTCAGCCGCTTCACGGATGGCGTTGCGGTCGAATTTCCGTTGGATCCGGACGCGCTGCCGATGATGGGCGACGAAGAGTCGAAGGTGCAGATCCTCTACTGGAAGGCGTTGTGGCAGAAGGATATCGACGTCGGGTTTCAGGATGTCCAGGACGTGCATCCGAATTTCTGGACCGATCTCTACTGGTTCGCGGAGGGAGAATTCCCCTATCCGGTTCCGACGGCCTTTGAGAACCCGGTGGCGATGCAGTGGTTCGTCGCGCATCAAGCGGGCAACCCGATGGCGGCTTTCTCACGCCGTCAGCCCGTCCAAGAGCTCGTGGCGAAGGGGTGGAGCACGCTGACGATCCAGCCTTATTCGGTGACCACCTCACGCGGCACTTGGGTGCGCGACAGTTGGGCTGTCGTGTTCCGCCGCCCGATGATCACCGACGACCCGCTCGACTATCAGTTTGCCGCGGGCATGGCAGGGCAGATCGCCTTCGCGGTGTGGGACGGCGCGTCGAACAATGTCGGGGGCCGCAAGCACTGGTCGGACTGGGTGGATTTTCGAATCGAGGAGTGAGCCATGGCTTCGACGCCTCTCCAGCTGCTCGCGCAGGCCGACCTGTTGCTATTCGTTGCGGATGGCTTTCGCGAGCCCAACGATGCCTTGCGTGACGGTTTTTCCGAAACGGCCTCGGCGCTTCCGGCACTCATCGAACGCGCGGGGGCCGGCCGCGCCGTCGAAGCGTCGTTCGAGGAGGCTCGTGCCGCGCTCGATGCTCTCGACGTGGCGCGCTGGCGCGAGGAGTTCACTTATCTGTTCGAAGGCGGTGTCGAATGCCCCATCAACGAGGCGGGCTTCGTGCGGCGCGACAAAGGCGCGATCCTCGGCGATATCGCCGGTTTCTACCGTGCCTTCGGGTTCCGTCTCACTGATGACTGCAACGAGCGCGTCGACCATCTCGTCTGCGAACTGGAATTCACGGCCATGCTGCTCGTCTTGTGGGCGCAAGCCGAGACGGGTGGGGAGAGGGCGCACGCCGAGATCAGCCGCGACGCGCTCGACGCCTTCACCTACGCGCATTTGGGCGAATGGTTACCCGCTTTCTGCGAGCGGTTGGAGGAAGTGACCGCTCTTCCGTACTATTGTCATCTTGCGCGCTTGCTGGCTGTCGCGTGGGCGCACGTTTGCCAGCAGAACGCGCTGGCGGTGCCGGCCGAGCCGAACCTGTCGGACCCCGGAGAGGACGAGGGCACGCCGTACGAATGCGGTCTCGCAGACGCCGGAATCGCCTGAGGCGGCTTCACCGCCTGCGCAAGGCCCCGGCGTTCGCCCCACGAGGTCTCCGACGCGGCGCGCCTTGGCACACGCGATCCCAAACGGAGGGACAAACGCCGGGAAGCAGTCAGCGCGGGAGCTGGGGGGATAACCATGAGACTAGAAGACAAGACCGCACTCGTCACAGGGGCGACGGCTGGTATTGGGGAAGCTTGTGCGAAGCTATTTGCGGCGGAAGGCGCGCGCGTGTTGTTCACCGGGCGCGATGTGCCCCGGGGCAATGCTGTGCTCGAAGCGATTACAGACGCCGGAGGGACGGCCGAATTCGTAACGGCGGATCTGCGGGAGAGCGGCGCGTGCGACCGACTTGTCGAGGAAACCGTAGAGCGGCTGGGTCGCATAGACGTTCTCGTCAACAACGCTGGCATCCTCTATTCGGCCCCAGCCGCTGAAACGACGGACGAGCAATGGGAGGACACCTTTGCTGTCAACGTGACCGCCGTTTTCCAATTGGCACGTGCCGCGCTGAGAAAGATGATTGCGCAGGGTGGCGGTTCAATCGTCAACATTGCGTCCGAGTCGGGGTTAAACGGCGAGCCGGGCCTTACTGCTTATTGCGCCAGCAAAGGCGCGGTCATTCAAATGACCAAATGCATGGCGCTGGATCATATCGGCGACAACGTGCGGATTAACTCGGTCTGCCCAGGTGAAACGATGACCAAAATGATCGACGACTGGCTTCAGTCTCTGCCGGGCAATATCGAGGACAATATCGACGCTCTAGCCAAGGTCCTCCCGATCAAACGTTTGGCGCGACCCGAGGAAGTCGCCAACGCCGCGCTTTTCCTCGCGTCCGATGAAGCAAGCTATTGTGTCGGCACAAATCTCTCAGTTGATGGCGGCACCGCCGCGACCGGCGGGCCCTATCCGGTATGACACACTAGCTCGCGCCGCCTCTTCGGCCTTCCACGTGGCGAAAGGGGTACGATCACGCTGGGGGACGCCGGCAACTCGCGCGGCGTTTGTAGGGCGATGAGGTGCAGCAGTTCGAGCCTGCCGTGTACCATTGTCGGTGGCGGGTCGAGATGAAATTTCATCCAACGGATCGTCCTGACGAAGTGTTCTTGTGCGGTTCGGGCAATCGTGCCCCACCCTGGAGCACTCCGATTGGAGGCTGACACAGCGATGTGGCGAGTAGGAATCGATGTCGGGGGCACGTTCACGGATCTGTACGCGCTCGACGAGCAGCGAAATAGGAGTGTCAGCTCGAAGGTACTAACCGTCCGGCATGACAGGGCCATCGGCGTGTTCAACGCGTTGAGGGCCGCAAGCATAGCGCCCGGGGAGGTCGAAACACTTGTGCACGGCAGCACAACGGCGACCAACGCGCTCGTGGAGCGGAACTATCCGCCGGCGGCCATGATCACGACAGAGGGTTTCAGAGACGTCATCGAAATCGGGCGCCAGAGGCGCAAGGACCTCTTCGACCTGCACCAACAACGCCCAGAACCGCTTATTCGGCGCCGGTATCGTTTCACGGTGTCGGGTCGCATGGGTTCTGATGGCGGCGAGCTCGAGCCGTTGGATGATCGCGGTGCGGTTGTCCTCGCGAGGCAGTTGAAGGCGATGGGAATCACGTCAGTCGCGGTCTGCTTCATCAATGCCTACGCGAACCCGTCGCACGAGCGGCGTGTGCGGGACATCCTGAGAGATGAGCATCCGAACTGCTTCGTGGCGCTTTCCTCGGACACGGTAAGCAAGTTTCGCGAGCACGGCCGCTTCACGACCACGACGATCCGCGCCGTGCTGTTGCCAGTCATGTCTGACTATTACGATCGCCTGCATTCGAGCCTCGTTGACAACGGCTTCACGGGAAATCTTCTCATATTGAAAAGCAATGGCGGCATGATGGGAGTGGATCTTGCGCGTGAACGCCCGGAAGAAACCGTCGAGTCAGGTCCCGCCGGCGGTGTCGGCTATGCACGCTTCCTAAGTGCGAAATCGGAATTCCCGCGGATCATATCGACCGATATGGGCGGCACGACGTTTGATGCGTCCATTATCGAGGATGGCGAAGGATTGATAACGCACGACTACGAGCTCGATTGGGAAATGCCGATCATCATTCCGATGCTCGATATTCGCAGCGTTGGGGCCGGCGGTGGCTCGATTGCCTGGGTCGACGACGGTGGATCGCTGCGGGTCGGTCCACGGAGTGCTGGTTCGGAACCGGGGCCCGTGTGCTATGGCGGCGGTGGAACCGAGCCCACGGTGACAGATGCGAACTTGGTTCTCGGCCGCCTGGAACCCACTCTCGGCGGAAAATTCGAGCTAGACGAGGACGCAGCGCAAGCTGCGATCGCTGCGGTGGGTGAGCAGGTCCAATTGGGCCCGCTGGAAACGGCCCAAGCGATCATAGAGATCTGCTGCGAGAACATGGCGCAAGCGATCAAACTGGTCCTCGTCGATCGTGGTCGCGACCCTCGCGATTATGCGATTGCAAGCTTTGGTGGGGCCGGGCCGATGCACGCTGCCTTCATTGCCCGGGCAATGAACATACCGAAGGTCGTCGTGCCGGCCAACGCTGGTGTCGCCTCGGCGTTTGGTGCTATCACAATGGAATTGCGGCACGACTTGGAGGACTTTTACTATGGGGACGTCGCAACCGCAGATCTCGATCGCCTAAGTACCTTGTATGACGCTTTGGAAGCGCGCGGTCGGGATCTGCTCGCAAGAGATGGTGTGGCCCCCGAAGATATGCGTCTCCAGAGAAATGCCCAGATGCGCTATGTCGGTCAATTCTGGGAAGTTCTTACGCCGATCCCCTCGGGGTCTTTGAACCGCGAGTCGGTCGCACGGATCTCGGAGGCCTTCCACCAGGCGCACGAAACCGAGCACGGGGTGTGCTCGCCCGAGTTCCAGGTGGAATTTGTGAGCATTGGTCTGACGGCCACGGGTCGATCCAGGGGACAGCAGCAGATCGTCGAGCAACGAACCGCCGCTGCGGCTCAAGCTAGCCGCCGGCAGGTCTATTTCGACGGTACCTGGTTTGACACCTCAGTGCTCGACGGAAACGCATTGGGTGCGGACGAGATCGTCAATGGGCCAGCGATCATTGAGTACCCACACTCAGTGACGGTTCTTCCCCCTCATTCCAGCGCGTCGGTTGACCGGCTGGCGAACCTCATCATCGAGGCTCGAAAGCCTTGATCCAAAGCAGGAGGAGCAACGCGGATATGACCGAGAGTGGCAATCCCAAAAGCGGAACCCGCGAACTGGATCCGGTCACATTCGAGGTGCTCCGCAATCAATTCGAATTTTGCTGCGACCGAATGTCCAAGGTGCTCTACAAAACGGCGTTTTCGCCGATCCTTAGTGACATTCTCGATTTTTCGAACGCGGTCTACGATAGCGAGATTCGGTTGCTCGCTCAGTCGCCGGGCTGCCCAATCCACATGGCGGCAATGCACTTCGCGGCGCGGGCATCGGTCGAGCGGTATGGGATCGAGAATCTCGCGGCGGGCGATGTCGTGATCCTGAACGATCCGTTCGCCGGTGGCACGCACATCCCCGATACAACGTTCATGATGCCGATCTACGCCGGCTCGGAGCTACTTGGGTTCGCGGTTAGTCGTGGCCATTGGCAGGATCTCGGCGGTGGTGCTGCTGGTGGTCAATCATTTGGAACCCATATCGCGGGCGAGGGCCTGCGTATCCCGCCACTCAAGCTTTTCAATGAGTACGAGATCAACAAGGATCTCGTATCACTCATTAAAAATAACACGCGGTGTCCGCAATATATCGAGGGAGATATTCAGGCGCACATGGCTGCCTTGAAGGTTGCCGAACAGGAATATCTTCGCGCGGTCGATCGGTATGGTTTGGACACGGTGAAAACGGCGATGCGGGAATTGATCGCCTATACAAACCGAATAACAAGGAGGCGCATCGCAAACGTCGCAGATGGCGAATACGAGGTTGAGGATTTCGTCGATACTGACGGGTTCAGCGATAAACCGATCAAACTCAAGGTCAAAGCGACCATCAACGACGAGCATATCACGATCGATTTTACCGGTTCCGATCCGCAATGCATCGGCGCGATTAACTCGCCGTTGGCAAACACCTACTCGTCCGTGTACCTCGCGCTGAGATTTTTTCTGTGTCCAGACGCGCCGGCCAACGCCGGCCTCTTCGACGCCGTCGATATCATTCTACCCGACGACTGTTGGCTGAACGCCAAATGGCCGGCTCCAACAATCGGCTGTACGACGGTCACCGCAGCGAAAATCAATAGCGCAATTTGGTTCGCGATGGGGCAAGCCATGCCCGAGCATGCAATTGGCGGGACGATGTCCGATTGCAATTGGCTCGTTTGCTCTGTCAAGACCCCAGGGTCGAGCGAACAGGCGGTGTTCTCGGACTTGCCGGCGGGTGGCTGGGGTGGAATGCGCGACCACGACGGCGTTAGTGTTTACTACGATCCGACTGGAAATTGCATGAACCTCTCGGCAGAGGTCGCCGAGCTTTGCTATCCAGTCGTCTACGAAATGTTCGAAATGCGGACGGATTCGGCTGGCGCAGGCCTCCATCGCGGCGGGATGGGCGCCAGCCTGCAGTTTCGTTTCAAAGGTTCGGCCGAGCTGAGTATCGAAACATCGCGGACGATAGAAGGGAGTCCCGGTGTCGAAGGCGGTCTCGCCAGCCCTGTGCAAAAACTTTTCAAGGTAGATGGAGACGGGACGAGCGAGGTTATCGGTGGTTGGTGCGAGGATGGTTCGTGGAAAAACCCTCTTCTCGCGGCATACCGTTTCCAGGCCGGCGAAGCCTTTCGCATCGATACAACTGGCGGGGGCGGTTGGGGAGATCCGAAGCAGAGACCAAAAGAGCGCGTCAGGGAAGACGTGCTCGATGGATATGTTTCCATCGAAGCGGCGCGTGAAATCTACGGTGTCGAGTTAAACGAAAGTGGCATAACACCCGAACAGCCGCCACCGCCACCGGGAGCCGCGTCAGATTAGGAGACAACTGTCCGGCCCGCCAACGACACCGAAAGGAGCTGAAGTGACAGGAAAACTAGAATCCAAAGTCGCGCTCGTGACCGGTGGTTCCCGCGGAATGGGTCGGTCGTACAGCGAGCGGTTCGGTGCCGAAGGCGCGGCAGTGGCGGTCATTTATCGGTCTGACTCTGACGCGGCGCACCAAGTCGTCGACGCTATACAAAAGACGGGTGGCCAGGCTGTCGCGATCCAATGTGACGTGTCGAACGTTGACGCCATCCACCGTATGGTCAGCGAGGTATGCAAGCACTTCGGCGGAGTCGACATTCTCGTCAACAACGCCGGCATTTATCTTTTCACACCGGTTGAGACGACGACCGAGGAAATCTGGGATCAACAGATCAACACCAACCTCAAGAGCGCATTTTTCTGTGCCCAGGCCGTCGTCCCGGCAATGAAAAAGCGAGGCGGCGGCAAGATCATCAACATTTCCTCGATATTCGGACAGAGTGGATTTGCCGGATCGGCCGCCTACTGCGCGACAAAGGCCGGAATGTCTCTGTTGACCAAGACGCTTTGCCTAGAACTTCGCGAGGCGAATATTCAGGTCAATCAGATTTCGCCTGGCTGCATCAAGACCGATATGAACGAGGCATATCGAGCCGAGAATGACGATTACAATGCTGCGCTCCAGAACCACTTCGGTGTTGGTGATCCTTGGCTCGACCCCGACGAGCTGACCGGCGCTGCCGTTTTCCTCGCATCGTCTGATTTGAACTCTGTGACAGGTGCAAACATCAATGTCGACCGTGGTTATGCCGCGGGGTGAATCGGACCCGCGTGGTCGGGGCCTCTCAGACGCCTAATCGGCCCTCAACCTGGCGCGGGCCAGGTTGAGGCACATCGGCCGGCGCCGATCATCAACCCGGCGGGCCCCGCAACGACCCCGCGGAAGATGCGGTTCAATCCGAGCCCACTCCTCATCGCTCAGCCAACAAGGCGTCTTCACCATCCAAGCCTCCTACCGTTCCGAAGCTTGAATCAAAAAAATCAACCGAGATGAGAATCCCTATTGAGTACCGACACTAGTGCGAGCACGTCCGCGGTTGGACGAGGTCGCGCCTCTTGAAGCTCGCCGCCCCAAGGAGCGCATCGACGGCGTGCCCATCGGAGCTCAGCGGCAGCAGAATCGCGCGATAGAGCATTTCGCTCCCGTGATAGCTCAGGAAAACGTCACTGTTGGCGACGGGTTTTCCGACGTTCACCACAACCCGGCAGAAATCGATGATCTGATCCGCGTGCTCGTCGGGGAGCGTGTCGATCCGCCGTCCCGTCAGATCGAGTCTCAAGCCTTGCGCGAGCTCGGACCCGCAGCGGGTCACCGCATAGGCTTCCGGACCGCCGGAGGTGTCGATCACGAAGGAATTTTCCAGCAATGCCCCAGTGCACGCGGCTTCGACATCACGCAACCGAGGGTAGGGCCGATCGCCGCACAGCGTGTGCCACGCGGAAAATGCCTGCCCGATCAATCGCCTTTCAAGCCGACGCATGGTTCCCTCAACAAACAAACGCCCGTGGCCTGTCTTGTCGGCACCGTCTGTTTGATGCGGCGACGACACCGGCGTGTCGCCCGACAACATTGGGGTCAGAGTTAGAAATGTTGGTAAACGAATCCTTAACGAGCTCACCCGCGAAAAGTGGAAACCCGTCAGGAAAGGGCCAAGTGGTACAGCGCCAATGCATAGGGTGATATGGTCGGCCCGATGGAAGTGCCGGGATTTTCCGAGACCGAGAAGACGGCGGGGCGCAACGCCCGGCGGTGCGTGCGGACGCTGATCGCTGGCGCTGTGGTCGCGTCGCTCACGGTCGGCGCGGGTGTCGACGACCTCGACGCGGCGGCGTTGCTCGAGATGCGGGGCGAAGCGTCGCCGATCGCGCTGCAAGTCGCGAGCCTGAGCGACGAGGACAATGACGAGGAGTTGCGCAGCGGTCGCTATAGCCTGCTCGTCAGGAAGATCCAGCTGCGCCTCGCCGAGATCGGAGTTTATCGCGGCCCGATTGGCGGCGTCATGTCGCCCGAGACGATCGAGGCGATTCGCCGGTACCAGCAAACCGCCGGCCTGCCCGTCGATGGCAAGCCATCGCGCGAATTGCTCGAGCATCTGACCTCAGCTGCGGGCGCCGCGCAACACCTCCTACAGCGTCTCGACGAGGCCCGTCGCGTCCAAATCGAAGAGGCGCGGCTTGCGCTGGAAAGGGAGTTTGGGCCGGATTGGGCCAACCCCGACGTCGATACGGCGCGATCGGTCGACCGCACGGGCGCCGCGTGTTTCGAGCTGCCGACCACGCGCTGCTTGATCCACGAGGCGCGCCAGGCGGCCACGCAGGTCGACAAGGAGGACCTGCGCGACTGGGCGCTGAGCAACGTCGTCGAGGCGCAGGCGCGCGCGGGCCGCCCCGACGAAGCGCTGGAGGTCGCACGCACGATCCAGGATCCGCGCTCGGTCGTCGCGGCGATCAGCAGCATCGCTGTTTCGCTGGCGAAGGCCGGGCGAACCGAGGACGCGTTGGTCACCGCCGATCGGGTTCCGAGCGAGCGCTTGAAGGACAAGGCGCTCCGCGCGATCGCCGAAGGGCAAGCGGCCGGCGGAAGCCCCGATCAAGCCGAGGAAACGGCCCGGCGAATCGCCCGCGATCAGGAGCGTGTTCCCGCGCTTGCGGCGATTGCACGTGCCTACCTCGAAGCCGGCGACGAGCGGACGGCGCGCGTGGTCGTGGAAGAGGCGCGCACGCTGGTTGGCACGATTCGGACCAAGGTGTTCCGCGATTGGGCGACCGGCGAGGTGGCGGTGCTGCTGGCGCTGGCCGATCAGATTGCCGAGGGCAAGGCGCTTGCGAGCACCATCGAGACGCCGATGCACCGGATCCAGGCGCTTTGCGAAATCGTCATCATTGAGGCCGAAAGCGACGAACTCGACGACGCGCGGGAGACGCTTGCAGGGGCCAAGTCGGTTCTGCCGACCATTCCGCGCAAGGCGGCGCGTCAGCAAGCGCTGGCCCGTGTCGCAATCGCCGAAGCGGCGGTCGGCGATTTCGCGGCCGCGCGCAGCTCGGTGCGCAAGATCGACCAGGGCTACACGCTGTCATTCGTGCAGACCAAGGTCGCGGTCAATCTCGCCCGTTTTGGCGAGATTGACGATGCCGTCGCGCTCGCGACGTCGGTCGAGGACGATCGGCTCAAGGTCGACACGCTCCTGAGCATCGCGCGCATCCTCGACGACGACGGAGAAGACGAGAAGGCGCGCGAAACCGAGGCCGAGGGCCACGAGATCGCGCGCGCCATCAAAAGCACGCTCGATCGCGCGTTCGTGCTGTCCGATCTCGCCGTCGTGAACGCCCAGGCCGGACGTGCGGATTTTGCCCGAGAGACGCTCGCCGAAGCCCTCGACGTGGCACGCAAGATCGACGACCCGTGGGCGCGCTCGCGCTCGCTGAGCAAGGTCGCAAGCGCCCTCGCGGTGATCGGCGAGATATAGCGCTCCTCCGCAGCAGATACGCGGCGGTAGGGTCGGGGCCCGAAACCGGATAGCCTCCGGGCGCCATGCCGCCCAAGCACACGCTCGGAACCGCCGACGGCCCTCGGCGCGGGGATTCCCGCGCGATCGAGGGTGCCCTCTTGATGATCTTCACCTGCGCCTGCTTCGCCGGCATGTCCGCGGCCATTCGGCACGTCTCGGCCGAGCTTTCGGTGTTTCAGATCGCGTTCTTTCGCAATGCCGTTGGATGCCTGGTCTTGCTCCCCTTTATGGCGCGCGCCGGCTTTGGGCCGGTCTCAGGTGTCCGCTTTCGCTTGTTCGGCGTGCGGGCATTGGTCGGGATCTGCGCCATGTGGGCGTGGTATGCAGCGCTCCAGCGCACGCCGCTCGCTGAGGCGATCACGCTCAACTTCACGGTGGCCTTGTGGATGATCCCGGTCGCCATCTTCATGCTTGGCGAGAAGGTGGGGCCGCGGCGCCTGATTGCGGTGCTCGTGGGCTTCGTCGGCGTCCTAATCGTGCTGAGACCCGGCGCGGAGACCATCAGCACGGGCGGCCTGCTTGCAATCTTTTCGGCCCTCCTGTTCGCAATCTCCATGGGTCTGGTGCGGCTTTTGGCACGCGCCGAATCGCCGCTCGCCATCGTGTTCTACATGAACCTCATCATGACGCCGATTTCGCTCGGGCCGGCAATCGCCTTTTGGCAGATGCCGACGATCGATCAATTCGGCTGGCTGATCGGCATCGGGGTCGTTCTCACCGCGGCGCATTTCGCCATGGCACGGGCGCTCTCGGTGTCGGAGGCGACGGCTATCGTGCCGCTGGACTTCACGCGCCTCCCCTTCGCCGTCTTGTTCGGCTGGTTGGCCTTCAACGAGTTTCCCGGCCCCTGGACCTGGGTCGGCGCGGCGATCATCATTGGCAGCGCCTTCTACATTTCGCACCGCGAGGCGCGGCTTCATCGCGCCGCGCTCCGGCGGTCCGAGGATGCTGACTGAGCGGTCGCTTCGGCGTCGCGCCGCGCCGCGCGATTTGTTATGAAGGCGCGCTTGCAACGGCGGAGGACGGAATGGAGATTCAGGGCTGCACCGCGGTCGTCACCGGCGGCGCCTCGGGCCTCGGAGAAGCGACATCGCGTGCGCTCGCGAAGGCTGGCGCGCGCGTGGGCGTGCTCGACATGAACGAAGAACGAGCGCATCAGGTCGCGAGCGAGATCGGCGGCGTCGCCGCGGTCTGCGATGTGGTCGACGCCGCGAGCCATGAAGCCGCCTTGGGCAAAGTGCGCGAGCAATTGGGTCCCTGCCGCATTTTGGTCGCGTGCGCGGGCATCGCGGTCGGCGCAAAGCTTGTCGGCAAAGATGGCGCCGCGACGCCGCTCGACACGCTCACCCGGGCGATCAAGGTCAACCTGATCGGCACGATCAATTCCTGCCGGCTCGCGGCCGCCGACATGATCGCGCAAGTCCCGCTCGACGAAAACGAGCGCGGTGCGATCGTCATGACATCCTCGATCGCGTCAACCGAGGGCCAGGTTGGACAGTGCGACTACTCCGCGTCCAAGGGCGGCGTCGCCGCGATGACCATCACGCTTGCGCGCGAGCTGGCACGCGACGGTGTGCGGGTCAATGCGATCGCTCCGGGGATCATGGACACGCCAATGATGGCGGGGCTTCCTGAGGCAGTGCGCGAGTCGCTGGTCGCGACCACGCTCTATCCCAAGCGCCTCGGCAAGTCGGACGAATTCGCGGACCTCGCGATCCATTTGATCGAGAATCGGTTCATGAACGGGGCGGTGGTGCGATTTGACGGGGCACTGCGCATGATGCCGCGCTAGGAAGTGGACCCCGCGCCGCGGCAGTCATGAACGGGGCGGGTCGGCGGCAATGCCCAACATGGCGAGATGCGACGGCGTTTCGCGGCAACGGTGGCGCCGAGTGAAAGATGTCGCGATATGATCGCGTGATGGCCCACTTGCAGGGACCCGCCTGGCGCAGGGTGCAACGGGTGAAGGCGACAGAAGAGGCGTTGGGATAGGCAGCGATGCACATTTCGCCCATCCTCTCGCTCTATATCGGCCGCCAATTCTTGATCGCGATCGCGGCCGTGTTCCTCGTTTTCGTCGCGACGATCTTTCTCTTCGACGCGGTCGAGCTGGTGCGTCGGTCGTCCGGGCCCGACCAATCCGTCCCGGTGAGCCTGCTGCTTCAAATGGCGCTACTTCGCATTCCGATGCTCGCGCAGGAAGCACTGCCCTTCGCGGCGCTGGTGGGCGGAATCGTCACGTTTACGCGCATGACACGCTCGAGCGAGCTCGTGATCGCCCGCTCTGCGGGTGTGTCGGCTTGGCAATTCCTGCTACCGCCCCTCCTGCTGGCGATCGTGATCGGCGGGATTAGCATGACCGTGATCAATCCATTCGCATCGACCATGGTCTCGCGCTATGAGCACATGGAGGCGACCGTGCTCGAAGGGAAATCGAGCCTGCTGGAGCTCAAGAAAACTGGCATATGGCTACGCCAAGGCGATCGCGACGGCCACTCGGTTGTCCAGGCCGACCGGCTCGAGCAGGAAACTCTGACGCTGCACAACGTCACCATCTTTCTCTACAAGGAGAACGACCAATTCGTCGGCCGCATCGACGCCGATCACGCGCGCCTCACCGAGGGCGCTTGGGAGATCAGCGACGCGCTGCTGACGAGCCCCGACGGCCCGGCGGAGCGGCTGCCGCACCATCGCATCCAAACCGATCTCACCTTCGAACGCATCCAGGACAGCTTCTCGCCACCCGAGACATTGTCGTTCTGGGCCTTGCCCGGCTTCATCAAGGTGCTCGAGGACTCGGGATTCTCGGCGGTTCGGCATCGCCTGCACTGGCACTCGCTGCTCGCGGGGCCGCTCCTTCTCTGTGCCATGGTATTGATTGCCGCCACGTTTTCGCTGCGCTTCTACCGACGCGGCGGAACACTGCTCCTGGTCGTGGCCGCGGTGGTCACCGGGTTTCTGCTCTATTTCGTATCGGATCTCGTGCTGGCTCTTGGCATGTCCGGAAAGATTCCGCCGGTCTTGGCCGCTTGGACCCCGGTCGGGACTTTCTTGCTGTTGGGGGTCGCAAGTCTTTTCCACCTCGAGGACGGCTAGGGCGGACATGCAGCGACGCCTGATCGAGCTTTTCGCGTTTCTGATCTTTCTCGTCGTGTCGGTGCCGCTCGCCCTGGCGCAGGAGACGGTGGAAGAGTTCGAACTCGACGGGTTGGAGCAAGACGTCGTCATCTCGGCCGATGTGCTCTCCTATGACGAGCCGACCAAGATCGTCACGGCGACCGGCAATGTCGAAATCACGCAAGGGGAGCGCGTTCTTCTCGCCGATCGCGTGACCTACGACCAGAACACCGGCAAGGTTTCCGCGGCCGGAGAGGTGACGCTGCTCGAACCCACGGGTGAGGTCATTTTCGCCGACGAAGTCGAGCTCACGGACGACCTGCGCGAAGGCTTCGTGCGCGCCGTCGGGATGTTGTTCACCGACGGCTCTCGGATGGTCGCGAACGGTGCGAACCGCTATGGCGGCAGGCGCACCGAGCTTCGCAAGGTCATCTTCTCACCGTGTCAGCTCTGCATCGAAAATCCGACCCGAGCACCCCTCTGGCAGATCAAGGCGAACCGGGTGGTGCACGATCAGGAAGCCCGCGACATCACTTACTACGGCGCCTGGCTCGAGGTGTTCGGGCTCCCCGTCATCTACACGCCCTACTTCAAACACCCCGATCCGACGGTGAAGCGGCGCTCGGGCTTTCTGAGCCCGAGCTACGGAACCTCCACGGCGCTCGGGTTCGAGGTCACCGTTCCTTATTTTTGGAACATCGCACCTCATCGTGACGTCACGATCTCGCCGCGCCTCACCGACAAGGAAGGCCTGATTCTCGGCGCGCAGTACCGCGAGAGGACGCATGACGGTCGTTTCGAGTTCGACGGGAGCGGGACCTACACCGATGCCCGTGACGACAATGGCACGTTGACCGGCGGCTACGAGTTCCGCGGGCACATCTTCGGCTACGGCACCTTCGACATCGACGAGTTGTCGCGTTGGAGTTTTCAGCTCGAGCGCGCGAGCGACGATACCTATCTCAACCGCTACGGGATCAGCGGTGACGACGTGCTGATCACGCGCGGGACCGTCGAAAGCTTCAACGACCGAAGCTACGCCGCGGCGAACGCCTATTGGTTCCAGGGCCTCGAGAACGGCGATGAGGACGATCAGATTCCGATCGCGTTTCCACGGCTCGATCTCAGCTATGTCAGCGACCCGATCCTTCTCGGTGGACATCTGACCCTCGACGGCAACCTGTTGGTCCTCGAGCGTCTGACTGGCGTGGACAGCCGCAGGGTCTCCGTCAACGGTGGCTGGTACCGACCCTTCGTCACTGATGGCGGGCAGCTGTTCCAAGTGTGGGGCTCGCTGCGCGCCGACGCCTACCTTGTCAACAACCTCGTCGACCCCACCGACATCAGCGGCGCGACCAAGCAAGACCTGACCGGTCGGATCGTACCGGAGGTCGGCATCGAGTGGCGCTATCCGTGGATTGCGGAAGTCGGAACCATTCGACAGATCATCGAGCCGATCGTTCAGGTGATCGCAAGCCCCAATGGCGGCAACCCCGACGAGATCCCCAATGAAGACAGCCAGGATTTCGAATTCGATCAATCCAACCTGTTCAGCAACAACCGGTTCACCGGTCTCGATCGCGTGGAAGGTGGACCGCGCGCAAACTACGGGCTTCACCTCGGCGTTTACGGCGAAAGCGGCGGCCGCGCGACGGTGTTGCTCGGGCAAAGTGCCCGGCTCAGGGCCGATGCGACGTTCGATCTCGGGAGCGGGTTGGAGGATCATTTTTCAGACTATGTCGGCCAAATATCCGTCACGCCGTCGCCGCTCTTCGCGGGTAGCTATCGCTTCCGCCTCGATCGCAACGACCTGTCGGCGCGGCGCAATGAGATCGACCTCGCAGGCGGGCCGAGCTGGCTGCGCCTTGCCGTGAGCTACGCCCTCATCGACCAGCAAATCGCGAGCGGCGGCACCACCACGTTCGAGAACCGGGAAGAGATCGTGGCAAGCGGGATCACCCGTTTCCTGGATCACTGGGCGCTGTCGGCGGGGGCGCGGCGCGACCTCGGCTCCGGCGCCACCATCGACTGGAATCTCGGCCTCGACTACGAGGACGAATGTCTTTTCTTCGGGACTCGTGTCATCCGATCCTTCACGCGCGATCGTGAGGTCGAGCCCGACACGAGCATTATCTTCACGATCAATCTCAAGCACCTCGGCTGACCGCGGTGCGGCGACTGCGCCCTGGGCCGAAGCCGAAACTCCGCTTAATATGGCCGCCCCTGAGCGATGGTTGAAAAGCGTTTCGAGCGGATTCGAATGGTGACATTGGGCGGCCTGGCGCGAGCGCTTGCATGCGCGGGTGCGTTGGCCATTGCCTTGGTTCTGCCTGCCGATCGAAGCACGCATGGCCAAGAGCTGATGCGCATTGCGGCGGTGGTCAACGATGAGATCGTCTCGATCTACGACCTCGGCGCGCGGATCGCCATCGTGATCGCATCGTCCAATCTTCCCGACAGTCCCGAGCTGCGCCGCCAAGTCGCGCCACAGGTCCTCCGCTCGCTGGTCGACGAGCGCCTACAAGCGCAGGAAGCCGCGCGCCTGGATGTCTCAGTGGGTGATGACGAGATGGGCGCCGCGATACGCACGCTTGAGGAACGCAACAATCTGCCCCCGGGAGGTCTAGGCAATTTCATTCGGTCGAAGCGCCTCGACCAAAGCGCGGTGATGGAGCAA
This sequence comes from Alphaproteobacteria bacterium, assembly GCA_965216915.1. Taxonomy (GTDB): domain Bacteria; phylum Pseudomonadota; class Alphaproteobacteria; order UBA828; family UBA828; genus CBDCGS01. The sequence continues at coordinate 1,374,591 of CBDCGS010000011.1, forward strand.
ATCCAGGCCGAGCTGTTGTGGTCGAAGATCGTGACGCGCCGATTGGCGGCGACGGTGTCGGTCGGCGAGGACGAAATCGACGACGCGCTGAGCCGCCTGGAGGCTAATCGAGGCCTTCCCGAATACCGCATCGCCGAGATCTTCCTCGCGGTCGAAACACCGGATGTCGAACGCGAGGTGGCGCAAACCGCCCGGGGGCTGGTTCAGCAGATTCGCGGCGGCGCCCGGTTCCCGGCGATCGCCCGCCAGTTCTCCCAAAGCGCGACCGCAGCGGTCGGCGGCGATATCGGCTGGGTGATCCAGGGCCAGCTCCCACCCGAGCTCGACAGCGTCATCCAGTCCCTGGAACGAGGTAACGTGTCGGATCCCATCCGCGCCTTCGACGGTTTTTACATCCTCTGGCTGGTCGATCGACGGACGGTGCTGACAGCGGATCCGCTTACCACGCGGGTAAGGCTCGCGCAGCTCGTCGTCGAAGCCGGAGATACCGCCGGAGAGGATCTCTCCGCCTTCGCCGCGCGCATCGGAAGCGGCGTTCGGGGCTGCGAGGCCTTGCTTGCCCAGGCGGCGACGCTCGGCTCCACGCTTTCGGGGGAGTTGGGCGAGGTCGCGATGAAGGATCTCCCCGAGCCCATCAGGGACGCCATTGGAACGCTTCCGGTCGGCCAAGCGAGCGCACCCCTCCCGTTCGACCAGCACGTCCGGCTGCTGATGGTGTGCGGACGCGATGAGGCGGAGACTCGCTTGCCGGATCGCGATGCGGTGCGCAACGGCATCGCCGGGCGTCGGCTCGAGATGCTGGCGCGGCGTTATCTGAGAGACCTGCGTCGCGCGGCATTCGTCGAGTATCGCATCTAGGCCGGCTCCCGTGAGCGACGACGACGCTCGGTCGCACGCCGAATCGCTTGATGACCTCCCACCGCTCCGCACGATCATCGCCGCGCACGATCTCAGCGCCCGTCGTGCGCTCGGCCAGCATTTCCTCCTAGACACGAACCTTTGCGCGCGGATTGCGCGTGCTGCGGGTCCGTTGGAGGCGGCCACAGTCGTCGAGGTCGGCCCTGGGCCGGGCGGGCTTACGCGCGCCCTGCTCCACGCCGGCGCGGCGCGCGTCATCGCCATCGAGCGTGACCCGCGGTGCGTCGCCGCCTTGCAATCCCTGTTGGCGGCCGTGCCGCAACGCCTGATGCTCCTCGAGGCTGACGCGCTCGATGTAGCCCCGGGCCAACTTGCCGACGGGCCGCTCAAGATCGTGTCCAACCTCCCTTACAACATCGGCACCGCGCTGCTCCTCCGTTGGCTGAACGACGCGCCGCGGTTCCAAAGCATGACACTGATGTTTCAACGAGAGGTCGCTGAGCGGATTACCGCTATAAACGGCAAGGCTTATGGCCGGTTGTCGGTGCGCGCCCAGTGGTGTTGCGCGTGCGAAAGGCTGTTCGACGTCACGCCGCGCGCCTTCACGCCACCACCGGAGGTAACGTCGACCGTGGTGCGCCTCACGCCGCGGCCGTTGCCGCTTTTCCCGGCGGATGCAGGGGACCTCGAGCGGATCACCCGGGCCGCCTTCGGTCAGCGGCGCAAGATGCTGAGACGAGCCCTTCGGACCCTTGAGGTCGACGCCGAGCGCCTGTTGCGGGAGGCCGGCATTTCACCCGAGCGGCGCGCCGAGACGCTCTCGATCGAAGAATTTTGTGCCCTGGCGCGCGCACTTGGCACGCTCCACCGACATGACGGCTAGGGTCACACCGCACCGAATTGACTTGCCTTAACAACAACATGCCGGTATGAGAGCGGCGTCATGACCGAAAGAGCCCGACTCCGACGACGATAGAGTGCGCCGATCCGCCGCGGCGGCGGCATGTTTACCTTGCCTCGCTCACGTCGTTTGAAAGCTAGTCGGATGGTTATGATTCGCGCCGAGCGGCCGCAAGACGGCCCGCACATCGAAACCCTTCTGGATTTGGCATTCGGTCCCGCCCGCCGGGCGCGTCCGGCCTATCGGCTGCGCGAAGGGACCGATCCTCTGCCCTCCCTCTGCCTCGTCGCCCAAACGGACGACCGCGTCGCCGGAACAATCCGCTTCTGGCCTTTGCAGCTCGATGGCGAGCCAGCCGTGCTGCTCGGGCCCATCGCGGTCCATCCGGACTTTGAGGGCCGGGGCATCGGCCGGTTGCTGGTGTCGCGCGGCCTCGCCGCGGCGCGGGACGCCGGCCACTCGCATGTCATCGCCGTCGGCTCCGCTGATTATCTTGGCCGGTTCGGGTTCCATGCCGCGGCCGAGGCGGGGTTGCGCACGCCGGAAGGCATTCCGGCGGAGCGCTATCTCTCTCTTCGCCTCGCCGAGACGACGGGGCGCGCCGGCGGCTCGATCGTCAGGCGCGCGATGTCTCACCGGTAAGGCGGCCGACGAAGTCATCAAGGCCGACGAGCCGCTCGCGGTGTAGCCGCGCAGCGTGGAGAACCGCGCGCACGCCGCCGACGGCTTCGTCGAGGGTGTTGTTGACCACGATGAAGTCGTACTCGGCATAGTGGCTGAGCTCATCCGCCGCCTTTTGCATGCGTGCCGCGACGACGTCATCGCTGTCCTGCGCGCGCCGCCTGAGCCGCTCCTCCAGCGACGCGAACGAGGGGGGGAGCACGAACACCCGCACGACGTCTTCGGGCATGGCGCTGGCAAGCTGCTGGGCGCCCTGCCAATCGATGTCGAAGATAGTATCGAGACCGCTGTCGAGGGCGGCCTCCACCGGCTCACGCGGCGTGGCGTACCAGTTGCCGAACACCTCGGCATGCTCGAGAAACTCACCCCGCTCGCGCATTCGCTGGAACCGCGTCACGCTGACGAAATGATAGTCGCGGCCTTCGATCTCGTCGGGCCGCTTCGACCGCGTGGTGCATGAAACGGACATGCGAAGGCGCGCGCCTTCGAGCTCGAGAAGCCGGCGCGCAATACTCGTCTTGCCCGCACCCGACGGTGAGGAGAGAACGAAAAGAAGGCCTCGGCGATCGATTGCCGACGTGGACGGATCGCTCATTCGATGTTTTGCACCTGCTCGCGAAATTGATCGATCACCGCCTTGAGAGCGAGGCCGACTTCCGAAAGCGTTTCGTCGGAGGCTTTGGAGCAGAGCGTGTTTGCTTCGCGGTTGAACTCTTGCGCCAGAAAATCGAGCTTCCGTCCGACCGCCCCGCCCCGCGTCAACTCGCGTGCGGCGGCGGCGGTGTGCGCCTTGAGCCGGTCGAGCTCCTCACGCACATCGAACTTGGTGGCAAGGACCGCGAGCTCCTGCGCGAGACGCTCTTCGGGAAGCGGCGTGCCAGCGGTCAACAATTCGGAAACCTGACGCGCGAGGCGCTCGCGCGCCGCCTCGATCCGCGAATCCGCTCCCGCCTCCGCGCGCTCCGTGAGCGATGTCACTTCGGCGAGGCGCGCAGTTAGGATGGTTTCGATCGCCTCGCCCTCGGCGCGCCGCATCACCACAAGATCGTCAAGCGCAGCCGCAAACGAGGCGAGCATCGCTTCGTCTCGGGCGCGCTGTGCGGTCTCGTCGATTTCGTCTTCGGCAGGCTCGATCACGCCGCGCAAGCCCATGAGACCATCGAGCGTCGGCTGCGCAATTCCCTCGGCATCGCGGTACGTCTCGGCGACCGCGATGAGCTCGTCGAGCCACGCGCGGTTGATGCGCATGACGCCCGATCCGACCGTGCGCGAGACCTGAAGCGTCACATTGACGTTGCCACGCCGTAGCTTGGATGCGAGGGCCTCGCGCAACTTGGGCTCCAGGCGCTCCATCCCCGCTGGCAGCCGACAGCGAATATCGAGCGTGCGGCCGTTGACGCAGCGCACCTCCCAGGTCCAACCGATGGTCTCGTCCTGGCCGCTGGCGCGGGCGAAACCGGTCATGCTGGCGATGCTCACCGCTCCCTACTCTCTCTACTCGACCGCCAAAGCGCACGGTCGCGACCGGCTCGGACTATATACTCGCACCGAACGGGACAACAGTGTGCGAAGGGCGCGATGGTTGAGCCACGGAGCATTTTGATCACCGGTGCGAGCAGTGGGATCGGCGCCGCGCTCGCGGAGGCCTATGCGGCACCGGGCGTGCGCTTAGCACTCAGCGGCCGGGCGGCCGACCGGCTCGACGCGCTCGCCGCGCGTTGCCGCGACAAGGGCGCGGCCGTGAGCGGCGCGCGGGTCGATGTTGCTGACCGCGGCGCGATGGCGGCATGGCTTCGGACGAGCGACGACGCGCATCCGCTCGACCTGGTGTTTGCGAACGCCGGCATCTCGAGCATGACCAGCGGTGTTTGGCAGCCCGGTGACCCGCATGCACAAGCCGGACTGAACGAAGAGGTCACTTACCGGATGGTGCGGGTGAACTTCGAAGGCGTCCTCAACACCGTGCTGCCGATACTCCCGCGCATGCGGGAGCGCGGCCGCGGACAGCTCGTCCTCATCAGCTCGCTTGCCGCCTACGTCCCGTATCCCGGCGGCTCCGTCTACGGCGCCACGAAGGCTGCCATGAAATACTATGGTGAAGCGCTTCGGCTCGAGCTCGGGAACGCCGGGATCGGTGTCACGGTGGTGTGCCCGGGGTTTGTCCGTTCGCGCATGACGGCATCGCTCACGCGCGCGCCGCTCATGAAGGACGCTCCCGCCGCAGCCAACCTCATCAAGCGACGTCTCCGGCGCAACCCGCCCGTGATCGCATTTCCCCAGCCCCTTCTCTTTCCGGCATGGATCATCGGTGCATTGCCGGCCCGGCTTCGCCACGCGCTTCTCCACCGCCGACGCTAGCTCTCATGCGCGGGCCGATGACCGCGTCCAGCTGCCGCCAAATGGGGCGTCGACAGGTGATCCGATCTGCTCGGGATTTGCTCCGGTTAACGCCCCGCGCTACGCCGCCCTCACGGCCTCGTGGATTGACGCGAGATCGTGCCGGCGGCGACGAAGCTCGACAGCAGGCTCAGCGCCGCGCAAACCCCGCACACGACCCGGAACCCGCTGACGAACGCGTCCTCGATCGCCTGTTTCAGCCGGGCCTCGGCATCGGGATCGAGTCCGTTCGGGACGCGCGCGGCCGCGAGATTGATCCGCTCGGCCTCGAGCGCGGCTTGCGCATCGGCCGGGAGCGAGATCTCTGCCAACGCGCCGTCGAGAGCGGTATTGAAGACGGCAAGCATCACCAGGCCGAGGCACGCGATGGCGAGCAAGCCGCCGAGCCGCGAGGCCGTGTTGTTGATGCCGGCGGCAACGCCCGAACTGCTGACCGGGACCGCCGCCATCACCACGGTGGTGAGCGGCGCGACGGCAAGGCCCATGCCGAGCCCGAGAACGATGAGACCGGGTAGAAAACCGGTCCAATAGGTCGCGTCGGCGTCCGGGATGATCAGCAGCGCATAGCCGAGGCCTGTGACCGCCGAACCGAGGATGAGCGGTAGCCGGGCGCCGATCCGGTCGGTCACCCTGCCAGCGAGGCGCGACAATATGGCGATGACGACGATCAACGGGAGCAAGGCCGTTCCGGTTTCGAGCGCGCCCATGTCCTGCACTTGGATCATGTTGAGCGGCAGGAAGAAGAAGCCAGCGCCGAGCGCCGCGTAGAGCAGGAGCGTGATCGTGTTCGCGCCAGCGAACCCGCGCGACCGAAACAGGGCGAGCGGCATCATGGGGGCGCGAGCGCGTGCCTCGACACGCAGGAACCCCGCAAGCAGCGCGCCGCCGCCGATGATTCCGCCGAGCACCGGGAGCTCGCCGAAGCCGATCCGCCCGGCCTCGAGGAGCCCGAAGACCAGCGCGCTGAGCCCGCCGGTGGCGAGCCCCGCGCCCAGCCAATCGAAACCACCCCGTTGCGTCGGATCGCGGCTTTCGGGCACGCCCACCGCGAGCACCACGAGAACGCCGGCCGCGAGCGGCAGATTGATGAAGAAGATCCAGCGCCACGACGCCTGATCGACCAGCCAGCCGCCGAGAACCGGGCCGAGCACCACCGAGAGCGCGCTGAACGCGGCCCAGGTGCCGATCGCGCGGCCGCGTCGGGCCGCGGGCACATGCGCGTTGATCAACGCGAGGCTGACCGGCACCAGAAGCGCGCCGAACACGCCCTGCAGCGCGCGGGCGCCGACGAGCTGCGCGCTGTCCGGCGCGAGGCCACACCAAGCCGATGCGGCCGCGAACCCGATCGTGCCAACCGTGAACACGCGCCTGCGCCCCAACCGATCGCCGAGCGCGCCGCCCAAAAGCAGAAGCGACGCAAGCATGACCGCAAACGCCTCGACCACCCACTGCACGGTGACGACATCGGCCCCGAGATCGCGCTGCAGCACAGGCAGCGCCACCGTGACCGCCGTGCCGTCGATAAACACGACGCTCGAGCCGAGAATACTCGCCGCGAGAACCGGGACGAGCGGTCGGCGCGCTCCGTCCTCGGCCGCGTTGCCTGTCAACCGCGCCTCATGCGGCGGCGCGGTGGATCGGCACGACGTAGGGACCCTCAGGAATCACCGCGACGCGCGGATCGCCGGTCCGAGCGACGCTCTCGACCACCGCCTGCGCCACCGAAGGGACCATCCTCACGCCGGTCAGCGCGCGCTCCTCCGCCGAGAGGCCCTCGGTGAACAGGTGGATCTGCCCAATGCGCATGGGCTTGAGCTGCATCTCGGTCTGCCACTCGTCGATCGCGGCGTGGGTCTTGGCCTCGATCGAGGCCAGAAATCGCTCGGGCCCGTCCGCGACGAGCCGGCGTTGCGCCTCGACGTAGTGCCGAGAGCCCATGCCCTCCGCGCAGGCCGAGGCGATGATGATGTCGCCGCCCGGCGCGAGGATCTCCATCGGCCCGACCATGCCCTTGACGGTCTGATAGTAGGTGTTGTCGAGCGGATAGCCGGCGGCGCTGGTCAGCACGGTGCCGAAACGTTCGCCGACCGGCACCGCGGCGAACGCCTCGACGAAATCGACCGCTGCAAGGTGGCTCGCGACGACCTCGCCGTAGTTCAAAAACCCGACGCGCCGCTCCTCGTCGATCACCGCGTTGACCGCGCGCGCACCGCCGAGCATCGCGACGATCTCGAGCTGCTCGGCGTGCAGCGGGTTGCCTTTCAGCACACAGTTCGCGCAGCGCGGATGCTCCATGAAGCGCGCGCTGTGGAAGGTGGTGATGGTCTCCGCGTGGGCGACGCCCGGGGCGATCACCTTGCGCCCGCCCGACCAGCCCGCCATGAAATGCGGCTCCACCAGGCCCGTCGCGATCTTGATGTCGGCCTCGACGAACCGCTTGTCGAGGCGCACCACCGTGCCGCTCTTGGTGCGCCCGACGAGCACATGGTCGGCATCGTCGGTCGCGAGGTGGTTGACCACGCGCACGGTCTCCAGCACCCACGGATCGCCGACCAACTCGGCAAGCTCGTCGCCCTCGTTCGGCCGATGCAGCCCGGTCGCGACGAGAACGGTGATGGCCTCTGGCGCGAGGCCGGCACGCAGCAAGGTCCGAATCAGGGGCGGCAGAATCACGCCGTTGGGGACCGGCCGCGTGATGTCGCAAATCAGGACGCACGCGCTCGTGCTACCGCGCGCTTCCTCGAGGAGCGGCAGCGCGGCGATCGGCGCCTCGAATGACCGGCGCAGCGCCTCCGCGGGGTCGGCGAGCACCGGCATGGCCTTCTTGCCGATCACGGTGACAGCGAGTTCGTCGGGAAGCTCGACCGGGAGCTTGCCGCGTCCATAGTTGAGGTGCACGCGCATCGGCCGAGCTTAGCACGCACGCCACATGGCGGCGCGCGTGACGGCTAGCGGGTTCCCGCGAGAGGAATGCCCGACGCTTCCGACGCGCCGATGGTCAACGCGCGCAGGTCCTCGGGCTCGACGTTCTGCAAGTTCGTCTTCCCCGTGCAGCGCGCCATCATCGAGGCTTCCGCCACGCTCGCCTTGAGCAGGTTGGCGGTGGCGTCCGCGCGGTCCTCGTCCGACCGGTCGGCCGAGAAGGTGAGCTCGTGGCTCGCCGTGATCGTGCCGCCGGCGGCGAGGCCCGCGACCACGCCGAGCACGATCGCGACGGCGCCGAGCGAGATCACTTTGGCACCGTCGGTGCCCGAGCGCACGCCGCCGAAATAGACGAGGTCGATCTCCTCCTCGCGCCCCATGCGGCGCAGGATGGCGACGGCATCGCGTAGGATCGCGAGATCGGGCGCGCCCGCAAGCTCGGCCCAGGGCGCGCCGAGGCCGGCGCTGCCGTCGAGCAGCAGCATGTCGAAGCCCTGGTCGAGGGCATGGCTGATCGTTTGCTCGAGAATCGCGGGCGAGGACACCGCGAGGCCGACGATCTGGTCGTCGCGCAGGCGCGTGGGCGCGACCGGGCTGAAGCTGTGGCCGAGCGCGTAGACGAGGCCCGCCGCGTCGCGGCTCGGCGCCAGCTGGTCCGGAATGACGAGCTGGAGCCAGCGCACATCGTCCGCAATCGGCTTGACGCCGAGATAGGTCGCGTCTTGTGCGGCGAGGCCGCGGCCGACCGCCTGCGCGACCTGCTCCGGCGCATTGTCGAAGCCGGTGACGACGAACGGCGACGCCAGGCCGAGCCCGCCGACCGCGGTGTCGACACGGCACGCTTCGCGATAGGGGTCGATCACGAGACGCGAGAGGTTCGCCGGGAGAAACACCAGGTCGTCGAGCACACCCGGCCGCTCCTCGGGAAACGGGTCGGGGCGTGGCGTGACGCGCTTGCCCAGCATCTCCCGGAGCCTCGCTTGATCCATCGGGTTCGTCCGCGCCATCACGAAGATGTCCTCGCGGTGACGCACCGCGTAGTCGGCCGAGCCCGTCTCGGCATCGCAGCGGTAGCAGCGCGCCGCTTCCTTCTTCGCATCTTCCCAGCCATAGGTCGTCTCGATCTCCGGGAACGCGACCGGATTTTCACCGAGACCGAGGAAGTCCGGGTGCTGGATCGGAAGAAGCTCCCAGGAGAGGTCCTGAGCCACCGGCACACGACGCGTGCGATGGGGTGTCTTGTAGGGCAAGGGCTCCTCGCGGCCCTCGAGGAACGCCTTCACGTAGTAGGCGACCCGCTGGCCGTGGTTCATCGCCATCACGATGGTCGAGCCGCCGAAGGCGCCGTCGCCGGCGGCGAAGACCTTGGGGTCGTCGGTGCGCATCGTGTCCCACGAGGTGCGCACGCGATCGCTCAACATCATGCCGCGCTTGTCGAGGTCGTCGCAGAGACCCTGCTGGCCCACCGACGCGATGACCATGCCGCACGCGATGTCGTGCTCGCTCTCCTCGACGTTGACCGGCGAGCGCCGGCCCGACTCATCGGGGTCGCCGAGCATCGTCTTCACGCAGCGCAAGGCGAGCTGGTTGCCGTCCTTTGCGATCGCGACCTGCTGGGTGTGGTAGATGAACTCGATGCCCTCCTCGATCGCGCCTTCGAGCTCGATCTTGCGGGCGGGGATCTCGGCGGGACCGCGCCGGTAGATCACCTTGACGTGCTTGCAGCCGGGCAGCCGCTTGGCGACCCGGCAGGCATCCATCGCGACGTCGCCGCCGCCAACGACCACGACCGTCTCCGGCATCTCGGGGCGGGCGCCCTCGTTGACGTCGCGCAGGAATTGCACGCCGTCGATTACGCGCGAATCATCCTCGCCCGGGATGCCCATCTTCTTGCCCCACCAGGAGCCGATGGCGAGCACCACGGCGTCGTGCCGCTCCTTCAGGTCGTCGAGCGTCACCTCGCGTCCGAGCGCGGTGTTGAGATGGATCTTAAGGCCGGGTGCGCGCTTGGTGAGACGATCGATATCCTCCTGGATGATGCCGGGCGGCAGACGAAATGCCGGAATGCCCCAAATCATCATGCCGCCGAGGCGGTCCGTCATCTCATAGACATGGACCTCGAAACCCGCGACCGAAAGCTCATGCGCGGCCGTGAGGCCTGCCGGGCCGGAGCCCACGACGCCGACCGTTTGCGTCCGGGTGACCGGAACCGGCGGCGCGTCGTAGCGATGCCCAACCTCGTCCATGACGAAGCGCTTGAGGTTGCGGATCTGGAGCGGGCCGTCCGAATCCGTGCGCCGGCACGCCGGCTCGCAGGGTGCGTCGCACACGCGCCCGCAGATCGAGCTGAACGGGTTCGTCGCCGTGATTGCCTCGAACGCCTGCTCGAATTTGCCCTCCCAGATGTAGCCGATGTAGGAGGGCGCGTCGGTGCCGACGGGACACGCGATCTGGCACGGCGCCGGCACATAGTGAACGTCGTCGGTGTCGTCGGGCAGCTCGGAGAGGAGGACGCCGCCGGCCTCGATGTCTTTCGTCGCCATGGCTCAGCCCACCTGGCCGCGCAGCGCCCGCTCGCGCCCGCGCTGCTCGGGTTCGTAGGGCAGCCCGGTCATCGCGGCCGCCTCGGGCGTGAGCGCCACAAGATCGTCGCGGCCCAGTTGACGCACATGGTCGTAACCCAGCGCTTGGGTGAGCGCCGCCATTTGCCAACGCACGCCTTCGAGAAAGCGGTGGATGTTGCGCGCCTCCGAGACGGGGTTGTAACGGCTTTCATGCTTCGGATCCTGGGTGGCGATCCCGGTCACGCACTGGCCGACATGACATTGCATGCAGGCGATACAGCCACCCGCGATGATCGCCGCGGTGCCCATCGCGACCGCATCGGCGCCAAGGCACAGCGCCTTCACCGCATCGACGCCGTCGCGGATGCCACCCATGAGGACGATCTGCATCTTGCCGAGCCCGCCGACCTCGTCGAGCGCGTCGATCGCCTGGCGGATGGCGGCGATCGTCGGCACACCGACATGCTCCATCACCTCGGCGCCGCCGGCGCCGGTCGAGCCCTGCATGCCGTCGAGCTCGACGAAATCGAAGCCGTCCTTGTAGGCGATCTTGATGTCGTCGCGCACGCGGCCGGCGCCGAGCTTGACGCTCACCGGCAGGCGATAGCCCGTCGCCTCGCGGAACTCCTCGACCTTGATGACCAGATCGTCGGCGCCGAGGATGTCGGGGTGGCGGGAGGGCGAGCGAAGGTCGATGCCCTCGGGGATGCCGCGGATCTCGGCGAGCTCCTTGGTCACCTTCTTGGCCATCAGCTGGCCGCCAAAGCCCGGCTTCGCGCCCTGGCTGATGTAGATCTCGAGCCCGTCGGCGCGGTTCATGTCATGGATGTTCCAGCCGAGCCGGCCACCGAGACATTGGAAAATGAGCTGCTCGGCAGCGCCACGCTGGGCGTCGCTCATGCCGCCTTCGCCGGTGTTCTCGGCGATGCCCGCCATGCTGGAGGCCATCCCGACCGCCTGCTTGGTGGAGCGCGAAAGCGCGCCATAGCTCATCGGCGCGATCATCAGCGGCATGGAAAGGCCGAGCGGCTTGGCGCCGCGCAGGCCACCGATCTCGGTGCGCATCTCGACCGCCGCGACGGGATCGCCGCTGTTGCCGGCGTGCGAGACGTCCTTGCGGAACGCGATGTCGGAGAGGTGCGGCACCTCGCGCGCGCCGCCATAGCCCCGGATGCGATAGCGGCCGATCTGGGACTTGATGTAGACGTCCTCCTGGACTTTCTCGTTCCAATAGTCGGATTGACCCGAAAAGCCGAAGAAGGGGATGCTGCGCACCTGGCGCTCGTGCGTGGCATAGCGGAGCCGCTTGCCGGCATTGGCGATCTTTTGGAAGCTCCCCTTGAAACTGATCTCGTGGCGGTCGAGGAACGCGCGAATGTCGTCGACCTCGTCGGCCGAGATATCGGTCAACTCGGCATCGGAGCCGAGCGACTGCACCTTCGCGCCGACATAGATGTCGCCGGCCGCCATGTCTTCGCCGACCCGCTCGCCGGAATTGCCGAGGATGATGATGCGCCCGCCATACATCATGTAACCCGCCATGAAGTTGGCGTTGCCGGCGCAGAGCAGCGTGCCCGCCTTCATCACCTGCCCGGCGCGCGAGCCCACATTGCCGTGCACGACGACCTCGGCGCCGCGAATCGCAACCCCCGCGATGGCGCCAGCATTGCCGCGCACCACGACCGAGCCCGTGTACATGTTGTCGCCGAGGCCCCAGCCGACATTGTTCTCGACCTCGAACCGCGCTTGATCGGTGAGGCCCGCGCAGAAATAGCCCGCCGATCCGCGCACGCGCACGGTGATCGGATGGATGAGGCCGACGCCGATGTGATGGCGCGCGTCGGGGTTCAGGACCTCGACGTCCTCCCCCTTCTCCCCATAGTCGCGAATGAGCTCATTCGCGCGACGGACCGGGATCTCCCCTAGGTCGATCTGGACCATGTCCCGTAACTCCCCGGTGGCGGTTCTTTTGTATCGAGTGCTTGGCCCGGAAAGAGGCGATTGAGCGAGACCTCCTCCGAGGCGATGGCGATCATGTCGTCGTTCTCGTACATGATCATCGGCTTTGCCGCCAAGCGATCCTTGGCATAACCGATCTCGTCCTTGGTCGAGACCAGGAACGAGAATGTGCCGTCAAGATCGTCGATCGAGGTCTTGAGCGCCTCCTCGAGCGGCACGCCTTGGGCGAGCTTGTCGGCGAGATAGACCGCGATCAGCTCGCTGTCATTGTCGGTGTTGAACTCGAAGCCCCGACGCTCGAGCCGGCGCCGCATCTTCCAATAATTAGTGATCTGCCCGTTGTGCACGATGGCAACGTCGGAGAAGCCGGTGGCCCAGAACGGATGCGCCGCCTCGGGCTTCACATCCGACTCGGTGGCGAGGCGCACATGGCCGAGCCCGTGGGTGCCGCGAAAATCTCTCACGTGATAGCGGTCGTCGACATCGTGAGCGCCGCCAACGTCCTTGCGGATATCGAGACTCGAGCCGATGGAGACGACCTTTGCGGCGTGCTCCATGTCGTAGGCGAGCTTTTGCACGTCGTTCACGTTGCGCACCACGACGCCGTAGGTGTTGCCGACGGTCTCGTCCGAGATGATCTCGGCGCCATGATCCTTGAGGATCTCGCGGATCCGCGCGACGGAGGCGTCCGCCTCGCCATCCTCCCCGACCAAGAAGCGGAGCTTGAGCTCGCCGGGCTTCTCTTCGCCATAGAGCGCAAAACCGGTCGAATCCGGGCCGCGGTGCTGACAGCCATCCAACATGTCGATCAGCGCTTCGCCGGCCGGCAAGCCCGCGCGCGTGTGCTTGAACATCACGCCTGCGATACCACACATGGCAACCCCCATCCGTCAGGCCGGCGCACTATACGCGCACAGCCAAGCAGCCGTCAGGCGCAACCCACCGGACGGCAAACCGTTTGCATCATATCATCGCGCGGATTTTCTTGGTAGGAAAATTTTGTTCCTCTTATGAATTGGTAGCCACGCGCCGTTTCGCCTGGCGGAGTGCCTGCGTCGCAGCGAGGTCGACCGCCAGACTGTCGTCGTCGACGTCGCCGATGATCTTGACGCCGTAGACGGCCTCGGCTTGTGCGCGCGTGACGTAGCGCTCATTCACGTCGTCAAGCACGCGCTCGGGTTCCCGGTCGAGCGGATCGCCATAGCCGCCGCCGCCATTGTCAATGGCATGCAGGAGATCGCCGGGCTCCAGGTGGCAGTAAGCGTCGGTGTCGTACACCTGACGGCTGCCATCCGCGCCGATCTTCTCTTGCAGGCCGGGTTTGGCGTCGTGCCCGCCGCGCACACCGAGGGGCACGATCGTAAGGCCGTTGCAGATATTGATCACGAGCATCGGATCGGAGCGCGCGCCGAAGAGCACCTCGGATGCGGGTCCGCCCCGCCGCCGCCCGGCGCCGCACGAATCGGTCAGCGCGCGAACCGTTTTGACCTGGAACGGGAAGCGCTGCTCGTTGACCTCGATGCTGTCGCGGTAGACCAACCCGACGCTCACCGGATTGACCAGGCCATGCATGCCGTCGGTCGTGGCCGACGCCGGCATGCCGCCCGCCGACATGAACATCTGGTTGACGTAGGGCGCACCGCCGCGGCGCCAATCCTTGCCCGAACAAACGCCCGTCCCGGCACCATTGCAGAAATTGCCCTGGCTGAATCCATAGCCGTCGCCGAGCGTCGCGAAGGCCGACTGGATCAGGTTGATGATCATGTCGGTCATGTTGGTGGTCGCGACAGAGCAACTGTGGGGAAAGCGTGGGATGCCGACGACGCAGTTCTCGCGCAGCTTGACTTCGAGGCGTCGGAAGCTCCCCGTGTTGTGCGGAATGTCGGGATCGAGGCACGCGAAGACCGCCTGCGCCGCGGCCATCGTCGAGGTCACGCGGGTCAGGTTCATGCCGGCATCGACACAATCGGGGTTATCGCGGAGGTCGACGGTGATGCGGCCGGCCTCGCTATCGATGTCGACGACCACCTTGATGTCGATGCCATCCGGCAAAAATGGCTGAATCGGATCGTGGCAGCCCTCGTTGACGAGGCGCCCGGTCGGCAGCTGCTTGATCGACTCGACCGCGCGGCGCTCTGAATAGTTGAGCCAATCACGCTTGAAGCGGCGTACGGCCGCCGCACCATATTTGGCGATGAACTCCTTCAGCCGACGCTCGCCGATCCGCGCCGCGCCGATCGCTGCGAGATAGTCGCCGTACCATTGGTCCGGCACGCGGATCCGGCGGCGACACATGCGAACGATATCGTCGATGTCGCGATACGCGCGCTGCACCTGAACGCAGGGGAAGATGAGGGCGCCTTCGTTGTAGACATCCTGCGCCGCCGCGAGATAGGTGGTCGGCTGGCTGTTGCCGACATCGGCCTGGTGCGCCTTGATCCCCACGGTGAAGAAGTGCTCGCCCTCGTAGAAGACGGGCACGAGGGTGGTGTGATCGGCGGCGTGGCTGTTTCCGACGTAGGGATCGTTGTCGAGAAAGGCGTCGCCCTCGCGGAAGTCAGGGTGCTTCTCGCGCATGCTGGCGGTTTGGATATGCATGCCGAACACGTGGATCGGCATGGCCTCGGCGACGGCGAGCACCTCGTCGCTCGAGGTGACGATACCGCAGGAAAAATCGCGCGCCATCCCAATGACCGCGGAGCGCGCGCTGTGCAGGACCGTGTTGGTCATCTCGCGACAGATGGCGTCCATGCGGTTCGCCATGATCGCGAGCGCCACCGGGCTCAGCGCATCTGGCTCGGCGGCCGCGACGGCCGGCGTCGGATCGTTCATGATCACCTCCCGCGCCGCACCGCGGCACCCGTCCAGGGTAGACTAGCCGCCCGGTGATGCGCCAGCGATGAGGATGAGCGATGCCGTATGCGGATTCGAAGGGTGTGCGCCTCTACTACGAAGAAGCCGGTCGCGGCCATCCCATTCTGTTCCTCCACGAGTTCGCCGGCGATCATCGCAGCTGGGAGCCGCAGATCCGGTATTTCGCGCGGCGCTACCGCTGCGTGGTCTACGCGGCGCGCGGCTATCCGCCCTCGGACGTGCCGACGGAGGCCGGCGCCTACGGACAGGACATGGCGAGGGACGACGCGATCGCGGTCCTCGATCATCTCGGCATCCAGCAGGCGCATATCGTCGGCCTCAGCATGGGCGGGTTCGCGGCCCTGCATATCGGGCTGGGCTACCCGGCCCGCGCGTCGGCCCTGGTGGTGGCGGGGTGCGGCTATGGCGCGCCGTCCGGCGCGCGAGAGCATTTTCGGCGCGAAACCAGAGCCGTCGCGGCGCGGTTCGACGTGGAGGGAGCGGCCGCGGTGGGCGCCGACTACGCGCTCGGGCCCACCCGTGTGCAATATCAAAACAAGGACCCCCGCGGTTGGGAGGTGTTTCGCCGCCAGCTGATGCAGCACTCGGCCGAAGGCTCGGCCGCGACGTTGCGCGGCGTCCAGGCCGAGCGTCCTTCGCTCTACGACCTCGAGGCCGCTCTCTCGGCGCTCACCCTTCCGGTTCTGCTGGTCACCGGGGACGAGGACGATCCCTGCCTCGAGGCCAATCTTTATCTCAAGCGGACGATTGCGACGGCTGGACTTTGCGTCGTGCCCCGCTCGGGCCACACCATCAACCTCGAGGAGCCGGAGGCCTTCAATGCGGCCTGTGCCGATTTTTTCGCCGCGGTTGAGAACGGCGCCTGGGGCCCGCGGGATTCCCGCTCCCTCACCGGCGCAATCATCGAACGCCGCGAGGAAGACGTCGCCTCCTAAGATCGCGCCATCGGGGGGGGGGCCGCGTTCCGTCGCTGGGTCTTTTCGGACGTTGGTGGCCGCTCTGGATATCCCTACAAAACATATGGCTTGCGATACGAATGGAGCTGGTGGACTGTTATACGCGAACCGGATCAGCGTCCGCGATCGATCAACGGTCCGACAACAGGCCGCGAGCGTGGTCGAGGACGGGATCTGCGTGCCAGGCGGGCGCGTGCCCACGGCAGAGGGGCTAGATTGAACGGGTTTTGACCCGAGAACGTCAGGGAGACTTTGAAGACATGATGAATCTTACGCGTAGAAACGTTCTGAAGGGCACGGCCGGCGCCGCGGCGACGCTCGTCGCCTCGGGTCTTGCGGCATCGCCGAAGGTTTTCGCCGACGACGACGAGATCGTGATCGCCAGCATCTTCGATCAATCCGGCGGCCTCGACATCTATGGCACGCCGATGACGCAGACCTGCGAGCTCGCGGTCGAAGAGATCAACGCGGCCGGCGGCCTGCTGGGCAAGAAGGTCCGGCTGATCAAATACGATCCCCAATCGAACATCGATCTCTACGCCCAATACGCCCAGGAGGCGGCGCTCAAGGAGCGGGTCGATCTGGTTCACGGCGGGATTACCAGCGCATCGCGCGAAGCGATCCGCCCGATCCTCCGGCGCTACCAGACGCTACTCTGGTACAGCGTCATCTACGAGGGCGGCGTTTGCGACATCAACAATTTCGTCAGCGGCGTCACCGCGGTGCAGTGGGTGAAGCCGATGGCCGATTACGGCTTCAAGACCCACGGCAAGCGCTGCTACTACATCGGCGCCGACTACAACGCGCCGCAGATCATCGGCAAGTGGACCGAGTTCTTCTCGCGCGACCACAGCGCCGAGGTGGTCCAGAAAGACTTCTTCCCGCTCGATGTCGGCGAGTTCGGACCGGCGATCGCGAAGATCCAGGAGGCCAAGCCCGACTGGCTCTCGACCTGTCTCGTCGGCGCGGCACACACCGGCTTCTATCGCCAGTGGTACGCGGCCGGCATGCTCAACGAGATTCCAATCGTCTCGGTCACATTCGGCGTCGGTAACGAGCACATTCAGCTCAGCCCCGAGGAGGGCAACGGCATCGTCAGCGCGCAGCCCTACTTCCAAGAGCTGCAGTTGCCGGCGAATGTCGATTTCGTGAAGCGCTATCAAGAGCGTTTCGGCGACGATGCGCAGTACCTCAACTCGGTCGGCATCGGCGGATACATCGGCACCATCCTCTGGTCGCTTGGTGTCAAGAAGGCGGGCAGCCACGAGCGCGAGGCCGTCATGGCGGCGCTGCGCAGCGGCGAGGTCGAGTGGGACGGCCCGGCCGGCCACATGGTTGTCGATCCGGTCACCAACCATGTCGTCCAAGACATGCACATGGCCGAGTGTCAGAATCAGAGCTGGAACATCTTCGAGAGCTTCTCGCAGCTCTACCCGAGCGATGTGATCGATCGCTGCGATCTGACCAAGACGCCCGACATGGACGCGCATCTGGAGCCGATTCTCTAGACGTTCCGGTCTCGTCCTAACGCGGCTCTGACCAAGCGCTTCGGAGAGGGCGCGCCGTGGATACAGCTGCACTTCTAATCATCGAAGTGCTGAACGGAATCGCCAGCCTCGCGCTCATGTGCGCCGGGCTGGCGATCATCTTCGGCATGATGCGCGTCATCAACTTCGCCCATGGCGAGTTCATGATGTTGGGCGCGTACACCACCGTGCTGTGTACCAAGGAGCTCGGGATCAATATCTGGGTCTCGATGCTGATCATCTCTCCGATCATCGTGGGCATCATCGGCATCGTCGCCGAGCGCCTTTTCATTCGTTTCTTTTACGGCCGTTTGATCGACACGCTCATTGCGACATGGGGGCTTAGCCTCCTGCTCATCGGTATCGTCACGGCGATCTTCGGAAACTTCGTCGAAGGCGTCTCCGCACCCCTCGGGAGCGTCGAGGTCGGCGTGTACAACGTGGCGCAATACCGCATGGTGCTGCTTGGCATCGTCGTCTTGCTGTTCGTCGGGATCTTCCTGATTTTCAAGCGGACCAAGCTCGGGCTCATCGCGCGCGGCACGATGCAGAACCCCGATCAAGCGGCCGTGCTCGGGATCAGCCCGCCGCGCGTTTACATGGTGACGTTTGGCATCGGGGCCGCGTTGACCGGCCTCGCGGGCGGCCTGCTGGCACCGATTTCGCAGGTCAGTCCGACTGCGGGCGCTATTTATGTGGCGCAGACCTTCATCACGGTGATCACCGGCGGCGTGTCGGCCGTGACCGGGACCATCGTCGCGTCCGGCGTGTTCGGCACTGTGCGCCAGTTGCTTAGCTATGAGTTCACGCCGGTGATCGGCGGGGTTGGGCTGCTGATCGTCGCGGTGATCATGCTACGGCTCCTGCCCCAGGGCATCACCGGGAAGATCTTCAGGCGCTCGCTATGACGCTTCCCAGGATCAATCTGCGGAGCTGGGACACGCGTGGGACGATTTTGGTCGGCGTGATCATGTTCGTGCTGCTTTTCGGCGGCCCGCATTTCTTCGACCTCTTCACCCTTCTCAAGGTCACGCTTTTCATCTCGATGGCGATTCTTGCGCTCTCGATGGGGTTCATCTGGGGCTATGGAGGGATTTTGTGTTTCGGCCAGTCCGCCTTCTTTGGGCTGGGCGCCTACACCTACGCCATCGCGGTCGGCAATATCGGCGAGAGCACGGGGCCTTTTTTCATAGCGATCCTGGTGCCCGCCGCGTTCGCGGCGCTGCTCGGCTATTTCATGTTCTATGGCCGCCTCAGCGACGTTTATCTCGCCGTGGTGACGCTCGCAGTCACGCTGATTCTCTACAATTTCATGCGCTCGACCGCGGGCGAGGAATATGCGATCGGCTCGCAGCGGCTCATGGGCTTCAACGGGATCTCGGCGATCGCCCCGATCAATTGGCCGGGAAATTCGAAGGCCTTCCTGTTCCCAGAGGAAATCTTCTATCTGGCGATGGGATGCCTGGTTGTTTGCTACTTTGGGCTGAAATTCCTCCTTAAATCACACTTTGGCCGTGTAGCAGTCGCGATTCGCGAAAACGAGCTTCGCGCCGAACTGCTCGGCTACGACGTGCGGCTCCACAAGCTTCTAACCTTCACGATCGGTGGCGCCATTGCGGGTCTGGCAGGCTGTCTCTCGATCTTCTTCAAGAGCTTCGTAAACCCCGACGTATTCGCGCTCACCTTCGCTGCGGAGATCATCATGTGGGCGCTGATCGGCGGTCTCGGCACCCTGATCGGTCCGGTTCTCGGCTGCATTGGGCTGCTCGCGCTCAAGTTCGAGATAGGACAGTTCCAGTTCCTGAACCCCTACCTGATCTTCGGCGGCATCATCATGCTGTTCGTGCTCGCGGTGCCCGCCGGCATCTTGCCGACGGGGCGCATTCTCGCGGAGCGTTTCCTTCCGGGTTTGACAGGAAGCGACCGCGACGCCCGATCGAGACCGGAGAGCGCGCAATGACCGACGCCGCTGCCCCCATTCTGGAGACGCGGGGTCTGACCATGCGCTTCGGCGGCGTGGTCGCGGTCGACAATGTCGACTTCTCGATGGCCGAAGGCGAGCTGCGCTGTCTGATCGGGCCGAACGGCGCGGGCAAGAGCACCTTCTTCAAATGCCTGACCCATCAGTACAAGGCGACCGACGGCAAGGTCTTTTTCCGCGGCGACGACATCACGGGCTCGCACACCTTCCAAATCGCGCGGCGCGGCATCGGCATCAAGACGCAAGTGCCGAGCGTGTTCGACGGTCTCAGCGTGCACGAGAACATCTGGGTCTCGGCGAGCCGCCACCACGGCCGGCGCGAGGCCAATCGGATCGTCGACCAGATCCTCGAGCGCATCGGCCTCGGCGGTATCGCGCGGCGCCAGGTCGGCCAGCTCGCCCATGGTGAGCGCCAGCGCGTCGAGCTCGGCACCGTGCTCACGGGCGATCCCGAGCTGATCTTGCTCGACGAGCCGACGGCTGGCATGACCCACGAGGAGGTGCAGCAAACCACCGCGCTGATCCGCGAGATCAACCAGACCACACCGATGATCGTCGTGGAGCACGACATGCAGTTCATCAAGGCGATCGCCAAGAAGGTGACCGTTTTCCACCAGGGTGCGATCCTGGTCGAGGACACGATGGAGAACCTGGAGAACAATCAGCAGGTGCGCGACATCTACCTCGGCAAGCAGCACGCGGCGTGACGATGCTCGAGGTCGAGGGCCTTCGCGCGAGCTACGGCAGGATCCCGATCCTCCACGGCATCGATCTCTCGGTGAAGGAGGGTGAGTTCGTCGGCATCCTGGGCCACAACGGCATGGGCAAGACGACGCTGCTCAAGACGCTGATCGGCTTGGTCAAGGCGACCGAAGGGGTTATCAGCTTCGACGGCAAGATCATCACGCGCGATGCAACGCACAAGCGCAGCCGCCTCGGCATCGGCTATGTGCCGCAGGGCCGTGAGATTTTCCCGAACGTCTCGGTGCTCGACAATTTGCGTCTCGGCTTTGCGATGCAGAAGGTCGACGAGGACGCGGTGATCCGCGGCATCATCGAGGACTTCCCGCGTCTCGAGCCGCTGCTCGACCGCGCCGGCCGGGTGCTCTCGGGCGGCGAGCAGCAGATCCTCGCATTGGCACGCTGTCTCTGCGGCGACCCGCGGCTGATCCTTCTCGACGAACCGACGGAGGGGATCCAGCCCTCGATCGTCGAGGAGATCATCGACATCCTTAAAAATCTCCAACAACGCCGCAACCTCACCGTGGTGCTGGTCGAGCAGAACCTAGACTTCATCGCGGCCCTCTCGCGGCGGGTGCTCATCATTCAACGCGGGCAATTCGTCAACGAGGTCGGCCCCGACCAGCTTTCCGACCCCGACCTCGTCGCCGAGTTCGTCGGCATGGGCGGCTAGCTAACGGACCCACCAGACGGGCACGTCCCCGGGAGGTGCCGATGCGCAACATCACCTTTCCGCAGCAATCGAGCGCCTGGGACGACGTGCGCGCGGAGATGGAGGATGCGCGCGAAGGCGATCTACCCTGGCGCGATCCGCGCAACTTCAAGGCCGCCTACTACGCCGGCGACGATCTCTACGGCGTCGCGACCGACGCCTTCAACATGCACATCGCGCAGAACGGCGTGTTCGCCGGCACCGCCTATCCGAGCCTCGCGAAATACGAGACCGAGGTGATCGGCATGCTGCTCGATCTGCTACACGCGCCGGCAGGCGCCACAGGCAGCACGAGCGCGGGCGGCACCGAAAGCGTCATCATGTGCATGAAGACCGCGCGCGGCTGGGCGCGCGAGCACAAGCCCGATGTGACCAAGCCCACCGTGATCGTGCCGCAGACCGCGCACGCCGCCTTCGCC
Source organism: Alphaproteobacteria bacterium (assembly GCA_965216915.1). Lineage (GTDB taxonomy): Bacteria > Pseudomonadota > Alphaproteobacteria > UBA828 > UBA828 > CBDCGS01. Next base: position 1,396,082 of record CBDCGS010000011.1, read on the forward strand.
AAGGGCGGCGAGATGCTCGGCCTCAAGGTCGTGCGGATGGCGGAAAGCGTCGACTGGCGCGCCGACGTCGCCGGCATGCGCGATGCGATCGACGACGACACGATCATGATCGTGGGCTCCGCTCCGCCCTACCCCTATGGCGAAACCGACCCGATCGAGGAGATCGCGGCGCTTGCCGACGCCCACGGGCTCTGGATGCACGTCGACGCCTGTATCGGCGGCATGATCCTTCCCTTCATGCGCATGCTCGGCGACCCCATCCCGCCGTTCGACTTCGCGGTGCCGGCCGTGCGCTCGATGTCGGTCGACCTGCACAAGTTCGGCTATGCGCACAAAGGCGTCTCCGCGGTGCTGCTGCGCAGGGCGGGCGATGAACGCCACCAGCTCACCGAATTCGAGGACTGGCCCGCCGGGGTCTACCGCACGGCCAACATCACGGGGTCACGCTCCGGCGGCGCGCTGGCCTCGGCCTGGGCGGTGATGCGCTACCTCGGCAGGGACGGCTACAAACGCATTTTTGGCGCGCAGCGCGCCATCAAGGAGCGCTTGGTCGCGGGCATTCGCGCCATCGACGGGCTCGACATCGTCGGCACCCCGCACGCATTGCACGTGATCTTCACCGCGACCGACGTCGACATCTTCGCCGTCGAAGACATCACGGCCGCACGCGGTTGGCTCTCGACGCGCATGCGCAAGCCCGACGCGATCATGCTGTGGCTCAACCTCGGCCACGCGGAGGCGATCGACGCCTACCTCGACGATCTCGCGGACGCCGTGCGCCTGGTGAAGGAGGGCGGCCTCGTCGCGGACGACCGCGGCACGGTCTACATCACTCGGAGTAATTGATCAGGCGCGCTCTCCGCCGGCGCATAGTTGCGCGGACCGAACGTAGAGGAGAGAGCGATGAAGAAGCTTATGCCGGCTTGGACGTGTCGAAGGACGAAACGGCGATTCGCATCCGCCGGGCGAATGGCGCGATCGTCACGACCAGAAGACGCTCCGGCGAACCGCGCATATCACCTCAGGGACGTCGATGCCTTGAACGCCGAGATGAAGCGCACGCCATGCGAACGACTTCGGAAAGAACCTTGCAGGGGTCGGGATTGGAGAAAACTCACCGAGCGCTCTTGATCAATTAAAGAACCTATGTCCCGACCTGGGCCGGGTTCCTTTATCTGGCCGTCGTCTTGGATGCCTTCTCGCGGCGGATCGTCGGCTGGGCGATGGGTCACAACCTCAGAGCCCAGCTCGTGCTCGACGCCCTGAACATGGCGATCGAACAGCGAAGGCCGAGCGATGTGATCCACCATTCCGATCAGGGGTCGCAGTACACGTCGGTTGCCTTCGGCCTGCGATGCAAGGAGGCCGGTGTTCGCCCTTCCATGGGATCGGTCGGCGACGCCTACGACAACGCGATGTGCGAGAGCTTCTTCGCGACCCTCGAATGCGAGCTTCTCGACCGCCGCAAGTTCCAGACCAAGGCCGAGGCGCGCATGGCCGTCTTCGAGTTCATCGAGGGCTGGTACAACCCCGGCCGCCGTCTTTCCGCTCTGGGATACCAATCGCCCATCACCTTCGAGAGGAGCGCCCACAAACGGCTAGAATCTGCTAGCCCCTAATTGTCCGCCAAACCGGGGGAACTCCAACTCCATGCCCCGCTCGGGCCAGTGCGCTTTGCGCAGCTGGCGTTGACAATGTGCCGTTAAATGTAATCCCTTCGGGATCGGAAAGCGTCCCCAGTGCCACACGGACCGCGCGCCCTTTCGATGACGTTGACGGAACAAGCAACTCAACTCGAGGATCTGCTGGAGGCGGTCGGCCGGGGGGATGCCGATTCCTTCGAGATGCTCTATGGACTCACATCGCCGCGTCTCCTGGGCTACGTCCTCGGCGTCGTCAAAAAGCGCGATTGGGCAGAGGAGGTCGTGCAAGATGTTTTTTTGCAGATCTGGCGCCGCGCCGATACGTTTCATCCCGATCGGGGCCGCGCGATCGCCTGGATGACGACGATCGCTCGCCATGCTGCGATCGATCGCCTGCGGCGCCATCGCAGAGAGCACCCGCTCGCGGACGACGATCTGCTCGAAGACACCGAGGCCGCCACCAGGTTGCCGTTTGAAATTACGGAGACCATCAACAAATGCTTATCCGAACTCGAGGAAAATTCTCGCCGGGCGATCTTGTTGGCATATTATTACGGCTATACACATGAGGAACTTTCAGAAGCGCTCGACGCACCTCTTGGGACTCTCAAAAGTCGCGTGCGGCGCGGGCTAATTCGCTTGAAGGCTTGTTTGGAATTATGAATGAGCAAAGGACAATTGGTGCGCTCGCCGGGGAATATGTCCTCGGGACGTTGACGGATGCAGAGCGCACGCAATTCGAAGCCCAGCTTCAAACCGATCCCGAGGCTGCCGCTGCGGTTGCGGCGTGGCAAGAGCACTTGGCGCCGCTCGACCCACCGACAGAACCTGTCGAGCCTGCGCCTGAGACCTGGTCGGCCATCAAATCACGCATCGCGGCGGAGGCCGTCACGCGTGACTTTTTCACTATCCGCGACGGCGCAGGCGACTGGGAGGACATGGCCCCTGGGATCGCCATGAAAATCCTGAACCATGATGAGGAAACGGGCGAGCGAGCCTTTCTCGTTCGCTTCGATGCAGGCGCCTCCGACACACCGCATTTTCACCACTCCGACGAAGAGATTCTCATGTTGAGCGGTGACATCGCGATCGGCGATCTTGTGCTCAAACCCGGCGACTACCATTTCGCGCCAAAGGGGACCTGGCACGGCAACGCGCACTCGGTGGAAGGCGGATTATTTTTCGTCCGTGACCGGGTGGTCTGAGACACTCGCATCCGCCGATCGAGCGTCGATCGCACGGTGCAGGCGGAAACTGAGGCTCGCCCAGTGGCTTTCCCAAGCGACCCGGTTATCGGCCGGCTCATGCATCAGAACCGCGTTGAGCAGATAATGCCCCGCTTCGCGCAGGTCAAAGCGCGCGCTACCCGTCTCGTCCGTGACGGCTGTCGACCGGCATGCGGGAATCCCCGAGACGTAACGCGTGATCTGGGCGCCGGCCACGGGACGACCCATCCACAGTAACCTGACCCCGATCGTGCCAGGCCGAGCGCCATAAGGGTTTTCGTCGAGCACGAGCTCGAGCGGCATCCCGACCGGTTTGTCGCGATGGTTCGTTCCCGGGAGACCGACCTGCACCAGAGCCTTGGCGTATCGCGTGTAACGTTCGGAGAATCCACCGCGGGGCAGGCCGCGCGCTAGGTGCTTTTCGCGAATGGAGGCGAGCCCTTCATCTCTCAGGTAGCGTTCGAACCCGGCCCAATCATCGTGAGCGACGCGAAACGGCACCGTTTGGTGCGCGATGATGGTGAGGCCCGGCGCGCGTGCCGTGCTGACGAGCGCCGGCATATCGCCTTCGCTGCCCGATACCACGTCCGTCCGTCCGCCTCCTGTGACGGCGAACCGGCGAAAGCGGTTCGAGAGGTATGGGTAGCTGGTGCCCTGCAGCATCTGGCCAACCTGGAGGTCGCCCAGGATCTCATCGCCCGGTTCGACGATTCCCTTTTCGAGATTGATCCAAAACTCATGGCCGGACACATCGTCGTATGTGCCGACGAATGTTGCGAGCGAGGTGACGACGATGAACATGATTGCGTGCGCGAACATCGAATTCTTCCCCATGCCTGTTGGTCCCTGAGGATTCCTACGCGCAAGATCCCAATTCGGATGCTCCATCTTTGTCGCGCCAACGGACCAGTTCACAAGATCGTGAGAAAATAAAATTAGATGAAACCAAACGCCGTTTTCTTCCGTTTTAGAGATGACCGGCGTCAAAGAGATGAATTCGCCGGGACCAACCTCGAAACGGAAAGGAGCATCTGATGACTTTTTCTAAGCTCGCAGCGGCCGCGGTCGCTTTGACTCTGATGGCTGGCGGTACCTCGGCCGTGTTCGCGAAGGCGCACGATCAGGGCGTCGCCGACGGCGATTTCCCCGACGTCGGGACCGCCGAGGTAGTCGAGAGCATCGAAGGCCCCGGGATCTCGCTGTCGCAAAATGGCGGCCAGCGCGGCGATACCGCATCGACGAACGGCGGTGACAACCGCGTCGAGCCGGTCGATCAGCCTGGCCAGGCGGCTCGCTAAGTCTTCACCACATAGCCGACCCGTGGCCGCCGGGCTCCCTCGGCGGCCACTTCTTTTCTTGATGATGAGCGAGTGACGGACGTTGCGCGGCAGAGGCTATTCGTGCGCGATCAGGCTCGGGTTAAGCGTGAAGAATTGGTAGGGACGGAGCGTCACGCCTTTCCAGATCGTCGACAAGACGGGCCAATCTTCCGGGCGCGTCACATGGTTGAAGCCGACGGTGCTCCAGAGAACGATGTCCGCGCTCTCAACGTTCTCGCCGTCCGCATAGGCCGGGAGGCCGTCGCTACCCCGCGACTGATTCGGGTAGGCGCCGGCGGCATGGCGCTCACCGGCGTGATAAGCGGTCACCCACAGATTGTGTTCGGAGAATGCGCCGCGGCGCTGAGGCCAGTCGTCGGGCGCGAGTAGCGAAGTTGGCCCGTGGCTCATCACTTGATAGCCCGGGTGGTGCCCGAGCGCCGTGCGTCGTGTGGGATTGTCGATGCGCCAGACTTGTGGTCGGCCGGACACCGATAATGGTTGCTCGTCAAGCACGGGATCGGCCTGGAGCTGCCACAGGCTCCGCCGCCGGTGGTCCGCGGGGAGCAACCGTTGCGCGAGGCGTTCTCGCACGAGCCTGTTCACCGGACCGTCAATGTCGAGGTCGAGCCGGACCGAAAAATAGTGATCGTGGTGCACGGCGACCAAGCCCGGTGCAACGAGCGAGCCATACGCCTCCGCGTCTTCACCCGCTTCAGCTGCCATCGTCTGCAGGGCCACAGCTTTGACCGCGTCGATCCCTGTGGCGCCGATATTGACCCTGATGTCGCCGTTGGGCGTGAACACCCAATCGATGACGTAGTCGTAGTGGGCGATGCTCGGGATCGAGCGGACCACGAGCTCGGTCGCAGCCCGTCCTTCGTACGCGCCATTGAGTGCTTCCCAATGGCGCCAAAGCGGTGCCGCCGTCTCCCGCTCGAACACGCAAATCGCCCGCTCGCGAACGCGGGCGCCACCAAGCGCCGTCGAGAGCGTTGCATCGACGAATAAGGCATGCGCCGGACAGTCGATCCCGGGCGCAAGGGGCGACGCGAGCCGACCCAAGCCATATTCGCCGGCATCGAGATAGGTCCGAAACGACCAATTTTCCGACGGATCCATGTAAGGTACGAACACCTCGGAAATGTGGCCCTGGTAGAGAATCCGGCGCGAAGCGGCGCCGTCGTCAAACGATACGAGCGACAGAACCGGCCCGAAGCGCTGGTCGAACCCGAGGTGGAACGACCATCTCCCCCATCGGACGAACCGCCCGTCCACCTCGAACGCGCGCTCGGCATCGGGTACAGGGGCAGGCTCACGTGGGGGATCGCCGATGAAGGTATGGTCTCCCTGCAGCGTTGGCACGGAGCCGGTGTCGCGCACGTCCACCACCTCATTTCGGTCGAGGTCGACCGTCGTGATCACGCCCTCGATGGGGCTGGCATACACATTGATTCCGGCGCCGGAGACCTCGTAGCACGGCATCTTCAGAAGCCGGCGCGGCGGTTCCTCCTCGGCACCGAAATAGCCCGCGGAGAGGGAGTCGCAAAAGATCTCCTCGAACCGGTCGTATCCCCGCGCAACCATCGCAGCACGCCATCGCGGATCGGCCTTGACCAGGGCCTGCGCTCGCTCCCACTCACCGCTATGGATTGCTGGCTGAGCCCCCGGACGCCATCGCCAGCTCTCCAGCCGTCCGGCGCCGAGATCGACCACGGCTTCGTAGGTCTGCCCCTTCGTTCTTAGAATCGCGAACGCGCGACGGGCCTGGGGGGCGCCTTCCCTCCATTCGAGCACATCGCGTTTCTCGGGCTCCGACAGGCTGATCATGGCCGCGCGGGTCGTGCGATCGACCTTGCCGCTCGCCGCGATGACGGCTACGGCCGTTTTGATTTCGTTGGCGGAAAGTGGATCGAGTGGATGGCGGATCTCGGTATCGCCGCGCGCTGCATTGATCGTTAGCGCAAGCGAAACTGCGACGATGGAGATCAACACTCGGAGGCCGCGCACGCCCACGGCTGTCCGCTCGATTGTCCGAGACATCACGTCAGACCGTCCTCTCAATCACCCAGAAGATCGCGATACAAGCGATCGCGACAGATGCAGGCATGGAGATCACGGCGCGATACCAGGCGCGCGAACGGAACCAGAGGCCCGCGAATAGGAAGCAAGCGCCGATGATGGCGAGTTGCGCGATTTCGACGCCCACATTGAACCCGGCAAGCGCACTCGCAATTTGAGACGGCGGAAACCCGGTTTCCGCGAGCACACCAGCAAACCCGAGACCGTGAATCAGCCCGAAACCGAATATGACGAGAGGACGCCACCGTTTTAAGCGGTCGGTGAAAAGGTTCTCGACGGCGATGAACACGATCGAGGCCGCGATGAGGGGCTCGACGATCGATGCCGGCAGCTGGACCAGCCCAAGAACGCCCAACCCAAGCGTCACCGAGTGCGCCAGCGTGAACGCAGTGACCTGCCATCCCAACGCACGAAAATGGGGGCTCAGCAAAAACAGACCGATGACGAAGAGAATGTGGTCGTAGCCCTTGGGCACGATGTGCTCGAACCCGACGAAAAGGTATTCGAGGAAGCGCGACCAGTGGCTCTCGCTCACGGGTGCTTCGAGGGAAACCGGCTTCGTCTGCTCACCGGCTGCTAGGAACGCGCTGTAAACCGGATCTGTCGTACCGTGCCGCCTCGCGCGAAACACCGTTTCGCCGAGCATAGGGTCAGCTTGCCACGTCATGACCTTCGCGCTTGGCGAAAGAGGGCCTACCAAGATCACCGTCGAGACGCGCGGGAGCGCCGTGTCGCCCACCGGCGGTATATCGATTCCACGGAGCGCGAGGTCGGCCCGCGATCCGTCCACGCGGAGAGCCAACCCTTGCGCGAAACCGTCCGCGATCTCGGAGAACGCCGTGCGCAAGACGTCCGGCGAGGCTTGGCGGAGACGCTCATAATATTCGGTTGCGGCAGCGTTTGCGGCGTCGTGATCCCTACCGATGCCGGCGATGATCGCCTCGAGGTTCACGGCGAGGCGAAGCTCCAAGCTCTCGGGCCCACCGACTTCGGCGGTGACGATCGCGGGCACACTCTCATGCGCCCAACCAGGCGTTGGTGCGGCTCCGAGCGATACGATCGCAACGAGCCCCATTGCTGCCAAGATTCGGATGAAGCCACGGATTGATGTCGGCATCGGCACCTCCCAGCGAATACTCGACATCGTTACGCGCGATATCCGCTCGATGGATGCGCGCGTTCGAAAAAAATTCGCACCCCACGCATCCAGGCGCGGGCGGCCAGCGTTATCCCAGTTGAGAACGTCAGGAGGTTCGGATGATCAAGCTTCTGTTGGGAGGCCTCATCGTGACCGGTGTCGGCTTCGGGGCGGCCGTTTTGACCAGCGACATTTCGCGCTCGTCGACCTCACCGCCCGGCCGCGTGGCGGAACGCGAAGCCATTAGCTCCTATGTGACCGCGCCGGTCGCGATCGGCGACATCCAACGAACGATCAGCGCGACGGGAACGCTTCAAGCGATCTCCACAGTGGCCGTGAGTTCCCAATTGTCGGGGCAGATAGAAGAACTCCGGGCCGACTTCAACGACCATGTCGAGGCCGGACAGGCGCTCGCGGCGCTCGACCGGCGGGGCTTCGAGGCCCGGGTCGCCGAAGCCGAAGCGGCCGTCGATATGGCGCGCGGTGCGATGGCGGCGAGGAAAGCTCAGCAAAAAGAGGCCGACGGCGCGATGCGGGAAGCGATCGCTAGGCGCGCAGTGTTCGAAGCGCGCATTGCGGCCGCAACGGCCGCGCTCGACACTGCGGAACGCGCGCTCGAGCGTACGCGCAAACTTGCCGATCGAAAGACGGTCGCAGCGGCCGCGTTGGAAGATGCCGAGCACGCCACCGCTCTTGCAACCGTCGATCTCCAGGAAGCGAGGGCTGTCGCAAAAGCTCACGAGCACGCGATTGCTGCAACGCGTGCCGCGAAAGAAGAAGCGGATGCCGCGCACGCGAGCGCAACATCGGAACTCGCTCAGAAAGAGGCCGCGCTCGCGATTGTTCGGCATGATCTCGCGCGGAGCACGATCCGGTCGCCGATCGCCGGCGTGGTGATCGGCCGCAACGTCGAGCGGGGACAGACCGTCGCGGCGAGCCTGGATGCGCCCGTCCTCTTCACGATCGCCGGTTCGCTGGACCGGATGGAGATCCACGCCAATGTCGACGAAACCGACATCGGGGAAATTGCGCTCAGCCAGCCCGCTGCATTCTCTGTCGATGCTTATCCCGAGCGTCTCTTCGATGCCGAAGTCACCGAGATCCGCAAGGCGCCTCGCATCGTGCAGGGCGTCGTGATCTACACGGTCGTGTTGAGCGCCTCCAACCCCGAAGGCTTGCTGCTGCCCGGGATGACCTCGACGGTCCGCATCGTCGTCGCTGAAGCAGGGCCGGTGCGCACCGTGCCGCTCGCAGCTCTTGGATTTACGCCCGGCGGGTCGATGCAGGATACCCACGACGCAACTGCCGACCCGGGGGGCGACTCAGGCACGACGATCTGGGTGCTCGCCGACGCGGGTACGGTGCAGGCGCGCGACATTTCGATCGGCATTGACGATGGACGAAACGTCGCTGTGATTGGAGGCGAGCTCGCGCGGCACGAGCGGGTGATCACCGGCGAGGCGCCCGAAGCGCCGACGGCCTCGTTCTTTGGGATCGAATTTTGATGGATACCGTATCTCGTCCGTTGGTCGAAGCGCATGGTGTTTCCAAGCGGTATAGCCTCGGGCCCACGGCATTCCACGCCCTTCGCGATGTCGATATCTCGATCAAGTGCGGCCAGTTCGTCGCCGTGATGGGCCCTTCGGGTTCGGGAAAGAGCAGCCTGTTGAATCTGATCGGCCTTCTTGACGTGCCGACCACCGGCTCGCTTCGGGTCGTCGGACACGACGTCGCACGCCTCGGCGCGAATCAGCGGGCGATGCTTCGCCGATCGAGAATCGGGTTTGTGTTCCAGTCCTATCAACTAATGCCGCGCCGAAACGCCCGCGCAAATGTCGAACTGCCTCTGGTGTATCAGAAGGTTCGTCGGCGTGAGCGCGCAAGACGTGCAGAGGCCGCGCTCGATCGTGTGGGATTGTTGCCTCTTGCGCGCTCTTGCCCGACCACCATGTCCGGCGGGGAACAGCAGCGCGTTTCCATCGCGCGCGCGCTCGTGGGCGAACCCGCGCTCGTCGTCGCGGACGAACCAACCGGCGCGCTCGATGCGCGGACGAGCGATCAGGTTCTGGCGATTCTCAAAGACGCGTGCACACCGACCCGCGCTGTCGTCATGGTGACCCACGATCCCCGAGCTGCCGCCTACGCAACCCGAACAATTCGCATCGAGAGAGGATCGATCGCCGGGTTGAGCCCGCAGGACCATTCGAGATGACGCTGCTCGAAACAATCGCCGACGCCGGCCGCTCGATCGGCGCGCGACCACTCCGAAGCGTGCTGACGATGCTCGGGATCGCGATTGGCGTCGGATCGCTCATTGTCATGCTGTCGATCGGGAGCGGCGCGCAAACACAGGTCTCGGCGCAGATCGACTCGCTCGGTGCGAACATTTTGATGGTTCTGCCTGGCGTGGACCGTGATGTGCGCGACACGGCCGTCGATCGGGTGCGCCCCGCGTTGCTAACGCTTGCCGACGTGCTCGCGGTCGAGGACACACCCGGGGTGGCGGCAGCGGCGCCGTCACTCTGGAGCCGCGCGCGCGTGATTGCCGGCAATCGAAACTGGGTGACCGAGATCAATGGCACGACAGCGAGTTATCTCGCGATACGCGACTGGCCGTTGCGCGCGGGGCGGAATTTCTCGGATCGTGAGGAAATCGGCGCGGGCAAAGTCGCGCTCATCGGTAGCACCGTCGCGCAACGCCTATTCGGCGCGGCCGATCCCATCGGCTCCGAACTCCGCATTCTCAACACGCCGCTGCGCGTCATCGGCGTGCTCGACCGCAAAGGGCCCTCTGGCTCCGGGCGTGATCAGGACGATATCGTCTTCGTGCCCTACACGACGGCCAAGTCGCGCCTTATCGCCGAGCGCCGGCAGATTTCGCCCGACGGCATTTCCTATATCCTCGCAAAAGCGACATCGAGTTCGGTCATGGCGGCCACGCGCGCCAATATCGACACCGCGCTGCGCCAGCGCCATCCCGCCGAGCTAGACCGGGACGCGGGTTATCGGGTCATCGATCCGGCGGCCGCGATGGCGGCGCGACGAGGGTCCACGCGCACGATCGGTTGGCTTCTCGCGATCGTCGCGTCAACGACACTCATTGTCGGCGGGATCGGGATCATGAACACATCGCTGATCACGGTGACCGAGCGCACCCGTGAAATAGGCCTCCGCATGGCCCTCGGCGCGCGAAAACGCGACATCGGCCGGCTGTTTCTGTTCGAAGCTCTTATCACCAGCCTGGTGGGCGGCGCCATCGGCATCGTTGTCGGTGTTTTGGTCGCGTGGCTGGTCGCCACGACCACCGACTGGCCCATCCGGATCGCTTCCGAATCACTTTGGGCGGCATTCGGATTTGCCGGCGCGGTCGGCCTTCTCTTCGGCTACCACCCGGCCCGAAAGGCCTCGCTGCTCGCACCCGCCGCCGCGTTGCGACGGGATTAGGAACGGAAAAACAAAGGCCAGCACAACCCACGCGCTAGGATTGATCTGTAACGGATTGTCGCCTTTTGGCTGCAAACGGCCAACGCAAAGGGCTGTCGGGGGCGTCTGCTTTGGCTCCGAAGGCCGCCATAGAGATCTTGGTGTCGGCATTCCTGCGAACAGCACGCACTTCTCGCGTGCGACCGCCTAAAACCTGGCCGAGACCGCGGCAGACGCCGGAATCTGCGACTGGCAGGAGGGCGATCACGACGAGGCTGCCGATGCCGGCACCCAGCGTGTCCTCGCCGGTCAGGTTCCCTCTCATAACGGCAGCGACGAAGAGCATCAGGAGACATACCGTTGCCAAAAGGTGCCAAATCATCCCGAGAAAGCCCCGGATCGACCCGCCCGGTGCAGGGCCCTGGATCGACGCGGCAACCGAACGTCGCGCCTGCAATACGGCGCCGATGATCAGGAGAAGGAAGACCCCACCAACGATGAAGCCTGGGAGCCTGAATGCAGCCATTTTCATGCCAAGCGCGCTGACCACACCGCACGTCGTGAACCCGACGACAAGCACGACGGTGGCGACCATCTGAGGTGGTCCTGGGTTGTTGGACAGTTTGGCGGCTTTGCTAAGGTGTATTCCGCTGCCTGATCATGCCGCCAAGACCCTGTTCGTACGACCTGCCTGCTGTTGTTGGGCCTGTGGGGATGTGGGCAAGGCGCAAGCCTTGTCCATCATATCCACAGGCCGCCTGAGCCCGTAGGCCTCGGCCGGGGTTCGGCCGTTGAGGGCGGAATGGGGCCGCTCCGTGTTGTAGAAGTCGATCCAGTCGCCGATCACGCGCTCAGCCACGAAGCCGTCCGCGAGCTCGTGCAGATAGACCGCCTCATATTTGAGCGAGCGCCAGAGCCGCCGTCGTGTGATCAGCGGCATCGTGCATGTGCTGAAGTCAGGCGGTCGCTGGTCCGACGCGCCGGCGGTCTACGGGCCCCGCAAGACGTCGTCAACGCGCGGAACACCACGAGGCTTGTTCGGCAACAGAGGTTGAAGCCGAGCAAACTGTACCGTGCTCAGCCAAAAGCAATCTTCCGACATGATCAAACTCCATCCCAACCGGGGAGCTTGAAGCACACCTCACATCGGGCCGACTAGTAATTTATGGGTCCAGACCCTAGAGCACCCTTCCATTTTGCGGGGTTCTCGCCATCGCACCACTTGCGGGCACGTGCATGTTCCCACACAGCCCCGATGCGTTGACGCACACGGCCTGCCGTCTCGGTCTTCTCGAACCAGATGGGCTCGAGGGCTCGTAGGACGTGCACTGGCTCGATATCCCCGATGGCGAGATCGCCAAGGATGGGGAGCGCATATTGCTCCAGGGTGCTGGACCACTGCTTTGCAGGCTTCGACGATTTCTAGCCGGCCTCGTGAGCCCTGATGCAGTCCCGGGCAGCCTGGCGGAAGGTCACGACAGGCGTGCTGTTGAGTGCGGCTGTCGCTCGGGGCCGCCGGCGTTCTTGCAATGGATCAAGGCCATCCTGGATCTGCTGTCGACAGAGAGCGGCCTTCTCCCGGGCCGCTTTCAGGGACACATCCTGCAGGTCCCCAAGGCCCATTTCCCGAGACCGACCGTTGCGACGGTATCGGAACACCCAGCTCTTGCTGTCAAAGGCGGAGACCTGCAGATACAGGTTCCCGCCATCGGCGTGATAGCCACGACGGGAGGTCGTCTCAACGGTTCGTGCGCTTAGCCGATGCAGCTGGCGAACCACCCTCTACCCATCTTTCTACCCATGCTCAGGACTAGTGGACAGTCGCGGACATGATAATGGCGGAGGGAGGGGGATTCGAACCCCCGATACGGCTCATCACCGTATAACGGTTTAGCAAACCGCCGCCTTCGACCACTCGGCCATCCCTCCGCGCTGCGCTCGCGCGCGAGCCCTCTCTTTACCGAGCCGGTCCGAGCGCTGTCAACGCGCGCCATGCCACCGCCGCGGCGCGCAGGCTCAGGCGGGCGCGCCGATGGTCTCGTCGAGCCGGCCACCGGTCAGGCGCGCGAGCTCGGCGACGTTGGTCGCAAAAACGCAGTGGGGATGGCCCGCCGCCGCGTAGACCGTCTCGAAACGGTCGAGGCTCGCGTCGATCACGACGGGCACCGCCGTCGCATGGCCGATCGGAGAGACGCCTCCGATGGCGAAGCCGGTCGCCGCGCGCACGGCGTCGGCGTCGGCGCGCCGCACCTTGCCGGGACGGTCCAACGCGCCGGGCAACGCCTTGGTGTCGCAGCGCCGGTCGCCGGCCACCAGCACCATCACCGGCGTGCCATCAATCGTGAACACGAGGGATTTGACGATGCTGCCGAGCGCCGTGCCGATGCTCCGCGCGGCGTCTTCGGCGCTCCGCGCGGTCTCCTCGAGCGCGATCACCTCGGCGGCCGAGCCGGCCGCCGCGAGCGCCCTGCGCACACGCTGAACGGACGGATGGCCGAGGCGTGCATCGCGGCTCATTGCGGCACGGTGCGGCCGCGCTGCACCGCCGGCCGCGCGGCGATTGCTTCGAACCAGCGCTGGACGTGCGGGAAATCGGCCCAATCGATGCCATGCCACTCCCAGCGCGAGACCCAACCCCAGCAGGCGATGTCGGCGATGGAATAGGCGCCGGCGAGAAAGTCCCGCTCGGCGAGCTGGCGATCCATCACGCCATAGAGCCGGTGCGTCTCTTTCGTATAGCGCTCCTTGGCATAGGGCACCTCCTCGGGCGCAAAGCGACGAAAGTGGTGCGCCTGGCCGAACATCGGGCCGACGCCCCCCATCTGAAACATGAGCCATTGCATCACGTCATAGTAGGCGCGCGGCTCGCTGGGCAGGAGCTTGCCGGTCTTGTTGGCGAGATAAATGAGAATGGCACCCGACTCGAAGATCGCGAGCGGTGCGCCGTCCGGACCCTCCTGATCGACGATCGCGGGGATCTTGTTGTTCGGGCTGATCGCCAGGAACGCCGGGGCGTGCTGCTCACCCTTGGTGATGTCGATGGGATGCACCCTGTAAGGCAGGGCAAGCTCCTCCAGCGCAATCGAGACCTTGTATCCGTTGGGCGTGCTCCAGGTGTAGAGGTCGATCATCCGGCATTCTCTTTCGGCATGAATTCGTAGGGAAGGGCGCAGCCCGGCTCCGCCCGCATGCGTTCTTGCCACGCGACGATGTTGGGCCAGTCCGCGATATCGAGATCGGCTTCGTCGGCGAAGCAGGTGGTCGCGAAGGCCGCGACGTCGGCGATCGTCGGGCGTTCGCCGACGATGAACGGGTGCGTTGCCAGATGCTCGTCGAGCAGGCCGAGCGATCGCCGCGCGTTGACGCCATAGCGCTCGATGATCGGCGCGGCGCCCTTGATGAACCGGATCTGGGCGCGCCGGCGCGCGAGCCAGAACAGCTGATCGGCCTCCCAGCTCAGCCACTCGCGCACGCGCAGGCGATCGGGCGGCGTCGCGCCGTCGAGCTTGCCGAGCTTGACCGCGAGGTAGACCAGGATCACCGAGGACTCCGCGATCGGCACGCCCTCATGCTCGATCACCGGCACCTGGCCGAAGCGGTTGAGCTTGCGGAATGCGGCGCCGTTCTGCTCGCCGGCGAGGAGGTCGACGTGGCGGTAGGCGAAGGGTGTATCGGCCATGCGCAACGCCAGCACGACCTTGGCCGATGGCGGAGACAGCCAGTGGCCATGGACGATCAGCGCGGGTTCGGTCATCGGTGTCGCTCCCTCGATTGCCGCCTTCCCTGGGCGAGGCGGCGCCGAGAACCATGGCGCGTGGCGGGCACGAAGACAAGCGCACCGGGGCCGCGACTTGCCGCTCGCCTTGGCCTACGATAGAGCGAGGCAGCGAGGAGAGACGCCATGGCGCAAGACGGTCTGAACGCGGATTTCACCGAGCGCGCGGTGATGTGCACCGCGGAGATGGCGTGGCAGCCGAGCCCGAGCCCGTCGGTCTGGCGCAAGCGGCTCGAGCATACCGGCCCGGCCGAGGCCGGGCGGGTGACCTCGGTCGTCCGCTACGACCCCGGTAGCGATTTTCCGCCCCACGGGCACCCCGATGGCGAGGAGATCTTCGTGCTCAAGGGCACCTTCTCGGACGAAAGCGGCGACTATCCGGCGGGCACGTTTCTGCTGAACCCCGATGGCTTCAGCCACACGCCCCGCTCGCGCGAGGGCTGCGAGTGCTTCGTCAAGTTGCGCCAATATCGTGGCAATGACCGCCCGCATGTCGTGGTCGACACGAACACCGCGGCCTGGAAGCCGGGCGATCTTCCCGGCACCGAGATCCTCACTCTTTATGAGAGCCCCGACCATGCGGAGCGCATCTTCCTGTTCCGCGCGCCGCCCGGCTGCGAGGCACCCGCGCACGACCATCCGGGCGGGGAAGAGGTCTTCATCCTCGAAGGCAGCCTCGAGGACGAGCACGGCATCTACCGCAAGGGCGATTGGGTGCGCTCGCCGGCCGGCAGCCGGCATACGCCGCACACACGTGAGGGGGTGCTCGCCTACGTCAAGCTCGGGCATCTGCCGCCCGATTGACTATGGATCGCGGGGCCGGCTGCGCGTAAGGAAGGCCTCGGCCTCTACGGCGGTCCACGGGCGCCCCTCGCGCGTCATGAAGCCCCGCGTGTTGAGATAGTCGGCCAGGGCCTCCGGCGTGGTCGCGCCGCGGCTCCGCGCGAATGCCACCTCGGCGCGCACGCGCTCGGCAAAATAGTCAGATCGCGCGCCCGGCTTTCGATCGTCGGTCATGGGGCCTCGGCCTCGCCCTGCGCCCGTGCATGTCGTTGCGCGAGCTCGGTGGCCGCATAGCGCCGGCCGAGCCACTCCGAGAGGCGGGCCGCGTCAACATCCCACAGATGCTGGGCGTCGCGGAAGCCATCGATCGTGACGGCATCGGTGTCGCGCAGATCCCAGAAGGTCACATGCTCGGGATTCGCCTCGGCCACCTCGGAGAGCCACGCGGCGTGCGCCGCGACGGCTTGCGGCCAGGGGACCCAGGCGTAGGGGCCGATCGTGAGGATCAGCCGAAAATCCCGCTTTTTTGCGAGCTCGACAAGGCGCAGCAAGACCGCGCGCCGATCCGAGCTAAACGGCCGATCAGGCTCTCGGATGGCGCCGGGCACAGGCGCTTTCGCGTCGGCCGGCCGCGTGTGGGGCATGAAGCCGAGCAAGGGCGGCCTACGCACCAGCTGCTTGCCGCGCGCCCAATGGTCGATGAGCTGGAAGCGCGCTTGATAGACGCGCGCGAGGTGCAGAACGTCCGCCGCCACGAGCTCACCACGGCTGCGCTTGCCCAACACACCGCCGACGATGCTGCGCTCGAACCGCTCGACCTCGGGTAGATCGATGAACGCGTTGACCGACTCCATCAAGATGACGGTGCGGGGCGGCGCGCCATTCGCAAGCAACGGGAGCGTGTTGACCGCGAGCGCCCGCGCGAAATTGGCCGGCCATGCCATGTTGTAGGCGCTCGGCACCCCGCTCGCCGCGGCGAAGGCAGCGGGATCGAAATTCCGCGCCCCGGTCGAGTCGCCGATGACCAACACCTCGGGCGTGCGCTCGGCATCTGCCTTCCCGCGATACCACTCGAACTTGTCCGCCGCGACCGGGTCCCAATAGGCCCAAACGTGGTCGCCGAGGGGCGCCATGAGCACGCGCGACACGACCTCTGCGCCGACGAACAGCACCGCGACGGCGAGGATCGAGACGACCCAGCGCCGCGGGATCGACCGCCGGTCGAGCGTGTTAAAACTGAAAATAGATGAAAGGAATGTTTTCATTGAGGTTCGCCAAGAGGAACATCCCGATCAGCAGGCTGGCATAGCCGAACGAGCGCACCGCGCCATGCCAGCTCAGCATCAGCGCGTGGTCGCCGCGCCGCGCCTGCCAAATATCGATCACCAGCAGGCCCGCGATGAGGATGAGGAGGCGCGGGCTCAGAATCTCGAGGCGATCGACGCCGGCGGATGCGGGCTGCCACGCCAGGATGCCGTCAAAGTAGGTGAGAGCGATCTCGAGGGAGTCCGCGCGGAAGAACACCCAGGTCAGGGTCACCAGGTTGAACGTGACGATGATCGCGATGAGGTTGCCGACGATGCTGTTGGGCGGGCTCGGACGCTTGATCCCGCGAAGCTCCATCAGCCATTTGTGCAAGGCCAGGTAGAGCCCGTGGATGCCGCCCCAGATGACGAAGGTCCAGCTCGCGCCATGCCACAGGCCGCCGAGCAGCATGGTGAGCATGAGGTTGCGATAGGTCTTGAAGCGGCCGCCGCGGTTGCCGCCCAGCGAAATGTAGAGATAGTCGCGCAGCCAGCTCGACAGAGAGATGTGCCAGCGCCGCCAAAACTCGGTGATGCTGCGCGAAAGGTAGGGCTGCTCGAAGTTGCGCATAAGCGGAACGCCAAAAAGGCGCGCCGTGCCGCGCGCGATGTCCGAATAGCCCGAGAAATCGCAGTAGATCTGGATCGAGAACAGGTAAGCGCCGAGCAGGAGCTCCTGGCCGCTGGATTTGGTCGGATCGAAGAAGCGGGCATCCACCAGCGGTGCGACCGTGTCCGCGATCCCGACCTTCTTGAAGAAGCCGATCAGAATGAGCTCGAGGCCGACCGCGATGCCGGGCCAGCTGACGGTGCGCGGCGCGCTGAGAACCGGGAGCAGGCGCCGCGCGCGCTCGATGGGGCCTGCGACGAGCTGCGGGAAGAACGCGACGAACAGCGCGAACGAGAGCAGATCGTTCGTCGGCTTCATCTCGCGCCGATAGACGTCGAGCGTGTAGGAGAGCGTTTGGAACGTATAGAACGAGATGCCGACCGGCAGCAGAATCCGAAGGGTCGGCTCGTGAGCCGTGAAACCGATCAGCTCGATGAAATCGACCGCGCTCACGACGAAGAAATCGAAATATTTGAAGAAGCCGAGGATGCCGAGATTGGCGACCAGGCTGATGGTGAGGAGCTGTTTGCGAACCCGCGGATCGCCGGCGCGCCCCAGAGCCCGGCCGACGAAAAAATCGACGAATGTCGAAACGAGGATCAGCGAGAGAAAGCGCCAATCCCAGAAGCCGTAAAACGCATAGCTCGCCCCCAGAAGAAGAACATTCTGGGCCCGGTGCGTGAGGATGAAATACAGCACCAGCACACACGGAAGAAAGATGAGAAATTCAATGGAGTTGAAGATCATCGATGTCTTCTGAGGCAGGGCGGTGCCGTCACGGGAACCGCGCCGGCGCACGGTCCGACCCACGACGGAGAGAGGTCGACCGGCGGGCAATCTAGGGGCGCGTGATTAACCGTTTCGGAATCGGGGCCTTGCGGCGCCCTCATTCCTCCCGATCCCACGGCCGGGGCGAGCGCGGCCTTCGCCCCCACGGGCCGTCACGCGGATCGCGCTCGGTCGGCTCGCTCCAGCGTGCGGCCCAGGCGCCTTGCACCGCGCGCGGGCGGCGATTCCAGGGGCCGATCGGGACGCCGTCGAACAGCAGCACGCCGCGCCGGCGCATCGGGATCACGAGCAAGGCCCCGGCGATGAACCCGCCGATATGAGCCCACCAGGCGACGCCGCTCACCTCGGCGCTGGTGGTCAGAGCATTCAGCACCTGATAGCCGGCCCAGATGCCCAACACCGCCCAGGCCGGCACGCGGATCGGCGCAAAGAAAAAGAGCATCCAGATGCCGCGCTTGGGATGCAGCACGAAATAGGCGCCCAGCACGCCCGAGATCGCGCCGCTCGCGCCGATGGTCGGCACCTGAGAGGAGGGGTCGGCGGCCAGGTGCAACAACCCTGCCGCCACGCCGCACAGAAGATAGAACACCAGGAAGCGCCAGTGCCCCATCGCGTCCTCGACATTGTCGCCGAAGATCCAGAGATAGAGCATGTTGCCAGCGAGGTGCCAAAACCCGCCATGCAGGAACATCGAGGTGATGAGCGTCGACCAGGGCGGGATGGTGGCAAACTCCGGAACACGCTGGGCCTCGCCAATCACCGTCGCCGGGATCATGCCAAGGCGGAACACGATCTCCGCGTCGAAGGCATCGCCGCCCAGCCACTGCACCAGCCAGACGATGATGCAAGCCGCGATCAGCGCCACCGTGACGTACTGAAACGGAATGCGGTGAAGCGGGTTGTCGTCCTTCAGCGGTATGATCATGCGAAGCGGTCACCGCGGGCGGTGAGAATCAGCGTCCCATCATAGGGGATGATGGTGGCGCGTCGTCAGTTGTCGAGCTTGGCCCGCAACGCGTCGTTGACGGCTCTGGGGTTGGCCTTGCCCTTCGAGGCCTGCATTACCTGGCCGACGAACCAACCGATCAGCTTGTCCTTGCCGCCGCGATAGTCGGCGACCTTGTCAGGGTTGCGTGCGATCACGTCATCGACCAGCGCATCGATCGCGCCGGTGTCGGTCACCTGCTTCAGTCCGCGTTCCTCGATGATCGCATCGGCCCCGCGCCCGGTCTCGAGCATGATGTCGAAGACCTCCTTGGCGATGCGACCCGAGATCGTGCCGTCGGATAGGCGGTCGATCAGGCCGCCGAGCGCCTCCGGCCCGATCGGGCTCTCGTCGATCGGCGTTCCGCTCTTGTTGAGCGCACCGAAGAGCGCACCCGTCACCCAGTTCGCCGCCACCTTGCCGTCGCGCCCGCGTGCGACAGCCTCGAAATAAGCCGCCGTCTCGCGTTCCGCCACGAGCACGCCGGCGTCGTAGGCCGAGAGCTCATAGTCGCGCATGAAGCGCTCCTTGCGTGCGTCGGGAAGCTCCGGCAACTCGGCCCGCAACGTCTCGACCCAGGCCGCATCGAGGCGAAGCGGCAGGAGATCGGGATCGGGGAAATAGCGGTAGTCGTGCGCTTCCTCCTTCGAGCGCATGGAGCGGGTTTCGCCCCGGTTGGCGTCGAAGAGTCGGGTCTCTTGGTCGACGGCGCCGCCCTCCTCGAGAATCGCGACCTGGCGGCGCGCCTCATAGTCGAGCGCCTTCATGACGAACCGCACGGAGTTGACGTTCTTGATCTCGCAGCGTGTCCCGTAGGGCTCGCCCGCTCGGCGCACCGACACGTTGACGTCGCAGCGAAGCGAGCCCTGCTCCATGTTGCCGTCGCACGAGCCGATATAGCGAAGGATGGAGCGCAGCTTGCGGATATAGAGGCCGGCCTCCTTAGGGCTGCGCAGGTCGGGCTCGGAGACGATCTCCATCAACGCGACGCCGGCGCGGTTGAGATCGACATAGGTCGCGCTCGGATGCATGTCGTGGATGCTCTTTCCCGCGTCCATCTCGAGATGCAAGCGCGTGATGCCGATCTCGCGTGTCGTGCCATCGTCGCGATCAATCAGCACCCGGCCCTTGCCCACGATCGGCCGCGAGAATTGCGAGATTTGATAGCCGGGCGGGAGATCCGGGTAGAAGTAGTTCTTGCGGTCGAACACCGAGACCAGGTTGATCTCCGCGTCGAGCGCGAGGCCGGTGCGGACGGCCTGCGTGACGCATTCACCATTGATCACCGGCAGCATGCCGGGCATGGCTGCGTCGACGAGAGAGACCTGCGTGTTGGGCTCGGCGCCGAAGGCCGTTGCTGCCCCGGAGAACAGCTTGGCCTCCGAGATCACCTGGGCATGGACCTCGAGGCCGATCACCATCTCCCACGGCCCGGTGCGGCCTTCGATCACGCCGCCGTCCTCGCTCATGGCTCAGGTTGCCACGCCGGCGCCGCGGCGAAGCCCGCCGCCGTTTCCAAGAAATCGCCGGCCCGGAGCACGGTCTCCTCGTCGAACGGCTTGCCGATCAGGTGCAGGCCGAGCGGCAGGCCGTCATCGGTAAGCCCGGCGGGAACCGAGAGCGCGGGCAAGCCGGCGAGGCTCGCCGGCACCGTGAAGACGTCGTTGAGGTACATGGCGATCGGGTCGTCCATGCGCTCGCCGATGGCGAAGGCGGCGAAGGGCGCGGTCGGCGTCAGCATCACATCGACATCCTCGAACGCCGTCGCGAAATCCTGCGCGATGAGGGCGCGCACGCGCTGCGCCTTGAGGTAGTAGGCATCGTAATAGCCCGCGGACAGCACGTAGGTGCCGATCAGGATGCGGCGTTTGACCTCGGCACCGAAGCCTTCGGCGCGCGTGCGCGCATACATTTCGCCGAGGTCCGCATCCTCGGCACGAAGCCCATAGCGCACGCCGTCGTAGCGCGCGAGATTGGACGATGCCTCCGCCGGGGCGACGATGTAGTAGGTCGGAAGCGCATACTTCGTGTGCGGCAGCCCGATCTCGACAACCTCGGCGCCGGCCGCGCGGAACCAGTCAGCCCCCTTCTGCCACAACGCATCGATCTCGGCGGGTGTACCGTCCATGCGGTATTCGCGAGGCAGGCCGACGCGCAAGCCCCGCACATCGCCCGTCAGAGCGGCCGCATAGTCCGGCACCGGGCGGTCGACCGAGGTCGAATCTTTCGGGTCATGTCCGGCCATCGCCCCCAACATCAACGCCGAATCGCGCACCGTGCGTGTGAGCGGCCCGGCCTGGTCGAGGGACGAGGCGAAGGCGATGATGCCCCAACGCGAGCAGCGGCCGTAGGTCGGCTTGAGCCCGACGATGCCGCAGAACGCCGCGGGTTGGCGGATCGAGCCACCGGTGTCGGTCCCCGTCGCCCCCTGGCAGAGCCGCGCCGCGACCGCTGCTGCGGAGCCCCCGGAGCTGCCGCCCGGCACCAGCGGCTTGTTGTCGCCGCGCCGGCGCCACGGATTGGTGACCGGCCCGTCCGCACTCGTCACATTGGCCGAGCCCATCGCGAACTCGTCCATGTTGGTCTTGCCGACCATCACCGCGCCCGCCTCCCAAAGATTGGCGGTGACGGTCGACTCATAGGTGGGCCTGAAGCCCTCGAGGATGTGCGAGCTCGCCTGGCTGCGCACGCCCTTGGTGCAAAAAAGATCCTTGATCGCGAGCGGAATGCCCTCGAGCGCCCGCCCCTTGCCCGCCGCAAGGCGGCGATCGGCGACATCGGCCCCGGCCCGTGCCGCGTCCGCGGTCTCCGCGACGAGCGCGTTGAGCGGCCGCGCTGCCTCGACCGCAGCGAGGCTCGCCTCGACCAGCTCTCGCGCCGAGAATTCGCGGGCATCGAGCCCGGCGCGGGCTTCGGTCAGCGTCAGCGCCGTGAGCGCGCTCATTCGACGACCTTGGGGACGACGAAGTAGCCCTCCGCGGCCTCCGGCGCATTGGCGAGCAGCTCGTCGCGCGGCACGCCGTCGGTCACCGCGTCGGCGCGCTGCGGCAGCTCCACCGCAACCACGCTCGTCATGGGCTCGATGGCCTCGGTATCGACCTCGTTGAGCTGCTCGATCCAGGCCATGATGTTGCTCAGCTCATGCGCCATGGGCTCGAGCGCATCGTCGGCAATCTCGATCCGCGCCAGCTTCGCGATCCGCACGACAGTGGTCTTATCGATCGCCATGTGACATGGTCGCCCGGCAGCCGCACCTTGAGGCGTGCGGGAAAGCCTGAGACATCAAGCGTTTGACGGAGGGCGGCGAACCTAGCACCGGCCATGGCGGTCTGCAACCTCGGCGAAATGGGCGCGGGCCTCGCGCCCCAGGCTAGACTCATGGGCCTCGACCTCGGCACCAAGACGATCGGCATCGCGCTCTCCGACGTCACCCGCACCATCGCGACGCCCCATGAAACGCTCCGGCGTACCAAATTCTCGCGCGACGCCGCAGCGCTCGCAGCCCTCGCCGCGCGCGAGGCGATCGGCGGCATCGTGCTCGGCTTGCCGATCAACATGAACGGCACCGAGGGGCCGCGCGCCGACGCGGCACGCGAGTTCGCGCGCCTCTTGGCCGAGCGCCTCGCTCTCCCCATCGCGCTCTGGGACGAGCGCCTCTCCACGGTCGCCGCCGAGCGCGCGCTCCTCGAAGCCGACCTCTCGCGGGCGAAACGAGCCCGCACCATCGACCAGGTCGCCGCCGCCTACATCCTGCAGGGTGCGCTCGACCGGTTGCGCGAACTCTCGGTGTGATGGGGTGCTAGAGCCAATCCCGAGCAGGTGGGATCACCTGCGACGACGCATTTGCGTCAATGCCAATGAGAGAGAGCATGTCACGTGAGCATGAGTGAACGTGACATGCTCTAGACCGGACGGCGCGCGGAACTTCGTCCCTCGACGATCACGCCGCGCTGCACCACCAGGCTTGCGAGCAGGACGATCGCGATGCCGGGATAGGTCATCGGCGTGGGCAGGCCCTTGCCGAGCGCCCAGTCGATCAGCACGACGAAGATCGGCAGGAGATAGGAATAGGTCTGCACGCGGGTCGGGCCGATGCGGATCGTGCCGGCCTGGATCAAGAAGAAAGAGATCACGGTGCTGCCGATCGCGATATAGGCGATGCCGCCATAGACGAAGGCCGGCGTGCCCGTCCAATCGGTGGTCACCAACGCCGTGTTGCTGATCAGGAGAAACAGAACCGCGGCGCTCACCGTGATCCACGCGGTCATCACCATGACCGGCTCGCCCCGGTGAAAACGCTTGACCAGCGGGCTATAGCAGCCCATCGAGACGCAGCCCGCGAGCACGATGAGATCGCCCTCGTTGAACGCGAGGCCAACGAAGCGTTCCCAATCGCCGCGGAACACGACCCAAAGCGCGCCGACCAGGCCGATCAGAAGCGCCACCAGGCGATGCCAGCCGAGGCGTTCGCCCGCCAGGATGGCGCCGCCGATCGCGGTGAACCCCGGGATCAACGTCGAGATCGCTCCGGTGTTCAGGGCGCTCGTCGTCTCCAGCCCGGTAAACATGCAGTAGAAAAACCCGACCAGCGAGGCACCGATGGCGGCGTAGCGCGCCACCGCGCCGAGCCCGGGCCAGGCCAATCCCTCGCGCCAGATGACGATGGGCACGAAGACCAGCGCCGCGATCGAGAACCGGAGAAGCAGCAGCACGCCAGTGTCGATCTCGTTGGCGATCGCTTCGCCGACCGGATAGCTGAAGGAGATGAGGAACATCGCGAGGAACACGCTCGCGTGCGTCGCTCTGTCGCCGCCGGCGTCGTACGCCGAGGTCAAGCGCCGAGCGAGCCCTCTCACGGGCGAAACTCGCGGATCGCGCCACGCTGAATCACCACGCTCGCGCCGAGCACGATCGCGATACCGGGCAGTGTCATGAGCGGCGGCGCGCCCTTGCCCATGAGGATCTCGATGACGATCACGACTGCCGGGATCAGGTAGCTGTAAGCCTGCACGCGGGTCGGGCCGAGCCGAAGCGTGGTCACCTGGGTCAGAAAGAAGCTCACGATCGTCGGGAAAATCGCGAGGTAGACGATGCCGCCGAGCACGTAGCCCTCGACGAGTGACCAATCGGTCCGCCAGAGCGTCACATTGCTCGCCAGAACGAGCCAGATGGTCGCCGAGACCATGGTCCAGAGGGTCATCACCGAGACCGGCTCGCCCCGATGCAGCCGCTTGATCATGGGCCCGTAGAGGCCGAAGCCGAAACAGCCGGCAAGGAAAATTCCATCGCCGATCGTGACCTGCAGGGAGAGAAGCCGTTCTGGATCACCACGGAAAATGATCCAGACCGCACCCACCATGCCGAGGCCGAGCGCTGCCAGCCGATGCCAGCCGAGCCGCTCTCCGATCAACACCGCGCCGAACAGCGCCGAGAGACCCGGAATGATGGTGAAGAGCGTGCTCGTGTTGAGCGCGCTCGTGTAGCGAAGCGCCTCGAACATGCACCAGAAGAAGAACGCGAGCAGCGCGCCGAGGGTCAGGTAGCGCAGCATGGCGCGGCCGCTCGGCCAGGAGAGCCCCTCGCGCCACGCCACAATCGGCGCGAAGAGCGCGGCGGCCAGCGCGAAGCGCAGGCACATCATCACGGCGGGATCGAGCCCGTGGGTGATCAACTTGCCGAGCGGAAACGACGTCGAGACGATGACCGTCGTCAGAAGCGCGAGCAGGCGCGCTTGCGCCTGGCCCGACGGTACCGTCTGGGCCTTGGCGTCCTCCGTCGTCATCCGGTGCTCGAATCCCCGCTTGGCTCGCGCCGCAGGCGATCCCAAACGGCGCCGCGCTGGACCACGACGCTCGCCGCGAGAACGATAATCGCGCCCGGGATCACCATCACCGAGACCTCCTCCTGTCCCATCGCCCAGACCAGGACGAGCACGACGGCCGGATAGAAATAGTTGTAGGCGATTGCGCGCGTTGCTCCGATGCGCGGCGTGCCGTACTGGAAGATGAAGAAGGTGATGATGGTCGTGAAAATCGCGAGGTACGCAGCGCCGCCGTAAACCTTGAGCTCGACCGCTCCCCAATCGGTGGACAGCATCTTGGCGTTGCTGATTGCGACGAACCACAGGAACGCCGTGACGATGATCCAGAAGGTCACGACGACGGGCGGCTTCGAGCCGCCCCACATGCGTATGAAGGGCGTGTAGAGCGCGAGCGAGACGCAGCCGCCGAAGAAGATGGCATCCCCGATGTTGAAATCGAGGCTAAGCGCCCGGTCCGGATCGCCGCGAAAGACGATCCATAGGGCGCCGACGGTGGCGATCGCGAGCGCGACGATCCGATGGAGCCCGAGCTGCTCGCGGAGCAGAATGGCGCCGAAGATCGCCGAGAGCCCCGGCACGGTGGTGATCAGCGCGCCCTGGTTGAGCGCGCTGGTGTGGAGGAGCCCCTCGAACATGGCCCAGGTGTAGCCGACCATCGTGCCACCGATGGCGGCATAGCTCACGAACTCGCGCGCGTTCGGCACCAGCACCGCGCCGTAGCGCCAGATCACGTAGGGCGCCATGAGCACGACACCCATCGCGAAGCGCACCATCATGAGCACGCCGGGCTCCATGCCGTGCGCGATTTCGTGGCCGACCGGAAACGACGTGCCGATCAAAATCGTCGCGAGCATCATCAGCGCATGCACGCCGATGATGCGCCCGCTCACTGTGGAGGGTTTTCCGACGCCCGCAGTCATCGGGCTACCTACGACGAAACGGCCGGCGCCGTCCAGCGCGAGTCGTGCGCCGACGGCGCCAGGGGCCGAGAACCCTGCCGATCAACGCTTGGGAAAGTTGTGTAGTGCCAGCATCTTAGGCGCGCGCAATCGCGGACCTTGCCGCGCGGCATGCAGGCGGCCTACAACGACCCTTTAATGCAGCCTGCGCTCCTCTCCCACAGCTTCTCTCACCGCCACTTGCTCGGGATCGAGGGGCTTTCGACGGTCGACATCGAGTTTCTGCTCGACCTGTCCGAATCATACGTGGCGCTCAACCGCGAGGTGCAGAAGAAGCGCAACGTGCTCGGCGGGCGGACCGTCGTCCTCCTCTTTTTCGAGACCTCGACCCGCACGCGGACGTCGTTTGAGCTCGCCGGCAAACGGCTCGGCGCCGATGTGATCAACATCTCGGTCGGTACGTCGGCGATCAAAAAGGGCGAGACGCTGGTCGATACGGCGATGACCCTGAATGCCATGCATCCGGATATTCTCGTGGTGCGTCACCCCGAAGCGGGCGCGGTGCGGCTGCTCGCCGACCACGTCAACTGCGCCGTCGTCAACGCGGGCGACGGCAGCCACGAGCATCCGACACAAGCGCTGCTGGATGCGCTGACGATCCGCCGGCGCTTTGGCCGCGTCGCGGGGCTCCGCATCGCGATCTGCGGTGATGTGCTGCACAGCCGGGTGGCCCGTTCCAACATCCTGCTGCTCATCGCCATGGGTGCCGAGGTCCGCCTGATCGCACCTCCGACCTTGCTGCCTCCGGCGGTGGAGCGGTTCGGCGTGCGGGTGTTTCACGCCATGCGCGCCGGGATCGAGGGCTGCGACATCATCATGATGCTCCGCCTTCAGCAGGAACGGATGCAAGGCACCTTCGTGCCCTCGACGCGCGAATATTTCCGGTTCTTCGGCCTCGACGCCGAGAAGCTCGGCGCTGCGAAGCCCAATGCGCTGATCCTGCATCCGGGTCCCATGAACCGAGGGGTCGAGATCGACAGCGCCGTCGCCGACGACATCACGCGAAGCGCGATCCTCGATCAGGTGGAGCTCGGCGTCGCCGTGCGCCAAGGCTGCCTCGACGCGCTCGGACGCAACCTCGGCGCACCAGCGTTTTGATCTGAGCGATGGAACAGCCACCACACACCGCCTACGTCAACGCCCGGCTGCTCGACCCCGAGAGCGGCCTCGACACGCCGGGCGGCCTGCTGACCCAGGGCACCACGATCGCCGATTTCGGCCCGACGCTCTTTGCCGACGGCGTCCCGGACGGTGCGCGGACCGTCGATTGCGGGGGGCATTGCCTCGCACCGGGTCTGATCGACATGCATGTCCATCTGCGCGAGCCCGGGCACGAGCAGAAGGAAACGATCGAGACGGGCGGCCGATCTGCCGCAGCCGGCGGAGTGACGAGCATGGCCTGCATGCCGAACACGGAGCCCGTGATCGACGATGTCGCGCTCATCGAGTTCGTGCAACGCCGCGCGCGGGAAGCCAAGGGCGTCAAGGTCTATCCCTATGGCGCCGTGACGAAGGGCCTCAAGGGCGAGCGGCTGACCGAGATGGGCATGCTCGCCGAAGCCGGTGCCGTCGCGTTCTCGGACGATGGCCTGCCGGTCGCCAACAGCCAGGTCATGCGGCGCGCGCTCAGCTACGCGCGCACCTTCGACCTGCTGGTGAGCCAGCACGCCGAGGACCCGGCGCTCTCCGGCTGTGGTTGCATGGCCGAGGGCGAGATGTCGACCCGCCTGGGCCTGCCCGGCATTCCCGATATCTCCGAGATCGTGGTCGTGGAGCGCGACATCCGCCTCGTGGAAATCACCGGCGGGCGCTACCACGTCGCACATATCTCGACTGCCGGTGCCGTCGAGGCGATGCGCGCGGCGAAGCGTGCCGGCTTGCCGGTGACCTGCGAGGTCGCGCCGCACCATTTCGCGCTGACGGAGCATGATGTCGGCGATTATCGCACCTTCGCCAAGATGGCACCGCCGCTGCGGAGTGAGACCAATCGCGCGGCGATGATCGAGGGGCTCAAGGACGGCACGATCGATGCCATCGCGAGCGACCACGCACCCCACGACCAAGAGAGCAAGCGCGTGCCGATGGAGCGCGCGGCGAACGGCATCGTGGGCCTCGAGACGATTCTACCGCTGTCACTTGAGCTCTATCATGCGGGTCATCTGACGCTGCGCGAGGTGCTGCGTCGGCTTACGGTCACCCCGGCGGATATCCTGAAGCTCGACGCCGGCCGTCTGCGCAAGGGGGCGCCGGCGGATCTCGTGATTTTCGATCTGGACACGCCCTGGACGATCGACCGTCACGCGTTTTCGAGCAAATCGAAAAACTCGCCGTTTCACGATCGTCCGGTTCAGGGGCGTGCGCTGCGCACCGTCGTCGACGGTCGCACGGTCTATGCGCGTGACGAAACGGGCGCGTGCGCAGCCTAGCCGGCGCAAGCGCCATTAACCACGGTGACGAGAGGCGTTGCTCAGAGCGGCCAAGCGCGCAAAATAGCAGCAGACCGCGTCAACGAACGCGGGCCTACATAGGGAGATGGAACATGAAAATGCGAGGAATGATCGCGCTCGCCGCGGCTGCGCTCTCGCTTGGCGCCACGACCACCTTCGTGACCTCTGCGGCCGATGCGCACGTCACCGTGGTGCGCGGCAATGTCAGCTCGGACGAGCATGTCGAATCCGGCGTCGCACGCGGCGTCGTTTCGACGCCTTCCGCTGAGGCCGCGACGCCTCACGATACCCGCATCCGGATGTTCGGCGGCAACACCGCCTGGTTCTACGATCCGTCGCGCGGCCATCTGGCTGCGTGCAAGGTTCGGAGCACGGGTCGGGTCGGTGAAATCGGAATTCTCTGTGGTGACAAGATGATCGAAAGGCGCTAGGCCGAAAAGAAAAAAGGCCCCGCGCCAAGGCGCGGGGCCATGAAGTTAATGAGCAGCAAATTTTCGGCCATGACCGTGCGCATCATAGTCTTGATATTGTTTATGACCTCTTAATTTGTACGGTAAATAAGGCCATTTCTCTAAATTACTTAGTCTCATGGTTAAAATACCGAAGGATTTTCTTTGGTTATTGTTTGGTGTACTCAACAAGCCGCAAAGTGTTGGGGGGACCGGCGCGTCCGTGGTCATCGCCGCGCCTGAACGTGCGTCGGCAGCCCCTCAAAAAAAAGAGGCCGGCGCGGATCTGCCACGCCGGCCCGGGTAGGGATCAGACCAGGACGCGCTGGGGCAGCGCGTTGATCCTAGTGATGGATAGGACTTAGGGCGGCCGGACCTGACGGATAAGATCGGGCTCGCGAACACAGCGTCCACCAGGGAGAACAATTGGTGTCCGACCTCGAAGGCATACGCGAGTTCGTCGCCGTTGTGGACACAGGCAGCTTCACCGGAGCGGCGCGCGCGCTCGGCCTCTCGAAGTCGGTGCTCAGCGCTCGCGTCAAGGAACTCGAAAAGCGATTGGGGGTCCGCCTTCTTCACCGCACCACCCGCACCCTCACACTGACTGAGGCCGGGGTCTCCTATCACGGGCGTTGCAAACGCCTGTTGTCGGAGGCGGCAGCGGCGGCGGAGGCGCTGCAGGACATCACGGGGCGCCCGCGCGGACGCTTAAAGATCTCCTGTACCGCCGATTTCGCGGTCGACCATCTGGTCCCCTTGCTCAGGGAATTCACGGCGCGCCATCCCGATGTGGTGACCGACCTCGCCGTGAGCGACGAGTTCGTCGACCTTCTCAAGGAAAAGATCGATGTAGCGATCCGCTACACCCCCCTCGACAACCCATCCATGGTGATTCGGCGGCTGGGGAAGCTGCACGGCTTCGCGTGTGCGTCACCGGATTATGTCGAGCGGCACGGTTTCGTACGCCACCCCGATGAGCTCGCCGAACGCGATTGTCTGATCTTCACGCCCTACCCATGGGGCCTCGAATGGCGCTTCGTGGATCCCAGCGGCACCCGCCGTCGCGTCACGGTGCGCGATCGGGCTTGGATCTCGAATGGCCATGTGTTGCGCGAAGCGACACTTGCAGGGGCGGGGATCTCCCTCCTGGCGACGACGCTTTGTGGCGAAGCGATTCGCTGTGGGCGACTCGTCAATGTCATGCCGGGCTGGGCACCCGACGTCGATGAGACGACGGAGCGCGTGATCTGCGCGGTCTACCCCGACAACAAGTGGATCCCCGCCAAGGTCAAAGCGTTCGTCGATTTCCTGACCGAGCGCGTCGGCAACCCGCCCTATTGGGATATCGGGCTCCCCGACGATTTTGGCCGTCCCGCAACCGAAGAACCACACACGCCGATGCAGGATCCCAGTGCAACGGCCTCGGCGCGCAGCCGGTAAGGCCTTCGCTACGCGGCGCGGCCGGCCGCGTGATAGGCGCCCGAGCCTCGCGCCAGCACACGATCGTCCCGCACCAAATCGCCCGGCTCGAATGAGTTGAGGCCCTGCAGGCGCTCGTAGAGCGGGCCAAAATCGATCGCCGCGAGCGAGAACAGCTCATCGAAATCGCGGATCACGAAATAGACCTCCTGGAAATCATCGATCCGATAGGTGGTCCGCAGAACGCGCGGGAGGTCGAAGCGAATCCTGTTCGGCGACGGGCTTTCGAGCGAGAAAACGGTCTCGGCGTGGGACGAGACGATCCCCGCGCCATAAATGCGCAAGCCTTCGGGCGTCTCCATCAGGCCGAACTCGACCGTGTACCAATAGAGCCTGGCAAGGTTGGCGAGGACACCGCGTTGGAGCGCGCGAAGCCCGCCCGCGCCATAGGCCTGCATGTATTCCGCAAACACCGGGTCGACCAGGAGCGGCACGTGGCCGAACACGTCATGGAAGACGTCCGGCTCCTCGAGATAGTCGAGCTCCTCGGGCCGGCGGATGAAGCAGCTCGCCGGGAACCGCCGGTTGGCAAGATGCTCGAAGAAGATATCGTCCGGCACGATGCCGGGCACCGCCACGACCCGCCACCCGGTTTCGCGCATCAGCACCTCGCTGAGGCGCGCGAAATCCGGAACGCCGGCCTCCATCATGCCGAGTTTGTCGAGGCCGGCCAAAAAGGCCGGTGCCGCACGACCCGGAAGCACGGCGGCCTGACGCCGGTAGAGCGTCCGCCACACCGCGTGCTCGGCCGGCGTATAGGCCGACCAGTGCTGGTCGATCGTGAAATCCGCGCGGGGC
The DNA here is from genome assembly GCA_965216915.1 of Alphaproteobacteria bacterium. Lineage (GTDB taxonomy): Bacteria > Pseudomonadota > Alphaproteobacteria > UBA828 > UBA828 > CBDCGS01. Next base: position 1,427,112 of record CBDCGS010000011.1, read on the forward strand.
ACGATATTGCGCCTAGAATGACTCATGAGGACAGAATAACCCGGGAAGAGATAAAATATTTTACGTATCTCCTAGAATCTCGCGGAAAATAGGATAAAAATTTGTCTAAATATCGCTCACTAGCGCACGAATTGACCCCGATGGACGACGCCGACCGCCGTATCTTGCGCTTGCTCCAGGAGGATGCGAGCCGTTCCGTTGGCGAGATTGCCGAGGCGGTGGGGCTTTCACCCTCGCCGTGCTGGCGCCGAATCCGGCGGCTGAAGGACCTGGGCGCGATCCGCGCGCAGGTTGCGTTGCTGGACCCGGAACACCTCGGCCTCGATGTGAGCGCGGTGGCGCGCGTGCGGCTCAGCCACCACAGCGCGGAGAACGTCGCCGCCTTCGAGCGCACGGTCGCGGACGCGCCCGAGGTGCTCGATTGCTTCGCCCTCAGCGGCGAGCAGGACTATCTGCTCCGCATCGTCGTGCCGGATATCGCCCGCTATCAGGCGTTTCTCGAGCGCGCATTGCTCCACCTGCCGTTCGTCGCGGCGGTCAATTCGAGCTTCGTTCTGAAGGCCGTGAAACACACGACGCGCCTGCCGATTGCCTAGGCAGCCCCCGGTTCAGCCGCGATCAATCGTCGCCCGCGCGTGTTCGGGCTCCCGGTAGCAGGAGACCTCCCCGAGCGTGCGATAGCAATGGGTCGCGCCCTCGGTCGGCTCAGCGCTCAGGCCTTGGTAAGGGTGACACACAGGCTCCCCGCCGAGCACGCGGAGCCACTGGCAATCCTCCCCAGCCGTGCGGGCGAGCGTGTAGTCCACATAGGACGCGCAGCCCGAGAGGAGGAGCAAACCGGCGAGTACGGCGACGCCCGCCACGCCCGTGCGGCTTTGTCGCGGTCCGTCAGAGCCAAGCTCCGCGGTTTGCTGCCGCCGTCTCATGCCAAATGGTCTCACGAGCGCGGCGCACGTCGCAATCGTGCCGGACAGCTTGGTTAATCCCTGGTTAGGTGATCGACGCTAGCGTCAGCCCGTGCCCTCATCGATGCGGAATAGGTGGTCGTGCTCGGAATCAAGCTTTTTGGCGGCAAGAAAGACCGGCAGGGGAAAGACCGACGGCAATATGTCCGCCACACGGGCAGCTCGCTGACCGTGCTCGTCGATGGCCAGAAATACAAGACGATCGATTGGTCGCTCGGCGGCTTCCGGATCAAGGATTTCCATCGCGCGGTGTCGCCGAACGAGCGGCTTCAAGGCGAGGTATCGCCGCCGAAGGGCATCTCCGGCGAATTCATCGCGGAGATCGTTTGGGTCAGCGACGAGGGGCATCTCGGCTTGAAATTCCTGGAGATCGCGCCGCGGACATTTCTCTCGATGACCGACATCAAGGCCTGTTGAGGCGACGCGAGCGCGCGAGGCGCGCCTAGACCTCCATCAGAACATCGTGGGCCAACCGGTCGACGACCGCATCGAGCCCCTCATCCGTGCGGCAGTTCGTCAGCATGACTGGCCGTCCCTTGCGAACCGCCTCGGCCTCCTTCTTCATCGTGGCGAGATCGACGCCGACATGCGGCGCGAGGTCGACCTTGTTGATGATCAAGAGATCCGCTTGAAGGATGCCCGGGCCGCGCTTGCGCGGAATGTCGTCGCCGCCCGCGACATCGATCACGAACATCCAATAGTCGACGAGATCGAGCGAGAACGTGGAGGCCAGATTGTCGCCGCCGCTCTCGATCACGATCAGGTCGAGCGGCCGGAAGCGCATTTCGAGAAGATCGGCCGCCTCGATGTTGAGCGTCGGGTCCTCGCGAATCACGGTATGGGGACAGGCACCCGCCTCGACCCCGACGACGCGCTCGGGCGCGATCAAGCCGCCGCGGCGCAGGCGCTCGGCATCTTCCTTGGTGACGAGATCGTTCGTCACGATCGCAACCTCGGTGCCGCGCGCGGCGAAACGCGGCAGGAGGCGCTCGATGAGTGCCGTCTTGCCCGAGCCAACCGGGCCGCCGATGCCGACGCGCCCGCAGCTCAGCGCGGCGTCGGTCGCTGCGGCCCCCACCTGCTTCGTCACTAGCCTGCCCCTTCCTTATTCCAGCTCCGCGCGGCCGTCGGCCAAATGGTCCGCGAGCCGCGCAAGATAGGACTCCCTCGCGCCGTCGAGCGCCACCTTGATGCACGCACCATCGAAGCGCACGCGCCAGTGCAGATTACCGCAGAAATAGCCGAGCTCCAGCGCCGCCGCCGTGTCGCGCGGCGTGAGCGTCAGCCACGCGGTCTCGCGCATGCGCACGACCACGGCGCGGGACTCGTCCAGCAGCATGACCGAGCCGTTTTCCAAGCGATCCGCCCGGCTGATCGCGATTGCGCAATCGGTGCCGTGATCGGTGCTGACGCGCAGGCGCTTGCGCGCCGTGTCGGCCGCATCCAACGTGATCGTCTCGACGCGCCCGTCATGCTCGAGCGCGTGGAGCCGTTCAGCGAATGCGGCATCGGCTGCGTTGCCGAGGATCTGTGTGAGGCGCAGCATGACCTCGTCTCCCTGCGATCCGGTCGGCTGAGAGCTTACGAGGGCCGGTCCTCTGCGCAAGCCCAACCTCGCGGCGTATGACTCGAAACGACATGGGCACCGGACGCCTGATCGGCGTGATCGGGTTTGCGTCGCCGAATCCGGCGGAATTCGTGGTAATGCGTCGGCGGGCTAATCGAGCCGCACGACAGCGCCGCTCTCGGCCGATTCCTGCGCGGCGAGGACGGTGCGCATGGCTTCGGCCGATTGCTCCGGCGTGATCACCGTCGGCGCCGCACCCTCGCGCACGCAGCGGTGGAAATACATGATCTCCTCGCGCAGCGCGCCCGTCACATCGCCGAGCGCGGGCCAATAGGTCGTATCTGGCCCCGCGAAGCCGTCGGGCGCGCACACGCCGAGATTGGGCGCGGTGTCTTGCACGTGGACGAAACCCTCCTCGCCGAGGATCGCCATGCGCTCGTCGATCACGAAAGGCGCGGTCTCCGGCATCGCCCAGGCACTCTCGTAGATCGCTGTCGCGCCGCTGTCGAAGCGGTACATGATGTGTAGGATCTCGGGATAGACGAAGTCGCGCACACGCACGGTCTGCGCATAGACGCTCACGGCCTTGGCATCGGCGAGCCAGAGCATGAGGTCCGTGTCGTGAATCCCCGTGTCCGAGATGGGATTGACCTTGTCGAGAGCGCCTTCGGCCCATGCCGCAGGCACATTGCGCCTGGCGTTGAGCGCGACCACACGGCCGATCTTGCCGGCCGCGATCTCCTGTTTCGCGGTGACGAAGCGGGGGTTGAAGCGACACACATGGCCAACCATCAGGTGGCTCTTCGCCCGCCGCGCAGCCGCGCAAATGGCCGCGCATTCCTCGAGGGTCGGCGCCATCGGCTTCTCCAGCAACACGTGCTTGCCGGCGTCGAGCGCCGCGATCGCGATCTCCGCATGGCTATCCCAGCGCGTCGCGATGTGGACGGCATCGATCGCCGGATCATCGAGAAGCGCGCGATAGTCCGGATGCGCCGCCGTCACGCCGTGGAGGCGCGCCACCTCATCGAGGCGCGCCTCATCGCGGTCGGCAACCGCCGAGATGGCGAGCCCCGGAATGCTCGCGAGCATTTGACAATGGATCTCGCCGAACCAGCCGACCCCGATCACCCCGACACGCCATGGCGCCATCACACGGCTCCTTCCCTCCAATGCCGACCGCCATGGTAGTCCAACCGGGCCCGGCGCTGGAGCTTCTCATCGCTGGGCCGCCGCGCTAGGCTCGGCTGACACGGCGATCCTGAGGGCGACACCGAGAGGGCGACCGCCATGTGCGCGTTCTGCGCGATGATGGCCGGCGAGACCCATTGGACCGAAGCCGGCACCGACGCGGGTCGCACCGCCGAGGCCGTGAGCGGACGCGCGCGCTACCTTGCTCGGCTTCAGCGGGTCGCCCTGATCAACCAGATCCTCGCCAGCTATGGCTGCGCGGTCTCCGATTGGGCCAACAACCAATACATCGTGCGCGGCCACGCGGGGCGCACGATCGTGGTCGACCACGTGCCCCAGATCTGGGCCGCGGCGGAGGAGATCACGGGCCAACCGGCCGATCCCCTCGACCCCAGCCTGCTCGAGGCGCTCGGCGCGAGCGCGCCGGCCCGCCTCACGCCAGCCCGGTAGCGAGCCCGGGCCTAGCTCGCGGGCGAAATCCCCCGCACATTCCCGCGCAACAAAAGAAACATTTCGCCGGCCTTCGGGACACACCGGTGAAAAGCCCCCTCCCTACATTGTAGTCACCGACAAACGAGACGTTGCTCACCGCGGCTTCGTCTCTCAGCGCGGAAAGGAACGGAAAGATGTTTGAGATGAACCGGAACTGGGTCCCGAAACTGGTCACCTCGCTGCGTGGCGGCGCCCGGGCGTGCCTGCCCCGCCGGCCGATCGCCGATCTCCGCTCCATCGACGCCCATACCCTGCGAGACATCGGGGTCTCCGGGCCTGGCATGGTGGTCGCCGCAACCTGGGACCACCGCCACTGACCGGCGCCCTTGGCGAGTGAGATCGCACCGGCGGGGACACGCCCGATGGCCGCTCGCAAGCCGGACGGGGTAGCACGACGGCAAGGCCAAACGTGCTACCGTCGTCCGGAGAGCCCACACCTGCGGCACCACGGCCAATCGACGATATGCGGATTCCGGCGGACACGCTTCGCGACTTCGTCGCGGCGATCTTTCACGCAGCCGGGTGTTCGCCCGACGAGGCTGGACGGCTCGCGCACTATCTCGTGCTGGCCAATCTCTCCGGCCATGAGAGCCATGGCGTGCTACGCGTGCCACGCTACGTCCATTGGGTCCGCGAAGGCACGGTCGCCCTCGACAAGACCGTCGAAACGGTGGTCGATGCCGGCGCCATCGCGGTGCTCGACGGCGGTCATGGCTTCGGCCACACCATCGGGCCCCAGGCCGTGCGGGTGGGTGTCGACAAGGCGCGGACACATGGTGTCGGGCTGATCGGGCTGCGCCGCGCGGGCCACCTCGGCCGCATCGGCGATTGGGCCGAGATGGCGGCGGAGGACGGGATCGCCTCCATCCATTTCGTCAACACGACCGGCCTCGGTCTCATCGTGGCCCCCTTCGGCAGCGCGGATCGGCGCATGTCGACCAATCCCATCAGCATCGGCGTCCCCGTGGGGGACGGCCCGCCGCTCGTACTGGATTGCGCGACCTCGACGGTGGCTGAAGGCAAGGTGCTGAACGCGTTGAGCGGCGGGCCGGTGCTCCCCGACGACGCGCTGATCACGGCCGATGGCACCTTGAGCGGCGATCCGCGCGCCATCTATGGCGATGCGGCACGCCCGATGGACGACCGCTCCGGCGGCGGCGCGATCCGCGCGATGGCCGCGCATAAGGGGGCCGGCCTCTCCTTCATGTGCGAGCTTCTCGCAGGCGCGCTCACGGGGTCGGGATGCGCCAGGCCCGGGACCACCCTCCTCGACAACGGCATGCTCTCGATCTACGTCGTGCCCGAGATCCTCGACGCCGGCGGGGGGTTCGCCGATGAGGTCGCGCGCTACGTGTCGTTCTTCAAGAGCGCCCGGCCGGCCCCGCCCGGCGGCGCAGTGCTGTCGCCGGGGGAGATCGAGCAGGCCACGCGCAAAGCCCGCGCGCGCGACGGCGTTCCGCTCCCGGAAACCGTTTGGCAAAGCTTGATCGACACGGCGGAGGCCGTCGCCGTCGCGCCGGCGCGGATCGCGCGCGCGGCCGAGGCAGGCGTCGCCGGAGCGGCTGGCGATGGGGATTAGCGCTCCGACCGGCGTTGTGCCACACTTATGGGTCTGACACCTACCCCAAGCGGAGGTACGCGTCATGAAACCTGAAACGGTGCTGGCCCATGAGCCGAAAATCCTCACGCAGGCTCAGAGGGAGGCCTATTTTCGCGACGGCTACCTCCTGCTCGAGCGGTTCGTCTCGGAGGAGTGGCTTACACGGCTGCAAGCGCTGAGCGCGGCCTTCGTCGAGGAGAGCCGGTGCGTGCCGGCCTCGAACGAGAAGTTCGATGTCGAGCAGAACCACTGCGCCGAGACGCCGCGGCTACGACGGCTCACCCAGCCCGTCGAGCACCACACGGATTATTGGCGCTTTGCCAGCGATTCGATGATCACGGATCTCGCCGAAGATCTCCTCGGCCCCGACGTCTTGTTTCACCATTCGAAGCTGAACTTCAAATGGTCCGGCGGTGGTGAGGAGGTGAAGTGGCACCAGGACATCCAATTCTGGCCGCACACCAACTACAGTGTCCTGACCATCGGTGTGTATCTCGAAGACGTCGACGAGACGATGGGGCCGATGGGGGTGATCCCGGGCGGCCACGAGGGCGAGCTTTTCAACCTCTACGACACCCAAGGACGGTGGGCGGGCGCGATCGACGAGTCGGATCTCATTCGGGTTCCGCTCGACAAAGCGGTGTTTCTCACCGGCCCGGCCGGGTCTGTCACGGTCCATCATTGCCGCATGGTGCACGGCTCACGGCCGAACATGAACCCGGCGCGTTCGCGGCCGCTCTTGTTGAACGCCTATTCCTCGGCCGATGCCCTGCCGGTCACCCCCAACCCGACCCCGTCGCGCCACAACGGCACGATCGTGCGAGGGAAACGCGCGCAGTGGATCCGCTACGATCCGCGACCGTGCTTGATGCCGCCGGATTGGTCGGGCGGGTACAGCTCGATCTTCGCTCTCCAGCAGGGCGAGGAAACGCGCGCCGATTGAGCCGAGGCGGATCGGGCAGGCCGGGAATCAGGAAAGCTGAGCGGCGTCGACGATCAGAATGTCGGCGGCGGTGATTTTCGCACCGCCATCCACCGACGCCATGACCTGATAGCCCTCTGAACCGTCGTTCCGATCGAAGGCAAGGGTGCCGCTCAGCGGATCGAACACGAAGTGCGCGACGCCATTGGCGGCGCCGCTCTCGCCCTGATAGTTCGCAACCTCGAAGAAGGTGATGCCGTCTTCGAGCCCGCCGACGGCCGCGCCGAAGCCGAAGGCGTGATTGACGAACGCGAACTGATCGGAGCCCGAGAGAAAATCGGTGACCAGATCGCCCGTAAGGTTCGTGGGGCCGTCGACCGGCACGTTTTCACCGTCGAGCGGCGACAAGAAGCCGAAGAGGTCGGGGTCCGCACCGCCGGTCAAGATATCCACACCTGGACCGCCGACCAGTAAGTCGCGCCCGCCCTCGCCACGCAGCTCGTCATCCCCGGCACCACCGAGCAAGTGGTCGCCGGCGGAGCGGCCGTCATAGGCGATCGAGAGAATGCGGTAGTCGCTGCTCTCCGGGATCGGCGCCGGGTCGACATACTGGATCGCCGTGAACTCGATGAAGGAAAAGGCACCGATCCCGTCGATGGTGAACCGCGCGAGGCCCGGCGAGTCGAAAACGGTCTCCGGACCGAATTGATCGCTGGCAACCTCGACGCCATTCTCATCGAGGGCGCGCCACAAACCCTGCTCGCCGCCCCGTTCGGTCGGGATCAGGTTGCGCACGGTCACCGTCGCGCTGGTGACGGGACCGTCGTCGAAACGCACCAGGATCGCCTCGCTCGTGTCGCCGTCGAGGAAATGATCGATCTGCGTCGAGATGCGGCCGCCGTCCACGCCCACACCCAGTGGGTTGAACACGAGCGTTCCCGGGCTGCCGTCGGCATTGAACGCCTGCAGCGAAATGCCGGCCGCGAGCCATTCTGCCTCGTCGCCGCTCGCCACGGTCGCGATCGCACCGCCGATCTCATCGCCGCCGATCAGAAGATCCGCGCCCGCGCCGCCTTCGATCCGGTCCACCCCGGCGCCGCCTTCGAGCCGATTGTCGGCCCCGTCGCCGACGAGCGTGTCCGCGCCCGACCCGCCGATCGCAGCCTCGATGCCGGAGAGCCGATCGATGCCGCCCAGGCCGTCACGGGCCGTCTGTGTCAACAGGTCGACCACAACACCGGTCGCGATGCCGGCGTACGTTGCGGTATCGAAGCCGGCGCCGCCATCCAACAGGTCGTCGCCCGCAGCGCCGCTGAGCAAATCGTCGCCGCCGACACCCTCGAGGCGGTTGTCGGCGGCGTCGCCCGCGATCACATCGTCGCTCTCGGAGCCGATCACCACCTCGATCGCGACGAGGCGGTCGACGCTGCCTTGGCCGTCGTCGGCGGTTTCTGCGGCGAGATCCACCACGACGCCGGCGCCGGCCCCGGCGAATGTCACCGTGTCGACGCCGTCGCCGCCATCGAGTGTGTCGGCGCCGAGTCCGGGACCGCCGATCAGAAGATCGTCACCGCCGCCTGCCTCGACGAGATCATCGCCGGCACCGGCGTCGATGGTCTCCGCCGCATCGGTGCCAATCAGATGGTCATCGCCCGGCGAGCCGATCACCACCTCGATCGAGGAAAGATCGTCCGTGCCGCCTTGGCCATTGTCGGCGAAGCCCTGCAGAAGGTCGACGACGACGCCCGCGGTGATGACGCCTTCGAAGGTCACGGTGTCGATGCCGGCGCCGCCGTCGAGCACATCATTACCGCCGCCACCGTCGCCGATCAGAATGTCGTTGCCGTTTCGCCCGATGAGGATGTCGTTGCCCGCGCCGCCGTCGAGCGTGTCACCGAAATCGCTGCCCAAGATCTGATCGTCGCCGCCGGTGCCGATAATGCGCTGGATGTTCGTGAGCGTGTCGGTGCCGCCATGGCCGTCGCCAACCGTGCCTGCGCGCAGGTCAACGATGATCGGCCCCGGATCATCGGCGTGGGAGGCAGTGTCGAACCCTGCACCGCCGTCGAGAAAATCGTCACCGGGGCCGCCGATCAGGAGGTCGTCGCCTTCATTGCCGAAAATCCGGTCGTTGCCGCCTTCGCCGTCGAGCAGGTCGTTGCCAACGCCGCCGAACAGCAGGTCGTCGCCGTCGCCACCGAGCAGCGTGTCGTCGCCGCCGAACCCAAGCAGAACATCGTTGGCGCCGAGACCGTTCAGGACATCGCCCAAGACGGGATCGCCACACACCAAATCGGCATTGGGCGTGCCGATGCCGGAACAGTCGGCCGCCGCGATGGTGATCGGCTCGGATTCCGCGAATTCCTCGTCGTGATCCTCGAACAGGTCGCGGCGGGCGTCGAAAAGGATCGGCTCGATGTCTTGCAGAATCGCGCTCAGCGGCGGGAGGAGGTCGAACGGAGCGACCACGTGGTCGAGATCGAGCGCCGTCACCGAGATCACCGGGGCTCCTGACGTCTCGCCCTCGTCACCGGCGGCTGGCGAGATCGCGGCGAGGGCGTCCGGCCCGAGCATCAGGGGCTTCAAGACCTGAAGCAATTGGAATAGCCCCTCGATCTCCCACGGATCGGTCATGACGCCAGAAAATTGGGTTCCGAACGCGAGCTGAATGACCTGGTAGGGCTGGTCCACAGTGACGACCGTGCCGGTCGCGACGGGCTTGACCCAGAACGAACCGAACGCGCCGGTCACCGGGTTGGGGAGGTTGAAATATTGCTCGATGTCCGCAGCCACATCGATCGAGAAGCCCGGGTCGGTGCCGCGGATCCCGGCGAGCGCTCGCGGCGTGCGGATCGTCATCGCCTCGGGCCCCATGTCCGCGATCTCGCCGGACGCCATCGTGAAGAGCCCGTCGATCAACGACATCGACAAGAGTCCCTCGCCCTCGGACGGGTCGTAGATCAGTTCGTCGAGGACAATCCGTGCGCGCGCGCCCATTGCGACGGCCGTGCCGTCGGCAAGCACGAAGCCAAGGCTCGCTTCCTCCGCCGTTTCGATCACGTCACCCCGGTGGAGGACCGCTCCGGAGACCAGAACCTCCTGCACGCCGTCGGCATGGGTGACGGCCGCATCGCCGTCCAAGGTTTCAACACGTCCCACGCCGGCCCCGGTGCCGCCGTTCGTTTGCGCGTAGGCCCCGGGAGCTTCGGGCGCAACAAGCGCCTCCACGAGGTCGGGCTGAAGCAGAATCCCGCTTGGGCCGGCGAGAGCCGGTGGGACGGCTTGGTCGAAATATCCTCGGATGATGAGCTGAGGGCCGTCTGCGTCACCGATCACGAGATCGGAGCCAGCCCGCAGGTAACGCCCTGACAGCAAGAGCTCGGCCGCCGGCACGAACACGGTCGCGCCGTCGGCGAATAGAATCGTTGGATCTGGACTAGGTCCGGCAGCGGTTTCCGCTTGGTTGAACGTGGGGCGAAGGCTCATGCACGGACCAAGATCTCAATTGGGGTTGTAAGCGGGCCCCTCGATACCGCCCACGGCTCAGAACGACCATTCTACACAATCCGATCCCTCGCGCCAGCCTCGTGTTAACACCCGTCTCAACCGTGCGTTGCCGGCTCGGCACGTCTCGAAATCGCCGCGGAACAGGTTCCCGCAAACGCGACATGCTCTAAGGTGCAATGGTGGCGTAGACGCCATCCCAATCGGGCGGGGGCGGCGTTTCCCTGAACCTTCCGATACGCTCCGCATAATGCGCATAGAGCCGATCGTGGCCGCTCTCCAGCGCGCGGCAACGCCGTAGCTTTTCCTCTGCCTGGGCCCAATCGCCCAACCGATAGGCCGCGATCAGATCGGCATGGGCTTCGGCAAGAGTCTTGAATTCGGGTGTTGCCGCCACCGGCGGCAGCCCGAACAAGCCATAGATCCGCCCCGCTTCCTGCTTCCCCTTCACGCGCACGAGATCGAGCTCAAGGGTCGCGAATTCGGGCACCAACGCGCGCGTCTCCTCGCCGATGATGATGGTCACGCCGTAGACCTTGGAGAGGGATTCGAGGCGTGCCGCCAGGTTCACGGCATCGCCCACAGCGGAATAGGAAAAGCGGTGCTCCGAGCCGAGATTGCCGACCAGACACCGGCCCGTGTTGAGGCCGATGCCGATGTCGATGGGCGTGAATGCGTGCCCGCTGCGCACCGCCTCCGCCTCCAACTTCTGGTTGAGCTTGCGCAACCCATCCAGCATCTCGAGCGCAGCTTCGCAGGCATGGCGGCCGTGCTCGTCGTCCTCCACCGGCGCATTCCAGAACGCCATGATCGCGTCGCCCATATATTTGTCGATGGTGCCGCGATACTCGAGAATTCGGTCGGTCATCGAGGTGAAATACTGGTTCAGAATCGCCGTCAGCCGCTCCGGGTCGTCACGTAAGCCCTCGGATAGGTCGGTGAAGCCGCGGATGTCGCTGAACAGGATCGACATTGGGCGGATCTGGCCGCCGAGATTGAGGCGGCTCGTGTCGGCCGCCAGCTGCTCCACGAGCTCCGGCGATATGTACTGTGCGAACGCGCGACGGACTTCGCGCTTCTGCGCCTCCTCGCGGGCGTAGCGCATCGAGACGAACAGCGTGTAGAGGATCAGGTTCGCAAATGCCGGATAAGTGATATCGAGCAGGATGCCGCTGCCCTCGAAGAGATGCCACGAGCCCCCGGCAAGACCGCCGAGCACCGGCAGCCCCGCGACGAACCCCCAAATCGGACGCAGACCGGGAATGCCAAAGAGCATGAGTGCCGCGGAGGCGAGGATGCTCGCGAGCTCCACGAAATTCACGAATTCGGGTCGCGTCAGGCTGCGTTTGGAGAGGATCACCTCGAGCAGCTGACGCTGAATCTCGAGGCTGGACATGCCGTCGCCGATCGGCGTGCCCTTGGCATCGAGCAAGCCGACGGCCGTGGTGCCGATCAGCACCAGCTGGCCCTTGAACCGGCCGGGCTCGACGGTGCCGTCCAAGACCGCCCGCGCAGAGACGTCGCGCGCCGGATCGGGCGGCGCATAGTGGAGCCAGGCACGCCCGGCGGCGTCGGTGGGCGCGAGCAGCCCGCCGACGATCACGCCGACGAGGCCGGCCTCGTTCGATTTGACGGCAAGTGTCCGCTCGCCCGTGGCAACCCGCAGCATCTCGACAGCAAGAGCCGGCCGCAGCTCGTCGCCCAGCCGAAAGATGAGCGGCACCCGGCGTATCACGCCATCCCATTCCGGCGGCAGGGTGATGTTGCCGAGTCCGGCCGCGGCATCGGCCAGGGGCGCGATGTTTCCGGTCGTGCCGGGAAGCTGAAACAATCGCGGCTTGGGGTCGGGACCGACCGTCACCCACGAGACCTTGGCCTTGGCGTCGCCATCCGGTGCGGCCTCCTCCGCCGCGCCGCGCGCTCTCCGCTCGACATTTGTCGATTCGGCCAACACGACGCGGGTCCGCGCGATCATGTCCGCCAAGATTTCGTCGTGGCTCGGAAGGGCGGAAAGGGACTGCCGCACGTCACCCTGAAGATCCGGGTAGAACCGAAGGATTTGGTCGGGCGAGGTGCGGTCTTCTTCCGGAAAGATGATGTTGAAGCCGATGGCCGCGGAGCCTCCGGTGGCCACCCGGCGCACGAGCTCTGCGATCAGCGTGCGAGGCCAAGGCCACTGGCCATAGGCGCCAAGGCTCTCGTCGTCGATGTCGACCACCGTGATCGGAAGCGACTGCGGATCACGCGGGCTCAGCGATTGAAACCAATCGAACTGCTTCTGCCGCGTAATCTCGACAGGCGGCGGATCCCACACGCGGATCAGCCCGAGGCCGACCACGGCCGACACGGCGACCATCAAAAGCGTGTAGCGCCTCCGCGGAACGAAAACGCTGAGGAGACCCGGATGGAGGTAGCGACCAAGCTGTTTCAAGGCGCGCAACCGGCCCAGCGCGGACCGGCCTCAGAGTCGCGGAAGCACGGCGGTGCCGAAACGCTCGAGCTGAGCCGGCAAATCTTCCGAGGGTACGATGCAGAGCACCACCATCGTCGACCCTGCCTCGAAGAGCGCATCGATCCCGGCGACGCAGTCGTCGGGCGTGCCGGAGATCGCCAGCCAGTCGAGCCACGCTTCCGGCATCTCGGCTTCTATCGCAGCGGCGCCGCCCTTCTCCGCCAGGGCGGTGAGCGTGTCATTGGCGCCGTAGACCTCAGTCAACAAGGTCGGGCCCATCGCGTGGAGATAAAACGCGGCGGCGGGCCTGACATTGGCAACAGCCGTGCCTCGGTCGTCTGCAACGCTCGCCAGCACGTAGGTCACGATCGCGAAATCCGGGGGCAACCCGCGAGCCCGTCTGATGGCGGCGATACGCTCCTTGACCGTCGCGACATAGCGGGGGCCGGCCAGCACCGAGATCAGCATGCCATCCGCGATTTCCGCGCAGAGATCGACCGATTTGGGACCGGCAACCGCGGCGAGCACCTCCAGCTGGGGGGCAGGATGAGTCAGCTGGACGGCGTCATAGCCATAATAGTCGCCGGCGCCCGTCAGGCTTTCGCCCGCCAACAACCGTTTGACGTCGGTCATCGCCTCACGCAACGAGCCGAGCACGGACTTTGGGTACAAGTGCATCTGCCTGACCCAAGCCGGCACGCCATGGCCCATGCCGAAGGCGAACCGGCCGGGGTAGGCGTTGGCGAGGGTCGAGGCCTCCATCGCCGTCACCGCCGGATGGCGCACCCGGTTGGACACCGCGCCGATCCCGACGTTGATCTCCTCGGTGGCCTGCAGCGCCATGGCCGCGCTCGCGAAGCCTGAGATCATGAAATAGTCCTCGGCGAACCACAGGTCCGAGAACCCGCATCGCTCGACCTGCCGGCTCAGAGCGACCACCCGATCGGGTGGTGTGTCACCGAGAATGAACACCCCCATTGGGCGCGACGCTGTGGGCATGGTGAGGTCTCCAGTCTACCGGGCGCGCGCTCTCGAGGCGGAGCCGATTTGTCGTCCCGATCGGGCTCTTTGCCCGGATGGTAGCTCCGGCGCGGATGCGCGCCAAGCGAAGCGGCACTGACGCGTCAGCGCATGTGAAGCGCGGCGGCAGGACATGCACCGATCAGACGGCTTGATGTGTGGCCTTGGGGCTGCGCCCGCCCGTGGACAATCGCCAAAACATCGACTATTCACGATATATGGATAGAACACGTGCGCTCAAAGCCTTCGATGCCCTCAGTCAGGGGACGCGCCTCGATGTGTTCCGATTGCTGGTCGCGGCCGGCCTTGGGGGAATGCTGTCGGGCGAGCTCGGCGCGCGGTTGGACGTGCGTCAGAACACCATGTCGACCAACCTCGCGATCCTGCTGAACGCTGGGCTCGTCACCAACGAGCGCGAGGGCCGGGCCGTGCGCTACTACGCAGACTTCAGCGCGATCCGCGAGATGCTGGCCTACATCATGGAAGACTGCTGCGGCGGCAAGCCGGAGCTTTGTCAGCCGATCATCGATCAAGTCGCGTCGGCCTGCTGAGGGGCGAGGCGGTGGTGCCGATTTCGATTTTCACGAGCCTCCCGATCGCACGCATCGACAGGCTCGCCTTGCAGACGCGCCACGACGACATCAAAAAAGGGGCGTGATGGCCTATTCGCCGCTGCGGCGCCTCGCTGCCGAGCTCGTTGGCACCGCATTTCTTCTCGCAACCGTGGTCGGCTCGGGCATCATGGCCGAGCGGCTTGCGGACGGAAATGTCGCGATCGCGTTGCTCGGCAACACGATCCCGACCGGCGCGATTCTGGTCGTGCTGATCACCATGCTCGGACCGATCTCCGGCGCCCACTTCAATCCGGCCGTCACATTTGCGTTCGCGCTGCGCCGCGAGATCAGCGTGCCGGAAGGCCTGCGTTACGTCGCGGCGCAGATCGTCGGCGGCTTCCTCGGCGTTTGGGCGGCCCACCTCATGTTCGAGGAAGCGGTGATCCAGTTCTCTGAGACCCCGCGCACCGGCGGCGCGCAGTGGTTTGCCGAGGGCATCGCCACCTTCGGGCTCGTGCTGACGATCTTCCTAACATTGAAGGCCCGCCAGAGCGCGGTCGCGATGGCGGTCGGCCTCTACATCACCGCGGCATACTGGTTCACCGCGTCGACCTCGTTCGCCAACCCGGCCGTCACCATCGCCCGCGGCTTCTCGGATACCTTCGCGGGCATCCGCCCCATCGACGTCCCGGTCTTCGTCGTCGCTCAGCTCGTCGGCGCGGCGCTTGCCTGGGCGCTCTGCCGGTGGCTGACGGCCGCGCGGAAGAACCCCGCCGAAGCCCCTTAGCGCCGCTAGCGCTCGCCAAGTTCTTCCCGCACGATCCGCGCGCCAGCGACCATCGCGGCGAGCTTGTCGCGTGCGACCGCGCGCGACAAATATTTCATGCCGCAGTCCGGCGCGACAACGATCCGCTCGGGCGGCACGACATCGAGCGCCCGGCGGATGCGCCGGGCGACGGTCTCAGCGCTTTCCACGGCCGGATCGTGGAGATCGAGCACACCGAGCATGATCGTCTTCGACGGCAGCGCCTCGAGGACGCCGAGGTCGAGGCCGGACTGCGCGGTCTCGATCGAGATTTGCTGCGCCGCGCAGGCCTCGAGCTCGGGCAGGAACGAGTAGCCGCTCGGCCGGTCGTGCACGACATGCGCGTAGCCGAAGCAAAGGTGGACCGCCGTCGTCCCTGAGACTCCATTCAGCGCCCGGTTGATCGCCTTGACGGCATAACCCTTGGCAACGTCGGGCCGCGCCTGCACATAGGGCTCATCGAGCTGCACCACGTCGACGCCCGCCGCGAACAGCGCCTTGATCTCCGCGTTGACCGCGTCGGCATAGTCCATCGCCGCGGCCTCGTCGCTCCCGTAATAGTCGTTCTGCGCCTGTTGGGTCATGGTGAAGGGACCGGGAATGGTGATCTTGGTCATGCGATCCGTGTTCGCAACGAGGAACTCGGCGTCGCGCAGCTCGACCGGGCGCTCGCGCCGGATGGGGCCCGAGATCAGCGGCACGCGCGCAGGGTTGCCGGTGCGATCCATAGCGGTGCCGAGATTCTCCCGGTCGATCCCGCCCAGCGCGGTCGCGAACCGGTTGGAATAGCTTTCCCGGCGGATCTCGCCATCGGTGATGATGTCGATGCCGGCCGCCTCCATCTCGCGAATCGCCATCAGCGTCGCCGCATCGTGCGCGTCTTCGAGGTGCGCCTCTTCGACCTTCCAGATCTCGCGTGCGCGCACGCGAGGCGGCAACCGTCCGAGCAGGTTCTCACGGTCGACCAGCCAATCGGGCTGCACATAGCTGCCAACCACGGTGGTCGGCAGGATCGGTGGCAGCGTCATCCTCTCGTCCTCTTCGCGGTTCGCGCGCTAACTTGCTAGAAACCTGTCACCCGCCGCGCGGGCCACCGACGGAGGATAGCGCATTGGCAACCGATCAGGCGGCGCCGCCGGGCGTGGCCGCCCCGCTCGCGCCTCGGATGATCGCCCTTCTTGGTTTCGGCGAGGCTGGCAGCGTCATCGCACGCGATCTTTGTGCCGAGGGCGGTTGGCGGGACGGTGCGCCCGCGCGAGAGCTGATCGCGATCGACACCGCGTGCGAGGATGGCGCCCGCGGCGCCGCGATGAGGGTGGAGGCCGAGCGGCGAGGGGTCCCGCTCTCGCGCGACTACACGGCCGCTCTCGGCACAGCCGACCTCGTGATCTCCGTCGTGACCGGGACGGAGGCGCGCGCCGCGGCGACCATGGCGCGGCCCTGGCTCAGGCCCGGCACGCTCTACGCCGACGTCAACTCGATCACGGGCCCGGAGACTCGGGTCGTTGCGGCCGCGCTTGCGCACGGCGGTGTCGACTTCGTCGATGTCGCGGCGATGGGCGTGTTCAAAGTCACCGGTATCGCCACTCCTCTCCTGTTGAGCGGACCGCGCGCCCCGGCGCTCGCCGCGTTCGTGGCAGCCGTGGGAGGCCGCGCCCGCGTGCTCAACGAGACGGTCGGCGATGCGAGCGCGGTCAAGATCCTCCGTTCGGTTCTCATGAAGGGCCTCGAGGCGCTCTCCGTCGAATGCCTGGTCGCGGCGCGGCGCCAGGGCCTGGTCTCCGAGGTGCTCGACAATCTCGGCGACGTCGATGCCATGGGGTTCGCCGCCTTCGTCCGCGCGCTCGCGACCACCCATCTGGTCCATGCCAAGCGCCGGCTCGAGGAGATGGAGAAGGCGCAGCAAAACCTCGCGGAGAGCGGCGTGCCCGCGCTGATGACGGGGGCCACGCAACGCAGCCATCGGCGCACCGTCGATGCCGCGCTCGATCCCGCCGCGGTCACCGATCTCGATCTCGATGCCGCGCTCCGCATCCTCGACGAGATCGTCGGGCGCCCCGGGGGGTAGCAGCAGCGCCGGCCTTCACGCGCGTTTGCCCGTCTCCTTCGCCGTCTTCGAGAGCAAGTGCGCGCCAGAGGTGACCGGTCGATATTTCGGCGCCTCGCCGGCGGCGAGGCAGGTCGGCAAGCACGCGACCACGGCGTCGTGGTTCGGCTGATGGAAGAAGGCGAGCGAGGCGCGGCGGCTCCGACTCAGGGCCTCGGTGGACGGCACTACCACGCGGTGCAGTGTGGAGACCCACCGATCGTTGGTCCATTGCGCCATGAGATCGCCGAGATTGACTACGAAGGCATCGCGCGGGCACCACACGTCGCGCCAACACCCGTCGATGTGCACCTGGAGCCCACCGGCCGCGTCCGTCGGGTGGAGAATGGTGAGGCTTCCATAGTCGCTGTGGGCGCCCGCGCGCAGTTGGCGGGGCTGCGGCGGCGACTGCGGGACCGGGTAGTGGTTGAGGCGCATCGCCGTGATGTGGCGATCGATCTTGTCGTGGAAAATTTCCTCGGGCAGTGCGAGCGCGCGGGCGAAGAGGCGCATGAGGTCGCCGGCGAGGCGTTCCATCGCGGCGTAGTAGGCCAGCATGCACGTCCGAAACGACGGCGGCTCGGTCGGCCAGATGTTAGGCTCGAACCAGGTCTCGCGATGCGCCGTGTAGTAGGGCTCGTCCGGCAGGTCTTCACGACCGAAGGTAAAAGCCTCGATGAGGTCGGGCGGCGATTCCTCGCCAAGCGTGTAGGCGAGCGCGTTGCCGCCAACCGGCATGTAGCCGCGCCGAAAATCTCCCTTGGCGGAGATCCAGCGCCGCTTCTCGGACTCCGCCAGATCGAAGAATGCCCACGTCGCCGCGAGGGTATCGGCGATCACGTCCGCGGGCACGCCATGGCCCTGCACGATGAGGAAGCCGATGTCGCGGCACGCATGGTCAACCGCGGCGGCGACAGTCGCGCGCTCGCCCAGATCGCCGTGCAAGAAAGGCGTCATGTCGACAATTGGAACGGTCACGCCCATGCCCTCAGCCATCCCACGGTCGTCCGATGACGCTAAGGTAGGAAAGGATCGGCCTTCGAGGCAACCAGATGACGAGGCACGCCATGGCGAAACGGTTTGAGGGGAAGGCCGCTCTGGTCACCGGCGCGGGATCCGGGATCGGCGCGGAGACCGCCCGCAGGCTTGCTGAGGAAGGCGCGGCGGTTCTGCTCACCGACCGCAGCGAAAGCGGGCTCGACCGCACGCGGCGCGAGATCGACGCGCTTGGCACGCCCGTCGAAACCTGCGTCGCCGACGTCGGCGATGGACGTGCCGTCGAACAGATGGTCGGAAAGGCCGTCGAGGCTTTCGGCGGGCTCGACCTCGCGCTCAATGGTGCCGGCATCGAAGGGGCGCAGGTGGACTTGCCGGAACAAGACGATGCGGTTGTCGCCGAAGCGTTGCGCACGATGGTGCACGGATTGCATCACTGCTTGAAGCGCGAGATCCCGGCCATCATCGCGAACGGCGGCGGGGCGATCGTCAATATCAGCGGTACGATGGGCATTCGCGCGCTGCCCACCTGGTCGCCCTACGTCGCGGCCAAGCACGCGGTCTCCGGCATGACGCGCGCGGCCGCGCTGGAGTTCGCGCGCCGTGGCGTGCGCATCAACGCAGTGGCGCCGGGGCCGATCATGACCCCGATGCTCGATCGCTGCACGGGTGGCGACACGCGCGCCTTCGCCGAAAGCATTCCGATGGGTCGCGTCGGCGCGCCACACGAGGTGGCGAACGCCGCGCTCTGGCTTCTCTCGGACGAGGCGAGCTATATCACCGGCCACATTCTGCCGGTGGATGGCGGCGTGCTTGCCAGCGTGTGACCCCTGGGTCTCCGTGGCATAGTGGCGCGCATGGCGGAGTGACGAGCGGGCATCGGCGATGGCTAAAATAGGGTTCGGCTTCCTGGACCGGCCGGGCGTGCGGGAGCAGCTGCGGCTCGCGCAAAAGGCGGAGGCCCTCGGCTACGATTCGCTTTGGGTCACGGAGACCCGCCTCGCGCGCGACGCGATTTCCGTGCTCGGCGCGCTGGCTGCCTCCACCGAGCGCATCCGCCTCGGCAGCGGCATCGTCAACTCCTGGACGCGTGGCCCGGCGTTGATGGCGATGACCTTCGCGACGCTCGACAACCTGGCGCCCGGGCGCATGAGCGTCGGGCTCGGTGCCTATTGGGACCCGCTGGCCTGGAAGCAGGGGATCGAGCGCACCAAGCCGCTCTCGCAGATGCGTGAGTATATCGGGGTGCTGCGCCGGCTCCTCGCGCTCGAGGAAGGCGTCACCTTCGAGAGCCCGCTCGTGCGAGTCCGCGATCTGACGCTCGATCTCGGCCACGGCGACCCGCGCATCCCGCCCGCCATCAAGATCTTCATCGGCCCGACCGGACCGAAGATGATGGAGCTCACGGGTGAGATCGCCGACGGTGCGCTGATCAACGGCATCCTCCCGCCCTCCTACACCCGCACCTCGCTGGAACACATCGCCGCAGGTGCGGCACGGTCGGGCCGCACGCTCGACGACATCGAGAAGTTCCAACTCATCAACATCTCGATGAACGCAGATCCGGAAAAGGCGCGCTACGACGCCAAGCGCTTGGTCACGCAATATCTCGGACAGCAGCCCCATTTCGCGAAAGCGCTCGCCGTGCCGGACGATCAACTCGCCGAGATCAAAGGCGTGATGGGCGGCTGGCCGCCGCGCCGGGGCGGCATCGAGGATGCCATGGACCTCGTCGACGATGCCCTGGTCGACGACGTGATTGCGCACGGCACCCCCGAGCAATGCGTCGCAAGCGCCGAGCGGTGGCGCGCGGCTGGCTTGGATCAGATCGTGCTGATCCCGCTCAGCCGCAACTATGACGAGATCATCGAAGCCTTCGCGCCGCGCTCATGAGCGGCCTCGACGAAGCCGCCATCTCATCTGCGGTCGAGGCGCGCCTGTCCTTCGCCGCTGCGCTTTTCGACGCGGTGCGCGCGATCAGCGCCGATGCCGCCGGCGTGACGCGCCCGCCCTGGAGCAAAGTCGACCAAGCCGCTGCGGACCTCCTCGCCGAGGCGGCGCGCAGCCTCGACCTCGAGGTGGACCACGACCCCGCCGGCAATCTCCTGTGTGCATTGCCGGGCCGCGATCGTGGCGCGCCACGCGTGCTCACCGGCTCGCACCTCGATTCCGTGCCGACGGGCGGGCACTTCGATGGACTCGCGGGCGTCATCGCCGGTCTCACGACCCTCGCGGCGTTTCGCGACGCCGGCATCCGACCCGCCTGCGACGTCGTCACCATCGGCACGCGGGGTGAGGAAAGCGTTTGGTATGGCATCGCCTATGTCGGCAGCCGCCTCGCGGTCGGCAACCTGCCCATCGAGACGGCGGAGGGCCTGCGGCGCACCGACACGGGGCGCCCGCTTCTGGAGGAGATGGCGGCTCTCGGCCTCGACCCCGAGGCCTTGCGCGCGGCCGAGGCACCATCGATCTCACCCCGCAACACGCGCGCGTTTCTGGAGCTTCACATCGAGCAGGGCCCCGTGCTGATCGGGGAAGGCCTCCCGCTCGGAATCCCGACGGTGATTCGCGGCAATGTGCGCTTTCCCTATGCGCGTTGCGAGGGCCGCTACGACCACTCGGGCGCGACGCCCCACGCCTACCGGCAGGACACGGTGTTGGCGGTCGCCGCGCTTCTCCAGGCACTCGAAGGGTTTTGGCTCGAACGCATGGAAGGCGGCGAGCCCGACGCCGTGTTCACGGTCGGCAAGCTGTCGACGGACGCCGCGCACCACGCCATGACCAAGGTGGCGGGGCGCTGTGACTTCACGCTCAACTTCGGCGGCACGCGCGGCTCGTTCCTGGAGGATTGTCGCGCGCGGACGCTGGCGCTCGCCGACGAAATCGGCGCAGCGCGGAACGTGCGTTTTGCGCTTGGCGAATGCGTCGGGTCGAAGCCGATGCGTCTCGACGCATCGTTGCGCGACCACCTCACCCGGACCGCGACCCGGCTCGCGCTTCCGACCCGGGCGTTCGCGACGGTGGGCCACGACGCGGCGACGTTCGCGAGCGTCGGCATCCCGGCCGCCATGGTGCTGGTGCGCAACGCCCATGGCAGCCATAACCCCGACGAGGAGATGGATCTCGCCGATTTCGGCGCGGGCGTCAAAGTGCTCGCCGCCACCGTGGCCGCGCTTGCGGCATGATCCCGACGAGCGAGGAGCCAACACCATGTTCGACCTGATTGTGCGCGGAGACCTGGTCCTCCCCGATCGCATTCTGCGTGGCGGCTATCTCGCCGTGAAAGATGGTGTGATCGGCGCCGTGGGTGTTGGCGAGGCGCCGGATGCACCGCGCGCGCTCGATGCGCGTGACAAGCTCATCTTTCCGGGCCTGATCGACGGTCAGGTCCATGCGGGAAGCGCGGAAGGGATCGAGGGACTTCGTGATGCGACGATCGCGGCAGCCGCCGGCGGCGTGACCACGGTCGTCGACATGCCTTTCGACGAGCCCATGCCGGTCAACACGCCCGATCTGTTGGCGACAAAGATCGCCCGGCTCGAAGAGATCGCGACCGTCGATGTCGCGCTCTATGCGAACCCGCGCAAGGGCGCCGGCACGGACGGCATTCTCGAGATGGCCGAGGGCGGCGTTTGCGCGTTCAAAGTGTCGACCTACGAATATCACCCCGTGCGCTTCCCCCGCTTCGACACCGGCGAGCTATTTCAGCTTTTCCCCGTCATCCGCGAGACCGGCCTCTCAGTCTCGTTCCACAACGAGGACCCCTACATCGTCCAGTTCCTTACCGCGCAGCTGCACGCCGAGCGCCGCAACACACCCGACAGCCATGGCGCGAGCCGCCCGCCGGTGGCTGAGCTGGTCGCCAATGTCGGCGTGTTCGAGATCGCGCGCGTCACCGGTGTGCGCTGCCACATCGTGCACAGCTCGCTCGCGCGGGGCTTCGATCATGTGAGGCGTTACCGAGAGGACGGCGTGCGAGCCACCGGCGAGACCTGCGTGCAATACCTCACGTTCACCGAAGACGACGTCATGCGGCTCGCGGGGCGCTTGAAGCAAAACCCGCCCATCCGGTCCGCCGAGGAGGTCGAGGCGCTGTGGGAAAAGGTGGTCGCCGACGAGGTCGATTTCGTCTCGTCGGACCACGTCGCCTGGCCGCTCACCCGCAAGTCCGACCCCGACATGTTCAAGAACGGCTCGGGCGTGCCCGGCCTCGAGACGCTGTTCGCCGCGCTCTACACCGGCATGGTGACCGATCGCGGCCTGACGCCGAGCCGGGTCGCGGCGCTTCTTGCGGAGCGACCCGCACGGCACTTCGGGCTCTATCCGCAAAAGGGCGCGCTGATCCCGGGCGCGGACGCGGATTTCGCGGTGGTCGATCCGACCGCGTGGACCTTCGACGCCGCGAATATGGCCTCGGCCGTGAAATGGAGCCCCTATGACGGCATGACTTTCGGCGCGCGCGTCACCGACACCTACCTCCGCGGCCAACCGGTCTTCGAAAACGGCCGTGTCACCGGCGCGCCGGGCGACGGTCAGTTCGTGCGACCCCTCTGAGCGGCTCTTCCCGTCTCAGCCGTGCCCGATGGTGAAGTCGTTGCCGCCGTGGCGGTCAACGCCGCGGGCGAGCCAGATTGGCCGATCGACGAAATTGGCGTAGCGCGAATCACTGCCGTCGGGCCGGCTGCGTGCACCGCGATCGAAAAGCGAGGTCGACGGCATGTAGCGGAGCGCGACACCCGTCCGCCGCCGTCCCGAGCGGTTCGCCGCGGAGCCGTGGATCGTATAGATATCGTGCAGGGAGAACTGCCCCGGCTCGAGTTCGACGTTGATCGCGTCGCTTTCCTCATACTGGTCGAAGTCGAGAGCCTCGTAGAGCGCCATCGCCGGATCCGCGTCCTCATGGTGACGATAGAGCCGGCGCGCGCGGTGCGATCCCGGAATCATGCGTATGCAGCCGTTCTCCGTATCCACGTGGTCGAGCGCGAGCCACGCGGTGCAGGTCGCAAGCGGACGGAAGGGCCAAAAATGCCCGTCTTGATGCCACGGCACCTCGCGCCCGGTGCCCGCGGGCTTGCAGAAGACGTGGCAGCTCCAGAGGATGATGTCCGGGCCGATCACCTGCTCGATCATGTCGAGGATCGCGGGGTCGAGCGCGAGATCGAGGAAGGCCTGATGACCGCGGACATTTTCGGCCTTGCCATCGACGATATGCGCCGACATCAACGATTCCGGTGGCACGGTCGGGTTGGCCGCGAGCAGCGCCTCAAGGGCGGCGCGCAGCTCGGCAACGCGCGCCGGCGCGAGCCGAAAGCCGGGTGTGACATGGCCATCGCGCTCATAGGCGTCGACCTCTGCCGCGGTCAGGACATTCGGCCGGCGTGTCCCGGTGGTCCTCATGGCTGGCCCTGCGCCTCGTCCTAGTCTCGCTCCTGGCTGCTCAGACGCCAGCCCAGCCCGATCGAGATCGCGTGGCAGGTGCGAAGCAGCGTCTCGAGCATCGCCTCGCGGCGCGCCTCTTCGCGCAACGTCGATCGGCGCACGATGAAGCTGACGGCGCAGGGCACATGGCCGGCGCGGTCGAAGACGGGAGCGGAGAGAGAGCCGGTGAAGGGCTGAACATCGCCCTCGGTTTCACAGTAGCCGTTGCGGCGGATCGCGGCGAGGCGTTCGCGGAGCACGGCGGGATCGGTCAGCGTTTCTGGCGTCAACCGTTCAAGCTCGCCGCTCAAATACTGATCGATGAATCCGGACGGGGCATAAGCGAGCAGCACCTGCCCCTTCGAGCCGCAGTGAAGCGGGAAGTGGTAGCCATAGGTGGACTTGGTGATGATTTCGCCCGCGGTGTGATGCGAGTAGAGCGTCACCGCGAGACGGCCGGAGCGCTCGACGAGCTGCACGGTCACGTCATCGCAGGCGGCGGCCTGCTCGAGATGCGGCTGTGCGAGCTCCATCACCGGATGGTTGGTGAGATAGGCGGTTCCCACGAACCACATTCTCGGACCGATGGTGTATCGGTTCGTGTCCGCATCGCGCTCGAGAAAGCCGCCTTGCTCGAGCTCGCTCAAGGTGCGGTGAAGCGTGGCCCACGAAACGCCGAGCGCCGCGGCAACATCGCTCGCCCGGCCTGGCTGGACGGCGAGATGCTCCAAGACCTGGAGTGCCCGATACACACCCTTGAGTGCCGGCGCGGAGCCAGCCTGGCTCGCACCCGATGCGGCTCCGGCGTGCACCGCGCCGTGCGATGCGGAGGCCTCCTCCGATCCTGCCATGACCGATCCCTCAATACCTGTTCTCGAATATCCGTATAGCGGATAAAATATGCGCTGTCGCCTGCCGGCTGACAATGGCCTAGACGGTGGCTGCGACTAATTCGAGACTGCGGAAGACGAACCTCCACGCGGAGTCACAGTCCTATGGCGATTGGCGAAAGCGTCGCGCAAGCTGACATCGTGGTGATCGGCGCCGGGATCATGGGCGCGAGCATCGCGTTTCAGCTCGCCAAAACCTCCGACCGCACGGTGGTCGTGGTCGATGAACGCCCACCTGTCGGCGGCGCCTCGGGACGCACATTCGGCCAGATCCGCCAGCATTATTCCAACGAGCTGATGGTTCGCCTCGCGATCCGCGGTTTCGAGGTGCTCGACGACTGGGAGAGCGAAGTGGGCTTCGGCGACCCGCGCTACGTGCGCCTCGGCTACATGCTGATCGTCGTCAAGGAACAGCTTGCGGCGTGCCGGCGAAACGTGGAGCTTGGGCGCTCTCTCGGCGTCGACACGCGCTTCGTCGGCCCAGACGAGCTCAAGGCGATCGAGCCTTTGCTGGACACCGCCGGCCTCGAGGGCGGCGCCTTTGAGCCGAACGGCGGCTATATCGACGTCACGCGAATGGTGCTGAGCTGGCTCGGCGCCGCGCAGGCACGCGGGGTTGCGCTCCTTCCCGGCGTCCGCGTCGAGGCGATCGCGACCGGGGACGGGCGGGTGCGTGGCGTCGCGACCACCGCCGGCCACGTCGAGGCCCCGATCGTCATCAATGCGACCGGTGCTTGGGCGACCGACCTGCTCGCGCCGCTCGGCGTAGCGGTGCCGATCGAGCGTCGCCGCCTCGACATGGCGTACCTCACCCAACAGCCCGGCAAGCCGACGATCGGCAATTGCATCACCGACGGCAATTCCAACGTCGTGCTCCGTCCCGACATGGGTCGTCGCATGCTTGCGGTCGCCTATGCTGGCGTCATGCCCGAGGTTGGCGACCCTCTCGGCGACGCGCCGCCCGCCGATCACGCGGCGCATCTCTCGCGGATCGACGAGGCATTTGCCGAGCGTTTGCCCGCCTGTCGCGGTGCGGTGCTCGAGCGGACCGTCTCGGGGGCGTACGACGTCACGCCCGACTACCATCCGATCCTCGGCTGGGCGCCCGATGTCGATGGGCTCTACCTTGCGGTTGGCTTCTCCGGACACGGCCTCAAGCTCTCGCCCGCGATCGGCGAGGTGGTCGCCGATACGGTGCTCGAGCGTACGCCGGCGTTCGACATCTCGCCGCTCCGCCCGTCGCGCTTCGCCGACGGCGCGCCGATGTATCTCGCCTACGGCCCGAGCGCCCGCGCTTGAGCCGCGCTCGATCGGCCGCGCGGCGGCCGGTCAGTCGAGCGCAGGTGTGCTGGCCGGGGCTCGGCGATGCTGCGTTGCCTGCTCGAACGCGTAGGCGAGCGCCAGCAGGTCGCCCTCGCGATAGGGCAAGCCGACGATCTCCATCCCAACCGGGACCCCGGCCGGCGTGAACCCGGCCGGCACGCTCATCGCCGGCATCCACGTTTGCGCCGCCACCAACGTGTTGGTCGGATAGGTGAAGGTCGTCCAGCGACCCGCATCGAGCTCCGCACGCGTCGGTGATGGGATCTGCGTCGTTGGAAACACCAAGGCGGTGGCGCCAGCCTTCGCCATTTCGTTGACCACGATACGCTGGAAGGTCTCGCGCGCCGTGTAGCGCGGGAGATATTCCGGATCCGCATACGGATCCTCCGGGCCTTCGACGACCGCCTCGAAGAGGTCGAGCGCCGGGTGGTACTTCTTTGCCTCGAAAATCTCGCGCACTGTCCTCATCGGAAGCTGTGGCCGACTCGCCAGGAACTTGTCGATGTCATGGCGCGAATGGTTGATGTAGAGCGAGGTGTATTCGACGTAGTGTGCGCAGTCCGGAATATCGACGTCGACCAGTGTCGCACCGCAATCCGCAAGTGCGGCGAGAGCGCCTTGCATCACGCCATTGACCGCCGCGGCTTCGGCATCGGACTCGGAGCCGAAGAGCGCGCGCACGACGCCGATCGTGGCGCCCTGGAGCGCATTCGCATCGAGGCGTGCGGCATAGCTCTGCGGCCCGGCGATCGCGGCGGTCGCGGTGTAGGGGTCCTCCGGGTCGTAGCCGGCGAGCGCCTCGAGCAGAATTGCGGTGTCGGTCACGGTGCGGCACATGGGCCCTGCCGAATCCTGAAACACCACAAGCGGCGACATGCCGGTGCGGCTGATCAGCCCCGGCGTCACCTTGAGGCCAACGAGATTGTCGAACGAGGAGGGCAGCCGGATGGAGCCGCCGGTGTCCTCGCCCACCCCGATCGCGCCGAGATTGGCAGACACCGCGGCGCCGGTCCCGCCGCTCGATCCGCCGGGATCGCGGTCGAGGTCATAGGGGTTCTTCGTCGTGCCGCTCATCGACGAATAGCCGAACCACGATGTCGCGAAATCGGGCATCGCGGTCTTCGCAAGGATGAGCGCGCCGGCGTCACGAAGCTTCTTGATCGCCGTGGCATCCTTTTCGGGCACGTAGCCCGCGTTGGCGATGCAGCCGAACGCCGTCATGATCCCGGCCGTCTCCGCCTGATCCTTGACCACCACCGGGACGCCATGCAACGGCCCGATTGGTCCGCCCGCATCCGCCCAAGCACGATCGAGCGCCGCCGCCTGCGCCTCCGTGTCCGGGTTGACACTGACAATGGAGTTGATGGTCGGCCCGCCTCGGTCGTAGGCTTCTATGCGCGCCAAATATTGCGCCGCAAGCTCGACGCAAGTCAGGCTCTTCGAGCGATACGCGTCATGAATCTGGGCGATTGTCGTTTCTTCGACTTTGAACGTCATCCCCGCCTCCCACTGGGTGTCGTGGCCATCGCGCGCCGCAACGGGGTGGCGCTTGGGATCGCCTCTGTCGATAATGCCACGCGAACGATGCTGCGCAAGGCAGCACGCAACAGAGGGAGGACTACCAATGCCAATGCCCCAGACCCTGCGGGCGAGGATGCGCAATCTCGCTCTCGTTTCGGCCACTGCCTGCATCGGAGTCAGCCTGGCCGTAAGCTCAGGCCTCGTGGACGACGTCGCGGCGGAGGATTTTGCCGCCAATGCCGCGAAAGTGCTGGCGTTCGACAACAGCGGCGCAAAACCGAGCAA
This sequence comes from Alphaproteobacteria bacterium, assembly GCA_965216915.1. Lineage (GTDB taxonomy): Bacteria > Pseudomonadota > Alphaproteobacteria > UBA828 > UBA828 > CBDCGS01. The sequence continues at coordinate 1,454,700 of CBDCGS010000011.1, forward strand.
AGCCTACCGCATTGCCTATCTGAGCGAGTGCGGCGTCAATCCCTACTGCACTGCGCGGTTGGAGGGGCTCGCGGCGGCGGCCGAGAGGTACGGCTTCGAGTACAAGATCTTCGACGCCAACTTCAATCCGGCGACACAGCTCAAGCAGGTGCAAAACGCCGTCACCGAAGGCTTTGACGGCTATCTCTTCGCACCGACGGCGGCCGCCCCTTCGTGTTCCATGTGGTTGCGCGAGCTGAAGCCAGCGGGCGCGCCGGTCGTTTCGCTCGATCTACCCATGTGCGAGGACACCGAATACACAGAGGGTCTCGCCGGCACGGTGACGATGCAGCGCCAGGCCTATTATGACGCCCATATCGAGTACGCGTTCCAGTCGTGCGGTGGCGAGCCGTGCAAGGTCTCGGCGGTGGGTGGCTTCGTCGGATCCGATCTGTTCGGCTTCTGGGAGAACGCCATCAAGAAGATGGACGAGAAATATCCGAACGTGACCGTGGTCTCCGATCAGCCCGCGAACTTCGATCCGCGCGTCGCCCTGCAAAAGACCCAGGACGCGCTCCTGGCGCATCCCGACATCGATCTGGTGGTGTCTTCGTGGGACGACATGTCGCGCGGCGTGGTGCAGGCGATCGAGGCCGCAGGAAAGAAACCCGGCACCGATGTGCGTATCTATTCCATCGGTGCGACCAAGGACGGCGTCGAAAAGATCAAGTCCGGTGTCTTCAACGAGACCACGGCGCTGTTGCCCTGGGAGGAATCCTACTACGCGGCCGTGGCCTTGATCATGGCACTCGAGGGCCAGCCGATTAACGGCTACGTCAACGAGGCCGACCTTCCCCGCGTCGCCGAGAGCACCGGCACGATCATGATCACCAAGGACAACGCGGACGGGTACGAGCCCAATTACTAAGGGCTCGCTCGGCGGCTCTTTGTGAGCACGTCCGGATCGAGCGATGGGGGAGTGGGCGCCGCCGCCCCTTCGCCCGCTCTGTCAACGCCCGGGGCCGATGGGCCGCAGGCTGTCCGGATCGTTGGTCTCTCGAAGGCCTTTCCCGGAGTGCAGGCACTCGACGGGGTCGACCTCTGTGTCGATGTTGGGGAGGCCCATGGCCTCGTCGGAGAGAACGGCGCCGGCAAGTCGACCCTGATCAAGATGCTCACGGGTGCCTACGTTCCGGACGACGGCACCATCGAGGTCTTCGGGCAACGGATGGGCCATCGCGGACCCCGCGCCCAGCAGCGTGAGGGTGTCGCCGCGATCTACCAGGAGCTCACGATCGTGCCGGAGCTCAGTGCGGCGGCGAACGTGTTCCTCGGCCGCCCGATCCGTCGCGGTCCTTTCCTGCGTGCACGCGCGATGGCCACGCGCTTCGAGGCTCTGGCGGCGCGCCTCGGGGTCATGGTCTCACCGCACAGCCGCGCCGGCTCGCTTTCGGTCGCCAACCAACAGATGCTCGAGATTATGCGCGCTCTCGAAGCCGACCATCGCATCTTGATCATGGACGAGCCCACCGCGTCGCTCGGCCCGCAGGAACGCGAGCATTTGTACGAGACCGTGCGCCGTTTGAAGGAGGATGGCACCGCGATCATTTACATCAGCCACGACCTCGATGAAGTCTTGGCACTCTGCGACCGGATATCGGTCTTGCGCGAGGGTCAACTGGTCGACCGTCGACCGGCCGCCGATTGGACCAAGGAAACGCTGGTCAATGCGATGCTCGGCTCGGAATATCAGCCCGCGGCCGCGCGCGGCATCGACGTGTCTCGGGAGGAGCTGCTCCGCGCGGAGGGATTGACCGTTCCGGGGATGCTCGAGAATGTGTCGTTCACGCTGCATCGCGGCGAGATCCTCGGTGTCGCTGGGCTGGTCGGCGCGGGCCGCACCGAGCTTCTGCGCGCGCTCGCGGGCGCTCAGCCCGGCGCCACAGGGCGCATCCACATCGATGGCAAGAGCCGCCCTTTGCCCGGAAACGTGCGTGCCGCGCTCAAGCTCGGGATCGCGCTGGCGCCCGAGGACCGGAAGCTTCAGGGCCTGGTGCTGTCGCTCAACGGCACGATCAACGTCACGCTGTCGGACATGCACGGCGTCGCGCGCGCCGGCATCATCTCCGAGCGCACGCGGAGGGCGGCCGCAGCCGGCGTTGCCGGACCGATCGCGTTCGATCCGGCGCGCCTCGGGGCGCCGACGGCGGTCCTGTCAGGCGGGAACCAGCAGAAGCTGGTCGTTGGCAAGTGGCTGCATCACCGTCCGCGGATGCTCCTGATGGACGAGCCCACCCGCGGCATCGATGTTGGCGCTAAAGCCGAGATGTTCGCCGTGATGCGGCGCCTCGCCGAGGAAGGCATGAGCATCGTCATGGTATCCTCGGAGCTTGAGGAAGTGATCGAGAATGCCGACCGGGTCATGGTGTTGGCCAAGGGACGCCGCATCGCGGTTCTCGAGCGTGCGCAAGCCGACCTCGAGCGCGTCTTGAACCTGGTGTTTTCCGTCAAGGGCGAGGCATGACCAGCGACGGCTCCATGGGCGCCCGATCGAGCGTCGTGCCGGCGGTCATCGGTCGCTATGGCGGCCAGCTGTTGCGCACCTACGGCATCATCATCGCACTCTTGATTCTTATCGCGATCGTCGCCTACGGCAACCCGGCGTTCCTCTCCGACCGCAACATTTTCAACATGCTCTCGCAATGGGCGCCGGCCGGCATCATGGCGATCGGCATGACTTTCGTGATTCTGACGGGGGGCTTCGACCTCTCCGTGGCGTCCGGTTACTCGCTCTGCGCCGTGACCGCGGCCGCGCTCGGCATCGTCACCGAGCCCGAGCTTGCGTTCCTCGCCGCCATCGGCGTCGGTGCGTTTATGGGATTGCTCAACGGCATTCTCGTCGCCGGCGTTCAGATCAATCCCTTCATCACGACCGTTGGGACCGGCTTCATGATGGCCGGAATCACGCTCGTTCTGACGGAGAACGCGGCCTTCATCGTGCCGACGATGGCGTTCGGCGATCTCGGCGCCGGGCGCGTCGGCGGCTTTCCCTATTCGGGCATGATGTTGGTCGGCCTCATGGTGATCGGCGGCCTCGTGCTGGCCAAGACGGTCTACGGCCAGGCGATCTATGCGGTCGGCGGCAACGCCGAGGCGAGCCGGCTCTCCGGCATCCGTGTGCGCACCACGATCGCGAGCACTTACCTCATCTCCGGCGTGTGCATGGGGCTCGCCGGCTGCATCACCGCATCGCAGCTCAACTCCGCCCAGGCGAACATCGACCCAACGATCATCTTTGACGTCCTGACGATCGTGGTGGTGGGTGGCACATCGCTCGCGGGCGGCTTCGGCTCCATGTGGCGCACCGCCGTCGGCCTCGGCATCATCGCGACGATCACCAACGGTTTTGTGCTGCTCGATATCAGCGTGTACTACCAGGACATCATCAAAGGCGTCATCATCGTGGGCGCCCTCGCACTGGATGTCGTCGCACGGCGTTTCGCCGCGCGATAGCGCGCGCAAATTTGCCCCCAAACCGACGCCGATCAACATCTGGACATCGGCGCGCCGCCTGAGCGAGATTGACACCGTTCAGGGTGCCGCCTATGGTATCGGATGTCGTATCCGGTTAACGGATACGTTTTGGGAGATGTGCGGAAAACCGCAAGGGAGGCAGAAGCATGCTCAGGTCATTCCAGATCGTTGCCATGGCCGCGATCGTTGCGGTGGGTTTCACCGCAGGTGCGTCCGCCGATGCGTTTAAGCTGGATGGTGATCCGAAGCCGGCGTGGATCTATTTTTCCAACAAGAATGACGGTGGCTGGACGCAGGCCATTGACGAAGCCCGTATTCGGATGGAGGAAGCGCTCGGTTACAAGATCCCGTTCGTCGAGAAGGTTCCCGAGGTCGCGTCAGAGATCAAGCCGGCCGCAGAGCGCTACATCCGCCGCGGCCACAACATCATCATCGGCGGCGCCTTCGGTTATAGCGATGCCTTCAAGGAGCTCTCGGAGCGCTATCCGAACATCGCCTTCCTCAACCCTGCCGGGACGACCAACGGCCCGAACCTGCAGAGCTTCTACGGCCGGACCTACGAAAGCCAGTATCTCTGCGGCATCGTGGCCGGCGGCTTGACCAAGACCAACAAAATTGGCTTCGTCGCCGCGAACCCCTTTGGGCTCGTGAACTGGACGGTGAACGCCTACCTACTGGGCGCGCGTCAGGTGAATCCCGACGTCACCCTGACGGTGGTCTACACGGGCTCCTGGAACGACCCGGTCAAGGAACGCGCGGCAGCACAAGCGCTGGTCGAGCAGAACGTTGATGTCATCGGCCAACATGTCGACACACCGACCCCGCAAGTGGTCGCCGAAGAGAACGGGATCTACGGCACCGGACACCACCGCGACATGCGAGAATTCGCGCCCGTGGCGACGCAATGCTCGTCAATTTGGGTGTGGGACCGCTATCTGACGCCGACCATCGGCAAGATCGTGGCTGGTGAGTGGGAACCCAACCCCTGGGGCGATTTCGTGAGCATCAGCCACGGCGGCACCGACATTGCGTGCTGCGGCGACAAAGTGCCGCAGGCGGTGGTCGACAAGGTGAACGCTGAGCGTGAAGCCATTAAAAACGGCAAGCACGTGTTTCAGGGCCCGATCCTCGATCAAGACGGCAATGTGCGGGTCGCCGAAGGTGAGTCACCGACCGACGGAGATCTTTGGGGCATGGACTACCTGATCCAGGGTGTGACCGGCTCGCTCAACTAACCGCGCACATCGCCAGATCCGCGCTCCGGCCATCCGCACCACGCAGGGCCTTCCGAGATGGGCGCGGCGCTTGAGTTCGAAGGCGTCCACAAGAGCTTCGACGGCAACGCGGCACTTGTGGACGCTTTTTTCACTGCGGAGTGGGGCGAGGTGCATGCGCTCCTCGGGGAGAACGGCGCCGGCAAGTCGTCGCTCATGAACATCGGTTGCGGCCTTTATGCGCCGGATAGCGGCGTCGTCCGCGTGGACGGGGAGTCGGTCACGATCGACGGCCCGCTCGATGCCCGTCGGCGTGGCATCGGCATGGTCCATCAGCACTTCAAACTCGTCGAAACCATGACCGTGGCCGAGAACATCATCCTTGCCCATGGCAAGGGACGCTGGCGGCGCAGCCTCCAGGAAATCCGGCAAGCGATCCGCACGATCAGCGACGAGATCGGCTTCGCCATCGATCCCGACGCGCGGATCGACACGCTTTCCGTCTCGGAGCAGCAACGCGCCGAGATTATCAAGGTGCTGATCGGCGGTGCCCAGGTCCTCATCCTCGACGAGCCGACCGCGGTCCTGACCGATGAGGAATCGGCGAGGCTGCTCAAGCAGGTTCGCCTGTTTGCCGCACAGGGCAAATGCGTCGTCTTGATCACGCACAAGCTTCGTGAGGTGTTCGACTTCGCGGATCGTGTCACGGTCATGAGGGGCGGCCGCACGGTCGATGCGGGCCAGCGGCCGGCCGACCTGACGCCGGAGGAGCTCTCCCGTCTCATGGTGGGCGAGGCCGCGCAGACCACGGCGAGCGCGCGCGGGGTGGCCGGCGAGGTCGCCTTGGAGGTGGCCGACGCACGGGCGCAGCGGGACAACGGCGCTCCCGCGCTCGACGGCCTCAGCCTGAGCCTCCGCGAGGGAGAGATCTACGGCGTTGCCGGGGTTGGTGGCAATGGCCAGACCGAGCTTGCCGAGGTTCTGATGGGCGTGCGCGCCTTGGAGGATGGCGCGATCTTGCTGCTTGGCGAGCCGCTGACCGGTGCTTCTCCGCAGAGGCTGCGGAATCACGGGCTCGCCTGCGTGCCGGCCGAACGCTACGTGTACGGCCTCGCGGGCGATCTTTCGATCATGGAAAACTATGTGATCGCGCACCTCGGCAGCGGCGCGTTTGGGCCGGCAGCCTGGGTCAGCCGCCGGGCGATTTGGCGTGAAACGGAAAAGGCCATCGCGGGCTTCAGCATCCACGGCGCCGCGCCGGCCCGGCGCGCCGGCCTGCTCTCGGGTGGCAATGCGCAGAAGCTTGTCTTGGCGCGCGAGATGTCGGGCGCGCCGCGGGTGCTCCTCGCCCATTCGCCGACCCGAGGGCTCGACGTGCGCGCCTGCGCGGCGGTGCACCAAGCGCTCGGCGAGGCCTGCACGCGCGGCACCGCCGTTCTGCTTCTGAGCGAGGACCTCGACGAGGTGCTCGCGATCTCCGATCGAATCGGGGTGATCAACCGCGGGCGCATTGTCGGTGAATTCGAGCGTCCGGCCGACCGGCGCGAGATCGGGCGGCTCATGGTTGGCCACGCATAAACGATCGGGCGCGCATGGCAGCACGCGACCTCATCAGAGCCCGCAAGCTCACCCTCGAGGCGCGTCAGCGCGTGCCACCCGTGCTCCGCTTCGGCGCGATCTTGGGATCGCTCGCCTTCGGTATCGGGATCTGCGTCGCGATCCTCGTCAGCCGCGATGTGAACCTCTCCTCAATCTACGAGGAGTTTATCGTTCTCACTTTCCTCGAGGCCGCGGGCATCAGCACGGTCGTGATCGAAAGCACACCGCTCGTGCTGGCCGGCCTCGCCGCCGCCCTCGCCTTTCGCGTGAACTTTTGGAATATCGGCATCGAGGGCCAGCTCTTCATGGGGGTGATCGGCGCGACGATCATCGCAATCTACGACATCGGGCCCGAGGCGCTGCGCCTGCCGCTCATGCTCGTCTTTGCGATCGGTTTCGGCGCTCTCTGGGCGCTGCCCCCGGCCATTTTGAAGGTTCGCCTCAACGTCAACGAGGTGATCTCGACGCTGCTCCTCAACTACATCGCTTACTATTTTGTACTGAACCAGGTATTCGGTCCTTGGAAAGACCCGCGCGACAAATTTCCGCACAGCGAACAGTACGAAAAGGTGGAGCGCCTCCCGGAGGTCGGCTGGGAACAGGTGCATTACGGTATTCTCGTGGCGGCGGTCGCCGTGGCGCTCGCCTGGTGGCTCGTCGAGCGCAGCCGATTCGGCATTCGATCGCGCTTCGTCGGCGCGAACCCGCGGATGGCGCTTGCGATCGGCCTCCCCGTCGGCGCCATCACCGCACTTTCGGCGGTTGCGTCCGGTGGCATGGCCGGGACCGCGGGCTTCGTTATCGCGAGCGCGACCGAATTTCGCCTCACCTTCTCGATCGCGGCGGGCTATGGCTTCTCCGGGATCGTGATCGCCTTCCTGGCCGGCAACCGGCCGATCCCCGTGCTCATCGTTGCCTTTCTTATGGGTGGCCTCTATGTCGCCGGGGAAAGCATGAAGATTTTCTACAGCCTTCCCGATGCGCTGGTCGGTCTTTTCCAGGCAATCATTGTGCTCTCGGTGACGGCGTCGGAGTTCTTCACGCGCTACCGGCTGCACATAGCGCACTATCAGGGGGTGTAGGGGGTTGGACTTCGTCACTCACTGGCTCGCCTTCACACCGGTCCACTCAGTGCCCCTGATCGCGGCCGCTCTCGGGCTGATTCTCAACGAGCGTGCGGGCGTACTCAACCTTGGTGCGGAAGGGTTGATGCTCTGCAGCGCCCTCGTCGGCGTCGCCACGTTCTTCGAACTCGGCGAGAGTCTCGCCGTCGGCTTCGTCTTCGCGATCTTGGCCGGAGCGGTGCTCGGTTTCGCTTTCGGCATCTTTGTCGTCGTGCTCAGAACCAACCAGGTCGTGACGGGCATCACGTTCGTGATCCTGGGTTCGGGCCTGACCGGCTTGCTCGGCGTGGAATGGAGCAGCCGCACGCTCGCAGGCGTCGCGCCCATCCACATCCCCTATCTGACCGACATCCCGGTGATCGGCCGCTTCTTGTTCGGCCAAGACCCCGTCGTCTATGTCCTGATCGCACTGGTGATCCTGGTTTGGCGCTTCCTCTATCGCACCCGCGCCGGACTGAAGCTGCGCTCGGTCGGCGAAAACCCGCAAGCCGCCGATGCCGATGGCGTCGACGTGCAGGCCTATCGTCTGCTCGCGGTCACCGCAGGCGGCGCGTTGATCGGGCTCGCCGGTGGCTACCTCGCGCTCGCGATGGCGAAGATCTTCATCTTCGACATGACCCAGGGGCGGGGTTGGATTGCGATCGCGCTCGTCATCTTCGCCCGGTGGATGCCCTGGCGCGCCGTCTTCGGCGGCCTTCTCTTCGGCGGGATCGAGGCGCTGATCCCGCGCATCAAGGCGGAGGGGCTGCCGCTCCCGCAATATTTCCTTGAGATGGCGCCCTACGCCGTGACGTTGCTGGTGCTGATCTACGCCGCGCTTCAGCTCCGCGCGGGGCAGGATGCGCCGAAGGCGCTCGGCATACCCTATCTGCGCCAAGACCGGCGTTAGAGCAAATCCCGAGCAGGTGGCATCACCTGCGACGACGCATTTGCGACAAGTCCAATGAGAGAGAGCATGTCGCGTGAGCATGAGCGAGCGTGACATGCTCTAGCGAGACGACGCGGCGCGCGCCCGGTTTGTCACCCGCTCGAAGGTCTCGCGGTAGTGGGGATGCTCGGTGCCCATCAAGCGGTCCCACCACGTAAAATAGAGGCCGTAGTTGCCGTTCACCGAGCTGTGGTGCAGATCGTGATGGGTGGTCGTCGTCGAGAGTCCCAGAACGCGATGCGACGGCGTGCCGCGCGGAAAGAGCTCGAAGCCGCTATGCCCGACCACGTTGCGCAGGATCATGTGCAGCAGGAAGATGAAGATCACCGTCGGATGAAGCGGCATGACCAGCACCAGCATGGTCAGAAAAACCGCATGAACCGCGGCCTCCGGCGGCGCGAACGCATAGGCCGCCCAGGGCGACGGATTGTGCGATCTGTGGTGCAAATGATGCATCCATTTGAAAAGTGGACGCCAATGCATGAGCCGATGCGTCCAATAGAAGTAGGTGTCGTGAAGCACGACGAGCGCCACCAGGCTCGCCACCCAATAGAGCCAACCATAGTCCGCGATATCGCCGTAAACCCGCGTCAAGTCGGCCTCGATGAGGGTAAGAATGCCAAGCCCGTTCAGCGAGAAGATGATCACCGTTAGCAGCGAGAACCGGATCTCGCGCCACAAATGCTTCGCGGCAGGCCGTGCCGCCTGGATCTTGCGCCGCCGAAACGGATGGCGCCGCCACACCCAAAGGCCGAGAAACGCCGCGCCCGCAGGGACCGCATAGCGCAGCAGATCACTCACGAAGATGTCCGGCCAGGCGGTGAACGCATTGATCACGTCGTCGATACAGGGCATGCCAAACCTCCATCACCCGCTGTCCTGACGCTGGAGGATGGGCGGCGTGAGTGCGGCGATCGCGCCGATCCCGAACGAATCCTCGCCGATTCCGAAATCGACGCCTTTTTTTGCGCGGTTAGCCTCCGGGCTCAGGACCGGAGCCGCCGCGCTTGCTCCGTCGATACGCGCTGGGGGTCACACCGGTGAGATCCTTGAAGGCGCGGTTGAAGGGACCGAGCGAGCGATAGCCGAGGTCCATCGCGATCGTGAGCACGGGCGTGCGCGCCTCGGCGGGGTCGCTCAGGCGCGCGCACGCCTCCTGGAGGCGGTAGTGGTTGAGGAAGGCGGTGAAGTTGCGGTAGCCGAGCCGCCCGTTGATGGCGCGCCGAACCCGGTATTCCTGGGAGCTGACATGGGCGGCGAGCGCCGCGATGGTCAACCCCTCGCGGCGGTAGATCTTCTGTGATTCGACCGCGTCCAGAAGCGCGTCTAGCAATGCCGCCTCGCGGGGATCGACCTCGGCGGTCGCGCCAGCGGGCCGCGGGTCTCGCAGAAAGAGCCCGCGTCGAAGTCGGACAGAAAAGAGACAGAACCCGAAGGCGATCACGAAGATCACGCCGGCATCGACGGCCTCGAGCCACAACACGCGTCCCTCGCCGGCCACCAGGATCTCGCTGATCAGCACGATCACGATGTAGGCGCCGGAGATGCCGACGAGCGCGTCGCGGAACCAGCGCCTGGCTTCCACGAGATCGGTGTGCCGTCCGAGCTGCGCCTGCGCAAGCGCCAAGATGACGAAGCCGAGCGACAAGATTTGCGGGATCACGGCGAACGCCACCCCGGAAGCACTCTCGTGATCCGCGGCGAGCACCGCACGGGCGACATGGTTGTGGACGAAGCCAACCGCCATCAGCCCAACGATCGCGCAAACATGGATCGCCCTGAACCGGAACGCGTCGTCGAACATCGCGCGGGTGAACACCCAAAAGACCGCAGAGCCCGCGTAGCACCCCGCCCGGAATGGAATGGCCCAGTCGCCGAACGCCCAATCGTCGACCACCACCGGACATAACAGGTGGCAGATCACGATGGTGAGGTAGAGAACGGTCGCGATCGTGACCGCTTGGCGCCAGCCGGCATGGACGATGAGCGTCCCGAGGAGAAGGATCTGCGAAATCGCCGCGAAACGGAGGATCAGCGCGAGTTGATCGATGCCGTCGGTCACGCGCGGTGCCCGATCATCTCACCCCCGTGCCGCGCGTCCTAGAGCAAATCCCGAGCAGGTGGGAACACCTGCGACGACGCATTTGCTTCAATTTCAATCAGATAGAGCATTCGCGTGAGCATAGGCGAGCGTAAGATGCTCTAGATGGGCGTCGAGAGCATGCGCGGAATGGCGAAGGTATCGGCAATCACGAGCTTTTCCTTGAAACGCGGCGCACCGTCGACAAACACCACCTGATCGCGATAGGTGCCGACGCTGAACAGGGCCGTTTCGCCATCTTGATCGGTTTGATAGGCGGCGTAGTTGGCCCGCACGCGGTGCACGCCATCCTCCACCCCAAGCACGCGCACCGCGCTCAGCACGTGCTTCGCATGGTGAATGTTGTAGATGTTCGCCTCGCGCAGCGAGAGCACCCGGTCGCGCAGCATGTTCTTGTTGGCGCACGACATCAGCTCGAGCGGCAAGTTCTCGTCGACGTTCTCGCGTGACAAGATCTTGTAGACGCAATCCTCGACGAAAAAATCGAGCCATTCCTCGAGCCGATCATCGTCGATGAAATGGCAATAGTCGGCCATTAGATCGGCGATGGCCTCGCGCGGGCTCACGGTCATCACTCGGCCGCTACCGCTTGGCCGGGCGTCACGCCCATCAGCTCACAGTAATAGTGCCAGAATCCACGGATCGGCACCTCGGTGACCAGCGACTCCTGCGTGCGGATCGCGCCTTTGCCGCCGATCTCGACCATGGCGTGCCGCTCCTTTTCGCGCAGCACGGTGCGATGCACGAGCTCAACGGCCTCGCCATCCTCCATCGAGATGAGGCCGCCCGGCCCGACCAGGTTGGCCTGGTTGAGCCGATGCGCGGTCATCGCCTCGTCGTCGTCCTCGTAGCCGAAATAGGTCCAGTAGAGCTCCATCTCGTCCACGCCCTTGGTGCGGATCTGCCGGGTGCAGAGGCTGTTCGCGATCTGCTGGAACACCACGTTGGGGAAGACCGAGAGGATCACAAGCGTGACATCGTCGGGAAACTCGGTGCGGTTCTGCAGCATCGCCATGTCTTTGAGGGTGAAGCTTCGCTCCAGAACCTTCTTGGTGTCCTGATAGCCCTCGTCGGTCGTCTTGGTGTCATCGGTGCCGAGCGAGTTCCAGGTGATGTTGTGTCGACCGCGCGCATCGAGCTTCGCGCCGCCCTTCTGACTCAGGCGATAGAGACCGAACGTGGCGTGGAACATGTGCAGCAGCCCCCCATGGTTGGGGTCGCGCACATTGTCATTGTAGAGCTTCCAGTTGCCGAAGATGCGCTGGCGCTGATAGCCGAGCACACGCACCGGCTTGTGAAACAACCGATCGATCTCATAGACGACCTCCGGGCCGAGAAACGCCTCGAGCGGCTCGGCCGCATCCGAGAAGGTGCCGAAGATCACACCGTTCCGGCATTCCACCGTCAAACTGTGGAGGCGGATCGTCGTCTTGTCGAAGTCCTCGGGCAGGCCGCCATGGCCGCCGACCCCGTTCGGAAACGGGATCGCCTTGAGCCGACCCGCCAGGTCGTAGCACCACTGGTGATAAACGCAGATGTGGTTGCGCGCCTTGCCGTGGCGCTCCCGCCGGAGCAGCGTGCCCCGATGCATGCAGCGGTTGACAAAGGCGCGCACCGTGCCGTCCCTGTCGCGGTTGACGAGGACCGGCGTGTCGCCGACACGCGTCGTGATGAAATCGCCGGGCTCCGGGAGCTCGGCCTCGAGACCGAGATAGTTCCAGGTGGGTCCGCGAAACACGCGGTCTTGCTCGGCCTCGTAGATGGCTGGATCGTGATACGCCGCATAGGGAATACGGCTCAGGTCCTCCGCCGGCCAGGAGATGGGGGGCTCGTTGCGCATCGCTGCCTCGCGTGGGTTTCCGCGTTTATTCTTTCGGGTTCGCCGCGGCCGATCAAGCGCGCCCAGGGTCGAACCGGGAACTGCGGGGGCCACACTGGTGATCGAGCAGCGGGCACACCCGCTCGAGCCACTCGCAGAGGTAGGGGCGGGTCTCGCGCGGGTCGATCAGTTCATGGATCGAGAAGGATTCCGCACGCGGAACCGGCGATTGGCGCCCGAGCATAGCCTCTTCGAGCGCGGCCCGCTTCGCATCGGGATCGTCGGCCTGCGCGATCTCGCGACCAAAGGCGACGGCGACGCCGCCCTCGACCGGCAGTGCGCCGATCTCGGCCGAGGGCCAGGCGAGCACATAGGCATCGGGGCCATAGTGCGCCGCCGCGGCGACGCCATGCGACTTGCGCACGATCACCGACGCCCATGGCACCGTGCAGGCGGCCACCGCGAGCGCCGCGTCGGTGCCGAAGCGGATCGTGGAGGCGCGCTCGGCGTCGACGCCAATCATGAAGCCCGGCTCGTCGACGAAGCTCACGATCGGCAGGTGAAACCGGTCGCAAAGATCGACGAAGCGCCGTGTCTTCTGGGCACCCGCAGCCGTCATGGCGCCGGCTAGGTGCCAGCAATCGTTCGACAGCACGCCGATCGGATGTCCGCGCAGACGGCCGAACCCCGTGATGATCCCGGAGCCGTAGCCGCGGCCCATCTCGAAGAAGCTCTCGCGATCCGCCACCATGCCGATCAGCGCGCGCATATCGAAGAGCTTGCGCCGGTTGCGCGGCACGATCGCGCCAAGCGCGTCCTCGGCCCGGTCCGGCGGATCCGCACTCGGGAGCGCGGGCGGCAAGATCCAGACGTTGGACGGCAAATAACTCAGGAAGCGGCGGATTTGCGCGAAGGCGTCTTCCTCGTCTTCCGCGAGATTGTCGACCGTGCCGTTCCGCGCGTGAATCGCCGGGCCGCCAAGCTCTTCCTTGGTCGGATGCTGGCGGAGCGCCCGCGCGACGACCTGCGGACCCGCCACCAGCACCTGGGCGTTCTTGGTCATCACGGAGAAATGCGACGCGACCAGACGCGAGGCCGGCATGCCGGCAACCGGCCCGAGCGCGGCGGACGCCACGGGCACCGTCGCCAAAGCCTCGGCGACCGATTGAAACCGGGGTGCGGTGTAGACAGGCGCGCCGACGGTTTTGCCGCCCGCGCCGGCGACACTCCCGCCGCCCCCTTCGTGCAGGCGGATTAGCGGCACGCGATGCTGGCAGGCCACATGCTCCGCATAGACGCTCTTGCGTAAGCCGGCCTCGTTTGGCGAGCCGCCTTGGAGTGTGAAGTCCTCACCGCCGACGACGACACGTCGCCCGTCGATCATGCCGAACCCGAGCACGAAGTTAGCTGGCGAAAAGCCCGTTAGCGTGCCCTCGGCGTCGCGCGCGGCATCGCCCGCAGCACGGCCGACCTCGCGGAAGCTCTCCGCATCGAGGAGCGCGGCCACGCGCTCCCGAACGGTGAGCCGGCCTTTCTTGTGCTGTAGCGCGACGCGATCCGCCCCGCCCTGCTCGGCGGCAAGCACGCGCTTGCGCTGGAGATCGCCAACCTCCTCATCCCAACTCACCCGATCACGCCCTCCGCGCGAAGCGCCTCGCGGGCGGCGCCGTCCACACCGAGGGCGTCGAGAACCGCGTCGGTATCGGCGCCGAGTTGCGGCGCGCCATGGCGGATGCTGCTCGGCGTCGCGGCGAATTGCGCCGCCGGCCGCGCCTGGCGGATGCGCCCGGCATCGGGATGATCGGTCTCGACGAGCGCACCGAGAGCCGCCACCTGATCGTGCCCAACCAAGTCGTTGCGGGTGAGCACGGGCGCGCAGGGCACACCCTCGGCCTCGAGCCGCTCCATCCACTCTGCGGTGGTCTTGGTGCGCAGCACCTCTTGGGTCAGCGCAAGCCGGTCATCGATGTTCTCGTCGCGCAGCGCCGGCGTCTTGAAGCGCGGGTCCTCCAGCCATTCGGGGCGCTCGAACGCGCGCACGAGACCGAGCCATTCGCGGTCGCTCATCACCGCGACGCTCATATGGCCGTCGGCCGTCTCGTAGATCAGGTCGATGAAGCTCGCCGCTCTTTGAGCACCGAGAGGCCGATCGACGAAGGTCTGTCCGCCCATATCCGACGCCCAGAGAAACGACAGCACCGCATCGAGCATCGAGAGCTTGACGTGCTGCCCTCCCTCCCCACGCTCACGCGCGAGCAGTGCCGCCGTCACGGCTTGCGCGGCTGTCAGCGCGGTGACCTTGTCGGGCACGATCGTGCGGACGAGACGCGGCGTCTTGTCGTCGGCGCCGCCTTGGATCGAGGCGAGGCCGGAGGCCGCTTGGATGATTGGATCGTAGACGCGCTTCGCCGCGTAGGGCCCGGATTCGCCAAACCCGGAGATCGACACATAGACGATGTCTGGCGCGACGGCCCGGATGTCGGGCTCGGCGACACCGAGGCGCTCGACCACGCCGGGCCGAAAATTCTGGATGAAAACGTCGGCACGGGCGGCAAGGCGCGTCACCAACTCTCGGCCGCGGCGATCCTTGAGATTGATCGCGACCGAGCGCTTGTTGCGGTTGTTGTTGAGGAAGTTCGCCGGCAGCCCGCCTGCGCGGTTGGTTCCCGCGCGCACATGATCGCCGGCGCCCGGCGGCTCCACCTTGATGACATCGGCCCCTTGGTCGCCGAGGATCATGGTCGCGAAGGGGCCGGAAACCATCGTGGTGAGATCGATCACCCGATAGCCGGCGAGCGGTCCTGCCATGCGCCTCGTCCTACTCGGCCGCCGCGTCGGCGAGCAGCGGCGCGCGGCTCATATCGAGCTTGCGTGTGATGTGCTCGCCCGAGGTGATCGGCGCGTATTTCGGGGGATTGTCGGGCCCGGTGCAGCTCGGAATGCACTCGATCACGGCGTCGTAGTTCGGCTGATGGAAGAACAAGAGCGAGAGCCGCGTCGCCGCCGCCTGATCGCGCGATGGGTTCGCCACGCGGTGGACGGTCGAGCGCCAGCGGTCATTGGTCCAGTCGGCCATGAGATCGCCGAGATTGACCACGAAGGTGCCCGGAACATAGGGGACGGGTCGCCAAGCGCCATCCTTGCCACACACCTCGAGCCCACCGACGCCGGTGTCGCAGTGAACAATCGTGAGGCTGCCGTAATCGGTATGCGCACCACAGCGGAGCTGCCCAGGCTCCGGCGCCGCCTTCTGCGCTGGATAGAACGACGCGCTGAAGTTCGTGATGTGCCGATCGATCTTGTCATCGAAGAAGCGTTCGTCGATCCCGAGCGCGACGGCGAACAGCCGCATGAGCGTGGCCGCAAGCCTCTCCATCTCGCCGTAATAGGCTTCCCACGTCCGACGCATGTCCACCGGCCGGTCCGGCCAGACGTTCGGCGCGAAGTAGCGCGCGCCGGCGGGTCCGTGATGGTATTCGTCATAGGCGTGATCGTGGGGTCCGCTGGCGAAGCATTCTCGCCAATCGGGCGGGTTGGTCGGACCGCCCATGCTGTAGGCGACGTCCTCACTGCCAACCGGCATGTAGCCGCGATAGCGATCGGGCGGCATGCGCAAGCGTGCCTTTTCCCAGCGGGGGAGCGCAAAGAACGCCCGTGTCACCCGCTCCATGTCGGCGATCGATGACGCCGAAACGCCATGCCCACCGATCACGAGAAACCCGATGGACCGACATGCCTCATCGACGGCACGCGCCACCGCCGAGGCCGCCTCACCGCCGTCCGCACGAAACGGCGCAATATCGATGACCGGGATCTCGGTCGCCATGCTCGCCACCCTTGCGACGTGTTCGTCGTCGCGCAAGCCTAGCCCCGGGGAGCCCCCAGCTCAATCGGCGAACACTGGTGGTCCGAAACGGCTATGCTAGCGTGACGGCTACATCGGACCTCCTGGAGCGTGGAAATGCACCCCTTTGGCGAGCTCGGACCCAACACACCGCTCATCGGCGCACCCGGTTCGCGTCACGCTCTCTCGACACCGGCATTGGTGTTGGATCTCGATCGGTTCGAGCGCAATCTCGCGTATCTGGCCGGGCATCTCAAAAACCGTGGCCACGGCCTGCGGCCGGTCGCCAAGATCCACAAATCCGTCGAGATCGCGCGCCGTCAGGTTGCCGCGGGGGCGCTTGGCGTCTGTTGCGCGACGCTCGCCGAAGCCGAGATCATGGCCGATGCGGGCATCCCGGGCGTGCTGCTATTCTCGTCGGTGGTGAACCCACCGAAGATCGAACGTCTCGCGGCCCTCAACGCCCGCGCGGAGGGATTGATGGTCGCGGTCGACGACGCGGCCAATGTGGACCTTCTGGCCCGCGCCGCCCGCGACCATGGTCGGGCGCTTGGCATGCTCGTCGACTACGAAGTCGGCGGCGGTCGCACCGGCCTTGCTTCGGAGGAGGCCGCGGTGGCGCTTGCCAAGCATGTCGCCGAGACCGATGGCGCCCGCTATTCGGGGGTGCAGGGCTACAACGGTTCGCTCCAACGAGTCGGGAGCTATGACGCCCGCGCTCAGGCGCAAGCGACGTGTGTCGCTCCGCTCGCAAAGCTGATCGAGCGCCTATCGGGCGAGGGGCTCGCTCCAGAGATTGTCAGCGGTGGCGGCACCGGCACCTACGACATCGACGCAGCGCAAGGGATCTTCACGGAGAGCCAGGCGGGCACCTACATCTTCATGGACGTGAACTATGAGGGTGCTCCCTTCGAGCCAGGCCCGAATCCCACGCCATTCGAGACCGCGCTGTTCGTGCGCACCACCGTGATTAGCGCCGTGAAGGACGACTATGTGGTGACCGACGCGGGCGTCAAGGAATTCGGCCGCGAGGACCTGAAACCGCGGGTCGTCACGGGAGCGGCGGCAGGCTCGGTCTACGACCTGGTTGGCGATGACCTCGGGCGCATCACGCCACCGGCCGGCGCGCCCTTGCCGAGTGCGGGTGACGCGGTCGAATGCGTGACGCCGCATTGCTATCAGACGCTCATTTATTACCCGGTTTATCACTGTGTGCGCGGCGACACGCTGGTCGACATATGGCCGATCGACGCACGCGCGCAGTGGTGACGCAACTGCGTCTCCGCAGGTGATGCCACCCGCGTGGGATTGGCGTTAGCCGAAGCGGTTCGCCTTGGGGAAACCCTTCGGTGCCTTGCGGCCCGCCTGGCCACGCTTGCCGAACCAATCGTCGAGATCGGGCTCGGTGCGTGTGCCGCCCCCGGCCCTCCAGCGCAGCCCGACCGTGCGCTCGAACACCTGCACATCGTTGAGCACGCCGTCCTTGTAGCGCTGGAGAATGACGCCGCGCCCGCGCGTCATGATCGGCACTTCCG
Organism: Alphaproteobacteria bacterium; assembly: GCA_965216915.1. Taxonomy (GTDB): domain Bacteria; phylum Pseudomonadota; class Alphaproteobacteria; order UBA828; family UBA828; genus CBDCGS01. Next base: position 1,472,377 of record CBDCGS010000011.1, read on the forward strand.
ACACTTCGAACAGGAGAAGGCGACGGTTCGAGCCGATCACGGCGACTGAATCTCCCAGCGCTTCCGCGCACACGGCGGCCTCCGCGCCCGACGCCAGATTGAGAACCTGCTTGCCTGTACGCTTCTCGGTCACAACCTCGTCCTCGGCGACGAAGAAGCCACGCCCATCGGTCGCCGCGACGATCAGGTGCCGCCCGGGTTTGTGCACGAAAAGCGAGACGATGTCCTGGTCGTTGCCGAGCTCCACCATGAGCCGCACGGGCTCGCCGAAGCCGCGCCCGCCGGGCAGCCGGTCGCACCCGAGGGTGTAGAACCGGCCGTTGGTCGCGAACAGCACGAGCCGGTCGGTGGTCTCGGCGTGGACCCGAAAGCGCGCGCGGTCACCATCCTTGTAGCGCACCGCAGTGTCGTCGCCGACGTGCCCCTTGAGCGCGCGGATCCACCCCTTGGCCGAGCAAATCACGGTGATAGGCTCGCGCTCGACCAGGGCATCCGGCGGCACCTCGCGCGGCGCCGGCGCGGCGCCGATCTCCGTGCGGCGCTTGCCGATCTCGGTTTTCGCGCCGAAACGCGCCTGCATCTCGGTGAGCTCGCGGGCGAGCGCCGTCTTCTGGCGCTTTCTGCTTTTTTGCAGTGCCTTGAGGGTGTTCTCCTCCTCCTCGAGCGCGGCAAACTCGCGGCGGATCGCCTCTTCCTCGAGGCGTCTGAGCGCGCGGAGCCGCATGTTGAGGATCGCCTCGGCTTGGAGGTCGCTGATCTCGAAGCGCGCCATCAGGCGAGGCTTCGGCTCATCCTCCTCGCGGATGATGCGGATCACCTCGTCGAGATTGAGATAGGCGACGAGATAGCCGCCGAGGACCTCCAGGCGCCGGGCGATCTCGGCGAGCCGATGGGCCGTGCGGCGCAAAAGCACCTCGCGGCGATGATCGAGAAAGGCCTGAAGCACCTGCTTCAGGTTCATCAGGCCCGGCACGTTGGCGGCGTCGAGCACGTTCATGTTGAGGCTCACGCGCGTCTCGAGCTCGGTTTGCCGAAACAGCATCTCCATGAGGAGCTCGGGCTCGACGCTGCGGGTCTTGGGCTCGAAAATGAGCCGCACGTCCTCGGCCGACTCGTCGCGCACGTCGGCCAGGAGCGCGAGCTTTCGTGCTTGCAGCAGTTCGGCAACCCGTTCGATCAGGCGCGATTTCTGGACCTGGTAGGGGATTTCGGTGACCACGATCTGATATTGCCCGCGACCGGTCTTCTCGACCTCCCAGCGCGCGCGCACGCGGAACGATCCGCGCCCCGTTTCATAGGCTTCGACGATCGCCGCCCGATCTTCGACGAGCACGCCGCCGGTCGGGAAATCGGGCCCCGGCAAATGCTCGATCAGGTCGGTGACGGAGAGCTTCGGGTCCTGGAGAAGGGCGCCGAGGGCGGCGCACAGCTCGCCGGCATTGTGCGGTGGAATGCTTGTCGCGAGACCGACGGCGATCCCGGTCGCACCGTTCGCGAGCAGGTTAGGGAAGGCGGCCGGTAGGACCACCGGTTCCCGCTCCTCGCCATCGTAGGTCTCGCGGAAATCGACGGCGTCCTCGTCGAGGCCCTCGAGCAGTGCCTGCGCCACATCGGTGAGGCGCGCCTCGGTGTAGCGCATCGCCGCCGCGTTATCGCCGTCGATGTTGCCGAAATTGCCCTGCCCATCGACCAGCGGATAGCGCACCGCAAAGGTCTGCGCCAAGCGCACCAGTGCGTCGTAAACTGCGGTGTCGCCATGGGGATGATACTTGCCGATGACATCGCCCACCACGCGCGCGCATTTCTTGAAGCCCGCGTCAGGATCGAGGCGGAGAGCCCGCATGGCGTAGAGGAGCCTGCGCTGAACCGGCTTGAGCCCGTCCCTCACGTCGGGCAGCGATCGCGCCGTGATCGTCGAAAGCGCGTAGGCGAGGTAGCGCTCGCTCAGGGCGTCGCTAAACGCGATCGGGCGGATGTCGCCGATGTCGGTCGGATCTGTCACGGTCGGGCGTATACCACAAGATCTCGTGGGCTAGCGACTCAAACGCCCTATAAATCGGTCGCGCGCCGCCGGCAACTGACCACCATGCTCGCGAAACACGTGGGCCTCCAAGAACCATCCCGTGAGCGCCAGCCCCGCCAGCACCGAGGCGCGGTCGGCAGGCACGGGCGAATGTAAGAACGCAGGAAGCGGCAAGAGCTTGTCCTTGTAGGGCGCGCCGGCGTCGCGCGAAAGGGCCCGTCCACTGCGCGGCGACACATAGATGAGATCGTCCGTCGCTCCGGTCGCGGCGCAGGCCGTGAGATCGAGCCCGTAGCCGAGTTCCGCGAGCAGAAGCAGCTCCCACTGAACCAACGCCTCCTGCCAGCGCTCGCCTCGGCCGAGCGCGTCCAGAAAGGCGGTGAGCCCGGCATGGACGGCGGGATAGGGCTGGCGCTCGGGGAGCGCCGCCTGGGCGAGCGCGCAAGCCGAGGCGAGCGCGGCGAGGCGCAGCGCATCGTCGAGCAGCGTCGCCGCCCGCGCCTCGGTGAGCTCGCAAGCATAATGTCCGAGATGCTCCGGAAGCCGCGCCCGCCAGCGGGCGGTCACGCCATTGCCGACCTCGTAGTGGCCGCGGCCGCGCCGGCCGAACGCACCGCGAACAAGGCCCGCGTGCCGTCCGTGGGCCACCGTCAGCAACGAGACCACGGCAGCGCTCTCGCCATGCCGACGAACCGCCAAAACGATCCCGTTATCCGTCCATTCCACCGATTGGTGCTTTCGAGTCCGGCGACAAATTTCATCTAGATTATTGTATTTGCTACGGTTTTCGGTCGCCCTTCCTGTTAGCAGTTTGTCAAACCAACCATTTCACACTGGCCAACGGCGATCAAAGAACCGACGCGTGGCGCGCATCGTCATCATGGCGTCCTACAATTTTAACTATGTCGAGGTTGCTGTCCTGGTTTTCAGCCAGGGCACACGCTTGTCCGTGCGCGATGCCTTGCACAGCAATGGGATGCGCCGCATCCATGCGGCGTCCAACCCGGAGCACATGCGCAAGATCATCCGCACGGTCGAGCCCGATTTCGCCCTCTTGCAGATTGACACCGAGCCCGAGGAGGTCTGCCAGATCGTGCGAGAGATCAGGCACGGCCGGCTCGGCAGCAATCCTTATATTGCGGTGTTCGGCGTGACCTGGCGCGCCGAGCGAGAGCTCGTGCAGCACGCGATCAATGCCGGCTTTGACGACATGGTCACCTTGCCGCTCTCGATCGGCGCGCTCTTCAATCGCATCGACAATGTCATCCAGCGGCGCAAGGAATTCGTCGTCACGACGGACTATGTCGGGCCCGACCGCCGCCACGGCAACCGCCCTGCAACCGATGACCTCGGCGGCTTCGAGGTGCCGAACATCTTGCGGGACAAGGCGCGCAGCGAGCGGCCGGTCGATTTCGACGCCTCGGCGGTCACGCGCGCCAACAAGACCGTGTCCCGGCATCGTCTCCAACGGCTAACCACACGTCTCAACCAACTGGCGACGATGCACGAGGAGACCGCGCGCGACAAAGGGCCATCCGCGGTGCCGCACGACGCCCTCACCGAGACTTGTGGCTTGCTTGCGCGAATCAAGACGTCTCTCGAGGCCGAGGACAATCCGCACTTGCTCGATCTGGCGCGCGCCATGAAGGCAGCCGTTCAGAAGCTCGGAAGCAGCGGAAAGCCCTCCGTGCAGATTTTCCAGCTGTTGCGGGTTCACGCGCAGGCCATCTCGGCCGCACTCGATAGCACGCCGAACGCATCGGAAGACGTGCTTTCGGCGCTCAATACGGCGCTCGACCTCGCGGAGCGGCGCGCGGCCGCGTCATAGGACCGCGGGCCGCCGCGAGGCGCGCCTAGACGTCGTATTCCAGCCCGAGGTCGCGGTAGCGCTCCGGATCCTCCGTCCAGCGCCGCCGGACCTTCACGAAGAGAAACAAATGGACCCGGCAGCCGAGGCTTTGCTCGAGCGCCGCCCGCGCGGCCGAGCCGACCGCCTTGATCCGGCTCCCGCCGCGCCCCAGCACGATCCGTTTGTGGCTGTCGCGAAGCACATAGACCGCCTGTTCGATGCGCACGGAGCCATCGCCTTGGACCGACCAACGCTCGGTTTCGACGGCGGTTGAGTAGGGCAGCTCGTCGTGGAGCTGAAGAAAGAGCTGCTCGCGGGTCATCTCGGCGGCAAGCAGACGCTCGCTGATGTCGCTCAGCTGGTCATCCGGATAGAGCCAGGGGCTGGCCGGCATGGCGGCCGCGAGCCGGGCGAGCAGGTCGTCGGTGCCATCGCCATTGAGCGCCGAGACCATGAAAACCGCCGACGCCACACCGCGTTTCTCGATGGCGGCGGCGAGCGGCAGAAGACGCGCGCGCGGCAGGGCGTCGACCTTGTTCACGGCCACGATGGCCTGCCGGTTCGCCTCGCGCAAACCATCCATGATCGTCGCCATGTCGTGGTCGATCCCCACTTGCGCATCGATCATCAGGAGGATCGCATCGGCATCCTCGGCGCCGCGCCAGGCCGCGTGCACCATGGCGCGCTCGAGGCGTTTCTTTGGGGTGAATATTCCGGGCGTGTCGACGAGAACCAGCTGGGTGTCGCCGACGATGCAGATCCCGCGGACACGGCTTCGCGTGGTTTGCGGCTTCGGCGAGACGATCGTGACCTTGGCACCGACGAATCGGTTCACAAGCGTCGATTTGCCGACATTGGGAGCACCGAGCACGGCCACGAAACCGGCGCGGCGCGGCGTCTCAGCCATCGCCTTGGCCGATCGCCTCGAGCAGCCGACGGGCGGCTGCCTGCTCGGCGGCGCGTTTCGATGCGCCGAAGGCCGTCACTGCCGGCCGGTCGCCGACGCGCACCTCGACCTCGAAACGGGGGGCATGGGCCGGGCCGGCGGTGGCAATGGTGCGGTAGACCGGGAGTAGACCGAGCGTGGACTGTGCCCACTCCTGCAACGCCGTCTTGGCATCGCTCGGCGGTGCCGCGTCCTCAGCCATCAGGGGCTCCCAATGAACCCGCACGAAGCCTCGCGCGGCGTCGAGGCCACCATCGAGGTAGAGCGCAGCAATCACCGCCTCGCAGGCATCCGCGAGGTTTGCCGGATTGTCACGACCACCGCCGGTGTCCTCACCGTGGCCGAGCTCGACGTGGCGGCCAAGCTCCAGTTCGCGCGCCACGCGCGCCAATGTGTCGCGCCGCACGAGAGCCGCGAAGCGGCGCGCGAGCGCGCCCTCCTTTTCCTCGGGAAATCGCTCGATGAGCATGGCGGCGACGACCAGCCCCAGGACCCGGTCGCCGAGAAACTCGAGACGCTGATAGCTGTCACTATGACGCTCCGCCGCGCTTGGATGCCGCAACGCCCTGGCCAGCAGGGCCCGATCGCGGAACCGATGCCCGAGGACATCCTCAAGGGCGGACTCCTCGCCGACCGCTTGGCGTGCGCCCTGGCGCGGCGACATCGAGTCTGTCACCGCTACTCAATCGCTTTGAAGACGCGCTCGGTGCGGGTATCGCTCGGCCAACGCCAGATCTCGCCGATTCCGGCATCGTTGTCGAGCGAGTGGAAAATGAACTCGGCACGCCCGATCAGATTCTCCGCCGGAATGTAGCCCACCGCCGGGAGCACCCGACTGTCCTGGGAATTGTCCCGATTGTCTCCCATCGCGAAATAGTGCCCCTCCGGCACGGTGTAGACCTGCGTGTTGTCGAGCCCGCCGTTCGGGCTTGCGTCGATCGTCAGATAGGACGCGCCGTTCGGAAGTGTCTCAACATATTGGCGGTAGACGAGCTCTCGCCCGAACCGATCGACAAATTCGTAGTCGTCGATGCGGCGCCGTTCGACCGCCTGCCCATTGACGTGCAGAACCCCGTCCTTGACCTGGATACGATCACCGGGAAGGCCGACGATCCGCTTGATGTAGTCGGTCTCGTTGTCCCGCGGCAGCTTGAACACGGCGACGTCACCACGCTCCGGCTCGCTCGAGAGGATGCGTCCCGAGAAGAGCGGCAGGCTCCACGGCAAAGAATATTTGCTGTAGCCGTAGGAATATTTCGAGACAAAGAGATAGTCCCCCACCAGAAGCGTCGGGATCATGGACCCGGAGGGGATGTTGAACGGCTCGAACGCGACCGTGCGCACCACCAAAGCGGCAATCACGGCGTAGATCAGGGTCCGGATCGTGTCCCAGATCGCGCTTCGCTTCGACTTCGTCTTCGCGGCTTTGACTTTCGCCATCAACTCACTGTTTCAGGTCGCACGCGCGGTCATGCGCGAGCCGAGCCGAGGCATCTAATCCTGTGTGGGAATCGCCGTGATAATGACGATCGCCTGCGCCGTGGGCGGCTCGTCGGTCAAGGACACGTCTATCTGCGCCGTCATGCCTGAAGGCGTGATCGAATGCAAGCGCTCCAATGCGCCCCCGGTCAGCTTCATGGTCGGCTTGCCCGACGGAAGGTTGACAACGGCCATGTCGCGCCAGAACACACCTTGACGAAATCCCGTGCCGAGCGCCTTCGAACACGCCTCCTTGGCCGCGAACCGGCGCGCGTAGCTCGCCGCCCGTGCCGCGCGCCGATCAGATCGCTCACGCTCATTGTCGGCGAAAATGCGCTGGGTGAACCGCTCGCCAAAGCGCTCGAGCGTGCGCTCGATGCGCCGAATGTCCACGATATCACTCCCCAGCCCGATGATCATGCTGCGCGAATCACCACTCAGTGCGGCCCGCGCCCGGCGCAGCGTGTAGCATCAGCGCCCTCGATCCACCACCGCCTGATCCAGGCGCGTCACGTTTGACGGCATCTCGTGCTCCTCCTCGGACCGCATCGCGCGCGGCTCCGGGATGGTGATCTCCGCCTCGAGGCGCGCACGCTCATCTTCCGAAACATTGGCGCTGGTCGCGTCGAGCGAGGCCTGTCGCTGCTGCGCAAGAACCTCCTTGCGCTGCTGCCGCCGAAGCCGCCGGTGCGCCTGGTAGTTGGCGACAACACGGCGAATGGGGAAGAAGACAATCACCCACACCGCCAACGCAGCCGGCACGCCGCCCACCATCATGGGAAGCAGGATTTCCTCGGGATGGCTGAACAAAACCGACCAGGTGAGCTCTTCCGGAAGCTCGCGCCCGCGCTCGTAGCCGAGGATCTTTGTGCCGAGCCACAAGATCCCGGACCAGATGAAGGGGAACGTCCAGGGATTGCCGACAGCGGTGCCGATGGCCGACGCAATGATGTGGCCGCGCAGCAGCCAAGCAGCCGCCGCAGCCAGGACGAAATGCAGCCCGATCAGCGGGGTGAAGGAGACGGCGGCGCCGCAGGCGAAGCCGCACGCGATGGAATAGGGCGTGCCCTGCAGGCGCTTGATGCGCAGCGCCCAATACTTCCCGGTCTTTCGCCATCCCATGCGCGGCCACGCCATCTCGCGCGCCGCGCCGAGCTTGCTGCGCTTCTCGCGTCGGCGGAAGACGCTCATGCCCCTTTCCCTGTCCGCATTCCCGCAGCCACCGCACCGCTATGCGGCCGGTCGTGCGGCAATCTCCCTGTTCGGCGTGGCTCGGTTCTGCTCTTGTTCGCTCACCGCACCCTCCTGGATAGCCCATGACCGTAATCCGGCGCAATAGCGAGCCGCCCCCGCCGCGGGGCAGGCTGGCTCGCCTTTCCCGGCGAATTGCCGCGAAAACCGCTCCGGAAGCGCCATCAGTCGCGGGCACGGTCCACGGCGCTCACCGAGGGGACAGCACGCAAGGCTGCGATGATATTGCCGAGGTGCTTGGCGTCCTTCACCTCGACGTCGATGACCATTTCGAAAAAATCCATCGAACGGCGGGTGAATTTCAAGTTGCTGATGTTGCCCTTGTTCTTCGCGATGGCCGTGGTCAGCTGGCTGAGGCTGCCGGTTTCGTTGGTCACGACCAGATTGAGGCGCCCGACGTGCACACCGTTGGCGCCGAGATCGGCGTCCCATGCGAGGTCAAGCCAGCGCTCCGGCGTATCACCGAAACTCTCCAGCGTGTCGCAATCGATGGTGTGAATGGTGGCGCCCTTGCCGGTGGTGACGATCCCGACGATCCGATCGCCGGGCAACGGGTTGCAGCATTCCGCCATGTGAACCGCCATGCCTGGAATCAGCCCGCGCACGGGGATGCCCGCATCACCCGATTTGGCACGGGCATGGGCTTGTGCGATCGATCGCGCGCGCGGTGCGACGCCCTCGAGGCTCCTGGTCGGAAAGAGCGCATCGGCAAGCTCGGCGCTCGTCGTCTCGCCGCGGCCGAGCGCGTGATAGAGGTCAGCCACGGTGGCCTCGCGAAAGCGCGGCAGCACACCCTCGATCAAGCGCTCGGAAAAGGTCTCGTTCTCCGCGCGGAACACCTTCTCCGCGATCGCGCGGCCAAGCGCGACGAACTGCTCCCGCTCCTTGAGGCGGGTGAACCGGCGGATGCACGCGCGCGCCTTGCCGGTCACCACAAAGCTTGCCCAGGTGGGTGACGGCGCCGGCGCCTTGGAGCGTAGAACCTCGACCTGGTCGCCGTTGCGGAGCGCCGTCTGCAGGGGAACGACGCGCCCGTTGACCTTGGCGCCGACGGTCGTGTCGCCAATGTCGCTGTGGATCGCATAGGCGAAATCGACCGGAGTCGCGCCGCGGGGCAGTGTGATGAGATCGCCCTTGGGCGTGAAGCAAAAAACCTGATCCTGGAACATCTCGAGCTTGGTGTGCTCGAGAAACTCCTCGGGTCCCGCCGCGGTCTCGAGAATCGCCAGGAGCTCGCGCATCCAGCGATATTGACGCCGCCCGTCGGGCCGCTCCCCGCCCTGCTTGAACAGCCAATGGGCGGCCACGCCATATTCCGCCTCCTCGTGCATATCCCGCGTGCGGACCTGGATCTCGACCCTCTGCTGCTCGGGGCCGATCACGGTGGTGTGGATCGAGCGATAGCCGTTGGGTTTCGGCGTGCTGATGTAATCCTTGAACCGGCCGGGCACCACCGGATAGGCCCGGTGGACGATGCCGAGCGCACGATAGCAATCCTCCTCGGCATCCACGACGACACGGAACGCGATGATGTCGCTCAGCTGCTCGAACGCGATGTGCTTGCGCTGCATCTTGCGCCAGATCGAATAGGGCCGCTTCTCGCGACCCGAGACGCGCGCCCGCAGCCGCGCGCTCCGAAGTGTGGCCTCGAGAGCCTCGATAATGCGCGGCACGAGCTCGCCACCCTCGCGCTTGAGATAGTCAAGACGAGCCACCATCGAATGGTGCGCATCGGGGTTGAGCTCCGCGAAGGCGAGATCCTCAAGTTCGGCTTTGAAGGTTTGCAGGCCGATGCGCTCCGCAAGCGGCGCGTAGATGTCCATGGTTTCCATGGCGATCCGACGACGTTTGTCGGCCGCTTCGATGTGGCCGAGGGTGCGCATGTTGTGCAACCGGTCGGCCAGCTTGACCAAAAGCACGCGGATATCTTCCGACATCGCGAGTAGGAACTTCCGAAAGTTCTCGGCCTGACGGGTTTGGTCGGATTGGAGCTCGAGGCGGCTAAGCTTCGTGACTCCATCCACAAGTCGCGCAACCTCATCGCCGAAGATGCGCTCGATCTCGTCCAGCGTGGCGAGCGTGTCTTCGACCGTGTCGTGGAGCAAGGCCGTGACGATCGAGCGGCTATCCAGCTTGAGGTCGGTGAGAATTCCGGCGACCTCGATCGGATGGGAAAAATAGGGATCGCCGCTCGCGCGCTTCTGCATCCCATGCGCCTTCATCGAGAAGACGTACGCACGGTTCAGAAGATCTTCGTCCGCGGACGGCTCGTAGTTCTTGACCCGTTCGACGAGTTCGTACTGCCGAATCATCGGTCGATGCACATGGGGTGGGTCGCTACCGGCGACCCACGCCTCGGATCGTGGCTGATGCGCGGTTGGCCAATCCGCCCCCGGCGGCGCCCTAGCGCGTGGGATCCTCTGGCGTACCCTCCGCTTCCTCAGCCGAGACGTCCTCGAAGGCGGTGGGCCTCAGCACCTCGGCTTGGGCGACTTCAACATCGCTCACGGCCTTGCCCGTCACGCCGGCCCATGCCTGTTCTGCGGCAAGGACGGCCATGGTGTCCTCTTCTGGCTCGTCGACCTCGAGGTCAGGGCCTTGACCATGCTCGAGTTCGTAGCGCAGCGCGTCAAGATCGACGGTTGCGTCGGCGATCTCGCGCAGCGCAACCACCGCATTCTTGTCGTTGTCCCGCTCAACGGTCAGCGGTGCGCCAGCACGAATGTCGCGCGACCGTTGCGCCGCCAGCAAGACCAGCTCGAAACGGTTCGGCACCCTCTCAACACAATCCTCAACGGTGACACGCGCCATCGGCCGTCGCCTCCAGAACACAGTGGGGGGAAATTTGAGCGTGGAGGATATCCGCTAGGCCCGAAAAATCCAAGAACATAGCGACTGCCGCAATCGTGATCGACGGCGATGCGGTGAACCGATGACCGTCCGAATCGTTCTCCCCACGCCCGAACGTCCCGCGAAAGAAACTAAGTTGAACGTTCGGTTTATTCTTCCTTACATCTCACGGTTACAAATATTCACATTGTCTCGGGATCGATCGGGACCGCGGTTTGATCGGCCGGCAATTCCCGGATCAGGGCATCGAGATGCGCGCCGGTTTGCGGATGCCGCCAGTCCGGCGCGATCTCCCGCAACGGCAAAAGCACGAAAGCGCGCTCCGCCAACCGGGGGTGCGGAAGGGTCAATGCCGGTCCGTCGCGGTCCGCGGCGATATCCACGGTCATGCCGTGATAGTCGATCAGATCGAGATCGAGCACGCGCGGCACCAGCGTTTGAGCGCGGGAGCGGCCGAATTCCCTTTCTATTTCAAGAAGATATTCCATCAGTGAGCGGGGCGGACACAGTGTCTCGACGGATACGACACCGTTGATGAACCACGGCTGATCGGACGCGGGCACCGGTGCGCTGCGGTACCAGCGTGAGCGACGGTCGATCCGAAGGCCGGCGCGCTCGAGCCTCAGGAGCGCCGCCTCGAGGCCTGCACGCGGCGGGCCGTAGAGGTCGGTCGGAAGGTTGGCGCCGAGCGCCAGCAAGATCATCTCGGAATGTGCTCCTCAAACCCTTGCCACCTGGATCACGCGCCCTAGTTACAACGAGGCGGGGGGTCTCGCCCACCCGTTTGATTCTAAACGACAAAGCGACTCGGCGTCAGATCGAGCGCCACCGGACGACAGGAAAACTAAGGGTAGAGATTCATGGACTTTTATCCTCAAGAGCGTATCGGCCTGTTTATAGACGGTGCGAATCTATACGCTGCGGCACGCTCACTTGGGTTTGACATCGACTACAAGCGCCTGCGTGAAGAGTTCGCTCAGCAAGGGCGACTGGTTCGTGCGTTTTACTACACGGCGCTCGTCGAGGACCAAGACTACTCTCCGATCAGGCCGTTGGTGGATTGGCTGGACTATAACGGTTACACCATGGTTACCAAGCCAACCAAGGAATTCACCGATTCCACCGGGCGACGCAAGATCAAGGGCAACATGGACATCGAGCTCGCGATCGATGTCATGGATATGGCGGGCTCCCTCGATCATGTCGTCCTTTTCTCCGGAGACGGAGATTTCAGGCGTTTGGTCGAAGCCGCACAGCGCCGAGGCTTGCGGGTCTCCGTGGTGAGCACGATCCGATCGCAGCCGCCGATGGTCGCTGATGAGCTTCGCCGGCAAGCCGACTGCTTCATCGAACTGCAGGAGCTCGAATCGAAGATCGCCCGCGAGCCGAATTGGCGCAACGGACGCGGCACGATCCGCGATAGTGAGGACGAGGATGGTCTCCACGGCCCGGACGCCGAGTTCGATGGCATGGACGGCGCTGACGAGGACATGATCGGCGCCAGCTGACACGCGCGCCGGTGGGCCCGTGCGCCCCGGATCCTGATTGCGGCCTTTGTCCAAGGCTTGTCGCCTATCGCTCGGACAATCGCCGCGCGGAACCATCGTGGCACAACGCGCCCGTCGAAAGCTTCGGCGCCCTTGACGCGCGCCTCCTGATTGTCGGTCTTGCGCCCGGTCGGCGCGGCGCCAACCGTACGGGGCGCCCCTTCACGGGCGACTTCGCGGGCGACCTTCTCTACGCGACGCTGCCGCGCCACGGCTTTGCGCGCGGTGTCTATGACGCTCGGCCGGACGATGGTCTGACGCTCGTCGATAGCCGAATCACCAATGCGGTTCGCTGCGTGCCACCCGAGAACCGCCCAACCGGGGCGGAGATCCGCGCATGCCGCCCGTTTCTGGCGGCCGAAATCGACGCGATGGACCGGCTGGCGGCTATTCTCGCCCTTGGATCGATCGCCCATGGTGCGGTGCTCGCGGCCCTCGGACTGCGGCGGGCGCCGTATAAGTTTGGCCATGGCGCGGTTCACCCCCTGCCCGGACACCGGTTCACGCTCTTCGACAGCTACCATTGCTCTCGGCTCAACACGAACACCGGCCGCCTGACGCCCGAGATGTTCGGCGCCATCTTTGCGACGCTCCGCCGGCATCTCGGCTGATGCGTCGTCACCCGCGATCCCGGACGAGGCGTTCCTTCTGGCGTCGCCAATCGCGCTCCTTCTCGGTCGCGCGCTTGTCGTATTTGCGTTTGCCGGAAGCCACCGAGATCTCGACTTTGGCAATTCCGCGTGGGTTGAAATACAGCGCCGTCGGCACAAGGGTCACCCCGCCGCGGCGCAGCGTGCCGACTAGGCGCCGGATTTCGCGCCGATGCAGGAGCAGCTTGCGCATCCGAAGAGGCTCGTGGTTGAACCGCCCGCCGCCGTCGTAGGCGGAGATATGGGCGTTGATGAGGAAGATCTCGCCGCCCCGCTCGGTCGCGTAGGCGTCGTTGATATTGGCCCGCCCGAGCCGGAGCGACTTGACCTCGGTGCCGGTCAGCTGAATGCCGGCCTCGAACGGCTTTTCCAAGAAGTAATCACGCCGCGCCTTCCGGTTTTGCGCGATGAGCGTGCGCCCCGGATCGGTCTGCTTAGCCACGATGCAACGGCGGGTGCCGGCCGCTCGCCAGCGTCAATTGAGCAGCCCGACCCGCCGCATCGCGTCCTCGATTCGCGCCTTGTTTCCCGCGGACGGCTCTGTCAGCGGAAGCCGGACCGTCGGCGCGCAAAGGCCGAGGAGGGAGGCCGCATACTTCACCGGAATGGGGTTGCTCTCGACGAAGAGCTCATCGTGCAGCGGCATCAGCCGAATGTGGCGCGCGAGCGCATCCTCCGGGTCGCCACCATCCCAGGCCGCAAAGAACTCCGCGCAGAGGCGTGGCGCCACGTTCGCGGTGACCGAAATGCACCCGTCACCGCCCTGCGCGAGGAAGCTGAGCACCGTGCCGTCTTCACCCGAAAGCTGGCAAAACTCATCGCCGATCACCATACGGGTGTGGGTGGGGCGTGTCAGATCGGCGGTCGCGTCCTTCACGCCCACCACATTGGGCAGTGCAGCCAACCGGGCCATGGTCTCCACCGACATGTTGACGACGCTGCGCCCTGGGATGTTGTAAATGATCTGCGGAATATCCACGGCATCGGCGACCGCTTTGTAATGCTGATACATGCCTTCCTGCGTGGGCTTGTTGTAGTAGGGCATGACCAGAAGCGCCCCGTCGGCACCTGCCTCTTTCGCATGGCGCGTGAGATCGATCGCTTCTTCCGTGGAGTTGGAACCGGTGCCGGCGATCACCGGCACGCGTCCGCGCGCCACCGAGATGCAAAGCTCGGTCACGCGCCTGTGCTCAGCATGGCTCAGAGTCGGCGACTCGCCCGTGGTGCCGCATGGCACAAGGCCGGCAGCGCCCTCCTCGATTTGCCACTCGACGAAATCGGCATAGGCCGCCTCGTCGACCGAGCCGTTCTTGAACGGCGTGATCAAGGCCGTGAAATATCCCCTGAACATGCCGTGCTCCTTTAATTGCGATTTAACTGAGGAGCGAGGATAGTTGGCGCGTATCAATGGGACAAGGCTGGGCCTTCCTCACCCGCGCGTGGGTATGGGAGTCAACCGGTTGGTCCGCCGGACATTCAGGGACTGAGCGAACCGTGGCCCGCGCGCTGATCTGTTTTCTGGCCCTGGTGATCGCGCTGATCGCCGTTAGCCCGTCTGCCCGCGCTGACGGCAGGGCGGCCTCTTCGCTGCTCTCGAAGAGCGACCACGAGATCTACATCGAGGCGTTCGCGGCGGCCCAGGACGGCAACTGGAAGGCCGCCCACGAGATCGCCGCGCGTGCGCGCAATCCCCTCGGTGCCAAGATCCTGCGTTGGTGGGATTTCGGGCTGCTCGAGAGCCCGACGACCTTTGAGGACGTTCGGCGCTTCGCCGAGGCCAACCCCGACTGGCCGCTTCCGCACCGCATCGAAAGCGCCGTCGAAGCCATGATGCGACGCCACGTCTCGGATGAGGCCGTGTTGGCCTATTTCCGTTGGCGCGATCCGATGAGCCGTCACGGCAGGCTGCGCTACGCCAAGGCGCTTCTCGCCGAAGGCAAGACCGAGCAAGCGGCCAAGTTCGTGCGGATTGCCTGGGTTCACGACCGCTTCTCCACGTCGGAGCTTAAAGCGACCCATCGGCGATTCGGATCGCTCTTGCGCCCGGAGGATCATGTGGCCCGCCTGGACCGACTGGTGTGGGAAAGCCGGGCGAAGGAAGCCAAGCGCATGTTCCCCTACGTGGACGCGGGCTATCAGCGGCTCGCGGAAGCACGCTTGCGTTTGCGCGCGATGGGCGGAGGTGTGGATGGGGCGATCGCGCAGGTCCCGCGTGAGCTCCGCGACGATCCCGGCCTGCTCTACGAGCGCACGCGCTGGCGCCGCCGCAAGGGACGTGACGAGAGCGCGCGAGAGATCCTCGGCAGCCCGCCGGAAGAGCTCGGCCGACCGAAATTCTGGTGGCGCGAGCGGTCGATTCAGATCCGGCGCACCCTCGCGGATGGCAATATCTCTGAGGCTTACACTCTCGCGGCAAACCACGGTCAGATCGCGAGTCTCACCTTTTCCGAGGCCGAGTGGCTCGCCGGGTGGATCGCCCTCCGTTTCCTCGATGAGCCGCATGACGCCTACCGTCATTTCGCCCGGGTGCACAGCGTGGTCCACATGCCGATCAGCCGGGCGCGCGCTGCCTATTGGTCTGCGCGGGCGGCCGAGGCGGCGGGCGACCGCGAGGGCGCCATCTTGTGGTACGGCGCCGGTGCCACCTATCCCGGCACCTTCTACGGTCAACTGTCGGCGGCTCGGCTCGGCGCGCCCGACGCACCGCTGATGCGCCAGGCGGAACCGCCGCGTCCGGCCAGCAAGCCCAAGCTCCTCAACCATGAGCTGGTTGCCGCAACGCGCCTGCTCGCGGCGCTCGAGGTCGAGGACCTCGTAAAAGCCTTCGTTCTGCACCTAAGCGACTTGGCGAAATCCGAAAGCGATCACGCCATCGTCGCCGAACTCGCGCTGTCGCTCGACCGCCCGAACTACGCCATCCATGCCGCGAAACGGGGCACGCGCGACGGCTATGTCTCGAACAAACGCCTGTTTCCTCTCGTCGACGTTCCGTTCGCGCGGCCCGATGAAGAGCTCGAGCACGCGCTGGTGCTCGCGATCACCCGCCAGGAAAGCCTCTTCGACACGGCTGCGCGCAGCCGGGCCGGCGCGCGTGGGCTCATGCAGCTCATGCCCGCCACGGCCAAGCTCGTCGCCCGCAAGCTGGAGGTCAAATACCAGCGCCGCGAGCTGACCGCCGATCCGGCGTACAACGTGTCGCTCGGCAGCGCCTATTTGTACGAGATGATCGAGACCTATGACGGCTCTTATCTCCTCGCGATCGCGGCCTACAATGCGGGGCCTGGCAACGTGCAACGCTGGCTCCGCGCCAATGGCGACCCGCGCCGCGATCCGAGTGTCGATATCGTCGATTGGATCGAGATGATCCCGATCGCCGAGACCCGCAACTATGTCCAGCGTGTGCTCGAGGGCTTGCAGGTCTACCGCTGGCGCCGCGGCGGAACACCGACGGTGACGAGCTTGGAGCACGACCTCCTTCGCGGGCTGAGCCCCGCCAGCCGCACCGCCCGCTGCGCACCCGGCGAGGAGACGCTGGCGCCCATGCCCGTCGCGTTGAGATCGGCCTGCTAGAGCAAATCCCGAGCAGGCGGAATCACCTGCGACGACGCATTTGCGTCAATGCCGATGAGAGAGAAGCATGTCGCGTGAGCATGAGCGAGCGTGAATTGCTCTAAAAAGGGCTTTGATAACGGTTCCCGGGGAACAATTGCGCACCCGAACAGACGCGGCCGATCAGCCGGCCGCCCGAGGCGATCACGCGATGCCACAGCTTGCCCTGGCGACCCAATCGGATGCCTGCGCCGATCTCGCGGCGGACGAGGACGGCGCCGGCTTCCGCGAGCACCGGCTGACCGCCCAGGACGGCCGGTCGCTCTATGCACGCGAATATGGGCCCGTGACGGGTGGCGCGGTTCCCGTGCTGTGCCTTCCGGGGCTGACCCGCAATCATCGCGATTTCCACCGCCTCGCGCAGCGCCTCGCGCGCGACCGCCGCGTCGTCTGTCCAGACATGCGGGGGCGCGGCCGCTCGGACTGGGATCCCTCGCCGCGCAACTACCGGCCCGAGGTTCTGCTCCTCGACGTCATCCACATCATCACGGCGTTTCGGCTTCATCCCTGCGTGCTGATCGGAACCTCTCTCGGGGGGTTGCTCTCGATGGGCGTCGCAGTCGTCGAACCACGCACGGTCGCCGGGATCGTCCTCAATGATTCGAGCCCGGGCTCTGACCCCCAATCGCTCCACGACATCGCGCGCTATGTCGATGAATATAAGGTCCAGCCCAATTGGGACGCGGCGGCGCGCTATGCGCGCGAGCTGATTGGCCGCGATTGGAGCTGGGACGACGCGACCTGGCTGCGCCTCGCGCGTCAGACCTACTCGAAAGGACGCGACGGGATGCTTCATCTCGACTACGATCGCGAGATTGCCTGGCCGCTTCGCCAGCTCCTCGCCGGCAGCGGCCCAAGGCGCGACTTGTGGACCCTATTCAAAGCCCTCAAACGGATCCCGGCCGTGGCGGTGAGAGGCGCCTTGTCAAACGTTCTCAGCGAAGCGACGTTCGAGCGGATGACCGTCGAAAAACCAGATCTGGTCACCGTGACCGTGCCGGGCGTCGGGCATGCGCCGCTCCTCGAGGAGGCCGAGGTGCGGCACGCCATCGATGAGCTTCTCGCCCGCGTCTGACGCCCCATCAGGGTCGGCGCTCCCGACCATCGACGACGTTCGTGCCGCGGCGAAGCGGTTGGCGGGCCAAGCTGTCGAAACGCCGCTGCTTCGGTCCGACGCGCTCGACATGGCGCTCGGCGCCCGTGTCCTGATCAAGGCCGAGCCCCTGCAGCGGACCGGCTCGTTCAAGTTCCGCGGGGCCTATCATTGCATCAGCCGGATCGGGCCCGCGGCACGCGAAGGGGGTGTCGTCGCGTATTCGTCGGGCAACCATGCGCAGGCCGTCGCGGCAGCGGCGCGCCTTCTGGGCGTGCCCGCCGCGATCGTCATGCCGCGCGACGCGCCCGCGATCAAGATTGCCGGCACGCGCCGTCATGGGGCCGAGGTCATCCTCTATGACCGGGCGCGTGAATCGCGCGAGGAGATTGCCGCCGAGATCGTGCGCGTGCGTGGATCGGCCCTCGTCAAACCGTTCGACGATCCCGACGTCATCGCCGGCCAAGGCACGGCGGGCCTCGAGATCGTTGCCCAGTGCAGAGCGCTCGGCTGCACGCCGGATCTCGTCGTGGTGCCGGCAAGCGGCGGCGGCCTGACCGCCGGCATTGCGCTCGCGATTGCCGACGCCTTTCCCGAGACCGCGATCTACACCGTCGAGCCGGAAGGCTTCGACGACCATGTGCGCTCGCTCGCCGCCGGTCGCCGCCTTCGGGTTGCGGATCCGGCGCGCACCACACTCGCTGATGCGCTGATGGTCCCGGAGCCTGGGGCGCTGACCTTCGCGATCAACAAGGCGCTCGTGCGCGGTGGCGTGGCGGTGAGCGACGACGCGATGCTCGACGCCATGGCGGCCGCGTTCACGCATTTGAAGATCGTCGCGGAACCCGGCGGTGCGGTCGCTCTGGCGGCGGTCTTGAACGGGATCGTCGATGTTGCGGACAAAACGGTCGTTGCCGTCGTCTCGGGCGGCAATGTAGACCCAGCGGTGTTTCGCATGGCCCTCGAACGAGCCGATGACGTTGACCGCTAAGCTGTTCCGAACTCTCGCCGCCCACCTCGTCGTCGGCCTCCTCCTGGCCGGGCTCGCGCTCACGCCAGCAACGGCGGGCGCAGCCGAGCTTCCGCCCACGATCGCGGCCGAGCTCGAGGCGGCCGTTGCGCGCGGGGCGGCCGACAACGGGCCGGCGGATCAGCGGCGCGCGCTCACGCAGCGGCGGCTCGAAGCGGCGGTCGTTTCGGCGATCGCGACACGGCCCGATCTTGCCGGGCCGATCGTCCAGGAGGCCGTCCGCCTCGCACCGGAGGCCCGGCGCCAGTTGGCCGCGCGCGTCGCGACGCATTTTCCGGCATTCGCGCCGACGATCTACGAAAACGCCGGCGTTGAGGCACACGCAGCCCCCACCGTCGCGCCGCTGGTCGGCACGCTTCCGCAGTCGGCGACGACCAGCATGTTCGAGGGGATTCCGCCGCCGGCCGAACGTCCGGCCCACTGGCCGGTGCTGCCGCGCGAAGGTGGGGCCGATGGATATGACGACCCCCTCGAGGGCTTGAACCGCGTGTTCTTCTACACCAACGGCGCGCTCGACTTCTTGATCTTCGAGCCGCTCGCCAAGGCTTACGGCTTCATCATGCCCGACGCCGTCAAGCCCGCGTTGGGCCGCGCGTTCACCAACCTCTCCTCACCGGTGGTGTTCGCAAACGACCTGCTTCAGCTCGAGTTTCAGCGGGCGGGCACGACCCTCGGTCGCTTCGTGATCAACAGCACCTTTGGCGTCGCCGGCCTGTTCGATGTCGCCGAAACGCTGGGACTCGAGGGTCACACGGCCGATTTCGGCCAAACCCTTTATCACTACGGCGTCGGTGACGGGTTCTACCTCGTCCTCCCTCTCTTCGGGCCGACGACGGTGCGCGACGCCGTCGGCTTCGGCGTCGATAGCGTGCTGGACCCGCGGGCCTACCTTCTCGAGGGGATCCCGCGCTACGGCCTCGCGGTCGGCGAGGGAATCGTCCGCCGAGAGGAAGTGATCGACCCGGTCGATTTCCTCGCTGAGTATGCGCTCGATCCCTATGACGCCGTGCGCGCCTGGACCTATCAGCAGCGTCAGCGCGAACTCACCGGCGGCTGCACCGAGCCCATCTACGTGGTCTGTCCGGCGCCTCGCTAGAGCAAATCCCGAGTAGGTGGGAACACCTGCGACGACGCTTTCGCTTCAATTCCAATGAGAGAGAGCATGCCGCCAGAGCATGAGGGAACGTGACATGCTCTAAGCGTACCTCAGCCGACGATATCGACGGCCGCGAAAAAGAAGCCGACCTCGATTGCCGCGTTCTCGGGAGAATCGGAGCCGTGCACGGAATTGGCCTCGACCGATTCGCCGAAGTCCTTGCGAATCGTTCCGTCTTCGGCGTTCGCGGGATTGGTGGCGCCCATCACCTCGCGATTTCGGGCGATCGCGTCCTCTCCCTCGAGCACCTGCACGACGACGGGGCCGGAGGTCATGTACGTGCACAGGTCGTTGTAGAACGACCGTTCCGCATGCACGGCATAGAAGGCGCGCGCCTGATCCAGCGTCAGGTGGATCCGCCTCTGGGCGACGATCCGAAGGCCCTGCTCCTCGAATCGGCTGTTGATCGCGCCGGTCAGGTTGCGGCGCGTTGCATCCGGTTTGATGATGGAAAGGGTCCGCTCGACAGCCATTCTCTCCCCCGCTTGGTTGGCCCGCCGTTATAGAGAGCAACCGATCCCGCTTCAACCGCCGGCCGCACAGGGCTTAGGCCCGTTGCTCCCATTTTCCGCCGGCGACCTGCTCCCAGTAGGTGACCTTCCGCCCCTCCGACTGCCGCGCCTTCCAGCGTGCGCGCGCCGCCTGCAACGCGTCCGGGTCTGTCCCGTCAAACATGTCCAGGCACCGCTCGAAGCCATCGATCGCGGCGGGCGCTGCGCCATCGATCATGACCACGATCGTCGCGTCATTGGGGTTCTCATCGTCGGTGGTGAGGTAGATTGGTTGACGGGACGCGTGGCCGTCGGCCGCCGAGCCGTGGGGAAGGAACGAGCCCTGGTCATAGGTCCAGAGCGCCGCGTTCAAGGTTTCCACGCGCTCGTCCGAGCCTGCGAGGACGACCGCGCGTCGCCCGCTTTCGATCACCTTCTCCAGGAGGCGGGGCAGCGCCCGCTCAAGCGGCGTTCCGCGCAGCTGATAGAACGCAACCTCGACCAAGCCATCAAGCCTCGTAGCTGGTCTCGACCAGCTGATCGAGGAGCCGCACGCCATAGCCGGAGGCGCCCTTCGGCACGATGGGATCGTCCCCCTTCATCCAAGCGACTCCGGCGATGTCGAGGTGGGCCCACGGCCGATCGCCGACATAGCGCTGTAGGAACTGCGCGGCCGTGACGCTCCCGGCCTCGCGACCTTTGCCGACGTTCTTCATGTCGGCGATCGGCGAGTTGATATCCTTGTCGTAACGCTCGCCGAGCGGCATGCGCCACACCTCCTCGCCAGACGCCTTGCCCGCCGCGATCAGTTGCTCGGCGAGCGTTTCGTCGTTGCTGAAGAGCCCCGCCTGATAGGTGCCGAGGCTGACCACGATCGCACCCGTCAGCGTCGCGAGATCCACGATGAAGCGCGGCTTGAAGGTTTGCTGCGTGTACCAAAGCGCATCGGCCAGAACGAGGCGTCCCTCGGCATCGGTGTTGATCACCTCAATCGTCTGACCGGACATCGAGGTGACGACGTCTCCGGGCCGCTGGGCATTGCCATCGGGCATGTTCTCGACCAAGCCCACCACGCCGACCGCGTTGACCCGGGCGGACCTTCCGGCAAGCGCCTTCATCAACCCGATCACGGTGCCGGCACCGGCCATGTCGTATTTCATCTCCTCCATGCCCTGCGACGGTTTGATCGAGATGCCACCGGTGTCGAACGTGACGCCCTTGCCGACGAACGCGACGGGATCTTGCTCGGCACCGTCGGGGGCGCCGTTCCACTGCATCACCGCGAGATAGGGTTCACGGACGCTGCCCTGCGCGACGCCGAGCAGCGCGCCCATTCCGAGCGATGCCATGCGGTCCTGGTCGAGGATATCCACGTCGATCCCAAGCGAGGCCAGCCCCTTGATGTCATCGATGAGGCTCTCGGGATATTTCACGTTGCTCGGCTCCGAGACGACATCACGGGTCAAGAACACGCCATCGGCGAGCTTGTCGCGCGGCTCGTAGGCGGCGCTTGCGGCCTTGGGATCATCCGCCAAGATCGTCAAAGCCGTCAGCGTCGGCTTCTCGTCGTCGCTCTTCTTGGTGTGGTACTTGTCGAACGTGTAGCCGCACAAACGCGCGCCGAGCGCGATCTCGGCCGCGACCTCCGCTTGGGCCATCTCGCAGCCTTCGACCGGATCGACCACGATTGCCGCCTCACTCGCGCCGAACCGGTTGAGCTCGCGCACGAGGCTTCCACCCAACGCTCGAAGCTGCCGCGGCCCGATTCCTGACGGATCACCCAACCCGTACAGCATGAGCGCGTCCACCGATAGGCCCTGCGGCGCAACGACCGTCCGCACCGCGTTCTTCTTGCCTTTGAAACGCCCCGCCGACGCGGCGCGTGTGAGAGCGCCTCCCGCTTGTTCGTCCAGCACGCCGGCTGTGCGTGTGAAGACACGGTTTTCGGCAACACCGACGGCGACCACGCCGCGATCCGGGGTTGCGATCTTGGAGAACGCGATTTTCATAGCAGCCTCGTTGGGTGTTGGGACGGCGATCGCTCAGCGCGACCACGTATACCCGAACCGGTCGGACAAGGTGAAGGGTGTGGCGCCGGGGATATTCGAGCAAACCGGCCTCGCGAGCGGGCCGTCCGACGTGCCACGCCCGATGCGACGCGCGCGACCTACGCAGCCTGCGGCGCCGCGGCTTTGACCTCTTCGCCGACTTGGTCTTCGAATTGGGTGAAGTTTGCGTGGAAGCGACCAACCAAATCTCGCGCCTGCGCGTCATAAGCACGCACGTCGGACCAGGTCGCACGCGGGTCGAGCACCGAATCCGGGACCTCCGGGCAATGCTCCGGCACCGCGAGCCCGAACACATTGTCGGACGAGATGGGCACGCCATCGAGCTTGCGATCCAGCGCGGCGCGCAACAGGGCCCGCGTGTGGCCGATTTGCATGCGCTCGCCGGTACCGAAGGCGCCGCCCGTCCACCCGGTGTTGACGAGCCAGCAATCCGCGCCCGTCGCTTGAATACGGTCGCGCAACATGCGCGCATAGACCGTGGGATGCCGTGGCATGAAGGGCGCGCCGAAGCAGGTCGAGAAGGTCGCTTGCGGCTCATTGCCGAGGCCGCGCTCGGTGCCGGCGACCTTGGCGGTATAGCCCGAGAGGAAATGATACATCGCCTGCGCCGGCGTCAGCCGGGCGATGGGGGGCAGCACGCCGAACGCATCTGCGGTCAGCATGATCACGGTTTTCGGATGCCCGGCCACGCCGGTCGCGCTGGCGTTCGGGATGAACTCGAGGGGATACGCGGCGCGTGTGTTCTCCGTTTGCGACGCATCGTCCAGGTCGAGGGCACGCGTGTAGGGGTCGGTCACGACGTTCTCGAGGATCGTGCCGAACATGCTCGTCGTCGCGTAGATCTCTGGCTCGGCTTGCTCCGACAGGCGGATCACCTTCGCGTAGCAGCCACCTTCGAAATTGAAGAGGCCACGCTCGCTCCAACCATGTTCATCGTCGCCCACGAGCGTGCGATGCGGGTCCGCCGACAGCGTCGTTTTCCCGGTGCCTGACAGACCGAAGAACACCGCCGGATCGTCGGCGTCTCCGACGTTCACGGAGCAATGCATCGGGAGGACGCCGCGGGCCGGGAGCAAATAGTTCAGGATCGTGAAAACCGATTTCTTGCACTCGCCGGCATAGCCTGTGCCCCCGATCAGGACCAGCCTTTGGCGAAGTTCATCAGAATCACGGTTTCCGAGTTCGTCCCGTCGGTCTTGGGCCGCGCTTTGAAACCGGGCGCCTGGATGATGGTGAACTCGGGGGTGTGGTCACGCAGCTGCTCCGGCTCCGGAACGATAAACATGTTGCGTGCAAACAGGCTATGCCACGCATACTCGGACACCACGCGGATCGGCAGCCGGTACTCCGGATCAGCCCCGGCGAAACAATCCTGCACGAATATTTCCTTGCCCTGAAGATAGGCAAGCATGCGCTCGTGAATGCTCTCGAACACTTCTGGCTCGACGGACCGATTAACCTTGCCCCACCAAATATCCTTCTCGGAGCCAGCCTCCCTCACGATGTATTTGTCGTTGGGCGAGCGCCCGGTGTGAGCGCCGGTCAGGGCGACCAGCGTGCCGCCCTTCGTCATGTGCGCTTCGCCGCGACGGATCGATTCCTCATAAAGCGCCGGGCGCGTGAAGTTCCAGTGCGCGCGGGCAACGTTGTGAATGCCCTGTTGTTCCAGCCCAATGCGGCTGACGAAGGGACCAATCTGTTCCATGATTCCTAGCGATTTGAGGCCGAGATCCTGGGTTCGGCCCGCCCCGGGGCCTCTGCCGGGCATTCAACACCGAACCCACTGCCGGGACAAGGAATTACCCCACTACGGTGAACAATGTGCATATGGTCGGCCGGACCTAGGCCACCGTGCCCGGGGCAACCGTTCCGCGGGCGCTCTCGGCCAGCCGAACGAGTGTCCGCCGGGCCGTTTCGGGATCGTAGATCGGGGCCTCGAAGCGGATCCGGGCAGACCTTCCGTCCGCCGCGAGGTCCAGGCCTTCGGGATCGATCCCGGTCATCCGCCACGGTCCTGACGGGAGGCTCAGCAGCCGCATCGCATAGAGCGCCACGGCATCCTGGTGGTCCGTGTTCATGTGTTCGACGATTGCGGCCTCGGCCGCGATCAGGGGCGCGGCGCGCGCGTCATCGAAGCGCCAGTCCGCCGCGGCGAGCGTCTTGATCTGGCCAAACCCCGCGACAGAGTGCGCTGCGTCGACCTCCAAGCGATAAAACGCGAAATCCTTGAAATCCGCATAGTCGGCCGCAGAGGCGTGCCGGGAGAGAAATCGGTCGCGGTGGCGCTGCTCTGTGGTGGGCGCAACGCGCCCGGCCAGCGTCACGCGCGCGCCGGTCATCGGCTCGGCATGGCGAGAGGCCTCCTCGTAGAGCAGGGAGATCCGGCGATCGGCGTTGAGATTCTGCGTATGCACCGCGAGCGTCGACAGGAGCAGAAGCGGTGCAGCATCGTGATCCACCGCACTCAAGGCCAGCGACGCGAAGGGCGCACCGACCGGCAGGCCGGCCGTGCCATCACACACGAGCGTCGCGAGGCATGCGGTCGTCGCGCGGCGAACCAGCTCCCGTGATTCCGCGGCGAGCGCGTGCCGCTCAATATCAGCCGCCAAGGGCAAACTCCCCACACTCTTGGTTCCATGGGCAGCCTATGAAGCTGCGCCGGCGCACGTCAATCTCGCAACCTTGCGTTGGTGCGGAGAATGACTAGGGTCCCGCCACCATGACTCAGGCTGGTGCCGAAACACCCGTGCATGGTCCGATGCCGTTTGTCCGCCACATGGCGAAAACCGCGCGGCTCGCGGTGCCTGTGGTGGCGACCCGTGCCGGCCTCCTGATCATGCTCGCCGTCGATACGGCCATGGTGGGCCATTACGGAACCACCGACCTGGCCTATTTCGCAGCCGCCAACGCGCTGCAGGTCGTGCTTGTGCTGATCGGGGTTGGCTTCCTCCAAGCAACCGTCATCGTCGTGTCCCAAGCCCACGGCGCGGGCCTCCCGCGCGAGTGCGGCCGATATCTGAGCGTGGGCATGCTGCATGGCGCGATATTCGGGATCGCGGTGGGCTGCCTCTGCCTCCTCGGTGCGCCGATGCTGCGTTTGATTGGCCACGAGCCAGACCTTGCCGAGGGCGGCGGCCGTGTGCTCGACATGATCGCTTGGGGTTTCCCGGGGCTTATGGTTTGGGTGGCATGCGCCTTCTTTCTCGAGGGCATCAGCCGCCCGCTGCCGAGCACCATTGTCATGGCGGGCGGTTTGTTGTTGAACGTCCTGCTCGATTGGATCTTCGTCTTCGGCTCTCTGGGCGCGCCGGCCATGGGTGCCGAAGGGGCGGCGCTGACGACCACCGTTGTCCGCTGGGTCATGCTCGGCGCGATCGTCATCTACATCTACAAGATGCCGGATGGCGCTCTATTCGGCGTGCACGATCGCGTGGAGAGCGTCCGCGCGACCTCGCGTCGCTTGCGGCGCATCGGCTATCCGCTCGGTGCCGCGCGGGGCTTGGAGGTCGGCGCGTTTAGCGCGCTCACCATGCTCGCAGGGTTCATCAGCACGCCGGCGCTCGCGTCCTACCAAATCGCTTACAACCTCGTGGGCCTCGTGTTCATGTGCGCGGTCGGGACCGGGACCGCGACCACGATCCGCGTCGGGAACGCGGTTGGCGGGCGCAACACCGCTGACGTGATACGGGCTGGCTGGGCGGGTGTCGCGGTCATCGGCATCGTCATGGTGTGTCTCGCCGTGCCCTTCCTCGTGGCGAGTGACGCGCTCGCACACCTCTACTCGGACGATACGGCCGTGCTTCCGACCGCCGCGGCGATGATCGTGATCGCGGGGTATTTCTTGCTGTTCGACGGGGCCCAGGCGGTTCTCATGGGAAGCCTGCGGGGCGCCGCCGATGTGTGGATCCCGCCGGCGATGCAACTCGTCTCCTGGTGGTGCGTGGCGGTCCCGGTCGGCTACGTTCTGGCGTTCGAGGCCGGGGTCGGCGTGGAGGGGCTGATGTGGGGCATTTTCGCCGGGGCGGTGGTCGCGTGCGTGCTCCTGAGCGTCCGTTTTTATCTGGTCTCGCGGCGCGGCGTTGCGCGTTATTGAACGCCGTCGGCGCCGTCATGGCGTGCGTGCTGCCTAAAAATTGCCCAATCCTCGGTATACTGTTGCTCGATCCCACGAGAGGGGGGATACCGTGACGCCGACCATCACGTTGGTCGACGACGACCAAAATCTGCTGACCTCGGTGTCGATGGCGCTCGAGGCCGAAGGCTTCGTGGTGCGCCCGCACAGCAATCCTGTGGACGCGCTCCGCGACCTGTTGGACCGCCCGCCCGATGTCGCCATCCTCGACATCAAAATGCCGCAGATGGATGGGTTCGAGCTGCTCAGCCGATTGCGTCAACACTCCGACGTGCCCGTGCTTTTCCTCACCTCCAAGGACGATGAGGACGACGAGCTCGACGGTCTAAGCCGCGGCGCCGACGACTACATCACCAAGCCCTTCTCGGTGCGCCTACTGATCGAGCGAACCCGCGCGGTGCTCCGCCGGGCCGACAAGGGCCGCGACGCGAGCGGGCAGCAACCGGCACTGATCGTGCGCGGCGAGCTGGTTCTCGACGTGGATCGGCATTTGTGCACGTGGCGGGGCGAGGAGGTTGCCCTCACCGTGACGGAATTCCTGCTCGTCCAGGCTCTCGCCACCCGTCCCGGCCATGTGAAGAGCCGCAACCAGCTCATGGACGTCGCCTACGGCGACCAAATGTATGTCGAGGATCGCACCATCGACAGCCATATTAAGAGGATCCGCAAGAAGTTTCGCGTAAACGATCCAACCTTTGCGCAGATCGAAACGCTTTACGGTGTCGGCTACCGATACATCGAAGCCTGAGCGCGCCCACGATATCCTGATCCCGGCCCGCGACCGGCCTCGTACGAAACGTCCGAAAGCCAAGCGGCGCCGCCGCTGGCTCGGCGTCCCGCTGACCGTTCGCATTCTCGCCATCAATGTGCTCGCCCTCGCGCTCTTGGTGGCCGGGTTCTTTTATCTCGACCGCTATCAGCGCGACTTGATGGAAGCTAAGACGCACGCCCTTGCGCGGGAAGCCGGCTTGGTCGCAGCCGCGCTCGGCGCCGATCTTGAGAGCGATTCGGCGACTGCGGAGGTCAAGCTCGACGAAGCGCGCGCGGCGACGTTGATCACGCGTTTGGCGCTCCCCGCCGACACGCGGGTCATGCTTTTCGACGCGGTCGGGACCCTTATCGTCGATTCGCGCCGCCTGCCGCTTGCCCGGGTACGCAGGACCGAGCTGCCTGCGCCCGATCGCGGCGGGCTGCTCAGCCGTACGGCAATCGCCGTGCACGATTGGATCACGGCCCAGCTGCCGCCGCACACCGAAGTGCCGGAATATGTGGAGCCTGCGAACCCACGCGCGGCCGACTATCCCGAGGCCCTGGGCGCGCTCGGCGGGAAGACCGGCAAGATGATCCGCCGCACCGCCGAAGGCCAGCTGATCGCCATGGTGGCCGCCCCGGTGCAGCCGCTCCGGCGGGTTCAAGGCGCCTTGCTGCTGGCCGCCGACGCCGACGATGTGACGCGCAGCGTGCGCGATGTGCGCTTCACGATCCTCAAGGCGTTCGGGATCGCGTTTGGCGCAACGGTGGTTCTCAGCCTCTACTTTGCCGGCACCATCACGCGCCCCGTGCGGCGCCTCGCCGAAGCCGCCCAGCGCGTCAGGGCAGGCGGCGGCCGCAAGGCGACGATCCCGGACCTCACGGCGCGGAACGACGAGATTGGCCGCCTGTCAGCCGCGCTCCGGGAAATGACGACGGCGCTCTGGGTGAGAATGGACGCCATCGAACGCTTCGTCGCCGATGTGGCGCACGAGGTTAAGAATCCTCTGAGCTCGGTGCGGAGCGCCGTCGAAACTGCCCGCAGGATCGATGATGTCGAGAAGCGAGAGCGGCTCTTGGAGATCGTGGGCGAGGATGTCCAGCGGCTCGATCGTTTGCTCGGCGAGATCACCGACGCGTCGCGGATCGACACGGAGCTTGCGCGGGTCGAGCCGGAGCCGATCGATCTTGCGGCGATGCTCAACACGCTGAGCGAGGTGCAGGGAGCCGCGTCCGAGGCCGACGATCGCGGGATTTCGATCGATGTCGACATCGATCGGGGCCAAATCTACTACGTCATGGGTGTCGCCGACCGCTTAGCCCAGGTGCTGCAGAACCTGCTGAGCAACGCGCGTTCGTTCAGCCCGCCGGGTGGCACCGTCACTGTCTCTCTCGGGCGGCGAGACGGGCAAATCGTGCTCGAGGTTGAGGATGAAGGGCCCGGCGTGCCGATCGGCATGGAAGAGGCGATCTTCAAGCGTTTCTACACCTTCCGTCCGGACTCGGAGGCGTTCGGCACCCATTCCGGGCTCGGCCTCGCGATCTCCCGGCAGATCGTCGAAGCGCATGGCGGGCGGCTGACCTGCGCCAATCGCGTCGACGCGCAGGGCATGGTGGCGGGTGCGCGGTTCACGCTACTGCTGCCCCCGGCGCCGGGCCGGTTCCTCACGCTCCAAAGACCCTAGAGCATCTCACGCTCGCCCATGCTCACGCGGATGCTCTATCTGATTGAAATTGACGCAAATGTGTCGTCGCAGGTGATCCCACCTGCTCGGGATTTGCTCTAGGCGCCCGGGGGAACCTCTGTTGTCGCACCGCTTGGCCACCGCGCTCACGCTCTCCTCGCTGGCCGGTGTCCTGGCCGTGACACAGGCCGACGCCGACGCACTCCCGCGGCTCGATTTGCCGGTGGACTGCGAGATCGGCCAGACCTGCATGATCCAATTCTATGTCGACCACGACCCGTCTCCGGTGGCGCGCGATTACCGCTGCGGAACGCTTACCTATGACGGCCATGAGGGAACCGACATTCGCCTCCCCGATCTGGTCACGATGCGCCGTGGCATCCCGGTTGTCGCCGCCGCCGACGGCGTGGTTCTGCGCACCCGGAACGGCGAGCCCGATATCAGCGTGACGGACCGCGGCGAGGAGGCGCTGCGCGGCGCATTCGCTGGAAACGCCGTCGTGATCGCCCATGGCGATGGCTGGGAGACCCAATACAGCCATCTGATGGCCGGAAGCGTCGCGGTGGAGCCGGGCCAGCAAGTGCGCGCCGGCGATCGGCTCGGGCTGATCGGCCTCTCGGGCCGCACGAATTTCCCCCACGTCGAGTTCGTGGTGCGCCACGGGCAGACCATCGTGGACCCGTTCGTTGGCCCAACCGATGCCCTCGCGCGCTGTGACGGCCCGACGGCGCCACTCTGGAGTCGAGACGCGCTAGAGGCTCTCGGTTATCGGTCGAGCGGTGTGCTCCTCGCGGGCTTCGCGGATCATCCGCCCGATCGCGCCGCAACCCGTGACGGAGCCAACCGAGCGACTGATTTGGATGCACAGAGCCCCGCCTTGGTCTTCTGGACCGATGTCTATGGCCTGCGTGCCGGCGACCGCGCGTCGTTTCGGGTTCGCGATCCCGCGGGTGAGGTCATCGTGTCGTTCGAGCGTGTCATCGACACTGATGGTCCGCAGCGCTTTGATTTCGCCGGCCGAAAACGCCCTCGGGAGGGGTGGCAGCCGGGTCTCTATCAGGGGCACTACATGTTGCGCCGCGCGGTCGCCGGTATCTCGACAGTGGTCGCCGAGGTCAGTCGGACGGTGACGCTTCGTTGAGATAGGTCAGTGGACGCTGACCGGCTCCAGCTCGTGTTGGCGCGCGGCGGCGAAGGCGACCTCGCGGCTCGGCGCGACGCCGAGCACCTCGCCATCCATGCCGTGAATGGCGTACCCCACGGCACCGTTCACCGTGACGCGCTTTATGTAGGCGAACGGCGCGTCGTTGAGGATTGCGGTCGTTTCAGACAGCGTGCTGGCGTCATGGGTCTTCATGCGCATTACCTCCTCGATCGGTCCGTCAAAGCGGCCCCGATCATGATGAGCAGTCCGCACCGCCGGGCCTGAGACCCAGCTACGGCGCGTTGATCTCGACGGTCTGCACAACCTCCGCCTGGGTCTGACGCGTCAGATCGACATGGAGCAGTCCGTTGTCGAGCCGGGCGCCGGCCACCTCGATCCCTTCTGCGAGGAGAAACGTGCGGTGAAACTGCCTGGCCGCGATGCCGCGATGGAGATAGACCGTGCCGTTCTCCTCTTCCTGCCGGCCCCGAACGTGGAGCTGATTTCGCTCGACGGTCACCGTGAGGGACTCCTGCGAAAATCCCGCCACCGCCAAGGTGATGCAGAGACGGTCCTCTGCCACTTGAACGACGTTGTAGGGCGGGTAGCCGTCATTCGCGCTGCGCGAAAGGCGCTCGGCGAGTTCTTCCAGATGGTCAAAGCCGAGCAGGAGCGGACTGCTGAAAAGGGACGCGCGGGTCATCGCCGGACTCCTCCATGAGCGAGCGAGTGCGGCCCAGCCCAATCAAGTGTCGGCGAAGGGCCGCAACGGTCGGTGCCATCAGCGCGGCGCCGAAATCATGGCCGGCCCCATGAAGGGCGCTGGCCGAAGCTATATGTGGGCGTCGATCACGGCCGATCAAGGGGCTAAGCTTAGGTGCCGGCGGTCTCCGCGATCTCGGACCGTAGCGCCTCCGTTGCCGCCTCGTCGACCGCCAGGCTATCGTCCTCGACGGTGCCGGTGATCACGACGCCATAAACCGTGCGCGCGGTTTCGGCCGAAATGTAGCGCTCCGCGACGTCGGTGAGCACACGCCCGGTCTCCCGCTCATGCGGGTCGCCGTAGCCGCCGCCACCTTGGTCGCGCGCGCGCAGGCGATCGCCTTTTTCGAGTTCGCAGACCATGACGGCGGGATATTTCTCCTCCGTGCCGTCGGGCGAGATTTTCACGTTGCCGCCGAACTGAGAGCTCGTGCCGCCGCGCACACCTTTCGGTGCGCTCTGCAGCCCGTTGCAGACGTGGAGGATCTTCATCGGATCGTTGCGTGGGCCCATGAGCACTTCCGTGGCAGGACCGCCCCGGCGCCGACCGTGCCCCATGGAGTCGGTGACGACGTGCATCGAATCGATCAGCACCGGGAAGCGCTGCTCGTTGATCTCGATGCTGTCCCGGTAGAGCAGGCCGGCCGCGACCGGCACGAAGAGATAATGCATGCCGTCGTGGCGCGCGGATGCGGGACCGCCGCCGCCCATCATGAACATCTGGTTGATGTAGGCTTCGCCGTCGCGGCGCCAATCGGTGCCCGAGGCCACGCCAGCCGCGGCAGAGTTGCAGTAATTGCCGTGAGCGAAGCCGAGCCCGTCCTCGAGTTCCGCGAAGGCCGATTGGGTGACGTTGACGATCACGTCGGTGAGATTTGTCGTCGCGACGGAGCAGCTATGCGGGAACTTTGGGACGCCGACGGCGCAGCCCTCGCGCAGGAGCACCCTGATGCGCCGCATGGTGCCGGAGTTCGGCGGCAGATCCTCGCCGAGGCATGTGATCACGCCTTGGACGGCCGCCATGGTCGAGGTGGTTTGGGTCAGGTTGAGCCCGGCATCGATGCAATCGATGTTGTCGCGGAGGTCGACCGTGACCAGCGCCTCGTCGGGGTCGATGTCGATCGTGAGGTTGATCGGAATGCCCTCGGGCACCCAGGGCTCGATCGGGTCGTGCGCATGCGCACCTTTGAGCTCGCCCTTCGGCAGCTGGCGGATCGCCTCGATGCAGCGGCGCTCGGAATAGGCGAACCAATCCTCCGAGAATTGGCGCACCATCTCGGGCCCGTATTTCGCCACGAAGGCCTTGAGCGCGCGCTCGCCGATGCGCGCCGCGCCGACGGCGGCGAGATAATCGCCGTACCACTGCTCGGGCACGCGGATGCGACGCTGGCACATGCGGATGATGTCGGCGATGTCGGTAAAGTCGTTCTGCACCTTGACGCAGGGGAAGATCAGCGCGCCTTCCTGATAGACGTCGCCAGCTTGCGCCATATAGGTGGTCGGCAGGCTGTTGCCGACGTCCGCTTGGTGGGCCTTCACCGCCACCGTGAAGAAGTGCTCGCCCTCGTGGAAGACGGGCACGAGGATCGTGTGATCCGCCGCGTGGGTGTTGCCCATATAGGGGTCGTTGTGGAGGTAGGCGTCTCCCTCCTTGAACTCCGGATGGAGGTCCATCATCGACCGCGACTGGATGTTGGTCCCCCAGACGTGGATGGGGAAGCCCTCGGCGACCGCGAGCACCTGATTATCCGCGGTGATCACCGCGCACGAGAAATCGCGCGCCATGCCGATCACCGACGAGCGCGCGGCGAGCAACATCGTGTTGGTCATCTCGCGGCAGACCGCATCCATCCGGTTGGCCATCACCGGAAGCACGACCGGGCTGATGCGGTTCTCCCCGCCTTGTGCCGCCTCTGCTTTTGCCTTCGCCATGGAAGCCTCCTCAGGCCCGCGCTTCGGGGTTGGTTTCAAGCAGATAGTTGCGCCCGGCCGTGACGCGCGCCGAGGAACCCGGATAGACAACGATGGTTGTCGTCGGCTCTTCGATGATCGCGGGGCCTTCGACCGTCATGCCGGGGGCGAGGTCGCCGCCGAGGTAAACCGGCGTCTCGAGGCTTCCCGCATCGTTGAAGTAGGCCTTTGCGCGTCGACCCGGCTCCGGCGGGGCCGCGCCGCCCACCGCTTCGGTGGCGAGCGCGGGTTTCTCGAGGCTCGCGGTGAGCCGGCCTTTCCAATTGACGCACTCGATCGCGCCGCCCTCTTCCTTCACGGCGTAGCGGCGGAAATGCACATCGTGGAACGCGTCGACCAGGGTGGCGACGTCATCATCGGTGCGCACCCGGTCCAGCGGCATGTCGATCTCCATCTCCCACTGCTGGTTGATGTAGCGGGCCTCCGTGAAATATTCGCGCTTGAATTGCGTGATCCCTCGCTCGCGCAGTTCGGCCTCGAACGCGTCCATGCGCGCGAAGATCGCATCGAGTGTTTGGCCGACGCCCTCGAAATCGAAGTTGTTGGAGTGGGCGTAGCGGCTGCCGCTGAACTCCGAGACGATGTCGGAATATTGTCCCCCGCAGGCGCTCAACGCGCCGGCGGTGCGCGGCAGCAGGACCTTGGCGCAGCCTAAGGCCTCCGCAATGGGAACGATGTTGAGGCCGGCCGCGCCGCCGCCCGCGACGAGGATGCTCTCGGCCGGATTGACGCCGTCTTGCACGGTAATCTCTTGGATCGCCTTGATCATCTGCTCGCCGGCGAGCGTCAGCACGGCCGCGCCCGCCTCGTCGAGCGAGAGATCCAGCGGCTCGGCGATCAGCGAGAGCGCCTGACGCGCGGCCTCGACGTTGAGCTTCATGCGTCCGCCGAGGAAAAAATCGGGGTCGATGTAGCCGAGCACGACCGCGGCGTCGGTCACCGTCGGCTCGGTGCCGCCCTGGTCGTAGCAGGCGGGCCCTGGCTGGGCGCCTGCACTTTGCGGGCCGACGCGCAGCAGCCCGCCCGCGTCGATCCAAGCAATCGAGCCGCCACCCGCGCCGACGCTGCGCACGTCGACAGAGGACAGGCCGAGGTTGTAGCCGATCCACTCGCCAAGCAGCCACGTCTCGCGCGTGTATTTGACCTGGCCGCCGCGCACGAGGCTGACGTCGAAGGTGGTGCCGCCGGTGTCGACGATGATGACGTCGTCGCCCTGATCCTCCGCGTCGGCGTAGGCGATGCCCGCGAGCGGCCCCATCGCCGGGCCGGATTTGACCAGGTAGATCGGCTTCGCCACCACGTCCTGCACGTGCATGACGCCGCCCGACGACGTGCTCACCAGCACCTCGCCCTTGTAGCCGGCGTCGCGCAAATCCGTTTCGAACTCGCGCAGATGGCTCTGCATCAGCGGCTTGAGCGAGGCGTCGATGGCGGTGGACGAGGTGCGCGGGAACTCGCGGATGATCGGGTTGAGCTGGTGCGAGAGCGTGTAGGGCACGCCCGGCATGATCTCGTCGAGCAGCGTGCCGAGCCGAAGCTCGTGATCCGGATTGACGATCGACCAAAGAAGCGAGACGGCGACCGCCTCGATGCGCTTCGGCGGAAGCCCTTCGATCACGCGCCGGGCGGCCGCCTCGTCGAGCGGCGTCTCGACGCCGCCCTCGGCGTTGATGCGCTCGGGGATCTCGAAGGTCAGCCGTCGCGGGATGTAGGGCGGGGGGAACTCCATCGCGAGGTTGAGCGGCTCGCGTTTGCCGCCGTGGCGGTAGAGGAGGGTGTCGGGGAAGCCCTCGGTGGTGAGCAGTGCCGTCTTGGCGACCTTGCCCTCGACGATCGAATTGGTTGCGCGGGTGGTGCCGTAGATCAGCACGTCCGTCTCGGCGATGAGGGTGTCGAGGGGGATGTCCGCGACGTCGCCCGCATTGGCCAGGGCGTCGCGAAAGCCGGTGAACGTGCGGTCGGGGGTCGTCAACGACTTGCCGACCGTCAGCTTTCCGCTCGCATCCGCCACCACGACATCGGTGAAGGTTCCGCCGGTGTCGACGGCAATCCGATAACTCATGTGTTTCGGTCTCCCGCTCCGCCTCGTCGTAAGATCGGGGGCTCGTTTACCAGGCCTGACGCAGAAGTGCGATCACGTCGTCTTTCGATTGCACTTGCCGCGGGTTGCTGGCGACGATGATGTCTTCGAGAGCGTCGCGCGCAATGCCGTCGAAATCATCCTCGGTGACACCGACGTCGCGAAGCCTCCAGGGCAAGCCCATATCGTCGCGCACCAGCTTGAGCACCTCGTCGCCGGCGGCAATCGCGGCCTCTTCCTCGCTCATGCCGCCGACATCCACGCCCATTGATTCCGCGACCCAGGCCTGTTGCGCGGCGACCGCCGGGCGGTTGAACGCCATGACCGTCGGCATCATCACGGCCGAAGTCTCGCCATGGGGTACGTTGCAGCGCGCGCCAAGCTGGTGGCCGATGCCATGGCAGAGCCCCAGCGTGACGTTGGCGAGCCCGCAGACGGACATCCACGCCGCCGTCATGCATTGTCCCCGCGCCACCATGTCACCCGGATCTGTTTTGCTCTCGCGCAGGTAGCGCGTGAGCATGTTGAGGGCGCGGTAGGCGAGCGCGTCCGTGAAGGGTTGCGCCGTCGCCGAGCACATCGCCTCGATGCAGTGGTCCACGGCGCGCATCCCGGTGCCGAGCCAAAGGCGTTCGGGGGTCTCGGTGGTCAGCGCTGGATCGAGGAAGACCGCCCGTGCCGTGATGCGCGGGTCCATGTAGAGGTCTTTGACCTTGCGCGCCTCATCGGTGATTCCGACGAAATAAGTGAACTCGCCCGCCGACAACGTGGTCGGGATCGCGAACATCGGGAGCGGATTGGTGGTGAGCGCCGGGATTTCGACCTTGTCCGGGTATTCGAACTTGATGCGATAGGTGTCGAGCGCGGCCGTGTCAGTGATGCCTTGCGCGAGGCATATCAAGACGGCTTTCGCGGTGTCGTTCGGCGTGCCACCGCCAAAGCTGATCACCGCGTCCGCGTTTTTGTCGCGGGCGAAATTCGCGGCTGCAATCACGCTCGCCCGCGGCACGTGCTGGGTCGTCTCCGCGAACACGCCGACACACCGGTTCCGCGTCGCGGCGGCCACTTTGTCGACGAGATCGGTCTTCTCGGCGAGCGAGTGGCCGGTGATGATCACGGCGCGGCCGACGCCGCATTTGTCGAGCTCGTCGGAGAGGCCGTCGAGGCTTCCAACGCCGAAATGGACCTCGTCCATCGGCAGGTTCTTGTAGCGTCCCTTCAGCTCTTTTTTCGGGACTTGCAGCATCGATCGTCTCTCCCCCGGACGGCACCCCTGTCAGCGCAAAGCGAGCAAACACTTGTTTGAATTTCGAGTCAAATCCGGCTAGAGCGGGCCTTTGTTTGACTGGCTCGGCAGCCTCGACGGAGCGTCTCCATGCGCCTCATCGACTTCTTCGACCGCGGTCTCCGATACTTTCCCGATCGGGCGTGCTTGATCGACGAGACGGGAGAATACAGCTACCGCGAGGTCGGCGCGCGTAGCCACCGCACGGCCAACGCGCTCATCGCGGGCGGCCTGAAGCCGACCGACACGGTCGCCATCCTGAGTCCCAACGCGGCTGCGGCCT
The DNA here is from genome assembly GCA_965216915.1 of Alphaproteobacteria bacterium. Lineage (GTDB taxonomy): Bacteria > Pseudomonadota > Alphaproteobacteria > UBA828 > UBA828 > CBDCGS01. The sequence continues at coordinate 1,508,512 of CBDCGS010000011.1, forward strand.
TCGAGGCCTGGATCGGCGCCGCGCGTGCCGGCGGCGTTTGGGTGGGTCTCGCGGCGCTCGCGTCCGTCGACGAGAACGCCTACGTCATTAATCACCGCGACGCGGCCTGGCTTTTCTACCATTCGAGCTTCGAGCCGGTGATCGCGCAGATTCGCGCCCAATGTCCGAAGCTCGAGCACGTCATTTGCCTCGACAAGGAAGGCGCGAGCGCGCCGTCCTTCGCACAGTTCATCGACGGCTTCGACGGGCCCGCGCCGGAGCTCCCCGACGAGCCCAATACCGTGATCAGCCATTTCACCTCAGGCGGCACGACCGGACTGCCGAAGGGCGCGATGTGGTCGAACCTGATCTGGGAGGCCTGGTCCGCCAACGTCTATGCGCACCTCCCCATCAAGAAGCCGCCGGTGCACCTTTGTGCGACGTCGATGGCCCATGGTGCGGGCGTCTTCGCCTGGCCGCTCCTGCCGTTCGGCGGCACGATCGTTTGCCTGCAGAAGGCGGACCCGCTCACCATCCTCGAGGCGATGGACAAGTATCGGGTCACCCACACTTTCATGCCGCCGACGGTGATCTACATGATGATCGCCCATCCCCGTGCCCGAGAGCTCGACTTCTCGGCGATGGATTATTTCATCTATGGCGGTGCGCCCATGTCGGCGGACAAGGTGAAGCAGGCCATCGATCTCTTCGGACCATGCATGACCCAGATCTATGGCCAGGCGGAATGCCCGTGCACGATCGGGATCTTGACACCCGAGGATCATCTCGAGGCCCTCGCCGACCCGGCAAAGGCGCATCGATTGCTAAGTTGCGGGCGGCCACCGGTTTTTGTGCAGGTCGAGATGATGGATGACGAGGGCAACCTGCTCGCCCCCGGCGCGTGGGGCGAGATCGTGGTGCGCGGCACCTTCGTCTCTCTCGGCTATTACGCGGACCCGGAGGCCACGGCCGACATCAGCGCCTTCGGTTGGCATCATACGGGCGACATTGGCTACAAGGACGAGGACGGCTTCGTCTACATCGTCGATCGTAAGAAGGACATGATCATCTCGGGTGGTCTCAACGTCTTCCCAATCGAGATCGAACGTGTGATCTGGAGCCATCCGGCGGTTCAGGATTGCGCGGTGATCGGCGTGCCTGACGAGAAATGGGGCGAGGCGGTCAAGGCGGTCGTCGAGCTCAAGCCCGACGGACAGGCGAGCGCGGACGAGATCATCGCCCTCTGCAAGGACAAGCTGTCGACCTACAAGGCGCCGAAGACCGTCGATTTTTGGGATGAGCTCCCGCGCAGTGGCGTCGGAAAGGTGCTGAAACGCGAGGTCCGCGCGCATTTCTGGAAGGGTCACGACCGCCGGATTTGATCCGGCCCCGCGCGGGAACGGATTTTCTCCAGCCATTGCGCGTCAACGCCTTGCAGGCGACGCGACAGCGCCTACGTGAAATTACAGCACCATTCCGACAAATTCGCGCCCCATTTGTCCGGTTTTCTCTGCGCTGCGTCACCCTGCCAACCCCCAACACATTGATATTGGTACCTTATTATGTGTGGTATCTGCGATGTAGACTTATATGTAGTATGCTGCGCGGTCGAGTCGTGCGATGTTGCCCAAATGTCATGAGGGAGAGGCCATGCACACCATCGTAGTCGCATCCCGCAAGGGAGGTTCGGGCAAGACCACCCTGGCGGGCCACCTGGCTGTCCAGGCGGAGATGGCCGGCGCCGGACCGGTCGCGCTGGTCGATGCCGATCCACAAGGGAGCCTCACCGACTGGTGGAATGCCCGGCCTTCGCCCACGCCGGCATTCGTGCAAACGACGGTGTCGGAGCTGCCCGGCAACATCAAGCGCCTCGACGGCCTTGGCTTCAAGTTTCTGATCGTCGACACGCCGCCCGCGCTCACCGCCACCACGACCGAGGTGATGCGACACGCCGATTTGGTTCTGATTCCCTCACGCCCGAGCCCGCACGACCTGCGCTCGATCGGTGCGACAGTGGATCTCGTCGAGCATCTCGGCCGTCCGATGGTGTTCGTGCTCAACGCGGCGACGCCGCGCGCCCGGATCACGGGCGAAGCGATCGGTGTCCTCTCACAACACGGTCCGTTGGCGCCGGTCGTCATCCATCAGCGCGTCGATTTCGCTGCCAGCATGATCGATGGCCGGACCGCCATGGAGCTGCCGGGTGACTCGCGCTCCAAGGACGAGGTCGTTCGCCTCTGGGCCTATGTGCGCGAACGCATCACGGGCGAGCGCCAGAGCGCCGCGCCACGCCCGCTACCGGTAAGGGAGCCGAGCGCCCCCTTGTTTGCGAGTTCTCGTGCGGTCGGTGGAGCATAGATCATGCCAAACCCGTCGACCGAGCCGCCTCCTGATGGGCTCTTAGCGCGGAAAGGCTCCGCCCAGCCAGCGATTGCGCTCGATGGGGATCAAGAGCGCCACGCGCCGAGCGACAGCTGGCCCGCGCCGGCTGACATCAACGGTGACGACGACGATGCGGCAGCGTCCGTCGCGACCAAGGCCGAGGGGTCCGAGACCGCTGCCGGCAAAGCCGGCGCCACTGTGCCGGAGGCCAAGCTCAAGCCGACCGACCTGAAGCGCGGCACCCTGACGGAATCGGCGTTCGCGGTCTTGACATCCGCCGGATCCGAACCGCGCGAAGAGCCTGCGGATGGGCCAGATGCGGGAGACCCACCACCCGCGCGCGAAGCGAGCCCCGCGCCGGATAAGATCGCGCCGGCAATCGGCGCGGCGCCACCCGGCGAGCGGACGCCCGCCCAAACCACCCCGGCGGACGCGGATGTGTCGCCGGCGGCCGAGCCGCCGAGGCTTCCAGCAGCGCCGGGTGTGCCGTACCCGGCCGATCGTAAGGGCCCGGCCGATCGCGTGAGCCCGGCTGGCCGCACCGGCAAGCGCCCCGAGCCGCGTCTCGCGGCGCCGCAGCGCCCGGGCGCACCCCACACGCGACCCGAGCGCACTGTGCCCAAACGCCCGCTCGCGCCTCAGCCGCGTCCCAGGCGGCAGAGCGGGCGAGGCCGTTGGGTGACCGCGGCGGCCATCGTCGCCGCTGCGGTCGGTATCGCGATCTGGCTGACCGGGGGAAGCGGCGAACCGACGGACGGTACCGAGCAAGCGTCTGGGCCGGCGGTTCAAAGCACGAGCACGCGCGCAGCCGATGCCTCGTCGCCCGCCCAGCCTGAGCAGACCGACATCACGGAGCCGGCGTGGGCGTCAGGCGAGGCGGCTGCCGTGGTGGCGAATCCGGCAACAGACGTCGAAGCGCCGGAAGTGCCACCCCCGGCGGCGGAGGCAGTCCCGGCTGCGGCTGACCTGGCCGATCAACCTGTCGCTCCGGTTCAGGCTCCGGAAGGCGAGGCGGAGACGGTGGCGATCGATGACCCGGCGCCCTCACAAGAGACGGAGGGCTCGCCGCCCCCGGCCTCTCAAGCAGCGTCCGGCGGAGAGGCCGCCATGGCGGCGGCGCGTGAAGCACCGAAAGGTCCCGAAGACAGCGCTGCGTCGGCGACAAGCGAGCCGATCTCGGCCCCGACACGCTCGGAGGAGACGGCACCGCCGGTGCTGACCGCGGCGGAGGCTGAGCCGGTTCCATCGGTGGATCGGCCGGTTCCGCCCATGCCGATCGTGGACACCCCCTCCGTCGACGTGATCCGTGTTGAGGCCGGCGGAAGCGCCGTGCTCGCCGGGCGTGGGAAGCCGAACACCGACCTGATCATCCTCCACAACAACGAGCCGATCGGCGTGACCACCGTAGACATGCTCGGCTCGTGGGTCTTTCTTCCGGTGAAACCACTCCCCGATGGGCCGCACGAGTTCACGCTCGTGCCGAAAAACGCGACCGAAAGCATCGTTCTGCCGCCCGTTCCCAAATCATCGCCCGAGGGTCAATCGGTCGTCGAACCCGTGCGCGACGACGGACCTGAAGCCGAACTCGCAACGCCCCGCCCGCGCCGCAAGCCCGCGATGTCGGAGCGCGCGCCCGTCGAGCCTGCAGACGATCTACGGGTGCAAATGCCCGACGACCGGCATGCGCATCTCGCCGGCGAGAGACTTTAGCTTAGAGCATTTCACGTTCACTCGTGCTCTCTCGTTGGCATTGACGCAAATGCGTCGTCGCAGGTGATGCCACCTGATCGGGATTTGCTCTAGGCTCGCGCCGGCTCCTTCGTCGCGACGCCGATCGTTTCGAGCAAGTCGAGGAGCTCGCGGCGGGCCGCGAGATGGCTCCGCTGCGGTGCCCGATTTTGGCTTTCGGCTTCCGCCAAATCGATCAACGTCAAGCCGCGCAAGAATAGCTCCCTAAACACCACGCGCTCGCCGAAGCCCGGCGCGACACGAAAACCGATGCGCTGGGCAAGCTTGGCGAGCAGCACCCCGATGTCGCGCTTGTTGTGCGCCTCGACATGCGACAGCCGGTTGCGCATCACCACCCAATCGATCGGCGGCTGGCCTTGGATGACACGCCGGTTGTTTTGCTCCCACACCATCTGCGTATAGACGCTCGGCGCCAGAACCTCTCGCTTCGCGACATCGATCTGTGCGATCACATCGATGTCGAGGTAGCTGTCGTTGAGCGGGGTTACCAGTGTGTCGGCGTAGCTATGCCCCAGACGTGCAAGGGCGGAATCCGAACCCGGCGAATCAATCACGACATAGTCACACGAAGCGAGGGCAGACCATGCCGCTTCGAATTCCGCCCGCTCCTTCTCCGGGCTGTCGGGCTCCAACGATCGCTCGACCCGGCGGTGCATCGGCATGCGCAGCCCGCCATGCTGGTCTGCGCGAAACGTCTCGCGGTTCGCGAGATAGCGGCTGAGCGTGCCCTGGCGTCCGTCGAGGTCGATGCTCCCCACGGAATAGCCGAGCTTGAGCAGGGCGACGACCAGATGCATGGCGATCGTTGATTTGCCCGTGCCGCCCTTTTCGTTGCCGACCACGATGACATGCGGGCGCGGTTGGGTCGGTTGGGGATCGACGGGCGATTCGGCGATGATGAGTTCGTCAACCATGGGCATTCGGCCTCTTGTGATCTCCCGGAACCGCGCCAAACGGGCGGGCCGCGTTCAAAACAGGATCTTCCACTCGTGGTCGTTCTCGTCGGCCGCACGCTCCGCCGGCCGCGTCGCCTGCGACGCGGTCTCAGGCGTCGGTACCCGGGAGCGGCGCGAAGCAGAGGGCCCCGCGTCGGGTGCCGCTTCCCGCGCCGCGGCGGTCATGCGCAATGCCTTGAGTCCGGCAATGCGCCGAGCAAGCGCCTCCGTCGCGCCCCAGCCGACGAGGTCACCGCGCGTGCCGCATCGCTGCACCGCAGCCCAGCGGCCGCCGGGCTGCGGTTGAATGGTTGCGACGATCGCCTCGCCTTCGATCGGCGCATCGAGCGCTCGCGTGTAGGCAGGGACGTCGCCGTCCCACAAGTTCCCGATCACCCGCCAATCGAAGCCCTTCGAGACGAGGAGATCCGCGGCACGCACGCAGCTCTGCGGGGTGTCGCCGAGATAGTACGACACCATGATGTCGAGTGCCGCCGATCCAGCGCGCGCGCCTTGCAGCGCGTCGATGAGCGTGTCGAAGCGGTCCGTCGGACCGGCGCAGTCCTGCATGACCCCGGCGTCCTCGTCGCCGCGATCATGCGCGGCGATTTCGTGAACGACGAGCGCGCCCGTTCCACACGGCGCGTCTCCCTCGCGAATCGACTATAGCAGAAAGGGCCCGCGCGCGGGGTTTGGAACGCGCTGATCGCACGCGATCGTTAGTATCCGAGGGCGCAGCCGTCCTTGCGCGGCTCGGAACCGCCGGTCAGCACGCCCTCGGTGCCGTCGATCCAGATTGCCTGGCCGCCGCCGAACGGGCCATCCGCGCGCACGACGGGATGACCGTAGCCCGCGAGCGCGGCGGCCGTTTGATCGCTGATGGTGGTTTCCAAGCCAAGCACGCCATCGAAATGGAACGCGCGCGGGCAATCGAGCGCTTCCTGCACGTCCATGCCAAAATCGATCATGTTGGTGAGGAAATGGGCATGCCCCGTGGCCTGATAGTGCCCGCCCATCACGCCAAATGGCATCAGCGCGTCGTCGCCCTGGCCGAGCATGCCCGGGATGATCGTGTGCATAGGGCGCTTGCCGGGCGCGATGCCGTTGGGATGCACGGCGTCGATCTGAAAGCTCGCTCCGCGGTTTTGCAACATGATCCCGGTTTCGGTGCAAAGCCCGCTGCCAAAGCTGTGGAACAGCGAGTTGATGAAGGACACTGCGTTGCGGTCGCGGTCGACGACGGTGAGATAGACCGTGTCGCGATGCTCCGGCAAGCCGGGGGGCGGTAAGTCCCCGATCGCGCGCGCGGCGCTGATCTGCTGGCGCAGGCCGTCGGCATAGGCCGGCAGGAGAAGCTCCTCGGTCGGCACCGCGACCGCATCGGGGTCGCCGATCAGCGCCGCCCGGTCCCGATAGGCGAGGCGGGTCGCCTCGGCCTCGAGATGAAGCCGCTCCGGCCCGACCGGGTCGAGCCCGGCGAGGTCGAAGCCCTGGAGAATGTTGAGCATGATCAGAGCGACGATGCCTTGGCCGTTGGGCGGGCACTCATAGACATCGTAGCCCCGATAGTTCGTGCTGATCGGTGTGACATATTGCGGCTCGAAGCCGGCGAGGTCGTCCGTGGTCAAGAGGGCGCCCTTGGCTCCGAGAAAATCCACGATGCTCGCGGCGATGGGGCCGTCGTAGAACGCCCGCGCGCCACCCTCGGCAATCGCCCGGAGCGTCTCGGCGAGCGCCGGCTGGCGGTGCCGGGTTCCGGCGGCGGGTGCTCTGCCATTTGGCAGAAAGATGGCTTTGGCGTTGTCGCAGGCCGACAGCTTCTCGCCGTTCGCCGCCCAATCGTGAGCGATGCGGCCATGCACGACATAGCCGTGTGCCGCCGCATCGATGGCGGGCTGGAGCAGCGTGTCGAAGCCGAGCGTGCCATGGTCCTCCAGCAAACGCCCCCAGGTTGCCACCGCGCCCGGCACCGTCACGGCGTGGGGGCTCTGATAGTCGATCGCGCTGATGCCCTGCTCCTCGAACCACGCAACCGACGCGCGCGCGGGCGCCCGGCCGGAGCCGTTGATCGCGATCGGCGGCACCCGCCCCTTGGGCGCGTAGAGGGCGAAGCAATCGCCGCCGATGCCGGTCGACTGCGGTTCGACGACGCCGAGCAGCGCGCACGCGGCCACGGCCGCATCGATGGCATTGCCGCCGGCCTTGAGCACGTCGATCGCGGTGGCTGTGGCAAGCGGGTGGGATGTCGCCGCCACACCGTGGATGCCGTGGACCGGCGAACGGCCGGGACGCTGAAAATCGCGCATGCTGGTGCTTCCTCCTGGCGCCGGGCAGCCACTATGCACGGCGGCCGTTGCATTGCAAACCGCGGGCCGGGACTGCCGCGGGCCGCGCCGCCCCGATCATCGGTTGGCCGCGAGGATCGGCGCGCTATATGCTTTTGCGGGCAGGCGGTGCCCGTCCCTGACGGGTGCCCACGTCATCAAAGGGAGGTTGGAATGCGTGTCAGCAGGTGGGGCGCGGTGCTTGCGGCCGCGGTTCTGGTCGTCGGGATTGCCATGAGCGCCCCGGCGAAAGCGGCCGAGCCGAAGCGCGTCAAGGTGACCGGCGAAATCATCGATTCGTGGTGCTACCTGAGCGAAATCATGTGGGCCTTGGGCTCTGCGCACCATCGCTGCGCGATCTGGTGCGCGCGGGGCGGCGTGCCGGTGGCGATCCTCGGCGAGGATGAGGAGGTCTACGTCCTACTTCTGGTCGAGGACGACCCCGCGGTGATCGGCAACGAGGCGGTCTTCCGCATCCAGACCAACGAAGTGGTGGTCGAAGGCGATCTCTACGAGCGCGATACTGTGAAATACCTCGCCGTGACCAAGATCGTCGAGGATCACGGGATCGTGAATTACACCCACGAAGAGTTCGATATCCAGCCGGGAGGGCTCTAGGCCATGCAACGCGGATTGTCATTGAGGATGCGCGCGGGGCTCGTGGCCATCGCGCTGGCCGGTGCGATGCTGATGACCCAGGTGGCGGCCGCCGCCAATAGCTGGGGTCTGCCTGGCGAGGAGGAGGCCCGCTTCAAGGCCAAGGTCACAGACGTGCTTTGCGTGCTGAGTGGCGATTGCCCCGAAGATTGTGGCGGCGGCCAGCGCTTGCTCGGCCTCCTCAAGGAGGACGGCGAGCTCGTCCTGCCCATCAAGAACGCCGGGCCTTTCACCGGCGCCACCAATGACTTGATCCCGTTTTGCAATCAGGTGGTGACGGTGGACGGGCTTTTCACCGTGAACTACGGGGTCAAGAGCTTCGCCGTGCAGTTCGTGATGCCGGAAGGCGGCAAGTGGCGCGGGGCCAACGCCTTCGTCAAGGAGTGGGCGGCGGAGCGCAGCCTGACCGCGAAGGATAAGAAAGCGCGCGGATGGTTCCGCAACGACGAGGCGATCCAGCAGCTCATCGAAGAGCAGGGCGTGCTCGGACTGAAAGACAAGGGCATCACACCTTAGATCGGCCTGCGGAGCCCGATCGTGGCGACAATCACCGCGATCGAAGGAGACATCAACGAGCAAGCGGTCGACGCCATCGTCAACGCGGCGAACGAGAGCTTGCTCGGTGGTGGCGGCGTCGACGGCGCGATTCATCGTGCGGCGGGTCCTGCCTTGCTTGAGGAATGTCGTGGCCTTGGCGGCTGCCGGACGGGCGATGCCAAGATCACCAACGGCTACGGCTTGCCGGCGCGCTTCGTGATCCACGCGGTGGGGCCCGTGTGGAGTGGCGGCGACCACGACGAGTCCCGGTTGCTCGCCTCGTGCTACCAGCGCGTGATCGAGGTTGCCGCGGAGAACGACGTGCGTTCGATCGCCTTTCCGGCGATCAGCACGGGCGCTTATGGCTTTCCGATGGGGCGCGCCACGCGCATCGCGACCGACACGGTGCGCGCGGTGCTGGCGCACCGGGGCACCGTTGCGTCCGTGGTGTTTGTCTGTTTCGGCACCGAGGCTCATCGCCTCTACCAGGAGCACTTGAGTGCCTGAACCGCGCGGCTTCGAGGTGCTTGCCCGCGAGACGGCGTTTCGCGGCTATTTCCGCATCACCCGCTACACGGTCCGGCATACACGGTTCGCCGGCGGCTGGAGCGCGCCCCTCACCCGCGAGGTCTTCGAACGCGGCCACGCCGCCCTCGTTCTTCCCTACGATCCCGTGCGCGACGCCGTCGTCCTGATCGAGCAATTCCGCGCAGGCGCCATCGATGCGCCCGGCGGCGCGTGGTTGCTGGAGCCCGTCGCCGGCATGATCGAAGAGGGCGAGAGCCCGCAGGACGTCGCGCGCCGCGAGGCCATCGAGGAAGCGGGGCTCGCGATTGGCGAGCTGTTCCCGATCGCCGATTGCTTGGTGAGCCCCGGCGGCACGAGCGAGCGCCACATTCTCTTTTGCGGGCGTATCGACGCGGCGGATGCGGGCGGTTTGTTCGGCCTCGCGGAAGAGGGCGAGGACATCCGCGCGCAGGTGCTAGACTTCGCGGATGCCATGGCGCTGGTCGAGCAGTCCAAGACGTGCGCCGCAAGCCTTCTGATCGCGCTACAGTGGCTTGCGCTGAACCGCACGCGCGTGCGCGCGCGCTGGAGCGGCTAGCCGCGGCCGGCACCGGCGCGGGGCCGTGACCGGCTTTCCTCTGGATTCGACGGGCATGTGGCGCGAGCTGCGCGGGGGTGCGGCGCGCGTGCGCGCCCCGGCGTTGTTCGTCGATCGCGATGGCACGCTGATCGAGCTGGTCGACTATTTGAGCCGCCCGGAGGAGGTCGTACCGATCCCTGGGGCGTTCGAAGCCATCGCGCGCGCGCGGCGTCGGGGCTTTCGTGTCGTGATGGTGACCAATCAATCCGGAATCCGCCGTGGCCTGTTCGGCTGGGAGGCATTTGACGCGGTTCAGCGCCGGGTGCATGCGCTGATGGACGCGGCGGGCGCAGGGTGCGATGCGGTCTATGCCTGCCCCGCGCTCCCGGGCGATGACGCGCCATGCCGCAAGCCGAATCCTGGTATGCTGCAGGCCGCGGCGGCGGACCTCGCGATCGATCTAGCGCGAAGCTGGGTGGTCGGAGATTCGGCGCACGACCTCGAGGCCGGTGCGCGCGCCGGCCTCGAGGTCGGTTGGCTGGTGCCGACGGGTCATGGCGAACGAGACGCTGCGTCCGCTGCGCGGCTCGCCTCGGCGTCGTTTCGCGCAACGATCGGCCGGCCGATCGCCGCGCTCGGCGCCGTGCTGGATGACAACGGGGGAGAGCGAGAATGACCTTTCCGGAGGCACCCTACGCCTCGATCGGACCATACTGCGACGACTACCTGTCGCAGGTGGCACGCGCGGGGGCCTCGATCGATCGCGCGGTCTTGGCGCGGGTCGGCGAGAGCTTGGCCGACGCGTTCGCGCGCGGCGCCTGGCTTTTCGTCTGCGGCAATGGCGGCTCGGCGGCGATCGCCAACCATCTGCTCTGCGACGTCGCCAAGGGTGTGCAGACCGACACCGACGTGCTGCCGCGCGTGGTCAGCCTGAGCGCGAATCTCGAGCTGATCACGGCGATCGCCAACGACATCGCCTTCGAGGAGTGCTTCGTCTACCAACTTCGCACGGCGGCGCGCCCGGGCGACCTCCTGCTCACGATCAGCGCGTCCGGCGATTCCGAGAACATCGTGCGTGCGGTCGCATGGGCCCGCGACAACGAGGTGGAAAGCATCGCGTTGACGGGCTTCGCCGGCGGCCGCTCAGCCTCGCTCGCGACCCACAACCTGCACGTCGAGGGCGACAATTACGGCGTGATCGAGGACACCCACCAGTCGATCATGCACATCCTCTCGCAATATCTCCGCCAGGCCCGCATGGCCGCCGAGCTGATCGCCGCGCGAAAGTTCTAAAGGTGCCTGCGATGACGCGCGAGGATTACATCAGGCTCGTCGAGGAAGACTATTTCGGCTACGTGGTGCGGCCCGATCTCGCCAAGATCCTCGCCTGCTTCACCGACGACGCGACGATCACGATCTATCACGGCGACGATCCCGCCGCGGTCTTCCGCGCCGCGCCGGGCGCCGGCGAAGCGCCGCTGCGTGCCTATTTCGACTTCGTGTTCGAGACCTACACGGTCGACGGCTACAGCAACTTCAGGCACTTCGTCGATCCCGCCGCCGACGCCATCGCGAGCATGTTCGATGTCACGCTGACACCGAAGCCCGGCTCCGAACCGGCGCGCGCCGGTCACGGCACCGAGACCCTGCACAACTGCAATTTCTTTCAGTGCTCGCGCGGGCGCTTTCGGGACGTCGTGATCTACTACGCGAATCCGGCAGAGCGATCGTCTTAGGCTCAGGGCCGTTCCGTCGTCGGATCGATCGTCTTCGTCACCTCGGTGACCTTGGTCGCCGGGAAACCGCTGAGTTCCGCGTGCTTGTGGATAAGCGATTCGTCCTTCGCGAGGTAGATGCAGAAGGTCTTGTCGCCGGCGACATAAGAGTGGTTCCACTGAATGTCGGGGCCGAGTTCCTTCAGGACCGAATTGGATTTCGCGGCCGCCGCGCGGAGCTGCTCCCGCTCCAACGTGCCGACCTCCGGAATATCCCGCTCAATGACGAACATGCGCATGGCTCGATCTCCTCTGGCGATCGTCGGTGTCGTGATTTTGCGTGCTGTCGCAAGCTAGGCCAATCGGCGCTGCTGCGCCAGCAAACCGCCTCAAACGAGGTAGCGCACGATGAGGACCCCCGCGACCAGTAGTACGAGCGCCGCGAGCGTGACCTTGCCGAGATGGCGTTCGATGAAGCCGCGTATCGGCGGCCCGAAATACCAGAGCAGCGCCGCCTCGAGGTAGAACCGCACGCCCCGCGACAAGAGCGAAGCGACGAAGAAGATGCCAGGGTCGAGCGCGGTGAGCCCGCTCGCAATGGTGATGACCTTGTAGGGGAGGGGTGTCAGGCCGCCCGCCACCACGATCCACGCGCCCCACTCGTTGTAGTAGCCCTGGAACGACGCGAACTTCTCCTCGTTGCCATAAAGCTCGAGGAGCGGCTGGCCGATGCCTTCGAAGAGGAAATAGCCGATCGCGTAGCCGCCGAAGCCGCCCGCCACCGAGGCGATGGTGCAGACGCCCGCGATGAGCCAGGCGCGGGCGCGCTGGGCGAGCACCATCGGGATAAGAAGCACGTCCGGCGGGATCGGGAAGAACGAGCTTTCGATGAACGAGATGCCGGCCAGCGCCCAGAGCGCGTGGCGTTTGCCGGCCAGCCGAAGGGTCCAATCGTAAAGCCCGCGCAGCAAACGCTCTCTCTCCGCTCCCCGCGCGCCCGAATCGCGCGTGCACGCCCTGGTGCCAGAGCGTGCCGATCAGCGCAAGCCCCGAGCGACGCGGCGGGTCGACGGACGGGATGGACGGACGCCATGCAGGCGCTAAACTGTTGTCGAGTCGAGCCGAACAACAACCGCGCGTATGACGACTCCGACGCCCTCATCATCACGGTTCCTGTTCTTCGCGACGTCTTTCGGCGTTGCGGCGCTCACCATCTATCTCCTCGTTTCGGGCCGCGACATCCTCATTCCGATCGCGCTTGCGGTAATGGCCTGGTTTCTGCTCAACGCGGTGGCGACCGCCATCCGGCGCGTCAGGATCGGCGGCTACCTCATTCCGCGCTGGGCTGCGCTCACGCTCACCGTGATCGGGTTTGTCGCGACCATCCTCGCGGTGGTGGAGCTGGTCAGCGGTAGCTTCGACGGCGTGCTGGAGGCGGCGCCGAAGTACCAAGAGAACCTTCAGCGCCGCATCGTCGACGGCGCGGCGCTCCTCGGCGTTGAGGCGCCGCCCAACCTGAAGCAACTCGCCGAGCGCGTCGACGTGCGCTCCCTCGTCGGCACGCTCGCCGGCACACTCACCGCCATTGCCGGCAATGTCGGGATCATCGTGGTCTATGTGCTCTTCCTCTTCGTCGAGCAAGGCACGTTCAACAGAAAGCTTTCGGCGTTGTTTCCGGATGAGACGCAAGGCGATTGGGTGCGTCGCATCCTCGGGCACATGACCCAGGAGATCCAAAGCTATCTCTGGATCAAGACGCTGGTCAGCATGCTCACTGGCGGTCTCAGCTATGCGGTGCTCGCTGGCGTCGGGGTCGATTTCGCCGAATTCTGGGCGATCATCATCTTCTTCCTCAACTACATCCCGACGATCGGCTCGCTGCTCGGCATCATCTTTCCGGCGCTGCTCACGCTCGTGCAGTTCGACTCGCTCAATGCGTTCTTCATCGTGACACCGTGTCTGGTCGTGATTCAGGTGTTCGTGGGTAACCTGCTCGAGCCCATGCTGATGGGGACCACGCTCAACATCAGCCCGTTCGTGACGCTGATCTCGCTCGCCGTATGGGGCAGCATCTGGGGCGTCCCCGGCATGTTCATGTGCGTGCCGATTACGGTGATCGTGATGATCGTGTTCGCGCACTTCCCGCGCACGCGGGGAATCTCCATCCTGCTGTCGAGCAATGGACGGGTGTCTTGGGGAGACGATCCGGTGATTCCGCGGCCTGAGAGGTGACACACGCCGCCAAAGCGGCGATGATCGGGGTAACTCGCATGACGGAGACACGCCTTGTTGAGAAACCTCGTTGCACTCGCCGCGCTCGGCGCCGCGCTCACCACCTCCGATGCCAACGCCAACGATCCGGAAAACACGCTCTTTCTCGACCTGAGGGACGGCCGGGTCACCATCGAGATGCGCCCGGACCTCGCGCCGAACCATGTGGCACGCATCAAGGAACTCGTGCGACAGGGTTTCTACGACGGCCTCACCTTTCACCGGGTGATCGATGGCTTCATGGCGCAGACGGGAGATCCCCGCGGCGACGGCACCGGCGGTTCCGGCCAAAAATTGGCGGCCGAGTTCACCAAGGAGCCACACGTACGCGGCACGGTCTCGATGGCGCGCGCGCAAGACCCCGATAGCGGCGACAGCCAGTTCTTCATCGTGTTCGAGGAGGCGCCCTGGCTCGACGGCCAGTACACGGTGTGGGGGCGCGTGGTCGACGGCATGGAGCATGTCGACGCGATCAAGCGCGGCGAGGGGCAAAACGGCACGGTCGCCGACCCCGACAAGATCGAACGGCTACGGGTCGCCGCCGACGCCGCGGAGTGAGCTACCAGACGCCGGGATACTGTCCGCCGTCGATCAGAATGTTTTGGCCCGTGATGTAGCCGGCCCGCGCGCCGCAGAGAAAGGCGCATGCCTCGCCGAGCTCCTCCGGCATGCCGAATCGCTTGACCGGAATGAGTTCGCGCTGTTGCTCGGCGAGCACGTCGGCGTCGATGCCAATTTGCGTGGCGCGCGCGGTAAGGTTGGCGCGCAGACGGTCCGTGTCGAAACGGCCGGGTAGCAGGTTGTTGATCGTCACGTTTTGAGCGGCGACCTGTGGTGTGACCCCGGCCAGAAACGCCGTCAAACCGGCCCGCGCAGCGCTCGACAAGTCAAGCCCCGGCACCGGCGTCATCACAGTGATGGAGGTTATGTTGACGATGCGCCCGAAGCCGCGCTCCGCCATGCCGTCGACCACGGCGCTGATCAGCTCGATCGGCGTGATCATGTTCATGATCACGCCTTCGATCATCGCCGCACGATCGAGGTCGCGGAAGTCCTTCGAGGGCGGCCCGCCATTGTTGTTGACGAGAATGTCCGGGGCATCGCACGCCGCGAGCAGACGGGCCTGAACGGACGGCTCCGCGATATCGCCGGGGACGGTGGTGACGACGACGCCGGTCTCCGCCGCGATCTCCTTTGCGACCGCGTCGAGACGCGCCGCGTCGCGCCCATTGAGCACGAGGTCGACACCGTTGGCGGCGAGCGACGCTGCGCAGGCGCGCCCGAGCCCCCGGCTCGACGCGCAGACAATCGCACGCTTTCCGACGATTCCGAGATCCATCACTCCCTCCTCGATATGTCGACCCCCATGCGCATCGGCTCGATCATACCGGACAAGTCCACGCGTTCGCGCCACCTCATTGGCCTCGTCACAAGCTTGGACTCGTCCCGCGGCGCCGCATAGGATTTGCCCATGCATCCGCTCGTCGGGGGAGCCAGTCATCACCGGGACCAACCAGGCCATGGGCAAAGATCGGGCCGCGCCAGAAGACTGGTACGAGACCACGCGCGTCGGCGACGACGTCACCCTGATCGCGGAGCCGTTCATCGACGCCTTCTACCGCTGCAACATCTGGCATGTGCGTGGACGGACGCGCGACATGCTCGTCGATAGCGGCATGGGCGTCGTCAGCCTGCGCGCGCATGTGCCGCTCGTCAGCGAGCGGCCTTGCGTCGCGGTGGCGAGCCACACCCATTTCGACCATATCGGGGCGCATCACGAGTTCGCCGAACGCGCAGTCCACGCGGCCGAGGCGGAGCTTCTCGCCGCGCCGACCCGCGCTGGTACGCTCGTCGACCCATACGTGACCGATGCGATCTTCACGCGCCTGCCGCCCTTGCCCTATGCCTCGACGGAATATGCGGTGAAGGCGGCGCCGGCGACGCGGCTCGTCGCGGACGGCGATCGGCTCGATCTCGGCGATCGGCATTTCGAGGTCATCCACACGCCGGGTCATTCGCCCGGAGGAATCGCCCTCTGGGAGGCGGCGACGGGGATCTTGTTCTCGGGCGATATCGTCTATGACGGACCGCTGATCGAAGACACCTACCATTCCGACGCCGCCGATTACCTAGCCAGCATGACACGCTTGTTCGATCTTCCGGTGCGCGTCGTGCATGGCGGGCATTTCCCGAGCTATGACGGCGCGCGCCATCGCGCGATCATCCGGGCGTGGCTCGACGCAAGGGAAGCGCGCGGCTAGATCGGCTCGAACGGGGGAGTTGGGCAGCATGGCAATGACATCGAACGCGGGGCGCGGCATGACCGCCGACGAGCGCGACGCGTTTCTCACCTCGGGGGCGATTTTCGCCAAAATCGCGACGACGATGGCCGATGGCTGGCCCGTCGTGAGCCCGGTCTGGTTCGACTGGCTGCCGCGCGAGCTGAGCTTCCTCATCGTGAGCAAGGCACGCACCAGCATGGTTCAGAACTTGCAGCGCGATCCGCGGTGCGGCCTTCTCGTCGACAATCCGGCGCTGCCATACAAGCGCGTGAGCGTTCTCGGTGAGGTCGAGTTCCTGCCGGACGACTTCGATTGGATCACGCCGGCGCGCAAGATGGCGGAGCGCTACCTCGGGCCCCCGGGTGTCGCCTATGCCGAGACGACGTTCGGGTTCGCGCGTGTGCCATTCCTCGTGCATGCGCGCAAGATGACGACCTGGAACGGCGGCGGGTTTGACCGCACGTTTAGCGTTGCAACCAAGTGGCACGATCTCTCAGCGGAGCGCGGCGCATGAGCGCGCCGGCGGGTCGCGACCTGGTCGGCTACGGCCGCTCGCGCCCACGCCCTCTCTGGCGCGACGACAGTCCGCTCGCGCTAAGCCTCTGCCTCAACTACGAGGAAGGCGCCGAGCGGACCGTTCTCAACGACGACGCGACGTCGGAAACCTACATCCACGAGCTCACCGGGCTCGAGCCGAAGGTCGGTGCGCGCGACCTGAACGCGGAGAGCATCTATGGCTACGGCGCGCGTGCCGGCGTCTGGCGCATCCTCCGGCTGCTCGAGGAGCTTGAGGTCACCGCGACGGTCTTCGGCGTCGGTCAAGCACTCGCGCTCAATCCCGAGGTTGGGCGCCAGTGCGCGCGGCAGGGGATCGAGGTCGCGAGCCACAATTGGCGCTGGTTCGATTACGCGGATGTCGCCGAGGAGGTGGAGCGCCAGCACATCCTCAAGACCAAGGATGTGATTCGCGAACTCACGGGCGCGGACCCCGTCGGCTTCTATTGCGGACGTATCAGCGCCAACTCGCGCCGGCTCGCGATCGCCTGCGGCGGGCTGCTCTACGATTCGGATGCCTATGACGACGATATTCCCTATTGGCTCGAGCAAGAGGATGGCTCGCGCCACCTCGTGATTCCCTACACGCTCGACACCAACGATGTGAAATACAGCACCGCGAACGGCTTCGCCTCGCCGACGGCGTTTGCCGACTATCTTTGCGCGGCCTTCGACGAACTCTATCGCGAGGGCCTCGACGGCCGCCCCTCCTTGCTTTCGGTCGGCCTCCACTGCCGCGTCACCGGCAGACCCGCACGCCTTTCGGCGCTCCGCCGCTTCTTGGAGCATGTCCTGCGTCACGACGATGTGTGGATCTGCCGACGCGCGGACATCGCGCGCACCTACCATCGCGCGGAGGCGTAGGGCTGCGCCGCCGGCTGCCTAGCGGTTGAGCACCCGCCCGGCGACCGCGTCGACGCGTTGCGCAACCGCCGGATCGCGCGCCTCAGGCGCGGTGATCAACGCATATTCGAGGGCGTGATCGCAGCCATGCGCGCAGGGCGACCGCCGGTGCTCCATGTGTGTGGCAAGCGCGCGCACCAACGCGCGCGCATTGTCCGCATTGTCGTGCAGCACGCGGATGATGGCATCGACGGTGACGTTGTCGTGATCCGGGTGCCAGCAGTCGTAATCGGTCACCATCGCGACGGTCGCGTAGCAAATCTCCGCTTCGCGCGCGAGCTTGGCCTCGGGCATGTTGGTCATCCCGATGACCGCGCAGCCCCAATCGCGATAAAGGGTGGATTCGGCGAACGTCGAGAATTGCGGGCCTTCCATCACGAGATAGGTGCCGCCGCGGGAGATCCGCACGTCCAGCGGCGTGGCGGCTGCGGCGATCGCATCGCCGAGACGGGCGCACACCGGGTGCGCCATGGAGACATGGGCCACGAGCCCCTCGCCGAAGAAGCTCTTCTCGCGGGCGAACGTTCGATCGATGAACTGGTCGGTGAGGACGAAGTCGCCGGGTGCAAGATCATCGCGCAAGCTGCCAACGGCGCTTAAGGAGATGATGTCGGTGACACCGAGGCGTTTGAGCGCGTCGATGTTGGCGCGAAAATTGATGGCGTTCGGCGGGATCCGGTGACCCCGCCCGTGACGCGGCAGAAACGCGACATCCAGGCCGTCGATCCGGCCACACAGAATATCGTCGGAGGGCTTGCCGAAGGGGCTTTCGACGCGCGTCCAGGCCGTGTCGGTCAGGCCCTCGATGTCGTAAAGTCCGCTGCCACCGATAATCCCGAGCCGCACGGCCCCCGGTGCATCCGCCACCGGCACTAGAGCAAATCCCGGGCAGGTGGCACCACCTGCAACGACGCATTTGCATCAATTTCAATCAGATAGAGCTTTCGCGTGAGCATAGGCGAGCGTGAAATGCTCTAGCCCAGGTGGCGCGCGAAATGCGCGAGCGTGCGGTCGAGGGCGAGCTTGGCCGCATCTGGGTGGTAATCCGCCCGCTGATCGCAGTTGAAGCCGTGGCCTGCGCCGTTGTAGACGTGCACCGCGACATCCGGGTGGGTCTGACGGATCTCCTCGACATCCGCGAGCGGGATGCCCGCGTCTTCCGAGCCGAAGTGGAGCATCGTCGCGCAGGCCGGGGTCTCGCCGGCATATTGAATGATCTGGGCGCCGTAATAGCCGACCGCGGCGGAAATCGAGAGGCGGCAGGCCGAGAGCCATGCGAGCGAGCCGCCCCAGCAATACCCGACGACGCCAATGCTCGGCGCGCCCTCCAGCGCGTCGGCGACGGCCTTGATATCGAGGATGGGCCCCTCCCAGCCGATGTCGGCGCGCAGCTCACGCCCGGTTGCCACGGTTTCTCCCGTGTAGCCGAGCTCGATGCCCTTCTCCTTGCGGTCGAACAGCGCCGGCGCGATCGCGAGGTAGCCCTCGGCCGCGAACCCGTCGCAGACGCTTCTGATGTGGCCGTTGACGCCGAAAATCTCTTGCACGACTACCAGGCCCGCGCGCGTTTCGGTCGCCGGTTCCGCCCGATATGCGTCCAACACGTGACCGTCGTCGGCGGTCAACTGGACGAACGCACCCATGGTGCTTGCCTCCCTATGTCTGTTCCGCGCTTTCGCGCGCGTTTCCTTCTTCAATAGCAGATGGGCGTCGGTGGAGGCTACACGTTGAAGCGAAATAGAATCACATCGCCGTCGCGCACCACGTAGTCGCGGCCTTCTTGGCGCATTTTCCCGGCGTCGCGCGCCGGCTGCTCGCCGCCGAGGTTCAGATAGTCGGCGAGCGAGATTGTCTCGGCGCAGATGAAGCCGCGCGCGAAATCGGTGTGGATGCGCGCCGCGGCATCGATCGCGCGGTCGCCGTCGGCGATGGTCCACGCGTGCGCCTCCTTCGGGCCCGCGGTGATGAAGCGAATGAGGCCGAGCAAGCGATAACCGGCGTGGATCACGCGCTCGAGCCCCGATTCGGCAAGTCCCAAGTCCGCGAGAAAGGCGGCGCGCTCCTCATCGCTCTCCAGAGCGGCGATCTCGCCCTCGATCGCGGCGGAGACCACGACGTGCGGCGCACCGTGTGTGGCCGCATGACGCGCCACCGCCTCGGCGTGGGCGTTGCCGCGCGCCGCGGCCGCTTCGTCGACGTTGCAGGCGTAAAGCACGGGCTTCGCCGTCAATAGCTGAAGGCCGGCGAACAGCCGCTTGTCCGACTCCTTGTCAAGCACCGTGCTCCGCGCCGCGTCGCCGGCCGCGAGGGCGGCCAGCGCAACGTCGATCACCGCGAGCCGCGCCGTTTCTTCCGGGTCGCCGCCACGGGCGCGCTTCACCGTGCTTTCCCGCTGGCGCTCGAGGCTTTCGAGGTCGGCGAGCATCAGCTCGGTCTCGATGACCGCAATGTCGCGCAAGGGGTCGACCGCGCCGGAGACGTGCGCCACCTCGTCACTCTCGAAGCAGCGCACGACATGGATGATGGCGTCGACCTCGCGAATTTGACCGAGAAACCGGTTGCCGAGCCCCTCACCGCGGCTCGCCCCCTCGACGAGTCCGGCGATGTCGACCACCTCGAGTACGCTTGGCACGATTTGTTTCGACTTGGCGAGGGCTGCCACCGCTTCGAGCGCGCGATCGGGCACCGGGATGCGCGCAAGGTTGGGCTCGACCGTGCAGAACGGATAATTTCCCACCTCGGCGGCCGCCGTCTTCGAAAGCGCGTTGAAGAGGCTCGACTTGCCGACGTTCGGCAAGCCGACGATCCCGCACCTAAAGCCCATCGGAGCCTCCGCCGTCGCTCGGGCTGCTCGGGCCGGCAGGGTCCTCGGCCTTAGCTGATTTCGCGGGCTTCGGTGGCTTCGGCGGTTGGGTGAGGAGGGCGACGCGGCTCATGAAATCGGGCGCGTTGCCGGCGAGCAGGCGCGGAAGGGCATCGGCCACCGCGTCGATGGTCTTGCCGAGCCAGGCGTCATCGGTCTTCGCGAAGTCCGAAAGCACGTAGCCGTGTACGCGTTCCGGCTCGCCCGGATGGCCGATGCCGATGCGGATGCGCCAAAAATCCTGGCCGATATGCGCGCGGATGCTGCGCAGGCCGTTGTGCCCGGCAACGCCGCCTCCACGCTTGGCACGCACCTTGCCGGGAACGAGATCCAGCTCGTCATGAATGACGATGAGTGCGTCGGGCGGCAATTGATAGAACCGCATCGTGGCGCCGATCGCGCGCCCCGATTCGTTCATGAAGGTTTCCGGCTTGAGAGCGACGACATCGACGTCGCCGATTCGGCCCTCCGAGATCGCGCCTTGAAACCGGCTGCGGCTGCGGAAGGACGGCAGCGCATGATGCGCGGCGATGGCGTCGAGCGCCACAAAGCCGACATTGTGCCGATGCTTCGCGTAGCGCGACCCCGGATTGCCGAGGCCCGCGATGAGGTGGGTTGGCGCGCCCATGACCCCGCGCCCACGCGGCGCTGTCGGGTCTTAGGATTCTTCGGTGGTCTCGCCTTCCTCCGCCTCGGCAGCAGCGCCCTCTTCCGCGCCTTCCTCGCCCTCGACTTCCTCTTCGTCCTCGCCTTCCTCTTCGGTGGGCTCCACCGAAACGGTCGGCGCGGCGATGGTCGCAATGGTGAAATCGCGGTCCGTGATCGTGGGCGAGACATCATCCGGCAGCGCGATGTCGCTGATGTGGATGGAATCACCGACGTCCAAGCCGGCGACGCTCGCCACCACCTGATCCGGGATTGCATCGAGTGGGCACAGCAGCTCCACCTCGTGGCGCACGACGTTGAGCACGCCGCCATGCCGCAAGCCGTCGCAGTCATCATGTCCGACGAAATGCACGGCGACCGAAACCGCGAGCTTCGCGCCCTTCACATAACGGATGAAGTCGACGTGGATCGGCACGTCGGTCACCGGGTCGACCTGCACGTCGCGGGGAAGCGCGCGCACGGCGTCGCCGTTCACCGTCACGTCGTAGAGACGTGCGAAGAAGCCGGGACGGTGCATTTCCAACTGGAGGTCGTGCCGGTCGAGCGAGATGGGGACGGGATCGCCCTCGCCGCCATAGATGATGGCCGGCAGACGGCCGGCTCGCCGCACGGCGCGCGCACCGCCCTTGCCCCGCGCGGTGCGGGGCTCCGCCTCAATGGTCCGAGTCTGGCTCATGGCACCTGGTCCTTCGTGAATAGTCGGCGCTAGTCGAACAGGCTCGAGACCGAGCTTTCCATGCTGATCCGGCGGATCGATTCCGCAATCAGCCGCGCGATCGACAAAACGCGGATGTTCTTGGCGACCCGCACGGCCTCCGTCATTTGGATGCTGTCGGTGACCACCAGCGACGCCAGCGCCGATGAGGAAACGCGGGCCGCGGCACCGCCCGAGAGCACGGCATGGCTCACATAGGCGTGCACCTCGCGTGCGCCCTTTTCCTTGAGCGCGGCGGCGGCATTGCACAACGTGCCAGCCGAATCGACGATGTCGTCGACGATGATGCAGCGACGATCCTCGACGTCGCCGATGATGTTCATGACCTCCGAGATGCCCGCACGCTCACGCCGCTTATCGACGATCGAAAGATCGGCATCGAGGCGTTTGGCCATCGCCCGGGCCCTGAGCACCCCACCGACGTCGGGCGAGACGAACATGAGCCCTTCGTTGTTGAAGCTCCGGCGAATGTCCTCGGTCATCACGGGCGCCGAGTAGAGATTGTCCACCGGGATGTCGAAGAACCCCTGGATTTGCCCGGCGTGGAGATCGAGCGTCAGCAGCCGATGGGCGCCCGCGGTCGTAATCAGGTTGGCGACCAGCTTCGCCGAAATCGGTGTGCGCGGCGCCGATTTCCGGTCCTGCCGCGCGTAGCCGAAATAGGGCAAAACCGCCGTCACCCGCCGCGCCGAAGCGCGCCGCAGCGCATCCAGGCAGACCAGCAACTCCATGAGGTTGTCATTGCTCGGGGCCGCGGTCGATTGGATTACGAAAACGTCCTCGCCCCGCACGTTCTCGTGGATCTCGACAAAGACCTCCGAGTCCGGGAAACGGCGGACGGTGGTGTCGGTCAGCGGCACGTTGAGGGCGGCAGCAACCGCCTCAGCAAGTGGCCGGTTGCTATTTCCGGCAACGAGCTTCATCCACGTCGATCCTCTGGAGGGTGCCCTTAAACCGCCGCCACAGCACCCATCTTGGGATGGCTGGGCCACGGCGCGGCGGAATGTATCAAGCGGTCTTGTGACTGTAAACGATCTTGAGCAATCCGGCCGGCAGGGCGCTCTGGGGCGCTCCCGTCAATCCGGCCGTTGGGCCACGCGCTCCAACATGGCGATGATCGCCGGCGTGCCGGCATCCGCGACGGCGCGCGCGACCGGGCCCCAGGGGCCGTCGAGTGCGCCTTCCGGAACCGTGTTGTCCTGGGTCACGGTGCCGACGCGCGCCCCGTCGGGCCCCATCATGGTCCAGGCGATCTCGACCCTCTCCTCGCCCCAGCGCGGCGGCTCCACATGGACGCTGCCGATCACGAGGTAGGTCTCGTCGCCGAGGGCGTCGTTCACGGCGACGCCCTCGCGCAGCAAGGCCCGCCGCATCGCGGCCGCCAAGGTCCGGTCTCCGTCGCCGGGAGCGCCCTCGACCGCCCAGACCACCACCGGCGGCCATCCGCGGCCCGTCCCCTGGGCGAGCTCCGGCGGCTGGAGATGGCCCGCGATCCGGGCCGCCGCTCCATCCGCGAGCGCGGCGGCGTCCAGCACGGTCACCTCTTGCCATGTGGCTTGCGGGCTCGCTTGTGCGAACTCCAGCACGATCGCGCCGTTCGCGTCGGTCAACAGCCAGCGGACGGCCGCGGGCGCGGTATCGGCTTCACCCGCGAGTGTCATGCTCGCGCGGTTCGAGAAGCGCGCGCTCGCCGGTACATTGTTCGCTTGCAGCTTCGCGACGAGGCTGTCGACGAGATAGTCGGAGATCGTCGACGGCACGCCGCGCACGGCGCGCACGACGATCCCGGCCCGCGCGCCGAGCCGCTGATTGATTGTCTCGGGCGCGATCTTCGCCTCGGGCTGGAAGGGGCGGGGGATCATGCCGCAGCCGGTCAACAGACCGGCGATCAGGAGCACCGCGAGAACACCGAAGGCCGGGGCGCGCACGGACATCGGGCCCGTTAGCTCGGGACCGCGATGATGCAACTTGCGACCAGCCCGACGAAAAGAAGCGCCGCGAAGATGATGGCGTAAGGCATCGGAGTCAGGCCGCGAGGCCGATGACCGAAAGGTTGCGGCCATAGTCCGGCTCGTTCTGATGGCAGCTTCGGCGATAGCTGAAAAAGCGATCCACCTCGCCGCAGGTGTCGTGTCCGGTCGCGGCGACCGCATCGAGGCCGAGGCCGGACAACCGCCGCACGACATAACCCGCGAGGTCGAACAGGTGATGCCCCTCGCGGCGCGCCGGGATGAAGAGGTCGTCATCGGCCGCCCGACGGGCGACGAAAGGCTCGGGAAATTCAGGCCCAACCTCGTAGGAGGCTTGCGCGATGCAAGGCCCGACCACGGCGGCGATGCGCTCGGACCGTGCGCCCAGCCGTTGCATGGCCTCAACGCCGGCTTCGAGCACGCCGTCGAGCGCGCCCCGCCAACCGGCGTGCACCGCGCCGATCACCCGCGCTTCGGGATCGGCGAGCAACACGGGCGCGCAATCCGCCGTCAGGATGCCGAGAACGACGCCCGGCGTGGCGCTCGCCATGGCATCGGCCCGCGGCGGCGCATCGCTCGGCCAGGGCCCCTCGACGTGCACGGCCCGCGCGCTGTGGATCTGGTAGACGGTACACAGCGCTTCGGGTGCCAAACCGCACGCCGACACCGCGCGGGCCCGGTTCTCCCGCACGGCGTCCGGGGCGTCGTGCGATCCCAGGCCACAGTTGAGCGAGCGATAGAGCCCGCTGCTCACACCGCCCTTGCGGCCCAAGAAGCCGTGGCGCACCGGGCCGTCTCGCGTCGGGAGGCGCGCATGGACGATGGGGGCCGTCATGGGCTGCGACCGGCCGCGCGGGGCACCTGGAGATGTTCGAATCCGGGCGGAGGCGGCAGCGCGGGGCCGGCGAGCGCGAGCACCTTGAACAGAGTGCCCATGGCGTCCGCGTCCACCAATCGGCGGTGCGCCCGATCGATCTCGGCAGCGCGCGACGGATCCCCCGTCGCCGCACCGAGCGCTGCCGCGCGCGCGCCAATGCCGAGCGATGTGAGAAAATCACCCTGGATCACCGGTCCGTGCGCCGTCGCGCCGCACTTCGTCGCCGCGCGCGCGAGCGCGCCGAAATCGACATGCGTGGTGAGGTCGGCGGCGCCGGGCTCATCCAACACGCCGACGAACTGGTGGCGTTGGACCGCTTGGAGCGTATCGCCCGTCGCGGGCCCAACATGGCCGTAGTCGATGATGAGCGCGGCGCCACCGTCGGCGGTCACACGATCGCCGAGCGCTGCCGCCAGCTCCTCGCGCGCCGGCGCGTGCTCGATGATCGCGCCGACGGGCGCGTCCACCGGCAGCAGGGGCGCGACTCCGTCGACATGGGTGAAGCAGAGACCCCCATCCTCTGTCACACCGATCGCGCGCTCTCGCCAGCCCGCGGCGGTTCGCTCGACCTGCCGCGCGGGCAGGGCGTCGAAGAACTCGTTGGCGATGACCAGGGCTGGTTCGCGCGGCACGGTGTCGAGCGCGTGATGCCATTGCACCGGACGCGACGTGCCGAGCGCGCGGGCTTGCGCATCGCGGAGATCATGGTTGCTTTCGACGAGGTGGATCGCGAGAGCCTCGGCAAAACCTGTGACGGTGGTGCTCGCGCGCAAGGCATCCGCCAGCAGCGTGCCGCGCCCCGGCCCAAGCTCGACGAGCATGATCTTGTCCGGCGCACCCATTTGTTCCCACACGACGGCGCACCATAGCCCGATGAGCTCGCCGAACATTTGGCTCACCTCCGGCGCCGTGATGAAATCGCCGGCCGCGCCGATCGGCACCCCGGTCCGGTAATAGCCATGCGTCGGGTCGGAGAGGCAAAGCGCCATGTAGCGATCGACGCCGATGGGTCCTTCCTCCGCGATCAGCGTCCGAAGCCGGCTCGCGAGGTCCGCCGTCATGTCTCGGCCTCGCGGATCGGCTTGGCGCGGAGCACCAGGAACAGCCCGATGAGCAGCATCGGGATCGAGAGCACCTGCCCCATGGTGATGCCGCTCACGATGAAGCCGAGAAACGCGTCCGGCTCGCGGAAGAGCTCGACGATGATGCGCGAGATCGCATAGCCCACGAAGAAAACGCCGGCGAGCACACCCGGCCGCCGCGCGGCGCGTGTCGCGAAGACCAGCACGGTCAGCACCGCGAACAGCACGATCCCCTCCAGGATCGCCTCGTAGAGTTGGCTCGGGTGCCGCGGCTCGGGACCGCCTGTGGGGAAAACCAT
This sequence comes from Alphaproteobacteria bacterium, assembly GCA_965216915.1. Lineage (GTDB taxonomy): Bacteria > Pseudomonadota > Alphaproteobacteria > UBA828 > UBA828 > CBDCGS01. Next base: position 1,534,360 of record CBDCGS010000011.1, read on the forward strand.
CGCCCAAGAGACGTCGCTCACGCGGCCGTAGAGCTCGCCATTAATGAAGTTCGCCATGCGGCCGAAGAAGAGGCCGATCGGCGCGGCCGCGCAGATCGCATCGCCGAGCGAGAAGAGGTTGATGCCCTTGACCCTCGCAAAGACAGCGGCGGCGACCAGCACACCCAGCATGCCGCCGTGGAAGGACATGCCGCCCTGCCAGATGATCGGGATTTGCCCTGGATGCGCGAGGAAGAAGCTCGGCTGGTAGAACAGCACGTAGCCGAGGCGCCCGCCGATCACGACACCGATCGTGCACCAGACCAGGAGGTCGTCGGCATGGCGCGCCGTGAGGCCCGGGATGTGCGCCCGCGCCAAATAGCGGATATAGCGCCAGCCAATCACGAGGCCCAGCACATAGGCCAGTGCATACCAGCGAATGCTGAGCGGCCCGATCTCGACGATGACCGGGTCTATCGCGGGAAACGCCAACGCAAACGTCATCGATAGGGGTCGGCCTGGCTCAGAAAGCCTCGCACATAGCGCGCCACACCATCTTCGAGGCTCGTGAACGGCCGATCGAAACCGGCCCGCCGGAGCCTCTCGACCCGCGCCTCCGTGAAGTACTGGTAGCGTGCGCGAATCGCGTGTGGCATCTCGACATACTCGATCCGCGGCGGAGCGTCGAGTGCGGAGAACAGCGCGCCGGCCAGCGCATCAAATGTGCGGGCGGCTCCGGTGCCGACGTTGAAGAGCCCGCTCACCGCCGGATGGTCGAGCAGCCACAGCATCACGGCGGTGCAGTCGCCCACCCAGATAAAATCGCGCTTTTGCCCACCGTCCGGAAAGCGCGGGTGGTGCGACTTGAACAGGCGGACCGGCTGGCCCGCTGCGGCGGCCGGGAAGGCGTGCGCAACCACGCTCTTTTGGTTGCCTTTGTGATACTCGTTCGGGCCGTAGACGTTGAAGAATTTGAGCCCGGCCCATTGCGGCGGCGCCGGGTGGCGGGCGGCAAGCATGTGAGCCACGCGGCGATCGAAGAGGTGCTTGCTCCGGCCATAGGGGTTGAGCGGCCTGAGCGTGGCGAGCGCGGCGATCGTGCCGTCGTCGTCGAAGCCCTGCGCGCCGTCGCCGTAGGTTGCCGCCGACGAGGCGTAGATGAAAGGCACGTGATGGGTTGCGCACCAACGCCACAGCGCGAGGCTGAAGCGGTAGTTGTTGCGCGCGAAGAGCGCCGCGTCGGTCACCATGGTCGAAGAGGTCGCGCCGAGGTGGAACACCGCGCGCACCGCGGCGTGGTGCTCGTCGAGATAGCCGATGAGGCCGTCCGGCTGGATCACCGCGCGGAGCCGGCGTTTCCCGATGGTCTTGCCGTCATCGCCGGCGCCCGGATGGTCGCAGACGACGAGGTCGCTTTCGCCGCGCTCCTCCAAATCCGCGACGAGGTTCGAGCCAATGAACCCGGCGCCTCCCGTGACGATAATCATCGGCGTTCCGCGTCCCCGCGCGCGGCAAGATCGACCAGTCGATGGCGGTGGCTGGAGTTATAGGGTCACGCGAGTCGTTGGGGCAAGCCACCCGTTGCGTCGCCGCCGAACCGTGGCATAGTGGCGCCATCCTGAAACGGAGGCAGAACATGCAGACCAGAGCCCGTTTCTTCGACGACATGGCGCGCGTCGCCACCGGCGCGATGGGCATGGCCGGCGGCTTCAGGGAGGAGGTCGACGGCATGATTCGGCGCCAGCTCGAGCGGGTGTTGGGGCGAATGGACCTGGTGCCGCGCGATGAGTTCGACGCGGTTCGGGAGATGGCCGCCCGCGCACGCGCCGAGCAGGAGGCGCTCGCGGAGCGTGTCGCGGCGCTCGAGGCGGCGCTTGCCGAGCGGCAAGAGCCCTGATCTTTCAGGGGATACCCCCATCAAGCCAACAAGATTTAGGGGTTCGAATTGACCCTAGCCACTTTATCGTGTGTACTGGCCATATCTGGACGGTCGGCCCAATAGTGCCACGACATATGGGATCGGCCGGCGCGCGTGTCCTGCGAGTGGAGCCATGTCGATCAAGTTGGCGGACCCTTCCGAGCTCATCTTCGACCCCATCGAGACCGTCGAAAAAGTATTCTCTGCCAATGAGTTGCCCCATGAGCGAATGGGTGCGGAGGATCTTTCTGCCGAATTCTCGGGCACTTGGAGCGCCTACCAGATGTGGTTCGCCTACAGGCCCGATCTCGCGGCGCTTCATTTCGCTTGCGGCTTCGACATGCGTGTGCCGGAGGCGCGCCGCCGCGACATCTACCCGCTGCTGACGTTGATCAACGAGCGTCTCTGGATCGGCCATTTCGATCTATGGACGGACGAGGGGCAGCCGACCTGGCGGCACGCCTTGCTTCTGCGCGGGCAGGGCGGGCCGGCGGAAGCCCAGATCGAGGATCTGATCTCGCTCGGCGTGAGCGAGTGCGAGCGCTTCTATCCCGCGTTCCAGCACGTGCTCTGGGCGGGGCAGCCGCCGGAGGATGCGCTGACCGCCGCATTGATCGAGACGGTCGGACAGGCCTGATGGCGTCGGCCGATGCCCCTGCCGTGGTGCTGGTGGGTGGCGGCAAGATGGGCGGCGCGTTGCTCGCCGGGTGGCTTCGTGGGGTGCTCGACCCGTCGGCGGTGATCGTGGTCGAGCCCGACGCCGCCACGGCCGCGCGTCTCGCCGCGCTTGGCGTGTCGTGCGTTCGAACGCCGCAAGAGCTGCCCGAGGCGGCGCCGGCCACGGTGCTGCTCGCGGTCAAGCCGCAGGTCATGGGCGGGGTGATCTCCGGCTACAAGGCCTGGGCTGGCCCCGACACGCTGTTCGTGTCGATCGCGGCCGGTTGCCAGATCGCGCTCTTCGAAGGGGCGCTCGGCCCCGTTCCGATCGTACGCGCGATGCCCAACACGCCGGCCGCGATCGGCCAGGGGATCACGGTGGCCTGCCCCAACGCGGCGGTCAGCGCTACCCAGCGCGCGGCCTGCGAACGGCTGCTGAGCGCGGTTGGCGGCGTCGCCTGGGTCGATGACGAAGCGCTGATGGATGCCGTGACGGCCGTCTCTGGCAGCGGCCCGGCGTATGTCTTCCTCCTCGCCGAGTGCTTGGCGGAGGCCGGTGCGGCGGCGGGCCTGCCGCCCGATCTCGCCGAGCGGCTGGCACGGGAGACCGTCTCGGGTGCCGGTGCACTGCTGCGCGAATCGGCCGAAGCGCCGGGGACGCTTCGCGAGAACGTCACCAGCCCCGGCGGGACGACCGCCGCGGCGCTCGAAATCTTGATGGCGGGCGAGGGGCTCGCGCCGCTGATGGTCCACGCCGTCGCGGCTGCGACCGAACGCTCGCGCGCGCTCGCCTCGTAGCGCGCGGACGGCCGAATTGACCGGCTCTCCCCGGCGCGAGAGAGCATGTGACGTTCACGTATGCTTACGCGACACGCTCTCTCTCATTGGCATTGACGCAAATGCGTCGTCGCAAGTGTTCCCACCTGCTCGGGATTTGCTCTAATATCGCGGAGGCCGCACGGGACACGACCGATGGCGAAACGCGCCGCATCGCGGTCCGGCAAACAGGCGGACCCTTCGCAAAGGATCATCAGCGCCGCGCTCTCGCTCGCGGCGGCGCAAGGCTGGCACGCGACGAGCCTGGCCGACATCGCTGCCGCGGCGGAGGTGTCGCTCGCCGAGCTCCGCGCGCTCTACCCCTCGAAGGCGGCGGTGCTTGCCGGCTATGCGGCATCGGTGGATGCGAAGGTGCTGGAAGCCGTCGATCCGGACATGGCCGAGAGCCCGGCGCATGAACGCCTCTTCGACGTGCTGATGAAGCGGTTCGACGTGCTCAACAACCAGAAGCCCGGAATCGAGGCTATCCTGCGCAGCCGCCCGTGCGACCTTGAGGCGGCGCTTTGCGCGCCTTTGATCCTACGCCGCTCCATGCGTTGGATGCTGGAGGCGGCGGGCCTGCGCAGCTCGGGCCTCACGGGCGCGGTGCGGATCAAGGCCCTTGCCCTCGTCTATCTCGCGACGCTTACCGTGTGGTTGCGCGACGACAGCGAGGATATGGCGCGCACGATGGCGGCGCTCGACCGCCAGCTGCGGCGGCTCGATTGGTTAGCCGGACGGTTGTGCCGCTTCCGCCGCGGGCCGGCCCGCGCACCGGACGACGAGGCTGCGGCGGAAGCCGGCTGACCACGGCCATCATCACCTTCGAGGATTTTCTGACGGTCGAGATTCGCGCCGGCACGGTGACGCGCGCCGAGCCGTTTCCCGAAGCGCGCATCCCGGCGATCAAGCTCTGGATCGATTTCGGCGCCGAAATAGGTGTGCGCCAAAGCTCGGCGCAGCTCACCACCCATTACACGCCCGAGGCGTTGGTCGGTCGTCAGGTGGCGGCGATCGTCAATCTGCCGCCGAAGCGGGTCGCCGGCTTCCGCTCCGAGGTGCTCGTGCTCGGCTTCCCCGACCCGGCCGGCGCGGTGCGCCTCACCGTGCCGGACGCCCCGGTCCCAAACGGCGCGCGCCTCTACTGAGCGCGCTCTACGACATGAAGACAAGCAATGTTCACAGCCGGTGGCTGAGTGGACTCGATTCAGGACTCTATGAGGTCTGGCGGTCGGCATTTCGCGCAGTTCGCGCCGGGCAGCACACGTGCCAAGATCGGGGGTCGATCGCTGATTGGACGGCGGCGATCGGTACACCTGTCTTCGAAGAGGGCCTGGCGCGGGCGCAACGATTGAAACAATTTTCCGGCCGAAGCGACAACGAACCGATGCATGGGGTCCCTAATCTGCAACACGGTTTCTGAGACACGATCACCGTCCGATCGAATTTGGTATTGTCTTACGGCTTTTTTCATGGAGGAGCAGATGACCGACAAATCCTCAAGCGCTGATGTGAACAACGGCGTCAACGTGGCAGCGCTTCTTGACGCGCGTGAGGCATTGGATGCCGCGCCAGAGGCGGCGCAGTTCAAATGGCGCACCACCTGCGAGTGGCTCAACGGCACCCATAGCCGCTCGACCGTGACGAGCTTCTTCGGCTTGGGTGAGGAGCAACAGCACGCACGGACGTTCACCATCGAGGGTGATCACCCGGCGTGCTTTGCGTCCGAGGATAATGCGGCCACACCGGCGGAGATTGCGCTCTCGGCTTTGGCGAGCTGCCTGACGGCCGGCGTGGCGGCGGTGGCGCAGCATCGCGGCATCCAGCTGCGTGCGGTCAAGGCCACCGTCGAGGGCGATATGGACCTTTACGGCATCCTTGGCATCGACGACGAGGTGCGGAACGGCTTCGGCGCCATCCGCGTGCATTTCGACATTGATGCGGACGCCTCGCAGGACGACCTCGAAGCGCTCGTCGCGCAGTCGCAAAAGCGCTCGGCGGTGTACGACGTGGTGACCAATCCGACCAACGTGTCGGTGTCGGTCAACTAGGCGTCGTAGAACCCGCCGACGCTGGAGTGAGTCCGGTGAACCGAACGACGACGGTGATCGTCGGCGCGGGGCAGTCTGGGCTTGCCTTCAGCAAGCACCTCACCGACCGCTCGATCGACCATGTGTTGATCGAGCGGGGTGAGGTTGCCAACACTTGGGCCACGGAGCGCTGGGATTCGCTCCGGCTGCTCACGCCCAATTGGCAAAGCAGGCTGCCCGGCTTTGCCTATGGCGGCGACGATCCCGATGGCTATATGGACATGGCGTCCGTCATCGGGTTCTTGAAGGACTATGCAAGCCACGTCGATGCCCCGGTGCGGACGGGCACGACGGTGACCGCTGTGCGCTCCGCCGATGATGGCTACGACGTGGAGACCGATCGCGGCGCCTGGCGCTGCGCAAGCGTGGTGCTGGCGAACGGCCCCGCCAATGTACCGAGCGTGCCCAGGGTCGGCGAGGGGCTGCCGCCCGGGATCGCGAGCCTCACCTCGATGGACTATCGCAACCCCGGGCAGCTCGCCGAGGGCGGTGTGCTGATGGTCGGCGCGTCCGCCACCGGCATCCAGCTCGCGCATGAAATCCTGCGGGCCGGCCGGCGCGTCGTGCTCTCGGTCGGAGAGCATGTCCGCGTGCCGCGGCTTTATCGCGGGCGCGACATCAAATGGTGGATGGACACCACGGGCCTCATGGACATGCTCTACACCGAGGTCGATGACATCCGCCGCGCGCGCCGCCTTCCGTCCTTGCAGCTCGTCGGCACGCCCGAGCGCATGACGCTCGATCTCAACGCGCTCCGCGAGGCGGGTGCGGCGCTCATCGGACGCATCGCCGGCATACGCGGCGGCACGGCACAGTTCTCGGGTTCCCTCCGCAACATGTGCGCGCTCGCTGACCTCAAGATGAACCGGCTGCTCAACACGATCGACGAGTGGGTCACTGAGAACGGCATGGACGACGCGTTCCCGCCGCCTCACCGCTTCCCCAGAACCGAGATCGGCGACGACCCGCCGCTCGAGATGGATCTCGAGGCCGAGGGCATTCGTACGGTGGTCTGGGCCACCGGCTATCGACCGGATTACTCCTGGCTCGAGGTGCCGGTGCTCGACCGCAAGGGGCTGGTGCGCCACGACGGCGGTGTGGTGGCCGACGCACCGGGCATGTATCTGATGGGCATGCCCTTCATGCGGCGGCGTAAGTCCTCATTCATCGACGGCGCGGGCGATGATGCTCGCGACCTCGCAGCGCATCTCCACGCGACGCTCGGCCGCCGCGCGGCTTAGGGCACCCCGACCGGCGACAGCAGGTTGTCGATGAACACGACCTCGGTGTTGGCGGAGCCGATCTGCGCACCGTTGGTGAAGGTCGCGACCGTCACATAGCCGTTCTGGGTCGCGTCCTCGTCGAAATAGAGCGTGTCGGACTGCGGGTCGAACACGAAATACTCTTCGCCAGGCGACGCGCCGGCATTGGTGCCGTCGTAGTTGTCGACGGTGAAGAAGTCGATGCCATCTTGCAGCGGCCCTTCGACGTCGCCCACGTCGGGCGCGAGATCGAGAATCCGGATGACGTCAACGCCCGGCAAGAAGTCTGAGATCTGATCGCCGTCGGTCCTGCCCACGTCGCCATCCTGCGCCGGCGTGCCGTCGAGAATGTTGGAATAGATGAACGCGTCGGCGCCACCGCCGCCGCTCAGCAAATCTTGGCCGAAGAACTCGTTGAACCCAGGGCCGCCGAGAATGAAATCGTCGCCGAAGCCGCCGGAGATCAAATCGTTGCCGTGCCCGCCCGCGATGAAGTCGCTGTCGTCGCCGCCATTGATGTTGTCCGAGCCGAAGCCGCCGAACAGCATCTCGATGCCGCCGACATTGGCGCCACCGCCGATGGCATCGTTGCCGCCGCCGCCGATGATGATATCCACGCCGTCGCCGCCGGTGAGGGTATCGTTGCCGCCCTCTTCGATTGCGCCATCGAGCAGGTTGACGAGGTCGGGGTTGGTGTCGCTCAGGCTGAGATCGCTGAACTCGTCGAAAAAGTCACCGTAGATCGTGTCGTTGCCGTCGCCGCCATGGATGCTGTCGCTGCCGGCAACGTCGATCACCGGAAGCGCGGTGCCGTTGGCGTCTTGCCCGGGATCGAAGGCGCCATCGCCGATCAGAATGTCGTTGTCGCCCAACCCGTCGAAGGTATCGAAGCCTTCATCGCCGATGATGAGGTCGATCCCGTTCGTCGCAAACGCCGACAAGTCCTCGTTCGTGGGGTCGCCCAAGACGACGTTGATCGCGGGCGCCGGCGGCGTCGCGCCGAAGAGCGAGAAGACGGTGACCGGGTCGCTTCCGAACGCCCCGTCGGTCACGACCACCGTCGAATCGGTCGCCTCGAACACCGTGTCGCCGTCGCTGGTTCCGGCGATGCTCATGTTGGTGTCGGTGCCGGTGTTGTGCTGCCACGTCACGATCGTCTGCAGGACATTGGCGGTGGTGTTGGTGATCGTCGTGAAGGCGCGCCAGACGGCCTGATCCTCGAAGAAGAACCAATCCGAGGCGACATCGAAGCTGCCGAGTCCAACCAGGCCAAAGGTGTTGACCGTGGTGTCGTTGAGGAAGGCTTGCGTCGGCGCATATTCGAAGCCGTTGATGAGCAGGCTGCCGGCGCCGTCATACCCATCGAACTGGTTTGCGCCGGAGGCAGCGAGAATGCCGTCCTCCAGAACGAAGCCGCTGGTGACGTTGTTGCCGAAGTTGATCCAGTTGGCCTGTGCCGCCGTCGCCAAGAGGTTGAGGTCCTGGGTCGGCGGGTCGGGATTGAACTGCCCGGCGGCCGGAACGGCGATGCCCTCGGGCGCCACGGCGAGCCCGAAGTCGTAGTTGACGACGTTCGCGAGCTGCCCGTCTGTGAGTCCGGAGAGAAGCGGCGAACCGAGGGCGACGGCGTCGAACTGCGCGGCGAGAGCGATGCCCGCTGCCTCATCGACCGCGAGACCGTTGAACCACAGGAAGCCGACTGTCTCGCCGGGCGCGAGATCGAGAGTGTATTCCGCGCGAATGCCCTCGAAACCCTTGACGGCGAAATTCGTGTTCTCGAACACGTTCGACGGCGTCACCGATGGCAAGAACGGCGCGCCGCCGCCCCCGAGCGTGATGTCGAGGGTCGCAAGATCGAGTGAGCCGTCGCCGTCGTCGATGGTGTAGGTGAAAGTGTCGACGCTGCCCGCGGGCACCACGGAGTCGGTGACGGTGTAGATGTAGCCCCCGTCACCGTTCAGCACGAGATCGCCGAACGTGCCCGGCACCGGCCCGCCGACGGTGGCGGCGTTCTGGAGCGCGATGCCGGTATCACCGGGGGCGACCCCAACCACCGGGGCAACACCGAAGCTGCCGTCCGCTCCCAAGACGTCGGCACCGGCCGCGCCGGAGGTCGTGCTGTCGCCGGTGACAACATTGCCGTCGGCGATGGCGCCGAGCACGGCGTCCGCCTCGTCGGTGTCGGCGAGCGCAAACGGCGCGTCGTCGATGATCTGCACCGTGAGGGTCGAGGTCGCCTGCTCGCCGCCCGCCGTCTCGGTGATCGTGTAGGTGAAGATATCCTCGACCGTGCCACCCAAATGGGCCGCGGGTGTCGTGAGCGTGTAGGTGAAGCCGCCGGCGGCGTTCAGGTTTAGAAGGCCGAAAGCGCCCGCGAAGGTGAAGCCCACGCCGCCGGCGACCGGCGCGCCGCCCGTGTCACCAGCCGTCACGCCCGTCACGAGGAAGCCGTTGCCGCTCACCGCGTTGAGCACGCCCTGGAAGGTCTCGTCGTTGCTCAGCGGGTCGCTTCCGACGGCACCGGACGATCCCAAATCGGCACCGTCGAGATCGCCATCAAGAGCGGATTCGAACACGATCGCTTCGGTCGGCGCCGCGAACGGAACACCGCCCGTGTCGACGAGGTTGATCGCCGTTGGCGTGCCGCGGATTTGGCCAGACGTTCCGGGCGCCAGACCCCGGTCGAACTGGAGGATCAGGAACGTGGTGTTGCCGTTGTTCTGCTCGAAGGCGTCGATGTCCGGGAGCAATGGGATGGTGTTCGAGAGAAGTGCCGTCGCGCTCGGATCACGAAGCTGCAGGTTGAAGGTCTCCACGGCCAGGCCGTTGACATCGGGCCCGGTCGCAGGCGCGCCGCGATAGACGTATAAGTCTCCGGCCGCTCCTCCTCCCAAGTCGTTCGTTGCGCTGATCCGGCCGAGATCGGCATCCTCGCCGAGATAGGCGCCGAAGGCGAACGACAGGTCGTGGACGTCGAAGAACGGGACGCCCGTCGGGTCGAACGAGTATTGCCCGCTGATCGGGTCACCAATTGAGAACGTGCCGTCGTCCACCGCGGCGCCGATCGAGGTGACGACGCCCTCGAAGGCGAGCGTGATCAGCGGCGGCGGCGGCGGTGCACCGGCCAACGCCAAATTGATCGCGCCCATCGCCTCGAGATCGAACCCATTGTTGCCGCCGGCGGCGCCATCGCCGTTTCCATCGACGCGAACGAAGCGCACCTCGTCGAGGCCTGAGCCCGCGAGGTCGAAGGAGCGCGCGAAAGCGTCGTTGCTGTGCGTCTCGTCGCCGGGGATCGGAACGACCGCCGACGCAGTCGCACTGACATCGACGAAATTGATGCCATCGAGGCTCACGGCGACGGTCATCGAGCCGAACTCGGGGGCCCCGAAATCGACCTCGTAGATGTTGAAGTCCGGCCCGGGCAGATCGACGATCACGAACGGATCGAAGTCGTAGGTGACGGTTTGGCCGCCGAGCCCGATGTGATTGTCATCGGGCGGGCCCGTGTAGACGGTGTCGGGGAATCCGGTCGTGTTTTCGGAGAGAACGACCGGGAAGCCGGGCACGGCCTCTTGGAGATTGATCGTGAGAGTCGCGGTTGAGAGGCTGCCGTCGAGGTCTTGCAGCGTGTAGGTGAAGGTGTCCTCGCGCCCGCCCGCCGGTGCGCTCGGATCGGTGACCGTGTAGACATACGCGCCGGTGAAATCGAGCTCCAACGTGCCGAACGCACCCACGATCGGAATGCCGAGCGTCGTTGGATCGTCCAGCGGGGCACCGAGGCCCGCCTCGACGCCACTGACGCGATGGAAGCCACCGCCGGGCGGGCCACCATCCGCGCCGCCAATGTCCGCCCCGCTCGCCGGCACGTCGGTTCCGGCGCCGGTGATGACATTGCCGTTGGCGATCACGCCGACGAGGTCGGCGATCGTGTCGAAATCATCGCGCGCGATCGGCGCATCGTCGATCAGCTCGATGACGATCACGTTGGTGTCGGTATCGCCCGTGATGTCGGTCACGGTATAGGTAAACACCTCGCCGATGACGGCCGAGTTGTGCTCGAAGTTGGTCGTCATCGTGAAGACGGCGCTGCCATCTTCCTCGATCTGAATCACGCCTGTCGTGCCGGCGAATGGCACGCCGACATTGCCCACGACGGGACCACCATCGCTCACATCGCCGAGCGCGATGCCGGTGATCGTCGCCGGATCGATGCTTTGGAAATTGATGTTGAAGACGACGCTCTCGGTGAACAGCCCCGGATCCGAGCCAATCACATCCGCCGGCGCGAGATCGTTGCCGTCCTGCGCCAAATCCAGCGCTTCCTCGGCGACCGAAACCTCGACGCGCGGCGCGATCGGCGCGGTGTTCGGCGCACCGCCGAAGAACGTGAAGATCGTGGTCGGATCGGAGAGGAAAAAATCGTCCTCGAACGTGATGATGAAGCGATCGGTCGCTTCGAACACCGTGTCGCCGTCGCTCGTCGTCAACACCGTCGTATCGTCGTCGGCACCGAGGTTGGTCTGCCAGGTGATGATGGCCGACACCGGATCCGCGCTGGGATTGGTGAAGCTCGCGAGCGTGCGCCAGACCGGCAGGTTCTCAAAGAACAGCCCCTCGGTCTCGACCTGGAGCCCACCGGCGACCCCCGACGAGGTGACCCTGGTGCCGTCGAGAAACGCCGGATTGTCCGCAAAGTAGGCCTGGCCCTCGACGAGGATGTTGCCGGCTGAATCATAGGCGTCGCCGAAGCCCGCAAGTTCGGCGTCGTCCAAGACGAAGCCGTTCCCGGAATTGAAGTACTCGTCCCAGAGGGCGCCGTTCGTTGCCCTCGTGTCGATCGTCGCGTCATCTATGTTTGGATCGAAGGGCACGCCGATCCCGCCGATCACTCCTTGGCCCACGCCGTCGCCGAGATCGTAGTTGGCGATTTGCGCCAGCTGCGCGTCGTTCAGGCCGGCCAGCAACGGCGAGCCGGGGATCACGAAGGTGTCGAGGAACGCCGCCAGCACGGTGCTGTCCACAAGGCCACCCGGCGCCGCCAGGCCGTTGTACCAAAGGAGCGATGCGGATTGCCCCGGCTGCAGATTGAGCACGTAGTTGGCGCGCACACCTTCGTTGCCGGCATCGAAGAACGTCGTGGTGAGGAACACCTCCGAGGGCGACACACCCGCAACGCCGCCCCCACCCCCGCCGCCGCCAATGCCAACGATGTCGCCGGCATCGCCGTCGCCGAGCAAATCCGCGATCTGCTCAAGGAAGGTGTTGCCCGAGTCCTCGTCCGAGGTCGTCGCGTCGGTCAAACCGAGGTCATCGACCAAAGCGATGAATTGCTCCAGGAAACCGTCCGCCGATCCAATGGCGTCGGGGCCAAGGCCGGCCGCCGTGGCCGCTGCCAGCGTGGCCGCCAAGAGAGAATCACCGGAAAGCGTGCCGTCCAGAAGCGTGCCGCCGACGAGCGTTCCGCCCGCGTCCGCCCCATCCGAGAGCTGACCGCCGATCAGGCTGCCGCCGACGAGCGTGCCGCCGACAAGCGTGCCGCCGCCCACGAGCGTGGACCCGACCACTGTGACGAAATCCGGATCGAGCGAGGCTGGGCCGAGACCAAGGTCGCCCTCAGTGCCGTCGGTGCCCTCAGTGCCGTCGCCGCCGGCCTCCGGCGCCAACCCGGCGAGCGTGTTCGCCACCGCCGAGGCAATCGCGTCGGCGGCTGCCTGCGCCACGGTGGTGGACACGGACTCAGGGACCGGCTCGCCATTGGCGTCCGCCGCGGCGATGATCTGATCGGCAACCTGATCGACATTGTTCGCGATCGCCGCGATCAAGCCGTCAGGTACTTCGGCGTTAGGGTTGCTAATCAGATCGCTGAGCTCCGCCGCGATTTGAGCGGTCGTATAAGCCTCGCCGTCGATCGTCACCGAAAAGCCGGAGTCGATGACAAGCTCGGCGAGCGCCTGAACGATCGTGTCGGTGTGGATGCCGGCTGCTTGGAGGCTCGTGATGAAGCTGACGAGGTCGAACCCGGTTGCATCGACTTCCTCGATACCCAGGAAATCGGAGCGGCCCACTTCGAAGCCGAGCTCTCTCCAGGTCACCCGTGGGTCCAAATGCGTCTGCTGCCAGCCGGCGAGGCCGTTATCGGTGTCCTCGATCTCGCGGCGGATATCATCCAAGATGTCCGAGCTTGGCAGGATGACCGCCATCTCTCCGAAGGTCGTGACCGCGTCGTCCGGATTCATGTCGAACGCGAGCGGTCGATCGAACACGCTCGCGACGCGCACGGCTTCATAGGGCGAATCGAGCACGACCGGCGGCGCGCCTTCCTCTTGGCTCGCCAGTGTCCAAATTGTCAGCGCGCCGGAGGATTGCTGACCCGAGCCATCGTCGAGCTCTGATTCGGGCAGGAGCACGACGGTGTTCCACTCGCCCTCTTCGGCACCCATGCCGCCGGCACGCGTGCCGCGCACGCCGATGGTGGCCACCGGCGTGCGGACAATCATCTCATCAGGATTGTTGGCCGCGATCTCGCCCGAGACGAACACGAACACGCCCTGCAGGACCGAGACCGTCGATTCGCCTTCGAGGGTCGTCGGGTCGAACACGAGCTCGTCCAGCACCATGCGCCCATTCGAGCCGAGCGAAAACACCGTTGCGTCCACGAATGTGATCGCGATGGCGGCGTCGTCGCCGGTCGACAGCACGTCGCCTTGGAAGACCGGCGAATCCTGCACAAGCTCGGTCTCGGTGCCGTCGGCCCGTGTCACGGTGACCGTCCCGCTCACCTCGGTAACGCGCCCGATCGGGATCGCCTCGATGCCACCTTCGAGCTGGGCGTACTGTCCGGGTGAGAGCGGTCCGGCAAGCGTCTCGACGAGGTCGGCCGGCAGCAACTTGCCGCTCTCCGTCACCAGCGCAGGCGGCGCCGCGCCATCGAAATAGCCGGTGATGAGGACCATTTTGCCCGAGACATCGGTGATCAGGAGGTCACCGCCGACGCGCGCGAAGGTTGCCGTCGGGAGGAAGACCGGCACCGTAAGCATGGTCGCGCCGTCGGGCACCGCCAGGACGACATCGGGCGTGGGATGGCCATCCGGCGACGGCGACGCCGCGACGAAGCCGTCAGATCCGGCACCGCCAGGTCGTTGAGCCATGGTTCCGCGTCCTCCCGGTTTTTTGTATCGGGCCGCGCAGCGCGACCCGAGGACTCACGGCACTGGCCAATATGACCATTGTCAAACCCGCGCGGTCAAGTTAACGGAACGACATGGTTGACGACCATGGATGCGAAATTGATATGCAAAAGCAACGGGCTAGGGAAGCAAGCACCGTTAACCAATTTGCCTGAGCCACGGCCCGGGGCGATGCATGCTGACGCCGTCAAGGATGCGCGGGCGGCAGAGAGAGGCTGATCGGCCGGCCCGGCTCTAATCCGGATAGCACCCCGCCTCGATCGCGCGGCGTTTGACGAGTGCATAGACGGCCTCGATGGTCGGGGTGGGAATACCCACCAGACGGCCGAGCTCGACGACGACACCAACCAGCGCCTCGATCTCCATGGGCCGGCCGAGGGTCAGATCCTGAAGCATCGACGTGCGATGTGCGCCGACTTGCTCGGCGCCCTCGATCCGTTTGTCGACATCGATCGGGAAGCGCGCACCAAGCGCCTCGGCGACGCGTTGGCCCTCCACCATCATCGCGCGGGCCACCGCGCGGGTGCCGGCATCCCGCGCGATGTCCTCCAGCGTCGCGTGGGTGAGCGCGCTGATTGGGTTGAACGCGAGGTTGCCCCAGAGCTTGATCCAGATATCCGAGCGGATGTCGGGTCGGACCGGCGCCTTGAAGCCGGCCGCGACCAACACGCGACTGAGTGCCCGCGCGCGCTCCGAGCGGCTGCCGTCGGGCTCGCCGAGCGGCAGGCGGTTCTGACCATAGGCGGCGACGGCGACGATGCCGGGCTCGACGATCTCGGCCGCGGGATAGACAACGCAGCCGAGCGCCCGCTCGGGCCCGATGCTTCGCCATTGCACGCCGCCCGGATCCACCGCGTCTATCGGCTGCTCGGCCCACGTGCCCTCGAGCTTGTGGAAATACCACCACGGGATGCCGTTCATCGCCGTGACCACGGCGGTCTCGGGCCCGAGCAAAGGCTGGAGCCGATCGCAGATTGCCGGCACCGAGTGGGCTTTCAGCGTGATGATCACATAGTCCTGCGGGCCGAGCGTGGCCGGATCATCGGTGCACACCGGGGTCGCGCGGCGCTCGTCGTCGCCGACCCGGAGCGTGACGCCGTTGGCGCGCATGGCCTCCAGATGAGGGCCGCGCGCGATCAAGCTCACCTCGGCCTCGCCCTGCGCAAGTTCGACACCGAGATAGGCGCCGATCGCGCCGGCGCCGAAGATGCAAATCTTCACGTGCCGAGGCCGAGCTTGTCCGCGAGGCCGATGCGTTGCAGCTTGCCGGTCGCGCCCTTCGGGATTTCATCCAGGAAGAGCACCTTGCGTGGCACCTTGAAGTCCGCAAGCTTGCGTGCTGCGTGATCGCGGATATCGCGTTCGCTCGCCTCATGCCCCTCGCGCAGCACGATCGCCGCTGCGACATCCTCGCCGAGCTTGGCGTGCGGCACCGCGAACGCCACCGCCTGCGCGACCGCGGGGTGGGCCATGAGCACATCGTCGACCTCGCGCGGAGAGATCTTCTCGCCGCCGCGGTTGATGATCTCCTTGAGGCGGCCGGTGAGCGTGAGGTGGCCGGCGGCATCGATGATCCCCTGATCGCCGGTGCGGAACCAGCCATCGGTGAAGGCGCTCGCGTTGGCCTCCGGATTGTTCTCGTAGCCGCGCGTCACGTTGTCGCCGCGAATCACGACCTCGCCGGTTTCACCTGGGGCGAGCAACACACCCGCCTCGCTCATCGTCGCGACCTCCGGCCCCGCGGCGAGGCCGACCGAGCCTGCGCGCCGCTCGCCCGGCGGCAGGGGATTGCTCGTCATCTGATGCGCCGCTTCCGTCATGCCGTAGGATTCGATGACCGGCGCGTCGAACACGGATTCGAGCTCCCCCATGACCGGCGCCGGAAGCGACGATGACGACGAGCGGATGAACCGCAACGGCCGCCGCGCGATCACCTCGCGGTTGCGCGCCGCGCGGGCCAGGATCGCCTGATGCATCGTCGGCACCGCGGTGTACCAGGTCGGCGCGACGTCATCCAACCAGCCGAAGATCCGGAGCGCGTTGAAACCCGGTGAGCACGACACCCCGCCTCCGCCGTGCAACGACGCGAGCACACCGGCGATGAGCCCGTGGATGTGAAAGAGCGGCATGATGTTGAGGCAGCGATCGTTCGGCGTCAGCGACAGCCAGTTCGCGATGTTGCGGGCGGAGGCGCAAACGTTGCGATGCGAGAGCGGCACGATCTTGGGACGCGAGGTCGTGCCCGAGGTGTGCAGCACCAAGGCGACATCATCGGGCTCCGCCAAGCCGGGTGCGGCGCTCGGCGTGCCAGGCGCGACCTCGAGCGTAAAGGTGCCGGCGGGCTCGCGCGCGTCGTGGGCCAGGGCAACCACGGGGATGCCCATGCGCTCGGCGACCCCGATCGCCGGCGACTCGGCGGCGGGATCGACGATCAACGCGCGGGCGCCGAGGTCGGAGAGATAGAACTCGAACTCCTCTGTCCGGTAGGCCGGGTTGAGCGGCGCCGCGGTTGCACCCGCTGCGATCGCGGCGAAGGCAGTCGCCATCTCGGGACCATTCGGCAACACGATCGCCACGCGATCACCACGCCCGATGCCGCTCTTGTTGAGCGTTTCGACGGTTCGCTCGGTCAACGAGTGAAAGGAGGACCGGGTGAGCCAGGCGCGCTCGGGTGCGCCGATCGCCTCGGCGGCGCCGTCACCCGCTGCGAGCAACGCGCCAATGGTATGGGGATCCGCCATGTCTACCTGCCGGAAAGTCGCAAGCCAGCGCGCGCACTATGCCCGAGAACCCGCGCCGGGCAAAGTCGGCGGCGTGGCTAGATCCTAGGCGGCAAAGGCGGGGGTGATCGTGTCGAAAAAGAAGAAGCGTTCCCGATCGAGCGTGCGTTGATAGGCGTCGACCGGCCGGTTGCCGACGGGTGCCCCACCGATGGTCGCGGCCGACCCATGCTCTTGATCCTGGACGAACTGCTGCGCGAGGAAGGGCAGGGAGGGAAGGAGGCGGGCACTCCGCCCACCTCGCTCGGCTGTGGCCTCGCTGCGGCCGCCAAACCGTGTTAGGCGCGCATCGTCACCGGCTCTCTCCGGCCCCCGCTCCGCGCGCGGGAGGAATTTGGGCCTTTGACGGCCCTGCAGCGCCGACGGTTGAACCGGCTCGACCGGCTGCGGCCGGATCAGTTCAGCCGGAGAGCGGTCGGACACGACGGCAAGGCCGCTCGTCGGGCCGAAGGTGACCGCAACCTGGCCGGAGGTGCCGATCGGCAGCATAGTGAATAGAATCTTCCCGCGTCAGTCAGTTAGACTCAGCATAAATATAATATAACAGGTCAAGTTTGGCCATATGATAAATTCTCTGTAGGTTAACCTTAAATATATTTACCATGATCAGGAAATTGATTTCTGACGAGATAATTGATCTGTCATTTCAGAATTTGTGAACCAGCAACCGATAGGGTCGTTGCAAGGCGTCGTCTTAGGCAGCAGACACAAGGACGCCACGGCGGGGAACCAACTCGGGCGAGAGCGCTGGACGCGATCATGGGTGCCGAAAGGGATGACGCTGCGCGTCTGAAGGATGCCGTCCTTGCAAGCGGCGACGCGGCCTATGAATGGCACCTCGAGACCGACGCCCTCCACTGGCTGACCGAACCCTCTCAATTGCTCACTGAGGCAAGCTCCGGGATCGGCCACCTTGCGCGCCTTTCGCCTGCGTTCGTCAAGAAGCTTCGGGATGCGCATGCCAAGGCAGCTCAGCGTGGCGGCACCTACGCGTGTGTCTACGAGATCGTCAATGCCCACGGCGAGCCGACCTGGATCGAGGATCGCGGGCGGGTCGACACCGACGCATCCGGCGCACGGACTGCGCTCGGCACGCTCCGCTGCTTGCCGAGCCGCGACACGGACAATCGCGCCGTCGACATCGATACGCTCACGGCGCAATACAACTCCCGTCAGCTCCAAGAGGCGCTCGCGCACGCGCTCGACTATAGCCGCCGAAACGCGGCGGTCGGCTTGTTCGCCAAGATCGGAATCGACAATCTGTCCCTCATCGAGGACACCTATGGCACGGACGTCGCGGAACGTGCCGTGATCGCCGTCAACCGCGAGCTCGACCGGTGCCTCAACCCGTCTGACGTCCTGGCGCGTACGACGCGAACCGAGTTCGGCGCGGTGCTGAACCGCTGCGATGCGCTGGATATTTCGACCACGGTCGAGCGTCTGATGCTGGCCGTGCAACAGGCGTCCATCGTCACGGAGGACGGCCATCTTCCGGTCATGGCGTCCGTCGGTGCGATTTCGCTGCCAAGCCCCTCGGTTCAAGGTGCGGGAGACGCCTTCGCCAAGGCCGACGTCGCGCTCGAGCAGGCGCGCCGCTCCGGCGCCAACTGCTTCAGTGTCTACGACCTTTCCGGCACCCAGCTTCGCAACCTTCGCAACGACATGGCTCTGGCGCAGCATGTCTCGAAGGCGCTCAAGGAGCGCCGCTTCCGTTTGCACTACCAGCCGGTGGTGCGCGCCGACGGCCGGGACATCGCGTTCTTCGAGTGTCTGGTGCGGATGGTCGACCTCAAGGGGCTGGACGTGGTCGCGGGCCAGTTCATGCCGGTTGCGGAGCGTATGGGGCTTGCCCGCCCCATCGACCGATTGGTTCTTGAGCTGACCCTCGAGGAGCTGCTCCGCGACGAAACGGTTTCGCTCTCGGTGAACATCTCGGCTCTCTCGACGACCGATCCATCGTGGTTCCGGATTCTCACCAATCGCATCGGCAACAGGCGCGATCTCGGCGCACGGCTTCTGATCGAGATCACGGAGACGACGGCGCTCCATGACCTGACCGAGACGATGCGCTTTATCAGTGCCGTAAAGGGATTGGGTTGTCGTGTGGCGCTCGACGACTTCGGCGCGGGCTATACGTCGTTTCGGCACCTGCAGGAGCTGGCGGTCGATGTCGTCAAGATCGATGGCTCCTTCGTGCGGTCGCTCGAGGAGCGCGCCGATTCCCGTCTATTCATCAGAACCCTGCAAACCTTCGCCGATGGACTCGGGCTCGCCACCGTGGCCGAGTGCGTCGAGGATGATCGGGTGGCGACGCTCGCGGTGAAGCTCGGCGTGAACTATCTCCAGGGTTTCCACTACGGCAGCCCGAGCGCGGCAAGACCGGCGCGGGCCTTCCCGCCGACGGCGCTTCCGGCCCCGAAACGTGTCGTCGGCCTCGCCTAGCGGGTGCGCATCTCCTCGCAGACCGCCTCGACGCTTCGAAACACACCGTCCGCACCGTCGCGGAACCTTCCGGACGGCCTGACGCTCCGCGACGCTCCGCGCCGATCGAACGGCGATACCGGGCGGGTGGTTCGGCGTGCGGCGAGCGCGTGTGCGAGCGCCTCGGCCCGCACCGCAGCCGCCGCCTCCGGCCTCCAGCCTATTTAGGCAGATCGCCCTGCACGCCCTGGACGTACCAATCCATCGAGAGCAGCGTGCCGTCGTCGAGCGTCTTGCCCGCGGCGACCACCTCCTCGCCTTGCTGGTTGAGGATCGGCCCGGTGAAGGGGTGGATCTTGCCCGACACGATGTCGGCCTCCGCCTGCTTGGCGAGCGCCACGACATCGGCGGGAATGGCATCGTTATAAGGGGCCATCTCCACCATCCCGGCGTCGAAGCCATCCCAGGTGTCGCTCGACCCCCAGGTGCCTTCCATGACGGCGGCGGTGCGCGCCACGTAGTAGCTGTCCCAATTGTCGATGATCGCCGTGAGATGCGCCTTCCGCCCGAATTGAGTCATGTCCGAGGCCTGACCCACCGCCCACACACCTCGCTTGTCGGCGGCCTGAACCGCGGCCGGGCTGTCGGTGTGCTGAAGGATGATGTCGGCGCCTTGGTCGATCAGCGCGTTGGCGGCATCGGCTTCCTTGCCGGGGTCGTACCAGCTGTTGACCCAAATGACCTTCACTTCGGCCTGAGGATTGACGCTGCGCAGCGCAAGCGTGAACGCGTTGATCCCGCGTACCACCTCGGGAATCGGGAACGAGCCGATATAGCCGATCACGTTCGTCTTGGTCATGTGGCCGGCGATCAGGCCGGCGACGTGGCGGCCCTCGTAGAAGCGCGCCATGTAGGTGCTGACATTGTCGGCACGCTTGTAGCCGGTCGCATGCTCGAACTTCACCTCGGGGAAGGCCTTGGCGACCTTGACGGTCGGGTTCATGAAGCCGAACGAGGTTGTGAAGATGAGGCCATGGCCGCTCGACGCCAATTGACGGATCACCCGCTCGGCGTCCGCGCCTTCGCTCACATTCTCGATCGCCGTGGTCGAGACCTTTTCTCCGAACGCCGCCTCGACCGCCTTGCGGCCCTCATTGTGGCGATAGGTCCAACCGTGATCGCCGATGGGACCGACATAGACGAAGCCGACCTTGAGCGGCTCTTCCTCGGCTTGGGCCGTGCCCAGGCCCAACGCCGCGACAAGCGCAAATGCGCCGACCAGCGGCGCGCGCAGAATCCGTTTCAGCACTAGTACCTCCTCGCAGGACGGGCGGACCCGCCGCCCGATTCACCCCTAGCGGTCCGGATGGAACGCTTTGCCGAGGCTTGCCGGCGCGTTCAGCCGAACCTTTATTGCGTCCCGAGAAATCAGGACGAGCACCGCGATTGTGGCGATGTAGGGGAGCATCGACAAGAGCTGTGAGGCGATCCCGAGCCCGAAGCCCTGCAAGTGCAGCTGAAGAATGGTGATCGCCCCGAAGAGATAAGCCCCGAGCAACGCCCGGTAGGGCTTCCAGGTGGCGAACACGACGAGTGCGAGCGCGATCCAGCCACGGCCCGCGGTCATGTTCTCGATCCACATCGGCGTGTAGGCGAGGGAGAGATAGGCACCGCCCACGCCGCTCATCAGCCCGCCGAAGAATACCGCGAGGTAGCGCACCCGGCGCACGGGATAGCCCATGGCATGCGCCGCGTCGTGCGATTCGCCCACCGCGCGCAGGATCAAGCCCGCGCGGCTGCGGAACAGGAACCACGCCACGGCGGGCGCCAGCAACAGCGAGAGATAGACGAGGAGATCGTGCCCGAAAATCACCGGGCCGATGAAGGGCAGGTCGCGGAGGCTCGCCGGGAACAGCGGCGCGAGCCGCTCCACCGGCGTGCCCACGAAATCCCGGCCGACCAGCGCGCTCAGGCCGATCCCGAAGATCGTGAGCGCGAGGCCCGTGGCCACTTGGTTGGCGAGCACCGAAAGCGTTAGAACGGCAAAGAGAAGAGCGAGCCCGCCGCCCGCGAGCGCGCCGGTGATCACGGCGAGGGCAGGGCTTTCCGTGCCGACCGCGACCGCGAAGCCTGCGACCGCGCCGATCAGCATCATTCCCTCCACCCCGAGATTGAGGACGCCGGCTCGCTCGGTCACGAGTTCGCCCATGGCGGCGAAGAGCAGCGGCGTCGCCGCCGCCATGATCGACACGATGACGCCCGCCGCGATCTCCATCAGACGCGCGTCTGCGAGCTGGGGGCCACCCGCCGGCCAAGGCGTATGCGGTAGTGGACCAGGAGGTCGGTCGCGAGCAGAAGGAACAGGATCAAGCCCTGGAACACCCCCGTGACCGCGAGCGGCAAGCCGTGCTCGATCTGCGCCGCTTCGCCGCCGAGATAAGAAAGCGCCATCAACAGGGACGCGAGGAAGATGCCGAGCGGATGAAGCCGTCCGAGGAAGGCGACGATGATCGCGGTGAAGCCGTAGCCCGGCGAGATCTCGGGCAGCAGCTGACCGATCGGGCCGGAGACCTCGCTCACGCCGGCGAGGCCCGCCAATCCGCCCGAGACGAGGAGCGTGAGCCAGGTGAGGCGCTTGGCGTCATAGCCGGCATAGGTGGCGGCGCGCGGCGTGAGCCCGAGCACACGGATCTGGAAGCCGACGAAGAAGCGCGCGAACAGCAACCACGCGGCGATCGTCGCGCCGATCGCGATAATCGTGCCCGCGTGGAGCCGCGTGCCGCCAACCAGCACGGGCATGGTGCCGGCACCGCTGAACAGGCGCGATTCAGGGAAGTTGTAGCCGTCCGGATCACGCCACGGCCCGTGGACGAGAAAGCTGAGAAGCAGGGTCGCGACGTAGACCAGCATCAGGCTGGTCAGGATCTCGTTGGTGTTGAAACGCGTCTTCAGAAAGGCGGGGATCGCGGCCCAAAGCATGCCGCCGCCCGCGCCGCCCGCGAGCATGGCGGGCAGCAGCCACGCGGCGTCGCTATCATGAAACCAAATGCCGAGCCCGCCGCCGGTGATCGCGCCGAGCGTGAGTTGCCCTTCGGCGCCGATGTTCCACACATTGGCGCGGAAGCAGAGCGAGAGGCCGATCGCGCACAGCAGGATCGGCGTCGCCTTCACGCCGAGCTCGGCCAAGCCGTAGGTCGTTCGCAGCGGCGCCACGAAGTAGGTCTCGAGCACCGAAAGCGGCGCGTAGCCGAGCGCGGCGAACAGGATGAGCCCGGCCACCACGGTGAGCGCGATCGCGAGCAGCGGCGTCAGTGCGAGCATCACCCGGGATGGTGCGCCACGTGCCTCGATCCGCATCGCGATG
Source organism: Alphaproteobacteria bacterium (assembly GCA_965216915.1). Taxonomy (GTDB): domain Bacteria; phylum Pseudomonadota; class Alphaproteobacteria; order UBA828; family UBA828; genus CBDCGS01. The sequence goes on from CBDCGS010000011.1 coordinate 1,556,837, forward strand.
TTCCCGGGTCCCGCTTGCGCTACGAGGCGGCGCGCTGACCCGCATCCTCGTCACCGGCGCCCGCCATGAGCAGGCCGAGGCGCTCGGGCGTCGCGTCGGCCCGGGCGATCGACGCGGAGAGCCGTCCGCCGGCCATGACGGCGATCCGGTCGGCAATCTCGAGCAATTCCTCGAGATCGGGGCTGACGATCAGCACGGCCGCACCCTCGGCCGCGAGATCGAGCAACGCCTGGCGGATCGATGCGGCGGCGCCGGCATCGACGCCCCAGGTCGGCGAGGCCGTGATCAGCAAGGCGGGTTTCTGAAGAATCTCGCGGCCGATGATGAATTTTTGAAGATTGCCGCCGGAGAGATTGCGGGCATTCGCGCGATGGTCGCCCCCAACCACACGGAAGGCATCCAGGATGGCGTCCGTGAAGCGCCGCGTCGCACCAAAATCGACCAGCCCGGTGCCCACGAGGTGGCGCCGGCGGTAGCCCGTGAGTAGCGCATTCTCGGTGAGAGTCATGTCGGGCACCGCGCCATGGCCGATCCGCTCGTCCGGCACGAAGGCGATGCCCAGGTCCCGCCGCTGCCGCGCGCCGAGATGGCCGATGGCGCGGCCATCGAAGCGGATTGCCTCGGGGCGATCGGCGCGCACCTCGCCATGCAACGCCTGCATGAGCTCCCGCTGCCCATTGCCGGCAACGCCCGCGATCCCGAACACCTCACCGGCGCCGACCGAGAAGGTCGCATCCACCACGGCCGTGCCGAACGGACCATCCGCCGGGACGTGAAGCCCCGATACGGCAAAGCGATCGTCGCGCGTCGCCCCGCTCACCGGCCGATCGAGGGATGCCACGTCGTTTCCGATCATCAGCGCGGCGAGCCGGGCGGCGCTCTCCGCCCGTGGATCGCAGCGCGCCACCACGCGCCCCGCCCGCAGGATCGTCGCCCGGTCGCAGAGCGCGCGGATTTCTTCAAGCTTGTGGCTGATATAGAGGATGGACCGGCCCTCCTCGCTCAGCCGACGCAGCGTCTCGAAAAGTGTTTCGGCCTCCTGGGGCGTCAGCACGGATGTCGGTTCGTCCATGATCAGGAGATGCGGATCCTGAAGCAGGCAGCGGATGATCTCGACCCGCTGGCGCTCACCGACCGACAGAGCGTGGACATGGCGGTCGGGGGCGATGGCGAGGCCGTAGGTGCCGCCCACCGCCTCGATGCGCTCGGCCAGCGCGCGGATCGGTCCCTTGAAGTTGATCCCGAGCGCGACGTTCTCGGCAACGGTCAGCGTCTCGAACAAGGAGAAATGCTGGAACACCATGCCGATGCCGAGGCGGCGCGCCGCGGCGGGCGACGCCACGCTGACCGGGGTGCCCTCCCAGAGAAACTCACCTGAATCGGTGCGCAGCAGGCCGTAGACAATCTTGACCAGGGTGCTCTTGCCCGCCCCGTTCTCGCCGAGCAGTGCATGGATTTCGCCCGGCATCACGGCCAGGTCGATCGCATCGTTCGCGACACAACCGGGAAAGCGCTTGCTGATGCGCCGCAGCTCGAGGCGCGGTGCGCCCATGCCCGGCGTTTGCCTCTCGCTCGTTGCGCTCATTCGCCCTCTTGCGCGACCTGTTTAGCACCGCGACAGCGGATTCGTGAGGACAAACGGACGGCGCGCGAACCATGATGCGTGCCGGGGCGATTTGTTGCATGGTCTGCGCGACCCGCGACCGATCGCTGGGCTGTTCGCGAACCGCGCCATCGCCATGGGATCAACGCATGCTCGACGTCACGCCATTGTTTCGTGTCTATGGCAAGTGGCGGCTTGCGCGGCTCAATGCCCAGAATCCGGCCGACGTTCAGGAGCGTCTGCTCCTCGCCCTCGTCCGGCAAGCACGCGACACGCGCTTCGGCCGGGATCACGGATTCGACGCGATTCGCTCCGTGGCCGATTTTCGCAAGCGCGTGCCGCTGCGGGACTACGAGGCATTGTGGTCGGAATACTGGGAGGCGGCCTTCCCGCATCTCCGCGGGGTCACCTGGCCTGAGGCGATCCCCTATTTTGCCACCAGTTCCGGGACGACGACGGGACGGAGCAAGTACATCCCCTGCTCGAAGGCGATGGTGCGCGCCAATGTGAAGGGCGGTGCCGAGATCGTGGTGCACCATCTCAACAACCGGCCGCGCAGCAGGCTGGTCGGCGGGCGCTCGTTCATGCTGTCTGGAAGCTCCGGCCTCACGGAGGAGGCACCCGGCATCTACAGCGGCGATCTGAGCGCCATCCTCTCCAACAACATTCCGCGCCTGGCGCGCATGCGCTACTACCCGCCGCGCGGCCTCGCGCTGATCGATGACTGGGAGGAGAAGATCCGGCGCATCGGGCCGTGCTCGCTCGATCAGAACATTCGCATGATTGCCGCGAACGCGAACTGGTTGCTCGTGCTCCTCGACACGCTCCGCCCCGCGGGTCGCGCGCGCCGGTTCTGTGAGATCTATCCCGATCTCGAGGTCGTGGTTCATGGCGGCGTGAGCTTCGCGCCCTACCGCAAGCAGTTCACGGAGCTGCTGGAAGGCAGCCACGCGGAAACCCGTGAGGTCTACGCGGCGAGCGAGGCCTTCATCGCCGTTGCCGACCGGGGCGATGGCGAAGGCATGCGCATCCTGCCGGATGCCGGCACGTACTACGAATTCGTGCCGGTCGATGCGCTCGGCCCTGCGGACGCGCCGCGGGTCGGCCTCGCCGAGGTCGAATGCGGCGTTGACTATGCGATCGTGGTCACGACCTGCGCCGGGCTTTGGGCCTATGTGATCGGCGATATCGTGCGCTTCGTCGAGCGCGACCCGCCGCGAATCCTCGTCGCGGGCCGCACCGACGAGATGCTCAACGCGTTCGGCGAGCATGTGAGCGGCGCGGAGGTCGAGCGGGCCGTGACCCATGCCGCTGATGCAATCGGTGCCTCGGTCAACGACTACACCGCGGCCCCGGTGGTTCCGGAGGCGGAGGGATGCCTCGGCGGGCATGTCTACGTCGTGGAGTTCGCGGACGGACCGCCGAGCCCGGAGCGGATCACGCGCTTCGCCGATGCGTTGGACGCGTTGATCCTGCGGACCAACGAAGATTATGAGGATCATCGCGCACGGGGCTTTGGCATGCATGCGCCCCTGGTCCGCGCGGTCGCGTCCGGCACCTTCGCAGCTTGGATGAAGAGCCGGGGCAAGATGGGCGGACAGCACAAGGTGCCCCGCATCATCAACGACCGGGAATTGTTCGACAGCCTTTGCGCGGTGGCCCAGCGGACGGACGAGATCGCGGCGGCGGATTGACGTCTGGGCCGAGGCCTAAGGCGGGACCCCGCGTTAAGATCGTCACTTATGATCAGCATCGAACACGGCAAGCACGAGCAGGCGGAAGAATGGATTTGGAACTGGCTGGTAAACGGGCCCTCGTCACGGGCGGCTCGCGGGGCATCGGGCGGGCGATCGCGCGGCGCCTGGCGCGGGAGGGGTGCCGCGTCGCGATCTGCGGGCGCGGCGCGGGTGATCTTGCGGCGGCACTCGACGGTTTTCGTGCGGAAGGCCTGACGGTCGACGGGCAAACGCTCGACGTCACGGACCGCGAGGCGCTCAGTGCCTGGGTCGACAAGGTGTCCGGCGGCGGGCTCGACATCGTCGTGCCGAACGTCAGCGCGCTCGCCGGCACGCCCGGGGAGGAGGGTTGGCGCCGCGGCTTCGAGGTCGACATCATGGGCACGGTCAGAACCGTCGAAGCCGCATTGCCCCATCTCGAATCTTCCGAGGCCGCGGCGATCGTCGCGATCGCGAGCACGGCCGGCGTCGAGAGCTTCGGCGGTGTCAGGCCCTACAACACGGTCAAGGCCGCGGTGATCAACTACATCTCGAACCTGAGCCAAGCGCTCGCCGCGGCGGGCATCCGTGCCAACACCGTGTCGCCTGGCACGATCTACTTCGAGGGCGGCGTGTGGGACAAGCGCAAGCGCGAAGCGCCCGACATCTACCAAATGGCGCTCGCCCGCAATCCGATGGGCCGGATGGGGACGCCTGAGGAGGTGGCGGACGCCGTTGCCTTCCTCGCGAGCCCGCTGGCAAGCTTCATCACCGGCGCCAACCTCATCGTCGACGGCGGCCTGACCCAACGCGTGCAATATTGAGCCGGACGGAACCTGCACCATGAGCAATCGCCAAAGCCCAAGCTTTCCGCCCCTCAGGCTGCCGCAGTTCGAGAACGAGCCGCTGCCGCCGGTGATGCGCGCCAGGCTCCGCCACAGCCAAGCGCCTGCGCTCGCGGACGTGACCGGCGCGACGATCGAGGCGCTCGCACGCTCCAAGCGCTTCGCCGCGCTCGCCCCGGGATCGCGCGTCGCCCTCACCTGTGGCAGCCGCGGCATCGCCGGCAAGCCAGCGGTGGTGAAGGCGGCCGTCGATTGGCTGAAGGAGCGCGGGCATCAACCTTTCATCGTGCCCGCCATGGGCAGTCACGGCGGCGCGCGGGCCGAGAGCCAGACCGTGCTGCTCGGCGAGCTCGGCTTCACGCCGGAGGCGATGGGCTGCCCGATCGAGGCGACGATGGAGGTGGTGCAGGCCGGCACGACCGGGCTCGGCGTGCCGGTGTGGTTCGACAAGAACGCCGCCGGCGCCGATGCGGTGCTCGTGATCAACCGCGTGAAGTCTCATACCTCGTTCGATCGGGAGGTCGAGAGCGGGCTCACCAAGATGGTCGCGATCGGCCTCGGCAAGGCCGAGGGTGCGCGCCTCGTGCACCGGCTCGGTGTGCGCGGCTATCTCGACGTGCTGCCCGAGGCGGCGCGCATCTCGATCGAGGCAATGCCGATCGCCTACGGCATCGCGATCGTCGAGAATGCCGAGAAGAAACCCACGATCATCGAGGGCGCCGAGCCGGAGGCGTTCTACGAGACCGATGCGCGCCTGTTGGACACCGCCAAGGCGCTGATCCCGCGGCTTCCCTTCGAGCAGATCGACGTGCTCGTGGTCGAGCGCATGGGCAAGAACATCTCCGGCACCGGTATGGATCCTTGGGTGATCGCGCGCACGGATATCCGCGGTATCGAGAACCGCCCGACGCCCTTCATCAACAAGCTCGTCGTGCTCGGGCTGACCCAGCAGACCCACGGCAACGGCCTCGGCATCGGCGTCGCGGATTTCACCACCAAGGCGGTTGCCGACGAGCTCGACCTCTACGCGATGTACATGAACGCGTGCACGGCGACCTTTTGCGAGCGTGTGCGCATCCCGCCCGTCCTCGCCGACGACAAGGCCGCCATCCAGGCGGCGGTCGGCACGTCGTGGGGCCTCGACGGCGCGAAGGCGCGGCTCTGCATCATCGCCTCCACGCTGCAGCTCGACACGATTCTGGTGTCGCCGAGCCTAGCGGAAGACCTCGGCCCCGAGGACGAAATCGCGTCCGATCCCGCGCCGCTCGACTTCGATGCGGCCGGCCGGCTGCAGACGCGCTGCGCGGAATAACCCATGAAAGCCATCGTGATCACCGACGACGGGCTTGCGCTCCAGGACATCCCGGAACCGGTGCCGGGGCCTGCCGAGGTGCTGGTGCGCGTGCGCGCGGCGGCGCTCAACCGGGCAGACGTGCTAATGGCCTCGGGCTGGGCCTATGGCGGGCGCGGCGGCGCGGGTGTTACCGCCGGCCTCGAATGGGCCGGCGAGATCGCGGCGATCGGCAGCGATGTGCCCGAATTCCGCGTGGGCGACCGGGTGATGTGCTCGGGCGCCGGCGGCTACGCGGAATTTGCGAAGACCGATTGGGGCCGCGTGCTGCCCATCCCGTCCGATGCCATGTCGTTCGAGGAGGCGGCGACGCTGCCGGTCGCGCTGATGACGATGCACGACGCCCTCGTGACAAACGGGCGCCTCATCGCCGGAGATTCCGTGCTCGTGCAGGGCGCGAGCGCGGGCGTCGGGCTCATGGCGCTGCAGATCGCGAAGCACAAGGGAGCAGCTCTCGTCATCGGCACGTCGCGTGATGCCGGACGGCGCGAGAGGCTCGCCGCTTTCGGTGCCGATCTCGCGCTCGATCCGGACGATCCCGATTGGCCCAAGGCCGCGCGCGCCGCCACCGACGACAAGGGGGTCGATCTCATCATCGACCAGGTCTCCGGCGCCGTCGCCAATCAGAACCTCGAGGCGGCCGCCATCCGCGGGCGCATCATCAATGTGGGCCGGCTCGGCGGCGTCTCCGCACCGTTCGACTTCGACCTGCACGCGCTGAAGCGCATCGACTATGTCGGCGTGACCTTCCGCACGCGTTCGGTCGAGGAGGTGCGCACCATCTTCCGGCTGCTGCGCGACGACCTTTGGGACGCGGTCGCGGCCGGCGCGCTCCGCCTGCCCGTCGATCGGGTCTATCCGCTCGCCGAGGCCGCGGCGGCGCAGGCGCGCATGGCGGCCAACCAGCATTTCGGGAAGATCGTGCTCAGCGTCTGAGGTAGCCGGGCTGGGCCGAGGGCCCGGCCGCGGCGCGTTACAATTGAAACATCGCGCGACATCACCGGTATACATTGCCGGGGCATCCTTCGAGCATCGCATGGGTACGCCCCACCGCCTGATCGGCGGATCGGCGCGCTCGAAGGAGGCAAGACGATGGGTTTCACCGACGCGTTTCGCGCCCCGACCAAGGTTCTGAGCGAGGCCCGCGCCCGGCGCGTGAGCCGCGCGGCTCTTCGGGAAGAGCGGCGCGTGGCAGCGTGGATGGACGCGGTGCGGCGCGCCGGCCTCCCCGTCATCCTCGGTGCCATCCTCTCCGTCGCCGCGCTCGACACCGCGCGTGCGGATTTCGAGGGCGGCATGGCCGCTTACAAGGCGGGGGAATTCGACGAGGCCTATGCCGCGTTCATTCCTCTCGCCGAGGCCGAGGACTGCCGCGCGCAGTACGCCGTCGCACTGCTCCACATGAAGGGCCGCGGCACCGAGAAGAACGAGGCGGCGGCGCATGACTGGTTCCAGCGCGCCGCGATCAACGGCCACCTCGGCGCCCATTTGCGCCTCGGCGACCTCTATGCCGAGGGCGCCGGCGTCGCGGCAAGCCAGGTCGAGGCCTACAAGTGGTACACGATCGCCGCCGCCCAAGGTCATCCGACGGCCGCGACGAAGCGCGACTCTCTGGCGGCGAGCATGACGGCCGCCGAGCTTCAGAGCGCCCAGGCCAGCGCGGCAACCTGGATGACCGCGCATGCCGATGCCATCGACGACGACAAGCGCGCGGGCTTCGCGAGCGAGCTGAAGCGCCTGCGCGAGATGATGGCGAAAAAGAACAGCTGACGTTGGACCGGAAGACGGACGCCGCGCCCCCGGCGTCCGCCACACCAGAAGGAGGGCGGCAATTTCGCCGCCCTCCTTCGCTTTTGTGGTCTGAGTGTTGGCGGCTAAGCCGCCAAATCCTCGCCCGCGAGGGCGCGGTCGATGAGCGCGATGGTCTCGCCGAGGCCGTAAAGCGCGATGAAGGAGCCCATGCGGGGGCCCTGGCTCTGGCCGAGCAGCACCTCGTAGAGCGCGCGGAACCAGTCGCGGAGATTGTCGAACGGGTGGCGCTTGCCGACCTCGTAGACCTCGTATTGGATCGCCGCCGCGTCCGCTTCCGCCGGGAGCGCCGCGAGTGCGCCGCGTAGCTCCTCCAGCGCCGCGCGCTCGGTCGGCTCTGGCGCGCGGTAGCTCTTGGTCGGCTTCACGAAATCCCGGTAATAGTTGATGGCGTAGCCGACGAGCTCGTTGAGGATCGGCGCGCTCTCGGGCGAGGCGTTGGGCGCGTAGCGTGTGATGAAGCCCCAGAGCACCGCCGCGTCCTCGGTGTTGCAGACGCTCGCGAGGTTCAAGAGGATGCCGTAGCCGAGCCCCGCCTCGGGCTTGGGCGCTGCGCCCGCGTGCAGGTGCCAGGCCGGGTTCTCGCGTTGGCCCGCGTTGTCCTGCTCGTCGAGCTTGGCGAGGTGGCTCAGATAGTCATCGACGTGGCGCGGGATCACGTCGAAATAGAGCCGCTTGGCGCGCCGCGGCGCGTTGAACATGTAGAGGCCGAGCGATTCTCGCGTGCCGTAGGTCAGCCATTCGTCGATGGTGAGCCCGTTGCCGCGCGACTTCGAGATCTTCTCGCCGTTCTCGTCGAGGAAGAGCTCGTAGATGAAGCCTTCGGGCGGGCGGCTCCCCACGATGCGGCAGATCTTGCTCGACAGCTCGACCGAGGAGATCAGGTCCTTGCCCGCCATCTCGTAGTCGACGCCGAGCGCATGCCAGCGCATCGCCCAATCGGCCTTCCACTGCAGCTTGCAATGGCCGCCGGTCACGGGAACCGTTATCGTCTCGCCGTCGTCATCGACGTAGCTCACCGTGCCGGCCTCGACATCGTGCGCCGTGATCGGGACTTGCAGCACCTGTCCCGTCTTCGGGCAAATCGGCAGGAAGGGGCTGTAGGTCGCACGCCGCTCCGGCCCGAGCGTCGGCAAGATCACGTTCTTCACTGCGTCGTAGCGGCGCAGCACGTCGCGCAGCGCATCGTCGAAATCGCCGGCGCGGTAGGTCTCGGTCGAGCTTTGGAAATCGTAGTCGAAGCCAAAATCGTCGAGGAAGGCGCGCAGCCGGGCATTGTTGTGCTGGCCGAAGCTCTCATGGGTGCCGAAGGGATCGGGAATCGCGGTGAGCGGCTTGCCGAGATGCTCCGCGACCATCGCCTGGTTCGGGATGTTGTCGGGCACCTTACGCAGCCCGTCCATGTCGTCCGAGAAGGCAATGAGCTTGGTCGGCACGTCGGAAAGCTCGGCGAACGCGCGGCGCACCAGCGTCGTGCGCATCACCTCGGCGAAGGTGCCGATGTGCGGCAGGCCGGAGGGGCCGTAGCCGGTCTCGAGCAGCACGTAGCCCTTGGCGGGCGGCTTGCCGTCGAGACGCGCGACGAGCTTTGCGGCCTCCTTGAAGGGCCATGCCTTGGCCTCGCGCGCGAGCGCCTGTCGTTCGGGAGTCGTTGCCATTTGGCGGCGGAAGATGCGCCGGCCGTCCGGGTGCGTCAACCGATATACTCCGGCCATGGTTGCTTCCCTCGAGCCGGCCCGCCTCATGCCGCGCGCGCCGGCGTTGGTCGCCGCGCCTGGGCGCGCGGTCTGGCTCGATGAAGACGGCGTGCTCACGACGCTCTCGTCGGAGGAGGCCGCGCGCCGCGCCGCCGAAGCACCGGTGCCGCCGCTCGTCTGCCACGCCAAGAGCGTCGCGCGGCGTCTCGGCACGCGGAGCATCCTTGCGCACGACCTGCTCGAGCTGTTCGCCTTCGTGCGCCCCGCGTCGTTCTGCTTGCCGACCGCGCAAGGCCTGGCCCGCGCCCTCGACCTCCCCGTGCCGGATGGCCATGAGGACGAGGCGGCGAGCCTGCCGCGCGCCGTCGGCGCGTTGCTCGCGGAGCTTGCCGGTCCCGATCTGACCAATCCGGGCGATGCCGCGCCCACAGCACAGGCCATGCTGCGCGCCGGCTGGCTTTGGGGCGAGGCCGTGATGGCGGCGCTCGCGGCGGGAGGACGTGAGCCGGCGAGCACGGGCGGGCCCGGCGCGCTCGCGGTTTGGACCCAGCTCAAGGAGTGGCAGGACGCAGCGCCCCTCCCGGCGCCATCGCACCATCCGGTCTCGCCGCAGGAAGCCCGTACCCGGCTTGCGGATCTTCTCGGCGACACCGCCGAGCCGCGGCCCGAGCAGGCGGACTATGCCTCGGCGGCGTGCGCGGCGCTCGACCCCGTGGACCGCGAGGGCGCGCCGCGCTTCGTCCTCGCCGAGGCCGGCACCGGCGTCGGCAAGACGCTCGGCTACATCGCCCCGGTCAGCCTCTGGGCGGAGAAGAACGACGGCGCGGCATGGCTCTCCACCTATACCCGCAATCTGCAGCGCCAGATCGATCAGGAGCTCGACCGGCTCTACCCGGACTCCAAGGTGAAGGCCGAGAAGGTGGTGGTTCGCAAGGGGCGCGAGAATTATCTCTGCCTGCTCAATCTGGAGGAGGCAGTCGGCCGCAGCACGCTGGTCCCGGCGGAGCGGATCGCCCTCGGCCTGATGGCACGCTGGGTCGGCGCGACGCGCGATGGCGACATGGTGGGTGGCGATTTTCCGGCGTGGCTCGCCGATCTCGCGGGCTATGGCCGCACGCGCGGGCTCACCGACCGACGCGGCGAATGCATCTACTCCGCGTGCACGCACTACCGCCGCTGCTTCATCGAGAAGAGCCAGCGCAAGGCGCGCCGGGCGGATATCGTGATCGCCAACCATGCCCTCGTGATGGTGCAAGCCGCGCGCGACGCCTATGGCCGCGCCGACCCGCGCAGCCGCCCACTGCGCTACGTGTTCGACGAGGGCCATCACTTGTTTGACGCGGCCGACGGCGCATTTTCCGCCCATCTGACCGGTGCCGAGGCGCGCGAGCTGCGCCGCTGGCTGCTCGGGCCAGAGCGGCGCGGCCGGCGTGGGGCGGCGCGCATGCGCGGGTTGGCCAACCGCATCGGCGACCTGATCGCGGACCGCGGCAAGGCGGTTGAGCAGCTCGATGCGGTGCAAAAGGCCGCCCGCGTGCTGCCGGCCGACGAGTGGCAGCCGCGGATCGCGGGTGGCGCCGCGCTCGGGCCCACCGAGCGGTTCCTGGCCCTCGTGCGGGAGCAGGTGCTCGCGCGCTCCTCCGATCCCGAGAGCGGCTACGGGCTCGAGACCGCGCCTCACCCGCCCGCGCCCGGCTTGACCGAGGCCGCGCGCGCCCTCGCCGAGGCGCTCGGGAGCTTGGCGGGGCCGCTGACGCTGCTGGCGGCGAGCCTCGCCGCAATCCTCGAGGATGAGGCGGATCGCCTTGCCGCCCCGGAGCGGCAGCGGATCGACGCGGTGGTCCGCGGCATCCAGCGGCGCGCGGTCGAGCAGCTCGGTGCTTGGCGGGGCATGGTGGCGACGCTCGCCTTGGCGCCGGCGAACGACGACGAGGCCGATGATGCGCCGGCGGGCGCGCCTTCGGGCTTCGTCGATTGGTTCGCCGTGCAACGCATCGACGGGCGCGAGATCGATGTCGGGATGCATCGCCACCACCTCGATCCGACGGTGCCCTTCGCCGAGGTGGTCGTCGAGGGAGCCCAGGGCGCGCTGATCACCTCCGCCACGCTCCGCGACAGCACCGGCGATGTCGAGACGGATTGGCAGACGGCCGAAGCGCGCACCGGCGCGCGCCACCTGGCCGCGCCGCCTGTGCGCGCAAGCGTGCTCTCGCCCTTCGACTATGCGCGCCAAACCCGCGTCCTCGTCGTCACCGATGTGAGGAAGGGCGCGCTCGATCAGATCGCGGCGGCCTATCGCGCGCTCTTCCTCGCGTCGGGTGGCGGGGCTCTCGGCCTGTTCACGGCGATCTCGCGGCTGCGCGCCGTGCACGCCCGCATCGCGGACCCTCTCGACGCGGCCGGTGTGCCGCTTTGGGCGCAGCATGTCGACCCGCTCGACACGAGCACGCTGGTGGACATCTTCCGCGCGGAGACCGATGCTTGTCTGATTGGCACCGACGCCGTGCGCGACGGCGTGGATGTGCCCGGTCGGAGCCTTCGCCTGATCGTGTTCGACCGGGTGCCCTGGCCGCGCCCCGACATTCTCCACAAGGCCCGTCGGCGGGCGTTCGGTGGCAATCGCTACGACGACATGCTGACCCGGCTCAAGCTTAAGCAGGCCTACGGCCGGCTCGTGCGACGGGCCGACGACCATGGTGTGTTCGTGCTGCTCGATGCCGCGTTGCCCACGCGGCTTACCGGCGCCTTTCCGCAGGGCGTCGCGGTCGAGCGGGTTGGGCTTGCCGACGCGGTCGCGATCACGCGCGAAATGGTGGGCGCCGGGTGAATACCCCGGTTGTCGGCAGCCCTCGCGGCCTCTATATAACGGCCGGCCGCACCGGCCCGAGGGAGGGAACATGGCCAGCGAGAGGCCCCAGAGTCAGCCGATCAGCCACCACACGGCGCTGATCTACATCATGGTGCTCGTGTCCGCCGCCGATCGCGAGATGACGGACGCCGAGATCCGCACGATCGGCGAGGACGTGCAGCGCCTGCCGGTCTTCGCCGACTACGACATCGACATGCTGCCGGCGGCTGCCGCCGATTGCGCTTCCCTCCTGGATGAAGAGGCCGAGGGTCTCGACACCGTGCTCGGCCTGGTGCAGGACGCGCTTCCGGAGAAGCTGCGCGAGACGGCCTATGTGCTGGCCTGCGACATCGCGGCGGCCGATGGCAAGCTCTCGCAGGAGGAGCTGCGTCTGCTTCAGATGATCCGCCATCGTCTCGACCTTGAGCGGCTACATTCGGCAGCCATCGAACGCGCCGCCCGCGCCCGCCACGCCCGGCTCTAATAGAGCATTTCACGCTCGCCTATGCTCACGCGAATGCTCTATCTGGTTGGAATTGGCGCAAATGCGTCGTCGCAGGTGATTCCACCTGCTCGGGATTTGCTCTAACCCGCTGGGTCGGCGATGTTTCGCAAGGACGCGCTGACCTACCAGGCCCTGCCGCTTCCCGACCGCGTTGATCGGAGCGATGCCGAGATGACGGCAGCCGCGGGTGCCTTTCACGACACCATGCGCCGGCGGCACACCGTGCGCCAATTCGCGCCGCGGCCGGTGCCCCGGCCGGTCATCGAATCCTGCGTCAGCGCGGCCGGCACGGCGCCGAGCGGCGCCAACCACCAGCCGTGGCATTTCGTCGCGACCTCGAACCCCGCCGTCAAGCACCGCATCAGGCGCGCCGCCGAGGAGGAGGAGACCCGCTTCTACGGCGGCGGCGCCGGTGAGGAATGGCTGCGCGCGCTCGCGCCAATCGGCACGGACGCGCGCAAACCGCATCTCGATGCCGCACCGTGGCTGATCATCGTCTTCGCCCAGCGCTGGGGCGCCTTCGACGATGGCACGCGCTACAAGAATTACTATGTGACCGAAAGCGTCGGGATCGCGACCGGCATGCTCATCACGGCGCTTCATCTTGCCGGCCTGGTGGCCCTGATCCACACGCCCAACCCAATGAAATTTCTTAACCAATTGCTCGGCCGGCCGGCCTCCGAGAAGCCCGTCATGATCATCGCGGCGGGCCATCCGGCAGCGGATGCGACCGTGCCGGCCGCCGCCAAGCTCAAAAAGCCGCTCGACGAGATCCTGACCATCGTCGAATGAGGCGTGCGGGTCCGCCGGACGTGGCGCATTTTACCGAAATTTAAACGGCGGTTTGGCATCCTCCTTTTCAGGATGGACCTCCGTAAGATTCCGCTGTTTCGGGCGATGAGCGAGCGCATGGCGTGGCTGACCGAGCGGCAGCACGTCCTCGCGCACAACGTCGCGAACGCGAACACACCCGGCTTCAGGCCGAGCGAGCTCAAGAAGCTCGACTTCGGCCGTATGGTGGCCGAGGAGGCGCGTGGCGTGCAGCTTGCGGCGACGAATGTGAAGCATATCGCGCCGCCCCGCCCTCCCACCCGGTTCGAGGCCTTCGAGGAGCCGGATAGTGGTGACGCGCTGCCGGGCGGCAATGCCGTCGTGCTCGAAGAACAGCTGATGAAGGTGACCGACAACGCGATGCAATATCAGCTGACCACGAGCCTCTATCGCAAGCATCTCGCGATGATCCGGGCCGCCCTCGGCAGTCCGGGTCGTTAGGAGCACGCTCATGGCGCTCGACCTCGGCAAGATGCTGCAAATCTCGGCCGCCGGCCTCACGGTGCAGACAGCGCGCATGCGCGTGATCGCCGAGAACATCGCGAACGCGAGCTCGCTCGCCCAAACGCCGGGTGGCGAGCCCTATCAGCGCAAGACGATCACCTTCAAGAACACCCTCGATCGCGCTCTCGGCCTCAACCTGGTGGAGGTCAGCCACATCGGAGTCGACAAGTCCGAGTTCGGGCAGAAATACGATCCGGGTCATCCGGGCGCCAACGAAACAGGCTACGTGCTGACGCCGAATGTCCAGTCGATCGTCGAGATGACCGATATGCGCGAGGCGCAGCGGAGCTACGAAGCAAATCTCAGCGTGATCACGGTTGCGAAGGACATGCTCCGCCGCACCGTGGAGCTGCTGCAATAAGGACTGACGTGTCTTCAAGACCGGCCGGCGGGGGTTGGCCGACGCATAACACGAAGGCCAAGACCGGAAGGAAGCAACACCGATGGATGTGAGACTCGCGAACGCGGCCGCAGCCTACGCGGCGGGCCAGTTGAAAGGCGACGCGGCTGCCAAGGCGGCAACCGCGAGCGCGGCCGAAGAGGGGCAGGCGAGCTTCCCGGATCTCGTTCGCTCGGCGGTCAGCGGTGCCGTCGATGCCTCGCGCAACAGCGAGGCCGTCTCGATGCAGGCGCTCGTCAACCCGGGCGACCTCGGCCAGGTCGTGACGGCGGTCAGCAACGCCGAGATCACGATGCAGACCGTCATCGCCGTGCGCGATCGCGTGGTGCAGGCCTACCAAGACATCTTGCGCATGCCGATCTAACGACGCCCAACCGCCCAAAGGGCGCCATCATGACCGCCGCGGAGGTGCTCGACGTCGGCCGCAACGCCATCCTGACCCTGCTGCAGGTCGGCGCGCCGATCATGGCGATTGCGCTGGGCGTGGGCCTCGTCATCGCGCTCTTTCAGGCGCTGACGCAGATCCAGGAGATGACGCTCACCTTCGTGCCGAAGATCGTCGCGATCTTCCTGTCGCTCCTGCTGTTGCTCCCTTTCATGATCCAGACGCTGATCGCTTTCGCCCGCGAGCTTTTCGATCGCATCGCGACCGGCGGTTAAGCCGGCCCCGGCAGCGCGGGACCACAGGCGACGATGCTGGTCAATTTCGTTCAGGCCGAGGTCTTCACCTTCTTTCTGGTGTTCTCGCGCATCGGCGCGGGCCTGATGCTGTTGCCGGGCTTCGGCGAGATCTACGTCGCCCCGCGCATCCGCCTCTTCCTAGCACTCGCGATCTCGCTCGCGGTTCAGCCGCTCGTCAGGGCGAGCCTGCCCGAGGTGCCCGCCAATGCCCTCAGCCTGTTCATCCTCGTGCTCGGAGAGGTTCTCATCGGCGCCTTTTTGGGCGGCACGGCGCGTCTGATGCTCGCGGCGCTGCAAACCGCAGGCATGCTCGTGGCCCACGCGACCAATCTTGCCGCGGCCCAATTCTTCGACCCGAGCCAAGGCTCGCAGAGCACGCTCACCGCCAACTTCCTCGGGTTGCTCGGGATCGTGCTCATCTTCGCGGCCAACCTTCATCACCTCATGCTCGCCGCGCTGGTCGACAGCTACACCGTGTTTCCCACGGGCACGGCGCCGCCCGTGGCGGACTTCGCCGAGCTTGCGACGCGCATTCTCGGCGACGGTTTCGCGCTCGCGCTTCAGCTTGCCGCACCGATGGTGATCGTGGCGCTGATCTTTCAGGTCGGACTCGGCCTGCTGGCACGCCTGATGCCGCAAATGCATGTGTTCTTCATCGGGCTGCCGCTACAGATCCTGCTCGGCTTCGCGGTGTTCGCGATGACCCTCGGCGGCGCGATGACCTGGTATCTGAACCGTTTTCCAGATGCTCTGTCACCCTTCCTGGTCGGGCGATGAGCCATGGCTGACGGCCAAACCCAAGACCAATCGCAAAAAACAGAACAGCCGACACCGAAACGGCTCGAGGACGCCCGCAAGAAGGGCCAGGGCGTCACCTCGCGCGAGATCAACCATTGGTTCATCCTGCTCGGCGCGGCGATCTTGGTGGCCGCGCTCGCTCCGACCATGATGGGGCAGATCGCCACATCGATACGTCCGTTCATCGAGCGGCCCCATCTCTTCTCGATCGGCGTCGCCGAAGCGCCCGGCGGCATGGGCACGGTGGTGGGCGAGGTGATGCTCGCGCTGGCGCCAATGTTCGCGCTTTTCGTGGTTGCGGCACTCGCCGCCGGGTTCGTGCAGCGTGGCTTCAACCTCTCCACCGAGCCGATCAAGCCCGAGCTCAAGAAGATCTCGGCGATTGCCGGCGCCAAGCGGATCTTCTCGCTGCGCTCGATCGTCGAGTTCGTCAAAGGGATCCTCAAGATCTCGATCGTCGGGGTGGTCGGCGCGCTCATCGTGGTTCCCGAGCTCGACAATCTCGCATTGATGCCGCGCATGGGCATCAGCGACCTGATGGACGTGATCCACGATCTCGTGCTGCGCCTTCTTATCGGCGTGGTCGCGGTGATGACCGTGATCGCCGGGCTCGACTACCTCTATCAGCGCTACGAGTTCATGAAGCAGATGCGCATGAGCCGCCAAGAAGTGCGCGACGAGCTCAAGCAATCCGAGGGTGATCCGCATGTGCGGGCGCGAATCCGCCAGCTGCGGCAGGAGCGTGCACGCCAGCGCATGATCGCCGCGGTCCCGGAGGCGGACGTGGTCGTCACGAACCCGACGCACTACGCGGTCGCCCTCAAATATGATCAAGACACGATGGATGCGCCGGCGGTGGTCGCGAAGGGCGCAGACCTCGTCGCCTTCCGCATTCGCGAGGTCGCGGAGGAGCACGAGGTGCCGTTGATCGAGAACCCGCGGCTCGCGCGCGGGCTTTACACGGCGGTCGAAATCGGCCAGGAGGTTCCGGTGGAATATTATCAAGCGGTGGCGGAAGTCATCGGCTACGTGTGGCGGCTCAAAGGCAAGATGGGGCGAAATAAATGATCGCGCGTGGACCGCTCGATGTTGACACTCCGGCAGTGACTGAGCCTGCGCGGGGGGTGCGGGGCCTGGTCGAGTCCGGCGGCCTACGCATGATCGGTCTTGCAGGCGCGGCGCTCATGGGCGGGATCTGCGTGGTGGTCGGCGGCTTCCTCGCGACACCGGCGATCTGGGGTGGCCTGGCATTGCTGTTCTGCGCTGTCGCGGCTGCGTTCGCCCTCTTGTGGCGCGAACGCAGCGGCATGAGCGCGGTGTCCCGCGCGCTCGACGCGGCGATGCGTGCCGGCGAGGATGGCTGGTATGTCGCGCGGAGCGATGGATCCGCCTATTTCGTGAACCGCGCGTTCGAACGCCTCGCCGGCTGCGATACGCCAACCGCATTGCTCGCCCGCGCCTCCGGCTCCCGGGTGCGAGACCTGCAAGCGGCGATCGACGAGGGCCGCGGCGGCACGGCGGAGCTCTCGCTCGACGACGGCAAACGCCATTTGCGCATCACGGCCGCCCCGCTCGGCGATCCGCCCGGCGCGGTTGTTTGGCGCGTCGTCGACATCACGGAGAGCCACGCCGCGGCGGCGGCCGCATCGCAGCGCATGGCCCAGCTCACGGCGATGCTCGAGCATGCGCCCGCCGGGTTCTACGAGGCTGATGCCGAGGGGCGCTTCGCGTCCGTCAACCCGGCGCTTGCGGCGCTGCTGGATGCTGCGCCCGATGCGTTGATCGGCCAGCCTGTCGGCGCGCATCTTGCCGAGCGCCCGGCGATCGCCGAAGGCGGCGCCACCACCGCCGGCGCGATACGCCTCCAGCCCACCGGGAGCCCGCCGATCGACGCCGTGATCGCTGAGGCACCCCGCGCGGACAACGATGGCCGCCGTATCGGCGTGCTGCTTCCGAAGCCCGAGTCGGCGGGCAACCCGTCGGCCGAGGGCCATCTCGAGGCGCTGTTCGAGCGCGCGCCCATCGGCATCGCGCGCTTGGATTCAGCCTGCGGCATCGTCGAGTGCAATGAGGCGTTTTGCCGTGCCCTCCACATGCAAGATGGGACACTCAAGGGTCAGTCGATCGAGCGCTACATTGCAGAGGCGGAGCGTGAGCCTGCGCGCGAGGCCCTGGCCGCGACGCTCCGCGGTGAGGCGACAACGATGCCGCTCGAGGTGCGAATCGAGCGCGACCGCGACAGCGAGCGCGTGGTCTCGCTCTACGCCACCCGCCACGACGCGACCGACGGGCACGGGCTCACCGTGCATTTGATCGACACGACCGAGCGCCGAAGCCTTGAGGTGCAATTCGCGCAAGCGCAGAAGATGCAGGCCGTGGGCCAACTCGCCGGCGGGATCGCCCACGATTTCAACAATCTGCTCACCGCGATCATCGGATTTTGCGATCTGCTTTTGATGCAGCACCAGGCGGGTGACCACGCCTTCGCCGACATCATGCAGATCAAGCAGAACGCGAATCGCGCAGCCAACCTGGTGCGTCAGCTTCTTGCCTTCTCCCGCCAGCAGACCCTGAAACCCAAGACGCTCGTGGTCACCGATGTTCTCGCCGAGCTGTCGAATCTGATTCGTCGCCTGATCGGTGAGAAGATCGAGCTCACCATGAACCACGGGCGCGACACAGGCTTCATCAAGGCAGACGAGGGGCAGCTCGAGCAGGTGATCGTCAACCTCGCGGTCAACGCACGCGACGCGATGTCCGATGGCGGAACGCTCACAATCCGGACCAATCGCTTGACCACCGAGGCTCCGACGCGAATCGGTCACGGCGTGCTGCCTCCGGGGGATTACGTGCGGATCGACGTGTCGGATACCGGCGTCGGCATGACCAAGGACCAGCTCGGCAAGATCTTCGAGCCATTCTACACGACCAAGGAGGTGGGCGCGGGCACGGGGCTCGGGCTTTCCACGGTCTACGGCATCATCCATCAGTTCGGTGGCCATGTTCTCGTCGATTCGACTCAGGGCGTGGGAACGACGTTCAGCGTGTTTTTGCCGCACTTCGTGCCTGACGAGGGCACTGTCGCAGGCGCGGCCGCGGTCGGGGCGCAAAAGGCCAAGACGCGCGACCTCACCGGCCAGGGCACCATTCTCCTTGTCGAGGACGAGGATGCAGTGCGCATGTTTGGCGCACGCGCGTTGCGCAAGAAAGGCTATACCGTGCTCGAAGCCGATTGCGGTGAGATGGCTCTCGAGGTTCTCGATGCGGCAAGCGAGCCGATCGACCTGCTCGTCACCGATGTCGTCATGCCCGGTGTCGACGGGCCCACTCTGACGAAACAGATCAAGGAGACCCGGCCTGACCTCAAGGTGATCTACATCTCGGGCTATGCTGAGGACAACTTCCGCTCCAGCGTCGACGAAACCGTCAATTTTCTCCCAAAACCCTTCAGCCTCAGCCAGCTCGCGAGCAAGGTGAAGGAGGTCATGACCGCGGCATAGCGGCGCCTCGATGGCAGAGACCACGCGGAAACGAATCGAAGACCTGGCGGCCGCAGCGCGCGGACTGGAGCCCGGGTTCGCCGAACGCGCGGATCTCAACGATGCGATCACGGCGCACGCCGCCCAGTTCCTGGAGCGTTTGGCGCGCGCGCCGGCGTATCAAACACCGCGCGATCCGAGCGCCGCGGCGCATGCGCTCGCCGTCGACGAGCTGGGCACGGATCTCACGTCTCTGTTGGCGACCCTCGACACGTTCGTCGAGCGGCCCGGCATCGAGACCGCGGGCGCCGGGCATCTAGGCTACATTCCTGGCGGCGGGCTCTATCACGCGGCGCTTGGGGACTACCTCGCCGCGGTGAGCAACCGCTTCGTCGGGCTCAACGCCGCCAATCCGGGCGCGGTCTCCCTTGAGACTACACTTCTGCGCTGGCTTGCCGACACCATGGGCTTGCCGGCGAGTGCCGCCGGCACGTTGACCTCAGGCGGGAGCACGGCGACGCTCACCGCCTTCGTCGCCGCGCGCGACGCCGCGGGCCTCTCCGATCCCACGGGCGGGGCGCCGGTCGTCTACGCCACCGCGCATGCGCACCACTGCGTGGCGAAGGCGCTGCATGTGATCGGCCAGGGCGCCGCGCCGCGTCGCGATATTCCGACCGACGCGGAGCATAGAATGGACGCGGCCGCGCTCGCGGCGGCGATCGCGGCCGACCGCCGTGCCGGCCTCCGCCCCTGGCTCATTATCGCGACCGCGGGCACCACGAACACCGGCGCGATCGACCCGCTGCCGGCGATCGCCGACATTGCCGTGCGCGAAGGCCTCTGGCTCCATATCGACGCCGCCTATGGTGGGTTGTTCGCGCTGTGCGAGGAGGGGCGCGCCGTGCTCGACGGCCTCGCGCGCGGCGATTCACTGGTGCTCGACCCGCACAAATCGCTGTTCCTGCCGTACGGCACGGGCGCCGTTCTGGTGCGCGACGGCGCTCATTTGGCCCGCGCGCTAAGCGGGCGCGCCGATTACCTGGCGGCGGAGCACGCCCTCGATCAGCTTTCGCCGAGCGACCTTTCGCTCGAGCTGAGCCGTCACTTCCGCGGGCTCAGGCTCTGGCTGCCGCTCAAGCTGCTTGGCGTCGCGCCGTTCCGCGCCGCGCTTGCCGAGAAGATGCACCTCGCGCGCTATTTCGCGGCCCGCCTCCGCACAATCCCGGGCTTCGAGGTTGGCCCCGATCCCGCGCTCTCGATTGTCACGTTTCGTTTTCTCCCGGCGTCGGGCGACGCAGACGGGTTCAACCGACGCCTCGAAGCGGCACTCCGAGACGAAGGCACGGCGTTCTTCAGCACCACCCGTCTCGACGACCGCCTCGTGCTTCGCGCGGCGATCCTTTCCTTCCGCACCCATCTCGCCCACATCGACGCGGCGCTGGACGCGATCCAGCGCACGGCGCGGCGGCTGGATCGTGGGGGCGGAGGTTAGGCGAGCGGCGTCGGCAGCATTGCCGAGCGGCGTCCGCATCGAAGCGGCACCTGGCTGTCGAACTGGCTAGCCGTCCGGCACCCATTTGAGGACGTGGCGTGCGAGCGCGACGCGCTCGCCTTTCTGGTTCACCACGTCGATATCGGCGTATGCGCGGCGTCGGGCGGGATCGGTCTCGACGATCTTGTAGGTTACCGAGACCGTGTCGCCGATGAAGACTGCGCCCGTGAAGCGCACGCGATCGTAGCCGAGCGAGACCGGTGTCTCGGCCAAGCCGAGGTCGGGGCATTGCGCGATCATCTTGCTCGCGGTCGCCGACATGAAGCCCATAATCAGGACGCCATGAGCGATGCGATGGCCGAATGACGACTGTGCCATGAAGGCTTCGTCGATGTGCATTGGCGCGAAATCACCGGTAATGCCGGCGAACTGATAGATGTCGCTCTCGCCGACCGTCTTGGAGAAGCGGGTCTCGTCGCCGACGCTCACATAAAATTCGGCCATCGCTCGATCCCGCCTAGGTCTGGTCCGCCCATCCCGCAAGATGTGGCGTGAAGAACTTGAGATCGAGGCGGAGGTGCTTGTAGAGCCACGCGCCGTTCACCTTGACATAGTCGTCGTCATATTCGGCCGCGAGCCAGCGCGCCTCCTTTCCGCCCTCTTCCGCGGTGGTGCAGGGCATGAGCAGCCACCATTTGCCGTTCGCGCTGTCGCCGTTGACCGTGATGATCGGGTTCAAGACGAGATGGGCGGCAAAGACGATCTGCCCGGAGACGCCGGCGAAGAAATTGCGGATCTCGTCGCGCCCGACATAGCGGCCGAACTGCTCGCCGCCATCCCAAATTCCGTCCTCGGTAAAGAGCGCCGCGAGCGGCTCCGGCTGATAGCCGGTGTCGCACAAGGCGCAATAGTGTGCCTTGAGCTGCTTGATATCCTCGATCGCGGAAAGCCGCGCGACTTGCTCCTCGAACGTCATGGATGGATCCCTCCCTCGGATCGGTGTTGAATTGTCCGCCGCAGCTTAGCCGGATTTCGCCCGCGCGCGACTCAGTTGGTGGCGTTATCATGCGGCAACGAGCGAGCGGGGTGGGACGGAGCCATGGCACGGTTCGGCGTCGGACAAGCGATTGCCCGCAAGGAGGACGATGTGCTCCTGCGCGGCGCGGCGACATTTCAAGACGATTTCGGGCTGCCCGGCGAGGCCTATGCGGCGATCGTGCGCACGCCCCATGCCCACGCCGATATCGAGGCGATCGACCGTGCGGCAGCCAGCGCCGCACCCGGCGTGCTCGCGGTGTGGACGGGTGAGGATGTCGCGGCAGACCGGCTCGGCACGCTGCCGTGCATCGCCGATGCCTGGCTCAAGCTCGAGCGACCCGACGGCGCGCCCGCCTACTATCCACCCAACCCGCTTCTAGCGCGCGACCGGGTGCGCCATGTCGGCGAGGCGGTCGCGATGGTGGTGGCCGAGAGCCGCGCCGCCGCGCGCGATGCGGCGGAGCTGCTCGCGATCGATTATGCGCCGCTGCCGATCGTCGTCGATGCCGATCAGGCGCGGGAGGAGGACGCGGCCGCGGTGTGGTCGAGCGCGCCGGGCAATCTCTCGTTCACGTGGCAGCACGGGGATCGGGACGCGACCGACGCGGCGTTTGACGCTGCCGCTCACACGACCGAGGTCGCGCTCGTCAACAACCGGGTCGTCGTCAACCCGATCGAGACGCGCGGAGCCCTCGGCGCCTTCGACCCGACGATCGACCGCTACACGCTCTACACCAACAGCCAGCATGTCTTCGCTTGCCGTACGATCATCGCGGGCATTCTCGACGTCGAGGAAGACCGCGTGCGCGTGATCGCCCACGATCTCGGCGGCGGCTTCGGCATGAAATATTTCACCTACCCAGAACAGGCTCTGGTGCTCTGGGCCGCGCGTAAGCTCGACCGTCCGGTCCGCTGGATGAGCGAGCGCTCGGAGGGCTTCCTGAGCGACACGCAGGCGCGCGATCATCTCAGCCGCGCGGCGCTCGCGCTCGATGCCGACGGCCGGTTTCTGGGCTTGCGGGTGCGCACGCGGGTCAATCTCGGTGCCTATGTGTCTGGCTTTGGGCCGATCTGTCCGACCATCCTCAACACCCGCATGCTTGCCAACGCCTACTGCACGCCCGCCATCGACGCGGAGGTGGAAGGCGTGCTTACCAACACCGTGTTCACCGACGCCTATCGCGGCGCCGGCATCCCGGAATCCAACTATCTGGTCGAGCGTGTGATCGACAAGGCGGCCCTCGAGATGGGCATCGGCCCTGACGAGCTGCGGCGGCGCAACTTCATTCCCGCCGAGGCGATGCCCTACGCGACACCGCTCGACATCACCTATGACTCCGGTGACTACGCGCGCAACCTGGAGGACGCGACGTCGCTTGCCGGCTGGTCCGACATCGCGACGCGGCGGGCCGAATCGGCTGAGCGCGGGCGGCTCCGCGGCATCGGCATGGCCGTCTACGTCGAATCCACGGTCGGCGATCCCGGCGAGAACGTCTCGATCACCTTCGAGAGCGACGACACGGTGACCCTCCGCGCCGGTACGGGTGGCTCTGGCCAGGGGCATCTCACGACCTATGGCCAGCTCCTTGCGGAGGCGCTCGGCATCCCGCTCGATGCGGTTGAGCTGGTCGAGGGCGACACCGACGACCTGCCGCGGGGCGGCGGCACGGGTGGCTCGCGCTCGACCTACTCGGCGGGGATGGCGATCAAAGACGGTGCGGACAAGATCATCGCCAAGGGGCGGGAGATCGCGGCGGCCCTCCTCGAGGCCGCGCCTGACGATATCCGTTTCGGCGACGGCGCGTTCGAGATCAAGGGCACCGATCGGCGCATCGACATCATGACGCTCGCGGCCCGTGCCCGCGACCCCGCGAACTTGCCGGAGGGCATGGAGCCCGGCCTCGACACGCTCGGCGAATGCCATGACGTCGAGGGCACGTTCCCGAATGGCTGCCACATTTGCGAGGTCGAGGTCGACCCCGAGACCGGCGTAGTCGCGATCGTCGCCTACGCGGCCGTCAATGATTTCGGGCGCGTCGTCAACCCGATGCTGGTCGACGGCCAGGTCCATGGCGGGCTCGCGCAGGGCTTGGGCCAGGCCGTGTTCGAGAACTGCGTCTACGACCCGGACTCGGGTCAGCTGCTCACCGGCTCGTTCATGGACTATTGTCTGCCGCGGGCGGACGATTTGCCCGCCTTCTCGCTCGCCACCAACGAGATCCCGACGACGCTCAACCCGCTCGGCATCAAGGGCTGCGGCGAGGCCGGCGCGATCCCCTCGCTCGCGGCCGTCGTCAATGCGGTGGTCGATGCCCTGAAAGAGCATGGGGTGACCCATGTCGACATGCCGCTCACGCCGGAGAGGGTGTGGCGCGCGCTCAACGCGGCCGAAAGGACCTGACCATGGCCCAGGACCCGGTATTCACCGACTTGCCGAACCATTTCATTGCCCAGGCGCGCCAGATTTGCATCGTGACGCGTGATCTCGACGCGCGTGTGCGCGAATTTGCGGATCGGCTGGGGATCGGGCCCTGGTGGATCCAAACCTACGAGGCGCCGGACCTCGTCGACACCACCTATCGCGGCCAACCCGGTCACTATTCGATGCGCCTTGCGCTTGCGTGGACCGGCGACCTCAACTGGGAGATCATCGAGCCGGTCAGCGGCCCCAGCATCTATCACGAGTTCCTCGAGGAGCACGGCGAAGGTCTGCAGCATGTGGGCATTCTCGTTGAGGATGCCGGCGGAAGCCTGGAGGCTGCGAAAGAGACCTTCATGGAGCGCGGCTTCGAGCCGGTGATGGAGGGCACATGGGGGCGCGTGCGCTTTTGCTATGTGCAGACGGATCAGGCGATCAAGACGACCCTCGAGCTGATCCATCGGCCGACCGATTGGGTGCGCCCCGCGCCCGAGCGGTGGTACCCGCCACAAGCGTAGGGGTACACGCCCGTCACTGGCCGGCCATTCGGCCCAGTGTATACTCACCCCGCCGAGAACAATCGGGACGCCGCGTCGGTTGATTGCGGAGCCCACGACCGGCACCGGAGGGAAGGCAAACAGGGCGCCGATCAGGCGTGAACAAGCGAGGAGATATTCATGAGCAAGTCACCGATTGGCCGTTGGTCGATGGACCGACGGACGTTCCTCAAGGGCACGACGGCTGCCGCTGCCGCCGCCGCGGTTCCCGGCGCATTGGGTGTTGGTGGTGCTGCCGCGCAAGACCGCGCGAGCACGTTAGTCATTGCCGCGCCTGCGACCCCGCAGAGCCTCGACAGCGAGTATGATGTGAGCCTCGGCACCTTCGAATCGGTCGCCGCGTGCTACGATTCGCTGGTCGAGTTCGAGAAGATCCCGGATGCCGGCGTGCCGACCGCGCTGCGCGAGGACATCAAGGATTATCCCGATCGCCCTGGCCGCGTGAACATGAAGGGCAAGCTCGCCGAGAGCTGGGAGATCGACCCCAACAGCCAGTGGATCCGCTTCAAGCTCCGCGAAGGCGTCAAGAGCAACTGGGGCAACGACCTCACGGCGGACGACGTCGTATGGACCTGGCACCGCAAGCTCGAGCTCGGCGCGATCGGCGGCTTTTTCGCCAACACGATCAGCCTGACGCGCAAGGAGCAAATCAAGGCCGAGGGCTCGCACGTGGTTTCGTTCAACCTCGACCACCCGAACCCGCTTCTTCTGAAGCTGCAGCCGAACCTCTACAACCCGATCTACGATTCGAAGAAGTGCCAGGAGGTCGGCGGCACGGACGATCCGTGGGCCAAGGATTTTCTGCAAAACGACACGGCGGGCTTCGGGCCCTACCGCATCGACCAGCTCACGCGCGGCGCGCAGGCCGTCTACAAGGCACGCGACGATTATTACGGCGGCAAGCCGGCAATGGACACGGTGATCCTACGCGAGGTGCCGACCTCGGCGAACCGGGCGCAGCTTCTGCAGGGCGGTGCCGTGGACATCGCGCAATATCTGCAGCCGCTGGAGCTTGTGCAGCTCGCTAATGCACCTGGCGTCGCCGTTGAGACGATCCCGGCGACCTTCATGCTCTGGATCGAGCTCAACGCCAAGATTGAGCCGTTCGGGAACATCGACGTGCGCCGCGCGATGAACTTCGCCTTCCCGCAGGAGCAGGTGATCTCGACGGTGTTCCAGAATCTTGCGAGCCCGCTCACCGGCTGCATGCCCGACATCTATCCGGGCTTCAACGCCGCCTACTGGGAGTATGGCAAGCAGGATCTCGACCAAGCGCGCGAGCTTTTGAAGGGCGCGGGCTACGGCGACGGGTTCTCCACCGTGCTCGCCTACGACGCCTCGCAGGCGACCCAGGAGACCACGGCGATCTTGTACCAGAGCGCGCTCAAGGAAATCGGCGTCGATCTGCAGCTCAAGAAGATCCCGGCGGCGACGTTCTACAACAACGTCTCCGAGCGCAAGCAGCCGATGATCTTCTACTATGATTCGCCGTGGTGTCCGGATCCGGGCTACTCGATGAACCTCTATTTCCACTCCAAGTCGTTCATCAACTACTCGAACTACGAGAACGCGCGGGTGGACGAGCTGATCGATAGCGCGGCGCAGACCGGCGATATGGACGCCCGCCTTGCCGCCATGGACGAGGTGCAGCAGATCGTGATGCGCGAGGCGCCCTGGGTGTTCGGCGCGTTCACGAACTACTCGATGGCGCGGCGCGCAGACGTGAAGGGGTGGACCTACTACACCTCCAACAACATGCGCTTCCAGGACTTCAGGCGCGAAGCATAGAACGAGCTCCTTGGGCCGCGCCGCCGGAGGCGACGATGGTGGCGCGGCCCATCCTCACCACCCGCCCATAACCGTTCGATCCCCCGCCCACCTTTGGAACGGCGCGCGCCATGACGGATATCGCCGCTGGACCTTCAACCGAGCGCAGCCGCGGAGAGGCCTTGCTCCAAGCGCTCCGCTTTCTTCTCGCGGTGTTGCGCGCCCGGCCGCTCTTCGCGCTCGGCTACATCATCGTTCTCATCGTTATTGTTTTGGCCATTTTCGCCCCGTTTATCGCGCCGTATGAGCCCGAGGTCGCGAACCCGGTCGACTTCCTGCAAGCACCGAGCTGGCGCCATCTCTTCGGCACCGATGCCACGGGGATGGACATCTTCAGCCGCATCGTCTACGCGCCCCGGATCGATCTCACGATCGCGATCGCAGGCACGTTGATCTCGGCCGTGGTCGGCTCCTTCATCGGCGCCGTCGTCGGCTACTACCAGGAAAGCGGCGGCTTCGGCTCGTTCGGCGCAGGCTTCGTGATGCGCTCCGCCGACGTGCTGCAGGCGTTTCCCGTTTTCGTCTTCGCGATCGCGCTGGTCGCGATCTTCGGCCAAAGCCTCGAAAGCATCATCGCCGCCATCGCCTTCGTGAACGCGCCCATCTATCTGCGCCTGATGCGCAGCCAGGTGCTGGCGATCCGCAACATGCGCTATGTCGAGGCGTCCTACGTGTCCGGTGCGTCGGACCTCACCATCATGCTGCGCCACATCATCCCCAACTCGCTCGGGCCGATCCTGAGCCAGCTTTCGGTCAACATCGGCTGGTCGATCCTGCTGACCGCGGCGCTGAGCTTCGTCGGCGCGGGCGTGGTCGCGCCGACGCCAGAGTGGGGCAGCATGATCGCCATGGGCTTCCAGAACATCATCACCGGGCAGTGGTGGCCCTCGGTATTCCCCGGCATCGCGCTCGCGCTCACCGTGTTCGGCTTTGCCCTCGTCGGCGCGAGCGTCGAGGTGCTGGCCGATCCGGCGCGGCGCCGCGCACTCGCGGGCTCGCTCCGCGACAAGAAGCGGAGGTCGTGATGCGCATCCTCCGCTACGTCGGGCGCCGCTTCATCTTCATCGGGCCGCAGCTCTTCGGCATCATCTTGGTGAGCTTCCTTTTAGTGAAGCTGATCCCGGGCGATCCGGCGGTGATGATGCTCGGCCCGTTCGCCACCGAAGACCAGATCGCGATGCTCAACACCGAGATGGGCCTCGACGGTACGATCATCGACCAGTTCTGGATCTACCTGAAAAATTTGGTGCAGGGCGATCTAGGCACCTCGTGGCAAACCACCAAGCCCGTGTTCGACGATCTCGCCATCCGGTTCCCCGCGACGCTCGAGCTGATCACCTTGTCGCTTCTCCTCGCTCTTGTGATCGGCATCCCGCTTGGCGTTGCGGCCGCCTACTTCAAGCGCTCCATCGTGAAGAAATTCTCCGACTATTACGGGCTGTTGGCCGGTGCGCTGCCGGATTTCTGGCTCGGCCTCATCCTCATCTACCTCTTCTACACACTGACCCAGATCGCGCCGGCGCCGCTCGGCCGCATCGACTTCGCGGTCCTTCCGCCCGCGCCGGTGACCAACTTCCTGATCATCGACAGCCTTATCGCGGGCAATTGGCAGGCGCTGTGGTCGACCCTCGGGCATCTGGTGCTGCCCGTGGTGACGCTCGGCGTGATCAATGCCGGCCCCATCCTCAAGATGACCCAGGCGACGATGGAGCGGATGCTCGAATCCGATCTGATCCGCTATGCCGACATGTGCGGGCTGCCCAAGAGGGTCGTGATTCGCAAGGCCTTCCGTAACTCGCTGCCGTCGGTCGTGACCATCGTGAGCGTGCTCTATGGCTTCCTGATCGGCGGGGCGGTGCTCGTCGAGATCGTCTTCAGCTGGGGCGGCGCAGGGCAGTACGCGGTTCAGGGCGTGCTCAATGCCGACATCAACCCGGTGCTGGGTTTCGTGCTCTTCTCGGCGATTCTGTCGCTCATCATCTATCTCGTGGTCGATCTCATCTATTTTGCGATCGACCCGCGGATTCGGGGCTGAGCGTGGCGACGGCGGCGAAAAGCACCGCGCAGGCACCCGCGGCGGCGCCCGCGCTCGATATCAAGGGGCTCAACGTCTCCTACCCCGTGTACGAGGAAGAGCCGGTGCGCGCCGTGCGCGATGTCAACCTTGCCATTCGCCCCGGCGAGATCGTCGGGCTGGTGGGCGAATCGGGCTCCGGCAAGACGACGCTCGCGCGTGCCGTCATGGGTCTTCTCACCCAGCCCGGCCGGATCGACAGCGGGTCGATCCAGTTCGACGGCAAGGACATGCGCGCGCTGCCCGAGGACAAGCTGCGCGCGGTGCGCGGCAAAGAGCTCGCGATGGTGATCCCCAACCCGCGGAGCGAGCTCGACCCCCTCGTCCCGGTGGGTCGGCAAATCGCGGAAGTCGCGCGCGCGCATCTGAGCGTCAGTCGCGCCGAGGCCGACGCGATGGCCCTCGACATGCTCACCGCCGTGCACATCCCCGACCCGAAGCGCCGCTTCAGGGCCTTCCCCCATGAACTCAGCGGCGGTATGGCGCAGCGCGTCGTCATGGCGATTTCGCTCGTCTGCTCGCCCAAATTCGTGATCTCGGACGATGCCACGAGTGGCCTCGACGTCACGGTGCAAGCACAGGTGCTCGAGCTGTTGCGCGCGCTGGTGCGCGAGCACGACACCTCGATGCTCTTCATCACGCGCGATATCGGCATCACGGCCCACTTCTGCGACCGCGTGGCGGTGATCTATGCCGGCGAGATCGTCGAAATCGCCGAGACCGTCCGCTTCTTCGAGAACCCGCAGCATCCTTATAGCGTGATGCTGCTCGCGGCCTTCGCGCACAACCCGACGCTCCGCAGCAAATGGCACAAGACGCTCGCCTCGACGGAGGCGACCCACGGCAAGGCTTGTCTCTATGCTCCACGCTGCGTGCACCGCGAGGGCGCGTGCGACGAGCGCCATCCCGATCTCGAGGAGCGCGGCGCAGGGCACTTCGTGCGCTGCCACTTCCCGGTCGAGCGCGTCGAATGAGCGACGTTCTCACCGTCGACGGGCTCGTCAAGCATTTCCCCATCGCCGGCTCGCGCTCGGTCGTGCAGGCCGTCAATGGGGTGAGCTTCACCATTGCCAAGGGCGAGACCCTCTCGCTGGTCGGCGAATCGGGCTCGGGCAAGACGACGGTCGGGCGCTGCGTCCTCGGGCTGATCAAATCGACCGGCGGCGCAATCGGGTTTCAGGGCAGCCCGATCGACCGCCGCCGCAACATCCGCAGCCGCGAGCTCCGCGGGCGGCTCCAGCTCGTCTTCCAGGAGCCCGCCGAGTCTCTCGATCCGCGCGTCAGGATCGGCGCGACCATCGCGGAGCCGCTGCGCGCGATGGGTATCAACCGCCACGACCGCCGCCAACGTGTGCGCGCGGTCGCCGCCCGTGTCGGCTTGCGCGAAACAACGCTCGAGCAGTTTCCGGCGGAGCTGAGCGCGGGCCAGCAGCAGCGCGTCGGCATTGCGCGGGCGATCGTCACGGAGCCTGAGCTGATTGTGCTCGACGAGCCGACCTCGGCGCTCGACCCGACCGCCCGCGCGGAGATCATCGATCTCCTGATACGCCTCCAGCAGGAGCTCGAAACCGCCTATCTCTTCATCAGCCACGACCTCAGCACGGTGCGTTATCTGAGCCACCGGGTCGCCGTGATGTATCTCGGCATGATCGTCGAGCAGGGCACGGCGAAGGAGCTCTTCAGCCATCCGCGCCACCCCTATAGCGTCGGCCTGCTCTCCTCTGTTCTGTTGCCGAACCCGAAATTGAAGCGCGAAAGCGCGGTCGATCTTGCCGGCGAGATTCCGAGCCCCATCGATCTGCCGACGGGATGCTACCTCTCAGGCCGCTGCCCATTTGCCGACGACACCTGTCGCGCCGAGATGCCGCCGCCGGATCCCGTGGCCGATGGCCATTTCGTCTACTGCTTCAAGCACCGCGACGCGCTCCGGGGCCACGAAGCGCTCGACTACTTCGACGATTTTCAAGCGGAGACCGAAAAGCTTCTCGGCGCCGGTCGCCGCTGAAGCTAACGGCCCGTCCAGGTCGGCGTGCGCTTTTCCAGGAAAGCGGAGATGCCCTCGCGCGCATCCTCGGACTGAATCGCGCGGTAGATCAGCTCGGCCACGTAATCATAGGCCTCGCGCCGGTTCATCTCGAGCTGGCGGTAGAACGACTCCTTCCCCTGCGCGAGGGTGTAGGGCGATTTCGCAGCGATCTCCCGGGCGAGCGTGTCGACGTGTGCGTCGAGCGCGTCGGGCGTCACCACCTCGCTCACCAGGCCCATGCGAAAGGCGGTCTCCGCATCGATGGGCTTGCCCGTGAGCAGCATCTGCATCGCATGTTTCGGCGCGATCGCGCGGCTCACGGCGACCTGGGGAGAGAGGCACCAGAGACCGATGTTGACGCCCGGCGTGGCAAACTTGGCATCGGTCGAGGCGTAGGCCAGGTCGCAGCTTGCCACGAGCTCGCAGCCCGCCGCCGTCGCGAAGCTGTGCACCTTTGCGATCACGGGCTTGGGAAGCGCGATCATGGCTTGCAGCATCTCGGAGCACGCGATGTTAGCGGTCCGCTTGGTCTCCGGCGCCTTCATGGCGGCGAGCGATTCGTTGAGATCGTGGCCCGTGCAAAAAAGGCGTCCGGTCGCGGCCAAGATCACCACATGCACCGAGGGATCGGCCGCGATCTCGTCCCAGGCGGCATGCAGGTCGTGAACCAGCTGGTGCGAGAGGCTGTTGCCCGATTTCGGCCGGTTGAGGGTCAGCGTCGTCACGCCATCATCGTCGCGACGCAGAAGAACCGGCTCGTTGGCTCCTTCGGCCTCGGCAGAGCGCGTTGCCATCGCTCACTCCTTTGATTGTTGAGCCATCCATACCACGCGCCGCCGGCCGGAGCCGAATGCTATGCTCGACCGATGCTGCCCGCCACACCCCATACGGCGCCGCTCCTTTGCATCGGCGGTGCTCACCTCGATCGCACCATGCGCCCGCTTGGGCCCTTGAATCCCGGTGATTCGAACCCCGTGACCGTCGCCACGGCGCCCGGCGGCGTCGCGCGGAATCTCGCCGTCGGTCTCGCGACACGCGGGCGGCGGGTCAGCCTGATCAGCCTCGTCGGCCACGATGCCGATGGCGATACGGTGTGCGAGATGCTGGCGGATGCCGGCGTGAGCACCGATTTGGTGCTGCGCCACGAGCACGCGCGCACCGCGAGCTACACCGCCGTTCTCCAGGAGGATGGTGCGCTGGCGCTCGGCCTCGCCGACATGGCGATCTATGACGAACTGACCGTCGATCGCGTGATGCCGCGCGTGGAGGCGGCGGACCCGGCGCTGCTGGTTGTCGATTCCAACCTCCCGGCGACAACGCTCGAGGCCGTTGCCGACGCCACCGCCGCGCCCCTCGTCGCGGTCGCGACATCCGCGGCCAAGGTCGGGCGCCTCCGCGGCATCCTGCATCGCACGGCGGCCCTTTTCGCCAATCAGCGGGAGGCCGCCGCGCTCGCCGGCGACGACGCGCGCGACGCGGAACGGGCCGCGCAGATCCTGGCAGACGCGGGAGGGGCCGCCGCCTTCGTCACGTGCGGCGCGGAGGGTGCCCTGGTGCGCCACGAGGGCCGCACAACGCGCTGCCGACCGGCGCCCATTGGCGCCGTTTGCGACGTGACGGGCGCAGGCGACGCATTTGCGGCGGCGGCGATCGACGCCATGCTCGCGGGCGAGGGCGCTCGGCAAGCTCTTGAAGCCGGGTCGGCCGCAACGCCCTTGATCTTGGCTGAGGATGGCGCGGGTCAAGCCAATGCGTCCGCCTCCGCGGCACGGACGCCATGACCGTGCCGCTCGACATCGCGCCCGCGGTCCAAGACGCGCTCGCTGCCGGCGAACCGGTGGTTGCGCTCGAATCGAGCCTCATCGCCCACGGTCTTCCCGCCCCGCACAATCTCGAGACCGCGCGCGCCGTCGAGGCGGTCGTGCGGGATGCCGGTGCCGTGCCGGCGACGATCGCGCTCATCGGCGGGCGCATCCGCGTCGGCTGCGACGATGCCGCGCTCGCCCGTCTCGCGGGCGACGCCGACATCGCGAAAGCGAGTCGCCGCGACCTCGCGCCCTTGGCGGCCACGGGGCGTGATGGCGCCACGACGGTCGCGGCCACCATGATCTCGGCTGCGCGCGCAGGCATTGCCGTGTTCGCGACCGGCGGCATCGGCGGCGTGCATCGGGGCGCCGAGGCGAGCTTCGACATCTCGGCCGACTTGGTGGAGTTGGGGCGGACGCCGGTCGCGGTGGTGTGCAGCGGGATCAAGGCAATCCTCGATCTGCCGAAGACTGTCGAGATGCTCGAGACCCAAGGCGTGCCGGTGATCGGGTTCGGCACCGACCGGCTCGCAGGGTTCTACGTTCGCGACAGTGGCCTCGCCTGCGGCGCGCGGGTCGACACACCCGACGAGGCGGCGGCCGTGATCGAGGCCCAGCGCGCACTCGATCTCGGCGGGCTCGTCATCGCCAATCCCATTGCGGAAAATCACGCCATACCGGCAGACCAGATGGAGATGTGGTTGGCGCAGGCGCTTGCCGAGGCGGACGCCGCGGGCACGCGCGGCAAGGCGATCACGCCCCACCTTCTCTCGCGGATCGCGGCACTCAGCGAGGGCTGCACGCTCGCGGCCAACATCGCATTGATCAAGGACAACGCTCGGCTCGCGGCCGAGATCGCCGGTGCCCTGAGCCGACGTCGGGAGGGAAAACGCGCATGAATACGCTCCGCTTCACCATCGCCGGACTCGACCGGGAGGAGACGGCCGACATCGCCTTGGCGCACGGGGTGATCGCCGGCTGGACGGGGCGTGATCAAGCCGCGATGAATGCGCACGCCGCAGAGCTCGCCGAGCTGGGTGTGCCGCGACCGTCCGCGATGCCGCTTTTCTACCGGGTCGCGGCGAGCCGCGTCACCTGTCGCGATGTGATCGAGGTGTGTGGCGAGGAGACCGGTGGTGAGGCCGAGCCGGTCTTGGTGCAACATGCCGGCGTGCTCCATGTCGGCATCGGCTCTGACCACACCGACCGCGCCCTCGAGACCTATGGCGTCGCGCTCTCCAAGCAGGTGTGCGACAAGCCGCTCGGCGCGACGCTCTGGCGCTTCGACGATGTGTGTGCCCATTGGGAACAGCTCATTCTCCGTGCGTGGATCACCGAGGGTGGCGAGCGGCGGCTCTACCAGGAGGGCGCGCTCGCCGCGCAGCGGCCGCCGCAAGAGCTGATCGCGCGCTTCGCCGGCCACGACGCCGAAGCACTCGCCGACGGCACGGTGATGTTTTGCGGCACCGTGCCCGCGATCGGCGGCGTGCGCCCGACACCCGCGCTGACCGTCGCGCTGGAAGACCCGGTGCTGGGCCGCACCCTCACCCACAGCTACACGGTGCAGGCACTCCCGATCGTCGCCTGAGCGCGGTCAGCCGAGTGCGTTCTTGTGCAGCCGGCCGTCCTTCATGATCAGCGGCATGTGCCGGCCTTGTTCTTGGAGGAGGCCGAGGTCGTCGAGCGGGTTGCCGTCGATCACCAGGAGATCGGCGATCGCGCCTTCGGCAACGGTGCCGAGCTCGCCGGCCTTGTTCATCAGCTCGGCATTGATGCCGGTCGCCGAGTGCAGCACCTCGAAGGGTGAGAGCACCTGTGCCCGGATCAGGAATTCCTGCGATTGGCGCGGGTGGAGTGCGCCGATCAAGTCCGTCCCGAAGCCGAGCTTGACGCCCGCCGCCTTGCAGATTTCGAGCGAACGGAGCCCGTCCTCGCCAAGGCCCTGCAGCTTGTCGGCGTAGATCTGCGGCAACCCGTGCTCGGTGCCGGCCTCCAGCATCGCGAAGATGGTGACGAGCGTCGGCACCACGAACGCGCCCGCCGCGGCCGCTGCGTCCGCGGCGCCCGCGTCGATGAGCGTGCCGTGCTCGATCGAGCGCACGCCGTAGGCCGCGCAGCGCCGCACCGCGCTCGCGGTGTGCGCATGCGCCATCACATAGGTTCGGCGGGTCGCCGCTTCGGCGACGGCGACGCGGATCTCTTCTTCCGAATATTGATCCATCCAGATCGGATCGGTCGGCGACAGCACGCCGCCCGAGACCATGAGCTTGATCTGGTGCGCACCCTTGCGCAGCTCCTCGCGGACGGCGCTCCGCATGCCGTCGATACCATCGGCGACCGCCGCGATTGCGCCGCTATAGGCGCCGCATTGGCAGGGTTCGAAGCCGGTTTGCCTGCGCATGTCGCCGTGCCCGCCGATCTGGCTGAGCGCCTTGCCGGCGAAGAAGATCCGCGGGCCCTTGATCAGCCCCTGCTCGACGGCTTGCGCGAGGCCGAGGTCGGCGCCGCCGGCATCGCGCACGGTCGTGAAGCCCCGGTTCAGCGCGCCTTCGAGATTGTGCCGCCCATGCTGGTGCAACAGCGAGGCCGGCATATCGTCGAGGGCCATTGTGTTGAGGTCCGCGAGCAACGCGTGGAAATGGGCGTCGAGCAAGCCCGGCATCAGCGTGCGCCCGCCGACAGCGATCCGGCGCGCCTCGCCGAGGCCGCCGATGGTGCCCGCTTGCACCGCTTTGATGCGCCCGTCCTCGACGGCGACCGACATGCCTTCCTGAAGCTCTGGGCTCGCGCCATCGAACACGGTGCAGTTCTCAAGCAGTGTGACGGTCATAGCGCCGCTCCTCGCTTAGGGTACGAGCCAGTCCTCGAACGCTCGCGCGATGGCGTCTCGGTCCGCACCGGTGCGCAACAGCAGGCTCAGCAGGAGACGCGCCTTGAACGCATCGAGCCAGCCGGCGGAGAGCACGCCACGCCGCGCGAGGTCGACCTCCGAGCCGGCGAAATCGTAGGTCTTGTGCAACAGCTCGCCGTGTCTGACACGCGAGGCCAACACCACCGGAACCCGATCGTTGGCCGCGACCATGAGATCCGCGATCGGCCCCGGCACATGCCCGCCGCCCGTGCCTTGGACGACGATCCCGGCATAGCCCGCGTCGAGGGCGCCTTCGATGAGGCGGCCGTCATCGCCGAGGCCGAACGTGACGATGGCGACCGGTGCGTCGCTCCCCTCTGGTGGCGCCGCGATCAGCCGCCGGTCGACCGATAGCTGTGCGATCCGCGGCGTGTCCTCCGCGATCCAGCCAAGCGGGCCGAACGGGCTTGAGGCGAAGGCCGCCACATTGGCGGTGCGCGCCTTTTGCACGTAGCGCGCGGCGTGGATTTCGTCGTTCATGACGAGCAGAGTGCCGAGGCCACGCGCGTTGGTGGCGACCGCGACACGGGCGGCGTTGAGCAGGTTCGCAGGCCCGTCGGGGCCGGCCATCGTCGGGTTGCGCATGGCGCCTGTGACGACGACCGGTGCGTCACCGCCGACGATCCGATCGAGCACGAACGCGGTCTCTTCAATCGTATCGGTGCCGTGGGTCACGACGACGCCGCGGTCGCCGGTCTCGATCCGCTCCACGATCGCGCGCCGGAGCGCAAGGAGGTCGTCTAGCGTGACTTCGGGGCTCGGCACATTGCGGAAGGTCGCGGCGGCGACTTCGGCGACGTCGCGAATGCCGGGCACGGCATCGACGATCATCTCGGCGGTGAGCGAGGGCTTCACGCCCGCCGACGCGCGGCCTGCGCTCGCGATCGTGCCGCCCATGGCGAACACGGTGATTTTCGGCTTCATGGTCGACACTCCCCGATCGGCGGCCACAGTATCGGCGGCCTGCCGAGGCGGCAAGGTCGCGTCACCAGCCGAGCGCGTAGGCAGGCCGCCTGGGGTCGGCCGCGCCCTCGAGCACGCCGGTTTTCGGATGCCGGACGATGGCGCACATCGCGCCGGCGGCCCATGACCAATCCGGCCACCAGGCGATGTCGTGTCCGCGCGCGGCGAGCGCGTCGCCGGTCTCCGCGGCTATCCTGCCTTCTAGCTGGAGGCGACCCGGATAGTGCGCATGTGGCTCGAAGGAGTTGGGGAAGCTCATGGTCGCGACGCGTGGCGCCTCGACCGCGGCCTGCGGGTTCATGCCGTGCACCACGATGTTGAGAAAGACCTGCAGCATCGCCTGCGTCTGCACGTCGCCGCCCGGCGTTCCAAAGGGCATGAGCGTGCCGTCGCGGCCGATCGCGAGCGCCGGATTGGGTGTCAGCCGGGGCCGCTTGCCGGGCGCGACCGACGAGGCATGCGCCGGGTCGGCCCAGGATTGGGAGCCGCGTGAGGAAGGGCAAAGCCCGGTGCCCGGAACCACCGGCATATCGAACGACGTGTCGCTCGGAGTCGCGGAAAACACGTTGCCCGCCGCGTCGATCGCGCACACGTAGGACGTGTCGAGCGCAGCGCCGGGCTCTGCGGCCGATGCGTTGTCGGCGGCCACGCTCGGCAGGGCCGCGACCTCTTGCACGGGATCGCCCGCCGGCGGAAGGTCGGGCCAAGCCTCGTCGGGCCGGATCAGCGTCCTGCGAAGTGCGCTGTAATCGTCGGAGAGCAGCGCCTTCATCGGTACGTTGATGACGCGGGGGTCTCCGTACCAATGTTCGCGGTCGGCGAAGGCGAGCTTGAGCGCCTCGACGATCTGGTGCACGGCTTCCGGTGTGTTGTGGCCGTGGTGCCGGACCGCCTCCGCATCCAAGAGACGGAGCGCCTGGAGGAGCGCCGGCCCCTGGCACCAGGGACCGCACGCGAATACGTCCATGCCGCCGAACGCCACACGCTCGGGCGGCTCGAGCCCGACCGAGAACGCCGCGAGATCATCGGCCGTGAGGAGGCCGCCTTCCTCGCGGTGAAAGCGCACGATCGCCTGCGCGATATCGCCGCGGTAGAAGGCTGCACGGGCCGCCTCGAGGCCGGCCGCGCGCCCCGCCGTCGCCGCGGCCGCCTCTTGGTCAGCCATATGCTGCAGCGTGCCGGCGAGGTCGTTTTGCACGAACACCGCGCCGACCGGCGGCGGCTTGCCGCCCGGCAGATAGATCGCGCGGCTCGAGGACCAGCGCGCGTAGCCTGCGGCTTTCTCGGCGAGCACCGTCGCCATCGCGGGATACATGACGAAGCCGTTGCGGGCGAGGCGGATCGCGCCGGCCGCGACGTCGCCAAACGCCATCGTGCCATGGCGCTCGAGCGCCGTGATCCAAGCATCCGGCGCGGCCGGGACCACCGTGCGCAGCACGCCCTCGGGAATGCGCCCGCCGTGCTGATCGCGAAAGAGCGTGGGCGTCATCGCTTTGGGCCAAGGTCCGAGCCCGCTGATGGTCGTCACCTCGCCGGATGCCCCGTCGCGCAGGATGATCGGTGCGACGCCCGCGATGTTCACGATGTCGCTTTGCACGACCCCGAGCGCGAGACCGGCGGCGACGCCCGCGTCGATCGCGTTGCCGCCGCCCTCCAGCACGGCGAAGCCGACCTCGGCGGCAAGATAATGGCCCGCCACGATCATGTGGCGATGGCCGCGAACCAGCGGCCGGTGCGCCTCGAGCGTTGTGCCGCTCACGGTCTGTTGGCGAGCTCGACCAGGCAGGCCGCCAAGGTGCGGGCGCCGGCCGCAAGGTCGGGCGCGGTGGCGTTCTCCGCCTCGTTGTGGCTGATGCCACGCTCGCAGGGCACGAAGATCATGCCAGTCGGGCACAAACCGACCATGTGCATGGCGTCGTGACCCGCGCCGGAGGGCATGTCCATGTTGGGAAGGCCGAGCGTGTCGGCGGTTCCGCGCACGAGGTCGATCACGGCGGGATCGAAGGTGACGGGTGCGCTCTCCAATGTTTGCTCGATGTTGACCGTGCAGCCGCGCGCATGGGTTTCGCACACCGGCCGGATCTCGCCGTTGATGCGTGCGATCACGGCCGGATCGGGATGGCGAAAGTCGATCGTGAAGAGGGCACGACCCGGCACCGTCGCGGGCGCGCCCGGGCTCACTTCGAAGCGGCCGACCGTGAAGCGGATCGTGTCGGTCTCGTCGGCCATCAAGCCCTCAAGCGCGTGGACCATGGAGACGGCCGCCTTGCAGGCATCCTTGCGGGTGCGGAGCGGCGCCGTGCCGGCGTGCGCCTCCTCGCCCACGACCTCGACGGCGAACCAGTTCAGCCCCTGGATGCCGGTCACCACGCCGATCGTCTTGTCGGCGTTCTCGAGGCGCGGCCCCTGCTCGATATGCGCCTCCACATAGGCTGCCATGGGGGTGCGGAAGGGGCGGCGCGGCAGCGCTGGCGTGGACTCGAGCGTCTCGGCGAGCGCCGTGCGAAAGCTGATGCCCGCCTGGTCGACATGGTCGAGATAGTCCGCAAGCGCGAGGTCGCCCGCGAAGACGGCCGAGCCCATCGCACCGGGTTGAAAGCGCCCGCCCTCCTCGTTGGTCCAGGCGGCCACCTCGATCGGCCGTTCGGTCTCGATGCCGGCACGCTCGATGGCCTCGAGAGCCTCGAGGCCGCCGATCACGCCATACGAGCCGTCGAATTTGCCGCCGGTCGGCTGGCTGTCGAGATGACTGCCGGTGACCACGGGCGGCGCCTCGGGGTCGCGGCCGGGCCGGCGGATGTAGAGGTTGGCGATGTCGTCGGTCGCCACCGCGAAGCCAAGCTCCTCGGCCCAGGCGACCATGAGCTTGCGCGCGCGGATATCCTCCGGCGAGAGCGCCGCGCGGTTGACCCCGCCCTTCGGCGTCGCGCCGATCTCGGCCATCGTCATCTGCCGCGTCCAAAGCCGCATCTCGTCCACGGCCGCAGCCGCGGCGAGCGCCTCCCGATCACCACCCATATCGCCTCCGCTCCGCTCTGAGATGGCGAGGGTAGTGCAGGAGCGCGCTTGCGCAAAGCCGCGGTTCTGCCTGCATGTGCGGCCCCGGAATGATAGATAGAGGGGCATGAGCGCACGTTTGAGGGACAAGGTCGCGATCGTCACCGGTGCCGGCGCCGTCGGGCCCGGCTGGGGCAACGGCCGCGCGACCGCCGTGCTGTTCGCCCGAGAGGGCGCGCGCGTGCTCGTCGTCGACCGCGACGAAGAGGCTGCGCAAGAGACGGCCTCGCTGATCGAGGCTGAGGATGGCGCGTGCCGTGTTCATCTGTGCGACGTCACCGACACGGACCAGGTGCGCGGCATGGTCGAGGCGTGTGTCGCGGCCTTCGGGCGGCTCGACATTCTCGTCAACAATGTCGGCGGATCGGTGCCGGGCGGGCCGGTCGAGCTCAGCGAGGAGGCGTGGGAAGGTCAGCTCACGTTCAATCTCACGAGCGCCTATCTCGGCTGCAAGCACGCGCTGCCGGTGATGGAGGCGCAGGGGAGCGGTGCGATCGTCAACATCTCCTCGATCGCGGGTTTGCGCTTTCTCGGCAATCACCACGCCGCCTACGCCGCCGCGAAGGCGGGGCTGGTGCAGTTCACCAAGGCGGTCGGCGTGCAATATGCGGCGCGCGGCGTGCGCTGCAACAGCATCTCCGTCGGGCTCATGCACACGCCGCTCGTCGAGGTGCGGCTCGCCGCGCAATATGCCGAGGGCGAGGCCGACGCGCTGATCGCCAAGCGCCACGCCCAGGTGCCGATGGGCCATATGGGGGACGGCTGGGATGTCGCCTATGCCGCGCTCTACCTCGCCTCCGACGAGGCGAAATATGTCACGGCGGCCGACCTCGTGGTCGACGGCGGCATCACCGCCAAATGCGACTGAGCGGCCGTGAGCCATGCCAGGCCGCGATTGGCAAAACCTCGTCACGACTGACTTCGCCGGGCTCGATCCCGAGCGCACGGTAGCGCTGCTCCCCCTCGCCGCGACCGAGCAGCACGGGCCGCATCTGCCGCTCTCCACCGATCGGGTGATCGTCGACGGCGTCGTAGGCGCGGCCTGCGCCGATCTGCCGGACGATCTCACGGTGCTGGTGCTGCCGACCCAAGCGGTGGGCGAGAGCCTGGAGCACCGCGACTTTCGCGGCACACTCACGCTCCGCGCGGAGACCCTGATCGGCGCATGGTGCGAGATCGGCGCGGGCGTCGCGCGCTCCGGCGTGCGCAAGCTCGCGCTCGTGAACAGTCACGGCGGTCAGCCGCAAATCGTCGACATCGTCGCGCTCCGGCTGCGCGCGGATCACGGCATGCTGGTCGCGCGCGTCAACACCTATGCGCTCGGCGTTCCGGAGGGGCTTTTCGGCGACGACGAGCGCGCCTTTGGCTATCACGCAGGCGCTGTCGAAACCGCGTTGATGCGCCACCTCGCGCCCGCGCTCGTGCGGGACGAGGCGGTTGCCTTCTTTCCCTCAGCCGCGCGCACCATCGCGGCGCGTCATGAACGGCTCGGCGCGGAGGGGATGCGCGGCGAGCGGGCCGGCCTCGGCTGGATGGCGCAAGACCTCAATCCGGCGGGCGCGATGGGCGATGCGCGCGCCGGCGATGCGGCGCGGGGTGCGGCCGTCCTCGCGCACATGGCGGAGCGGTTGCGGGGGGCGCTGATCGATCTTGGGCGCTTTCCGCTGGCCGAGCTCAAACCCGGACCAAATCCATCGTGACGATCGATGGTTCGTGCGCTTGGTCGCTGTTGCGGGCGTTGCGCGGGCGCTGCGATGAGGCGGCGCAGCACGAGGTCACCACCGCGCCGAACGGCGCGCGGCGCCTCGTCATCGCTGCGAGCGAGCAAACACGTCTCACCGCGCAGCCGGATGGCACGTGGTCGAGCGACGCCGCGGTGACGCCCGACGCGCGGGCACTGCTCGACTTGCTTGCGCCGCTCTGCGTTGCGGGCCCGAGCCGGCCGCTCACCATCGCCCATCTCGGACAGAGCCTCGATGGGCGGATCGCCACCGAGGCTGGCCGATCCCACTACATCAACGGTACGCAAAACCTCGATCATCTGCATCGTCTCCGCGCGCTCGCCGATGCCGTCGTCGTGGGCGCGCGAACGGTCGAGGCCGACGATCCCCGGCTCACGACGCGGCGCGTTCCGGGTGAATCGCCGGTGCGTGTCGTGATTGATCCGGCGCGGCGGCTCGACGGTGCGCATCGGCTCTTCAGCGACGCGGGGCGCACGTGGCTGATCGGGGGCGACGGTAACGAGAGATCGGCCGTCCCGGACGAGGTCGAGCAGATCGCACTGCCCTATCGGGACGGCACGGTCGACCCAGAGGCCATCGTCGCGGCGCTCCGTGCACGGGGCTGCCACCTGATCCTGGTCGAGGGCGGCGGGGCCACGGTCTCGCGCTTCCTGTCCGCCGGCGCGCTCGACCGGTTGCACATCGCGGTGGCGCCGATCGTGATTGGCTCGGGCCGCATGGGGCTGACGCTCCCCGCGATCGACTCGCTTGGGGATGCCAAGCGGCCCACCGTGCGACGCTTCGACCAGGGTGCCGATACGCTGTTCGACTGCGCGTTCCACGATGGCTGACACGGCAGCGCACGCGGTCTCCGTCGCGAGCTACAACATCCACAAATGCGTCGGGCGCGATGGGCTGCACCAGCCCGAGCGAACGTTCGCCGTCCTGCGGGAGCTCGATGCCGACATCGTCGGCATTCAGGAGTTCGACAACCGCGTGCGGCCCAAGCGCGGTCACGTCACGGTGGCAGACTTCGAAGCGGCGACGGGCTATGCGGCGACCGCCTGTCCGACCATGTCGGAG
This sequence comes from Alphaproteobacteria bacterium, assembly GCA_965216915.1. Lineage (GTDB taxonomy): Bacteria > Pseudomonadota > Alphaproteobacteria > UBA828 > UBA828 > CBDCGS01. The sequence continues at coordinate 1,598,876 of CBDCGS010000011.1, forward strand.
GGTGATTTGTTTCATGGCAACCTGCTGCTCACGCGCCTGCCGCTGCTCTCGGTCGAGACACATGACGCGAGCGTCCCGATCCACCAAACGCGGAAGCTCCTGCTCGGCATGATCGAAACCCGCGTCGGCCCGCTGCGCGTCGGCGTGAGCCATCTCTCGCCCTGGCTTCCCGCCCAGCATTTCCAGGCGCGACGCCTGGTCCAGGCCGGCGGGCGTGGTGGGGCACCGTGGGTTCTGCTTGCGGATAGCAACGAGTGGTTCCCGCCACTCGGTGCGGGCCCAGTGCTCGAGCAAGCGCTCGCGCCCGCGCCGGTCCATCGCACCTTCCCGGCGCACCGGCCCCGCCTGGCGCTCGACCGGATTCGCGCGGCCCCGCCGATCGCGATCTCTGACATCGCGGTGCACGCGAGTGCCAGCGCGCTCGCGGCTTCGGACCACTTGCCGCTTCGTGCCGTGCTCGCCCTATAGAGCATTTCACGCTCGCCTACGCTCGCGCGAATGCTCTACCTGGTTGAAATTGACGCAAATGCGCCGTCGCAGGTGATGCCACCTGCTCGGGATTTGCTCTAGCCGGATGAGCCACCGGTCGGCGGCAACGCCAGCAGGTCGACATGGCCGACCAGGAGGCCGGCGCAGCCTTTCGCAACCGTGTCGTGCCGGCGTTGCGCCCATGTGCGCCAGGAGGCCGCGTCCTTCGGGGCTGCGGCGAGCGCGGCATCGCGCCACCCGTCGATCATCGCGTCCTGGAGCGCTGCGTCGGCGGATCCGAGCTGCCAATCGGCGGGGTCCTGATGCACCGCATATCCGGCGCCATCGGCCTTGCCCACGAACACGCCCGGCGCGTCGGGTCCGAGCGCCGGGCCGAACCCCTTGTCCGTGCGCTGATGGGCCGCGAACACGCGCGTGATCGCCGCGTCGTCGCGGTCGACCGGCGACCAGCGCACGCGACCATCGATGGTGAGCGGTGCATAGATCGTGGCGCCCGCTCTTTCGCAGCGTGCGATCAGCGCGTCGAGCCATGGCACGGAGACGAGGTCCAGCAGTGCCGAGACGATGACGAGATCAGCGCCCGCGAGCGGCACGTGGGCGAGCGAGGTTGCGAGATCGAGCGTCTGTGCTTCGACCGTCACATGGCTCGGCCCCGTCTGCGCCCAATCGCGGACCGCCGCCGCGGCGAGCGTCGCGTCGTGATCGATGAGCACCCACGCTTGCGGCGCCTCGATGCGCGGCGCGAGGGCGCGCAGCATGGCCCCGGTGCCGCAGCCGAGATCGAGCACGCGGACCGGCCGCGCGCGCGGGAGGTGGGCGGCGAGCAGCGCGATCAAGCGGTCGGAGCGCGCGCGCCGGTCGGCGGGTTCGCGCAGCGCGAGCCAAGCGGCCGAAAATCCGCTCACGAGATCTTCGCCAGCTCCGCCGCGAACCGGGCGACCGCGTCCGCCCAAGAGGGAAGCGTTTGCCGCGCGCGTGCGGCGCCCGCCGTAAGGCGGGCACGCGCGGCGCGATCCTCGATGACCGTCGCGAGGGCCTGCCTCAGCGCAGGCACATCGCCCGGCGCGACGAGAATGCCGGCCTCTCGCGGCACCGTGTCCGCAATGGCGCCGCCCGTGGTGCTGATCACCGGAAGCCCGCAGGCCAACGCTTCCGCGAGCGCCATGCCGTAGCCCTCATAGTGGGAGGCGAGCACGAAAACGTCCGCTCGGTCGTAATAGGAGGCGAGCGCATCGGGCCGGACCTCGCCCACGAAATTCACGCGTTCCGTCAAATTCGATGACGCGGTCACCGCGCGCAGGCGGGCTGCGTGATCCGGGTCATGCTGGGCGCCGCCGACGCAGGTGAGGGACCAGTTGAGCGGCGCGAGCGGTGTGAGGGCGTCGAGCAGCACCAAGTGGCCTTTGCGCGGCACGAGAGTCGCGACGCAGAGGAGCGCCGTCGCGTCGTCGGGCGAGCCCGCGTGGAGCGGCGCCGGATCGGTGCCGGGCGGCACGATCCCGATGCCCTCCGCCGGCACACCATAGGTGTCGAGCGCGCGCGCCGTCGTGGGGCTGGTGACGATGACCCGACGCACGAGAGCGAGGGCGGCTCTTTCCGTCTGCTGCAACCGCGTTGCCTCGTTCGGGGGCAGTCCGGTCTCGAGGGAGAGCGGATGGTGCACGAGCGCGACAAGCCTGAGGCGCGCGTCATGCGCCCGTGCGATGTCGGGAAGCGCGCCAAGCGCGAGACCGTCGACCACCACCAGCGCGTCGTCGGGAACCGACGCAAACGTGGCGGCTGCATGTGCGCGTGCCGCGTCATCAGGCCTCGGGAAATCGCCGACAAGCGCGTGCACCACCACGGCGGTCCCGTGCGTCGGGAGTTCCTCCGCGATCCGTCGGTCGTAGAGATAGCCGCCCGTGAGGGTCTCAGGATCACCGGGGACGATGAGGTGGACGGTTTGCACCGTCTCAGCGCACAGGCCCCTCATAGGCCGCCCAGGCCGCGTGCGACTCGTGCAGCGTGACTTTCATCGAGACGAGCCCCTCGGAGCCCGGGCCAAGCGCGCCCGTCTCGATGCGGGCGCAGAGGCGCGCGTGCACCGCGCCCGCGAGGAACTCGGTCGTCGTGTTCTGGCCGGCGAACGCCGCCTCGTCATCCAGGTTGCGGAAGTTGAGCTCCGAGAGCACCTGCTTGAGCGCGTCGGCTGCGCGTCCGATATCGACAACAATCCCGTTCGGATCGAGCGTCTCGCGGCGGAATTCGGCATCGACCACGTAGGTCGCGCCGTGGAGCGCCTGGGCGGGCCCGAACACCGCGCCGGCGAAGCTGTGCGCGATCATGAAGTGGTCTCTCACGCTGACGCTGAACATGCTGCTCCTTTCGTGCTATGGCGCGGCGCCGCCGTCGTAGCGGATGCGGTGGCAGAGCGCGTCGCCCGGCTGGTCTGCGAGGCGCGCCATGGTGGTGGGCAGATCGGCGAATTCGCTTTCGCCGCTGATCAAATGATCGAACACGGGGTCGGCGAGCAGGTCGAGCGCCAGCGCGAGCCGCTGCCGGCGGCTCCAGCGTGGCCGTGCCGTGGGCGCAACGGCGCCGACCTGGGACGAGCGAAGGGTCAGACGCTTGCTGTGAAAGGCCTCGCCGAGCGGCGCGGGCACGCGCGTCGCGCCATACCAGCTCATCTCGAGCACGGTCGCCTCGAAGCCCGCGAGCCGAAGGGCGGTGTTCAAGCCCTCGGGCGAGCCGCTCGCATGCACGACGAGGTCGGCGTCCGATGCCAACTCGGCGGATGGGAGCGAGAACCCAAGTCCGAGCGCGTCGGCCAAGGCGGCGCGCGCGGGGTTGATGTCAACCAATGTGACGCGCGCGCCCGGAATGTGCGCCGCGAGCGTCGCGATCATGCACCCGACCACGCCGCCACCGACCACGGCGAGCCGGGCGCCGACCTGCGGCGCGCCGTCCCAAAGTCCGTTGATCGCGGTTTCCATGTTGGCGGCCAGAACGGCGCGGCCGGCGGGCACCGCCTCGGGGAGCGGCAGGACGGCATCCGCGGGCACGACATACCGATTCTGGTGGGGGAACAGGCAAAAAACGGTTCGTCCCACCAACGACGCGGGCCCAACCTCGACAAGACCGACGTTGGCATAGCCATATTTGACCGGCGCGGGAAACGCACCGTCCTGAAACGGCGCGCGCATGCGCTGATATTCCGATGGCGGCACGGCCTGACGAAACACGAGCGACTCGGTGCCCCGGCTGATGCCGCTGAAGAGGGTGCGGACGCCCACGTCGTCCGCGGTGGGCGCGTCGAGCCGCACCGACCGAATGGCGCCCGAACCGGCGCCGGTCACCCAAAAAGCGTGGGCCTCCGACGATCCGGCGGATGGCTGCCAATGAGGTTCGGCGCTCGTCATGTGAGCAGAAGTAACACGTTGTTAGAATTAGCTAAATTCAGATGTTCCCCGCGCAGGCCACTTGCCCTCGCGGCCACTGCGCGACCATTATAAGGATATGCCGTCGCGTGGAAGGGACGACCAGACCGTCGTGCGGCTGCGTCGCAGCGGCTTGGGCTCCATGGTGGTGGGCGCCGCCGCGCTCGCGGGCCTGTGCGCGCTGATTGCGCCGCGGCTCGACGACGGGACGGCGTTCGTGCTGCAGGCCTTCGGCCTGTTTGCACTGGCGGCGCTTGCGATCGACGCCGCGCTGCCACGCCTGCACCCACATGCTCGGTTCGGCGCGGCCAATGGGGCGACCCTCGGGCGCGTCGTGATCGCGTGCGTGCTCGCGGGACTGATCGGCGGGGCGGACCTGCCGAGCGGCCTCGCATGGCTGCCCGCTATTGCCGTTCTCCTGGCGCTCCTCGGCGATGGTCTCGACGGCTGGCTGGCCCGCCGTCAGGGCACGAGCAGCGCCTTCGGCGCCCGTTTCGATCTCGAGACCGATGCCCTGACCGTGCTCATCCTTGCCGTCTTGGTGTTCCAGCAGGGCGGTGCCGGCCCTTGGGTGCTCGCGATCGGCGGGCTCCGCTATGGGTTCGTGGTTGCCGGCCTGTTCTGGCCCCTGCTAGCGAAACCGCTGCCGCCCAGCAAACGACGGCAGGGGATCTGCGTCGTTCAATATCTCGTTCTTGGCGTGGCGCTCGTCCCGGGCGTCAGTCCAGCCGCGGCAACCGCTCTTGCCGCAGGTGGTCTGTTCCTGCTCCTCGTCTCGTTCCTTACCGACATCGGCTGGCTGGTGTGCCACGCCAAGCCGCCGCACCTTCAGCAAAGGGAATCTCCGTCATGATCATGCTCCGCCCGCGATGGACCGCCCGCTTCGCGCTGACCGCGATCACGCTTGCCGCTCTCGCCTTTGGTCCCGTCGGGACAGCGAGCGCAGCGCCCGAGCAATACAAGGTCGACCCCGAGCATCTCAGCATCGGTTTTCTCGTCGACCACATCGGCTACGAAAAGGTGCTCGGCATGTTTCGCAAGGCGTCGGGCTCGTTCACCTACGACCGCGAGACCCAGGCGCTGTCCAGCGTGCGCATCGTGATCGAGACCGAGAGCGTCTACACCAACCACAAGCGCCGCGACGATCATCTGCGGAGCCCGGATTTTCTCAATAGCGATGAGTTCCCCGAAATGGTGTTCACCGCGGGCGGGCTCGAGCTGATCGAGGGCAACAGCGCCACGCTCAACGGCACGCTAGAGCTCCTCGGCCGGATGAATCCGGTGTCGCTCGATGTCACGCTCAACAAGGTCGGCAAATATCCATTCGGCCACGAGAAGCTCACGCTGGGCATTTCCGCCCGTGGCAGCTTCAAACGCAGCGCCTATGGCATGACCTACGCGGTGGAGAATGGGCTGGTGGGTGATGACGTGGCGCTCATCATCGAACTCGAGGCGATCAAGCAATAGGCCCCGGTGGCTCGTCGCTGAGCACGTCGATGTAGCCGTGCTTGATGAGAAAATCGAGGTTGAGCATCACGCGATGCGCGGAGACGGCGCCGCCGCGCTGAACCCGGTCGACGACCTCGCCGAGGCTCGGCGCCATCTCAAGCGCGCCCATGATCGCTTGCATGACCGGGAAGCTTAGCTGCGGTTTCAGGCCTTCGTAGATGGTCGGCGTGAACCCTTCTGCGACGCGCGCTCGGGCGTAGTCGCTGACCGCGAGGCGGGTGGAGCGCGACATGGTCCGGCTCGCGTAGTGACCAAACATCGATCGAAGCGCCGGGGTCAGCAGCGGCGCGGGCGCATGGTTGGGATGCGGATCGTCTTGGGCGCGCGCGTGCCGCACCGCATCATTTTGCTCGCGCCAGAGCGCCTCGTAGCGCGGGATGATCTTGTCCCACCGGTAGGCCTGGCTCTGCACACGTCCGGCTTCGCCGAGCCGTCGCCGGAGTGATGCGTCGCGCGCGAGGCTAAGCAATGCCCCGCGCAATGCGCGGAAGTCGAAAGCCACCTTCTGGCTCCGCTGGAACGCGAGAATGGACGGGTCGAGCAAGCCGGCCAGCGACTCCCACGGTTCCGCCTCGGCGCTCGCGAAGGTGGGGATGCGAAAGCCGGTCTCGCCCTCGCGCACGAGCTCCCGGTAGCCGTTGAATTCGCTCACGACCGTCGGAAGGCCGTGCGCCATGGCCTCGATGACCGTGAGGCCGAAGGTCTCCTGGTGGTTGTCCACCAGGGAGACGAAGATGTCCGCCGCGCCATAGAGCGCATGCTTGCGGTCGACCGGGAGGTTCGGCTCGATCCGCACCATGTCGGCGAGCCCGAGCGCATAGACCATGTCCTGGACGAGCGCGATGTCGGCCTCGCCTCCTCCGCCTGCAAGCACGAGCACGGTGGGCGGGAGCTCGTCCCTCATGGCGCGCAGGCACTCGAGAAACGGCGAGAGGTCCATCTTGCGTCGCACCGAAAAGCGTCCGAGGCCGAGGAGGACGAGCGCGTCCGCCGGTAGCCCGAGGGCGCGGCGGTCGTCGGCCGCCACACGCGGCCTCTCGAAGCCTTCCGAGAGACCCAGCGGGATTTGCACGAGCGGGGGCGGCTCGGGCAGGGCGGCGCCAAGACGGTCGGTGAACGCCGCCCGAATCGCCGCGAACGCCTGCGTCAGCGCGGTCACCGCACAGGCGCTGGTGCAGATGATCGCATCGTAGGGCCGAGGACCGGCCAGCAGTATTTGCACGAGCTTGCCGTAGAGCGCGGCGCCATCGAGCGAGTGCGTGACACCCGAGATCGCGAAGATCTGCGATGGCGGGCGCCGGCTCCTCAGGTCCGCGAGATAGGGCGCGTGAAACGTGAAATCGCCCTGGTGGAAAATGTCGGCGGGTGCGCCCCGTTCGAGCTGCGCGGCGAGCGCCGCATGGGTCGAGAGCTCGGCACGGGCAAGGGCCGCCGTCGGCAACGCGGCGGCGAGCTGGGCGCGGTGTCGGTCGCGCTCGGCCTCGTCGAGATAGTGGAAGCGGTAGCGGGGAAGCGCGCCATGTGTCAGCAAGGCGCCCATGAAGTCGCGGTTGGCGACGGGCTTTCCCATCTTGTCCTGCCAGAACGGGTCCGGCACGGCGAAGCTATCGAGGCTTGCCCATTCCATCTGCGGCGACCGTGGTTGCGATCACGAAAGGGTCCGCCGTCGTGATTAACGAACCGTTGAGCGCCGCCGCGGCGCCCGGACATGCGACTTGCGTCGCGAGCCCGATCGGGGCACCAATGGACCGACGGGGAGGCCATGAAGAAATTCTCGATCTTCAGTCTGGCGCGCAACGCGCTCAGCCATCACGAGCGGTGGGCCGAGCATTGGCGAAGCCCGGATCCGAAGCCCGCCTATGACGTGATCATCATCGGCGCCGGCGGGCATGGGCTCGCGACCGCCTACTATCTTGCCAAGGAGCACGGCATCACCAACGTCGCCGTGCTCGAGAAGGGCTGGCTCGGCGGCGGCAACACCGGCCGCAACACCACCGTGATCCGCTCCAATTACCTGTGGGACGAGAGCGCCGCCCTCTACGAGCACGCCCTCAAGCTGTGGGAGGGGCTCTCGCAGGAGCTGAACTTCAACCTCATGTTCAGCCAACGCGGTGTCCTGAACGTCATCCACAACGTGCATGACCTGCAGGAGGCGACGCGGCGCGCCAATGCGAACCGCCTGAACGGGATCGACGCCGAGCTGCTCTCGACCGAGGAGGTGAAGGCCTTCTGTCCGATCCTCAACACATCGCCGGATACGCGCTATCCGATCCTCGGCGCGACCCTGCAGCAGCGCGGCGGCACCGCGCGTCACGATGCGGTCGCTTGGGGCTATGCGCGGGCGGCCGACGCGCGCGGTGTCGATATCATTCAGAATTGCGAGGTCACCGGCATCGACACGGCAAATGGCCGTGTCACCGGGGTGCAGACCACGCGTGGCGCGATCAAGGCGCCCAAGGTCGGCATCGTCGTGGCCGGTCACAGCTCGGTGCTCGCGGCGATGGCCGGCTTTCGCCTGCCGACCGAAAGCCACCCGCTGCAGGCGCTCGTCTCCGAGCCCCTCAAGCCGGTGCTTCACTGCGTGATCATGTCGAACGCCGTCCACGTCTATCTGAGCCAGTCGGACAAGGGCGAGCTTGTCATCGGCGCCGGCATGGACTCCTACAACTCCTACGGCCAGCGCGGCGGGCTCGACGTCATCGAGGGGCAGATGGCGGCGCTCGTCGAGCTCATCCCGATCTTTGGCCGCGTGCGCATGATGCGCTCGTGGGGCGGCATCGTCGACGTCAACCCGGACGCCTCGCCGATCATCGGCAAGACCCCGGTCGACGGGCTCTACATCAACTGCGGTTGGGGCACCGGCGGCTTCAAATCGACGCCGGGCTCCGGCTGGGTGCTCGCCCACACCATCGCCCGCGGCGAACCCCATCCGCTCAATGCCCCCTTCGCGCTCGACCGCTTCACCACGGGCGCGCTGATCGACGAGCACGGCGCGGCCGCCGTGGCTCATTGAGACGGGGGAGGGCGGAATGATCTGGATCAGCTGCCCCTGGTGCGGCCCCCGGCCGGAGCCGGAATATCGCTATGGCGGCGAGGCGCACATCATGCGGCCCGACCCACACACCTCCGATGATGCGGTGTGGGCGGACTATTTGTTCATGCGCACCAACCCGAAGGGCGTCCACGCGGAACGCTGGATGCATAGCGCGGGCTGTCGACGCTGGTTCAATGTGCTGCGCCACACGGTGAGTCACGAGGTGATCGCCGTCTATCCGATGGGTGCGACGCGGCCCGATGCGCCGGGTGGCGGCGATGGCTAGATCGATGCGTTTTCGGACCGCGGAGGGCGGCGCGATCGACCGCAGCAAGCGGCTCCGCTTCACCTTCGACGGCAAGGACTATGAGGGCTGCGAAGGCGATACCCTCGCATCGGCATTGATCGCGAACGGCGTGCATCTCGTCGCGCGCAGCTTCAAGTATCACCGGCCGCGCGGCATCCTCACCGCCGGCCCGGAGGAGCCGACGGCGCTGGTCCAGCTCGAGCGCGGCGCGCGCACTGAGCCAAACCTTCGGGCCACCGAGATCGTGCTCTACGACGGCCTGAGCGCGACCGGGATCAATGCCTGGCCGAGCGCGGCGTTCGACGTCGGCGCGTGGGCCGGGCTTTTCTCGAATCTTTTCCGTCGCCGGCTTCTACTACAAGACCTTTCTGTGGCCGCAGTCGTTCTGGAAGGTGCGTCTACGAGCCCGGTGATCCGCCACATGGCAGGCCTCGGCCACGCCCCCGATGACCGCCCGATCCGGATCTCTACGACAAGATCGCACGTGCACTGCGACGTTCTGGTCGTGGGCGCCGGACCGGCGGGCCTCATGCCGCGGCACGGGCCGCCGCCGAGACCGGGGCGCGCGTGGTTCTCGCCGACGAGCAGGCCGGCTTCGGCGGGGCGCTGCACCGGCTCGCACGCATTGATCGACGGGGCGCGCGGGGCAGCGACTGGGTCGGCGAGCCAGGTTGGCGCGAGCTCGAGGCGATCTCCGAGGTGCGGCTGCTGCCGCGGACGCCACGGTCTTCGGATATTACGACCACAACTTCGCTCGACCGCGCTGCAACGGCGGACCGATCATTTGGGAGCGGGTGCGTGCCCGGGCGTCGCACGCGCAGAGGCTGTGGACCATCAAGGCGGCGCGCGTGGTGCTCTGCACCGGTGCGCATCGAACGGCCGCTCGTGTTCGCCGACAATGACCGGCCCGGCGTCATGCTGGCGTCGGCGGCCCAGGCCTACGTGCCAACCGCTACGGCGCGCTGCCCGGTCGTCGCGTCGTGCTCTTCACCAACAATGACGCGGCCTACGAGGCCGCGCGCGACCTTGCACGAACGCCGGCGCAGCCATCGCGGCGATCGTCGATAGCCGCCCCGCGCCTTCGGGACCTCAGATCGATGAGGCGCAGGCGCGCGGGATCACGGTCCACAGCGGCGCCGTCGTCACCGCGACGCACGGAAGACGACGGGTGCGCGGCGTAGACGTCATGGCACGCGCGAGCGGCGGCGAGACCGTGACCGGCGAGCCGACGCGGATCGGCTGCGACTGCGTCATGATGTCGGGCGGCTGGAACCCGGCCGTGCACCTGTTCTGCCAGTCCGGCGGCAAGCTCGGGTTCGATGCGGCGCGCGGTGCGCTCGTCCCGGACGTGGCGACCCAAGCTCTCCAGACCGTCGGCGCATGCCGCGGCACGTTCGGCCTGGCCGAGAGCCTCGCCGAAGCCGGCGCCGCGGGCGCGGCCGCCGCGCATGCCGCCGGGTTCGGCGACGGCACGGCAGCCCCGGTGCCTGCCGTCGACGAGCCCGACCAAGGCTCCGTCGAGCCGCTCTGGCTGGTGCCGGGGCAGCGCCCGCTCGGGCACGGGCGGGCCAAGCATTTCGTCGACTATCAGGACGACGTCACCGCGCGGGACATCGTGCTCGCCACGCGCGAGGGCTACCGCTCCGTCGAGCACGTCAAGCGCTACACGACCGCCGGCATGGGCACAGATCAAGGCAAGACGGCCAACGTCAACGCGCTGGCCATTCTCGCCCATACGCTTGGGCGGCCCGTGCCGGAGGTCGGCACCACCACCTACCGGCCACCCTACACGCCCGTCACGTTCGGCGCCCTCGCCGGGCGGGACCGCGACATCCTCGACCCGATCCGGCGGACGGCCATGCATGAATGGCACGAGGCGGCCGGTGCCGTGTTCGAGAATGTCGGGCAGTGGAAGCGGCCATGGTGGTATCCGAAGCCTGGGGAGGACAAGCACGCCGCGGTCGCGCGCGAATGCCGCGCCGTCCGTGAGGCCGTGGGCATGGTCGATGCCTCGACCCTCGGCAAGATCGATATTCAGGGGCGCGATGCCGCGGAGTGTCTCAATCGCATCTACACCAACGCCTGGTCGAAGCTCGCGGTCGGCCGGGTGCGCTATGGTCTGATGTGCCACGACGACGGCATGGTGTTCGACGACGGCACCACCGCGCGGCTCGGGGAAAACCACTATCTCATGACGACGACCACCGGCGGCGCGGCGGGCGTGCTGGATTGGCTCGAGGAGTGGCTGCAGACCGAGTGGCCCGAGCTCGACGTGCGCTGCACCTCGGTCACGGAGCAATGGGCGACGCTGGGTTTGGCCGGCCCAAAGGCGCGCGCGGTGCTCGAGCCGCTGGCGCCCGACCTCGACCTCGATCCGGCACGGTTTCCCTTCATGTCGTTTCAGGAGACGCGCGTTGCCGGCGTGCCGGCGCGGGTGTTCCGCATCAGCTTCACCGGCGAGCTGAGCTACGAGATCAACGTGCCGTGGGACCACGGCCTCGGCGTTTGGGAAGCCTTGATGGAGAGCGGCGCGGCGCACGGCATCACGCCCTACGGCACCGAGACCATGCATGTGCTGCGGGCCGAGCGCGGCTTCATCATCGTTGGACAGGAGACCGACGGCACCACCACGCCGCATGATCTCGGCATGGACTGGATCGTTTCCAAGAAAAAGCCCGACTTCATCGGCAAACGCGCATGGCAACGCCCCGACGCCGCGCGCGATGACCGCAAGCAGCTCGTCGGCCTCGCGACGGCCGATCCGACCGTGGTTCTGCCCGAAGGCGCGCAGCTCGTCGAAAAGCCGGGTGACCCGCCGGTCCCCATGATTGGGCATGTCACGTCGAGCTATATGAGTCCGACGCTCGGACGGTCGATCGCCCTCGCGCTCGTGCGGAGCGGGCGCGCGCGGATCGGGAGCGAGATCTACGCGCCGCTGATCGATCGCACGCATCGGATTACGGTCACCGACCCGGTGTTCTACGATCCTGAGGGAGAGCGTCGTGACGGCTGAGGCGCAGCGCAGCGGCGCGCTTCAGGCGCTCGGTTCCGCCTTCGAAGGGGCGTCGAGCGAGGCCGTGCGGCTTGCGGCGCGCCCGTTCAGCACGCAGCTCTCCCTGCGCTTCGATCCGCATGGTTCGGGCGCGCTTGGCGCGGCGCGGGACGCGCTCGGCCTCGATCTGCCGACGGAGCCCAACCGCGCTGCGACGGGCCCGGATGATCTCGCCGCGCTTTGGCTTGGCCCGGACGAGTGGCTTGTGGTTGCCGCGGATGATCGACGGGAGGCCATGCAGACCGCCCTTCGCACGGGCCTCGGCGCGCGGTCGTTCGCGCTCGTCGACGTGAGCGCCATGCGCACGATCATCGGCCTCTCCGGGCCGCTCGCACGAGAGGTGTTGATGAAGAGCTGCAGGCTCGACCTACATCCACGGGCTTTTGGTCCTGGTCAATGTCTTCAGACCGCGCTTGCCCGCGCCCATGTGATCTTGCACGCGCTCGATGACACGCCGGCCTACGATATCTATGTCCGCAATTCGTTCGCGGTCTATCTCGGCCAGTGGCTGCTGGACGCGATCGCGGAATCCGTGGCGGCGAGCGCGTGGGATCGCGCCAAGCGGTGATGCGGCTGGCTGAGCGCCCGCGGCCGGCACATGTTCTTGTTTCCTTTAGATTCCCTTTGTATCTAGCCAGAGAAGGGTGCTCCGCGCGGAAACCGACGCACGACTCCGGCCGCCGCATGCGCCCGATATGGCGAAATTCTCCTGACTTGGACGAGTGCGGTGGGTAGGAAAACGAAATACTGGCTTTTCGGCCTTCTTCTCAGCGTTCTGGTCGTTTTCGTGATTGGTGTCGGCGCCGAGTTCCTGGTGCGGGCGATCCAATCGGAGCGCGGGCATGTCGTCGAGACCCTGTTCGAGATCGATGAGGGGACCGGCCTTCGCGTGCCGATATCGGGCTTCACGTCTGATCAGCTCACCATCAGCACACGCGGCTTCAGAAGCCCCGAGCTCGTGACACCCAAGCCGGCCGAGCGCGTGCGCCTCGCGTTCCTCGGCGGCTCGACCACGATCAGCCTTGAGGTCAAGGGAAACGAAAACACCTGGCCGCACCGCGTGTGGACGCATTTGAGCGAGGCGCATCCGGGCGTCACGTTCGACTATCTCAACGCCGCGGTCTCTGGCTATGGCGTATCCCACTCGCTCCGCAGGCTCGAGGCGCAGGTCGCTCCGGCGGAGCCGAACATCATCGTGATTCTCCACGGCTACAACGACATGACGGCGAACAGCTTCGCACTGGCCAAAGCCGAGGGGCTGATCACCGAGCGACCCGCGAAGGAAAGTTGGCTGGCGCGCCAGTCGGTTCTATGGAACTTGCTCGAGAAGAACGTGAAGGTGTTTCTGCGCCAGCAGTCGGAAGAGGCGTCGGCGGAGGGCACCTTGGAGGGGTTCCCGGCCGCGCTGGGCGAGGAGTTCCGGGCGGATTTGACCGCGCTGGTCGAGGGTGCGCGGCGGCAGGCGGAGATGGTAGTGCTCGTCACCATGGCGCCGCGCCTGCGTCCCGGCCTCTCGGCCGAGGAACAGCGCGACGCGTCGGTGACTGCGCGTTTCTACATGCCGTATCTGACCATGGCCGCGATCGCCGACGGCTACACGGTCTACAACCAGGTGATCAAAGAGGTGGGCGCCAGCACGGGCAGCCTCGTCGTGGAGGCTGAGAGCTTTCTCGCGCCTGAAGAGCGGTTCTACACTGATTCGATTCATTTCACGGCTGAGGGAAGCCGTGTTATGGCGGAGCGAATCAGCGAGGCGCTTCTCGCATCACCGGCGTTCGCGGCCCTTCTGGAGGCTCGCAAGGCTCACGCGTCGAACTAAGTAAACACTGTTCTTCGCCGTCCGTGTCGACGTGTCAGCCGTCACGAATTGTTGTTGTGGGATGTGTTAATGGTTCGTTCAGGGCTCTTTGACAAACCAGAGAGCGTTCCCTACAACGAGCCGCGGGACGTGATCGATCCGGCCGATTGAGCCTGCGGTGGTGCGATGGGCGGGGTTGCGGATGCGGAAGAAGCCAGAGCTGCACGAAGACATACGTCGCGCGCACAAGGTCAAGGGCAGCTCCGATCGCGGTTTCGGCATCGTGTTCGCCGTTTTCTTCACGGTGATCGGGTTGATCCCGCTGATCGGCGGCGGCGAAGTACGGATCTGGTCGCTGGCGATCGCGGGCGCGTTTCTGCTGGTGGCGATCCTTTACCCGCGGCTCTTTGCACCGGCCAATCGCTATTGGACGAAATTTGCGCTTTTTCTCTCGACCATCACGACACCCATCATCATGGGCCTGATGTTTTTCGGCGGCGTGACGCCGATCGGCTTCTTGATGCGTCTCTTTGGCGGCGATCCGCTGAACCGACGGATCGAGAAAGACCGCGACAGCTATTGGATCGAGCGCGACGTGACGGTTCCGGAGCCCGGCGCGATGCGCAACATGTTCTAAAGAGGAGCGGGCAGGGATGATCTCCTTCATGCGGCAATTCTGGCGCTTCATGCGCGTCAGGAAGAAGTTCTGGCTGCTTCCGATGCTCCTCGTGTTGATCGTCTTTGGTGCGTTGATCGTGTTCACGCAGGGCTCTGCGGTCGCTCCGTTCATCTACACCTTGTTCTAGGATTTGGCCCGTGCGCATCCTCGGAATCTCGGCGTTCTACCACGACAGCGCCGCGGCGCTCGTCGACGACGGCACGGTGATCGCTGCGGCGCAGGAAGAGCGTTTCACGCGCAAGAAGCACGATGCCGGGTTCCCGGCTGAGGCCGTGGTGTTCTGCCTGAGCGAGGCGGGCGTGACGCTCGACCAGGTCGACTTCGTCGCGTTCTACGACAAGCCCTTTCTCAAATTTGAACGGCTCCTCGAGACCTACCTGACGTTCGCGCCCCGTGGCTTCAAGTCGTTCAGCATGGCGATGCCGCTTTGGCTCAAGGAGAAGCTGTTTCAGCGCGCGCTCCTCAAGAAAGAGCTCAAGGCGCATGCGCCGCAATATGACTGGGAAAACAAGCTTCTCTTCGCCGAGCACCATCAGAGCCACGCCGCGAGCGCCTTCTTTCCCTCGCCGTTCGAGGAGGCGGTCGTCCTCACCATGGACGGCGTCGGCGAATGGGCGACGACGTCGATGGGCTACGGCAACGGCAATCGGCTCGAGCTGCTGCGCGAGATCCAATTTCCCCATTCGCTCGGCTTGCTCTACTCGGCGTTCACCTATTACACCGGCTTCAAGGTCAACTCGGGCGAGTACAAGGTGATGGGGCTTGCGCCCTATGGTGAGCCGCGCTTCGTGCAGACCATTCTCGACAATGTCATCGACCTGAAGCCGGATGGCACGTTCCGCCTCAACCTCGACTATTTCGACTACTGCGCGGGACTGCGCATGACGAGCGATAGGTTCCACGCGTTGTTCGAGGGCCCGCCGCGCGATCCCGAAGCACGGCTCACGCAGCGCGAGATGGATCTCGCGGCGTCCGTCCAGGTGGTCATCGAAGAGGCCGTGCTGCGCTTGACCCGCTCGCTCGCCGCCGAGGGCCGGTCCAAGAACTTGTGCCTTGCGGGCGGGGTTGCGCTGAATTGCGTGGCGAACGGCAAGGTCCTGCGCGACCGGAGCTTCGAGAAAATTTGGGTGCAGCCGGCCGCAGGCGATGCCGGCGGGGCGATCGGCGCCGCGCTCGCCGCGTTTCACACCGATCAAGGCGGCGCGCGCCATGTCAACGGTGCGCTCGACGGCATGCGCGGGAGCTACCTCGGCCCCGAATATGATGATGACGAGATCGTTCGCCGCCTGGAGGCGAGCGGCGCGCGGTTCGAGCGGTTGGATCCCGACCGCATGATCGAGACCTGCGTGTCCGCGCTCGCAAGCGAGCAGGCGCTCGGCTGGTTTCAGGGGCGTATGGAGTTCGGGCCGCGCGCGCTCGGCGCGCGCTCGATCCTGGGTGATCCGCGATCACCCGCCATGCAATCGACGCTCAACCTCAAGGTCAAATATCGCGAATCGTTTCGCCCGTTTGCACCGTCGGTGCTGGCGGAGGACGTGTCGAGCTGGTTTGAGATCGATGAAGCAAGCCCCTACATGCTGATGGTCGCCGATGTCGCCGAGGCGCGCCGCCGGCAGATGACCACGGAGGAGCAGGCGCTGTTTGGCATCGAGAAGCTCAACGTGCCGCGCTCGGACATTCCCGCCGTGACCCACGTCGACTATTCGGCGCGCATCCAAACCGTGCACGCGGAGACCAACCCGCTTTATCACCGGCTTCTAAGCGCGTTCAAAGCGAGCACGGGTTGCCCGGTGCTGGTCAACACGAGCTTCAACGTGCGGGGCGAGCCGATCGTCTGCACGCCGGAAGACGCCTTCCGTTGCTTCATGGGCACCGAGATCGAGGCGCTCTCCGTCGGCCCCTGTTTCCTGCGGAAGGAAGATCAGGACCAGAGCCTCAAGCGCGATTACAAAGACGCCTTCGAGCTCGACTGACCCGGTGCCCGGTCGTGACACGGTCCGCCGGCCGTGCACAGGAGCGATTGCCTGCCGCCGGCCCGCCACAATCTTCTGCCTCTCTTGCGCGACGACCAAGCCGCAAATGAGGAGAGTCATATGCGTTCGATCACGGGCGGACGCGTCGAGCCCGCCTTGTTCCCTCGCAAGCGTTGCCATATGGTGGCGCCGCCATCGACCCCGCCCGGTGGCGGCCAACACGCCATTTTCGCGCCGTGGCGGGCGCATGACGGCCCGAAGCATGTTTCCGATCGAGGGCAGCTGATGGACAAGATCCGGATCCGGGGCGGTGTGCCGCTCCAGGGCGAGGTCGAAATTTTCGGTGCGAAGAACGCGGCGTTGCCCTTGATGGCCGCGGCGCTTCTGACCGACCAAACGCTGACCCTTTCCAACCTGCCCCACCTCGCGGATATCACGACCCTGGCGCACCTCTTGGCGCAGCATGGGGTCGAGATCAGCATGAACGGCCATGCCCACGGCGGAAGCGCCGGGCGTGTGCTATCGCTGCGCGCCGCCGATATCGTGAACACGACCGCGCCCTACGATCTCGTGCGCAAGATGCGCGCCTCGGTCCTGGTGCTCGGCCCGCTGGTGGCCCGCGAGGGCCGGGCGATCGTCTCGCTGCCGGGCGGTTGCGCGATCGGCACACGGCCGGTCGACATTCACCTCGACGGTCTGGCGCGCCTCGGGGCCGAGATCGAGCTGCAGGACGGCTATATCCAGGCCACCGCGCCGCGCGGACTGAGCGGTGCGACCGTGCCGCTCTCCTTCGCCTCGGTCGGCGCCACCGAAAATCTTCTGATGGCCGCAACGCTCGCGCGCGGTCAGACGAGGATCGAGAACGCCGCCCGCGAGCCGGAAGTGAGCGACCTTGCCCATTGCCTCAACGCCATGGGTGCGCGCGTGTCGGGGATCGGCACCGATGTGTTGGTCATCGATGGGGTTCCGCGGCTCAACGGCGCCGAATACCGCGTCGTGCCGGACCGGATCGAGACCGGGACCTATGCGCTCGCGGCGGCGATGACCGGTGGCGACATCGAGCTGCTCGGTGCCCAGACCGACCATTTGAGCGCACCGATCAGCGTGCTCCGCTCGGCGGGGGTTCAAATCGATGAGACGCCGCGCGGCGTGCGGGTGCGCGGCAACGGCCGGCCGCACGGCGTGGATGTGACGACGGAACCCTTTCCGGGCTTTCCCACCGATCTGCAAGCACAAGCAATGGCACTTGCGAGCATGTCGGCGGGATCGGCGGTCATCACCGAGACGATTTTCGAGAACCGTTTCATGCACGTTCCCGAGCTTTGCCGGATGGGCGCCGACATCGAGGTGCAAGGCGCACGAGCCCTGGTACGGGGGGTGCCGCAGCTCTCCGGCGCGCCGGTGATGGCGACCGATCTACGCGCGTCGTCCTCGCTCGTACTTGCGGGACTCGCGGCGGAGGGCGAGACGCTCATCAATCGCGTCTACCACCTCGACCGGGGCTATGAGCGCATCGAGGACAAGCTCGCCGCATGCGGCGCCGACATCGACCGGATCGAGAGTTGACGAGCGACAGGCGGCTCAAGCTGAGGGCGGAGGACGCGGACGACCTTGCGATCATTTCCGCCTGTCTTCAGGACGCGATGTTCGCGCTCGGCGAAATGGCCTTCGAGCCGGAGGACCATCGTTTCGCCGCCATCCTCGTGCGACGGCGTTGGGACCTCGGCCCGGACGAGAGCGTGCTGCCGTCGCTCGACTGCATCAAGGCAGGCATTCACTTCGACACGGTCCGCGCTGTCAAGCTGCGCCACATCGACCAGGCCGACCGCTCGCGCGTGCTCCAGCTTGGAGCGATTCTCAGCGAGCCGGGACGGTGTCGCACGGTGGTCCGTCTGATGTTTCTGGACGGCGCGGAGATCTGGCTCGAGGCCGATCGTCTTGCGTGCCGCTTTCAAGACCTCGAACCGGCGCAACCGGATGAGGCCGCCGAGGGAGCATCGTGAGGCGGTGATGGCGTCCGATGGTCTGGTGCTCGCACTGCCGAAGGGGCGAATCCTCCGCGAGCTTTCGCCGGTGCTCGCGCGCGTCGGGATCGAGCCGGAGCCTGCGTTTCAAGACGAGGACGCGCGCCAGCTCCGTTTTCGCACCAACGATCCGCGGCTCGGCATCATTCGGGTCAGGAGCTTCGACGTCGCGACGTTCGTAGCATTCGGCGCGGCTCAGCTCGGTGTCGCCGGAAGCGACGTGCTCACCGAGTTCGATTTCGACGAGCTCTATGCGCCGCTCGATCTCGGGATTGGCCGCTGTCGTCTGATGGTCGCGGAGCCGGCGGATCTCGCCAGTACCGATGATCCCTCGCGCTGGAGCCACGTCCGCGTGGCGACCAAATATCCGCGTTTGACCAGGCGGCACTTCGCCGCCCGCGGCGTGCAGGCGGAGTGCATCAAGCTCAATGGCGCAATGGAGCTCGCACCCGGCCTCGGGCTTTGCCGGCGTATCGTCGACCTGGTGAGCAGCGGCGCCACGCTGCGGGCCAACGATCTTGTCGAGGTCGAGCATGTCGCCGATGTGTCTTCGCGGCTCGTCGTCAATCGGACGGCGCTCAAGACGCGCGCCGCCGAGCTACAGTCCTGGGTCGAGCGATTTCGAGAGGCTGTCGATGGTGCTCGTTCTTCATAGCGGCGACGCGGGCTTTGAGGCGACGTTTCGGGCGCTGCTCGAGGCGAAGCGCGAGGTTCAGGCCGATGTCGACCGACAGGTTGCCGAGATCATCTCGGCGGTGCGGCAGGACGGCGACAGGGCTTTGGCCGCCTACACGAAGCGCTTCGATCGGATCGCGCTGAGCCCACAGCAAGTCCGTCTTTCGGCCGAGGAGATACGGGCTGAGCGGACGCGCGCCGCACCGGAGACGGTCGCCGCTCTGCGGATGGCCGCGGCCCGGATCGAGGCCTTCCATGCGGAGCAGATGCCGCAAGGGCAAGATTTCGTCGACTCAGAGGGCGTTCGTCTCGGTGCGCGCTGGTACCCCCTCGACGGGGTGGGCCTCTATGTGCCGGGTGGCACCGCCGCTTACCCGAGTACGGTCCTGATGAACGCGCTGCCCGCGCGTGTCGCGGGCGTCGCGCGGATTGCGATGGTGGTGCCCGCGCCCGATGGTGTGCTCAATCCTGCGGTGCTGGCGGCCGCCGATATCGCCGGCGTCTCAGAGATCTACCGCGTCGGCGGAGCGCAGGCCATCGCCGCGCTCGCCCATGGCACGGCCACGATTGCCCCGGTCGACAAGATCGTCGGCCCCGGCAATGCTTATGTCGCTGCCGCCAAGCGGCAGGTGTTTGGCACCGTCGGCATCGACATGATCGCGGGACCATCGGAGATTCTCGTCGTCGCGGACACCGCAAACGATCCGGCTTGGATCGCCGCAGACTTGCTCTCGCAGTCTGAGCACGACACCTCTGCCCAGGCGATCCTGATCACCGACGATCGCGACTTCGCCGATCGCGTGAGCCGCGCCGTCGAGGAGATTCTGGCGGCACTCCCGCGCGCCGACATCGCGGCGGCAAGCTGGCGCGACCACGGGGCGATCATCCTGCTCGACCGCCTCGCCGATGCGCCGCGTCTGATCAACCGGATCGCGCCTGAACATCTCGAGCTGGCGATCGCCGAGCCCGAACGAATGCTGGACGGCGTGCGCAACGCCGGCGCGGTGTTTCTGGGACGTCATACGCCGGAGGCGATCGGGGACTATGTGGCGGGGCCCAACCACGTGCTTCCGACGGCCCGCAGCGCGCGCTTTTCCTCCGGCCTCTCGGTGCTCGACTTCATGAAGCGCACGACGTTCGTCGCGTGCGATGCCGCGAGCCTGGCTCGGATCGGCCCCGCGGCCGTCACGCTGGCGGAAGCCGAGGGCCTCGATGCGCACGCCCTCTCGGTCGCGATGCGGCTCCGCGCCGAGCGCGGTTAGACGTGTGGCGCCCGCGGGTGTGAGCGGTGATCCGCGCCTCGTCGAGGTCATCCTCGACGAGAGCGCAGCCGTGCACCACGGCGCCGATGAGGATCACGAGCGCCGCGTCGCGATCTTCGATCTCGTCGAGGAAAACTATTTCGCGCCGAAGGGCGTTTCCGCACCCGGCCCTTATCGCTTGCGCGTGAGCCGTGCCGAGGGGCGCCTGATTCTCGCGGTCGACGATGAGGCGGGCGAGCCGCAGCTCTCGGCGACGATCTCGCTCGCCTCCATCCGGCGCATCCTGCGCGACTACGAAACGATGTGCGAAAGCTACCATGAGGCCATCAAGACGGCTCCGCGCGCGCGCATCGAGGCGATCGATATGGGACGCCGCGGCCTTCACAATGAAGGGTCGGAGATTCTACGCGATGCGCTTGCCGACAAGATCGCCTTAGATGAGGAGACCGCAAGGCGGCTCTTCACCCTGGTCCATGCCCTCCACATACGGCTTTAGCCCGGCAAATGCCCGCGCTCCCCGGCAGTGTTCTTTTCGCGTGCACCTGGAATGTTGTGCGCTCGCCGATGGCGGAGGGGATCATGAAGCATCTCTACGGCACGCGGGTGTTCGTCGATTCGGCCGGTGTCAGGCGCGGCGGCACGCTCGATGGCTTCGCCGTCTTCGCCCTTCATGAGATCGGCATCGACATCGGCAACCACCGTCCGAAAACCTTCGAGGACCTCGAAGCCGATTCCTTCGACGTCGTGATCTCCCTGTCGCCCGAGGCACAACACAAGGCCATCGAGATGACGCGGACGATGCATTGCGAGGTCGAGTTTTGGCATACCTTCGATCCCAGCATCGTCGAGGGAAGTCGGGACGCGCGCCTGCTCGCCTATCGCGAGGTGCGGGATGGGTTGCTCGCGCGGCTTTCGGAGCGGTTCTCCGCCGCGCCGCCGGTCGTCTGAGCTTTGTCGTTCGATCCTGCCGGGCTAGCGTAGCCGTCATGTGCTCAGAGGCCACAACACCCGTTTTCGTGCTCGCCTCCGCATCACCGCGGCGGCGCGATCTGTTGCGCCAGATCGGCTACACACCCGACCAGATCGACCCGGCGACGCTCGACGAAACGGCGCAACCGAACGAGCCGCCCGACGCCTATGCCAAGCGGCTGGCACGCGCGAAGGCGGCGCGCGTCGTCGAGCGCCATCGGGGCGCGATCGTCCTCGGCGCCGACACGGTTGTGGCGTGCGGCCGCCGCATTCTGCCGAAGGCGGAAAGCGCCGCCCAAGCGGAGCGGTGCCTTGCGCTGCTCTCCGGACGCCGGCACCGGGTGATCGGTGGGCTTGCAATCGTGGCACCGGACGGGTCGATCCGCGAGCGGCTGGTGCGCACGACCGTCGGATTCAAGCGTCTCTCGCGACCCGAGATTGCGGGCTATGTGGCGAGCGGCGAGTGGCAGGGCAAGGCGGGCGGCTATGCCATCCAGGGGCGCGCCGCGGCCTTCGTGCGGTTCATCAACGGCTCCTATTCCAACGTGGTCGGGCTCCCCCTCCACGAGACCTATCAGGTCCTCACGGGGCTCGGCCTGATGCCCCAGGCGCAAGCGACCGTCCCGCATCCACCCGCCTCGAAATGATCGAGGAGCTCCTCCTCTCGGCAAATCCCTATGGCTGCCGCGCCGCCGCAATCTCCGAGGGGCGGCCCGTCGCATTCTTTGTCGAGTCCGCCTCGCGTCCAAGCCGCGTCGGCGATATTCACTTGGCGCAGGTGCGCCGCGCGATGCCGGGGATCGATGCGAGCTTCGTGGAGCTCGGCGACGGCACGACCGCCTTCGTTCGCCGGCCGCCGCGAGGACGCGAGACCGCGTTGATCGTGCAAATCGTGGCGGACGCCCATCGGGAGAAGGCGCCCCGGGCGAGCACCGATATCGCGCTCGCGGGTCGGTTTGTGATCTACCGGCCGGCTGCCTCGGGCTCGGCGGTCTCACGCCGCGTCGCGGGACACGCGGGTGCGAAGGCGCGTCTCGATGCGTTGCGCAGCCTGGATCTCACCGAGGGCGGATTCACGCTCCGCAGGGCAGCCCTCGACGTCGACACGGAGCCGATCCTTCTGGAAGCGCGGCGGCTCGCCGCGCGCTGGTGCGCGGTGCGAGAGGCCGCGGCAGAGGGGGCGGCGCCACGCCGCCTCCTGTCCGCGGGCGGCCTGTTCGCTAGGCTCGCGCGCGACATCGTCCAGCCAAACCGCACGCGGCTCGTCGTCGAGCCGCCGACGACGATGGAGTCGCTGGCCCTCGGCGGCGACGGGGATAGGCCCGACCTCGACGGCATCGTACGCGCCCACGACGGCCACGGCGCATTGTTCGATCGCTACGATTGTGCCGGTCGCTTTGCGGCGGCGCTCGAGCCGGAGGTCCTGCTGCCATCCGGCGGACGGCTGATCATCGAGGAATGCCGCGCCCTAACCGCGATCGACGTCGATAGTGCGTCCCAAGCACCGCAAGGCGGCCGCGGTGCCGACCTGCGCCGTGTTCGTGAGGAGGCGATCGGCGCCGTGGCCGACGCGACCCGGCTGCGCAACCTATCCGGTCTCATCGTCATCGACCTGCCGGGTCAAGGCGCATCCGCGCGCGAGGTCCAAGCGCTGGGGCGCGCCCTCGCCGCCGACCGCACACCCTGCCGCGTGCTCGGCGCCACCGACGGGGGGTTGCTGGAATTTCGTCGTCAACGCGTCGGCGAGTCCCTCCTGGACGCGCTGACCGAGCCGGTGCCGGGCACCCACGGCGGCCGGCGCGCGCGTCTCGACAGCGCCGCCTTCGAGGCGGCACAAGCGGCGGCTGCGGCGATCAGGTCCGGCGCGCGCGCGGTCACGCTGCGCGCTGGGCCGCCCATGATCGCGCGGCTCACGGCGCCGGGCGAGGGCGCGTTGGCCGGGTGGCTCGGCGCATCAGTCGACTACGAAACGGATCGATCGATGGCGCGCGGCCACGTGGAGGTCGTCGCGACCTAGGCCCTCGGTAATTGCATTGCGCCGACGCGCGCGCATATGACATGAGAGGGCGGTATTCGGGGGCGTCGGATTCGGTCGCCTGGCCGGCGTCGCGGCGTTCAGCCGACACGCGCGCGGTCGGGCGTCCCATCGGAGCGCTTGCCGATTGCGCCGAACGTCCGTCGCCTCATCATCGCGGGTGCATGCTCGACCCCTTCACCTACATCAAGCTTCTCGGCGGATTTGCACTGCTCTTCCTTGGCGGGGAAGCTCTGGTGCGCGGCGCTGTCTCGCTCGCCCGCCGCCTGCATGTCTCACCGCTGTTGATCGGCGCGACCGTCGTCGCGTTCGGCACGTCTGCGCCCGAGCTCGTGGTCAGCGTCGGCGCCGTGCTCAAGGGCTCGGTCGGCATCGCGTTCGGCAATGTCGTCGGCAGCAATATCGCGAATCTCCTGCTGATCCTCGGCACGGCGATGGCGATCACGCCGATCGTCATCGTGCGCAACGCCGTGATGCGCGATTCGCTGATCCTGACGGGCGCGACCGGGCTCCTGATCTTGTTCGCGACCTTCGGTGTGGTGATGCGCTGGCAGGGCATCTTGATGCTCCTGCTGCTGGGCGTCCTGACCTATTTCTCCTATTGGCACGAGCGGCGCCGCGTGAGCGCCTCTGCCCGCTTGCATCAGCGAGAGGCGGAGGAGCTGCATGCGGCGTTGCAGCCGGTTTGGCTTGCCGTCCTGATTCTGCTCGGGGGCCTCGCGGGCGTCGCGGGCGGTGCCAACCTGCTGGTCGACGCGGCCACGCTCATCGCACGCGACATGGGGATCTCGGAGGCCGTCATCGGCCTGACCATCGTGGCGGTGGGCACGTCGCTTCCCGAGCTCGCGACGACGATCGTCGCCGCCTACCGCAAGCATGCTGACGTTGCGCTCGGCAACGTGCTGGGCTCTAGCGTGTTCAACATCCTCGGCATCATGGGGGTGGTCGCAGCGGTTCACCCATTGCCCGTGCCACCGCAAATGATGCGGTTCGACCTCTGGTTCGTGCTTGGGACGACCATCGCGATCGTGACCCTCATCCTCACGGGGCTCCGGCTCGCCCGCGGCCTCGGCGTGTTCCTCCTTCTCCTTTATGGCGGCTATATCGCAGTGCAATATCTCGGATTCTGGCATTAGGGCGCCGGATCGCTCGTGTTAACGAACTCGCCGCAGAGGTTAGCTAGGATGAGCCGGTGGCGGGTGGCGCCGGTCGCGCGACCCCGATCGAGAGGAGGTTTGGCGGTGGCCGCAACCGCTCACGAAGGAACCCGGAAAGCCTGGCTGACGCCCGGTCCGGGCCCGCGCGCGGTGACGCCCGGGCACGGCCCATCCCGGCGTGTGGCCGTTTCGCGCTAAGCCGTGCCGTTCCCACCCGACGCCTTCCTCATCGGTGCACAAAAATGCGCCACCACGTCGATTGCGGCCATGTTGGCTGCGCATCCGGATGTTTGCCTGGCGAACGGCAAGGAACCCGACTTTTTCGATCGTTTCTGGGAGAACGGCGTGGAGTGGTATCGCGCCCAGTTCCCCGATCCCGCCGCGCGGGTCCTGCTCGACGCATCCGTGAGCTATTCTCAAGCGCGGCTGGTCAACGGGTCCAGCCTGCCGGACGGACAGCATGTCGTGGCGGAGCGCATTGCGTCGGTTTGCCCCGCCGCGCGGTTCATCTATGTGGTGCGCGAGCCGGTGGCGCGCACCTACTCGGGCTATCAGCACTCGGTGCGCCACCGCTACGAGGACCGCCCCTTCGCGGCCGTGATCCGCTCCGACAACGCTTATGAGAACACCAGCTACTACGCCGCGCAGCTGCGCGGGTTCATGGACCTGTTTCCGCGGGAGCGGTTTTTCATCGTGACCTATGAGCGGTTCAAGCGGACGCCGGCCGAGACGATCGCGGACATGATCCGCTTCCTCGGTCTCGATGCCGAGGCACTGCCGCCAACCGTCGGCGACCTCCACGCCAACAAGAGCTACGAGCTGACCCCGGCCGGCCGCGCGGTGCGCGCGCTCTTTCCGAGCAACGAAAGCTTCAAGGCGACCATGCTGTTCGTGCGGCGGCTGATGCCGGGTGGGCTGCGCTCCCACGTGGCCGACATCTTGCGCAAGGACGTGCCGCCGATCGGCGTGGCTGAGGCCCGTCTGCTGCGCGAGCGGTTTCGGGAGAAAAATGCCGAGTTCGCCGCCCTCACGGGCCTCGATCTGTCGGAATGGGACACCGAAGAGCGGTCCGACCCGGCATGAGGAGGCCCGGCGCACGCCGGGTGGTCGAAGTGGACAGCCCGAGGCGCATCCCCTATAAACCCGACGCCAATCCGGTGCCCAGGTAGCTCAGTTGGTAGAGCAGCGGACTGAAAATCCGCGTGTCGGTGGTTCGATTCCGCCCCTGGGCACCATATTTTTCAATAACTTAGACGAAGCCGCACTTCGCTGAGCCTTGCTGCAGGGCTTGCAACAAGCCCCCTTTTGTTCCAATGAGTTACACATGGTGCCGTTTTGAGACGGCGGCGCCGTGCAACAAGGATGCAGCAAGAGGGGTGCGCCGGTCAGGGATCGCACGCTCGCATGAGCTCGCGGCCCAAGGGTGTTAAGCGTAGTGGGTTGCCATCCATTTTTATCGTGCCGAGTTCTTTGAGCGCAGTTGCGCTAACGACTAAGGCATCTGATCCGAGGTGCGTCTTGCTTTCCAGCGCCGCGAATTGAATTTGGTGTTTTTCAGAACGCCAAATCGTTTCAAGCACAAGGGCGTCTACCGGGGTTAGCTTCCCGAGAATCTTGAGGAACTCTGGTCTCACCTCCGCCCGCCGATTCGGATCACGCGCGTTAGCGATAAGGCGGGACCACAGGTCCTGCATCGTGGGGTTGGACTCCTCCGAAATGGCCTGAAGCAGTGGCAACCCCTGGCGAAGACTGATGGGCTCCGGCTTGTCGACACCGCGGACTTCCAATTTCTCTTCGCTCAGTCGAAAGACGCGCTCGGCACACCATAGCCGTGCGGCGCGAAAAGCATCGCCGGCGAAAAGGCCCGCTTCCTCTGCGACGGGTCCAATCGCACGGGCGATAGCTTCAACTGCAGGCCTCGCGGTGATGGCAACTTCTTTGGTCGCGTCGGCAGCCTTGCCGAATATCTCAATTTCCATAGGCCCATCTTAACAGCAAACGCCCCGCCGAAGCGGGGTGCCTGCGTCTTGGGTGAGGTCCGCAAGGACTTCACGGTGAGCGAGCGTGTCGCGATCTTGGAAACGATCGAGCGTAAGACGGTCGGCCGGCCAAGTGCAAATCGACAAAATTTTGTCGATAAACATGACGCCGCTCATCGCGCTGGCTTCGGCAATCGCGAGACTGCTCGCCAGGCGCGTTCCGTCGTCGACCACGGCGCCCCCGAGGTCGTCGAGGCCATGGACGCCGGCGAGGTGTCGATCAGCGCTTCCTGCGCCGCACCCCGATGAACTTCCGCTCCGACTGGTTGCTTCGGCACGCTGTCGTCGTAGTCGCGGTAGACCGCCTCAACCCCGTCCGGTCGGCCCCAATTCGTTGGGCTCGCAATCGGCCCTGTCTTGCTAACGATCGAAGGTGTCTTCATCCTCCAGGTCGTTCTCCCTCTCGGCCAGGTCGGCCTCGACCGCCGCGAGCGCGTCGACCGCCTTCGCCGACACCTGCGCGAGGATGAAGGTGCGGCCGTTGACAGCGAAGATGTCGCCCGTCGCGCCGATCTCGCGCATCGCGCGCCGCTCAGGCGGCGCTAAGCGCGCGAGCCAGGGGATGGCGTCGGCATTGCCGACAGGGATAAACGGGGTGCGCCGCTGCTTCGACGGCTTCGGCAGCAACATCGCTGATTTCGACATGGTGGGCTCCTGTGTGGCTTGCTAAGGCCTGGCCAGCAAACGGTGCTGGTGTCCGGGGCTCAAAACACGCACAGGACGTGCCCGTGATCTTTAGGCCGAAGCCCTGGACATCACACGGACCCCGGACATAAGAAACCCGCGCTGTCGGGGCGGGTTCCGCCTGTGAGGTGTTTTGAGCACTGTCAGGAAGCGTGCGCCGGCCCTACGGGACTGTCAACGACAAAGTTCGTGCTTCTCGTCCAGTCCAGTCCGACCTTATGTCGGCGCAGGAGACCTCTTAAAGAATCCCAGAAGTCAATTCTCTCCTAACTTGATCACGGGCTTACATTGATACAGGGGTCCCAGCTCTTCGCCAACAACTCCACATTTACTCTTATGAATTGTCTTTAGTGAACAATTGGGGTTTGTACTGACTCCATGGCAAACCGCTACCACACCAACATGATTTTCATTACACGCATCCGCTACAGGCTTCAAGCGATCCCGCAGATCACGTGGAGCATTAAGGTAATCAAAATTCCGACAATCTCCTAAATCACTAAACTTAATCCATTCATAGCTAATTGTCGCCGTTTTATTTTCTATTCTCTTTCTTTCTTCTTTATCAATTCTAGACTCCTCAAGAAATTTTTTGTAATATTCCAGAGGGTCTTTGGTTTGTTCTTCGCAGAACAGGCTTAATGAATTTTGCGCCGCAATTATTTTCTCTACACTTATCCCGGCTCTAATTAGATCTTGTATTGTCGTGGCTGTATGTTCACTCCCGCTCAGATTAACCGATGCTATGTTTGCGATATTTACCGATATCTCCCCTAATACATCCTCATTCTGTAAATCAATAAGTGGTGGACAGTCATCGCCGAGGGACGGATTTACAGGCATCAGTCCAAACATCCAGGTCAAACCAAAAAATGCAACCATTGACTTGAGGGCCATTTTCATCGAGATCTCCTGCATTGAGGCATTCGGAAGCGTTGAACGCAGGCAGCGATGGTCTTCGGCTAGGTAGCCTAAATTCATAGATCTCATGTGTCGAGCGTTATTTCAGCATATGCTGTCGAGAGGCACTGGAGCCTCACGCGCTCAGCACCAGCGGCCGGTCGAACTCGTAGACCACGGGCGCAGGCTCCTGGGCAGAGAGGCCGACTGCCGCAGGATTGATCCCCCCTCCCGCGGTATGGCGCGCCAGCCATGCGAGCTCTCGGTTGATGACCAGGCGAGATTAAGGACCGGGGTTTGGCTCCCGACGCTGATCAGCGCGGTTCAGCGCGGCCGGGGTTTGTAGAAGACGTGCTTGCCGATCGTCGGGCCCTTGGCAAAGTCCGTGGCCCAGTTTGGGCGGACACTGGTCGCGTGGTACCAAAGTGCACCCTCGGTCGGATCGTCATGCTCTCCGTGGAGCACCTGATCCGCGATCTTGCGAATTCTCAACATGGCATCGCGATCGGCAATCCGATCGCTCTTGCCATCGCACCACCACGAGAACTGGCAACCATGGTGGGGCAATGCACCACGCTGGGTGACGACAGCGCATACCGACGACGGAAAATGACGGTCGGTGATCCGGTTCATGACCACCTTCGCGACGGCGATTTGCCCGAGAAGGGGCTCCCCGCGCGCCTCGTGGTATAGGTTGTGGGCAAGGCAGTCGAGGCTTTTGGCCATCGTCGTCGTCGCAGGGCCGCGTTCGCCGGGCGGGCGGAGCGCATCATCTTGCGGCGGCAACACGCCGATCGAAAGCGCGCCGATTGCGCCGCTCACCCCGATCGCAGCTCCGCCAACGAGCCACCTTGCCGGCGCCCGGCGAAAGCCACCGGTGCCCACGCGGTGTCGGACAAGAAATGATGGCTTGCGGCCCGTCCACAAGAAAAAGACGCCCCGCTTCAGCCGATGCTGGAGTCGCCACCTCCACTTGAACCAATTGTCTGAGCGGATGATCCACCTCATTCGGGTGGGAGACACGAAATGTTTTCGACCATAGACCGCGCGATGGCGGATAACACTGATACGTTCAGTAGCCACAGTTGATCTTTGTTTGAGAGATCGCTCAATAGCGGAACTGCCAATTCAACCACGTGTTGCTCTCGGCGTTGGCGCCCACGTCGCTTTCGATCGTGATCGAATCGGTGATCTCGACTTCGACGCCCGCCTTGGTGCTGTCCGGGCCGAGCCCCTGTTGCGCGCGCAGATAGACGCCGTCGGCGATGTATTTGCCGACGCCGAGTGCCGCGCCTTCCGCGCCCGTCTCGTCTGTGGCCACGCTGATGTCGTCGACGCCGATCAGATCGCGGACGCGCCCGACGATATCCGGGCCGCCCGATCCCGAAAGAGTGGCGACCGTGCGCGCGAGCTGCGCGGCTTGGAAAGGCGAGATCTCGTTTGCGCTCTTTCCGAACAACAGCCGTGCCAACACCTCGTCGCGCGGCAACGGCGGCTCGGATTCGAACGCGATCTCGACCGACGATGCCCGGCCCGAAATGATCACGCGTACCAGAACCTCGTCGGCGTCGGCCTCGGCCACCATGCTGATGTCGGGATCCGGCGGATCGGTGCCGTCGAAACTGATGCTGCCCGAGCGAAGGTCAAACGTACTATCGACGAACGCGAACCGACCGCGCACCAGATCGAGACGTCCCTCGATCGTTGGCTGATTCGCCGCACCTCTCACGGCCAGCGTGCCGCTCCATTCGGAATCGAGCCCACGCCCACGCACGAAAAGCCGTTTCGGAAAATCGACCCCGAGATCGAGCGCGATCGGGAGAGCCGAATCGCCGCCGGCCGACGCGGCAGCGCGGGCATCGTCTCGCGCTTGATCGCCCGGTCCGTTGATCTCCGTCACGTCCAGAACGATCGTGCTGGCGGGAAGCTGCTCGGGGATCTGCACCGCAACGGGCTCCGACACGAACCGGCCGAATAGGGCGAGGCCCTCCGGATCGAGGCGCAATCGCGCTTCGCCCGACAGAGGCGCCGTCACGTCGTCCCGGCGCAACAGATAGAATTGGTCGAAGCGGAGAGAGAGATCGGCCGGTGCGTCGGCCGCGAGATCGACGGTCCCGGCACCGCGCAAACGGCCCTCGGCGCCGTCGGTCGCCTCGAGCCGCTCCACCCGGATCTGGCGGCCGTCGAAGAGAAGCACCACCGACAGATCCTCTATGACCGAATCGGCATCGAAGCTGACGTAGCGGCCATCCGTGAGACCGGCGCGGCCGCTGAGCAGTGGCGCGTCGAGCGTTCCGCCGCCGGTGACCTCGACGTCGATAGAACCGCTGATCCGATCCTCTCCGAGCGGCAGCAACGGCGCGATGTCCGCCAGGCGCCCGCGCGCCCGCGCGGAAAGCTGGAGCGGATCCTGCATCGACAGGCCGGCCTCGAAGGGTTCCAGCGAAAGACCGAACGGCACGGCCGCCGACGCTTCGGCCTCCATTCCCGGCAGCCCACCGATGCGCAGGTTCGTGCGCAGCATGCCGTCGGCCCAGCCGCCGGCAATGGTCACCGTCGCCGCCGGTTGCTCCACGGCCTCGACGCCGAGGTCGACCGTGAGATGGGAAGCAGACACGTCAAACGTGCCTTGGGTTTGGGCGGGCGGTCCCGTGAGCGCAAGCGACCCGTCGATTCGTCCGCGATCGCCAGCCGCCGGCAGCCATGGCTTGAGCAGCGACAGCGGGACGTCCGTGATCGTGATCGTGCCGTCTGCTGCGACCGCGGTCATGGTTGCATCGATCGCGACAATGCCTCCACCCAGCCTGAGCGATCCGTTCGCACCAAGCGATTTGTCCTCACCGATCCGTGCGTTCAATGGGTCGGCCAACGAGATCGGGATCTCCGCAACCTCGCCGCTCAAAGTGTCGAGACGAAGGGCGAGTGCGCGCGCGGGCCGTTCCAGCGTCCCCGCGGCGGCGAGACGGACCGGCACCCCGATCGTCCCCTCCGTCGCGACCTCGAACCGCGCACGCGCTTGATCCCCGTGCACCGTACCGCGCAGGCTCGCGATCTGCCCCTGCCCATGCGCAATCCCCGCAAGAGCGATTTCCGTGGCGAGAGCCGGTGTGCCGAACAGATCGGTGAGCCCGCCCGTCATGCGCAGCCCAGCGACGGAGACACCAGTATCGCCCGCGACCGCAAGCTCTTCGGCGCCAATGTCGAAGCGCACATCTTGTCGACCGCCGCGGCTCTCGAGCGAGAGATCTGCTGCGGCGCGCCCGCTGACGACGAGACCGGCCACCGCGCCGAGGCCGCGGATCGTGTCGACGGTGAGTGTTGCGCGGCCCTCCGCCAAGCCGCGCGCGAGGTCGACGTCGACCGCACCGTCAAGCGTCGCCGCACCATCGAGCGACACCGCGAGCCGGGACAGCGCGAGAACGCCCGCTGGGTCGAGCCGGTAGTCGGTTCGGAGCGTCGCCTGCGGATGGCCCGCGAGCGTGACCTGCGCCGAAAGCGCGCCGACCGGCGAGCCGAGCAAGTCCGACGCCGTGATCGCAGCCTCGGCGGCATCGACCCGGCGGCCGTTGACGACGAGTTTCGTGCCGGTCAGCAGAGCCTCGACGTCGAGGTTCCGAACCGGCCCGGCAACGGATGCGTCGGCGCGCAGCGCGCCCAGAAGGGGAACCCCGGCGAAATCTGAGAGCGGCGCGAGGTTCGGCAGGTCGACGGTCAGGTTTCCGTCGAGCGCGCCGCGCGCGACATCGAGGCCGCCTCGATAGCCGAAGGCGGCACTCCCGGTATCGACCACCAGGCGCCGCACGTCGATCACGCCGCCGCGCTCGACGGCGGCGCTCGCATCGATCGCGACCCGCCGGCCGACGAGGCGTTCCACAAGCGGCTCTCGCGTGGCGAGCTCCGAGAGCGTCATCGCAAGCTCAGCCTCGCCGGCCTCATCCGCGATCGCATACCGCGCCGTCGCTTCGCCCTCGATACCGGCGGCCGCGTCGATGCCGAGGCTGGCGGCGAGCGGTGCGGCTTGCGGAATCGCGAACCGCAGCGTCGTTTCGACGATGTTCGATGCCGGGTCGAGGCGGCCGTCACCGGCCACCGTCAGAGCCTGACCGGCGATATCGAGGCGCTCGACATGCGCGACCCCGTCGTCGCCGAGGGACCCGGCGAAATCGATGCTGATATCAGGGCCCACGAGATCCGCGAGGGTTGGCGGCAGGCCGCGAAGCCCGGTCGCCGTCGCGGTGCCCCGCACCGCGCCGACCAACGCCCCACCACCGGCACCGCTCACCGATCCGCGCATGCTCAACGCGATCGCGTCTCCCGCGTAGCCATAAAGCGTTGGTCGTTGGATCTCGATCCGCGTCTCCAAAGTGCCCGCGTCGAGCATCCCGCGAACGCTGCCGTCCGCGCGAAGCGTTCCGACGATCGCTTCGCCCACGACGCGCGAGAACGGGGAGAGGTCCGGGACATCGAGAACGAAGGCGAGGTCGGCAACGCCGTCGTCGAGGCCCAGGGCTCCCTGCACTGAGAGTGCCGCCGTCGCACCCTCTACATGCGCCGAGACGATTTCGATCCTTCGCTCGTCTGAGAGCGCGATCTCTGCCGTGACGCCGAGCGCCGGTCCGATGAGGGCAACGAAAGCCGGGTCTGCGAGAGAGAGGACATTTGCCTCGCCGCGGAGCGCGATGCGGAGATCTGCTGCAGAGCGAATCTCGAACCCGCTCGCCCATTCCGCCGCGCCGACGCGCGCGAGGACCTCGCCGTCCCACCTGTCGATCGGCCCATCGCCGACGACCTGCACGAAAACGTCGTGCCCGTCCGGCAGATCGAGCAGCGTTGCGATCACACCTCCGGCCGGCTCGGAGATTTGGGCGGCGAGCGACACGGCGTCGGCGAGCGGGTCGTGGCGCAAGAACACCGTCGCTGCGAGCGCATCCGCCGGCTCGCTCGCGATGTCGATCACGACATCGACCCCCTGGTCGGAGGCTGGAACGATCCTCCCGCTCGAGCGCAGCGTGATCGCGCGACCGGCGATCTGCGGCGAGATCCAGAGGTCGGAAATTCGGAAATCGGCGATCGAGAATTGCGCCGGCCACCGTGGAACGACCGGCGCCTTCGTGCGCGCGGCTTCCGGCGGCGCGGCCGGCAGCCGATGAAGCTTCACGCCTTCGCCAATGGCCTCGCGAACGACATATCGGCCCAAAAAGACGGCGCCCACGTCGATGGCGAGCGAAAGCGCGGCGACCTCGAGAAACACGCCCTCGCCATCGGCGAGCGCCACGTCGCCAAGCTCGATCGACCAGGGGATGAAGCCCCGGAGACTGCCGATCGAGATTTGCGTGCCGTCCGGCTCGCTAATCTCCGCCGCGACGATGCGCGCGATCTGAGCCTTGCCCCATCCCGTTTGGAGCACACCAAACGCCAAGCCGACGAGCAGCACCACCGCGCCCAGGGCGATGAGAAGGAACCTCGGTATCCGTCGCATGTGACGGCTCAAAATGCTTGACCGATGCTCACGTAGATCTGGAAGGGATCATCGACGTCGCCGCGATCGTCGAGCGGGAACGCGACATCGAACCGGATCGGTCCGATGCCGCTGAAATAGCGGATGCCGAACCCGGCGCCGAACAGCAGCTCTTCATCGAAACTCGGGACTTCGCTGTCGAACACGTTGCCGCCCTCCAGAAATAGCACGCCTCCAAAATCGCCATAGACGCGCGCACGGATCTCCGCTCCCACTTCGAATATGGAGCGCCCGCCGAGCGGATCGCCCGCTTCGTCTAGAGGGCCGACGAGCTGGAAGCCATAGCCGCGCACCGAGCCGCCGCCGCCGGAGAAGAACCGGTGGTCCGCCGGCAAATCCTCGGTCGATGCACCGCCGATCGTGCCAACGGTGCTCCATCCGGCGAGCACCACCCGCCGGTTTTCGTCGAGGAGGACATAGGCCGAGGGCTCGATGCGCGCGGAAACGAAGGTCAGATCGGAGCCGAGCGGGCCAACGAACGGCGTTACGAAGGCGCGCGCACGGGCGCCGCGTGTCGGATCGAGCGCGTCGTCGGTGCCGTCCCACAGCAGTTGAAGCGGCAGGCCGACCAGCAAGAAGCGATCAGATTGATTGTCCTCCTTGACGAACGATCGCTCGATCGTGACGCCGGCTCGGCCGGCGAGCGACCGCGAGAACGGCCGCTCGATCAGCAACGATGTCTCAATCGACTCGCTTTCGAACGCTTCAGTGTCTTCCTGTGCAAGCGACATCGCGGCGATCAGCGACTGATCCGTGGTGAGAACGTCGGGGACGACAAACTCGCCCGTCGCGCCGCGGCGGGCAAAGTTTCCGCCAAGCTCGAGCCTCAGGCGCTCGCCCGCGCCAAAAAGGTTCCGATGCTCCCAAAAGCCACGTGCCCCGGGTCCCTCGTTGCTCGAATAGCCGACGCCGGCGCCGATGATGCGCGGCCTCGCGTCATCGACGTTAATCTCCATTGCGAGCGCGCCACCGTCGTCGACGGCATCGGCATGCGTGATCCGAATGCGGTTGAAGAGACGGGTCTGCGAGAGAGCGCGCCGGGTCTGCTGGACCAGGCGCGGATCGTAGCGCTCGCCACGCGTCCACTTAATGCGCCGCCGCACGAATGCGACGTCGGCTTGCTCGCTGCCCGAGATCGTCGTATCGCCGAAGCGAGCGAAAGCGCCCGGCACGATCCTAAACGTGACCCGAACGGTTTGCGCCGCGTGGTCGACGATGACTTCGCGCGGCGCTGCCGATGCATGAGGGAAGCCGCCGGCGTTCAATGCTGCGACGATCGCGGTTTCCGCCTCGACCACCGCGACGGCGCGCGCCGGCGCACCGGCTTCGAGGCTGCGCAAAGGCGCCGACAGATCGAGGCGTGAAATCCCCTCGGACGGCGCTTCGAACAGGACCCTGGGCGGGACGAAATTGTAGGGCGGACCCGCCCGAACCGTCAGAGTGACCGTAACCGGATCGGTGGACCGGTCGATCGCGAACGACACGTCTGCGCCGTAATATCCCTCGGCGCGCAGAACCTTGCGCAGACCGTCCAGGTCGCGCTCGGCGCGCTTTTCCAGCGCCGAGAGGCTCGCCGGCGGACGTTCGGCCAAGCTGACAAGCTGCGACGCCTCCCGCGCCTTGTCCACAAGGTCCGCGGCGCTGTCGCCGGCGAACACCACACGGTAGTCGACCGCTTCCGCGGCGATTGGGGCCGCCTGATGCGCCAGCCAGACACCGAGGAGAACGGCAGCCTGAGAGAGCAGGCGCACAAAGAGTGGGTGGCGGGCGCTCGGCATGTTCATGGTCGGACAGGGCGATCGGCGAGTGTAACCCTGGAGGGCCGCTCCTGCGTCAGGCGCGCGGGGTCGGATCGGCTTGCTGCGCGGCGAGGTGGGCGCGCCAATTTTGTGCTTCGATGAACACCCGCGTGACCTCTGGGTATTGCTTTTTGATCTCGATCTCGAGGTCGGCGATCGCGCGCTCGACCATCTCCGACGGTAGACCATCATCGAAGTCCACGCTGAGCGTCACGAGAATGTCGTTTGGCCCGAGATGCATCGTGAGTAGCTCGTTCACGCGAAGCACGCTCGCCCGCGCATCCGCCATGTCTCGGATGCCCTTCACGACCTCGCGGTCGGCGCTCTCACCGATCAGAAGGCCCTTGCTCTCGATTGCAAGCAGCGTCGCCGTCAACGCGAGGATCACGCCGATGATCACCGACGCCACGCCGTCGAGCACGGGAAGGTCGAGCAGGTCGCCGAGCAGAATGCCGACGAACGCGACTATGAGCCCGAGCATTGCGGCGCTGTCTTCGAACAGAACCGTGAAGACGGTCGGGTCTTTGCTCCGCCGAATGGCGGCAATGAACCCGAGCTTTCCGCGCGACTTGTTGAACGCGCGGTAGGCGACGATCCACGCAAATGCCTCGAAGACCATCGCAATCCCAAGAACGATATAGTTGACGTAAGCGTCGTCGAGCGGATGCGGATGCAGAATCTTCTGGATCCCCTCGTAGAGCGACACACCAGCACCGAGGCCAAAAATCAGAACCGCGACGACGAACGTCCAGAAATAGAGCTCCATGCCGTAGCCGAATGGGTGCTCCTGGTCAGCCGGTCGCGAGGCCCGCCTGATGCCGTGCAGGAGGAGAACCTGATTGCCGGTGTCGACCACCGAGTGGATCGCCTCGCTCAGCATCGCCGAGCTGCCTGTCATCGCCGCCGCGGCAAATTTTGTCGCCGCGATCAGGCCGTTGCCGATCAACGCTGCGTAGATAACTCTCTTTGAGTGATGGCTCGCCATGGCTCGCTAAGGGTGGTGGGCGACCGAGGTTCATGCTGGCTCGGTCAGGCTCAGATCCACTTCAGTTTGCGCAGGATGAAGAACTGCGCGATGCCGAACACAATCATCAGACCGATCACCTCGTAAAACGCCCACTCGTGCTCCACGCCAGGCATGCCGCCGACGTTGATCCCGAACAGGCCGACGATCAGGCTCGGCGGCAAGAGGAGCGCCGCGACGATCGTCAAGACGTACATCGTGCGGTTCATCCGATCCGCGAGCATGCTGTTGAGCTCTTCTTGGGTGACAGCAGCCCGTTCCCGCGCAGAATCGAGATCCTCGATGTAACGCACCAAGGTGTCTAGCGTTTCTCGAAGCCGCGCGCGGTCTCGCTCCTCCATCCAGCTCGGCTGCGCGGTTTGAATGCGCGCGAGCGCTTCGCGCTGTGGGGCGAGGTAGCGGCGGAGCGCGATCGCCGACTTGCGAATGTCCGAAAGCTGGGGTCGAAGCACGTTGCTCGTCACCGTCAGCACTTGATCCTCGAGCTCGTCCACCCGGTCGTCAAGATCGGTGATGACGCCGCCCATGCGCTCCATCAGTCCACCCGCGATCTCGGTGAGAAATTCGCCGGCATGTGTGGGGCCGCGTCCCGCCATGATGCGCTCCCGCAGATCCCGAATGGTGAGCAGTTTCCGACGGCGCACGCTCACGATGCGCTCCGCGGAGATCCACAGGCGGATCGCCACCATGTCGTCGGGGTCTGCGCCGGGGTTCAGGTTGACCCCACGCAGGTTGACCAGCATCGCATCGTCACCCGTCGGCTCCGCACGCGGGCGCACGTCGCCGCTCATGAGGGCATCGCACACCACCGGATCAAGGCCGCTTTCCTCGCGCAGCCAATGCTCCGTCCGCGGTCCGGCGATCTCGAGGTGGACCCAGAGCAGGCCATCTTCAGGCCGCCATCCTGTGATTCCATCCCATTCGATCGCGTGACCTTTGCCATCCCGGTCGAGCACAAACGCGCACACGAGTGTTTCATCTACCGTGTCCATCCTTGGCCTCCGATGTTGCGCACGGCTGCCGGGGCCCGAGGGTTGCCGGCTGCTTCGCGCTCAGCCACTCTGATCGCCGACCGTGTGTTGTACGCAGTCTACCCTTGCGCCCCAGGACCTCTCGCAAGCGTTGCCGAGACCCCGCATACATAGCGAACTCTATCCGCGGGATGGGTAACCAATTGTTAAGCTGCTCCGCGGCCAACAACATTGAAGCCGAATCCGGATTGGGTGGTTGCGTGGCGATCGCCTTAGCCCTGGGTTCCCGCGCTTCCGGACCCACGTGAACCGCGCCGTCGCTCCGCCAGCTGGGCGGCTCTTCGACCGAGGAACCGCGCTTTGAGACGTGTGCGGCGGGCCGCCCGTCTAGACCCTTCGGCGAGCCGTCGCGTCTCTTCATCGTAGAGGTTCAGCAGCAGGTCATCGAACCGCGACATGCCTTGCTGACTCAACCGGTGCAGGCGTCGCGCGGTCTCAAACCAGAGCGGGCTCACCATGAGGCTGAGCGCGATGACCGAGACGGCGAGGCGATAGCCTTCCGCGTCGATGACCGCCACTTCGATGCCGGCACCCGCGAGCACGAACGAGAACTCGCCAATCTGGCTGAGCAGAAGCCCAGCCAGAAAGGCGCGCGGCCATGGTTCCCCCAACAAGCGCAGAATGCCGACGTTGATCGCGGTCTTGACCACGAGCACGATCAGGAGCAGCACGAACACGGTGATGATGTTCTC
Organism: Alphaproteobacteria bacterium; assembly: GCA_965216915.1. Taxonomy (GTDB): domain Bacteria; phylum Pseudomonadota; class Alphaproteobacteria; order UBA828; family UBA828; genus CBDCGS01. The sequence goes on from CBDCGS010000011.1 coordinate 1,636,942, forward strand.
CCACACGAACCGAAGGTCGATGAGCAGCCCGATCGAAAGAAAGAACACCATCACGAGAATGCTCTCGATCGGCTCGGTCGCGCGGATCATGTGGCGCCGCTCGGTGGTTGTCCCGATGAAGAGGCCCGCGATGAACGCGCCATAGGCCGCGGTGAGGCCCAGCACGCCGGAAAGCGCGGCCAGCGCAAAGCAATAGGTGAGGGCCGCGATGGGGGCGATCTCTGGGTGTCTGAGCATCACCGTGCGAAACGGGAGCCGCCAACGCTCGCGCCGCCCGAGAAACCAAATCATCCCGACCAGAAAAGCGAGTCCGCCAACGAAGGCCGGGATCGCCTGCCAATCGACCTCGTCGCCGCCGATGCTGCCGAGCAGGAGAAGCATCGGCACGACGGCGATGTCTTGGGCGATCAGCACGCCGACCACGCGCTGGCCGACCTCGGTCCGCAACTCGCCGATTTCCTCCAGCATGCGGATTGCGACGGCCGTGCTGGACAGGCTGATCACGAAGCCGAGCAGGACCGCAAGCTCGATGGTCCATCCGAACACCTGAGAGAACACGAGCGTGAGCGCCACACTGCAGGCGATCTGCAGGGCTGCCGCCATCAGTGCGATCCGATAGATCGCGCGGAAGGCGCTCAGGCTGAGCTTCATCCCGATCAGGAAGAGCAGCACCAGAACGCCGAGCTCGGCGAGGATCGCGACATTGCCGCGGCTCTCGACGAGCCCGAGCGCACCCGGTCCGAGCACGATCCCGGCCATGATGTAGCCAACGATTGCAGGCTGGCGCAGCCGGGTCAGGACGATCCCGCACACCAGCGCCGCGAGCGCGACGACCGCCATGCCGCTGACGTCAGTGTGCACCGAGGGACCCTCCAGAGAAAATATATTTTCTCTATATCGAAAAATTTCCTTTCTGTATCCAAAAATTCATGAAATGTTCGGCTCTATGGTCTACTCGATGGTCGGGAAAATCGGATCGCGGGGCTCCCAGGAGCGCCAAATTCCGCGCGGTGTCAGAACCGGGGCGCTAGAGCGATGAGTGCAACGAGGGCGAAGCCCACAAATGTGCGTCGCAAAGCGCTCCGGCGGTATGACGCTGGCGGCGCGTACGACGAGCTATTTTCCGGTGACCATCGGGGCGACCCCGCCGTCTCCCTAATCCGGAAACGGCTGTCGGCCTACACGCTTGCCAAGCTTCAGCGGCGTGCGCGCTATGCGGAGCGGGAACTCTACAACCTCGGTATCACCTTCACGCTCTATTCCGAGAATACGGCGATCGACCGGATTCTTCCGTTTGATGTGATCCCGCGGATCTTAACCGCGGCTGATTGGGGTCACATCGAGCGTGGCGTGGCGCAGCGCATCACCGCGATCAATGCGTTCATTCGGGACGTCTATCACCACCAGCACATTCTGAAGGATGGCGTGGTACCGCCAGACCTGGTCTTGGGAAACGAGAACTTCAGAAGCGTGATGTGCGGCCTCGATGTGCCCCACAACACCTACGTGCACATCTGCGGCGTCGATATCGTGCGAGACGAAAGCGGCGAGTTCTTCGTGCTGGAAGATAACGGGCGCACGCCATCGGGCGTCTCCTATGTCGTCGAAAACCGCCACATGATGATGCGCGCATTCCCCGACCTTGCTGCCGGGATCGGGATCCGCTCGGTCGAGGACTACGGACTAAAGGTGCGCGAGGCAATGGCGTCCATCGCGCCGAAGGCTGCAAGCGACCCTCAGATCGTGTTGCTCTCGCCGGGTGTCTACAACTCAGCCTATTTCGAACACGTTTTTCTCGCGCGCGAGATGGGCGCACCGTTGGTCGAGGGGCGCGACCTCTTCGTTGACCGCAAGCGGGTCTACATGCGGACCACCGGCGGTCCCAGCCGCGTGGATGTGATCTATCGCCGGTTGAACGACGACTATCTCGACCCCGAAGCGTTCGTTCCGGAGAGCATGCTCGGGGTGCCGGGCCTGATCGAGGCCTATCGGGCGGGAAACGTCGCGCTCGCCAACGCGCCGGGCACCGGCGTCGCCGACGACAAAGCCGTCTACTCTTACATACCGGACATCATCAAATACTATCTCGAGGAAGAGCCGCTCCTCTCGAACGTCCCCACCAATCGGTGCCGCGAACCCGAGGGATTGCGCTATACCCTCGATCATCTTGAGGAGCTGGTGGTCAAACCGGTGGGCGAATCGGGCGGATACGGTGTTGTCGTCGGGCCGCTCGCAAGCAAAGCAGAACTCGACGCGTGCCGAGCGCAGCTCAAGGCCGATCCCGAGAACTACATCAGCCAGCGCACCATCAATCTGTCGGTTTGTCCGACCCTGTGTGAGGACGGCGTCGAGCCAAGACACGTCGACCTTCGTCCGTTTGTCGTGACGGGCGAGTCGACCTGGGTTCTTCCGGGCGGGCTTTCGCGCGTTGCCCTTCCGCGCGGGTCCTTGATCGTCAACTCGTCGCAGGGCGGTGGATCAAAGGATACCTGGGTCCTTGAGTAGCCTCATCGCACGCTTCGCCGAAAGCACGTTTTGGCTCGGACGCTACATCGAGCGCGCCGAAAATCTCGCGCGCATACTCGATGCGAACGAAACCTTCGCGCGCGACCAAGATGGCGCGATTCACTGGTCCCCGATCGTGCGGCTTCATGCCGATGACGAGCGCTTTCACGAGAAATATCAAGACACCGACGCCGAGAGTGTCGTGCGTTTTTATGTGCTCGATCAGGACAACCCCACCTCGATCATCTCGTGTGTCGCTTTCGCGCGAGAAAACGCCCGTGCCTTGAGGCATCTCATCAGCACCGAGATGTGGATGCATCTGAACGTTTTCTATCATCGGTTGCTGGACGTGAGCACCACGACGCCGATGCTACCGCGCCTCTCCAGGACGTGTGGCTGGATCAAGGAAAGCTGCCAAAGCCACATGGGAATCGTGGAGGGCACGCTCTACCGAGATCAGGCGTGGTATTTCCATCAGATCGGCAAGTTGGTGGAGCGGGCCGACCAGACGACGCGGCTTCTCGATATCAGCTATCTCACGCCGCGCGTGATTGACGACGAGCGCGACCGAGAGGTCGAGCGGGCTCAGTGGAACGCAGTGTTGCGCTCGGTCGCCGGCTATCATGCGTTTCGCCGCGTCCATCCGCGCGGCATGGAACCCGAAGCGGTCGCTTCGTTCCTACTCTTTGACGAATCATTTCCGCGCTCTGTCTCGCTCTGTATCGGTCAGATCGATTCATTGCATCTGGAGCTCGAAGAAACATTCACGCTCCAGGAGGGCGAAGCCGTCAGCGGCGAACTCGAGGCGCTCGGAACCCAGCTTCGACAAACGAAAACGACGGAGACGTCTCCGGCTGAGCTTCACACCCATCTGGACATCATGCAGCAGCGCCTGATCGCGTTGAGCGACGTCATCGCCATGACCTATTTCGGCGGCGCGGGCGCTCGAGCCTGACGCGGGCCGACCGCTGCCGTGGCACACGACATGAAGCAACTCTCGGTTCGGCATCTCACCACCTACCGGTACAAGAAACCGGTCGGTTTCGGCGAGCATCGCCTGATGTTTCGCCCACGGGACAGCCACGATCTTCGGCTGGTGGATACGAGCCTGTCGGTGGTCCCGGCCGCAAGGATCCGCTGGTACCATGACGTGTTCGGCAATTCGATCGCGATCGCAGGCTTCACGGAGATCGCGAGCGAACTCGTCTTCCAAAGCACGATTGTCGTCGATCACTACGGCAAGGAAGACACCGAGTTCCCGATCGAGCGGTTCGCGCGCCGCCTGCCGGTCGCCTATCCGCCGGAAGAGATTCCGGATCTCGGGCGGACCATCGAACGGCACTACCCCGACCCGAACCGCACGCTCGATTCGTGGGCACGCAAATTCCTGCGCAAGAGCGGGCCCACCCGAACCAACGATTTGCTCCTGCGAATCACGACCGCAATCAAGGCGGACTTCACGTACGAGGTTCGGCACGAACCGGGTGTGCAAACACCGTCGGAGACGCTCGCGCTGCGCAAGGGAAGTTGCCGGGATTTCGCCGTTCTGATGATGGAGGCCGCGCGCTCCTTTGGCCTCGCGGCCCGGTTCGTCACCGGATATCTCTATGACCCGGCCCTCGATGGCAGCGGTGACATGATGGTCGGCGGCGGCGCGACGCACGCCTGGATCGAGGTCTATCTGCCGGGCGCCGGATGGGTCGAGTTCGACCCGACGAACGGCCGTGCCGGTAGCGAGCATTTGATCCGCGTGGCGGTTGCGCGCCGTCCATCCCAGGCGGTTCCGGTCCAAGGCACGTTCGTTGGCGAGGTCGACGACTTTCTGGGCATGGACGTCGATGTCACGGTCACCGCGACGGATCAGACACACGCCAGTGTCACCGCATGAACGGATCGCACATGCCTGATGGAACCCTTGCGCGAGACACGGCCGAGAAGCTCGCGGCACTCTACGACCGAGCGTTCGCCGGTAAGGAACGCGGGCGCTTTCGCATCTCCATGAAGCACATGCGCATGCTGACCGGGCGTCGTCGGGTGTCGGCCCATTTGGTGCGTGAGATCAGCGAGGAGCTGTTCGAAACGGGCTACGTGCTGATCGACATGGAGACGTTTTTCGTCGTTCTGTCGCAACGAACCTTCGGCAGCTACCGACGAGTCAACGACGGCTGTCTCGAACCGACAAACGAGAGCGCGGAGCCCTCGTGATCCCCGCGAAAGCTCGACAGAAGCCGCTCATCGGCTGGCGCGAGTGGGCGGCGCTTCCGGACCTCGGCATCGATCGGATCAAGGTCAAGGTCGACACCGGCGCGCGGACGTCTGCCCTACACGCATTCCGCGTAAAAGAGCACGCGCGCGGCGACGGGCGGCTCGCCCGCTTCTACGTCCATCCGCTTCAACGCCGACGGCGACCCGAGATCTTGTGCGAGGCGCCCATTGTCGACGAGCGCTATGTGATGAGTTCCAATGGGGAGCGTGAGCGACGGCTTGTCGTCGAGACGCGTTTGCGCATCGGCGAACACGAATGGCCGATCGAGCTCACCCTAACCAGTCGCGATCAGATGGGTTTTCGCATGTTGCTCGGGCGCCAAGCCATCCGACGCCGACTCATCGTCGACCCGGGTAGCTCCTACCACACGTCACTTCGATAGACTGAGATCAGAGAGAACGCATGAAGATCGCGCTGCTAGCCCGCAATCCCAACCTCTACTCGCACAAGCGTCTCGTGGAGGCCGCCGAGGCGCGCGATCATGAGATCGATGTGATCGACACGCTCCGCGTCTACCTCAATGTGGCGGCTCATCGGCCTCAGCTTCGGTATCGCGGCGAAATCTTAGAGGGCTATGACGCCGTGATTCCGCGGATCGGCGCCTCGGTGACGTTTTTCGGCTGCGCCGTGCTGCGCCAGTTCGAGATCATGGGGGTCTATCCGCTCAACGAGTCCGTCGCGATCACCCGATCGCGCGACAAGTTGCGCAGTCTCCAACTACTCGCACGAAAGGGGATCGGCTTGCCCGTCACGGTGTTCGCGCATTCGACCAGCCAGGCCGACGACATTCTCGAAATTCTTGGCGGGGCTCCGGTCGTGATAAAGCTGCTCGAGGGCACGCAGGGGATCGGTGTCGTGCTGGGCGACACCGACAGCTCCGCAAAGAGCATGATCCAAGCCTTCGGTGGGCTCAAGGCGAACATCCTGGTTCAAGAGTTCATCAAGGAAGCCGGAAACCAGGATATTCGCTGCCTAGTAGTCGGCGAGCGCGTGGTGGCGGCGATGTCGCGCAAGGGAGCGGAGGGTGATTTTCGCTCCAACCTGCATCGCGGCGGCTCGGCGCAACCGATCAAGATCACGCCGGAGGAGAGGTCCACCGCTGTTCGGGCCGCCCAAGTCATGGGTTTGAACGTCTGCGGGGTGGATCTCCTGCGGTCCAACCATGGTCCCGTGGTGATGGAGGTCAATTCGAGCCCGGGTTTGGAAGGGGTGGAAAAGGCGACCAACGCCGACGTCGCTGGAAGAATCATCGAGTTCATCGAGAAGAATGCGCGTCCCAACCGGACCAAGACACGGGGTCGCGGCTAGTGCGCCCTGCGCTGTCGTTTGGCGGGACCGAGCTCCGCGCCGGCGAACGCGCCAGCATCAATCTCCCGCTGCCCGATCTTTCCACGCACACGCCGATGGCACTGCCGGTGCACGTCGTCTATGGCAAACGAGAGGGGCCGCGCCTGTTCGTGTGTGCGGCCATTCACGGCGACGAGATCAACGGGGTCGAGATTATCCGCCGGCTACTCCGGCTTTCCGCCCTCAACCGCATCCGCGGGACGCTCGTCGCGGTGCCCGTGGTCAACGTGTTTGGGTTCGTGACGAACTCTCGGTACCTGCCGGATCGGCGCGATCTCAACCGATGTTTTCCGGGCTCGGGCAGCGGTTCGCTTGCAGGTCGTCTGGCCGACACGTTTCTTCGCGAGATCGTGGCGCAAAGCGACTATGGGATCGACCTCCACACCGGCGCGATCCACCGTGACAACTTTCCGCAGATCCGCGCGAACCTCGACGGTGACATGGTCGACACACTCGCGAATGCGTTTGGCGTGCCGGTGGTCATCAACGCAAGCTTTCGCGAAGGAAGCCTGCGCGAGGCGGCATCGCAACACGGCGTGCCGGTCCTCGTCTATGAAGCAGGAGAGGCGTTGCGATATAGCGAAGCCTGCATCCGTGCCGGCGTTCAAGGCGTGGTGCGCGTCATGCGGGCACTTGAAATGTTGCCAGCGAGCAAAAAGCCCGTGCGCCGCGTGCGCAACGCCTTAACGATCGGGTCCACGCGCTGGGTGCGGGCACCCCAGAGCGGTCTCTTGCGAACGACGATCGCGCTCGGCAGCCAGGTGAAGGACGGTCAGGACCTCGGCATCATTTCGGATCCTTATGGCGAGAGTGAGGTGGTTCTGAAGAGCCCGATCGAAGGGATCGTGATCGGGCGCAGCAACCTGCCGATGGTTCATGAGGGCGACGCCATGTTCCACGTCGCTCACCATTCGGGGACGCAGGTCGTCGCACGCTCGCTTGATGCGTTCGAGCCGGAGCGCGACTACGAGCACGGGCTGACGTCTGAGCTCGCCAGCGAACCCCCGATCGTTTAGTGGGCGGATCGATCCGCTTTCGGCCACGCTTCTGTTCGGTGAGGCTCTCGCCCGCACGGGGCACGAGCGAGGCTGACGCTCTCACCACGTTGAGGCGATAAGCGCCCGCTGCTTCCTCAATGCGCGGGCCAGCTCACGCGGCCGCCGCCACTCCCCACCCATGTAGGCGTTCCGCGAACTCGTGGTCTTGCCGCTAGAGCAATTCACGCTCGCCTATGCTCACGCGCGCTCACGCGAATGCTCTATCTGGTTGAAATTGAGCCAAATGCGTCGTCACAAGTGATTCCACCTGCTCGGGATTTGCCTAGCCGTCTTCGGCCCGGTGGACCGCGCCCCTGGGCGCCATCGCCGGATAAGTTCTGCCTGCCGCGCTCGACGCTGCCTGACGGGATCATGAAGGACAAATCAGGATGGGGCTGTTGAGAACCGAAATCCGCGCGTCGGTGGTTCGATTCCGCGCCTGGGCACCAATCTTTCTTGTTGATCGAGTACGATTTCTCCGCGTTGCCGGATCGATGTCCAAGCGTGGTCAAAACGCCATGAAGGGCCATTTCGGCTCTTGGCCCAGTAGCATCGCGCCACAGTCCTCGTAGCGGTTGGTCGAGATGTAGGCATGCTGGGTGATCGTGTGCGCATCGCGGAAATGCCGGCACAGCTCTGAGGCGTTGCGAACGACCGATGTTCCGGCGCTGGCCGCGATCAAGTCGATCGCAGCAGCTGCGGACTGCTGCGCGAAAATCGCCGCAAGCTCCATGTCGCATTTCTGCTCCGGCGTGATCTGCTCGCCCCGTTGGGCGCGTTCCCACTGAGTCTGCAGCGTGCCGTAAAGGTGAGAGCGGGCCGCCTCCAAGCGCGCCTTCGCTTCGCCCAGACGGTAGTGGGTGAGCGGCATCGCGTTGAGCATGGTCTCGGTGTAGCTCGGGATCTTCGCCTTGGTCAGGCCGATGAAATGATCGAGCGCGGCGCGCCCGACGCCGAGCGAGATCGCAGCGAAGGGGCCGAGCAAGTACCAGAAGCTCATCTTGTCGAAGGTGTTGCGGAACGCTTGGTTGTTCGCTTGGTCGATCGGTTCGAGCAGCGGCGCGCGGCGGGTTGGCACGAAGCCGTCGTCGATGCGCACATCGTCACTCCCGCTGCCGCGCATGCCGAGCGTGTCCCAGTTCTCGACGATCGTCGTTTCTTTGGTAGGGATCGCCATGAGGTGGGTGACGGGGTGCCCATCGACGAGGCGCGGCTGATCGCCTTCGACCTCGTTGGCGAGAAAAAAGTACCAGTCGTGGTGATGGCATGCGCTGGAGAAGGGGCACTGCCCCGTGACGCGAAAGCCGCCGTCAACGGGCCTTGCCGCCATGGGCGGATGAAACGAGTCCCCGAAAACCATGTTGCCACCGTCGTACATCTCGGCGACGGCTTCGTCGTTGAACCAGCGTCCGAAGCCGGCGATCGTGTTGCACATCTGCACGTGCCATGCGGCGGCGCTGTCGATGGTGGTCAATTCCTCGAACACGCGCGCCGCGGTCACGGGATCGACTTCCCAGCCGCCGAGCGCTTTGGGCACCCAGATCGCGAACAACCCTTGATCCTTCAACGCTTTGAAGGCTTCCTTCGGGAGCCGGGCTTCGGCCTCTGCGCGTGGTGCATGCTCGCGCAGGATTGGTTCGATCTCTCTCACCTTGGCCATGATCTCGTCGTAGGTCATCGTCTGCCTCCTCGAGGTTCGCCGGGTTGCGTCTTGTCGCCCGAGCGGGATTGACCCTAGACGTCTGATATCGGTCGCCCGTCGATGCGCCATCGATCGCGCGTCAATCGGCTATCAAAATCTAGTGATTCTGCGCTAGGCTCGACAAAAGTGGAGCAAGGCGCGCTGAGATGCAGACACTTAGCCTGCGCCTGTTTGGCGGATTCGATTTGCGGGACGGCGGCGGCGCACCGATCCCAGTGCCGTCGAAGAAGAGCCGGTGCCTGCTCGCTTACCTCGTGCTCGCCCAAGGCCAACCGGTCCGGCGCGACCTTCTGGCTGGTCTCTTTTGGGGCGATCGGTCCGACACGCGCGCGCGCCATAGCTTGAGCGACGAGCTCTACAGGCTCCGACGATGTTTCTCGAAAGAGATCAGCGCGGGCTTCACGCTATCGAACGAAAGCATCGCGGTCTCTCCGAGCGTTTTCGACGTCGACGTCATCCGCTTCGAACGCGCGGTTGCCGCGCAGGGGCACACGGAAATCGCTGCCGGCACTGCTCTCTACACCGGGGAGTTGCTGCCGGGATTTGAGATCGACCAGGAAGGCTTCGACGGGTGGCTCGCGGGCGAGCGAGAGCGTTTGCGCAACCGCGCCATCGTTGCCTTGCGGGACACGATCAGCGCGCAGACGGTAGGGGCACCCGCCGATGCCGTCGAGAGCGCACAGCGCTTGCTCTCGATCGAGCCCACCGACGAGGAAGCCCATCGCGCGCTGATGCTCCTCCATGCCGACGCGGGCCGGCGCGACCTCGCACTTCGCCAGTACAAGAAATGCGCCGAGGTGCTGTGGGACGAGCTTGGCATCGAGCCCGATGCCAAGACGCGCGCCATCCACGACCGGCTCATTGGCGTGCCGCAATCGGGCGATATCGCGGTTCCTCCGGGCGCAGCTACGGCTTCGGCCGAGCGTCCGGAGCGGCGCCTGACCGTGATCGCGTCGATGGATGTGGCCGGCTACAGCCGGCTGATGGGTGTCGACGAAGCGGGCACGCGGGCCAACCTCAACGATCATCGGAAGACCGTGATCGACCCGTCGATCGAGCGCCACAGCGGCCGGATCGTCAACACGGCGGGTGACGGCCTGCTCGTCGAGTTCGAAAGCGTGGTCGATGCGCTGCACGGCGCGTTCGATGTTCAGCGCCGCATGGCGGAGCGCAATGCCACCATCCCGGAGCAAGAGCGCATCACGTTCCGCATGGGCATCAATCTCGGCGACGTGATCGTCGAGGGAGGCGATCTTCACGGCGACGGCGTCAACGTCGCCGCGCGCCTTCAGGCAATTGCGGATGCCGGTGGGATCTGCATTTCCGGCGTGGTGTTCGAGCAGGCGCGTAACAAAGTGCCGTTCGTGTTCAGCGATCTTGGCGAGCAAGCGCTCAAGAACATCGCTGAGCCGGTGCGGGTGTATCGCATGGTGCTCGCGCCCGCGGCCGCTCAGCAGAGAGCGAACACCGGCAATGGTGAGGCCGTCAGGCCATCGATCGCCGTGCTGCCTTTCCGAAACATGTCAGCCTCCGCGGAAAACGCGTTCATCGCCGAGGGGCTCGTGGAGGACCTGACGACGATGCTGGCGCGCGTGCCGGGCTTTTGCGTGATCTCGGGTATCTCCTCGGCGTCCTACCAGGATCAGTCGGCCGGAGCGCGCCAGATCGGCCATGATCTCAAAGTGCGCTATCTCGTCCGCGGCAGCCTGCGCCCGGTGCGTGAAGGCCTGCGCCTCACGGTGGAGCTTGTGGACACCGCGTCCGCCCAACAGATCTGGGCCGAACGGTTCGACCGCTCGCCGGATTGGCTCGCATCGCTCCAGGATGAATTGGTGACCTCCATCGTGTCGCGGATCGAACCGGCACTGGCCGGCGCGGAGGTGAGCCGCATGTCGGCGCGGCGCACCAAGGATCTCGATGCCTGGGCGCTCTACCACAAGAGCCTTGATCTCGCGCAGCACGGGTGGCGCGATGACGTCGTGCTCGAAACCATCGACGCGTTGCGCGAGGCGGTCGCGCGCGACCCTGAGTTCGCCCTCGGCTACGGGCGCCTCTCCCTCGTTCTGGCGGTCGGTCACCTGCTCGGCATCGTCGATGCCGCCGATGATGCCCTCGCGGCAGCGGAACGGGCGATCGAGCTTGGCTCGAACAGCTCAGAAGCGCTCAGCAATGCCGGATGCGCGCTGCTCGACATCGGTCAACGGGAGCGGGCTGCCGATCTCCTCCAGCGCGCGGTCGAGCTCAACCCGAGCAACGGCCAGGCGTGGGTGCTGCTCGGGTGCTGCCGCAACGCCGAGGGGCGCTATGACGAGGCGATCGAGAGCCTCTCCTACGGACTGCGGATCAGCCCGCGTGATCCGCGCTTCGCCGTGTGGACGGGGGTCTATGCGCGCGCCTTGGAACGCGCCGGCCGGCTGGAAGATGCACTCGCCCAGGCGCGCGAGGCCTGCAAGCTTGATGGTCGCCATCACGGTCCACGCGTCGTCTTGGCGCTGCTCATGCTGCGCGCGGGCAGGGTGGGTGAGGCGCGCGCCGCACTCAGCGACGCGCGGCGGCTGCGGCCGGCGCTCACGATGCGCGAAGCCGCAGGCCTCATCGGCAAGGAGGCGGCATTGAATCTGCGCGCCATCTGGTAGCCATCGAGCGATGGGAGGTGTCGTTGAAGAAATTTGTGATCGAGCGTGATCTGCCGGAGATCGGCAGCCGAACCCGCGCGGAGCTGCGCGAGGGTGCACAGAAATCCCTTGAAGCCCTCAACCAACTGGCGCCGGACATTCAATGGTTGGAGTCGTACGTCGCCGAAAACAAGACCTTTTGCGTGTATCTCGCGAAGGACAAGTCGCTCATCGAAGAACATGCGCGGCTGACCGGCGCTCCGGCGACGAAGATCACCGAGATCCGCCGGGTCGTTGACCCGGCTATTACAGCTGTTCTTACGAACGACGGGGACTGAGCCGACCGTGCGCGCTCGGAGCGCGCGGAATCGCCGTGGCGGTTCAATCCGTCCGATGCGGCTAAGCACCAACAAGGAGGGAGAGAGACCATGTCCACAGCTGATCTTGAGAAAACTGCCGAGGAGCACAACGAGCTCTTCACGACCACCATCAATCGCGGCGATGCGGCCGCGCTTGCAGAGCTCTTCGATGAGGACGCGATTCTGCTTCCGCCCAACGACGATGTTGCGCGTGGAAAGGCGGGCGCGCGTCGGGTGATGGATGGTCTCGTCGCGGCTCGCCTGAACAACGCCGCCTTCGAGACGTTGCGGGTGATCGACGGCGGTGACTTCGCCATCCACGTCGCGCGCTTCTCGCACGATCTCGAGCGCGACGGCGCGCGGGTGCGGGAGGCGGGCAAGTTCGTCGAGGTCTGGAAACGCCAAGTCGACGGGTCGTGGAAGACCGTTGTCGACATCTGGAACATGGATCCGGATTGAGCCAGCGGTCGCGTGAAATACGGATGCACGCCGCCTCAGCCTAGGAGCAAAGCATGAGAAAGTTCCTCGTCGAACGCGATATTCCGGAGGTCGGTCAGGTCTCACGCGCCGCGATGCGCAACTCGGACGCGATCCTCAAGGACATGGCGCCGGATATCCAATGGGTCGAATCGCACATTGCCGACGACAAGACCTTTTGCGTCTATTACGCGAAGGACGAAGAAACCGTGCGCGAGCACTCGCGGCGCTGCGGTTCACCGGTCACCTCGATCACCGAGATTCGCCGTGTCATCGATCCCTTGCTCACCGAGACATTGGCCGGGCGCTGACAGTTCGCCCGGCAGCGCCGATCGAGGTCGCAACGGCGTCGAGTTGCGCCGGCAAGTCTGCCTTTGGTTCTTGAGCATGGGCGCGTGTTGGGAATGCTTGACCGCCGTCAACTTCACGGGTGTGCAGCCTCAGAGAATAGGGGGCCTTGGCAGGCGCAGAGGCTGTGTGCCGTCGTTGGGACAGCGTTGTGGATAACTCTGTGGGCGATCGTCGGTTCATCGATGTTGCGACCTTGCAGGCCCTGAGACCGTATCGGTCAGAGCGCGGTTGCGCGCCGCTATTTTTCGCGTAACCCGCTGTGGTAATTATTGAATTCCGTTAACAATACTGTGATGTTGATACAACGGGTCGAACCGGCCCGAGGCATGGTCGTCCGCACATTTCTCGTCAATTTGTGGACAAAGCCGCAAAGTCCTGACCAGTTAATGCTGTCAACTTTGGCGGGATCATTGTGCCGACTGCTCGCGCTCGATTTCCACGCCGACGGACCCTGCGTCCTCGTATACATCGAGCTTTTCGACCCGCACGCGTGCCGCCCGCACGCGTCCGTCGGCGAGGCACACACCGGCGATCCGCTCGGCGAGCGTCTCGACGAGGTTGATATGACCCGCAGTTGCGATGGCGCGAATGCCGTCTACGACCGTTTCATAGGAGACGACATTCTCGATGCTATCGTCGAGCGGGCGCCGATCGTCGGCGACCAAGAGCTCGACGTTGATCCGCACGCGCTGAGGCCCGTTTTTCTCGTGGGCATGGACGCCAATCGCGCAGGGCAAGACCAGGTCGCGGATGAACACACGCCGGTCGGGGGTGGTCTGCGCGCGGGCGCCACGCGGCACGAATGAAGGTTCCGTCACGGTTCCGCTACTCCCCCGGTTCGGTGTCCACCGGCATCGTCCATCCGAGGTGCTGCCCGCTGTCCAGCGCGATCATCTGGCCGGTCAGCGCCGGCGCCGCCAGGATAAAGCGGAGTGCGGCGCAAATCTCCTCCGGCGATGCCGGGCGCTGAAGCGGCGTGCGCGCGCACTGCGCGGCAAACTGCGCATCGGTTTGGCGTGCGCTCGGCAAGACCGGGCCGGGGCCAATCGCGTTGACCCGTATGCGCGGGCCGAGCGCCAGCGCGGCGATCCGCGTCAAGGCCCACAGCCCTGATTTGCTCAGCGTGTACGACGTGAAATGGGGCGTCAGGTTCCAGACGCGTTGATCGATCACGTTGACCACCACGCCGCGCGCGGTCGGCGGCAACGACGCGGCGAAGGCCTGGGTGAGGACGAACGGCGCGCGGAAATTCACCTCCATGTGCCGATCCCAGCTCTCACGCGTGGCATCGCCGATCGCATCGCGCTCGAAAATCGCGGCGTTGTTCACCAGGCACCCAATCGGCCCCAGCGCTTCGGCGGCCTGGGCGACGAGGCGTTGCACCGCGTCCTCGTCGGCGAGATCGGCGCGGAGCGCGACCGCGCGCCCACCCGCCGCGGTGATCGCGTCCACGACGGCGGTGGCCTCATCGACCGAAGCCCGATGGTGGATGCCAACAGCCCAGCCATCCGCCGCCAGCGCCTCCGCCAACGCGCGGCCGATGCGCCGTGCAGCACCCGTGACGAGCGCTGCCCGCGGCGGTGCGTCGGGCTCGTTCATCGGCGCGCCGCCTCTTCGGCCCGATGACGCTCTTCGTCCAGGTCGTAAAAGCGAAACACCATGTCCATCAGCGTCACGAAGCCCACCGCTTCATTCTGATCGATCACCACGCCACGCGAGAGACTGAAGCGCGTGAGGAGCCGAATCGCATATTTGATCTCCATGTCCGCATTCACGGTGAGAACCGGCTTCGACATGACCTCGTAGACGTTCACACGATCCGGCGAACGATTGCGGGCGATGATCTTGTTCGCGATGTCGGAGACCACGACGATACCGTATTCATCGCCGGCGCGCCGTCGCTCGACCACCAGCGAGCGCACCTGGTTCTCGCGCATGCGGTTGAGCGCGTCGCGCACGGTCGCCATGCCATCGATCGGCAGCGGCATGGGCGTCATCACATCGCGGACGGTGTTGTAACGCCATTTGCTTTCGTGATCGGCTTGGCCGCTTTGCCCATCGCTCATATCTGATCCTCGATCTCGTGCTTGATCTCATCGATCTGGTGCGACAATCCAACCGCATCCTCGATGGCGACCTGAAACGCAATTCCGGTGCCGGATCTCTCCTCGAAGGCGCCGACCGTCGCGATCTCCTCGAGGACCGTCCGGCTGACATGCTCCTCCACGAGGAACAGGAGGATGTCGCGCTGGCCGGTGAGTCTCAAGCCCAGAAACGTCTTCTCGGGCTGCAATCCCTCACCGCGGCAGCTCGTGATGATGGTGGCACCGGTGGCGCCGGCACGCCGGCCGGCCTCCAGCACCGTGTCGGTTTCGCTGTCATCGACCAGCGCCATGATCAACTTGAAGCGCATGTCAGGCTCCTTCTTTGGGTCGGCGGCGTCGGCGCATCCGGTCGATCACGGCGGACAATTGCGCGTAGCCGAGTACGGAAATGATTGGGAACACGCTCGCGAGCGCGATCAAGCCAAAACCGTCGATCAAGGGGCTACGCCCCGGCACGTTCGCGGCAAGGCCGAGGCCGAGCGCGGCGACGAGCGGCACCGTGACCGTCGAGGTCGTGACACCGCCCGAATCGTAGGCCAAGGGAATGATCGAGCGGGTGGCGAAAACCGTCTGAACGATCACGACGGCGTAGCCGACCATGATCAAGTAATGGAGCGGCAAGCCGGTCACGATGCGGACGGTGCCGAGCCCCACGCCGACCGACACGCCGACCGCGACCGCGATGCGCAACCCCCACGGGTTGATGGTGCCGCCGGAGACCGTGCCCGCCTTCTCCGCGACCGCCATCAGGGAGGGCTCGGCGATCGTCGTGCCGAAGCCGATGGCGGCTGCGAAGACGTACACCCAGCCATAATCGAGCCAGTGAGCGGCCGCACCTTCCACGATGCCGAGGAATGCCGGGTCCGTCAGCTGTTCGGCCATGGTCTTGCCGAGCGGGAAGAGCGCCTTCTCCAATCCGATCAGGAAAAACACCAATCCGATGACGACATAGATGAAGCCGACGACCAATCGTTTGATGTTGGCCGGCCGCTTGCGGAGAACGATGACCTGGAAGAAGAGGATCAGGCCGATCAGCGGCAAGACGTCGAGAACCGTGCTGCTGCCGACCGATTGAAGGAGTGCGAGGAGATCCATCGGGCTTGCCTCAGGTCACCATGCCATAGACGAGCACGAAGATGATGGGGGTCAGGCTCGCGAACGCGATGAGGCCGAACCCATCGATCAGGGGATTGCGCCCGCGGATCACTGTCGCGAGGCCGACGCCGAGCGCGGTCACCATCGGCACCGTGATGGTCGAGGTGGTGACTCCGCCGGAATCGTAGGCGATCCCGATGATCTCCTCCGGCGCGGCGAAGGTCAGCGCGACCGCGATCACGTAGCCGCCGATGATCCAAAGGTGCAATGGCCAACCCTTCAGGATGCGAAACACGCCGAGCGTGATCCCGACGCCGACCGAGACGGCGACGGTGTAGCGCAAGCCGAGGGCGTAGCCCTCCTGCGCGTCCGCATCGGACGCAATCACCCCGGCGTCGGCCGCAACCCGCGCGGCCTCGGCCGACACGGCGATGAGCGCCGGCTCCGCGACCGTGGTGCCGAACCCGAGGGCAAACGCGAATGCGCACAGCCAGATCAGGCTGCCCTTGCGCGCAAAATCTTGGGCCAGGCCTTCGCCGAGCGGAAAAAGCCCCATCTCGAGCCCTTTGACGAAGAGAGCAAGGCCGAGCATGACGAACACGAGGCCGCCGAGGATCGCGCCAAGATCGGGGAAGGGCTGGCGAAGCACCGCGAGCTGAAACACCGCGATCACGACGATGATCGGCGCGAGATCGCGCAGGGTGCCGAAAATCAACTTGGCGAGCGGTAGCGCATGCGCACCAAGTTGAGATCGGAAAAAGGCTGAGATGGTCGGAATGCGTGCCGGACCGGGGTCGAGCTTTGGGTTGGCGCGGTCGGTCACGTCAGCGGCGGATCGAGGCGATCAGATTCTCCCGCCTTATACGCGTTCCGGCCGAACCCGAAAAGACTCGCCGCGCGCGTCGGCGACGAGGGTTCTGCTCCCGTTGCTCGCGCGCGAACCTAGGCGTGTGCTAGTTGCGCAATCGAAAATCGACGGGCTCGCCCATCACCGCGCTCCGGGCGGGCGCGGTCTCGGCCACCAGCTTGCCGCGCTTGAAAACGTGCGTGCAGGCCGGATGGATGCGCAGCACGTCCGCCTTGCTCACCGCATCGAACACCGCGAGGTCGGCGTTACAGCCCGGGGCGACGCCATACCCCTCGAGCGCGAGGTTGCGCGCGTTGCGCCAGGTCACCATGTCGAAGCAGGCGTCGATCTGCTCGGTGCCCGACATCTGCCCGACGAGCAGCACCAGCGAGGCGGCCTCCGCCATGTCGCCGCGACCGAGCGGGAACCACGGGTCCATGATCGAGTCGTGGCCGACGCCGACATTGATGCCCGCCTCCAGCAGCTCCTTCACGCGCGTGATCGAGCGGCGCTTGGGATAGGTGTCCTCGCGCGCCATCAGGATCAGATTGTCGTAGGGGTTGCAGATGACGTTGAGCTCGGCGCGCTGCAGCCAGCCCATGAGCCGGAACGCATAGTGATTGTCATAGGAATGCATGGCGACGCAATGGCTCGCTGTCACGCGGCCCTGCATGCCGCGGATGTAGGTCTCGTGCGCCATCACCTCGGTGAAGCGCGAGTTGGGGTCGTCGATCTCGTCGCAATGGCAATCGATCAGGAGGCCGCGCTTCTCCGCCTCGTCGAAGACGATCTTGATGCTTTCGACGCCGGCCTCGCGCGTCGCCTCATTGTGTGGGATGCCGCCCACCACATCGGGGCCCATGTCGAGGGCGCGGCGGAACTGCGCCTCGCCGCCCGGATGCGAGCAGATACCGTCCTGAGGAAAGCCGACAATTTGAAGATCGACCTTGTCCTTCACCTCCTCCTTGACCTCGAGCAGCGCCTGCATCGAGATCTGCTTGTCGTCGCAGGTGTCCGCATGGCTCCGGATGAAGCCGACGCCTTGCGCGATTTCCCAGTCGATCGCCTGCTTCGCGCGATGCTTCACCGCCTCGACGGTGCGCTTCGGCTTTTGCTTGCCCCAGAGCTCGATCCCCTCGAGCAGCGTGCCCGAGACGTTCGGGCCCTCGAGGCCGGCCGTGAGCGTCGCGTCGAGATGGACATGCGGGTCGATCAACGGTGCGGAGACCAGACGACCCTCGCAATCGATCACCTCGCCCGCCTCGGCCGTGATCCCCTGCTCGACCGCGACGATCTTGCCGCCTTCGATGGCGACATCGGCGTCGCGCACCGGCTGATCCTCATGCGCGACGCGCGCGTTCTTCAGGATGATGTCCATGGCCCGCTCCCCTCGCTGGGTGAACCGCTTTGCGCACTGGGGGCGCCGTGCGGGTTCGCTTCCAGTCTTGCCTCGTTCCGCACAAGGATGACAGGCCGCATGGGCCTCGGCAACTAGCGCATGTCACGTTCACCCATGCTCACGCGACATGCTCTTTCATTGACGCAAATGCGTCGTCGCAGGTGTTCCCATCTGCGCGGGATTTTGCTCAGCGCGAGACCGCCCACTCCGCGAGGAGCGCGCGGCCTTCCTCCGCGAGCAGCTGCGCGCTGGGCAGGGCGCGCTCTGCGATCGGTTTGGCGATTTCCGCGCGGAGCGCACCGGGCCGGTTGCCGATGATGGTGGTGTCCTCGGCCGCCGCCGCGTAATAAACCTTGGCGATCCGCGCGTAGAAGATCGCGCTGGTGCACATCGGGCAGGGCTCGCAGCTCGTGTAGAGCACGCAGCTGGAGAGGTCGATCGTCGCGAGGTGCTTGCAGGCAGCACGAATCGCCACGATCTCGCCATGCGCGGTCGGATCGTGCGCTTGATCCATGTTGTTGTAGCCCTCGCCGACGACCGTCCCGTCCTTCACGATGACGCAGCCGAACGGGCGCCCGAGGCCGGCGCGCGTCTTGTCGCGGGCGAGCGCGATGGCACGCCGCATGTGGTCTTCGTGGCTCATGCGCCTTCCCCGATCATGCGCATGATGCCGGAGAAATCCGATGGACCGTTGCCGGCATTGCAGAAAAGCGCGTAGAGCGCGGCCGCCTCCGCGCCGAGTGGTGTCGCAGCGCCCGCGCCTGCTGCGGCCGCCTGGGCGAGGCGCAGGTCCTTCAGCATCATCGCGGCGGTGAAGCCGGCTGCGTAGTCCCGGTTGGAGGGGGCGTTCGGCACGGGCCCCGGCACCGGGCAATAGGAGGTGAGCGCCCAGGATTGGCCCGACGATTTCGACGTGATGTCGAACAGCACCTGGCGGTCGAGGCCGAGACGATCGGCGAGGGCAAAAGCCTCGCAGGTGCCGATCATCGCGATCGCGAGCATCATGTTGTTGCAGACCTTGGCCGCCTGGCCATTGCCGGCGGGCCCGGCATGCACCACGGTCTTGCCCATCGCCTCCAGAATGGCGCGCGCGCGTTCGAACGCCGCGGCCTCGCCGCCCACCATGAACGTGAGTGTGCCGCCGGCCGCCCCCGCGACGCCGCCGGAGACCGGCGCGTCCAACAGGTCGAGGCCGCGCTCACCCGCCGCAGCGGCGACCCGCCGGGCGGTTGCGACATCGATCGTCGAGCAGTCGATCAACAACGCGCCCTCGTCCGCGATCGAGAGAATGCCGCCCTCTCCGAGGTAGCTCGCATCGACCTCGGGTCCGGCGGGGAGCATGGTGATCACGACCTCGCGCCCGCGCGCCGCGTCCTCGATACGCGCCGCGATCGCGGCGCCGGTCTCGCGCGCCGCCTCGCACGCCGCCGGCATGATGTCGTAGGCGGTGACGGCATGGCCGGCCGCGACGAGGTTCTTGGCCATCGGCCCGCCCATGTTGCCCACGCCGACAAATCCGATCTCCGCCATGGCAAGTCCTCCCTGTTTCCGCCGGCCACTCGAACGCCGGACTGTACGCACGCGCGAACTGCGAGTCCAAGCGGATCGCCGCCCGGCACGAACGCCTTCATCGCGGTGATCCGCAACGAGCATAACGGCAGTCGGCGGTGCAACGCGCCTGGCGGCGCCGACATCGAAAGCCTTTTCGCACCGTGGTGCAGCGCCAAGGGGCACGAGCTCGCGCGGTTCGCCAGCGGACGTGTATGGCCACACGCTTTATGAACCGACGTCGCCGGCTATGAACCGACGTCGCCGGCCCACGGTTGCATTGCCGGTATGTCGTACTACGTCCTTCATGTGTGTGACGCAGTGCCATCTAGTCAAAACAAGGGGGGATGAAAAATGGCGCGGTTCATTATGTCAAACAGGCGTGCCGGAAAGTTTACGGACGATCAGAAACTGGCCTCGCGGCACAGCCTCGAGGTATCGCTCGACCTTATTAGGCCCTCTATCACGACCGTCGCCGACCGGTCGGTCGGCGAAACGACCCGGCGGACGATCGTTCTTGAGGCCGAACCGTCTGAAATCGAGGCCAAACGCGGTGCGTTCGGCCCGGATGTGATGATCGAACCGGAGATCATCCATCACAAGCTCGATGATTCGGTACCGTTCGACTTGTTGAGAGCGGTACCACTCGATGTCGCACCTGCTTTTGAGCGCGCACCCGCGCTCGCGGCGTTCTTGGGCTCCGGGGGCCAGACGACTGTCACCGTGCGTGGTGCCGGCAGCGGTCCTCTTGTCGGTGCGGAGGTCGATCTATTTCTCGCGGGACCGGGAGACCTCCGCGAGCGTCTTGAGGCACGGACAGATGCGTCGGGTGTGGTGACCTTCCAGTATGCCGGGTTCTTTTCTGTGCTCGGTGTGATCGTCTCGCCATACGGTGGGTTCTGGCCAACGATTGTCCGTGGCGGCGGCGCGAATATCAGCGTGAGTTGCCGCCGTTTGCCTCGGCGTGGCCCGCGTGGGTGGTGGCACAACATCATGAACGCGCGAACCAACGCCCCCAAAGGCGGGGTCCGGGACGGCTCAAACATTCGGGTGGGCGTTATCGACTCCGGCTGCGGGCCGCATCCCGACTTGGGTCATGTGGAGAACTGCGGGGCGATTATCGACGGTCTCGAATCGACAGATCCCGCCGCCGGGCTGGACAGTGGAAGCCACGGCACGCACGTCTGCGGCACGATCGGCGCTCGCCCGGGCGATCGAAACGCCTATGCAGGCGTCGCGACGGGCGCAGACCTCTTTTCCGTCAGGGTGTTTCCGCCCGGAAGAGGCGCGAACCAAGGCGATATCGCGGACGCGATCGACCTACTGTCGCGCGAGAAGCGGGTCGACCTGATCAACATGAGCCTCGGCGCACCCTTCGGCTCACAAATCGAACAGGACGCGATCATCGACGCCCAGGAACGAGGCACACTCTGCGTCTGCGCCGCGGGCAACAGTGCCGGCGATGTGGGGTATCCCGCTGCTTTCCCGGAGACAGTCGCGGTCGCTGCGATCGGACGCCTCGGCTGGGTTCCGGCGGAGTCTTTCCCGGCACTTCCCTCCGATCCGGCTCTTTTCGGTTCCCAACAGCTTCACGCGTCCGATTTCACCTGCTTCGGACCGGAGGTGACCTGCGCCGCTGGTGGTGTCGGCATCATCTCGACCGTGCCGGAACGCTTCGGCCACGCCGCGCCCTATGCCGCGATGAACGGAACCTCGATGGCGAGTCCGGCGGCATGTGGCGCGTTGGCCGGCTTGCTTTCCCGCGACCGAGATTACAAACTGATGGAGCGAAACGAGGCGAGGACCAACTACGCGCGATCGGTCCTGATCGCCCACTGTCGCGATATCGGACTTCCCGGCGACTACCAGGGTCGAGGCGTCCCGGCTGTCCGGTAGCATCAGGGTCCCGCGAATTTCCGTAACGAGGCCATGGCTGAGTATCTGATCGCGTTCAGACGCGAGTTTCGAGAACAGACCGAGCCTGAGTGGGAGAAGCTCCTGGCCGGAATCACGGGCCTCGAGGTCAAGAACCCGGGCGCGCGACGCCGCGTCCGGGTCGAGGCCACGCCCGAGGCCCTGTCGGAGATTCGCGAGCGACTGGCGAACCGGTGTCACATCGAACCGGTTATTCGGCACCGTCACGTGTAAGTCTACGGACGCGATCCTCGCTGCCGATAGGGTCGACGATTTGCGCGCGGGCGCCGGCCAAGAACTCGGCGCTGGTCAGCCGCGGGCGACGGGTGGGATGTAGGCCTCCAGATCCTCCTCGTCGAGGTGAACCGTGCGGCCGAGCTCGGCGGAGCGGTAGAGCGCCATGAGGATCTCGGTGACCGCCAAGCCGTCACGGAAGGTCTCGCTCGGCGTTCGGCCGGTGCGGAAGCACTCGACCATGTGGCGGTTCTCGTTGGTGTAGCCGTAGACCCCCGCCTCATCCTCGAGCGCCGGCATCAGTCCCTGCTCGGCATTCTGCTTCTCGACCAAATCCTCCCCCGCCTCGCCCTTCACGGCGCGTGAGATGAACACCTTGAGGCCGGTGTTGAGGGAGGAGAACTCCATCGAATATTCCGGGCCGAGCAGTTCAAGCTGGATCCGCAGGCCCGCGCCGACATAGGCCCACGAGGTCGTCGTCTCGATCATCACCTCATTGCCGTCCGGGTCCTCCAGCACCAACGTGCCGCGCGCGAAGTCCTCCGCCGGGCGGCGGCCATAGTCGACCCCACGTCCCATTTCGCGCTTGAGGCGCTTCACATAGTCGGGACGGGTCCATTTGAGGTTGGCGATCGTGGCGTTCGCGCTTTTCACCCTGAGCGCGTCGCGCGGTTCGTCGGGCGCGGTCAGCATATGGCGGGCGACCTCCACCGAGTGGCACATCATGTCCGACAGCACGCCGCCGCCTTGCTTCTCGCCTTGCCAAAACCAGGGCATGTGCGGGCCGGAATGCTCCTCGGCGGCGCGCGCCAGATAGGGGCGGCCGGTCAGCGGCACCGCGCGGCGCCAGATGATCTCCTTGCCGCGCTCCACGGCGGTCGAGAACACCTGGTTCTCCAGATAGCCGGTCGGAATCTTGGCGTCCGCCGCGAGCCGCACGACCTCTTTCGCCTCGGCCAGGTTGCGTGCGAGCGGCTTCTCGCAGGCAATGCCGCGGAGCGTCTTGCCTGCTTTCGCGGCCTTGTTGATTGCCCGCATGGTTTCCACGCGAACGAAGTTGGGCGAAAGGATCCAGAGCGCGTCGACGTCCTTGGCCTTGATCAGCGAATTGAGCGATGCGTGGGCTCGGCACGGACCGAGGCCGAGCACGTTGGCGCGCTTGGCGAGCGCTCCGCGGCTCTCTTTGGTCGGGCTGTAGACCCCTGTGATCGCGCAGTTGCGCACGCCGGTGAAGGATTCGAGGTGAAACCGCGCGATGAATCCCGCGCCGATCATCCCGATGCGAAGCGTGTCGATCGCCTTCTTGCGAGCCATGTCTCCCTCCCGTTGCAGTGTTGCGCCGCACGACACACGCCATCTTACCTCGTAACGCGGCGCCCGGGCGGGCCGGTTCATGACCAATCAGATCCCCGCGATCCCCGCTGGACGGGCGATCGAGGCGGGGAGACCGGCGGGCGGCGCGACAGGTCTCGCCGATCCTTGAAAAATTCGATTGTGCCCGAGCCCGAAGCACGACTAGCATGATCGTGAGCAGGGATACGGCGCTGATGCGACGCGGCTTACTCGGACGGGCCGTGTGGCGATACCAACAAGAGGCGCCACCGATTTAACTGCGCGGGGACGCGAACCCCGCGCACGGTGGGGGCGAGGCCCCAGCAAAGGCGCGGCTGCGCGAGCGGCCCGCGCGACACGGGAGGTCCGAGCGATGGTGAAAACGACGAGACGCGGCTTTATCAAGGGCGCGGCGGCGGCGAGCACGGTCGCGGCGCTTAGCGGAAAAGCGCCGGTCTTCAAGAAAGCCCTTGGTCAAGGCAAGAAAAGCGTGACGTGGGGCCAAACCGAGCCCTTCACCTCGAGCTGGGACCCGAGCGGCCATACGATCCTCGCGCAGATCTATTTCGATTTCGACGTGTTCGGCCAACTCATCCGCACGCCGATGTCCGCCGCGAGCCGCGACGAGATCATCTACGAGCTGGCGGTCGGCCAGAAGGTCGTGGAGGACGGCTGGCTCGAATACACGCTGCGGCGTGACGTGAAGTTCCACAACGGCCAGCCCTTCACGGCGCGCGACGTGAAGGCGACCTTCGAATACGCGTCCAATCCCGAGAGGCCGTCGGGCACCTGGTATCCCGGTCAGGCCGAGGTCCAGATCGTCGACGACTACACCTGCCGCGTGCGCGGTGTCGGTGGCTCCTATCCGGGCTCGCTGTTCTGGTTCCTCGCGGGCTTCCTGCCGATCCTGTCGGCGGACGATATCGAATCCAAGGCGATGGACGAGTTCCCGAACGGCTGCGGCTCGTACAAGTTCATCAGCCGCGACGGGCCGACGACGATCCTTCACGCCAATCCGGATTACGTGCTCGGCAAGCCCGAGATCGAGGAGGTCGTCTATCAGTTCGTGCCCGACGCCAGCACGCGCTTGGTCAGTTTGCTGAGCGGCGAGCTCGACATCATCGAGCGTGTGGAGCCGGAGCAGTACGAGACGTTGCTCAACGAGAACGTCACGACCTCGCGCACCGTGTCGACGGAGAACAAATATCTCCACTTCAGGTGCTACGAACCGCCGTTCGACGATGTGCGCTTGCGCCACGCGGCCGCGCATGCGATCGACCGTGACCTCATCCTCGAGCTGATGGGGCCGGCAGGTCACCCGACGGTCGGTCAGATCTCGTCGGTGAAGTTCGGCTACACCGACACCATCCCGAACTCGCCGGAATACAGTCCCGAGAAGTGCCAGGCGCTCTTGGCAGAAGCCGGCTTCCCGAGGGGCGAAGGCTTGCCGCCGATCGAGTACCTGACCTCGCAGGGCTTCTATCCGAAGACCAAGGAGTATGGCGAGGTGATCACGGCGTTGCTGCAAGAGCAGGGCTTCCCGGTGGAGTTCACGGTGATGGAGGTGGCATCTTGGATCGAGCGCGTGCTGACGCGCGATGACACGGCGCCGCAGCTCGCCGACACGGGGTGGATGACGGGCTCACCGGAGCCCAACTTGGTGCTGCGGCCGATGTGGCATTCCGACGGCCTGATCTTGACCAATTGCGGAAGCGACAAGGTCGACGCCGCGATCGAGGCACAGCAGCTGATCACCGACACCGAGGAGCGCCGGAAGGCGATTCAGACGCAGGTGATGCCGGCGCTCGCCGAGCATTTGCCGAGCTTCGGTCTCTTCACGTCGGTTCTGATCCACGCCCACAACCCGGCCATCGAGGGGATCTACTTCTATCCCAACGGCCCGGTGGACAAGGTCAAAGCGACGATCAAGTCGTAGGATGCGATGACGGGGGCCCCGTAAACGGGCCCCCGTTTCGCGCCTGAGCTTTCGCGATCCTCGTATGGCATTCGTCCTCACATTCCTGATCCGCCGGCTGGCGCAGGGCGTGATCATCGTTCTACTGGTGACGTTTCTGATCTTCACGCTGCTCCGCGTGGTGCCGGGCGATCCGGTGCGGATCATGCTGGGGCCGAGCACGACCGAAGCGGTGGTCGAGGCGCGCGCGCAGGAGCTCGGCTTGCGCGATTCGATCCCCGTGCAGTTCGGGCGCTACATCGCCAACGCCGTTCAGGGCGATTTCGGCAACTCCTACTTCATCGGCGAGACGGGGATTGCGCTGACCGTCCAAAACGTCGCGGGCGGCAAAGGCCAGGCCGACACGACCGACCAGCGCGAGGTCAAGATGACCCGCGCGAATGTGCTCAAGGTCATCGGCGACGGCCTGCCGTTCACGCTGATGTTGGCGGGGATGGGCCTCCTGTTCACGATGATCATCGCGGTGCCGCTTGGAATTGCGGCCGGGCTCAACCAAGAAAAATGGCAGGACAGGCTTGCTTTCTTCACGGGCTCGCTCTTCATATCCCTGCCCAACTTTTGGCTCGCGCTCGTCTTGATCTTGTTGATCACCGCGCGCGCGGGCTGGCTACCGTCGATCGGCTACAAGGGCTTCGGCTACGTGATCCTGCCGGCCATCGTGCTCGCGGTGGAGCTGGCGCCGATCATCATCCGCGGCCTCTCGATGTCCATCGCGCAGGCGCTGCAGGCGGGCTATGTCGCGGGTGGGGTCGTGCGGGGCCTGCCGTGGGGCCAAATTATCGTCAAGCACGTGCTGCGCAACTCGTCGATCCCCATGCTCAACCTGTTCGGCGTGCAAATCGGCGGATTGCTGCTTGGCGGCGTCTTCGTGACCGAGTTCGTGTTCGACTTTCCGGGCCTTGGGCGGACGACGGTGCAGGCCGTGCTGCAGCGCGATTTCCCGGTCATCCAGGGCGTCGCGATTCTCGCCGCGAGCGTGCTCGTGTTGGCGAACATCATGGTCGATCTCGCGTCGACCTACATCGACCGTAGGCTGAAGTTCTGATGGCGACCGAGACGGCATCTGCGCCGAGCGAAACCGGCACGCCGCCGCGGGGCGTTTCCGTCAACCGGCGGATGCTCCGCCTCGCCTGGGAGATGACGAGCTTCAAGATCGGCCTCGCCGGCTTCGTCATTCTGGTCGGCGCGGCGATCATCTGGCCCGAGATTTCCTCGCTCGATCCGACGAAGATCAATGTGCGCGCGCGTTTTGCGCCTCCCGTGTTCCTGGAGGGAGGCACCTGGGCGCATCTGGCGGGGACCGATCAGCTCGGCCGCGATCTTTTTATCCGTTCGCTCATCGGATTGCGCAACGGGCTCGGCATCGCGGTCGCGGCCGTCGCGGCGATGTTTATCGTCGGCTGCACGCTGGGCGTCATCTCGGGCTATCTCGGACGCTGGGTCGACATCGTGCTGATGCGTCTCACGGATGCGCAGCTTTCGATCCCGGTGATCGTGCTCGCCATCACGATTCTGAGCGTGAGCCGCCCCAATCCCGGCACGGTCATCGCGGTCCTTATACTCGCGGGGTGGCCGGTCTACGCCCGCGTGGTCCGAAGTATCGCGCTCGCCGAGCGCGAGCGCGAATATGTCCGCGGGGCGAAGATATTGGGTGCGAGCAACCTGCGCATCATGGCGCTGATGGTTGCGCCGAACATCCTGCCGCCGATGGCCTTCGTCGCCGTTCTCGACGTGGCGCGCATGATGATCTTCGAAGCGCTCTTCGGCTTCCTCGGCATCGGTATTCAGCCGCCGACGCCGACCTTCGGCAACATCATCGCCGACGGCTACAAGTATCTGGTCAATAGCTGGTGGATCCCGACGATGCCCGGGGTCTTCCTCATCATCATCCTGATCAGCATCAACCTGATGGGTGCCTCGCTAGAGCGCGCGCGCAACAAGCTGTTCCAGGGGATCGTGTGATGGACCAGCCGCTTCTCGACGTTCAGGGCGTGTCGGTCGACCTAGTGCGGCGCAAGGAGCGCACGCCGATCCTGCGCGACGTGAGCTTCCAGCTCCGCGAGCGTCAGGTCCTCGGCATCATCGGCGAGAGTGGCTCCGGCAAATCGGTGCTGAGCCGTGTTCTCGTGAACGCGGTGAACGAGCCTCTCGAGATCGTCGGCGGGTCGGTCAACTATCGCGGCCGCGATCTGTTGACCATTCCGCAGAAGGAAATCCAGGGTTTGCGCGGCCGCGAGATCGGCTACATCGGCTCTGATCCCGGCAGCGCGCTCGACCCAACGATCCCGGTCGGCAACCAGATCGTCGAGAAGCTGCTCGCGGTCGATCCCAAGACGCCCAAGAGGGAAGCGCGCGAGCGCTCACTCGAAGTCCTGCGCGCGGTGCGCATGCCGCGCCCGGAGGAACGCTTCCACGAGTTCCCGTTCCAGTATTCGGGCGGCATGATGCAACGCGCGTTGATCGTCGACGCGCTGGTCACGAGACCCGCCTTCCTGATCGCCGACAACGTCACGCAACAGCTCGACGTCACCATCGCCGCGCAGATCATCCGCCTCATGCACGATCTCCGCGAGCAAATGGACACGGCCATCGTGTTCATCTCGTCGTCGCTCGCGGTGGTGCGGGAGATCGCAGACGACATCATCGTGCTCAAGGATGGCACGATCGTCGAGCGCTCGACCCCGATACGCCTCGTGGAGCAGCCCGAGGATGACTATTCGAAACGCCTGATCCAGCGCATTCCGCGCATCTGGACGGTCGAGGAGCGCGCCGAAGCACCCGATCAATCCGGCGCAACCATCCTTCGCGTCGAGGACGTCTACAAAACCTATCGTGTGCGCAACCCGAACAAATTCTTCGGCCACAACAACGTCGAGGCCGTGCGCGGCGTGACCTTCGATGTGATGGCGGGGGAGAACCTCGGGATCGTCGGCGAATCAGGTTGCGGCAAGTCGACCCTCTCCAGGCTCCTGAGCTGGGTCGAGAAGCCCGACAAGGGCACGATCTACTTCAAGGACGACGACATCGCGCGCATGGGCCGCCGCGGCATCTTGGATCTGCGCCGCCGGTTCCAGCTCTTGCTGCAGGACCCCTACAACGCCATGCCGCCGCATCAGCCCGTCGGCCGCACCATCATGGAGCCGTTGCTCATTCACGGCGGCATGGGGCGTCAAGCGATGCGCACGCGCGTGCTCGACGTGATGAACGAGGTCGGGCTTGCGCACGAGCTCTACAATCACCTGCAAGTGGGCTTGAGCGCCGGCCAGCGTCAACGCATCAACCTGGCGCGCGCATTGGTGCTCGAGCCGGAGCTGCTCATTTTGGACGAGACGCTCTCGGCGCTCGATCAGGTCGAGCAATCGCGGCTCCTCGAGATTTTCGAGAAACTTCAGGCGGAGCACGGCTTCACCTACATCTTCATCTCGCACGACCTCGCCATGGTGCGCCGCGCTTGCACCCGGATTGCCGTCATGTATCTCGGCAAGGTCGTCGAGATCGCCGACAACCACACCGTCTTTTTCGACCCCGGACACCCCTATACGAAGGCGCTGCTGAGCGCCGTGCCGACGCTGGAGCAACGGCGCTACAACGCCGACGAATGCCTGCTCGAGGGCGAGCCGCCGAGCCCGATCGACATTCCGCCTGGCTGCAGCTTCAAGCCGCGCTGTCCCTTCGCCCACGATCCGTGCTGGCAGGGCGAGCCCGATCTCGTGGGGCGCGACGGGCGCGGACGTTCGGCGTGCTTGCTGGCGAATGCCTCCGAGCAAGAGATGGCCGAGGCCGCGCGTGCCAACCTCGAGCGGCGTCAACAAGGCGTCGCGGCCCAGTAGGTCTGATCACGGGAGTGTGAGCCATGGTGAGTGACATCTCCGCCCTCTACGATTCGCATGACGGTTTGGGACTCGGCGCTCTCGTCCGGCAAGGCGAGGTTTCCGCGAGCGAGCTGCTCGAAGAGGCCATTCGGCGCGCCGAAGCGGTCAATGGCGCGCTCAATTTCCTGACCTATCGCGCCTACGATGAGGGGCGCCGTATGGCGGCCGATCCCAACCTTCCGGACGGCCCGTTCAAAGGCGTCCCATGGCTCGTCAAGGAGATCGCGACAGATTGGACGGGCCTGCAAACGACCAACGCATGCCCTTACTTCAAGGACGTTGTCGCGAGCGACGACGGCGAGGTAGTCAAGCGCGTAAAGCGCGCAGGCTTCGTGCTGTTGGGCAAGAGCAACTCGCCCGAGCTCGGTTGGGCGTTGTCGACCGAGCCCGCTTTGTATGGCCCGACGCGCAACCCGTGGGACACGACACGCACGCCGGGCGGCTCTTCGGGCGGATCGTCCGCGGCGGTGGCGGCTGGGGTCGTGCCGCTCGCGGAGGCGAGCGATGGAGGCGGGTCGATCCGCGTGCCGGCGGCGCATTCGGGGCTCGTCGGCCTCAAGCCGGCGCGTGGGCGCATCACCATGGCGCCGGCCGCGGACTTTTGGTACGGCTGCGTCACCTTCCTTTGCGTGTCGCGCACCGTTCGGGACACGGCGGCGTATTTCGATGCGATCGGTGGTCCGCTTCCGGGCGATGCCTATTTCGCGCGGATGCCCGACGAGCCTTATCTCGGGGAAGTCGACAAGGAGCCGGATGCGCTCAGCATCGCCTGTGTGACAGCCGCGCCCGAGGGCTGCACCGCGGTCGAGGCTGAGGTGCGGGCGGGGGTCGAGTCGACGGCACGTCTGCTCGAGAGCCTCGGCCATCGCGTCACACCCGAGGCGGTGCCCTACGATTTCTGGCGCCTCTACAACACCTACATGCGGATCACCGCCGTGCAAACCGCACGTTGGCTCATTGAATCCGCTGACCTGGTTGGGCATGCGGTGACGCCGGAGGAGGTCGCGCCGCTCTATTGGACCGCCATGGAGAAGGGCCAGGCGATTTCCGGAATCGAGCATGCCCGCGACGTCGATGAGCTGCGCATCATGGCCCGCGAGATCGTCACGCGCATGGCGGCCTACGATGTCTGGCTCATGCCGGTGGTGCCGATGGTGCCGCGCACCCTCGGCTATTACGACATGACGCGGGACGTCGACGATTACGATGCCACCATCATGGGGCCCGACTGTGCGTTCACGGCACCGTTCAACGCCACGGGCCTTCCCGCGATTTCCCTACCCTTGCACATGACCGAAGGCGGCCTGCCGGTCGGAATCCAGTTTGTCGGCCGTGACCTTGCGGAGGCCACGCTCCTCCGCCTTGCGGGTCAGCTCGAGCGGGCGAGCCCCTGGGCCGACCGCGTTCCGCCCGTGCATGCCGGGTCGAGCGCTTAAGTGACTTGGGCCCGCTTACGCCGCGTGATCGGCCCAGGTAACGCCTGATAAGCGGTTGCCGCGCGCGCGGGGGCGCGAGAAGATGTGCCGGCCGTCATGTCGATCCAGTCAGGGCGCCGCGTGACCTGAGGGCGCGCGGGATCGGGCTCGGAGCGGCTGACTCGACAAGAACACCGAACGCCGCGACAAGTGGCGCCAGCCAAACAGGGGGACGCCGATGCGATCACCGCCGTTTGCTTATGCCGACCCGAAGACGGTCGACGAGGCCGTCGGGCTCCTGGCGGACCATGGGGACGACGCGCGCCTTCTTGCCGGTGGCCAAAGTCTTGTGCCGTTGCTCAACTTCAGGCTCGCGGCGCCCGGCGTGCTCATCGATCTCAACCGCATCGACGCGCTCGACTACATCGGCAGCAAGAACGGCGGGCTGGAGATCGGCGCGCTGACCCGTCACAGCACGGTCGAGCATTCGGATCTCGTGCGGGAGGTCTGTCCGCTCCTGCACGAGGCGATCGGTCATGTCGGTCATGCGCAGATTCGCAATCGCGGCACGATCGGGGGCAGCCTCGCGCACGCCGATCCGGCGGCCGAGCTTCCCGCGGTCGTGACGGCGCTCGGCGGTCGGCTCAGGCTGCGGGGCGGGCACGGCGAGCGAACGCTCGATCCGGCGGAGTTCTTCGTCAGCCATCTCACGACGGCGCTCGACGCGCAGGAGATGCTGGTCGCCATCGAGCTACCGACATGGCCCGCGCGAACCGGCGCCTGCTTCGCGGAGTTTGCCCGGCGCCAGGGCGATTTCGCCATCGTCGGCGCGGGCGCGGTGCTGACCCTCGATGACGACGGCCGGGTCGCCCGCGCCGGCCTTGGCCTCATGGGCGTTGGCGGCCGGCCCTTCGACGGCGGGGCGATCGCCACCGACATTCTCGGTGGCGCACGGCCGGACGCGGCCAAGATCGACGCCGTGGCAGGCCGCATCGCGGAGAGCGTCACGCCGGACACAGATCTCCACGCACCGGCGGATTATCGCAAACACTTGGCGAGTGTGATGAGCCGGCGCGCGCTGCAGGGCGCGGCCGATCGCGCCAACTCCTAAGCGAGGGCGGGTGAGATGGATACCGAACGGACGATCGCGCTGACGGTCAACGGCAGCGCCTACACCAAGACCGTGCCGGTGCGCCGCACGCTCTCCGAGTTCATTCGCGATGACCTCGGCCTGACAGGGACGCATGTTGGATGCGAGCACGGCGTGTGCGGCACCTGCACCGTTCAGCTCAACGGCGAGCCGGTGCGGTCGTGCCTGATGTTCGCCGTTCAAGCGGACGGCGCCGAGATCACCACGGTGGAAGGCTTGTCATCGAATGGCGACCTGCATCCAATACAACAGGCCTTTTGGGAAGAGCATGGCCTGCAATGCGGCTTTTGCACCGCGGGCATCTTGATGACGGTTCACGCCTTTCTCTCGCGTCACAAAGGCGCCACGCGCGAGGAAATTCGCCACGCCTTGTCGGGCAATCTCTGTCGCTGCACCGGCTATCAAAACATCGTCAGCGCGGTCGAGGCAGCCGACCGCACGTGGGAGCGTTGAGATGGGCGCAACGATGATGGGCCAGCCGGTCAAGCGGCTGGAGGACCCTCGGCTTCTGAAGGGCGAGGCGAGCTTTGTCGACGATATTCAGCTCCCCGGCACGTTGCATGCGGCAATCCTGCGCAGCCCGCACGGCCATGCGCGGATCCGCAGCATCGATCTGGCCGCGGCGCGCGCGGCGCCGGGCGTCGTGGATGCCTTCAGTTTGGAGGATGCCTGGCCGAAGGACCCGCCGGCGATCCCCGTGCTGGTGCCGGTCGAATCCCTGCTGCCGTGCCCGCAACATCTGCTGGCGCGCGACCAGGTGCGCTACGTCGGCGAACCGGTCGCGGTGATCGTGGCCGAATCGCGGGCACTGGCCGAGGATGCGGCGGATCTCGCGGAGGTCGACTACGAGCCGCTCGGCGCCGTGGCGCGCGCGAAGGACGCGCTCGAGAAAGGCGCGGCGGTGCTTCACGAGACGGTGCCCGACAATGTGGCGGCGCGCTGGACGCAGGGCATCGGCGATGTGGAAAAGGCGTTCGCCGGCGCCGATCGCGTGGTGCGGGAGCAGTTCCGCATGCAGCGCTACACCGGCGTGCCCCTCGAGGGGCGCGGCACGCTCGCGACCCAAGATCCCGTGACCGGCGAGCTCACGGTCTGGACTTCGGGCCAATGGCCTCACACCCAGCGCAGCCTGACAGCCGCCCTGCTCGGCATCGATGAGCATCGCATCCGCGTGATTCAGCCCGAGGTCGGCGGCGGCTTCGGCGTGAAAGTGGAACTCTATCCCGAGGATGTGCTCATCCCCTTCGCTGCGATGCGCGCCGGGCGGCCGGTCAAATGGATCGAGGATCGGCGCGAGCACATGCTCGGCACCGTTCATGCCCGCGAGATGGATTTTGACCTCGCGCTGGCGTTGGCATCGGACGGCACGATCCTCGGGCTTCGCGGCCAGCTGATCAGTGACCAGGGCGCCTATTTCCGCACCCTCGGCACGGTCAACGCATCGCTCGCCGTCACGAGCCTGCCGGGCCCCTATCGCATCCCAGACTATGCCGCCGAGGTGGTGTGCGTGCTGACCAACAAGAGCCCATGCTCGCCCTACCGCGGCGCCGGGGCGCCGGAGGCGGCGTTCGCCCGCGAGCGTCTGCTCGACATCGCCGCGCGCGAGATCGGCATGGATCCCGCCGCGTTTCGCATGAAAAACCTGCTGCCGGCCGATGCGCTGCCCTATGAGACGGGCCTGGCGTCGGTCGAATCCGCCGTCGAGTTCGATTCCGGCGACTTTCCAGCGGTGCTTCAGCAGGCGTTGGAGGCGATCGACTATGACAACGTCCGGGCGGCGCACGCGGCCGCGCGCGAGGCGGGCGTGCTGCGTGGCTTGGGAATTTGCGTCTATACCCAGATGGCCTCCAGCGGGCCCTACGAGAGCGCCGAGGTGCGCGTCGATGCCGGCGGCAAGGTCAAGGTCACGAGCGGGGCTGCGCCGCAGGGGCAGGGCACAGGCACGGCCTTGGCGCAGGTCGTCGCGGACGCGCTCGAGGTGCCGCTCGATCAGATCGAGGTGATCTTTGCGGACACCGCGCGCATTCCCTTCGGGATCGGCACCTTCGCGAGCCGTAACGCCGTGATGGCGGGTTCTGCGACCCTCGGCGCGGCGGATCGCGTGCGCACGAAAGCGCTCGAGATCGCCGCGCACCTCATGGAGGCATCCGCCGCGGATGTCGAATGGCAGGACGGTCGCGCTCAGCTCAAGGGGGTGCCGGAGAAGAGCTATTCGCTCGCCGAGCTCGCGCAGGCGGCGAGCCCGGGCGGCGCGCGGCCCGAGGGGATGGAGCCCGGCCTCGAAGCCCGCCACTACTTCGAGACCATGCGGACGCCGTTTGCCTATGGCGCGCATCTCGCCGAGGTCGAGGTCGACCCCGATACCGGGGCGGTCGCGGTGGTCCGCTATGTCGTCGTCAACGATTGCGGCAAGCGCATCAACCCGCTGATCGTCGACGGCCAAATCGTCGGCGGCATCGCCCAGGGTCTCGGCGGGGCGCTTCTCGAGGAGCTGGTCTACGACGAGGACGGGCAGATGCTGAACGCGAACTTGCTCGACTATCAGCTGCCGACCAGCTTGGATCTCCCCGACATCGAGATCAGCCACATCGAATCGCCCTCGCCGCTCAATCCGCTCGGCGTCAAAGGTATCGGCGAGGGCGGCGCGATCGCGGGCCACGTGGTGATCGCCAATGCGGTCGAGGACGCGCTCGCCCACACTGGCGCGCGCGTGCGCGAAACGCCGCTCCGCCCGGCGACGGTCTGGCGGCTTCTGCAAGGCGCGGCTTGACGGCCGACATCGGGCCGGGAGCGGTCGCGGGCGCGCATCGGCGCTCCGCCCGGACATGCGTCAATCCGGCGTAACCGGGCGCGCGCCGGAACATAGAGACGCCGCTACTCGTGGGGAGGGTTGAGGAGACCGTTCGGATCGAGAATGTGTTTGATGCGATCGATCAGCCGTTTCTGGCCCGCGTCGGTGCGGCCGCGATCATCGTAGAATTTCCCGATCTGATAGTGCGTCGCTGTGTGATCGGCGAACAAGCGCGCAAGGTCGCCGCGCATCCGGTGCACGAGAGATCGGGTTTCCACATTGTCCGGCACCTCCCCGTACTCTGCCAGCTGGCGCTCGGTGACATGGCGTCGATGGAACGGCGAGAGCGCATCAGGCCAGAAGAATTGCGGCTCCAGAAGAATGCGGTCGCGGACCGTGGTCGTGAGAAGGGTGACCCTGATCTGGTGGCGGGTGAGGTCCGCGCGGTGGTCGTCGAGCCATCGGCCGATCGCTCGGGCCGCCTCCCGCGCGCGCGATCGGGGCAGGAGGCCGTGGAGCGGGAGCCACGCTTCTCCCTCCGGCCCGAGGAGCGATTTGAGGGGACGAAAGGGTCGTGCCCGCGTGACCCGCGGGATCGTATCCGGGATCGGCACCCCACCATGCGACCCGGTTTGCGTTGCGACTGCGGCGACGGCGGCATCCGCCGACGCGTCGTTCGGGCACTCGATCACGAGATGGAGAGAATTGCCGATATCGCCGAGGACTGTTCGCGCGCCCGCCGACGCCTCGAGCACCGCCTTGAGGCGCCGCCCGGCCCCGCGCTCCGCGCGTGCGACATCGCCGAGCGCGCCGGCACGCTCGCCGAGCGTGAAGCCGGTGCGGCGCAAATTCTCGTGCGTCTCGCTATCGAAGCCGTAGCTGTCGGCGATCGCGTCATTGCCGCAGAGCCCAATCTGCGCCGCGAGGAGGTCGTCCATGCTGTCGAAGGCGAAGGACGCGAAACGCGTCGCGGCCGGTGCGGGCATGAGCTGCATGGTGACGCGGAGTTTCACGCCGAGCGCGCCGCAATCGCCGAAGAAAAGCCCGACCGGATCGGGCCCGAAGTCGCGCGCGAAATCCCGCCGACCGACCGCGCCGAGCCGCAACAACGAGCCGTCGGCAGCCGCCACATCGAGCCCGAGCACGCTCGCCGACATCGAGCCATGCCGTGCGGACCCGAAGAAGGCCGCGTTTTGCGACGCCGCCCCGCCGACCGTCGAAACGATGCCCGACAGCGGACCGAAGAACGGCGTCCTGAGGCCCGTCTCCGCAAGCGCGTCATAGAGCGCCGCCCAAGTGCAGCCGGCCTCCACTGTGACCCAGCGATCGGTTTCGTCGATGGCGACGATGCGGTTGAGGCCGCCGAGATCCAAAAGCACCGCATTCGGTCGTGCCGGCGCGTAGCCGCCGGTGTAGGAATGGCCGCCGCCGCGCACGGTGAGCGCCCGCCCCGCTTTCGTGACCGCGCCGATCGCTGCCGCCGCCGTCTCGACGGTCGGCGGTCGCACGACGAGGGCCGGCGCATGCGGCGCCGGGCCCGCGATATCGTGGCCGTAATAGGCGCGCTCGGCCGGGTCGTCGATGAGGTTCGCCGCGCCGACCAGATCGGCGAGGCGCTCTGCCAACGCGCCGGTCACCGCGTCTCCAACGCCGCGAGGATCGCGCGAGCCTGCCCATGCACGCCGATATTCGCGTGAACGACCGACGCACCGAGACGCGCGGCAAGCGCCGCCTGATCAGCGGCGTCGGGATAGCCCTCGGTGATCACGACCGTCATTGCCGCGGGCGCGGCCGCTGCGACGGCGCGCGATGGATCGCCGCAAACGGCGCGGCAGGTGTCGGCGAATGCGGCGCCTGAGAGGATCGTGTCCACGAAGCGCTCGTGCAGCGCCTCCACGTCGAAGCCGATCTCCACCGGGATCTGGTGGGCACGGCTCGGGGTGAACCAGGGCCGATAGAGCAGTGCCTCGCGGAGCATCTGCCATGCCGTCCCGAGGTGTGCGCCGTCCCAGCGGGGCGAGAGATCGACGGCATGGTGCTCCGCAAGCGACGGCGGATCGGGTGGTGGATCGATCAAAAGCAAGCGCCCGACGCCCGATCCGACGGCAGCCGCGATGCGCACCGCCAGCCAAGCGCCGAGATTGATCCCCGCAATGTCGAGTGCATCGATGCCGAGCGCGGCGAGCGCATCGGCCACCGCCTTGGCACCGCCATCCCCGTGCCCCGCCGCGGCCGCAGACGACAGCCCGTGGCCCGGCGGGTCGATCGCCACGACGCGCCGATCCTTGAGCCGCGTCGCGAGCGGCGCGGCTTGGCGCGAGGAGCCCGGCAGGTCGGGCACAAGCAAAAGGGGACGCGCCTCGTTGGGTCCCCACTGACGCACCAAAACGGAGTCCGCGTCGAGCTGGACGAAACGGCGCGCTCCAGACTCCCGCGGAGGTGTCGATGCATCGCCAGCGGCCATCGCGGCGAGCATCTCACCGATTGCGGAGACGCGCCCGGCGTCGGTCAGGCGATGGATCTGGGCGTTCGTCGGCAGCCCGGGCAAGCGATCCAAATGCGGGAGGAGGACATCGGTCTCGGTCGCGACATAGTGCGCCGGAACCTGCGCGGAGGCGGCCGCGGCGGCACCGTCGTAGCGGAACGCGGCCTCGTAGGCGGCGCGGTAGCCGTCGCCTGCGAGCAGAAAGTCCGTCGCGATGCGGTTCAGGATCGAGGGTCGCGGCATGTCCATCGCCAAGCGCGACGCAGCGCCTTGGCGATACCACGGAAAGAACGTGATCTGATCCCGTACCCGTGCCCACAGCCACGTCACGTGCCCGCCGTCCCAAACGGGGCGGAAGGGCGGCAGATAGTTCGCGACGAGCTCCTCCATCTCATGCGGCGTGAAGGCGGGGCAGCCTTCGAGCACGACGCCGGTGGTGCGCGCCGGATAGCGGTTCGCGTACTCGATTGCGATGGCCGCGCCGGTGTGCCGGCCGAAGATCGTCGTCCGCTCGAGACCGAGCGCGTCGATGGTCTCGGCCAGCGCGGCGGCATAGTCCGCGATCTGCGGCCGGTGAAGCGCGAGTGGATCGGAGCCGCCGAAGCCCGGCGTGTCGGGCGCAATCACGGTGAACCGGTCGGCAAAAGCCTCGATCATGGGGATGAACGCGGCCGACGACCGGGGCGATTCGTGCAGCAGCACGACCGGCGGGCCGCTGCCGGCGCAGCGCATCATCACGTGCCGCCCACCGCAATCGACGAACCGGTGCGCGATCGGGATGCTCACGCACCCTGGTCCCGAAGTGCGCGCTTGAGGATCTTGCCGGCGGGATTGCGCGGCAGGGCGTCGATGAAGTCGACCTCCTTCGGGATCTTGTATGCAGCGAGACTCGTCTTCCCGAAGGCGATCAGCTCGTCGGACGAAGGCGGTTCACCCTCGTGCGGCACCACGAAGGCCTTGATCCGCTCGCCCCAATACTCGTCCGGCACCCCGACCACGGCGACTTCGCGCACCGCAGGGTGGCGGGAGAGCACATCTTCCACCTCACGCGGATAGACGTTCACGCCGCCCGAGATGATCATGTCCTTCTTGCGATCGACGATGTGGACGTAGCCGTCCTCGTCGCACCGCGCCATGTCGCCCGCCGAGACCCAGCCGTTGCGCATCGTCGCCGCCGTTTCCTCCGGCTTGTCCCAATAGCCGTTGAACAGGTAAGGCGAGCTGCTGAACAGCTCGCCGACCTCGCCGGGCGCGACCTCCGCGCCATCGCTGCCGAGCAGGCGAATGCGGTTGCCCACGAAGGGCAGGCCGACGCAATTTTTCTTGCGCAGCTGGTCGGGTGGGCGAAGGTTGGTGACGATGCCGGCTTCGGTCGAGCCATAGGTCTCGTGGAGCACGCCCTCGCCGAACTGCGAGATGATCTGCTCCTTGGTGACCTGCGGGAGCGCGGCCGCGTTTGAGACGAGGCCCTTCAAACCGTGCCGGCGGTAGCGCGCGAGAACGGTCTCCTCCAGGCTGAAAATCGCATGGAAGTGGGTGGGCACCATGAACGTGCCGGTGAACCCCCCCTCCGAGAGCTTGCGCATCACCTCTTCCGGATCGAAGCGCGGCAGCAGTTCGCAAGTCCCGCCGCAAAACACACTGGCGAGCGCGAAGGCGAAACCGCCACCGTGGAACAGCGGCGCGAACGAAAGCTGGCTGTCATCCGGTCCATAGCAGCCATATTCCACGGCCATGCCGAGGCAGGTGAGCACGCGCGAGCGGTGCGAAAGCACGATGCCCTTCGGCTTGCCCGTCGTGCCGGAGGTGTAGGAGATGGCGAACGCCTCCCACTCTTCGGGTGTCTCTGCGGGCGGCGTCGGTTTTGCCTTGGCGAGCCACTCGTCATAGCTCCCGCCCATGACCAGAACGCGCTCGATCCCGTCCAGCGCCGCGCTTCGCGCCAATTCCTCGGACGCCCGATCGACGACCAGCACGCGGGGGCGGCAGTCCGCGCAGATCGCCTCGAGCTCGCGTGCGGACTGCCGCGTGTTGATGGTGGCGACGGCGGCGCCCATCTCCGCGAACCCCGCCACCACCTCGATATATTCGAGGCAGTTGAGCGCAAGCAGCATCACGCGGTTGCCCGGTTCGAGGCCAAGATCGTGTACCGCACCCGCGCTCACCCGATCGATCCGCTCGACGAGCTGCGCGTAGGTCAGCCTGTGCTTGCCTTCCCGCAGAGCGACCTTTTGTGGCGTGCGCTGCGCTGCCGTGCGGATCCCGCTTGCAATCGTCGCGGAACGGTAGGTGCTGGGCCGGCCAGACGCTGCCTTCACCATCGGATGCGTGACCGCTCTAGTTGTTTGATCCCGAGGTTTGATGGTGCGATCGTTTCGGAAGATTGGAAGGAGGCCTATGGGCCAGGTTCTTCACGGGAGCGCCACGACGACGCACGCGGTCCGAGCTGCAATACAGCGATCGAAAGCTTCGGTCGCGGAGCGAAGCCGAACCTACGAGGAGTCCCGATGGGTCTGTCCAGAATATCGGATTGTTAACGCATAGGCATAGGTATTCAACCCGCCGGCAAGCCCAATCGGGTCGCTCTGCAAATACCGCCCGATGGCTGGGTCGTAGGTGCGGTGCCAGTTGTAGGAGAGGCCGCTCTCGGCATCCGCGTATTGGCCGGGAAAGCGCCAGGTCTCGGCGCCGCCTGCCCCCGGGTCCTTGATCACCCGCTGATCGTCATTGTGCCGGCGGCGCGCGCGAGATTTTGACAGGTCCGGGGAAGCGGTATTACTGTTTCACCAACATTGGTATCGTCATAGTGACGAATTTTCGTATTGGTTCCACCCGACAAAAGGGAGCTTCTAGGATGGGCCAGGCATCCGGCACTCGCGACGCGAGCCTCGACGACCTATATCGGCGGGTCAACGACGGAAACATGTTTCCGTACTGGGCAACGACGACCGAGGTCCCCAATGATGAGGATCGCCAGCTGATGGCGACCGCCAAGGCCATTCCGCATGTCTGGAGTTATGACGATCTCATCGCGCCGCTCCTGAAACGCTCGGCGGAGCTCATCAGCATGCTCGAATCCGAGCGGCGGTCGCTGGTTCTGGTCAATCCCGCGCTCAAGCCACGGCGGGCGACGGTCTCGACGATGTATACCGCCTATCGCCAGAACGATCCGCGTGAGGTGATGCCGCCGCACCGGCACTCTCCCAACGCGATCCGCTTCGGCCTCACCGGACACAGGAATTTCACCGGGGTCGAAGGCGAGGATATCGTCTTCGGGCCCGGCGACATGGTTCTGACGCCGCATGACACCTGGCACAATCACGGCAACAAGGGCGACGAACCCGCCGTGAACCTCTCGGTTCTCGATCTGCCGCTCGTCGAGACGCTAAACGCGGTCTATTTCGAGCATGACTACAAAGAAGGCAACGAGAAGAAGCGCGAGCAATCTGCGCGGTTCGACGCGGATTATTCGCGGCGCATCTATGGCCGCGGCGGCCTCATGCCGCGGTTCGTCTCGCATGACCGTGGCACCGGCGCCGCGTCGCCCATGTATGTCTACCGATGGGAGCCCATGCGGGAGTTTCTCGAAGAACACCGCGACCACGACGGCTCGACGCACGAAGCACTCAAGGTCGAGTACATCAACCCGGCGAACGGCCAGCCCGTGTTCAAGACCATGACATTCTTCGCGCAAATGCTGCGTCCGGGCGAGCGGACATGGCCTCTGAAGCAAACCGCGAGCCTGTTGATCTCGCCATTCGAGGGCCCCGCGGGATACTCTCTCATCGATGGCGATCGGTACGACTGGAACCTATTCGACACGATCGCGGTTCCGGGCGGTTCGTGGGCGGAACATGTCAATGAGACAACCGAACCAATCGTCCTCTTCGTCGCCAGCGACGAACCGACACTCAAAGCCTTTCAATTGTTCAAGCAGTGGGGCAAGGATCAATCTGGTGACGTCGTCCGCCTGTCCTGAGAGTCGTTTGTGGCCGGGGAACGGTTGGTCCGACGGTCGCGCGCATGGCCCGCGCCTGAGGCGGTCTGACCGGGGAGCGACGCTTTGGCGCGCTCGCTGAACACGAAACGGATCGGCCGTATCGATTGCCCCGGCGGCGGCCAGGTTACCATCGACGGCAGCCACCTCTATGTCGGGCACATGCGCCCGCCGTCCGGCACGTCGATCTACGACATTTCTGACCCGACCGCGCCGGTGCTGCTGAGCCGCATCGATCTCCCGGAGGGGTGGCACTCTCACAAGGTCCGCGCGCAGAACGGTCTCATGATCGTGAACCATGAGAAGTTCCGCGATGGGCATCCGGAATTTGGCGGCGGCCTCGGGATCTACGACGTCGAGAAACCGGCCAAGCCGACGCTCATCCACAAATGGGAAACCCATGGCAAGGGGGTCCACCGGTACGACTTCGATGGGCGCTACGCCTACATTTCGCCGACCGTCGAGGGGTATGTCGGGAACATCGTGATGATTCTGGATCTGAACGACCCGACCAGACCGGAGGAAACCGGGCGTTGGTGGCTGCCGGGCCAGTGGTCGGCGGGCGGTGAGGCGTATCCCTGGCACAACTACACCCCGCCGCGCTGCCATCACCCCTTGCGCGTCGGCGATCGGCTCTATGTCAGCTACTGGCATCACGGCTTCGTCATCCTCGATATCAGCGACATGGCGAGGCCGGTCGCGATCTCGGGGCGCAACACCAGCTCCTGCTTCCCGCATCCGACCCATACGCTGTTGAAGATGCCGCAGCGGCTGAAGGGTCGCGACATCATGATCGTCGCCGATGAGGACGTCGCGAAGCTCTACCCTGCGGCACCGGCCTTCACCTGGGTCTACGACGTGACCGACGAACGGAACCCGACGCCCATTGCCACCTTCCAGGTGGAAGGGCTCGATCCGGATGGGGCGCCGCAAGAGGCTATGACGGGCTGCCACCAGCCGTCCGAACGGTTGACCGGAACCAGCGTTGTGCCGTTCGCCTGGTTTGCCCAAGGGCTGCGTCTGGTCGATTTTGCCGACCCTTTCCGGCCCAAGGAGGTCGGCTATTACGAGGCCGACCCGCCCGACGGTTGCGATCGCGCCTCCTCGAACGATGTGACCATTGATGATCGCGGGCTGATCTATGTGGTCGACCGTCAGAACGGCATCGACATCGTCGAAACCAGCGTCTTCTGAACGAACGCAGCATGTCCGGCGCGAAAACCGGTCAGGGAGTGGAGCCATGAGACTATTGGGACGCGCCACGTCGGGCAACGTGCAGAAGGTGATCTTTCTGCTTGAAGAGATCGCCGTGGATTATGAGCGCGAGGACTACGGCCGGACGTTCAACAACACCGGCACCGCCGAATATCTCGCGATCAACCCGACCGGCAAGGTTCCGGCGCTGGTCGATGGCGACGCGACGATGTGGGAATCGCACACCATTCTGCGCTATGTCGCCGCGAAGCATGGATCGGATTTGCTGCCGTCGGACTTGGCTGCACGTGCCAAGGTCGAATGCTGGATGGATTGGCTCCTCGCCACCCTCAACGGAACTTATTTGACCCTGTTCAAAGCGACTAAGGGCGGCGGCGACGCCCCGGCCACCGCGGTGTCGGACCTGGGTGTCGCGCTCACGCTCGTCGACGGACAGCTAGCCGGCCGGGGCTATCTCGCCGGTGAGACCTTTTCGCTGGCCGATATCGCGCTCGCGCCGATCATCCACCGTTGTCTCGGCTTCCCGGTCGACCGGCCCGACCTGCCGAACCTCGCCGCGTGGCACGCGCGCATATCCGCACGACCGGCCTTCCAAAAGGCCACGGCCGCATAGGAGGCGGTCTGCGCTTTTGCAACCGCCCGACACCCGAGGAAGGAGAGCCAAGATGAAGGCTGCAGTGATCGGCATGGGGACGATGGGCCCCGGAATCGCGGCAGTGATGGCACGAGCCGGGGTCGCGGTGCGTGCGCACGACATTTCCGACGCCGCGATGGCCGCAGCCGAAGCAAGCCTCCCGATGATCGACACCGTGCTCGATCGGCTCGGCGGGGCCGGAGGACCGGCGACCGTGTCTTTCTGCGGCACGCTCGAGACGGCGGTTGAGGGGTGCGATTTGGTGTTGG
This sequence comes from Alphaproteobacteria bacterium, assembly GCA_965216915.1. Classification (GTDB taxonomy): domain Bacteria; phylum Pseudomonadota; class Alphaproteobacteria; order UBA828; family UBA828; genus CBDCGS01. The sequence continues at coordinate 1,679,878 of CBDCGS010000011.1, forward strand.
AGAACGTGCCGGAGCGGTTGGAACTCAAGAAGGCGGTGTTTCAGCAGATCGAAGCGGCGGTGTCCCCGGCCTGTATCGTCGCCTCGGACACCTCAGGCATCCCGATCACCACGCTGCAGGAAGCGGTGGAGCATCCGTCGCGCGTGGTCGGCATGCATTGGTCCAACCCACCGCACATCATTCCGGTGATCGAGGTGATTGCGGGAGAGCAGACCGCCGAGGCGACCTCCGACGAGATGGTCGCGTTCGCCAAATCGCTCGGCATGCTGCCTGTGCGTGTGAAAAAGGACGTTCCGGGCTTCGTCGAAAATCGGGTGCTCTACGCCATCATGCGCGAGGCGGTCGACCTCGTCGAACGCGGTGTCATCGATCCGGAGGGGTTGGACACGGTCGTGTCCTGGGGCATCGGCTACAAGCTCTCCGTCGTCGGCCCGATGGCGCTTCTCGACATGGCGGGGCTGGATATCTACCGCTCGGTCAGCGCCTACCTCAACCAGGACCTCTGCAACAGGTCGGACGTTAGCCCGATGGTCGAGACGCTGACCGATGCCGGGAAGCTCGGCATCAAAAGCGGCGAAGGTCTGTTCGCCTACGACGGCGATGCCGCGATCGAGCTCAGAAAGAAGCGTGCCGAGGCGTTCATCGCCGCGAGAAAGGCGCTCGAGGAGACCCTCTGAACAAATGTCGACACCGGAGTATGCAAACGCCGGTGCTTGGGAGAGACCACTCATGAACAGATTTCAAGGACGGACCGCGATCGTCACGGGTGCGGCGCGCGGCATCGGCGGCGCGGTTGCCAAGCGGCTGGCGGCAGAAGGCGCGACGGTCGCGTTCGCCGATATCGATGGTGCCGGCGCGGAACGAATGGCGGCGGAGGCAGGTGGCGACAGCGTCGCGATCCAGTGCGATGTCGCGGATCCCGACTCGGTGACGGCGCTCCACACCGCCGTGATGGAAAAAACCGGCCAAATCGATGTTCTGGTGAACGCGGCGGCGATCGTGCCCTTCGTGCCGTGGGATGAGTTGACGTTCGAGGAATGGCGGCGCGTTATGCGCGTCAATCTGGACGGGCTCTATCTCATGTGCCGCGCTTCCTCCGACATCATGCGCAAGGGCGGGTATGGTCGGATCGTCTCGATTTGCTCGAACTCGATCTTCGCGGGCACGCCGAACATGGCGCACTACGTTGCGTCGAAGGGCGGCGTGCTGACCTTCTCGCGCGCGTTGGCGACGGAGCTCGGCGGGGACAAGATCACGGTCAACACGGTGTGCCCCGGCTTGACCGACACCGAAGGCGTTCAGCTGACGCCACACAAGGACGCGTTCGATTTCGTCGAGATGCTCCAGGCGATCAAGGGCCGCGGCGTTCCCGACGATATCGTTCCCGCCGTGGTGTTCCTTGCGTCCGAGGAGGCGCATTGGATCACCGGGCAAACGCTCAACGCCGACGCAGGCATGGTGCGCAACTGACCGCCGTCGGGCGGGCACGCCGCCTCACTCGACGCTCACGCAGAGCAGCGCCGCCCGGCCACGTGTCCCGCACGCAATGACGACCGGCGCCGTCGTGCCATCGCGGACCGTCTCGAGCGGCAGATCGATCGCTGTCTCCGACCACCGGCTGTCGAGGCCGCAGCGCACGTTTTCGATCCACATCGGGCGGTCCCGATAGGCTGACTGCGCGAGGCCGCCGTCATCATATCGATCGATGGTGACGGCAAGCGCCTCCCCCTGTCGCGCGACGCCAAGCGGCGTCGACAGAAAATGCGCGATGATCGCGATGCAGCGGATGGGCTCCTCGGCCTCGTTCGCGATCTCGAGCCGAACGGGCGTCGGCGGCGCGTCCGCCACGGCGGCGGAGCCCGCGCACCCCGCAAGCGCGGCGGCGAGAGCGCCCGTGCAAACCAAGGCCCCGGCCATGCTAAGCATGCGCGTCTCCGGCGACATCCAGCGGCGCCAGGAGCGTGCGGCCCGCCAGCATATCGGCGGCCTTCTCGGCGATTGCGATCACCGCGGCAATCACCGGCCCCGTCGTGATGGCTGGCATCACCGACGCGTCGACCACATAGAGGTTGTCCGTTCCCGTGACCTTGAGGTCCGCCCCGACGACCGCATCCGCGTCGCGCCCCATCCGGCATGTACCGACCGGATGGTGATGCGTGTACGCAGCGCGTTCCAAAAACGCCTCGCGCGATGCCTCGGATCGAAGATCTTCGGTCGTCGGCAGAAGCTCCTCGCCGCGCCATTCGGAAAGCGCCGCGCTGTGGCCCAGGCGGCGTGCCCAGTCCATCGCCGCGAGCGCGGTCGCGCGGTCGTGAGGATCGGAGAGATAGGCGGGATCGATGCGGGGCATCTCGTCGGGGTCGGGGGAGGTGATCGCGATCTTGCCTCGGCTCCGGGGGTGGGTGGCGCCGAACATCAGGGTATAGGCGGAGCCGTAAGGCGGCGCCTCGAACTGCTCGGTCACCACAGGTGCGACGACGCAGGCGACCGCGATATCCGGCGTCGGCCGATCATCGTTCAGGTGAACGTAGAGCATGGATTCGGAATGCTGATACCGCGACGGCGGAACCGGCCTGGCGGCGCGATAGAGGTTTCCGCCGGCCAGCAAGTGATCGTGAAGATTGCGGCCGACACCCGGTAGATCGAGATGTGGCGCGACCCCGGCCGCCTTGAGAGCGTCGCCAGGTCCGATGCCGGAGCGTTGCAGCAAGAGCGGTGAGCCGATGGCCCCCGCGCAGAGAACGACCGCCTTGGTCGCCGCGACCGACTGCAAACTGCCTGCCCGACGCATCTCGACCGATCGGCATGCGCCCCGCTCAAACCGGAGGGTCTCGACCTCCGCGTCCGTCACGATCGTCAGGTTCGCTCGCGCCCTCACCGCTTCCGTCAAATAGGCATCAGCCGTCGTTTGCCTCACACCGTCCCGAATCATGAGCGTGTTCAGCGTCGGACCGGCCATTTGATGGCCGTTATGGTCCATCGTCGGCGCCAAACCGTTTTCTTCGGCGGCCTTGATGAAGGAAAGGACGAGAGGATGCGGCTTGTCGGGCCTAAGCAGTTGTATGGGACCCGTCGTGCCGCGCGGTGCCCCGTCATCGATCGGCGATGTCTCGGCACGGATGAAATAGGGCAGCAATTCGCGAAAGCCCCAGCCGCTGACACCGCCGACGTTCCAGGCGTCGAAGTCGGCGGGGTGCCCCCGCATGTATGCCATCGCGTTGATCGCGCTCGACCCGCCCAACACCTTCCCACGCGGCCAGTCGTGAACGCGCCAGCCGCAGTGCCTCTGTGGAATGGTCCGGTACGTCCAGTCGATCGAGCCGCCCGGCAACGCGGGCCATCTCAACGGATCGCGCGCGTCATCCGGCAGGTCCGCGCTCCCGGCCTCGATCAGGCACACAGTGATGCCCGGGTCCTCGCTCAGGCGCGCCGCAAGAACGCTCCCGGCGGTGCCACCGCCGACGACTACAAAGTTTGCCGTCGTCACCATCACAACCATGGAGCGGGACCTTCCATCCGAGGGGTTACCAATCGTAATTGTGGTCACATATTGGTCACGCTATCCTCGTTCCCGACACAGGGGAACAGACAAATGACCGGATCGACTGCCAAGAAACCCGTCATAACGCTGACGGCGGGTCCCGTTCAGGCGTATCCCGAAATTCTTCAGGCGATGGCGCTGCCGCAAGGCTACGACCACGATTCGTCGTTCCAAGAAATCTACGAGACCTGCGCCCGGAAGTGCGCCACGGCGATGCGCGTCGATGCGCCTGCGCTGATCCTTCAAGCCGAACCGGCGGTCGCCATCGAGGCAGCGGCGGCGTCGCTGATCTCGCGGAACGATACCGTCCTCAACCTCGCATCGGGCGTTTATGGCAAGGGCTTCGGCTATTGGTCCGCGCGCTATCACAAGGACATGGTCGAGATCGAGGTGCCGTTCAATGCATCGATCGACCCGGCGGATGTCGAAGAGATGTTCGCGCAACGGCCAGACATCGCCGTCGTGTCCGTCGTTCATCACGACACGCCGTCCGGTACCGTCAATCCGGTCCGCGAGATTGGCGAGATCGTCAAGCAACACAATGCCTTGCTGCTCGTCGACGCGGTCTCCTCATTCGGCGGCATGGACGTTCACCCGGCCGATTGCGGCGCCGATGTCTTCATCACCGGGCCCGGCAAGTGCCTCGGCGGCGTGCCCGGCGTGACGTTCGTGCACGTCAGCGATGCCGCATGGGCGCACATGGAGGCCAATCCGGACGCGCCCGCCGCGTCGATCCTCAGCTACACGGACTGGCGCAAGGCTTGGAGCCGGGACGAGCCGTTCCCCTTCACGCCGTCGACCGCCGAAATCGGCGGCCTGAACGCGGCTATCGATCTCTATCTCGCCGAGGGGCCGGAGGCGGTTTGGGCGCGGCACGACCTGACGGCGCGGGCCTGCCGCGCGGGCATCACCGCGCTCGGGTTGGCGCTATGGCCGGTGTCGGAAGACATCGCGGCGCCGACAACGACCAGCGTGACCGTGCCCGATGGCGTCTCGGACGACGAGGTGCTGGCCATAGCGCGCGAACGCTACGGCGTCGTCTTCTCGATGGGCCGCGGCGAAACGCTGCACAAGCTCTTGCGCATCGGCCATATGGGGCCGGCGGCGGAACCAATTTACGCGACGACGGCCATCGTGGCGTTGGGTGGCGCGATGCGGGCCTGTGGCGTCGAAGTCGATGTCGGCGCGGGCGTCGACGCGGCGATGGCGGTGATCGACGCGCGCGCTTAAGCGTAATAGCCGTCCGGCGCCTTCAAATAGGACGGAAAGCTCTCCGGATCGTGGGAGTAGAACAGCTCGGCGTCGTGCGTCTCCGCCAATTCGTTCAGCCGCACCATCGATTGCAGGCTCGCCGTCGGATCGAGGTGGAAGCTGGAGATGCACATCATCTCCATGTTCTTCTGGCTGTAGCAGGCGTCAGCCGTGAATAGCATCGGCCGGCGGTTCGCCAGCTCGACCATCATGCTGTAGTGGCCGACTGTGTGACCCGGCGTCTCGAACAGCCAGAGGCCCTTGGCGATCTCCTGATCGCCGGTCACCGTTTCGAACTTGGGTGTGTACATGTCGAGCGAGGGCTTCTTCGCATCCGCGCGCTTGAGCGCTTCGACGAGCTCGGGCGCGAAGCTCAGATCGGAATAGCCGAGCTTCTCGAAAGGCTGATGACACCCGCAGGCCTCCAACTCGGCGGCGTGGCATACCGTGCACGCGGTTTTCAGATGCTTGTTCCCGCCGCAGTGATCGAAATGGTAGTGCGAGTTGATGACGTAGTTGATGTCTTCCGGTTTCTTGCCGATCAGCGCCAACGCTCCCGGAATCGTTTGATCCTTGGTCTGCAGCGGTTTTTCGAACGGCAAGACCTCCATGACGTGGTCATAGTCGTACCCGGTGTCGAACAAGTACAAGCCGTCCGCATGCTCGACCAGGACAGCGTAGCAAGGGAAGCGAATGTCACCCCCAGGGCCGCGGTTCCAAAACGCGTGAAACCCGTCAATGACCAGGCTGCCGCCGTCGAGGAGATGCACTTTGGTGTCAGTCATATTTGCCACGAACCGGCCGTTGCCTCGAGAGCCTGGCGGCGCTCAGCGCTCGCCGCGGTAGTAGGGTATCGCAAGCGCCGGCGGAAGGTAACTGTGGCGGGCGAACGCGATCAGCACCACCATCACCAAGGCGAAGGGCAGCATCTGGATGACGTCGGTCGGTATGTCGACGCCGGCGACCTGCATCGCCGTGGTCAAGGATAGGCTGGCGCCGAACAGGAAGGCCCCACCGAGCACCCAGAGCGGCCGCCCCCGCGCCAGCATCGCGAGAACGATCGCGATGAAACCGGCGCCGCCGGTCATGAACGGCAGGAACAGGCCGCCGCCGATCGTCGACAGGTAGGCACCGCCGATGCCGGCGAGCGTTCCGTTGACGGCAAGCGCGTAGAGCCGGGTCGCGCTGACACTAACGCCGGTCGCGTCGAGGGCCGCCGGATTGTCGCCGGCAGCCTGCAGATTGAGTCCCACAATGGTGCGCCGATAGACCCAGACGAGCACCAGGGTCAGGCCCACGGCCGCATAGACGAGCCAGGAACGGTTGAAGAAGGCCTCACCCACATAAGGCAGATCGCTCAGCCCGGGAATGGCCAAGGTTTCGCTCTTGCCGAGACGCGGATAGCTCCGCGAGAACTGGAAATGATGCAGAAGGGCGGTGATCCCTTCCGCGCCGAGGGTGATGGCGATGCCGACGACGATTTGGTTCAGGCGCAGATAGACACAGAGAAATCCCATGAGCAGGCCGACGCCCAGGCCGCAAAGGCCGCCGACCAGGAACCCCAATTCGAGCGAGCCAGTGCCATAGGCCGCCGAGAACCCGGCAAAGGCACCGACGAGCATCATGCCCTCGATGCCAATATTCAGAACACCGGCTTTCTCCGAAAACTGCTCGCCGAGGCCCGCCAGCAACAACGGGAGCCCCGCCGTCACCGCGCCGAACAGGAGCGAGCCGATGAAGACCTCGGTGAGGAGCGCGGCCATCGCTTAAGTGCCTTTCCGGCGCTTCCGCCAGTGATCGGCCACCTCGATCAGCGCGAAGAAAAGCATCGCCAGGGCGACCAGCACGAGGACGAAATAGGTCGGCACGTCGAGGCGGCGCGCCGCGCTTTCGCCGCCGATCATCAGGACAGCGAAGAAAAAGACGAACCCGATCACCGCGAAGCCGTTGAAACGCGCCAAAAAGACCAGCGGGATCACGAGGATGCCGTAAGCCGGGTTCCAATCGGCGCGGACATTGCCGTAGACACCCAGAATATCGACGGCGCCGCCCATGCCGACCAAGCCTGCGCTCAGCCCAAACGCCACGAAGGTGAGCAAGCGGAGCGAGAGGCCGGCGTGAACGGCGGCGCGCGGATTCGATCCGACGATCTGCAGCTTCATGCCCAAAGCGGTGTGGTTCATCATGAAGTGAACGCCGAGCACGGCCAAGAAGCTGAGCGGCAAGCCCCAGTGCACCGTCGAGCCGGCGATCTTGCCGATCCGGTCTGCAACCTCGAGCGTCGCGGTCTGCGGGACCGTGGTCGTCGGATCGTTGAACGGGATCTTGATCAGCACGTTCGCGAGACTGACGCCGAGAAAACTCATCATCAGGCTGGAAATGATCTCGTTCAGCCCGTGAACGGCCTTGAGATAAGCCGGGATGAGCGACCAGGCGGCGCCGATGACGAGAGCGACGCCAAAACAGAGAATCATCACGGCAGGGCCCGGCATGACACCGATCATCACGGGCGCCGCCGCGGCAACGCAGACCGCGGCAAGAAGGAATTGGCCGTCTGCCCCAAGGTTCCAAAGGCCCGCCTTGAAGGCGACGATCAGCCCCGCCGCGATGAACAGAAGCGGCGCCATGCGGGTTAGCGAGCCCTGCAGCCCGGTGGGCCGGAAGATCCCCCGCTCGACGACGTAGCCGTAGTAGGCGAACGGGTCTTTGTCGAACGCCCACAACAGGATGCATCCGACGGCGAGTGCCAGGAAGATCGGCAGCAAGACCTTGCCCGCCCCATAGGCAAGCCTCCGGAGCGCTGCGTTGCCGGATGCGGGTTCGGCGAAATCAGCCATGATCGCCGTCCCCTTTGGGGGCACGCGAAGCGGACGCGCCGATCATCAATCGGCCGATTTCCTCTTCCGCGCCCGCGGAGTTTTCGACGACCCCCACGATCCGCCCGTCCGTCATCACGGCGATCCGGTCGCAGGTTTGGATCAGCTCGTCGAGCTCATTGGAGATCACGAGAATCGCGGCTCTGTCCGATCCCGCACCCTCACGGATCCGCCGGCGGGCGATCAAGGTGTTCTGCAAATCGAGGCCGTAGGTCGGCTTGTTGAAGACGATGAGCTTGGCATCGGGCGCAAGCTCCCGCGCCAACAGCACCTTCTGGATATTTCCGCCGGAAAGATTGGCGATCGGCGTGTTCTCGGAGGGTGTTCTGATGTCGTGCTGTTGTATGGCGTCCCGTGCCGACGCCCGGATAGACAGCCAGCGCGTGATTCCGGTCTTCGACCAATGCGGCCGCGCGCCGATCGACTTGATCAGAAGGTTCGTCGCGACCGAATGGCTCGCGACGGTCCCTTCCCCCAGCCGCTCGTCTGTCAGATAGCGCACGCCGGCGGCGCGCCTTGCGAGGACGTCGCCCCGCGTGACATCCGTTCCGTCGATGGTCAAACGACCGCCGGTCAACGGCCGCTGTCCCGCCAGGGCTTCGGCGAGATGCTTCTGACCGTTTCCATCGACGCCGGCGATCCCGAGCTTTTCGCCCGATCGAATCTCGAGGGACGCGCCGCGCAGCGGGCATTCACCACGAAGACCGAGCGTTGTCGCATCCGCCAAGACCACACAAGGCTGCGCGTGCACCGAGAACGTCCGCGTGTCCGCCGCCACCGAAGCCGGTGCGCCCGTGAGCACGGCGTCTTGTTCGGCTTTCTCGCGGGTGTCCGCCTCCTCGTCCTTTCCAAACATGATCTCGACGATGCGGTCGACGATCTCGTTCTCCGAGTAGGACGTCAGCTCATCCGCCGTCATGTCGCCGACGATCTCGCCACGCCGCAGGATCGTGATGCGGTCGGCCAGCTGATAGGCCTCCCGCAGCTTGTGGGTGATGAAGATGACGGCGACGCCGTGATCTCGGATGCGCCTCACGACGTCGAACAACTCCTGCACGCCCTGTGGGGTCAGCATTGAGGTCGGCTCATCGAGAATGAGCGCGCGCTCGCCGTGCCACAACGCACGCATGATCTCGACCTGTTGCTGTTGACCCAGGGAGAGCCGCCCGACCTCGGCGTCCGGATCGATGTTCGCGGACAGCACGCCTGATAGCTCCTGAAACCGCTTCAGGGTCGCGAGGCGGCTGTAGCGCCTCCACCAGGGGGTGCCCAGCATGAGGTTTTCCAGGACGGTCAAGCTGCGGACGAGCAGCGTGTGTTGATAGACCGTCCCGATTCCGAGCCCGAGCGCCTGCCGTGGCGAGCCGAGGCGCACCACCGTCCCGTCGACCAGGATCTCGCCCTCATCCGGCTCCAGCATTCCGGCGAGCATGCTGATCAGAGTCGACTTTCCGGCGCCGTTCTCCCCTAGAAGGGTGTGAACGGTCGCCGGTTCGAATTCGATGGAAAGGTCGTGGTTGGCGACGACGCCGGGAAACCGCTTGGTGACGCCCCGTAGTTCGATCGTGCCGCGGTGCCTCCGCTCAGGATCAGTCAAGGGACGCGCCTCAAGATATTCCGGGCCGGCGGGAACGAAGAGGCTCCCGCCGGCCCGCCGAAACGAACCTGCGTCTAAGGATTACTCCTGTGGCGCGTTGACTGTCGACATCAATGCGCGAACCGCCTGCGCATCGGTGATCGGGTCGAGCGGCGATGCGATCAGCTTCTCGCGGCCCGCCTCGATCGCCGTCCAGACATCAGCCGGAATGTGGTCCGTTTTCAGGACGCGAACCGAATTGTCGGCGAGCTGGATCGCGTAGCTCTTCGTGCCGAAGCTGCCGTCACGAAGGTCTTCCACCATCTGCCCGTAGACCGGCGACATGTCCCAAAGCACGGACGACAGGAGATGCCCCTTGTCGAGGGATGTCTTGTCGCCGATCACGTCGATGAACCAGACCTTGCCGCCATCGACCGCCTTGGTGGTTTCAACCGCCTGGATCATCCCGAAGCTCGACCCATTGCCCTGGCCGAACACGATATCGGCGCCGGCGGCGATCACGGATTCGGTGACACGACGCCCGCCCGCGGCATCGCCATAGGCGGCCGGGCCGATCACGGCGTAGATGATCTTGACCGTGGCGTTCTCCGCCGCGACGCCCTGCGCGAAGCCGGCCGATTGGGCGTTCCACGACGGGGGCTCACCCGAGACCACGATCCCGACGGACCCGGTGCGCGTCATCTTCGCCGCCATCATCCCGGCGAGGTAAGCGCCCTCGTGCCCATAGAGCGTGTAGTCGGCGACGAGGCCCTTCTTGATGTCGGTCGGCCGGTCGACGATCGCAACCGGCACGCCGGTCTCCGCCGCGATCTCCGGTGCCGCGGTGTTGTAGCCGCTCGCATGGGCGATCATCAGCGACGCGCCGTCTTCCGCGAGCTCCCGCAACGTCGGGCGAACGTCGCCATAGCCAAGCCCCTCGGCAGGCATGAACTCCAGACCGTATTTCTCGGCCACCTGCCGCGCCGCATCGACGCCCTGTTGGTTCCAACCGAAGTCGGTGCCCTGCTCGGGAACCAGGACGGCGATACTCTTCACTTCGGCGGCATGCGCGGCAGACGCCATGCCGACGGCTATGGCGGCCGCGATCAGCGACCTAGGTACCTTGGGTGAAAACCACTTCATCTGTCATCTCCCTGCTGCTCACTAGCCCGACTTCACATGAACGCGTCGACAAGGTCAAATCGGTGGGTTCGGGCCAGGCGTCCCCACGTCGGTTTCGAATTGGTCACGGGCCTGGTGCAATTGGTCACGGTTGATCGCGGGTACCCCGGCAGATTGGTATCATGAGGGCAATCGCGCACCGAAGTCAATCGACGCCACACACCAGATTCCCCCAGGCGTATCTTTGCGGGGCCTGGGATTTGCGGTGGTGCATACTAGACGGATATAGTACCGAGACCATCCGCCAAAGGTTTCGTTACGGAAAGGTACCATGGATAAACATCAGGAGACCATCCAGACCCTACGTGACCTGGTGATCGACGGTAACGCGGCCCCGCGCGGAAAACTCCCGACCGAGCGTGAACTGTGCAGCATGATGGGGGTCGGGCGTCGACGCCTTCGGCGCGCGCTGGACGCGCTGGAGACCGACGGGCTCATCGTCCGCCAGCAAGGACGCGGCACCTTTCTTGCAAATGCAGACCCCCGGGCCGGACCACTCGAGACGCCCACCGGCTCGACAGGAACCGCGACTGTCGCGGAACTCGCGGACCACGGTGCGCGCGCGCTCTGGCTGGCCAGGAGCACCTCGCCCGTCGAACAGATCGAGCTTAAGTTCTTGCTGGAGCCGGTGATGGCGAGCTTGGCGGCAACGCGCGCATCGCTCGACGACATCGAGCGGCTCAGACGGGCGTCGGAGGCGACTGCTGCGGCCACCAACGGCGAGGACTACGAGGCCGCGGACCGGCAGTTTCACCACTTGATTTCAGAGCTTTGCCGAAATGCCCTGTTTCAAGCGCTGCACGAGGGCGTTTCGGAGGCCTTGCGCGACATCGCGGTCGACCGGTTCGGAGAAAACGGCCATTGCTTCAAGCGCGTGGCGGAGCATGTGGCGTTTCACAGGCGGATTGTCGCCGCGATTCAAAACCGCAACCCCGATGAAGCGGCCCGCGAGATGCACGCGCATTTGGCCGATGTTCACCAATCACTGCTGTCGGACAATTTGCCGTCCGTCGTTGGGCATTCGGAGCTGAACTACCGCAAATCCCGAGCAGGTGGGATCACCCGCGGCGACGCATTTGCGTCAATGCCAATGAGAGAGAGCATGTCGCGTGAGCATGAGTGAACGCGACATGTTCTAGCGCGGCTGGAGCTTCCCGAGGATCAGATCGCTCGCCCGCTCGGCGATGGCCACGACGGCAGCGTTGATGTTTCCGCTCGGCATGTCCGGCATGACCGACGCGTCGACGACCCTCAAGCCCTCCACCCCACGGACTCGTAGCGCGTGATCGACGACGGCGCGAGCGTCCTGCTCCGCCCCGATCTTGCACGTGCCCAACGGGTGATGAACGGTGATGGATGTCGCCTTGATGTAGGCATCGACGTCCGCCGGTGCCGAGATCTGCCCGCCCGGCGCGAACTCGGTTTCGATGAACCTTGCCATGGCCGGCTGTGATGCGACGTCGCGCGCGAGCGCGACGCCCGCACGAAGGGCCGTCCAGTCCGCATCGGCTTGGAGGAAGTTCTGCTTGATCCGCGCCATGCTGTTCGGGCTGGCATCCTTCAGGAACACCTCGCCCCTGCTTTGCGGATGCAGCATGACGATGCGGCACGCAAAACCGTCGGCGAACGGCTTCTTGATCGGCGCGAGGTAGGGCCACGCGCCGAGGGGTGCCGCCGTCATCAAAAACTGAATATCGGGAACGTCGAGGCCGGGGCGCGATTTGAGGAACGCGGTGATGCCGCCGGGCACGTCCGAGGCCGGTCCGCTCCCGAACAGGTAAGCCTGCGCCATGTGACGCGCGATCCGGTCGTAGCGCATCATGGCGTGGAACGGTCCGGGCTCCCGGCGGCGATACATCAGGATGACCGAGACATGGTCCTGAAGGTTTTGCCCGACGCCAGGCAGGTCGGCCACAACCGAAAGTCCGTGTTTTCTCAATTCGTCCGCCGGGCCAATTCCGGAAAGCATGAGCAGCTGCGGCGAATTGATCACGCCGCCGGCAAGAAGAACCTCCCGCTCGGCCCTGACGGCATGGTCCACGCCATTGACGGAGTAAGTCACGCCAACCGCCCGCGTGCCTTCGATATCGACCCGGGACACAAGAGCCTTCACAATGATCGTTAGATTGCGGCGCGATCGAACGGGACGCAGATAGGCGGTCGATCCGCTCGACCGTCGGCCATTCTTGATCGACATCTGCAACTGCGCGAACCCGTCTTGGGTCTCTCCGTTGTAGTCGTCCGTCCAGGGATGACCGGCGGTCTCTCCGGCCGTGCGAAATCCATCCAGAAGGTCGTCCTGATAGGTGCAGAATTGTGTGCCGATCGGGCCGTCACCGCCGCGATAGGTGCTCTCACCCCGCTCCCAGGTCTCCTGACGCCGAAAATAGGGAAGCAGATCCTTGTAGGACCATCCCGCCGCGCCATTCCCTTCCCAGCGGTCGAAATCCTTCTTGTTGCCGCGGACATAGGCCATCGCATTCACCGAGGACGATCCGCCGACGATCTTGCCGCGGGCACATTCGACGCGTCGATTGTCAACATTCGGCTCGGGTTCGCAGAAATAGTTCCAATCGTGCAGACGCTTCTGCAGGATCTTCCCCCAGCCGAGCGGAACATGGATCAGGGGGTCGCGGTCCCAACCGCCCGCCTCCAGCAGCAAAACACGTACGGAGGAATCGGCGGACAGCCTGTGGGCCAGGGTGCACCCGGCGGACCCTGCACCAATGATGATGTAGTCGAAGCTCTTGGTCACCGTCGCTCACTCCCGGCATGCATACACGCGTCGAACGAACCGAAGCCGGGTGCGCGTTTGCGCGCCCGCGCGGGCCGGCGAAAGCGTTTGCTGGCCGCGCTGCCCGGTGAATATACTCCCCAGTAAGATAGCAGGCCGCAGAGAGGCGGACCTGCGCGACAGAGCGTTGCCGGGGAGCGATCCCGACCAGGCGCGCCGCAACGGGGAGACACCATGCGCATCACGTGGTTGCATCATCTGTTGATTTCCGCGGTCGCAGCGACCGGCTTGAGCGGTGCGGCGCACGCGAAGGATCTGCTCGTCCTTGCCGACGATATCCCGGCCGGGCTCGACTATGATGGACCGTCGGCCTCGCTGATTCCAAGCTATGGCGGGATCGCGAACCTGCTCGACCCGTTGGTCTATTACGCGCCCGGCGAGGTCAACGAAGAGGGCGTGCAGCTCCTCGACTTCAATCAATTCGAAGGGCGGCTCGCGGAATCCTGGTCCTACGACGCGGCGTCGCTGACCTGGACGTTCAATCTCAGGAAGGACGTCAAGGGCTGCAACGGCGCCACGTTCAACGCCGACGATGTCGTCTACACCTTCGCCCGCGCCAAATCGATCAGCGGTGCGGCGCCGATCGGCTGGTTCCTCGCGAATGTCGGCTCGGTCGATGGCTTTACGCCGGCGGTGTTCGCGCCCGACGAGGCGGGCGCGGCTGCGCGCGTTCTCGGCGACGAGGTGAAGAAGATCGACGACTACACCGTGCAGATCCGGCAATCCGGACCGAACCAGCTGTTCCTGCGCGTGTTGACGATCTTCGGCCTCTACATCTTCGACAAGGAGACGATGGAGGCGAACGCCACCGACGACGATCCCTGGAGCCACACCTACGCCAACAACGTCAACGCGCCGGGTTTCGGCCCTTGGTGCCTCGACAACTGGGAGAAAGGCTCCGGCTTCACGGTCACCGCGAACAAGGATTACTACCGCGGCGCGCCCGCCTTCGACCGCATCGTGCTGCGCAAGGTGCCGCAGAGCGCCAACCGGGTCGCGATCCTGCGGTCCGGCCAGGCGCAGATCGCCGAACGGCTGACGCCCAAGGAATACAACAGCCTGAGCGGCGTGGACTCGGTCGAGGTCGTCAGCACCTACGGCAACGAAAACCTCTTCCTCTACGTCAACTACCAGGTGCCGCCCTACGACAACCTCGCCATGCGGAAGGCGCTGGCGCACGCGGTGCCCTACGCCAAGATCATCGACACGAGCTATTTCGGCAAGGCGCGCAAATGGCCTGGCATGATCCCGACGACCTATCCGGGCTTCCACGAGGCGTCGGCGCAATACGCCTATGACCCGGAGAAGGCACGCGCGTTTCTCATCGAGGCGGGCTACCCCGACGGCAAGGGGCTCGAGGCTTTCCCGGATGCGCTGCGCATCACCTATATCGCTGAGAAAGAATCGGCCCTTGGTCCGACCGCGACGGTGCTGCAAACGGCGCTCCGCGAGGTCGGTATTCCGATGGAGCTTGACCCGATCCCGCAGACGCAATATGGCGACCGCGAGCTCGTGAAGAAGGACATGCCGTTCGGGCTGACCGATCACGTCAAGCCGATCGGCGTCGACGCGGCGTACGGCATCCTCCTGAGCTACGTCTCCGCCGCGAAGGGCGGGATCATGAATGCCATGAACTACAGCAACGAGGCCGTCGATGGCGCGCTCTTCTCGACGCTGAACGAGGCGGACGATGCAAAGCGCGCAGCGACCCTCGCGCAAATCCAAGAGACGCTCATGGCGGAGCTCGCGATGGTGCCGATCCTCGAATACAAGACCCATTGGGCGACCTCCGCGGACATCACGGGAGTGGTGTGGCATCCCGACAACGCGCTGCATTACTACGATTTCAGGCCGGTCGAGTAACGGCTGCAGCGGAGGGGGGCGGATACCGTGGAGATGGAGCTCTCGAAGGACCGCACGGCGCTCATCGTCATCGACATGCAGCGTGCCTTCCTGTCGGATGACGGCTCGCTGGCGCAGGCTGGCATCGACATCTCGGGCCTGAAAGAAGCGCTCGAGCCGTGCCAGCGCCTCCTGGCCTCGGCGCGTCAGGCCGGTGTGCCGGTGATTCACACACGCTACGTCTACCGCGCGGACTACGCGGACGGCGGCGTGCTCGTGAAATACATCATGCCGGCCCTCAAGGAGGTCAATTCGCTCGCGGAAGGCACGCCGGACATCGAGATCGTTGACGAACTCGCGCCGGTCGACGGCGAGCACGTGATCGACAAGAACCGGCCGAGCGCCTTCTATGCCACCAACATCGAGCCTCTCCTCAACGGCCTCGACATCGACAGCCTCGTGGTCTGTGGCGTGACCACGAACATCTGCGTCGAGACGACCGTGCGCGATGCGAGCCAGCGCGACTACAAAGTGTTCGTGCCGAAAGACGCGACGGGTGAGCTCGAGCAGCTGCGCTACGACGGTGCGCTCGCCGGCATGGCCTGGGTCTTCGCCAAGGTCGTCGAGACCGACGATGTGATCGACGTCTGGGGCCAGGGCAACAAGTGATTGCGCCCCCGCGGCGCGACCGATCGCGCGCGCACCGCGCTAGCCGGACCAAGGAACCGCCGCGATGATCGGCCGCTTCGTCCTGCGTCGGCTGGTGATCGCGATCTTTCAGCTACTCGGCGTTGCGCTGGTCGTCTTCTTTCTGATCCGCCTGCTTCCGGCCGATCCGGTCGCCCGCCTGGTGGGCCTTAACGCGAGCGAGGAGGCCTACGCCCAGGCCGAGCGCTCGCTCGGCCTGGACCGGCCGCTCTTCGAGCAGCTTGGAAGCTTCTTTGGCGTCACCTCCGATGCGGCCGTCGACGGCTTGGCCGACGGCAGCCTCGGCCAATCGTGGGTGACCAACGATCCCGTGTTTCTCGAAATCGGCCGGTTTCTCCCAGTCACGCTTGAGCTGGTCACGCTCAGCTTGCTGATCTCGTTCCTCATCGCGATCCCGCTCGGCATGAAAAGCGCGACCAAGCCCGGTGGTATCGCGGACCGCATCGCCTTTGTGTGGGGCCTCTTCGCCGGTGCCCAGCCCGACTATTGGTGGGGTTTGCTGTTCGTCTTCCTCTTCTTCTTCATCTTAGGGATTGCGCCACCGCCGCTTGGACGGATCGACCCGCTGCTCACCCAGCCGAGCGTTATCACCGGCTTTCTGACCATCGACTCGCTTCTGCAGGGGCGCTTCGACGTGTTCGTCTCGTCGCTGCATCACCTGATGTTGCCAATCCTGACCCAGGTGTTTGTGGTCTCGGGCGCGATCACCAAGATGGTGCGGCAGAACATGGTGCGCGTCCTGGCCTCCGACTACATCCTCTATGCCCGCTGCTGCGGCCTCTCAAAGCGTGAGGTCGGGCGCTACGCGTTGCGCGCTGCATTGACCCCGGCGGTCACGCTGGTCGGCATCTTCTACGGCGTGCTGCTCAGCGCCGCGGTCACCGTGGAGCTCGTGTTCTCGCTCGGCGGGATCGGCGAATACGCGATCCGCTCTATCCTCTCGTTCGACTACCCGGCGATCCAGGGCGTGGTGCTGGTCGTCGCGCTGGTCTCGCTCCTCATCTATCTCCTGCTCGACATCATCCATGCCTATCTCGACCCGCGGGTGAAATATTGAACCCATGACGCCGCATGACTGAGATCGCCCCGACGCCCGAGTCCGCGCTCCCCGCCGCGGGCGAGCCGCGCTTGCTCAAACGATTGCGCGGTGACCGCTTTTTCGTGGTCGGCGGGGTGATCGTTCTGCTCTCGCTCTTCCTTGCTGCCTTCGGCCCGATGATCAGCCCGTACGATCCGTTGAGCTCGACGGGGGAGATCTCGGCGCCCCCGCCGGCGATCGAAGACTGGCCGCGGCTCTTCTATGAGACGATCAGCGGCAAGCGGGAGAAGCCGCCCCACTGGTTCGGCACCGATCAGTCGGGCCTCGACGTCTTCTCACGCGTCATCTCGGCGCCGCGTGCCGACATGACCATTGCGCTCGGCGGTGCCTTGATCTCGCTCGTCATCGGCACGTTCCTCGGCCTGATCGCAGGCTTCTACCGGAACTGGGCGACCGAATTCATGATGCGGATCTCGGATGTGCTCCAGTCCTTTCCCGTTTTCATCACGGCCATGATCCTGGTCGCGCTCTCGGGCCGGCAGACCGGCAACCTCGTGCTTGCGCTGGCGCTCGTCTACACGCCGATCTTCGTGCGCCTCACGCGCGCGGAGGTGATGGCGCAGAGCGAGCGCGGTTATGTGCAGGCGGCGCTCGCGGTCGGCAATTCGCGCTGGACCATCGCGATCAAGCACATCCTGCCGAACTCGCTTGTGCCGTCGCTCGTCCAGATGTCGGTGACGATCGGCTTCGCGATCATCCTCACCGCGGGCCTGAGCTTCGTCGGCGCCGGCGTGCGCCCGCCGACGCCGGAATGGGGCAGCATGATCTCGATCGGCGCGCAGCAGCTCATTCTCGGCGAGTGGTGGTCATCGGTGTTCCCGGGCGTTGCCATCTCGATCACTGTGCTCGGCTACGCCTTCGTCGGGCACACGATCGAGGCGGAGTTCCGCGAGACATGAGCGTTGCTGCCGAACAAGCCGCTGCGCAAGACCCGATCCTCGCGGTGCGCGACCTTACCGTGAGCTTTGCCGGCAGCGCCGGCGGATCGCATGTCGCGGTGAAGGATTTTTCGCTGACCATCGGTGCCGGCGAGTTCGTCGGCATCATGGGGGAGCCCGGCTGCGGCAAGTCGACCGCGGCGATCGCCATGATGGGCCTGGTGCGCCCGCCCGGCAAGATCGTCAAGGGCGCGGTCTCCTACCTCGGCCAGGATCTGCTCACGATGAGCGACACCGAGCTGGATGCCATCCGCGGCAGGGAGATCGGCCTCATCGTGCAAAGCCCGCGCACATCGCTCCACCCAATGCTGACCGTTGGCCGGCAAATCGAGAACGTCTACCGTGCCCACAACAAGGTGGGACGCAAGGCCGCGCGCAAGCACGCCATCGAGATGCTGCGGCTTGTCGGAATCAACGATCCCGAGCGGCGCGTCAAATCCTACGCCCATGAGCTCTCGACGGGCATGACCCAGCGCGTGCTCATCGCCATGGCCATGAGCTCGAGCCCCAAGCTCCTCATCGCGGACGAGCCGACCAGCGGCCTCGATGTCACGATCCAGGCGCAGTTCCTCGATCAGATGTGGGAGACGGCGAACCGAACTGGCTCGGCGGTGCTGCTCGTGACGCAGGACCTCGGAATCATCGCCAACTATTGCGACCGCGTGGTCATCATGGAGCAAGGCGCCATCGTGGAGTCGCGCCCCGTGCAGGCCTTCTTCGCTGAGCCAGAGCACGAGTACAGCCGGCGCATTCTCGCGCTTCAGCGAGAGAGTGCGGCGAGCCTTGCCGAGGCCGCCGATCGCGCCGATCGGGCAGAAGAGCCGCTGATCTCGGTGGCGGGGCTGACCAAGCACTTCGATATCCGCGGCTCGAAGGACAAGGTGCACGCCGCCGACGACGTCACGTTCGAGGTGCGCCGCGGCGAAGCGGTGGGCTTGGTTGGCGAAAGCGGCTCCGGGAAGACCACGGTCGGCCGCTGTGTCGTGCGGCTCGAAGAATTGACCCGGGGTGCCGTCTCCTTTCGCGGCGAGCCGGTCAGCCAGCTCACGCAGAAGGCCTTCACGCCGTTTCGCCAGGCGATGCAGATCGTTTTCCAGGACCCGTTCGATTCCATGAACCCGCGCTGGACCGTGGAGCAGATCCTCACCGAGCCGCTCAATCTCCACACCACGCTGAATGCTGCCGAGAAACGTGCGCGCGTGACCGAGCTTCTCGAGATGGTCGGCATCGACCCGGCCGTGCGTGCGGTGCGGCCGCGCCAGCTCAGCGCGGGACGCCAACAGCGCATCGCGATTGCGCGTGCAATCGCGACAGACCCCGCCTTCGTCGTGCTCGACGAGCCGACCTCGGCGCTCAGCCCCGAGACTCGAGCGGAGATCATCCGCCTCCTCATCAAGCTCTCGCGTGAGCTCGATATCGCCTACCTGTTCATCTCGCACGACCTGACCACGGTCGAGCATCTCTGCGATCGGGTGGTGGTGATGTATCTCGGGCAGATCGTCGAGGCGGGCACGCGCGCCCAGGTGTTCCGCGCACCGGCGCATCCCTACTCCAAGGCGCTGCTCGCCGCCCACCTGTTTCCCGACATCGCCGACCGGCGCGTCGACCGGGCGGAGCGCACCACCCTCAAGGGCGAAATTCCGAGCCCGGTCTCGCTGCCCGAAGGGTGCTACCTTTACGGCCGGTGCCCGAGCCAGCGCGAACGCTGCCAATCGATGCCACAGCGGCTAGAGGAGGTGGCGAACGGGCGCATGGTGCGCTGCTGGCGGGTCACCCAAGGCGAGCGACCGATCGATCAAGACCCAGACGCGATGCGAGGGGAGAGGAACATCCGATGAAAGCGATCGACATCGTGGTCAATCCGTACACGCCGCAAGAAGTGGAGAACGGCCAAACCGGGTTGGACAGCACCTTCCAGGACCAGATCCGCATGCCGGCGGAGATGCGCGGCGGCGTCACGGTCGACGACTACGTCAAGAAGATGGATCGTGCCGACATCGAGCTGTCGCTGATGATCGCGGTGCGTGCGGGCGATCTTCGCCTCGCGGGCTCCTTCGAGATTTCCTACGAGCGTGTCCACGAAATCTGCCAGAGCCATCCGACGCGCTTCGCCGGTCTCGCGGGGGTCGATCCCTACCGCGGGATGCAGGGCTTGCGCGATCTGGAGACGGCGGTGCGCGACTACGGCTTCGTCGGCGCCCATCTCTACCCACACTGGTTCGAGCTCGCGCCCGATCACGCGAAGTACTACCCGTACTACGCGAAATGCTGTGAGCTCGACATCCCGATTATGATGCAAGTCGGCCACAGCCTGGTCTACACGCGTGAGCGACGGATGCGCAGCGTCGGACGGCCGATCTGCCTCGATCAGGTGGCCTGCGATTTTCCCGAGCTCAAGCTGCTCGGCATTCACATCGGCATCCCCTGGACCGATGAGATGATCTCGATGGCCTGGAAGCACGAGCACGTCTACATCGGCGTCGATGCCTACGCACCGCGCTATTGGCCGCCGCAGCTGATCCACTATCTCGACAGCTATGGCCGCACCAAAGTGCTGTTCGGCACGGATTGGCCGGTGATCGACCCCGAGCGCGCGGTGGCCGAGATTGCGGCTCTCGATATTCGCGCCGACTCGCGTCGGGCGCTGATGCGCGAGAACGCGCTCCGCGTGTTTAGGCTGCGGCAGGTGGCTCCCTAGTTGTTTGGTCTCGGGACTTGATGGTGCGATCGTTTCGGAAGATTGGAAGGAGGCACTATGGGTCAAGTTCTTCACGGGAGCGCCAAGACGACGCACATGGTCCGAGCTGGAATACAGTGCTACAGCCCATGCTCGCGCATCAGGCGGCGGGTCTTTCCAATCAAGATGCGTCGAGCTGTCTTAATTTGCTTGATCTCTGCATTATTAGCGGCTTGCACGACGGCATCTTTCAAGGCGGACATCACGCAGTTCCATGACCTCGACGCGATCGAATCCGAGCAGCGCTTCGTCATCAGACCGACGGACGATGCCAAGGAATCCAGCCTCGAATTCGCGGCGCACGCCCGCCGGGTTGCGGTCGCACTCGAGCGCCACGGGTTTCGGCACGCCGATGACTTGTCGGAAAGCGACTTCGTGGTCTTTTTCGACTATGCCGTGGGCGCGGGCGAGGTCAGAACATATCCGGTTCCCGTCTACGGGTTCCGTCCGGATCGGTCGGTTGAGGTTCGCGGCGTCACAAGTGAGGGTGAACGGTTCCGAGCGCGCTACACCGACACGGGCGGCTTTGAGCCCATTGGCGTCGTGCAACGGTCGGAGACGTTGTACCGCTGGAGTCTCGCGGTCGACATCGTCGACCGACCGGCTTGGCAGCAAGGCCGAACGGTCAGGCGATACGAGGCCCGCGTGATGAGCCAGGTTCGGGACGTCGCCTCGGCGACCGTGGTGCCGCGCTTGATCGCTGCCTTGTTCCAAACGTTTCCAGGCGACGGCGAATCCGCAACCACCATCGAGCTTTCGCCGTAGGCTGAAACGGCGTGCTCAGCTGTCCGTGGCGCGGAGTGCGTCGCGGTCCTTGTTCGCGAGCGGCAAGCGCATCATGAAGACCGCGCCGCCGCCGGGGGCATCACCAACATCAATCGTGCCATCGCACGTCTCGGTGAAACGTTTGACGATCGCGAGGCCGAGGCCGGCGCCGGGACGGTCACCTTTTTCGGTGCGCCAGAAACGTTCGAAGATCCGACTCCGGTTCGCGAGCGGCACACCGGGCCCGGAATCGATCACACGCACCGCGCCGTCCGACCGAAGGTTCACCTCGACCGCGCCGTTGGGTGGGGAGTGTTGGATCGCATTCTTGATCAGGTTGCGCAGGGCTTTGACAAGATCGGGCCGGCTGCACCTGACCAGCAACGGTTCGTCGAGACCTGTCAGCGAGATCGTATAGCCGCCGCTCCAGGCGAACGGCGCCATGTCCGCGATCACCTCTTCGCAGACCTCGTGAACATCGACGGTCGTCTCCGCCAGAGGCCCCCCGCCATCGAGCGACGCCAGTTCGAGAAGTTGAGTCACCGAGTCGGACATTCTCATGATGTCGGCGCGGATCTCGGCCGCGACCTCATCGTCCTTGAGCTTCTCCAGCGCGGCGTTGATCACGGCGAGGGGGGTCAGCAATTCGTGCGCGGCATCGGCGGTGAATTCGCGTTGCGCGATCAAGGCGTTGTCGAGCCTCTCAAGCGCCCCGTTCATCGCCTCGACCAGCGGCAATATTTCTCCAGGAATTCCTTGCACCGGCATGCGTCGGCTTGCCGAGTGCGGTCCGATCTCCATGGCTTTTCGCGACGCGCGGTGCAGCGGCCTCACAGCCCGCCGCATCACATAGAGGGAGAGACTGCCGTAAAGCGCTACGAAGATGGCGGACAACGCCACAATCATCACCAGAACCGCACGGTCCGCTCGATCGGTAATCTCGGTGACGTCCGAATAGATCTCGAACGCTCCGACGATCGCGGTGTTCGGATCGCCGATGGGGATATAGCTCTCGATGATATCGCGATCGAACAACTCACCCGAGAAGGCGCTAAAATTATCCCTTCGAGACAACTCGCTTTTCTCTTCGCCGAGCTTGATCAAACGGTCGAAGAAGAATCTATCTTTCTTAAGTTCGCCGATCTCGTCATGGACGGACGAATAGATCGTGCGCCCTTGCGCGTCATAGATCTTGATCTTGACGATATGAAGGTTCTGGGTGAGCGGCCCAAGCACGTCGTCATGCGCACGCACTTCCGGGCGCGCTTGCAGCGCCGCTCTATCCAATCCCTCGGTCGATTCGACGTAGGCGACGAGGTCGACCCCGACCGCTTTCGAGAGCGTTTTCGCAAGCGCGATGTTGTGGTCCTCGGCGGCCTCCACGAGGTCCTCGACCGCATAGCTGCGGTAGATGACCGCAACCGCAACCATTGCCAAGACAATCAAGATCGCGCTTGAAAGGGCGAGGTAGTGATAAATTCTGAGCATTGCGTTACGAGCCCAGGCTTTCCTTTTCGAACATTTGGTCGCGAGCCGATACGATGAAAGACCTCATTTTGTCGATGTCGAGCGCGGTTCTTGCTGGATGACGGATTGCCGCGCGCATGGGTCATCGAGGTCCGGCTGTCACGAAGACTCGCCAGACATAGGCCGCGATGGCACGGGCCTGTTCGTCCGTGAGCGCTGAGCGAAATGCCGGCATCGACGTGCCCTCGCGTCCGTCGAGAATTGCCGCGGCGATGCCCGCGCGGTCGAGCCGTTGCTGGGCCGAGGCCGCCGTAAGATCTGGCGGATTTGGCCGAAGAAACGTGCCGATCCAATTCTTGGCCGTGCCGTCGGCCGCGTGACAAATCGCGCAGTTTTCTTGATAGAGGGTTTCACCCAGTCGCTCGCGGGGCGTCGCCGATAGGAGGTGAGGCGCGATGTCGTGCGGCCCGACCTCGTCGTCGTAATAGGCGCGGTCATATTCCTCGTCATGATGATGATCCTCATCATCTTCCTCATGATGACCATGATCGCTGTGGCTGGTTTGCGGGTGTTCCTCGTGCGCCGTCGCGACCGCAGCGGACGTCGTCGTACGCGTATCGCTCTTGTGCTGAGAGTGTTCGACCTCACCGGTCGATGCCCAACCCGCGTCGCTCTCACTGCGCCCGTCATGACAAACAATGCATGCGCGCCGGAAAATCTGAAGCCCGAGATGTTGGTCCCTCGTGAGTTGCTTGGCATCGGTGTCGACCGGGATGCTGCCGCGCACAAACGGAAAGGCCCGACCGTTGCGTTTCGCGTGATCCGGCCATCCATTCTGGGCCGTGTGATAGGCGGTGTTCCGTCCGCGGCACCGTATGAATGCGTCCTCGACGAAATCGGCGACCGCTTCTATGTCCGTTTCACTGAGCACCCCGACGAAGCTCGGCATCGCGCTGCCCGGCGACCCGTCCCGCACGGTCTGCCCGATGGTTTCGGCGGTGAGGTGCAGGGCGCGTGTCAGATCAAGCGGCCGCGGTCGCAGGTAGGTTGCCGCCGCGGTGCGGCCGTCGCCGCCGTACCCATGGCAAAAATAGCAATGCTTGTTGTAGACGACGCGACCCGCGTCATGCCGCGGCGTCTCAGGTTCAGCGCAGCTTAGCGCGACTGTTTTTTTTTCTGATCGTGCGGTGTTTGGCGCGTCCACTCGATCGATTGCGCGCCGTTGCCAGGTTCCGAAGCGGCTGCTTCGACGATGAATGCCTGAAACACGTATTCGGCCACATCGGCGATCGTCTGCGCCGGGATGACCTTGGACCAGGCGGACATCTCGGTTCTCGGAATACCATCCGCGATCGCCTCGAAAAGATGCGGCCGATTCAGTTCGGCGCGCGCCGGCGGGCTGGTGAAATCGCGCGGCTTTCTCGTCATGAAGTATGCGCGGCGGCCCTCACCATCGCCGGTGATGCCGTGGCACTCGGCGCAATTCCGATCGTAGAACGCCTGTCCGCGCGCGAAATCGCCGATCAGGCCAAGTTGGAAGGGCGCCTCCAGCTCGAAATCGTCTCCGGCGCCGTGGTCGTGGTGCGCATGCCCACCATGCCCGCCCGCCTGTCCGGCATCGTCGGCGGTCTGAGTGGGATCTTCGTGGCGCATGAAGGCCACGCGGACATAGTCGACCACGGACATGATTTCCGACGGCGAGAGCTGACTTGCGAAGGGCATCATGGCCGTTCCCTCGACCCCACGCGACACGGACAAGACCATCCGTGCTCGACTGAGGTCGTCGGGGCTCAGCTTGGTGAAATCGAGAGGGGGCGGGTTCAGACTGTTCCGCGCCAATGACGCGCCATCTCCCTTTTCACCATGACAAACGCTGCACGTTCGCGCGTAGATATGTCGGCCGGTGCTTGCATCCGAGTCGGAGGTCGGGAGCATGAGCGCCTCACGAATGTAGTCGACTACGTCGTCGAGCTCGCGCGCATCGAGTTCGCTCGTCCAGCCGGCGCTGATGGCGGCATCATGACCGTGCAATGCCACCGCACGCATCCCCTCCTGTGTCAGGCGGACCGTTGCCTCCGGCGTGCTGAAATCGCTTGCGACGGTTGCTCCCGTGCCGTCGGCGCCATGGCAAGCAGCGCAATGTCGCAAGTAGTTCTCGCGCGCCGAGGGCTGCCAACTCTCCTCCGCATGCGCCGGTCGTTCGGATTGGGCCATGGCCGACAGGCAAATGGCGCCCACCGTGGCCACGAGGACTGTTCTCAAGACCAGCATCACCTCGCCCCCGTCGCCACTCGAAAAGATCTTCCACACCCAACGTCTCCACAACAAAGATGCCCGGTCGTGGACTTGTCAAGGGTATGGGTGCGGCGGGCCCCCGGACCTCAAAGGACGGCGAAAGCGGTCGAGGCTTCGGTTAGAGCGCGTGGCACTTGGCGCAGAGCCCGTCTCGATCGCGCGGCACGCGGCCATGCTCGCGGCTGTAGGGCTCATGACAGGAAACACAGCTCACCCGACCATCGGGTAGCAATATCTGCCCGGAGACATCGCGCTGGGAGCGATAACCGCCATAACGGACCGCCTCCGCGTACCGGCTGCCCACGGGGTGGTTGATCGCGCCAAAGCCAGATTCAAAGGACGATGTCCAAGAACCGAGGGGGCCCCGTGGCGTGGCGTTTTCGCTATGGCAGGTCATGCAGCGGATCGAAAACGCGTCCATATCCCTCGGGTGGGCCTGCGCGGCGTCGAGATGGCCGGAGCGGAATAGCGAAAGGCCGCGATCGGCCATGGCTTCGAAGAACGCGGGTTCGTGACAGGAGATGCAGAAAGCCGCGTGATCTGTCGACGCGTTGCGAAGGCCGGAACGCTCGCCGTGGAGATCGTGACAGGTGCTGCAGGTCATGCGGTTTTGACCGTCCAGGGGAAAGCCATGCGGGAGCGGCCTCTGTGGTGCAAACCCAACCGGATGGCTGGCGCGGACCGCCCGCTCGTGGCACGAAATACAACGCCCGGTGTCGCTCCCGACGCGTATTTGAGACTCGCCGCCAAGGGGAACCGTTCCGCCGTGGCAGCTCTCGCACGGGAGGTGGTCGTGCCGAGCCGCTGCCGGGGTACCGCGCGAGGCGCGCTGGTCGGTGCCAGGATCGGCAAAGGTGAACGCCGCCTGCGTCGGCAGAACGATGAGCGCCCCTAGGCTCAGTCCAAGGATCATGATGCGGCGGACACGCGAAAGCGGGCCAGGCCGTCGCGCGCCCGAGCCTTTGGGGTTCAATGCGGGGGAGCCGCCGCCTGCCATCGTCGCCGTCGTGGTGGTTCGATGGGAAGATTGCGCTAGTGAGTTGAAAAAACGGTAAAAATAGAGCTCGCGCGAGTGTCCCGCCCGCTAGAGACCAAGCGCGATCCTTCCCTCATGCGGTCTTTCTACGCCGGCCAGCAGCATGAGAGCCGCCGTGTTTTTGAGCACGATCGATTTCGGCTTTTCCAGCTCTACCCAGCCTCTTTTGTTGAATTGAGAGAGCACGCGGCTGACCGTCTCGATGCTGAGACCGAGATAGTCGGCGATGTCGCCGCGCAACATCGGGAGATGGAGCGGCGAGCCGCCGTCGTCCGTTGGCTGCAAGCGGGCGTAGACCTCGAGCAGGAAGGCCGCCACGCGCTCCGCCGCGGTGCGCCGCGCGAGCAGCGCCATGTGGTCGTACTGAGCCTCGATTTCGTCGGAGGCGACGACCAAGAGTTGGATGCCGAAATCCGGATGACGCTCCAGAAATTCAGCAAAGCGGCTGCGGTCGAACGCGCATGTCTCGAGATCGGTGAGCGCCTCGGCGGTGCAGTAGGCGTCCTCGGAGCTTTTCAAGCTGCCCAGGATATCACCCGGACCGAGAAAACCGACGATCTGCCTCTGGCCGTTTCCGATGATGTGGTACAACTTGACCACTCCAGTTTTGATTATTTGGATCTTGGCAAATGATTCGCCCTGCTTATTGATTAGCGTCCTGGAAGGATATTTTCGAGATACGGCAATAGACTGAAGTTTCTCTATTTTCGATTGATCGAGAGCGCCGCATAGACGGTTGCCATGCACCGCACAGCACCGGCAACGGACCCAGAATTCGGAGGCGTTCTGTTCGGTTGGCACACGGTTTTTCGACATACAAAAACAGCATTTCCGTTTCGCGACCTGTTTGGCCGCCTTCGGCGCTTCGCCGCCGAGACGACAAAGGGCGCGGGGTGTTCTTCAGATTATTCCGATCCGGGCACTCTTGTTATGCATTATTTGCGCTGTCTATTGACTCTTCTCTTTGCATTGTTTGCCGGCTCGCGCAGAATCCGTCGAACCGAGGGGGCGTCCTCTGGCGGCCAATCGGCCTTGCCGGCCTCCCGAATCTCTCGTCACGCGCTCGCCCTCCGATCGGTGGTTTATCCGGATCGTGCTGGCACAAATGCCACATGGTCCAGTATTTTCCTTGATCCAGATCATTGAAACCGGCGCGATCCAGTGCAACCAGTCCAGGCCAGGAGCGGCCGAGAGCTGTGGTCTGACAGGAGACACGCGGTGAGATCCCGAAGGCAAGGGCAGCTGTTCAACATCGTGGCGGTCGCTGCGATGAGCGTTGCGGTCATCCTTACAGGATGCACGGTGGCGACTGAGCAGACGGTGACCGAGGAGGTGTTGGTCTATCCGCCGCCGCCCGAGCGCCCCCGCTACTATTTCGAACGGACCTTGCTCGGCAGCACGGATGTCGTCGAGGAAACGACCTCGGACCGGTTGCGCATGTTCGCGACCGGCGAATCAAGCCGCGGGCGGGGCTTCGCCAAACCCTTCGACGTGCTTGCCGTCGATGGCCGTATCTTCATTGGTGACACGGTGGCGCGCCGCGTTGCCGTGCTCGATTTTCCGCGCAAGCGATATTTTGAGATCGGCACCGAGGGAAAGGGGCGGCTGCGAAAGCCGCTCGGGATCGCAGCCGACAAACAAGGCCTTCTCTACGTGCTCGACGGAACCGCCAAACGGATTCAAGTTTACGACCTGGACGGCAATCACATCAGGACGATCGGCCACGCTGTGGAGATGAAACGCCCGTCCGGTCTCGCCGTCAACGCGGATGGCTCGCGGTTGTATGTCGTGGACGCGGGCGGCGTTGAGAATCGCGAGCACATGATTCGCGTTCTCGACAGCGCCGGCGAGTTGGTGAAGACCATCGGCCAGCGCGGCAAGGACGAGGGCAACTTTAACCTTCCGCTGAAGATTGCAATCGGACCGGGCGAGAAGCTGCACGTCGTCGATGCCGGCAATTTTAGGGTGCAGATTTTTTCCCCGGATGGCGAGTTTCTCTCGACCTTCGGCGAGCCGGGTCGATTTCCAGGAATGTTCTCGCATCCCAAGGGGATCGCGGTCGATCGGGAGGGCAAGATTTTCGTCGTCGACACCGGATTTGCGAATTTTCAGATTTTCGATTCCGAGGGCCGGCTCCTGCTTTTCATTGGCCAGCGGAGCGAATCCGGAGGTGGCCCTGGCCGGTATCTTCTGCCGGCGGGAATCTCGGTTGACGGCGACGGCCGCGTCTATGTGGTGGACCAGTTCTACCGCAAGGTCGACGTGTTCCGGCCTGCCGAGCTCCCGGCTGACGCGCCGATCGGCTACTCGGCCGACGCGCCGGCACTCTGAACCGCTGACGCGCTGATGCCCTGACGCGCCGCGGCCCTGTCCTCGGCGTGCCGCTCACCACCCGCGATTCCACTTTTTTGCCGCGCCGGTTCTTTTCGGTGGAAACTTGACGCGGATCAAGGACCGATCGCCCGAACGGCCGTACCTTACAAAAAAATTAACAAGCTGACTTTGCGAGCACACGGAGGTCTCCCATGAGTCTCACAAAAGGTGCGATAGCGGCCGTTGCCCTGGCGTTGGCAGGGGCGTCCTTCGCTGCCGGGCCGGCGTCGGCCCAGCAGCTCAACCAATCCGTTGCCAATTCTCCGCACAACCTCTCCGGTCTCACGACGGCCACGGACGAGGTTTGCGTCTTCTGCCATACGCCTCATGGCGCCCTGGCGGGCGTTGAGGCCCCGCTGTGGAACAAGCCCGAGGCCACCCCGGGCAATGGCTTCACCCTATACGACAGCTCGACGCTGGACGGTGAGGTCATTCAGACGGTCGGATCGGTCTCAGCGGCGTGCCTCACCTGTCATGATGGCACACAGGCGATGGACACCGTGATCAACGCGCCGGGTACCGGCAACTTCTCGCCGGCTGGCATTGAGATCGACGCGGGCGGGATCGGCACCATCGGGACCGTGTCCACGATCGCAGATCTTGGCATCGATCTGAGCAACGACCACCCGATCGGCATCGAGTATGGCGGCGGCATCGACGGAAGCGGCAATACCACCGATCCCGATTTCGTGGTCCCGGTTAGCGCGCTCATCAACGGGCAGACACGGTGGTGGGTCGACACATCGGGCGGCACGGCCAATGTTCGCGAAAAGACGGACATGATCCTCTACAACCGCGCCGACGGAAACGCCGGCCAGGCGTATGTCGAGTGCGGCAGCTGCCACGACCCGCATGTTGGTTCGTCCGATGATGCTGCAGCGACGGCAGACGACGGTGTGCCCGACAACTCGCCGAACAACACGCAGGGCTCCGGCGTCAGTTTCCTTCGTATCGCGAACGCGGGGAGCGATGTCTGCCTCGCGTGCCATGTGAAATAGCTCATGAGGCAAGATCGGGTCGGGGTCGATGGGCGCCGGGCGAGCACCACTCGGCGGCCGTCTTGATCCGGGTGGCAGAGCGGGCTTCATCGCCGAACACGGTACGGGCCGACGACCCCCCGCGTCGTCCTTGCCGTGGCTTTGCCGCTGGGTCTTCTGCTTGGTGATGCTCGCCTTGTCGGCGCGGCCGGCGGTGGCGGATATCGACAGCACCAAGCACGATCTGACGGGTGGCGGCGTCGACGAGATCTGCGTGTTCTGCCATACGCCGCACGGGGCAAATGACGGCGTCGAAGCGCCGCTCTGGAACCGGCTCGGGTCGACCGCGACCTACACCACCTACGACAGCACCACGCTCGATGGGGACGTCATCGCCGTGGGCTCCGTTTCCGCCGCTTGCCTTTCTTGCCACGACGGCACGCAATCGACGGACGTCGTGATCAACGGGCCCGGGAGTGGTGTTTTCGACAATCAGGTGGGTATCCCCCTGCGGGGTGGTGACCGGTTCCTGGACGATCCGTCCAAGCCCGATTTTATCGGCACGGATCTGACCGACGATCACCCGATCGGCGTGCAGTATGGCGGGTTCGGTTCGCCTCCGATCGATCCCGATTTCAAGACGCTCGGAAACGGCCTCCAGGTCGCCGTCATCAATGGCGTGAATCGCTGGTGGGTCGACACCGAGCCAACACCAAACGGCGCGCGCGACAAGACGGACATGATTCTCTACACGCGCGCCAACACCGCCTCCGGCGGACAGCTTGAACCCTTTGTGGAGTGCGGCAGCTGCCACGATCCGCACGTATCCGCCAACGAGCTGTTCCTTCGCCGCGCCAACGACGGGAGCCAGGTGTGCCTCGCCTGCCATATCAAATAGCCGCGCGCGACAGGGGCGACAGCACGCGAGGGGCATCCGCGTTGCGAGCGCACACTCGGGAGATACGTCATGGTTACAACGTCTAGAGGCCGCCGCGGTCGTACGGTGCGGCGGTTGCTCGCCGTACTCGGAATCTCAGCCATGGTCGGGCTTTTTTCGATCGGCACGCCCATCGGCAGCGCGGCGAATGCGGACTCGGACGCCGTCTTCGCGACGATCGACGGCGAAGAGATTCCGATGTCGGCGTTCGAAAACTATCTCGCCGGCTACGTCCGGACGCAATTCTATCACGGCGTCGATGACGATCGCCTGGCGTCGATCATGCCGGAAATCGCGGAGAGCTTCGTGCGCAACCTTCTGCTCCTGCGGGAGGCGGAGCGCCGTGGAATCGCGGGTGATCCGGACAAGGTGGAACGGCAGATCGCCGATCTAGAGCAGCGCTATGGCGGCCATGACGCGTGGCCCAAGGTCGTCGAGCGGCTGCCGCAGATACGCGCTGAACTGCTCGGGGACACAAAGGTCGGGCAGCTGCGGGAGATGGTGAGACACGTGCCGGAGCCAGACGTCGCGCGGCTTCAGCGTTTCTATGAAGAGAACATCGAGCTGTTCACGATTCCCAACCAAAACCGCCTCGGGGTGATTCTGTTCAGCGTTCACCCCAGTTCAACGAACGAACAATGGCTGGGCGCACAAGCGATGGCCGAGCAGGTGCGCGACCAGCTGGTGGCCGGGGCGAACTTCGGCGAGGCCGCCGCGATCCACTCCGACCATGAATCGGCAAGCAATGACGGCGACATGGGTTTTCTGCATGACGGAGAGCTATCCGCCGAGGTTCAGAGCGAGGTGAACAAGCTCGCGCTTGGGGAGATTACGCCCGCGATCCGGGTTCTGGAGGGCTTCGTCATCCTCAAGTTGTTACAGCGTGTCGAGCCGCAGATTCAGCCCTTGGAGACGGTCAAAGGACGCGCCGAGGCGCTTTATAGGCGGATGGAAGCCGAAGCCCGCTGGGAGCGCCTCATTGCTCAGTTGAGACGTCAATCGCAGGTGACGGTTCACCAGTTGGATGGTGCTTCCAGCCGGGTGCAACGCGCGTCCAAGTGAACGCGGTCGGGTGCGAAGTGGACGGCATCTGGTGTCGCTCGTTAGGGTGTCGACGTTGGCGTTTGCTTGCTTGGCGTTGCACGCCTGCGCCGACACCGAAAGCGTCGTGATGGCGCCCATCGTCACACAGGGCTCCGTGAGCGAAACGATCGCGAGCCGACAATTCGCCGATGAGGGGCGAAGTTTCAACAATCAAATCGAAGCGTCGCTCACCGCCCAATCCTACGTCTGGCAGCCTTGGTTCCTGACGGTGGCGACCGAACTCAACGCGGCCGCCGACACCGAATGGGCGGGCTCGGATGGGGGCAGCGATTCGTTGGTCGGATCGGGCAGCCTCACCCTCGGCGCGATCCCACTCAGCAACTACCCGACGACGCTGCTGTTCTCGCGCAGCGATAGTCGAATCTCAAACGACTTCTCCGAATTTGAGACGACCTCGGATCGCTTCGAGATTCGTAATCAGGCGATCATTGCGAGCGATCTGCGTACGAGTCTTTCGGCGAGTTACGCGCAGGTGGAGCAGCCCACCTTCGGGGAGGAGACCCGCTTGAACGGCCAAGTCGGATTCACCAAGACCTTCACCAAGGACCGTTTGGCCGGAAACTTCGCCTACCGCACGAGCGCCTTCGAAGCGGTCGCGGACGACGAGGATTTGGAAGATGAAACCGATCGCTTGCTGCTCGGGACCATCGCCTATGACAGCTTTCCCTTAGAGGACGTGACGTCGCAGAGCACAACCACGCTGGTTCACGAAGACAATGAGGCCGAGACCGGAAGTCTCGAGCGATTCTCGCTGCAGGGCATCACCACCGTTCAATGGCGACCGCGCGGGCAGGATTTCACGGTGAACGGCGCCTGGCGCACGCTGACCGAGAGTATCGACGTGGTAACGCTCGCCGACTCGGTCAACGCATCCACCACGGAGACGACCACGGCCACCGGGACGGCCGGGCTCAACTACCCGATCAATCCGCGTCTCATCGCGAATCTTGCGGCAAATGGCCGGGCCGAGACGATCTCGAGAGACGCAGGCGGTGCGTCGGGCGAGATCGTCGCCGATTCGTCAGACACGATCGGCGGTGGGCTGGTTGGGTCACTCACATACGGCTCTTTGACGGAGCAGCTCGGCGGCTTCGACTGGCGATGGAGCGCATCGGGTAGCACGGCCACCGACATCGACACCACTTCGGGGTTTAGCCACGCCGAATCTGTGTCTGCCAGCCACGGCATCCGGAGAACGCTCGAAACCGACTATCTGGGCCCGCTCGGCTTTGGCGTCAACCAAGAGCTCAGCATCAGGCGAAATGACGAGGATGGCGTGGTTCCCTCGCTCATTCACAATGCGAGCCTCAACCATTCCTCCGTGCACGCAGGCGCTTCGACCTTTGCCCGGTTCAGCGTGAGCGACCGGCGCAGCATCTCCGCGGAACCGGACGAGTTTCAGCTCCTTCAGATTCAGTTCAGCCGGCAGGAGGTGATCGACGCCGACAATGACTGGCAGGGCAATCTCTCGCTGCAGTACACGCGACAGCAGTTTGGCAGTGGCGATGCCACCACGAGCGTGTCGGCAAACGGGGCCCTTTCGTACCAGAGCTCCGACTTGTTTGGCGTGCGCGGTTTGCTTTTTGCTTCCGAACTGACCTTGAGCGCGATCGGTCTTGAGGAGGTGATTTCGGGAGAGGGCAATGTCATCGGGTCCGATCCGTTTCGCAGTCGTTGGCGCAACAGGCTATCGGGCCGGATCGGCATGATCGTCGCCAGCCTCGAAGGCAACATCTTTTACAGCCAGGACCAGTTTGGAAACGTGTTTTTATTTCGGGTGCGCCGCGAATTCAGAGGATTAATGTTCGGTCCGTGAGAGATAGTTTTGCGCGGTCCATCTGATGCAGAGGAATGATAAGGGAGATGTTGAATAACCGGAGCCCACGGATCGTCCGACCAGACCGGCTCTCGCGGGGACTATCGAAATTTCGAGCTGTTCGCCCGGCTGGCTGGCTCGTCGCGTGTGGGGTCTGCGTTGGAGTGGTTGGCCTGACTCTGGGATGGGTCGGCAAGGACGTATCCGCGGAATATGGCGATGTGGTGATCAATAACTACTCGGATGCGGCCGGCATGCGACCGGCTGTGTTTCCGCACTGGTTTCACCGTATTCGATTTCGCTGCAAGGTCTGTCACGCGGACCTTGGCTTCGAGTTCAAGGCGGGCGGCAACGACATCAACATGCTCAAGATTTTTGACGGCGAATATTGCGGTGCCTGTCACAACGGCACGATTGCATGGGGCGTCGAGAACTGCGTGCTTTGCCATTCCGGGCACCCCAATAGTCGGACGCGCGTGCACAACAGCACGACGGACCGGCTGGTCGCGCCGGTCTCCGGAGCCGGCGAATGAGGCGTGGGGGCATCCGCGGCTACGCGCGACGCGACGGGATTGCCTGGCCCGTGACCCTTGTATCCGCCGCACTTGTCGCATCGTTATGGGTGAAAGGTGGGCTCGGAGCCGGGGAAAATGTGCCTCCCGGGGCCTTCGTCGACCCCGGAGAGATCGTGCTCGCCCAAGCCGACGACCCGGCGCCGAAGAAAGGCCGCCCAAGTGCAGCCAACTCCTTCAACCGGCTTCTAAAGAAGCCGTCGACCCGATCGAATGCTCCGCCCGCCGAGGATGGCATTCATGATCCGTCGAATTCCGGAACCCACTTGCTGCAATGGCCCGACGAAGCGTTCCAGGACCTGCCAAAGAGCAACGATGGAAACCGGGTCGATTGGGTTCAGGCGCTCGAGCTGGGATTGATTCGGCCGTGGAACGATCTCGAGGAGCCCGATGCGGAGGCCTTCATCATGGACCTCGATATCGTGCGCGAAGTCAAAGGCAGCATGCCCAACGTCGTCTATCCGCACGAACAGCATACGGAATGGCTGGATTGCACCAACTGCCACGACGACATCTTCGTTCCCGAGAAGGGAACCAACCAGATCAGCATGGCGGCGATCTTGCTCGGCCAAAAATGTGGTGTCTGCCATGGCACGGTGGCGTTTCCCGTCTCGGATTGTCGGCGGTGTCACTCCCAGCCGAAGACCAAGGAGGAACTCAAGGCGCTGGCCGAAAAGTCAGCGTGGCATGGCTCCGCCACGGAGGCCGACCAATGAACGCGCGGCACTGGACCTCGGCGACCCTCAAGGCGCGAGACATCTCGGCGCCTTTGGGGGCTCTCATCTCGGTCGCCGCGATCATCTTGGTCGTCTGTCTGCTCGGCTTCGAGACGGACGCGGCAGCGCAGGATGATCGGCGCGTCCCCGTCGATTCCGCGAATACGGTTCAGAAGGCCCTGGTCGTCGAGAACTTGGTGACCCGGTCCGTGTCGGCACAGGCGATCGAAGCAAGCGGTGATGACGCGGCGATCGTCGAGCTCGCGCGTGCCCGCGAGCTTGTCGCGGCCGCCAAGGCCGAAATCGCGGTCGGTCGTTTTGCAGAGGCGAACGCGCGACTCGACGAAGCGCTGTGGGTGATGAACCAGCAAACACGAGACCTTACCGGACGCGACGCGAGGCGCGACCGGGAGCGGGCCATTTATGACGACCGGCGCAAGGCGGTCCATGTGTTTCTCGAGGCGTATCGCCGGGTCGCGGGAGAAAAAGCGCCGAACGCCGTTCACGATCACGTGGCCAATATCGAGAAACTCGTCGCAGACGCGGAGAGCCTGGCAGCGGCCAACCAAGTTTCCGACGCCAACGCGGTCTTGGGCCAAGCGTATCGAATCGCACGGGGCGACATTAAAGCGATGCGCGAGGGCGAGACGCTCGTGCGCTCGCTCGATTTTGCGACGCCGGAAGAGGAATATACCTACGAGCGCGGGCGGAACGAGAGCCATATCGCGCTCTTGCAATTCGCGATCACCAATAGAAAGCCCCCGTCGTCACGCCTTGCGCGAATAGAACCGCTGAAAGAGGAAGCAGAGGCCCTCCGCGGCCAAGCGCTCGACAAGGCGCAAGCAAACGATCACGTCGCGGCGATTGGTCTGCTCATGCGCTCGACGGAGACCCTTTTGAAGGCGATTCGCATGAGCGGGCTTTGGATTCCGGGATGATATTATGGGCGCGCCTGGTTGGCTTTTCGGGTCTAGAGGGGTAGCGCCAAGGCGCGTGCAAGGCGGCCGGTTGTTCTGTTGGCTCGGATTGCTTGCCTTCATCCCATCATTTCTCGTCGCTCAGCCACCGGCAGAGACGGCCGCGGAAGACGTGGACCCCGCATACGCGCCGGGACCGGAGGCGAAGCCGGATCCAACTCTCGTTCGCCAAAAGGTCGCGCTGCTTGAGAGCTACCTGAGCTCGGCCACGGTTTCCCGAATCGAGCAAAGCGGCGTCGGTGATGCGCGCGCTCTTCTCCTGCAGGCACGGACCATGCTCGAAAGCGCCGAGGCGGCCCTTGCGGCCGGGAAACTGGCTCAGGCCGACCAGGAGATCGATCGCGGCTTGCGAATGATCGCCAGCATCTCGGAGCTTACCGCGGGCGGCTCCGCCCAGCGGAGCAAGGAGGAGGAGGCGAAACGGTTCCAGACGAGGCAAGATCGGCTGCGGAGCTTGATTCGGTCCCTTGCCGCGATCACGACGACAGAGGACGATCCGGTCCTGAAACGCGTCGATACACTCATGCGCCGTGCCGAAGAGTTCGCCGCAGCGAAGAAGTATGGCGATGCGAATGCGCTGCTCAAAGAGGCCTACCGCGCGACGGCCACGGCCTTGGCGGAGCGCACCGACGGCGAGGTCGTGACCTCTCGCCTCGTTTTCGCGGGCCCGCTGGATGAACTGGCCTACGAGCGGCGACGGTTCGAGAGCTACGAGCTGCTGATGGCGCTCGAGCTGCAAGAGGAGGTGAGCCGGCCGGCCCCAATGCAGCTCCTGATCGAGCGGCACGTCAGGGAAGCGCAACAAATGAAAGGCTTGGCCGAGGCCGCCGCGAAGGCGGAGGATTTCGAGGCGGCGATCTTGGGCATGGAGAGGGCGTCTCAAAGCCTGATCCACGCTTTGCAGGCCGCGGGGCTACCGGTGTTCTAGGAGGCGCGTGATGCAGCATGTCGTGAGCCGCAATGATCGGATTGGTGCCCGTGCCGGAGACCTCGTGCGACGCGCAATTCGCTCGTGGCGCCACGGGCTCAGGGCATTCGCCCTTTTGGCCATCGTGTCACCTCTGCTGCATTGCACCGCCGGTGCACCCACAGCGCCCATCTCTTTTGCTCCTCAGGCCGGCGGCCCCGTGTGGCCCAAGCCCCCGGAGCTCCCGCGCTACGCGTTGGCCCGCGTTCTCATCGGCGAGCGCGACTTTCTCGCGCCCGAAGATCCCGGGGCGGACACACTCGAATCGACGCTCAACTGGATTGCCGGCATCGTCGTTGGGGAGCCCGAACATGTTGAGCTGCGGCGACCGATCGACGGGATGACCGATCAACGCGGATGGATCTACGTGGTCGACGCCGGGCACAAGGCGGTCATGGTGTTCGACACGACCGAGCTCAAGATCCACCGCTGGAACAACGCCGCCAGGGGAGAGCCATTCTCGTCGCCGGTTGGAATCGCCGCCGACGTGGCCGGCGGCATCATGGTGACCGATTCCGAACGACGGGAGGTGTTCGTACTCTCATCGGACGGCACACCGCGCGCGAGGTTCGGCAAAGGCATTCTCCTCCGCCCAACCGGAATCGCACGCGACCCGGACACGGGCTTGATCTTCGTCGCGGACACGGCGGCCCATGACATCAAGGTTTTTCGCGACGACCTGGTGCTGATCGATACCATCGGCGGCCGAGGCCAAACGCCCGGTCTGTTCAATGCCCCGACCTATCTGACGTTTCACGACGGGCGCCTCTACGTCGCCGATACACTGAATTTTCGGATTCAGGTTTTCGACCGTGACACAGAGCAAAAGCTTGCCTTCGGCCGACTTGGCCTGTTCGTTGGCGACATGGCCCGGCCCAAGGGCGTGGCCATCGGAGAAGGTGGCCGCATCTACGTCGTGGAATCTTACTACGACCACCTCCTGGTCTACGACGGCGACGGCAATCTCTTGTTGCCGATCGGTGGCACCGGTCCGGCGGTCGGACAGTTCTTCCTACCGTCGGGGGTATGGACTGACGGAGCCGGTCGGGTCTACGTGGCAGACATGTTCAACGGACGTGTCGTCGTCTTCCAAGAACTCACGAACGTCGTGGAGAGCTGACTCGTGGCTCGCACACGACGGCTGAGCTTCGCAGCGTTCGTTGCCACCGGTAGCGCACTCGCCTTGAGCGTATTGCTGACGGCCGGTGTGGACGCGGAGCGCGTGTCCGACATCCGCAATACGTTGCACAATCTGTCGCCCACCGGCCCGGGTACCGTCCGAGCGGTCTCCGAGAGCGAACTCTGCGTATACTGCCATACGCCGCACAACGCGGAACTCGCATCACCGTCGCCGCTTTGGAACCGAAGCCTCTCCGGCGCAACCTACGTGCCCTACACATCGAGTTCGATGGAGGCGATCGGCCTCGGCCAGCCGGGCGGGAGCAGCAAGCTCTGCCTCTCCTGTCACGACGGGACCATTGCTCTCGGTGCGGTCAACGTGCTGAATGGAGCCTTCACGGATCGCGATCCCGCCACCGAAGACATCGCGCTGACCGGGACCGGCCCGGGCGGAACCATTCCCGAGGGCGAGGGTGCGCTCTCGGGCTTCACGCGCCGGTTGGGCACCGACCTTACCAACGACCACCCGATCTCCTTCACCTACGACAACAGTTTGGCCGCGAACGATGGCGAGCTTCTCTCGCCCGCCACCGAGGCGCATATCGACAACCGGATTCCGGGTGTGCGGCCACTCGTGCCGCTGGAGGATGACGAGATCCAATGCACCGCATGCCACGATCCGCACATCCGGGACACTGTGGATCCGAATATCAAGTTCCTCAGGCTGCAACGCTTCCAAAGTGCGGAGCCGGTCGAGGGTTTTTTCAACGAGACCAGCGATATCATCTGCCTCGCCTGCCATGACAAAGACGGCTGGGTCGGCTCAGCGCACGCCAACAGTTTCGTCGCCAACGAGACCTATGACGCGCTGGCGGCGGATCAACGGGAATTTCCGCTCGGCCTTCAGGTTTGGCAGGGCGCTTGTTTGAATTGCCACGACGCACACACGGTGCAAGGCGCCAGGCGCCTATTGCGAGAGGGCACCGACAGCGTGACGGTCCCCAAGCAAGGCGGCAACGCCGCGTCCGAGGAGACCTGCTACCAATGCCACTCGTCGAGCGGCGCGGTGCTGGTGAATCAAGGTAACGCCGGTTTCGAGGTGCCGGACGTTCGAATCGACTTCCTCGCGCTGCGCCACATGCCGATCGAGATCCAGCCGGAGGTTCACGACATCGGCACGAGCACCGAGGCACAGCCGGGCAAGGATTTCCTTGAATCCCGGGACCTCCTGGGACGGGGCGGGGAAGCCAACCGCCACGTCGAATGCAGCGACTGCCATAACCCTCATCGCGCGATCAAGAACCGATTGTTCAACGATTCACCGATCGTGCCCGATGCCGCCGGAACCCACCGGCACGAAGCCGGTGTGTTGCACACCAATATCGCGTCCGGGGTTCTCAAGGGTGCCGCGGGGGTGGAGCCCGTCTACGGCTCCTCCGCGTTTCTCTCCACGCCGATCGGTTTCGACATCAAGCGGGGCAATCCGCCCGTGGGTGCGAGCAATGCGGTCTCCAGCCCGTGGGTGACGCGCGAGTATCAGATCTGCCTCCTGTGTCATTCGACCTACGGTTTCACCACGCCGCCATTGTTGGGCGGCACCCTGGGCGGCACGCCGCCCAATACGAACGGCCTGACCCGCTACACGGATCAAGCGATGGAATTCCAAGCGCCGCTCGCCGACCGGGGCGAGCCGGGCGGCGAGCATCGCTCGTGGCATCCGGTGATCGATTCAACCGGACGAACGACATCGATCCGCCAGGCCGACCCGAACAACTGGCTGGTGCCGTGGAACAACGCGTCGTTCATCGGCAGCCAGACCATGTACTGCTCGGACTGCCACGGGTCCGAGACCGCGGCCGGGACGGTCGTTCCCAGCGGCGGCGAAAATGGCCGCACCTGGGGCCCGCATGGCTCTAGCCTGGATTTCATCCTCAAGGGCGCCTGGAATGATCAGACGGGCGGGCCCGGAACCGACAACCATCTCTGTTTCCAATGCCACTCCTTCACCCGCTATGCGACCAGGGATGGCTCGGAGATTCCAAGCGGTTTCGGCGGCAGCAAGGACGAGAACCTCCATGGCTTTCATGCCGACAAGATCGAGCGCCTGCGCTGCACCTGGTGCCACACGGCCGTTCCGCATGGCTGGAAGAACAAAGCGCTCCTGGTGAATCTCAATGACGTCGGTCCGGAGGCCGGCCTGCCTGCCGGAACCCAGGTCAGGAACGAGACGACGGCCGGCTTCTCGGCAGAGCCCTACTATCTGAACGCAATGCTGAAGGTGCGGACCTTCGCAACGAGCGGTAATTGGGAGGAAGCCGATTGTGGCTCCGCCGGCCCGCCGGGCAATGGCGAGGTTGGCCGCGACTGGATGCGCGACAGCAGCGAAAACTGCGCCAACCCGCCATGAGAGACCGTCTCTACAAATCGCTGCGCGCGCTCGGGTCGACGAAATTGACGCTCGTGTGCGTGGTCCTCGCGGGCACGATCGCGCTGCTCGGAGAGAGCGCCCCCTGGTCGGTCGGAACCGCGGTCGCGGTGCCGTTTGGCCTGATGTTCGTCAATCTAACGGTCGCGGTCGCGACGAACGGCAAACTCAGATCGCGGGTCGGTTTGCTCGGATTTCATCTGGCCCTCGCCTGTTTCGTGCTGCTCTTGGCGCTCGACCGGATGATGGCGTTCTACGGTCACGTCGAGATCACCGAAGGGGCAGACTTCGATCCGCGGCTGGTCACTGCGGAAGCCGGACCGCTGCACCCGTGGAAGCTCGACGGGATCGGTTTCACGCAGGGTGGCTTCGAGATTGCTTACGCCCCGAAGATGAAGCGGCGCGAGACCCGGAGCCGGGTTTTTCTCAGCGACCCGGCCGCTCCGCGCGAAATCGTGGTTGGTGATGACGATCCGCTCGTCATCGGCGACTACCGGTTCTACACCTCCTTCAACAAAGGGTTTGCACCGGTCCTGGGCTACATGAACCCGCAGGGCGTCGTGCTTCGTGGCGCGGTTCACCTGCCATCCTATCCGCTCAACAGTTTCAACCAAGGCAACGAATGGACGGTTCCGGGGAGCGAGCAGAAAATCAAGATCTGGCTCCATCTCCCGGAGCCGGTCTACCGCCCGGAAGACGTTTGGCGATTTCGCATGCCGGAAGACGCGACACTGGTGGTGATCCAGGGCGATCGGCGACATGAGCTGCGCCCGGGCGAGAGCGTGCCTCTCAGCGGCGGGCGGCTTCGCTATGAAGAGCTGCGGAGCTGGATGGGATACACGATTTCCTACAACCCTCTTGTGCCGTGGATGATCGGAGCCGCCGTTGTCGCGCTCGGCTTCTTGCTCATGCATATGCTGTTGAGCTTCAGGGCGGTGCCGTGGAGCGGTACGGAAGGACACGGGGCTAATGCGGTCTGAGGAGGTCTGGCTCTACGCCGCCATGGGTCTCTACTTCTGCGCCGCCGCGGTGGCCGTCGTCGCGCAGCGCAATCGTGCAACCGCCTTCCGCGGACCGACCTTGGTGCTCGTGGCGGCCATCGCGGTTCACAGCGTGGCGATCGGGCTCCGCTGGGATCGTCTGGAACACGGACCGTATGTCGATCTCTTCGAAGTTCTTTCGAGCAACATATGGAGCCTGCATCTCGCGGTCCTCGTCGGAGTCCTGATCGTCCCGCGGATTCGCTCGACTCTCGCGGTGACGCTGCCCCTCCTGCAGGTCCTCGTGCTGTGGCTCCTGACCGTTCCGGCGCCGGATCGTGAGGCGCCGGTGACCTATGACACGATTTGGCTGCCGATCCACATCGGCCTCGGAAAGGTCTTCCTCGGCTGCGTCTTGATCGCTGTCGGCCTCGCGCTAGTGATCCTCGGTCGCGGCGTCGTGGTTTCCGCATTCCGCGCGTTACCGGCGAACGGCGCGCTCGATGTGCTCGCCCATCGTTTCGTCCTGGTTGCGTTCATCTTTGAGAGCCTGATGCTGATCGCCGGGGCTATTTGGGCGCAGGATGCTTGGGGCCGATATTGGGCGTGGGATCCGCTCGAGACCTGGGCCTTCGTAACCTGGCTCGCGGTGATCGGCTATCTCCATGTGCGCTCTCTGCGGCGGCCATCCCCGACGCTCAACGCGGTTCTCATCGTCGCGATCTTCGGAATCGCCTTCGCCACATTTTTCGGCATGCCGTTCGTGTCGACGGCACCGCACAAGGGGGCGATATGACCCGTCGCGTGCGCACACGTCTTGTCGCAGCGGCTGCCATGATTGCGATCGCGGTGGCCGGGTTCGCGTTCTCCTTCGCGGCTCGTGAACCGTCACTTCCCGCGGCCGACCGTGTCGCGACCACGCCCCCGACCACCACGATGGCCGATGGGTTCGCGCCGCGTTTCGAGCTGGGCGTGAGCGCGCTCAGAGAGGGCGATGCGCATGCCGCCTTGCGCGCGTTCGAGGCGGCGCGACAGATGCGACCGCATGTACCGGAGGTTCACGTGAACTTGGGGTTTGCGCTGCTGGCGCTGGATGCCCCCGGACCGGCAAGGCAAGCCTTTTCGACGGCAATTGCGCTTCGGCCAAGGCAAACCAATGCCTATTTCGGGTTGGCTGAAAGCCATGAGCGCCTTGGGGACATCGGGCCGGCGATCGGGGCGATGCGGACCTATCTCCACCTCGCACCCGAGGCCGATGCCTATCGGCGGCGGGCACTTGCCGCTCTTTGGGAATGGCAAGCGAAGCGGACCGATGCCGCGCCCCAACACACAACACACACCCTAACGCAGCCGCCGCCGACAACCGTCAGCGCGAACCCGGCGCCGGCGGCCAACGGCATCTCGAACCTGACGTTTGAAACCTTCGACGGCGCGGTCGAGCAGATGTCCAAGTACGCCGGGAAAACGGTCCTTCTCAACGTCTGGTCGGCCTGGTGCGCCCCTTGCCGGGCGGAGTTGCCGGCGCTCCAGCGCCTCTCCGAGGCCCTCGATCCAGACC
This sequence comes from Alphaproteobacteria bacterium, assembly GCA_965216915.1. Lineage (GTDB taxonomy): Bacteria > Pseudomonadota > Alphaproteobacteria > UBA828 > UBA828 > CBDCGS01. The sequence goes on from CBDCGS010000011.1 coordinate 1,722,506, forward strand.
GCGTCGTGGTATTGGGTCTGTCGATCGACGAAGATGGTGATTTTGTACGCGAGTATCTGCGCGACATCGGCGTGCGCTACGCCAATTACATCGATGGCACGGGTCGTGAGGCGCAGGACGCGCTGGAGATCGATGTTGTGCCGCAGACCTTCGTCATCGATCCGGAAGGCGTCATCCGCGAGCGTTTCGCCGGGTATGTGGATTGGGACGATCCCAAGGTTCGAGAGGAGGCTGGCGTTCTGGCACGTCGTGGCAGCGCCGAAACGGCAAGGCGTGTCGAGTGATGGGTTTGATGGGCGACGGAAGGGACGCTCGACCAATGGCTGCCAGAAGGGCACGCGCGCTGGGCGCCATTCCATGGATCCTTGGTGGGATCATCGTCGCAGCGGCCTGCCCGAGCCAAGCGGGGGATTACTTCGCCGGACGGGAGATCTACGACGAACAATGCGCTCGTTGTCACGGCACCGATGGCTTTCCGGTGATTGCCGGCGTGCCGGACTTCACTCGCGGCGAAGGGCTCATGGCGCCTGACGCAACGCTCTTCGTCGCGATCAAGAACGGCCAGAACCTCATGCCGGCTTTCAACGGCATCCTACGAGAAGAGGATATTCTTAATGTCATTGCCTACACCCGCTCGCTCCAGCGCTAGGAACGCCGCCGGGCTCTCGGCGCGTTTGCTGTTGGTCTCGGCGTTCTGCGTCTGGGCTGCGGGCATCTTTGCTCCGCCGCTCGGGGCGGCCGATCGGCCCATGGCGGTCTTCGGGGTCGGCGAGGGTGTTGTCGTGCGATCACTCGCGATCGATGAGCGACGCAACTCACTTTGGGTCGGCACGACGGTTGGCGTGCTCGAAATCGACTTGACCAGCCATGACGTGAAAAATGTCTTCACTCGCAAGGACGGGCTGGCCAACGAGTACGTCTTTGCCATCGGTGTCGCCCAGTCAGGCGACGTCTGGTTCGGGACCAATGCCGGCGGCGCGAGCAGATTTAGCGACGGCGAGTGGGAGACTTATTTCCCGATGCACGGGCTCGCCGACTACTGGGTCTATGCCTTCGCGTTCGAACCGGACGGCGATATCTGGATCGGCACCTGGGACGGGGTCAACTTCGTTGACTCCGATCGCGATCGGTTCGTCACCTACCGCAACGAACTCATCAATATTTGGGTGTACGGAATCGATATCGATCGCGCTGGGCGCGTTTGGTTCGGCACCGAGGGTGGCGTCACCGTGCTCGACGGCGACACATGGCGGTCCTGGACTCATGAGGACGGACTTGGCGCGCCCAACGATCAAGGCTTGCCCACCAGTGAGAACACCGGCCTCGGGACCCGGTCTCGGCACGATCTGAACGTTCTCGTGGAGAGCGGTGAATCCTACAACCCGAGCTACGTGTTTGCGGTCAAGACGGATGTCTTGGACCGCGGGGTTTGGTTTGGCACTTGGGGCGCCGGAGCGAGCTTGTTCGATGGCCAAGACAGCTGGCGCAATTTCACCACGGAAGACGGGCTCGCCGGGAACATCGTCTACAGCATTGCGCAGGAGCCCGACGGCACGCTTTGGTTCGGCACCAACCACGGGGTATCGCGGTACGCCCAGGATTCCTGGACCACCTATCGCCAGGGGCTGAACGCAGCCCATGTCTACGCCATCGCCCTCGAGGGTGATGGGACGTTGTGGCTCGGCACGGCGGGTGCGGTCGTTCGCATGGCTCCGGTTGACGAAGGAGACCAGCCATGACGCGTCCGGTGGGGTTGTTGGTCCTGGTCTTGGCGCTCCTCGTCATGGCGGGCCCGTCCCCGGCAGACGAGGGCGCGGATCACGAGGGCGTCGCGCAGTCGCCAGCGCACGACCTTCCGGCCGATCATCCGCGGGTCACCTCGCATCCGCCGGTGCCGCCGATCGCGCAGTACGGCCAGATACAATTCCGTCTCGGCAGGGGAAACGTGAAAGCGATCCTCGTGGAAGATCGTTTCACATGGGTCGGCACGTCGAACGGCCTGATCCGCTATCAACCGGACATCGACCGCATCCGCAAGTTCGACAACACCTCGGGTCTGCTCTCCAACGGCATCTTTCACATCAGCCGGGTCCGCGGTGAGCTGTGGGTGGGAACCTATGGCGGCGGGCTCTCCGTCCTGAACCCGGAAACCGGCGCGTGGCGGAACTACAACATTCCCCACGGCATGGGCGATTCCTTCGTTTACGACGTCCTGGACGCGAGCAACGGCGATATTTGGATCGCCACCTGGTCGGGGGCGAACCGGATCTTGGGGGGACAGCTGGACGATCCTGAAAATTGGCTGCTCTACACCGTCGAGAACACCGCGGGTGGACTTCCCAACGATTGGGTCTATGCCTTGGCGGAGGGCGCGAATGGCGAGGTTTGGCTCGCGACTGAGGGGGGCTTGGCGCGCTTCGCGGGTGATGCCTGGACCCACTGGTCGCATCGCGACGGTCTCGGCGCCTCCTACGAAGCGGTCAAGGCCGACCAGCCCTTCAAAGAAGATCCGAGCAAACATTCGGCCCATCATGCGCGCCAAAAGAAAGATCAGGGGCTGGAGGATATCGAGGTCGCCTACAACCCCAATTACATCGTCTCACTGGTGGTTGACCGGGACGGGACGGTTTGGGCGGGAACCTGGGGCGGTGGCCTATCGCGCTTCGATGGAACGCGGTGGCGCACATTCACGGTCGCCGACGGCCTCCCTGGCAATCACATTTTCGCGCTCGCGCGCGACCATGGCGATGCAATTTGGGCGGGCACGAGCCGCGGAATGGCATGGTACGACGGCGAGACCTTCCATGTTTTCGACCGCAATGACGGCCTCGCGTCGGAGGTCGTCTTCTCGATTGCGTTCGAGGAAAGCGGCGACGTTTGGGTTGGCGGGCTGGCGAGCGTCACGTGGTTCCCTGACGGGTCGGCGGAACAATCCGGGGTTGAGGATCGGGGAGATTAGCTGTGCGCCGGCAATCGGCGGCCTGGCGAATGGGATCATGCCCGTCTCGGCGAGGTGCCGCGCTCCAACCAGGGAGATCGGAATGAAGAAAATGAAACGACTGCTTTTTCTGGCCGGGACCCTCTTGCTGTTGGCGCAGCCGGCGTTGGCCGACCTCGCGGAGGGTATCAAGAGCTTCGAGCGCGGTGACTACGAGACCTCCCACAAGGTTCTGCAGCCCCTCGCGGAGAGCGGCGATCCGCGTGCGCAATATCTGCTCGGCATCCTCTATCTCAACGGTTTCGTCGAAGCGCCCGCGCAGGACGCCGCGCTCTCGTGGCTGACGAAGGCCGCGATGCAGGGAGACGTCCAGGCACAATCCGAGCTCGCGCGCATGTACCGAATGGGCGACGGCGTGGAGCAGGATTTCGTCGAGATGGCCCGGTGGTACCAAGAAGCCGCGGAGACGGGCGATGTGGGCGCGCAGCTCCTGTTGGCCGACACGTATGCCTATGGTCATGGTGTCGCGCAGGATCTCGTGAAGGCCTACATGTGGTACGAGATCGCGATCCAGTATTGGGGGCATCTGGCGGTTGGAGCGCGCGACGTCGTTGCCGAAGGGATGACCGCAGACCAGATCGCTCGGGCGACCGCGCTCGCAAACGAATGGTTGAAGGAACGCGCGCCGTGATCGTTCGCCGGGTTCGCCCGCGTGAGGGCGCGCGGTCGCCGCTAGTCACCATGCGGCAGAATCATGTAGCCGACCCCACGGACGGTGTGGATCTTCGCCTTCGCGCCCGCGTCGCCGAGCTTCTTCCGGAGCCTGTGCATGAGGACTTCGACGGAGTTGGAGGAGAGTTCTTCCTCGATGCCGTAGAGCCCCTGTTCGAGCAATCGCTTCGGCACGACCTTGCCGCAGCGTCGAAGCAAGTGCTCGAGCATTCGCGTTTCGGTCGGCGAAATCGGCAGCAGGGTGCCGTCGACGCGGACCTCTCGCGATACGACATCGAATGTCGTGTTGGCGGCCTCCAACACTTGCCCCAGGGCATCTTGTGGCCTGCGTAGAAGAGCACGGATTCGGGAGACCAACTCCTCCATGGCGAACGGTTTTGTCAGATAGTCGTCCGCGCCCGCATCGAGCCCTTCGACCCGATCCGAGACTTGGATCCGAGAGGTCAAGATTAGAACCGGGAGCGAGCGATCCTTCCCGCGAAGCTTCTCGAGGAACTGAATGCCGTCCATGTCCGGCAGACCGAGGTCGAGAACCATGGCGTCGTGGCAGCCGAATGAGAGGAGTTCCTCCGCCTCCGATGCCGTGCCGACGACGTCGACGTCGAACTGGGCCGCGTTGAGACCCTCGGCAACCAGGCGACTCAGTCTCTTGTGGTCCTCCACCAACAGGATGCGCAACGCTTCCGACTCCTCCTTCCGCAAGGCCGCAAATAGGCCGCGGAAGCGTAGCTGGCGACGGTGGCGGCGCCAAGCCGGCATCGTTCGATGGTTGGAAGCGCGGACGCGCGGAATGCGTGGGGCCCGCGCGGCCGGGACGTTTCATCATTTGTTAAGGCAGTTGCAAGGTTGCCGCCCTAGCATACCCGCCGTTGGTCCTTGTAGGCCGCTATCGCCCTATGAAGGCCACGTGTATTCGCAAAGAACTGAATGGGCTCGGGCCGGTTTGGCCCGAGCCCATTTTTCTCGTTGCCCGCCACGACAAACCGATATCGGCCGGATCGCGCGGCACGCGCTGGTCCTGGCCGCCGTCCCGACCCTGATGTCGTGCGATTCCGACGGGCGTCCGCCGTCGACGCCGGCTGTCGAGGTCGAGACTGTCGAGGCCGAGACCGTCGAGGTCGAGGTTGTCGAGGTCGATGCCGCCGAGCAGGAGGCCGACAGCGCACCTGCCACGCCGCCATCGCCGTGGCGGTCGCTTCGCGACGACGGGATCCACGATCCGACGCTCCCCGCGCTCGCCTTGCTGCAGGAGCCCGCCGATGCTTTGTCGGTGCTGCCTCCTGCCCAAGAGGGAAACCTCGTGGACTGGGTCGCTGCCCTGCACCAAGGCGCGATCGAGCCGCGCACCAATGTCTATCCGGAAACCAAAGTGCAGGTGCTCGATCTCGACATCAGGTTCGAAGAGACCGGCGGCATGCCGATCGTTTTGTTCCCACACCGGCAACACACCGAGTGGCTGGATTGCAGCAATTGCCACGATCAGATCTTCGTGGCCAGGCGCGGCGCCAACGATATCAGCATGCTCGACATCCTCGACGGACGGTATTGTGGTCAGTGCCATGGCGCGGTTTCGTTCCCCCTCACGCAATGCCAACGCTGCCACAGCGTTCCGCGCGATGACAGCTAGACGCAACGTCGCAGCCGGCCTGTGTGCCGGCGTCGTCATCGTGGCCGCCATAGCCTTTGCGGCGGCCTCTCTGCTGGTGCTGCCCAAGCCGGCAACCTCGGAATATGGCGATGTCGTGCTCAACCGCCACTCCGAGCGCGCCAACGTTCGCCCAGTCATCTTCCCCCACTGGTTTCACCGGATCCGCTTTCGCTGCAAGGTCTGCCACCACGAGCTCGGCTTCACGATGCGGGCGGGCGCCAACGATGTGACGATGACGGATCTGTCGGAGGGGAAGTTCTGCGGCATGTGCCACAACAACGAGGTCGCGTGGGGCCTCGAGAATTGTGACCTTTGCCATTCCGGCCGCCCGGGGAGCGGGTCGGGGATCATTGGCGGCCACCGGACGCTCGGGCCGGGCCGTTGGTAGCGCGGTGCGCGAATCTTGATCGAGATCATAGAACCGCGGGGGCGACGCTGATACGCTCACCGGCAATGTGCCTAATAAAGGCACGCTGAGCTTTGCGATACACGAAGGCCTATGCGGTGCCTACTGAAATGATGGACTGGGCGAGTGCTCCGTCGAATGCGCGGCTTCGGGGTGAAATCCGAGTAAGTTAGCCGTCGATTGGAGAGGATCAACAGCTTTGACTGTCGCGATCATTGCCTCATGTGCGGCTATTTTTTCCGCGATGGTTTTCACCATTTCAAAAGATCCCAAGGGAATCTGCGCGCGTGTATCGCGGATCGGAGGAGGTAGGGAATCGTCGCCGGCCTGATGGCCCTGTGCCAACGGCCCCGGAGTCAAGGGCCGATGCTTTGGCGAGAGGCGGAAGCGCGTTGAGCGGGCGGCGGATGGGTGCCGGAACGCGAAAGGTGAAACGATGGACGTCGACCTCTTTTTCTTGGAGAAGTTGCAAAATCTGAGGACGGAAGGGCGCTATCGGGTGTTCGCCGAGCTCGCGCGATGCGCCGGTGATTTCCCGCACGCGCGCCGCTATGAGGGCGGTGCCGAGCCGGCGCAGGACGTCACGGTCTGGTGTAGCAACGACTATCTTTGCATGGGCCAGCACGCCATCGTGCTGCAGGCCATGACCGATGCGATTCGCACCTATGGTGCGGGCGCCGGCGGCACGCGCAACATCTCCGGCACGTCACACCCCATCGTCCAGCTCGAGGCTGAACTCGCGGACCTCCACGGCAAGGAGGCCGCACTCGTGTTCACCTCGGGCTACATCTCGAACGAGGCGACACTCAGCACGCTGGCGCGCATCCTGCCCGATTGCCACGTGTTCTCCGATGCGCTCAACCATGCCTCGATGATCCAGGGGATTCGGCACAGCGGCGCAAAGAAGTTCGTGTTCGCGCACAACGACCCCGCGGACCTCGAGCGGATGCTGCGAACGGTCGACCCGTCGGTCCCCAAGGTCGTCGCGTTCGAATCGGTCTATTCGATGGATGGCGACATTGCGCCGATCGCCGAGCTTTGCGACGTCGCCGAACTCTATGGCGCGATGACCTATCTGGACGAAGTTCACGCAGTTGGCCTCTACGGCCCCCGCGGCGGTGGCATCGCCGAGCGCGACGGGCTGATGGACCGATTGACCGTGATCGAGGGAACGCTCGCCAAGGCGTTCGGCGTCATGGGCGGATACATTGCGGGGTCAGCGGCCCTGATCGATGTGGTGCGGAGCTTCGCGCCCGGCTTTATCTTCACGACGGCGCTGCCGCCGGCGATCGCGGCGGGCGCGCTTGCGAGCGTGCGCCACCTGAAGGAAAGCGGTGCGGAACGCGCGCGTCATCAGGAGCGTGCGGCGCGCTGCAAAGCGATCCTGCGCGCGGTCGGCCTCCCCGTGATGCCGAGCGAGAGCCACATCGTGCCGGTCTTCGTCGGCGACGCGGCGCGCTGCAAGGCCGCGAGCGACATTCTCTTGGAAGAGCACGGCATCTATATCCAGCCCATCAACTATCCGACCGTGCCTCGCGGCACAGAGCGGCTGCGCATCACCCCAAGCCCGCTCCACGACGACGCGATGATGTTTGCGCTCGCCCGCGCGATGGAATCTGTATGGCGGCAACTCGAGATTCCCCACGCCGCCTGATCGAGGAGCCGCGAGAGCAAATTCCGTGCAGGTGGAATCACCTGTGACGACGCATTTGCGTCAATGCCAATCAGTTAGAGCATAGGCGAGCGTGAAATGCTCTAGCGTCGCGGCCTTCATCCCTTGTGTCGTGGCTGCGGCCTTTGCGGCCAGTGCCAAGTCAGTGTGAGCACGGGCGGGCGGCGCGCGGTGGCCCGTGTAAGCGGCGCTGCACGCGCCGGCCTTGCCGATCCGCGGGTGCGCGAACATAGTTCGCGTACGACCGTCGGGAGTTCCGCGGCCCGGTCCAAGCAGCCGGATTTCCGCCGGTCCCGGTTCAACAGACCCGCGAGGCGGCCTCCCATGGCGGAACAGAGCTCGATCTCAGAGGATTTCCCTTTCGAATCTCGTTTCGTCGAGGTCGCCGGCCGGCGCATTCATTATGTCGAGCAAGGCGAGGGTGCGCCCATCCTGTTCCTGCACGGGAACCCGACATCCTCCTATCTTTGGCGCAACATCATTCCCTACGCCGCGCGGCAGGGCCGCGCCATCGCGATGGACCTGATCGGCATGGGCAAATCGGCGAAACCCGACATCGCCTACCGCTTCTTCGATCACGTGACGTACGTGGACGGGTTCATCGACGCGCTTGGTCTCCAAAACATCACGCTGGTCATCCACGATTGGGGCTCCGGCCTGGGCTTTCACTACGCCCGGCGCAACGCCGGGAACGTGCGGGCGATCGCCTTCATGGAAGCGATCATACGCCCCGCGCGCTGGTCCGACTTTCCGCCCGACTTCAAGATGGGCTTCAAGCTGATGCGTACGCCTGGCATCGGCTGGGTCATGATTTCGGGGTTCAACTTCTTCGTGAGGAAGATCCTGCCGAGTGCCGTGGTGCGCAGCCTCACGGCCAATGAGATGGCTCGTTACGGAGAGCCCTTTCCGAATTCCCGCGCTCGCCGCCCGGTGCGCCAGTGGCCGTTGGAGATCCCCATCGAGGGGCATCCGGCAGACGTCCATGAGGCGGTCAGCGCGTATCACGCGTGGCTGCAGGAGACCGATATCCCGATGCTTCTGTTCTATGCCGAGCCCGGCGGCATCATCAAGGATCGGGACGTGGCTTGGTGTCGAGACCACATCAAGAACCTGACCGCCATCGACATCGGCCCCGGCATCCACTATCTGCAGGAGGACAATCCACATCGGATCGGCGAAGAGCTTGCTGCCTGGGTCGGTAGCTTGGCAAGGTCGGACGCCTGAGCGCGAGCGATCCGATGTTTCGGACCTTGGAGGGTAGCGATCCACGGCCATGGCGGCACGGTCCAGGACTTCGGGGCGACGGCGTGAGAGCGCCGTTTGGTGTACCGGCGGCTTTGGAGGATGGGCCAGGTCGTGAGCATGCGTGCTGACCCTTCGGCACACGCCGCGGAGGCCGAAGGCCGTTGGATTGGCGAGCCGTTGCCACGCAAAGAGGACGCGGCGCTCCTAACCGGCCGGGCTCAATTCATCGATGACATGGAGCCGGTGGCCGGCCTTAAGCATGCAGCTATCTTGCGGTCGTCACACGCACACGCCCGCATCCGCAATATCGAGACCTCCAAGGCGCGGGCCTTGCCCGGCGTCGTCGGCGTCGTGACCGGCGCCGAATTGGCCGAAATTACCCGCCCGATTTCGAGCGTGGTCAAGGTCGCCATCGCCTACTACCCGATTGCCGTCGAGAAAGTGCGTTTCGTGGGCGAACCGGTCGCGGTCGTTGTGGCTGAGAACCGCTATCTCGCGGAGGATGCACTCGATCTCATCGAGGTGGACTACGAGCCCCTGAAGGCCGTCGTCGATCCTCAGTGGGCCATGGAAGAAGACGCACCCGTCCTTCACGAGGAGCTCGGGTCGAACGTTGCGAGCCGGCGAAGCTTTGAGTACGGCGATCCGAAAAAAGCATTCGACACGGCCGAGCGCGTGTTCGAGCTTGACTACCGTTTCCCGAAATATGCCTCCACGCCGATCGAGACCTATGGCGTCACGGCTCACTACCTGCCGGGCCCCGATAGGTTTACGGTGTGGTCGAATTTCCAAGGCCCTTTTGTGCTGCATCCACTTATGGCAGCAGCGCTCGGCGTACCCGGCAACCGGCTCCGCCTGATCTCTCCGCCGGCAAGCGGAGGGAGTTTCGGTATCAAGCAGGCAGTATTCGCCTATGTCGTCCTATTGGCCGCGGTCAGTAGGATCCTCGGCGTCCCGGTGAAATGGATCGAGGATCGGCTCGAGCACCTCTTGGCCTCTTCCTCGGCGGCGGACAGGATCGGGCGGGTCGAGGCTGCCTTCACGAACGACGGAGATCTGGTGGGGCTGCGCTTCCACAATATCTGCAATATGGGCGCCTACGTTCGGGCCCCTGAGCCGGCCTCGGTCTACCGCATGCACGCCACCTCCAATGGCTGCTACCGCGTGAAAAACATCGCCATTGAGAACATCCTGGTCGTCACCAACCAGATGCCCACGGGCCTCAACAGAGGATTCGGAGGTCCGCAGTTCTTCTTTGCGCTCGAGCGCATCATGGACGTGGCGGGCAAAGGGCTGGGCATCGATCCAGCCGACTTGAGGCGACGCAATTTCATCGACGAGGATGACTTCCCCTACGCTTGTCCGGGCGGATCCGTGCTCGATTCCGGCGATTATGCGAGGGCCCTCGACGAGTGCTTGCGCCTCGCGGGCTACGGGGATCTCAAGGTCAAACGGGAGGAAGCGAAAAAGGCGGGTCGGCTCTATGGTATCGGCCTGGCGATCGGCCTCGAGCCATCGAGCTCCAACATGGCCTATGTCTCACTGGCGCAGACGGTAGACCAGCGCGCCAAAGCAGAGCCCAAGTCCGGCGCGAATACCTCGGCCACCATCTCGATGGATCCCACGGGCAGCGTGACCGTCCATCTTTGCAGCACGCCGAACGGCCAGGGACACGCCACGGTCGCCTCACAGATCGTCGCCCAGGTGCTCGGGATCGCGCCGGATCAGGTCGATGTCGTGACGGTGCTCGACACGCAGACGAGCGCGTGGTCGATCGCGTCCGGCAACTACGCCAACCGGTTCGCCGCCGCTGTGACCAGCGCAGTCTCGATGTGCGCCGACAAGGTGGCGGACAAGCTCAGGCTCATGGCGTCTCAGACGCTCGAGTGCGACGCGCGGGATATCGAGCTCGTGGACGGCTCAGCGCGTATTGCAGGCGTGCCCGAAAGGTCGATTCCGGTGCGCAGGCTCGCGGCGGCGGCCCACTGGAATCCCGTAGGCATGCCGGAGGGGTCAGAGCCAGGCATCCGTGAAACGACGGTCTTTTCCCCGCCCACGCTAACACCCGTGGACGACCGGGACCGCGTGTCCTCGGCCGTCACCTATGGTTCCGTGTTCGATCTCGTGGCGTTGGAGGTCGATCGCGAGACCGGCCGCATCGCGGTCGACAAATATGTCTCGGTGCACGATGTCGGAACGATGCTGAACCCGCTCATCGTCGAAGGCCAGATCCGCGGCGGCTTCGTTCACGGTCTCGGCTGCGCCATGCTGGAAGAAATCACCTATGACGCCAATGGCAATCTCCTCTCGGGTACCTTCGCCGACTACCTGTGTCCGACGGCGACGGAGGTTCCCGCGCTGACCATCGGGCATTTGACCACGCCCTCGCCCATGACTGCGCTCGGTTGCAAGGGACTCGGCGACGGCAGCTCCATGTTGACCCCCGCAGCCGTGGCGAACGCCATGTCGGACGCGCTCGAGATGAAGGAGGTTGAGCTGCCTTTGAACCTCCATCGCGTCTGGCTCATGGCGGCGGGCCGGAAGCCGATACCGGCTGCGGCCGTCACGCCCGCGGAGAAAGCTGACACCGCGGTCCCGACCGGCTCCGGCATGCTGAGCGGTGAGGGTGAAACAGTCATTGCAGCGGACCGCGAGACGGTCTGGCGCACGCTGCTGGATCCCGACCGGCTCGCGGCCGTCATCCCAGGCTGCGAGGCGTTGGTTCAGCGTGACCCCAATCGATACACGGCGACCGTGACGATTGGCGTGGCCGGCATCAAAGGCACTTATGACGTCGAGGTCGAGTTCAAAGACAAGAAAGCACCCGAATCCGTACGCTTGGTTGGCCGAGCGCACGGCGCTCTTGCCTATGGAGCAGCCGAGGGCTGGGTCACCCTCATGCCGGTTGGCGAGGACGAAACCAGGCTATCTTACCGCTACAACGCCCGTGTCGGCGGGAAGGTCGCCGCGGTGGGTCAACGGATGCTCGGTGCGGCGACCCGCGTCCTGATCGCCGAATTTTTTCGGAACTTGAACCGCAGCATCGGCGGCACCGAACGGGCCCGCGGCGGTCCGCTCGGCCGATTGATCGCCTTTCTCATGGCATTTCTCAGAGACGATAAGAAATGAAGCCGGTCGTCTTCGATTACTATCGGCCGGAGACCGTCGAGGAAGCGACCGTGCTGTTGCATGAGTTCGGAGCCGATGCGGCGCTGCTGGCCGGCGGCATGTCGCTCGGGCCCATGCTCAACATGCGTTTGGTGCGCCCGAGCGTCGTCGTCGATATCAACGGCATCACCGGTCTGGGACGGGTGTCGTTGAACAATTCCGTGGTGATCGGCGCGACTGCTCGCCAGTCGGACGTGATGGCCGATCAGAGCGTTTTGAGCGAAGTGCCGCTGCTGGAGGCCGCGCTTCCCCATGTCGGCCATTTCCAGACCCGCAATCGGGGCACGCTTGGCGGCTCGGTTGCCCATGCCGACCCGAGCGCCGAGATTCCCCTGTCCCTGGTCACGCTCGGCGGCGAGGTAGAGCTGACGGCGCGGCGCCGCAAGCGCAGGGTGGCCGGGGTCGAGTTTTTCCAGGGAGCGCTCACAACGGTCCGGCAACCGGACGAGATGATCACGGCGCTCCACTTACCGCGCCGCAGCCCACGCACGGGCTACGCCTTCGGCGAGGTGGCGCAAAGGCACGGTGACTTCGCCATCGCGGCGGCGGCGTGCATGGCGTCGGTCGCCGAAGACGGGACGATCGCCGCGCTGCGGCTCGGCTTGGGCGGCGTTGAGGATCGGCCGAGATTGACCGAAACAAAGCCATTTGTGGGGCAACCGGCAGACAGCGCCGTGGCCGCCGACATCGCAGCCCAGGTGACGGATTGCCTCGAGCCGACGGAGGACATGATGGCGAGTGCGGCATATCGGCGGGCTCTGGCCCGCCATCTTGGCCGGAGCGTCCTCGAGCAGGCATTCGAACAGGCTCGGGCGGGGGATTGACCATGCTACGCTTCGCCGGCAACGAGACGCATAGGGTCGAGCTGACCGTCAACGGACGCAAGTACTGCGGGCAAGCGGAGCCGCGCATGCTACTGGCAGACTTCCTGCGCCATGAACTCGGCCTCTACGGAACCCATGTCGGCTGCGAGCACGGCGTTTGCGGCGCGTGCACCGTGCTTGTCGACGGTCGGGCGGTCCGCAGCTGCACCCTCTACGCGGTTCAGGTCGAAGGCGACGAGATCCAGACCGTCGAAGGGCTGGCGGATGGCGACCGCTTGACCGTGCTGCAGGAGGCCTTCCGGAAACATCACGCGCTCCAATGCGGGTTCTGCACACCTGGCATACTGATGTCGGCGACGCATTTCCTGGGTGAGCACCCGCGACCGAGCGAGGCGGCCGTTCGCGACATGCTGTCGGGACATATCTGCCGTTGCACCGGTTACGAGGGCATCGTCCGCGCCATACTGGATGCGGCCGGCACGCTCGAACCGGAGCGCGATTCGGCCTGAGCGGACGGGCCCGGACCAAACCAAATACGAACGGAGGAGGCGATGGAGAAATACGCGCTAAAGCGCGCGGAGGTCCTCAAGGAGCTCGACGGGTTTCATGTGAGAATCGACGCCGAGAAGCGGCTCGGATGGCTCGTTCTCGACCGGCCGCCGCTCAACATCGTGTCCTACGGGGCGCGCTCGCAGATCGGCGCGGTCATGGAGGAGTTCGGCCGTGACGAGGATGTCGGCACCGTGGTCGTGCGCGGCGCCAACGGCGTCTACACGTCGGGCGGTGACGTGCGCGGCTTTTTCGACGTGCCGCGCGACGGCATGTCGCATCTAGCGTGGAACATCGCTGCGGCCCAACGGTGTCCCAAGCCGGTCATCTGCGCCATGGAAAAATATGCATTTGGAGTCGGCTTCGAGCTCGCCCTCGCCTGCGATTTCCGCCTTGCCACGAAGGATACGCTGATGGGGCTGCCGGAGGTGACCATCGGCGAGATCCCGGGAAGCGGCGGCACGCACCGGCTCGCAAACCTCATCGGTCTCACCCGTGCGAAGCGCATGATTTTTCTCGGCGAACGAGTGTCGGCGGAAACCGCTCTCGAATGGGGCATCTTGACGGACGTGGCGGAAGACGCCGCGGCTTTGGACGCGATGGTCGATAGCTATGCAAAACGCCTCAACGCGCAGTCGCCTCTCGCCCTGCGCACCGTGAAGCGTGTGTTGAACACCGTTTACGATACGAGCCTGGAAGTGGGGCTGGAGCTCGAGGGTCAGGCCTACGAAAAGCTCCGCGACAGCATGGACTACAAGGAAGGGGCCGAGGCGTTCTTCAACAAGCGCAAACCGGTCTACACAGGCGAGTAGGCGGATGGCCCCTCGCACCTTTCAACCCGTCGTGGCGGGAGCTAGAGCATCTACCACTCACGTGGAATCGGGTCGGCGATGCCACTTGATCGGAAAATGCCCTAATCAAGCTCGTACTCCGCCGAGAGCAGTTTCCGGCGCAGGAACTTGCCGACGGGCGATTTGGGAATCGCCTTGACGAAGACATAGGCGCGTGGGCGTTTGTAATCGCTGAGGTCTGAATTCTTGCAATGGGCATCCAGCTCGTCGGCCACCAGCTCGCCCGAGCGCACGACAAAGGCAGTGATTTTGTGACCCCAGCGATCGTCGGGAAGCCCCGCGACCGCAACCTCGCTCACCGCCGGGTGCGTGGACAGGACGCTCTCGATCTCCGCCGGTGAGACGTTCTCGCCGCCGCTGATCATCACGTCATCGACCCGGCCGGTGACGAACAAGTCTCCGTCTTCGTCGATGTAGCCAGTGTCTCCGGTAAAGTACCAGCCGCCCCGGAGCGCGGTCTCGTCAGCATCCGGCCGGCGCCAATAGCCGCTGAACGCCTCGTCACCCGAGATATCCGCGATGATCTGACCTTCCTCGGCGCGGCCGGCGCGGTCGTCGGCGTCGGTGGAGCCGAGCCTCACCACCCGGATGCGCTGATTCAATCCCGCCTTGCCGGCGGATCCCGGCTTCGAGGCCGCGTCCGGCTCGATCGTGAACGTGTAGATCTCCGAGGATCCATAGTGGTTGACGAAGAGCTCGGGCCGAAACTCTTCCCGGACCCTCGCGAGCAGGCCTTCCGGCATCGGTGCGCCTGCGAAGCCGACATGCCTGACCGACGACAAGTCGGCATCGCGGATCTGCGGCAGCGTCAGCAGGTCGTGAAAGAGGGTTGGAACCAGGAACACCGAGCTGATCTTCTCGTCCTCGATGAGCTTCAGGGTCGTCGTCGGCTCGAAGCGCGGCTGGCAGATCAAGCAACCGTCGATCAGCTGCATGGCCAGCAGGGAGCGTACGCCCATGGTGTGGTAGAAGGGCATGACCCCGAGCATGATGTCGCCCGGCACGCAGCGATGGTGCGCCACATGGGCGATCGCCGCGGCCCGCTCTACCCTGTGGGACCGCGGCACACCCTTGGGTCTCCCCGTGGTGCCCGACGTGTAGAGCATGACAGAGGTGTCCTCGACGTGGGCCCGGGGCTCGCCGTCGAACGCATCGGCGGCGAGGAGATCGTCGAAGCTCAGCGTGCCCCCGTCCTCTCCTGCGAGAGCAATGCGCGGGAGCCTGCGCGGTTCCTCGGCGTCGGCGACGGCCTGTGCCGAGACGTCCTGGAACGCCACGGCCTTGGCCTCCGCATCCACGATGCAATAATCGAGCTCGCCCGCTTTCAGCCGCCAGTTGAGTGGCGTGATGATCACCCCCAGGAACTGGCTCGCCCAATAGATCGTCGCCATCTGCCAGTGGTTCTGCATGGCGACGACGAGGTGATCGCCCTTCTCGAGACCGAGTCTTTCCAGGCCCCCCGCCGCTCTCAGTATCGCATCGAGCCACTCCCGATAGCCCAAACGCCGGTCGCCGTCGACGATTGCGGTGGCATTCGGGTTGCGCTCGACGGAGAGCATGAAGCTTCGCCCCAGGTCGAACATCGTGCACCTCTAGTCGAACCTCGCCTCAGCCACGTGGTTTCGGCCCCGGGTGTCGTCCTGACGCAAGAACGCCCGCGGACCGGTACCAAACACCCAGCCGAAGAACGAATAATATAGGGTGGCCAATTCGGGCTGTCAGGCGTGGCAGCGTGAAGACCTGCCGCGAAGAAACGCGGCGACGCGCGCGTCATCTGCGCCAACGCCTGGCCGGGGCCCGGTTCCCGGCGTTAGCGAACGATTGTACTATCCGCGTCCCGGCTGAGCCCGGATTGGGAAGAACAGCGAACGAACGAAGCCCCAACAGCGAAGACATACGCGCCATTTGGCGCGCAATCCACGCTCGATGGGCGTACAGTTCGCCGTTAACCCTTTGAAAAACCTGGTGGGCGCTGGTGGATTTGAACCACCGACCCCCGCCGTGTGAAGACGGTGCTCTCCCACTGAGCTAAGCGCCCCAGGGTCGTGGCGTCGATTAAAGGAGCGGCGCCGGGGGGTGTCAAGGCGAAGCGGCGGCGAGGGCCTACCCGTCGCGCGGCTCCTTGCGCGCGAGCGCGTCGAGCTGGGCTTTGACGGCCTCGAGCTGATCGCGAAGGGCGGCCAGATCCTCCGGGTCCGCCTCCGGTTTGGCGCGTGCGGCATCGCCGCCGCCACCCGCCGCTGAGCGAGCGCCGCCGCCGCTTTCGCCGTCGCGCGCAGCCTCCGCAACGGGCGAGAACATCTCCATCGCGCGTTGCACGAGCGCCATGTTCTGGCGCCCCATGCGCTCGAAATCGCCAAGCGGGAACATGTCGCCGAACGCTTTGTTCATTTGATCGCGCATTTGGTCTTGGTTGCGCGCAAAGGTGTCCATCGCATGCTCGAGGTAGCGCGGCACGAACGCGTGGAGGTTGTCGTCGTAGAGCCGGATCAGCTGGCGAAGAAAGCTCAGCGGCAACAGATTGTGGCCCTTCGCCTCCTGCTCGACGATGATCTGGGTGAGCACCTGATGCGTGATGTCCTCGCCGCTCTTGGCATCGCGCACCACGAAGTCCTCACCATCGCGCACCATCTGGCAGAGATGATCGAGGGTGACGTAGCTGCTCGTCGCCGTGTTGTAGAGGCGCCGATTGGCGTATTTCTTGATGATGGTCGGCTCGGCGCCGTCGCCGCCGGTGCCGTCTTTCTCAGCCATGCTCCCGCCACTCCGCGAGGCGAAGGATCCAGTGTCGCAGGAAATGCTGCAGTGCGCAATTCGGCGATGGCCATGCAATCCGACCGACGGTGACGGCGGGCGCCGGTGGTGTAATCTGGCGCCATGAGTGATGAGACGCACGATCCGGGCACGCCGGAGAGCACGGACCCGGCCGCGCTCGCGCGCCGCTTCCTCGACCTTTGGGAGGCGCAGGCGAGCGCGCTCGCGCGGGACCCCGAGCTTGCCGGTCTGCTCGAGCGCTTTGCTGCGCTACAAGCCACGGGACTCGCGCAGCTGTTTGGCACGTTGCAGCCTGGCCGACCCGTCGATGAGGAGACCGATGCCACGTCCTCAAGCCGCGCCCCAAGCGCCCCGCCTGGGCCCGCGACCGCTTCCGCTTCACCTCGGGCTCGCGATGACGACATGGCTGAGCTCGCACGGCGCGTTGCCGCTTGCGAGGCGCGGCTCGCTGCCTTGGAGCGCGCCCTTGCGGGAAACGGCGGCGATGCTGGCGCCCGCCCTCGCACAGGCGGACCCTGAGGCGCTCGGCGCCGCGCTCGCCGCGGAAACGCAGCGCCGGCTCGCCGACTTTCTCTCAGGAATCGAGGCCTATCGCTGCCGTGGCACGCGGCGCCGTCGCGCGGATCCGCCGGTGCTGTGGCAGGCCGGCGGCACGCGGCTGCTCGATTATGGCGGCGACGGCGCGGCGGTCCTCCTCGTTCCGTCGCTGATCAACCGCGCCTACATCCTCGATCTCACCGCCCGGCGGAGCTTCGCGCGCTATCTCGCCGCGCGTGGCTTGCGCACGCTGCTCGTCGATTGGGGGACGCCGAGCCCGGAGGAGAGCGCCTTCACGCTCGACGACTACATTCTGGGTCGTCTCAGGGGCGCGCTCGACGCCGCCAAGGCGGAGACCGAACGCCCCGTCATCCTGCTCGGCTATTGCATGGGCGGCACGCTCGCCCTCCCGCTCGCGGCACGGCATGCGCAAGATCTCGCGGGGCTTTGCCTCCTCGCGAGCCCGTGGGATTTTCACGCGGATGGCGGTGCGCAAGCCCGGCTCGTCGCGTCGCTCCAGGGCCCCCTCGCGTCCCTGATCGCCGCGCACGGCGTGCTGCCGACGGACGCCCTGCAGGCCATGTTCGCCTCGCTCGATCCGCTTCTGGCCGCGCGGAAATTCCGTGGCTTCGCCGCTCGCGACCCGAAGAGCGCCGCCGCGCGCGACTTCGTGGCGCTCGAGGACTGGCTGAACGATGGCGTTCCCCTGGCGGGCCCGGTCGCGACGACCTGCCTGTTCGACTGGTATGTGAAGAACGCGCCGGCACGCGGGCACTGGCGTGTCGGCGGCTTGCCCGTGCGGCCCCAATCGCTCGGGATCCCCGTGCTCAACGTCGTGCCGTCGCACGACCGCATCGTGCCGCCGGCCTCGGCGGCTGCCGTGGACGCGCTGCTCCCGGACGCGGAGCGCTGGACGCCGCCGCTTGGGCATATCGGCATGATTGCGAGCCCGCGCGCCAAACGCCTGCTCTGGCGTCGGCTCGCGGACCGATTGGCCGGCTGGGCCGACGCATCGTGAGATCCTTGAACCGTCCCTTGCAAAGTATCGGTGGGCGCGTCATATGAGAGGCGGCGCGGGCCTCAAGGCCGCGCCAATCGAACATCGGATGGACGTAAGATGCGGCGCGTGATCACGCGCCGATACGGATGGAGGCGGCCATGGCACGGGTGGCACTGGTCACGGGAGGAACGCGCGGGATTGGGGCGGCGGTGTCGCTCGCGCTCAAGAACGCCGGCTACCTCGTGGCGGCGAACTACCACGCGAACGACGAGGCGGCGCAGCAGTTCAGCGCGGCGACGGACATCGCGACCTACAAATGGGACGTTGCCGATTATGCGGCCTCGGAAGCGTCGGTCGGCCAAATCATGGCCGACATCGGCCCCGTCGACGTGCTCGTCAACAATGCCGGCATCACGCGCGACAGCACGCTGCAAAAAATGGCGCCGGCCGATTGGCAGGTGGTGCTCGACACCAACCTCGGCTCCTGCTTCAACATGTGCAATCTCGTGTTCGGTAGCATGCGCGAGCGCGGTTTCGGCCGCATCGTCAATGTCGGCTCGATCAACGGGCAGGCCGGCCAATACGGCCAGGTCAACTACGCCGCCGCGAAATCGGGCATCCACGGCTTCACCAAGGCGCTCGCGCTCGAAGGCGCGCGCCACGGCATCACCGTCAACGCGGTGGCGCCGGGCTATGTCGACACCGACATGGTGCGCGCCGTACCGGACAACATCCTCGAGAAGATCGTCGCGAGCATCCCGGTCGGACGGCTGGGTCGGGCCGACGACATCGCGCGCGCCGTGCTCTTCCTCGTCGCCGATGACGCCGACTTCATCACCGGGTCGACGATCTCGGTGAACGGCGGCCATCACATGTACTGAGATCCAGCGGATCGAGAGGAGGCGCGCATGGCGCGGCTGGCATTGGTCACGGGCGGGACGCGGGGCATCGGTGCCGGCATCGCCCGGGCCTTGAAGGAGGCCGGCTACCCGGTCATCGCCAACTACCAGTCCAACGACGAGCGCGCCGCCAAGTTCGCCGAAGAGACGGGGATCCTCACCTACAAGTGGGATGTTGGGGATTTCGAGGCCTGCCAACGCTCCGTCGCCAACATCACGGCGGTCCACGGCTCCGTCGAGATCCTCGTCAACAATGCGGGCATCGCCTCGGACAACAAGTTCGAGAATCTGACCGAGGAGCAGTGGCAGCGCGTGCTGCGGGTCAATCTCGATTCGGTGTTCAACATGTGCAAGGCGGTCTACCCGAGCATGATGGCGCGCGGCTGGGGGCGCATCATCAACGTCGGGTCGATGAACGCGCAGGCCGAGCAGATGAACCAGGTGAACTACGTCGCGGCCAAGGCGGGCATGCACGGTTTCACCAAGGCGCTGGCGCTCGAGGGCGCGCGCCATGGCATCACGGTCAATACCGTGGCACCCGGCTACGTCGACACCGACATGATGGCCGAGACGCCCGAGCGCATCCGCGACAAGATCATCAGCAAGTCACCAATTCGCCGGTTCGGCACCGAGGCGGAGGTCGGCCACGCGGTGGTCTACGTCGCCGACGAGCGCGCCGCGTGGACGACGGGGTCGACGCTGGCCGTCAACGGCGGCACCTATATGGACTAGGCGCGCCGGCCCTCCACGCAAGGCAAAAGATCGGGCGCCTTTTCCCAGGCGCGCGCGCCCGCGAGGCGCGGCACGAGGACGATCGGAAGCGGGCCCGCATAGCGCGCGATCGTCTCGGCCGTCTCGGCCGGGGGCACCGGGCTCTCCTCGGATTCGCTCAGCACCAAGGCTTTGACCGCGACGCCGTGTGCCGCCATCGCCTCGAGCGTCGTCAGCGTGTGGCTGATCGTTCCGAGATAGGTTCCGGCCACCACGAGCGCGGGCGCGTCGAGCGCCGCCATCCAATCCATCACGGTGTGCCGGGCATCGAGCGGCACCATGGCGCCCCCGACGCCCTCAACCAGCAATGGATCGGCGCCCTCGGCCCGCGCGCGGCAAAACCCGACGATGGCGGCCAGATCCAGCGATTGGCCCTCACGGCGGGCCGCCATGTCGGGCGAGAGCGGCGCGCTGTAGCGCCAGGGCGTGATGGCGGCGACGTGCGCTTCATCGACCGGCTCGCCGAGGCTCGCGAGCAGGATGCCGGCATCGCTTTCCGCCATGTCCGCGGGCTCGTAGCCGCTCAACACCGGCTTGAGCGCGCGCACGTTGCGTCCGGCCGTGCGCAGCTGATGGCAGAGTGCGGCGGTGACCAAGGTCTTGCCGACGCCGGTGCCCGTGCCTGTGACGAAGAGGATGCTCATGCCGTGAGGATCTCCGCGCGCACCAGCGCCGCGAGCCGCTCGATATCCGCGTCCGCGTGGCCGGCGGTGAAGGTGAAGCGCAGCCGGGCCGTTCCCGGAGGCACCGTGGGGGGGCGGATCGCGGTGACGAGATAGCCTGCCTCGGCGAGCCGTGCGGATGCCGCGAGCGCACGCTCCGGCGCGCCGAGCACGAGCGGTACGATGCAGCTCTCGGGTGCCGGCAGGTCGAGCGCGGCGCAGAACAAGGCCGCCTTCGCCCGCGGTTTTTCGACCAGCGCACGGTCCTCCGCGATGAGACCGAGGCTCGCGATGCCCGCGGCGACGACACCGGGCGGCAGGCCGGTCGAGTAGATGAAGGGCCGCGCGCGCGTTCGGATGAGGTCGATCACATCCTGGCTCGCGCACAGATAGCCGCCATAGCTCCCGACCGCCTTCGAGAGCGTGCCCATCTGAAGCGGCACCGGGGCTTTGCGGCCCGTGACGAAGCTCGATCCGCGGCCGGAACCGACCACGCCGATGCCATGGGCGTCGTCGGCGAGAAGCCAGGCGTCATGCTTTGCCGCGAGCTTGCCGAGCGCCTCGAGGGGGGCGAGATCGCCATCCATGCTGAAGACGCCATCGGTGAGGATCAGCGCATGCCGATGGCTCGTCCGGTGGGTGCTCAGAAGCTCGGCCAGCTGTGCCAGGTCGTTGTGCGCGAAGACATGCCGCGTTGCGCCCGAGAGCGCCGCGCCGGCGAAGAGGCAGGCGTGGCTCAACGCGTCGGCGAAGATGACATCGGGCGCGCCGACGAGGCTCGGGATCACACCGAGATTGGTCAGATAGCCGGAGCCGAAGACGCAGGCGTCGTCGGTTTCCTTGAGCGCAGCGAGCGCGCATTCCAGCGCCCGAAAGAGCGGGTGGTTGCCCGTGACGAGGCGCGACGCTCCCGCGCCGACGCCGTAGCGCCTCGTCGCCTCGATGGCTGCGGACTTCACCGTCGGATGGTGGGAAAGGTTGAGATAGTCGTTCGAGCAAAAGGAGATGAGGCGCCGGCGGTCGCGCATCACGGCAATCGGGCTTTCGGGCGCGGTCTCCGCCAGGGTGCGGCGCAGCTGTCGTGCCTCGAGGCTATCGAGTTTCTCCCGGGCAAATCGATCGAGTGACTCCATGATGCGCCTTTGGCGGCAAGACGGGTGCGTCTGGGCTGAGCGTGGCCGATTGTATCGCTGCGGGCGCTCGGTGCGCGGGGTTTCTTGACCGCCGGGCGCGCGGCCCTATGCTGCGCTCAGTCCGCCTGAGCAGGGAGCGACCGATGGAGAGGATTGAGACCGCGGAGCCTGAGGCTCGCCCGCTTGACAAGGGCCACCCCGGCGACGCGCACGGCGGCGATGTGCGGCACGACTGGTCGGCCGATGAGGTGTCGGCGCTTTTCGACTTGCCGTTCAACGATCTGATCTTCCGTGCCCAAACGGTCCAACGGCGGCACTTCGACGCCAACGAAATCCAAATGTCGACGCTCCTGAGCATCAAAACAGGCGGATGCCCCGAGGATTGTGCCTATTGCCCGCAGAGCGCGCACTTCGAGACCGGGCTCGAGCGCGAAACGCTGATGGCGGTCGAGACGGTCGTCGCCGAGGCGGCGCGCGCCAAGGCCACCGGCGCGACCCGCTATTGCATGGGCGCGGCCTGGCGCAGCCCCAAGGAGCGCGACCTCGACGCGGTTTGCGAGATGGTCAAGCGCGTGAAGGCGCTTGGGCTCGAGACCTGCGTCACCCTCGGCATGCTCGAGGGCGCCCAGGCCGCGCGCCTCAAGGACGCCGGGCTCGACTATTACAACCACAATCTCGACACCTCGGAAGCGTTCTACGGTGAGATCATCACCACGCGGACCTATCAGGACCGCCTCGACACGCTTCAGCATGTGCGCGACGCCGGCATCAATGTTTGCTGCGGCGGCATCGTCGGGCTCGGCGAGGCGAGGCGCGATCGGGTGGACATGCTCGTCAAGCTCGCGACCCTGCCGGAACATCCGGAGAGCGTGCCGATCAACATGCTGGTCCAGGTCGAGGGCACGCCGCTTCATGGTGCCGATGCGTTGGACCCGCTCGAGTTCGTGCGCACGATCGCGGTGGCGCGGATCCTGATGCCGCGCTCGGTCGTGCGCCTCTCAGCCGGACGCGAGGAGATGACCGACGAGCTCCAGGCGCTCGCGTTCCTTGCCGGCGCCAACTCGGTGTTCGTCGGACCGCGCTTGCTGACGACCGACAATCCCGAGCGAGACGAGGACGCGGCGCTCTTTCGGCGGCTCGGCATCCGCGCGATGCCGGCCTAAGCGCCGCGCGGGGCGCTGCCGCCACCGACGCCGCGAGGCTTTCACGCATGACCGACGATCGCGCGTCTCCGCCGGACTGGTTCGACGCGGGGTTTCGCCATGTCTGGCTGCCCTACACGCAAATGAAGACGACACCGCCGCCGCTCCCGGTTGTCGCGACCGATGGTGTGCGCATCCACCTCGCTGACGGGCGGGTGCTGGTCGACGGCATCGCGTCCTGGTGGACGGCCTGTCATGGCTACAACCATCCCCACATCCGGGCGGCCGTCGCAACGCAGCTCGAAACCATGCCCCACGTCATGTTCGGCGGGCTGAGCCACGAACCGGCGCTCGTGCTCGCGCGCCGGTTGGCAAGCCACCTGCCTGACCCGCTCGGGCGGGTGTTCTTCTCGGACTCGGGCTCGGTCGCGGTCGAGATCGCGCTCAAGATGGCGGTGCAGTGGTGGCTCAACCGCGGCGAGTGGCAGCGCCATCGGTTCATCACCTTCCACGGCGCCTATCATGGCGACACATTCGTCGCGATGTCGGTGTGTGATCCGGACGAAGGCATGCATAGCCTCTTCAAGGGTGTGCTGCCCGAGCAGCTCATTGCGGATCTCCCGAGGAGCGAGGCCGAGGCGGACGCATTCGATCGCTTCGTGGCGCGCCATGCGGATCGCTGCGCGGCGGTGATCATGGAGCCGGTCGTCCAAGGCGCGGGCGGCATGGTCTTCCACGAGCCCGAGACCATCAGGTGGGTGCGTGAGGCGTGCGATCGGCACGGGCTTCTGCTGATCCTCGACGAAATCATGACGGGCTTCGGCCGGACCGGCACGCTCTTCGCGTGCGAGCAGGCGGGCGTCGTGCCGGACATCATCACGCTGTCGAAGGCCCTGACCGGCGGAACCATGGCGCTGGCGGCGACGGTTGCCACCGACGCGGTGTTCGAGGGCTTTCTCTCGGAGGACGCCGACGCCGCGCTCATGCATGGGCCGACATTCATGGCCAATCCGCTCGCCTGCGCCGCCGCGAACGCGTCGCTCGATCTCTTCGAGCAGGAGCCGCGCCTCGCGCAAGCGCGCGCCATCGAGCAACATCTGGTTCGCGCGCTCGAGCCTTGTCGCGGCATGGCGGGCGTGAAGGACGTGCGGGTCAAAGGGGCGATCGGGGTCGTGCAGCTCGACGAGATGAGCCGGCTCGACTGGCTCAAGGCGCGCTTCGTCGAGGCCGGCGTTTGGATCCGTCCATTCCGCGATATCGTCTATTTGACCCCCGCGCTGACCATCGAGCCGGACGATCTCGACCACCTCACCGGCGCCGTCGTGGATGTGGTCGGAGAGTGGTCGGGGAGCCGCTGACGCGCCACGTGCTCAGTCGAACACGATTCCCGGGAGCCAGGTCACGAGCCCCGGAAACGCCGCGAGCACGCCGAGCGCGATCAACTGGATCAGCACGAACGGGACGACGCCGCGATAGATATCGCCGGTGCTCACGGACGGCGGAGCCACCCCGCGGAGATAAAAGAGCGAGAAGCCGAACGGCGGGGTGAGGAACGACGTCTGCAGGTTCACCGCCATCATGACACCGAGCCAGATGGGGTTGATGTCCATCTGCAACAGCACCGGCGCGACGATCGGCACGACCACGAACGTGATCTCGATGAAATCGAGGAAGAAGCCGAGGGCGAACATCACCAGCATGACGATGAGGATCGCACCGGCCGTGCCGCCGGGCAGGTCCGCCAGGGCGCGGTGCACCATGTCGTCGCCGCCAAGCCCGCGGAAGACGAGTGAGAACAGCGCGGCGCCGATCAGGATCACGAAGACCATGGCGCTGATCTGCATGGTTCCGCGCATGACCGGCATCAGCACGCCCGCACGCCAGACCCGGTGGAGGCTGATGCCGATGCCGAGCACGAGCACGCCGCTCGCGACCAGCGCGACCAGGATCGCGGAGAAATCCGCCGCGCCGATCTCGGTTCGGGTGATCCTCAGATCGAACAGGTCGGCGAGCACGAGCATGAGGATGAGCGCCGCGAACGCGGCATATTGCGCAATGCGGCGGCCGTCGCTCAGCCTGAGCCCGGCGAGCAGCAGCGAGCCGACGGCGCCGACCGCGGCCGCTTCCGTCGGCGTCGCGACGCCTGCGAGAATGGACCCCAGCACCGCGACGATGAGCACGATCGGGGCGATGAGCGCGTTGAGCGCGGTGCGCAGCGCACTTGCTCCGCTGCGCGGCGCTGGGCCTTGCGCGATGGCGGGCGCCGCCTTGGGCCGCAACCAGGCGACGACCAACTGGTAGGCGATATAGAGCCCGACCAGCACCAGGCCGGGCAGCAGCGCGCCCGCAAACAGATCTCCGACCGAGACGGGTTCCGGCGACCAATTCCCGATTTCCCGCTGCGCGTCGACATAGGCATTCGAGATCTGCTCACCCAGGATGACCAGGACGATGGAGGGCGGGATGATCTGGCCGAGGGTGCCCGACGCGCAAATCGTTCCCGTTGCGAGCTTCGGGTCGTAGCCGGAGCGCAGCATCGTCGGCAGCGACAGGAGGCCCATGGTCACCACCGTCGCGCCGACGATACCGGTCGAGGCCGCGAGGAGCGCGCCGACCGCGATCACCGAGAGGCCGAGCCCGCCGCGCAGCCGCCCGAACAGGCGCCCCATCGCCACGAGCAGCTCCTCCGCCACCTTGGAGCGCTCGAGCATGACCCCCATGAAAACAAAGAGCGGCACCGCCAGCAGCACCTCGTTCCACATGGCGTTGCCGAAGATGCGCTGTGGCATCGCGCGCACGAAGCCGATGTCGAACAGGCCGCCGGCGTGCGCCCCGAGCCCGAAGAGCAAGGCGACGCCCGACAGCGTGAAGGCCACCGGGAAGCCGGCCAACAGGCACCCAAAGGTGGCCAAAAACATCACGATGACGAGGATCTCGTTGATCGCCATCACGCGTCACACAGCCGAATCCGCCGCGGCGTCGCGGTAGGCAGCGAAGCCCGCAAGCGCCAAGACGGAGTGAATGGCGAGCGCGATGCCCTGCAGGCCGAGCAACATCGTGAAAGCGAGGATCACCGACTTGAGCGCGAACACGCCCGGGATGCCGCTGGTCTCCTTCGAGCCTTCGTAGGAGGACCAGGAAAGCTCGACATAGGGCCAGCTCGCCCACGCGATGATGGCGCAAACGGGCAGCAGAAAGCAGATGACGCCGCCGAGGTCGACGACCGCGCGCCGTCGCGGGCTTGCGGTGCGATAGAAGATATCGACCCGGACATGCGCACCGTGAAGCAGTCCGTAGCCCGCGCCGAGCAGGAACAGGGCGGCGTGCAGATAGATCACGCCCTCCTGCATCGCAATGAAGCCGACGCCGAAGACATAGCGCATGATCACGACCACGAACTGGAGGAGCACCATGATCAGCGCGCACCAAGCGGCCGTGCGGCCGACCCATTCGTTGAGCGTGTCGATGCCGCGCGCGAGGAGAAGCAGGGGAGCGCTCACCGGTCCCGCGTCTCGAAGCTGATGCGGATGCCCGCGCTGAACGGGGCGCGTTGCGATGCGCCCCCTTCAGCTTCGCGAATGCCGGTTACTCCGCGTACTTGAACGGCAGCAGGCGGGCCTCCCAATAGGCTTGGTCGCCGTGCTTGTTGAGCCGGATGGCCCGCTCCCTGAAGTTGATGAAGCTGTCATAGACGCGCTTCGTGATGCCGCCCTCGGCCGCGACCTCGGACAAAACCTCGCCCGACGCCCCGCCGATCGCGTTCAACATATCGTCGGACATGCGACGGACCTGCACGCCATGCTCATTGATGAGCGTGTCGAGCGCGTCGCCGTTGCGCGCGTTGAACTCGGCATACATGTAGTCGTTCTCGGCCGCCGCGCAGCTCGCGATCAAGCTCTGGTCGTTCGCGCTGAGGCTGTCCCAAACTTCCTTGTTGATGCCGAGCGAAAGCATTGAGCCGGGCTCGTGGAAACCGGGCCAGTAATAATATTTGGTGACCTTGTAGAAGCCGAACGCCAGGTCGTTCCAGGGCCCCACCCATTCGGTCGCGTCGATCGCTTTCGACTGGAGCGCCGGGAAGATGTCGCCGCCGGCGAGGACGACGGCATTGGAGCCGAGCCTGCGCAGAACTTCGCCGCCGAGCCCCGGCATACGCATGTTGAGGCCCTTGAAGTCCTCCGTGGTGTTCATCTCCTTGTTGAACCAACCGCCCCATTGCACGCCGGTGTTACCCGCCATCAGCGCCTTGACGTTGAAGTCGGCGGATAGTTCGTCCCAAAGCGCCTGGCCGCCCGCGTGATAGATCCAGGCATTGATCTCCGTCGCCGTCAGGCCGAACGGAACCGACGTGAAGAAGTTGAAGGCCTTGGATTTGCCCTGCCAATAGTATTCCGCGCCGTGATACATGTCGGCGCTGCCTTGCGAGACGGCATCGAAGGCCTCGAGCGCGGGGACAAGCTCGCCCGCCGCAAAGAGCTTCACCGTGATCCGGCCTTCCGTCCCTTCGGAGATCCGGTCCGCGAGGCGCTGCGCGCCCGTGCCGAGGCCCGGGAAATTCTTGGGCCAGGTCGTGACCATGCGAAGCTCCCGTGCCCCCTGCGCCACCGCAGGCGCCGAGAAGCTCGACGCGGCGGCCGCCGCCGCGGCTGTTCCCGCAAGCGCCGCGCCCTTCAGGAAACTCCGTCGTTTGATCCGAATACCCATGTCGTGAAACCTCCGTTTTTGTGTCTCGTGCGGCGCCGTTACAGAGCGTCCGCATCATCGTCAAAAGGCCGCCACCCGTCGCGTCCGAGCCGCTCAAGCGGTCTAAACCGGGTTTTGTAGTCCATCTTTTGGCATCCATCGATCCAATAACCGAGATAGACATGCGCGAGTCTGCGGACACGCGCTGACTCGATGAGCCAAAGAATCATGTAGGTCCCGGGACTCGCCTTGGTATCGTCGGGTCGATAGAACGAGTAGACGGCCGAAAGGCCGTCGGCGACGATGTCGAAGAGGCAGACGCCGAAGAGGCTCCCGTCCGCTTGGCGGAACTCGGCGACCCGACTTTCGACGCCGCTCTCCTCGATCAGCGCGCGATAGTCCTCGGTGTCCATTGCCGCCATCGCCCCTTCCGCGTGCCGGCCATCGAGATAGCGTTTGAAAAGCGCGAAGTGATCGGGGCGCACCCGTGCGGGCAAGACGCGCGCGCGCACCCCGGCGTTGCGCGCCGCAACCCGTCGCATGGATCGGCTCTGCTGAAAGCGGTTGACCTCCACGCGCACCGAGATGCAGGCCTCGCAGCCCGGGCAGACCTGACAGTAGGCGGCGATGTGGCTGCGCCTGAAGCCCGCCTCGATGAGCGAATCGTAGAGTGACTTTGCGCGCCCGCCCGTGATCGGCGTGACGATCTTCCGCTCAACCCGGCCGGCGATGTAGGGACAGGGTCGCAAGGGCGTCACGTGGAATTGCACCAGCTGGTCGCCGAGAATCGTGGCGGTGGCGCCGCCGTCGGCGACGCGACTGAGTGTCGTGCGCTCGTCGCTCCCCATCGGCGCGATTATAGCGTTCGTGGCGCTCTACCACAGACCGTAATACCAAGGGGCAAAGAGCGAGAATGCGATCCAGAGAACGATGATGAGCGGCGAGCCGGCGCGCACGAAATCCGTGAAGCGGTAGCGCCCCGGCGCCATCACCAGCAGGTTGGTGACATAACCGATCGGCGAGGCGAATGAACAGTTCGCCGCGAGGATCACGGCCACGATGAACACCATGGGATCGATGCCGAGACCTTGGGCGATGCTGATGCCGATCGGTGTGAACAGGACCGCGCACGCATTGTTGCTCAGCACGTTGGTGAGCACGGCGACGAGCAGGAAGAAGGCCGAGAGCATCGCGATCACGCCCGCGCCATCCAACGCGTCGACCAGGCCGTTCGCGATATAGGCGGCGCCGCCGGTTGCGGTCAGGGCGGCGTTGAGGGCAAGTGCGGCCCCGCCCACCATGATGATCTGGCGATCGATCGCACGGGCGGCCTGGCGCACGTTGAGCGCGCCGACGATCACCATCAAGGCCGCTCCTGCGACCGCCGTGATCGCGATTGGCAGAACGCCGCTCGCGGCAAGGCCGACGACGGCAAGGAAAATCAGCACCGTGCGGCGGGCGTGATGGTAGCTCGGCAGCGCGGCCGCCGAGCGCTCCATCAGAATCACGTCGCGGTTGATCCGAAGGCTTCGCACGTCATCCGACTGACCATGAACCAGCAGGAGATCGCCCGCCTCCAGCCGCACCTCCCGCATGTTCGCGCGGGTCATACGTGCCCGACGCTGCACGCCAACGACGGTGGTTCGGTGCGAGGTTGGGAACGCGATCTGCTCGATGGGGAGCCCGGCCAAGCGCGAGCCCGGCGCGACCATCGCCTCCGCCACCATGACCTCTGCCCGCGCCAGCCGCTCGCGCGGCTCGTCATCGCCTTTGTCGGCCGCCCGTTCGGCATCTGCCGCGAAGCGCGGGGTCAGGCCCGATGCCGGCGCGAGAGCGTCGGTCAGGACCTTGCGGGTTGCCGCCACGATCACCGTGTCGCCAACAGAGAGGGTCACGTCCTCGAAGGGCGGGCGTATGGCAACGCCGCCCCGCTCGATCAGGAGCACCGTCATGTTGCGGAAAACGGGAAACATTCCCGCAACAGCGCTGACGCCGACGAGCGCCGAATCGGCATCAATGTTGAATTGCGCGACGAATTGGCGTCCGCCAAGACCCATGCGATCGGTTCGTTCCGGCTGATGGTGGCGCAGCAGGTGGGGCGCGACGAAGATCACGTAGAGAAACCCGATCGCCGCCAGCACCAGGCCCGGCACCGTGAAATCGAAGAAACCGATCGGCGCCGCGCCGAGCTCCGCCGCCGTGCCCGCCACCAGGAGATTTGTGCTGGAGCCGATCAGCGTGGTCATGCCGCCGAGGATCGCGCTGTAGCTCAGCAGCATGAGAATGCGACTCGCCGGGCGATCGAGGCGCTCGGCGAGTGCGCCGATGATGGGGATGAAGATGACGACCACGGGGGTGTTGTTCAAGACCGCGCTGATCACCAGCGCCGCGGCGAGCGCGAGGATGATCGCCGGTCCGGGCTTCCCGCCCGACACTTGGTAGATGGTGCGTGTCACCACCTCCAACGCGCCAGCGCGCACCAATCCCTGACCGATCACGAGGAGCGCCACGATCGCGATCAGCGCGGGGTTGGCAAATCCACGGAGCAGCTCCGCCGCGTCGAGCAGCCGTTCACCGTCGGCCGGCACGACAATACCGAAGAGCACCAGAAGAAGTGCGACGAGCGTCGCCGAGGTGAGCTCGAGCGGCACACGCGGATGCGCATAGGCAACGATCGCCCCCGCCGCGAGCACCAGCGTGAGCCACATGAGGACCGAGAGGTCGGTGACGATCATGAGTGCATGATAGCGGGAGCCGACGCTAATCGCGGGTGCGTGACATCCCGCTCGTGCGTTTTCCCGCTAGTTGACCCGCTGCCAGAGCTCGCCCGCCAGCGGGTCGCGCACGGGTGCCGGCGCGTCGCCGGGCGTTGCTGCAGGCGCGGACTCGCCCTGCGCGGAATCGCTCCCATCGTCCGCACCGCCCGCTTCGATGCCGCCGGGCGCCTCGGGCGCTTCCGGCAGCGCGCGGGGCGGTGGCCTGTCGCGCACGGTCTCGCCGCGCATCAGAAGGATGCTGATACGCCGGTTGTGCGGCGCCTCCGGCATCTCGGGATCGAGCAGCTCGGACGACGCCTTTCCGGCGACATGCGCGATGCGGGCCTCGGAGAGCCCGGCTGCCGTCAGCGCCCGGCGCCCCGCATGGGCGCGATCGGTCGACAGCTCCCAGTTGCCGTATCCGGTGCCCGCGTTGAAGGGTGCGGCGTCCGTGTGTCCCGAGATCGTGATCTTGTTGGGTAGATGCCGCACGATCTCGGCGATACGCCCGAGGATCTCGCGCGTATGATCCATGAGTTCCGCGCTGCCAAGCGGGAACATGGGCCGGCCCTCCGAATCGACGAGCTCGATCTTGAAGCCTTCCAGCGTCACCTCCGCCCGAATGTTCTCCTCGTACTCGCTCAAGAGCGAATCGCCCTCGATCGACTCGCGCAGAGCCTGCTCCGCGGCGGCGAAGCGCTCATTCTCGGCCGCTTCGGCAGCCTCCGCCTGTTCCGCGGCCTCGCGCGCCGCCGCCTCGTCCGCGGCCTGCTGGGCCTCCTCCTCTTCGTCGCCCTGCTCCTGAGGCGGAATGCCAACGACGATCCCGGGCCGCACCCGGTTGCCCGCCATGCCATCCTCCTCGTCCAAGGTCCTGCCGCCCAGGATGTCGCCGGAGCCGCTCGTGCTGCGCGACACGCTGGCGGGGGCGAAGTAGTTGGAGATGGCGGTGCGCTGCTCCTCGGTGGTCGAGCTCAAGAGCCACATCAGCAGGAAGAACGCCATCATGGCCGTCACGAAGTCGGCGTAGGCGATCTTCCAGGCGCCGCCGTGTGATTCGTCGTGGTGGCC
This sequence comes from Alphaproteobacteria bacterium, assembly GCA_965216915.1. Taxonomy (GTDB): domain Bacteria; phylum Pseudomonadota; class Alphaproteobacteria; order UBA828; family UBA828; genus CBDCGS01. Next base: position 1,753,968 of record CBDCGS010000011.1, read on the forward strand.
CTTCTTGACCCGCTTGATGAAGATCAGTTCGTTGAGATTGTTCGGGGTCTCGGCCATGACAACTCCCTACGACGACGCGGGGAGTTCCTGGACCGCCTCCTCGACCTCGTAGAAGCTCGGACGTTCGTGAGCGAACAAGGTCTTGCGCGCGAACTCGACGGCGACCGCGGGCGCGTAGCCCTGCATGTAGGCGAGCAGCCCCGCTTTGATGCAGGTGTAATATTTGACGTCGGTGTTGGCGCGGCCCTTGAGCGATTGGGCCATCGGTCCCACGAACCCATAGGAGAGCAGCACGCCGAGGAAGGTTCCGACGAGCGCGCCGCCGATCAAATGGCCGAGCACCTCTGGAGGCTCGGTGATGGACCCCATGGTCTTGATGACACCGAGAACGGCGGCGACGATGCCGAGGGCTGGCAGCCCCTCGGCGACCTTGTTGATGGCCTCGGCGATCTCGAGCTCGTCCTTGTGGTTGGTCTCGATCTCCTCGTCCATGAGCGCCTCCATCTCGTGCGCCTTGTCCGAGCCGAGGGTCATCAGCCGGAGGTAGTCGCACATGAAGGTCACGGCGTGCTCGTTGGAGGAGAAGCGCGGGAACTGCTCGAAGAGCGTGCTCTCGTCGGGGTTCTCGACATGCTGCTCGAGCGCGAGCATGCCCTTGGACTGGGCAAGCTTGAAGATCGCGAAGAGCAGCGTCAGGAGCTCGAGGAAGCCTTCCTTGTCGTGCCGTGGCGGCTTCAAGAGGCCCATCGCCGCCTTGAAGGAGGCCTTGAGCACGGTTTTGGTGTTGGCGATCACGAATGCGCCAAAGGCACCGCCGCCGATGATGACCAGCTCGAGCGGTTGGATGAGGACGGCGATCTTGCCGCCCATCGCGATGTACCCGCCCACAACGCAGACCGTGACGATCAAAGCGCCGACGATTAGAAGCATTAATGGGCGTCCCGTTGGCCAACACACCGCGCGACCGCGTCGCAGTCGTGCAACCGGCATTAACCGCTAGTGCTCTGAAAAATCGGTTAAATGGGGCGAAAAACGGCGGTCCGCCTGGCCGCATGACCATGCGGGCGGGCGGTTAAGGCGTCGTCAAGGTTAGCGTGCCGAGCGCGCCGTCTGCGAGCGCCGCCCGGTCCGTCAGCATGGGGAGGTAGCGGCCATCACGCCATAGCTCCGCGAAGTCCCGATAGTGCGGTGAGAGCGGGTTGCCCGATTGCCCGGTCGCTTGGATGAACACGGACCGTTCGGGCTCAGCCATATCGTAGATCGCCCGGTAGCCCGGGCCGTGGATTTGCGCAAACGGTTCGGCATCGCTGCTCATCACATAGCCGCCGGCGTTGACCGTGTCCTTCTCGCCGCCGTTCTCGAGATGGATGTCAAACCATTGACCAACAATGGGAATCTGGCCGAGCACGCGGTGCCGCATGATGACCGCATGGGCCTCGCCCCAGCGCCAATCGGACCAGTCTGGTCCGTGGCGTGCGGCGATCAAGCTCAGCGCCCGGTCGAGCGCCCGTGCCGCGACGCTCGCGCAACCCTCCTTAACGTCCGCGGTGGTGACGTCGTCACACCATTGAGGCCGCTCGAACAGCGCGCGCTCGATGGCCGCGACCCGCAAAGACCAATAGTCCGGAAAGACCGGGCCGAGTTCGTCGGCGAAGAGGCCGCGCATCAACTCCCGCGCCCAGGCGCTGTAAAGGAGGGGCTCCGCTCGATCGGGGCTCATCACGAAGTCCCACTCGCTGAGCAGCGCATGCGCGCGGCGTGCCTCCTCGCCGCTCGGCGTTGTGATCGAGAGCAAACGGGGGAGCAGCTGGGCCGCGCCGCCTGACCGGAAATCCGCCTGGATCGTCGAGACGCTCTCGACCGTGTGCTTGGGACGCTCATCCAGGAGCGCCTCGATACGCGCCGCCCGGTATGGGGGCGACCAATCACGCGCGATGAAATAGGGATAGCTGGGGCCGACGATCTTGTTGTTCGCCGTGACGATCCGCCCCGAGGCCGGGTTGAAGAGGCGGGGGAGCCCGGCGAACGGGATGAAGCCGGTCCAGTCGTGCGCGCCGGTCCAGCCCGGCGCCGGCGCACTCCCGTCGCCGCTTGCCCTGATGGGCACGCGCGCCGGCGCGATCATCCCGATATTGCCGAAGCGATCCGCGAACACGATGTTCTGCTGCGGTGTGTGGAGATCTCGCATCGCGTCGACGAAGCCATCCCAGTCTTCCACGCGCGGCGTGCGCGCGAGCGCCTGAGCCGTGAGATCGTCTTCCGCGAACGCGGTCCACGCGAACGCGACCACCTCTCCCGCCTCCAGGAACTCGTCGCGCGTCGCGATGAGGTCGGAGATCACAGGTCCATGGCGGGTGGTGCGGACGGTCAGTGGCACATCCGCGCCGCGCTTCACCCGGATCGTCTCCTCACGCACCTCGAATGGTTGGCTGCCGTCCGGCGTGAGGTAGCGGGTTTCATCCTCGGGGTCGACGCGCTCGATGAAAAGGTCCTGCACGTCGGGCGCCGTGTTGGTGAAGCCCCAGGCGATGTCGTTGGTGCGGCCGAGCACCGGCAAGGGGACCCCGGGGAGGGTCGCTCCAATGATCTCGAATTGCGGCGTGTGGATGTGCGCCAAGTACCAAACGCTCGGGATCGAGAGGCCGAGATGCGGGTCGTTTGCGAGCAACGGCCTCCCGCTTTCGGTGTGCGCGCCGGCGAGCACCCAATTGTTTGAGCCAAGGCCGGGTGCGGGCCCCGGCGGAACAACCTCGGCCAGGCGCTCCAGCAGCGCGCTTCCGAGGAGGTCGGCCGCCATGCCGGCAAGCGCGGTTGGCCCGTCGGCCGGGTAAGCCGGCCACAGATCATCGATCTGCTCCTGCGAGAGCCGGCTCGCCAGGCGCGCGCGCAACAATTCGTCCGTGAAGTTCGCGCTCAGGGTCCAGGCCATCATCTTGAGCCAAACAATGCTATCCGTCGGCTGCCAGGGCTCGACGTCGTGGCCGGTCAGGAGAAACTCCGGCGGAAGCGGGCCCGAGCGGGTTTCGAGAAACGCGTTGATCCCGGCTGCGTAGGCCCGATAGAGCGCCTGCGCCTCCGGCGAGAAGCGCTCAAGATTGGCGGCGGCCACTCGGTTCAGGCCGAGCGTGCGCAAGAAGCGATCGGTTTCGAGCGTGCGCGGCCCGAACATCTCCGAGAGCCGCCCGGCGCCCGCGCGGCGCTGAAACTCCATTTGCCAGAGACGATCCTGCGCATGGACATAACCCATGGCGAACGCCGCGTCGTTCACCGACTCCGCGAAAATGTGAGGGATCGCGTGGCGGTCGCGCACGATCTCGACTGGCGCATCGATGCCCTCGACGGTCACCGTGCCCTCATAGTCCGGCAGCGAGCCCCGAAGCCACAAATATCCGGCGCCAAGCAGGATGACGACCAGAAGCACGACGCCGGAGACGCCGTAGCCGAACCAACGAAGAGCGGATCGTCCCGAGCGTCCCGACTTGCTCTGTCCCCTGCCGCGCGGCACGGCGGCCTAGCTCTTCAACGGATCGAGGACCGCGGCGCGGTCGGCGTCGAGCTCGGGCGCCGGTGCGCGTTGCGGCGGGTCGTCATAGGCTGACATCTTGATCGGGTTGCCGGCCATCCGCACGGTTCCCGCCACCGGGTCGGCGGTCTCCACGATCATGTTTCGCGCCACCACCTGGGGATCGTTGACCACCTCCGGCACGGCGTTGATGGGACCGCATGGCACACCCGCAGCGCTCAAAATATCGAGCCAATGAGTGGTCGGCTGGCTGCGCAGCGTCGTTTCCAACTCCCGCTCCAGTGCGTCGATATTGCTGTTGCGCGCGTGGTTGTCCACGAACCGCTCGTCCCTGGTGAGACCGGGACAGGCGAGCGCATCGCAAAGCTTGGCGAAAAGCGCGTTGTTCCCGGCAGCGATGATGATATGGCCGTCGGCCGTCGCATAGGCCTGAAATGGCGTGATCGACGGATGCCGCGTGCCGAGGGGGCCGGGCGCCTCGCCGGTCGCGAAGTAGCGGGCGAGCGCGTTCTCGAGGATCGCGACCTGGCAGTCGAGCATCGAGACGTCGATCATCATGCCTTCGCCGCTTTGCTCGCGGCGATAGAGGGCGCCGTTGATGCCGGTCGCGGTGAATAGACCGGCGGTGATGTCGCCGATCGAGGTGCCGACGCGCGTCGGCGGACCGCCGGGATGGCCGGTGAGGCTCAGCACACCGCCCATGCCCTGGACCACCATGTCGTAGGCGGGCCGCTCGGCATAGGGCCCGGTGTGGCCGAAGCCGGAGCACGCGGCATAAATGAGGCGCGGGAAGCGGGCGTGCAGGCCGTCCCAATCATACCCGAGGCGCTCAAGGGTGCCGGCGCGGAAGTTTTCGACGAGCACGTCGGCATCGGCGAGCAGCGCCTCGAACGTCGCGCGGTCGTTGGCCGACTTGAGATCGAGCGCAAGGCTTTCCTTGCCGCGGTTCACCGACATGAAGTAGGCCGACTTGCCCCCGACGAAGGGGCCGAACGCCCGCGAATCATCGCCGGTGTCCGGTATCTCGATCTTAACGACTCGCGCGCCAAGGTCCGCCAGCAGCATGGTGCAATAGGGCCCGGCGAGAACCCGCGTGAGGTCGATGACGGTCACGCCATTCAATGGTCCCGGCAGGGGCATGCGATCCAGCCTCCAATGTCAGTTGCGTCTGCGGGCCGGGATGATACACCCAATCGCGGTGTACGGCGCGCGCTCCGCGTCGCGCGAGCGAGGCCATGCGGAAGGATGCAGATGAGCGACGGCCGCTATCCATCTCCCGAGGCCATGATCGCCGACCTCGAGCCGAGCTACCCGGTGTTTTGCGTGCGACCGGCCGTGCTCGCCGAAGCGGCTGCGGACTTCGTTTCAGCGTTCCCGGGGCGCGTGCTCTATGCGGTCAAGTGCAATCCCCACGCCGACATGCTGAAGGCGCTCTATGCGGGTGGTGTGAGGCATTTCGACACCGCCTCGCTCGGCGAGATCGCCGCGGTGCGCGAGCTCTTTCCCGATGCCGAGCTCTACTTCAACCATCCGGTCAAGGCCCGCGCTCACATCAACACCGCGCACCGGGTCTACGCGGTGCGCCACTATGTGGTCGACCACCCGGCGGAGCTCGACAAAGTGCTCGAGGCGACGGGCGGGCAGGACATCGTCATCCATGTCCGCCTGGCGACGCCCGAAGCCGGCGCGATCTATCACCTTTCCGCGAAATTCGGCGCCTCGCCCCAGGGCTGCGTCGAGCTTCTGCAGGCGATTGCGGCCGAGGGCCTGCGCGCCGGCCTTGCGTTTCACGTCGGCTCGCAATGCGCCAATCCGCACGCCCATGCCACCGCGCTCGGCCTGGTTCAGCAAGTTCTGTCGGCAAGCGGTGCCGAAATTCACTTCCTCGATGTCGGCGGCGGGTTCCCGGCGTCCTATCCCGGGCATGACGTGCCCCCGCTCGAGGCCTATTTCAGCGCGATCGAAGAGGGCGTCGCGTCACTCGGGCTCCGGCGGGATTGCGTCTTGATGGCCGAGCCAGGGCGGGCGCTCGTCGCGCGCGGCGCCTCGCTCGTGGTCCAGGTGCAGCTACGCAAGGACCATCAGCTCTACATCAACGACGGCATCTACCACAGCCTGTCGGAGACCGTGACCGCCGGCCTCAACTTCCCCGTCAGGCTGATTCGCCAAGGCGACACGCCGGCCGAGGTCGGGACCGATTTCACGGTCTATGGGCCGACATGCGATTCGACCGACGTGCTCCCCGTGCCGTTTCACCTTCCCGAGGACACCAAGGAGGGTGATTGGATCGAAATCGGCAGCGTCGGTGCGTACAGCAACGCGCTCGCCACGCGTTTCAACGGGTTCCATCCGGAGACCTTCGTCGAGATCGAGGGCTAACCCTCTTCGCGGAGCCGTGCCGCGACCTCCACGGCGGCGTAGGTCAACACACCGTCCGCGCCCGCGCGCTTGAAGCCGCGCAACGCCTCGACGATCGCCGCGTCACCATCGAGCCAGCCACGCTCACCAGCGGCCTTCAACATCGCGTACTCGCCCGACACCTGGTAGACGTAAGTGGGCATGCCGAAGGTCTGCTTCACGCGCTGCACGATGTCGAGATAGGGCATGCCGGGCTTGACCATCACCATGTCGGCCCCCTCCTCGATGTCGAACGCGACCTCGCGGAGTGCCTCGTCGGTGTTGGCGGGGTCCATTTGATAGGTCCGCTTGTCGCCCTGCAGGCTCTTGGCGGAGCCGACCGCGTCGCGGAACGGCCCGTAGTAGACGGAGGCGTATTTCGCCGCATAGGACATGAGGCGCACATGGCCGAAACCGGCCTCGTCGAGTGCGGCGCGGATCGCGCCGATGCGACCGTCCATCATGTCGGAGGGCGCGATCACGTCGCAACCGGCCTCGGCCTGTACGATGGCCTGGCGGCAGAGCACCTCGACGGTCTCGTCGTTGACGATCTCACCGCCGTGGAGCAGCCCGTCATGGCCGTGGCTGGTGTAGGGATCGAGCGCGACGTCGCACACGACACCCATCTCCGGCACCGCCGCCTTGATCGCGCGCACGGCGCTGCAGACGAGATTGTCGGGGTTGAGCGCCTCGTCGCCGCCGGGCGTCTTGCGCTCCTGAGGCGTCTGCGGGAACACGGCGACGGCCGGGATGCCAAGCGCGTGGGCCGCGCGCGCCTGCTCAGCCAGGATGTCCGCGCTCATGCGCTCCACACCCGGCATCGACTCGACCGGCTCGGTGCGCGTGTTGCCGGTGCAGACGAAGGTGGTCCAGATCAGGTCGCTCGGGCTTAGGCTGGTTTCGGCCACCAAGGCGCGCGACCAGGCATCGCGCCGATTGCGGCGGAGCCGCGTCGTGGGGTAGCGACCAAAGACGGTCGGATGGTCTGCCATCGTGGCCTCCAAAGACAGGCGCGAACGGGGTTTCCAGACCATAGCGATGCCGCGCCCGGCGCACTAGAGTGCGTGCATGGATTTCGCCCTCAGCGCCGAGCAGGAAGCCTTTCGCGACCTCGCCCGCGACTTCGCGACGAACGAAATGGCGCCCCACGCGGCGGCGTGGGACCGCGACTGCACCTTTCCGGCCGAGACGCTCCGCAAGGCGGCCGCGCTCGGCTTCGGCGGCGTCTATGTGCAAGACGATGCCGGCGGCGCGAACCTCTCGCGCTTGGACGCAGCGCTGGTGTTCGAGGGGTTGGCGAGCGCCTGCGCATCGACCGCTGCCTACATCTCGATCCACAATATGGCGAGCTGGATGATCGATGCTTTCGGCTCGGAGGCGCAGCGAAAACGCTGGCTGCCGGGCCTCGCGCGCATGGAGCTCTTCGCGAGCTATTGCCTGACCGAGCCGGGCGCGGGCTCGGATGCCGCCTCGCTCTCGACCCGCGCGGTCCGCGACGGCGACGACTATGTGCTGAACGGCACCAAGGCCTTCATCTCCGGCGCCGGCACGTCCGATGTCTACGTCGCCATGGTGCGCACCGGCGCGGCCGGCCCGCGCGGCATCTCATGCCTGGTGGTCGAGAAGGATGCGCCGGGCCTCAGCTTCGGCGCGCAGGAGAAGAAGCTCGGCTGGCACAGCCAACCGACCGCGATGGTGAACTTCGAGGAGTGCCGCGTGCCGGCGGCAAACCGCATCGGCGACGAGGGCGAGGGCTTCAAGATCGCGATGGCCGGCCTCGACGGCGGGCGCATCAATATCGCTGCGTGCTCGATTGGCGCGGCCGGCGCGAGCCTCGCCATCGCGCGCGAGCATCTGCTCGTCCGCGAGCAGTTCGGTCGCAAGCTCGCCGAGTTTCAAGGCCTGCAATTCAAGCTCGCCGACATGGCGACCGAGCTCGATGCGGCGCGGCTGATGATCTGGCGGGCCGCCGCGAGCCTCGACACGGGCCACCCGGAGGCGACGCTCCGCTGCGCCATGGCGAAGCGCCTCGCCACCGACGCGGGGTTCAACGTTTGCAACGACGCGCTGCAGCTGCTCGGCGGCTACGGCTACCTCATGGATCACCCCGTCGAGCGGCATCTGCGCGATCTTCGCGTCCACCAGATCCTGGAAGGCACCAACGAGATCATGCGCGTGATCGTCGCGCGCAAGCTCCTCGGCGACTAAGCGTCCGTGCGGCCTCGACTCCTGGCGCGTCATCCGGCAAAACAAGCGCGCGCCAAAGGACGAGGAGACCGCCTGCCATGAAGCTGCCCTCGAAGATCGTCGACATCAGCCAACCGCTCGACAACGACACGGTCGTGGACCCGGATTTCATGCGGCCTTCGATCCGCTACGTCACGGGCGAAGAGAATGCCGCGCTCATGTGCGAGCTGTTTCCTGGCCTCAGAAAAGAGGATCTGCCCGGCGGCCAAGGTTGGGCCATCGAGTACATCACGCTCGCGACCCACAACGGCACGCATGTCGACGCGCCCTACCACTACAACTCGCACGATTCGAAGGGCAACCCGATGCCCACCATCGACGAGATGCCCCTCGATTGGTACTTCCGCCCGGGCGTGAAGCTCGATTTCCGCCATCTCGACGACGGCGCGGTCGCGACCGCCGCCGATGTCGAGGCCGAGCTCGCGCGCATCGACTACGCGCTGCAGCCGATGGACATCGTGCTGGTCAACACACGAGCCGGCGACATGTACGGCTCCGACGACTACATCCATTCGGGCTGCGGCATGGGCCGGGAGGCGACGCACTACCTCACCGAACGCGGCATCCGCGTGACCGGGATCGACGGCTGGAGCTGGGATGCGCCGTTCTCGAAGACGCGCGAGCGCTGGCTCGAGACCAAGGACCCGAGCATCATCTGGGAAGGCCACTATGCCGGCATCGACACGCCCTATTGCCACATGGAGAAGCTGCGGCATCTCGAGCAGCTGCCGCCGTCGGGCTTCTTCGTCGCGTGCTTCCCCTGCAAGATCAAAGGTGCCTCGGGCGGTTGGACGCGCGCCGCGGCGCTGTTCGACTAGCGCCTGGCCGCTGCGGAGCGCGCATCCGTGACCGACGAGATCAAGCTCGAGCGCAAGGGCGAGGTCGGCAGCATCACGCTGAACCGGCCGCGGGCGCTGAACTCCCTCACCCAGCCCATGGTTGTCGCGCTGCAACCGATGCTCGAGGAATGGGCACGCGACGAGCAGGTGCGCGCCGTGGTCATCCGCGGCACCGCGCGCGAGGACGGCTCGGTGCCGTTTTGCGCCGGCGGAGATATCAAGCTGCTCTATGAGCAGCGCACCGACCCCGAGCGGCGCTTCGCGGTCGAATTCTACGAACAGGAATACCGGCTCAACACCTATGTCCATCGCTACCCCAAGCCCTACGTCGCGCTGATCGACGGTGTGGTCATGGGGGGCGGGGTCGGCGTATCGGTGCACGGCTCGCACCGCGTCATGAGCGAGCGTGCTCTCTTCGCGATGCCCGAGACCGGCATCGGCCTCTTCCCCGATGTCGGTGCGACCTATTTTCTGCCGCGCCTCAAGGGCCGCACGGGGCTTTTTCTCGGGCTGACCGGCGCGCGGATTGGCGCTGCCGATGCGCTTGATCTCGGCCTTGCCACGCACGTCGTGCCGAGCGCGCGCCTACAAGCGCTCGACGACATGCTCACGGCTGCGGGTTTGGGCGATGACGCGCCGGGCGCCATCGATGGCCTCCTCGCCGAGGTGGCGGAGCCCCCCGGCGAGGGCCCCCTCGCGCCCCACCATGACGCGATCGACCGTTGCTTTGGCGCGGCCTCTGTCGAAGAGATCATCGCGCGCTTGGAGGGGGAAGGCTCCGATTGGGCCGCCGGCGTCATCAAAACACTCGGCGAAAAATCCCCACGCAGCCTCAAGGTTACCTTCAGGCAGCTCACTGAATACAACGACCTCTCGTTCGAGGAGGCGATGCGTCTCGAATACCGCATGGCGATCCGCTGCAACTTCAACGCAGATTTCTTCGAAGGCATCCGCGCGCAGGTGGTCGACAAGGACCGGCAGCCGAAATGGCAGCCGCCCTCTCTGAGCGACGTGACGGCCGCAATGGTCGATGCCTATTTCGCCGCCCCCGGCACCGGCGACATAACCTTCGGCTAGGTGGCAGCCGCCGTGGGCCGTTCATCTGTGCCGCTTGCTCGAACGCGGCGCGGCCGCATCGGCTTCTTGCCAGGCATCTGATGCCAGGACCGCCTCTAGAAAATCCATGAAAGCGGCGTGAGGGTCGGGTGGGCGCCCCGAGAAGAGTGCGACGAGAACGGGTCCTTCGACGCCGCGCATCACGACGGTGAAGACGTCTGGCATGGCGCCGAAATGGGTGAGCACGACCCCCGAGGGTAACTCCCAAACGCGCCACCCAAGTCCGTAATAGTCGATTGAATCGGAATAGGCTGGGCGAGAGAACGTAAGAGGATCGATCGGGCGTGATGCGAAATCGAGATATGAACCGGCGTCTGCAATCCAACCCCCGGCACCGGATACGATCCGTGGGTCGTTGACAAGTAGATTTTGATCCACCCGATCAAGTATCAGTTCGGTTGTTGTTTGTGTAACGTCTAAGGAAAATTCGCCAAGATTCGGAATAATGTCTTTTATCGCTGATTCATAGCTCGTCCGTGTTTTTGCAGCAATTAATAGTTCAAGATAACAATAGCCTAGATTTGAGTACGAATACGCGCTTCCCGGCTCAAATTGGAGCGGAATCGACTGCATCGCCTGCACGACGCCGGCGCACCCTTCGATCGAATCCGATGTCGATCCGCCGGACGCACGGCGTCGAAGCTCTTTCTCGGTCAGGAAAAAGGGGTCGAAGTTCTGGGTCGCGTCGAAACCCCCACTGTGCTGCAGCAAGTGCCGTGGTGTGACTCTTTGCATGCGTGGATCGGTCGCGTCTGTCGTGCCCGGGAGTATCTCGGCGATCGGGGCATCGAGATCGATCTCGCCGCGTCTCGCGAGCGCGAGTACGGCCGCCGCGGTGAGCGGTTTCGAGAGGCTCGCTAGCTTGAAGCGGTCATTCACCGCCATCTTGCGGCCTGTGCTATCCGCCTGTCCGAAGGTCCAGGTCGTCGCCTCAGACGCCCCGAGTGCCCGAAAAGCGATGACGCCGCCCCTTAAGCCATATTGCTCTGCGAAGTCCTGAACGCTCGTCGGCAGCGAAGCATCGCGTGGCCAAAACAGCAGACCAGCGGCAAGACCGATGACGATTGCGGTAGCGACTATCCTCCTCGAAGGTAATGCCAGCATTTCAGGTGATCAAACCGGACGATGCGCCGAAGGGCGTGTACCCGCGGCCGCCGGTGCCATTGATCGAGGGGTCGCGCGGCGCGGTTTGATCGGGGCGAGCCTTGGTCGTCATTTCACCCCACGTGCGCGGCGCGCGCGCGTTTGGCTTAGCCGAGCCGTTGTTCCGAGCCGTGCGGGTCGGTGGTTGGGGACGTGCTGATGCCGAGCCTTGAGAACAAGCCCGCGAGCAGGCCGTGCTGCGCGATCCACTCGGAGTAAGCTCGGTAGCGCGGGTCCGCCATCAGATGGCGCTCCTCCGTCTTCGCGCGTGCAAAGTAAACCGCATTGACGGCCAACAGGAGGAAGCAGTTCTGGATGGCATCTCCCGTGCTCGCCGTCGAGAGAAACGGTAAGTGCACCATCCACCACATCAGATTCTTCGACAGGTACGCCGGATGGCGGGAGAAGCGAAACGGCCCCGTCGTGATGATCCCGCGATGCGTCAAGTTCGAGAACCGGATTCCGAAGACCACGGTGGCCCACGCGTAGACAACCGAAAGGCCCAGAATCGCGCCGCCCCAGAGCACCAGAAGCGTCGGATGACCATGGAACCAGACGATCCATTCCTGCGTGCCGATACGATAGTCCAGCGGCCCCCCGTGCCCCATCAAGATGAAGGGTGGATAGCAGATCAACGCGGCCACCCACCCGAACACGAACGGGTTCGTCGACCGAATGTGGGAATCGAGAACGCGCAGCGTCAGTATGTAGCCGAGGGTGCCGAGGCAGACATCTGCCAGGAATGTCACCTTCACAAGAAAAAGGATGCAATTGACCGGGCTCGCAAAAATGACGAGCGGATCGAAATTGATGATTCCATTGACGGTCGCAGGGAGGACCGACACCATGAACGCCAAAAAGAACGCTTTGACAGCCCAAGCGAGGCAGTGGGCTTTCACCTTGTCAAAATCGACAACGGCATGCTGGAGACAGACAAATTTCGCGAAATGCCACAATTCGTCTTTCGGCTCTCGCATGTGCTTGCTTGTGAGATATATGTAGAGTGGTGAAATAAACCACACAATTGACACGGTCACGACGCCAAATATCAGAAATAATCTATATCTATCATGGCTATATGTTTCAATCGTACAATATAGAGCGCCAATAATTGCAAACGTGATCCCCAAGCCGATTGTTTTCGTCACTGTGATGGGAATGATCTCGCTGGCGGGTCGGTTGATTCGCAGATCGAGGCCCGTGGTGGCTCGCTTGTGCGATTTCTCGAACACGAGCGTCGCGACAATCATCGGGAGGGCGGTCCCGCCCAGTATGAGAAGCGTGGAGGATAGGACCGACAAGTCGAAGGCGACGGCGACGACCACCGATGACAAGAGTGCCGCGAGGCCAATCAGGCCGGTGACGTCGCTGACTTCGGAGACCGGCCGCCCGCTGCGCTCGACCGGAATGGATGCTGCACCGGGGCGATTGATTGCCGTCGCGTCTCCGCTCTCTGGTGCGTTGCCGGTCGTCATCAGCGTTCGCTCTCTCATGCCTCGCCACGCGTCCGATGTGGCCTCGTGTCATGCTAGCGTTGCGGGGTTAAAAATGAGCGTGCGGGGGCACTGCAGAAGTTTGTTTACTTTGATTCCTGGGTGACTGGGCCGATGCCGACCCATGGAAGGCACCGATGGCCGAGATCTCGATCTTTCCGAGCGTTCGTCGACTCGGGGCCTCGGCCCACGCGTCGTGGCTATTCGATGAGGGTCTGAAACGTGGCGTGGCTCGAGAACGCGACGATCGCGTCGTCGTTTCGGCGGGCGCCGAACGCGTTCCTGCGTTAGATGGCGTGCCGCCGACCACGCGGTCGCTCAGCTGCCACGGGCTAGCGGCGCCGGCTCACGGCAATGTTTCTGCGTTTGGTCGGCTCGACCGGTGCTGGGCGCGCACCGCTATCCCACGTTCGGCCGGCGGCCGACGCGATGGGCTGCCGTGCGCGCTAGCTGCCGCCGGAGCCGTGCAGATCGGTCGCCTTTATCACGGCCTCGGTGCGGTTGCTCACGTTCAGCGCCTTGAAGATCGCCGAAATGTGAACCTTGACGGTTCCCTCGGCGAGTTCGAGCTCGCGGGCAATGTCCTTGTTGGATTTCCCGAGGGCCAGCAAGCCGAGCACGTCGAGCTGGCGCGGCGTGAGCCCCGAGGTCTGATCGCCGCGCAACGCTTCATAAGATCGCTGGCGGCTCTCCCGCAGGCCCGATCCAGCGCGCCGCACCACGCTCGCCGGGATGTAGACGCCGCCGGCGAGCACCAGCCGCAGCGCATTGAGCATGATCTCGGGGCGGGTCGATTTGAGCATGAAGCCGACAGCACCCTGATCGATCGCCTTCTGCACGTCGGCGAATTCGTCGCTCGCCGAGGTCACGACGATGGGCGTATCCGGGACGCGTTGGCAAACCTCTGAAACGGCGTCGCCGCTTTCGAAGCCTGGAATATTGACATCAAGAATTACTAGGTCGAGGTCACCAGAATCGTCGATCGCTTCTTGAGCGCTGTCGAAATCCTCTGCTTCAATCGCCTCAAGATCATTTCCCAACTCTTTAAGAAGGTTTTTCATGCCCATGCGGTAAACGGCATGACTATCAGCTATGAGTACTTTCATTTTCTCACATAGTGGTGACGGTTGATGTATCAGCGCGCCCGTGTTTGATAGAATAATTTGGTCGCGTCTATAATTAATTGGGGATATCGCAGAGCATCTATGCATTAGGAACTATATTTGTTCGTCATAATACACCGTGATCGGTGTAGCGGTCTGGTTGATTGTGCCACTTTTGCGTGCGCTCATGCTGGCGGAACGCGGCACGAGCGCGACGGAGCATGCGCCGGACACGCGCATCGGCATCAGCGACGCGAGATCTCTAGTGAATGTTGTTAACATCGTCATACACGAGCCGCAAAAAAAATTTCGACCGGGGTTAGGCTGTCCGACGCCCTAGCGCGGGCGTCCCGGCTGCAAAGCGCGAATCTGGGTAAGCGCATTCGGCAATTCTCCGAACGTATCGATCACAATATCGGCCCCGAGCGAATCGGCGGAGACGGGGCTATAGCCATAGCGCACCGCGACGACTGCTATCCCGGCGGCGCGCGCGGCGTTCACGTCCGCCGCGCTGTCGCCGACCATGACGGCTCGCTCCGGTTCGATTCCAAGCTCGGCCAACGCCTCAAGCAAATGGGCGGGGTCCGGTTTTTTCGCGGAAGCGGTATCGCCGCACACCACCGCTCCGAATAGCTCGGTCATCCCAAAATAGCTGAGCTGATGGCGCGTCGACGCGTCGGGCTTGTTCGTGCAGATCGCGAGAGCGAGACCCTGGTCGCGGAAGGCGCGCAGCGTCGGGACCACACCGGGGAACGGCTTCGCCTGCACGGTTTGCACCTCGTAATAGTACTCGATGAGGCGCATGACCCAGGGCGCTGCGGCGTCCTCCGCGGCCGCTACACCGCGGGCGCCGAGCGCACGTATCAGCAGGCGCTTCGCGCCTTCGCCTGCGAGTTGCCGAAAATCCTCGAAATCCACCGGCCGATGCCCCATCTCCGAGAGGAGGCGGTTGAGAGCCGTGATGAAATCGGGTGCGGTGTCGACCAATGTTCCGTCGAAATCGAGAAGAACCGCATCCACGGGCCGTTGCATGGCCACTTTACCCGCTGTTAACCGACTGTCGCGCACGCTCGGCCGATCCCGAGGGAAAACCTGCGCGGCGTGCGCACATGATATATTGCGAACAGGGCCTGACGGCGAGACCGTATCGTCGGCAGCCGTGACACATTCCTCCGAGGCGGACTGGGCATGACACGACTCGCTTGCGTGGTTCTTGCGGCCGGCAAGGGCACCCGTATGAAATCGCGGCGCGCCAAGGTTCTTCATCCATTGGCTGGCCGTCCGATGATCGAGCACGTGCTCGCGAGCGTTGCGCCGCTTTCGCCGGATATGGTGGTTGTGGTCGCCAATGACGAGCTCGTCTCGGGCCTCGCCAACATCGATCCGCAAGGTCTCCCCGTGCGTACGGCGGTGCAGGAGACGCAGCTCGGCACCGGCGACGCGGTCGCGTCCGCGCGGGCCTATCTTGAGGGTTTCGACGGCGATGTGCTGGTTCTCTACGGCGATACGCCCTTGTTGCGTCCCGAAACGCTGTCGGATCTCCTAGACGCGCGGCGGGCCTCCGATGCGGCGGTGTCCGTCCTCGGCTTCCGTCCGGAGGATCCGGCGCACTATGGCCGGCTGATCATCGGCGCCGACGGCATGCTCGACCGGATCGTCGAGTTCAAGGACGCGGACGAGGCCGAGCGCGCGTGCGATTTGTGCAACGCCGGCCTTATGGCACTCGATGGGCGCCATGTGATCTCGCTGCTGGATGGGATTGGCAATGAGAACGTCAAGGGCGAGTACTATCTGACCGACGTCGTTTCCCTCGCGCGGGCGCGTGGGCTCGGCGCGCGGCATGCCATCGCCCCGCCCGAGGAGGTGATGGGCGTCAATGACCGGCTGCAGCTTGCAGCGGCCGAGGCTCTCGTGCAAGCGCGCCTGCGGGCGCGCGCCATGGCGGGGGGAGCCACGCTAATCGACCCTGCGTCGACTTGGTTCAGCTTCGACACGAGGCTCGGCCAGGACGTTCTGATCGGCCCGAACGTGTTCTTCGGACCGGGCGTCTCGGTGGAAAGCGACGTCGAGATCAAGGCGTTCAGCCACCTCGAGGGTGTTCGCGTGGAGCGCGGCGCCGTAATCGGCCCCTTCGCGCGGCTCCGACCGGGCAGCGAAATCGGCGCCGACGCACGCATCGGCAATTTCGTCGAGCTCAAGAACACGCGGGTCGAGGCCGGCGCCAAAGTCAACCACCTCAGCTACGTGGGTGATGCGCGGGTGGGCGAAGCGGCGAACGTCGGTGCGGGCACCATCACGTGCAATTATGACGGCTACAAGAAATCCAAGACCGACATCGGCGCCGGCGCCTTCATCGGCTCGAACTCGGCGCTCGTTGCGCCTGTCACCATCGGCGACGGTGCCGTCGTCGGCGCAGGCAGCGTGATCACGCGCGATGTTGAGGCCGACGCGATTGCCGTCGCGCGCGGCGAGCAGACCGCACGCGAGGGTGCGGCGGCGCGCCGGCGTGCGCGGCGTGGGCAAGGGCGGGCCGCCGAATAGCTGACGCGATTGACGAGGAGGCACATCGTCGTGTGCGGAATCATTGGTGTGATCGGGCCCGACCAGGCGGTGCCCCATATCATCGAGGGGCTGAGGCGCCTCGAATATCGTGGCTATGATTCGGCTGGCGTCGCGACGTTGGCGAACGGCGCCTTCGACCTGCGGCGCGCAGAGGGCAAGCTTGCCGAGCTCGAGGCACTGATCGCGCAACAGCCGGTGTCCGGCCTGGTCGGCATCGGCCACACGCGCTGGGCGACCCACGGCGAGCCGAGCGAGACCAACGCGCATCCGCACACGGCCGGGCGCGTCGCGGTCGTGCACAACGGCATCATCGAAAATTTCCAGGAGCTTCGGTCCGAGCTCGAGGCGGAGGGCCGCGAATTCGCGACCGACACCGACACCGAGGTCGTCCCCCATCTGATCGATTCCTATCTCGCCCAAGGCCTCGACCCGGAGGAGGCGACGGCGCAGGCGCTGAAGCGGCTCGATGGCGCCTTCGCGCTCGGAATTTTGTTCGCCGGCCATCGGGATCTCTTGATCGGCGCGCGCCGCGGCTCGCCGCTCGCGATCGGCCATGTGGACGATGGCGCATTCCTCGCGTCGGATGCCCTGGCGCTCGCGCCCTTCACGCGCCGCATCAGCTATCTGGAGGAGGGGGACTGGGCGGTGCTACGCCGCGGCAAGGTGAGCGTGTTCGATGAGCATGATCGCCCCGTGCAGCGCGCCCACAGCGTCACGGCGCATGACGGCGCGATGATCGGCAAGGGCAACTTCCGCCACTACATGCAGAAGGAGATTCACGAGCAGCCCGCGGTCATCGGCGACACGCTCAACACCTACTACAACCCGGCCGCCGGGCGAATCCATCTGCCCGCCTTGCCCTTCGATCTCGCGTCGGTGCGCAAGATCACCATCGTGGCCTGCGGGACCTCCTACTATGCGGGCCTCGTGTCCCGCTACTGGATCGAACAGATCGCCGGTGTGCCGGTCGAGATCGACATCGCCTCCGAGTTTCGCTACCGCACGCCGCCCCTCGAGACGGGCGGCGCCGCGCTCTTCATTTCCCAGTCCGGGGAGACGGCCGATACCCTCGCGGCCCTTCGCTTCGCCAAGGCGGCGGGCCAGCACACGATCGCCGTGATCAACGTGCCCGAGAGCACCATGGCGCGCGAGGCGGACGTCGTGTTGCCGACCCATGCCGGTGTCGAAATCGGTGTCGCCTCCACCAAGGCCTTCTCGACCCAGCTGGTCACGCTCGCCTGCTTCGCGATCGCTCTGGCACGCGCCCGCGGCGCGATCGACGCGGCAGAAGAGGCGCGCCTCTCGCATGCGCTCGCCGAGGCGCCCTCGCACATCGCCGAGGTCCTCAATCACGATGAGCACATCCGCACCCTCGCGGAGACGCTGCGCGAGGCGGGCACGGTGCTCTACATCGGCCGCGGCACGGGCTATCCGGTCGCCCTCGAAGGCGCGCTCAAGCTCAAGGAGATCTCTTACATCCACGCCGAGGGGTTCGCGGCCGGCGAGCTCAAGCACGGGCCGATCGCGCTCATCGACAAGGGTGTTCCGGTGATCGTGGTCGCCCCGCCCGGGCAGCTCTTCGAGAAGACTGCCTCGAACTTGCAGGAAACGCTCGCGCGCGGCGCGCACGTCGTCTTCCTCAGCGATGCGCAGGGGATCGATTCGCTCGGGCCGATGGCCGAGGCCTCGATCGAGCTGCCGCCGGTCGATCCTTTCGTCGCGCCGATCCTCTACACGATTCCGGTTCAACTGATTGCCTACCACGTCGCCGTGCTAAAAGGGACTGACGTTGATCAGCCCCGAAACTTGGCGAAATCCGTCACCGTGGAATGAGCGCAAGCCGAACCGTTATCGACCTAGACAACGACCACCAAGACCTCCGCGAGCCGGTCCGCGCGCTGTGCGCGAAATACCCGGGCGAGTATTGGCGCGCGAAGGATCGCGAGCGCGTCTACCCGGCCGAATTCGTCGAGGAACTGACGAAAGCCGGTTTTCTTGCCGCGCTGATCCCCGAGCGCTATGGCGGGAGCGGGCTCGGCATCGGCGCGGGCGCCGCGATCTTGGAGGAGATCCACGCGTCGGGCTGCAATGGCGGTGCCTGCCATGCGCAGATGTACACCATGGGCACGGTCCTGCGTCATGGTTCGGACGCGCAAAAGGAGGCCTACCTTCCCGACATCGCGAGCGGAGCGCGGCGCTTGCAGGCGTTCGGCGTGACGGAACCGACCACGGGCTCCGACACCACGCAGCTTCGCACCACGGCGGAGCGGCGCGGCAACGACACTTACGTCGTGAACGGTCAGAAGGTGTGGATCTCGCGCGCCGAGCATTCCGACCTTCTGCTCCTCCTCGCGCGCACCACGCCCAAGGAGGAGACGAAGAAGCGCTCCGAGGGGCTCTCGGTGTTTCTCATCGAGATCGAGCCCGCCCTCGGCAAGGGCCTCGAGATCCGTCCGATCCGCACGATGATCAATCATGCGACGACCGAGCTCTTCTTCGACGATCTCGAGATTCCGGCGTCGAGCCTGATCGGCGAGGAGGGCAAGGGCTTTCGCTACATCCTCGACGGCATGAATGCCGAGCGGATCCTAATCGCGGGCGAATGCATCGGCGATGCGCGCTGGTTCATCGAGAGGGCGAGCGCCTATGCCAAGGAGCGCACGGTCTTCGGCAAACCGATCGGTGCCAACCAGGGGATCCAGTTTCCGATTGCCGAGGCCTATGCGCAGGCCGAGGCCGCCGCGCTCATGGTGCGCAAGGCGGCGGCGCTGTTCGATGCCGGCCGCCCCTGTGGGCCGGAAGCGAACATGGCGAAATATCTGGCGGCCGAGGCCTCGTGGAAGGCGGCCGACACCTGCGTGCAGACGCATGGCGGCTTCGGCTTCGCCGAGGAATATGACGTCGAGCGCAAATTCCGCGAGGCGCGGCTCTACCGGGTCGCGCCCATCTCGACCAACCTGATTCTCGGCTATCTCGGGCAGCATGTGCTCGGCATGCCGCGCTCCTACTGAGGGGCCGGGGTCAATGAGCGCGCGCGCGCCAGGCCGGCTCGACGGCGTTCTCGTGGTGTCGATCGAGCAAGCCGTCGCCGGCCCTTTCGCGACCAGCCGGCTGGCCGACGCGGGCGCCCGCGTGATCAAGATCGAGCGGCCGGAGGGCGACTTCGCGCGCAGCTATGATCGCCACGCCAATGGGGGCTCCACCTGGTTCGCGTGGCTCAACCGCGGCAAGCAGTCGCTAACGCTGAATTTCAAGGCGGCGGATGATGCCGCGCTGCTTCATCGGATCATCGCCAAGGCCGATGTTTTCCTCCAAAACCTCGCACCGGGCGCGGCGGCGCGCGCGGGCTTCGGTGCGGCGGAGCTGCGGGCGCACCATCCACGTCTGATCACGTGCGACATCAGCGGCTATGGCGAGACGGGCGCCTATCGCGACATGAAGGCCTATGACCTGCTCGTCCAGTGTGAATCCGGCCTCGCGTCGGTCACCGGAACACCGGAGGCGCCCGGGCGCGTCGGCGTGTCGGTCTGCGACATCGGCGCCGGCTTGAACGCCTACGCGGCCATCGTCGAGGCACTCTATGCGCGTGAGCGGACGGGCCGCGGCGCGGGCATCGCGATCTCCCTGTTCGACGGCCTCGCCGACTGGATGAACGTGCCGCTGCTGCATCACGAGCTTGCGGGCAAGGCGCCGCCGCGGACCGGGATCAGCCATCCCATGATCGCACCCTATGGCGCCTATCCGGTGGGCGACGGCGGCACGATCGTCATCGCGATCCAAAACGAGCGCGAGTGGGCGCGCTTTTGCGCCCACGTCCTCCGGCAGCCCGAGTTGGCGACCGATCCGCGCTTTGACGATCACCCGGCGCGGATTGCCAACCGCGCGGCGATGGATGCCGAAATCATCGCGTGCTTCGCGGGGCACGACCGCGGGTCGCTGGCCGCCGTGCTGCGCGAGGCCGCCATCGCCTTCGGTCGGCTGAACGACGTTGCGGCCTTGGCCGAGCATTCCCAGCTACGGCGCGTGACGGTGGAGACCGAGCAGGGACCGGTGAGCCTTGTGGCGCCGCCGGCGCAACATGCCGGCGACGATGGTGCCCTTGGGCCGGTGCCGGCGCTTGGCGCGCACAATGCGGCGATCCGTGCCGAGTTCGCTGACCAGGCGGGTGCGCGGCATGCCTGAAAGCGCCGCATCGCCCACCGAGTGGATCGGCCGCACGCGCGAGAGCACGGACATCGTGGAGCCGGAGCGCCTGCGTGCGCTCGCCGCCATGCTGGATCGCGACGATCCGGAGCCCGGCGCCGGCGATCCGCTGCCGCCGGTCTGGCATTGGATGTTCTTTCGCGAGAGCCCGCGCCAATCGGCGCTCGGGCCGGACGGTCATCCCGCACGCGGCGGTTTCATGCCGCCGGTCGTGCTGCCGCGGCGCATGTGGGCAGGCAGCCGCTTGGTGTTCCACGACGCACCCCGAGTCGGGCAACGCATGGTCAGGCGCTCGGAGATCGCGGACGTCACCGAAAAGCAGGGTAAGACCGGAGCGCTCGTGTTCGTCCTGGTGCGGCATGAAATCCGGGTCGACGGAGCCCTCGCGATCGAGGAGGAGCAGGACATCGTCTATCGCGAGGCGCCGCGGCCGGGCGCCACACCGGTCGCGCCGAAGTCCGCCCCGGAGACGGCGGCCTGGCGCCGGACGATCGCGCCGGACCCGGTGCTGCTGTTCCGCTATTCCGCGCTCACGCTCAACACCCACCGTATCCACTACGATCCGGCGCATTGTGCCGAAGAGGGCTATCCGGGGCTCGTCGTCCACGGCCCGCTCATCGCGACGCTCCTGCTCGATCTCTGCCGGCGCGAGCGGCCGGACGCCACGGTGCGGCGCTTCGACTTCCGGGCGATGTCACCGCTTTTCGTGCCGGCCCCTTTCGTCGTCGCGGGCGCGCCCTCGTCGGACGGCGCGTCCGCAGAGGTCTGGGCGGCCAACGATCAGGGTGGTCTCGCGATGCGTGCCGAGGTCGCTTTCGGGTGACGCGCCCGCCATGGCACCCAAGCCTGTGACGACGCTTCCGCGGCCGTTCTTCCAGAAGAAGGGGCGGCAAGTGCGGTCACTCACGGTGGTGCGCGACGGTCCCAACATCCCGGAGCCGTCGCGCTGGGTGCCGTGGCCACGGGTTTCGGTGATGCCGATCTTGTCGGCCGGAATGCTCTCGGACGGCGAGGGGGATGGGTTGGCGGAGGGCATCCCATCCGTTCTTGAGGCCGGGCCGGCGCTGCATCTGACCTCGGGCCGGGCGGCGCTCTATCACGCGCTTGCCGGGTACGGCATCGGACCGGGCGATTCGGTGCTGCTCCCGGCCTATCACTGCACGGCGATGGTGGAGCCAGTGATCAAGTGCGGCGCGACACCGGTGTTTTTCCGCGTCAACGACGATCTCACGGCGGATCTCGACGACATCGCACGCAAGGCCGATGCGCATACGCGCGCGTTGGTGCTGCCACACTATTTCGGATTTCCTCAAGGCCTGGGTGGGGTGCGCGGGTTGTGTGCGGACCGTGGCATCAAGCTGATCGAGGATTGCGCCCACGCCTTTTTCGGACGGCTCGATGGCCGGCCGGTCGGAGCGTATGGCGATTGCGCGATCGCCAGCATCTGGAAATTCTTCCCGGTGATCGAGGGGGGCACTCTGATCTCACAGGATCCCGCGCTGCGGGCCGGTCAGGTGCGAACGCCGAGTCGATATCAGGACATTGTGGAGGCCGGCGCCGCGCTCGACGAGGCGATCTATTACGGTCGCCTGGGTTGGCTGTGGCCGGCGAGCCGCGCCGCCGCCGCCGTGCGCCACGCCGGCCGCCTGATCGGCCGGTTGGTGCCACGCGCCGCGGGGGGGCTCAGCCCCGCCGCGCTTCGCGCGTCCGATGGGGCGGACGACGCCGTCTGGCGCTATCACACGTCGCGCTTCACGGCAGCGGTCACCCGGCGGGCATCTCACGCGCGGATCAAGAAGCGGCGCCGCGCCCATTATCTCCAAGTGCTCGAGGCGCTCGGCGATCTGCCGGGCGTGCGGCCGCTGCACGCGGTCCTTCCGGAGACCGTCGTGCCCTTCATGGTGCCGTTCTGGATCGAGCGCCTGGACGAGTTATTCCCGCGTTTCGAAGATGCCGGCGTGCCGACGCAGCGATTTGGCCAGTTTCTTTGGAACGGTCTCGATGCGTCGGTGTGCCCGGCCAGCGACGGGTGGTCGCACCACGGCCTGCAGCTGCCCTGTCATCAAGAGCTCACGCCGCTGGAGGTTGATTGGATGGTCGAAACGACCCGGGCCATCGTCGCGGGCCGCCGCTAGATGATCGCCGATCGCTTGGGCGTGTTTACATCTGGTCAAGCGATCGCGATGTACAAGTCCGAGGCCTCCATGTCGTCTTTGGTTTCATGAGCGGATTCTGCGGTTGGCTCGGCAGCGAGCGCGCGCCCGATGAGCGAGCGGATGTGCTCGCCGCGATGGCGGAAACTCTCGTCGCCGGTGATCCTGCGATCATCCGCACGTGGCATGGCGGCGGTGCCGGCGTGGCACTCCGCGCGCCCGCACCCATCGCCTCCTGGCACCAAGACGACGACCTCGTTGCCCTGATCCGCGGCTATCCCCGCTGGAGCGTGCCCGCCCTCGCGGATAAGGCCGCGGCCAAGGGCCACGCGGCCGCCCTCGCCGACGCTTACGGGCGCTACGGCGAGGCGCTTCTGCAGCATCTCCGCGGCCACTTCTCCTTGGCCGTCCTGGCTCCCCGGCGTGGTGAGGGCCTGCTGGCGATCGACCGTTTTGGCGTCGAGGCGCTTTGCTACGCACCGCTGGCCGATGGCACGATCGTATTTGGCAGCACCGCCGATGCGGTGCGCGCGCACCCCTCGGTCGGCGCCACCATCGCGCCGCAAACCATCCACGACTATCTCTATTTCATCGACCGCGTTTGTGCGCCGGCGACCGTCTACCGCGAGCAGCGAAAGCTCCGGCCGGCCGAATGCCTGGTGATGCGCGAAGGCGGATATGATGCGCACAACTATTGGCAGATGCCTTATCGCGAGAACGGCTTGCGCGATCAACGCGAGGCCGGCGAGGCCCTCTTCGATCACCTCAAGCGGGCGGTCGCTCGCAGCATCGAGGGCGAAGAGCCGGCCCGTCTCGGCGCCTTTCTGAGCGGCGGACTCGACAGCAGCACGGTGGTCGGCTTGCTGGCGGGCGCGACCGACACGAAGGCGCGCGCGTTCACCGTCGGCTTTCGCAATCCGGACTACGACGAGTCCGACTACGCCCAAACCGCGGCCGGCGCCTACGGCGTCGATCACGTCGTCGCGTATCTCGAGCCGGAGGCCGTGCTCGCGATGCTGACCGACGTGAGCCAGATCTTCGATGAGCCCTTCGCCAACGCCTCCGCGCTTCCGACCTTTCATTGCGCGCGGGCCGCCGTCGGCCACGGCGTCGGGACGATGATCGCGGGCGATGGCGGCGATGAGCTCTTCGGTGGCAACACGCGCTACGTGACGGATGATTTTTTCGATCACTATCGGCGCATCCCGCGCCCGCTTCGCCGGTTGTGCCTCGAGCCGGTAATGGACGCCTTTCCGCTGAAGAGCAAGATCCCGATCGTGCGAAAGGCGGCAAACTACATGCGCAACGCGCGCACGCCCGTGCCGGTACGGATGACGTGGATCAATCTCTATTTCCTCGCCTCGGGTGCCGAGATCTTCAGCGAGGAGGCTTGGCAGGCGATCGATCCGCAGGAGCCGCACCGCTTCGTGACCGAGATCTATGAGGCGCCGACAGGGGCTGCGAAGCTGCAGCGGATGATGCACGTCGATCTGCAGATCACGCTGGCGGACGGCGACCTGCGCAAAGTGGGCCGCATGTGCGCGCATGCGGGCGCGCGCGTGCGCTATCCCTTCCTCGACGACGATCTGGTGGAGTTCTCGGCCTCGCTGCCGCCCGGCTGGCTCAACGAGGGTGGGCAGATCCGGAATTTCTACAAGATGGCGCTCCGGGGCTTCCTGCCGGAGGCGATTCTGACCAAATCGAAGAAGGGGTTCGGTCTGCCCAATTTCGTCTTCATCCGTGACTATCCGCCGCTCAATCAGGCCTTCTGCGATCTCCTGACCGACGCCAAGCAGCGCGGCCTGTTTCGGGTCGCGTTCTTGGATCATCTGATCGCGTGCGTGCGCGGTGGGCAGCCGCAGGTTTATTTCGGCTGCGTGTGGGACATCGCGGTGTTGGAGCTGTGGCTCAAATCGCGCATGGCGGATGGGCCCATCAGTTGAGCGCTTTGGGCCTTCGGGTGGTCCACCGCACCCGCTTCGAGGAGCTTGGCGCGCCCTATGACGCGCTCTTCGCCGCGGCCGGTCGTACCAGCCTTTTCGCGAGCGCGCTTTGGTATCGCAGCCTCGCAGCCTGCACGATCGGCGCGGATCAAGCGGTTCATCTCTACGGTCTCGAGGACGACAGCGGGCGCCCGCGTATACTGCTCGCCGCCAATGCGGTGAGCGGCGCCACGCCTTTCAATGCGCGCGCGCTGGCTGCGCTCGCCAACCAGTACACGGTTCACTGGGACCCGGTCGTCGCACCGGACGAAGATGATCTCGATGCGCTGCTGAGGCCGATCCTCGGCGCGGTCGCCGCGCAACGGCCGCGTTGGGACATGCTCCAGTTCCGCTCGCTCGATCCGCGCAGTCCGTTGTTTGTGGCGCTTCGGGCCGGTCTGGAGGCCGCCGGCTTCGCCGTGCACGCCTATTTCCAGTATGGCAACTGGCGCGAGCCGCTCAACGGCCGCTCATTCGAGGCCTATCTGCGGGATCGTGGCTCCTCGATCCGCCGGACGCTGCCCAAGAAGGCCCGCCGGTTGGACAGATCGGAGCGCGCGAGGTTTCGTCTCGTCTCGAACGACGACGATCTGGATACCGCGATCGCCGACTATCTGAAGGTCTACGCGGCGAGCTGGAAGGGCGAGGAGACCCACCCGGATTTCATTCCCACGCTGATCGGGGAGGCAGCGCGCGCCGGGATACTTCGGCTCGGTCTCCTCTACGTCGACGGTGAGCCGGCAGCCACACAGCTCGCGTTCCTCTCCGGCGACGGGATCGCGATGTACAAGGCCGCCTATGACGAGCGGTTTGCCGCCGATGCCGCCGGGGGCATCGTCGTCCTCAAGGTTCTCGAGCACGTCATCGACGTTGACGGCGTCGCCGAGATCGATTTCGGCATCGGCGATGAGCCCTACAAGCAGGAGTGGATGAGCGAACGTCAGGAGCGTTGGGGGATCCTGGCGCTGAACCGCCGCTCTGCGCGCGGGCGCCTCATCGCACTTCGAGAGATGGCGGGAGCCCTCAAGAAACGGGCGTCCGCGTGGTCGCGCGCACGTCCGTCGCAGGCGGCCTGACCCGCCGCCAACCGGGTGGTCCTCGCGTGGAGTGCGCCGACAGTCGTTATTTCAGCCGGAAATCGGCGAAGCGCTTGTTGAACCGGGAGACCTGACCGCCCGTGTCGACCAGCCGCTGCGCGCCGCCGGTCCAGACCGGGTGCGAGAGCGGGTCGATATCGAGCGTCAGCGTGTCACCGGGCTTTCCCCAGGTGGAGCGCGTGGTGAAGCTCGATCCATCCGTGCGGACCACGGTGATCTCGTGATAGTCCGGGTGAATGTCCTTTTTCATGGCAGTGTCCGTCGCTCCGCTGGCGCGCGAGGCGCCGTTATAGCGGGGCCCCCGTCAACGCGCAAGAAAGGCGACACTTGCGCGTCGCGCGCGAGCCGGGCAGTTATACGCGAAACGGCGACGCCACGGGGCGCCGCCGCGGAGAGAGCATGAGCCGAACATGACGACCGATTGCGAAGACGCGTGGCAGCCTGGGGCGAGTGTCCGCGCCCGATTCGGCGGGTGTGAGCACCGTTGAGCCTCTTTGGTCCGCAGGAAGGGCGCCGTCGCCGGAGCCGCCGCGCTGATGCCGACCGGCCAAAAAGCCGCGACATCGGGCAGATCCGCTATCTCGTCCGGTTCCTGAGGCCCTACCGCGCGACCATGGTCGGGGCGCTGATCGCACTCACCGCGAGCGCGGCGGCGGTGCTCGCGATCGGCCAGGGCCTGCGGCTCTTGATCGACGACGGTCTGGGCGGCGAGGAGGTCGGCCGCCTTCACGAGGCGCTTCTCTACATGATTGGGATGGTCGTGCTGCTGACGGCCGGCACCTTCGCGCGGTTCTATCTGGTCTCGTGGCTCGGCGAACGCGTCGTTGCCGACATTCGTCGCACCGTGTTCGAGCGTCTCATCCGCTTGAGCCCCGCGTTCTTCGAGGTGACCAAGACCGGCGAGCTTCTGTCGCGCCTGACGACCGACACCACGCTGCTGCAGACCGTGATCGGCAGCCAGGTATCGTCGGCGCTGCGCAACCTGTTGCTGTTCCTCGGCGGCAGCGTGATGCTTCTCGTGACAAGCCTCGAGCTGACCGGCCTCGTGGTGTTGATCGTGCCGATCGTGGTGGTGCCCATCATCATCATCGGGCGCCGGGTGCGTCGCTTCTCGCGCCTCAGCCAGGATCGCGTCGCCGACATCGGCGCGCAGATCGAGGAATCGCTCAATGCCATCCACACCGTACAGGCCTTTGGGCACGAGAGCCGCACGGGGGTGGTGTTCGCGGAGCGGGTGGAAGGCGCCTTCACGACCGCGCTGCGCCGTGTGCAGGCGCGGGCGCTGCTCACGGCGATCGTCATTCTTCTCGTGTTCTCCGGGATTGGCGCCGTGCTCTGGTTGGCCGGCTATCAGGTGCTTTCGGGCGATCTCACCGGGGGCGAGCTCACTGCGTTCATGTTCTACGCGGTCGTCGTCGCCGGCTCCGTCGGCTCGCTCAGCGAGGTTTATGGCGATCTCCAGCACGCCGCCGGCGCGGCAGAGCGGCTTGCCGAGCTCCTCGGCCACGAGCCGACGATCACAGAGGCCGCGACGCCGCGCGCGCTCCCTGAGCCGCCGCTTGGTTCGGTGACGCTCGACCAGACGACGTTCCACTACCCGGCACGCCCGGAAACGCCGGCGCTTCATGATTTCTCTCTGGCTGTCGCGCCCGGGGAAACCGTGGCGCTCGTCGGCCCGTCGGGGGCGGGCAAGACGACGGTTTTCAACCTGCTCCTGCGCTTCTACGACCCTGACTCGGGCACGATCTCCGTCGACGATGTCGACGTGCGCGAGGCGTCTCTCGAGGCCGTCCGCGGCCGGTTTGGCTTGGTGCCGCAGGATCCGGTGATTTTCGCCGCGAGCGCGGCCGCGAATATCCGGTTCGGCCGGCCGGATGCGGACGACGCGGCTGTCCGCGCCGCCGCCGATGCGGCCGGCGCCGCCGCGTTCCTCGATGCATTGCCCGAGGGCTTCGATAGCTTTCTCGGCGAGAAGGGCGCCCGGCTTTCCGGCGGCCAGAAGCAGCGCATCGCGATCGCCCGCGCGATCCTTCGCAACCCGGCCGTTCTGCTGCTCGACGAGGCGACGAGCGCGCTCGACGCTGAAAGCGAGCGGGCGGTTCAGGAGGCCTTGGAGCGGCTCATGGCCGGGCGGACCACGATCGTCATTGCGCACCGCCTCGCGACCGTCCTCAAGGCCGACCGCATCGTCGTGATGGACGAGGGCCGTGTGGTCGCGCTCGGCTCGCACGAGGCGCTGATGGCCGAAGGGGGGCTCTATGCGCGCCTCGCCGCGCTTCAATTCGGTGCGGAGGAGGCCGGCGACGCGACGGGCGAGGCGGCTGGCGAGCCGGCGGCCGAGCCCCGAAGCTCGGTGGGTTAGTCAGTCGCCGCCGGCGCCGGCGTCGAGCGCGATCTCGAAATTGCCGAACGCATCGACGACCAGCGCCTGATCCGGGTGCACGACGACCGTGGTCACCTCGGTATCGATCACCGCCGGGCCGGCAATCCGGTTGCCGGGCGCCAATTTGGCGCCATCGTAAATCGCCGTGTCGAGCCGCTTCTTCAGCCCAGCCCAGTAGACGCTTCGGCCCGGCTTGCGCGCGCTCGGATCGATGGTCGCGGTGAGCTCGGAGGCTTGCGCGAGCGCCGGCTTGGCGGTCTCCCCCCGCGCGCGGCAGCGGAATGTGACGATCTCGAGCTGAGCGTCGGGCAGCGAAGCGCCGCGGCCATAAAGCGCCTCGTAGCGCTCGACGAAATCGGCATGAAGCGCGTCCAGACCTTCCGTGCTCACGCGCTCGCCCGTCAGATCGACCTCAACCTCGTTGATCTGGCCCTTGTGGCGCATGTCGAGCGAGAAGCGGTAATGCCGCTGCCCGCGCGGCACGTCGTCGGCCGCGAGGTCCGCCTCGCCGCGGGCGTGGAGCGCCGCGAGCGTTTCATTGATCGCCTCCGGGTCGAACGGCGAGCGCATGATGTTGACGCGCTCATAGACGTGGAGGAGGTCGGCCGACGCCGCGCCGAAGGCGCACCACACCGACGCGGTCTCGCGCTGCGGCACGATCACCTTGGCGACGCCGAGCTCGCGGGCGAACACACCGGCGTGCACCGGGCCGGCGCCGCCGAAGGCGAAGAGCACGAAATCGCGCGGGTCGTGGCCTTTCTGGATGGTGGTCTTGCGGATCAGGTCGGCCATCTGGAACTCGGCGATTTGCGCGACCCCGCTCGCGCATTCGTCGAGACCGAGTCCGATGCGCTCACCGATCGCGGCAAGCGCCGCCGCCGCGGCGTCACGGTCGAGTTGGATCGCGCCGCCGGCAAATTGCTCGGGGTCGAGATAGCCGAGCACGAGATCGGCATCGGTCACGGTCGGCACCGTGCCGCCCCGTCCGTAGCAGACGGGGCCGGGGTCGGCGCCGGCGCTGTCCGGGCCGACGCGGAGCACGTCGCCCGTCTCGTCGATCCACACGCGGCTTCCTCCGCCCGCGCCGATGGCTTGGATATCGACCTTGGAGAGGTAGTACTCGTATTGGTGCACCAGGCTCCGGTAGGAGAAGGCGGGCTTGCCGCCATGGATGATGCCGACATCGAAGGACGTGCCCCCCATGTCGGTCGTGATGACGTTGTCGTAGCCCATGAGCCCCGCCGCGTAGGCCGAGCCCGTCACCCCCGACACGGGGCCCGAATCAAGGGTGAGGAGGGGCGCCTCCATGGCCTTGGCCACGGGTATGGTGCCGCCGCCGCATTGCGTGATCTGGAGGGGTGCGGCGTAGCCGAGCGCTTTCGCCTGCGCGTCGACATCGGCGACATAGCCGGTCACCAACGGTCCGATATAGGCGTTGAGCGCGACCGCAGCGGTGCGCTCGTATTCGCCCCATTTCGGCACGAGATCGGAGGAGCAGGTGACGAACAGATCCGGCGCGATCTCATGGATCATCGCCTTGACCCGCTGCTCATGCTTCGGCTCCAGAAAGGACCAGAGAAAGCATACGGCGAGGGCCTCGACACCGTCGGAAACGAGGCGGCGGATCGCCTGCTCGGCCTCCTGCTCGTTGAGGTCAACCACCACCTTGCCGAAGCAATCCACCCGCTCGGACACGCCCTCGATCAAATATTTCGGCACGATGGGGTCGGGCTTCTGGCTCTCGGGGATATGCACGACGAGCCGGATATCGCGCCCCGAGAGGCCGCGCGAGCCGCGCATGATATGGATGACATCGTTGTGACCTCTGGTTGTAATGAGGCCAACTTTTACACCTTTCTTTTGAATGATCGCGTTCGTGCCGACGGTCGTTCCGTGGGCGAGCATCAAGAGGTCGCCACAAAGCTCGTTGGTGGCCTTGCCAAGCTTTGCCGCCACCGCGTCGAGAGCCGCAATCAGCCCTTGCGCGAAGTTGGAGGGGGTGGAGGGAACCTTGGCCGTGGTGACATGGCCGCTGCCATCCACCACCACGCAGTCCGTGAAGGTTCCGCCGATGTCGATCCCGCAGAGATATGTTGTCATTGCTCGCCGCCTGATGAGAGGACGGTCTTTGTGCCGGATGGGAGCCGCGGTGTCGAGAGGCAGGCGGCCGGCGATCGTCGCATGGGGCCGGTCGCCAGCTGGCGAGTTGCGGCAACTTCGTGCAAAATGCCGGCTCGGCACCAACTGATCGCTGGGCTGAAACGGGATGTCGATCGTTCGGAACCTGCTCTGGTCGCTCGCCAGGCGCGCCGCGGCGGATCCGCGGGTGCGGCGGAAGGCGGGTCAGGCGTTCGTGGCCGTCGACCGACGGATGGACCGCGCGGCGGACAAATTCGTCAAGGTTGCGACCGCCAAAGATCCCGCGCGTGAAATGGGGCGCGCGTTTGGTCGCCTGCTCGACGGGGAAGAGCCGCCGAAGCGCTGATCGCTCTGTCGGCTGCGAAGAACCGCGGTTTCCGCTCCTGAAACAATTGAAACAATCGGGCGTCGTTCGCGACATACCCTTGATACGGATCGCCGTCATTCTGGCACCGTCGATCGTTGAACAGTCACGCATCGACGTTCGTTCAAGGGGTAAGCAAATGCTCGATCACGCTTTGACGCTAGAACTTGCACCGACCGGCGCGACGGCGCGTCCCACCCGCGCGTTTCCGGCGGGCGACCGCAAACGGACTGACGCACCCGATTTCACCCGTGCATTTTTGTCGGAATCGTTGGCCCGCGTGGCGTCATTGCGCTTCCTGACACCCTCCGAGCAGCGGACCCTGAACCAGATCCGGGGTTACGGATTTCTCCACGCCATGTGGCTGGCCGAGCAATTCACGCTGCCCTTCTTCATGGATCAGGCCGGCGCGCGCCTGCAGGGCGGCGACACGAGCACCCGCGCCTTGCTCGCGTTCGTGGGTGGCGAGGCCGAGCGCAGCGAGCGTTTCGATCGGTTTGCGAGCGCGTTCGAGGATGGCTTCGATGCGCAGTGCAAGGCGTTCGGCCCCGCCGACGTGATCACCGAAGCGGTTCTCGCCTACCACCCGCTCACGGTCGCGCTATTCATCCTACAACTCGAGTGGGCGATGCATCGCCACTACATCGCGACGATCAAGTACGACAAGCGCGTCGACCGCAGCATCAAGCGGCTGCTCGAGGCCAACGGGTTCGGCGAGCCGGCGCGCGCGCGCCTCGCGATGCAGGTGGTCAAGTCCATCGCGGCCCGCTATTCGCCGGAAGAGCGGAGCGCGGCGATCGCTGGCTATGGCAAGCTTGCCCTAGAGGTCGACGGCGCCTTGGATCGCCAGGCCAAGCTCGACCGGCGGACCCTCATGAACGCGACCGGACGGCGCCTCTCCGACGCGGAGTGCGCGGAGTTCTTCGAGACGCAACGCCAGGCGCTGCGCTGGACCTTCCTCGGTGCCGGCATGAGCCATCCCGAGTTTTTGCGGGTCGTCGACGAGCTCGACCCCAAGATGGCCCGGCGCATTGAGCAGATCGCACCGGCCTTCAGCTAAACCCTGCCCACGTCCTCCTGGACGTACCCATGGGCCCCTCCCTCGGGGCCCTTTTCTTTTGCGCGTAGCGAATGCGACAATTCGCTTTCACCCGACCAGACGAGCGCGCCATGAAATTCGGTCTCTTATTCGCCTTCCCAGGTGCCGCCGGAGAGCGGCATCGCCTCGCACGAGCCATACCAAGACATGCTGACCTGCCTGCCACGCGCGGAGGCACTCGGCTACGTCTCGGCCTTTCAGGCCTCTCATCACGTGCAGAAGGATTGCTTCTGCCCAAGCCCTGTCGTCGCGATGGCCGGGGCTGCCGCGGTCACCGAGCGCATGCGCATCGGCACCGCCGTGCTCCTGGTGCCGCTCTATGCGCCGCTCAAGCTCGCCGAGGACATCGCGGTGATCGACAACCTCTCGAACGGCCGGTTCGTGTTCGGCGTGGCGCCGGGTTACGTGACCCAGGAATTCGCCGCCCACGGGGTTCCG